>NZ_JBXEJI010000002.1:0-53167 GCF_056820905.1 Thiomonas sp. DCM-2 | reverse complement strand
GGCGTGGCCCGCGATTAGGCGGCTGTGCCATGCTGCACCCCCGGAACGTGTTTGTAGATCGTTGTGCGGCTCACCTGATAGCGGGCGGCCACGTCGCTGACGGTCATCTTCGGATCGGCGAGCAGGATGCCGATTTCGCGGATTTCCTTCGCGCCGAGTTTGGGCTTGCGGCCCCCCTTGCGGCCTCGCGCGCGGGCGGCCTTCAATCCGCCTAGCGTGCGCTCGCGGATGAGCTGCCGCTCGAACTGCGCCAAGCTGGCGAAGATATGAAACACCAGCTCGCCGGCTGCGCTGTTCGTCTCGATCCGTTCGGCCAGACTCTCGAAGGCAACCCCTCGGGCCTTCAAGCCGGTCACGACTTTCACCAGGTCGGGCAGGGACCGGCCGAGACGGTCGAGCCGCTGCACGACAAGGGTGTCTCCCGGCCGCAGCGCCTTGAGCGCGTGTTCCAGCTCGGGCCGGCTCGATCTGCCGGCGCTGATCTTTTCCTCGTAGACCTGAGTGCAGCCGGCCGCGTGCAACACGTCGCGCTGCTGGTCGAGATTTTGATCGTCGGTGCTGACGCGGGCATAACCGATTTTGAGGCCGCCCGTCATGAGGTCCAACGTCTTGCTGTCGGTGTCGTCGCGCACTGCCCTCCCGTCGAATCGCGAACACGTAATCTGAACACTGAAAAGTGTACGCATTTATGAACAGATTGGGAAGCCCTGCGGGGCACTAAACCTGTCATTTTCAGAAGACGACTGCACGGAATATCAGGAGTCGGCTGCACTGGTGGATTGCAGCGCGGTGTACAGGGCCGTCTTGCTCACCTTGAGCCGTGTAGCGGCCTCTCGGACATTAAGCCCGTTGGCGATGTGCTCCCGCGCTCGCTGCAACTTGTCGGCGGTGACAACCGGCTTTCGCCCGCCCTTCCTCCCACGAGCGGCGGCGGCAGTCAACCCGGCCTTGGTGCGCTCGCGGATCAAGTCGCGCTCGAACTGGCCCAGCGCGCCGAAAACGTGGAAGATGAGCCGCCCGCCTGGCGTGGGTGGTGTCGATGGCTTCCGTCAGAGAACGGAAGCCGACGCCTCGCGCTTCCAGCGCGCCTATCGTTTCGATTAGGTGCGGCATAGAGCGCCCGAGCCGATCCAGCCGCCAGACGGCCAGCACGTCGCCGTCGCGCAGGTAGGCCAGCGCATCAGCCAAGCCGGGGCGGTCGGCCTTGGCCCCGGAAGCCGTGTCCTCGAAAACGCGCTCGCAGCCTGCCTTGCGTAGCGCATCCGTCTGCAAGGCGGTGTCCTGTTCCGCCGTCGATACCCGCGCATAGCCGATCAGTGCCATTTGCCGCCTCTCTTGTCCGTCATTCCGTCCGCCTATCTTAATGTCCGACAACCCGTTGTGCAATAACTTTGCTGGACAGTGTCCGGCATGGCCGACTAATGATCGTTTGACGGACATTGACGGTAAGGCATTTTTGCATTACTATGTGAAGCATCAACCTTGATTGCGAGGGCAAACCACCATGACCACATTGACCGTTACCGCACGGGGACAAGTGACGTTTCGGAAGGACGTACTGCAACACCTCGGCATCAGGCCAGGCGACAAGATCGAGCTGGACTTGTTGCCAGACGGTCGGGGCGTGCTCAAGGCGGCACGGCCCGCAGGGACGATAGCCAGCTTTGTCGGCCTGCTCGCGGGCAAGACGCAGAAGGTTGCCACCATCGAAGAAATCAACGAGGCGGCGGCGCAAGGCTGGGCAGGTAAGCAATGAAGGTCGCAGTCGATACCAACGTCCTTGTGCGTGCGGTTGTGCGTGACGATCCCGCACAAGCGGACGTTGCCGCCGCAGTCTTGACCGACGCCGAGTTGATCGCGGTCGCGCTGCCGTGCCTATGCGAATTTGTTTGGGTGCTGCTGCGTGTCTACGGCTTCCAGCAAGCCGACGCGGCCAGCGCGATCCGGGCACTACTGGCCGCCGCGAATGTGGAAGTGAACCGGCCTGCCGTGGAGGCTGGCTTGCTGGTGCTCGACGCGGGCGGAGACTTTGCCGATGGCGTCATTGCCTACGAAGGCAACTGGCTTGGCGGGGAAACCTTCGTTTCCTTCGATAAGAAGGCGGTGGCACTTCTCACGGCGCAAGGGCAATCAACGCGCCTTTTGTGACGGACATGAGCATGAACGAATTCCGCCGACTGGCCGCGAAGATCGACCAACACATGCAGCAGCTTGCCGCCCAGGGTGTCAGCGAGGCCCATGCCATCATCAATCGCATGATGGGGTACGGGCCTGACCTGCACAGGATTTGGGTCGGCACATCCGATCAGCAGCTCATGGCGCTGTCCCGCGAGTTCCCAGGGTTCTACCGCTACGCCCGCATCATGGAAGAGGCATCCGAAGCCGAGCGCCGCAAGGCTTCGCGGCCCTATGACGGCATGGCCGAGTTCTCCGAACAGCACAAGCAAATGGGCGCGCAACTGCTGACCACGGCGGCCACGCTTGAGCGTGGCTACCAGGCGTTTCGTGCGAGCGGCAGTCTCCAAGACTTCCGGCCTCAGCTCGACGAGCTGGGCCGCCTGCATCGGCAATGGCTGTCCGACCTGGAAGCCTTCAAAGACTCGCTGCGCACGCAGGGCGCAGAACCCAAGGTGCTGGAATACGTGAACGAGGCTTTCGGCCGCCTGGCCGAGCGCATCAAGCAGCTTGCCGGTTGATCGCCGGAATTTTCGGCGGTTCCGGCTTTGTCGCGCCGTGCACAAGAGTTCTGAGCAATTCCGATCTCTCGCGGCGCTTCGTGCATAGAACTTCTGACCGTTCCCGGTCAGAAGTTCTATGCACACACGGCGGCCAGCCCAGTGAACTGGTGCAGTCGCCTTCTGAAAACGACAAAACCGGGGTTTCGTGATGGTGTTCACAAAACGACCGTTTTGCGGACGGTCTATACGCGGTTGAATGGGTCGAGGGTCGCCAGCTCGTCGGCGCTCGCGATCGGCGCGTCGGTCAACACGTCGATGGCCCATTGCAGATGACAGGCGGCCGTGCTCGCGCCGGCCTGGTCGAGGATCGTCAAGGCTTGCTGCATGAGGGTCAGCGCGGCGCGCGTGGCGGGCGATAGCTCGGGGCAGGGTAGGGGCATTCAATCGGTCTAGCGGCTCTGCTGGCCGGCCGCTTGGACAATCCGATCCATTCCGGTGCTTGTTCGTGCTGCGGCGGGCCGCAGAGGCGCTACAGAGGGCAGGGACGGCCAGAACGACCGAACGGCGTCAAGGACGCTTCGCGCCGCGTAGCGGTGCCCGTTGGGCCTCCCTGACCCCGCCCGGCCGTCCCGGCTGACCTGGGGGTGTCGGGACGAGGGGCGTCCCAACAAAAAAACGACCCCTCCGGGAGGGGTCGAACAAGGGGCTATGGTTGATTTGATCTACTTCTCGGCCGGTTCGTATCTGCCACCAACAGGCGGGGGAGCTACAAGCCTCGCGATGTTGTCGCCAGTCACGGCCGATTTGCTGTCCACTGCAATCAAACCGATAACTTCGCCGTCTTCGGTCAAGGCCCATGCCGCGACCGGATGCACGATCTTTTTCCCGCTTTCCGTGGGGTGGTCGTGGGTATAGTTCCAACCGCTGCAAGGGATGATCTGCTGGTAGCTCATGCGTGGCCTTCTAGTTCAAGATGATCGGTTCCGGCGCGAGACGCAGCAACAGCGTGTCGTAGAGCCAGGTCAACAGGAAAGCGCCGAAACCGACGCCGGCAATGGTCGCCATCATGGCGGCTTTATGGGGCGCGGTCAGGCCAAGCCACATGATAGGCAGGGCGATCAGCGCCGGGACCGCGACCAGCATCAGAACAAAGCGGATCGGCTTACGAATCCACAACATCAGCAGAAACGCGATGTAGCGGAGCATCCGCAGGAAGCCCACGCCCGTAGCGCGCAGCGCAGCGCGGGCGTGCTGCGTAGCGGCGGCCCTGCTCTCGCGGGCCTTTGCATCGTCGGGGCGGCTCGCGCCTCGGCGGAAGGGGATAACGGTTCCCATTTCCTTTGCCTCCTGCGGACTTTCGCTATGTCCGCAATTGTCTTAAGATTTCAAATCGTCAAGTTTGATACCTTTTTCAAGTGCCTGCCGCACCCACTCGGGTTTTCGGCCGCGCCCGCTCCACACGTTGAACTGGTTGTCGGGGTCACGGTATTTGACGCTGGTATCGGCAAGGCTGCCAAGGTCAATGCCGTGCTGCTCGGCCAGTTCGACTATCTGCTTCCTTGCCTCGCGCTTCTGGCGAGACTCACGTTTTCTTACCTCTGCTTCGACGTGGCCCCGCAGCTCTTGCAGCTCTTGGTCGCTCAACTTCGCGAAATCGTGAGTGGAGAGGGCGGTAGACGTGCTCTTGGTTGTGCTTGACATAGGTTATACCCTGCGAGATATTACGTCAAAATTGCATTTTTGACGTGTTTTGCAACTGACGAAGGAGGTGGTTTTATGAAGCTAGCTATAGCATCATTAAGCGCAATTGTCCTGGCCGCAACGCTCTCGGGTCAAGCACGCGCTGAGAACCAAGACGCTTGCGGGGCCGTGATGTGCCTGTACGGCGAAGCGACGGGCAGCGGCGGCGGCGGGGCCTGCAAGCCCTATCTTGCGAAGTATTTCTCGATCGTCGTTTTCCATCATGGCTTCTCTGGCTCGCGCACGGCGAGCGCGCGCCGCGACTTCCTCAATCAATGCTCATCCTCCGATCCAGCGGCCAAAAGCCTCGTTAGTTCGCGATATGGTTCCCAGCGGACAGGCCCTTGAGGGGTGTCCGCCATGCGTAATCTTCTATCCGTCATCGTGGCCGGCCTTTGCGTCGGCCCGATCTGCGCCCTTGCTGCTGGCTCGACCGGGACCAGCGCGCAAGCCTCTCCCACACCGATTGCCATAGCGCCGAACGCTGCGGCTGTCGTTAACCCTGATGCGCCCGTGCCCGCTGCGCCGACATTCGCCGCGCTCGCGGCGCAATGCGCGCCCTCGATCCACGTTCGCACGCTTTCGTCGTTGGTGCGCCAAGAATCGCGGCTCAACCCCTACGCCATCAACATAAATGGCGGGAAAAAGCTGGCCCGTCAGCCGGTCAACGCTGCGGAAGCCGTCGCGACAGCGCAAAGCCTTCTCGATCAGGGCTACAACATTGATGTTGGTCTAGGGCAGATTAACTCGAACAATTTCCGCGCTCTCGGCGTCTCGCTCTCCGACCTGTTCGAGCCGTGCCCGAACCTACAGGCGGCAGCTCGCGTGTTGCAGGACTGCTACGAGCGCGGAGTAACGGCCGTAGGTGAGGCCGGGCAGGGCGCGCTGCACGCGGCGCTGTCCTGCTACAACACCGGGTCGCTTAGCAACGGCATCCGAAATGGATACGTGCGTGCCGTCTTGGCACAAGCTAAGCTGCCGGTGCCGGAGCTTCTACCTGTCACCAGTGGGGGTGATTTGAATGCTCCGGTGCCGCTACGCGCTAACCGCGCCAATGGGGCATCACCAGTGCATGACGCGGCTACGTCAGAGACGGCCGAGAACGTACAAAGATCGGGGGAACCCGACGTGTTCTCGGCTTCCGCTGACGATGACGCCTTTTCGGCTAAACCCGAGAAGTGAGAGGGAGCAACATTAACATCAAAATTGATGATTTGATTGCTAACGCCCGGTCAAGTCGCTACCATGCAGGGGTTGGTGGTTCTGTTGGGGGGGTCTGCAAGTTAGGCCCGATTAACCAAGCTCGCAGAACGGGAACCGACTACATGAAGAAAGACCCTGCGCCAATTGCTGTCCCTCTTGCCGGAGTGGACGCGGCGTTTTCGGAAGGGAAGTTATCGAATCTAACGATTGTCAGGCTCTCGGATCGGGAATGGATTTTCAGCTTTCAAGCTGCCGATCCGACTACCGGGCAGATGATGCCTTACACACTCAAAACCCAACGTGGAAAGGTGCGCGTATGGTCTGATCCGAGAAAACTATTGCAGTGGCTACACGAACGCTACGGCGTGAAAAAAGGCTCTTTTATTCTTGTCTGCGAGGAATCTCCGAATGAAAAACCACGTAAGTAACAAGGCCGCCAATTTCATCATTGCGGCCATGCTGGCGATGATTGCGACCAGCCCCGCCCATGCGGCCGGCCTGTCCCAGGCGACGACGGTTCTCAACACGCTGAAAGAGAACCTGACGACGATCATCCCGGTTGCTGCGACCGTGGCGCTGATGCTCTGCGGCCTGCTGTACGCCATGCGGATGATGCACAAGGACACGTTCGTCCATTGGTTCATCGGCATCCTGATCGTGGGTTCGGCGGCTGAAATCACGTCGATGATCGTCAGCTAATCCGGGGCCGCTGGCATGGATGACGATGACATCAAGCCGTTCCCCCTGTTCAAGGGGGCCACCCGCGTTCCGACGTTCTTCGGCGTGCCGACTATGCCGCTTCTGGCGGCTGTCAGCGCGGTAGCCATCATCGCAATGTGGGTCAGCTTGTGGTGCTGGCTTCTCCTGATCCCGGTCGTCGTCATCATGCGTCTAATCACGCGGCACGACGATCGGGCTTTCTCGATCTGGTGGATTTGGTTCGAGACGAAGGCCAGGAACAAGAACAAGAAATTTTGGGGCGGTTCGACGTATTCGCCGACCGACTACCGGCGACGTAGGAGGCTCAAATAATGGGTAGCAGTGCAGCGTTGAAGGTGATGGAGGCGGAAGTCGGGATGGGCGAATTCGTCCCGTTTTCGCATCACGTCACGGAGCATATTATCTCCACGGAAAACGCGGACTACATGACGACTTGGAAGCTCTCGGGCCGGTCGCATGAGTGCGCCGACATTCAAGACGTTTTCCAGTGGACGCGCGACCTCAACAATTTTGTTCGCGGCGTCGGCTCCGCGAACATTTCCTTTTGGGCGCATATCCACCGTCGCCGCGTGGTCGAGTATCCCGAAAGCGAGTTCCAGAACGTGTTTTGCCGCGAGCTGGACGACAAATACCGCGAGTCCTTTTCCGACTATAACCTGATGGTCAATGACCTGTATTTCACGGTCGTTTTCCGCGAGGCGTCGGAGGACGTGCTGCGGTTTTTCGCCAAGCGCGAAAAGCTGTCTTACGACGAAAAGACGCTTCGCCAGCGCGACGCTATCAAGACGCTAGATGACATTAACCGGCAGCTCGCGACGGTCCTGAAAAAGCGGTACGGCGGCGAACTGCTCGGCATCTACGATCGCGAGGGCATGGCCTACTCGTCGGCGCTGGAATGGTATGGCTTCCTCGTCAACGGCGAGCATCAGTCGGTGCCTGTGTGCCGCGAGCGGATCAGCGAATATCTCCCGACGAACCGGCCGATCTTCGCCAATTGGGGCGAGGTTGGCGAGCAAAGGTTGATCGACAAGACCCGCAATTTCGGGATGCTCGAAATCAAGGATTTCGATGCCGATACCGAACCGGGCCAGCTTAATGTGCTGCTCGAAAGCGATTATGAGTTCGTCTTTACGCAATCGTTTTCGTGCCTGTCGCTGCACGCGGCCAAGGGCTTTCTACAGCGGCACAAGCAAAACCTGATCGACGCGGAGGACGTGGCGGTCACGCAGATTGCCGAGATTGACGACGCCCTGGACGCTCTTGTCTCGCGGCGTTTCATCATGGGTGAGCATCACGCTACGCTGCTGGTGTTCGCCGATTCGGCGGCCGAGCTGCGCGGCTATCTCGCCAAGGCCAAGGGTGCGCTGCTGGACTGCGGTGTAGTCCCGAACGCGCTGGACCTTGCCCTAGAGGCTGGCTATTGGGCGCAGCTCCCGGCGAACTGGCGTTGGCGGCCTCGGCCGATGGCGATTACCTCGCTCAACTTCCTGTCGTTCAGCCCCTTCCACAACTTCCTGAGCGGCAAGCCGAACGGCAACCCTTGGGGGCCTGCGGTGACGATCCTCAAGACGTTGAGCGGCACGCCGCTCTATCTGAATTTCCACGTCTCCGGTCTGGATGAGGACGCCTACGAAAAGCGCCTGCTCGGGCATACCTTCATCGGCGGCCAGTCGAGCGCCGGCAAGACAACGACGCTCGGTTTCCTGTTGGCGCAGGCGCAGAAATTCAGCCCGACGTGCGTTGTCTTTGACAAGGATCGCGGGATGCAAATCGCGATCGCGGCGATGGGCGGCAAGTATTTGCCGCTGCGGAACGGCGAACGCTCGGGGTTCAACCCGTTCCACCTAGAGCCGACCAAGGCCAATCTGCTGTTCCTCAAGGCGCTGGTGAAGCAGCTCGTCGGCAGCTCGGGCGACCCGATCACGCACAACGACGAACGGGAGATTGACCAGGCGCTCGATACGGTGATGACCCATATCGACCGCCCGTTGCGCCGCCTGGGGATGCTGCTGCAATCCCTGCCGAACCCGATCAGCGACGACTACGATGCGCGGCCTACGGTCCATGCCCGGCTGCAAAAGTGGTGTGAGGGCGGGGAATTCGGGTGGCTGTTCGATAACGCGACCGACGAACTCGATCTGACGACGCACCGGCTCTACGGCTTCGACGTGACGGATTTTCTCGATAATCCGGCCACGCGCACGCCGACGATTATGTACCTGCTCTATCGCACGGAAAGCATGATCGACGGCCGGCGCTTCATGTATATCTTCGAGGAATTTTGGAAGATCCTCGATGACCCGCAGTTCGAGGATTTCGTCAAGAACAAGCTCAAGACGATCCGAAAGCAAAACGGCATTTGCGTGTTCTCCACGCAGGAGCCGGGCGACGCTCTGGAAAGCGGCATCGCCAAAACCATCGTCCAGCAAATTGCAACGCTCATTCTGCTGGAAAACCCGCGTGCGGACGCTTCCGACTACATCGAAGGCTTCAAGCTCACGCGGCCCGAATTCGAGGCACTAAAGGCGATCCCCTCGGGCTCGCGGCGCTTCCTCGTCAAACAGGGCGAGCAAGCGGCCGTCGCGTCCCTGAACCTCGCCGGCTTCGATGACGCCCTGCTGGTTCTGTCGGGCACGCCCGACAACGCGGACATTGCCGAAGCGGTGATCGCGGATAGGGGCGATGACCCGGCCGTCTGGATTCCGGCCTTCCTGCAACAAGTCCGTTCTTCGATGGGAGTAAAGCAAGCATGAAAACCAAGCTCACTCGCGCCGCTTTCGCGGCTGTGGCGTTCGTCGGGGTCGCCGCCTCGTCGGGCGCTTTCGCGCAAATCCCGGTCACTGTCACGTCGGACGTTCCCGGCACGGCGTTCCACATCGAGGACATTGCCAAGTACGTCGAGCAAATCGAACAGATGAAGATGCAGGTTCAGCAGCTTCAACAGACGTATAGCTCGATGACGGGCACGCGCGGGATCGGCCAGCTTTTCCAGAACCCGCAGCTCGCCAACATGCTGCCGTCCGACTGGCAGAACGTCTACAACTCGGTGTCGAACGGCGGCTATTCCGGCATCTCCGGGAGCGTCCAGCAAATCATCCAGCAGGAGCAAAGCCGGATGGGCGGCACGGTCGCGAGCGGCCGGCAGGCTGTGACGGATCGGCAGGCCCAAGTGGCGGCCTATGACAAGGCGATGGGCCAGCAAGCCTACACGGCCTCTATCAAGCGTCTGGACAACATTCAGGGCCTCATGGGGCAGATCAACAGCTCCACGGACCCCAAGGCCATTGCGGACCTGCAAGCACGCATCCAGGGCGAGCAGGCGGCCATCCAGAACGAACAGACGAAGGTGCAGCTCATGGCGCAGCTACAGGCCAGCGAGGACCGTCTGACGGAGGCGCAGCGCGACACCATCGGACAGCGTGCGCTCAATTCAAGCAACACGGCGATTCCGTCGATCGGGAATTGATTATGAAAGGCCGTCTCGCGGTCCTTGCCCTGCTCGCCGTCGCCGCTCTCTCGGGCTGCGACGGCGAAAAGACGCATGACGTTGATTGGTACAAAACCCATGACGCGGAGCGCAAAGCGAAGATCGCTCAATGCGAAAACAATCCGGGCGAGTTGAAGCTGGCCCCTAACTGTGAAAACGCCAAGAAGGCTGCGGGTGAGCTGACGTTCAGCAATAAGAACACCAAGATTCCGCAGTTCTAACGGAGGCCCGTATGGACTTTAACCTGTTCCAACAGCTCTTTACCCGGATCGACACGGCAACCGCGACTTTTGCCAACGACGTATCCGGGCGCGCTATTACCGCAGCGACGCCCGTAGTCACGGCGGGCCTGACGCTGATGTTCATCTTCTATGGGTTGCTCGTGGCGCGGGGTGGAGTCGATGCCTCCATCAAGGACTTCGTGTTCAAGTGCTTCAAGATCGGCATCATCGTGTCGATCGCGACCTCGGGCGGCCTGTATCAGTCGAACATCGCCGATGCGATCCAGAAGACGCCCGACGAATTCGCCGTGGCGCTGCTCCCGACGCAGGCCGGCCAGACGCAGGGGAGCGCGGCGGCCGACCTCGTAGACAAGGCGGCCGGCGCGGGCTTCGCCAAGGCCAATGAGGCGTTCGAGAACTCCGGCGTGTTCACTAAGCAGGGCCTCGCCTATGTCGCCTTCGCGGTCCTGTGCGTGCTGGCTACGGCGCTCCTGACGGCAATCGGGGGAGCCTTCATTCTGCTGGCAAAGGTGGCCTTGGCGCTTCTCGCGGCGCTCGGGCCGATCTTCATCTTGGCGCTGCTGTTCAAGTCCACCACGCGGTTTTTCGAGGCGTGGTGCGCCCAGGTCGCAACCTACGGCCTGCTGGTCGTGATGGTGTCCAGCGTGTTCGGCCTGATGATGCAGATTTTCACCACCTACATGAGCAACGTCACCTTTGACGGCAATCTCAACTTCGCCGGCACGCTCGGCGGCTGCTTGATCCTTGCCGCTGCCTGCGTGCTGATCGTCATCCAGATTCCGACCATTGCCGGCGGCCTGGCTAACGGTGTCGGCGTCGGCCTGTGGCATGAGCTGCGCGTGGCCTCGGGCATTGGCTCGGGCACGGCCGGCGCGGTGCGCGGCGCTGCCAGCGGAGGCGTTGCGGCGGGCCGTGCCGGCGTTTCCGGCGCTCAAGCGGCCGGCCGTGCTGCGAGCCGCGCCTTGGGGCGGTTCCGTGGCTCCAACAGGGCCGCTGCTTAGCGGCTCCCTGCATCCTTCCCGCCTAAACCCTAGACCCTTTTTGCTTGGTGTTTTTTGAAGGCGGTATGCCCTTGCGGCTACCGCCTTTTTCAATCAAAATTGCAATATTGACGTGTAAGTAGTAGGATGCTTTTATCCGCCCGATTGGAGGATTAATCCCGTGAAAAAAGTAGCTGTGTTGCTCCTGTGTGCGCTGCTCGGCGCGTGCGCCGGAGTGCCGAAACCTCGGACCCCGGACGATTCGGCTAGGGTGCCCATCAACCGCACTGTCCCGCCAGAAGTGCAAAACGGAGTGGTCAACTGATGAACATCGCCGATAGATTTCGGCGCTCTAGTGGCGTCAAAACCGCAGAAATGACCGAGTATCTTACGGAGGTCAAAGGTCTAGAACGGAACTTCATTCGGGAGGTTCTTCGGTCGCGCAAGAATGCGTGGTTGGTCGCCGGGTTGGCGGCCTTTCTTGCGTTCGTGGCGCTCATGGTGCTGGCCGTCCACATGAAGGAATCGAGCCGGCCGGTTCCGCCATTCATCCTTCGCGTGGATAACGCGACGGGTGCCGTCGATGCCGTCTCGGTGATGAAAGAGCATCAGGATTCCTACGGCGAAGTGGTCGATCAGTATTGGCTCAACCAATACGTCCTGCACCGCGAAAGCTACGACTATCAGACCATCCAGACGGACTACGACGCGACGGGCCTCATGAGCACGTCGGACGTGGCGGCCGACTATCACAAGGTCTTTGAGGGCGATCAGGCCCGCGACAAGGTTCTTGCCGACAAGGCCCGCGTGCTCGTCAAGATGGAAAGCGCGCCGGTCATCAACACGACGAACAGCACGGCGGTTGCCCGCTTCACGACGGTCGTTCACTGGCGGAACAACCGCCCGGATGAAGTGCGCCATTGGATCGCGACGATTGCCTATGCCTACGTCGATGCGCCCATGAAGCCGCAAGATCGGCTCGTTAATCCGCTCGGGTTCCAAGTCACAAGCTATCGCGTGGACCCCGAACTTGGCGCAGCGCAGTAGGGGAGCGGACCATGAAAAAGCAAATCATCGGCGTTGCCCTGGCCGTGGCGCTGGCCGGTTCCGGCCTGAGTGCCCCGGCTCTCGCGGTCGAAAACCCGGTTGGGTCGCCGGCCGATTACCGGATCAAGCATGTCGCCTATAACGATCAAGACGTGGTGCGGCTTGACGCAGTAATCGGCATCGCGACCCACATCATTGTCGGGTCGGATGAGGAATACGTGACCCATGCTTTCGGTGATCCGCAGGGATGGGAATTCGCCCACAAGGAAAATCACTACTTCGTCAAGGCGAAGGCGCAGAACAGCGATACGAACCTCGTCATCGTCACCAACAAGCATAGCTATAACTTGGTGCTGCACTTCATCGGCAACTACGCCACGCGCGACAGCGCCGGCAAGGTGGTGAAGCACGAAATCGGCTCCCCTTGGACGCTCCGGGATGCCACCCTGCAGGTGGCCTTCTCCTACCCGCGTGAAGAAGCTGCGGCCGCTGCGGAGCAGCGCGCCAAGGATCGCGCGAACGCGCTTTTCAACGGGCGCGGCGGGGCGAACAACCTCAACTACACGATGAGCGCGACGGAGCGGGACAAGGAAATCGCGCCCATCAACGTGTGGGATGACGGCCGGTTCACCTATTTCAAGTTCCCGCCGAACGTGGACCTTCCCAACATCTACACCGTCAGCACTGACGGAAGCGAGGCGATCGTGAACCGCCACATGCTGGCCGAAAACGGCTCGCGCGTGATCGTCGCCGAAAAGGTCGCTCCGAAATTCCGCCTTCGCCTCGGTGACGATGTGGTCGGCGTCTACAACGAGAGTTTCGACCCTGCCGGCATCCAGAACGTCACCGGAACATCAACCCCTGCGGTTCACCGCGTCATCAAAGGAGGGGAATAACAATGGCGCGCAACGATGAAATCGACGTGGCCCAGGAACTGGAAAACAACCAGGTGGAGGGCGCACGCGGCGGGATCGGCGACGACGGCGGACGGCGGCGCACGCCGGGCGTTCGCATCTTCATGTACGTGATTATCGTCATCGCCTTGGTGATCGGCGGCTTGCTGACGTGGAAGGCATGGGAGCGGGCGGCGGCTGAAAAGGAAGCGGACAAGAAGCCGGCGAAGGTCGAAAACACCTTGCCGCCTCTGAAACCCTACGTCCCGACGCCCGACGTGGCCGCGACGCAGCCCGCGCCGGTCCCTGTCGTGCCTGCCGTGCAGCCGAACGCGACCGTGGCCGGCGCTGGCCCGAATCCGACCGTGAACAACGGCCCGCCGCAGCCAAGTCCGGAGGAAGTGCTACGCAACCGCCGTCTTGGCGGCGGCTTCACCGGGAACGGCGTGGATGCCGGCGACAACGGTTCGGCCGCAGCTCGCCAGCTCGCCGCGCTCGGCCAGGGCAACGGCGCGACCGGCGATAGCCCGCTCGAAAGCCAGCTTAAGCCGCTGGCCCTCAAGCCGTCGAAGGCCGGCATGTTGGGCGACCGCAATTTCCTCATCACGCGCGGCGCGATGATCGACTGCGGCCAGCAATCGAAGCTCGTCACCGATCAGGCCGGCATGGTGGTCTGCTACACCACGTCCGACACCTATTCGGCGAACGGCCATGTCGTGCTGATCGACGCCGGCTCCAAGATCGTCGGCAGCTATCAGACTGGCATCAAGCAAGGCCAAAACCGCGTGTTTGTCGCGTGGCAGCGGATCGAGACGCCGCAGGGCGTGATTGTCGATCTGGACAGCCCCGGCACGGATTCGCTCGGCGCGGCCGGCGAGCCGGGCTACGTCGATACGCATTTCTGGCAGCGGTTCGGCGGCGCGATCATGTTGAGCGTGCTCGGCGATGCCGGCGAGGCGGCGATTGCCTACGCCCAAAACTCGGGCGGCGGCGGGAACACCAATATCGGCCTCGGCAACACGCAGAACACGACGAATGAAATGGCAACGGAGGCGTTGCGGAACACCATCAATATTCCGCCGACTCTTTACAAAAACCAAGGCGACCGCGTGAGCATCTTCGTCGCCCGCGATCTGGATTTCAGCAGTGTCTACAGCATCCGCTAAACCGGCTCCGGCCAAGTCGGGCGACGACTACCGGGCGCAGACGATCCTACAGCTTATGCGCCCGCTGGCGCCGTATCTCGACAATCCAGCGGTCACGGAGCTGCGTGTGCGTCCCGGCCAGGTCGTCACCGACGCTTTCAAGGAAAAGGGCTACGAGGACGCTCCCGAACTCTCGTTGCCCTATCTCCGGTCGCTGGCAACGGCGATGATCGCCTATGCCGGCTTGTCCGTCCGCAGCGTCAATTACGTGACGCTGCCGGGCGGCGAGCGCGGCACGATCCTGATGCCGCCCGTCGTGCTGGAAGGCACGCTCACGATCGTCATTCGGAAACACTCGGCCGTCGTGAAGTCGGCTCACCAGCTCGATGAGGAAGGCGCGTTCGCGGAATGCCGCGACGTGTCGTTCAACCAGCCCACGGAAGCCGAAGCGAAGGCCGAAGCGGAGCGCACGGACTTTCGCCGGCTGGAACCCTTCGAGCTGGAATTGCTGGACCTGAAACGGCAGGGGCGCATCCGCGATTTCCTGCTGCGGTGCGTGGCGCTGAAACGCAACATCGTCGTGACGGGCAAGACCTCATCGGGCAAGACGACGCTAACGCGCTCACTTATCGAGGCGGTCCCGCGCGACGAACACATTGCCACGATCGAGGACGTTCACGAACTTTTCCTGCCGAACCACAAGGAGGTTACGCACCTGTTCTATGGCGACGGCGGCGGGCGCATTTCAGCGCTCGCCTGCCTTGCCGCGTGTATGCGTATCACGCCCGAACGCATCTTCCTCGCGGAGCTGCGCGGCGGCGAGGCGTGGGAATACACGAACGCCCTCAACACCGACCACGGCGGCGGCATCACGACGACGCACGCGAACGGCGCGGTTGAGGCTTTCGACCGTATCGCGACCCTCATCAAGAATTCGGACGTGGGCCGCACGCTCGAAATGGAGTCGATCAAGCATGTGCTCTACACCACGGTTGACGTGGTGCTCTACATGCGCGCGCGGAAAGTCTTGCAGGTCTTTTACGACCCGATTTTCAAGCGGAGCAAAATGTCATGAGCCGCACTACTCGAATCTTCGTCGGGCTGGCCGGGGCGATTGTCGTCCTGTTCTTCGTGGCGCGGATCGGCTTCGCGCTGCAACGAATCGACCCGGCTACGGTGGTCGCCGATGGTCCGATCTGCGCGGCGGCCGGCCTCGGCCCGGCCAGTCAACCCTGCACCTTCACGGCGGCGCTGGCTGGCCGCTTCAGCGGCGGCTGGACGATCACGCCGGCCGCGCCGGGCGCGCGCCAGGTCGAGGCCGCGCGCATCACCTACACCTATGAGCGGGCGGCGTGGCGCATGGCAGGCGGCGGCGTGCTCCTGCTGCCGGCGCTGGTCCTGCTCTTGGCGGCGTCCCCGATGCTGCTCCGGATCATCCCGCGTCGGTCGAGGGCAAACCGATGACGGCCGGCCCGGAGCGCGGGCCACCCGTATTGCAAGTTTCCGTGCCATAGCCCCCTCGAACGTAGGTCAAAGCCCTTAACCGCTGTTTGACACCCTCCCCCCTAGGGGGTAGGATGTTTGTCATGCAACATACATCCCATCCCGAAATCATCAAGCGGCTCAAGCAAGCCCAAGGGCAGCTAGGCTCGCTTCTTTCCATGTTTGCTGAGGGGCGCTCGTGCCTGGAACTGGCACAACAGCTCCAGGCAGTAGAGAGCGTTATTCACAACGCAAAACGGACGCTGATCCAAGACCATATGGAGCATTGCATAGGCGATGCGATGGAGGGCGACAGCACAAACACCAATCAAGCACTCCGCGAGTTCAAGTCGCTCGCCAAGTATCTTTGAGGCAGCATATGTTCGAGACAATTAAAGAGTGGCTGGGGTTCGGAGGCCAAGACCAAAGCTTCGGGCATGGACACGGCAAAGGCGGCCATTCGCACGGAAGCGCCGAGGGGCACGGTCATACGCATGGAGTAATTGACCCAAGCCTCTCTTCGTCCGAACGAGGCATTTGGGCCATCAAATGGTCGTTCGTTATCCTTGGCATTACGGCCGCGCTGCAATTGGTGGTGGTATTCACCTCCGGCAGCGTGGCCCTGCTCGCAGACACAATCCACAATATCGGTGATGCTACGACCGCGATCCCCCTCTGGATTGCGTTTGTGCTTGTCCGCCGCAAACCAACTGCCACCTTCAACTATGGCCTTGGCCGGGTCGAGGACCTGGCTGGAATGCTGGTAGTTCTTATCATTCTATTCAGCGCCATCGTCGCCGGTTACGAAGCAATTGACCGTCTAATCCATCCCCAGCCAATTACCCAGCTTGCGGCGGTCGCTGTTGCCGGCGTTATCGGGTTCATAGGCAACGAAGCAGTAGCGATCTTCCGCATCCGTGTGGGGCGCGCCATGAACAGCGCGGCGCTGATCGCGGATGGTTATCACGCTCGCACGGATGGACTGACAAGCCTTGCCGTGGTGCTCGGAGCGGCTGGCGTCTGGGCTGGTTTCCCGCTGGCTGATCCGATCATCGGCCTACTCATCACCATCGCAATTTTCGGCATCGTCTGGCAGTCGGCCAAAGCGGTTATCACGCGCAGCCTTGATGGTGTTGGCCCCGGCGTGGTGGAGGAAATCCGACATGCAGCGGAGCACGTCCCCGGCGTCGCCCGGTTGGTCGAGGTGAAAGCTCGGTGGCTCGGTCACAAGCTCAATACTGATGTGACGATCGCAGTAGACGAGGCGCTGACTGTTGCCCAAGCGAACCGGATTGCGGTCACCTTGAAGGATGAATTGCGCGAGCATCTACCGCCGCTTGGCCTCGCGACCGTCCAATTCGATTCAACTGGCGTCGTTGGCACGGCAGGAGCGGCGCATGGGCATCATCATGCGCCCGAGCCGTTCAAGGTCGATTCGGAATTGGCAAGGGGGTTGCTCGCAATCGTGGACACTGCGGACGGCGAGCGAATGAGGCTAACGTTGTCGAGGCCGGCAGACACACTTTCGGCGATCGTTAGTATCCATCGGGAAAATGGGAACATCGAGCGTCTAACACTGCGAGCCTCGCAGGATCGGACAGTTTTTCAAAGTGAGGACGCGCCGGCCGAGCCGCACGAGTTCGATGCTGAGCTTCAACTATCTGACGGGTCAAAGCAGCAGCGGTTGCCCTTCCGTATGGAAGAACCCGAGGGGCACCATCACTAGCCCCTTTGCAGGAGCAGAAACGGTCGTCCGGGTGTCTGTCGCCCGTTCCCTGTCCCAAGGCGCTGTCGCGCCCCTGCGGCGCTCCTGACGGCCCGCAGGGGGCCTTCCCTGCCCTTCCCTTCCCTGCCCTCTCCGGCGCTGTGAGGGGCGCTATCCGCGCCCTGCTTGCCGTTCCTGCCGCAACCGTTGCCGGCCAAGGCCGGGGTGTTGCAGGTCTGCCCCTCGATCGCGACCTTGACGCTCACGCTCGCGGGCAAGGTCCAGCGCCGCGTGCTTCTGGTTCTCGCGGGCGATGGCGGCCGGCAGCTTCTTCAAGTCGTTGGTATAAATCCGGGCTTCGTGCCGCGCCCGCGATATGGCGACGTAATACACGTCCTTGGCCGTGGTGCGGCTGTTCGTCTGCGCCTCGATCAACACGCGGTTGGACGTGAGGCCCTGTGCGCTGTGAACCGTCGTGGCATAGGCCAGGTCAAGGTGCATCGGCTTGTCGGCCGGAAGCTCGATGCGTCGGCCTGCGCCCTCGATCGTGAGTTTGCCCGGCGCAACCTCGGCCACCTTGAAGCGGTCGCCGTTAGCCAGGTCTAGGGCGGCGTCGTTGCGCGTGATGCGGATCGTGTCGCCCTTCGCCAGCTCGGATCGCTCCGGCTGGTAGACCGATAGCTTGGTGTGGGTGAGCGGCGAAAAGGTGATCCGCTGGCCGTCGTCGCCGGCAACCGTCAAGCGATTGCCGGGGCCGGTATCAAGCACGCGATAGAGCTGGCCGCGCTGCAAGCCGGTCTTGTAGTTCTTCTCCGGCTGGATCACGTCGCCGACGTGGTAGTTTTTCGAGAACCGCCGTTCGGCCTGCGTGTTGTCGCGGCGTATCAGCGTGTCGTATTCAAGCCCCTGCCCTGCGGTGCCGATCGCCTCGCGCACGCGGGTATTGATCTCGCGCCGCGCCTCGTTGGTGCCGCTGACGATCAGCGTTGCCTCGCGTTCTGCCGGCGCAAGCGCGATGAAGTCTTTCACCAGCTCGGCGCGGCGCTCGCCGTCATTCTTGATTTCAGCAACGCCCGCGATCTTGGCGAGCGAGCCGCGCGTGTCGCCGTGGGCGGCCAGCTCGACGGCCGCTTTCAACACTGGGTCTTTCTGACGCTGAATCTCGTCCATCTTCGCCGTGCTCATGCCGGCCGCCTGCAATTGGTCGAACGGCCGGCCCGCCTCGATCGCCTTGGTTTGCGCCGTGTCGCCCATCAGCACGACACGCGCGCCGGCCTGCTCGGCGAGGCGCAAGGTCTGCTCCATGAGGCGGGTCGGGACCACGCCGGCCTCGTCAATCACAAGCACGGTGCGGCCGTCGATGTTCTTGTCCTTCGCGCGCAGGAACGAGGCCAGCGTGTTCGCCTCGACGCCAAGCTCCCGCAGGGCTTTGACCTGCATCCCGTAGGGGGCCAGGGCGCGGACCTGATAGCCCTCGCCCTCGATCATGGCCTTGGCCGTGTCCAGCATGTGCGATTTGCCGGTGCCGGCGAAGCCCTGCACGGCAACAACCCGGTTCGCGGTGCTCGCCATCAACTCGGCCGCATGGCGCTGGCCGTCATTGAGGTTGGTTGCCGCCAGACGTTCGCGGGCGGCTTCCTGCGGTAGAACCGGCGCGACCTGGCCGCGCCCGCTGCGCTCGATCTGCAAGATACGTTTCTCGCGCTCGAGCGCGGTCTGTGTGGTGTAGCGCCCCTCGATCGCGACAAGCCCGCCCTCGCCGATTGCGCGATCAACGCGGGCGCGTGCGGCATCCTTGGTCATGCCCTTGTCGACCAGCACGCCTATCCAAGCCTGCCGCGTGAGGTCCGCGCCGGGCCCGGCCTCGCTGGCCGGCCGGTAGATCGGGGCCTCCTTGATGAGATAGCCGCGCTCGGTCTGCCGTTTTACCTCGGCCTGAACGTCGGGCATCCGAACGCTGCCGACGCCGTGGTTCATCGCAACGTCGATCAGCTCGCGCTCATCCATGACGGCTTGCCGCTCGGTCAGATGGTTGACTGCGTAGCGCACGGCGCGCGCGGCGGCTTCCTCGGCCGGCATGAAGGCCGGCGCAGAATTGCGGGAAACCTCGGGACCGCCCTTCTCCAAGCCGGCATAGTCGCGCCGGCCGAAGTCGATACCAAGCTCACTCGCCCGGTCCTGCCAATCGCGATAAACCGCATCGCGGTCGATGACATTCTTTCGGGCGCGCGTCTGCATCGTGGCGCTTTGCTTCTGCTCGGCGCTCGCGCTCTCGCGCGTCAAGCCCTGCTGCGCCAAACGTTCCTCGATCTGCTTTAGGCGCTGGCTGAAGGATTCGAGCTGATCGCGGCTGATGTGGGCCAGCTCGAAATTGCCATCACGCCCGAAGCGCAATTGATAGCCGATCTTTTGCAGCTCGGCGGCCAGCTCGTTGTTGTAGACGGACCCAAGGAAGCGGGTCGCCTTTACGATTTCGTCGTTCTTGAGTGCCCGCCATTCGCCATCGCTGCGGCGCGTGAGGTTCATCACGACAGCATGGGTATGGAGCTGCGGATCGCGCTCACGGCTCGTTTCATGGCGGAATTTCGCGACGATCAGATTTCCGCTGCGCTCGACCTGGGCCTTACCGTCCACCTTGCGGCGAGCCAGCGCCTTTTCCTCGGCGGCTTTAACTGCGGCCTCAACGGCGCGATCGTGGGCCTGCAACACGCGGGCATCGCCGGCGATGAGCGCCTGCATGGATACGCTCTTCGGTGCGGAAAAGGTGAGGTCCAGCCCGATCCGCTCTTTCGCATCGCCTCGCGTCGAACCGCGGCTAACGCGGATTCCGGGCGCGACCTGCCCGGCTAGCAGCTCCTTGAACCGCTCCGCGTCGATTTCGCCCGACAGGCCAAGCTCGGCCGCGCCCTCGCCCTGCCATTCCTTGGCGTTGCCCTCCTTGGCGTAATAGTCGTCCGCGCCGTCCCCGTAGTAGTTCGCGGCCTTGCCTATGTCCTGCCGGGTCAACACCTTCATGCTGAGCATGTCTTATCCTCCGAAGGCCACGGCGCTCCGCTCGACAAAGCCGGGATGCCGGTTCTTGAAGCCCTGATATTCGGTCTGGAACCTGGCTATAGGCCGATCGCCGACAAAGGCGATGTATCCGGCCAGGTCGGGCAACGAGGTCAGTTCGGCGGGCGCGACGACGCGCTCCCGTTCGTGGACGGTCTGCTTGCCGGTGCCGCTGCTGCGCGTGCCGCTGTTACGGCTCTCGCGCTCGCGCTCGACTTCATGTTCGCCAAGCGCCTTGCTGAAATCCTCGGCCGTGGCCGGGTCCGATTTCGAGATACGCAGAACGGCGAGCGAGCTAAAGCAGCTCCGCAGCGTTTGCGCCTTGTCGCGGCCGTAAATGTCATCGAGCTGCGAGGTCGATTGCAGGCCGGCGATAACCCGCAGGCCGTACTTGCGGCCCTTGGTCAACGCATCTTCCAGCGTGGCGAGTTTTTCGAGCGAAGCCAGCTCGTCAATGAAAGCCCAAATGCGGCGTCGTGGATCTTCGGGCATCGACAGGATGGAGACGAAAAGCGCGTCGATCCATGCCGAGATAAGCGGTCGCAGCGCCGGGGCCATGTCCTCGCGCCACGTAATCCAGAGATTGCCGGCCTTCGGGTTTTCGAGCCAGGTCCGCAGCGAGAAAGCGCCCTGCGGCATGGCGACGTGCTCGGGCAGCTTATCGGATAGGACAAACCGCGCGGACGATAGCGCCTTGGTTGCCTCGGACGATCCGACGAACAGAGATTCGGCCAGCGTCCCCGAAAGGAATTCCTGCAATTCCTCGGGCGGCGCGATCGTCGTCCAGCGGAATAGCTCGCGGATAGACGGCTGACCCATCACGGCGAGTTTGCGGGCTGTCTCGCGCAATAGCAGGCGGCCATAACCGGCCCATTCCTCGGCCTCGGCCGTGCGGCCAAGCGGCACGATCGACAGCGCGTAGCGGTGGAAATCGTAGTCCGCGCGTATCTCGTTGAAGAACGACCATCCCTCGGTTCGCTCGTCGTAGGGATTGAGAATAACGTCGCCCTCTTTCCAGAACTTCGCGAGCATATCGCCGTTCGGATCAAGGCAAATCATTCGATCCCGACGCTTGGCCGCGCCTAGAGCGACTTCGCGGAACAAGGTCGATTTACCCGCGCCCGTTCCGCCGCCAATGAGCATGTGCAAATTCTCGATGCTGGTAGGAATGGGAACCTTTGCCAGCGTCACTTGCTGACGCTTCTTTTCCGTCGTTTCCCGCGCGAGTTTTTCGGCCGACACAATGCGCGTTCCGCGAAGAAATTTGCGGAATGGTGCGCCGGCAAACTCGGTTTTTCCGACCGACGCCAGAAGCCAAACGCAGAGGATGCCAAGGACCAATCCGCCGACTAATGCCGCGATCAAATACGGCTTATGCGGCGTCTCAAGTGCGACCTGATAGAGCGCGCGGATTTTGTGCCCCGGCGTCAATGTCTCGGTCTTATTCGCAACCGCGATCCACGCCATAACTGGAAGCGCAATGATGATGCCGGCCGATAATTGCCGGCGCTCGATATCGTTCATTTCTTTCCTCCTTTTTCGCCAGTCCAGACGGGCAAGCCCTGCCGGCGCAATTCGCCATGTGCGACCTGTAATTTATCGGCGCTGACGACACTCCGCAGCAAGATAAGCATCTCGGTCATCATGGCCGCGTCGGCTGGATCACGGCCGGCGCTCGGCATGGCTGCACTGCCCGAATCGCCACGGTCGCGCAGCTCGCCGAACCCCTCGGCGACGATGCGGCGCAGCTCGGCCAGTTGCTCGGCCACCTGGTCGCCCTGCTCAAGACGCTGCCGTAGATAGGTGCCGAGGGGTATTCCTCGGGCGGCTGCATCTTCCTCGTATTGATGCTGCTGCTCGATGCTCAGACGTAGTTTGATCGGTTCGCCAAGAGCCATGTTTTTCCTGTGGTCCCCGTTGTGGTCCTAAAATCCTAGACTATAAAAGGTGTTTGCTCAATATCTGTGGTCCCTAGGGACCACGGCTTAGCCTGGGCGATCATATGAAAGTCATTGATAATCAACGACTTACAACACCCGACAGGGTGCGTAATGTGTATCGCCTAGGTTAAGGATAAAACACCCTCTCTTTTGATGCGAAAACGGTCCCGCAGGCACGATGCCCCCTTAAGGAGGGTATCGAACTGCACCGATTGGCGCAGCCAATCGGAGAACCGGACACCGATAGGACAAATTGCGGACCGATTTCGGACGGCATGGGTTGACAGTGGGACAGAGATAGGACAAACTTCGGACAGTCGCGGAAACGGGAAGGTGGCCAGTGTGGAAAAAGACAAGCTCAAGGAAGCCATAGCCGGCCTGACCGGCTCAACGGCTGCGGCAAAGCTCCGGCAGGTCATGCCGGAGATTGACCGCAAAGTGCAGGACGGCGTGCGCCATGAGGAAATCGTGGCGGCGCTGGCCGAGGCGGGGATTGAGGTCAAGCTCGAAACCCTCCGCAAGAATCTCTATCGCTATCGGGCCAAAAACCGCGCGGTAGGGGTAACGCCCTCGCCATCTAAACCGGCCAGTGTGACGAACGGCAATTCGTCGGCCGTCGAGGATAGCGAGGATCAAACGCCGGCCCCTGTCGCGGAAACCCAATTCGAGGATGCGCTTGATCCCAAAAAGCGCGATGCGATTGGCGAAAAGTACCTCGGCAAAAGTCGGCCTCTGTTCGGCAAAACTAGGAGTGAAAAGAAATGAAAGTAGCTGTCATCAATTTTTCGGGCAATGTCGGCAAGTCCACCGTGGCACGTCACCTGCTGTTCCCGCGCATCAAGGGCGCGGAATATGTGTCGGTCGAATCCATCAACGCGGATGAAGGCGATAGCGAAACCGTGCGCGGCAAGCAGTTCGGCCAGCTCCAAGAGCAACTGATGATGATCGACGCGGCGGTGATCGACGTAGGCGCGTCGAACGTCGAGGATTTCATCAAGCTCATGCGTCAGTATCGCGGCTCGCATGAGGACATGGATTACTTCGTCGTCCCGGCCGTCAAAGAGGACAAGCAAATCAAGGATACGATCGCGACCATTCAGGCGCTCGCGTCGATGGGCGTTTCGCCGAAAAAGGTCCGCGTCGTGTTCAACAAGCTGGAAGCCGACGAAACGGTCGAGGATGCCTTTTATCCGCTGTTCGCTTTCCATGAGGACAGCAAGGCATTCACGCTCAAGCCCAAGGCCGTGATCCAGTTCTCGGAGCTGTATCAGCGGATGCGGCAGAACAAAAAGACGATCCCGGAATTGATCGCGGATCAGACGGACTACAAGGCGCAGCTCCGGGCCGCGACCAAGCCCGAAGAAAAACAGGCGGCGGCATCCATGATTTCCATGAAGCGCCTCGCCGAGTCCGCGCAAGCGAACCTCGATGAGGTTTTCGCCGCGATCACGTCGAAGTAGGGGCGCGACGATGGCCGGCCCCAACACGCACCGGGAAGCCCTCATTGCCGAATTGCTCGGCGACGTGGGCGACCTGTTGGACAGGGCGGAAGCCCTGAAAGCCACCCTCCCCGCTGCCGTCGATACGGCAGTGGCGAAGGTCCGGGGGGCCGGCGAAACGGCGGCCGGTAGCGTCAACGCTGCCGGCGACCGTTTTCTGTCCGAGTTCTCCAAGCGCGCAGCGGGCGCGATGGACGGCATGACTGTAGCCGCCAAGGAAAGCCACAAGGCGGCCCAGGTGGTGGACAAGGCCGCAACCCGCTTCGCCGTCATGGCGGGCGTTGTGGGCCTCGCTGCGGGCCTTCTAGGCGGCATTCTGGCCGCACTGGCGATCAGTCATCACTTTTTCGGCGGGTGAGCCGGGGCGGTCCCTTGCCGGGGGCCGCCCTTTTCACGTCTCTTTCTTCTGGATTGCACAATCCATATAATGGATTGTGCAATCCACTCACTGACGGGGTGCCACGATGGAACGCGAAGCGACAGCCGACGAACGCGCCGGCATTGCATGGTGGAACGCGCTGGACGAACAGGCCCGGCGCTTCTGGATGAGCGAGGCCGGCCAGACGGGCCGCGCCGTCGATGCGTGGGAAGCCTTCAAGCGGGCGCGCGAAGCCGCCCAAGCGCCGGGAGACTGACGCCGATGCAGCCGACACCGGAAGCCTATGCGGAGCTGCAACAGGCGTTCGAGCACTTCAACGCGGCGCTGTTCGGCGGCCAGCTCGCGGACTGCCTGATTACCTTGCAGCGCGAGCGGCGGACCTATGGCTATTTTTCGTCGGCCCGGTTCGTCCATCACTCGGGCCAGCGCACCGATGAAATCGCCATGAACCCTAGCTATTTCGCGATCCGCTCGATCCGCGAAACGCTCTCCACGCTGGCCCATGAAATGGTCCACGCATGGCAGTTCCACCACGGCAAGCCCGGCCGGCGCGGCTACCACAACAAGGAATGGGCGGCGCGCATGGAAGAAATCGGCCTGATGCCAAGCGATACCGGCGAGCCGGGCGGGCACAAGGTCGGCGAGCGGATGACGCATTACATCGTCGCGGGCGGCGCGTTCGATGTGTCCTGCGCGGAGCTGCTGACGCGGGAATTCAAGCTCTCATGGTTTGACCGCTTCCCTCCCGAACGGCCACGGTCCCCCCTGCCCTCGGTTGGCGGCGGCGATGCCGGCGAAGACGGCGAGGACGACAACGAGGGCGTAGACCTGGCCGGGCTGGTCGAGCTGCCGCCAGAGGGCCAGGTCAACCGCTCGAACCGGATCAAATACCGCTGCCCGACGTGCGCGGCGCAGGTATGGGGCAAGCCGAATTTGCGGGTGCTGTGCGGCGGCGAGGAATGCGGCGCTGCCGCGTTCGAGCCGGTCGGCTAGGACAGGAATCGGACGCCGATCGCCGGCCAGTGGGACGAATGTAGGACGCAAACGAAAGGCGCGGCCGGGAAAGCCGCGCCTTTATGTGGATTGTGCAATCCAGTTTAGAAGCCAAAAGCCATCTGCCCGGCCCGGTCCTCGAACACCAGTTCGCCGGCTTCCGGCGCGGCCAGCTCGGCGAGCCACGCGGGCGCGGCCTCGTCCCCCCGGCGCTGGCGATACTCGGGCGCGAGCGGGATGCGCTTTTCGGCCAGCAAGGCGGTAAAGACGCTGATTGCTACCTCGTCCACGGTGCGCCCTCCCCGCGCGGTGTCGAAGTGCGAGCGATAGCCGGTTTCGCTGATAAATGGCTTGTCGGCGTCCACCACATGAAAGCCCATGCTGACGCGGAAGCGTCCGAAGCCGTCGCTCACGCGCACCACGGCGCGCACGCCCTGAACGGTGATGAGAAATTCGCCGGTTTGGTTCCACATGGGAACCGTGCCCGCCTCGGCGCGGCAATGGGCCTCGGCCAGGATGCCGCCTGCCTCGGGATTGCTGCGGTCCATGACGCCAAAGGAAGTCCCGCCGTTCAACTTCCAGACTGCCGCATCGTAGCGGTCGGCCGCGATCTGCGCGGCGTCGTCGTCGCAGGCCAGCACGGCGGCGTGAAACTCGCTCGTCGCCTCGGCCGTCACGGCCAGTAAGCCGGCCCGGTCCTCGGGCATGGAAGCGGCGAGCGCAGCGGCTTTCCGGTCGCGCTCCTTTCCCATGCTCTCCGGCGTGATCCGCTGCGCCTTTGCCATTGGTCAGCCCTCCACGCTATCGAGCGCGGCGCGGACCTGCTTGGCCGCGTAGATGCCGGCATTGGTGAGCTGGCGAACCCATGCGTTACGGGTCGGCGACCATTTGAAGGCGTGGCGCTTCAACAGGGCGCGCGTGTCGGCGTCAGGCTTGCCCGGAAACTCGAACATGACGCGGTTTTCGGTCGTGTCCTCGCGATAGGTGTAGCCGTCGCCGGCCTTCTCCACGTCGCCGCGATCCTTGAGGCGTTCAAGCTGCCTGATCCGCTGCTCGATGCGGCGCGCGTTGGCGCTGTTGTTGTTGAGCGCATAGGACGGAAAGCCGACACGGCGGCAGGCGTCGGGCGTGAAAAGCTCCTCGATCTGCTGGGCGGAAAACCCCAGCTCGGCCAGCTCGGCGCGGTTGTTGCGGCGAATGGCGCGATTGGCGGCCTTCATCTTCTCTTGCGCGGCCTCGATGTCGGCCAGCTCGGCGCGTAGCTTCTCGATCGCGTCGGGGTCGTCGCTGGAAATGCCGCCAGTGCCGACGGCTGCGGCCTTGCTCTCGTAGTGCTTGGCCTTGTCGTGCAGGGCAAACGCCTTGCCGAACGTGTTGTGAATCCGGGCGCGATAGTTCCGGTCGCGCGTCTCGCTGTGGTGGCCGATCAGGATAGGCTGACCGAACGGGATAGCCTCGGCCATCGTGCGGGCCTGCTGATAGGTGGCCTCGCTCGCGGCGGTGGCCTTCTCGGCGCGATCTTCATAGCGTGCGCGGCGTGCCGCCTGCTTCTGCTCGTATGCGTTCATGGTGGTTCACTCCTGCGGGTGATGGAAGCCCGGCGCGGTTGCCGCCGCGTGATCCGGGCTGGTGGGAATGGTCAGATGTGGGCGGCCGTTTTCTCGGCCATGTCGCGGAAGATCGTCGCGTAAAGCTCGTTCGGGAATTCGGCGATGACTTCGCGCCGGTCGATGAAACGGTACTTGGCGCACACGCACCACGCGGTGACTTCGGCGGGGATCTGATGCGGGCGGGCCTGCGGCATTGCCTCGACGGTGAACGCCTCGAACTCGCGCAGCTTTTCGGCCTTGTCGAAATAGAACAGGACCGGGACGGCGGTATCGGTATTTCGGAAGAAATTGACCACGATTTAGGCTCCTTTTCTTGTTGGTGGATCGGACAGAGATAGGACAATTATCGCCATTCGATGAGACAATTATAGGACACCAAAGCCGGCATGTCAATAGCAGTCAATAGAATAATGTGGAAATATAGACTTGCCTCCCCTCGCCTTTCCGGGCCTGCTTGGAGGTCGAGGGAGGGAGCGGGCCTTTCGTCGGCCTAAGGCCGGCGACCTGGTGAAATGCGACGGCCGTAGGCCGTCACGATCCATCGCCCCGGAGCATGGGAGGGCGCTGCGCTGGTGGTCTGCTCGTCGGTGTCGGTCGGTCGCGGTAGGCCCGTCCTGCCTGTAGGGCCGGCGCGGTCAAGGGGACCGTGGAATACCGGAGCCGGCGCAGCCGGTGAGGATATGCCGCGAAAGCCCCTTGACCGTAGAAGCCGGGCCGGAAGGCAGGTTCAAGGGCTGTAGCGGCCGATCGGCGCCGATGAGCTGCCGGCGCTCGATGCGGAGGGGCGGCAAGCCCTGGAAGGGCGCGCAGGGCCGCGTAGACGGCCCGGAGGGGCAAGCGGAGCGCGCAGGCCGGCCAAAGCCGGCCGGAGGCGTGAGAGGCCCGCTAGGGCCGTGGATTGAAGCCCGTAGGGGCGAGACGCGGAACGCGGCTCGATGCGAAGCACGAAAGCCCGACCCGCAGCGCAGCGGAGGGGCACGCCCGCCGCCCTTCCTTGCAACCGCCCTGCCCGATCTGCGATCCTCGGCACGTCCCGAACGTCAGGCGCAAGCCGACAAGTGGGACAGCGCCCGCCCGGCACCCCCGCGCGGGCGTTTTATTTCTCGCGGCCTCGGTCGTACTGCCGCGACTTTTCCGGGCCGTGCTGGCGATCCTGGCCGGCCTCGCGCACAAGCCCGATATTGCCCTGCGGGTAACGAATTTCGACGTTCTGGCCGCGCATCTTCTCGGCGTCGCCGTTCACGCTGCGGCGGTTGTGCAGGATCATCGCGCCGGGGACGCCGCTGCGCTCCTGAACGATGTAGCGTTCCGTCGCCCCGACGACGCGGCCGGCGTAGCTCTGGCCGGATTCGGCGCGCTCGATGCGCGCCAGGTCGCCGGCAACCGATCGGGCCAGCTCGGCGGCGCGGGCGCGGTCGCGATCGGTGAGGTTCGCGCGGATCAGGCCGGCCATGCGGTCGGCCGTGCCGGCGTAAGCCTCGATCGACGCGCGCGTCATTTCCTCGCGCGTGATGTTCGTCCATCCGACGTGATAGCCGGCCGCGTGCGCGATCTGGTTGACGAAAGCGCGCTGCGCGCGCCCGTTGCCTTCCCTGAACGGGTGCAACACGTTCACCTCGCCCAGGTAGTGGCCGGCGCGGGCGCTAAACGCCTCGGGGTCGAGGCCGCGTAGGTTGTTCTCGCGGGCGAGCTGGCGAAAGAGCTGCGCGCCCGCGCTCTCGATCATGCCGGCGTTTGCAAAGCGCGTGTCACCCTTGGATATGTCCACGGTTCGCAGTTCGCCGGCCCAAGGGTAGACGTCGCCGAATAGCGTGCGGTGGACGTGCCGGAGCTGGTCGAGGTCGAAGCGGGCAGGGGCCGGCGCTGTGTCCAGCTCGTAGGCGCGGATCGTGGCAAGCGTGGCCTCGGCGCGTTCCAGCTCGGCCCCTTCGGTGATCCCCAAGCGGTTACGTAGCAAGCCGCTTGCGGGGTCGGCGTAGGGGTCTTTTGCGTCGGCTGGATACTTCGCCATGCCGGCTTTACTTCGCCGGCACGGCGCGGAATTCGCCGGCCGCAATCCGCTCGCGAGCGCGGCGCAGGACTTCCGACACGTCCAGCTCGCCGGCCGCGACCTGCTCAAGCTCGGCGACGGTGCGCGGGTCCGGCTCCAAGCCCTCAAGGCGCTGCGTGGCGACAGCGTTGGCGACGGCTTCGCGGCGTTCGGTCAATTCGCGATCGGTCATTCTGAAACCTCCTGTAGGGCCTTGGCTTTCGCATCCTCGGCCATCTTGCGTACCTGTTGGGCCAGCTCGGGGGGCAGCCAGGTTTCCACCTTCTCCCATCCGGCCGGGATTTCGCGCGCGGCGGCTAGAACGCGGTTCACCATGCCGCTAACGCGCTGCTTGGTGAGGCCGTGGGCCTTGGCGATTTCGATCTGTGTTGCGCCGTCCACCAACACGCGGCGGGCAATATCGACAGTATCGACCGAAAGGCGGCCTAGCTCGGGCCTGAGTGCATCAAATTCGGCGGCGGTCATGCTGGCCTTGGCCATGTTCTCAATCTCACGGGGTAATGGGGCAGGGCCTTCCGGCCCCGCCCCTTGGGTTACTTCTGCCGGCGGCCTCGCGGCGTGCCGGCGCTGCTGTCATTGCCGCTCGGGGCCTCGCTGCGGTTCCGGGGGTTGCCCTGAAACACGTCGGCGATAATCTCGGTCACGGTATGGTCGCCTTTGTCGTCGGACCATTTGCGCGTCTGCAAGCGGCCTTCCACATAGACGTTATCGCCCTTGTGCAGGAAACCCCCTGCATATTGCGCGTTCTGATCGAACAACACGACGCGGTGCCATTCGGTGACTTCCTCGCGCTGCTCGCCTCGGCCGCGATACGACGTGGTTGCAATGCTGATGTTGCAAACGTCTTTGTCGCCGGCCTTTTTCAGTTCGGGGTCAAAGCCAAGGTTGCCGGCGATGATTACTTTGTTCACGTTAAACATTTGCGTCACTCCTGCATTTGGACAGTTGAACCGGGGCGGGTTGCCGCCCGATCCCCGGTAGGATGATTGTGCCATTGACACAACAAAAAGTCAATAGCGGTCAATAGTAATACGGAAAAATATTGACCTTGCGATTACTGCCGCTCGCTGGAAATCCCGTTGAGGATTCGGGCCGCCACGAAAGAGCCGATGAGATAGGCGGCGGACGCGAATAGCAGGGCAAGGGGGAGCGGTATTCCGTCGAGCTGCAAGCCGGCCACGGCCGCGACAATGGGCGAGCTGCCGAAACGCAAAGCCCACGCCATCGCGCCCAGGCCGACAGCGAACGCCAGTAGATGCACCTCGAAAATCATGCCGATCACGCCATCAAGCAAAAGCATGACGCCGATCGCGAGGAAGGCCGGGAATACTGCGACGGTCAAAACAAACTCGATCACTGAAACGAACATACGGACTCCTTTCTGATCCGCGTTGCTGTGGGATGGTCTGGGGGTTGCCCCGGCGCGAGGCCGGGGCAGGGTAGCGGTTAGGCGCGCAGCTTCCGCATTTCGTCGGCGAGAACCCACAAAGCCCGGTTGAGCTTCACGTTCTGGTCAATGCCGTTGACGGCGCGCGTGGTGGTGGTGCGGCCGGTGCGGTTGCGGCCACGGATACCGCCGCGCACCATGTTTTCCTGCACGCGGTTGAACGTCGTCCAGAGGTCGGAGCTGCGATCCTCCCAACGCTTGGGCGTCAAAAGCTGCTCGGGGACGATCGGGGCCGGGGCTTCTTCCTCGTCGTACTTCAAGGCGAGCGCAGCGCGGGCAAACGCGCCCTGCTCGCCATCCGACAAGGTGAGGGCCTTCATACCTTCGCGCTGGTCCTCGATCTTCTCGAAGCTGTCCAGCACGGTAAATGCGCCCTCGATGACGCTGCCGACTACATCGCCCTTGTGCGGCACGCGAATATCGCTCTGCACTTCGCCGCAAACCATGCCGTTCTGGCAAACGAAGCGGAACATGCCCGACAGCATTTGATAGCTGCTGGTCCCGTCGTGGCTGTTTAGGAGGATGATTTCGCTTGCCTCGCTGCCGTTGATCTGGTCGGCATGACGAAGGCGGATCATGTGCTTGGTGTGCTCGCGCTTGTCCTCATTCCGCACGCGGGTCTGAACGACCATGAACGGGGCGAAACCTTCATTGCGGAGGCCGCGCAGCACGTCGATGGTGGGAATGTAGGTGTAGCGGGCCGAACGGCTTTCGTGCGGCTCCACGGCGAAGATGGACGGCGCAACGCCCCTGATTTCGTCGTCGGTCAGCGGACGATTGGAACGCAGGGCGGGGGAGCGATAAGCGAAGCGGGAAGCGAGTTGCATAGTCGAGACTCCTAACGGGTGAAAAAGACACCGGGGGAGCGGTTGCCGCCGCTTTGATCCCCCGACGATCGGACAAATCTAGGACAGTAGTGGGACTGTCTTCGCCATCCGATGAGACAATTATAGGACATAGAGGGGCGTTTGTCTATAGTGGTCAATAGATTTATGCGAATTTATTGACCTTGCATGTTTTGCCCTTGCCGGGCCTGCTTGGAGGTCGAGGGAGGGAGCGGGCCTTTCGTCGGCCGAAGGCCGGCGTTCTGCATTGAATGCGACGGCCGCAGGCCGTCACGATCATTCGACCTGGAGCATGGAAAGGGCTGCGCTGGTGGGTCTGCTCGTCGGTGTCGGTCGGTCGCGGTAAGCCCGTCCTGACGCGCGGGCCGGCGCGATCAAGGGAGAAACCGGAGGCCGCACGCGGAGCGCAGCCGAAGGCGAGCACCGAACGGGTGAGGATTTCAGCGCAGCGGCCCTTGATCGAACAAGCCGGAACGTGTGGCAGGTTCGAGGGCTGTAGCGGCCGATCGGCGCCGATGAGCTGCCGGCGCTCGATGCGGAGGGGAGGGCAAGCCCGAAGGGCGCGCAGGGCCGTGTAGACGGCCCGGAGGGGCAAGCGGAGCGCGCAGGCCGGTCTAGCCGGCCGGAGGCGTGAGAGGCCCGCTAGGGCCGTGGATTGAAGCCCGTAGGGGCGAGACGCGCAGCGGCTCGATGCGGAGCACGAAAGCCCGACCCGCAGCGCAGCGGAGGGGCACGCCCAAGGTTGCTAGGCCACGCGCTGATACGGTGGATTTCGACGGCTGCGCTCTTTGCTCAAAACCTCGATTCTGGCGACGGCCGCGGCCTCGTCCTGAACCACGTCGATCATGCCGCCATGCCGGCGCGAACCCTTGCCGCCCCAGGCCCGCACGACGGTCCACGAACCGAACAAATCGCAGAAGATCTCGGCCTCGTACCAGCGCGTGTTTGTCTCCCATCGTGCGGTCATGGCGCTACCTTTCCCGACCGCCGTAATCCTTCTGCAGGGCCTTCTCCTGCTGGCCCATTTCCCGCGCCTGGCCGGCTTCCTTCACCAGCCCCACGCGACCATGCGGATAGTCGATCTTCACCTCTCGCCCGGCCAGCTCGCCCGACATACCTCTGCCGGTCAACGCCTGCCGGTCGTGCTCGATCACGCGATCGCCGACGTTCTGGAACACGCGATTTTCAGTCACGTCCACGACGCGACCCTCGTAGGAACGGCCCGGCTCGGCGCGTTCGATCTTCGGCTTGCCGTGAACATCCTCGCTATGCGCGAGCTGCTCGGCCACGTCGCGCGCTTGCGCTTGGCGACCTGCGGGAATCTTCATTCCCATCTGCATCACTGGATCGCCCGCGCCCGGATTTGCGAGCTGCCGGGCCTCGATCGACAGCTCGGCGTTCTGCACGGCCCGATTCCACTCCGGCGCACTGACGCCAAGGGGGTTGTCGCGCGCGTTAGCGCGCGCCTCCCCGCCGCGCTCTGCGCGGCCTTCGGCGTTCTCGCGCCCGTTGCGGTCGAGGGCTTCGGCTACCTCGGCCTGACGCTCCCGCAGGTTCGCCCACTCCTTGTTGCCGGCCTGATCCGGCTCGCCGCGCTGTAGCGCGTGCAAGTTCGTCTCACGTTCGGCCAGACCGTCGCGGTAGGCTTCGAGCAAGGCGCGTTCGTGGCGAATTTCAGCGGGCAGGGCGAGGCCATCAATGCCGGCCTGCACGGCATTGCCGTAGGCCGCCTCGCGCGTGGCCTCGTAGGACCGTTCGCTATTGAAGGCCCGGCGAAGCTGGTCATGCTCGAACGGATTGTCGCGGCTCCGATCGGCGACGGCCATCTGTCGCGCAAGGCCCATCGCCGCGAGCTGGTCATGGTCGAGCAAGCGATCGTTGCCGCGCGCTCGGAGCTGGCCGTCGAACGCGCCTTCCGCCGCTTGCGTGAAGCGGTGCCAATCTGCATCGGGAACACGGCCATGCACTTGGTGCGTGCGGGCCTCCACGGTCATATCCTCAATCTCTCGGGCTGTTGCCATGTTTGTTTCCTCCTGTCGTCGTCTGGATTAGCCCGCGCGGAAGCGCGGCTTTTGCAGGCCGGGATAGACAATCGGGCCATTGCACTGCTGCACGTCCATGCGCGAACCGACATGCACGCCAAGGCGCTCGAACGTGCCTTGCCCGACTTCGAGCGCGGCGATAGCCGGCGCGGCGGACCAATGAAAAACATTGGTGTCAGGCTCCATGTTTTGAATCTCTGTCACCGTGCCGTTGCGGTCGAGGAACGCGACCGACAGCGGGACGTGAACGCCATTCATCCATGAGGCGCGGCGCTGCGCTTGCAGCCAGGTGAACATCATTGCCGGCGTGCCCGGCGTCAGCTCGCCCGAAAGGCCGCGTGTCTGTTTCTCAACCGTGTCCGCGATCGGCACGCCGACAAGCTGCGCGTATCCGCCAATCACGCCCGCGTTGTCGAACACAAGATCGCAGCGCACCCAGTTCTGAACGGGGGTAGGGACCGCGATCGTATTGAGCGGGCCGGCTGCGGGCTGGTGGGCGCAACCGGCGACGGCAATCAATGACACTAACGCAAGCAATTTCCGCATGATCTGTTCACCTCGAATGACGATAATCCCAAGGCGGAACGGGGTTCGGGTCCGCCCATAATCCGCGCCGCTCTGCGCGGGCTTCCTGCTCCATTTGGAGCAACTTCGGATCGTGCGAGTAGTGGCGATAAACCCATGCCATTCCACGCCGAACCTGTTCCGCATTTACGTTGAAATTCCCCTCCCATATGGTGCCGATGGCCCGCCCGTATTGGTCGGTGCCTTCTTCATCAATTATCACATTTTGACGGAATACCATGCCAGCGAGCGACTGTCGCGAGGCTTGGCCGAAAGGCTGGCCGGGGTTCCGGGTGCCGTGCCGGATTTCCGGCGCGTCGATCGCGGCCAGGCGCACGCGGACGGTTTGCCGGTTAACCAGCACGTCTACCGTGTCGCCGTCCAGCACGGCGACGACTTCGCCGGCAAAGGTAGCGGCCGAACAAGCCGGCGCGGTCGCGGCCAGGATCGCGGCGGCGATGATGGCATGAAGGGCAGGGCGGATCATTGGCGGCCCCCTGCACGCGGCTTGAGGGTGGCTGTGAGGTCGGCGAGCTGGCCTTTCAGGGCGTCCACCTGTCCCTCAAGGTGGGCGGCGCGATCGAGCGCCGCGCGCTCGCTCTTGCGGGCTTCCATCGCCTCGCTGTCCTTGCGGTTCGCCTTCTCCATCGTCCGGTTGATTTCGTCCCCGCTCTTGCGCTTCACGTCGGCCAGCTCCGCAAGGGTGCGCTCATGTTCTTGGCGCAGCCGGGCCAGCTCGGCCACGTCCGATTTCATGCGGTCGTTTTCCTCGGTGAGGCTGTCGGCGACTTCAACGGCTTCGGCGGCCTGGGCGCGCAGCTCGGCGCGCTCGGCCTCCATCTGCTGGCGTTCGCCGGCAAGTGCCAGGTCGGCGGCGGCGCGGGCAAGGGTCCAGATTTCGGCGGCCATCGAGGCGGCGCGCTCGGCCAGCTCGGGCGGCGCTGGATCAGCGGCCGGCGCGGCGGCCTGCTGCCGGCGCGACTTCCATTCGGTCATCGCCTCCTGAATCGTCGTGTAGCTGCCGCCTCCGACTTTCTTCCGAACGGCGGCAAGGGTCGGCTTGATGCCCTCGGCGTCGAGGGCGTCGGCGACCTGCCAGATTGCATCGCGAGTGATAGCCATAGCTGCGCCTCAAATGTAGTAGGTAGTATGTTGTATGATACTACACGATACTACAAACGCAAGGGCTAGTAGGGCGGGGACTTGGATTCCGAGGGGTTGCGGTCTACAATGCTCGAACAGCTACTGCCCGTTCACTCCTGCATAGTCGGACGGAAAACAGAGGCCCGAAGTGTTGCCGCACTTCGGGCCTTTTTGTTTGCCGTGGAACAAGGGGAGGGATGGCTAGTCGTCGAGGTCGTCGAGGAACCGGGCTTCATAGTCCTGCCCGCCGTAGAACACGCCTACGATCGAGACGGTTTGAGCCGGCACGTCCACTAGGAACGCGATGACGGCGCGGCGGCGGTAGCTGGTGATCCGCAGGCCGGGCATGAGGTCGTCGCGGCGTGTACCGCGCTCGGGGAACGTCTGTAGGCTTTCGCAGTAAGTCACGATCGCATCGACGTAGCCGGCCGCCACGGCGGGCGAGGCGGCGTCGGCAATGAAGGCTTCCAGCTCGTCTAGCTGGTCCTGTGCCTCGGGGCTGAATTGAACCGTGTACGTCACGCTGCGCCGGAGCCTGCGCGCTTCCGCTTGTCGGCCAGGTGCTCGCGAACCTGCCCGATGCTGCGGGCGCGGCTCGGGTCCGCTTTCAGGGCTTGCGCGGCCGGCACGACCTTTTCGCGCAACCACTGCTCAACCGCCTTATCGCGCTCGGCCAGGGCGCGAAGGCCCTCCCGGATGACTTCGCTTTCCGTCGCATACTGGCCGGTGGCGACCTTCGTTTTCACCATGTCGGCCATGTCGTTCGGAAGCGTGATGCTGAACTGCTGTGTCGAGCGCATATGCTGCCCTCCTGTCGATCAATAGGATTCAATCCTACGCCTTGCAGGGGCGGGTATCAAGGCAATCGGGTTTTCGCTTTTGCCTTTCTTCTTTTCAAAAACAAATAAAAAATCTTGTTGGAAAAGCGAGCCTGTGGGCAAAGGCCCGATAGGGCCGGTGCGCGTAGCGCATTGTCCACATGATCGCGTCACGGCCAAAGAATTCGGTGGGTAAACCGCCTGCGGTTTATCCACAATTCTGCCGGCCAATTAGAAGAAGAATTTATATGGGATTCTTAAAAGCAGAACCTTACAGGTTTAGGGGGGGTCCGATCTAACGAGGTCCGGGGGTCCGATCTAACGACTAAACCGGGGGGCTTGGGGGGTCCGATTTAACGAGGTTGGGGGGTCCGATCTAACGTGGATAAGTCCTTGAATTAACAGGGTTATCCACAACCGCGGCAACTTAGCGACCATGCTTCAAGAGGCCGGTGTTCTCGGCCTTCGGCGGGATCGGCGGCGGGGATGACATGAGCATGATGCCGCCCGTCACCTGACGCACGCGGGCCTTTGGGTAGACGGCCAGCACCTTGCGGAGCGCGGGCAGGAATTTCTTTTTGAAATTCTTGTCGGCATCTTCGCCGTGATATTCCTGCCCGAATTGATCGCGCAGGTTTTTCCAATACAGAACAACCGGCCGCCCTTCGATTCGATAAAGTCGATGCGCGAGCCAGGCGTAAATATCGAGAGTCAACGATGATCCGCTTAATGCCAGCAAAGCGCGATTATCGAGCGGCACGCCGCTTTCGATCAGCTCTTTGAAATACCCCTCCGACAAAACCATGATGCCGGGCCAAAGGCTGCGCTGTTTCGAGTCCTGATTACTCATCCATGCGTCGAACTGTTCGACGGGCTGGCCGTTGAACGTGCGACCCTTGAAGCCGAGTTGCAGACGGCAGGCGGCCAGGGCGTGCATTTGGGTCCGCAGGGTCTTGTACCGCGCGCCCTGGGTATCCATGCCGACAAGCCGCAGGAATTGTGCGGCGCTGTCGCCGATCGGCACCTCGCGCGTGTTGTGGCGCTTCGCGTAGGTGGACACCCAAGCAAGCGCGAGCCGTGGCATCACGCCATAGGGAACGGGCTGCGGCACTGGCCCATGCCCTTCGTCCAGATAGCCCGCCTGCACGCTTAGCCACGCATCGCCGCTGCGGCGCATGAACTCGCGTTCGGCGAGCTGCGCGCGCGGCAATCCGACTTGGCAAAGGATCGCGTGCGAGAACGCCATGTCCTCGCCCGATGGCGGCTCGTTGGCGATCGTCACGGCGAAGTCGAGCAACTTCACCTCGGTTTTCTTCATCAGCACGCGCGGGCGCTTCGCCTCGGTGATCGGCTCGATCTTTCCGGCGACACGCGCCGTTTCCGCCTTCGGTTTCGCAGGCGGGTAGGTGACGGCCGTTGCGGGCGCGTGGATCGACTGTGCGCCCGGCGCTGGCTTCGGCTCGATCAGCGGCGGCAGGTCCGGGGGGCCGGGTTTCTTCACGCCCTTTGCGCCTACTAGGTCGAGCAACTTCTTGTCGAGAAGATCCCCGATCGCGACAGGGCCGTGACGGCGTGGCCCGCGATTAGGCGGCTGTGCCATGCTGCACCCCCGGAACGTGTTTGTAGATCGTTGTGCGGCTCACCTGATAGCGGGCGGCCACGTCGCTGACGGTCATCTTCGGATCGGCGAGCAGGATGCCGATTTCGCGGATTTCCTTCGCGCCGAGTTTGGGCTTGCGGCCCCCCTTGCGGCCTCGCGCGCGGGCGGCCTTCAATCCGCCTAGCGTGCGCTCGCGGATGAGCTGCCGCTCGAACTGCGCCAAGCTGGCGAAGATATGAAACACCAGCTCGCCGGCTGCGCTGTTCGTCTCGATCCGTTCGGCCAGACTCTCGAAGGCAACCCCTCGGGCCTTCAAGCCGGTCACGACTTTCACCAGGTCGGGCAGGGACCGGCCGAGACGGTCGAGCCGCTGCACGACAAGGGTGTCTCCCGGCCGCAGCGCCTTGAGCGCGTGTTCCAGCTCGGGCCGGCTCGATCTGCCGGCGCTGATCTTTTCCTCGTAGACCTGAGTGCAGCCGGCCGCGTGCAACACGTCGCGCTGCTGGTCGAGATTTTGATCGTCGGTGCTGACGCGGGCATAACCGATTTTGAGGCCGCCCGTCATGAGGTCCAACGTCTTGCTGTCGGTGTCGTCGCGCACTGCCCCTCCCGTCGAATCGCGAACACGTAATCTGAACACTGAAAAGTGTACGCATTTATGAACAGATTGGGAAGCCCTGCGGGGCACTAAACCTGTCATTTTCAGAAGACGACTGCACGGAATATCAGGAGTCGGCTGCACTGGTGGATTGCAGCGCGGTGTACAGGGCCGTCTTGCTCACCTTGAGCCGTGTAGCGGCCTCTCGGACATTAAGCCCGTTGGCGATGTGCTCCCGCGCTCGCTGCAACTTGTCGGCGGTGACAACCGGCTTTCGCCCGCCCTTCCTCCCACGAGCGGCGGCGGCAGTCAACCCGGCCTTGGTGCGCTCGCGGATCAAGTCGCGCTCGAACTGGCCCAGCGCGCCGAACACGTGGAAGATGAGCCGCCCGCCTGGCGTGGTGGTGTCGATGGCTTCCGTCAGAGAACGGAAGCCGACGCCTCGCGCTTCCAGCGCGCCTATCGTTTCGATTAGGTGCGGCATAGAGCGCCCGAGCCGATCCAGCCGCCAGACGGCCAGCACGTCGCCGTCGCGCAGGTAGGCCAGCGCATCAGCCAAGCCGGGGCGGTCGGCCTTGGCCCCGGAAGCCGTGTCCTCGAAAACGCGCTCGCAGCCTGCCTTGCGTAGCGCATCCGTCTGCAAGGCGGTGTCCTGTTCCGCCGTCGATACCCGCGCATAGCCGATCAGTGCCATTTGCCGCCTCTCTTGTCCGTCATTCCGTCCGCCTATCTTAATGTCCGACAACCCGTTGTGCAATAACTTTGCTGGACAGTGTCCGGCATGGCCGACTAATGATCGTTTGACGGACATTGACGGTAAGGCATTTTTGCATTACTATGTGAAGCATCAACCTTGATTGCGAGGGCAAACCACCATGACCACATTGACCGTTACCGCACGGGGACAAGTGACGTTTCGGAAGGACGTACTGCAACACCTCGGCATCAGGCCAGGCGACAAGATCGAGCTGGACTTGTTGCCAGACGGTCGGGGCGTGCTCAAGGCGGCACGGCCCGCAGGGACGATAGCCAGCTTTGTCGGCCTGCTCGCGGGCAAGACGCAGAAGGTTGCCACCATCGAAGAAATCAACGAGGCGGCGGCGCAAGGCTGGGCAGGTAAGCAATGAAGGTCGCAGTCGATACCAACGTCCTTGTGCGTGCGGTTGTGCGTGACGATCCCGCACAAGCGGACGTTGCCGCCGCAGTCTTGACCGACGCCGAGTTGATCGCGGTCGCGCTGCCGTGCCTATGCGAATTTGTTTGGGTGCTGCTGCGTGTCTACGGCTTCCAGCAAGCCGACGCGGCCAGCGCGATCCGGGCACTACTGGCCGCCGCGAATGTGGAAGTGAACCGGCCTGCCGTGGAGGCTGGCTTGCTGGTGCTCGACGCGGGCGGAGACTTTGCCGATGGCGTCATTGCCTACGAAGGCAACTGGCTTGGCGGGGAAACCTTCGTTTCCTTCGATAAGAAGGCGGTGGCACTTCTCACGGCGCAAGGGCAATCAACGCGCCTTTTGTGACGGACATGAGCATGAACGAATTCCGCCGACTGGCCGCGAAGATCGACCAACACATGCAGCAGCTTGCCGCCCAGGGTGTCAGCGAGGCCCATGCCATCATCAATCGCATGATGGGGTACGGGCCTGACCTGCACAGGATTTGGGTCGGCACATCCGATCAGCAGCTCATGGCGCTGTCCCGCGAGTTCCCAGGGTTCTACCGCTACGCCCGCATCATGGAAGAGGCATCCGAAGCCGAGCGCCGCAAGGCTTCGCGGCCCTATGACGGCATGGCCGAGTTCTCCGAACAGCACAAGCAAATGGGCGCGCAACTGCTGACCACGGCGGCCACGCTTGAGCGTGGCTACCAGGCGTTTCGTGCGAGCGGCAGTCTCCAAGACTTCCGGCCTCAGCTCGACGAGCTGGGCCGCCTGCATCGGCAATGGCTGTCCGACCTGGAAGCCTTCAAAGACTCGCTGCGCACGCAGGGCGCAGAACCCAAGGTGCTGGAATACGTGAACGAGGCTTTCGGCCGCCTGGCCGAGCGCATCAAGCAGCTTGCCGGTTGATCGCCGGAATTTTCGGCGGTTCCGGCTTTGTCGCGCCGTGCACAAGAGTTCTGAGCAATTCCGATCTCTCGCGGCGCTTCGTGCATAGAACTTCTGACCGTTCCCGGTCAGAAGTTCTATGCACACACGGCGGCCAGCCCAGTGAACTGGTGCAGTCGCCTTCTGAAAACGACAAAACCGGGGTTTCGTGATGGTGTTCACAAAACGACCGTTTTGCGGACGGTCTATACGCGGTTGAATGGGTCGAGGGTCGCCAGCTCGTCGGCGCTCGCGATCGGCGCGTCGGTCAACACGTCGATGGCCCATTGCAGATGACAGGCGGCCGTGCTCGCGCCGGCCTGGTCGAGGATCGTCAAGGCTTGCTGCATGAGGGTCAGCGCGGCGCGCGTGGCGGGCGATAGCTCGGGGCAGGGTAGGGGCATTCAATCGGTCTAGCGGCTCTGCTGGCCGGCCGCTTGGACAATCCGATCCATTCCGGTGCTTGTTCGTGCTGCGGCGGGCCGCAGAGGCGCTACAGAGGGCAGGGACGGCCAGAACGACCGAACGGCGTCAAGGACGCTTCGCGCCGCGTAGCGGTGCCCGTTGGGCCTCCCTGACCCCGCCCGGCCGTCCCGGCTGACCTGGGGGTGTCGGGACGAGGGGCGTCCCAACAAAAAAACGACCCCTCCGGGAGGGGTCGAACAAGGGGCTATGGTTGATTTGATCTACTTCTCGGCCGGTTCGTATCTGCCACCAACAGGCGGGGGAGCTACAAGCCTCGCGATGTTGTCGCCAGTCACGGCCGATTTGCTGTCCACTGCAATCAAACCGATAACTTCGCCGTCTTCGGTCAAGGCCCATGCCGCGACCGGATGCACGATCTTTTTCCCGCTTTCCGTGGGGTGGTCGTGGGTATAGTTCCAACCGCTGCAAGGGATGATCTGCTGGTAGCTCATGCGTGGCCTTCTAGTTCAAGATGATCGGTTCCGGCGCGAGACGCAGCAACAGCGTGTCGTAGAGCCAGGTCAACAGGAAAGCGCCGAAACCGACGCCGGCAATGGTCGCCATCATGGCGGCTTTATGGGGCGCGGTCAGGCCAAGCCACATGATAGGCAGGGCGATCAGCGCCGGGACCGCGACCAGCATCAGAACAAAGCGGATCGGCTTACGAATCCACAACATCAGCAGAAACGCGATGTAGCGGAGCATCCGCAGGAAGCCCACGCCCGTAGCGCGCAGCGCAGCGCGGGCGTGCTGCGTAGCGGCGGCCCTGCTCTCGCGGGCCTTTGCATCGTCGGGGCGGCTCGCGCCTCGGCGGAAGGGGATAACGGTTCCCATTTCCTTTGCCTCCTGCGGACTTTCGCTATGTCCGCAATTGTCTTAAGATTTCAAATCGTCAAGTTTGATACCTTTTTCAAGTGCCTGCCGCACCCACTCGGGTTTTCGGCCGCGCCCGCTCCACACGTTGAACTGGTTGTCGGGGTCACGGTATTTGACGCTGGTATCGGCAAGGCTGCCAAGGTCAATGCCGTGCTGCTCGGCCAGTTCGACTATCTGCTTCCTTGCCTCGCGCTTCTGGCGAGACTCACGTTTTCTTACCTCTGCTTCGACGTGGCCCCGCAGCTCTTGCAGCTCTTGGTCGCTCAACTTCGCGAAATCGTGAGTGGAGAGGGCGGTAGACGTGCTCTTGGTTGTGCTTGACATAGGTTATACCCTGCGAGATATTACGTCAAAATTGCATTTTTGACGTGTTTTGCAACTGACGAAGGAGGTGGTTTTATGAAGCTAGCTATAGCATCATTAAGCGCAATTGTCCTGGCCGCAACGCTCTCGGGTCAAGCACGCGCTGAGAACCAAGACGCTTGCGGGGCCGTGATGTGCCTGTACGGCGAAGCGACGGGCAGCGGCGGCGGCGGGGCCTGCAAGCCCTATCTTGCGAAGTATTTCTCGATCGTCGTTTTCCATCATGGCTTCTCTGGCTCGCGCACGGCGAGCGCGCGCCGCGACTTCCTCAATCAATGCTCATCCTCCGATCCAGCGGCCAAAAGCCTCGTTAGTTCGCGATATGGTTCCCAGCGGACAGGCCCTTGAGGGGTGTCCGCCATGCGTAATCTTCTATCCGTCATCGTGGCCGGCCTTTGCGTCGGCCCGATCTGCGCCCTTGCTGCTGGCTCGACCGGGACCAGCGCGCAAGCCTCTCCCACACCGATTGCCATAGCGCCGAACGCTGCGGCTGTCGTTAACCCTGATGCGCCCGTGCCCGCTGCGCCGACATTCGCCGCGCTCGCGGCGCAATGCGCGCCCTCGATCCACGTTCGCACGCTTTCGTCGTTGGTGCGCCAAGAATCGCGGCTCAACCCCTACGCCATCAACATAAATGGCGGGAAAAAGCTGGCCCGTCAGCCGGTCAACGCTGCGGAAGCCGTCGCGACAGCGCAAAGCCTTCTCGATCAGGGCTACAACATTGATGTTGGTCTAGGGCAGATTAACTCGAACAATTTCCGCGCTCTCGGCGTCTCGCTCTCCGACCTGTTCGAGCCGTGCCCGAACCTACAGGCGGCAGCTCGCGTGTTGCAGGACTGCTACGAGCGCGGAGTAACGGCCGTAGGTGAGGCCGGGCAGGGCGCGCTGCACGCGGCGCTGTCCTGCTACAACACCGGGTCGCTTAGCAACGGCATCCGAAATGGATACGTGCGTGCCGTCTTGGCACAAGCTAAGCTGCCGGTGCCGGAGCTTCTACCTGTCACCAGTGGGGGTGATTTGAATGCTCCGGTGCCGCTACGCGCTAACCGCGCCAATGGGGCATCACCAGTGCATGACGCGGCTACGTCAGAGACGGCCGAGAACGTACAAAGATCGGGGGAACCCGACGTGTTCTCGGCTTCCGCTGACGATGACGCCTTTTCGGCTAAACCCGAGAAGTGAGAGGGAGCAACATTAACATCAAAATTGATGATTTGATTGCTAACGCCCGGTCAAGTCGCTACCATGCAGGGGTTGGTGGTTCTGTTGGGGGGGTCTGCAAGTTAGGCCCGATTAACCAAGCTCGCAGAACGGGAACCGACTACATGAAGAAAGACCCTGCGCCAATTGCTGTCCCTCTTGCCGGAGTGGACGCGGCGTTTTCGGAAGGGAAGTTATCGAATCTAACGATTGTCAGGCTCTCGGATCGGGAATGGATTTTCAGCTTTCAAGCTGCCGATCCGACTACCGGGCAGATGATGCCTTACACACTCAAAACCCAACGTGGAAAGGTGCGCGTATGGTCTGATCCGAGAAAACTATTGCAGTGGCTACACGAACGCTACGGCGTGAAAAAAGGCTCTTTTATTCTTGTCTGCGAGGAATCTCCGAATGAAAAACCACGTAAGTAACAAGGCCGCCAATTTCATCATTGCGGCCATGCTGGCGATGATTGCGACCAGCCCCGCCCATGCGGCCGGCCTGTCCCAGGCGACGACGGTTCTCAACACGCTGAAAGAGAACCTGACGACGATCATCCCGGTTGCTGCGACCGTGGCGCTGATGCTCTGCGGCCTGCTGTACGCCATGCGGATGATGCACAAGGACACGTTCGTCCATTGGTTCATCGGCATCCTGATCGTGGGTTCGGCGGCTGAAATCACGTCGATGATCGTCAGCTAATCCGGGGCCGCTGGCATGGATGACGATGACATCAAGCCGTTCCCCCTGTTCAAGGGGGCCACCCGCGTTCCGACGTTCTTCGGCGTGCCGACTATGCCGCTTCTGGCGGCTGTCAGCGCGGTAGCCATCATCGCAATGTGGGTCAGCTTGTGGTGCTGGCTTCTCCTGATCCCGGTCGTCGTCATCATGCGTCTAATCACGCGGCACGACGATCGGGCTTTCTCGATCTGGTGGATTTGGTTCGAGACGAAGGCCAGGAACAAGAACAAGAAATTTTGGGGCGGTTCGACGTATTCGCCGACCGACTACCGGCGACGTAGGAGGCTCAAATAATGGGTAGCAGTGCAGCGTTGAAGGTGATGGAGGCGGAAGTCGGGATGGGCGAATTCGTCCCGTTTTCGCATCACGTCACGGAGCATATTATCTCCACGGAAAACGCGGACTACATGACGACTTGGAAGCTCTCGGGCCGGTCGCATGAGTGCGCCGACATTCAAGACGTTTTCCAGTGGACGCGCGACCTCAACAATTTTGTTCGCGGCGTCGGCTCCGCGAACATTTCCTTTTGGGCGCATATCCACCGTCGCCGCGTGGTCGAGTATCCCGAAAGCGAGTTCCAGAACGTGTTTTGCCGCGAGCTGGACGACAAATACCGCGAGTCCTTTTCCGACTATAACCTGATGGTCAATGACCTGTATTTCACGGTCGTTTTCCGCGAGGCGTCGGAGGACGTGCTGCGGTTTTTCGCCAAGCGCGAAAAGCTGTCTTACGACGAAAAGACGCTTCGCCAGCGCGACGCTATCAAGACGCTAGATGACATTAACCGGCAGCTCGCGACGGTCCTGAAAAAGCGGTACGGCGGCGAACTGCTCGGCATCTACGATCGCGAGGGCATGGCCTACTCGTCGGCGCTGGAATGGTATGGCTTCCTCGTCAACGGCGAGCATCAGTCGGTGCCTGTGTGCCGCGAGCGGATCAGCGAATATCTCCCGACGAACCGGCCGATCTTCGCCAATTGGGGCGAGGTTGGCGAGCAAAGGTTGATCGACAAGACCCGCAATTTCGGGATGCTCGAAATCAAGGATTTCGATGCCGATACCGAACCGGGCCAGCTTAATGTGCTGCTCGAAAGCGATTATGAGTTCGTCTTTACGCAATCGTTTTCGTGCCTGTCGCTGCACGCGGCCAAGGGCTTTCTACAGCGGCACAAGCAAAACCTGATCGACGCGGAGGACGTGGCGGTCACGCAGATTGCCGAGATTGACGACGCCCTGGACGCTCTTGTCTCGCGGCGTTTCATCATGGGTGAGCATCACGCTACGCTGCTGGTGTTCGCCGATTCGGCGGCCGAGCTGCGCGGCTATCTCGCCAAGGCCAAGGGTGCGCTGCTGGACTGCGGTGTAGTCCCGAACGCGCTGGACCTTGCCCTAGAGGCTGGCTATTGGGCGCAGCTCCCGGCGAACTGGCGTTGGCGGCCTCGGCCGATGGCGATTACCTCGCTCAACTTCCTGTCGTTCAGCCCCTTCCACAACTTCCTGAGCGGCAAGCCGAACGGCAACCCTTGGGGGCCTGCGGTGACGATCCTCAAGACGTTGAGCGGCACGCCGCTCTATCTGAATTTCCACGTCTCCGGTCTGGATGAGGACGCCTACGAAAAGCGCCTGCTCGGGCATACCTTCATCGGCGGCCAGTCGAGCGCCGGCAAGACAACGACGCTCGGTTTCCTGTTGGCGCAGGCGCAGAAATTCAGCCCGACGTGCGTTGTCTTTGACAAGGATCGCGGGATGCAAATCGCGATCGCGGCGATGGGCGGCAAGTATTTGCCGCTGCGGAACGGCGAACGCTCGGGGTTCAACCCGTTCCACCTAGAGCCGACCAAGGCCAATCTGCTGTTCCTCAAGGCGCTGGTGAAGCAGCTCGTCGGCAGCTCGGGCGACCCGATCACGCACAACGACGAACGGGAGATTGACCAGGCGCTCGATACGGTGATGACCCATATCGACCGCCCGTTGCGCCGCCTGGGGATGCTGCTGCAATCCCTGCCGAACCCGATCAGCGACGACTACGATGCGCGGCCTACGGTCCATGCCCGGCTGCAAAAGTGGTGTGAGGGCGGGGAATTCGGGTGGCTGTTCGATAACGCGACCGACGAACTCGATCTGACGACGCACCGGCTCTACGGCTTCGACGTGACGGATTTTCTCGATAATCCGGCCACGCGCACGCCGACGATTATGTACCTGCTCTATCGCACGGAAAGCATGATCGACGGCCGGCGCTTCATGTATATCTTCGAGGAATTTTGGAAGATCCTCGATGACCCGCAGTTCGAGGATTTCGTCAAGAACAAGCTCAAGACGATCCGAAAGCAAAACGGCATTTGCGTGTTCTCCACGCAGGAGCCGGGCGACGCTCTGGAAAGCGGCATCGCCAAAACCATCGTCCAGCAAATTGCAACGCTCATTCTGCTGGAAAACCCGCGTGCGGACGCTTCCGACTACATCGAAGGCTTCAAGCTCACGCGGCCCGAATTCGAGGCACTAAAGGCGATCCCCTCGGGCTCGCGGCGCTTCCTCGTCAAACAGGGCGAGCAAGCGGCCGTCGCGTCCCTGAACCTCGCCGGCTTCGATGACGCCCTGCTGGTTCTGTCGGGCACGCCCGACAACGCGGACATTGCCGAAGCGGTGATCGCGGATAGGGGCGATGACCCGGCCGTCTGGATTCCGGCCTTCCTGCAACAAGTCCGTTCTTCGATGGGAGTAAAGCAAGCATGAAAACCAAGCTCACTCGCGCCGCTTTCGCGGCTGTGGCGTTCGTCGGGGTCGCCGCCTCGTCGGGCGCTTTCGCGCAAATCCCGGTCACTGTCACGTCGGACGTTCCCGGCACGGCGTTCCACATCGAGGACATTGCCAAGTACGTCGAGCAAATCGAACAGATGAAGATGCAGGTTCAGCAGCTTCAACAGACGTATAGCTCGATGACGGGCACGCGCGGGATCGGCCAGCTTTTCCAGAACCCGCAGCTCGCCAACATGCTGCCGTCCGACTGGCAGAACGTCTACAACTCGGTGTCGAACGGCGGCTATTCCGGCATCTCCGGGAGCGTCCAGCAAATCATCCAGCAGGAGCAAAGCCGGATGGGCGGCACGGTCGCGAGCGGCCGGCAGGCTGTGACGGATCGGCAGGCCCAAGTGGCGGCCTATGACAAGGCGATGGGCCAGCAAGCCTACACGGCCTCTATCAAGCGTCTGGACAACATTCAGGGCCTCATGGGGCAGATCAACAGCTCCACGGACCCCAAGGCCATTGCGGACCTGCAAGCACGCATCCAGGGCGAGCAGGCGGCCATCCAGAACGAACAGACGAAGGTGCAGCTCATGGCGCAGCTACAGGCCAGCGAGGACCGTCTGACGGAGGCGCAGCGCGACACCATCGGACAGCGTGCGCTCAATTCAAGCAACACGGCGATTCCGTCGATCGGGAATTGATTATGAAAGGCCGTCTCGCGGTCCTTGCCCTGCTCGCCGTCGCCGCTCTCTCGGGCTGCGACGGCGAAAAGACGCATGACGTTGATTGGTACAAAACCCATGACGCGGAGCGCAAAGCGAAGATCGCTCAATGCGAAAACAATCCGGGCGAGTTGAAGCTGGCCCCTAACTGTGAAAACGCCAAGAAGGCTGCGGGTGAGCTGACGTTCAGCAATAAGAACACCAAGATTCCGCAGTTCTAACGGAGGCCCGTATGGACTTTAACCTGTTCCAACAGCTCTTTACCCGGATCGACACGGCAACCGCGACTTTTGCCAACGACGTATCCGGGCGCGCTATTACCGCAGCGACGCCCGTAGTCACGGCGGGCCTGACGCTGATGTTCATCTTCTATGGGTTGCTCGTGGCGCGGGGTGGAGTCGATGCCTCCATCAAGGACTTCGTGTTCAAGTGCTTCAAGATCGGCATCATCGTGTCGATCGCGACCTCGGGCGGCCTGTATCAGTCGAACATCGCCGATGCGATCCAGAAGACGCCCGACGAATTCGCCGTGGCGCTGCTCCCGACGCAGGCCGGCCAGACGCAGGGGAGCGCGGCGGCCGACCTCGTAGACAAGGCGGCCGGCGCGGGCTTCGCCAAGGCCAATGAGGCGTTCGAGAACTCCGGCGTGTTCACTAAGCAGGGCCTCGCCTATGTCGCCTTCGCGGTCCTGTGCGTGCTGGCTACGGCGCTCCTGACGGCAATCGGGGGAGCCTTCATTCTGCTGGCAAAGGTGGCCTTGGCGCTTCTCGCGGCGCTCGGGCCGATCTTCATCTTGGCGCTGCTGTTCAAGTCCACCACGCGGTTTTTCGAGGCGTGGTGCGCCCAGGTCGCAACCTACGGCCTGCTGGTCGTGATGGTGTCCAGCGTGTTCGGCCTGATGATGCAGATTTTCACCACCTACATGAGCAACGTCACCTTTGACGGCAATCTCAACTTCGCCGGCACGCTCGGCGGCTGCTTGATCCTTGCCGCTGCCTGCGTGCTGATCGTCATCCAGATTCCGACCATTGCCGGCGGCCTGGCTAACGGTGTCGGCGTCGGCCTGTGGCATGAGCTGCGCGTGGCCTCGGGCATTGGCTCGGGCACGGCCGGCGCGGTGCGCGGCGCTGCCAGCGGAGGCGTTGCGGCGGGCCGTGCCGGCGTTTCCGGCGCTCAAGCGGCCGGCCGTGCTGCGAGCCGCGCCTTGGGGCGGTTCCGTGGCTCCAACAGGGCCGCTGCTTAGCGGCTCCCTGCATCCTTCCCGCCTAAACCCTAGACCCTTTTTGCTTGGTGTTTTTTGAAGGCGGTATGCCCTTGCGGCTACCGCCTTTTTCAATCAAAATTGCAATATTGACGTGTAAGTAGTAGGATGCTTTTATCCGCCCGATTGGAGGATTAATCCCGTGAAAAAAGTAGCTGTGTTGCTCCTGTGTGCGCTGCTCGGCGCGTGCGCCGGAGTGCCGAAACCTCGGACCCCGGACGATTCGGCTAGGGTGCCCATCAACCGCACTGTCCCGCCAGAAGTGCAAAACGGAGTGGTCAACTGATGAACATCGCCGATAGATTTCGGCGCTCTAGTGGCGTCAAAACCGCAGAAATGACCGAGTATCTTACGGAGGTCAAAGGTCTAGAACGGAACTTCATTCGGGAGGTTCTTCGGTCGCGCAAGAATGCGTGGTTGGTCGCCGGGTTGGCGGCCTTTCTTGCGTTCGTGGCGCTCATGGTGCTGGCCGTCCACATGAAGGAATCGAGCCGGCCGGTTCCGCCATTCATCCTTCGCGTGGATAACGCGACGGGTGCCGTCGATGCCGTCTCGGTGATGAAAGAGCATCAGGATTCCTACGGCGAAGTGGTCGATCAGTATTGGCTCAACCAATACGTCCTGCACCGCGAAAGCTACGACTATCAGACCATCCAGACGGACTACGACGCGACGGGCCTCATGAGCACGTCGGACGTGGCGGCCGACTATCACAAGGTCTTTGAGGGCGATCAGGCCCGCGACAAGGTTCTTGCCGACAAGGCCCGCGTGCTCGTCAAGATGGAAAGCGCGCCGGTCATCAACACGACGAACAGCACGGCGGTTGCCCGCTTCACGACGGTCGTTCACTGGCGGAACAACCGCCCGGATGAAGTGCGCCATTGGATCGCGACGATTGCCTATGCCTACGTCGATGCGCCCATGAAGCCGCAAGATCGGCTCGTTAATCCGCTCGGGTTCCAAGTCACAAGCTATCGCGTGGACCCCGAACTTGGCGCAGCGCAGTAGGGGAGCGGACCATGAAAAAGCAAATCATCGGCGTTGCCCTGGCCGTGGCGCTGGCCGGTTCCGGCCTGAGTGCCCCGGCTCTCGCGGTCGAAAACCCGGTTGGGTCGCCGGCCGATTACCGGATCAAGCATGTCGCCTATAACGATCAAGACGTGGTGCGGCTTGACGCAGTAATCGGCATCGCGACCCACATCATTGTCGGGTCGGATGAGGAATACGTGACCCATGCTTTCGGTGATCCGCAGGGATGGGAATTCGCCCACAAGGAAAATCACTACTTCGTCAAGGCGAAGGCGCAGAACAGCGATACGAACCTCGTCATCGTCACCAACAAGCATAGCTATAACTTGGTGCTGCACTTCATCGGCAACTACGCCACGCGCGACAGCGCCGGCAAGGTGGTGAAGCACGAAATCGGCTCCCCTTGGACGCTCCGGGATGCCACCCTGCAGGTGGCCTTCTCCTACCCGCGTGAAGAAGCTGCGGCCGCTGCGGAGCAGCGCGCCAAGGATCGCGCGAACGCGCTTTTCAACGGGCGCGGCGGGGCGAACAACCTCAACTACACGATGAGCGCGACGGAGCGGGACAAGGAAATCGCGCCCATCAACGTGTGGGATGACGGCCGGTTCACCTATTTCAAGTTCCCGCCGAACGTGGACCTTCCCAACATCTACACCGTCAGCACTGACGGAAGCGAGGCGATCGTGAACCGCCACATGCTGGCCGAAAACGGCTCGCGCGTGATCGTCGCCGAAAAGGTCGCTCCGAAATTCCGCCTTCGCCTCGGTGACGATGTGGTCGGCGTCTACAACGAGAGTTTCGACCCTGCCGGCATCCAGAACGTCACCGGAACATCAACCCCTGCGGTTCACCGCGTCATCAAAGGAGGGGAATAACAATGGCGCGCAACGATGAAATCGACGTGGCCCAGGAACTGGAAAACAACCAGGTGGAGGGCGCACGCGGCGGGATCGGCGACGACGGCGGACGGCGGCGCACGCCGGGCGTTCGCATCTTCATGTACGTGATTATCGTCATCGCCTTGGTGATCGGCGGCTTGCTGACGTGGAAGGCATGGGAGCGGGCGGCGGCTGAAAAGGAAGCGGACAAGAAGCCGGCGAAGGTCGAAAACACCTTGCCGCCTCTGAAACCCTACGTCCCGACGCCCGACGTGGCCGCGACGCAGCCCGCGCCGGTCCCTGTCGTGCCTGCCGTGCAGCCGAACGCGACCGTGGCCGGCGCTGGCCCGAATCCGACCGTGAACAACGGCCCGCCGCAGCCAAGTCCGGAGGAAGTGCTACGCAACCGCCGTCTTGGCGGCGGCTTCACCGGGAACGGCGTGGATGCCGGCGACAACGGTTCGGCCGCAGCTCGCCAGCTCGCCGCGCTCGGCCAGGGCAACGGCGCGACCGGCGATAGCCCGCTCGAAAGCCAGCTTAAGCCGCTGGCCCTCAAGCCGTCGAAGGCCGGCATGTTGGGCGACCGCAATTTCCTCATCACGCGCGGCGCGATGATCGACTGCGGCCAGCAATCGAAGCTCGTCACCGATCAGGCCGGCATGGTGGTCTGCTACACCACGTCCGACACCTATTCGGCGAACGGCCATGTCGTGCTGATCGACGCCGGCTCCAAGATCGTCGGCAGCTATCAGACTGGCATCAAGCAAGGCCAAAACCGCGTGTTTGTCGCGTGGCAGCGGATCGAGACGCCGCAGGGCGTGATTGTCGATCTGGACAGCCCCGGCACGGATTCGCTCGGCGCGGCCGGCGAGCCGGGCTACGTCGATACGCATTTCTGGCAGCGGTTCGGCGGCGCGATCATGTTGAGCGTGCTCGGCGATGCCGGCGAGGCGGCGATTGCCTACGCCCAAAACTCGGGCGGCGGCGGGAACACCAATATCGGCCTCGGCAACACGCAGAACACGACGAATGAAATGGCAACGGAGGCGTTGCGGAACACCATCAATATTCCGCCGACTCTTTACAAAAACCAAGGCGACCGCGTGAGCATCTTCGTCGCCCGCGATCTGGATTTCAGCAGTGTCTACAGCATCCGCTAAACCGGCTCCGGCCAAGTCGGGCGACGACTACCGGGCGCAGACGATCCTACAGCTTATGCGCCCGCTGGCGCCGTATCTCGACAATCCAGCGGTCACGGAGCTGCGTGTGCGTCCCGGCCAGGTCGTCACCGACGCTTTCAAGGAAAAGGGCTACGAGGACGCTCCCGAACTCTCGTTGCCCTATCTCCGGTCGCTGGCAACGGCGATGATCGCCTATGCCGGCTTGTCCGTCCGCAGCGTCAATTACGTGACGCTGCCGGGCGGCGAGCGCGGCACGATCCTGATGCCGCCCGTCGTGCTGGAAGGCACGCTCACGATCGTCATTCGGAAACACTCGGCCGTCGTGAAGTCGGCTCACCAGCTCGATGAGGAAGGCGCGTTCGCGGAATGCCGCGACGTGTCGTTCAACCAGCCCACGGAAGCCGAAGCGAAGGCCGAAGCGGAGCGCACGGACTTTCGCCGGCTGGAACCCTTCGAGCTGGAATTGCTGGACCTGAAACGGCAGGGGCGCATCCGCGATTTCCTGCTGCGGTGCGTGGCGCTGAAACGCAACATCGTCGTGACGGGCAAGACCTCATCGGGCAAGACGACGCTAACGCGCTCACTTATCGAGGCGGTCCCGCGCGACGAACACATTGCCACGATCGAGGACGTTCACGAACTTTTCCTGCCGAACCACAAGGAGGTTACGCACCTGTTCTATGGCGACGGCGGCGGGCGCATTTCAGCGCTCGCCTGCCTTGCCGCGTGTATGCGTATCACGCCCGAACGCATCTTCCTCGCGGAGCTGCGCGGCGGCGAGGCGTGGGAATACACGAACGCCCTCAACACCGACCACGGCGGCGGCATCACGACGACGCACGCGAACGGCGCGGTTGAGGCTTTCGACCGTATCGCGACCCTCATCAAGAATTCGGACGTGGGCCGCACGCTCGAAATGGAGTCGATCAAGCATGTGCTCTACACCACGGTTGACGTGGTGCTCTACATGCGCGCGCGGAAAGTCTTGCAGGTCTTTTACGACCCGATTTTCAAGCGGAGCAAAATGTCATGAGCCGCACTACTCGAATCTTCGTCGGGCTGGCCGGGGCGATTGTCGTCCTGTTCTTCGTGGCGCGGATCGGCTTCGCGCTGCAACGAATCGACCCGGCTACGGTGGTCGCCGATGGTCCGATCTGCGCGGCGGCCGGCCTCGGCCCGGCCAGTCAACCCTGCACCTTCACGGCGGCGCTGGCTGGCCGCTTCAGCGGCGGCTGGACGATCACGCCGGCCGCGCCGGGCGCGCGCCAGGTCGAGGCCGCGCGCATCACCTACACCTATGAGCGGGCGGCGTGGCGCATGGCAGGCGGCGGCGTGCTCCTGCTGCCGGCGCTGGTCCTGCTCTTGGCGGCGTCCCCGATGCTGCTCCGGATCATCCCGCGTCGGTCGAGGGCAAACCGATGACGGCCGGCCCGGAGCGCGGGCCACCGTATTGCAAGTTTCCGTGCCATAGCCCCCTCGAACGTAGGTCAAAGCCTTAACCGCTGTTTGACACCCTCCCCCCTAGGGGGTAGGATGTTTGTCATGCAACATACATCCCATCCCGAAATCATCAAGCGGCTCAAGCAAGCCCAAGGGCAGCTAGGCTCGCTTCTTTCCATGTTTGCTGAGGGGCGCTCGTGCCTGGAACTGGCACAACAGCTCCAGGCAGTAGAGAGCGTTATTCACAACGCAAAACGGACGCTGATCCAAGAGCATAT
>NZ_CM165962.1:0-3313818 GCF_056820905.1 Thiomonas sp. DCM-2 | reverse complement strand
ATGCGCGTGCTTGCTGGCTCTCGGAAAGGGGGCTTTCCCCTGGATGATCGCTTTCCGATTGTTCCGAAGACGCCATGTCGAGGCTTGGACCGAGACTGGCAGTTTACCCCTGCGAGCGAAGTTATCCACAGTCCGAAACGGCATTTTTTAGGGTCAGAAGTGACCACCCCCGGATGCACCCAGACGGATAGAACGTCACACTGCGGTGGGGTCGGAACGGTGAAATCGGGCCAAAAATTGACAAAGAGTCCGATCGTGAGTCAAATGGAGGGCTTTTTTCTGAATCACACAGGCGCTTGGCAGGAAATGCGGAACACAAACACCCCGGGCTTTCCAAGTGAAAAAATGCAGAAATAAGTGGTTCCAGCTGAATTTAATCATTGAATTCAGTATTTTTGATTAAGGTGAGAACATGAAACGTACTTATCAACCTTCGAAGACCCGTCGTCAGCGCACGCATGGCTTTCTGGTGCGCATGAAGACACGCGGTGGTCGTGCGGTCATCAACGCACGCCGCGCCAAGGGCCGCAAGCGTCTGGCAGTCTGAGGTACTCTGACGCCGACGCTGAGCACCTCGTGGGTTTCAGTGTTCTCGCGTCTCGCTGGCCCGACGCGCTGAAGCCGCGGCCGATCAGCGCACCGAGCGCCCCAAACCCTTGAAGGTCGACATGTTGCGGCAACCCGAAGCGTTTGCCGCCTGTTTCTCTGCGCGCTATGCGCAACAGGCAGAGTTTCGACTGCATTACCGGGCAGTATCTGCCGATGCGAGTCCAACTGCGTCCGGGCCCGATCACTGCTGGCTGGGACTGGTCATTCCAAAAAAATTCTGCAAGCCCGCCGTGCGGCGCAACCTGATCAAGCGGGTGATGCGTCAGGCTCTGCGCGAATTGCTTCTGCCGCCTGGCGCCCGGTCGCAGGCCCCCGTGCTCATGCTGCGCCTGACGCGCAAGCTGCCGGCAGAGTTTCGCAGCGCGCGCTCTCCTGCTTTGCTGGCTTACGTGCAGCAGGCGGTGAACGCCTTGCTCAAGTCCTGGGTCGAACGCACCGTCGTCGTGTCGGAACAAGGCCTTGCATGAAGCAACTGTTGATCGGTCTGGTACGTCTGTACCGCTTGCTGCTCAGCCCCTGGGTGGGCGGGCAGTGCCGGTTTTATCCCACCTGCTCGGCCTACACCATCGAGGCACTTGACACGCATGGCGCCGCAGCAGGCACCTATCTGGGTGCTGTGCGCATCTTGCGCTGTCAGCCTTGGTGTGAAGGTGGGCATGACCCCGTCCCGTCACAGTTCACCTGGGCACCCTGGCGGCATCGCGCCAGCGAAACGGACCATTTCGAACTCTGCGAATCGGGATCTGATGACGCTCGGTCATCTCCGCCCATGCACAATAGCGCGTCTTCGCCCGAGGACGCGGTGTTGCGTGGTGCGACCGAGCCGGGCGCGTCGGCGCCGAAGTCATCGGTTTCACTCTCCTCTTCCAGGCCCTGAGTCTCCCGGGCGCTTCTGCATCACTACAACAGGATTTGCGTATGGATCTCCGCCGTTCGGTACTCTGGGTGGTTTTCACCATGTCGATGATTTTTCTGTACAACTCCTGGCTGCGCTACAACGGCGAGACGGATTTGTTCGGAACGCCACCGGCCCACCCCGCGCAAGTTGCCAGCGCGCCGACCAGTGCCGTGCCGCAGGCTGCGCCGAGCGCAGCGCGTCTGCCCGCAACAGCTGCAGCGACTGCACCGCTGGCTGCCCCGGCTGCGGCGTCAGGACCTGCAGCACAGCTCACGACGATCCACACCGATCTGATGGATCTGAAGATCTCCTCGCGGGGCGGCAATCTGGTGTACGCGAAGTTGCTGAAGTATGAAAGTCGCACCGAGCCGGGCAAGAACGTGGTGTTGTTCGACGATTCTGCCAACAACAAGTACATGGCGCAGTCGGGATTGATCGGCGGCGACTTTCCGAATCACGAAACCGAGATGACGGTGCTGCCCGGCCCGCGCGACATGGGCAACGCCAAGACGCTGCAGGTCAAGCTGGTGTCGCCCGATCTGGGCGGCGTGCGGCTTGAACGCACCTACACCTTCACCCGCGACAGCTATGTGGTGGATGTGCGCAACACCATCACCAACACCGGCACCACGCCCGTGAGCCCGCAGCTGTACATGCAGCTCGTGCGCGACGGCAACACGCCACCCGGCGACGAGTCGCACTTCTATCACACCTACACCGGCCCGGCGTACTACGACAACGCCAGCAAGTTCCAGAAGTTCGAGTTCAAGGATCTCAAGACCAACGAGGCACCGAAAAAGGCGGACAGCGGCTGGGTGGCGATGATTCAGCATTACTTCGTCTCCGCCTGGGTGCCGCAGCCCTATGACGGCCCGCGCGATCTGTATACCCGCAAGCTGGGCGACAACCTCTATGCGGTGGGGGTGATCCAGCCATTGGCGCAGATTGCGCCGGGCAAGAGCATCACCACCGACGCCAAACTGTTCGTCGGACCCGAACTGGAGAGCACGCTGGGCGCGCTCGCTCCGGGTCTCGAGCTGGTGAAGGACTATGGTTGGGTGACCATTCTGGCCAAGCCGATCTTCTGGCTGCTGGAGTTGATCCACAAGGTGGTGCAGAACTGGGGTTGGTCCATCATCGTGCTGACTCTGCTCATCAAGCTGGCATTCTTCCCGCTCACCGCAGCGAGCTACAAGAGCATGGCGCGGATGAAGGCGGTCGGCCCGCGCATCACCGCGCTGCGCGAGACCTACAAGGGTGACCAGGCAAAGATGAACCAGGCCATGGTCGAGCTGTACCGCAAGGAAAAGATCAATCCGCTGGGCGGCTGCCTGCCCATCGTGATCCAGATTCCGGTATTCATTGCGCTGTACTGGGTGCTGCTGTCCAGCGTGGAGCTGCGCGGTGCGCCGTGGATTCTGTGGATCCACGATCTCTCGGCCAAGGACCCGTATTACATCCTGCCGGCCATCATGACCGCCACGTCCTTCCTGCAGGTCAAGCTCAACCCGACGCCGCCCGACCCGATGCAGGCGCGGCTGATGTGGATCATGCCGGCGGCCTTTTCCATCATGTTCTTCTTCTTCCCCGCCGGGCTGGTGCTGTACTGGTTGACCAACAACTCCACCTCCATCGCGCAGCAGTGGTTCATCAACAAGAAGATGGGTGTGGGCGTGTTGACCGATACCCCGGCCAAGCCGGCCCAGTAAGGCAGGTTTGATCCACCCCGGCGCACGGCCATGAATGCATTGGCGCAGGACGCCGATCCGGTGGTGGCCATTGCCACAGCGCCGGGGCGCGGCGCTGTGGGCATCGTGCGCGTATCCGGCAAGTCGCTGGGCACCTTGGCCCGCGCCATTGCCGGGCGCGAGTTGCAGCCGCGCCACGCGACCTATCTGCCGTTCATGGATGGACAGGGCGGCATGCTCGACCAGGGGCTGGCCCTGTTTTTTCCTGCGCCGCACTCCTACACCGGAGAGGATGTGCTGGAGCTGCAGATTCACGGCGGCACTGTGGTCCTGCAATTGCTGCTGGCGCGCCTGCTGGAGCTGGGCCGCGACATGCGGCTGCGCGTGGCGCAACCGGGCGAGTTCACCCGGCGCGCGTTTCTCAATGGCAAGCTCGATCTGGCGCAGGCGGAGAGCGTGGCCGATCTGATCGACGCCAGTACCGAAGCCGCCGCACGCAGCGCCACGCGCGCGCTGGCGGGCGAATTGTCCAAGGCGGTGCACGGGTTGGCTGCGCAGCTTGTCGAACTGCGGCTGCTGGTCGAGGCGACGCTGGATTTTCCCGAGGAAGACATTGATTTCTTGCGCCAGGCACATGCCGCGCAGCGTCTGCAGGATCTGCAGCAGACACTGCAACAGGTTCAGGCCAGAACGCGCCAGGGCGTCTTGCTGCGCGAAGGCCTGAACGTGGTGCTCGCGGGCCAGCCCAATGTGGGCAAAAGCTCGCTGCTCAATGCGCTGGCCGGGGCGGAGCTGGCCATCGTCACCCCCATTGCCGGCACCACCCGCGACAAGGTCAGTCAGACCATCCAGATCGAGGGGGTGCCGCTGCACATCATCGACACCGCGGGCCTGCGCGACAGCGCCGATGCGGTGGAGCGCATCGGCGTGGCGCGCAGCTGGGACGCCATTTCCGGTGCAGACGTGGTGCTGTTCCTGCACGATCTCACCCGGCTGCAGGCTCCCGGCTATGCGCAGGCAGAGGCCGACATCGCCCGCGGCTTGCCTGCGGGGGTGCCCGTGCTGCATGTGTTCAACAAGCGCGACAGCGTGCGCGTGGAGCAGGCCGAGCAGCACATCGCGCTGGCATGGGAGCAATGGGGGCTTGCGGCCGCCGAGGGCGTGTGGATTTCGGCAGCGCGGGGCGACGGATTGCAGGAGCTGCGACACACCCTGCTGCAACTGGCCGGAGCGCAGCAGGGCAGCGAGGGGGTGTTCATTGCCCGTCAACGCCATGTCCAGGCGCTGGAACGCACCCGCAGTCACCTCGATCTCGCTGTGGACCTCATCGCCCGGGACGCGAATGCCCCGCTGGATCTGCTGGCCGAGGAGTTGCGCCTGGCACATCAGGCGCTGATGACCATTACCGGCGACTACACTCCGGACGATCTGCTCGGGGCCATCTTTTCCAGTTTCTGCATCGGCAAATAGGCGTCTTCAGATACGCCGTGGCGACAGGCCCTGTGCGTTCAGGATGCCGCTGAGATCACCCGCGGCGAACTGCACGACGGCCTTGAAGGCCTGCGCGAACAGGTGCTCGTAGTGCTGCTGTTCGACAAAGCCGATATGCGGTGTGCAGATCGCATTTTCCAGCCGCAGCAAGGGATGTCCCTGCAGGATGGGTTCGGCCTCGAACACATCCACCGCGGCCAGGCCTGGACGCCCGCGGTTGAGCGCGGCCACCAGGGCGTCCGGGGCCAGCAGTTCCGGGCGGGCGGTGTTCACCAGCAACGCGGTGGGCTGCATCAGCGACAGATCGGCCAGGGTGATCAGGCCGCGCGTGGCCTCGCTCAGGCGCAGATGCAGGCTGAGCACATCGCTGGTGGTGAACAGGTCTTCGCGCGAGGCGCAGGCCAGCAGCCCATGCTCCACTGCCAGGGCGCGCGACTGTGCGCTGCCCCACACCTGCACCCGCATATCGAACGCTTGCCCGTACCGCGCCACCCTCTGGCCAATACGGCCATAGCCCCAGATGCCCAGGGTCTTGCCGGCCAGCCGCTGTCCCAGGCCAAAGTTGGGCGGCATGGACTGCGCCTTCAGCCCCGCCTGCTGCCACGCGCCATGCTTCAGACTGGCGACATATTGCGGCAGGCGGCGCATCGCTGCCAGGACCAGCGCCCAGGTGAGCTCGGCGGTCACGGCGGGGTCGGTCTGGCCCTCGGCCACGGCGATGCCCAGCTCGGTGCAGGCCTGCACGTCCACATGCGGGCCGATACGGCCGGTCTGCACCACGAGCTGCAGCTTGGGACATTTCTCCAGCAGCTGCCGCGAAAGCGCGGTGCGCTCACGGATCAGCACCAGCGCCTGCGTGTCCCGCAAGCGCACGCTGAGCTGGCCGACACCCTTGACGGTGTTGCTGAAAATCTTGAGGTCGTGACCCTCCAGGTGTTGCGCACAGTCGAGCTTGCGCACGGCATCCTGGTAGTCGTCGAGCACGGTGATCTGCATGGAAGTCCGTTCATGTTGAACCAGAGCGGATCAGTGTAGACCCTTGTTCCGTTGAGCAGAATGCGTGCGTCGTGAGGCGACTTGGTAGTGACCCGATCAGGAGTTTCCCGATTTTGCTGCGGTGCAGCTTGCTTACCAAACGAGGTGCGGAATATAAGTCAGCCTTGATATATGCCTGTCTGCTGCCCGGTCGCGGGATGAAAGTGCAGTGGGTCAGACGACATGGAGGCTGGGATGGACGTGAAGGGAAAATGGCTGTTGCCGACAAGCCCGCAACAAACCTGGGAGGCGCTCAACAACCCGGAGGTGCTCAAGACCTGCATCCCGGGCTGCGAATCGATCACCGATACAGGATCGGGGCATTTCGAGGTCGTGCAGGTGCTGGCCGTGGGTGGGTTCAAGACGCGTTTCAGCAGCACGTTGACACTGGAGGACCCCAACCCGCCGCACAGCTATGTGCTGCGCTTCGAGGGCAATGCGGGAAGCGCCGGTTTCGGTCTCGGGCGGGCGCTTGTGGCGCTGCAGCCCACCGCCGATGGCGGCACGCAGATGAATTACCAGGCGACGGCCGAGGTGGGCGGGGCGATTGGCCAACTCGGCAAGGCAGCGGTGGACAGCACGGCGCAGAGCCTGGCGGAAACCTTTTTTTCCCGGTTCGATCAGGTCATGCGCGGCCAGATTCCGGTCGAAGACGGTGCCGGAGTGCTCGACCGGGTGTGGAACGCATTGCCGCCCTGGGGCTGGGCCGTCTCTACCCTGGTGCTGGTGTTCATCGTGTACTGGGGCCTGCACGGCACCTGGTAAATGCAGCACCGGCGTTCAGTTCTCCTCTGCCGGGCAGAGCGCGCGAACCACGTTGAGCACCTGCTGACTTTTGATGTGGTAATGGACGAAGCGCCCGCGACGGGTGGCTTCGACAATGTTTTCTGCGCGCAGCTTGGCGAGTTGCTGCGACAGCGCGGCCTGACGCATGCCGACTTCGTGTTCCAGTTCGCGCACGCAGCGCTCGCCGTCCATCAGCAAGCACAGAATGGCCAGGCGTTCACGGTGCGCCAGTGCCTTGAGAATGCGCACCACATCGCCTCCGGCCATGCGCTCCAGGCGGGCGAGCCGGTGCAGCGACGTTGGCACCATGAGATTCGGCGCGGTCGAGGGGGGCAGTTCGACGATATTCATGATTTGGAGTCTATGAATATCAATTTGCAAGGTTTTGATTCAACACAATAAAAGAGGTTTGAACCCTCTGTGTGTCGGTTTTTTCACGTTGGCGTGCCGGGGCGCAGCAGTCGCGTGGACAGGCCCAATGCGGTTAAGCTCGCCCGCCTTGCCCTCCACGTCCCCGCAATGATGCCTGCCGCCTTCCGATACCCGCCTCTGCGTCTGGCCCTGATGTTCTGGGGCATTGCGGCTGCAGCCTATATGGTGGGGTTTTTTCTGCGTGTGACTCCAGGGGTGCTCAACACCGACCTGATGCGCGACTTTCATCTGAATGCAGCGCAACTGGGAAATCTGGCGTCGTTCTACTTTTACTTCTACGCCGCCTCGCAAATTCCGACGGGCATCGCGAACGACCGCTTTGGCCCAAAAGTGCTGATCGTCGCGGGCCAGGCCATTACTGGCTTGGGTGCCTTGCTGTTCGCGGCGGCGGGGAGCTTCGAGTCGGCTGCCGTGGCGCGGGCCTTGATCGGGCTTGGGCACGGCGTGGCCTGGGTGTCCCTGCTGGAGCTCTCGGCAGCTTGGTTTGCGCCACGGATGTTCGGCACCATGTCGGGTCTGTCGCTTGCCCTGGGTACGCTGGGGGCGGTGCTGGCGCAGGCGCCGCTGCTCATCCTGTCGCACCGTTTCGGCTGGCGCTGGGTGCTGGGCGCGGTCGGTGTGCTCTGTCTGGGTTTGTCGCTGCTGGCCTTGCTGCGCATCCGGAATCGGCCGGAGGAGCTGGGTTTCGACGGCTATCTGCCCGCGCGCAAGGCGCAGACTCTGGGAGACGTGGGGCGCGGTCTGGGCGCGGTCTGGCGCTATCGCAATACGGCGCTGTTGTTCGTGGCGCCCGGTGGGGTGTGCGGCGCCTTTCTCACCTTCACCACGCTCTGGGGCATGCCGTTTCTGGTGCAGCAGCGCAAGATGCCTGCGGGACAGGCCTCCTGGGTGATTGCGATCATGCTGGTGGCCTTTTCCTTCGGCGGTGTGCTGTGGGGGCGGGTCTCCGACATGCTGCGCCGGCGCAAATTGCCCTACCTGCTTGGTGGCCTGATGATGCTTGCGGGATTTGGCGTCCTGGTGGCGTGCCCGCAGGCCCCTTGGCCCGTCCTGCTCGTGGCCTTGCTGCTGGCATCGGTGGGTTCGGGCGCCATGGTGGTGGGGTTTGCCTGGGCGAAGGAGTCGGTGCCGCAACATCTGGCGGGCACGGCGTCTGGCGTGCACAACACCGGGGTGATGCTCGGCGCCTTGGTGCAACTGCCCCTGCTGGGCTGGGTGCTGGATCGGTTCTGGACCGGGCAGCAGGCTGGAGGCGTGCGGCTGTATGACGGCACTGCATTCCAGGCGGCAAACGGGGTGTTGCTGGCCTGGATTGCGGTGTCGGTGCTGTGTGTGTTGCTCGCGCGTGAGACGCACGCCAAGCCCTTGCCTGGCGCCGTGAACAGGCCCTGAGCAAGCCTCTGAGCAAGCCTCTGCGCGAGCTCCCGGGCGCTGAATCAGTGCGCCTGCAGCGACTGCCGGGACAGCGCGGAGTAGCGGTCGAGAAAGTCGTCGATCTCCTCGCTGCTGGGCTGTTGCGCGATCAGTTGCTGCACGCTGTCGCGAAACCCTTCTGCGGCGCGGCCCCCCAGGAAGATTTCCTTGCGGGCGAATTTGTCGACGATTTCATACCCGCCGCGGGAGAGGTCGGCGTCCGGGCCGCCTTGCTCGGCCTGAGCGCCCGACCAGTCGAGCTGCAGGACACAAAACGCGTCTGAGTCATAGATCATGGTTTGCATGGTGGTTCTCCACTGGTTGCTGAGGAGATAGGGACATCGAAGCAAAAATCAAGCCTGACAAAAACGCGCAACACGGTTGATGTGAAAACGCGCAGCAATCGGCAGGCGTTGACAGACGCCATCTGTCCATCCGGGTCTGTGCGGAGGATTGCCAGCAAATCGGGAAAGGCAGTGTTGACGCCAATCGTCGGCTTGCAACCAGATGTAAGAATGGCCGCGATTCGCTTGCCTGCCACGTCGTGCCCCCCTAGGCTTGCGGCGCCGCACAAACCAGGCTTCGCAACGGACGAAGGGCTGGGGTGTGTGAGGATTTCATTGTTCACATCACACGCAGAAGCCCGGAGCGCGCAACGCGGTTGACCGGGTGGGAGACTCGCATGTTTCATCAACTTCTGACCCCGGTGGGCGGCGCCTTGCTGTCCTCGTTTCTGGTGGCGGCCATTCCGATCGCCATCGTGCTGTTGATGCTGGGTGTTTTGCGACGCCCGGCATGGCAGGCATCTGCGGTCGGTCTGATCGTCGGGCTGATCATTGCCGTCACGGCCTGGCAGCTGCCGGTGGGACTGGCCGTCAATGCTGTTGCGCTTGGGGTGGTGTTTGCCTTGTTGCCGGTGATGTGGATCGTGTATGGCGCTCTGGTGCTGTACAACGTGGCGGTCAAGTCGGGACGGTTCGAGATGTTCCGCATGTGGATGCTGGAGCACCTGCCCAATGACCGCCGACTGGTGCTTCTGGTGGTGGCGTTTTCCTTCGGCTGTCTGCTCGAAGGCATTGCGGGTTTCGGAACCCCGGTGGCCATCACCAGTGCCCTGCTCATCGGCCTGGGATTTCCGGCGCTCGAAGCGCTGACCTTTACCCTGATCTTCAACACGGCGCCCGTGGCCTTCGGTGCGCTGGGGGTTCCGCTGACGGTGCTGGGCGCGGTGACCAGCATGCCGCCCGAGCCGCTGGCGGCCATGGTGGGGCGGCAGTTGCCGCTTTTTGCCTTTCTGCTGCCGTTTTATGTCATTGCGATCTACGGGGGGCTGCGGTCGATCCGCGCCCTGTGGCCCGCTCTGCTGGTGGCCGGAGGCAGCTTTGCGCTGGCGCAGTTCGTCTCGTCGAATTTCATCAGCTATCAGCTCACGGACGTGCTGGCCTCGATGTTCTCGCTGATTCTGACGGTTGGCTTTCTCAAGGTCTGGGCCCCAGCGCCGGACCCGGCGTTCGCCATTGCGCGCCCCACGCGCGCATCCCATGAAGCCCGCGTGGGGTATGGTGGCTGGCTGCCCTGGGTGGTGATTACCGTGGTGGTGATTTTCTGGGTGTACGCCAAGATGTTCACCTTCGGCGAGATGAAGGTGCTCTGGCCGGGGCTGGACAAGCAGGTGTTCATCACTCTTTACAACAAGCCCTATGTGGCCCTGTGGGACTTCCAGCCCCTGGGCACGGGCACGGCCATTCTGTTGTCCGCGGTGATCACCGCGGTGCTGGTGCGGTTGCCAATCGGCGAATTCTTCGCGGCCATGCGGGATGCCTGGGTGCAGGTGCGGATTGCGGTGCTGACGGTGTGCATGATCGTGGGGCTGGCCTTTTTGCTGAACTACTCGGGCATGAGTTACACGCTGGGCCTCGGCGTGGCCGGGGTGGGTGCGCTGTTTCCGCTGGTGTCGGCCTTTCTCGGCTGGGTCGCGGTGTTCCTGTCGGGCAGCGATACGTCAGGCAATGCGCTGTTCGGCAATCTGCAGGTGGTGGCTGCGCGGCAGCTGGGCTTCGACCCGGTGCTGATGGCGGCGACCAATTCGTCAGGCGGGGTGATGGGCAAGATGATCTCGCCGCAGAACATCGCCACCGGAGTGTCCACCACGGCACTCAAGGGCAAGGAGGGGGTGGTGTTCGCCCGCACCTTCAAGCACAGCGTGTTTCTCACCTTGCTGCTGGGACTTCTGGTGTATCTGCAGCAGCATGTGCTGACCTGGATGATCCCGGCCCTGCCGCCGCATTGATTGGTCGGTTCGCAGCCGCAAGCGCCGCGCCTTGCGCGGCGTTTTTCATGGTGCGACGGACGCCGGGGCGGCCTGCTCGGCGTGGTCGAGGGTGAACAGCAGATAGCTGTCGGCGGATTGCTGCAGGCGGATCTGCACCGGCAGGTTCTGCAGTTGCGGCGCCAGCCAGATTTGCGCGCCGAGTTCATTGCCCTGTGTGGCCTGGCGCACCACATGCCAGCAGCGCAGCGGCCCGACCGGGGTGGAAACCGTGTCCATGCCGGCGATGGTGAAGGTCCAGTCGGTCATGCCGCTGGGGCGGGCCACGGCGAAAGTGAGCGTGGCGCCAGGGCGGAAGTCGCCGGGATGGGTGGTGAGGCGGTTGGCGAGCTGCAGGAACAGGCTGGCGCTGTCCTGCACATGAGGCTGCAAGGGGAGCACGTCGGGAATGGCGCTGAAGCGCAAGGTATTGGCCGCGCGGTCGAATGTGACCGATTTTTCGCGGGTGAACACGCGCTCGGTATAGCGCGTGGGGGCGAGCCAGTCGCCGTCGATGCGACCGATGCTTTGGTAGGCAAAGCCGATCAGCGCGCTGCCGGACAGGGTGGCGTCGTAGTGGTCGCCGTCCACGGTCCAGACCAGCGCGCCGCTGCCGTGCAGCGCCCCCCGCCAGTAGCCGCTGATGGTGTAGGACAGTCTGGTGGAGGGCGGCCAGGCAGGCACTTCGACGGCCGGGGCCGAGGATTGCGGCAGCGGGGGCGAGGCGGATGCAGCGGGCGGTGCGGCACTGCTGGCGCTGCCGCTTGGACGACTGCCATTGCCGCTTGCGGGCGCGCTGCCCGGGTTGCCCGGCGCGCTGGCGATTGCGGGCGCAGAGGCTGGCGGCTGCGGGGCACTGATCGGCGGCGCGGGAACGGATGCGGCGACGGCCTCGACAGGCGGTGGCACGGGCGTTGCCGGGGGCGCGGGAAGGGCCGCAGTGACCCGCTCCGGTGCGCGATGTGGCGCTGGTGCCGGAACTGTCGGCATGGGCGCAGGCCGCGGTGCCGGTGCCGGCGGGGGCGTGGGTCGAAGCAGCTGGGTGTAGATCGGTTCGGGCAGGTGGCCTGCCGCCAGGGGTTCAAACGCGTGGCCAAGCCAGACCAGCCCGGCCAGATGCAAGGCCAGCACGAGCAAGGCGAGCAGCAGCACGGCCAGCCAGCCCGGGCGGGCGCGCAGACCCTGGTGCGGGGTCATCCGCATCCCGTCGGGCCGCAGCCGCGCGCCAAGGCGCGCTGCGCGGAGAGGGGGTCTGTGCCTGGCAACATGCGCGCTATTTTGCCGGGGACGTGATGTCGTTGCCGGGAGGGTGTGGCCGAGGCTTTTCGCGCAGGGCCTCCACGCGTATGCTGCACATCCAGCGCACCCGGCGCACGGAGACCACCATGGCACAGACCCCGGAGTTCAAGGATTTCATTCCCGGCATGGAGTTTTTCCAGACCCTGCTCAAAGGCACGGGCATGCCCTCGCAGTTCGCCAATTGGGTGGCGCCGACCATGGACGTGCAGGAGATCGAGCAGAAGATCACCGATCTCAAGGCCGTGCTGAGCTGGCTGGAAACCAATGCGCGCATGACGCAGAACATGATTCAGGCGCTGGAGGTGCAACGCATGACCCTGCACGCGCTCAAGTCCATGAATGTGGATTTGCAGGCCTTTGCCAAGGGCATGGTGGCCGAACCGCCGCCCAGGACGGCCACGGCTGCAGCGCAGGAGGCGCAAGCGACCTCGACCTCGACCGCCACCGCCGAAACACCGCCGCAGGAATCTGCCACGGCGCCCCTGTTCGACCCGATGCAGTGGTGGACCACCATGACCCAGCAGTTCACCGACCTGGCCAGCAAGGCGATGCAGGAGGGCGGTGCGATGCAGGCGGGTTTTGCAGCGCCGACGGGGGCGGACGCGACCAGCGCGCCGGTCAGCCCACCTGCAAAGCCAGCGAACCCGGCGGCGAAACCCGTTGCCAAGACGGCCGCGAAAAAAGCGGCGCGTCCCTCAACCGCCGCGGTCAAGCGTGCCCGGCCGTCCGCCCGATCCGCGCGCTGAATGGGGGCTGCCGCCGCCAGCATGTTTTCTGGACGGCTCTGCCGCCCTTACGCCCCCACCCAGCGCACCAGCTCCTGAGCGGGCATGACGCCGGACTGGCGCTTGACTTCCTGACCGCCGCGGTACAGCGCCAGCGTGGGGATGCTGCGGATGCGGCTGCGCACCGAGATCTGCGGGTTGGCGTCGGTGTCGACCTTGGCCAGCACCGCACGGCCCTGGAGCAGCTTGGCAGCCTGGGCGAATTGCGGCGCCATCATCTTGCACGGCCCGCACCACTCGGCCCAGAAATCCACCACCACAGGCAACTCGCTCTTGGCGATGAAGCGCTCGAAGCTGGCATCGGTGAGGCTGACGGGCGCAGGGGGCAGAACCTCCTGGCCGCACTGCCCGCAGACGGGGGCATCGTGCAGGCGGTCATCGGGGACGCGGTTGAGGGTGGCGCAGTGGGGGCAGACGACGAGCATGACGACCTCTCGGAAGAAGAACTGCGGACAACATGCGGCAAGGCGGAAGGCTTTTCAAGTGGCGCCACACAGCACGGGCGGCGCGGTGTTTCCCTGCGCGCGGGTTTGAGGCTACATTGCAGCCCATCATCCCTTTCTTGCGCTCTGTCAATCATGCCGCGTATCGCCTATCTGCCGCAACACCATGCCGAGCCCGAAGACCTGGTGGCTGCCATCCGCCAGCGCCGGGGCGGCGCGTTGCTCAATCTCGATCGCATGCTGCTGCACAGTCCGGCATTTGCGCGTGGCTGGAATGGCCTGCTCGGCGCCGTGCGCGGCGAGCTGGCGCTCGATCCCGCCCTGCGCGAGCTGGCCATCTGCGTGGTGGCGCGGCTGAACGGGGCGGATTACGAGTTCATGCATCACGCCCAGCCGTTCATCGCGGCCGGGGGCAGTGCGGAGCAGCTCGCGCTGCTGCATGACATTCCCGCAGCGGTGGAAAACCGGCTGGCATTCTCCGCGCAGGAACGCGCGGTGATGGCCGTCACCTACGACATGACGCGGCGGGTGCGGGTGAGCGAGGCGCATTTCGCCGCCATCCGCGCGCTGCTGCCGCAGCAGCAGGTGGTCGAGCTGGTGGGGGTGATCGCGGCGTACAACATGGTGTCGCGCTTTCTGGTCGCACTCGATGTGGGGATTGAAGACCGCTCGGAGTCGGACCCGGCGCATTGAGGCGCGCGACACGCGAAGGAGTTGGCATGACGCAGGTGTTGCACTGGGCGCTGGAGTACCGGGCGCTGACCCTGGTGTTGATCGGTCTGGTGCTGGCCGCGCTGACGCTGTTCACCAGCGACCGCGCGCCGCATGCACTGCGGCTGGCGCAGGTGGTGCTGCGCTGGTTTTTGCTGTGCTCCATCGGCGCGGGTTTTCTGTGGGTGAGCGCGCAGCAGGTGTTGCCGCAGGCGGCGGGCGATCCGCTGCGTGTGCAGATCGGGCTGGCAGCGCTGGGGTTTGCCGTGGTGGGCGTGGCCAGCGCGTGGGGCGGGCTGGGCATGCGGCTGGCGGCGCTCATCGGGCCGTCGGTATGGATTGTCGGCAGCCTGCTGGGCAAGGCCGCGGGTCTGGACGGCTCGGGCTGGAGCAGCCAGTTTGGTCTGTCTGACGCACTGGTGCCGCTGGTGGGCTTTGCGCTGCTGGGCTGGCAGTTCCGCGCGCAGCGGCACCGCAGCGTGTTTGCGCGCTCGCGGCTGTAGGTTCAGGCCGCCCGGGCGCTGGCGGCGAGTTGCCGCAGGCCGCTGATGGCGCGCACGCCGTACCAGCTGGCCCATTCTCCCGGGATGCAGCGCACCTGCGGGCGCAGGCCACGCGCGGCCAGCAGCTGGCGCACTTCGTCGGCGTGCCGCGCGCCAAAACGGTAGGGCTCGCTCGACAGCAGCACGCAGTCCACCGCGTCCAGCCAGGGCGCGGACCAGTCGAAGGTCGGGTAACGGCTGCTTCCGGGCTGGTGCAGGCCGTCGCCGCCATGCACGGCGGGCAGGGTGTGCCAGCCGACTGCGGCCAGGCTCTGGCTGATGTAGGTGTCGCGCGCGACCGTCATCCACGGCGCGCGCCAGATCAGGTAGAGCACGCGGCGCGGGGCAAAGCGGCGGGCGCGCAGTTGCGCGAGCACGGCGTCGAGTTGCTGGCGCAATTGCGCGGCGCGCTGCGCCGTGCCCGGCACCTTGGCGAATGCGCCGCCCAGCAGGTCGAATAGCAGGAGATTGTCCTCGGGGGTCTGCGGGTGGGTGACCAGGATGTGCGGCACGAAGGCGCGCAGCGCGTCCACGGTGTCGCGGGTGTTTTCGTCGATGTTGACCAGCACATGCGTGGGCGCGAGCGCGCGCAGCGCGGCAAGCCGCACGTCCTTGGTGCCGCCGACCTTGGGAATGTCGCGCACCGCGGCGCGCGGATGCACGCAAAACCCGGTGCGCGCGACGAGTTGCGCGCGCAGCCCGAGGGCGCACAGCGTCTCGGTCAGGCTGGGCACCAGACTGGCGATGCGCGCTTCGGTTCCCGCTGGCGGGAAGGTCTGGCCGAGCGCGTCGGTGACTTCGGCTTGCGGCATGTCGGCGCGCGGCGGGTTCAGGCGGTTTCGCGCAGCGGGGCGTGCGCATCGCTGCGCGCGAGCTGCCCCAGGCTTTCGAAAATCAGCCGCCGCGGCGCGATGCGCCAGCCGAGCTGCTGCTCGATCGCGATCACCGCGCGCATCGCCAGCAGCGAATGCCCGCCGAGATCGAAAAAATTGTCGGTCAGCAGCACGCGCTCCACGCCGAGCAGCTCGCGCCAGATCGCGGCGATGCGGTGCTCGGCGTCGGTGGCGGGCAGCCTGGCGTGCGGAGCCTCGGCGGGCGCGCTGCCCGGTTGCGGCGGCGGCAGCGCGGCGCGGTCGAGCTTGCCGTTGGGCAGCAGCGGCAGCGCGTCGAGCAGCACGATGTGCTGCGGCACCATGTAGTCGGGCAGGTGGCCGCGCAGCGCCTGGCGCAGCGCGGCGGGGTCGGGCTGCGGCGCGCCGGGCGCGGGCACGACATGGGCGACCAGCCGCAGGTCTGCTTCCCCCGCGGCGTGGGTGCCGACCACGCAGCTGGCCACGCCGGGCTGGGCGCGAAGCTGCGCCTCGATTTCGCCGAGTTCGATGCGAAAGCCCCGGATCTTGACCTGGTGGTCCAGTCGGCCCAGGTGCTCGAGCAGGCCGTCGTGCCGCCAGCGGCCGAGGTCGCCGGTTTTGTACAGCCGTGCGCCCGGTCGGGCGGAGAACGGGTCGGGGACGAAGCGCTCGGCGCTGAGTTCGGGGCGCTGGAAATAGCCCAGCGCCACACCGTCGCCGCCGATGTGGATTTCTCCCGGTGCGCCGATCGCGCAGGGCTGGCCGGCGGGGTCGAGCACCCAGACCTGGGTGTTGGCGATCGGCCTGCCGATGGACATGGGCTGCTGCGGCTGCACCCGCCAGCAGGTGGACCAGACCGTGGTTTCGGTCGGGCCGTACAGGTTCCACACCTCGGCGCAGGCGGGCAGCAGCTGCGCCGCCAGATCGGCGGGCAGCGGCTCGCCGCCGATAAAGGCGCGCAGTCGCGGGCTGCCGCGCCAGCCGGATGCGAGCAGCATGCGCCAGGTCGTCGGCGTGGCTTGCAGCACGGTCGCGCCGCTGGTGTGCAGCAGCGCGCGCAGCGCGTCGGGGTCGCGTGCCTGCGCGTGGTCGGCAAGCACCACGCGCGCGCCGACGGCCAGCGGCAGCAGCAGTTCGAGCACGGCGATGTCGAACGACAGAGTGGTGACCGCCAGCAGCGCATCGTCCGCGCGCAGCCCCGGGGTGCGCGCCATGCTGCGCAACAAGTTGACCACCGCGCGGTGCGGCACCAGCACGCCTTTGGGCCGCCCGGTCGAGCCGGAGGTGTAGATCAGGTAGGCGGGGTCGTCGGGCTGGGCCGCGTGCTCGGGCGGCAGTGCAGCGTTTTGCTCGGGCAATGCAGAGGCGCTGTCCAGCGCGATTTGCCGTACGCCGCTATGGGCCAGCAGCGGCAGCAACGCGTCCTGGGTGAGGATGCAGCGCAGCTGCGCGTCTTCTGCCATGAAGTGCAGGCGTTCCAGCGGAAAGCCGGGGTCGAGCGGCACGTAGGCCGCGCCGCTGTAGAGCACGCCGAGCAGCGCGGCGAGCAGGTCGGCGTGGCGTTCCATGCACAACCCGACCCGGTCGCCGCGGCCCACGCCCTGCTGCCGCAGCAGGTGCGCGATCGCCAGCGCCCGGGCGTGCAGATCGCCATAGCGCAGCGTGCGGCCGTGCGCATCGCTGATCGCAATGCGCGCGTTCCGGTCTGCTGCGGCGAGCTGCAGGAATTGCGGCAGGTTGCAATCCGCCGGGTCGGCGGTTGCGGTCGCGTTCCACTGCGCCAGCAGCGCGTGCTGCGCCGGGGTGAGCAGCGGGTGCGCGGACACGGCTTGCTCGGACCGCGCGAGCAACTGCGCGGTGAGATGCAGGTAGCTCTCCAGCAGACGCTGTGCGGTGGCGTCGCTGAACAGCTCGGTGGCGTATTCGAGCTGGATGTGGCGGCTGAATTCGGTGTCGATGTGCAGCGACAGGTCGAACTGCGCCGCGACCCGGGGGAAGTCGAACGCCTCGTAGCTGAACGGCACGCTCGCGCGCTGGCCCGTGGGCGCGTTGAGCACGTTGAACAGCACCCGCACCAGGCCCTGCGGATGGTCGGGGCGCTGCGCGGCGAGACGCTCGACCAGCTCGTCGAACGGCGCGTCCTGGTGGGCGTAGGCTTCCAGCGCGGTGTCGCGCACCTGCTGCACCAGCTGGTCGAAGCTGGCGTTTGGATCGACCGTGTTGCGCAGCACCAGGGTGTTGACCAGGGTGCCGACCAGCTGCTCGGTGGCGGCGTGGTGGCGGTTGGCGATCGGCGTGCCCACGGCGATGTCGTCGCTGCGGCACAGGCGCGCGAGCAGCACGTTGAAACTCGCCAGCAACTGCATGAACGGCGTGACGCCCTGCCGCGCGCCGTGCGCGCGCAGCGCCTGCAGCAGCGCGGGCGGCAGCGGGGCGGACAGCGTCTTGCCGGCAAAGCTGGGCTGGGCTGGGCGTGGGAAGTCGGTGGGCAGGGGCAGATCGGTCATGCCCTGCAGACGTTGCATCCAATATGCCAGATGCGGCTCGCGCGTGGCGGTGGCGGCCGCACTGCGCTGCCATGCGGCGTAGTCGGCGTATTGGATGGACAGCGGCGGCAGGTCTGCAGCGCGGCCCTGCAGCAGGGCGGCGTAAATCTGCAGCGCATCGCGCGACAGCACGGCCAGCGCCCAGTTGTCGGCCAGGGTGTGGTGCAGCACCCACAGCAGCACATGGTCTTGGTCGCCCAGGCGCATCAGCGCCACGCGGAACAGCGGCGCGGCCGACAGGTCGAAAGGCCGTGCGGTGAACGCGGTGGCCGCCTGCCGTGCGGCGGATTCGCGGGCGTTGCTGGGTTCGATCTGGCGCAGGTCGATGACCTCCAGCGCGACGTGCAGCTGCGGCAGGATGGTCTGCACCGGCTCCTGACGATCGAGCGCGAACTGGGTGCGCAGCGCTTCGTGACGCGCGACCAGCAGATCGAGCGCGCGCTGCAGCAGCGCGATGTCGAGCGGGCCGCGCAGCCGCAGCGGGGCGGTGACGTTGTACGCCACCGTCTCGGGGTGGAAGTGCTGGATCACCCACATGCGGCGCTGCGACAGCGAGGTGGGCAGCGGCCCGCCGCGCGGCACGGGTGCAATCGCGGGTTCGACGTGCGCGCGCGCCTGCTGCCGGTCGAGATGCGCGGCGAGATCGGCAATGGTCAGATGGGTGAACAGGTCGGCCAGCGGCAGCGCGACGCCCAGCCGCGTCTGGATGCGCGATCGCACCTGGGTCAGGGTGAGCGAGTGGCCGCCGAGGTCGAAAAAATGGTCGTCGATGCCAAAGGGCTCGCGCTGCAGCACCTCGTGCCAGATCTGCCACAGCGCCTGTTCGGTGGCGCTGCGCGGCATGCGGCGCTCGGCGCTGGCGCTCGCCGCTTGAAATTGCGGCGCCGGCAGCGCGCGCCGGTCGACCTTGCCGCTGGCGGTCAGCGGCAGCCCGGGCAGGACCTGCCACGCGGCGGGAATCATGTAGTGCGGCAGGCTCGCCTTGAGCAGGCGCTGCAGCGCGCTGATCGGGGTGTGTTCGTGTCCGGCGCGCAGCACCACATAGGCGGCGAGTTGCGGATCGTCCGTGCGGGAAGACCATGCGATCACCGCAGCCTGCGCGACCGCCGTGTGACTGGCCAGTTGCCGCTCGATTTCGCCGAGTTCGACGCGAAACCCACGGATCTTGATCTGATCGTCGTTGCGCCCGGTGAGATGCAGCTGCCCGTCGCTTCCCCAGTAGCCGAGGTCGCCGCTGCGAAACATGGGTTCTTGCGGCTGGAACGGGTCGGGGACGAAGCGCGCGGCGCTCAGCTCCGGCTGGCCGAGGTAGCCGCGCGCCACGCCGGCACCGGCAATGCAGATCTCGCCGGCCACGTCGAATGGCAGCGGGCGCAACTGCGCGTCGAGCACATGGATGCGGGTGTTGTCGATCGGCCGACCCACCGGCAGCGTGCCGTCGGTCCGGGTGATTGGGCCGTCCACGACGTAGAGGCTGCTGTCTTCGGTGGTTTCGCTCGGGCCGTAGAAATTGAGCAGCCGCGCCTGCGGCAGCAGCGCCTGGAAGCGCGCGGCAAGCTCCGCGGGCAGCGGCTCGCCGCCGAACTGCACGCAGCGCAGGCTGGTGCAGGCGGGAAGCAGCGGGTCGTCGACCAGCGCCCTGGCGGTCGAGGGGGCGAGCGTCAGGTGGGTGATGCGCTGGTCGATCACGGTCTGCAGCAGCGCGGGCAGGTCGCGCTGCAGCCCGGGAGCGGCCAGGTGCACCGCGGCGCCGCACAGCAGCGGGACGAAAAACTCGGAAATCGACGCGTCGAAACTCAGCGCGGACTTTTGCAACAGCCGGTCGTCGGAGCCGAAATCGACCGCACGCACATTCCACAGCGCATGGTTGCACAGCGCGCGGTGCGGGATCATCACCCCCTTGGGCTGGCCGGTGGAGCCGGAGGTGAAGATCACGACGGCGAGATCGTCGCCGCGACAGTCGGTTGCGGGCGGCGCGACCGGATCGCCCGGGCGCAGATCGGCGTCGAGCAGGTGCAAGGGCTGCGCGGCCGCATCGCGCAGCGCGGCGTGCAGCGCGGGCTGGGTGAGCACGACACGCGCCTGCGTCTGCTGCAGGATGCGGCGCAGGCGCTCGGCGGGCAAGTCGGGGTCGAGCGGCACATACGCGCCGCCGGCCTTGAGCACGGCCAGCAGCGCGGCCACCAGCTCAGGGCGGCGTTCCATGATCACGGGCACGCAGACATCGCGGCCGACGCCGAGATCGCGCAGCGTGTGCGCCAGCCGGTTGGCTGCCTGGTCGAGCGCGGCATAAGTCAATGCCTGACCGCCGAAACGCACCGCACAAGCCTGGGGCGTGCAGCGCACCTGCGCGGCGACCCGCTCGTGCAGGCATTGCGATCCGGCGAGCGGTGTGGGTGCGGGCTGCAACGCCTGCAGCGCAGCGCGCTCTGGCGGGGACAGCAGGTCGATGTCGCGCAGGCGGCGCCGAGGCGCAGCGAGCAGCGCGCTCAGATGCTGGTCGAGCCGTTCCGAGAGAAAGCGGGTGTGACGCAGTGCGGGTGGCGCCCTGGGGTCGAGAACGAGGTCGATGGGGAGCTGGTCGGTGTCACCGTATTGCCGGATGTAGGCGGCGACCGGGGCGAACCCCGGATGGCCGCTGAACGGGGCGAAGCGCAGCCGCGCCGTGCCCAGGGTGGCATGCGGATCGAAGTTCTCGACCGACACGGTCAGGTCGAAATGCATGCCCGCGATGCCCTGTCTGGGCGGCAGCCGGGTGAGGACGCGGTCGAGCGGATAGTGTTGATGCCGCAGGACCTGCCGGGTGTCGTCGGCCAGTGCGCGCATCATGTCCGGCAGGGCGGCATCCGCGTCGGCGCTCAGCCGCAGCGGCAGGGTGTTGACGAACAGGCCGACGGTCTGCTTGTCGACCGCGTCGCGGCGGTTGTGCAGCGGCATGCCGATGAGGATGTCGGTTTGCCCCGAGACCCGCGCCAGATAGCTGGCCAGAAAGAACATCACCGCCTGCGCAGGCGACAGGCCCTGTTCTGCGGCGCGGTCGAGATAGCGTTGCCAGCGCGCCAGGCTGACTTCCCACCGGTGCTGCGTGGGGTGGGGCAGCGCCTGCAGATCGGGCGTGGCCGCCACGGCTGTGGTGCGATCCATTCCGGACAGACGTTCCTCCCAGAACGCCCTGTTGCGCGCATGGCGGGATGAGTGCGCGTCGTCCTGCTCGCGCGCGACAAAGCGGGCGTAGCTCGGGCCGGGCTCCAGGGCGGCAGCGTCGTTGCCGAGCAGGGCGTTGTAGCGGCGGAAGATGCGTTGACCGATCAGCATCACGCCATAGCCGTCCAGCAGGGCGTGGTTGAAGCACATCAGCCATTCATGCCGCGTCGGCCCGGTGCGGTAGAGCGCGAAACGCCACAGGGTGGGCCCGGACGGATCGATGCCCTCCGACTTGAGCGCGGCGATGTCGGCTGCGGCTTGCTCTGCGGCGCGCTGCGGCGAACCGGTTTGGGCGAGCCAGTCGGTGTAGGGCAGCGTCCAGGCCAGTGCGTTGGCGACTTGCCACTGCGGGCCGTCGGGCGCGGCAAGCACACGCGCGCGCAGCATGGGTTCGGCGGCGATCACGTCCCGCATGGCCCGCTGCAGCAAGGGCACGTTCAGCTCGCCGTCGATGGAGATGGTCAGGCCGATGGTGTAGATGGCGCTGCCCAGCAGTTCCTGCCGCAACAGAATGTCCTGTTGTGCATGACTCAAGGCAAACGGCGCGGCGTCCGGCTGCGGCGTGGCGTTGTCGAATGTCGTGCGGATCAGGCTGGCGGTCATGGTGCTGCGGAAAAGGGGTGAGTCAGACGACAGCGCATTTTCACTGCGGAACGATGAAATGGCTTGGGTTTTGCTCGGACAGCCCATGACTCTTGCGCAAACTGTGAACTATTCCGCTTTTGCAGACCGCCTGGCTGGTGAACCGGGTGCCCTTCGGCATACGATGGCAGCCGATTCTGCGCGGGAGCATTCTCGGATGCGGACCGCGCTGCACCGACCGACATTCCATGGCAAGCAACCCCCTTCCCGTTGACCCGGATGCGCAATGGCGCATCGGTGCGGATGGTCTGTTCGTCAATCCCGCGCATGAGGAGGCGTTCGTTCGCGCGGAGTGGGCGAGTCTGGGGCCGCGCGTGCGCCAGATCGGGCTCTATGGCGCGCTGGCCTTCCTCTCGGCCACGTTCACCGATCTGGCCGTACTGGGTGCCACCTGGGTGTACTGGAGCTTGCTGGCTGCACGGTTTGTCATTCTGGGCTGGGGATTTGGCCTGGCCCACCTGGGCAAGGCCGGGCATGTGGATCATGTGCGTCGGGTCGCAAACCTGCTGCTCGGGTTCGAGCTGAGCATCATGGCGCTGTTCCTGCTGGTCGTGCTGGCCTATGGCGGCAACGCAGACTACCACTCGATCACTGCGCTGGCGCTGATTTTCGCGGGGTATGCCTATGTGCCCATCCTGCGGCGCGAGGCGCTGTGGGTGGGCGGCGTGTTCACTGCCCTGTTCGCCATCGTGGTCTGGACGTCGCTGCACTTCGACGCGAAGTTTGTCAGCATTGCGGTGGTGCTGTTTGGTTTCGCCAATGTCGCCGGATGGCAGATTGCGGTGTCGCTCAGCCGGGGCCTGCGCGTGGCCTGGCTCGACCGGCGGCGGCTGCAGTCCGAGGCCCAGGCGGCGCAGGAGGCCCGGCTTCACGCCGAGGAGAGCGAGAACAACCTGGAGCGCCTGTTCGACGCCACGCCCATGCCCTTGGTGCTGACGCGGGTGGCGGATTCCCGTGTGCTGCGCTTCAACGCCGCGGCCAAGACGCTGATCGACCCCGAAAACCGGCTGTCGGACACCATTTTCACCACGGATTTTTACGTCGATCCGGGGCAGCGCGCGCTGTTGCTGGCACGGCTGCGGGAGGAGGGCGCAGTGCAGCAGGCGGAAATCCGGCTGAAGACGGTTGGCGGCCCGCCGGTCGATGTGCTCGTGTCCATGCGGCTGGTGCGCTTTGCCGGGGAGGATTGCCTGATCACCGGCATGGTGGAGATTTCCGCGCAAAAGAAGCTGGAGCATCAGTTGCGCGCGCTGGCCTACACCGATCCGCTGACCGGGGTGCAGAACCGGCGGGGCTTTTTCGCTGCGGTCGATCGGGCCATTCAGGAGGCGCCCGATGAGGGTCCGGGCCCGTGCGTCATGCTGCTCGACCTCGACCACTTCAAGCAGATCAACGATCGGTATGGTCATCCGGTGGGAGATGAAGTGCTGGTGGAGTTTGCGCAGGTGGTGCTCTCGCTGCTGCGCGAGGGTGATGTGTTTGCACGCATGGGCGGCGAGGAGTTCTGCATCCTGCTGTCGCACGCCCGGGCGGATCAGGCGCTCGACATCGCCGAGCGCCTGCGCGAATTCGTTGCCGCGCACCCCTTTCAGACCTCCGCCGGGGTGGTGCGGCTCAGCCTGAGCCTGGGGATTGCCGGTTGCGATGCGAAGGTCCAGAGCATCGACGCCGTGTTGTCCATGGCCGATCAGGCGATGTACCGCGCCAAGCAGGGCGGGCGCAACCGCAGCGAGATGTATTGCGCCTGAGCGCGATTTGCCGCATCTGGCGCTGGGCACCAGCCTCCGTGGGACGGGATGGCTCGGCCCGTCACCGGGCTGACCCCCGCGCACAAGACCGCATATTTCGCCCGACATTTGCAAACAAGAACGATTCGCAATAAGATGGCTTCCATCGCGATGCGCGCAAGCCCCTGCGGGGCTGCCCCGCACAGGCAAGCGCATCATCAGGTGTCCCCAGCCGTCGCCAGGGCGTTTGTGTTCGATGGAGGAATCGAGATGGGATATGCAGAACTGGGGCTCAGTCTGTTGGCGGTGCTCGCGCTGACCTGGGCCGTGATGGAGTGGTCGCGATGAACGTCATGCCGAGCAAGGAACAACCGGGGATGGCGCCGCGCCGCGCGTTGGTGGAAAACCCACTGAACACCGGATTGACTCTGCATTCGCGCGAACTGTTCCGGCAGGGCGCGGTGGTGCAGATCCGCCATCAGGGGCAGACCTATCAACTGCGCCTGACCCGGCAGGACAAGTTGATTCTGACCAAGTAAGCCACGGCAAGTCCGTGAAGTTTTCTCGCAGCTTTGCTCGCCAGCCCGTGCGGACCAGTCCTCCGGCACAGACGCCAGCCATGCAATCTTTCCATGACGGATGTGCAGACAGACCGGGGTGAGTCCCCGGAGCCCTTGCTCGCGGGCACTCTGGCGTTGATGACGTTTTACGCGGACAAGCCCAGCGTCGCGGCGATGCAGAAAATTGGCCGCAACCTGCAGACCTTGCAACAGCACCCGCAACTCAGTGCCGAAATGTGCGTCGTCTGCCGACGGCTGGCGGCCTACTGGCTCACCCTGGGCTGCGCGGTGCAGCAAGCAGACGCCCATGCGGCCTGTCGGTTCGCGGCGGCGTCGGCGGCGTTGCAGTAGGGTTCAGGTTTCCGCAGTGTTGCCGCGCAGCAGCGCGAGCAGGCCGTCGAGTTCGTCCAGCGAGGAAAAGTGGATGGCGATCTCGCCGCTTTGATGACCCTTGCGCACCGCCTTGCTGCGAATTTCGACGGGCGCGGTAAAGCGCTCGGACAGCTCTTCTTCGAGGCGCTTCCAGTCGCGGTCCTTGGGCGGCTTCACCTGTTTTGGCGCCGTGGCGCCGCCTTGTTCCTGCTGGGTGCGGCTGACCAGTCGCTCGGCCTCGCGCACACTCAGACGCTTGGCCAGGATCTGCTGCGCCGCCTGCACCTGCTGGGCCTTGTCCAGCGCCAGCAGCGCGCGTGCATGGCCCATGTCGAGGTCTCCGGCCAGCAGCATGGTCTGCACCGCATCCGCCAGGTTGAGCAGGCGCAGCAGATTGCTGGTCGCGGTGCGCGAGCGGCCCACGGCCTGTCCCGCCTGCTCATGGGTGTGGCCGAACTCCTCGATCAGCCGGGCAATGCCGCGGGCTTCTTCCAGCGGGTTGAGGTCTTCGCGCTGCAGGTTTTCGATCAGCGCCATGGCCAGGGTGGCGCGGTCGTCGGCGTCCTTCACCAGTGCTGGCACGGTGTCCAGACCGGCCAGCCGCGCGGCGCGGGTCCGGCGCTCCCCCGCAATGATCTCGTACCGACCATCTGGCAGGGCGCGCACCAGCACCGGCTGCATCACGCCCTGCGCCTTGATGCTCTGCGCCAGTTCGTAGAGCGCGCCCTCGTCCATCTGGGTGCGGGGCTGGAAGCGGCCGGGCACAAGATCGTCCAACCGCAATTCGCGCAGCGCGGCGGCATCCAGCTCAGTGAGTTCGACGGAGGGGCCGAGCAGGGAGTCGAGCCCGCGCCCGAGTCCTTTGGGTTTTTTTGTTGCCATCTGCGTGTGGGAGTTGTTCGGTCAAACCGGAGGAGGGACGACATTGTGCCTGCTGCGCTGCAAGGCGGCCTGCAGCAAGGCCCGGCCCTGGGGCCAGTTTCCCAGGCCGGAGTCGGCGTTGATGTGGCCGAGCGCACCGAGTTCGATGCAGTCGGCCCCCCAGCCGCTGGCCAGACGTTGCGCGGCATCCAGGCTGCAATACGGATCATCCGCACTGGCCACGACGGTTGCGGCAAACGGCAATGCCTGTCCGGGCAGGGGCCGTCCCCAGGGCAGCAGGGCCGGGGGCAGATCGCGGCGCGCCAGATCAGGCGGGGCGACCAGCAGGGCACAGGCGACACGCTGGGCCTGTCTGCTGCTGTGTGCCCAGGCCGCCGCGAGGTGGCAGCCCAGACTGTGGCCAACCAGTGCAACCGGGCCGGGCTGGGCGAGGATGACATCTTCCAGCCGGGCGATCCAGTCCCCCCGGCGCGGGGTGACCCAATCGGCCTGCTCCACCAGTTCGTCGCCATGCAGGCTGTGCCAGCGCTGCTGCCAATGCCCGGGGCCGGAGCCCAGCCAGCCTGGCAGCAGCAGGATGCGTGCGGAAGCAGACGAGGGTTCTTGCGTCATGCGGGTACAGCCAGCCGATCCACCATTTCCTGCGCGAACTCGGTGAAGGCCTTGGCGCCACGGCTCGCGGGGTCGAACACCACGCCGGGCAGGCCGTAGCTGGGTGCCTCTGCCAGGCGGACATTGCGCGGAATGACGGTGTTGAACACCTTGTCGCCGAAATGGCCCTTGATCTGCTCGCTGACCTGCTGTTGCAGGGTGATGCGCGGATCGAACATCACCCGCAGCAGACCGATGATGCGCAGGTCGCGGTTGAGGTTGGCATGCACCTGCTTGATGGTGTTCACCAGATCGGACAGGCCTTCGAGCGCGAAGTATTCGCACTGCATCGGCACGATGACCCCGTGCGCTGCGCACAGGCCGTTGAGGGTGAGCAGGCCCAGGGCCGGCGGGCTGTCGATCAGAACGAAGTCGTAGTTGGAGGCGACGGTGGCGAGGGCCGACTTGAGACGCCGTTCGCGTTGCGGCTGGTCCACCAGTTCCACCTCGGCGCCGGCAAGCTCGCGGTTGGCGCCGACCACGTCGTAGCCCGCGGCGTCGCTGCGCTGGCGCGCCTGTTGCAGGGTGACCTGTTCGATCAACACCTCGTAGACCGAGGCGTTGAGGGTGTGTTTGTTGATGCCCGACCCCATGGTGGCGTTGCCTTGGGGGTCCATATCGACCAGCAGCACGCGCTGGCCGAGGCGCGACAGCGCTGCGGCCAGATTGACGCTGGTGGTGGTTTTTCCAACCCCACCCTTCTGATTTGCGATGCAAAAGATCTGCGCCAAGCGCGTTCTCCAGAAAGACGGATGTTTCACGTGAAACAGTGGCGGGCCGTGCCCAGCCAGGCCGTATTGTGCCGGAGGCCCGCGCAGCGCCGTCGTGGTTCAGTCAGAAGATTGCGTCTGCAGCCAGACCAGACAGCGCTGCGCACTCAGCCCCGGAACCTTCAGGATGTCGACTTGCGCCGAGATGCCGGGCGGAAGGGCGGCTATTTCATCCTGCGGAACCTGGCCCTTCATCGCGCACCAATGCCCCCCCGAGGCGAGCAGGTGGGCGGTGCTGCGAACCAGCAAGGCAAGATCGCTGAAGGCGCGGCTGGTGATGCAGTCAAATCCGGTGGCGTCCTGCAGAGTCTCGACCCGGGCATGATGTACCTGGGCGTTCTGCAGGCCCAGAGTGCCGCAGGTTTGTTGCAGGAAGGCGCATTTTTTCTGCACCGTGTCGACCAGATGGACCGTGGTCTCGGGAAGGCCGATGGCCAGGATGATGCCGGGCAGCCCACCGCCCGAGCCGACATCGAGAATGCGCTTCGGCGCGCGGCGCTGCAGCGCAGGCAGGGCCGCAAGGCAATCCGCCAGATGCAAACGGGCGATGCCTTCCACATCGCGCACGGCGGTGAGGTTGAACACGCGATTCCAGCGCTGCAGCAGGGCGGTGTAATCGAGCAGTTGCTGCTGTTGCCGTGCGTTGAACGCAAGGCCGAGGGTCTGCAGCGTGTGTTGCAGAAAATCCTCGACTGAAAACGCGGTTGCCGCGCGTGCTGCGGGCGCACTCACGCGGCGGCATCCTTTTCCAGACGCAGTGCCTGCTTGAGCACCCCTTTGCGCAGGTGAATCAACAGCAGGGAGACGGCGGCTGGCGTCATGCCCGACAGGCGCGAGGCCAGACCCAATGTTTCCGGGCGCGCTTGATTGAGCTTTTGCTGCACCTCGATCGACAGTCCGGTGACTTCGCGGTAATTGAGGTCAGCCGGCAGGCGCAGCGATTCATACTGCGCAGCGCGCGCCACTTCTTCCTGCTGCCGGTCGATGTAACCGGCGTACTTGATCTGAATCTCGACCTGCTCGCGCTCCGCGTCGGCCAATGGCGCGTCCGGCGCGAAGCCGGGGTGGGGGAACTGCGTCAGCGTGTCATAGCGCAATTCAGGGCGTCGCAGCAGATCGGCCAGGTTGTATTCCCGTTCGATGGGCTTGCCCAGCAGCGCCTGCGCCTGCTCGGGCGGCAGCGTTTGCGGCGTCACCCAGGTGGCGCGCAGGCGCTGGACTTCGCGCTCGATGGCGTCGCGCTTGCGGCAGAACGCATCCCAGCGCGCGTCGCTCACCACGCCGAGGCTGCGGCCGATTTCGGTCAGCCGCAGATCGGCGTTGTCTTCGCGCAGGCTGAGACGGTATTCGGCCCGGCTGGTGAACATGCGATACGGCTCGCTCACGCCCTTGGTCACCAGATCGTCGACCAGCACACCCAGGTAGGCTTGATCGCGTCGCGGACACCACGGCTCGCGGCCCTGGACCTGCAGCGCGGCGTTGATGCCAGCATGCAGGCCCTGTGCGGCGGCCTCTTCGTAACCTGTGGTGCCGTTGATCTGCCCGGCAAAGAACAATCCATCGATCGCCTTGGTTTCCAGCGAGGTCTTGAGGGCGGTCGGGTCGAAATAGTCGTATTCGATGGCATAGCCCGGGCGCAGCAGATGCGCGTTTTCCAGCCCGGGAATGGAGCGCACCATGTCGATCTGGACATCGAAGGGCAGGCTGGTGGAAATGCCGTTGGGGTAAAACTCATTGGTCTGCAGCCCCTCCGGCTCCAGAAAGACCTGATGCGACGCCTTGTCCGCGAAGCGGTGAATCTTGTCTTCGATGCTCGGACAATAGCGCGGCCCCACGCCCTCGATCACACCGGTGAACATCGGGCTGCGATCCAGTCCGGCGCGGATGATCTCGTGCGTGCGCTCGGTGGTGTGCGTGATCCAGCACGCCACCTGCGTGGGATGCTGATCGGGTGTGCCGAGAAAGCTGAACACCGGCATGGGGTTGAGGTCGCCCGGCTGCTCGATGAGCTTGGAAAAATCGATGGAACGGCCGTCAATGCGCGCCGGCGTGCCGGTTTTGAGGCGACCCTGCGGCAGCTGCAATGCCTTGAGTCGTGCGGACAGGCGCAGCGCGGGCGGATCGCCCGCGCGTCCTGCGGCGTAGTGGTCGAGGCCGATATGCACCTTGCCATCGAGAAAGGTGCCCGCAGTCAGCACTACGGTCCGGGTGCGAAAGCGAATGCCGGTCTGCGTGACGACCGCCGTGACCCGCTCGCCGGTGCCGGTGGGCTCGACCAGCAGGTCATCCGCAGCTTGCTGGAACAACCAGAGATTGGGTTGATTTTCCAGTCGCCCGCGGATGGCGCGCTTGTAGAGCTGCCGGTCGGCCTGCGCGCGTGTGGCGCGCACCGCTGGTCCCTTGCTGCCGTTGAGAATGCGAAACTGGATGCCGGCTTCGTCGGTGGCCTCGGCCATGGCGCCGCCGAGCGCGTCGATCTCCTTGACCAGATGCCCCTTGCCAATGCCGCCAATGGACGGATTGCAAGACATCTGGCCCAGAGTCTCGATATTGTGCGTGAGCAACAGGGTCGCGCATCCCATGCGCGCGGCGGCCAATGCCGCTTCCGTCCCGGCATGCCCGCCGCCGATGACAACGACATCAAAGTTACGGGGATAATCCACGTGTCTCTCCTCAATCGAGTCATTTTATGCGGGTTAACCCTGCGAAACCGGCTTGAGGGGCTTTGTTTCACGTGAAACATCGCCCGTCGCGTCCGCACCCACTCGCCGCCATCCATTGTCCATGCAAACACTGACTGACATCCAAACTCTTTACCCTGCACTCTCTGCGGTTCCGGCGGTCGAGCTGGATGCCGAGTGGTCGGCGGGCGGTGCAGTCATGCAAGTGCCGCGCGGTGCGCAGTTGTTTGCGCCCGGAGCAAGCTGTGGTGGCTTCCCGCTGGTGCTGGCAGGTGAGGCGCGGGTATTCCGCATGGCACCCTCGGGGCGGCAGCTGGAGATGTACCGCCTCACCCCGGGGGAGATTTGTCTGGTGTCGTCCGCCAGTCTGTTTTCAGGCGAGGCGCTGTCCGCGCACGCGGAAATGCAGACGGACGGCGCGCTGTGGATGATTCGTCCCGATCTCTTTGAAAGCTGGCTGCAGCGCGTTCCCGCGTTTCGGCAGTTCGTGCTCGGTCAGTTTGCCACGCGCATGGCCGACCTCACCGCGCTGATCGACGCGTTGGCCTTTCACCGTCTGGATCAGCGCCTGGCGCAGGCGCTGCTGGGGCAGGGGCCGCGTGTGTTGAGCACGCATCAACAGTTGGCAGACCGTCTGGGCACGGCGCGCGAAATGGTCACGCGCCTGCTCAAGCGCTTTGAGTCTGCGGGCTGGGTTGGGCTGTCCCGTGAAAAGATCGATATCCTGCAACCGGCCGTCCTGCGCCAGGTGGCGGCCGGAGAGATTGCAGGGTGATGCGGGGAGCCGTCAGGCTCCGCGTGTGACTGCGGTCACTGTGCAGTCACGGAAAAAGGTGTCCAATCGCAGCATTGTTTCTTTCCAGGAGTAGGCCATGAAATTCAATGTCGGTGGGATTGATCGCATTCTGCGCATCGTTGTGGGTATTGTTCTGATCGCCTTGACCCTGATGGGCACCATCGGCGTCTGGGGCTGGATCGGCGTTGTGCCCCTGTTCACGGGTCTGTTCAAGTTCTGCCCGCTGTATTCCATCATTGGCATGAACACCTGCCCGATGAAAAAGTAACTCCAGCCGTCGCTCGCTGGATGGCCTGGGCGCCGCTTGGCAACAAGCGGCGCCTTTTTCATGGGCGTTCAGAAAAACGCATCGTGGGCGGTTTTCAGAATCAAGGCCGCGACGACCAGCAAAAACATGCCACGCACGAAATGCGTGCCGCGGCGCAGGGCCAGCCGGGTTCCCAGCAGGCTGCCTGCGATATTGCACAGCGCGATCAGCGCCGCATACTGCCACATCACATGGCCCTTGCTGGCAAACACCAGCAGCGCGGCCAGATTGCAGGCGACGTTGACGACCTTGGCGCTGGCCGACGCATGCAAAAAATCAAAGCCAAATCCGCGCACGAACAGGAAGATCAGAAAGTTCCCCGTTCCCGGGCCGAAAAAGCCGTCGTAGAACCCGATCAACAAGCCGCCACCGAGGGCCAGGGCGCGCTCGGCAAGGCCGCTGAGGTGGGGCTTGTGGTGATGCCCCAGATCCTTGCGCTTGAGGGTATAGAGCAGGACGGCCAGCAAAATGAAGGGCAGGGCCTGGCGGAAGTCGCTCGATTTCACCTGGGTGATCAGCCAGGCGCCGCAAAGTGCGCCGATAAACGCCGCGAGGGTGGCCGGCAGAATGGTGGTCCATGGCGGCTGCACCCGGCGCACATACGACCACATCGACGCCGAGGTGCCCCAGATGGCACCGGCCTTGTTGGTGCCAAACAGGGTGGCGGGCGTGGTGTCGGGGAAGGCGGCGAACAGCGCAGGGACGAGAACCAGACCACCGCCGCCCACGATGGCATCCACAAAACCGGCGAACAGCGCGGCCAGGCCGAGCAGAATCAATTCCATGGAAAACCTGCGGGGTGGTGGAGAGCAGAACCAGAAAAGCAAATAAAAAGGCGCCGGAACGGATGTTCGCGACGCCTCGGGGTGCTGCCCGGTGAGCCAGCTTGGGCAGCGAGTCTGTAGTGTAAAGACCGGACATGCCGGTTTTTCGTCTCCTCAGTCCCTCTGATCGGGGTGCACGGGAGGGTATCCCGAGCAACTGGAAACATTGTTCAAATTTTGTGCGCGACACGCACTAGGGGGAACCCTGAGCGCACTGAAATGGAGCAGACCTAGCGCCCCAGGCCCGGAAACAGCTTGAGCAGGCCGTCACTCATCATCTCGACGGACAACGCGGAGAGAATCAGACCCATCAGTCGCGTCATCACGTTGATGCCGGTTTTGCCCAGAAAACGTGCAATCGGTTCTGCCGCCAGAAAACTCAGCGCCGCCGCACCGGCAATGACCACGCCGTAGCCAATCAGCACCGCGTGTTGCCACCAGTGATGGGTGTTGCTGGCGTAGATGATGACCGTACTGATGGTGGCCGGGCCGGTGAGCAGCGGGATGGTCAGCGGCACCACGGCCACGCTGGCGCGATCGGCGGCCTCTTCCACTTCATCGCTGGTGGATTTGGTTGCGCCGGTCTTGGCGTTGAGCATGCTGATCGCGGAAATCAGCAGCAACATGCCGCCACCGACCTGGAATGACGGTATGGAGATGCCGAAAAAGTGCAGCAGATCGGCGCCGACCAGGGTGCTGATGGCAATGACCAGAAATGCCGAGATCGAACTGACCAGGATGGTCTTTTTTTTCTGTTCCTTGGAGAAACTCTCGGTGAACAAAATGAAAAACGGGATGATGCCCAGAGGGTTGACGATCGCGAGCAACGCGATCAGAGGCTTGACCAGATTCATCGGGGCGTGAAGGAAGGGGGCGTGGCCTCCATTATCGGCGGGCCGTGCCCCCGGGCCGATCAGATCACCCTGGAGTAGCGCGGCTGCAGCAGTTGCTCGCGGGGCTGGTGCAGATAGCCGTCGAACTGCATGGCCACCACCCGCACCAGCAGACGGCCTTGCGGCGTGACATGCACATGCAGTCCCTCTGCGCCCTCGCGGGTCACCAGACCGGCTTCTTCCAGTGGATTGAGACGCTGCAGATCGGCGGCGAAGGTTGCCTTCGCATCCACGCCGTACTCCGCCGACAGGGCGTTCAGGTCCAGGTGGAAATCGCACATCAGCCGCTGGATGGCCGCGCGCCGCAGATGGTCTTCCGGGGTGAGATGCACGCCGCGCGCAGTGGGCAGCTTGTCGAACGCCAGCATCTCGGTGTATTCGTCAATGGTCTTGGCGTTTTGCGCGTAGCAATTGCCCACGTTCGAAATGCTGGACACGCCAAAGGCCAGCAGATCGAGCTCGGCCTGGGTGGAGTAGCCCTGGAAGTTGCGGTGCAGCTTGCCCGCGCGTTGGGCGCGGGCGAGTTCGTCGTCCGGCTTGGCGAAATGATCCATGCCGATGTAGACGTAACCCGCCTCCTCCAGCCGCCGGATGGCCAGTCCCAGCAGGCCGAGCTTGACCTCGGGGCTGGGCAGGTCTTCGGGGTTGATGCGGCGCTGCGGCTTGAAGATGTGCGGCAGGTGGGCATAGCTGTAGAGCGACAGGCGATCCGGAGACAGCGCCAGAACCTGATCGAGGGTGCGGCCAAACGATTCGAGGTTCTGGAACGGCAGGCCGTAGATCAGGTCCAGGCTGATGGACGAGAAGCCATTGGCACGCGCGGCGTCGATCACCAGCCGGGTTTCTTCCACGCTCTGGATGCGGTTGACCGCCTGCTGCACCTCGGGGGCGAAGTCCTGCACGCCCACGCTCATGCGGTTGAAGCCAAGCCGTCCGAGATGCGCAACCCGCCTCTCGTCGACCTTGCGCGGATCGATCTCGATGGAAAATTCGCCACCCGGCTGCAGATCGAAGTGCGCGCGCGTCATGTCCATCAGCCGCGCGGCTTCGTCGTCATTCAGGAAGGTGGGGGTGCCGCCGCCCCAGTGCAGTTGGGTGGCCGGCAGGCGGGTCTGCAGAATGCTGGCGATCAGGCCCAGCTCTTTCTCGACGCTGTCGAGGTACGGGGCCGACCGCGCGTGATTCTTGGTGGGAATCTTGTTGCAGCCGCAGTAGTAGCACAGGGTCTCGCAGAACGGAATGTGGAAATACAGCGACACCGGCTCGCCAGGGCGCTGTGCGCGGCGGCGCAGTTCTTCGGCGTAGTCCCTGGAGCCAAACCCGGAGTGCATGCGGTCGGCAGTGGGGTAGGAGGTGTAGCGCGGGCCGGAGATGTCGAAACGCTGGAGCAGCTCGGGCTGGAAGTCGAGAGATTGATTCATCATAATGAATGAATGTTTGCGCAAAGCAGGACACAGGGTTTTGATCTGCGGCAAGGGATGGCGCCGGTGCAGTGCAATTGCTGCAGCGCAAAACCAACAGCCCGAACGGCCCGGCCGCGCTGCGCGGATGGAATGGACTATTCTGCGACGCGCATTCCTCAGCGCGCGGGCGCGGCTCCGCACACTCCTCATGCAGACTGACTCTTCCTCCTCGTCTGAACACAAGGCCGCCATGGCCGCGCTCAGCCTCGGCGCGCTGGGCGTGGTGTATGGCGACATCGGCACCAGTCCGCTCTATGCGTTTCAGACGGCGTTCAGCCCCGATCACGGCGTGCCCTACAGCCCGGACAACATTCTGGGCGTGCTGTCGCTGATCTTCTGGGCGCTGACCCTGATCGTGCTGATCAAGTATGTGCTGCTGGTGCTGCGTGCCGACAACGACGGAGAAGGCGGCATTCTGGCGCTGATGGCGCTGGTGATGCGACGCTACGCCAAGGGCACGCGCGGCCGTACTGCGGCCATCACCCTCGGGCTGATCGGGGCGTCGATGTTCTACGGCGACAGCGTCATCACCCCGGCCATTTCGGTGCTGTCGGCCATCGAAGGCATCAGCGTGGCCACGCCGATTTTCAATGACTGGATCGTGCCCATCACGGCCGGCATTCTGGTGGGGCTGTTCGTGGTGCAAAAGCACGGCACGGCGCTGGTCGGGCGGTTTTTCGGCCCCATCATGCTGCTGTGGTTCACCGCCATCGGCCTGCTTGGACTGGCGCAGGTGGTGCAGAATCCCACCGTGCTGCTGGCGATCAACCCGTATTACGGCGCCGAACTGTTCGCGCGCGAACCCGGCGTGGCGCTCATTCTGCTGGGCGCGGTGTTCCTGGTGCTGACCGGCGGCGAGGCGCTGTATGCCGACATGGGGCACTTCGGCCGCAAGCCCATCCAGTTGGCGTGGATTTTCCTGGTCATGCCCGGGCTGGTGCTCAACTACTTTGGTCAAGGCGCGCTGGTGCTCGCCCATCCCGAGGCGACCAAAAACCCGTTCTTCTATCTGGCGCCGCAATGGGCGCTGTGGCCGCTGCTGTTGCTGGCGACTGCCGCCACCATCATCGCATCGCAGGCGGTCATCACCGGCGCCTACTCGATCACCACCCAGGCGATCAAGCTCGGCTACCTGCCGCGCATGCGGGTGCTGTTCACCAACGAGGAAAACCAGGGCCAGATCTATGTGCCGTTCATCAACTGGCTGCTGCTGATCTTCGTCATCCTGCTGGTGCTGAGTTTCAAGACCGCCGAGAACCTCGCTGCGGCCTATGGCATCGCGGTGAACATCACCATGATCGTCACCACCGCGTTCATCTGGATGATTGCGCAGCACCGCTGGGGCTGGAGTGCGACCAAGGCCAATGTCGTGTTCGGCCTGTTCGCGCTGATCGATCTGGCGTTTCTGTCGTCCAACGCGCTCAAGATCGACCACGGCGGCTGGTTTCCGCTGCTGTTCGGCGCGGTGATCTACACCTTGCTGGCCACCTGGAAGCGCGGCCGCACCCTGCTGCGCCGCCAGCTCGAGGAACATGCGCTGAATCTGCAGGACTTCGTCTCCAGCCTGTCCACCTACCCACCCACGCGGGTGGAGGGCACGGCCATCTACCTCACCCCCAGTGCCACCACGGTGCCGCATGCGCTGCTGCACAACCTCAAGCACAACAAGGTGCTGCACGAACGGGTGTTCTTCCTCTCGGCGCAGACCATGGACGTGCCGCATGTGCCGCCCGAGCAGGGGCTCAAGCTCACGCCGATGGAAGAAGGCATCTACCTGCTGCATGTCGAACTGGGCTTTCAGGACGAGCCCGACATCCAGCGCCTGCTCAAGGAGTGTGAGCGGCTGTATGGCCTGGAATTCCAGTTGATGGAAACCTCGTTTTTCCTCGCGCGGCAGACCATCATCCCGTCCAAGCTGCCCGGCATGGCGCTGTGGCGCGAGGTGCTGTTCTCGTGGATGAGCCGCAACGCGCAGGACGCGTCCGACTACTTCCGCATCCCGCCCAACCGCGTGGTGGAGCTGGGCACGCAGGTCGAAATCTGAGTGATTGCGCAGTTTTTCACGCTCCGACCCTTTGGGTGATGGGGCGCATGGTTTGCTCTCTTGAACCGCAGCCGGTTTGTGCCGATGATGCAGGCATGGTTGATGCTTGTTTCGATCAACCTGCTTTGAGGAGAACCCCATGCTTGCCGTTGCCGCCTACAAAACCGTGTTCGACGTCAGCGCCGTGGAGCGCAAGCTCCAGGCGATGGGCCCCGATGCCAACGAGACGCTGCGCGGCACCTACCAGCGCATGCTCGCCACAGGTGGCGAGCGGCTGGCGATCAAGCCGCAGGACGCGCCGCAGGTGGAACAGCTCTGTGCCGAACTGCCCAATTTCGGCGCGCCGCTGCGCGACATCCAGCGCAGCGTGGCGCTGTGCGCCGACAGCCGCGATCCGGTGGAAATCATGCCCATGCTGCTGCTGGGCGACCCGGGCATCGGCAAGACACACTTTGCCCGGCGGGTGTCGGCGCTGCTGGGCACTACCTGCGCGGTGGCGCCGATGAATGCGCTCACCGCCGGGTGGATTCTGTCGGGCGCGTCGTCGCAGTGGAAAAACGCACGTCCGGGCAAGGTGTTCGACACGCTGGTGGGCGGCGAATATGCCAACCCCGTGCTGGTGATCGACGAGATCGACAAGGCCGCGGGACATGCGCAGTACGACCCGCTGGGCGCGCTCTACAGCCTGCTCGAGGCGGACACCGCACGCGCCTTCACCGACGAGTTCGCCGAGGTGCCGATCGACTGCAGCAGCGTGATCTGGATCGCGACCGCCAACGACGCCAGCCAGATTCCCGAGCCGATTCTCAACCGGCTCAATGTGTACGACATCCCCCCGCCGGATGCCGAGGGCACGCGGAAGATCGCCAGCACCCTGTACCGCGAGATCCGCAGCAGCCATGACTGGGGCGCGGCGTTTCCCGAGGAGCCGGGCGACGCCGTGCTCGACGGGCTGCAGCATTGCAAGCCGCGTGAGCTGCGCCGCCTGCTGCTCAATGCCTTCGGCGCGGCCAAGCTCGATGGTCGCACCGAGCTGGCCGCCAAGGACTTCGATTTCGAGCGTCTGCGGCGTCAGTCCCGCATCGGCTTCATGCACTGAGGCGCAAGCTCAGGCGAGCAGCGGCCCGATCACGCGCTGCAGCCGCTCTTGCGTCCACGCCGGATGCGGGTCGTTCCAGCCGTTGTCGGCCAGGCGACCGGCGCGGTCGATCACGAAGCTCACCGGAATGCGCCAGATGCGGCCATAGGCACCGAACCACGGGCTGGGCAGCAGACCAACGGGAAAGGACAGGGTCTCGGCCACGGCGCGCACCTGCGCCATTCGGTCGGCCCCATCCAGACAGAAGCCCAGCACCCGCAGGCCCTGCGCCGCATGCGCGGCGGCGTAGCGCGAGAGCAGGGGAAGCTCCTCCCGGCAGGGGTCGCACCAGGTTGCCCAGAAGGTGAGGATGACGACCTGTCCGCGCATGTCGGCCGTGGACAGGGTCCGCCCGTCCAGGGTGTGCAGCACTGCGGTCGGTGCGGGCTGGCCGATGGTCAAGCCATCCGCCCACGCAGCCTGCATTCGCCAGCCGAGGGCGCTCAGGCCGAGCAGGCCACTCCGCTGCAGCAGCGCGCGTCGGGACAAACCGGTCATGGCCTTGCAGCTCAGTGCTTCATGCCGTGCATGTGGTCCATGTCCATGCCCTTCATGTCGCCGGGGCCGGTGGCGGTGGGCTTGCGCACCTCGAACTCGGTGGTCACCGACTGGCCGTCCGAGAATTTCAGCGTGACGGGCACCTTCTGTCCCGGCTCGATGCCCGGCTTGGGCTGCATGAGCATGATGTGATAGTCGCCCGGGGTGAAGGCCATGCTCTTGTGCGGCGCGATGGCGATGGCGTCGACATGCACCATGTTCGACATGCCGTTCTTGTTCATCGTCTGGTGCAGCATGACCATGCCGTATTTCGGGCTGGACGCGCCGATCAGCTTGACCTCCTTGTCGGTGTCGTTGGTGACCTTGGCATAGCCACCGGCCGGCAGGTTGGACGGCAGCCAGCGGATCCAGGCATCCGTCACCTGAATGCCTGCAGCAAGGGCAGAGCCGAGCAGCCCCAGGCTGAGCACGCCTGCGGCGAGGCCGCGCAGTGCGGTGCGAGAAAGAGAAGAACTTGAACGCATGGTGAACTCCAGTGGAGACGAAGCGGATGAGGAAACAAATGAGAGCTTAAAACGCCGTACTGATTCCCAGGCTGGCTGTCCAGCGCGGGAAGAGTTGATCGCCGTCGAGCTGGCTGTAGACCGGCAACTGCACGAATCCATACGCCTGCCAGCCCTTGGCCACCGTGACCGACAGGCCGGGGCTGAGGTAGGCCACGGTGCCTGCGGTATCGGCGGTGTCGGCCAGCGCGCCCTGGTCGTGGCTTTTGTGCGTGAGGTTGACCTGCAGCTGCGGCACCCAGTCGGGGTGCGCTTCATAGCGCAAGCCAAAGCTCAGGCTGGCGAGGTTGCCCGGGCGGTAGTCTGCGCCGGGCGCGTTCAGCCGGTGCGCGACGGCGGCCTGGAATTGGCCGTTGACGAAGGCATCGAAGTTCTGGCTGATCGGCTGATAGGCATAGGCGCCCACGATCAGGTCGGTGCTGCCTGTTCCCGGCTGCAGGCTGGTGTCGAGCAGATTGCCCGGTGAGGGCTGCTGTGCGTTGGGCCCGCGGCTGAACGCCACAGGGTTGCGCCCGACCACCCCGGTGCCGTCGGCGTTCGGGCCGCCGTAGCGCCCGGTGGGCAGCTTCACGCCGAGCTGAAACCCGAGGTTGTGCGTCGGCAGCAGCCCCTGCCAGGCGGCGATGAACTTGACATCGCCCAGGCTGGAGACCGTCGCGCCGCTGAGGTTGTCCGGGGTGAGCTGATCCGGCGTGGCCGCGCCGTATGTGGTGTGGCTGCGGTCGATGTACGGGATTTGGAGGTTGAAATTCCAGTCCGGGCTGGGGCTGTAACCGATGCCCAGCGTGAGGTAGCGGTTGATGGTGTCGTGCTCGACCTCCTGGCCGGCATCCGGGTTGAGCGCGGCGACGCCGGCCGCCGAGACCGCGTGCGTGCCGCTGCGCAGCTGGTTCTGGTTGATGAAGTCATATTGCAGGTTCACCCGCCAGCCCGGGGCGGCGGAATAACCCATTGCCGCGTCGGTGCTCAGGCTGCAGCCGCAGGTGGCGCAGGCCTGCGCGGTAAGAGGAAGGGCGAGGGCGCTGGCGCCGCAGGCAAGGGCCAGCAGCGTGCGCGTGGTGGGGCGCAAAAAAGGGCGCATGAAGAGTGCTCCAGTCGGTTCACATCGCCCGCGGACGCGGGCAGGGGACAGCGCCGCGTTGAACGCAGCGGCTGCGGTTGGAACGGATCAGGAGATCTGCGGCGGCGCGCGGGGTTGTTGCGGGCGTTGCCGCAGCGAGGCAGCGCGGGGTGCTGCGGGCTCGGGTAAGTCTGGCTGCGCGGTATGCACGGCGAGCGCCACCGTCGCAGTGGGTGCCGCAGGCAGGGCCCACTGCGACCCGGTGGCATTCAGCGCGGCAGCGGGGTTGAGCAACACCTGCAGATGGTGCGCATGGTCGCGCGCGGCATCGGTGGGCCTTGCCGCAGCATGTGCGGCGGGCGCCGCGCTGGTGGTGCAATACGGCAACGTCACCCATTGCGCCGCTGGCTGCTGCGCCCAGGCCAGGGGCTGCAGCGCCAATGCCAAGACCACCAGCCAGATCAGGCGGGCGGAGGACGGCAACGAGGCAAACTGGCGAAAGGTGGCACGCATCACGGCGCGATCTTAACGGCGCGCAAGCACATTGCGTTGCAACAAAACGTGACCCTGCGGGTTGTGGTAGCAGAAGGTGCGGTCGCTCGGCAACGCAGGCGCGCAGCGCGACAGCCACGGGCGGTTTGCCTCTACCATGCCGGGATGGTCACCATTCATCCTCCCGAACAACGGCCCTACACCCGCGCCGCGCAGCTGCCCGCACTGCTGAAGCAGCGCATCGTGATCCTCGACGGTGCCATGGGCACCATGATCCAGCGCTTCAAGCTCAGCGAGGCGCAGTACCGCGGCGAGCGCTTCAAGGACTGGCCGCGCGACGTCAAGGGCAACAACGAACTGCTCAGCCTGACCCAGCCGCAGATCATCCGCGACATTCACGAGGGCTATCTGGCCGCGGGCGCCGACCTCATCGAGACCAACACCTTCGGCGCGACCACCGTGGCGCAGGACGATTACGGCATGGCCGAGCTGGTCGACGAGATGAACGAGACCTCGGCCCGGCTGGCGCGCGCCGCCTGCGACAAGTTCAGCACCCCGGACAAGCCGCGCTTTGTCGCCGGCGCGCTGGGCCCCACGCCCAAGACCGCGAGCATCAGCCCGGACGTGAACGACCCCGGCGCGCGCAATGTCGATTTCGAGACCTTGCGCGTCGCCTATGGGCAGCAGACGCGGGCACTGATTCGTGGCGGTGCCGATGTGATTCTGGTGGAAACCATTTTCGACACCCTCAACGCCAAGGCCGCGCTGTTCGCCGTGGACGAGGTGTTCGAGGAGACCGGCGAGCGCCTGCCCATCATCATCAGCGGCACGGTCACCGACGCCTCCGGGCGCATTCTGTCTGGCCAGACGGTCACCGCGTTCTGGTCCAGCGTGCGGCATGCGCAGCCGCTGGCCGTGGGCCTGAACTGCGCGCTGGGCGCAGCGCTGATGCGGCCGTACCTGCAGGAACTGGCCAAGGCCGCGCCCGACACCTTCATCAGTTGCTACCCCAACGCCGGGCTGCCCAACCCGATGAGCGACACCGGCTTCGACGAAACGCCAGACGTGACCTCGCGGCTGCTGCACGAGTTTGCCGCCGAGGGCCTGGTCAACATCGTCGGCGGTTGCTGCGGCACCACGCCGGAGCACATCGCCGCGATCAACGCCGCAGTGCAAGGCGAGGCGCCGCGCGGCACCCGGCGTGCCGGGTTCTACGCGGACACGGACTGATCCCCTTCAGGTGCGCGGATTTTTCGGCGCCCACAGCGGCAGGCTGAGCGCGCGGGCAGAATCTTGCCACCATTCAACCCGTCCAGGAGACCACGATGAATCTGCCCGACATCCGCCTCGGCGACCGCTGGGTGTATGTGACCCGCACGCAGGAAGAAATCGACCGCGGTGACCCGGGCCTGATCATGGCCAACGAGGTGACGCACATCGGGCCGAACGGCGAAGTGCATGTGCAGGTGCAGCGCACCAACAAGGCCGGTTCGCCCGCGCTGAAGAACATCTACTCAAACCAGTTCGACCTGCTGTCGCGCGAGATCGTGCCGGGCGAGGCCATCCAGTACAGCCCGGCATTTCCGCAGTTCGTGTTTCCGCTGAGCGTGGGCAAGAACTGGAAGGACGTGGTCACGCAAAGCCAGCCCGAATGGGAGCTGCACACCAAGCTGGGCGTGAGCGTGAGCGTGGAGGCCGAGCAGACCGTCACCGTGCCCGCCGGGACGTTTCACGCCTACCGCCTGCAGGGCCACTACACCGCAGCGCAGGCAACCGTGATGACCCATTACTGGTATGCGCCCGCCGCAGGCCGTGCGGTCAAGGGCATTGAAGACACCCTGTCGATCAACGGCGTGCGCACCCGGCTGATCTATGAACTGCAGTCGCTCAATCGGCTGCGAACCTGAACAGCCCTGATGCAGCGGCGGCGGTCAGTCTGCGCGCACTGCGCTGACATGCACGCCGACCTTGAGGGTGTGTTCGCCGCCACCGCGGATGACGCCGCGCAGCGGCGACACATCGGCGAAATCGCGGCCCATCGCGATGCGCACATAGTCGGCCGCGGGCTGGCGGTTGTTGGTCGGGTCGAATTCCACCCAGCCGTTGACCGGACACCAGACCGCCACCCAGGCGTGCGAGGCGTCGGCGCCGACGAGTTGTTCCTCTCCGGCCCGGGGGTGTGAGCGCAGATAGCCGCTGATGTAGCGCGCGGCCAGTCCCAGGCTGCGCAGCGCGGAAATCATCACATGGGCGTAGTCCTGGCAGACCCCGGCGCGCAGCTCCAGCGCCTGCGGGGCGCGGGTCTGCACCTCGGTGCTGTCGGGGTTGTAGGTGAAGTCGGCGTGGATGCGGTGCATCAGGTCGAGTGCGCCATCCAGCAGCGGCCGTCCGGCGGGAAAGCTGGGTTGGGCGTAGGTGGCTGCAGCGGCGAACAGTGGAGAGAAATGCGTGCCGAAGGTGTACTGGGCCTCGGCCACATAGGGCTTGCCCGCACGGTAGAGCAGTTGTTCGCGCACAGTGTCCCACGCGGGGCTGGCCGACCAGTCGGCGGCGCGCGGCGTGCGAACCCGCACCAGGCTGACCGCGCGCACGCTCAGGGTGTCGTGCGGGCTGTAGTAGGCGAAGAATTCGCGCTGGTTGCCGAACACGTCGACATCGCTGTGGCGATGCTCCGGCTCGGGATGCATCTCGCACACGTAGTCGAGCCGTTCCTGCGCCGCATGGTCGAGCGGGCACAGGTGCGCAAGGTGGTGCGCCAGCTCCACCGGGGTGGCGTAGGCGTAGGCGGTTTCGTGCACCACGCGGTAGAGCACATCGTCGGACGCAGGTGGCGCAGGGGCGTCGGTTGAGGGGATGTTCATGGGGTGCAGAGGCGGGGCGCTCAATAGCCGCCCAGGGTGCGGTCGGGGGCGTTGGCATGGGCGAAGTAGCGGCGGCTGATCTCGTCGGACAGCCGCCAGGCGCCGTCGATGGCCTGGGTGAGGGTGAGATCCAGCCAGTTGTAGTGGGATTCGTTGGTATGGGTGCACAGCTCGGGCAGGTGCCAGTCGTCCGGATCGGGGGCGAGCGCGAGCAGCGCGGCCTTGTCCTCGGCGCTGGCTGGCAGCTTGGCCATGCGCGCCCGCAGGGTCTGCGCCACCCAGCCCAGGGCGCGGGGGTTTTCGCGGTCGAGCATCAGCAGGTCGAGCAGGGGCGGAATTTCCAGCCGCTTCTGGTAGAGCGCGCGGTAGGTGATGGTGCTGTCGAACAGCGCCAGCAGCAGGTTGAAGCCGCTGTCGCTGTGCACCGCGCCACTGCGGAAGGCCACGATGAGCGCGTCGCCAAGCAGCAGCAGACGCTCGATGTGACGGCCGATGCTCAGCAGCCGCCAGCCGTCGTCGCGGGTCATGCGGTCGGTCTGCGCGCCGGTGATGGCGCTGAGCACCTCGGTGAGTTGCTCCAGCCCGCGCAGCGCCTGGGTGGATTGCAGTTCCTCGCGCCGCGCACTCGCAGGCAGGAGTTCGAGCGCGGTGGCCGAGGCGATCCACTGCCGGTGATCGCCGCCCAGCCGCTCGCGCACCTGCGCGGCGGCGTTGCCCAGCGCCTGCAGGTTCTGCACGATGCCGCCCTGATGCGGCCCGGGCGTCAGGCCGCGCACGATGCAGCGCTCGAAGCCCTGCGCGTTGTCGCTGAGTTCGGGCGCGTCCTGCGCGATCAGGCCGGTGCTGCGGCACCATTGGTCGAGCATGTCGCGCACGGCCGGGCCCATGTCGTCGTCGCCCGACAGCGCCCGCAGGGTGATGCGCGCCAGCCGCGCGCTGAATTCGGCGCGCTCGCAGTAGCGGCCCAGCCAGTACAGATTTTCTGCCGCGCGGCTGGTGACCACGCGGTGGTGGTTGACCAGGTCTTGCGGGCGCATGGGCGCGGGCAGCAGGGTGGAGTCGTCCACCGCGTCGCCGGTGATGATCCAGGCGTCCTGGCTGCTGCCGCCGCGCTGCATCGACACCGTGTTGCCGCCGCGCGGCGCGGTGCGCACCAGCCCGCCGGGCAGCACCCGCCAGCCGCCCTGGCCGTCGGAAATGGCATAGACCCGCAGCATGGCCGCACGGGCGGCGAGGCGGTCATTGCTCCACACCGGCACATGCGGCAGGGGTTGATACTGCTGCAGCGTGACCAGTGCCGGGTTGGACTGCACCCGCTCGCGCCACGGCGGCAGCTGGCCGAAGTCCAGGCTGGACATCACCGTGGGCTCGAAGCCGCAATCGGCATGCACCGGCTTGACCACCCAGTTGCGCAGATCGTCCAGCGGCTTGTCGCAGACCCCCGGCTCGCCGCACCACCAGGTGGGCAGCGAAGGCAGCTTGAGCGGTTCGCCCAGCAGGGTTTGGCACAGCTTGGGCAAGAAGCCCTGCACCGCGGTCGATTCGAGAAAGCCCGCGCCCAGCGCGTTGGCCATGAGCACGTTGCCCGCGCGTACCGCCTGCAGCAGCCCGGCCACGCCCAGCATCGAGTCGGGGCGCAGCTCCAGCGGGTCGCAGAAGCTGTCGTCCAGCCGCCGCAGGATCACGTGCACCGGCTCCAGACCGCGCAGGGTCTTGAGGAACAGCCGGTCTGCGCGCACCGTGAGGTCGCTGCCCTCGGCCAGGGTGATGCCCAGATACCGCGCCAGATACACCTGCTCGAAATACGTCTCGCTGTACGGGCCGGGGGTGAGCAGCACCACGCGGCTTCCCACGCCGCCGGGCGACAGCCGCAGCAAGGTGTCCATCAGCAGCCGGTAGCTGGCGGCCAGACGCTGCACCTTGAGCTGGCTGAACGCCTCCGGGAACAGGCGGGAGATGAGGATGCGGTTTTCCAGCAGATAGCCCAGGCCGGACGGCGCCTGCACCCGCTGGTTGACCACGCGCCAGACGCCGTCTGGCCCCCGCGCCAGATCGAAGGCGGCAATGTGCAGCCAGATCTTGCCCGGCGGCGCGTGGCCGTGCACCGCGCGCAGGTAGCCCGGGTGACCCTGCACCAGCGCGGGCGGCAGCAAGCCTTCCTTGAGGGTGCGCTGCGGCCCCGTGTAAATGTCGGCCAGGATGGTGTTGAGCAGCGCGGCACGCTGCGCAACTCCGGTTGAAATCTGCTTCCAGGAGGCGGAATCGACCAGCAGCGGGAACAGATCGACCGACCAGGCCCGCACCGCCTGCGCGGCGTCGGCATGGACGTTGTAGGTCACGCCGTCGTCGTGAATCTGCTGCAGCAACTGCTGCTGGCGGGTGCTCAGGCTGTCGAAGCCGCCTGGGCCGAGCAGGCGAAAGAACTGATCCCACAACGGGGCCAGCGGCGCACCTGCCAGGCCGTCGGACACACTGCCACGCAATTCATCCCAATGTCCGGGGATGACCGGGGCCGCCAGGTCACGGGCGAGCGCGGCGCAGTCGTCGCCCGCATTGGACTGGCCCTGCGATTGTGATGGAGATTGGAACAGGCTGACCATATGGCATTGTGGCATGCGGGGGAGGCCAGCGCAGCACGGCGCATCCCCCGATTCCGGTCAAACTCCACGTCCCGTTCGCAAATCCAGGGTGAAGGGGAATTCCAGGCTGGGATGCGCCGGCGCCACCCGCATGCGGCCCGGCGTGTGGCCCATGCGGAAAAAGCGCGCCAGGCGGCGGCTTTCGGCCTCGTACGCGTTGATCGGGAAGGTGGTGGGATTGCTGCCGCCCGGATGCTCGACGTGGTACTGGCAGCCGCCGAGCGAGCGCTCCATCCAGGTATCGACCAGATCGAAGGTCAGCGGCGCGTGCACGCCAATGCCGGGGTGCAGCGCCGAGGGCGGACGCCACGCGCGGTAGCGCACGCCGCAGACATACTCGCCGCTGCGCCCGGTGGGCTGCAGCGGCACCGCCTGACCGTTGACGGTGAGGACATGGCGGCTGTCGGTCAGGCCGCTGATTCTCACTTCCAGACGCTCCAGGGACGAATCGACATAGCGCACCGTGCCGCCTGCCGCACCTTCCTCGCCCATCACATGCCAGGGTTCGAGCGCCATGCGCAGCTCCAGCTTCATGCCGCGCACAGCAAAGTCGCCCAGCAGCGGGAAGCGGAAGGTGTGGTGCGGCGCAAACCACTGCGGATCGAAGTCGAACCCGGCCTCGCGCAGTTCGGTGAGCACGTCGTCGAAATCCATCGCGATGAAGGTGGGCAGCAGGAAGCGGTCGTGCAGCGCCGTGCCCCAGCGCTGCAGCGCGGCGGTGTAGGGCGTGTGCCAGAAACGGGCGATCAGCGCACGCAGCAACAGTTGCTGCACCACGCTCATGCGGGCATGCGGCGGCATCTCGAAGGCGCGCAACTCCAGCAGGCCGAGCCGCCCGGTGGCGCCGTCCGGGCTGTAGAGCTTGTCGATGCAGAACTCGCTGCGGTGGGTGTTGCCGGTGACGTCGATCAGGATGTTGCGCAGGGTGCGGTCGACGAACCACGGGGGCGCCTCCTGCCCGTAGCGCGCGCGGTTGGCGCGCAGCTCGGCCAGGGCGATCTCGAGCTCATAGACCTGATCGTCGCGCGCTTCGTCCACCCGCGGCGCCTGGCTGGTGGGGCCGATGAACAGGCCGGAGAACAGATAGCTCAAGCTGGGATGGTTGTGCCAGTAGGCCAGCAGGCTGGCGAGCAGATCCGGGCGGCGCAGGAAGGGGCTGTCGGCAGGGGTGGCGCCGCCGAGCACCACGTGGTTGCCGCCGCCGGTGCCGGTGTGGCGGCCGTCGAGCATGAATTTTTCCGCGCCCAGCCGGGTCTCGAACGCGGCCTGATAGAGAAACTCGGTCTGGTCGACCAGTTCGGCCCAGTTGTGCGCCGGGTGGATGTTGACCTCGATGACCCCGGGATCGGGCGTGACCTGCAGCAGATTCAGGCGCGGGTCACGTGGGGGTGGATAGCCTTCGAGGACCAACTTGACCTGCAGCCGCTGCGCCGTGGTCTCGATCGCGGCGAGCAGGTCGAGATAGTCTTCCGCCGAGGTGAGCGGTGGCATGAACACATACAGAATGCCGCCGCGCGCCTCCACGCACAGCGCGGTGCGCACAATCCAGCCGCCGGACTCGAAGCGTTCGGGCTGCCTTCCGTCGCCCGGGCGCATCCGCTGGCCGTCGCCGCTGGACAGCGGCGCGGTTCCGGCGCCCGCGCCCCGGCGTGGTGCATCCGGGCCCTGGTGTTGCACCCCGACGGTGCCGCCCTCCGCGTAGCCGCCTCCAATGCGGTGCATCGGGCCGTACTGGGTGCGCAGCGCGACGGCTGTGGGCAGAGACCGGCGCGGCGCGAACGGGTCTTGTGGCCAGTCGGACGCCCGCTCGCCTTCGGTGGCCCAGGGCAGGGAGTCGAGCGGCAGCCGCCAGCCCATGGCCGAGTCGCCGGGGAACAGGTACATGCGTTCGTCGCGGAAGAACCAAGGCCCGGAGATCCAGCTCGGGCCGCTGGGCTCCGGGTAACCCGGCTCGCGCCGCAGCGGCAGGGCGTAGCCGGTGGGGGTTTTCAGCCCCTGGTCGAACACCTTGCGCAGTCGCGCCCGTTCCATTTCGTCTTCCACCCGCGAGTCGAAGGGATCGACGTTGAGCGGCAGTCGGCGCTCGCGCCACAGGTAATACCAGGTGTCCTCAAAGCCGGTCTGCACATGCGCCGGGTTGACGCCCAGGGTATCGACCAGGGCGAGGATGAAGGTGTGCGCGTCGAGGTGGGTGGCGGTGCCGCCCAGGCGCTCGTCTGCAAACAGCTCGGGGTTGTGCCAGCAGGGCTGGCCGTCGCGCCGCCACACGGCCGACAGCGCCCAGCGCGGCAACTGCTCGCCCGGATACCACTTGCCCTGGCCAAAGTGCAGAAAGCCGCCGGGACCGTAGCGCTTGATCAGCTTGCCGATGAGTTCTGCGGCGTACCCGCGCTTGGTCGGGCCCTGTGCGTCGGTGTTCCACTCGGGCGCGTCGCGGTCGGTGGTGGCGACAAAGGTCGGTTCGCCCCCCTGCGTGAGGCGCACGTCGCCATTCTTCAACTCCTGATCGACCAGTTCGCCCAGGGTGAGCACGGCCTGCCACTGGTCGTCGGTGTAGGGCTTGGTGACCCGCGGTGACTCGAAGATGCGGGTGACTTCCATGTGGTGGCTGAACTCCACCTCGCATTCATCGATCATGCCGTCGACCGGCGCGGCGCCCGAGGGTTGGGGGGTGCAGGCCAGCGGAATGTGGCCCTCGCCCGCGAGCAGGCCGGAGGTGGGGTCGAGGCCGATCCAGCCTGCGCCGGGCAGATAGACCTCGCACCAGGCGTGCAGATCGGTGAAGTCGGCCTCGGCACCGCTGGGGCCGTCGAGCGCCTTCACGTCGGGCGTGAGCTGGATGAGGTAGCCGGAGACGAAGCGCGCGGCAAGCCCCAGATGGCGCAGCACCTGCACCAGCAGCCAGCCGGTGTCGCGGCAGGAGCCGCAGGCGCGTTCAAGGGTCTGCTCGGGCGTCTGCACCCCGGGCTCCATGCGAATGGTGTAGGCAATGTCGCGCTGCAACCGCTGGTTGATGTCCACCAGAAAGTCGATGGTGCGGCGCGGGGTGCGGTCGATGCTGCCCAGCAGGGCCTCCAGCCGCGGAGTCAGCGGGTCGGCGGCCAGATAGGGGCCGAGTTCCTGCTTGAGTTCGGGGGCGTAGCTGAAAGGGAATTGCTCGGCCTCGGGTTCGAGAAAGAAATCGAACGGGTTGTACACCGCCATTTCGGCCACCAGATCGACCGTGATCTGCAGCAGGGTCGCCTTTTCGGGAAAGGTCAGGCGGGCCAGATAGTTGGCGAACGGGTCCTGCTGCCAGTTGATGAAATGCCTGGTCGGCTCGACGCGCTGGCTGTAAGACAGAATGGGCGTGCGGCAATGCGGCGCAGGGCGCAGCCGCACCACATGCGCAGACATGCCGACCGGACGATCGAAGCGGTAGGTCGTGGTGTGGGTGAGCTTGACGTGGATGGACATCGGGCACCTTGGGTGAAGGAGAGAACGCGACATGCTGGATCAGGCGGCCAGAAAGTCTTGACTGATGCCCACGCCCAGGTTGTTGATGCGTTCCAGAAAATGGGTGAGATAGGCATGCAGCCCGGTGGCCATGATGTCGTCGAGCCGACCGAACTGCAGCTGGGCATTGAGCAGTCCGGCACGGCGCAGGGTTTCGCGCGACTGCGGGTTGGCCACGGCACGCAGGTGGTTGTTCACCGCCATCATGCAGGCCGCCAGTGACCGCGGCATGTCAGGCCGCAGGATGAGCAGCCCGGCCACGCGCTCGGGGGTGATGACGTCGCGGTACACCTTGCGGTAGACCTCGAACCCCGAAACCGAGCGCAGCACGCCCGACCAGTGATAGAAGTCGTGCTCCTGCAGGCGTCCATTGCCATTGACCGAGCCGTGGAAGTCGGACTGCAGCGCGTGGAACTTCACATCGAGCAGCCGTGCGGTGTTGTCGGCGCGCTCCAGAAAGGTGCCGATGCGCAGGAAGTGATACGCCTCGTCCTGCAGCATGGTGCCCGAGGTGACGCCGCGCGAGAGGTGCGAGCGGTACTTCACCCACTCGAAATACTGCGCCGGGTCCAGTCGGCACAGGCCATTGGCCAGCATGCGCTGCGATTCGAGCCAGGTCTGGTTGACCGTCTCCCATACCTCGGTGGTGATGGCGCCGCGCACCGCGCGGGCATTCTCGCGCGCGGCGCGCAGGCAACTCTGGATGGACGAGGGGTTGCTGGTGTCGCACACCATGAAGTCGAGCACCTTGTCGGCGTCGATCTCGCCATGCCGCTCGGTGTAGGCGGCGGTCAGCTCGGAGATGCCCAGCAGCCCGCGCCAGCCCAGTTGCATGGCCTCGGCACCCTGCGGCAGCAGGGCGGACTGCACATGCACGTCGAGCATGCGCGCGGTGTTTTCGGCGCGTTCGGTGTAACGGGCCATCCAGAACAGGTGATCGGCGGTGCGGCTGAGCATGGGGCGTTTCCTTGAGCCGGAAGATGACGGAGCGCGGGCGGGTCTACTTCTCCAGCACCCAGGTGTCCTTGGTGCCACCACCCTGCGAGGAATTGACGACCAGCGATCCTTCCGCCAGCGCCACGCGGGTGAGCCCGCCGGGGACGATGGACACGGTCTTGCCCGACAGCACGAAGGGCCGCAGGTCGAGGTGGCGCGGGGCGATGCCCGACTCGACATAAGTCGGGCAGGTGGACAGCGCCAGCGTGGGCTGGGCGATGTAGTGGTCGGGATGCGCCTTGATCTTCTCGGCAAAGGCGGCGATCTCGGCCTGGGTGGACGCCGGGCCGACCAGCATGCCGTAGCCCCCGGCGCCGTGCACTTCCTTGACCACCAGGTCGGGCAGATGCTCCAGCACATACGCCAGGCTCTCGGGCTCGCGGCACATGCGGGTGGGCACGTTGTTCAGCAAGGGCTTTTCGCCCAGATAGAACGCGATCATGCGCGGCACATAGGGATAGATGGACTTGTCGTCCGCCACCCCGGTGCCGATGGCGTTGGCCAGGTTCACATTGCCTGCGCGGTAGGCGCGCATCAGCCCGGCGCAGCCGATGGCCGAATCGGCGCGGAACACCTTGGGATCGAGAAAATCGTCGTCGATGCGGCGGTAGATCACATCGACCCGCTGGGGGCCCTGTGTGGTGCGCATGTAGACGAAGTCGTCCCGGACGAACAGATCCTGCCCTTCCACCAGTTCCACGCCCATCTGCTGCGCGAGAAACGCGTGCTCGAAGTAGGCCGAGTTGTACATGCCCGGGGTGAGCACGACCACCGTCGGATCGCTCACTCCCGGCGGCGCCACGGCACGCAGCTTCTCCAGCAGCATGTCGGGGTAATGCGCCACCGGGGCGACGCCGTAACGCGAAAACAGCTCGGGAAACAGCCGCATCATCATGCGGCGGTTTTCCAGCATGTAGCTCACTCCGGAGGGCACGCGCAGGTTGTCTTCGAGCACGTAATACTCACCGTCGCCCGCGGCGTTTTCCGCGCGCACGATGTCGATGCCGGCGATCTGCGCATACACCTGGTGCGGCAGGTCGATGCCCATCATCTCGGGGCGGAACTGCGCGTTGCCGACCACCTGCTCGGCCGGCACGATGCCCGCCTTGAGGATCTCCTGGTCGTGATACACGTCGTGGAGGAAGCGGTTGAGCGCGGTCACGCGCTGCTTCAGCCCGGCTTCGAGCTGTTTCCACTCGGCCGCGGGAATGATGCGCGGAATCAGGTCGAAGGGAATGAGCCGCTCGGTGCCCGCCTCGTCGCCATACACCGCGAAAGTGATCCCCACGCGGCGGAAGATCAGTTCGGCCTCCTCGCGCTTGGCGCGCATGGTGTCGGGCGGCTGCTGCGCCAGCCAGTGCGCATACGGCGCGTAGTGGGGGCGGACTCCGCCTTCGGCGGGAGTCATTTCATCGTAGAAGCGCATCGTCGTCTCTCGGAGGGCTGTCTGTGCAGGCCTGTTGCCATGCAGGCGAGTTAGCAAGATACAGGCCAGACGCGTCATCACGCCGAAGTCTGACGGGGAGAGCCGAGCCGTTTCAGGGAGAATCCACCGGCCATCGTGGCTTGGGCGCCCAGTAATGCGGTGTCGCTGCGCGCCAGCCCTGAACCGCATCGGGCGCGGCGTCGCGCCAGCGCAAGGCACCCTGCAGGTCGGTGCGCCACAGTGCAATGCCGCGCGCGGCGTAGCGCTCGACCACCAGCGGGTGGGGATGGCCATGCGCATTGCGGTAGCCCGCCTGCACCACGGCGGCCCGCGGCATCACGGTATCGAGCAGGGCGTCGCTCGACGAGGTCTTGCTGCCGTGATGCGGCACCAGCAGCACATCGGCATAGGGCAGCGCACCTGCCGCATGCAGGGCGCGTTCCTGCGCCTGGTCGATGTCGCCGGTGAGCAGCGCCGAGCCGCCGCGCGCGGCCACATGCAGCACGCAGGAGCGGGCGTTGTCGTTGCGCGGCGGCGCGTCCGGCAGCGGGCTGATGACGCGGAAGTCCACGCCGTCCCAGCTCCAGTGCTGTCCGGCGATGCAGGGCTGGCGGTTGGAGAAGCCAAGATGGGCGGCAGCATGCGCCGGAACCGAGGTCAGCAGCGCAGCCTCCGGGTGCGCGCGGGCGATGGCTGGCGCGCCGCCGGAGTGGTCGCTGTCGTCGTGGCTGACCACCACCCGGTCGAGATGGCGCATGCCCAGGCTGTGCAACAGGGGCAGCAGCACCTGGCTGCCGGCGTCCACTCCGGGGGCCTGCTGCGGGCCGGTGTCATACAGCAGGGTGTGCCGCGCGGTGCGCACGACCACGGCCATGCCCTGGCCCACATCGGCAAACCACAGCTCCATATTGCCCGGCGCAGGCGCGGTGCCGGGGTTGCTGGTCAGCGGCAGCATCAGCAGAAGGCCGGGCGCGCGCAGCCGCCAGGTCCAGGGCAAGGCCAGTGCCAACGCACCCAGCGCAGCCAGTGCGAGGGTGACCGCGTCGGGCGCTGCGGCATGCCACTGTGCCAGCGGCCAGGCCGCCATCTGCCGCAAGAGGTGATCGAGCATCTGCTGCAGCCAGGCGGCAAGCTGCCAGACCCAGCCGTCCAGCGGTGCGGGCAGCAGCAGACCAGCGATGGACAGCGGGGCCACCGCCAGGGTGACCACCGGAATCGCCACGGCATTGGCCACGGGCGACAGCACTGCGATCTGCTGAAAGAACAGCAGGGTCAGCGGCAACAGGCCGATGGTGGCCACCCATTGCGCCTGGCTGACGTTGCACAGGGTGTGCCAGCCACGCTGCCACACTCCAGGCGTCGATGCGGCTTGCGCGCCCGAGAACGCAGGCGCCGCAGTCTCGGGGTGCCTGCGGTTGCCCGCAGCGAACAACAGACCGACTGCGACGAAGGACAGCCAGAAGCCGGGCTGCCGCACCGCCCACGGATCCCACAGCAGCACGGCGATCAGCGCCAGCGCCATCACATCGCGCCAGTCGGCCCGCAGTCCGCGCTGGCGCAGCAACAGCACCACGGCGAGCATCAGCAGGGTGCGCTGCGCCGGCACGCCCCAACCCGCGATCAGCGCATAGGCCGTGGCCGCCAGCAACGCGGCCCAGGCGGCCAGGGTGGGCGCGGGCACGATGAGCGTCCACGGTCGGGGCAGGCGTGCGGTCTGCCGCCACAGCCAGCCCACGAGCTGCAGGGTCATCCAGGCCAGCAGCGTGATGTGCAGGCCGGAAATGCTCATCAGGTGCGCAACTCCGGTGGTGCGGTAGACGGCCCAGTCCTGCGGGGAAATCGCCGCCTGATCGCCCAGCGCCAGCGCGATGATGGTGTCGGCGGAGAAAGGAAGGGGAGATGCCCCCACGCTCGCGCCCGCTCGCTGCCCCCCGAGGGGGCGCGTTCCGCCTTGGGGCGGCCCTGCGGCGGAACGTGATGCCCCCACGCTCGCGGTCGCTCGCTGCCCCCCGATCGGGACGCTTTCCACCTGCAGCGCGGTCATCATGCGCTGGCGCAGGTGATCGCGCAGTTGCGCAACCCAGTCGGACGGGGCGCTGCGCACGCCGAGCAGTTGCGGCGGCGGGCCCATGCGGCTGACGGTGCCGGTCGCGCCGATGCCATCGCGGAACAGGGTCAGCTCGGTGTCGTTGCTGCCGGGGTTGGCAAAACCATGCGGCTGCTTGAGGCGCACAGAAAACTGCCATTCCTGCCCGGGATGCACACGGGGCGGTGCGGGCGGCTGGTCGGCATGACGATCCCGCTTCGCGTACCAGCTCAGGGACAGGCGACTTGGCACGCCGTGTGGCGCGGGCTGTGTGACTTCAAAGACAAAGCGGGTCGCATCGGGGTACAGCACCGGCAGATCGGCCACGACGCCGCGGACGGTGAGGACCTGCGTTTCCACATCCGGCGCAAGCCGGTCGGCCAGAATGGGGTGGGCGCGCCATCCCGCCAGCCCAAACGCCAATGCAAAGCCGCTGAGCGCGAGCAGGGCGTGCGTGCCCATGCGTTGCAGCGTGCTGTTGCGCGGCAGACTGTTGCCGCGGCCATGCCACAGCAGCACAAGCAGACTTCCCAGCAGCCCGGCCGCCCAGATGGCAAGGTAGGCTGGGCGGGGCCAGAGGGAGGCCTGCGTGGTCTGCAGCGCACAGCCCAGCAGCACGGCGAGGGCATAGATCGGCAAGGCGGTTTCCTCGGCTTTGTTCTGCGCGCGGCAGGGCGGTGTCTGAAAAAACCCGCAACATCATAAGAGCCGAGCGCACCGGTCAGGCTTTACAAGTCTCTACAGTTGCGCGGCGTCATGCGGGGGTGCGTGTTGCGTTTGTATGGTTCAATTTCTGCAACAGAATTCGGGAGTTCGTGCATGAATCCGCAACAACAACGCTCTCTATCCCTGCGTCTGGGCGCAAGCTGTGCGGCGCTGGGCGTTCTGGCATTGGCGGGTTGCGCCACGCCGGTGAATCTCAATCAGCCGGTCCCGGTGCAGCAGCTCAATCCGCCCGCCCCGCGTGTGACCGTGCCGCCTTCAACCTACGCGCCCGTCACGCCGCAGGCCCCGACCAGCGAGGCGCAGCCTCTTGCGCCGAGCGCGCCGATCACGGTGCAGCCGCTCGGCCCGGCGGGCATCGCGCCAGCGACCAATGCGCCATCGCAGCTCGCTCCTGCCGCTCCCGCGCCCGAGGTGTCGGCGCCGCAGCAAGGCGCGCCCGCCCTGCCCCCGGGCGCGGTGCGTTTCAATTGTCAGGACGGCAGCTCCTTCATCGCCACCTTCGGCGATGTGTCGGTCACGCTGCAGACCGCGCTGGGCAACCTCACCCTCGACCAAACCGTCTCCGCCGACGGCGCGCGCTACCGCAACAGCGCGTTCCAGGTGTGGTTCAAGGGCCGCCAGGCCACGGTGACCAATTTCCTGCAGAACACCAATACCGTGTGTCAGCAGCAGTGATTCCAGACTGAGGGTGGCGGGAAAAACTCACGACTTTTACTTTCAGATACAGACAGGCAACTGCACCCCCCTTAAAGTGGGGATAAGTCATTTTTTTCAAACGGCGGTGTGACTTTTTTCGCCCGCCATGGGTTGCCAAATGACGGCCTGTGACTTCGCCAGAATCTGCGTGGTTCATGCGGCATGAGACGCCCCGTCGGACACGGGGGGCCGAAATGCGCAACCACGTATCCGGAGTCGCACCATGCAGCAAACCCGCCGTCAATTCATCCAGAAATCCCTGTTGAGCCTGCCAGCGATAGGATCGTTGGCGTCTTGCGGCGGCGGGGCCGCCTCATCGCCCGCTGTGAACTCGACAGTGAGTTCGACCGGCGCTCAGGCGAGCGCACTACCCGTTGCAACGGGCGGCAGCTCATTGCCTCCCGTCGTGCAAAACCCGTCAGTCACCCCGGCACCCACGACCTCGGTGAGTTCGGCGCCAGCTGTGCCGTCGACCCCCACGACGAGCGGGCAGACTCCCACGCCCGTGCAGTCGACACAGCCGGTCACGACACAACCGACATCGACGCAGACCACGTCATCCCCGCAACCGACACAAACCACTGCGCCCACGCAGTCGTCGCAAACGACAACAACAACATCGACGACACAACAAACCACGCAACCTGCGCAGCCCACCACGACGACTCAGCAGACATCGCAACCTTCACAGGCTGTTGCGTCTGGCCAGAATCTTTCCGCGGGTCTGAAGCAATTCGGGCAGTCGCCCGTGCCCTACAGCGCTTTGGCCAAGCCCGCCAAGGGACAAACCGTCACCGATCCCGACTTTGGCGTCAAGATCATTCGCATCACGGATTGCGTCAAGGATTTCAACAACCTGTGCGTCGCCCCGGCCTACCCCACCGCGATGGCGTGGAACTGCGACGAAACCCGTTTCATCCTGTATGTGCCGGGCTCCACAGCGCAGGCCGGTGGACAGCAGGGCTGGGCGCTGTACGACGGCACGACCTATGCCTTCATCAAGTTCCTCGACATCAATCCGGGCGATGTGGAGCAGTTTTACTGGGATCATCAAGACCCGGCAACGCTGCGCTACATCGACAACCACCAGATGGGCAGCCAGAACCTGGCCGACCTCACCGCCATCAACGTGGAAACCGGCGTCAAGACCATCATTCACAGCTTCCTGCCCAACGGACTGCCGCCTGGTTGCCCGTCTGGCGTGACGGGCGTTCGCTGCGGTTATCCGTTCGCGCTGGGTGTCAATGCGCAAGGGCAACGCATCTGGGGTCTCGGCGCTTTTGGCGGCCCGATCGGCAACGTCGCGGGCGAACTGGGCATGTGGGTGTTCGGCTTCAACGAGTCTACCGGCGCATTCACGATTTACGACTCGACCATTCCGCAGCCGCAAGCCAGAGGCTCGACGCCGTTCCCGTCGGTGTCGGGCAAGTTCTTCATCTGGAACGGTGCTGCGGCCACGAATCTCAACTCCACACCGACCACGCAATCGGGCATTTTTGATGCCACCACCGGCAAGCTGCTGCGCATGGTGAATTTCGACACCAACGAGCACTGCGACACCGCGATGGATGCCAACGGCAACGATCTGCTGGTCGGCTCGCAGTTCTCGCGCAACACCGGCGGCAATGGCAATGTGATCGTCTGCAACATCAACACGGGCGCGGTGAGCAACTATGTGGGCGAGAGCAGCGGCTGGGGCTACCCGACCACGGGCAGCCTGAGCGGTTCAACCGCGTGGAAGAACCCCTCCTGGGTGGTCACCGGCATGACCGGCAATATCTACGGGACTGGCAGCAAGGGAGTGGCAACCCCGGGCTCGAATGGCAACAGCGGCCCGACGGCAAACCCGTGCACCATCCTCGACCAGGAGCTGATGATCACCAATCTGACCAGCGGCACCACCTGGCGCATCGCCCATCACCGCAGCACCGGCAACTACAGCAACGCGCCGCAGAGCAACTACTGGGCGCAGCCGAATGTGACCTTCAGCACCAGTGGCACGCGCATCCTGTTCAACAGCGACTGGGGCGACGGCAATCCGAGCAATCCGGTGGTCAACCCCAACGCGCCGATCGACACCTACGTGCTCATCCTGCCGTCCTTCGGCTGATGGTGCGAGGCGCTTGCGGACGCATGTCCGCAGGCCCGAGGCGCCTATCGCTTCTCCTCTGTTCACTCCCCCGTAGTCGCACTAGCATCGCGTTGCCGGCATCAAGCCGGTCGCCGTCCACAAGACGGCGTGCGGGCCGTGCTGGCGCATGGCATCGCATTTGCCCGGCATGCCTGATCGGCTGCCGATCGGTGAACCTCGGCGCCATCCACGCAAGGTGCGCGCCCCACAAGGAGACAGGCGATGAACGCTCCCCTACCCGAGCCCATCCGTCGTGCGCTGGCGACCATTTCGCTGGACGACAAATACACCCTCACTTCCGGCCGCGCCTTCATGAGCGGCATCCAGGCGCTGGTGCGTCTGCCCATGCTGCAGCGCCAGCGCGACGTTGCCGCAGGGCTCAACACGGCGGGTTTCGTCTCGGGCTATCGTGGCTCGCCGCTGGGCGGCTATGACCAGGCGCTGTGGAAGGCGAAGAGGATTCTCGAAGCGAACAACGTGGTGTTCAAGCCCGGGGTCAACGAGGAACTGGCGGCCACCGCCGTCTGGGGCACGCAGCAACTCGACCTGTTTCCCGACAAGGCCAAGTTCGATGGGGTGTTCGGCATCTGGTACGGCAAGGGACCCGGCGTGGATCGCTGCTCGGACGTGTTCAAGCACGCCAACAGCGCGGGTACCGCGCGCCATGGCGGCGTGATCGCTGTGGCGGGCGATGACCATGTGGCCAAATCGTCCACGCTGGCACACCAGAGCGACCATATCTTCAAGGCGTGCGGACTGCCGGTGTTTTTTCCCGCCTCGGTGCAGGAGATTCTCGATCTGGGTGTGCACGCCTTTGCCCTGAGCCGCTATGCCGGAGTCTGGTCGGGCATGAAGACCATCCAGGAAATCGTGGAGTCGTCCGCTGCGGTGGATGTGGACGCCGACCGCGTGCGCATTCTGCTGCCGCAGGACTTTGTGCTGCCGCCCGATGGCGTGCACATCCGCCTGCCCGACACGCCGCTGGCGCAGGAAGCGCGGCTGATGGACGTGAAGTGGTATGCGGCGCTGGCCTACATTCGGGCCAACCGCCTGAACCACACCGTGATCGACAGCCCGCACGCGCGGCTGGGCATCATGGCGTCGGGCAAGGCCTACAACGATACCCGCCAGGCCCTGAACGACCTCGGACTGGATGCCGACACCTGCGCGCAACTGGGCATCCGGCTGCACAAGGTCGCCGTGGTCTGGCCGCTGGAGGCACAGCTCACGCGGGAGTTCGCCACCGGGCTGCAGGAGATTCTGGTGGTGGAGGAAAAGCGCCAGGTCATCGAATATCAGCTCAAGGAAGAGTTGTACAACTGGCGCGAGGATGTGCGGCCCAACGTCATTGGCAAGTTCGACGAGCTGCCGGGCGACACGACCGGCGGCGAATGGAGCCAGCCCAATCCCGGCGGCAACTGGCTGCTGCCGGCCAAGGCCGACTTGAGCCCGGCGATCATCGCCCGCGCCATTGCGGGCCGCCTGGAGCGGCTGGGCATCCTGCGTGATGCCGGGGTGGACGTGCAGCGTCGCATCAGCGAACGCCTGGCCGTGATCGACGCGCGCGAACGGACCCTGCAGGCCCCCGGCGCCAGCGCCCAGCGCCCGCCGTGGTTCTGCTCGGGCTGCCCGCACAACACTTCCACCCGCGTGCCCGAAGGCTCGCGCGGCATGGCCGGCATCGGCTGTCATTACATGGTGGTGTGGATGGACCGCGCCACGCAGACCTTCAGCCAGATGGGCGGCGAGGGCGTGGCCTGGGTGGGGCAGGCGCCGTTCACCACCGACAGGCATGTGTTCGTCAATCTGGGCGACGGCACCTACTACCACTCGGGGCTGCTCGCCATCCGCCAGGCCATCTCCGCCGGGGTGAATGCCACTTACAAGATTCTGTTCAACGACGCCGTGGCGATGACCGGCGGACAGCCGGTGGAAGGCGGTCTGACGGTGCCGCAGATCAGCCGCGAGCTGGAGGCCGAAGGCGTGCGCCGCATCGTGGTGGTGACCGATGCGCCGGAGAAATACAGCAACGCCGTCGGCCTGGCGTCAGGCGTGACCGTGCGTCACCGCGACGACCTCGACGCCATCCAGCGCGAGCTGCGCGAGGAGGCGGGCATCACCGTCATCATCTACGACCAGACCTGCGCCACGGAAAAGCGTCGCCGCCGCAAACGCGGGCAGATGGCCGATCCAGCGCGGCGCGTGGTCATCAACCCGCTGGTGTGCGAAGGTTGTGGCGACTGCTCCGAGCAGAGCAACTGCCTGTCGGTCGAGCCGCTGGAAACCGAGTTTGGGCGCAAGCGCACCATCAACCAGAGCAGTTGCAACAAGGACTTTTCCTGCCTCAAGGGCTTCTGCCCCAGCTTCGTCACCGTAGAGGGCGGCATGCTGCGCAAACCCAGGCCGCAGCCGGGCGCGGATCTGTCGGCCCTGCCCGAATTGCCCATGCCCACCGTGCCCGACCCCGTCCAGGCTGACGTCGCGGGCGGCGGCAGCTATGGCATCGTCGTCGCGGGCGTTGGCGGCACCGGAGTCATCACTATCGGTCAGCTGCTGGGCATGGCCGCGCACATCGAGGGCAAGGCCGTGGTCACGCAGGATGCAGCCGGGCTGGCGCAGAAGGGCGGCGCGACCTGGAGCCATGTGCTCATCGCGAACGACCCCGAGCAGATCGTCACCACCCGCGTGGGCACGGCCGAGGCCGAGCTCATCCTCGGCTGCGACCCCATCGTCACCGCCGACCGCGAAACCCTGGCCCGCGTGCGCGAGGGCCGCACCCACATCGCGCTCGACACCCACAGCACGCCGACAGCCGCCTTCGTCCACAACCCCAACTGGCAGTTCCCCGACGCCGCCTGCCACAAGGCCATCGAACAGGCCGCGGGCGCCGAGATGGTGGCCGGGTTCGACTGTGTGCGCGCCGCCGAGAAGCTGCTGGGCGACGCCCTCTACGCCAATCCCATGCTGCTGGGCTTCGCCTGGCAGAAGGGCTGGGTGCCCCTCGGTCACGCCGCGCTGATGCGCGCCATCGAGCTCAACGCCGTGCAGGTGGAGAACAACAAGGCCGCGTTCGAATGGGGTCGCCACGCGGCGCACGATCCGCAGGGGATCGCCGCACTGAGTGCTGCCGAGCAAGTCATCCAACTGGTCAAGCGGCCGAGTCTGGACGAGGTGATTCAGCGCCGCGTGGCGTTTCTCACCGACTATCAGAACGCCGCCTACGCGCAGCAGTATGCGGACGTTGTCGCGCAGGTGCGTGCCGCAGAGGCGCCGCGCCACTCCACCGCGCTCACCGAGGCCGTGGCGCGCAATCTGTTCAAGCTCATGGCCTACAAGGACGAGTACGAAGTGGCGCGGCTGCAGTCCGACCCGGCCTTTGCCAGGCAGCTTGAGCAGCAGTTCGAGGGCAGCTTCAAGCGCCACTACCACCTCGCCCCGCCGCTGTGGAGCAGGCGCAATGCCAAGGGCGAGCTGATCAAGCGCGAATTCGGGCCGTGGATGGGCGTGGCGTTCAGGCTGCTCGCGCCGCTGAAGGTGCTGCGCGGCACGGCGCTTGATCCGTTCGGCCACACGGCAGAGCGCAAGCGCGAGCGCGCGCTGATCCAGCGCTACCGCGACACCCTCAGCGAACTGCTGCGCGGGCTGGACGATGCCTCGCCTGAGCGGCTGAACCTCGCGGCGCAGATCGCCCGTCTGCCCGAGGGCATCCGCGGGTTTGGTCATGTCAAGCAGCGCCATCTCGACCAGGTGCTTCCGCAATGGGATCGCCTGATGCAGCAATGGCGCACGCCGGGCAAGGCGGGCAGCAGCCAGCCCGGCGAGGCGGGGCAGGCGTTGCCGGACAAGACGAGGCAGACGGCATAATCCCCGACAACGACCGGGGAGTGGCCATGCTTTGGAAAAACGGACGACGCAGCGACAACGTCGAAGACCAGCGCACCGCGAGCACCGGGCGGCGGGGTGGCTTGGTGGGCGGCGGCATCGGCACCATCGTGCTGGCGCTGGTGGCGCTGTATTTCGGCGTCGATCCGAGCGTGGTGCTCAATCAGGTGGCGCAGCAGCAGGTGCAGCAGACCCCGCAGCAGGCCCCGGCCGCGCTGAGCGCCAAGGATCAGCAGGACAAGGCGTTTCTCTCGGTGGTGCTGGCCGATACCGAAGACACCTGGCGGGCGATCTTCCGGCAGGCCGGGCGACAGTATGTCGATCCCAGGCTGGTGCTGTTTTCCGGTGCGGTGCAATCGGCCTGCGGCTACGCGCCGGCGGCCACCGGGCCGTTCTATTGCCCGGCCGACCAGAAGCTGTATCTCGACACCCAGTTCTTCCAGGACCTGCAGCAGCGCCTGGGCGCGCAGGGCGACTTTGCGCAGGCGTATGTGATCGCGCACGAAGTCGGCCATCATGTGCAGAACCTGCTGGGCGTGGAGGGCAAGGTGCGCGAGGCCATGCAGCGCAGCAGCCGCACCCGCGCCAACGCGCTGCTGGTGCGGCTGGAGCTGCAGGCCGACTGCTACGCCGGAGTCTGGGCCCACCACGCGCAGCATGAGCGGCAGGTGCTGGAAGCCGGAGACATCGAAGAGGCCATCAATGCCGCACAGGCGGTGGGCGACGACCGCCTGCAGCAGCAGGCACAGGGTCATGTGGTGCCCGACTCCTTCACCCACGGCACGTCGGCGCAGCGCGCCCGCTGGTTCCAGACCGGCTTGGCCAGCGGCCAGCCGCAGGTGTGCGACACCTTCAACGCCGCGCAGCTCTGAACCGCCATGCCCGCCACCTGGATGACCGCCATCGGCGCGGCCCTGCCCTACATCGAATCGGTGGCGAAGATCGCGCTGCCGGTGTTCAAGCAGCGCAGGTCGGACAAGGAAGCCGCCGAATCGCAACAGCGCCAGATCGAGGAACTGCAGACCGCGGTGACGCACAACGCCGAACATGTGCGCGCGCTGGCGCAGCAGTTGCAGACCACCATCAGCGCGCTGGAGCAGGCCGGTGTGCAGCTTGCCGCAGCCCAGCGACGGCAACAGCGCTGGGCGCTTGCGGCGCTGGGTCTGGGCGCGACTGCGCTGGTGCTGGCGCTGGTGGCGTTGCTGCGGTAAACCCCCGCTCGCTGCGACACGGCGTCGCATCCGTTTGGCCTGGGTCAAGTCGGGCGCGTGGCGCAGCCCGTAACCTGCCGTGTCATGTTGCGCTGCAAAATCCTCGACCGCAGCGCCGAGAAGGGGCGGCAATGAACAAGACCATGTGGATGCGCGCGGTGCTGGCCGCAGTGCTGGCGGTGCAGGCGGGCTGCGCGCTCGCTGCGGCGCGGTTTGCGGATCAGGACGTGCAGCGCGGCGCGTATCTGGCGCGTGCCGGTGACTGCGTGGCCTGCCACACCGCGCCCGGCGGCAAGCCGTTCGCCGGGGGGCTGAAAATGGTCATGCCCATCGGTGCGATCTATTCGACCAACATCACCCCGGACAAGACCCACGGCATCGGCAACTACAGCTTTGCCGATTTCGACCGCGCGGTGCGGCATGGCGTGGCTCCGGGCGGCAAGCATCTCTATCCGGCGATGCCGTATCCGTCGTACGCGCGCATCACCCCGCAGGACATGCACGCGCTCTACGCCTATTTCATGCAGGGCGTGCCGCCCGACCCCACCCCCAACCGCAAGCCCGACATGGTCTGGCCGATGACCATCCGCTGGCCGCTGGCGATCTGGGACTGGCTGTTCGTGCGGGACACCACCTTCACCCCGGATCCGAAGCAAGGCGCGCAGTACAACCGCGGCGCGTATCTGGTCGAGGGGCTGGGGCATTGCGGCGCCTGCCACACCCCGCGCGGGCTGTTCTTCCAGGAAAAGGCGCTCAGCGCGGGTGGGCCGAACGGCAAGCTGTTCCTCACTGGCGGCACGGTCGAGCACTGGTACGCGAGCAATCTGCGCAGTTCCTGCCTGCAAAAAACCTTGAGCGCACAGGATTTCGCGCTGTTGCTCAAGACCGGCAGTGCGAACAACTTCACGGTCGCGGGCGGCATGACCGAGGTCATCCACCACAGCACCCAGCATCTCACCCCGGATGACCTGTTGGCCATCGGCATCTACCTGAAGGCGCTGCCGCCCGAGGTGAGCGCGCAGGTGGCCAGCACCCAGCCAGACCCCGCGGCGGTGCAGCGCGGCAAGGCGCTGTACGACCAGCACTGCGTGGCCTGCCATCAGCCCACCGGGCAGGGCGTGCCCGCGGCCTTTCCCAGCCTGGTCGGCAATCCGTCGGTGCGCTGCCTGAACCCGACCAACGCGATCCACGCGATCCTGGCCGGTGCGACCACCGCGGTCACCGTCTCGGCGCCCGCGCCGATGGTCATGCCGCCCTTTGGCGCGCAGCTGTCCGACCAGCAGGTGGCCGATCTGGTCACGTACATCCGCACCAGCTGGGGCAACGCGGCCGAGCCGGTGTCGGCCGAGCAGGTCAAGGAACTGCGCCGCGCCATCGCCGGGCGCTGACGGCGCCTGGAGGGCAGCGCGGCGACAATGCGCCGCATGACCGATTCCGGCGCGCTGCGGCGCATTCTCACCCTGGGGGCGCTCACGGCCTTCGCCCCCATGTCGATCGACATGTATCTGCCGGGCTTTACCGCCCTGCAGCACGACCTGCGCGCAACGCCCGAGGCGGTGCAGCGCACGCTGGTCGTGTTCTTCCTCGGCCTGGCGCTCGGTCAGGCGTTCTGGGGGCCGGTGTCGGACCGCTATGGCCGCAAGCGCCCGCTGTTGCTGGGCATTGCGCTGTACGGTGCGGCCTCGGTCGGCTGCGCGCTGGCAGGGTCGATCGACAGGCTGTTGCTGTGGCGGCTGCTGCAGGCGCTGGGGGGATGCGCGGGCATCGTGATCGCGCGCAGCATGGTGCGCGATCTGTACCCGCCGGTGGATGCGGCACGGGTGTTCTCTCGGCTGACCCTGGTGCTCGGCGCCGCGCCCATCCTCGCGCCGCTGGCCGGGGCGGCGTTGGTGCAGGCGCTGGGCTGGCGGGCGATTTTCGTGGCGCTCGCCGGCTTTGGTCTGCTGTGCTTCGCTGCGGCGGCGGCGCTGCCGGAGAGCCTGCCTGCCAGCGCACGCAGCCGCGCCAGCCAGCATCCGGTGCGCCAGGCGCTGCGCACCTACGGCGCCTTGCTGCGCGACCGCAGCTACATCGGTTTTGCCTTGAGCGGAGCGCTCGGGCAGTCGGCGATGTTTGCCTACATCGCCGGGGCGCCGTTCGTGTTTATGCAGGTATTCGGGCTGCGCCCGGCGCAGTTCGGCTGGCTGTTCGGCAGCAACGCGCTGGGGTTGATCGCCGCGTCGCAGCTCAACCATGCCTTGCTCGCGCGCGTGACCAGCCATGCGCTGCTCGGCTGGGCGTTGCGCAGCCTGGTGGTCTGGGCCGTGCTGATGCTGGCGCTGTCGCTGCTGGGCATCGGCGGCTTCTGGGCGGTGGCGCTGCCGCTGTTTGCCGCGTTGTGCAGCCTGGGGTTTTCGTTTCCCAACGCCACGGCGCTGGCGTTGGCGCATCAGGCCGGGCGGGTCGGCAGCGCAGCGGCGCTCTTGGGCAGCCTGCAGTTCACCCTGGCGGCGCTCAGCGGATCTGCGGTCGGGCTGTTTGCCGCGCAGAGCGCCGCGCCGATGGCGGCGGTGTTCTGCGGCTTTGCCGTGCTGGCGCTGGCCGCGCACCGCGGGCTGGCCCCACGTTGATCACAGCGCGGCAATCGCCTGCTCGAGCTCGGCAAAGCTCTGCATCTGCCCGCTGGCGCTGAGTTCCACGCCCAGCTGACGGCCGATGCGCACGGCGGAAAAGATGCCGCGCACGCAAGGCGGGCCATCGGACTCCAGCACCAGCGCATGCTGCCGCCCGGAATGCCGCAGGGTGAGCACGATCTCGGCCACGGTGGAGCGCAGCACCTCGGCATAGTCGAGCACCTCGATGTGTTGCTGCGGCACCATGCACTGCGCCACGGTGACCGCGTCGCGCGGGATCTGGTTTTCGGTGGCGGCGCGCACCGGCTTTTCGCCCATCAGGTCGCGCGCGGTGATCAGGCCGACCACATGCCCTGCGGGGTTGGTGACCAGCAGCAGCCGCACACCGGCGTGCATCATTTTCTGCAGCGCGGTATTGGCGCTGGCGTCGGGCTCGATGGTGAACGCCGGGGTGTGGCGCAGGTCGGTCATCACATCGCTGGCGGGTGACTCGGGGGTGACGCTGCCGGGGCGGCCGTGGTCGAACGCGATGACCGGTGTGCCGGCCGGAAGCGGATGGTGATGCAGTAGGCGTTGCGTGGACATGATGGCATTTCTCCCGAAGAGGATGGCGTTTGCTGCATTGCAAAAAGCCGCCGACGCACTGAATTTAGTTCGCACAGCAGCGCCGTGCTGTATCGAAATGTCGAAACCGCGTCGGCGTGTGGCAGATCGCGCGCGCTTCAGTCTTCAGTAATCGAGCGGGTCCACATCGACCGCCCACCGCACCCGGGAGCGCAGGGCGGTGAGTTCAGCACGCCACTGCGCCAGCATGTTCTGCAGCGCGCCCCGGTGGGTGCCTTCGAGCAGCATCTGCATGCGGTGCACATCGGCCCTGCGGGCAAGCGTGGCTGGAATGGGGGGATAGACGGTGACGCCCAGTTTCTGCGCAATGGGGGCGGCGAGCTGTTGCGCGCGGTCGAGAAATTCCGCCACCGCCTCGATCTGCCTGTGCTCCGCGCGCAGCAGCGCCTGAAAGGAGAACGGCGGCATGCCGGCGCGCTCGCGCTCGATCAGCTCGGCCTGGGCGAAGCCGGGATAGTCGTGTGCCACCAATGCGCGGTACAGCGGGTGCTCGGGGTGCGCGGTCTGCACCAGCATTTCGGGGGCGGAGGGGGGCAGCCGCGGGGGCTGCGCGCCCTCTGCGTCCTTGAGCGCGGGCGGCGTGGCCCGGCCCGCCCGTCCCGCTGCCTGCATGAGCTGCGCGAACAGGCGCTCGGGGCCGCGCGGATCGTGGCTGAACAGCCCCGCGTCCGGGTTGAGCGCCGCCACCAGGGTGACGCGCTGAAAGTCGTGCCCCTTGGTCACCATCTGCGTGCCCACCAGAATGTCCACCTCACCGGCATGCACGCTGTCGAAGCTGCTGGCCGCCGCCCCCTTGCGCCGCGTGCTGTCGGCGTCGATGCGGGCAATGCGGGCGTAGGGATACTTGTCGGCCAGCGCTTCCTCCACCCGCTGCGTGCCTTTGCCCACGGGCTGCAGATCGAGACTGCCGCAGCTCGGACAGGCGCGTGGCACCGGGGCCTGATGCCCGCAGTGATGGCAGCGCAGGGTGCGGTCGGTGCGGTGAAACACCAGATGCGCGTCGCAATGCGGGCAGTCCGACAGCCAGCCGCAGTCCGGGCAGCTCAGCACCGGGGCATAGCCGCGGCGGTTCAGGAACAGCAGGCTCTGCTCCCCGCGCTCCAGGCGCTGGCGGATGGCGGCATCGAGCGTCTGGCCGATCAGTGCGTCACTGGCGCGCAGGGTGGGGTCGCGCCGGGTGTCGGCCAGACGCACGCGGGGCAGCACACCGGCGGCCCGCTGCGTCAGGGTGAGCAGGCGGTAGCGCCCGGTCTGCGCTGCCCGCCAACTCTCCAGCGAAGGCGTGGCCGAGCCCAGCACCACGGCAATGCCGAGCTGCTGCCCCCGCCACAGCGCGAGATCTCGCGCGGAATACCGCGCGCCCTCTTGCTGCTTGTAAGAGGCGTCGTGTTCCTCGTCGATCACGATCAGCCGCAACTGCGGCAGGGAGGCCAGCGCGGCCAGGCGCGTGCCCAGCACGATGCGTGCGCGTCCCGTGTGCGCCGCCAGCCAGTGCCGCAGCCGCTGGCCTTCCGACAGGCCGCTGTGCAGCACGGCCAGATGATCCGCGCCGAAACGCTGCTCGAAACGGCGAATGAGCTGCGGCGTGAGGTTGATTTCCGGCGTGAGCACCAGAATCTGCGCAGCGGGATCGCGCGCAAGCGCCTGCGCCGCCGCATGCAGATACACCTCGGTCTTGCCGCTGCCGGTCACGCCGAACAGCAGGAAGGGCGCAAACCCCATGCTGGCGGCGATGGCCTGCAGCGCCTGCGCCTGTTCCGGGTGCAGTGCAGGGGGTGCATCTGCCGCCAGGCCCTGCGGCGCGTCGGTGCTGGTCTCCACCCAGCCCGCCTGCTGCCACTCCGCCAGCACCCTGGTGGCCTGGGGATGAAGACGGCGCGCCTCTGGCAGTGACAACGAGCCGATCGCCGCAGTGGTGCCGGGCACTTGCTGCGGTGCGTCGGGCCGGGCTGCGCCCAGCGCCTGCGCCAGACGCCACAAAGCAACATTGCGCGGGGCGATTTTTTCGGGGAGCGCGCGCAGGCCGAGGTCGGTACAGCGATAGGCTGCGGTGGCGCTCCGGGTCGGCGCCGCCGCTGCGATGCTCTGCGGGTTGCGATTGCGAAGCAGCGCGGGCAAGGCGGCGCCGATCACCTCGCCCACGGCCCGCTGGTAATACCGGGCGACGAACTGCAGCAGGTCCAGCCAGTTCGCGTCGAACGCGGGCAGGGATTCGAACACCCCGGCAACCTCGCGCAGCGCGAGGCCCTCGCCGCCAGCCGGTGGCGGGGTCGGCCCCAGCACCACGCCGGTGACGGTCTGCCGGCCCAGCGGCACGCGCACCAGCGTCCCCGGCGCAAGCGGTGCATCGGCGCGGTAATCAAGGAGTTGCAGGCCCGGCGCGTCAACGGCAATCTGAAGAATGACGGACATGGAGCTGGCGCGCGGGATGGAGGTGGGGGTTTGAAACAGGGCGCTAAGTGGGCGTCAGAACACGGTTTCTGCCCGATCGAAAGCGGTGTGGATAACTCTGTGCATCAATCGGGTGCGTGTCGTCGATCGACCTGTGGATAAGCCTGTGCAAAATGATTTGCCAAACTGTGAAATTTCAAAAAATACAAATGATTTCAATAAGTTGGTCTATAAAATTTCAAGTCAAGTCTGTGATCAACTTGTTGCACCGCACAGAAGCCAGGAATGTGCATAAGCTGATTTGTCAAGCTTGACAAGACTGATTTTTCGCAGTTTCGAGCGGGCAGGCTCACCGCGCCCAGGCGCAAGCGCTTCGATCAGGCCCAGACGGGGGAAGTCTGGCGCCTTTCGACGTGCAACCTCAGCTGCCGTTGCGGTGCAGGGTGCGGCTGTGCGTGTGAACCGCCTCCACCAGGGCCGTCACATGCTCTGGCGGGGTGAATTGCGAAATGCCATGCCCCAGATTGAACACATGCCCCAGGCCGGGGCCCACCGGGCCGAAACTGTGCAGCAGGCGCTGCACCTCCTTTTCGATGGCCGCGGGTGGCGCGAACAGCACATTGGGGTCGAGATTGCCCTGCAGCGCCACGCGCTGGCCCACGCGCGCGCGCGCCTGGCCGAGATTGGTTGTCCAGTCCAGCCCGAGCGCGTCGGCGCCGGTGTCGGCCATGGCTTCGAGCCATTGGCCACCACCCTTGGTGAACAGGATCACCGGCACGTCGGCCGCGCCCGCGCGCTGCTTGAGCGCGGCGATCACGCGCTGGCTGTACGCCAGCGAGAAGTCCTGGAATGCACCATCGGCCAGCACGCCGCCCCAGCTGTCGAACACCATCACCGCCTGCGCCCCGGCATCGATCTGCGCGCCCAGATACTGCGCCACCGCCTCGGCGTTGACCGCCAGAATGCGGTGCATCAGATCGGGGCGGGAGTACAGCAGGGTCTTGACCGTGCGGTAGTCGTCGCTGCCGCCGCCTTCGACCATGTAGCAGGCCAGCGTCCACGGGCTGCCGGAAAAGCCGATCAGCGGCACGCGCTGCCGACCGTTCTGCACCAGCGCGCGGCGGATTTCACGCACCGCATCGAACACATAGCGCAGCTTGTCCATGTCCGGCACCTGCAGTGCGGCGACGTCGGCTTCGGTGCGCAGCGGGCGGTCGAACTTCGGCCCCTCGCCGGCCTCGAAGCGCAGCCCCAGCCCCATCGCATCGGGCACGGTGAGGATGTCCGAGAACAGGATGGCGGCGTCGAGGGCGTAGCGGTCGAGCGGCTGCAGCGTCACTTCGGTGGCGAAATGCGGGTTTTGCGCCAGCCCGAGAAAGCTGCCCGCGCGGGCGCGGGTGGCGTTGTATTCCGGCAGGTAACGACCCGCCTGGCGCATCAGCCACAGTGGGGTGTAATCGGTCGGCTGGCGGCGCAGGGCGCGCAGGAAGGTGTCGTTGGCAAGTGGGGTCATGGGCCGTATTGTCGCAAACCGCGCCAGGCAGATCGCATCGGCCTGCCGCATGCGGTAGGCTGACGCGCTGTCCTGTGATGTGGAGGGAGAAATGCAGCAAGAACCGAAACATGGGCCGCGCTTCTGGCTCGGCAATGGCGTGCTGGCGCTGGCGGCGGTGTTTTTGCTGTTTCTCGATCAGGCTGCGCAGTGGCTGGGCACGGGCGCGGTGGCGCTCTGGATGGGACTGGTCGCCGTGGGGGTCTATCTGATCGTGAAGGACGGCGGAAAGTGACTGCCGCAGCGGGCGCATCGGCCACTTGGCGGCAAGACGCGCTCAGCGGAAGAACAGCGCGCTCATCACCAGACCGATGGCCACGATGCTCCAGCGCATGACTTCGCGCGGAATGCGCCGGGCCAGACGCGCGCCTGCGTAGCCGCCCAGCAGCACGGCGGGCAGCATCAGCGCCACCCAGCCCCAGCGCACCGTGCCTGCCGCCGCGTAAATCCCCACTGCGAACAGCGTCAGCACCGCAGACACGGCGTTTTTCAGCGCGTTCATGCGGTTGAGATGCGTCTCGCCAATCAGTGTCAGCAGGGCAAGCAGCAGCACGCCAAGGCCGCCGTTGAAATAGCCGCCGTAGACGCTGACGGCGAATATTCCCGTCAGGGCCTGCAGGCGCGTGGCATGTTGCTCGGGGTGTCGGCCGATGAGGCGCAGCAGGGTTGGGCCAAACGCGAACAGCGCGGTGGCGAACAGCAGCAGCCAGGGCACCAGAGCGCGAAATGCGTGATTGCTGGTGGCAATCAGCAGGCCCGCGCCCACGCCGCCGCCCACGAGACAGGCCAGCATCAATGCGGTCATGCCCAGCGCCCGCGGCGGGCCCAGGTCTTCGCGGAACCCCCAGGTGCTGGCCAGATAGCCGGGAAGCAGCGCTGTGGTGCCGGTGGCGTTGGCCGCAACCGGCGGGATGCCGGCGTAAATCAGCGCGGGCAGGGTGAGGAAGCTGCCGCCCCCGGCGGCGGCATTGAGCGCGGCACCGAAAAACGCTGCAGCAACGACGAGGGTGGAGGTGAGTGGATCGTCAGACATGGTGGCTGCACAAAACGCGCAGCATACCCAGCAGGGCGCAGGCGCGCTGCAACCGGGTGCGCTGCCGCCTGGTGGCCAATGCCTGTTTGCCTGCCCTGCTCGATGACATCACCACGGTCCACGATGATGTGGCCTTGCTCGTGGGCATCGCGCTGCGCATGACCGCTGGGGTCGACGGTCTGGTGGCGGGAACGGCAACCATGTTTCTGGTGGGCGGTGGCATCATCAGCCACCGCTGGCCCTGGTTGCACCACGCGAGCGAGGCGCTGGCGCGCCGTGCCGGCGCTGCGCTGGGCTGGCTGAGTGTGCTGCTGTTCGACGCCGCAGTGGGCGTCGCAACCGGAACCCTGTTGCTGGCAGCGTGGATGCCGGGCCGCAAACTGCTGGGGCGCGGCGCCGCGTGAGGGCGCTGCGCGGGAAGATCAGGCCGCCAGCAGCGCGGCGAGCTGGTCCTTGAGGTGCAGGCGCTCCTTTTTCAGCGCCTCCAGGTGCGCGTCGTCGGCTGCGCGCACGCCTTCCTCGATTTGCACCACGTCCTTGTTGATTTCTTCGTAGCGCTGCGCCAGCTTCTGAAAATGCGCGTTGCCCGCCTTGAGCGCGTGAATCTTGTCGGCCTGCGCCGGGAATTCATGGGTCAGATCGTGTGGATCCAGGGTCATGGGAAAGTCCTCCTGTGTTGTTGAGCATGACTGCACCCTGAACCATAGGACGGTTCGTTTAGCCGCGCCACCGCGGCGCGCAAACCACCCGCTCTGGCGCCGTTCAGGGATTGACCGGCAGCAACACCCACATCCTGCCGGGCCACTGCATGCGTCCGGCCAGTTCTCCGGCGGCATCGCCGGTGCCGGTGAACAAATCGGCGCGCACTGTGCCGGTAATGGCCGAGCCCACATCCTGCGCAAAGACCAGACGGTTGAGCGCCTTCGGGGCGGGCGAACTGGCGTCATAGGGCTGCGCGGTGGACAGCCACACCGGCAGGCCGAGTGCAATCGCGCGCTTGTCCACCGCAATGCTGCGCATGGCAGTCAGCGGCACGCCGAGCGCGCCAACGGGGCCGCGTTGTGGCTGAGTGTCGAGCGCTGCGCTGAAAAACACCACGCGCGGGTTCGCGGCGAGCATTTCGGGCACGTCGTCCGGGTGCATTTGCGCCCAGGCGCGGATGGTGGACATGGTGACCGTTCCTTGCACACGGCCCGTGTCGAGCAGCCAGCGCCCAACAGATTTGTACGGCCAGCCGTTGGTTCCGGCATAGCTCAGCCGCAAGGTCTGTCCATCGGGCAGGCTGACCAGCCCCGAGCCCTGTACCTGCAGGAACAGCGCGTCCACGGCGCTGTCCAGCCACACCACCACCTTGCGGTCGAGCAGAGCCTGCACCGCCGGGTCGGACTGGATCTGCGCCCGGCTCCAGAACGGCAGCACGCGCTGCTGACCGTCCACCCAGGCGACGCGCCCGCCGGTGACGCCGTCGGCCCCCGCTGCGCGTGGCACCAGATCGGCGGGCAGCCCCCACACCGGCACCACATAGGGCCAGCCGCGCTGCAGCGCACCGTGCAACACCGGCTCGTAATACCCGGTGATCAGGCCCGCGTCGTCCTTGCCGCTGGCGGGGATGACCTGCCACGGCGCAAACTGCGTTTCGAAAAACGCCCGCTGCGCCTGCGTGTCAGCCGCGAGCACGGTGGATGCGCGTGCACAGACCGAGGCCAACGCAGGGGGAAGCCGCGCGCCGCAATCGCGCCGGAACGCCTGCCAGACCCCGTCAAAGTCATCCTGGCCCCAGCCGGGCAAATCGGCCCATTGCGCTGCGCGCAGCCGCACACCGGGCCCGGTGAGGGGGGCCGTCATCCCCGCCGACGCACTGGGCGACGGCACCGAAGGCGACGGCACCCCCAGCGTCGGTGGGGCAGCGGGTGGCGCTGCGCACGACGCCAGCAGCAGCAACAGCGCGGCACCCAGCAGGCGCTGCGCCCACGCAGCAGTGAAGATTGGACGCGGCATGGTCGTGGCTCAGGTCGCGCTGGCCACGGCCTGACGCGGTGGCAGCAGGAAGGTCCACGGTCGGCGCAGCAGACGTCTGGCGAGGCTGGAATAGATCGCGCGACGTTCCTTCACCTGAATGCCGCGCGCCCGCAGCGCCAGGCGGTAGGCCAGATAGAAGCTCACGCCGACATTGAGCACCCCATTGACCGCAATGCCCGCCAGCGCCCACCAGAACGCGGGATCGTTGACCACTGCGGGCCCCAGGCTGGCGCAGGCCGCGCCGAACAGGCCGGAGGACAGGGTGACGTGCCGCACCTGCAGATCGATGCCGAAAATGCGGAAGAATTCCGGCGTCAACCCGAGCAGCAGGCCGAGCGACACATTGCCGGCCATCACCCCCACATTGCGCCGCCACCAGGCCGCCCAGCGCGCGGCGCGCCTGGGGCCCAGACGACGGCGAATGCGCGGATTCCACGCAATGGCGCTGTCCAGGCGGTGCAGCACAAAGGCGTTTTCCGCCCAGCCCGCAATCACACTGGACAGAAACAGCAGCACCCCGGTGAAGGCGGCAAAGAGCGGCGTGGGGCCGAGCAGCGACAGCGCATGCAGTTCGTGCTCCGCCTGGGGCACCGGCAGGAATTGCGGCCCGAACCAGGCCAGCCCGCCCAGGCCAATCAGCAGCGCCATCGGCATCACCACCAGCACATTGCCGAACACACCGGCAGACTGCGAGCGGGTGAGGTTGGCCACTTCGTCGACAAAGCGCTCCACCCCGCCGGGGCGCGACAGCTCGCCGAGCTTGTCGGCCAGTGCCGGAGCGGTCATCGCCGGCTGCTTGGTGGCGATGGTCCAGTGCAGCAGTTGCACGATGACAAAGCTCACCGCGTAATTCAGACCGGCGAGCAGACCCGTCCAGAACAGTGCAGCCTTCAGGCCAAGAATGCCGATCTTCACCCAGGTGGTGAAGCCCATGATCAGCCCGCCGCCCATGGCCGCCCAGAGCATCGCGCGATATTCACGGCGGTCTCGGGTGATGTAGTGTTCGCCAGACTCGGCATGGCGCTCGGCCATCTTTTCCGCCAGCAGCGCCGTGTTGTGTCGCCACAGGGCGCGCAGGCTGCGGCGCTGCACATTCAGGTGCGCCAGACCGGCCAGCAGATGCGCTGCATCGCGCGCCGGGGTGTCGCCCACCAGACAGTTCAGAAGGGCCTCGGCACGGTCGATGCGTTGACGCAGTTCATGGAGCGCGTAGACCAGGCTGACCGAGGTGCCATGGTCTTCCAGGTGGTCGTGAATCGATTCGGCCTGCTGGCGGCAGGCGTCCAGACCCGCGCGCAACAGCGCGAGGGTTTGCGGCAGCGTGGTCCGATCAGCGGGCGCCGCCGTGTGCGCAAGCTGCGCCTGCACCGCCTCCACTTGCGCGGACAGGTGTTTGAACGGGGCTTCGGCCTCGGCCTCCCACGGGCCCGTGGTGCGCATGCGCGAGCGCAGATCGGGTGAAAAGCCGGTGGCGCGGATCTGGCTGACGGTAAAGGTCAGGGCATCGAGCAGTGCCGTGCGCCAGAGCAGGTTTGCGGGCGCTTCGGTCGCGTCGGGCGAGGGCGTCTCCAGCAGCGCGGTCAGGCGGGCCAATGCGGCGCTGTCCAGTGCATCCAGCCAGACGGCGTCGCGCGCATTCGGAAAGAACAACGAAAACAGCACGGCGAGGTCGCGGGTTTCGGGCGACGCCGGCAGCCACTTGCGCCCCAGGCGCTCGCTGAATTCGCTGAAAAAGGACGAGCGACTGCTGAAGCCGAAATCTGCGAGCAGCAGGGTCGGGTCGGTGTGGCGCAGCAGTCCGGTGAGAATGGCGGCGACCTGGGCGCGGCGCTGCGGTTGCTGTTCCAGCACATCGAGCAACACGTCGAGGCGGCGAATTTCCGCAGGAGTGACGGGCTCCGCAGAGGCGGGAGGCAGGTTCAGACCCGTGCGCAGCGCCTGTTCGTCCGGGCCGTGACGCAGCCAGTCCAGCGCGTCCATCAGCCAGAGGGATTGCTCGACCGGCGGCAGCCGACTGTCCTCCCGTGCCAGCAGCGCCAGCGCGCTGCTGGCAGCGCGTTCGGCGGCTTTGCGCGCCCGGCGTCGCGCAAAGCGCATCAGTGCAGACTCCGCGGCTGAACCAGGGCGAATTCGGGGATGGTGGCCTCGAACCGTCCGCCATCTTCGGCCACACAGAAATAGCTGCCGCGCATGCTGCCGGTGGGCGTGCTCAGGTGCGACCAACTGGTGTACTCGAACGCTTCACCAGGCTTGAGAAAGGGCTGCTGCCCCACCACGCCCAGGCCGCGCACCTCCTCCACCTTGCCCGTGCCATCGGTGATGATCCAGTGGCGCGAAATGAGCTGCGCCGCAATGCGGCCGGTGTTGATCACCGTCACGGTATAGCTGTAGGCATACACGCCCTGTTCCAGATCGGACTGCTCCGGAAGATATTGCGGGATGACGGAGACGGAGAATTGATAGATCGACATGTCGCAGATTTTAGGAGCCCGTCGGCCTTGCGCCGCGTTCTGGGGAAAACCAAGGGAATTGCGCGCGGTCACGGAGTTTGCAGCGATTTTCCGAGCAGCGGGGTCGGGCATCCCCTTAAAATGCGCAGCCATGAAAACCTACCGCATCGCTCCCAGCATTCTCTCGGCCGATTTCGCCCGCCTGGGCGAAGAAGTGCGCAATGTCATTGACGCCGGCGCCGATTTCATCCACTTCGACGTGATGGACAACCATTACGTGCCCAATCTGACCATCGGCCCGCTGGTCGCCGAGGCAATCAAGCCCTACTGCAAGAAGGCCGACGGCACGCCCATCACCCTCGACGTGCATCTGATGGTCGAGCCAGTGGACGCACTGGCAGCGATGTTCGTCAAGGCCGGGGCCGACATCGTCAGCTTCCACCCCGAGGCGAGCAAGCATGTCGATCGCACCCTGCAGATGATCCGAGACGGTGGCGCCAAGGCCGGATTGGTGTTCAACCCCGCCACTCCGCTGGACGTGCTCGACTACGTGATGGACAAGGTCGATCTGGTGCTGCTGATGAGCGTCAACCCCGGATTTGGCGGCCAGAGCTTCATCGAAAGCAGCCTTCCCAAGGCCCGCCAGGTGCGCGCCAGGCTCGACGCCTACAAGGCGCAGACCGGCCGCGACATCCTGCTGGAGATCGACGGCGGCATCAAGCCCGACAACATCGCTGCAGCCGCAGCTGCCGGAGTGGACACCTTCGTTGCGGGCAGCGCCATTTTCGGCAAACCCGACTACAAGGCCGTGATCGACGCCATGCGCGCCAACCTCGCGCAGGTCGCCTGATGGACGCGCGCACTGCCACGCCGCCCGCGGTCACGATCGCGGGCCACGCCGTGGTCGCCGCCATTGTCGATCTCGACGGCACCATGGTCGACACCCTGGGCGATCTGCACGCCGCAGCCAACGCCACCATGCGGCTGCTCAAGCTGCCCGAGCTGTCGCGCGAGGACGTCGAGCATCGCATCGGCAAGGGCTCCGAATACCTTGTGCTGCAGTGCCTGCGCCTGCACCTGCCGGACGATCAGGCACAGGCCCTCTATCCGCAGGCCATCGCACTCTATCTTCAGGAATACACCCAGCTCAACGGCCAGTTTGCCGACCCGTTTCCCGGCGTGCCCGAAGGCGTTGCCGCGCTCAGGCAAGCCGGGCTGCGCCTGGCCTGCGCGACCAACAAGCCCACCGAACTGGCGCGCGATCTGCTGCAGATGAAGGGCCTGCTGCAGTATTTCGAGATCGTCAACGGTGGCGATGCCTTTCCGCGCAAGAAGCCCGACCCCATGCCGCTGCTCGAAACCTGCAAGCAACTGGGCCTGCCGCCCGCGCAGGTGCTGATGATCGGCGATTCGCAGAACGACGCCCTGGCCGCCCGCGCCGCGGGCTGCCCGGTGGCGCTGGTGACCTATGGCTACAACCATGGCGAACCCATCCGCACGGCCGACGCCGACGCCTTTGCCGACCGCATCGGCGATCTGCTCGTCCACTGAGAGGTCTTCCCAAAGCCACTCAAGGAAACGAAAAAGCCGCCGCACTGCGAAGTGACGGCGGCTTTTCTGTGCGCAAGGCGCACAGCAAGAATCAGCTGACGTTCTGCTTCTGGATGCTGGCGTTGGACAGCACGCCGGCCGGCAACATGCGCAGAATGGCTTGGTACAGCTCGGCATTGCCGGTGCCCGGAATGATGTGCGCGCCCGGGCCCATCAGCACGATGCCGTTGGACGGCTCGAACAGCAGTTCCACGGTTTCGCCCTTGGGAATCTGCTTCACGCTGGCGAGTTGCTTGGAGAACGCGTCCATCGCAGGCTTGAACGACGCGTACTGCGCAGCGGACACATGCTTCTTCACGCCAGCTTCGAGAGCCTTGGCCAGACCGGTTGCCTGCATGTTCGACAGCGCGGTCAGGCGAAGCGATTTGGCGCCGGGCATGGTCATGATGTTGCTGGCGGACGTGGTGTTCTGCGGCAGATACACTGCAGCGGCCATTTTCCCGCCCATGTCCACAATGCCGGCGCCGTTGATGAACAACGGCACGCCGTTGGCCGGGGCGGATTGCATCAAGGGCATGCCGCCCACGTTGATGGCGGCATTGGCGCTGACTGCGCCCATGGTTGAGGCCAGCGCAAGCGCGGTGGCAGCCCAGATTTTTTTCATGTTGGTTCCTCGGGTGGTCGAATATCAGCGAAATCTTATTTTATGAACCCACCCATTGCACGTTCGGGTTTTCACCGAAACAGCCGCCGGAAGTGGTCACCAAACATGACCGCGCGCAAGTCCGGCAGAAACCCCGCGTCGCCTTGGTTAATTGCTGTCCGAGGCATTGCCCAGCAACGCCCGCTTGAGCCGACCTTCCGCAGGGTCCTTGCCCAGCCAGATCTTGAGCATGGAGTTGAAGAATTGCGGTTCGGTGAACACGCTGCCCGTGGGCACGCCGTCGATGGCGATGGTGCAGCCCTTGCCGGGAATGTCGCTGAACGTGACGGTTTCGCCCGTCTTCACCTGGCTTTTCTGGGCAAACAGGCCGCCAAGCTGCACCAGACTCGGAATGAACGCGTTGAATTCCTCCGGGGTGAGGTTGTTCTTGATGCCTTCGTTGAGCTTGTCACCCAGTTCCTTGCCACTGACATCACGCAGCATGGTGAGCTTGAGTTCCTTGGGCCCGGCCATGCTGTAGATCGCTTGCGGCTGCGCGCTTTTCTGCGGCAGGTACAGCGCGGCGGTATAGACCTTGAACAGGAACACATAGCGGGTTCCCGCGCCGTTGAGAACGAGCGTCTTGCCACCGAGTTCCACCTGCGGGGGAATGTCCACTCCGTGCAGGGTGAGCGCCTGCGCGCTGGGAGGGAAAATTGCGAGGGTCAGCGCGGCGGACAGCAGGGCGGTCGCGCCGAGTTTGTGCAGCAGGCGGCTTGTGATCTGGGGCATGATGTCTCCTGTTATCGAACGGTCGTTCATTTTTAGCAAAATGCCGCGCCTTGACAAGCGGATTCGATGGCAGGGGCGTCTATGATGGACCGACAGACAGCGCAACAGGAGGTGTCATGTCCAAAGCGTTTCAGGATTTCTATCCCGACAATCTGGCGCAGTGCTATGGCTGCGGCAGCCGCAACCCGCACGGCCACCAGATCAAGACTGTCTGGGACGGCGACGAAACCGTCACCCGGTTTACCCCGCAGCCCTACCACACGGCGGTGCCCGGATTCGTCTACGGCGGGTTGATTGCCTCGCTGATCGACTGTCACAGCACCGGCACGGCAGCCGCAGCAATGTACCGGGCCGAGGGACGGGAGATGGACACGCTGCCCGCGTTCCGTTTTGTCACCGGGTCGCTGCATGTGGATTTTCTCAAGCCCACGCCGCTGGGAGGCGAGCTGGAAATCCGTGGGCGGGTGAAGGAGATCAAGGGCCGCAAGGTCATCGTGGAGTCCACCGTGTACGCCGCGGGCGTGGCCACGGCGCGTGGCGAGGTGGTCGCAGTGCAGATGCCACCAGATTTCGGCGCCAAGGCCGCATAGCCACTGATCAGCCGCCGAGCGCTCGCGCGAATTTGCTACATTCGCCCCTTCGGACCGTTCTGCATCCATTCAATCATTCCATGTTCGTTCATCGGCGACACGCATCGGGTTCTGGAGACCGGGGGGCCTGGCCCTGGCGGAACACGCGCGTCCTTCTCCTCGCCACTGCCGTGTGCGCGTCACTGGCCTGAGCGCTCCACGCGCCAGGCGCCAGACTGCCGCACGGGTTCGCTGATCTGCTGCGGCCCCATCACAAGGCTCGCCGCGACCCTTCGGAGTCGAACATGACCGAACACGAATTTGTCCAACTGGCCCAGCAGGGCTACAACCGCATCGCCCTCACCACCCAGGCGCTTGCCGATCTGGAAACGCCGCTGTCGCTCTATCTCAAGCTGGTGCCGCGCGGCGCTGCGGGGCGCAACAGCTTTCTGCTCGAATCCGTCGTGGGCGGCGAGCGCTTCGGGCGGTATTCCTTCATCGGCCTGCCCGCGCGCACGCAGGTGCGGGTGAAAAATGGCGCCACCGAGGTGCTGCAGGATGGCGCGGTGATCGAGCGATCGACCGACAATCCGCTGGATTTCATCGACGCCTTTTACAAGCGCTACAAGGTCGCGATGCCCGCGGGCATGCCGCGGTTCTGCGGTGGCCTGGCCGGGTATTTCGGCTATGACGCGGCGCGCTATATCGAGCCGCGGCTGGCGCGCTCGGCGCAGCAGCATCCCAAGCCCGACCCGGTCGACCTGCCCGACATCCAGCTGCTGCTGACCGAGGAGCTGGCGGTGATCGACAACCTCAGCGGCCGCCTGCACCTCATCGTCTATGCCGACCCGAGCCAGCCGCAAGCCTATGCCCGGGCGCAGGCGCGGCTGCAGGCCCTGCGCGCGCAGCTGCGCAATCCGGTCGAGGCGCCCGCGCTCGCGCCCGGCGAACTCACGCCGATCGAGCGTGAGTTCGACAAGGCCGACTACCTGCGCGCGGTCGCGGTGGCCAAGGACTACATCGCCGCGGGTGACTACATGCAGGTGCAGATCGGCCAGCGGCTGCGCAAGGCCTATACCCAGCCGCCGCTGAGCCTGTACCGTGCGCTGCGGGCGCTCAATCCGTCGCCCTACATGTATTTCTACGACTTCGGCGATCATCAGGTGGTCGGCTCGTCGCCGGAAATCCTGGTGCGGCAGGAGCGCACCCCGCAGGGACAAAAGGTCACCATCCGGCCGCTGGCGGGGACGCGGCCGCGCGGCGCCACGCCCGAGCAGGACGCGGCCTTCGAGGCTGAACTGCTGGCCGACCCGAAAGAGCGCGCCGAGCATCTGATGCTCATCGACCTGGCGCGCAACGACATCGGCCGCATCACCCAGACCGGCACCGTCAAGGTGACCGAGGCGTTTGCGATCGAGCGGTACTCGCATGTGATGCACATCGTCAGCAATGTGGACGGCTTGCTGCGCGAGGGCATGGACGCGATGGACGTCTTTCGCGCCACCTTCCCCGCGGGCACGCTGTCGGGCGCGCCCAAGATCCGTGCCATGGAAGTGATCGACGAACTCGAACCCACCCGCCGCGGGCTATACGGCGGCGCGGTGGGCTACTGGAGCTTTGCCGGCGACATGGATCTGGCGATTGCCATTCGCACCGGCATCGTCAAGCAGGGGCAGTTGTATGTGCAGGCGGCAGCGGGCATCGTGGCCGACTCCGTGCCCGAGATGGAATGGCGGGAAACCGAGGTGAAGGCACGCGCCGTGCTGCGCGCTGCCGAACAGGTGCAGGAAGGGCTGGACGGCTGACAGGGCCGCGCGCAGTCAGGCCGAACGGTTCGAAGCTCTGGCGGTACAGGTACGCGATCGGGGCCTATTGGCTACAAGCGGCCCTGTACAAGCGGCCCATCATCGGCTTTGAAACCGCCCTGTCGTAAACTTCTCAGCGCTTCCTCTCAAAGACATCCCTCGGAGTTTCACCCGTGTAAGCCGCACCCATCGCCGCGCGTTTCAGCTTCATCACAACATAGACGCTCGCGCGACGCACACACCTCCGATTCGATGAAACCAACATGCTTGCTGCGCATGCACGCAGACAGGCCTCCAGTTCACTGATCGGGCGACACGCTGACGCGCGATTTCGCCAGCCGCTCCTTTGCCGGCTGGCTTTGCAACTGGACTTCAACACATGCAATCCATCCGTCAGGACTGGTTTTCCAATGTTCGCAACGATCTGCTCTCGGGCATCGTTGTCGCCCTGGCGCTCATCCCCGAAGCGCTTGCCTTTTCCATCATCGCCGGCGTCGACCCCAAGGTGGGTTTGTACGCAGCATTCAGCATGGCCACCGTCATCGCCTTCACGGGCGGGCGCCCGGGGATGATCTCGGCCGCCACCGGCGCGATGGCGCTGCTGATGATCACCTTGGTCAAGCAGCACGGTCTGCAATATCTTTTTGCGGCAACCGTGTTGACGGGTGTGCTGCAGATGCTCATCGGCTGGCTCGGGTTTGCCAAACTCATGCGCTTTGTCTCACGCTCGGTCATCACCGGCTTTGCCAATGCGCTGGCCATTGTCATTTTCATGGCGCAGCTGCCCGAACTCATCCACGTGCCGTGGACGGTGTACGCCCTGACGGCAGGCGGGTTGGGCATCATCTACCTGTTTCCCTACATCACAAAGGCGGTCCCGTCGCCGCTGGTGGCCATTGTGGTGCTGACGGCCTTGACCGTCCTGCTCGGCCTGCATGTTCCCACCGTGGGCGACAAGGGACAGTTGCCCGACAGCCTGCCGATTTTTCTGCTTCCACAGGTCCCGCTCAACCTGCACACCTTGCAAATCATCTTTCCCGTCTCGCTGGCGATGGCGGTCGTCGGTCTGCTGGAATCGATGATGACCGCCACACTGATCGACGATTTCACGGACACGCCCAGCAATAAACGGCGCGAGTGCATCGGCCAGGGGGTCGCCAATATCGTCACCGGCTGCCTTGGTGGCATGGCGGGTTGCGCCATGATTGGCCAGTCGGTCATCAATGTGAAGTCCGGTGGGCGCGGGCGCTTGTCCACACTCACCGCGGGGGTCGTGCTGCTCATTCTGGTGGTCTTCCTGGGGCGGTGGGTCGCACAGATCCCGATGGCCGCGCTGGTGGCCGTGATGATCATGGTGTCCATCGGCACGTTCAACTGGGGCTCGATCCGCAATCTGCGCCAGCACCCCAAGAGTTCCAGCGTGGTGATGCTGGCCACCGTGGCTGTCGTGGTGGCCACCGACAATCTCGCGCTGGGCGTGCTCACCGGGGTTCTGCTGTCGGGGTTCTTCTTCGCCCACAAGGTCGGCCAGATCCTGCGCGTGCGCTCGGTGGCCGAAGATGAAGGCCGCATGCGCACCTACACGGTGACGGGGCAGGTGTTTTTCGCTTCTGCGGAGCGCTTCATTGCTTCCTTTGATTTCAAGGAGGTGATCGACAAGGTGCGCATCGACGTCAGCCGTGCGCATTTCTGGGACATCACCGCGGTGAGCGCGCTGGACAAGGTGATCCTCAAGTTCCGCCGTGAAGCCACCGAGGTCGAGGTCATCGGTCTGAACGAAGCCAGCGCGACGATGGTCGACAAATTCGCCGTGCACGACAAGGACGGTGCCGACGACCTGATGATGAGCCATTGAGAGGGCCACGCCATGAACCAAGAGAACAAAGTGCTGGCCTGCGTCGATCAGTCACATTTCGCCGATTTTGTCGCCGACCATGCCGCCTGGGCGGCACAGCGCATGGACGCGCCGCTGGAATTTCTGCATGTCATCGACCGCCATCCGGAGATCGGATCGGGCAAGGACCATAGCGGAGCCATCGGCATCGACACCCAGGAAACCCTGCTGCAGCAACTCACCGAGGAGGAAAAGGTCCGCACCAAGGCCGAGCGCGAGCGCGGCCGCGTGTTTCTCAACCGCCTGCGCGAACGGGCGCTGGCCGCTGGGGCCGAGTCGGTGGACGTTCGACAGCGGCATGGCGAGCTTGTGAACACGCTGGTCGAGCAGGAGCGTGACGCGCGGCTGATTGTCCTGGGTCGTCGCGGGGCATCGGCCGAATCCTCGGGCCGTGACATTGGGCGTCATGTCGAACGTGTCGTGCGGTCCTTGCGCAAACCCATCTTGACCGTCACCGACGCGTTCAAGCCGCCGCAGCGCGTTTTGATCGCCTTTGACGGATCCGGCGTCACCCGCCGCGCGGTGGATCTGGTGGCGAGCAGTCCGCTGTTCTCGGGGCTGGAGGTGCATGTTCTGATGTCCGGAAAGACCCGCGCAGACGCCGACAAAAAACTTCAGGAAGCGCGCACCACCCTGGAGTCGCGCGGGATGGATGTCGTTGCGTCGTACGTGCCTGGAGACGCCGAGACCATCATCGCCCAGACCGTTCGCGAACGGGCGGTTGATCTGTTGATCATGGGCGCATATTCCCATTCTCCCTTGCGAACGTTCTTGTTCGGCAGCAAGACCACCGACCTCTTGCGCTCGTCGACGGTTCCCACTTTGCTGCTGCGTTGAGACAGTGGGGTGATGACTTCTTCGTGCCGGATCAATGGCGCGTTGCCCGGGCCCGGATTTGAGGCCGATCTGCCATGGCGTTGATGGTGCGGCAGCCGCTGAGTCTCGACCAGGGCAAATCGGTTGCAGGAGCGCTCGCGCACCGAGCCTCGCCGAGCCTTACAGCAGCCCGATGCGCGGTGGATGGATGTTGCGCCCGTTTGTCTTGCAAGGACGCGATGGACAGTCTGGGCCAACGGTGACCGTCAAAACGCCAGATCCCCCTCGACCGCATCCAGCCCCGCCTTGGCACAGACATCGTCGTTGTCGCCACCCGGCGCCCCCGACACCCCGATGGCGCCGACCATCTGGCCAGCGGCTTCGATCGGCAGCCCGCCGCCGATCATCACCACCCCGGGCAGATTCCTGATCGCCGCTTCCGCCGCACCCGGCTTGTTCACCCGCGCGGCCACCGTGGTCGTTGCCTCGCGCCAGCTCGCTGCGGTGCGCGCCTTGCCTTCGGCCGCAGCCACCGTATGCCAGCCGGCGTAGCGGTCGCGCAGCAGCACCAGGGGCAAACCTGACGGATCGGTCACGGCCACCGCCACCTGCCAGCCGCGCTTGGCACATTCGGCCTTGGCCGCCTGCGCGGCCTTGAGCGCGGTCTCCGGGGTGATGACGGTCTGCTTCCAGGTGGCCGAGTCGGCATGGGCAGCCTGCGCCCACAGGCTGCACGCCGCGAGCAACGCGGCGCCGACAAGGCGCGCAACGGTAGCGGTTTCGTGTTTTTTCATGTTCAGGCTCCGAACCAGCTCTCGACCTGCGCGCGGCTGGGGATGCCGCCAGAATGCACCACCTTGCCGTCGATGACCACGCCCGGGGTGCTCATCACGCCGTATTTCATGATCGCGGCAATGTCCTCGACCTTGTCCACCTGCGCCTGCACGCCCTTGGCGGCGATCACGTCTTCAACCAGCTTTTGCGTGGCCTTGCAATTGGCACAGCCCGTGCCGAGGATTTTGATGTCATGCATCGAACACTCCTTGAAAAAATCGCGGCAAGTCACATCACCGCATTGAACACATACCCCACGACGATGATGCCCACCGCCACCACCCCGGCGAACAGCGCGATCAACTTGGGCTTCATCACCTTCTTCAGAATCATGAACTCCGGAAGGGATAGCGCGGTGACCGCCATCATGAACGCCAGGGTCGTGCCCAGCGCCGCGCCCTTGCCCAGCAGCGCCTGCACCACCGGGATGATGCCCGCTGCATTCGAGTACATCGGCACGCCGAGCAACACCGCCAGCGGCACCGACCACCACGCGCTCTTGCCCATCAGGTGCGCCATGAAGTCCTGCGGCACATAGCCGTGGATCCACGCCCCCACGCCCACCCCGGCGACGATGTAGGGCGCGACCTTGAGCACGATGTCGCGCACATGCTTCCAGCCCTGGGCAAAGCGCGCCTGCCAAGTGAGCTTGCCTTCCTCGCCGTGCACCGCCGGGATGTCGAACACCCAGGGTTCGACCAGATCGACCGGGTTCATGCGCCCGATCACCAGTCCGGCTGCGATGGCCACGGCTAGCCCCAGGCCGAGATAGATCGCGGCGATCTTCCAGCCGAACAGGCCAAACAGCAGGGCGAGCGCGACCTCGTTGACCATGGGCGCCGAGACCAGAAAGGAAAACGTCACCCCCAGCGGCACGCCCGCAGTGAGAAAGCCGATGAACAGCGGCACTGCCGAGCAGGAGCAAAACGGCGTGACGATGCCCAAAGCCGCCGCGAGCACATTGCCCACGCCCTGGCGCTTGCCCGCGAGGATCGCCCGAGTTCTCTCCGGGGTGAAGAAGGTCTGGATCACGCCAACGACAAACACGATGAGCGCCAGCAGCATCAGCACCTTGGGCACTTCAAACGCGAAGAAACTCAGCGCGCTGTAGAGGTGGCTGGACGAAGCCAGCCCCGTGGCGCCGGACAGCCAGCGCATGAAGGCGTCGGTGGCCGGTTCGAGCTGGTCGTAGAGCACGAACCAGCCCAGCACGTACAGCACCGGCACGACCCAGGCGCGCCAGGCGGGCGCGGCAACGGGCTTGACGGCGGCGGGTTGGACTTGGGTGTTCATGGGATCATCCTCGCAAAGGCATCGATTCGGTGGTGAAGACGCAGCAGCGGCGAAAAGGATGCAGCGGGAGGCGAAGACCCAGGGTTATCCCCGAGATTCGATCCACTGGAAAGGGCAAAACGCCCCCTGCCCTGCCGCAGGGGGCAACGCGTCGCGTGCCGTGAAACGCGCCGGGGGAGATTTCGAAACCGCGCTTGCCGATGCCGTCTGCGCACCGACAGCAGTGTTTCATTGCTGCGCACCGCCCTCGGGCATGGCGTACATGCGCGAACGCATGTGCTCCTGGATCAGGCCGTCGTCCACGACGGTGGATTTTTCGATCGCCGCAGGCACGCGGCCCATCCCGGCACGCATCTTGGTCAAGAGTTCCTGGGCGGAAGGCAGGGTTTGGGTGGTTATGGTCACATTCCGCCAAAAAGGTTGGCAACGGATCAGCGACAGTTCCTGCCCGACGACGTGGTGCAGCATGTGCGTTGGGCTCTTTTCATGCCCGGCGCCATGCACACCACGGAAGCGGCTTGGATTCGGAGGGTCATGGCATGCACCTCCCAACTGCCTCGCCTCGCCAGAGAAGAGGCGCCAGATCCGATAAGGATGCACGCCAAGGTTGCACCCGACCGCGCAAACGGGCCTGCACCCCACAGATGCGCCGCTTATGATGTCTGCATGGAGATCGCCACTCAGCAGCCTGCCGAAACCTGTGTCACCCGCGCCTGGCGGGTGCATCAGGCGGAAATCGAAGGCTACTTGCGTCACCGCCTGGGCGATGGCGAGCTCGCCGCCGATTTGCTGCAGACCGTTTTTCTCAAGGCGCTGCACGAGGGCAGGCGGTTTTGCGAATTGCGCGAGCCGCGCGCCTGGCTGTTTGCCGTGGCGCGCAATGCGCTCGCAGACCATCTGCGCGTGCGGCATGTGGCCGAGCCGCTGTCCGAAGAACTCGCGGCGCCAAGCGATGAGGCCGAACCGGTGGACACCCTGGCCGACTGTCTGCCCGTGGCGCTGGCCGCGCTCGATCCCGATGACCGCGACGTGCTCTCCCGCTGCGATCTGCAGGGCATGACACAAAAGGAGTATGCCAAGCAGCATGGGCTGAGCTTGCCAGCGGTCAAGTCGCGCGTGCTGCGCGCCCGCACCCGGCTGCGCTTGCTGCTCGTTGAACGCTGCGGCGTGCGCTTCGACGCCGCAACTGGTCGGGTGTGCTGCAGCGTGCCCAGACAGCCGATCAGCGCCTGTTGCAGCACCAGCCCCAGCACGACGGCCGCCTGACCATGTGCGGGATTTGCGGCGAACTGCGCTTTGACGGCGCGCAGGCAGACCCCGGTGCGATCGCGCGCATGCGCGCCGCGCTCGTCGACCGCGGCCCCGACCATCAGGGGCAGTGGCAGGGCGGCGCGGTGGCCTTTGGCCACACCCGGCTGTCGATCATCGACCTGAGCGCGGCGAGCGACCAGCCGATGGTCGATGCCGACACCGGCTGCGTGCTGGTGTTCAACGGCGTGATCTACAACTACCGCGCACTGCGCGCCGAACTCGTCGCGCGCGGCCACAGTTTTTCCAGCAGCGGCGACACCGAGGTCATCCTCAAGGCCTACGCACAGTGGGGGCAGGCGTGCGTCGAACGCTTGGACGGCATGTTTGCGTTCGCGCTCTGGGATTCGAGGCAGCAAAGCCTGCTGCTGGCGCGCGACCGCTTTGGCATGAAGCCGCTCTACCTCGCCGAAGACGGCAATCGGCTGCGCTTTGCCTCGACCCTGCCGGCGCTGCTCGCTGCTGGCGGCGTGGACACCGCGATCGACCCGATTGCGCTGCACCACCTGTTTTCGCTGCATGCCGTCGCGCCCGCCCCGCGCACCGTTCTGCGCGGCGTGCGCAAGCTCGCCCCGGCGCACACCCTGCGCGTGCAGCCCGACGGCATGCGCTGGCTCAGCCCGTACTGGGATTTGCGCGCCACTCGCCCGGATATACCCAAAACCGAAGGCGAGTGGATCGAGGCCACGCGCGCAGCCTTGCTTTCAGCGCTCGACACCCATGTGCACGCCGCCGACGTGCCGGTGGGCGTGCTGCTCTCAGGCGGGCTCGATTCCAGCCTGCTGGTCGGCCTGCTGGCCGACAAGACCAGCGACCTGCGCACCTACTCCATCGGCTTCGAGACGCTCGACGCGCACACCGAGCGCGCCGATGAATTCGCCTACTCCGACCTGATCGCGCAGACCTTCTCCACCCGCCATCACAAGCGCTCGGTGCCCAACGACGCGGTGCTCGCGCGTCTGCCGCACACCATTGCACGCATGACCGAGCCGATGTTCAGCCACGACGTGGTCGCGTTCGACTTTCTCGCCGAGTGGGTGGGGCAGGATGTGAAAGCCGTGCTCGCTGGGCAGGGCGCTGACGAGGTGTTCGCCGGGTATTTCTGGTACGGCGCGATGGATGCCGCGCGCGGCGCGCCGGTCGAGCGCTTTGCAAGGCACTATGTCGACCGCGACCATGCCGAATGGCTGCGCTTCATCGCGCCCGAGTTCCACGTGCCTGACGTGACCGACGAGTGGCTGGCCGAGCGGCTGCAACGGCCGCACGCCGACACCTTTCTCGACCAGGTGCTGCGGCTGGATGCAACCGCCTTGATCGTCGACGATCCGGTCAAGCGCGTCGACAACCTGCCGATGGCGCATGCGCTCGAAGTGCGCGTGCCGTTTCTCGACCGCGCGCTGGTCGAGCTGGCCGCCAGCATGCCGCCCGCGCTGCGGTTGCAAAGCGGCGGCAAGTTTCCGCTCAAGGCGGTGGCGCGCGGGGTGATTCCAGACGCGGTGATCGACCGCGACAAGGGCTACTTCCCAGTGCCTGCGCTCAAGCATGTGCGCGGCGCGTTTTTGCAGCAGATGCGCGACCTGCTCACGTCGAGCGCCTGCCGCCACCGTGGCCTGTACCAGCGGCCATTCATCGACGCGCTGCTGGCCGCACCCGAAGCGCCCGAACACTTCACCCGCATCCGCGGCAGCAAGCTGTGGCACGCGGCGCTGCTCGAGTGGTGGCTGCAAACCCATGTGGACGGCAGATGATCGAGCGGCTCAACCGCGATTGTTTTTGCCTCACCCTCGACCCGGCCCGGCTGAGCGCTGCGCTGCATGACGCGCTGGGCCAGCCCGGGCTGGAGCAACTCATCGCGCAGCGCAACCCGCACCTGTTTTCCGCCCAGCCCGTGTTCATCAGCCAGGCCCACGCGCAGCGCATGCGCGACGTGGTGCAGGCACTGGAACACGTGGCGGCGTTGCCGGGCTACCGGGCGGCGGTGCTGGCCTACGCACCGGCTGCGGCGCAACTCCGGCCGCGCAACCCCGGTGTGTTTCTCGGGGTGGATTTTCACCTCGAGCGCGGACGGCTCGACCTCATCGAGGTCAACACCAACCCGGGCGGCGCGCTGCTGTCGGCGGTGCTCGCGCGGGCGCAGCGCGCCTGTTGCGACGAGATGCAGGGCATGATCCCGAGCGACGCCGCGGTCGACCGCTTCGAAGCCGCGGTGCGCGCAATGTTCGAGCGCGAATGGCGCGACGCGGGCAAGAGTGGTGCGCCGCGGCGCATCGCCATCGTCGATACCGCGCCGCAGCAGCAATATCTCTACGCCGAGTTCCTGCTCTATCAGCAGTTGTTCGCCCGCGTCGGCATCGAGGCCGTGGTGCTCGACCCGGCCGAACTGGAGTGCGACGGCCGCGTGCTGCGCCAGCGCGGGCAGGACGGCGCAGCCATCGACCTGGTCTACAACCGCCTGACCGACTTTGCCCTCGACGCACCCGAACACGCCGTGCTGCGCCGCGCCTGGGACAGCGAATGCGCGGTGATCACCCCGCACCCGCACGCGCACGCCGTGTATGCCGACAAGCGCAACCTCGCGCTGCTGTGCGATGCGCCGGCGCTGCGCGCGCTCGGCGCGGACGCGGCCGCGGCAGACCTGCTCGCCGCGCATGTGCCGCACACCGAAATCGTCGGTGCGGACAATGCCGAGCGGCTGTGGGCGCAGCGCCGCACCCTGTTCTTCAAACTCTGGGCGGGATACGGCAGCCGCGCCGCCTATCGCGGCGCCAAGCTCACCCGCGGGGTGTGGGAAACCATCGTCCAGGGCGGGTATGTGGCGCAAACGCTGGCGCCGCCGGGAGAGCGGCGCATCGGCCCGGCGAGCGCGCCCAGATCGCTGAAGTTCGACCTGCGCGCGTATGCCGACATCGGGCAGGTGCTGTGGCTTTCCGCCCGGCTCTATCAAGGGCAGACGACCAATTTCCGTACCCCGGGCGGCGGTTTCGCGCCAACCTTCGAGCAACCGGCCCCGCAGGCCTGACCGCGCCAGCTGCTGACATGCGCCGCAGCCCGCATGTCAGCTTTGGACGGAGGAGGGCCATCCACGCCCCGACAGCGCAATCGGTTGTGGGCGAAGTCGCCATGCGTTGCATGGAAAGGTTCATCATGTGCTGTGGAGTCGGCGGGCAGCCCAGCCCGTTGCGGTTCGAGATTCTCGGCACAGGCATCGAGGCCGAGAAGTTGTCCCGCCGCTTGCAGTGCGCGCTGGCTGGCCTGGGCTGGTCGGCGCCGGTTGCCGTGCGTGACGATCCGCTGCGTGCGCTCGATCTGGGTGCCAGCCGCGACCCGGCGCTGCTGTCCGATGCTGCGCACAACCTGGGCGATGTCGGCGGTCTGGCGCTGGGTTGGGCCGGGCTGGCCGCAGGCCGACTGCACGCCATTGACCGCCATACCCATGGCTGGCAGCGCGCGTCCATCCTGGCGAGCTTTGCCAATGCCACCCTGCTGCTGATCCTCATGGGCGGGCTGGCGCTCGAGGCGTTCCAACGGTTGACGCACCCGGGAGTGTGGATGAATGGCCGGTTCTCATCGTCGCGGCGGCCAGCATCCTGGTCAACGGCGCCACGGCCTGGCTGTTTCTGTCCGGCGCCAAGCACGATCTCAACATCCGCGGCGCTTTGCTGCACATGGCGGCGGACGCGCTGGTATCGCTGGGCGTCGTGATGGGGGCGGTCGTGGTGCTGGCCACCGGCTGGATGTGGCTGGACCCGGCGATTTCGCTGGTGATTGCCGCCGTAGTGGTCTGGGGGACATGGTCGCTGTTCTCGCAATCGCTGCACCTGCTGTTCGACGGCGTGCCGCAGGCGGTGGATTTGCCTGCCGTGCGCGGCAAGCTGCTGGCGCTGCCCGGGGTGGTCGGGCTGCACGATGTGTTCGAGATCACGCATGTCACGCTGCAGATCGAGCCGCAGACCTTCGCCGCACAGTGCGCGCTCGCGGCCTCGGCTGCCGCCTGGCCAGGGCGCGTGACGTCGGAGCAGATTCCGTGAGCGGGCATGCGGCGCAATCGCCAGCGCGCGGTGCGCCGACACATGCGGCGACCGTGCAACCAGGTTTTGTTCTGTTGTTCTCCACGTCGCTGCAGCATGGGTTCAAGCGGCTGGATCCGCTGCCCTCGGGCTTTGCGCTGCTGCCCGAGCCCGCCGCATCGCAATTGGCGCAGTGGCGTGAGGCCGCGCAGACGCATGTGCTGGGCGACGCCGTGTCGGATCGGCTTGAGATGCTGAGCTTCACCCTGACCACCGCCTATCAGCAGCGCATGACTGCGCTGCAGTTCTGGCTGACCGTGATGTTCGGCGCCACCGAGATCGGCTTCATTGCCGCGAGCATCGCTACCTGGTACGACGCCAGCGGCCTGGGCCATCGTGCTCGGCGTGCTGCGCGAGCCCATGTTCCTGATGCTGCTGGCCGCAGGCGGCATCGATCTGCTGCTGGGCGACAAGGGCGAGGCGCTATTTCTGCTGGGCTTCGTGTTCGTGGTCATCGGCATCACGCTGGCGCAGGAGCGCAAGACGCAGCGGGCGCTGGAATCGCTGCGCGATCTGTCCGCACCGCGCGCGTTGGTCATCCGCGATGGCCGCGAGCAGCGCATCGCCGGGCGCGAGGTAGTGGTGGGCGACCGGCTGGTGCTGCACGAGGGCGACCGCATTCCCGCCGACGCGCAACTGGTCGCCGGGCAGATCGATGTCGATGAATCGCTGCTCACCGGCGAATCCGTGCCGGCGAGCAAGCTGCCTGATTTGGTGCTGCACGCTGCAGGCGCGGGTGGCGGCGCGGCGCTGTTCGCCAGCACGGTCGTGACCAAGGGCGTCGGCCAGGCCATCGTCGTGGCCACCGGAGCACGGACCGCGGTCGGCGGCATCGGCGCAGCGCTGGCGAGTACGGCCGAGGTCGAGTCGGGTCTGCAGCGCGCCTCGGCCGGGCTGATTCGCAACCTCACCGTCGTCGCGCTCGCCCTGGCGCTGGCCTTGGTGCTGCTGAGCTGGCTGTTGGATGGACGGACGCTGCTGGAAAGCCTGCTCTCGGGCATCGCGCTGGCCATGGCCATCCTGCCCGAGGAGATTCCGGTCATTCTCACGGTGTTCCTCGCGCTCGGAGCCTGGCGGCTGTCCAAGGCCAAGGTGTTGACCCGCCGCGTGCCCGCGGTGGAGGCGCTGGGGGCGATCACCGTGCTGGCGGTGGACAAGACCGGCACGCTCACGCAAAACCGCATGCAAGTGGCCGAACTGGCTGCGGGCGACGCGTCCTTCCAGGCCAGCGAGAGCGATCTGCCCGAGCGTTTTCACACCCTGGTTGAGTTCGCCATGCTCGCCACGCCGCTCGACCCGTTCGATCCCATGGAAAAGGCCATCCAAACCTTCGGCCATGCGCGGCTGCAGGGCACCGAGCATGTGCACGACGACCGCAGCCCGACTCGCCAGTACGACCTCGCGCCGGACATTCTGGCGATGACCCGCGTGTTCGCCACCGCCCGCCCGCAGGTCTACGCCCTGGCGACCAAGGGGGCGCCGGAAGCGGTGGCCGACCTGTGTCACTTGCCTGATGCGCAGCGCCAAGCCATTGCGCGGCAGGTGGAGGCGATGGCCGCACGCGGGCTGCGCGTGCTCGGCGTGGCGCGCGGCACTTGGCAGGCGCCCACGCAGGGTGCCGACTGGCCCGCGCGTCAGCACGATTTCGATTTCGCGTTTCTCGGTCTGGTCGGACTGATCGACCCGCCCCGTCCGGAAGTGCCTGCAGCGATTGCGCAGTGCCGTGCTGCTGGGGTGCGCATCGTGATGATGACTGGCGACCATCCCGCCACCGCCCGTGCGATTGCTGCGCAGGTGGGGCTGTCCGAGCGGCCCGACGTGATCACCGGCGCCGCACTCGACGCGCTGGACGACGCCGCGCTGCGCGAGCGCCTGCGCAGCGTGGACGTCTGCGCCCGCCTCGCACCGGCGCACAAGCTGCGCCTGGTGCGTGCCCTGCAGGACGACGGGCAGGTGGTGGCGATGACCGGCGATGGGGTCAACGACGCCCCGGCGCTCAAGGCTGCCGATGTGGGGATCGCCATGGGCGAGCGCGGCACCGACGTGGCACGCGAGGCCGCCGCGCTCGTGCTGCTCGACGACAGCTTTGCCAGCATCGTGCAGGCCATCCGTGGCGGTCGGCGCATTTTCGACAACATCACCAAGGCCACGCGCTTCGTGTTCGCCGTGCACATACCCATCATCGCGCTGGCGCTGCTGCCCGCACTGCTGCACTGGCCGGTGCTGCTGCTGCCGGTGCACATCGTGCTGCTGGAATTGCTGATCGACCCGGCTTGCTCCATCGTGTTCGAGGCCGAGCCTGCTGCGGCCGACGTGATGCAGCGCCCGCCCAGGCCGCTTGCGGCCAGTCCGTTCACCCTGGGCAATATCGGTTTTGCCTTGCTGCAGGGGATGGGCATTGCGGCGGTGCTGCTCGCCGGGCACGCCGCATTGCAGGGGGCAACCGGCTGGAGCGAGGGCGATCTGGGGCTGGCGGTCTTCTCCGCGCTGGTGCTTGCGCTGTTCCTGCTCATCCTGTCCAACCGCGATCTGCACCATGCCGCGCTGCTCAACCTGCGGGGGGACAACCCATGGCTGGGGCGCATGTTCGCCTTTGTTGCCGTGGTGCTGGCTGCGGTGCTGCTGATTCCGGGATTGCGCGAGGTGATGGGGTTCTCCAGCGTGCGCCTGCCGCCGCTCGCTGCAGCAAGCGGGTTGCTTGTGCTGTGCGGATTCTGGCTGCAAGGTTTGCGACTGGCCTGGGGCCGGCGGCTGGCGTGACGCTGGGCGGCATCGGGGCAAAACCCGCCCGCGTCTGATTTGGATCAAGAGTTTTGCATTCCGGCAGCATCCTTTCCCGGCCCGCGACGTCTTCAAGGGCGAAGTTCACAACAAACCAACGGAGGTTTGCATGCTCACCTACGACGTCACCCTCGACCGGGTCGATGCGCACGGCGCGCGCGCCCAGTGTAAAGAAGCGTGTCTAGCGGTCGACTCGGCCGTCGAGGGCCGGGATGATGCGTTCAACCCGGCCGAGCTTCTGCTCGCCGCAGTCGGCGCCTGCATGCTCAAGAACATCGAGCGGGTCGCGCCCATCCTCAAATTCCAATACCGTGGGGTCCACATCGCCGTCCATGGCGAGCGCCAGGACGCCCCGCCGAAGATGCAGCGCATCACCTATCGCATCACGGTCGACACCGATGAGGACGATCATCGCCTGGCCTTGTTGCACCGCAATGTGCAGCAGTTCGGCACGGTCTACAACACCGTTTCCGCTGGCACCACGCTCGAAGGCAGTATCGTGCGCGGCGGCCTCAGCCCAACAACTCCCTGTGACCAACGATCATGACGCGGTCTTCTGTCTTTTCCCTCAAGCAGGCTGGTTTGGCATGCGCGCTCACGGTCGCTGTCAGTGCGCCCACCGTGGCAGCAGCACAGTCTGCCGCAGCGGGCGCAAGCGCTCCGGTCGTTGCCGCATCCACTGCCGCCTCAACAGCGCAACCCGAGGCGAGCCTCGCCGAGGTGCTGCAGACCATCGGTGCACGCTCTCCTGATGTGCTTGCCGCCCGGGCGAGCGTGGCGCAGACGCTGGCGCAGGTGCAACAGGCGCGCGCGGCGTGGTTCGGCAAGGTCGATGCCTACGCCCTGTCCCAGCATTACAACGACCCGCGGCTCACCCGCGCGATCACCCTGCCGCCGAACGTGGCGGCCTATCCGTTTTCGGCAGACCAGTTCGGCTACGGCCTGAACGCGCAACTGCCCATCGACCTCAGCGGCCAGATCGCTGCCGAGGTCGACGCCACCCGTGCCCGTGCTGCCGGTGCGCAATGGAGTGCGGACGATGTGCGACTGCGCGCCCTGTTGCAGGGTGCAACCCTCTATCGCAATCTGCAGGCGCTGGCCGGACAGCGGCAGGCGCTCGACAAGCAACTGGAATCGTTGCAGACCAGTGTGCGCGTGGCCGCGGCCGGGCTGAAGGTCGGCAACATCGCCCGCGTCAACCTGCTGCGGGTGCAGGCTGCCGTCGCCGCGGTGCAGGCGCAGATTGCCGGGGTCGATGGGCAGCAGCGCAAGATAAGGGCGCAGCTCGCCGCGCTGATGGGCGTGTCGAGCTTTGACGCCCCAGTGTCCGCTCCGGACTCCGGCCCGGCGCACTTTCCGGTCAACCGCAACCTGCTGCCACCGTCGATTCAGGCAGCGCAAAGCGCGCTGCTCGCCAGCCAGGACAAGGTGCGTTCAGCGCAGCGAGCGATGCTGCCGCAATTCGCCGCCACCGCCAACTGGAACCGCAACGCCGTGCATTGGGACAACCGGCCCATCGACACCTGGCAGTTCAACCTCGGTGTGACCTTCAACCTCTGGTCAGGCGGGGCGCAGACCGCAGCGGTTGACGCTGCGCAGGCCGCAGCCGATCAGGCGCAGCAACAGCTGCAGGCCGCGCAGGACAATCTGCGCGCCGCGCGTGATGGCGCCGTGGCGCTGTGGAACGCGCAGGATCAATCCTGGCGCGCGGCCGAATCGGGCCTGCGCGCGGCCGCCGAGAGTGCGCGCATCGAACAGGACCGGTTCAAGAACGGCCTGGGCTCGGCCACCGATCTGATCGACGCCGAAGCGGCACTGGCCAGCGCGCGTGCCAGCGTCGCCAGCGCCCTGGCGGGTTGGTGGCAGGCCGATGACGCCCTGCGCTACGCCTACGGCGAGCCACCCGCTGCCCTACAGAACAACGCATCCACGCCTGCGAGTCTCAACCCATGAACACGCCCGTCACCCCATCTCCCACGTCCCCCGCGCGCAAGCGCAAGCCCTGGTATCTGCTTCCCATCCCCATTCTGTTGATCGCAGGCGGCCTGTGGTTGCATTTCCACCGACTGCATCAGGCCGATGCCAGCCCGCCGCCTGCACCCACGCCTTGGGCGGTGCAGGTCGGCACAGTGCAACGCGGAACGGTAGCCGCCAGTTTGCAGAGCGTAGCCACGGTCGAGGCACCAAACACCATCACCCTGGTGCCGCAAATTCAGGGCACGGTCACGGCCATCGGCCCGCGCGCCGGGGTGGCAGTCAAACGCGGTGAACTGCTGGCGCGCATCGACGCGCGGGCGATTGCCAGCAATATCTCGGCATTGGAACAACAGCGCATCGCCGCGCGCGCCAATGCCGACTACGCCGCCAAGCAACAGGCGCGGACCGACGCGGTTCTGGCCGAAGGCGGCGTGAGCCAGGCGCAGGCCGATCAGGCGCGCACCGCCGTTGATGCGGCCCGCGCTTCGGTGCAGGCGCTGTCCGACCAGATTGCCGCGCTGCAAGTGCAGCTCGGCTATGCCGACATCCGCGCACCGCAGGACGCGGTGGTGGCGCAACGCCTGGTCGAAGTCGGTGACACCGCCGCCCCCGGCAAGCCGGTCTATCAGCTCACCGCAGGCAAGGGCGCGGTGGTGCGGGTGACTCTGCCCGCCGACCAACTCGCGCAGGTGAAGGTGGGCGATGTGCTGCACCTGAGCCAGGGCGGGCAGACGGTCGATTTGCCCATCACCCGCATTTCCCCTGCGGTCAATGCCGCAGGTCTAGGCACGGCCGAAGCCGACGCCCCCACCAGTCCCTTCGGCCTGCCCAGCGGCAGCACAGTCGCGGCAACCCTGACACTGACCCCGCAATCGGCACCGTCGCAGACCGCGGCGCTGCTGACGGTTCCCGTGGCCGCCGTGGTCGGCAGCGGCGATCAGGCGCATGTGCTCGCGTTCACGCCGCCAGCCAAAACAGGCGAGCCCGGGCGGCTGCGCATCGTTGCGGTGAAGGTTCTGCAGATCGGTGCAAACCGCGCAGCAGTGAGCGGGGCACTCCAGCCGGGTGAGCAGGTGGTGGTTGGTCAGACCGCCGTGCTGTCGCAGATGCGCGAAGGCGATGCGGCCGTGACGGCAGCGGGAGCGGCGCAATGAACCTCATGCAACGGCTGCTGGGCCGGTCGCACGCGATCATCGCGATCGCACTGCTTGTCGTCGTCGCCGGCATCGGTGCGTATTTCACGATGCCGATGAACCTGTTTCCGGACACCAACCGGCCGATGATCAGCGTGGTCACGCAATGGCCGGGCGCGGAAGCGAGCGACGTCGAGCAGGACGTCACCCACCCGATCGAAACCCAGCTCTCGGCCATCGACGGCGTGCGGCGCGTGACCTCGGTGTCGCGCGACCAGGTGTCGGCGGTGACGGTCGAGTTCGAGTATGGCAACGACATCAACATCGCCGCGACCAAGGTGCTCACCGAGCTCAAGCGCGTGGAATCCAGCTTGCCCGCGGGCAGCAAGGCGCCGGTGATCTTTCGCATCACCAATGCGGCGCAGCCGGTGACGGTGCTCGCGCTCACCCCGGCAAAGCATTCCAATCTCGATTTGTCCGAGGTGCGGCGCATTGCCGAAAACCAGTTCCGCGACCGGCTGCTGCGCATCCCCGGCGTGTCCGAGGTCGAGGTGTTCGGCGGGCATGAACGGCAGGTGCAGGTCAATCTGGACCGCAGCGCATTGGCCGCGCATCATCTGAATGTGGCAACCGTGGCTGCGGCGCTGGCGGCGAGCAACATCACCGCGCCCGAAGGCCTGGTGCACCGTGACGGCTTCCGCTTTCTGCTCACCCTCAACAGCCTGGCGCACAACCCCCAGCAGCTCGCCGAGGTGCAAGTGCCGGTGCCGGGCGGCGGCTTCGTGCGCGTGGGCGATCTTGGCACCGTGGGCTGGGGCGATGCCGACCCCACTTCGCTCTACCGCGGCAATGGACATGAGGCGATCGCGGTGTCCTTGCTGCGCGGCGAAAACGGCTACGCCGCGACCACCGCGCGCAACATCGACGCGGCGCTGCCGCAAATCCGCGCCGAGTTTCCGATGCTGTCCGTTGCCCAATCCGACGGCCAGCTGCGGCTGATCGACCTGACCGTGGACAACATGCTGGGCGCGCTGCGCGACGCGTTGATCATGACGGTGTTCGTCATCCTGCTGTTCCTCGCCGATACGCGTGCGGCGTTCATTACCGCGCTGTCGCTGCCGTTCACCTATCTGCTCACCTTCTTGGTGATGAAGCTGATCGGCTATGAGTTCGACATGATCACGCTCACCGCGATCATCATCGCCGTCGGGCTGCTCGCCGACGATGCCATCGTGGTGATCGAAAACATCGAGCGGCGCATGCGCGAGCATGGCGAGTCGGGTCTGGCGGTGGCGGCCAATGGCACGCAGGAGGTGATGCTCGCGGTGCTCTCCGGCACCATCGCCAATGGCGTGGTGCTGCTGCCCATCGTGTTCATTGGTGGCTTCGTGCAGACGGTGCTGCGGCCGCTGTCGGTGAGCCTGATGGTGGCGTTGGCTGCCTCGTTCATCGTCGCGGTGACCATCATTCCGCTGCTCACGCCGTGGCTGCTCAAGCCGGGCGCGCGCGATCCGCTGCGCAAACCGCTGTCGTATTTCGACACCTGGGTCATCAAGCCGCTCAAGCGGTTTTACGCAAGGGTTGTGACCTGGGCGCTCGAGAATCCCAAGCGTGTGCTGTTTGTCGCCCTGCTGCTGACGCTGGCCTCGCTGCGGCAGTTGCCGGTGGTCGGACGCGAACTCATGCCGCTGATGGATTCGGGCATCACCCAGATCACCTTCGAGGCCCAACCCGACACCGACGCGGCGCAGATGCAGCACATTGCCAAGGCGGTCGACGCGGCGATTCGCTCCTCGGTCAAACCGGGCTGGCTCCTGTCCACCTCGACCGTGGTCGGCGCCGAACCGCAGGACAAATCCTTCGGCGCCGCGCGCATTTTCTCGCAGGGCATGGCGACGGTGAATCTGGTCGACCGCTTTCATCGCGATGAGACCATCTTCCAGATCAACGAGGTCATGCAACAAAAAGTGCGGGCGATTCCCGGGGTGATCGACGCCAACGCGGTGGTCTATGGCGCCACACCCCTGTCGTCGATTCGCGGCACGGTCGACCTCATGGTCAGCGGCCCGGATTGGCGGGTGCTCGACCAGATTGCGGGCGAGATCGAAGCGCGGCTCGCCAAGGTCGGCGGGCTCACCGGGTTCGAGCGCAGCTGGCAGGGCGATTCCAAGCGGCTGCAGCTCGATGTGGACGCGGCCAAGGCGTCGAGCTACGGCCTGACCCCGGGCGCGATTGCGCAGCAGGTCGCGGCGCAGGTCAACGGCATCCCCGGCGGCAGCCTGCGGGTGGAAGGCGAAAACAGCATTCCCGTCTGGGTGCGGCTGCGCAGTGACGCGCGTTCCAGCCCCGCCGCAATCGCCGCACTCAACATCACCGCACCCAACGGTGCCATCGTGCCGTTGGCACAGGTGGCCACGGTCAAGACGGTCTATGCACCAACCACCTACACCCATCAGAACCTGGTGCGCACGGTGGATGTGATCGGCTATCGCCGCGACATCGCGGTCACGGCCCTGGATGCGCATGTGGCCGAAGCCTTGAAGGGACTGCAACTGCCGCGCGGCTACACCATTTCGGATGAAGGCGAGATGAAGGAAATGAATGCCTCGTTCACCCGCCTCGGTCAGTCGCTCGCGCTGGGCATCGTGCTGCTCGCGGTGGTGCTGGTCATTGCCTTTCGCTCGTTCATCACACCGATTGCGATTCTGGTCACCTTGCCCCTGGCGGTGATCGGCGCCGCCTGGGCGATGCTGATTGCCGACAAGCACGGCTGCATGCCGTCGTTCATGGGGCTGATCCTGCTCATGGGCATCATCGTCAAGAACGGCATTCTGCTGGTCGATTTCGCGCAGGAGGCGCTGGGCCGCGGCGTGCCGCTGAAGGCGGCGATTCTGCAGGCCGTGGACCTGCGCACCCGGCCCATCCTGATGACCGCTGCCGCTGCGGCGGTGGGCATGATTCCCGTGGCGTTCGAGTGGGCGGTGGGGCTCGAGCGCCTCTCACCCCTGGCGGTGGTGGCCATCGGCGGGCTGATCGTCGGCACGTTCCTGACTCTGCTCATCGTGCCGGTGCTGCTGTTTTTGCTGCTCAAGCGGCGCTATCCCGATGCTGCGGTGTTGCCTGCAGTGGCCGCGCCGGAATCACCCTCAGCCTGATCCAACAAAATGACCATGTCCATCTCAACCCTCGCACCAGAAGCGCTCTCGTCGCACCCTTCGACAAAACGCGCCCATGCTGCGGATCGTTCCTTCGAGATCAGAGACCGCTTGCGTGCGAGTACCCAGGGACGGACGGTCCTCGGATCTGACATGGCGATCGATGCCCAGGGCAGCATGGCGAGCACGACTCTCACCGCAGAGATAATGCAGCACTCGGGCATGCGTGGTTCCGCCGGGGTTCAAGCAAGGTGTTTCAGCGAAGAAAAATCCGGGTACCAAAAGAGCGTATGGTCACGAAACACATCAAAAATGACGAGTTAGGTTTCTTATGCTGCTGATGATCGACAACTACGACAGCTTTACCTACAACCTGGTGCAATATTTCGGCGAGCTCGGGCAGGACGTGCAGACCGTGCGCAATGATGAGCTCGATCTCGAGGCCATCGCCGCGCTCAACCCCGAGCGCATCGTCATTTCACCCGGCCCCTGCTCGCCGGCCGAAGCCGGGATTTCCGTTCCGCTGCTGCAGTATTTCGCGGGCCGGCTGCCCATTCTGGGCGTGTGCCTGGGACATCAGGCCATCGGCGCGGCGTTCGGCGGACGCATCGTGCGGGCGCGGCACATCATGCACGGCAAGACCAGTCCGGTCACGCACGACGGCAAGGGCGTGTTCGCCGATCTGCCCAGCCCCTACACCGTGGTGCGCTATCACTCGCTGGCGATCGAGCGCGACACCCTGCCCGCCTGCCTGGAAGTCACCGCGCAGACCGAGGACGGCGAGATCATGGGCGTGCGTCATCGGCACTTCGCCATCGAGGGGGTGCAGTTTCACCCCGAGTCGATCGAAACCGAGCACGGCCACAAGCTGCTGCAGAATTTTCTGACGTTGAGCGAGGGCCATTTCCATGACCATCAGTAATCACGACGCGCTGGTGCGCGTCATCGAGCACCGAGAAATCTTCCACGATGAAATGATTGCCCTGATGCGCCGCATCATGACCGGGGAGATGTCGCCGGTCATGATGGCGGCGATCATCACCGGTCTGCGGGTGAAGAAGGAGACCATCGGTGAGATTGCCGCGGCGGCAGCGGTGATGCGCGAATTCTCCACGCCGGTCGAGGTGGCCGACAAGCGGCGGCTGGTCGACATTGTCGGCACCGGCGGCGACTCGGCGCGCACCTTCAACATCTCCACCGCGAGCATGTTCGTGGCAGCGGCTGCGGGTGCGCAGGTGGCCAAGCACGGCGGGCGGAGCGTGAGTTCGTCGTCCGGTTCGGCGGATGCGCTTGAGGCGCTGGGCGCCAACATTCAGCTCGCGCCCGAGCAGGTGGCGCAGAGCCTGGCGCAATGCGGCATCGGGTTCATGTTTGCGCCCAACCATCATCCGGCGATGAAACATGCCGCGCCCGTGCGCAAGGAACTGGGCGTGCGCACCATTTTCAACATCCTCGGGCCGCTGACCAATCCCGCAGGCGCGCCCAATCAACTGCTCGGCGTGTTTCACCCCGACCTCGTTGGCATTCTGGTGCGGGTGCTGCAGCGCCTGGGCAGCGAGCATGCAGTGGTGGTGCATGGTCTGGACGGACTCGACGAAGTGTCGCTGTCAGGCGAAACGCTGGTGGGTGAACTGAAAAATGGTCAGATCACCGAGTACGCCATTCATCCCGGCGATCTCGGGCTGAAGGCTGCGCCGCTCGATGCCCTGCGCGTGGACGGTCCCGCGCAATCCATCGAATTGCTGCACGAAGCGCTCAACGACGTCGACGGCCCGGCGCGGGACATCGTCGCGCTCAATGCGGGCGTGGCGCTGTATGCGGCCAACGTGGCGCCCACGCTGATCGAAGGCGTGCAAATGGCGCGAGAAGCCATCTCCAGCGGTGCCGCCCGCAGCAAGCTGCAGGATTTTGTCCGTGTCACGCACGCGATGCAGACTCCCGCCCAGGCCGGTGCGTAACGTGCACACCCTCTTTGCGCACCCGGCGCACCCGGCGTCTTCCCACCGAACGGCCACGCGGTCCTGATATGAGCAACGACATTCTTCAGCGCATTCTGGCCACCAAGGCCGAGGAAGTGGCTGCGGCGCGCGCCCACATGCCCTTGTCTGCCCTGCGGGAGCGGGCGGCGGCGCGTGACACGCCGCGCGGTTTTGCCGCAGCGCTGCAAAGAAAGGTTGCGCTGGGTGGTCCGGCCGTGATCGCGGAAATCAAGAAAGCCAGCCCTTCGCGCGGTGTGTTGCGCGCCGATTTCGATCCGCCGGCCATTGCCCGCAGCTACGCCGCAGGTGGTGCAACCTGCCTGTCCGTCCTGACAGACGCGCAGTATTTTCAGGGCGCCACGGCCTACCTGCAGCAAGCCCGTGCGGCCTGCGCGCTGCCGGTGCTGCGCAAGGATTTCATCGTCGACCCTTACCAGGTCGTTGAAGCGGCGGCAATGCAGGCCGACTGCATTCTGCTCATTGCAGCGGCAATGCCATTGCAACAGATGATCGATCTCGAGGCACAGGCGCGCGATCTGGGACTCGATGTGCTGGTCGAAGTGCATGACGCCGCAGAGCTGGAGGCGGCATTGCAGCTGCGCACGCCGCTGCTCGGCATCAACAACCGCAATCTCCGCACCTTCGAGACGCGCCTCGATACCACGCTCGATCTGCTGCCGCGCATTCCCGCCGACCGGCTGGTCGTCACTGAAAGCGGCATTCTTGCGCCGGACGACGTCAGGCGCATGCGCGGCGCAGGGGTACAGGCCTTTTTGGTGGGGGAGGCGTTCATGCGGGCTCCGGAACCGGGCCAGGCGCTGAGCACGTTGTTTGCATGATTCGGCGCAAAACCTTTGGTTTGACATTGCAGAAAAAATCGCTGAGAATCTGCGGTTCGCCTCGGAGAGGTGGCCGAGTGGTTAATGGCAGCAGACTGTAAATCTGCCCTCTAACGAGTACGCTGGTTCGAATCCAGCCCTCTCCACCAGGCACAAAATGAAGGATTTGCTGTCGGTGTTCGCCCGGGTGCGGGTGGCGACAGATGGCAGAGCGAGAAGCAAAACGGCGGCCTTGATCGCGCCAGAGTATTGGATGTGCGGCAGCGGCATGACAAGGCAGGCGTGGCAAGGCGGGAGTAGTTCAATGGTAGAACCTTAGCCTTCCAAGCTAATGGTGCGGGTTCGATTCCCGTCTCCCGCTCCAGTATCTGGCATGGTCTTGTGCCGTGGCAACAGGTTTAACCTTGGGCGCGCAAGCGTTCAGGCCCATGTGGCTCAGTGGCAGAGCACTCCCTTGGTAAGGGAGAGGTCGCGGGTCCGATTCCCGCCATGGGCACCACTGATTTTGTTGATTTGTCGATCTTTGTTGGCTTGAGGAGTTTGAATCATGGCAAAGGAAAAGTTTGAGCGGACCAAGCCGCACGTCAACGTGGGCACGATTGGTCACGTCGATCACGGCAAGACCACGCTGACGGCGGCCATCACCACCGTGCTGTCGGCCAAGTATGGCGGTTCGGCCAAGAAGTACGACGAGATCGACGCAGCACCCGAAGAAAAGGCCCGCGGCATCACCATCAACACCGCCCACGTCGAATACGAGACCGCCACCCGGCACTACGCCCACGTCGACTGCCCCGGCCACGCCGACTACGTCAAGAACATGATCACCGGTGCGGCCCAGATGGACGGTGCCATCCTCGTCGTCTCCGCCGCCGACGGCCCCATGCCCCAGACCCGCGAGCACATCCTGCTCGCCCGTCAGGTCGGCGTGCCCTACATCATCGTCTTCCTCAACAAGTGCGACATGGTCGACGACGCCGAGCTGCTCGAACTCGTTGAAATGGAAGTGCGCGAACTCCTCTCCAAGTACGACTTCCCCGGCGACGACACCCCCATCATCAAAGGCTCGGCCAAGCTCGCCCTCGAAGGCGACAAGGGCGACCTCGGCGAACAAGCCATCTTCCGCCTGGCCGACGCCCTCGACAGCTACATCCCCACGCCCGAGCGTGCCGTGGACGGCGCCTTCCTCATGCCCGTTGAAGACGTCTTCTCCATCTCCGGCCGTGGCACCGTGGTGACCGGGCGCATCGAGCGCGGCATCATCAAGGTCGGCGAAGAAATCGAAATTGTCGGCATCCGTCCCACCCAGAAGACCACCTGCACCGGCGTCGAGATGTTCCGCAAGCTGCTCGACCAAGGCCAGGCCGGCGACAACGTCGGCATTCTGCTGCGTGGCACCAAGCGCGAAGACGTCGAGCGCGGCCAGGTGCTGTGCAAGCCCGGCAGCGTCAAGCCCCACACCCACTTCACCGCCGAGATCTACGTCCTCTCGAAGGACGAAGGCGGCCGCCACACCCCCTTCTTCAACAACTACCGTCCCCAGTTCTACTTCCGCACCACCGACGTCACCGGCGCAGTGGAACTGCCCAAGGACAAGGAAATGGTCATGCCCGGCGACAACGTCAGCATCACCGTCAAGCTCATCGCCCCGATCGCGATGGAAGAAGGTCTGCGCTTCGCCATCCGTGAAGGCGGTCGCACCGTCGGCGCCGGTGTGGTGGCGAAGATCATCGAGTGACGTTTTTCATTTGAAGCAGGGTTTTGTAGGGCGCGTCCAGCGTGGCGCGCTTTCATCTGTTTGAATTGTGGCCGTTGCCTGTATCGCAGACAACGGCCTTGGTGCTAGAAGATACAGGGGCATAGCTCAATTGGCAGAGCGTCGGTCTCCAAAACCGAAGGTTGGGGGTTCGATTCCCTCTGCCCCTGCCACTCCGAATCAACTCGGGGTTGAACGCGCGTAAATCCATATGGCAAATCCGTCTGTCGAAACCGTTTCCACTGGAGCGGACAAAGCAAAGTTGGGTGCGGCGGCGGTGTTGTTGCTTGCCGCGCTCGGTTTGTTTTATGGTCTGGGCGGGCAGCCGATGTGGGTGCGCGTGCTCGTCCTGCTGGCCCTGCTCCTGGGCGCAGTGGTCATCTTTTTTCTGTCGGAGTCGGGTCGGGCGTTGATCGCCTATGGTCAGGATGCGATCCGCGAAACCAGGAAGGTCGTCTGGCCCACCCGAAAGGAAGCGATCCAGATGACGGGCATCGTGTTCGGGTTTGTCATTCTGATGGCCCTGTTTCTCTGGCTCACGGACAAATCGCTGGAATATGTGCTCTACGACTTGATTCTTGGTTGGAAGCGCTAGGAGCATGAAGCATGGCTGAGGCACAAACAATGGCAGCGCAGGTCGGCAAGCAGTGGTATGTCGTCCACGCCTATTCCGGCATGGAAAAGGCGGTGCAGCGCAACCTGACGGAGCGGATCGAGCGCGCAGGAATGCAGTCCAAATTCGGCCGCATCCTGGTGCCGACGGAAGAAGTGGTCGAAATCAAGAATGGCCACAAGAGCATTACGGAACGTCGTTTTTTCCCCGGCTATGTGCTGGTGGAGATGGAGATGGACGACGCGACCTGGCATCTGGTCAAGCACACCAGCAAGGTGACCGGTTTCGTGGGCGGCGCGAAGAATCGCCCGGTGCCGATCAGTGAGGCTGATGTCAACAAGATCATGAGCCAGATGCAGGAGGGCGCAGAGAAGCCGCGTCCCAAGGTGCAGTTCGAGGTGGGTGAAATGGTGCGCATCAAGGAAGGCCCGTTCACCGACTTCAACGGCAATGTCGAAGAAGTGAATTACGAGAAGTCCCGCCTGCGCGTGTCGGTCACCATTTTTGGCCGCGCCACTCCGGTAGAACTGGAATTTCAGCAGATCGAACGTCTGTAGGCGTGCCATTTGCCATCGCGGTCGGCGCAGTGCGTGCAATTCGCGCGTTTCGCGATTTGATGCTGGGGCCTGAGTCTCGGCGCATGGATTTTTTCTGCAGCCTGTCCCGCCCGGGTTGCAGAAACGCATGAAAGGGCGGGTTTCGGGGAGCCTCTGTCACTGAGGCGCTCGCACCCATTCGGAGTCAGTATGGCAAAGAAAATTGTCGGCTTCATCAAGCTGCAAGTCCCGGCCGGCAAGGCCAATCCCTCGCCGCCGATCGGTCCGGCACTCGGCCAGCGCGGCCTCAACATCATGGAGTTCTGCAAGGCGTTCAATGCCCAGACCCAGGGTGTGGAGCCCGGATTGGCGCTGCCGGTGGTCATTACCGCGTTCGCAGACAAGTCGTTCACCTTCATCATCAAGACGCCGCCCGCCGGTGTGTTGATCAAGAAGTCCCTCAAGCTCGACAAGGGTTCGGCCCGCCCGCATGTCGACAAGGTCGGCAAGATCACGCGCGCCCAGCTCGAAGAGATCGCCAACACCAAGATGAAAGACCTGACCGCCGCCGATCTGGATGCGGCTGTGCGCACCATCGCGGGCACGGCCCGTTCGATGGGCGTGACTGTGGAGGGCGTGTAAATGTCCAAGATGCCAAAACGCTATGCCGCCTTGCGTGCCAAGGTCGATTCCAACAAGCTCTATGCCCTCGATGACGCGCTGGCGCTGATCAAGGAATGCGCAGTCGCCAAGTTCGACGAGTCCATCGATGTGGCCGTGAGCCTGGGGGTGGATACCCGCAAGTCCGACCAGGTGGTGCGCGGCTCCGTCGTGCTGCCCGCGGGCACCGGCAAGGTCAAGCGCGTGGCCGTGTTCGCCCAGGGCGCGAAGGCGGAAGAAGCCAAGGCTGCTGGTGCCGACATCGTGGGTTTTGACGATCTGGCCGAGCAGGTCAAGGCCGGCAATCTCAACTTCGACGTGGTCATCGCCTCGCCCGACGCCATGCGCGTGGTGGGTGCGCTGGGCCAGATTCTCGGCCCGCGCGGCATGATGCCCAACCCCAAGGTGGGCACCGTGACCCCTGATGTCGCGACCGCAGTGAAAAACGCCAAGGCGGGCCAGGTGCAATTCCGTGCCGACAAGGCCGGTATTGTGCACGGCACCATTGGCCGCGCCTCGTTTGGCGCCGATGCCCTGCGCAACAACCTCACGGCCTTGATCGAGGCGCTGCAAAAGGCGCGCCCCCAGGCCGCCAAGGGCATTTATCTGAAGAAGGTGGCGGTCTCGTCCACCATGGGGATCGGCGTGCGCGTCGACACTTCCACGGTGAATGCGGCGGTTGCCGGGCAGTGATTGTTTGAAAACAGCCTCGGCGCAAGCCGATGCGGACAGGAATTGGTGGGCCGGGTCGGCAACGCTGCGCTGACCCGGGCGATCCAAGACCGCAGGCGCGGGGCGGCATGCCTCGCTTAATTCGGCTTCAGGCTGCAGGAGCCGGGTCTGCGCAGATGGCGAACCCGCTGGACGAGAGAACAGGCATTGCGCAAGCCGTGCCTGGAGTCACTCCAGAGGACGCTTGTATAGGCGCCATGAACCGTTCGGTGCATGGCAATTTCTTCAGGAGTCAATCTTGAGTCTCAACCGCTCTGAAAAGCAAGCTTCAGTCGAGGAAATCTCGGCGCTGGCAACCAAGGCGCAATCCCTGGTTCTGGCCGAGTACCGCGGCATTGCAGTCGAGCAGATGACCAAGCTGCGCAAGCAGGCTCGCGAAAACGGGGTGCATCTCCAGGTGTTCAAGAACACCCTGGCCAAGCGCGCCGTCACGGGAACCCCGTGCGAGTCGATTGCCGCAGACATGACGGGACCGCTGATCTACGGATTTTCCGAAGACGCAGTGGCTGCCGCACGGGTCATCAACGACTTTGCAAAAACCAACGACAAGCTGGTCATCCGTTCGGGTGTTGTCAACGGCAAGGCGATCGACGCTGCCGGGGTCAAGGCCCTCGCAAGCATCCCGTCGCGCGAAGTGCTGCTGGCGCGTCTGCTTGGCGTCATGCAGGCGCCCGTGTCCGGCTTTGCCGTGGCGCTGGGCCAGCTGGCGAAGAAACGCGAAGCCGAAGCAGCCTGATCTGGCTGAAGCTTTCACAACCCCTTTTTCAAACATTCACCTCGGAGTCATCAAATGGCTATGAATCAACAAGACATTCTCGACGCAGTGGGCGGCATGACCGTCATGGAACTCAACGACCTGGTCAAGGCGTTTGAAGAGAAGTTCGGCGTGTCCGCCGCGGCGATGGCCGTTGCCGCACCTGGCGCGGGTGGTGCGGCTGCCGCCCCGGCTGAAGAGCAGACCGAATTCAACGTGATGCTGCTCGAAGCCGGCGCGAACAAGGTCAGCGTCATCAAGGCGGTGCGCGAACTCACCGGCCTGGGCCTGAAGGAAGCCAAGGATCTGGTGGACGGCGCGCCCAAGGCGGTCAAGGAAGGTGTGGCCAAGGCCGATGCCGAAGCTGCCAAGAAAAAGCTGGAAGAAGCTGGCGCCAAGGCCGAGATCAAGTAAAGCCTCGGTTTTGCGTGGGCCCGGAAGGTCGAATGGCCTTCCGGGCTTTCGCGCCTTCTGCCGGTTCAGGCCGGCAGCTTGGTTACCACATGGCCTGGGGCGTTCCCGGGTCATGCGATAACTGATTTTGTCCCTGTGGAGCGGAGCGTATCCATGTCCTACTCGTTCACTGAGAAAAAGCGCATTCGGAAAAGTTTTGGCAGCCGCCAAAGTGTTCTGGATGTTCCCTATCTGCTGGCTACGCAGATCAACTCCTACGAGGCCTTTCTGCAGAAAGACCTTCCCCCGCCGCAGCGCAAGGACGAAGGACTGGAAGCGGCGTTCCGCGCCATTTTCCCCATCGTGTCGCACAACCAGAATGTGCGCATGGAATACAACGGCTACACCCTGGCCAAGCCGGTGTTTGACGTGCGTGAATGCCAGCAGCGCGGCCTGACCTATGCCAGCGCGTTGCGCGCGAAGGTGCGCCTGATCGTGATGGACCGCGAGGCGGCCAAGCCCACGGTCAAGGAAGTGAAGGAGCAGGAGGTCTACATGGGCGAGATTCCGCTCATGACCGACAAGGGCTCGTTCATCATCAACGGCACCGAACGGGTGATCGTCAGCCAGTTGCATCGCTCGCCCGGCGTGTTCTTCGAGCATGACAAGGGCAAGACCCACAGTTCGGGCAAGCTGCTGTTCTCTGCACGCATCATTCCTTACCGCGGCTCCTGGCTCGACTTCGAGTTCGACGCCAAGGACATTCTGTATTTCCGCGTCGACCGTCGCCGCAAGATGCCGGTCACCATTCTGCTCAAGGCGCTCGGCCTGAACCCCGAGCAGATCCTGGCGCATTTCTTCGCCTTCGACCACATGCAGTTGATGGACGATGGCGCGCTGCTCGAATTCGTGCCGGATCACTTCAAGGGTGAAGTCGCGCGCTTCGACCTGATCGACCAGAATGGCAAAGTGGTGGTCGCCAAGGACAAGCGCATCAATACCCGCCACCTGCGCGAACTGGAGCAGGGTGGCACGCAACGCCTGTCGGTGCCGGAAGACTTCCTGCTTGGCAAGGTGCTGGCGCGCAACCTCGTGTCGCAGGACACCGGCGAAATCGTGGCCCGTGCCAACGACGAGCTGACCGAGCCGTTGCTGAAAAAAATTCGCGAGGCCGGGATTCAGCAGATCCAGACGCTCTACATCAACGACCTCGACCAGGGCGCGTTCATTTCGCAAACCCTGCGCATCGACGAAGTGGCCGACCAGCTCGGCGCCAAGGTGGCGATCTACCGCATGATGCGCCCCGGCGAGCCGCCGACCGAAGACGCGGTCGAAGCCTTGTTCAACCGTCTGTTCTTCGACGCTGACGCCTACGATCTGTCACGCGTGGGCCGCATGAAGTTCAACCGCCGTCTCGGCCGTGAAGAGATCGAAGGCGAGATGGTGCTGTCGCACGAAGACATCATGGCGGTCATCAAGCTGTTGGTCGAGCTGCGCAATGGCCGCGGCGAGGTCGATGACATCGACCACCTCGGCAATCGCCGGGTGCGCTGCGTGGGCGAGCTGGCCGAAAACCAGTTCCGCGCCGGGCTGTCGCGCATCGAGCGTGCGGTCAAGGAGCGTCTGGGCCAGGCCGAAACCGAGAACCTGATGCCGCACGACTTCATCAACTCCAAGCCCATTTCCGCGGCGATCAAGGAGTTCTTCGGGTCCAGCCAGCTGTCGCAGTTCATGGACCAGACCAACCCGCTGTCGGAAATCACCCACAAGCGCCGTGTCTCGGCACTGGGCCCGGGCGGTCTGACCCGCGAGCGCGCCGGCTTCGAGGTGCGCGACGTGCATCCCACCCACTATGGCCGCGTCTGCCCGATTGAAACGCCGGAAGGCCCGAACATCGGCCTGATCAACTCGCTGGCATTGTTCGCCCGCCTGAACGAATACGGCTTCATCGAAACCCCGTATCGCCGCGTGATCGACCGCAAGGTGACCGACCAGATCGACTACCTCTCGGCCATCGAGGAAGGCAAGTATGTCATCGCCCAGGCCAATGCCGGCATGGACGAACACGGCCTGCTCAACGACGAACTGGTCTCGGCGCGCGAAGCAGGCGAGTCCATCATGGTCTCGCCGGAGCGTGTGCAGTACATGGACGTGTCGCCCAGCCAGATCGTGTCGGCGGCGGCTTCGCTCGTTCCCTTCCTGGAGCACGACGACGCCAACCGCGCGCTGATGGGCGCCAACATGCAGCGTCAGGCAGTGCCGGTGCTGCGCCCCGAAAAGCCTCTGGTCGGCACCGGGGTCGAGCGCGTGACCGCTGTCGACTCGGGCACCGTGGTCACTGCCCTGCGCGGCGGCGTGGTGGACTATGTCGACAGCGCGCGCATCGTGGTGCGCGTCAATGACGAGGAAACCCAGGCTGGCGAAGTCGGCGTGGACATCTACAACCTCATCAAGTACCAGCGCTCCAACCAGAACACCAACATTCACCAGCGCCCCTTGGTCAAGCGCGGTGACCGGCTCGCCAAGGGGGACGTGGTGGCCGACGGCGCCTCGACCGACATCGGCGAGCTGGCTCTGGGTCAGAACATGCTGGTGGCCTTCATGCCGTGGAACGGCTACAACTACGAAGACTCGATCCTGCTGTCCGAGCGCGTGGTGGCCGAAGACCGCTTCACCTCGATCCACATCGAGGAACTGAACGTTCCGGCGCGCGACACCAAGCTGGGTTCAGAGGAAATCACCCGCGACATTCCCAACCTGTCCGAGCATCAGCTCGCGCGGCTGGACGAGTCGGGCATCATCTACGTGGGCGCCGAGGTGGAAGCGGGCGATGTGCTCGTGGGCAAGGTCACCCCCAAGGGCGAAACCCAGCTCACCCCGGAAGAAAAGCTGCTGCGCGCCATCTTCGGCGAGAAGGCGTCCGACGTGAAGGACACCTCGCTGCGCGTGCCCTCGGGCATGTACGGCACCGTCATTGACGTGCAGGTGTTCACCCGCGAAGGCATTCCGCGTGACAAGCGCGCCCAGCAGATCATCGATGACGAACTCAAGCGCTATCGCCTCGACCTGAACGACCAGATGCGCATTGTCGAAGGCGACACCTTCGACCGTCTGGCCAAGCTGCTCACCGGCAAGACCGCCAATGGCGGCCCCAACAAGCTGTCCAAGGGCGCAACCATCACCGCCGACTACCTGAACGAGACCGAGCGTTACCACTGGTTCGACATCCGCCCGGCCGACGAGGCGCTGGCGCAGCAGATGGAGCAGCTCAAGGACTCGCTGGAGAAGCGTCGCCACGCCTTCGACCTGATGTTCGAGGAAAAGCGTCGCAAGCTCACGCAGGGCGACGAACTGCCCACCGGCGTGCTCAAGATGGTCAAGGTCTACCTGGCCGTCAAGCGCCGCCTGCAGCCTGGCGACAAGATGGCCGGCCGTCACGGCAACAAGGGTGTGGTGTCCAAGATCGTCCCGGTCGAAGACATGCCGCACATGCCCGACGGCACCACCGTGGACATCGTGCTCAACCCGCTGGGCGTGCCCTCGCGCATGAACATCGGCCAGATTCTCGAAACCCATCTGGGCTGGGCCTCCATCGGCATCGGCAAGCGTGTCAACGACATGCTGCAGTCGCATGCCAAGGCGACCGAGCTGCGCAAGTTCCTGGGCACGCTGTACAACTTCAGCGGCAAGCAAGAGGCGCTTGACAAGCTCAGCGATGCCGAAATCCTGGAACTGGCGAACAACCTCAAGGCCGGCCTGCCGATCGCCAGCCCGGTGTTCGACGGCGCCAGCGAAGCCGAAATCGGACAGATGCTCGACCTCGCCTATCCCGACGACATTGCCCAGAAGCTGCAGCTCACCGCGTCGAAGAAGCAGGTCATGCTGACCGACGGTCGTACCGGCGAAGTCTTCGAGCGTCCGGTGACCGTGGGCATCATGCACGTGCTCAAGCTCCATCACCTGGTGGACGACAAGATGCACGCCCGCTCGACCGGCCCGTACTCGCTGGTCACCCAGCAGCCGCTGGGCGGCAAGGCGCAGTTCGGCGGCCAGCGCTTCGGCGAGATGGAAGTCTGGGCGCTCGAAGCCTATGGCGCGTCGTACGTGCTGCAGGAAATGCTCACCGTCAAGTCCGACGATACGCAGGGCCGCACCAAGATGTACGAGAGCATCGTCAAGGGCGATCACATCATCGAGGCCGGGATGCCCGAGTCATTCAACGTGCTGATCAAGGAAATCCGTTCCCTGGGTCTGGACATCGAACTCGAACGCAATTGATTGATGCCGCGCGCCCGGTGCCGCTTGGTTGCGCCGGGCAAGCAACTGAAGGAGTGAAAGCATGAAAGCGCTACTCGACCTGTTCAAGCAGTTTCATCAGGATGAGCATTTCGACGCCATTCGCATCGGCCTGGCGTCTCCGGAGAAAATCCGGTCCTGGTCGTTCGGTGAGGTGAAGAAACCCGAGACCATCAACTACCGCACGTTCAAGCCCGAGCGCGACGGTCTGTTCTGCGCCAAGATCTTCGGCCCGATCAAGGACTACGAGTGCCTGTGCGGCAAGTACAAGCGCCTGAAGCACCGCGGCGTGATCTGCGAGAAGTGCGGCGTCGAAGTCACGCAGAGCAAGGTGCGCCGCGAGCGCATGGGTCACATCGACATGGCCAGCCCTGTGGCGCACATCTGGTTCCTCAAGAGCCTGCCGTCTCGCCTGGGCATCGTGCTCGACATGGCGCTGCGCGATATCGAACGCGTGCTGTATTTCGAGGCCTATGTGGTTGTCGATCCGGGCATGACCCCGCTGAAGGCCGGTCAGGTTCTGTCGGAAGAGGAATACGCCGCCAAGCGCACCGAATTCGGCGACGAGTTCGTTGCTTTCATGGGTGCCGAGGGCGTCCACGCCCTGTTGCACAACATGGACCTCGACCTGGAGATCGAGAAGCTGCGTGGCGACATGACCGGCTCCGACACCAAGGTGAAGAAGAACGTCAAGCGCCTCAAGGTGATGCAGGCGTTCAAGGATTCCGGCACCAAGCCCGAGTGGATGGTCATGACCGTGCTGCCGGTACTGCCGCCCGATCTGCGCCCGCTGGTGCCGCTGGACGGCGGGCGCTTTGCGACTTCCGACCTGAACGATCTGTACCGCCGCGTCATCAACCGCAACAATCGCCTGCGTCGTCTGCTGGAGTTGTCTGCACCGGAAATCATCGTGCGCAACGAAAAGCGCATGCTGCAGGAAGCGGTCGATTCGTTGATGGACAACGGCCGTCGCGGCAAGGCGATGGTGGGCCAGAACAAGCGCCCGCTCAAGTCGCTGGCCGACATGATCAAGGGCAAGAGCGGCCGCTTCCGCCAGAACCTGCTGGGCAAGCGCGTCGACTACTCGGGCCGTTCGGTGATCACCGTGGGCCCGACGCTCAAGCTGCATCAGTGCGGCCTGCCCAAGCTGATGGCGCTGGAGTTGTTCAAGCCCTTCATCTTCCACAAGCTCGAAACCATGGGCGTGGCCACCACCATCAAGGCGGCCAAGAAGGAAGTCGAATCGCAGACCCCCATCGTCTGGGACATTCTGGAAGACGTGATCCGCGAGCATCCGGTGATGCTCAACCGCGCCCCCACGCTGCACCGCCTGGGCATCCAGGCGTTCGAGCCCCTGCTGATCGAGGGCAAGGCCATTCAACTGCACCCGCTGGTCTGCGCCGCATTCAACGCCGACTTCGACGGCGACCAGATGGCCGTGCACGTGCCGCTGTCGCTCGAGGCGCAGGTGGAAGCGCGCGCACTGATGCTGGCGTCGAACAACATTCTGTTCCCGGCCAACGGCGAGCCGTCCATCGTGCCCTCGCAGGACATGGTGCTGGGCCTGTATTACGCCACCCGCGAGCGCATCAATGGCAAGGGCGAAGGCATCGTGTTCGCTGATGTATCGGAAGTGCAGCGCGCGCTCGATGCCAAGCAGGTGGAAATCACCAGCCGCGTCAGCGTGCGTCTGACCGAGTATGAGAAAGACAAGGTCACCGGCACCTTCACGCCCAAGACCGCCGTGGTGGAAACCACGGTGGGTCGCGCTCTGCTGTCGGAAATTCTGCCCAAGGGGTTGCCGTTCAGTGTCATGAACAAGGCGCTGAAGAAAAAGGAAATCTCGCGCCTGATCAACTCGTCGTTCCGCCGCTGCGGCCTGCGTGAAACTGCGATCTTTGCCGACAAGCTGCTGCAGTCCGGCTTCTCGCTGGCGACCAAGGCCGGCATCTCCATCAGCATCGACGACATGCTGATTCCCGAAGAGAAGTACAAGGTCATCTCCCGCGCCGAAAAAGAGGTCAAGGAGATTGAACAGCAATACTCCTCCGGTCTGGTCACGCAGGGTGAGCGCTACAACAAGGTCGTGGACATCTGGGGTCGTGCGGGTGACGAAGTCGGCAAGGCGCTGATGAACCACCTCTCCAACCAGACGGTCAAGGATCGCCACGGCAATGACGTCCGTCAAGAGTCGTTCAACTCCATCTACATGATGGCCGACTCAGGTGCGCGCGGCTCGGCCGCACAGATCCGCCAGCTCGCCGGCATGCGCGGCCTGATGGCCAAGCCCGATGGCTCCATCATCGAGACACCCATCACCGCGAACTTCCGCGAGGGGCTGAACGTTCTGCAGTACTTCATCTCCACCCACGGCGCGCGCAAGGGCCTGGCCGATACCGCGCTGAAGACCGCGAACTCCGGTTACCTGACCCGGCGTCTGGTGGACGTGACGCAGGATCTGGTGGTCACCGAGCAGGATTGCGGCACGGCCAACGGCACCAATATGCGCGCGCTGGTCGAAGGCGGCGAAGTCATCGAGTCGCTGCGCGACCGCGTGCTGGGTCGTGTGGCTGCGGTGGACGTGGTCAACCCCGAGACGCAGGACGTCATCGTTCCCGCGGGTGAAATGCTCGACGAGGACGCGCTCGATCTGGTCGAGGCCGCTGGCATCGACGAAATCAAGGTGCGCACCGCGCTGACCTGCGAAACGCGCTACGGCATTTGCGCCAAGTGCTACGGCCGCGATCTGGGCCGCGGCACCCTGGTGACCAACGGCGAAGCCGTCGGTGTGATCGCCGCGCAGTCCATCGGCGAACCCGGTACCCAGCTGACCATGCGCACGTTCCACATCGGCGGTGCGGCTTCGCGTGCAGCGGTGGTCTCCAGCGTGGAGGCCAAGAGCGCGGGGACGGTGCGGTTCACTGCGACCATGCGCTACGTCACCAACACCAAGGGCGAGCAGGTGGTCATCACCCGCTCCGGCGAAGTGCTGGTCACCGACGACCACGGCCGCGAACGCGAGCGCCACAAGGTGCCTTATGGCGCGACGCTGTTCGTCAAGGACGGCATGGTCATCAAGGCCGGCACGCTGGTGGCTAACTGGGACCCGCTGACCCGCCCCATCATCACCGAGTACGCGGGACAGATCAAGTTCGAGAACGTCGAAGAGGGCGTGACCGTGGCCAAGCAGGTCGACGAAGTCACCGGCCTGTCCACGCTCGTGGTCATCGACCCCAAGCGTCGTGGCTCCGCCAAGGTGGTGCGTCCGCAGGTCAAGCTGCTCAACGAGCAGGGGCACGAGGTCAAGATTCCGGGCACCGATCATGCCGTGACCATCGGCTTTACCGTGGGCGCGCTGATCCAGGTGCGCGACGGTCAGGACGTGGGCCCTGGCGAGGTGCTGGCGCGCATCCCGATGGAAGGCCAGAAGACTCGCGACATCACCGGTGGTCTGCCGCGTGTGGCCGAACTGTTCGAGGCCCGCTCGCCCAAGGACGCCGGCATGCTGGCCGAAACCACCGGTACCGTTTCCTTCGGCAAGGAAACCAAGGGCAAGGTCCGTCTGGTCATCACCGACCTCGACGGCAACTCCAACGAGTTCCTGATTCCGAAGGAAAAGAACGTGCTGGTGCACGAAGGTCAGGTCGTCAACAAGGGTGAGCTCATCGTCGACGGCCCGGCCGAGCCGCAGGACATCCTGCGCCTGCTCGGTGTCGAGGCGCTGGCGCGTTACATCGTCGACGAAGTGCAGGACGTCTACCGTCTGCAGGGCGTGAAGATCAACGACAAGCACATCGAAGTGATCGTTCGCCAGATGCTGCGCCGTGTGGAGATCAAGGACCCGGGCGATACCGATTACATCGCGGGCGAACAGGCCGAGCGCTCCCAGGTCCTGGCGCGCAACGACCAGCTCCTGCGCGAAGGCAAGATGCCCGCCACATTCAACAACCTGCTGCTGGGTATCACCAAGGCCAGCCTGTCCACCGACAGCTTCATTTCAGCCGCGTCCTTCCAGGAAACCACCCGCGTGCTGACAGAAGCCGCCATCATGGGCAAGCGCGACGCGCTGCGCGGCCTGAAGGAAAACGTCATCGTCGGCCGCCTGATTCCCGCAGGCACCGGCCTGGCCTTCCACCAGGCGCGCAAAGCCAAGGACGCAATGGACCAGGCCGACCGCGCAGCCCAGGCTGCCGCCGAACTGCAGGCGCTCGAAGACAGCACCCTGCACTCGGCAGAATCCGACAACGCTTCGGACGCTTCTTGATCCAATGGTGCCAGACCTTCGACCGGTCTGGCACCTTGCATGAACAGAGCGAACCGAGTATACTTATTAGCTTACGGCGCGGGGTGGAGCAGCTCGGTAGCTCGTCGGGCTCATAACCCGAAGGTCGTTGGTTCAAATCCAGCCCCCGCAACCAAAAATTTGTCAACGAAGCCAAGCACTTAGCGGTGCTTGGCTTTTTTGTTTTCAGCGCATGGATGGGCTATAGCCCACGCATGGCCCATCCATGGCCCGCGCGGTTTTCCCAATCCGGCTCCTGAGGCATCAACCTGACCTTCGGGCTGCCTTCGGCTTTTGGGTTTGGGCCAAAGGGTCTTTCTCGGGGCCAAGCAGATACGACTCCAGCGCAAGTCGAACGACATCCGATCGTGATGGGATCTTGCCCATAGAGGCATGGAGCTCCATCCGGCGTTTATCTAAATGGTCCATCAGATCCGGCGGTACGCGGACGTTGATCTGCAAGCGGTCCATGCTGAGGTCTCTCCTGAAGTTGTTGCGAAATCATAACAATGTCTACAAAACAGACATTGACTTTGAGTGCTATTTGTCTACACTGTGGTTATGCGCACAAAGCGCATGCTAGACAGGAGCAAATTTATGAGCACGACTTATCTCACCACGGAAGAGTTGTCCCAGCGGATCAAGTATGACAGCCGGACAATCCGCGAGCGGCTCAAGGATGCCGTCCTCATCGAAGGCACTCATTACATCCGTCCATTCGGAGGTCGGAAGATCCTCTACATCTGGGAGCGCATTGAACACGATATGCATTCCTCCTCAATGATCGAAATTCCGATGGCTAACGGTGGAGTCTGCCATGGGTAGCATTCGGAAACAAAATGCAAATGGAAAACTCTTCATTGATTTCCGCTATCGTGGTCGGCGTTGCCGCGAGTACACCCTCCTCGACGATACGGCTGAAAACCGGGCGAAACTTGAACGTTTATTGCGGCGGATCGAGCGGGACATTCAGCGCGGACAGTTCGACTATGCCGCCTATTTCCCAAACAGTAAGAAGGGCAGTTTCTCTGATTCGATCAAGCCGGCCGCACAGGTTGCAACGCAACCAGTCGAAGCTCTTGTTTTTAGACAGCCAGCACAAGCGGCGGAACTTGCTTCAACCCCTCTCTTCGCCGACTTCGCCGCTCAGTGGCAAGCCGAGAACGCAGTGCAGTGGCGGCGGTCGTACCAGCGCACCGTAGCCGACATCGCTTCGGTGCATCTCGTGCCGTCCTTCGGGCAGCAAGAGGTCGGACGCATCGCACGAGAACAGATTCTGATCTTTCGGTCCTCACTCGCCAAAGCTCCGGGCCGCAAGAAAGACACCCTGTCACCCCGTCGGATCAACGCAGTGATGAACATCCTGCGCGGGATCCTCTTCGAAGCATCCGACCGCTACAAGTTTACCTGCCCGTTCTACAACATCAAACCGCTCAAAGTGCCCAAGAGCGATGTCCAGCCCTTCACCCTGGAGGAGGTCAAGGCGCTGCTGGCAAGCGTCCGCGAGGACTTTCGGGACTACTACACCGTGCGCTTTTTCACTGGGCTGCGCACCGGGGAGATCGACGGGTTGAAGTGGAAGTATGTCGACTTCGCGCGGCGTCTCATCCTCGTGCGAGAGACCCTGGTCGGTGGTGAGGAGGACGAGACCAAGACCATCGAATCCCACCGCGACGTGCAGATGAGCCAGGTGGTGCTCGAGGCGCTGCAGCGGCAGCATGCCCGCACAGCGTATCTGGGCCCCTGGGTGTTCTGTAACCGGCAGGGCCAGCCGCTCGATCACAACAACGTGACCAAACGCGTCTGGTATCCCCTGCTGCGGTATCTCGGCCTTGCGCCGCGCCGCCCGTATCAGACGCGGCACACCGCTGCCACTTTGTGGTTGGCCGCAGGGGAGAACCCAGAATGGATCGCGCGCCAGATGGGGCATGCCTCCACCGAGATGCTGTTCAAGGTCTACAGCCGCTACGTGCCCAACCTGACCCGTCAAGACGGCTCGGCGTTCGAACGTCTGCTCGCTGCCAATCTCTCCAGCGGCGGCATTCCGCCAACCACCTCGGCTTTTCCGGAAGGGGGCACACATGGCTGATTCCACCCAACCTTGCCCGAGTGATCTGCCGATGCTGCCGCAGATCTTCCGGCTGGCCAGTCTGCATACCCGCGCCGATGCGGCCGGTTGCCTGCACCACACGGCGCATCTGTTTCACGCCCAAGCTGCATTTAAGGCCTGCTGGACGTCGCGGCAGCACGACGCCCGACTGGAACCTGGCGTGCTGGTCAGCCCGCGTTGGAGCGGGCCGGGGCGTAGTGTTGCGGGTTGCCTGTCCATCGTCCGGCTGGCGGTGATGGAGCGCCCCGTGGCGGATCTGAGCCTGTTCCAAACCGTGTTGCCCGGCTGGAAGGTCGAGCGCGGGCTACTGGACCGCGCTCAAGCACTCTGGTCTGAACTGCCCGCGCCGAATCGCCATTTGCTTAACGCCATCTTCTGGGACGGGCAACGGTTTCGGCGGCTTTGCACCGGACCGTCGTCAATGGAGGGGCACCACGCGGACCACGGCGGCAACCTGCGCCACAGCATCGAGGTGGCCGAGCAGGTACGGCTGCTCGCCACAGACCGACCTTTTGTCGATCGCAGCCTGGCGGTTCTTACCGCGCTGTTGCATGACGCGGGCAAGGCCGATGAATATCGCCTGCGGCAGGACGGCACCTGGGGCCTGAGCGATCGCGGTCGGCTGATTGGTCACCGCATCACGGCAATCGAGTGGATCGCCGCAGCCATCGCCCGTTGGAATATCCGCCTGCCACAGGCGCACGCGCTGGGGTTGCTGCACAGCCTGTCCGCGATAGCACATGCGCCGGCATGGATGGGCCTGCGTGCCCCGCAGCTGGCCGAAGCCGAGTTGCTGTCGATTGCAGACCGGCTCTCGGGCAGTGATGACCTGCTGCGTCGCCTGCTGCCCGAAGGCACTGGCTGGGGCGCCTATCACAAGCATCTGGGCCGGCGTCCCTACCGCGTGGCCGCTGCCGTGTGAGGGCCGGTCAGTCGAAGCTGGGCTGCTGGGGCTTGCGCACGGGGAGGCCGTGCGCGGTCCAGGCTTCGAACCCCCCAGCAATCGAGCGTACGTGCAGGTATCCCATGGATTGCAGCGCCTGCGCGCACAGCGCAGCGCGTCCGCTGGTCTTGCAGTACAGCACGATGTTGAGATCGCGCTTGCTGAGTTCGGGGGTGTTGCTGAGCTTGAACTCGAGAACACCGCGTGAGATGTGCACCGCGCCGGGCACATGCCCGGCAGCGTACTCATCCGCCTCGCGCACATCGATCACGACGTCGGCCTCCCGCACAGCCGCCTTGGCATCTGTAATCGGTACTTCGGAGATGCGGGATTTGGCGTCGGTGACGAGGTCGTGGGCGGTTTTCATGGGAGTGTGGAATGAGTCATTGGACAGGCGGAACTATACCGAGGGAGTGGCATGGATCAAGGCGGCGGCAGCTTGGCGCGCAGCAGGATCGAGAGGGTCATCACATACGCTGCCGCGTCCAGCGTGGTGAGCAATCCGCCATGGCGGGCTTTGCCGCGATCGACGTCCTGCAGGCGCAGTCTGCCCAGAACCTGAGCAGTGGGCGCGCGGTGGAACGGGCTCGGTGGCAGCTGCTCGATCTTCTGCGCTGGCAGACCCAGTGCGCGGGCCCAGCGTTGCTGCTGCGCACGCGCGGGCAGGGTGCAGCGTGTGCTGGGTTCGAATTGACAGGCCCATTGCACCTGCGGCAGATGCGGCGTGCGCAGGCAGAGTGCGTCAATTACCTGCATCCAGCGCACCGCGTCGTTGACATCGGTGAACACCACCGCATGCACGTCGCTGTCGTGCAGCGCCCAGTGCAGGGTGAGTGCCTGCTCGACTGCCGCAGCATCCTGCTGCCACCACGATCGCCAGCCATCCAGCCAAGCCTGCGCCAGGGCACGCAATGGCTTGGATTGGATGCGCTGGAACGCACGCGGCCGATCCAGGAGGAGTTGGCCGACGCGGATTGGCTGATTGCGCCGCGCGGGGTTTTTTTTCAATGCCGGGCTCTTTCCGCGCAGTTGACTCCAAGCCTGCATCCATCCGTGGATGCGCCGCGCCTGCGCTGCACCCACAAATCGCCGTGCCGCTGCGGGAGTCAGATTCTTGGATAGCTCGAACAGCAGGTCGAGGACTTCTGTGATGTTCAGCAGCGTATCCACGGCAGGTGTCATTCCCGATCCTGGCGCAGCGCGGCTCGGGCGCCCTACGCCTGGGTGTTTTTGTGGAGTGGGCAAGGGCGGCTGCACACGCTGGACCAACTTGCGCGCCCAGCCTGCGCCGAGCTCAGACCAGGGGTTTTCCACGCCCCAGTGGTGATGCTGAACGTTGACGTGGTTGGCCGTTGCCCCAACCAGCCACCCCACAATCTCGGCAGGTGGTCGCGTGCCCGCTTGTCGTACGGCCAATCCCAATAAGGCGTCGAGCAGATGGATATAGCTGCCTAGGGTGGTCTGCGGCGTGGCATGTCCCATGAAGGCGGCAACCGCCCAGAGCAGCGGGCGCTGTGCAGGACCCTCCCCGAACAACGCACGGCGTCTGGCTGCGATGAACGCTGCCCCCAAGGCAGCTTGCGGATCGAGAAGGCGCGCGGCGCCGTCGAGCTGGTCATGCTTCAGTTGCAGGAGCAGGTGATTGGCTGCACTGTGGCGCAGGTGGTGAAAGCGCAGGCCGTCCTCCGCGCAGACCTCGCGCATCGCCGCGGTCACCGGATCGAACACGACGCTCTCCGGGTGGGGCTGATCGGGCTCGGTGTGATCGGACAGGAGCAGCACGGTGTCTCGGTCCGCGACGCCAGCGGCGATCAGCTTCTGGATTGCGCCGTGCGCCCGGTGCAGCTGCGCAAGCTCATCGGGCGGACAGAAGGCCGTCAGGACCAGCACGCGCCGGCCGCTGTCGCGCTTGAGCGCGCGTCCCGCGTGGCTGCGTACGAACAGCAACGGCAGGGGCTTCCATTGCACATCGATCCACCGCAGCCCACGGATTTCGCTGCGGCGCAGCCCGCAACGATAGCCCAGAATCGCGGCAATGATGCAGTCCTGCGGCACAGCCCAACGGCGCAAGGTGTCGAGCATCGCACGGTACTGCGTCTCTGTCAGCAATTGGGCATCGACCAGCGTTTGGGTATCGGCCGCCAGGTCCGGCGTGACGCCCTCCCATCCGCGGTGGGTGCACACGGATCGATCAAGCAGGCGCAAGGCGACGGCCAGGTTGTTGCGCTGACTCTCGTTTGTTGCTTGCACGAGCGCCTGCAATGCATCTCCCCAGGTCTGTACGTCGCTTGGCACGCGCCCGCCCAGGACGGCATCGAGCCTGCGATCCACCCGGGCGAGCAGCTCTCTTGCGGAACTCAGGCGAGCGCCTTTGCGCCCCTGGGGCTGGAGGAGATCGACCATCCATTGGGCCAGCGCGACGTCCAAGCGATCGAGATTCTTGCCAGCCGCTTGGATGTGCGCACGCAACCGCGTGGCGACCTGGTTGGCGCGCTGGGGAGCCGAGCGCAACAGGCGGCGAATGTCAGCGACCCCACCGGGCGCAGGCGCTGCCTGAACCCGATGCGCACGCGAAGAAGATGTCTCTTGCGCTGGCCGAATCGTTTCCGGCACCGAGCCGCGTTGCAGCGGTGCATCCAGAATCCATCGCCACCAGCCAGCGGGGGGAAGGCAGGCGCTGGCGATCCGGCCGCGCGCCCACTCTGCAAGAAACGGCGGCAGGCGATAGTGCCACCGCGCCTGCGCGCATCGCAGGAAGTCGGTGAAGTTGCGCAGGCCGATCGTCTTGGCGTGGATCTCGCGCTCAAGCACACGCCAGATGCCCCGCCCATGGGACGCCTGAGGATTCGGCCCAGCGGTGTCCATGTGCTGCGCCTGCCAGCGCAGCGCAAGCAGAGCCGTCAACGGGTCAAAAACCAGACGCTGCCAGTTGCCCGCCTTCTCCGTCCATTCCACCCAGACCCACTGGCCGTTTGGGCTGGCGCGTAAGCCGCGCTGCGCCAGCATGGCCCTGACCTGACGGATACGTTCCTGGCCGATCAATGCAGAGTGCCAGATCGCGCTGATCAGCACCTGCTCGAGCGACACCGGGGACTTCTCCGCGGCGCATCGCTTCCAATACGCGTCGAGCACTCGGTCGATTGCCCCGACCTGCGTGAGCGAAGGGAAGGTTTCGGCGTTCAATGGGGGAGTGGGCGCGCGCAGAACCAACACCCGAGGCGGGACGCGCACCGTCCAGTTGCGCTCCAGACGCCCGCGTTCAAGTCCGTTGCTCAGGTAGTTGACGGCCCAGCGCCGCTCGGCGCCTTTGAACTCCTGATCGATGCGATCGCGCAGCGCCTGCACAGAGGCATCGGCAATGTTCAGGCTGAGTTCGCCCTGGAGCCAGGCCTGTAGACCCTGTTCCTCGATCCAGGAGCGGACTTGCGTTTGCACCTGCACACGACTGCGCTCGGAGCGCTCGCGGCGTTGCTGGAGGTCGGCTGCCGTCACCCGCACGCGCGGCGCACGGATCGCAAAACCGTTCCACTCCGCGCTCACGCCCATCCTCGAACCACCCGAAACCCGGCTTCTCGCACCAATTGTTCGAGCGGCTCGCGCAGCGCGTCGATTGCCGTTTGCGCAGGCAGCGCGCTGAAGCGCCCCCAGGGCTCAGTCCCGCGCTGCCAATGGCCCATGAGAAATTCAACGCGCTCTCCGCTGAGCCCGATCTGCGCCAGGCGCGAACGAAGCCAATGCCGTCCCGTGTTGCGCGGCAGGGTATAGCCGGTGACGGTCTCGATCGCCGCAGCCATTTCGCATGTGGGCCGGTCGATGCGATCGATGCGCTCGCTGCGTCCGCGCCGCAGATAAAACAGCACGGGCGGAGGGCTGGCAAGCTCCGCGGGAACGAAGCGCGTGAGCATCGCACGCGCATGCCGTGCATAGACCTGCAGCTGCTCGGCGGCCGTGGGGCATAGCGGCACCAGCCGTGTTGCCGAGGCCGCCACATCATCCTTGTCGCTGAGGAGCACCACGCCGTGGTGCAGATCGATGCGATCCCAACCAGGCAGCGGCTGGCCGACATCGCGCAAGCCCAGACTGAAGCGCAGCAGGGTATGGACATACGCGGTCAGGGCGTTGTGCAGCAGGAGCAGCGCATCATCGCCCAGGGGCTGCGCCCGCGCCTGATCGAGCTGCTGCGCAAGCCGGCTGGCCAGAGCACGTACTGTTTCGTCTCGGGGCACGATCGGCGCGCCGACACCGTTGTGCTCCGACTCCGAATCAAGCGGAACAGAAAGGGGGATAGCCGACGGGCGATCCAGGCGCGCATCAGACTGAACGAGACCTGCCCAAGCAAGCGCTTGTTCCTTCGCAACCCAGCGAGTGATGGCAGCAGTATCCATGTAGAGATAGTGCAGGCCGGTGTCGGCCAGTATGTGGGGGCGTCCGGTGGCAAGGCTTGCCAGCGCGTGGTCACGCCGACGCTCGACCAGACGGCGAAACATCCATTGCTCCACCATCGGCAGGGATAGGCGTCCGGCGGTCTGGGTGACATGGCTGCGCAGCAGGGCGGATGCGGCGCTGCACAGATCATCTGGGGGCAGGGTGAACGCTGGGGCCGGCCGTTTGTTGCCGGCGCGGCGAAGTTGCTTCACTGCCGGCAGGGCGTCGATCAGCGGCTGCACTGTCGCGGGCAAAGGCAGGTCCAGCGTGTTGGCGCATGGGCGCGCGCCACTGCGGTCGATGCGGTGATAGGCCGGCTGCGCTGCTGGGCGCAACACAGGAAGACGCAGATGAAGGCAGTCCAGCAGCAGCACAGGCCGGGTGCTGTCCGTCTTGGGGGCATCGTCTGCACGGAGCACGACGGCGGTCTGGCACAAACCGCCGCTGGCCTGGCCTTGGCTCGGATGCGCTGTCCACAGCGCCAGGGCCAGCAACGCTACAGCCTCGATGTCGCGCACTTCGGTTTGCTGGGAAGTCAACAGGTCGTGCCAGAGCCGTGCGATCTCGGCTTCGGTCGGTCGGGTCCAATCCGCAGCCAGCAGCTGCACTCCGCGTTCGCGGCGGGCGATCATCCCCCGGGTGCGCAGCACCTGCTCGGCCAGGCTGCGCTCGATCGGCGCGGGTGCAGCCGTGTCCTGCGGGTCTTCCTCACCGAATTCGACCCATTCGACATACTCCTCCTGGGGTTCGAACTCGGTCAGGATCAAACCGCTGCGCTCCACGGCGCGCTGCGTGGTGGAGTGCAGCCGGGTCACTTTCTGGGTACGCAGCAAATCGCCCCGCTCCATGCGTTGCTGCTGGGGCGGTGCGATGAGTGTTTCCCCCTCGGATTCCTCTGTGTCCGATGCGTCGGTCTCCCACAGTCCATGCGCACGCAGCACAGGTTCGACCACCCGGCGGATGGCGTCGAAGGCGGGCTCGAGTTCGCTGGTCGGGGCAGGTTGTGCCCAATCGACGGCCTCACGGCGATCGCGCAAGACCTCCTGATTCGTCTGCAGCAGCTCGCGGATCTTGGTGCAGGCGTCGTAGATCGGGCTCTGTCCGGCGTCGCCGGAGAGCGAGCTTGCGCGGGCTTTGGCAAACAGGACGACTGTGGCGACTGCGTCACGGGCGATGTCGTTGCGCTGGGCCGCTTCGAGCCGCCAGTGCCAGCTACCCAAAAGCGTGTAGATCGGGTGCGAGGACATCACCCCCCGAAATGGCAAGCTCCGACGGGGATCGGGGCGCCTACCCGGCAGGTGGGAATGCGTGGCAAGCAGGGCTTGTAGCACCTGGATGCCCTGGACGACTTCGCCCAAGGGCGCAACCACCGCATCCAGCGCCGGCGCATTCGCGGCGGCGGTGCGCGTAAGGGCGTTTTGCAGCGCGATCACACCATCGAGGACCAGCGGCAAGGCCAGGCAACTCTCAGGCGCCTCAATCCAGGTCAGCGCCGTCGCTACCGCCGGCGTGTTGCGGCCCAGCTGAAGCAGGGTCTGCAGAGCGGTCTGTGTCGTGGGGTTGGTGGACATGGCTTTCTGGCGAGGATCCCTTGCGCTGCTGGGCATGCAGAGTTTGACGCGGCAGGTCAAGGACGCGGCCGAGCGCCGTCAGCGAGGACAGGCCCGGGGTGAGTTCGTCGATCCACTGCAAAGCTTTGGCTTGCTGATGCAGCGAGCCAAGCTCCGATTGCAGCGCTTTGAGCGGGCCGATGCAGGTGAGCAATAACCAGCGCTCGGCCAGCAGCAAGGCGTCGATGTCTGGGTCGGAGAGTTGGCGGGGTAGGACGACTGCTGGGGCCGCAAACGTGGCGGGTAACGGCATGTGCGCATCAGATCTGCGCCGCCGCGATCGACGTTTGGGCTCGGCTGTGACCTGCGCGAAACGCACAGCGTCAGCGGCATCTGGCCGCTCGGCTGTCTCTTCGGCCGGATGCTCTGCAGACGATCGCTGGGGGGTGAGCAGGGCATGGTGTACACGCAGGGCGCGCCATGCGAGCAGGCCGCCGATGACCTCGAATCCTTTGTTGCTCCCCCGTCCCACCGCGCGCACGATGAGCGGATGCTGGCTACACAGCATCTGGACTGCAGCGGGTGTGAGCACGAGCACATCATCGATGGGTCGCGGGTGCAACTGCTCGAGCGTGCGCGTCAGCGCAGCATGCACTCCGCGGATGTCAGCTAGGCGAATCTGTTGGAGCGTCGCGCTGGCGAACCAATGCGAAGGATCCTGCGTGCGGCCGCAGTCTTCACGTGTCGCAGCGGCTTCGGGCAGGGCAGCATCACGCATGGGCTTGGGGAACGTCGGGCGATCGAGTGAGTGCGCCCTTTATGCAGGCTTACCGTGATGCGTTGACCGTCACCAATGCGGCCACCTCCTGATCGAAGTCGCTTGGCAGCGCCGCATAGGGGTTGGGATTGAGCGGCAAGGTGGTCGAATACACCCAGGCCAGGTTTCTGCTGGAAAGCAAGGTCACTTCTTGCGCATCGCCACTGGATTGCACGGCGATTTCTGCAAAGAGCGCGGCAGGATAGGACTGTGTCCACGCAGCCTGCGGCGTGGCATTCACGTTGCTTTGCGAATCTTCTTCGTCGATGAACACGTCTGCAACGCCAGCCTGCGCGAACGCCGCGTCGAATGATGTGCCAGGGTTGGCCACAATGATGGCCTGCGGATAGAGCTGCCGAATGTAATTCTTGATCGCCGTGTAGTAGCGCAGGTTGGCCTGGGTCGCGCTGGTAGCCATTTCGTCGACAAAGATGCCATCGATTGGATACCAAGAAAAGTATCTGGCGATCTCTTGCTTGACCGCCGAGAGCTTGCGATAGCCGTAGCTGGTGTGGACATAGCCCAGCGTGCTCCCGCCTGAGCCGTCGAGTGTCATGATCGCTGCGGTGTAGCTGGGATCGGGCGCCGATCCAGGGCCCGAGTTGGGATTCATCACCGCGATCAATGGCACCTGGGTCGCAGCCGATGCCATGCGGTTCCAATCGGTTGCGTCCGTCGAAGGATCGAAATACGCGGGGACGATCAATCCGACGGCAGGCAAGGTTTGCGCCACGATGGACAAAGAAGTCAGCAGCAAGAAAAGCGCGGCCAAGCCTTGCGACAAACGGCACAACATCGGCGACCTCCCCAAAAAATCGACGTCGAAATCCAATTTTTATAGATTATGTTTCGCACATCTGATTTTTCGCAAGCGAGATGGGCGAATCTGGAAGTCTTCTGCTAGTGTCCTGTTCCGCCACTTCGCGTACGAAGGCGATGCAATTTTCCTGGATCGAGTCGGCCTTTGCGGTTCATTTGAAGGCTGGCAGTTCGTGTTGTGGGCAGCGACGAAGTGGTCGATTCGCTGCAGGAGCTGCTTGACGCTGGTGAACGAACGCGGCGGATGGCCCTGTCGGCGATCATGCCGAAGAAGCCCTCGACCTGGTTGAGCCAGGAACTGTTGGGCGGGATGAAGTGCGTGGTCCAGCGCGAACGCGCAGCCAGCCAGATCTTGACATTCGAGTGGTTGTGCGTGGCATCTTGTCCGCGATGCAGTGGATGCCGAGGGCGGCCGGTACAGCTTGCTCGACACATCGTGGGCGTCTTGGTGGTGAGCGATGCGACCATTCAGACGCTGATCAACATCGAAGCCAAGGCGCGAAGTGCAATTCGGCCCCCCTGCTATTGCTCAAATCGGTTTTTTGTGCAATAAACCCCACGTCTTACTGCACAAAGCCATTCATGGAGCGCGGCGCCACCGGCAACTACGAAACCTCCGTCGCGGCAGGCGAAACCTGCCGCGCGTTCGTGCCTGCGCCGCTGCCGCCCGACCCGGCGCTGTCGGTCGACGCCAGCCTCCAGGAACGACTGGACGAAGCCCATCTGGCGCTGGGCCGCCTGGACAGCATCACCGTCCTGTTACCCGAGACCTCGGTGTTCCTCTACAGCTACGTCCGCAAGGAGGCGGTGATGTCCTCGCAGATCGAGGGCACGCAGTCGTCTCTGTCGGACCTGATGCTCTACGAGGCCGAGGGCGCCCCCGGCGTGCCCCTGGACGACGTGCGCGAAGTGTCCTGCTACGTCGCGGCACTCGAACACGGCCTGGCCCTGCTCAAGGGCGGCCTGCCCCTGTGCACCCGGCTGATGAACGAGATGCACGCCAAGCTGATGACGCACGGTCGTGGCATCGGCAAGGCTCCGGGCGACGTGCGCCGCACGCAGAACTGGATCGGTGGCCCGTCACCGGCACGCGCGGCCTTCGTGCCCCCACCGCCGCAGCGCGTGAGTGACTGCCTGTCCGACCTGGAGAAATTCCTCAACGACCAGCCGATCCGCCATTCGGCACTGATCAAGGCGGCGCTGTCGCACGTGCAGTTCGAGACCATCCACCCCTACCTGGACGGCAATGGGCGCCTGGGCCGCCTGCTGATCCCGCTGGTCCTTGTGCACGAGGGCGTGCTGCGCGAGCCGCTGCTGTACCTGTCGCTGTACTTCAAGGCCTACCGCAGCAATTACTACGAGATGCTGCAGCGGGTGCGCCTGCACGGCGACTGGGAGGAGTGGCTGTGGTTCTTCGCCACCGCCGTGCGTTACTCGGCCGCGCAGGCGGTGGACACCGCCAAGGCGCTCAACGCGCTGGGCGAGGCCGACCGGGAGCGCGTCCGCAGCCTGGGCCGCGTCGCCCCTTCGGCGCTGCAGGTGCACCAGGCCCTGTTCGCCCGCCCGGTCAGCACCATTCCCGCCATCGGCGCCGTCACTGGCCAAAGCCCGCACACCGTGGGCAAGATGCTCGACGCGATGATCGAGCTGGGCCTGGTGCGTGAGGTGACGGGCATGAAGCGCAACCGCATCTACGAATACACCGCCTACCTGGAACTGCTGAACCGGGAAGGCGAACCATGACGATTCTGGAAGCCCACCGATGCCATTGACCCTGCCCCAGTTGGAGCGTCACCTGTTCAAAGCCGCCGACATCCTGCGCGGCAAGATGGATGCCTCCGAGTTCAAGGAATACATCTTCGGGATGCTGTTCCTCAAGCGCTGCTCCGACGTGTTCGACCAGCGGCGCGAGGAGGTGATCCGCCTCGAAATGGAAGGCGGCAAAACCGAGGCCGAAGCACGCGCGTCTGCCGAGAATCAGCGCTGGTACAAGAAGGAAGGCGCGTTCTGGGTGCCGCCGCAGTCGCGCTACGAGACCCTGGTCAACGACGCGCATCAAAACGTTGGCGACCACCTGAACAAGGCGCTCACCGGCATCGAGACGGCCAACACCAGCCTGTACGACGTGCTGGAGCACATCGACTTCACACGCAAGGTCGGCCAGAGCAAGATCCCCGACATCAAGCTGCGCCAGCTCATCACGCACTTCGGCACCTACCGGCTGCGCAACGAGGACTTCGAGTTCCCCGACCTGCTCGGCGCCGCCTACGAATACCTGATCGGCGAGTTCGCCGACTCGGCCGGCAAGAAGGGCGGCGAGTTCTACACGCCCCGCTCGGTCGTGCGGATGATGGTGCGGTTGATCAAGCCCACACTGGCGCACGACGTCTACGACCCCTGCTGCGGCTCCGGCGGCATGCTGATCGCGGCCAAGGAATACATCGACGAGCACGGCGAGGACGGCCGCAAGGCCAACCTCTTCGGCCAGGAGTTCAACGGCACGGTGTGGTCCATCGCCAAGATGAACATGCTGCTGCACGGCATCAGCACTGCCAACCTGCAAAACGAGGACACCCTGGCCGAGCCGCAGCACGTCGAGGGCGGCGAGCTGATGCGCTTCGACCGCGTGCTCACCAACCCGCCGTTTTCGCTGCCGTGGGGTAACACCGAGAAAAACGCCGATGGCACACCCGCCTGGGCGCCCAAGTTCCCGGAGCGCTTTCGCTTCGGCCAGGTGCCGCTGGGTGCCAAGAAGGCCGACCTGATGTTTTTGCAGCACATGCTGGCCGTCACCCGCGACGGCGGCATGATCGCCACCGTCATGCCGCATGGCGTGCTGTTTCGCGGTGGTGAGGAGAAGACCATCCGCGCCGGCATCATCGACGCCGACCTGCTGGAAGCGGTGATCGGCCTTCCGCCCAACCTGTTCTACGGCACTGGCATCCCCGCCTGCGTCCTGGTGTTGCGCCAGCAGGTGCACAACGGCGCCCAGCGCATCAGCGGCAAGCCTGCTGAGGGCCGGGGCAAGGTGCTGTTCATCAATGCCGACCGCGAGTTCTTCGAAGGCCGGGCGCAGAACCACCTGCTCCCCGAGCACATCGAGAAGATCGTCACCACCTTCGACGAATTCCGCGCCATCCCAGGCTTCTCGGCCATCGTCGATAACGCCACGCTCCAGGCCAACGACTACAACCTCAACATCCGCCGTTATGCCGACAACGCCCCGCCGCCCGAGCCGCACGACGTGCGCGCCCATCTGGTGGGCGGCGTGCCCAAGGCCGAGGTGGCGGACAAGGCGACGCTGTTCCACGCGCATGGGCTGAACCCGCTGGACCTGTTCGTCGAGCGCGACGCGAAGTATTTCGACTTCAAGCCCGCGTTGGCCAAGCGCCAGGACCTCAAGCCCGCCATCGAAGGCAACGCCGGCCTCGTTGCCAAGGAGGCCGCGATACGCGAGGCGTTCGAACAATGGTGGCAAGCGCATAGCGGTTGCATCACCGCCTTGCATGGGCAAACGAGCCTGGTGGCCACGCGTGAAGCGCTGCTTGCCAGCTTTGCCGAGGCCCTCATGCCTACCGGCGTCTTGGACGCCTTCCAGGTGCGGGGCATCAGTGCCGGGTTCTGGTACGACAACCTCAATGACTTCAAGGCCGTCTTGGTGCGCGGCCCCCTGGGCCTGATCCGCGGCTGGCGCGACACCATCCTGAGCGAGTTGCAAGACGAGGAAACACGCAAGACTGCCAACCCGCTGGAGCACAAACTCGTCAAGTGCTTGATGAGCGACTTCGTAGAAGCCATCACCGAGCTGGAGGCGAAAAAGGCGGAACTGGACGGCCAGATCAAGGCGGCCAGCCCCAAGGATGCCGAGGCCGAAGACGGTGAAGCCGCCGAAGCTGCGGACGAGGACGCCGATGACGAGAATGCCGTTGACGAAGCCCAGCTCAAGGCGTGGAAGAAGGAACTCGCCGCCGTCAAGAAGCAGCTCAAGGCCAGGAAGGAGAGCTTTGCGGCGCACCTCGATGCCGCCGTCGATGGCCTGACCGCCGAGCAGGCCGCCGGGCTGCTGTTGGTCATCTTGCACAACGACATGTCTTCAATAGTCGAGCGCTACATCGCCGCCCAGCGCAAGGCCATCGTCGCCGCATTCGAGAACTGGTGGGACAAGTACCGCGTCACGCTGACCGAGATCGAAGGCAAGCGCGATGCGGCGGCGCGGGCGTTGCAGGGGTTTTTGGAGGGGTTGGGGTATGTCTGACTGGTCCAATGGTCAGCTTGGCGACTTGATCGCTGCACTCGACGCTGGCGTAAGCGTCAATGCCGAGGATCGTCCTCATGGTGCGGGCGAAGTCGGCGTGCTCAAGACCAGCGCGGTCAGCGGGGGCCGATTTATTCCCCAGGAGAACAAGGCAGTCATCGAGCACGAACGACGCCTAATCGCCGAATCGGTTTTGGGCGATTCGATCCTTGTGAGCCGAATGAATACCCCAGCACTGGTCGGAGAGTCGTGTTACGTGCGCGAGGCGTACCCCTCGCTGTTCTTGCCAGATCGACTCTGGCAACTGAAGCCTAAAGACCGGGCCAAGATCAGTATGCGTTGGCTGTCTTTCGTGCTGCAGTCCGCCGCATATCGCCGTCACGTCGAGATTCACGCGACCGGTACGAGCGGCAGCATGAAGAATCTGCCCAAGTCCAAGCTGCTGGAACTTCCGGTCAGCTATCCGACGCCACCCGAGCAGATGGAGATCGCCGAGATCCTCGACGCCCTCGACACCGCCATCTCCGAAACCGAGGCGATCATCGCCAAGCTCAAGGCCGTCAAGCAGGGCCTGCTGCACGACCTGCTGACGCGTGGCATCGACGCCAACGGCGAACTGCGCCCGCCCCAGGCCGAGGCGCCGCATCTCTACAAGCAGTCGCCGCTGGGGTGGATTCCGAAGGAATGGGACATCACCACACTGGATGCGGTGTCCGCAACTGTCACTAGCGGCTCTCGTGACTGGGCGCGCTTCTATGCTGACAGCGGCGCGTTGTTCGTGCGCATCGGCAATCTCACGCGCGATCACATCAACTTTCGGTTTGACTCCACCTTCTACGTGCGCCCGCCGCGCAACGCCGATGGTCAACGGACGCGGCTGGCGCCTGGTGACATCCTGATTTCGATCACCGCGGACCTGGGCATCGTGGGGGTCGTTCCCGATGGGATGGGGGAGGCGTACATCAACCAGCACATCGCCCTCGTTCGCCCGAGTCACGACGTCGTCAACCCGCGCTTCGTGGGCCACTACCTGGCCAGCCCGGCCGCGCAGACCTACATCAGCAAGCTGAACGATGCCGGCGCGAAAGCTGGCCTGAATCTGCCAACCGTTCGCGGGCTGCTGACAGCGCGGCCTGTGCGTACGGAGCAGGACCTCGTCGCGGAACGGTTAGACGAGATCGACCACCGCATCCAGAACGCCGCAACTGAGTCGGCAAAGCTGCGCGAACTCAAGGCTGGCCTCATGGACGACCTCCTCACTGGCCGCGTCCGCGTGACGCCGCTGCCAGCCACTCAATCTGAAGGGAGCGCTTGATCATGCGCCTGCTGCACTACATTGAGATCGAGAACTTCAAGCGCTTCGGCGACAAGCAGCGAATCGAGCTGGACCACCCAGCGGTGTTGATTGGCCCCAACAACTGCGGCAAGACCAGCGCCATCCAGGCGCTGGCGCTGTGGTCGCAGGCGGTGCGCACTTGGTACGACGTGCGCAAGGATTCCTCGGCCAAGGAACGCACGGCCACGTCCCTCAACCGACTGAACATCGTGGCCGTGCCGGTGACCCGCACGCGTTTCTTCTGGCACAACACCCAGGTGCGCCGGGGCACCAAGGACATCCCCATGCGGCTGACCGTGGGCGTGAGCCACCAGGGACAAATTCGGGCCTTGCCGATGCGCTTCCGCAGCCAGGGCGACGAGCTGGTGTACTGCACGCCGGACGAGTCGGTGATCGGCGATCTGGATTTGATCCGCCATGCGGCCAGCCTGCGGGTGGAACTGCTCTACCCCATGTCCGGGCTCGACATGGAGGAACCCATCCTGCAGCCCGGCCGGGTGGACGTGCTGCTGGGCCAGGGGCGAACGGCCGACGTGCTACGCAACCTTTGCCTCGTGGTGGCCAAGTCGTCCATGGATGACTGGCAGCGTGTCACCCAGTTGATCCAGCGCCTGTTCAACGTGACCTTGGGTATGCCAGAAGGAACCGCGCGCGGCACCATCGCGCTGAGCTACCGCCAGCCGGGGGTGAAAGAGCAGCTTGACATTTCCTCGGCCGGCCGCGGCATGCTGCAGATGCTGCTGGTGTTCGCCTACCTTTACTCGCACAAGCGCAGCGTGCTGCTGGTGGACGAGCCGGACGCGCATCTGGAAATCCTGCGCCAGAAGCAGGTGTACGTGCTGCTGCGCGACATCGCCAGCGAGAACGGCTCGCAGGTGGTGATGGTCACGCACTCCGAGGTGATCCTGGATGAGGCGCTGGACATCAACCTGACCCTGCTGCTCGAAGGCCGCGCCGACGACCTCGCCAGAAAGCACGATATTCGCAACAGCCTCAAGCACTTCGGCGCCGACCACTACGTCAAGGCGCGCGAGCGCGGCTACGTGCTGTACGTGGAAGGCGGAACCGACGTAGACATGCTGCGCGGGCTGGCCGAGCGTCTGCAACACCCGGTGGCGGCGATCTGGGATGAACGCATCAACAGCTTCTATGTGCAGAACAACTACCCTCTGCAGGACCTTGATGCCGAACTGGAGCGCGTGGAAGGCGGCTTCGGGCTGACGCCGCGCGATCACTTCAACGGGCTGCGGAGGCTGCTGCCCGACTTGAAGGGTCTGTCCATCCTGGACAACGACGGCCAGAACCGTCAGGACCGCGACGACGGCGCGCTGCAGATCCGCTACTGGCGCCGCTACGAGGCCGAGAACTACTTCATCACGCCCGAGCTGCTGCGCGACTTCGCCTACCGCCAGTACCCGGCCGACGATCTGTTCACTCAACAGGCCCGCGCTCACGTGGACAATGCCTTGGCCGAAACGCTGCGCGACGAGGTGTTCGGCGGCAGCCAGGCGGACTACGACACCTGGGCCGCCTCCCCGGCCGATGCGGCCCGCCTGATCTGGGAGGCCAGAACCGAGCGGCGCAAGCTGAGCATGTTGGCCGAGTCATTCTTTCGGCGCCTGGCAGAGCGGATGGGTGGCGCGATGCTGCTCAAGAAGGGTGAGCTGCACCGGCTGATCCCTCACGCCGAACTGTCCGCTGCCGCCGCGGACGAGGTGCGGGACAAGCTGGACCTGCTGCAAACGTTGTTCCAGTCCGCGCGGGAGCACGCAGAGGTCGACCTGCAGGCCGCAGACGACGGGGAGCCAAGCTGATGGGCTGGGAGCTCGAAGACGTCGAAAAGCCCTTCGTCGCGCAGTTGCAGGCGCTGGGTTGGTCGCACAGCGAAGGCAGCATTGACGACCCGTCGGTGACTGGTCGCAGCCGCTTCACCGAGGTGATCCAGGAAGGCGTGCTGCGCGAGCGCCTGCGCGCCCTCAACCCCGGCCCCGATGGCCAGCCCTGGCTGGACGAGGCGCGCCTGTCGGAAGCCGTGGCCGCGATCACCCGGCTGGGCACGCACAGGCTGATGGAGGCCAACCAGAAGGCCACCGAACTGCTGATCAAGGGGCTCACGGTCGAAGGCCTGCCGGGCTGGGACGGCGGGCGCGGGCAGACGATTCGCTACATCGACTGGAACACGCCGACGAACAACCGCTTCACGGTCGTCAATCAGTACCGCGTCGACTGCCCGCCGGGCTACAACAGCGGCAAGGCCTTCATCGTGCCCGACCTGGTGCTGCTGGTGAATGGCGTGCCGCTGGTGGTGGTGGAGTGCAAGAGCCCGTCCATTCCCGAACCCTTGGCCGAGGCCGTGGACCAGCTGCGCCGCTACAGCAACCAGCGCAAGGCCGCCTTCGAGATCGACGACAACGAGGGCAACGAGGCGCTGTTCGCCACCAATCAGTTGCTCATCGCCACGAGCTTCGATGAGGCACGCGTGGCCTGTGTCGGCGCGGCCTTCGAGCACTACGCGCAGTGGAAGACCGTCGTCGGGCCCGATGGCTACGGCAGCGAGATCGAGGTGGCGCAGAAGCTGGGCAGGCTCGGACTGTCGGAGCAGGAGCGCCTGATCGCCGGGTTGCTGACGCCGGCGCACCTGCTGGACGTGATAAAGAATTTCCTGCTGTTCATGCAGGTGGGCGGCCAGACCATCAAGTCGGTCTGCCGCTACCAGCAGTACCGGGCGGTGAACCGGGCCATCGCGCGGCTCAAGACGGGCAAGACCCGCCTGCAGCATGGTGAGCACGACCAGCGCGGCGGCATCATCTGGCATACCCAGGGCTCGGGCAAGAGCCTGACGATGGTGTTTTTGGTGCGCAAGATGCGCACCGATCCGCAACTGCGGCGCTTCAAGGTCATCGTCGTCACCGACCGCAAGGACCTGCAGAGCCAGCTCTCGGTGACGGCCACGCTCACCGGCGAGGTGGTGGAGGTGGCGGATAGCACGGCGGGCGTGAAGGCCCTGGCGCGGCGCAAGGGGCCGGGGCTGATCTTCGCGACCATCCAGAAATACCGCGACGCTGACACGGCCGGCGATGCGCCGCTCACAGCCGACGACCTTCCCAAGGTGGAAGAGCCGAAGGCCGTCTATGGCCAAGGCGACAAGGCCGGTCAAACGTCCGCAGATCGGTTCGAGGTGCTGAACGAGGATGACAGCATTCTCGTGCTGGTGGACGAGGCCCACCGCACGCAGGCGGGCGACCTGCACGCCAACCTGCTGGCGGGGCTGCCCAACTGCGCGCGCATCGGCTTCACCGGCACGCCGATCATCATGGGCGAGAAGAAGCGCACCCATGAGATCTTCGGCGAGTTCATCGACCGCTACACAATCAAGGAGGCCGAGGCCGACAGCGCCACGGTGCCGGTGCTGTACGAGGGGCGCACCGCCAACGGCGCCATCAAAGATGGCGCCAGCCTGGACGAGCTGTTCGAGGACCTGTTCCGCCAGCACACGCCGCAGGAGCTGGAGGCGATCAAGCAGAAATTCGCCACCAAGGGGCATATTTTCGACGCCCCGGCGCTGATCGCCGAGAAGGCACGCGATATGTTGCGCCACTACGTCACCTACATCCTGCCCAACGGCTACAAGGCGCAGGTGGTGGCGTACAGCCGGCTGGCGGCGATCCGCTACTTCGAGGCACTCAAGAAGGCGCGGGACGAGCTGCTGGCCGAGGCCGAAGGCCTGAGTCCGCAGGACAAGGCGCTGGACGACGAGGCGCTATGCCAGCGGCCGCCCCAGGTTCAGGCCGTGGTGCAGGCCTGGCGCTACCGCGACATTCTGTCGCGCATCGAGTTCGCGCCCATCATCTCAGGGCAAACAAACGACGCCCCGGCCTGGAAGACCTGGACCGACGGCACGGCGCACGAGCAACGGATCAAGCGCTTCAAGAAGCCGCTGTTCCACGCCGATCCCGGCAAGACCGACCCGCTGGTCTTCCTCGTGGTGAAGTCGATGCTGCTCACCGGCTTCGACGCGCCCATCGAGGGCGTGATGTACCTGGACCGGCCGATCCGCGAAGCCGAGCTGCTGCAGGCCATCGCCCGCGTCAACCGTACCGGCTTCGGCAAGCGCTGCGGAATTGTGGTGGACTACTACGGTGTGGCGCAGCACCTGAAGGAGGCGCTGGCCGCCTACGCCGACGAGGATGTGGAAGGTGCACTGGCCAGCCTGAAAGACGAGGTGCCGGTGCTGCGCGACCGGCACCTGCGCGTGGCGGACCTGTTCCGGACGCAGGGCATCGAGTCGCTGGACGACACCGAGGCCTGCGTCGAGGTGCTCGCCAGTGAGAGGCTGCGGGCCGAGTTCGCGGTCAAGCTCAAAGCATTCCTGGCGTCGTTGGACACGGTGCTGCCCCGCCCCGAGGGCCTGCCTTTCTCGGGCGACGCGAAGCGGCTGGCCTATATCTACGCGCGGGCGCGAAACCGCTACAAAGACACACCAGTTCTCGGCAAGGATGTCGGCGCCAAGGTGCGCAGGTTGATCGACGACCATGTGATCTCGCTGGGGATCGAGCCCAAGATTCCACCGATCCAGCTGCTTGATGCCGAGTTCGACACACACGTAGCCCGCGCGGCCAGCGACCGCGCCAAGGCGTCCGAGATGGAGCACGCGATCCGCTCGCACATCCGCAAGCACACGGACGAGGACCCGGTGCTGTACCGCAAGCTCTCGGAGCGGCTGAATGAGATCTTGCTGCGCTTTAGCGAGCAGTGGAACGAGGTCATCGCGCAGTTGCAGCAGATCATCGATGAACTGCGCACCGGCAAAGCCGGCACCGCCGATGCCCCGGGCGATCTGCCGGAGCATTGCGCGCCCTTCCTGCGCACGGTGCTGGACGTGGTCTGCGCCGGGCAAACGCCCACGCCGGCGGAACTGCTGCGCCTGAAGGACGTCACCGTCGGGCTGGTGGATCTGCTCGTTCAGGAACTGCAGGGCAACCGTGGCATCTGGAGCCCGAGCAAGCGGGCCGACCAGGACAACTTGAACGGGCAGTTGTTCGAGCACCTGATGCGGCTGCGTCCGCCACTGGTGGATGCCGACATGGCGGGCGTGCTGGCCGACAAGCTGATGGAGCAGGCCCGTGCCAGCCACGACAAGCTGCTGCAGGTGTAGAGCGATGCTGGCACCGCTGAAGTTGCCCAAGCTCCAGGTGGACGATCTGCAGTTCCACGTGCGGTACAGCGCCCGCCGCAGCACGATGCAGATCACGGTGGAGCGTGACGGGGAGCTGGTGCTGTCGGCGCCGCCCGAGGTGGACGAGGCCGCACTGCGCGCCTTCGTCCTGAAAAAGCGCTTCTGGATCTACACCAAGCTGGCCGAGAAGGACCGCCTGCAGCGCAGGGTGCCGCGCAAGGAATACGTCGACGGCGAGGGTTTCCTGTACCTCGGGCGCAGCCATCGGCTGAAGCTGATGGACGACCAGGACGTGCCACTGAAGCTGGTGGCGGGCCGCTTCTGCCTGCGCCGCGACGCCTTGCCTGCCGCGCGCGAGCACTTCATGCGCTGGTACAGCGAGCGAGCCAAGGACTGGCTATCGAGCCGGGTGGGCGACTACCGGTCGCGCATGGAGGTGTCTCCGGTCGGCATAAAGGTGCAGGACCTGGGCTACCGCTGGGGATCGTGCGGCAAGGGCGACTGGCTGTATTTCCACTGGAAAGCGATCTTGCTGCCGGCGCGTATCGCCGAGTACGTGGTGGTGCACGAGATCGCCCATTTGCACGAGCCGCACCACACCCCAGCGTTCTGGCTGCGCGTCGAGCGCGCCATGCCGGATTACGCGCGGCGCAAGGCCTGGCTGGCCGAGCGCGGAATGGATGTCGAAGGGATCTGAGAACGATGGCGGACTACTTCACCAGTGACCACTTCAAGCTGCTGAACAAGTGGAAGGGGCAGAAGCGCGATGAGTCGAACCCCGAGCAGAACCGCGCCTACGAGGACCTGAAAAAGGCCTACGAGGTGACGGAGGCGTGGGCGGACAAGGTCAAGGCGGAACTGTTCCCGGTGGGTCGCGTCGAGATCCGCAAGCGCCCAACCAACCAAGGCAATCACTTCGCCTCCTACAACTGGGCCAAGATCTACCCTTCACCCGAGGCGCCGAAGGAACTGGCTTACACCGTCGGAATCGGGGCAGACGACGGTTTCGTAGTCAAGATCGACACCGTCGGCCTCGACGACTCGGACGCGACGCGGCGGACGTATCTGGCGCTGCGTGGCGCCTATGACAACACGGCCCCCTTCGTTGCGAAGCTCCCGGCGTCCGATGGGCTTGGGAAATCGCTCGACCAACTGGCCGCCTGGAGCGTTGAGGCCATCCGGAACTTCAATCTCCGCTACGACGAAGTGGTGGCCAAACTGAACCTGGGTAAGACGCTGAGCGACGAGGACCTGCTCAAGCATTTCGACGGCAAGCCGGCCTTCCAGACCTTCCGCGCCTCGTGGTCGCCGCAGGACAAGGCTCTGTTCTGCCGTTTGGCCAGAGCGGTGTACTCAGCCGGGCTGGACTGGTGGCACATGGGCAAGAGCATCCAGGGTAACCGGTAAGCCAGCGGCGTTCTTTCGTTCGTTTCGGATCCCACGAAGAATGTTTCCCATCGCAGGGATGAGGAGACATTCGAGATGGAGAACGACGCGGCAGAGGTGGCCGAGGTCAAGCGGCGGCGGCACCTGGACGAGGCGTGCTGGCGCGACGTGATTGAGCGTTTCCCGGCCTCGGGGCTGACGCTCAAGAGCTTTTGTCGGCAGGAGCGAGTGTGTGTGAGCAGCTATCGGCGCTGGCGTGAGCGGCTGTCGGGCAAGGTGAAGGCTGCGCCCGTGACGGCCAAGACTGGGCGTATGGAGCAGCGTGCCGCGGGGTTCATCGAGTTGGGCGAAGTCGGTACCGGCGGCATGCATGCGCCCATGGAGTTGCGGCTGGACCTGGGCGGCGGCATGAGCCTGCATCTGGTGCGCCGCTGATGTTCTTTCCTGAGGGGCGCATCCGGGTCTTCTTGTATGGGCAGCCTGCCGACATGCGCAAGTCCTACGACGGGCTGTACGCGCTGGCGCGCCAGGGCTTTGAGGTCGACCCGCTGGGCGGGCATCTGTTCGTGTTCGCGAACCGTCGGGCTGACCAGATCAAGGTGCTGTACTTCGATCGCAGCGGCTGGTGCGTGTGGAGCAAACGGCTGGAGGCCGGCCGCTTTGTGCGCGACTGGGGCGGGCAGCGCAGCGCCGAGATCGACTTCACCGCGCTCAAGCTCCTGCTCGAGGGGCTGCAGGTGACGCGGCAGTTCAAGCGGCATCGACACGTGGAGTGGCGATAACGGGTTTTGCAATGTGGCAAAGCCCGATTCCCTTCGGGCTTTGCCATGGGCACAATGCTTTCATGCGTGCAGACCCCGCTCAAGTGCAGACCTATACCGCCCAGATCGTGGCGGGCATGGCGGTTGAGGCTCTCGTGCGGTTGCTGCAATCGCAAGCGCAGACCATCGTTGAGCAGCAGCGGCAACTGGCGTGGTTCAGGCGACAGATCTTCGGCAGCAAGAGCGAACGGCTGCAGAGCGTGGCCGATGCGCAGCAACTTCATCTCGGCCAGATTCTGGGTGATCTGCCGATCCCGCCACAAGCCCCCGAGGCTGGACGCCAAGTGGCCGGGCACACGCGGCGCGCACGCACGACAGATTGTGCTGGCGACCAGGACGCGACGGCGTTCTTCGACGCCGAGCGGGTCGAGGTGCAGGTCATCCACCTGCCGTGCGCCCAGGCGCAGGGGTTGCGTGCCGAGGAGTACGAGGTCATCGGCGAGAAGGTCAGCTACCGCCTGGCGCAGCGCCCGGGCGCCTATGTGGCGCTCAAGTACGTGCGCCCGGTGATCAAGCGGCTCGACACCGCGACCCTGCACTGCGCGCCGGCGCCGGCCAGCGTGTTCGAGGGCAGCCGCGCCGACGTGAGTTTCGTCGCCGGCATGGCGGTGGACAAGTTCCGCTACCACCTGCCGCTGTACCGCCAGCATCAGCGGCTGGCCGATGCCGGCTTCAAGCTCAGCCGGGCCTGGTTGACCCAGCTCATGCAGCAGACTGCGGCGCTGCTCGAGCCCATCGTGGATGCGCAGCTGGCCTCGATCCTGGGCGGGCATGTGATCACGATGGACGAGACCCCGATCAAGGCCGGCCGCGCCGGGCCGGGGAAGATGAAGGGCACGTACTTCTGGCCGGTGTATGGCGAGCACGACGAGGTGTGCTTCCCCCACTTCGCCTCGCGCCGCCATGAGCATGTGAGCCAAGTTCTTGGACAGTTGCCCAGTGGCACGGTGCTGCTGAGCGATGGCTACGCGGCCTATGCCCGCTATGCGAGGCAGACCGGAGTCACCCACGCGCAGTGCTGGGCGCACGCGCGGCGCCTGTTCTTCGAGGCGCAAGACGCCGAGCCGCGGGCGGCCACGCAAGCCTTGCAGCACATCACCGCGCTGTACCGTATCGAGGCCGAGATCCGCGCCGCCGGGTGGGAGGGTGCGGCCAAGCTGGCGCATCGCGCCACCCACAGCCGGGCGCGGGTGCAGGCGTTCTTCGCCTGGGTCGAGCAGCAGTTCGCGCAGCAGGGCCTGCTGCCGAGCAATCCGTTGACCAAAGCGCTGGCCTACGTGCGAGAGCGACGGGCAGCGCTGTCAGTGTTCATCGATGACCCGGCGGTGCCCATCGACACGAACCACATCGAGCGCGCGCTGCGTCCGATCCCGATGGGGCGGCGCAACTGGCTGTTCTGCTGGAGCGAGGTCGGCGCACGCCATGTGGGCATCCTGCAAAGCCTCATCGCCACCTGCGTGCTGCAGGGTATCGACCCGTACACCTATCTGGTCGACGTGTTGCAGCGCGTGGGCCGACATCCCCAGTCCCGGGTGGTCGAACTCACCCCCAGGCTGTGGACGCAGCACTTCGGGCAGGACCCGCTGTGCTCGGACCTGGACAGGGCCGCGCCCCGATGACGCAGCGGATCTCCACGCGCATTGTTGCCCAGGCGATCCTCACCGTCGACCGCATGGATCTGCGCGCGCGCGAGGCGCTCGCCGACGAGATCCATGCGCACCAGCCCACGCTGCTTGCCAGTGTGCTGGTCCTGCCGCGCCTGGGCGCCAGGCTGGAGCAGGTCGAGATTATCCTCAACATCCTCTTCGTGGTGTACCAGGCGATGAAGATCAGCGGACATGCATGGCCGATGGTCTGCGAGGATCTGCAAGATCGCTGCCTCGACCGCCTCGTGGCGAAGATGCTCTTCCTCGACGGCTTGACCACGCTGCAGCAGGCGCAGGCGCTGCAGCAGCAGATCGACTCCCACGCCGAGCCCAACCTGCTGGCGTTCGTCTACAGCCGCCTGCAGGATCACGACCTGCTGGACGTGAAAACCGATGCGATCATGTTCATGCTTCTGGCAGCGGTGAACCTCACCGAGTGCGTCGCAGCAGTATGCCCATCGCACACCACCAAGGCGGTGCAGCGGCGCACTGCCCGACGCGTGAAGACTGCTGCCTGATGCTGCTGCATCTACCCACCCAATAGCTCGAGCGCAATCACGCCGCTGGCTGAACGCTTACCATCCAGGTGCGCTTCGGGCGCAAGAACCCGGGCAGTGAGCGCGCGGTGGGGGTGCTGGGCGTTGTCCGCGGAACCCGGGCCCGCAAACTGACCTGGACCCGACCCTTAGGACCGGTCGCCAAGCTCAACCGCGAGCTTCTGACCGACGATCTGGTGACGAAGATCGAAACGGCGCTCTCGACCGAGCGCGAATCGCTGGACGACTGGCTGGTGCTCGAAACCGAGCGGCCCGGCCTGTGGCCCGATCAACTGCGGGATGACCCGCCCGATCCGGGTGAAGACATGTACGACGACGAGACCAGCGATAACGAGGAGAGGCGGCAGCCCGTCAACCGCATCTACTACGGCCCACCCGGAACGGGGAAGACCTACGAGCTGTCGAAGCTGCTCAAGCGAGAGTACGAGCAGGCCATGACCGCGGTGTCCGATGCAGAGTGGCGCGAGCAACTGATCGCAACGCGGATCGCCAACCTGACCTGGTGGGAAGGCGCGGCCGCTGCCCTGTACGAACTAGGGGGCAAAGCAAAGGTCGGGCAACTCCACGACCATCCGTTCATCCAAGCCATCGCTGCAGACAAAGGGCGCAGCAAGAACATACGGCAAACGCTCTGGGGCACGCTACAGCACCACACGATCGAAGAATCGAAAACCGTCAACACCAAGCTTCGTCTCGTTCCCGCGGTGTTCGACAAGATGGCTGACTCGACCTGGCAGCTCACTGGTGACTGGAAGGAATCGTGTGCCGACCTCATCGAAGCGGTGAAGGCCTACCAGGCCGGGGCTCCAACGTCCGGTACGGTGCAACGCTACAGCTTCGTCACCTTTCACCAGTCTTACGGTTACGAGGAATTCGTCGAGGGGCTGAGGCCGGTGCTCGATGGTGATACGGAGGCCGGCGAGATCCAGTACGAAATCCGCGCAGGTGTCTTCAAGGATCTGTGCCGCCGGGCCCGGTCGGCACCGGACCAGCGATTTGCGATGGTGGTCGACGAGATCAACCGGGGCAACATCAGCAAGATCTTCGGCGAGCTGATCACATTGATCGAACCCGACAAGCGCGAGGGTGCCGAGAACGCCGTGTCGGTGACGCTGCCCTACTCGGGCGAGACTTTCTCGGTGCCGGCCAACGTCGACATCATCGGCACCATGAACACGGCGGACCGGTCCTTGGCGCTGCTGGACACCGCGCTGCGCCGTCGCTTCGAGTTCGTGCCGGTGATGCCGGATGCCCGCGATGACCCGGGCGCGCCTCTGGCGGGCTTGCGAGTGAGTTCGGGCGAGCAGGTGATTGACGTTCCCCGCATGCTCGATGCCATCAACCAGCGCGTCGAGGCGCTGTACGACCGCGACCATTGCATTGGCCATGCGTACTTCACGCCCCTGGCCAAAATGCCCGATGGCGACGAGCGGCTGGTCGCCTTGCAGCAGGTGTTCAGCACCCGCATCCTGCCCCTGCTCGAAGAGTACTTCTTCGAGGACTGGCAGAAGATTCGCCTCGTCCTGGCCGACAACCAGAAGCCGGAGACCGCGCAGTTCGTGCGCGAAAGCGCCGATCACGAGGACGATCTGGCGCGCCTGTTCGGTGGCGACCACGGCTTGGACAGCTATGCCACGAAGCGCCGCTACGCGGTGCAGGACGCCGCCTTCTCCAACCCAGATGCCTACATCGGCATCTACCAGACCTTGTCGGCCTGACTGCCGGTGCCCCGGTGAACGGCATCACGATCTACGAGTTCGACGCGCTGATGACGGCGGGGTCGGATGCCGCGGATGCTGAGGGTGTGCATCGCATCCCCGACAAGGTCTATGTCTGGCTGGAGGATCAGTGCCTTCGAGCCGCCGAGGCGGGAGAGGCGGCGTGGCTGCGCCTCACGCAACGCCGGGGGCGCCGAGTGGTGCAGGTCACCAGCTTCGTCGGCGTGATCCGCGCACCGCATGGGTTCCAGATCGAGGTGCTGCCCAAGGTCGGCAAGGCCATCGGCGGTGGCGCGAAGGAAGCGCGCCAGCTGCTGATCGAGATGCTCTGCTGCCTGCAGGGTTTCCGTCACGTTCAGACCGACAGCGCCAAGATTTCGGCGGCGCGCATGCCGCTGCTGGAGGTCTTCATCGCGGAGTTCCTCAGCACGGTCGAGCGCCTCGTCAAGCGCGGGCTGCGCAGCGACTATTCGAGCCGGCAAGACAATCTCTTCGCCTTGCGAGGCAAGCTGCTGATAGCGCCGCACCTGCGACAGAACCTGTATCGCGGCGACCGATTCTTCACCGCGCACGACGATTTCTCGATCGACCGGCCGGAGAACCGCTTGCTGCACGCCGCGTTGCGGCGCGTGTTGATGCTGTCGGCGTCCCAGGCCAACCAGCAACTGGCCCGCGAACTGAAGTTCGTGTTCGCGGACGTGCCGGCGTCGACGCAGGCCCGGATCGACTTTCAGCGGGTGCGTCTGGATCGGGGCATGGGGTACTACGCCGACGCGCTGGCGTGGACCCGCCTGATCCTTGACGAGGAGTCACCCCTGACCGGCACGGGCGGCTACCGTGCGCCTTCGCTGCTGTTCCCTATGGAAGCCGTGTTCGAAGCATTCGTCGCCAAGCACCTGGCAAGGCAACTGGCGCGGCCACTGATCCTAAAGACCCACGTCCGCAGCCATTACCTGGTACGTCACCGGGAGCAGAACTGGTTTCGGCTGAAGCCCGATCTGCTGATTCGGGACGGTGGCCGCGACGCCCTGGTGCTGGACACCAAGTGGAAGCTGCTGGACGGCTTGAAGGCGAACGGCAGTGACAAGTACGGCCTCTCGCAGGGCGACTTCTACCAGTTGCAGGCCTACGGCCAGAGCTACCTGGACGGCCAGGGCGATGTCGTTCTGATCTACCCGAAGACCGCCGCTTTCGACCAGCCGCTGCCGGTGTTCGAGTTTCCGAAGTCGGAGGAACTCCGACTATGGGTGTTGCCGTTCTGCCTCACATCGCGACGACTGGCTGTTCCACACGACGCGCCGTTTGCCGATGTGTTTGCGTACAGCGGCACTGCGGAGGCCGTCGACGCGGAGTTGTCAGCTGTTGGTTGACAACTGCCAGCTCGAGGGAGCCTGCTCCATTACTGAATCAGGCAAGCAGGGTAGTCAGGACTGCATTTTCGCTTCGTCGATGGCGCTGACGGTGACGACATGGATAGTGGGATTCAATGAATTCCATCCTACGCAGCCGGTGCGACGTTGCCTGTCGCACCCAGCCCTCACAATTCTGCTCGTTCTATGAAACTGCGCAAAGGCCCAGACTTGATGCTCCTGACAACCCTCCTGCGGCTGCTCGTGGCCGCTCTCCTCGCAGGTCTGACGCTCTGTGCCCAGGCCACCCCGGTGCTGAGCGATGTGCAATACAGCGCTCTGATGCATGCAAACCCGCATCTCGGCGACGCCGACGCAGCGCTCAACGCGGCCTATGCTGCCGCGATCGACGGCTTGAGTGAACCCGACCGATCTGCGCTGCGCAAGGAGCAGTTGCGCTGGATCCATCAGCGCGATGCAGCAGCCGCAGCGGCCGGGCCCATTGACTCTGCGGCATTCGTCCAGGCATTGATCGACCAGACCAAGGCACGCACCGCGCAGCTGGAACGGTTGGTGAAGCCGACCGCTGCACCCAGCGCGCCGACATCGACACCGACGGCAGCGCCGATCGCGTTTCCAAGCACGGTGTCAACAGCCGTGGCCACCGCCCCGCCTGAGGTGGTCGCAGCATCGCATGCGCAGTCTGGATCTGACGCAACGCCAGCCCCTAGCGACAGTCCTCCAGTGCCGGCCACCCCCCTTTCGCTGCAGGCGGTAAAACCCGCGTCACCCACTCCTCCACAATCCAGCTCGCAGCCCCCACAGAAAGCTGCCCACCCGGCCACCGAGTTCCTGGCGCGCCTTGCCTGGGGTGGATTGATCCTCCTGATTGCGCTTGGTCTGACCGGCGCAGTGCGTGGACTGTCCGGGCGCATCGTGGTCTACACCGATTACACCGATGCTGCACTGGCAACGCTGGGATTCTGGGGTGGGTTGCTGGCGTGGGTCGTTCTGAACGCCGCGGCCAGTGTGCTGGACATGCCGCCGCTCGCCAACGCTGCGCTTCCTGCGTTTGTGCTGATCGTCGTCGCCAGTGTCATGGTGTCGGCCCGCACCGCATGGCGGGTGAATGCATCCGCCTGGTCGGCGGTGCTGTCGATCGCGGCCAAGCTCCTGGTCACGCTGGTGTTCATCGCGTATGCGCTGTTGTACCTGTCCACGGGTGTGGATCGCAAGCAGCGCGCGGATGAATCGGACCTGGCCTACGCCCTGCGCATGCAGCAGGAACAGGAGCGGGCGCGCGCCAATGCGGTCAAGTTGGCCGTTCTCACTGGGGCGACGGTGTATCTGGTGCACAAACTGACACGCAATCCCCGCTGTGTCAGCCTGCACGACTATCTGCGCATGGAGCGACTTGCCGGGCCGGCCTGACGGTGCGGCCTGCCCGCACGATGTCTCCCTCTGCAGTCCGTCCCCACCCCCCCCACCTCACCTCCGACCATGTCGACCGAAACCCCCTCCATCCAGCATGCCGCAGACCTCATCCGCGCAGCCGATTCCCTGATCGTCGCTGCAGGAGCCGGCATGGGGGTGGACTCGGGCCTGCCGGACTTTCGGGGAACAATGGGCTTCTGGCGCGCGTATCCCGCACTGGGCCAGAGAGGGCTAGGGTTCACGGATGTGGCTACGCCGCGGGCATTCCACGCGGATCCGCGGCTGGCCTGGGGCTTTTACGGCCATCGGCTGGGCCTCTATCGCCGTACCCGGCCGCATGACGGGTTTGGTCTCCTCCTCGACTGGGCATCACGCAAACCACACGGCATCAGGGTGTTCACCAGCAATGTCGATGGTCAGTTCCAGGCTGCGGGGTTCGACCCGGATTGGGTGAGCGAATATCACGGGTCGATCCACGCGCTGCAGTGCCTGGCGCCTTGCAGCAAAACCACCTGGATGGCAGCGGATTTCGATCCAGTCGTGGACGAAGCCGCCTGTCAATTGCGCAGCCCGCTGCCACGCTGCCCGCATTGCGGCGGGCTGGCGCGCCCCAACGTCCTGATGTTCGACGATTCGGACTGGATCGAAATCAGGCCGACCCTGCGTGCCGATCTGGACCGCTGGGTGATCCGCGCCATGCACCCGGTTGTCCTCGAAATCGGCGCCGGCACCGCTGTGCCCTCGGTGCGTTTGTTCACCGCGCGTATGCACCGGCTGTTTGGCGCGCGCATCGTGCGCATCAATCCGGGTGACGCGACGGTGGCCGAGGGCAGCGGCATCGGACTGGCGATGGGCGCGTTGCAGGCGCTGCGTGCTATCGACGTGGCGATGGCAGATTTGCTCGTAGCGTCGACTGCGTTCAAGAACACAACCTTCCTTTGCGGTGAATCAGTCGTTGCTCTGAGTGCTGAGGGCACCAAGTACTTCGATTTGGATCGGGCGGAAGATAAGCGGCTGCAAAAATGACAGCCTCTAACATGTCAGTTGATGCACAAGCGCTCGATGTTTGCACCGCGCAGATAACAAGACACGCGAGTGATTTTTCGGTGTGCGGCAACATTTCGTCGCTTTCCTGCTAGCGCATGGAGCGACGGACAGTAGGACAGGTAAAATTTTTCCACGGGGGATTGACTACATGAAAATATCAAAATTTCTATTTATTTCCGCAGTTACTTTCAGCGCATCGGTTGTAGGGTTTGCTCGCGCCGATCAGAGTGCAACATGCGTCCCACCGGCACAGTGGACGCAGGCGGAGCAGAAATTCGTACAAGAGGCGAGACAGACCTATACCAGTAAAGGGTTCGCTTTCGACGATCAGCAGGCTTGTGAGGCAGTCGGTGCGATGCGTGCGCGCATGGCCGCGCTGATGGGGAGCGTTGGCGCTCTGCAAATGTTGGCAAATCCAGCAAATGCGCAAGCTCTGCAGCATGCTTTGCCACTGCCTCAAGTGGCACAACAAACCCCAACAATGGGCGGTGCGAACCCGGCACAAGGCGCATCGACCGAAGCGAGCCTCGGTGCCAAGATTGCCGCGCTGCCGCATAGCCAAGGTGGCGTGCAATTCGAAAGATTGCGCGATGGATTTACTGTCAATGGCCAACGCTATGTGGATCCAGAAGGTCGAATTGTGACATTCGGATTCGATTCAAAGAGTGCAGATTTTACAGATGTTGTCCAGGTGTCGCCAACTGATTTTGTGATTAAATTCGGACGCGCCTTGCCTGGAGTAACGCCAATTAAAATCGCTCAAGCTTCCAAGATCGGAAATGAGTGGAGCATCACTACAGTGGCAGGAGAGCGGCTCACCGGGCAAAACATCATTCCTGTGTCACGCGGCTTCGTCGTCACAAGAGATGATGTGGGTTTTCTTTACAAGCCAGGTGAGGGGATCAAAAACATCACTCCGCCGCAAGGCTACACAATTGCGTGGTTCCAAAATGGTGACATTGGTTCAACTGGATACATTTTGCTGGCACGAATTCCCAACTATAATCCAAGCGGAAGCGGATTAGGATCGCTTATCGGTTCGTTTAAAGCGATGGGGGCAGATCTCGGCCTAACCAAGAAAGATGATTTTGCTTTGATGCGGATCAGCGATGGTCATATGGTCCAGATTAATGTCCCGCTCGAAGGACAGGAGGTGTTAGTGATGAGTAACTGCAGGAAAAAGAACGCAGCGATCAATATTTGCAATAATGCGACATCATATAATAGCCTCTATGATCAAAACGGATTCAAAAACTCAGGACATTATTTTTGGCGAATTTATTGGTTTGAGTCTAATGGTCGCCCGATTTCAGTCACAGAGGAGGAGGGCGTTACCAATATTTACCTAACTGACCTAGATACTGGTAGGCGTGTGGTTTTGTTTCATCGTGCTCTGGGGATTACTGATTTTTCTGTGCAACAAGATCCGGACGGCGTAGTTAATGTCGATGCAAAATGGATGTTTTCGAATCATCGCGCCGAGAATGTTGCCACTTTACTTGACAGGACTCCAGCTGTCGCCGCCTCTGGCGTCGTTGCTGAGGGTGCGGCTGCCTCAAGTCCCCTTACGGCTGCCTCTGCTCCGATTGTCGGCGCCTCCGGTGTGAAGTGACCGGTTGACCGGAATGCAATAGAGTAAGCCGCCAAAGGTTCAGCCTCGCGAAAAGGTCCGTACGGATGCCGGCAGCGGTTGGGTTTAATAAGTTCGGCGCCATTGGGCGAAGCGAGGCTTGGCTTGAGTGTTCATCTCGGTTTGTACCGGCGGCATGCTCCGGTTTTCGAGAATCAGAGATCAAATGGCCCTCCGCCGCAACGCCAAGAACCTCCATGAAATCGGCTGGACACTGCTTGCCGCAGGCGGCGGCAGTCTGTTCGCGCTCGCAGTCCTGCGCAGCAGCCTCTTGACACCTCTGCTGGCAGCGTTGCGTCCCTGGGCTTGGTTGATGGTCTCTCTGGGGGCGTTCCTGCTCGGCCTCCATGCGCTGCAATCGGGGCGCGGCAACACAAACGCGCCGCGTGTCGAGCCGGGCTTCGGACGTTCTCTGACGCACAGCCGGCATGCCGCTGGCGATGGGCTCATCGACGATGACCTGCACGACCGCTGGCGTCCTCCGCAATCCACCGCCGAGGCACCGCCGCGCCCAGTCGTCTGGACGCGGGCCGTCTTCGACCTGATCGAATGGCGGCGGTTTGAAGCCCTGTGCGAGGCCTTGCTGCAGCACGAGGGATATATCACCAGCGCGCAATCCTTCGGCCCCGACGGAGGCATCGACATCCGGCTCTACAGCGATGCTGGCAAGGCCCAACTGAGTGGCATCGTCCAGTGCAAGAACTGGACGCGCAACACCATCGGCGAAGTGCAGATCCGCGAGTTTCTCGGCCTCAAGACAGACCACCGCGTGGCCACGGCCCTCTACATCACCTCATCCAGCTTCATGCCCGCTGCGCAGGCGCTGGCCAGCCGCCACGGCCTCACCCTGGTCGATGGGCAGGCACTCTTGCGCCGCATCCAGGCGCAACCACCCGAGGTTCAGCAAACACTGCTGGCCGTCGCGACCGAAGGCGAGTACTGGCGGCCCACCTGTGTGCAGTGCGGCACCAAGATGGTCCAGCGAACCAACGCCAAGACCGCAATCCCGTTCTGGGCCTGCGCCCAGTGTCGGCACACCCTGAGAGCCCGGCGCGGCGAGGTGCCCAGATGAAGCCGGTTCCCCGGGCCACTCTCAGCTGGTTCGCGGTGGCACTGGTCGCGCTCGCGATGGCGATCCGCGCGTTTCGCACGCCGGTGCCTTTTGTGGTGCAACCCCCACCGCACAGCACGGTGCTGCCATTGCCCACATTGCAATCCCAACCGGCACAAGCTGCATCCGGCGTCCATCCCGCCATCACGCATCAAACCTTGCCTGCTGGTGCAAGGCCATCGATCGCAGCCGGGCATCGCTTGCTCAAATGCGTGGTGAACGGTCAGGTCACCTACACCAACAACCCGCAGGAATGCCCTGTGGGCACCGCATCCAGCGTGACGGTCTATCCCACCCAGGGTTACCTGCCGACAAAACCGCTGTCCTGAGTCGTCCGCCAGATCTCGCGCGCTCGTTCGGCGGGTCTGCGGGCAGACCGTCCCTCAGCCCCGATACTGCCCCCACATCCGCTGGATCTCCTGCGCCATCTCGGCCCTGAGCGCCTGCGGCCCCACCACCGTGACCGCCGCCCCATAGCCCAGCAGCCAAGCCTTGAACTGCGGCGAGACGCGCACGATGGCGCTGAGTTCGAGAAGACCATCCTCACGCTGCGCATGCACTTCCTGCGCTCGTCCTATCGGCGCGTCGAGCAAGGGCTGCCCGGCGAAGGCGGTGAAACGCAGCCGCACCCGCTGCTCCTCGCCTCCCAACTGGAACACGCCCGTCGCAAGATACGCGTCGATGTCAAAATCCACCGGTCGTTCGGTCGCCACATCGAGCACTTTGACGCCGCGGATGCGGCTGACCTGCAGCACCCGCAGATTGGCAAAGCGTGCAATCCATGCCACCAGATAGAGGTTCAGATCGCGGCTGACCAAGGCCAGCGGCGAGACAGTCATGCGGCTTTGCGCCCCCTGGGCATTGCGGTAGTCCAGCTGCAATTGCACATCCTCGTACAGCGCCTGGGTGACGGCGCGCAGTACTGCAGGCGAGGCGGCAGGCGGTGGCGCCACTGGTCGGGCGTTGATCACGCGCACCTTGTGGGCCAACCACGCCTGCGCCCGCTGGTCATGCCGCAGCCGCTCCTGTGCCTCTCGGAAGAACGGCTGCAGGGTCTGCACCATGCCCTGTGGCAGCAGCCCCTGGCCGAAGCGGTCGATCCACGCCAGCGCCAGGGCCTCGTCCACGCTCAGCCCCGCAATCGCCCGACGCTGGCTGTTGCGCACGATGCTCCAGCCGTAGGGCTTGGAGCGGTCGTCGCACACCACCTGTCCGAGCCAGGCCGAGCCGTCGCGCAGGAACTCCAGGTCGCGCTCGATGGTGCGTTTCTCGACCACATAGCCCGCCGCCTGCAGCTGGTTGATCAGATCCCGCGCGGTGATCCGCCCCGACCCCTGCGCAGGCAGTCGCTGCAGGATGTCGATGCGGCGTAAAAACGTCTGTGCGTCTAGATTGACGGCCATCAGGCATCCTCCAGTCGAGCCGCCAGCGCGGCGGTGGCCTGGGCCGAGAGCACGCAGTGCAGCTGCCACTGCGCGCGGGTGAAGGCGACGAACAGCAGGCGCTCCAGCCGAGCATCGAGCGCCGAGAAATCCATCTCGGTGAGCACGATCACGGCAGCCGCCTGTCCCTTGAAACGGTGCACGGTCTCCGCCAGCAGCGTGCCCGGGCTGTACAGCGCATTGCCCTGCGCATCGAAACCGGTGAACTGCCGCAGCCTCTGCCCGGCCAGTTCGGTTTGCCGCAGCAGCAGCGACGCGTCACGCCCACGCAGGGTCAACACCACGATCTGCTCGGGGCGCACACCCGCGGCGAGCAACCCAGCGATCACCTCGCCCGTCTTGCGCAGTCCGCCGGGATCGTCGGCCTCGCGCGGGATAAAGGCCGGCAGATCGCCGTCGATCGGGCAGCGCGCCGTGATCGGCGTGGAGCACAGCCCCAGCGCCTGCATGGTCTGCACGATGCGCCGCGGGCTGCGAAAGTTGTCCGGGCAGGACAGACCCACGGCATCGGGATGGTTCCAGATCGTCCGGTTGTACAGACGCTGCCCGCAGTCGCCCAGCAGCCAGGTCTGGCCACCTGACATGACGCTGCGACGCAGCGCGTCGACCCATCGGGCGTCCAGATCCTGCAGTTCATCGATCACCAGCAAGTCCACGTCCGCCGCGCAATCGGCCTGCAACAGCGCGGCTTCAGCCTGGGCATAGACATCTGCCGCGCTGAAGTCCGGCGCTCCGTGCACCGCGCGCCAGACCGCCAGGGCACGCTCATGAAATGTCTCCACCGCCACCGATTCGGGCAGCAGCGCACGCATCTGCAAGGCCAGCGGGCGGTTGAAGCAGACGTAGCGGGCGGCTCGCCCGGCCTGCGCCGCATCCTGCAGCAGACGCAGCGCCAGCTGGGTCTTGCCGGCACCGGCCGTGGCCTCCACCCGGAACAGACCGGTGCGGGACGTCAGTCGGGGCGCCCAGGTGGCCAGGCCATCGGACAGCCGGGTGACCGCCTGATCCAGCCAGCCGATGCGCGCCGTGGGATCGGGCGCGAGAGCAAATGCGCCGTCCAGAAAACGCTGCACGCGTTCCACTGTGGGGGCATCAGGCGGTGCGGACGGGACTGCGGCGCGCACCCGGTCACACAGTTGCGGCAGATCGTGCGAATCGACAATGCGCGCGCGCGGGTAGTTCACGCTGCCGCCCGCAACCGCCTGATCGGGCAGAACCAGCAGCTGCGCAACATAGACATGCAGGCGCTCTTCCTTGAGCCGCTGCCGCAACGCGGCGTGCTGCACCCGGGTCTGCTGGGCGATGTCCTTGTCGCGGTCGCCATACTGTTTGCGCAATCCCTGCGGCCCGACGTCCACCGGCCCGGCCTTGACCTCGAGCAGCACCAGACTGGCGTTGGGCGCCAGCACGATGGCGTCGATCTCGCCAAACCACTGCACCCCATCCTTGAGCGACGACCACACCACGTTGTGAAACACCGTGTGGTCATCGGGCAGTCCGGCCGCGAGTTGGCGCAGCACTTGCAGCTCGCGCTGCATGCCCAGACCTTCGGCATGCAGGCCGTCGATCGGCGGGCGCAGGATGGCCATGGGCGAACCTCGAGCAGTCAAAGGGGAGGGGGAATGCCGGGGGGCATCGCACCGCCGACAGCGGCAGGATAGCCCAGACGCTTATTGCCGAGGCGGCAAGCCAATCGCCGCCAATGCGTACCCCCAGAGCGTTCAATGCCCCCACGGCAGCACCACCGCATACAGCAACAGCCCGATCATCCCGCCCACCAGCGTGCCGTTGAGCCGGATGAACTGTAAATCCCGGCCCATGCTCAGTTCCATCTCGCGCGCGATCTCCCGGTCGTCCCAGCCCTTGACGGTCGATGCGATGTGCGCGGTCACGCCCTCGCGCAAGTCGTGGGCGAGCTGACCGGCAGCCGACAGGATGTGCGCATTGATTGCCTCGCGCAGGGTGGCGTCAGTGGCCAGCTTGGCACCGATGTTGCTCAGCGCCGCATGCAGATGCAGTCCCACATGCGAGTTCGGATCGGCCAGATCCCGCCGCAGCCAGGCCTTGACCTCCTGCGCCAGGCTCTCCACATAAGTGTGCACCGCCGGGCTGTCGATCAACTGGGACTTGAGCTCGGCAACGCGTGCAGCCAGTGCCGGGTCGGTGCGCAGCCGGGCGATGAAGGCGGCGACCTTGTCGTCATACGCCAGCCGCACCGGATGCGTGGAGTCGCGCAGCACCTCCTGCAATTCGTTCATCAGCGCACTGCTGATGCGCTCGGCCATGTTGTCGGCCAGAGAGTCAACCGACTTGACCGCATTGACCATGCCGACGATCGTGGGCCATTCCTTGCGGGCGTACTTCACCAACAGCGCCGAGACCCGCTGCCGCACCTCGGGCTGGTTCAGAAAATCGCCCAGCTTCTCCAGGGTGCCGTCGAGCAGTTCCTGGTGGCGCCCGTCCCGGGTGAGCACGGTGAGCACTTGTCCGGCGGTCTGCGCCGCATCCCAGCGCTGCAATGCATCAAGCACCAAAGCCTTGAGTCCCTGCTGCAAGCGGCGGTCATCAAGCCAGTCCAGCGCCTGCAAGCCCCACTGCCGGGCGGCGTCCACCCAATGCGTGACCCGCTCGGCGTCGCTCAGCCACTCCCCCAGACGCCTTGCCGGGTCGAACACCGCCAGCTTGTCCAGCAAGGTCTTGGGATCGAGGAAGTGATCGCGCACGAACACCGCCAGGGTGTCGGCGATGCGGTCTTTATGACGCGGGATGATGGCGGTGTGGGGAATGGGCAGTTCCAGCGGATGGCGAAACAGTGCCACCACGGCAAACCAGTCGGCCATGGCGCCGACGGCGGCGGCTTCGCAGAACGCCTTGATCCAGCCCCAACCACCCTGGCCGCCAAGGGCGGAGCTCAGCACGAGGCCGGCCAGAGCCGCCAGCAGCAAGCCCAGGGCAATGCGCTGCATGCGCAGCAGCGCAGACACGCGGGGATCCTCCGCGGGAACGTCAGGCGTCGGGGTGGAGACGGTCGAGGACATGGGGGCTCCGTTCAGGCTTGGGCGACTTGCGCAGGCGCACCGCGCCACGCCTCGATCAGGCCGATGACACCGGCCGCAAGCAGGCTGCCGAGCAGAAGAACAAACGCCAGTCCGCCCAGCAGCACGCCTGCGAGGACGAGCAGGCCCTTGCACAGGGCAGCGAAGGTGGCGATGAAGGTGGAGAGGAGGATGAACATGGGGGGCTCCTGAAGACGGGTCGGACAGCGACCCTGCAGGCGAAGGATGCGCGGGTGACGCGACACCCTGTGACGCATGGCGACAAGGTGGCGGATTTGCCCGAGAGATGATGCGCCATCGGAAGGCGAGGGCTCGGTCATGGCATGGGGCGATCCGCAGGGAACCTATCCCGCATGCGGCAGGAAGTATCGCACGCTGCGCGCATCATTGCACCATCGCGATTCTGACTGCCCCCCATGCGCTCCTTGTCCAAATCCAAGTTGATGGCGTTTCGCCAATGTCCGCGCCGCCTGTGGCTGGAGGTGCATGCACCCCAGCGCAAGGAGGATTCGGCACAGACGCAAAGCAGCTACCGCGCGGGACTGTCCGTCGGAGAAATTGCCCGCAGCCTGTATGACCCGCAGGGCCAGGGCGTGCTGATCGATCTGGAGACCCTGGGGTTTCCAGCGGTGTTCGACGCCACCGCGCAGGCGCTGCAAGAGCGGCAGCCGATCTTCGAGGCCGCGTTCACTGCGGGCGGGGGCCTGGCGCTGGCTGATGTGTTGCTGCCGGTCGGCGCGTCCGCGTGGCGCATGGTCGAGGTCAAGTCGTCCGCCTCGGTCAAGGACCCGCAGCGTGAGGATCTGGCCATCCAGGCGCATATTGCCACGCAGGCGGGAGTGGAACTGGCAGGCGCCGCAATCGCGCACATCGATTCCTCCTGGGTCTATCCCGGCAGCGGAAACTACGCCGGATTGCTCAAGGAGGTCGACCTCACCGAGCAAACATGGGAACAGATGCAGGCGGTGCCGCAGTGGATCGCCCAGGCGCAGGCCGTGGCCAACATGCCGGAAATGCCCCAGCTCTCGACGGGCCCCCAGTGCGATGATCCCTATCCGTGCGGTTTTTATCCCTACTGCCGCAGTCTGGAGCCTGCGGTGGAGTTCCCCATCCAGTGGCTGCCACGGTTCTCCGCGCAGCGCTGGGTCGATCAGGGCGTGGTTGACCTGCGTGACCTGCCGAGTGAGGTGCTCAACCCGCAGCAGCAGCGGGTGCGGGACTGCACCCTGCGCGGCGAAGTCTTCTTCGACCGCGCAGGCGCCGCAGCCGATCTGGCGGTGTATCCCCTGCCGGCGCTGTTCCTCGACTTCGAGACCATCCAGTTCGCCGTGCCGATCTGGGAGGGCACACGCCCCTACCAACAGATTCCCTTCCAGTACAGCGTGCACCGCCTCGATGCCCAAGGGCAACTCACCCACTGTGAATTCCTCGACCTGTCTGGACAGGACCCGTCCCGTGCGTTTGCCGAGCAGTTGATCCGCGATTGCGGCACCCGTGAGCCGGTGTTCGTCTACAACTCGGCATTCGAAAGGGCACGCATGACCGAACTCGGGGAGCGCTTCCCGGATTTGGCGGATGTGCTGCGGGCGATTGTCGAGCGCGTGGTGGATTTGCTGCCTATTGCACGGCAGCGCTACTACCACCCGGCGCAGCAGGGTAGCTGGAGCATCAAGGCCGTGCTGCCGACGGCGGTGCCGGAACTGTCGTATTCCGCGCTGGAGGGCGTGCAGGACGGCGGAGGCGCGCAGGAGGCGTTTCTGGAAGCGATCGATCTGGGCACGGAGCCGCAGCGCAAGGCGGAACTGCAACGGCAGCTGCTGGCGTATTGCGCGCTGGATACCTATGCGATGGTGCGGCTGTGGGGGGTGTTTGCGGCGCTGGCGGGAGATGAGATTAAACGGGATTCGGTTATTCTCAATTGATATCAATTCCAATTCGAAGGTCAAATATGACAGAAAATTGCAAATCCAGATACTTTTCAACGTATAGATTACAAGACGTTGCGAAATGGCGTGTGTTGCAGCAGACGGCCGATGAAACGGGTATACCGCAAGTCAATATCCCACCGGTGCAGCGTGGGTTGGTATGGGATGTCAGCCAAATCGAGCTTTTTTGGGATTCGCTACTGCGTGGTTTTCCGTTTGGGGCGCTAGTTTTTGTGCCTTTAAGAAGTGATCCAAATCGTTTTGACCTATTTGATGGCCAACAACGCTGCGATGCCATCTACTGGGGATTTCAACCGGATTTCGAGGAAGATCTACGCCAGAACGACAAGATACGGCAGATCCTGTGGTTGGATTTGCTACCAGGCGATCGGCTCAAAAATTCAACTCGGCGCTTTCTGGTGCGCTTGACGACCAGAGCTCACCCGTGGGGATTTTGGCGAAGTGACGATGCTGCTGCGATTTCTTTGAGGGACAGGCGTGAATTTTTCGGAATAATGGAGGCGATTAGAACGAAGCATTGCAATGCTGATAAAAAGCATGGTGATTTTGAGGCAGGTTGGCGCCCCTCGCTCACAGAGTGTGTTCCTTACGACGCGGGATTTCCCGTACCGATGCCCTTGCTTTTCCAGGCCATCGATAAACAGACACAAAAGATCGACTGGAACAAAGTCGCCGAACATCGTCTTGTGCAGTTAGCTGAGGACTGGAAAAACACGAAGCTCGAGGCGGTTCTGACGAACTCTCAATACAAGGCCAACATCGAAGCGATCGAGAGAGCCTTGTTCAACGCGATGAACACTCCTGTGGTAGCCGTTCACCTTGCTCCAGATGTGAGCGATGGAGTGGATGGGTTTGAAGATCTGTTTATCAGACTCAATCGAAACGGAACGCCGCTCAGCGAAGAAGAACTGGCTTATTCGATGATCAAGGTCGGTTGGCCAGAGATCGAAAATACGATGGATGCGATCGTTGAGGCTCAGAAGCAGCATGCCAGTGAGGCGCGCTTAATCCGTATGGGCATGCGCGCAGCGCTTACAACCCATGAGGCGACGAAACTCGAACCGGCTCCCTCGCCGTCTTTAATACGTGCGATATTCGCATCAGCCGAGCCCAATAGTGCTGAGACTAAAGAGAATTTGCAAAAACGTGGAGACCTTCAAAAATTTTTCAAGCTGAAAGAGGTTTCGGAAGGCAAAAAAACTGCCAGTGTCATCGAAGCGCTTGAATGGATAGACAAACAACTCTGCTTCAACGAGCAAGACAGAAATTTTGGTATTCCGCCGTATTTACGTAGCGCAATCGCTTGGCGATCACCCGAGGTGTTTTCTTGGTTGATGCTGTTAGCAGGCCGTTATGAATATGAGGCTATCGATGATGAACTAGCAAAAGTAATTCTGGCTTTTGCGCTTTGTCTTCACTGGTTTGCGGAAGATAAAGAACGGGCTGTCAGCCGTTTGATTGAATTGTCCCACAACCGTGGTGATCTCTCGATGGTGAAATTGAACGACTTCGATAAAGATGATCGTCGTTTGATTTTGTGGCCTATTTTGACCCAGGAGGAACTGGTTGAAGCGATTCAAATCGTGCGTGTTGCGCAAACGGGAAATGAACTGTTCCTCAAAGAATGGAAGTCAAGCATTTGGCAGGGGGTCGTGACACTGCGAGAACCGGATCAGCGCGCGTCATTGCCTGAAAAAATTGAACAGGTCTGGGGAAAACGTCCAGGAGGAATCGAGCGCAGTTGGGAGGACGTCGGTAATTTAGTGGAGCGAATTCACCACCAAACTGAATTTTTAGTTTACGCTCAACGAAAATACATTAGCAAAGTCTTCAAAAAATTCGACCCGTCCGACCAGCGACTTTGGAAGGGGCACAACAGACCGTGGGATTATGACCACATTCTGGCAACCAACAGATTGGACGGCAGAACAGGTTCTGCAGGTCCCTACCATTCAATTTGCAAGCTCTGGCAAGGCACGATCGGCAATCTCGTTGCTATAGATCTCGTCCACAACCGAAGTGAGGGAGATAATTCCCCAGCTACCAAGCTGCATGCATACAAGCAACTCGTCACGGAGTATGAATGGGATCCTTTTCTTCGCCTCGACGGACTGGATCAAACAGGTGATGGCTTGCCAAACCTAGATGATTTTGATCTCGACATCGCGAAAACTGCCGATTATGGTGCGTCCGTTCGTTTCGTTCTTGCAAGTCAGCGTCGAATGGTCGAACTTTATCGCCATTGGTTTGACGAATTAGACGTGAAAAGGCTGATTGGCCCGACGGCGTAGTGGCGACTCGATCGAAAGTGGCTCGGCTCAGTTTTGGGCGCTGCGTACTTTGCGTCGGCCTAAGCTAAAACTTTTTAATCTAGGAGGAAACAATGGGATACATCTGCTCAATTTGCGGTCATACATCCAGTTCGGCGATGGCGGGCTCTTGCTCGCATTCGCCATCAAGATCACACATTTATATCGAACAAAATCCTACGGGCTATCTCTGTAAATTCTGTGGCCATACTTCCAGTAGTGCGATGGGCGGATCCTGCAACGCGAGTCCATTCCGAGCGCACCAATACATAGCCCGGCATGGTGGAGATTACACGTGCATGTATTGTGGCCATAAATCACACGATGCGATGTCTGGGACTTGCAGCAGCAGCCCACACAAACACCACGAATACCTGTAACCGGTCGAGGTCGCTGCTTCACAGTTCGTCGGCGGTCAAGGGCAGTGTCTCCCATTGATCGCCCACCTTTTGTCCTCCCCCTCCATCCTCACCACCACCCCCTCCGCCTGCATACGCTCAAACAGGGCGCACGCCCGCGCGTAGCCCAGCCGCAGGTGCCGCTGTACCAGCGACACGCTGGCCTCGCGCTGTTGCAGCACCAAGGCCTTGGCCGCCTGATACAGAGCCTCCTCCGATTCCGTCGAATCGGTCGTCGTGTGCATGTCTTCCTCCATCCTGAGCAACGCAGCGTGACCGCAGGCCAAAAGCCTGTGATCTCCAGCGGGGCCAGTGTCGCGCCGTCTTGCGACACGAGCTGTCGCAGCGTCGATCCACAATGCCCTCTGGAGGATGTCTCATGCCCGCACCAGCCCAAACCTTTACCGTCTTCGAGCAAACCTTGGCCCCAGCCCTTCGCCTATGGATGCTGCGCGTGCTCTCGCCACTCGGCGAAGTCGGCGCCCTGATCGAGCGATGTGGCAGGGAGGAGCAGATTCTCTGCGCCCTGGGAATCGACCTCCATCCGCTGGGCGCCTTGACGGCCCAGTCCCGCACCAACGCCGTCAAGGCCTTGCTGTATGACAAGTGGAAGGCTGCGGAACAGGCTAGCGACCGGGACGCCCTCGACCCGGTTCTGGCCAACAACATCCAGCGCCTGGGCGATCTGGTCGGATTGCATGCCGCCGAGCAGCAGGTCCTCGCCTTCGTCGTCTGTCTGAGACAGACCAGTCTTCTCGAGGCCGTGACCGATCTGTTTGGCCCTGTCGATGTGCATCAGGCACAGATCCGCACCGCCGCCGTGTTGCAACTGCCGCTGCCCGTGGTGCAGTCTGCCTTGTCGTCCAAGGGTCGCCTTGCTCAGTGCGGCCTGCTGCGCCTGGACCGCGATGGCGCGCGCGATCTCACCAATATCTTCACTCTGCTGTCGCGCGAGTTCACCGCCGGTCTGCTGCTGCCCGATGTGGATCTGCTGAGTCTGCTGCGCAACCGCATCACGCCTGCCGAGCCGCCCGAGTTGACCCTGGCTGACTATGCCCACCTCGAGCCGCATGTCAGCCGTCTGCGCGCCTACCTCCAGCGTGCGGAAGCGCAGGGCCGCACCGGCGTGAACGTGCTCCTCTATGGGCCACCTGGTACTGGCAAGACCGCACTGACCAAGGCGCTGGCTGCGTCCATCGGCGCCGAACTCTACGAGGTCAACACGGTCGATGCCGATGACGATCCGATCCGGGGCATGGACCGGCTCAACGCGTACCGCGCGGCGCAGCAGTTTCTGCAACAACGCCGTGCGCTGATGCTGTTCGACGAAGTGGACGATGTGTTCGATTCCGGCGATAGCCCGCTCGTTCGCCTGTTTGGCGGTCGGTCCAGCCACGGCCAGCACAAGGGCGCGATCATCAAGACCCTGGAGAGCAACACCATCCCGACCTTCTGGCTGACCAACGATGTCAGGGGGCTAGACCCTGCCTTCGTCCGCCGGTTCGACTGGGTGCTGGAACTGCCGATCCCGCCACGTGGGGTGCGCGAGCGACTGATCGACCAGCACGCCGACGGGCTGATCGATGCCCGTGCCCGCCAGCGCCTGGCCGACTGCGAGCAGCTCGCGCCGGCACTGCTCACCCGCGCAGCCAGCGTGACGCGGGTCTTGGCAGACGATCTGGGCATTGATGCCGCGCAGGACACCTTTGTCAGCCTGGTGGACAACACACTGCGTGCGCAGGGGCACCCATCGCTGCGCGTGGGAGGACTGGATGTGGCACCCGACACCTATGACCTGGCGTTTCTGAACGCCGACACCGATCTGGACGGACTGATTGCTGGCGTGCGGGCCCATCGCAGTGCGCGGGTCCTGCTGCACGGTGCCCCTGGCACCGGCAAGACCGCCTTTGCCCGCCATCTCGCTGAGCGGCTGGATCAACCCCTGCTGGTCAAGCGGGCGTCTGACCTTTTGTCCAAGTGGGTCGGAGAGTCCGAGCAGAACGTGGCGGCGGCGTTTCGACAGGCGCAGACCACGCGCAGTGTGCTGCTGATCGATGAGGTGGACAGCTTCCTCCAGGAACGGGGCAAGGCCCACAACGGCTGGGAGGTCACCCTGGTCAACGAGCTCCTGACCCAGTTGGAATCCTTCGATGGCCTGTTGCTGGCGACCACCAACTTCCTGGAGGGCCTGGATGGTGCCGCGCTGCGGCGTTTCGATCTCAAGATTCAGCTGCGACCGCTGTCGGCCGCGCAGGCCTGGGCGTTGCTGCAGCGGCATTGCGCAGCCGCCGGGCTGCCCGACCCTGATGAAACGCTCCAACCCGAGGTCGATCTTCTGGCAGGCAGGGTCACTCCGGGAGACTTTGCTGCGGTGGCGCGCAGAGCGCGATTCGCTCCGCTACCAGACGCCAAGGCGTGGCTGGTGGCCCTGCGGCAGGACTGCGCACTGCGGCCGGGGCTGGGGCAGCCAGCGGGGTTTGTCCGCCTGGTCGAGCGCAAGGCGTCATGAGCAGGAGGTCAAGGCGCGGCCAGCGCCGCCAGGATGGGCTGGTCGTTAGGGTGATGCAGCATCTGCGCAACACGCACCCGCACTCGAGGAAGCCAGTTGGCTTGAGTCAAACCGGATTGGTCCCTGAGGTCAGACCACTGGCCACCGGGGCGTCTGCCACAGCGGGTGCCTGGCGCATGAAACGCGCACGATTGTCTCCAAGGTACACGACGTGCTGGGAGGAGTTGGCGGTGGTGGGGGGCGGGAGGCAGGTCGCCTTGCGATGAACGGTGGCATTCAGCAGTCTCCCGTTCAGGAAGTGCGCGCCACTGGAGCAAAATACGCCCCATCCCAGTCGCGGGACGCCCCGCATCGCCCGCACCCGCCCTCCAGCCCCTGCCCATCGTGCCCCGCTCCCTCCCCGCCATCACCCTACAGCCGCCTGCCGCCGACAAGCCGCTGGGCAAACAGCACAAGACCTTCAACACCCTGGTCGGCAAGATCCAACGCGCAAGGTCCCGGCTGCAGCAATGGCACGAGGCGATGCAGCGCGCCGCTCAGGCCCAGGCAGCGCACATCGACCCCAAGATGCGCCGCCTCAATGCGCACCGCAAGGACCTCGTGCTGGCCCTGGATGCCCTGCAAGACGATCCCCGGTACAACAAGACCGACCGCAAGCGCCTGCGCAACCTGATCGAAGCGCTCGGCCTGGCCTGCCTGGACATGCAGCCCGACGCCGAGATCGAGGCGATTCTGAACCGGCAGCGCACGCCCAGACGCGAGGAACGCTCCGGCGCGATGGATGACCTGTTTGGCTTTGACGCGTTCGACGCAGCCGACGCGCAGGCACCGGATGCCAGCGACCCGGATTCCTTCGACGGCGCGTTCGATGACAGCGCCGGATTTCAGCAGCAGCCCCCGGCCGATGTCTCGAGACCGCCCCGGGATCACGCCCCGACCCTGCGCGCCATCTACCGCAAACTCGCCAGCGCCCTGCACCCCGACCGCGAGCCCGATCCTCAAGAGCGTGCCCGCAAGACTGCCTTGCTCCAGCGCGCCAACGCCGCGCACCAGAGCGGCGACCTCCTGGCCTTGCTGGGGTTGCAGCTCGAAATTGACTTGGTCGACACCACCCAACTCTCCTGCCTGGGCGATGCGCAGATCAAGGACTATGTCCAGGCGCTCAAAGCGCAGCTTGCCGACTTGGAAGAGGAAATCGATTCGATCGAGGACGGTTTCCGCTCGACCCTTCCTGTTGCAGCCACCGCGCGAAGGCTCGACCCTCGCACGATCGATACCTTGGTTGCGCAGGAACTCGATGCGCTGAACCATGTGGAGCAGGAGCTCAAGACGGTGCTGTCGCGCAAGACGGACATTCGCTTCATGCAATCGTGGCTGCGGGAGCAGGACCGGGCCAACCAAGCCTTGGCCGAAGAGGCCTGGGATCAGGCACTGGCCGCGTTTGACGAACTGCTGGCTCAGGAGTTTGCGCCTCGCCCACGCCGCCGCCGCCGATGACCGCTACCGCCACTGACCAGCCTGTGCGCCTGTCGGGCTCGGTCGAGCGCGTGATCTTGCACAGCGAGCAGACGGGGTTTGCTGTGTTGCGCATGAAAGTGCGGGGGCAGCGCGAAATGGCCACTGTGGTGGGGTCGGCTGCCCGCATCAGCCGTATCTGAGGTCTGGACGTTTGCCGGTGCAAGCATGGCCATGGCCCATCTATCGCGGATCAATCTCGGAGGGCTTGGCCTGGTCGAACTGAATCCTTCAGGCCGGATCGTCCGTTTTGCGCCAGTCAGTTTGGCTCTCGGTCAAGAGCGCGGCCCAATCGTCCGGTGGATTACCACGCCCAAGCATCCTCTCGAACACCGTGTACGGATCAGACTTGCTGCCCGCCGAGCGCAAGGTCTGCGCGTCGTTGACCCAGGCAAACACGATCATCCGGCCATGGGAGTCGTAGCGGAAGAACAGCCTGAACCGGCGTCCGATCTTCGCGCGCCGCCAGTGCCGGAAGGCTGGTCCCAAAGTATTGCCCTGCCGGAATTCGTCGCGCGAGGGATCGCTCGGCACCCCGTCCAGGATCAACTGGCTCAATGCCCTGAACAGTTTGACGTTGGCGTTTTGCGCAAAGCCGAGTGGGTCGTTGCGTTCGGCCCGCTCAGCGGCGGCCTGGAGTCTGCGCAACTGCTCAATGACGCCCTCGTGAAACAAGAGCGTCCATCCATGACGTTGCATCAGAGCGCCACGTCGCCGTCGATGTCCTCATCGATGTTCACTGCGTGGCCCACTTGTGCCAGCAATGCTTGTGCCAAATCCTCCGGTAAGGACTGGATGCGTCGCCCGGCTCGAATGTCCGCTTCCAGCAGCCCCAGGAAGGCGCTGATGGCCGGGTCCTCTTGTTCGGCCTCTGCGCGGGTCACGACGACTTCGCCGCCACGCAGGTCGAACGCCACCTTGCTGCCCGTGCCAACACCCAACGCTTGTCGAATGGACTTGGGGACGGTCAGCTGACCCTTGGAAGTCAGGGTTGCGACTGCGTGGATTTCGGGCATGGCAGTACTCCGGAGGGCAACTAGAATAACCAAAATGTAAGGAAAAATCCTTGCATAGTCAATGCAAGCTTCTGGGCGGCAGCGTGCGCTGCGTTGGCTGCAAGGTTTGTTGCCAGACCCCGTTACGCTGGTTCAATCACGCGTGCGACGTCGCCCTGGCATGCGGCGCACTGACCCACCAGCAGCAGATTGCCACCCTTGATCGTGCCGCTGAAATGGGTGATCGTTGTTCCGCGATGGCACTGCCCGCACCAGACGTTGGACAGCAGCCGCTGGCGAATGTCGGCAGGAATGGCGTTCCAACGCTGGCGAGCGGGTCGAGTGAAAACGGGGAGCGATTCAACGGTCATGGTTCAGCTTGCCCGCGACGGGCGTCCTTCAAGAGCGACAACAACTGCTGTTTTTGCGTTGACAACGCGCCGAACACGAGGTCAGGAACGCTGCCGATGGAAGCGCGGACGGCCTCACCCTTGCGGCTCCCAAGGATTGAGCACCGCCACCCCGCACCCCTGGAAGTCCGAGACATTCCGCGTCACCAGAGTCATCCCGTGAACCATTGCGGTGGCAGCGATCAAGCTATCCCGGAAAGGGCGTGGGTCCGGTACATGAAGCGCGGCACTGCGCAGCGAGACTGCCGCGTCCACGGACAGAATGCGCCCAGCGAAAGCGGGCAACACCTGCGTCTGGAACCAAGCCCGAAGCAAGGCGCCCTGAGACCCATCGCGGCGCTCGACCAGCAAAACGCCCATTTCCAGCTCCTGCACCGTGATGGCCGATAGATACAGATCCGTCGCATCCACGCGATCGGCCCATTGCGCCACATACGCATCCCCGCGGCTCAGGCGAACCTTGCGCAACTCCGAAACGACATTGGTATCGAGAACGAACATCAGGAAAGATCTGCAGGACGTGCCAGCTCACGCGGGTGCGGCGTCTCGAGTTCGACATCCGCAACATCCGGCATCGCCAGCAGATCGGCGATCTTCCTCTGACTTGCGGTCAGGCGCCGATATTGCTCCATACTCATCAGGACATGCGACGGACGCCCCCGGTCGGTGATGAACACGAGCCCGTCATTCGCGGCCTTTTTGGCCTCGCTGGCTCGTTGGTTGAATTCGCGGCTGGAGAGGGTAGTGATGGTCACGGGGACACCTCGCTCAAACAATGTATGGAGGTTACTACATCTTCCGCGCGCGGAAGAGCGCAGGCAGTGTCGTTGGAGGAGTCTGCCGGACGTACGCCGGTCCTGCGCCCGAAAGATTTGGGTGGGGCCGCGTGGCATGAATGTCAAAAAATGGAAAATGCAAAATTAAAAAACAGACCGGCATGACTCGGCGTCTTCAGACATTCCATGGCGTAGCGCCCCCATGTTCGACCGCCTTATGACTCAAAAAGTCAATATAAACCATGTGTTTACATCGCTTTGCACCGTTTGTTGCCAGTTGGGGGAAGGGGTCTCATAACCCGAATGTCGTTGGTTCAAATCCTGAGGGGCCAAAATAGCCACAAAACGGCTCGAAATCGCCTCAATTCGCCACGTCAATCCCATCATGTGGAACCACATTCTCCGCATGTCACCAGTGCGCTGAAATCAGCGCCTTATTCAGTGTTGCCTTAATCCTTGAGCTGGCTTGAACTTTCGATTGCCTGCACAATCTACAGCGCTGCTGTATCCAAACGTATCGGAGTGACACATGTTCAATCTCATCAAAACCGCCATCCTGATGGCCGCGATCACCGCGCTGTTCATGGTGATCGGCTCCATGCTGGGCGGCCAGAAGGGCATGGTGCTGGCGCTCTTGTTCGCCCTGGGCATGAATTTCTTCAGCTACTGGTTCAGCGACAGGATGGTGCTGAAGATGTACAACGCGCAGGAGGTCGACGCAAGCAGCGCGCCGCAGTTCTACGCCATGGTGCAGGAACTCGCGCAGCGCGCTGGCCTGCCGATGCCGCGGGTCTATCTCATCCAGGAAGACGCGCCCAACGCCTTTGCCACCGGCCGCAACCCGGAACACGCCGCGGTGGCTGCGACAACCGGCATTCTGCGCGTGCTCAGTGCCCGCGAGCTGCGCGGGGTGATGGCGCATGAACTGGCGCATGTGAAGCACCGCGACATTCTCATTTCCACCATCTCCGCCACCATGGCGGGTGCCATTTCCGCGCTGGCGAACTTCGCCATGTTCTTCGGCGGCCGTGATTCCGAGGGACGACCGGCGAATCCCGTGGCCAGCATCGCCGTGGCGCTTCTTGCTCCGCTGGCGGCCAGTCTGATCCAGATGGCCATTTCCCGCGCCCGCGAGTTCGAGGCCGACCGTGGCGGTGCCGAGATTTCGGGCGACCCGGCCGCGCTGGCCGCTGCCCTGCAAAAGATCGAGGCCTACGCGCGCGGCGTGCCCTTCGCTGCCGCGGAGGCGCACCCCGCCACCGCGCAAATGATGATCCTCAACCCACTGCACGGCGGAGGGATTGCCAAGCTGTTCAGCACCCACCCTGCCACCGAGGAGCGGGTTGCCCGGCTGATGCAGATGGCGCAGCAGGGCAACGTCAACGCCTGGCAGGGCTGACCGTCACGGCGTCTCGCAAAAAAACGGCCCGGCAGATTGCGTTGCCGGGCCGTTTTTTCTGAAGCGTTCTACCTCCGACGCCCCAGTTGCAGGCCCTCGAGCGCGCTGTCGATGATGACCCCGGCAATGCTGTACAGAATGGAGCCAAGCAGCGCCGCGCCAAAGCTGCGCACTGCAAAGCCATCGATCACGCCCGACGCGGCGTAGAACATTGCGGCGTTGAGCACAAAGAAAAACAGCCCGAGGGTGAGAATGGTGATCGGCAGGGTGAGGATGAACAGGATGGGCCGCACCAGCGCATTGAGCAGGCCGATGAACAGCGCCGCCCACATCGCGGCAGCAAATCCCGACACCTGGACGCCGCTGTACAGGTAGGCCACGGCCAGCAGGGCACAGGCGGACAGCAGCCACTTCAGCAGGAGTTTGAGCATGATGGGCTTCTTGTATGTTCAAACCAGACCAGCGCGGTACAGTCCAATCATCGCTGAGGTGACCAGACCGGACCGTGCAGCCTGTAGCCTCCTCGAGTCGACGAGCGTGCTCGCCAGCTCGTTTTTGAGTCGATTGCGCACGGACCCCGTGCTGGTCTTTCTGGTGCCCGAACGGTTAGCCGAGCGGCGTTTGGCCTGCTCGCATGCACAAGGAAGGGAGATGAAGACCATGTCTGGATCATCCGTGATGGTGGGGATCGACGTTGCCAGTGCGCACGTCGATGTGGCGTGCTTGGGAGCGGCTTTGCCAGTTGAGTTGGCCCATGTCCCCAACGATGCCGAGGGGCATTGTGCGCTGGCCGACGCCTTGGTCAAGCTGCAACCCGCGCTGGTACTCATGGAAGCCACTGGCGGCTACGAGGCGGCGCTGGCGTGCGCGCTGCAGGCGGCGGGACTGCGCGTGGCGGTCATCAATCCGCGCATGGCGCGTGACTTCGCCCGCGCGATGCAGCGCCTGGCCAAGACCGACCGCATCGACGCGGCGACCCTGGCCGAGTTCGCGGCCGTGCTGGCCCAGCGTCCTGACTGCGAGCGCTTCGTGTGCCCGCTCAGTGAGCCCGAGCAGCAGGATCTCGCCGCCCTGGTGACCCGCAGGCGCCAGCTCGTGGCCATGCAGTTGTCCGAACGCCAGCGCCTGCGCTTGGCGCGCCCGGTTGCCCACCCGAGCATCGAGGCCTTGCTCGAGGTCATTGCTCGCCAGCTCGACGACGTCGATGCCCAGATGCTCAGCCATGTCGAGCAGCACCACGCCGCAATGGCCAAGCTGCTGCAAAGCGTGGCGGGCATCGGTCGCATCGCCGCTGCCACGCTGATTGCCGAGCTTCCGGAACTGGGGCGGCTCAACCGCCGCCAGATCTGCGCGCTGGTCGGCGTGGCCCCTTACGCCAACGATTCGGGCTCCAGCCGGGGCCGAAGGCGCATCATCGGCGGGCGCTTCGAGGTGCGGCGCGCCCTGTACATGGCCACGCTCACCGCAACACGATGCAACCCTGCCATCCGCGCCTTTTACGAGCGCCTGTTGGCCGCGGGCAAACTCAAGAAGGTGGCCTTGATCGCCTGCATGCGCAAGCTGATCACCCACCTCAATGCCATCGCCCGGAACCACCTGAACGCTCAACATCACCCTCTCACCGCTTGACTTTCAACACGGTTACTCAAAGGTCAGCCATCCGCGACCAGGCGTTTTGCCAGCGCTGCCGCCAGACCGGTGTAGTTTGACGGGGTCAGCGCCAGCAGGCGTTGCCGGTCGGCCTCGGGCAGGTTCAGCCCGGCGATGAACGCGCGCATCGATTCCTCGGTGATGGCCTTGCCGCGGGTGAGCTCCTTGAGCTGCTCGTAGGGGTTGGGCAGTCCGTGGCGGCGCATCACGGTCTGCACCGGCTCGGCCAGCACTTCCCACGCGGCGTCGAGATCTTCGGCCAGGCGTTCGGGGTTGACCAGCAGCTTGTCCAGACCGCGCAACAGTGCGTCCCAGGCCAGCACGCTGTGACCGAGCGCCACGCCCATGTTGCGCAGCACGGTGGAATCGGTGAGGTCGCGCTGGAACCGCGAGATCGGCAGCTTGTCGCTCAGGTGCCGCAGCAAGGCGTTGGCGATGCCCAGATTGCCCTCGGCGTTCTCGAAGTCGATCGGGTTGACCTTGTGCGGCATGGTCGACGAGCCGATCTCGCCTGCCTTGGTCTTTTGCCGGAAATAGCCCCAGGAAATGTAGCCCCAGATGTCGCGGCTGAGGTCGATCAGGATGGTGTTGGTGCGGGCCACGGCGTCGAACAGCTCGGCCATCGCGTCGTGCGGCTCGATCTGGATGGTGTAGGGGTTGAATTGCAGCCCGAGCGATTCGACCACTCGGCGCGAGAACGCCTCCCAGTCGACCTCGGGATAGGCGGCCAGATGCGCGTTGTAGTTGCCCACCGCGCCGTTCATCTTGGCGGTGAGCTGCACTGCCTCGATTGCGGCGATGGCGCGCTGCAGGCGGTGCGCGACATTGGCGAACTCCTTGCCCAGTGTGGTCGGACTGGCGGTCTGGCCGTGGGTGCGCGACAGCATCGGCTGCTCGGCCAGTTCTGCCGTGAGGTCGCGCAGACGGCGCAGCACGCGCTGCAACAGGGGCAGCAGCGCCTCGCGCCGGGCGCCGCTGAGCATCAGCCCATGTGCCGTGTTGTTGATGTCCTCTGAAGTGCAGGCGAAATGGAAAAACTCCGCATGCTCTTTTACACCGGGCAGATTCGCGGTCTGTGCCTTGAGCCAGTATTCAACCGCCTTGACATCGTGGTTGGTGGTGCGCTCGATCGCCTTGATTTCCGCAGCCTGCGGGCTGCCGAAGCCCTCCACCAGCGCCTGCAGCGCGGCGCGTGCCGCAGCAGGCAGCGGGGGGAATTCCGGCAGTCCCAGGTCGGACAGGCCGATGAACCAGGCCACCTCGACCTGCACGCGGCTGCGCATCAGGGCGGCTTCGGACAGATGGGCGCGCAGGCTGTCGACCTTGGTGCAGTAGCGCCCATCCAGGGGCGAAAGCGCGTCCAGAGTGGACAGCGGCGCGGATTGCGGAGAAGGATTTGTGCTCATGTCTGCATTGTAGGAAGTGGGAGACGCCGGTCTGTGCGGGGCAGGCATGGCCCAGCCTCCCATCAAGGCCGGTTGATATACTGAATTGCCTTTCTATTGCTGCTCCACAACATGAAACTCATCGGCTCCCTGACCAGTCCTTACGTGCGCAAGGTGCGCATCACGCTGGCCGAGAAAAAAATCGACGCCAAGTGGGAAGAGGAAAACGTCTGGGCGGATTCGACGCAGATCATGCGCTCCAACCCGCTGGGCAAGGTGCCCTGCCTGGTGCTCGACGATGGCGAGGCGATTTTCGATTCCCGCGTGATCGTCGAATATCTCGACACCCTCACCCCCGTGGGCAAGCTCATCCCGGCCGGTGGTCGCGAGCGCGCCGAAGTGCGCACCTGGGAAGCCCTGGCCGATGGCGTGATGGACGCCGCAGCCACCGCGCGGCTGGAACAGACCTGGCCCGGCCGCACCGAGGCGCAGCGCTGCCCGGCGTGGATTGCGCGGCAGATGAGCAAGGTGGAGTCGGGCATCAAGGCCATGTCGCACGGCCTGGGCGACAAGCCGTTTTGCTGCGGCAACCACTTGAGCCTGGCCGACATTGCCGTGGGGGCTGCGCTGGGCTATGTGGTGTTTCGCTTTCCCGAACTGGGTTGGCAGCAGCAGTATCCCAACCTCGCCAAGCTGTACGACAAGCTGATGCAGCGCCCGTCGTTTCACGATACGGTTCCGCCGCAGAGCTGAAACAAAAAGGCCGTCAGGGTTGTCTTCATGCGGCTTGCGCCGCATCCTGCGCCCAGCGCAGGGCAAATGCCGCGGCCTGCAGCCGCACCGCGGCGCGGTCCCCCTCGAACAGCCTGTGACGGGCCTGGCTGTGCGCCGTATCGCCATCGCGCCAGGCCAAGCCAAACCACACCGTGCCCACCGGCTTGTCCGGCGTGCCGCCGCCCGGCCCGGCAATTCCGGTCACTGCAACCGCAAGGTTGGCTTGTGCATGCTGCAACGCGCCCAGCGCCATGGCGTTCGCCACCTCGGGGCTGACCGCGCCCACTTGCGCAAACAGGGTGGCGTCCACGCCCAGCAGATCGGTTTTCGCGGTGTTGCTGTAGGTCACCATGCCGCGGTCGAACCAGTCGCTCGATCCGGCGACGCTGGTCACAGCCGCAGAGACCAGACCGCCGGTGCAGGATTCGGCGGTGACCAGCCGCCAGCCGCGCTGACGCAGGACCGCGCCGAGCGCGGCGGCCTGCCTGCAAAGCGTGTCGAAATCGGGGGGCTGCATGAATTCAGAACAGGGCGTAGAGCCGGATGCCCAGCGCCATCACCAGCAGGGTGAAGGCGGCGGCGATCAGGTCGTCGAGCATGATGCCGAAGCCGCCTTTCACATGGCGATCGGCCCAGCCCACCGCCAGCCATTTGCCCGCGTCGAACGCACGAAACAGCAGGAAGGCGGCCAGTTGTTCGGCCCAGCCTGAGGGGGTGACCAGCAGCAGGATGAGCCAGAACGCGATGATTTCGTCCCACACCACGGGCGAGGCGTCTTCGAGGCCGAGGGCGCGCGAGGTGTGGCCACAGGCCCAGACACCGAGGAGGGCGCCGACGCCAATGACGACGGCCCACGCCAGCGGGGACAGCCACAGAGACAGCAGGGCGTAGCTGGCCCAGGCGAACAGGGTGCCGGCCGTCCCGGGTGCGATGGGCGACAGGCCGCTGCCAAAGCCCAGCGCGAGCACATGCAGCGGGTTGCGCCACATGAAGCGCCAGCTGGCGCGAGGTTGCGGTGTGGAGAGTGGGGGTGCGGCGGTCATGGGGTCAGGCGCTGCGGAAATGGTCGAAGCCTGCAAAGGCATTGTCCAACACCTGGCCGTGGGCGTCGATCAGTCGCAGACCGGGCTGAGACGCGATGCGGCCGATGCGGGTGACCGCGGTGGCGGCTTGCGCTGCCGCGGCCTGCACCGCGTCGCGTGCAGCGGGCGCGGCAGTGAACAGAAGCTCGTAGTCGTCGCCACCGGCGAGCTGGCACAGGCGGCGGCGCTGCAGCGGCTGCGTACGCAGCGCCGCAGTCGCCGGGCAGGCGTCGGCATCGACCGTGGCTCCCACGCCGCTGCGCCGCAGAATGTGGCCGAGATCGGCCAGCAGGCCGTCGGATACATCGATGGCCGCGTGCGCCACGCCACGCAGCGCCAGACCCAGCGCGACACGCGGCGCAGGCCGGTCCATGCGGGCGAAGGTCTCGGTCTGATCCGCCGGGGACAGCGCCCATTCGCCCAGGCGATGCCCGAGCGCCAGCCGCGCATCGCCCACGGTGCCAGAGACCCACAGATCGTCGCCGGGCCGTGCACCGCTGCGCAGCAGCGCCTGTCCTTGCGGCACGGTGCCGAGCACGGTGATGCACAGATTGCGCGGCCCGCGCGTGGTGTCGCCGCCGACCAGCTCGATGGCGTGCGCGTCCGCCAGCGCGAACAGCCCGCGGGCGAAGGCCTCCAGCCAGGCGGTATCGGCCTGCGGCAGTGCCAGCGCCAGGGTGAAGGCCAGCGGCTGCGCGCCGACCGCGGCCAGGTCGGACAGGTTGACCGCCAGTGCCTTGTGTCCCAGCGCCTCGGGGTCGGCATCGGTGAGGAAATGCCGGCCCTCGACCAGCATGTCGCTGGAGACGGCCAGCTGCTCGCCCGCAGCGGGTGCGGGCAGCAGCGCGCAGTCATCGCCCACGCCCAGCGCGGCGCGGCGCACGGGTCGGGTGAAAAAACGGGCGATGAGGTCGAATTCGCCGAGCGAAGCGGTCATGGAAGGCTGGAGGAAGCAGAGCGTGTTCGCTGCATGTTCGCACAATGGCGCGCGGACAGGCTCCTAGAATCGCTCGCTTGCGCAGCGACAAGATGCGAAACGTTCACAACGGCTGCGCGATGCGGAGACAGACATGTCCAGCCCCGAAGATCCCAAGGCCAAGCTGCGCCAGGCCGCCCTCGAATATCACGAATTTCCCCGGCCCGGCAAGCTCGCCGTGGTCGCCACCAAGCAACTGTCCAACCAGCGCGACCTGGCGCTGGCCTACTCCCCCGGCGTGGCGTCCGCCTGCGAGGAAATCCACGCCCGCCCGGATGACGTCTTTCGCTACACCGCGCGCGGCAATCTGGTGGCGGTGATTTCCAACGGCACCGCGGTGCTCGGTCTGGGCGACATCGGCCCGCTGGCGGCCAAGCCGGTGATGGAAGGCAAGGCGGTGCTGTTCAAGAAGTTCGCCGGCATCGACGTCTTCGACATCGAGGTCAACGAAAAAGACCCGGCCAAGCTGGTGGAGATCATTGCCGCGCTGGAGCCCACGTTCGGCGGCATCAACCTCGAAGACATCAAGGCGCCGGAGTGCTTCGAGGTGGAGCGCAAGCTGCGCACCCGCATGAACATCCCGGTGTTCCATGACGACCAGCATGGCACCGCGATCATCGTCGGCGCGGCCATTCTCAATGGCCTGAAGGTGGTGGGCAAGGATATCGCCCAGGTCAAGCTGGTCTGTTCGGGCGCGGGGGCTGCGGCGCTGGCCTGTCTGAGCCTGCTGGTCGATCTGGGGCTGCCGCGCAAAAACATCTGGGTCAGCGATCTGGCCGGGGTGGTTCACACCGGTCGCGCCGAGCTGATGGACGAGGACAAGCGCCGCTTCGCGCAGGACACCCCGGCGCGCACCCTGGCCGAGATCATCGACGGCGCCGACGTGTTCCTCGGCCTGTCCGCCGGTGGCGTGCTCAAGCCCGAATACACGCAGCGCATGGCCGAGCGGCCCATCATCCTGGCATTGGCCAACCCCACGCCGGAGATCCTGCCGGAAGAAGCCCGCGCGGTGCGGCCCGATGCCATCATCGCCACTGGGCGTTCGGACTATCCGAACCAGGTCAACAACGTGCTGTGCTTTCCGTACATTTTCCGCGGCGCGCTCGACTGCGGCGCCACCACCATCACCGCCGAGATGGAGGTGGCCGCGGTGCACGCCATTGCCGAACTGGCGCAGGCCGAGCAGAGCGACGTGGTGGCCGCCACCTATGTGGGCGAGCCGCTGCGCTTTGGCCCCGATTACCTCATTCCCAAGCCCTTCGATCCGCGGCTGATGATCAAGATCGCTCCGGCGGTGGCCGAGGCCGCGGCGAAATGCGGCGTGGCGCGCCGACCGATTGCCGACATGGACGCCTACCGCGACAGCCTGCAGCAATTCGTCTATCAGTCCGGCGCGCTGATGCGGCCCATGTTTTCCATCGCCAAGAAGGCGGCGAAAAAACGCATCGTCTATGCCGAGGGCGAGGACGAGCGCGTGCTGCGCGCGGTGCGCGTGGTGGTCGACGAGCATCTGGCACGGCCCATCCTGGTGGGGCGGCCCGCGATCATCGCGCAGCGCATCGACCGCTTCGGGCTGCGCCTGGAACAGGGGCGCGATTACGACGTGGTCAATACCGATCACGACGAGCGCTACCGTGATTTCTGGCAGAGCTACCACCAGCTCGCGGGCCGCAAGGGGGTGACCCCGGCGATGGCCAAGATCGAAATGCGCCGCCGCCTCACCCTCATCAGCTCGATGATGCTGCACAAGGGCGAGGCCGACGGCATGCTGTGCGGCACCTGGGGTCATACCCATATTCACCTGCACTACATCGATCAGGTCATCGGCCGCCGCCCCGGCGCCAATGTCTATGCGGCGATGAATGTGCTGGTGCTTCCCGGGCGGCAGGTGGCCCTGGTCGACACCCATGTCAACTTCGACCCCAGCGCCGCTGAAATTGCCGAAATCACCAGCATGGCCGCACGGGAGCTGCGGCGCTTCGGCATCAGCCCCAAGGTGGCGCTGCTGTCGCATTCCAACTTCGGGTCGTCGACCGCACCCAGCGCGGTGAAAATGCGGGAAGCCCTTGCCGTGCTGCGCGCGCGCGAGCCCGATCTGGAAGTCGATGGGGAAATGCAGGGCGACACTGCAGTCGATCCAGCCTTGCGCGCCAGTCTGATGGCCGACTCCACCCTCAGCGGCGAGGCCAATCTGTTGGTGTTTCCCGATCTCGACGCGGCCAACATTTCCTACAACCTGCTCAAGGCCACCGCGGGCAACAACATCGCCATCGGCCCGATCCTGCTCGGTGCGGCCAAGCCGGTGCACATTCTCACCGCGTCGAGCACGGTGCGCCGCATTGTCAACATGACCGCGCTCACCGTGGCCGAGGCGAATCTCTGAGGCACTCTTTCAAGCAAACGCCGGGCCGCCCCAAGTTTCCTTGACCCCCACGGGGGGGCGGTTCGGCGAGCCGCCCTGGGGCGCTCTCAGTCCGTCCCAGGCGGCCCTGCGCTGTTCACGGGCCTGACGGCAGACCGTAAAACCTGCCTAAAAAATGGGCGAATCCTTGTATTTTCGTGGCGATTTCGCTACGATCGGGTCTTTACTGATATGGGCTTGCGGCGAGTGCCTGTTCTGACTCTCGCCAAGCATTTGCTCCTATTTTTACGCTTTTGCGTCCAACTGCCTCTAACCGCGCATCAATGCGCGCTGCAGCATGAATCGCCGGTGCATTCGTTCCACGCTGCGCTCCCTGCTCCTGACCGCACTCCTGCTGGCCACGCTGCCATTCGCGGTGCCTGGATGGATGCCCGCGCAATGGTCCGCCCTGTCCTCGGTGCAAGCCCGCGAACTGCCTGACCGGGCAGCCGAATCTGGTGCGATTCCTGTTGTGTCTGTTGCCGACCTGCCTGAGCAGGCGCGTGATGTGCTCCGGCGCATTGAACAGGGTGGTCCGTTCGCCTACGACAAAGACGGCATCGTCTTCGGAAACTATGAACGGCTTCTACCCTCCAAACGCCGTGGCTATTACCGTGAATACACCGTTTCGACTCCAGGCGCCCGCAACCGGGGGGCGCGCCGCATTGTGTGCGGTGGAGTCCAGCACCATCCGGAAGTCTGTTACTACACCAATGATCACTATGCCAGTTTCCGACGCATCGCAAAATGATGCCGATCCCGCCGTGCTGCTCAAGTCAGTGCGGCCCAATATCGTGCAGTCGATCCGGGCTTACCGCGTTGCCCAGCTGCAGGACGCAGCCGAGACGACCGGCCAGCATTTTCTCTACGCCAATCTTTCCGAGGCAACCACCAAGCAGGAGGTGCTGGAAACGATCGCGCGTTCCTTCCAGTTCCCGAAGCACTTCGGCAAGAACCTCGACGCCCTGCACGACTGTCTGACCGACGTGGTGCATGGCAGCGGGCCGCAGCCGGGCATGGTGGTCGTGCTCGAACAGTTGCCCGCCACGCAGCGTTTCGACAAGGAGGCGCGGGAAACTCTGCTCGACGTGTTCCGTGATGCCGCCGATTTCTGGGCGGAGCGCGGCGTTGCCTTCAGGGTCTTCTATTCTTTTCTGTAACCCGCACTCCTGGCCGGGAGGAGATGCGGGGCGAAGCGGTACCGGAAACCAGAGTCAAGGCCGTCAAGGTCTGCACACCCTGGGAAGGGGCCTGGGCGCAGCTGGTGGTTTGAACGCCTCACCCCTGAACTGAACATGGCGCAAGGCGGTTCGCCCTGCGCCATGTTTCATTTGGATTAATCCATCCCCGCCTAGGGGCAACGCGGGTGCACCAATAGCGTTAAAAGGCCCTAGACCGACGTCGGGGTCAGGCTTGCGTTGGCAATGCCTGCGCCAGAGCAACGTACTCCGCGGTGCTGACTTCCTCGGCGCGACGTTGCAGGTCGAACTGGCCGCCAAAGCCCTGGCGTTCCAGCCAGGGGCCGAGGCTGTGCCGCAGCAGCTTGCGGCGCTGCGAAAACGCAGCCGTCACCAATGCCGAGAGCACGCCGCGGTCGAGGGCCGGCAGGGCGTGCGCAGGCAGCGGCACCATGCGCACCACGGCAGAGTCGACCTTGGGCGGCGGGTCGAAGGCCTCGGGCGGCACGTCGAGCAGATTGTCCATGCGGTAGCGCCACTGCAGCATGACCGACAGCCGCCCGAAGTCGCGCCCGCCAGGGGCGGCCACCATGCGGTCGATCACTTCTTTTTGCAGCATGAAGTGCTGATCCCGCACTTGGCCTGCGACATCCATCAGGTGGAACAGCAGCGGCGTGGAAATGTTGTAGGGCAGGTTGCCGACGATGCGCAGATCGGCGCCCAGACTGGCGAAATCGAAGTCCAGCGCATCCGCCTCGATCAGCTCGACCCTGTCAGGCGCCTGCCTGCGCCAGCGCGCGGCCAGATCGCGGTCGATTTCCACGGCGGCCAGATGCGGAATGCGCTGCAGCAGCGCCAGAGTCAGGGCACCCAGGCCGGGGCCGATTTCCACGAGCCGCTCGCCAGGCTGCGGGTGAATGCAGTCGACGATGGCTCGAATGATCTGCTGGTCGATGAGGAAATGCTGCCCGAAGCGCTTGCGGGCGACGTGTGAGGTCTGCGCCGCGCCGCGCCTGCGCTCAGTCATTTTCCGGGATGTGCACGTACGTGCGGGCGCGCACATCACGCACCAGCTCATCGAAATCCTGCGCCGCCTTCTGGCGCTGCAGCACTTCCTTGGCCAGGGCGCGTTTCTGCGCTTCGGCCAGGGGGCGCACGGCGCGGTCGACCAGTTGCAGCAGCACCATCTTGTTGCCCATCACCACGGGCGCGGACACATCGCCCGGGTTGAGGCGCTCCAGCGCGGCGTCAAGCACGGGGTCGAGCTGTCCGGGCAACACCCAGCCGAGATCGCCGCCTTTGGCGGCAGTTGCCGGATCTTGCGACAGTTCGCGCGCCTTTTCGCTGAATTTGACCTTGCCGCTCTGCACCGCCTGTGCGACGGCGTCGAGTTCCGCCCTGGCGCGGGCACGCTCGGCATCGGTCGAGGCGCGCAGCACGATCTCGCGCACATCGCTCTGCATCGCGGTTGTCGGCGCAGCGCCTTCACCGCTCGCATTCAACAGCTTGAGGATGTGAAAGCCGGCGGCGCTGCGAATGACAGGACTGACCTCGCCGGGCTGAAGATTGCGCACGGTGTCCACGAACAGCGTGGGCAGGCGATCGGCAGGGCGCATGCCCAGATCGCCACCTTGCTTTGCGCCCTCGCCTTGCGATTCCTGTTTGGCGAGCTGGGCAAAGTTGGCGCCATCCTTGAGCTGGGCGGCGATGGCGTCCATCTTTTGCTTGACAGCGGCCACCTGCTCGGGGCTGGCGCCCTGCGGCACCGGCAGGAAGATCTGCGCAATGTCGTATTGCGCCTGCGCGCTGGTGGCTGCGGCGTTCTGCTTGGCGAGGAACTCGTCGATCTGGCTTTCCGTGACCGGGGGCAGTTGGGCCATGGTGCGCTCGCGTAGGCGGCTGATGAGGATTTCGCGCTGGAGCTGATCGCGGTAGGTGGCCCAGCCCATGCCCTCGCGTTCGATTTCCCGCCGCAATTCGGCCACGGTCAGCTTGTTGTTGCTGGCAACCTGCGCCACCGCGCGGTCGATGGTGTCGGCGCTGACATTCATGCCGATCTGCTCGGCATATTGGGCCAGCGCCAGTTCGTCGATCATCTGGCCCAGCACCTGAGTGCGCAGTTGCGCGGCAGGCGGCAGGGTGGCGCCGGCCGCCTGCGCCTGCTGGCGGGTGGCCTCGACGCGCAGACGCAGGTCGTAGTCGGTGATCACCTGATTGCCGACAATGGCGGCGATGCCGTCGCTGGAGCGTGTGCTGCCGAAGCTCGACGGCATGGCCGGCGGAGCCGCCATCGGCGGCGTGGCGGCGGTCGCGGCCCCCGGGGCGGACAAGCCGGCGCCCGCACCCGAGCCCGGCGGCAACCGCAGGCCCTGCGCATGTGCACAAACACACACAGTCCCCAGGACGGTGGCCAGGAGGGCGGCCAGAAGGGTGCGAGACAGACGGGACTTATTCATAGTTGGAAAAGCGGCTCGGGGGCGCGGTGGATTGCTTGAGGATCTGATAGCCGGGGATATTCTGCTTGAGCGCAGAGATCGGGTTGTTTCCCAGACGCGAAAAGCCGACGAGTTCGAGCTGGAACAGGATGCGGGTATAGGCCGTGGCCGGAGTGAGCGAGCTGCGCTGCAGCACCACGCGCCCGACCCAGCAGCCGCCGTCGTACTCGAAGCCAAGCAGACCGTCGTTGAATCGCTTGTCGAGAATGCTGTAGTTGGCCTGCCCCACCGAGTACCAGCGCGGGCTGAGCTGCCATTGCCACGCGGTGTTGATGTAGCGCAGCGGAATCTGCCCGGACGCCGCGCTCTGATAGAGGTAGCTGGTGCTCACGGTCTTGTACGCATCGGGCGACCAGCGCGCGCCGGCGGCGATCTGCTGGGACTGCCTCAGGCGCATGTTGTATTGCAGCGCGGCGTTGGCACTCCAGTGCGCATCGAAATTGACGCTGGCCAGCGCGAAGGTGTCGTTCAGCCCGGCGGGGACCGGGTTGCCGCTGAGCACCACGCGCTGCGGCGAAAACAGCACCCGCTGCGCCAGGGTCAGCCGCCCGAGCTCCACCCCGGTCTGCGGATCGAGCAGCCGCGTGGTGACACCGCCGGTCAGGTTGTTCGCATCGGCGATGCGGTCATTGCCCGAGAACACATTGTCGGTGTAGATGGTCGACAGATTCAGGTCGAGGTCGGCGCTGTCGAAGTTCGGCAGGTTCTGCTGGTTGCGGTAGGGGGTGTAGACGTAGTAGAGGCGCGGCTCGAGCGTCTGCGTCAGGGCGCGGCCGAATAGCCGGGTGCGGCGCTCGAACACCAGCCCGCTGTCGAGGCTGAAGGTGGGCACGGCGCGGTCGGCGGTGGTGGCGCCGTCGGGCATGGGCGTGTCGGTGACGTAGCGGGTGAGGTTGAACGACAGTTTCGGGGTGACAAAGCCGCCGGGCCGCACCAGCGGATAGCTGATCTGCGGGTTGAGATAGAGGCGGTCGCCGGAGAGCGCCGTAGGGTTGGTGAAGCGGGTTGCTGCCGCGTCGAACTGCCAGGAAGGTCCGGTGTAGTTCGCGCTCTGCAGATGGGTGTAGAGCTGCGGCTGCTGGTTGTACGGCACGCCGATGGGGGCCGCAGTGTTCTGCAGGGTCTGCCAGCGGTTGACGCTGAGTTGCATATAGCCCAGCGGCAGGCCGTAGGTCAGGCTGGCCTGCTGCGGCAGGGTGCGGTTGGCGCCGATGACCGGGTTGACGCCGCCGAAATCCTGCCACCAGTTGTCGTCGGACACCTGCTGGTAGTTGAGCGCGTAGCTCAGGCCGTGGCCGAGGTTGCCGTTCTGCTGCAGATACCCGGCCCAGCGGCTGCTGCCGCTGTCGCCACTGTCGGACGGCAGCAGGTCGATCTGGCTGCGCCCGGAATAGGTGGGCTGCAGCCAGCGCGTGGCCAGGCTGCCCATGAAGCCGCGCCGCAGGATGATGCGGGGGGTGAGCGTGGCGTCGTAATTCGGCGCGATGTTCCAGTAATACGGCACGGCCAGGTCGATGCCGTTGCGGCTGTCCACGCCCAGCGTGGGCGGCAGCCAGCCGGACTTGCGCGCATCGCTGAGCGGAAAGCTGGCGTAGGGCAGCGGCAGAATGGTGGCGCCCTTGAACACCACGCGGGCGTCGCGTGCCACCCCGGTGTTGTCGGCCAGGTTGAGGTCGAGATGCGTGGCCTGGACGAACCAGTCCACGGGGCTGGCGGTGCAGGTGGTGTAGGTGGCGTTGTCGGCCTGCACATGCTCGCGGCCGAGAAAGTCGATGGTGTCGGCATGGCCGTGGCCCTGGGTGACGCGAAAGGAATAACTGGCGTCGGGCATCTGGCCGCGGTAGGTGTCGAGTTGCATGCGCAGCGCCGGGCCGGTGAACAGATTGCCGTCGCGCAGCACGCGCACATCGCCGTGCGCCACCGCCTCGTTCTCGGCAAAGGAGTAGCGCAGCCGGTCGGCCTTGATCACCACGCTGTGCTTGCGCAACTGCACGTCGCCGCTGGCATGCACATACACATTGTTCTGCCCGGTGATCCGGTCGGCGATGACGAACAGCGGCTCGAAGGGCTCGGCATCGGCGGGCAGGCGCTGGAGCAGATCCAGGCTGGGGGTGAGCTGCAGCGGCGCCGATGCGGTGGGGGCGGCTGGGGCGGTTGGCTCGGCGCCCGGCTGTTCTGCGCGCGCCGACTGTGCCCAGCACAGGGCGAGTGTCACCGCCAAGGGGGTGAGACGCAGCGCATGACCGACGCATCCGCACGGCCCCGCAGCGCGCGGGCGCGGGGAACGGGGCGAGAAGTGGAGAGGCACGGGAATCGGGCGGATGGCGGCGGAGACGTCGGTGCAGTCGCCACGAACCTGAGCAGCGCCGAAGCCCGGCGTCTGGCCGCGCGCAGCGATGCCTAAAATGCCAGCGGATTATAGGGAGCGCGTCCTCCCTGCACCGGTTGCCTCCACCCCATGTCCTCCCCATCTTCGAATCCACGCGCGCAGGCACTTGAACACTGGCTGCAGGGCATTGCCCCGCAGCATGGCCTGCAGCCCGAGAGCCTGCAGCCCGCATCGAGCGATGCGAGTTTTCGTCGCTACTTCCGCATCGCGGCGGACGGCGGCACCTTGATCGTGATGGACGCGCCGCCGCCGATGGAAAACGTGCGGCCGTTCGTGCGCGTTGCCGCGCTGCTGGCCGCTGGCGGCGTGCAGGTGCCGCTGGTGCTCGACCGCGACGAGGAGCAGGGTTTCGTGCTGCTGTCCGACCTGGGCTCGACCACGTATCTGCAGGCCATCACCGCGCAGCCCGACCGCGCCGATGCGCTGATGCGCGACGCGCTGTCCGCTTTGGTTGCGCTGCAGCGCATCGACGGCGCGGGCGTGGTGCCCGCCTATGACCGCGCGTTGCTGCAGCGCGAGCTCGACCTCTTCCCCGAGTGGTTCGTGCATAAACACCACGGCCATGCGCTCACCGACGCGCAGCGCAGTGCGCTGCAGCGCGTGTTCGCCGCGCTGATCGACAACAACCTGGCACAGCCGCAGGTGCTGGTGCACCGCGACTGGCACAGCCGCAATCTGATGGTCACGCCCGAGCGCAACCCCGGGGTGCTCGACTTTCAGGACGCGGTGATCGGGCCGATCACCTATGACCTGGTCTCGCTGCTGCGCGATGCCTACATCGCCTGGCCCGAGGAACAGCAGCTCGACTGGGCGATCCGCTACTGGGAACGCGCACGCAAGGCCGGACTGCCGGTGGCCGCCGATGCCGCCGACTTTTACCGCGACCTCGACTGGATGGGCCTGCAGCGCGCGCTCAAGGTGCTGGGCATTTTCGCCCGCCTGCATCACCGCGACGGCAAGGCGCAATACCTCGGCGACCTGCCCGTGGTGCTGCAGCACACCCGGCTGGTCGCGGCGCGCTACGGCGCCTTCAAGCCCTTGCTGCAACTGCTCGACCAGATCGAGCAGCGCAGCCCGCAGGTGGGCTATACCTTCTGAGCGCGCTGCGGCCAGCCATGCACGCGATGATCCTCGCCGCCGGTCGCGGCCAGCGCATGCGCCCGCTCACCGACACCTGCCCCAAGCCGCTGTTGCGCGTGGGTGGCAAGCCGCTGATCCAGTGGCAGATCGAGCGGCTGGCCGCAGGCGGCTGGCGCGACATCGTGATCAACACCGGCTGGCTGGGCGCGCACATCCCGGCGGCGCTCGGCGATGGCCATGCCTTTGGTGTGCGGCTGCGCTATTCGCCCGAGCCTGCCGATGCGTATGAGACCGGCGGCGGCATTTCCACCGCGCTGCCGCTGCTCGGCGACGAACCGTTCGTCGTCGTGAGCGGCGACATCTACACCACCTTCGACTACGCCCGCCTGCAGTCCGTCGCCCGGCGGATCGCCGCCGACCCGCAGCACACCGCAGCCCACCTCGTGCTCACCCCCAACCCCGAACACAACCCAGATGGCGACATGGGGCTGGACGCGCAAGGCCGCATCCGGCGCGACGGCGCGCGGCTGAACTACGGCAATATCGGGGTGTTCCATCCCGCGCTGTTCGCCGGTCAGCCGCAGGCGCAGGCGTGGAAGCTGTTCCCCTGGCTGTACGCCGCGGCGGACGCCGGGCGGGTGAGCGGCGAGCTGTTCAGCGGCGCATGGCACAACATCGGCACGCCAGAGCAACTGGCCGCGCTCGACGCCGCGCTGACCCACGCCGCGCAAGACCCTGCGCCCGGCGCGCCGCGCCGAGCGGACTAGGCTTTTCCTCCTTTTCGACGTTTCCTGACCCGCCATGCCCGATCCCAATCTGCTTGCCCGTTGCGCCGCGCGCCGCGCCCAAGTCGTTCGCCAGCTTGCCGCAGCCGGCGGCGGGGTGGCCGTGCTGCCCACTGCGCCCGAAGCCCTGCGCAACCGCGACGCCGACTATCCCTACCGTCACGACAGCTACTTCTACTACCTCACCGGTTTCATCGAGCCGCACAGCCTGCTGGTGCTGCAGGCCAGCGCCTGCGGGCAGAGCCGCAGCGTGCTGTTCTGCCGTGACAAGGACATGGAGCGCGAGATCTGGGACGGCTTGCGCTGGGGCCCGGAGGCCGCGCGCGAGGCCTTCGGCTTCGACGCCGCGCTGTCGATCGACAGCCTCGACACCGAACTGCCCAAGCTGCTCGCCGACCAGCCCGCGGTGTGGTGGCCGTTCGCGGTGCAGCCCGGGTTCGAGGCGCAGATCGCGCGCTGGCTGGCCGCTGTGCGTGCGCAGGCCCGCGCCGGGGTCACCGCGCCGCACACCCAGCACGATCTGTGCGCCGTGCTCGATGAGATGCGGCTGTTCAAGGATGCGTACGAGCTCGACACCATCCGCCGCGCCTGCACGATTTCCGCCACGGCCCACATTCGCGCGATGCAGGCCAGCAGCCGCGGCCTGCGCCAGCCGCCGCCGCAGGGCTTGCGCGAATACCACCTCGAAGCCGAACTGCTGCACACCTTCCGCCACGGCGGGTCGCAGGCCCCCGCCTACGGCTCCATCGTTGCCGCCGGCGCCAACGCCTGCGTGCTGCACTACCGCGCCAGCGACGCGCCGGTGCGCGCGGGCGACCTGGTGCTGATCGACGCCGCGTGCGAACTCGACGGCTACGCCAGCGACATCACCCGTACCTTTCCCGCCGACGGCCGCTTCAGCGGCGCGCAGCGCGCGCTGTACGACGTGGTCCTGGCCGCGCAGCAGGCCGCGCTGGACGCCGCGGTGGACGGCGCGCGCTTCACCGACCCGCACGACGCCGCGCTGCGCGTGCTCGCGCAGGGGCTGCTCGACCACGGCCTGATCGATCGCAGCAAGGCCAGCGATGTCGATGGTGTGATCGCCACCGGCACGTACAAGCGCTTTTACATGCACCGCACCAGCCACTGGATGGGCATGGACGTGCACGACTGCGGCGACTACGCCGAGCCGGGCGAGACTGTGGAAATCCAGCCCGACGGCAACCGCAAGCGCCCGTCGCGCATCCTGCACGAGAACATGGTGCTGACCATCGAGCCGGGGCTGTATGTGCGCGCCGCAGACGATCTGCCCGCTGCGTTCCACGGCATCGGCATCCGCATCGAGGACGACGTGGCCATCCGCGCCGCAGGCCAGCCCTGCGAAGTCCTCACCGCCGCCGCACCGAAGACGGTGGCCGACATCGAGGCGGTGATGCGCTGAGCGCCGCTGCGGTCAAAGCACGCGGTGCTGCAGCGCCGGCAGGCTGGCGCGGTGGCGGGCGATGCGCTGCGGGTCGATGGTCGCGGTGACCACGGCCTCGCCCTCGGCCTGCATCGCCAGCACTTCGCCCCAGGGATCGACGATCATGCTGTGGCCCCAGGTGCGGCGGCCATTCTCGTGTACCCCGCCCTGCGCGCTGGCTGCGACATACGCCAGGTTCTCGATCGCGCGGGCGCGCAGCAGCACTTCCCAATGCTTCTCGCCCGTGGTGTGGGTGAAGGCGGCGGGCAGGAGGAACAGGTCACATGCCGCGGGCTGCGACAGCGCGCGGAACAGCTCGGGAAAGCGCAGGTCGTAGCAGATCGCCAGGCCGATGCGCAGGCCCTCGCAGTCGAATGCGACCAGCTGGGTGCCGGGGGTGATGCTGTCGGCCTCGGCGTAGCGCTCGGCGCCGCGCTCGAAGGTGAACAGGTGGATTTTGTCGTAGCGCGCAACCTGCTCGCCCGCGGGGTTGAACACCAGCGTGGTGTTGCGCACGCGCTGCGGGTCTGGGTCTTCGAGCGGCAGCGTGCCGCCGACCAGCCACAGGCCGTGGCGGCGCGCGGCGTCGGCGAGAAAGTCCTGGATCGGGCCGCTGCCGAGTTGTTCGCGCACGCGCACCTTGTCGGTGTCGGTCTGTCCCATCAGGCAGAAGTATTCGGGCAGCACGGCCAGGCGCGCTTGCTGGGCTGCGGCCTGGGCGAGCAGCTGGTCTGCGCGTTGCAGATTGGCGGTAACCGAGGTGCCGGAAACCATCTGGAGGGCGGCGACTTTCATGGCGGGGCGGTGGGATGATGGACTGCGCCAGCTTACTTCAGGGCGCTGCCGGTGTGGCGCCGCCGGGTTTGGGCGCGTCCAGCGCGACTTCGGTGACGTTGGGCGTCAGCCAGGTGCCTGTGATGTCGTACACATGGGTGAAGGCGCGCGCCAGCGGCTCGCGGGCGATGTATTGCGCCAGAAAGGTGCCCAGGCCGATGACCGGGTTGACCAGGGCATAGGCCAGCGAGGCTGCACCGGCGTTGATGTTGGGCACCACGACCACGCGCAGGTTCTGCGTCTCGGTGGCGAGGTTGGTGCTGCCGTCGATGCGCACACTGGCGGCCACGCCGCTCATGCGGAAATCGCTGGTGCTGGCCACGCCATTCTTCACCGTGACATCGGCGCCCACCTTGTCGAATGCGAAGCCCGAGGAAAACAGGTCGCGGAAGTCCAGGGTGAAGCGGCGCGGCAGGCTTTGCAGACTGAGCACGCCCAGCAGCTTGGCGATGCCCGGATCGGCCTTGAGAAACTGGCCTTGCCCAAGCTGCAGCGTGAACTGTCCGTCCATGCTCGGAAAGTCCAGACTGAGTGGTGAGCCCAGCCAGGCCAGATGGCCGGTGATCTCGCCCTTGCCGCCCTTGAGCAGCCCGGGCTTGCCCAGGGTGGCGAGCAGGTCACCGGCATCCGAGATGGCGAGCTTGAACTGCATCGCGCTGCGTCGCGCGGGCGAGGTGGAATCGGCGCTGCCCGGCGCGGTGAGCTGCGTGCCCAGCGCGGTCCAGCTGCCGCTGCCGGTGAGCGCTCCGCCTGGGCCGATGAGCGCAAAACGGGTGAGCTGCCACTCCTTGCTGCCGTCGACCCGGCCGCGGTTGACCGCCTGCACGTCCAGGCGGTCGAAGTGGTGGCCGTGCAGATCGACATTGTCGGCCACGATGTCCAGCGCCGGAATGCTCTTGGGTTGCTCGTCGAACAGATGCTCCACGTCCGAGTCGCTGGACTTGGGCAGTTCCAGCCGCGCCAGCCGGGCGCTCAGGGTGCCCGGGTTGTTGCCGCTGCCGATCTGCCAGCCCAGATAGCCCGTGAGCTGTTGCGCATTCACATTGGCCTGCAGCAGATCGCCATTGCGGCTGCCGCCGATCACCACCTGATTGATCACGCGGTGCATCACGGTCAGACGGCCGATGTCGAGTGCCGCCGTGGTGGGCAGCAGCGCGGTCAGGCCACGGTCATTGCCTGCGCGGAACACCACGGGGGTCTGCGTCGAACCCTCGGGAAGCAAGGGTTTGAGCGCGGCTTCCCAGGCATCCAGATCGAGCGCGGGCAGGCGCACATTGGCCTGCACGGAAGTGGAGGGTTGCGGCAGCGCCGCCTGCGGGCCAATGGCCAGCCCACCGCTGAGCACGCGGAAGTCATTGGGGGTGCTCGCCCCGCCCCCACCCGGTGGGGGAGGTTGGGAGGGAGCCGCCGCCGCTGCAGGCGGCTCCTCGATGACATACCGCGCCTGGGCGATGCCGCCCAGATCGATCCGCACCACATTGCGCCGCGCGCCCTCGGGGCCGGGCGGCAGCGGGGTGCGGGTATAGAGCAGCGATTGGGCGGCGGCCGCGGGTTTGCCCAGCGGTGCGGGCAGGTCGATGCGGGCGCCCACCAGATTGCTGCGCAACTCCAGCGCGGCCTCGGGCGCGCCGCGCTGCTGGGTGATGTTCAGGGTGTAGGGTGCCTGACCCTGCAGCACCTTGCCGAGGGTCTGCATCCAGTCCTGGTCGGCGGTGCGCAGGCCGGCGCCGCTGAAGCTGCCGCTGGCCTGCAACTGCAGCGGCTGCCCCTGCTGCTGCCCGCCGCGCAGCGCGACCGGGCCACCCAGCACGTCGGGCGCATTCAGCGCGAGGTTGAAGCCGGCGTGGCTGAAATCCACCGTGCCGCGCACCTTGGCGAAGGGCGGCAGATCGCGGCTCCAGCGCACGTCCACACCCTGCAGCGTGGCCTGGCCCTTGAGGGTTGCTGCGCGGAGGTCGTTCAGAGGCAACTTCAGGGCGATGTTCAGAGCGATCGGCCCTTGCGCCTGCACGGTGTCGAACACGCCGTCGAGCCGTTCGTTGATCGGGCTGTCGATGAGGTAGCGCAGCGCGTCGGTTGCGGGCGCCTGCGCCTTGCCGCTGATGCTCAGTATGCCGTCGTGAAAGGAAGGCAGACTGCCATTCACCGCCGTGATGCGCGCGCCATACGCCTGCGCCGAGACATTGCGCACCTCCAGACTGTGCGAGGTGACCAGCAACGTGCCGTTCACCTGCGTGAACTCCGGCCAGAGGGCATTGGCATGCACGGCGTCGGGGTTGGCGGTTTCGCCCTGCGGCAGGACAGCGCGCGGTGCGTAGTTGAACACGCCGTTCTCGATCTGCGCGCTCACCTGGAAGGTGCCGCCCTTGGCAGGCGTGTCGAACGGAAAGTTCTCCACCTGCCCCTTGACCGTGAAGTCCACCTGCCGCGCGCTGCCCGCGGCGATGGCGCTGCGCAGATAGTCGCGGGTGTGCAGGGGGATGTCGATGGGCAGGTAACGCCACACCGCGCGGGCGTCGGCGCGGGTGAGCTGGCCCTGCAGATCCAGGCTGCCCAGGCGTCCCGGCGCGCTGCGCCAGATCAGGCGCGCCCGACCCGCGGCGTCGTCATTGTCGAAGGTCAATCGCTGCGTGCTGATCTGCCAGTTCCCTTTGGCATCGCGCGTCCAGTCGAGATCGGCCTGCAGGTTCTCGAAGCCCAGCCGCGCGGGGGCGAAGACCAGCGGCAGGTCGAGTCCGCCCTTGTTCATGGTGAGCTGCGCCTTGCCGCCCGATTGGCTGGCGCTCAGCGAGCCGCTCAGGCCGTTGACGCCGGGCAGATCGGCAGGCAGTTGCAGCGCCTTGGCCGCGTCCTTGCCTTGGTTGATCAGTGGCTGCGGGTCGGCCGGCGGGGTTTGCTCTCCCAGCCCGGCGGGGCTGTTCCAGTGCAGGTCGGCGAACTGGGTCTGCACGCTGTATGTGGACGGCGGGCCGGTGGGCGCCGTGCCCTTGGGCCAACTGGCCTGCGCGCTGAAGCGAAGAAGCCGCCCCTGCGGCTGCAGCGCGGTCAGGCGCGCATGCCACAGCGCAGGCAGCGGCAGTCGCTGCGCCAGCGCGGACAGCGCGCCCAGGTCGAGCGCGCCGGTCTCCAGCCGGGCCTGCGTCGTGCCGCCCTTGGGTTGTTGCCAGCGCCAGTTCACGGTGACAGGCGCCAGGGTCTGGCCTTGCGCGGTGCGGAATTGCAGGTTCTGCAGACTGGCGTCCTCACCGCCGGGAAGCGGCGCCCAGGTCATGCGGGTGCTCAGGCTGTCGAGTGCGAAGGGCGGCAGCGCGGCGGTGGCGCGCAGGGGCTCGGGGGCCGTGGCCTGTGCAAGCTGGATCGCCACGCCGCGCAGCGCCAGATCGGCAGTCAGCGCGGCCGGCGCGCCATCGTTGACCTGCGCCCAGGCGCGTACCGAGCCGCGCCCGGTCTGGGTGCTGACCGGCAGAGTCAGCGGCAACTGGGGTTGCAACGCCGCCAGATCGACGCCCAACACCTCGCCGTAGAGCTGGCCCTTCCAGCGCGCGAAGTCGGCGGTGTGGCGCAGGAACAGCGGCTGATGGAAGTTCGCGCGCAGATCGATCGGGCCGCCAAAGCCCGCAGGCGGCGTGGCGGTGAGCGCGGCGCGGTGGGTGAGCAGGGTGTTGCGCAGCAGGATGTTGACCTTTGAGAGCGGCAGCGGCGGCGCGTGCTGCGCGGCGTTCACCCAGGTCAGGCGGCTGTCGAGGATCAGGATTTCGTTCTGCTCGAACAGCCAGTCGGCGAACTGCTGCGCCGCGTCGTTCCTGCCGGCTGCGGACAGCGCGATGCGGATGCCGCCGATGTCCAGATGGTCGGCATCGGGGCGGGTGATGGTGAGGTTGGCGCCGCGGATCACCAACTGGTCGAAGCTGAGCGTCAGGCGGGTGAGGCTTTTCCAGCTCGGCGCGGCTTCGACCGCGGCGAACTGCAGCGCGGGCCGCCCCTGCGGGCCGTCGATGCGCACATCGTGCAGCGCAAACTGCGGCATCAGGCCGTTCCACTGGGTGCGGATCGCACCGATGTGCACCGGCAGCCCCAGCGCGCTGCTGCTGGCCTGTTCCACCCACGGGCGCAGCTGTTGCGCATTGGGCAATACCGCGTAGCGCAGCGTCAGCAGCCCCAGGCCGAGCACGAAATACACCGTCAGCACGAGCAGAACAGCCGCTTCCCAGATGCGGGTGGCGGCGCGCAGCGAGAGATGGAGCCAGGACAAGGGAAGCGGGGCGCGGAGCAGGGAAGAATGACGCCTTCGATGGTAGTCAATCGCCTGCATCCCGCTGCCATGAAACGGCGCAGATTGCTGGTCGTCACGGATTCCAGCGCGTCGGCGTCAAACTCTCACTCAAGCCAGTGCAGCCCCAGCAGGGCTGGAATATGCTGCGCCATCTTTTGCAGTGGTCAGGTCGAGTCGATGGAGTTGCCGCAGTTTTCCCGTTTTTATCGCCGCCATGCCGGTCGGTTCGACGATGTGCTGGCGTTGTGGCCGCAGGGCATCCCGGGCCGCGCCGCGCTCGACGCCGCCACTGCCGCGCTGCAGCAGTCGGGTGCGGCGCTGCCCACCGCGCTGCGCCGGGTGCGCAACGCGCTGATGCTGCGGCTGATCGAGGCCGATCTGGCCGGGGCGCCGCTCGAGGCCATCTGCATCGGCATCAGCGATCTGGCCGAAAGCGTGGTGGCCGCCGGGCTGCGCGCGGCGCATGCCGAGTTGCAACCGCGCTTTGGCGTGCCGCGCACTGCGGGGGGCGAGGTGGCTCAGTTCCTCGTGGTCGGCATGGGCAAGCTGGGCGGGCGCGAGCTCAATGTGTCGTCCGACATCGATCTGGTGTTCGTGTATGACGACGACGGCGAGACCGACGGCCCGGTCTCCCTGAGCAACCGCGAGTATTTCGGCCGCGTGGTGCGCGCCTTCGTGCCGCTGCTGTCCGATGTCACGGCAGACGGCTTCGTGTTTCGCGTGGATACCCGCCTGCGGCCCAATGGCGACAGTGGCCCGCCGGTGGTCAGCCTGGCCATGCTCGAGGAATACTTTCTGGTGCAGGGGCGCGAATGGGAGCGGTTTGCCTGGCTGAAGTCGCGCGTGGTCTCGCCACTGGACACCCCGGCTGCCGCACGCGCGGCGCAGGCGCTCGAAGGCGTGGTGGAACCGTTTGTCTGGCGGCGCTATCTCGACTTCGGCATGCTCGAGGCGCTGCGCGCGCTGCACCGGCAGATTCGCGCAGAGGCGACCAAACGCGCCGCCGCACGGCCCGACAAAGCCAACGATGTCAAGCTCGGCCGCGGCGGCATCCGCGAAATTGAATTCACCGTGCAACTGCTGCAGGTGGTGCGCGGCGGGCGCATGCCGCAGATCCGCGAGCGCGCCACCCTGCCCGCGCTTGCGCTGCTGGTGCGAAACGGCCTGCTGCAGGCCGAATCCGCCGAGCGGCTGGCCGCCAGCTACCGCTTCCTGCGGCGGCTGGAGCATCGCATCCAGTATCTCGACGATGCACAGACCCACAGCATGCCGTCCGAGGACGCCGATCTGCAGGCACTGGCCTGGGCCATGGGCTTCGTTGACGATGCCGCCGGGCAGCGCACCGGCTGTCCCCGGGGATGCAAGCTGCTGCGCGAACTCGACAATGTGCGCGAATTCGTCGCCAGCGAGTTCGACGCCCTGCTGCACAACGGCCCGCAGTGCACCGGCTGCAGCAAGCCGCCGGAGACCATGGACGCGGTGCGCCACCGCCTGGCCAAGGCCGGGCTGGCGCACGACACCATTGTCGCGCGGCTCAAGGCGCTCGAAGCCTCGCCGCGCTATGGTGCGTTGAGCGAAACCGGGCGGTTGCGGCTGCTGCGCGTGCTCGACCGTGTGATCGGCATGGCCGCCGAGCGTCCCACTGCCGAGGTGTGCCTGAGCCGCATCATCGACCTGCTCGAGGCCATCGGTCGGCGCGAAACCTATCTGGCGTTTTTCGCCGAGCAGCCGGCCGCGCTGGCACGACTGTGCAACGTGCTCGAAACCTCGGCCTGGGCGGCGGACTACATCAAGCGCCATCCCGCCGTGGTCGACGAGCTCATCAGCCCGGCGAGCGAGCGCTTCAATGCCGCAGCCTATCGCCTGGAACTGCTGCGGCATTACGCGCAGCTGAGCGAGCGCGGGCGCTGGGACGCGGGCGAGGGCATGGACCTGCTGCGGCAGAGTTTCCATGCCGAGATGTTCCGCACCCTGTCGCGCGATCTGGCCGGGCTGATCAAGGTCGAGCAGGTGGCCGATGAGCTCTCCGCGCTGGCCGACGCCACGGTGCAGCTCGCGCTGGAGTGGTGCTGGAAGGAACTGCCGCAGCGCCACCGCGAGCAGCCCGCGTTCGCGGTCATCGCCTACGGCAAGCTCGGCGGCAAGGAGCTGGGCTACGGCAGCGACCTCGACATCGTCTTTCTCCACGACGACCCGGCAGACAACGCGCAGGACATCTACGCCACCTTCGCCCGCAAGCTGGTGTGGTGGCTCACCGCGCATACGGCGGCCGGTCGGCTGTTCGAGATCGATACCCGGCTGCGGCCCAACGGCAACGCCGGGCTGCTGGTGACAAGCCTGGACGCGTTCGACGCCTACCAGCGCGGTCGCGGCAGCAATACCGCGTGGACCTGGGAGCACCAGGCGCTGACCCGCGCCCGCTGCTGCGCCGGCGATCTGGCCATTGGCGCGCGCTTCGAGGCCATCCGCACTGCGGTGCTCACCACCCGGCGCGACCGCGACGCGCTGCGCAGCGAAATTCTGGCGATGCGGCAGAAGGTGGCCGACGGCCATCCCAACCGCAGCGGGCTGTTCGATGTCAAGCACGACCCAGGCGGCATGGTCGATGTCGAATTTGCCGTGCAGTATCTGGTGCTGGCGCATGCCGCCGACTATCCCCAGCTCACCGCCGACCTGGGCAATATCGCGCTGATCGGCATGGCCGAGGCGCTGGGCCTGTTGCCCGCGGGAGTGGGGCGGCCCGCAGCAGACGCCTACCGCGAACTGCGCCGCATCCAGCACCGCGAACGTCTGGCCGGGGCCGAGGCGGCGCGCGTGGCGGCAGACAGCCTGCAGCCCGAACGCGCCGCAGTGCGGGCGCTCACCCGCGCCGTGTTTGGCGAGCTGGGCGTGGAGCAAGCGCCGCAAGCGCAGGCGCTGGGCAGCTGATCCATCCGCGTGCGCTGCGCGCCCCGGGCCATCGGGCGCCAGTCGCGGACCTCCCCTTGTCGCCACGAATCAGACGCTGCGGCAGCAAGCCGCACCGCGTCGAGCCGCACGGCGCTGGATGGGAAATCGAAAATGATTCAGTCATTCTGAACTCGAAAACAGAATTTATCAATTTTGCTGATCTAGCGCGGCAGATAGCATGCACGTTGCCCTTGTCCAGTTGCCTTGGTGAGCGGCACCGGAGCTGCAGGGTGGTGTGTTTGCGCCCTGTGGTGTCTCTTTCGCAGACTTCCACTCAGTGAGCCCCAAGCCCGATGAACTGGATCGATCTAGCCGTCCTGGCCTTGCCCCTGCTGCCTTTGCTGTCGGCCACGTTCGTGCCCATGTTCTGCGCAGGCCACAGGCGCCGCGCGGCACGGTGGAGCATCGCGTTCATCGTCATCACCCTGATGGCGGCGGCCGTGCTGCTGGCCCATCACCTGCGTCAGGGGCTGGACGCGCCAGCGGTGTTCGTCGGCATCGGCCAGATGGGGCTGCTGCTCGATCCGTTGAGCATGGCCATGGCGGTGCTGGTGGCCAGCATCAGCCTCATCGTTCACGTCTATTCGTTCCATTACATGGCCGAGGAGCCCGGCTATGTGCGCTTTTATGCGCTGCTCGACCTGATGACGGCCGCCATCCTGCTGATGATCAGCGCAGGCGATCTTGTCACCCTGCTGGTGGCGTGGTTCGCAGTCGGTCAGTTGCTTTACTTCCTGCTGGGGCACAACACCGAACGGCCCGCTGCAGGGCGCTACGCCTTCTGGACCTACATCACCTATCGCCTGGGTGACCTGGCGCTGGTGGGGGCCGCGCTGTTGCTCGTGCAGGGATATGGCGCGTGGGACTTGCCCACGTTGTTCGAGCGCATTGGCGCCAATCCGCATGTGGCGCTGGGCGGTGTGGCGGTGGTGCCGCTCGCAGCCTTGCTGGCAGCGCTGGCGGCGTTTGCGCGCTCGGCGCAGTTTCCGCTGCACACCTGGCTGCCCTACACCATGGATGGCCCGACGCCGGTGTCCGCATTGATGCACGCGGGGATCGTCAATGCCGGTGGGTTTCTGTTCAACCGTCTGGCTCCGGTGTTCATTCATGCGCCGGATGTGCTGCATCTGGCCTTTGTCGTGGGCCTGATCACGGCCTTGCTCGGCTCGGCGCTGATGCTCACGCAAAACGACATCAAGAAGTCGCTGGGCTATTCGACCATGGGGCAGATGGGCTTCATGATCATGGAGTGCGGGCTGGGCGCGTTTTCGCTGGCGGTCTATCACTTGATCGCCCACGGGCTGTTCAAGGCCACGCTCTTCCTCAGCTCGGGCAATGTGATTGGTGACACCCGCAAGGACGACAGCGTTCCGCCCGACGACATCTACACCTTCGTCGCCGAGCGCCGCCCGACGCGCACGGTCAAGGTGCCCTGGCTGCTGGCCGCGCTGATCACCGTGCTGGTGCCTGCGGTGGTGCTCGGGCTGTCACACTGGCTGGTGGCGGCCAATTTCTTCAACAAGCAGGGCGCGGTGATCCTGCTGTTCTTCGGCTGGGTGACCGGCGCACAGGTGTTCTTCTCCATCCACAAGCTGCCGAGCGAAAACCCCTGGCGGTCGCTCACGCTGATCTTCCTGTCCTTCCTCATCGTGGTGGTGGGCTACACCCTGATCGCACACGGCTTCGAAGCCTTCCTCTACCCGAACCCGGTGCTGCGTGACGCGGGCTATGCCGCGGCGGGCATCAATCTGCTGGCGTTCGACATCCTGGTCGTGTTCCTCACCGTGGTGCTGGTGGGGGCGTGGCTGGTGACGTTCTATGCGCACTCTCTCAATCTGGAGGGGCGTCCAGGCAGTCTGTGGAATGCGGCCTATCTCAATCTCTACACCCTGTTTTCGCGCGAGTTCTATCTCTCGGACGTGTATGTCCAGACCGCGCGCGGCGCGGTGAACTGGGCCAAGCGCATCAACGTCTGGCTGCGCTGGGTCTGACCGCAGGACGCATCATGATCGAACTCCTCATCGCCCTGTTGCTTTTGCCGTTGTTTCCCCTGAGCCTGCTGGTCAACGCCGCCCTCCAGGTCCTGCCGGTGTGGCTGCGCATTCCCATGTTGCTGGCGCTGCCGGTGATTGGCGCCGTGGCGCTGGGCATGACACCCGCGCCGGGCGGACCACTGGCGCTCGGGCTGAGCGTTCTCGCTGGCTTCACTGCGCTGCTGTATGCCTGGCGGCTGCTCGCGGTGCGCGAAGTCTTCATCTGGGCGCGCTTGCAGGCCACATCGGCCTGGCCGCTGGTCTGGATGGCCTGGCTGCATGGCATGTCCCCCGACAAGCTCGTGGCCGTGGCGCTGGCCGTGACGGTGCCCGCAGCCGTGCTCATGCTCATGGCCTGCGCCCTGCACCGACGTCTGGGTGCGGCGTATGTGGGGCTGGTCGGACGCATGGGGCCGGCCTACCCCAGGCTGACCGGCGCCTGGGTGGTGGCCTTGCTGGCGGCGCTTGCGGCACCGCCGTTTCCGGGCTTCTTCGCCCTGCTGGCGGTGATGCATCAAATTTCTGCAGGGCTGGTGGTGGTCGTTCTGGCGGTGTGGCTGCTGTGGAGCTGGGCTGCGGCGGTGCTGTGGCAGCATGGCCTGTTCGGGCCGGAGTTTCCGCGTGCCACTGGAACGGCCGACCTGTCCCTGACGGGTTCCACGGCCTGGCTCATGCTCGCTGCGGCTGGGGTGGTGTTCGGTCTGATCGGAGGGTGGGCATGGTGGATGCACTGAACCTGGGCCGGCGTCTGCGGGTCCGCTCGACCGCCTATGTGGCCGCTGAGCCCGTGCCGTTTTTCTGGCCGATGCGGACCTTCATTCACCACAATCCGCTGTACGGTCTGGAGCACATGCCGTTCGAGCAGGCCGTGCAGCGCGCGAAGGGCTTGTTTCACGCGCGGATGTTCTTGCCGCGCAGCAACTATCAGCACTGGCAGCGTGAAGGCAAGGTCAGTGAGGTTGCGCTCGAGCAGGAGCTGGCAAGGCGCGGCCAGTCCCTGCCTGCCCTCGCAGGGATCGACTGGCCAAGGTGGTTGCGGGCGGTCATGCAGTCCGGCTCGGACCAGGACCCGGTCGATGCGCAGGCGCGCCCCGCCGACGTGCACGCCGTGCTGCGCTCTGCCGCCTTGCCCGAAAGCGCCAGCGATGCGCACGCATGGCTGGAGCCCTTGCAGCAGCGCCTGCGCAGGCACACCATGCCCGAGGCAGTGGACGCGCTTTGGGGCACGCAGATCGCGGGCGAGCTCGATGAGCTGGTCATCAAGAGCTGCCTGGACTTTTTCGACGAGGATCAGTCGTCCTGGCGCATGCCGGGGCGCGAACGCGGCCTGTTCGCGGCCTGGAGCGAGATCGCCCGCCGCAACGCCCGGATGTTCCTGCGCGGGCTCAACGTGCGCCGCATCCTGGACGCCGTCCAGGACGCCGAAGGCGCGGTGGTGCACGTCATGGGCGCGTTGGGAATCGAGCCGGATGACTGGTCGGGCTATTTCACCCGCGAGCTCACCCGTCTGCACGGCTGGACCGGCTTCATCCGCTGGCGTTCCTCGGCCAAGCATTACTACTGGGCGCAGCGCTATCCGGCCGACATCGTCGACCTGCTGGCGATTCGCCTGGTCGTGGGCCTGGCGCTGGTGCAGGAGAGTGCGCGCCAGCATGGCACCCCCGCCACTCGCAGCCAGCTCGACACCCTGCTGCGCGAACGCACGGCCGAATGTGTGCTGCGTCTGGCGCTGCACAGCGGCGAGGTGCTGCCGGCCTGGGCGCACCGCATCGATGATGCACTGGCCCGGGGCAACTGCGCGCGCTGCGAAGCCTTGCTGCAGGACTACGCGCCGCAGGCCCGGCTGGCACGGGCGCAGGCGCAGGCCGTGGCGCTGCGCGAGCTGGCGCAAGCGGCTGGCGCCTCCGCCGCACTGGAGCAACTGGACGCCGAGGGCATGGCGCAACTCCTGCAGGGGCTGCAAGCCTTTGCCGATCAGGAAGGCATGGTGTGGACATTGGCCATGGAGGCACAGTCCATCGACCACCTGCTGGCCAATATTCAAGTGCCGCAGGATCTGCCGGCGGGCAAGCGGCCATTTGCCCAGGCCATGTTCTGCATCGACGTGCGCTCCGAGCCCATTCGCCGCCACCTCGAGCGCGTGGGCGACTACCAGACCTTCGGCATCGCCGGGTTCTTCGGCGTGCCCGTCGGCTTTCTCGGCTACGGCAAGGGCAGCGAAGAGCATTTCTGCCCGGCAGTGGTCACGCCGAAAAACCTGGTGCTGGAACTGCCGGCCGCGCTCGACCCCAGCGACGAGGACTTTGTCAGCACCCTGGGCCACGTGCTGCACGACCTCAAGAGCTCGGTGCTGTCGCCGTACGTGACGGTGGAAGCCGTGGGCATGCTGTTCGGGCTGGATCTGTTCGGCAAGACCCTGGCGCCGCTGGGCTACAGCCGCTGGCGCAGCCGCATCGACGCGCCCAAGCCGGTCACGCGCCTGCTGCTCGACAAGCTCACCCGCGAGCAGGCCGACTCGATCATCCGTACCTTGCAACGCGCGATGATCGTCAAGGCGCTGCGCGCCGAACTGCGCATCGAACGCGAGCGCGTGGACGATGCGCTGGTCCGCGAGCTGCGCGAGACCGCGCTGCGCCACCGAGACGGCCCGACCCGGCTGCAGGCGGATTTCGGCGTCAACGCCAAGCAGGAAGCCGAGTTCATCGACACCCTGCGCGAGGTGTACCGCGTCGATCCCGACTACACCAATTACCAGCTCGTGCGTCTGGGGCGCATCGGCTACTCGCTCGACGAGCAGATCAATTACGTCCACACGGCCTTGACCATGATCGGCCTGACCCAGACGTTTTCGCGTTTTGTGCTGATCGTCGGTCACAACGGACAGACCGAAAACAACCCCTACGAATCTGCGCTGGATTGCGGCGCCTGCGGCGGCGGCTCGGGGCTGGTGAATGCGCGCGTGCTGTCACAGATGGCCAACAAGACATCGGTGCGCGAAGGGCTGCGCGAGAAGGGAATTTCCATCCCCGAAGACACCTGGTTCCTGCCCGCATTGCACACCACCACCACCGATGCGCTCGATCTGCTCGATCTCGACCTGCTGCCGCCGCGCCTGCTGGTTTACCTGGAGCGCCTGCGCAATGGCCTGCGTGCAGCGTCACGGCTGGCCGCCGCCGAGCGCATGCCCAAACTGCTGGCAGAGGGTCGGCCGATGACGCCCGCCGAGGCCTACCGCATGTCGCATCGCCTGGCCGTGGATTGGGCACAGCCGCGGCCGGAGTGGGGGCTGTCGAAAAACGTGTACGGCATCATCGGCCGACGCAGCATGTCGCAGGCCGCCGATCTGGAAGGTCGTCCCTTCCTGCTGTCCTACGACTGGCGCTGCGACCCCAAGGGACGGCTGCTGGAAAACCTGCTGGCCGCGCCCGTGGTGGTGGGCGAGTGGATCAACCTCGAGCACTTCTTTTCCACCGTGGACAATGCCCACATGGGCAGCGGCAGCAAGGTCTATCACAATGTGGCCGGGCGTTTTGGCGTGATGACCGGCAATCTCGGCGATCTGCGCACCGGGCTGCCGTTGCAGACCGTGATGCGGGATGGCAGGCCATATCACGAGCCCATGCGCCTGATCGCGCTCATCGAGGCGCCGCTGGACTTCGCCGCGCGGGCGCTGGAAGGTGTGGTCAAGGTCAAGAGTCTGGTGCTGGGCGGGTGGATTCGCGCCATCGTCATCGACCCGACCCAGGGCTACAAACCCTATGTCTACAACAATGGGCAGTGGGAAGAGCGCGTGCCGCTCGTTCCGCTGCCGCACGAGGAACTCGCCACATGAACGCCATCAAGCTGCATCCGCTGAAGAAGCTGGAAATCATTCTGGAAGGTGTGCACAAAGAATTCGCCACCGACCTGCTCGATCATGCCGGAGTCAAGGGCTACACCATCATCAACAACATCTCGGGCAAGGGAAGCCACGGCTTCTATGAAGGCCATCTGATGTTCAATGAGGACGATGCGCTGCTGATGATCATCGTCGCAGTGCCCGAGGAGCTTGTTGGCCCCTTGCTGGAGGGTTTTCAGGCGTTTTTCGAGGTGCACTCCGGCGTGGTGTTCGTCTCCGACATCCAGGTCGGGCGGCTGGTCAAGTTCCGCGATTGATGGGGCATCCGGCGCGCAAAATCGTTCAGACAATCTGAATGAATGTGTTGCCGATATAAATTGATTCTTATGTGAGCTGGCAAGTATCCTACGGTTTCTTTTCGGGCATCGGTGGGTTGTTCCAGAGGGCTGGAGCCCGCGCAGAGGCTGAAAAGGCAGGGCACGCAAGGTCGCAGCCGACAGGCCGCACAGGGCGTTGCATGCAAGCTGAGGCAGATTTCGGGTGGCCGCCCTTGTGAAACGGTCAAACATTGAATTTTTTGTTGCGTTTTATCGCTAAGGAGTGATCGATATGGCAGTCAAGACCTATCAGGCCGGCGTCAAGGAGTACCGGCAAACCTACTGGATGCCGGAGTACACGCCTCTGGACACCGATCTATTGGCCTGCTTCAAGATCACCCCGCAAGCGGGCGTGGATCGCGAAGAAGCCGCCGCCGCCGTGGCCGCCGAGTCCTCGACCGGAACCTGGACGACCGTCTGGACCGACCTGCTGACGGACATGGACTACTACAAGGGCCGCGCCTATCGCATCGAAGACGTGCCCGGCGACGATACCTGCTTCTACGCCTTCATCGCCTACCCCATCGACCTGTTCGAAGAGGGCTCGGTGGTCAACGTGTTCACTTCGCTGGTGGGCAACGTGTTCGGCTTCAAGGCCATCCGCGCCCTGCGCCTCGAAGACATCCGCTTCCCGATCGCCTACGTCAAGACCTGCAACGGCCCGCCCAACGGCATTCAGGTCGAGCGCGACGTCATGAACAAGTATGGCCGTCCGCTGCTGGGCTGCACCATCAAGCCCAAGCTGGGTCTGTCGGGCAAGAACTACGGCCGCGCCGTGTACGAATGCCTGCGCGGCGGTCTGGACTTCACCAAGGACGACGAGAACATCAACTCCCAGCCGTTCATGCGCTGGAAGCAGCGTTTCGACTTCGTGCAGGAAGCCACGCTGAAGGCCGAAGCCGAAACCGGCGAGCGCAAGGGCCACTACCTGAACGTCACCGCGCCGACCCCCGACGAGATGTTCAAGCGTGCCGAGTACGCCAAGGAAATCGGCGCGCCCATCATCATGCACGACTACATCACCGGCGGCTTCTGCGCCAACACCGGTCTCGCCCAATGGTGTCGTGACAACGGCATGCTGCTGCACATCCACCGCGCCATGCACGCCGTGCTCGACCGCAACCCGCACCACGGCATCCACTTCCGCGTGCTGACCAAGATCCTGCGTCTGTCGGGTGGTGACCACCTGCACACCGGCACCGTGGTCGGCAAGCTCGAGGGCGACCGCGCCTCCACGCTGGGCTGGATCGACCTGCTGCGTGAATCGTATGTGCCGGAAGACCGCAGCCGCGGCCTGTTCTTCGACCAGGACTGGGGCTCCATGCCCGGCGCCTTCGCCGTGGCTTCCGGTGGCATTCATGTCTGGCACATGCCCGCGCTGGTCACCATCTTCGGTGACGACTCCGTGCTGCAGTTCGGCGGCGGCACCCTGGGTCACCCCTGGGGCAACGCGGCCGGCGCTGCGGCCAACCGCGTCGCGCTCGAAGCCTGCGTGCAGGCCCGCAACGAAGGCCGTCAGGTCGAGAAGGAAGGCCGCGAGATTCTCACTGCAGCCGCCCAGCACTCGCCCGAACTCAAGATCGCCATGGAAACCTGGAAAGAGATCAAGTTCGAGTTCGATACCGTCGACAAGCTGGACGTCGCCAACAAGTGATCGCGCCCGTCGCGGCAGCCGTCCGGTACGGCTGCCGCGCCACCTGACACCGTTTGCCTCAAAAGGAATTCATCATGGCCACTGTGCAAGCCTACAAGTCCACCAAGAAGTTCGAGACCTTCTCCTACCTGCCGCAAATGACCCCCGAGCAGGTCCGCCGCCAGATCGCCTACGCCATCGCGCAGGGCTGGAACCCCGCCGTCGAGCACACCGAGCGCGGCACGCCCGCCAAGGTGAGCTTCTGGTACATGTGGAAGCTGCCGATGTTCGGCGAGCAGTCCGTGGATGTGGTGCTGGCCGAGCTCGAAGCCTGCCACCGCGAGTTTCCCGATCACATGGTGCGCTTTCTCGCGTATGACAACTACGCCCAGAGTCAGGGAACGGCATTCGTCGTTTACCGCTGAGCGCGGGTTGGGTGTGGCTGCCTGAAGGGGTCACGCCGCCGGTGCATTGCCGCGCCTTTCCATGGACGCGGCGATGCACCCCCGAATCCACGAGGTTTCTGCATCGAGGTCCACCATGACAAACCCTGCCGATCGCCACGCGCAAGCGACCCTTTCGGGTCGCGAGCTGGCACTCAAGCGGCGCCAGGCCATGGCGCTGCATGGCAAGGCCGGATCGGCCAAGCCGTCCGGCGCGCCATCGCGTCCACGCTATGAGCCGACTGCTCCGGCCCCGCAATCGCGGCCCGCATCTGCAGTCTCTGCAGCGTCTGCCCTGCGTGTGTCCTCCGCGACGGCAGCGCACATGACGCCGCCGCAAGCCCAGCTCAGTCCGGCACGCGCTCGGCGCCTGGCGCTTTCACAGCAGGGCAAGGCCGCAGTGCAGAAATCCAGTTCCATGGCACCGGCGCGTCCGAGTGCGCATCTGCGCCCCACGGCCGAGCAGATCCATGCCATCGCCAGCGGCGCCACGGCCTCTGCCAAGGCGGCATCCTGCGGCTGCTCCGCAGAGACATCCTGCGGCTGCGACGGCGCAGGTTCGGCGGCGACAGCGGGCGCTTCGCGACCAGCTCTGACCAGTGCTCCGGCCGACGCGCCGGCTGCGGTGCGTACTGTGCCGTTGGCGGGCGGGCGGGCGCTGGCCCAGGCACGCCGCGCCGCATTGGCGCAGGATGGCAAGGCTGGTCTGCGCCGCGTGGCCCAGGCGACCAAGATCGCCGCGTCATTGCCCGGCCAGGACTGGCAGGCGGCGATGAGCAAGGGCGCCACCGCGCGCCAGGTTGCGATGCAGCGTCGGCATGTGCAGTCGCTGGTCGGCCGTACCGGTGCGGCGAGTGAATCAACCACACGGCACTCCGGTCGCATGAAGGCGCGTGATGTGCGCGCTGCAGCCCCGGTGAAGGTCGAGGAAGGCCACACGCTGTCCGGCCAGCGCGTGACCGGCACCCAGGTCGAGCGCAGCCAGCGTGTCAGCGGCAATGAGCCCGGCTCCTGCCGCGCGATCACGGGCACTGAATATATCGGTGCCGAGCAGTTCGACGTGCTGTGCAAGACACGTCCGGCTCCCAATCCGCCCAAGGTCGGCGTCAGCACCACGCTGCGTGAACAGCGCGTGACCGGCACCGAAGTGGGCCGGTCCACCAAGGTAACGGGCGACGAGGCCGGTTCCTGCCGCGGCATCACGGGTTCCGACTACCTGAGTGCCGAGCGTTATCAGGAATTCTGTGACACGCGCCCTGCCGCCGGCGCAGAAAAGGTGGCGCGTGGCACGACCGAAATGGGCCAGCGTTTCACCGGTGCTCTTGTCGATCGTCCGGTACAGGTCAAGGTCACCGGCGGTGAGCAGGGTGCGGATCGCGCGGTCACTGGGACCAGCTACAGCACGGCCAGCGCCGACCTGGCGCCCAACAAGGTGGAAGTGTCCACCACGGCGCAGGGCCGCACGGTGACCGGAACGGGCCTGGGCGCACGCAAGGGCATGACCGGAGACGAGGCCGGCGCCTGCCGCGCCGTGACGGGCTCGCAATACCTGTCGACCGAACAGTTCGTCCAGATGTGCGACACCCAGGCGCCGACTCAACCGCGCAAGGTGAGCGTGATGTCCAGTCGCGATGGCCAGAGTGTGACCGGCACCGATGTGGGTCGCAGTGCGCATGTGACGGGCAACGAGGCGGGTTCCGCACGTGCCGTCACGGGCAACCAGTATTTCAACGCCAGGGATTTCGGCGGCGCCGCAACAGCGGCCCCGGCGAAGGTTCAGGTCATGCAGACGCTCAGTGGCCGGTCGGTGACTGGTTCCGAGATCGCTCCAAGCCCAAAATTGTCCGGTGATGAGTCATTCGGGTGCCAACCCGTCACCGGCGTCGACTACATCGGCACCCAACAACTGGCCGCAGTGTGTGAAACCGCGCCCGTCATCCAACCCGTTGCCAAGGTCTCGGTGGATCAGACCTGGGGCGGGCAGAAGGTGACTGGCGGCAACGCGGGCCGCAGCCAACGTGTCACCGGCAACGAAGCCGGCGCCTGTGCGCCCATCAGCGGCAACAGCGACTTCGGCCAGGGACAGTATGCGCAGTTCTGTGAAGCGCCTGCATTGCAACAGCAACGCAATCTGCAGCGCGACAGCGCCACGGTGTCGCTGCGTGCCATCACCGGAGACCGGCCCGGCGCGGGGGGCTCGGTGATGACTGGCGATGAGCGCGGCGCCTGCGAAGCCGTCACCGGAACGCCGTACCTGGGCCTGGACACCATGCCCAGTCAATGCGCCACCAGCGGACGCTTCGTGCAGCGCGCACGTCCGGAGGCAGCGCCCGTGCGCGAGCCCGCGCCGACGGGTTTCAGCATCATTACCCGCGGTCATGCGTCTCTGGGGCGCGAGCGCGACCAGACCGTGACCGGCAATGGCCTGGGGACAGACCGCCTCACCGGCTCGATCAACAAGGCCGAAGGTCTGATCACCGGCACGCCGGAATTCCGCAAGCAGGATGTGCTGCGCCTGCAATCGCTGCACCAAGAGCAGAAGGATGCGGTGCTACAGCGTGCCGCACAGCGCCTGAGCGGTGAAGGCAGTCAGCAGGGCATCAAGGTGTCCGGCGATGTGTGGCTGGAAAAATCGCGCGTGTCTGGTACTGAAGGCGCATCGAGCCTGGTGCGCAATCTCTCACTGCGTGGGCAACCGCGCGGCGCAGGAACCAATGCGGTTACGTTCCGCGAGGTCGAGCGCCCCGAGATTCCCTCATCGCGCGTGACCGGCTCGTCCGGCACGACCGAGCGCGGTGCTCCGGTGACGGTGTCTGGCGGCGCACGCGGCTGAGGCGAGGATCGCACCGATGAATACGCTCAAGCGCAGAATGGCTCTCCAGGCGGGTGGGGCCGGTCTGTCCACAGGTCAGGCGCATGCACCGCGTGCGCAGTCTGTTCGCTTGGCCTTGCATGCCGCCGAGCGGGAGATTGCGAACCCGGCATGCGTGATCGGCCCGGGCCAGCGCTGCGAGCATGCCCTGGTCGACTCCGAACTCAACCAGCGCCTGTCTGATTACGAGCGCACGGTGCGTGGCCGTTTCAGCGGGATCGTGGATGTGCTCAAGGACATCTCCGCGCTGCAGCACGCACCGGATTTTGCCGATCGTGCCCAGCGCCACGCGCAGGACCGGCTGGGCTACACCCTGCCGCAGCAGCTGCTCGATGACGCCTGGGTCTCCGGTCTGGACATGAAGGCGCTGCATGCGCATTGCATCTTCCAGAGTTTCAAGATCTGCATCGACCAGACCGAGGCGGATCAGTCGCTGTGGCTCGATCGCATGGCGATCACGCCGGAATTTCTCGCAGCCTGCGGCTATCACACCGTGGACATCACCCCGTGCGCCGACGGACGGCTGCAGGGCCTGCTGCCCTTTGTGTTCCGCATGGCACCCAACCGCAATGTCTACCTCAAGGCGTATGCCGGGGCGATGTTCGATGTCGAGGCCGACATGGTCGACTGGGCGCACCGCGAGGTCGAGCGCCTGAGCGGCGCCATTCCAGGCGGCGAGTCGCAGAACTACCTGAAGATCGCGGTCTACCATTTCAGCAGTTCGCACACGCATGAACAGGGCTGTGCCTTTCATGCCAGCAATGACAAGCAGGCGGTCGAGTCGGCCAAGCAGCGCCTGGACGAACTGCGCGTGGCCATCGAGCGCACCTATGGAGTGGGTGCGGCGCCGGCCATCCTCCTGATTGGCCTGGATACCGATCTCGATTCGCTGCGCATCCACCTTCCCGATGCCGATGGCGATGTGAACCCGTACCGCTACGTCGATACCGGTGCGCTCTATCGCGAGACCATCGGCCTGTCTGCGGACGCGGCGCGGGCGCACATCGCCCTGCGTGTCGACGAGACGCAGCAGATGGATGGCTGGGCGCAGGGGCGAGGTGCCATGGAGCCCGGGATGCGGCAACTGGTGCTGGCGCTGGCCGAGGCCAATCTGTCGCAGATCGAGTACGTCATCCACCATCATCAGGGCCGCTACAGCGTGCTGGGTCATGACGAGGAGTTCATCTGCGCCGGGGAAGCCACCGACTACGTGCAGATGCGCAACAAGTATTACTTCGCTCACCTCGACACGGTCGAGGAGGGTGCGCCCGACATCGACGTGGGCATCAAGATTTTCACGGGGCTGAACGTGCAGCATGGGCTGGCGGTGCCGGTGCTGGTGCACTTCCATTATTCCTCGCGCGTGCCTGGCTCGCGCGAACGTGCGCTCAAACGCGCCAGGCGCGTCAAGGCGGCGATCGAGTCGCGGTATCCGGCGCTGCAGGCGCGGGAACTCCTCATCTGCCGCATGGCGCTGTCCGACCGCTTCGATACCGAACGCTGTGTGTTCGTCGACGACGCGGTGACGGACGCAGGACATTGAGGACAGACCGATGCGCATCATGCGAGTGGAAAAGACGCTGGTGTCGACGAATCGAATCGATTCGTTTGGCCACCGTCCGCTGCTCGTCGTCCAGGACAAGCCGGGCGGCACGCGCAGCGTGGCAGTCGACGCCGTGGGCTGCGTGCCCGGGGACTGGGTGATCTGTGTCGGGTCGTCGGCAGCACGCGAGGCTGCAGGCAGCAAGGATTTTCCGTCCGATCTGACCATCGTCGGCATCATCGATCATTGGAATGCGGAGGCCTGATGGAAATCTGGCGCGTCAAGGATGAACTGGTCTGCACCCGGCGTGCGCCGGGGCTGAAGTCAGCATCCTTGCGGGTCTTGCAGGGGCAAAGAGGCAATATTGAAGTGGCCACCGATCCAGTGGGTGCGCCGGTGGGGAAATGGGTGTTCACCACCCTGGGCAGTGCGGCAAGGCTGGCGATGCCCGATCCCACCATCACCACGGATCTGACCATTTGCGGAATCATCGAGGGCTGGGAGGAGTGAACCCGTCAGGGTTTTCCGGGCAGTCGTATGGGCAAGGGAGCACCTCGGGCACCGGCTCGGTGCTTGTTGGTGTGAAGTCGACTTTTAGACAAGGAGTGACAAATGGCTGAACGGATGGGCATTGCCCTGGGAATGATCGAGACGCGCGGACTGGTGCCGGCAATTGAAGCGGCGGATGCCATGTGCAAGGCAGCGGACGTGCGCCTGATCGGGCGCCAGTTCGTCGGTGGCGGCTACGTCACCGTGCTGGTGCGCGGTGAAACGGGAGCGGTGAACGCGGCAGTGCGCGCGGGTGCCGATGCATGCGAGCGGGTGGGTGACGGCCTGGTGGCTGCGCACATCATCGCCCGCGTGCACAGCGAGGTCGAGGGCATTCTGCCCGAAGCGCCGACGGCCTGAGCCGACGGCAGGCATTGGTAATTGCAACCCTTAGAGGAGCGGAAAATGGCGAATGTGAATGGAATTGCCCTGGGCATGATCGAAACCCGCGGGCTGGTGCCGGCGATCGAAGCGGCTGATGCCATGTGCAAGGCAGCAGAAGTGCGGCTGATCGGCCGTCAGTTCGTGGGCGGTGGCTACGTCACCGTCCTGGTGCGTGGCGAGACCGGCGCGGTGAACGCGGCAGTGCGCGCAGGCGCCGACGCCTGCGAGCGCGTGGGTGACGGCCTGGTGGCTGCGCACATCATTGCCCGTGTGCATAGTGAAGTCGAGGGTATTCTGCCCTCCGCGCCGAGCGCCTGATCGGCGTTCAGCATGAACGCGCCTACCCCGCCTGCATGGTTGCGCCCAGCGGCGGTCGAGGTGAAACCTGATGGAGATTCAGCAATGACAAGTGTGACGGGCATTGCCCTGGGCATGATCGAAACGCGCGGACTGGTGCCGGCGATTGAAGCCGCCGACGCGATGTGCAAGGCAGCGGACGTGCGACTGATCGGTCGCCAGTTCGTCGGTGGTGGTTACGTGACTGTGCTGGTGCGCGGCGAAACCGGCGCGGTGAATGCGGCAGTGCGCGCAGGCGCCGACGCCTGCGAGCGCGTGGGTGACGGCCTGGTGGCTGCGCACATCATCGCCCGCGTGCACGGCGAAGTCGAAGGCATTCTGCCGAGCAAGCCCGACGCGGACGGCGGCGGCCGTGATGCCGAAATCACCTCGACGCGCAGCTGAACGGGGCAGCGCAAATGGCAGTGGATCCCCGCACCCTGGGCTGGATGACCCGCGCGCTCGGTCATGAAATGACCGCGGTGCAGCAGTATCTCGCCCAGAGTGTGCTGGCCCGGCTGTGGGGCGATCACGCCCTCGCCGCAGACCTGCGCCGCGAGGCGCTGGAGGAACTCGACCACGCCAGCGCGCTGATGGAGCAGCTCATCCTGCACGGCATTGCGCCCTGCGCTGGAAACCTGCCCCCCGCGCGCCTGGGGCGCAGCCCGGCCGAGTTGCAGGCACACGACGCGCAGCTGGAAGTCAATGCGATGCGTCTGTACGCGGATGCGCTGCGTCACGCACAGCGCGTGCGGGACAGCGATTCCGCCGCACTGTTTGCGCGTCTGCTCGATGAGGAATCACACCATCTGCAGCGGGTCCAGCAAAACGAAGGAGCCTCCCATGGATGAGTCATCCACCAGCTGGCGCGAGCAGGGCAAGCCACCGACGCTGTTCAAGCGCTTCGGGTTCGGCAGCTACGGCCAGACGCGCGCCTTCCTGGATGCGCTGGCCGCGCTGTCCGAACAAGCCGGACAACACCCGCAGAACATCAATTTCGGCACCACCTACGTCAACATCACGCTCGATGCCATCGACGGCAAGGTTCTCGGCGAGGCCGAGCATGCCTTCGCAGCACGCATCGACGCGCTGGCGCAGGGATCGGACTGAGTCATGGCCGCAGCCAAGGTGCTGGCCGTCATCAACCAGAAAGGCGGCGCCGGCAAGACCACTCTGGCGATGAATCTCGCTGCTGGATTGGCGCGGCAGGGCCCGACCGTCGTGGTCGATCTCGACCCGCAAGGCTCCGCGTTGCAGTGGGGCGGTGCTGGCGCGCAGCCCTACCCCGCCATCGTCAAGCAGATGTCCGGACGCTGGGATGGCGCTGCGCTGCGGCAAACGTACAAGGCGTACCGGCATATCGTGCTCGACTGCCCGCCTTCGCTCGACAGCCATGCCTCCAGCCAGGCGCTGCGTTCCAGCGATGTGGCGCTGATCCCCGTGCTGCCATCGCCGGTCGATCTGTGGGCCAGCCTGCGCCTGCCGCAGGAGGTCGAGTCGGCCAGGGCGCACAACCCGGGGCTGCGCGCATTTCTGGTGCTCAATCAGATCGAGCAGCGCAGTGCCTTGTCCGCTGCCATGCAGGACGCGCTGGCGGAGTTTGGCCTGCCCGTGCTGCGCGCTGCCATGCGCCGCAGGGCGATCTACCGCGCTTCGGCGCTCGACGGCCTGTCGGTCTACCAGATGGGCGCCCGTGGACAGGGCGCAGCCGAAGAAATCGACGCCATACTCAAGGAGGTTTATCCATCATGAGCAGCATCAAGGACAAGTTGACCCAGAGCGTGCGTCAGGCGCGTTCCGCCCAACCCGCCAAGACCACGAGCCCGGCTCCCGCACGCAAGAGCGCGGCAAAGCCCGCCGCGCCTGCCACGAAGGCCGCGTCAGCCACCCAGCCCGCAGCCCAGCAGGTGCCGGGAGCAGGCAAGCAGCGTCTGGCGGCCGAGCCGACATCATCTGCCTCCACGCTGTTCCCGCAGCGTGTCTGGCCCGACTGAACATTGCTTGCGCCGGGCCATCCCACGGTGGACCGGCGCCCAGTTGAAAGAGATCGCCATGCGTCACGACGACTATGTTCGCACTTATGCACCCCGCCAGGATGCCCGTCCCGCGCGCTCTGCCTCGGTCATGCCGACGGCGCCCCGGCCGGCCGCTGACATCCAGGCGCCTGCCGCCATCGGCCTGGACGCTTACCGTGTCACCCAGGAGCCCTACTACCGCGCCGTGGGCGATGAGGTCGACCTGTACGAAGCGGCGTATTCCGTGCGTTTGCCGGTCATGCTCAAGGGCCCGACCGGCTGCGGCAAGACGCGCTTTGTCGAATACATGGCATGGAAGCTCGGCAAGCCGCTGATCACCGTGGCGTGCAACGAGGACATGACCGCCGCCGACCTGGTGGGCCGCTACCTGCTCGACGCCAACGGCACCCGCTGGCAGGACGGCCCGCTGGCCATGGCCGCGCGGCTGGGGGCGATCTGCTACCTCGACGAAGTCGTCGAGGCGCGGCAGGACACCACGGTGGCCATCCACCCGCTCACCGACGCGCGGCGCATCCTGCCGCTGGAGAAAAAGGGCGAGATCATCCAGGCGCATCCCGATTTTCAGGTGGTCATTTCGTACAACCCCGGCTATCAGAGCCTGATGAAGGATCTGAAGCAATCCACCAAGCAGCGGTTTGCTGCGCTGGACTTCCACTACCCCGAGCACGAGATCGAGGCCGAGATCGTGGCGCATGAATCCGGCGTGGGTCTGGACGTCGCCAAGAATCTGGTGCACATTGCGGAGCGCTCGCGCAACCTCAAGGGGCATGGTCTGGACGAGGGCCTGTCCACCCGCATGCTGATTTACGCCGCCTCGCTCATCGCGCAGGGCGTGGCGCCGCTGGGTGCCTGCCGGATGGCGCTGGTGCGCCCGATCACCGATGACCCGGACATGCGTGACGCGCTGGACGCGGCGGTGACCACCTACTTCTGACGCGCAGGCACGGCCCGGCTGCTCGCCTGCAGGTCGAGCCGTCGGACCGTGCGATGAGCCCATCATGGCGATCCATCTCGAAGAATTCCAGGAGCTAGTCGACGAGCTGCCCAGCGGGGCGCAGGATGTCCTGCGCGCCTCCTGGAACGAGGCGGCGCGCGCCTTCTCGTCACGCGGGCTGGACAACTACCTCAAGGGCGCGGTGGCGTTGCATCAGCTCGGCCGTGGCGAGGATCTGGTGGTCACCTATCTGCAGTCCATGCCCGAACTGGCGCGCGCCATCGGCGAGGATGTGCTGCCCGACGTGGTCAACTTCCTGCTGGCCATGTCCTCCAAGACATCGGGCCATGTGCTGGCGCTGATCGTCGGCACCGCGCCGCTGGCGGCCCAACGCCTGGGCGACGAAGAACTGTTCCGCCAGTTCCTCAGCGTGCTGTCGCTCATGCTGGCGCAGGCGCCACGCGGGCTGCGGCCTATGCTGGAAAACCTCGAACGGCTGCTGTCGCAGCTCACCCTGGGGGGCTTGCGTCGCTGGGCACAATGGGGCGCGCAGGCCTACAAAGCCGATTTCGACGGGCAGGTCGCCTATTTTTCTCTGCAGAGTCCCGATGCGCTGTCTGTCCTGCAGCAAGAGCGCAAGGGCACCTTGTTCGTGGACGTGCAGCGGCGTCTCAACATCTACCTGCGGGCCATGTGGGGGCGCGACTTTTTCATGCGCCCGACCGCGGGGGATTACGAAAACCGCGAAGGCCTCAAGCCCTACATCGAGCGCTACGTCATCCACATCGCAGACGCGTACGACGACTACCGGCCGCTCGGCGCGGACACCCCGCCCGAGCAGATGGTTCCGGCGCTCGACGTCTACCGTGCTGCTGCCAACCATTGCGCGGCGCATCTGATGTTCACGGTCGAACCGCTGTCGATGCAGATGCTGTCCCCGCTGCAGATCGCGCTGATCGAGGTGATCGAGGATGCGCGGGTGGAGGCGCTGGCGATCGCGCAGTTTCCGAACATGCGCGATGCCTGGCTGGCCTTGCAGCCGCCGCCCGACTTCAGCGAGCCCAGGACCGTCGGCGATCTGCTCAACCGCCTGGCGCGCGCGCTGCTGGAAGACGCCAGTGCCGATCCGCACCCCTGGGTGCAGCAGGCGGTGAGCCATTTTCGCGCCCAGCCCGACCTGCTAAACCCCAAGTTCAGCTGGAACGTGGGCATCGACCTGTCGCACAGCCTGGCGGCGCTCGACCTGCCCGATTTCAACAAGCGCACCGACGGCCTGCGCGCGATCTACCGCGACGACAACCGCGCCATCTGGGAGCTGGAGGAGTACGACGAGGCGCAGGCGCTGGCCGCCACCTGGGAAACGCAGCAGCAGGTGCGGCGCAAGGCCAGCGTGATGGAGATGGTCAACGAGGTGGACAACGAGTTCGCCGGGGACGATGCGCAGGAGGTTTGGATCCTGCCCACCGAGTTCTACCTCGACCAGGAAGGCGTGACCATCAATTCGCTCGAAGGCCGCCCGCCGATTTCCGAGCCCTTCCACTATCCCGAGTGGGACTATCAGATCCAGCTCGATCGCCCCAGCTGGGCCACCGTGCTCGAGCGCCACCCACCGGTGGGCGACCTTGCGGTGATCGACGCCATTCTGGCCGCGCACAAGCCGGTGGTGTCGCGGCTGAAATTCCTCATCGAGTCGATGATCCCGCAGGGCCTGCAGCGCATCCGCCGCCAGGAAGACGGCGACGACATCGACATCGATGCCGCAGTGCGCGCCTACACCGATCTGCGCATGGGCGTGCAGCCCGATCCGCGCATCATGGTGCGGCTCAAGCGCGCGCAGCGCGATCTGGCCGTGATGGTGCTGCTCGACATGTCCGAGTCGTCCAACGACAAGGTGCGCGGGCACGACTACTCGGTGCTCGACCTCACCCGCTCGGCCACGGTGCTGCTGGCCGAGGCGCTGCAGCGCATCGGCGACCCGTTCGCGATCCACGGCTTTTGCTCCGACGGGCGGCATGATGTGCACTACTACCGCTTCAAGGATTTCGACCAGCCGTATGGCGACCTGGCCAAGGCGCGGCTGGCCGGCATGAAGGGCAGTTACTCCACCCGCATGGGCACGGCGCTGCGCCATGCGGGCTACTACCTGGCCCAGCAGGCCAAGCGCAAGAAAATCTGCTTTGTGGTCACCGACGGAGAGCCTGCCGACAACGATGTGCGCGATCCGCAATATCTGCGGCACGATACCAAGCGCGCGGTCGAGCAGTTGCTGCAGCAGGGCATCACGGTCTATGCGCTCTCGCTCGATCCGCATGCCGACCTGTACGTTTCGCGTATCTTCGGCGTCAAGAACTTCACGGTGATCGACAAGGTCGAGCGCCTGCCCGAAAAACTCCCCATGCTCTACATGAGTCTCACCCGCTGAGGCGCGCACGGCATGAAAATCTCCCTGCGCACCTTTGTCTTCATCGACGCGCTGCAGCCGCAGCTCGCGTCCTACCTGGCCACGTCCTCGCAAGGCTTTCTGCCCATTCCGGGTGATGCCTGCCTTTGGGTGGAAGTGGCGCCCGGCATGGCGGTGCACAACCTCTCCGACATCGCGCTGAAAAAGACCAATGTGCGCATGGGCGAGCAGGTGGTCGAGCGGTCATTCGGCTCGATGGAAATCCACTACCGCAACCAGAGCGAGGTGCAGGCCGCGGGACAGGTCATCCTGCAGCAACTGGGAACCCAGGAAGACGCACGTCTGCGCTGCAAGGTGGCCTGGAATGAAATCATCCGCGCCATCACGCCGGACCACGCCACCCTCATCAACCGCCAGTTCCGCAAGGGCTCCATGATCCTGCCGGGCAAGAGCATGTTCATCCTGGAAGTCGAGCCAGCGGGCTACATCGTCTATGCCGCCAACGAGGCGGAAAAGGCAGCGCATGTCACCCTGGTGGACGTGAAGCCCTTCGGCACCTTCGGCCGCCTGACCATGATGGGCACCGAGGCCGAGGCCGAAGCGGCGCAACGGGCGGCAATTGGCGCCATCGAGCGCTTGAACCAGTCTGCCACGCATCACTGAACCGGCCTGACGCCACATGGACATCGATTCCACCGCCAAGCGCCTGCTGTTTTCCACCGTGCGGGTCGATACCGTGCTCGACGACGGCAGCGAGGGCTCCGGCACCGCCTTTGTCGTGCGCCACGCGCATGCCCGTGGTGTGTCGGACTTTGTCGTCACCAACCGGCATCTCGTTGAAGGCGTGCGTCGCGGTGGCCTGGTGTTCACCCAGAAGCAGCAGGGCCGTCCGGTGTTCGGCCAGCGCTTCCAGCTCAATATCGACGAATTTCCTGCCGCATGGCACCTGCACCCGGACGCCGAGGTCGATCTGGCCCTCATTCCGCTCGCCCCGCTGCAGCAGGCGGCGCAGGAGCAGGGCGTGGAGCTGTATGTCGAGCCGATCGACAGCCGACTCATTCCCGACGCGGCCACCTGGCAGCAGTTCGACGCCCTGGAAGATGTGCTGTTCGTCGGCTATCCCAGCGGGGTGTGGGATCAGGTCAATCTCATGCCCATCCTGCGGCGTGGCACCACGGCTACGCCTGCGGCGCTGGACTTCGAGGGACACCGCCAGTTTCTCATCGATGCGGCGGTCTATCCCGGCTCCAGCGGCAGCCCGGTCTTCATCGAGCGGCGCGGCGGGCAGGTTTCCCGGCGCGAGTCCACCCGTGATCTGCTGTTCGCCGGCGTGGTTGCTGCCGTGTTCTTCCGCGAGGAAGCGCATCACATCGTTCCGGCTCCCGTCCCGGCAAACAATCGCAGCATGGCACTGGGGTCCGAGATGATCGATCTGGGTCTGATCATCAAATCCGATAAAGTGTCCGAACTCATCCACTCCTACCTGCAACGCTGGGTTGCCTGAACGGCTGCGGCGCTGGTCTCGCAGACCCTTGCCGCACCACGACCCAAACGAGTTCACCATGCAAGACAAACCGATCTATCCCGGCTATCACGCCGATGCGCACGGCATCACCCAGCTGGGCCGAGTGGTCCTCGATGCCTGGGTGTTCGGGCTCTTGCCCGAGACCGAAGACTGCAAGGGCTGGGATCTGCAGCGCATGCAGGGCCTGATGCAGCGGGTGGAGGCCGAGTGGGATCAGTACGGCAACCTGCCCAGTCGCCTGCCGCCCGAGCTGCTCGAGCGCCATCGCGCCCTGTATGAGCGGGCCATGCGGCGCGCCCAGGAGAAGGGATGGAGCGCGGAGCTCGACGACGACGATTGACCTGCCGGGAGGCTGCCGGTGCTCCTCTAAGATGAGCGTTTCGCGTCTGCTGTCTCGCCGTCTCCCATGTCTGCACTTGAATCTCTGGCCGCGTCCACTGTCGTCGTGGTCGATACCGCCGATCTGGACTTGCTGTCCCGCTGGAGCGCGCGGGATGCCACCACCAATCCCAGCCTGATCCGCAAGGCCGCAGCCGACCCTCGCTATGCCCATCTGGTGACCACGGCGGTGCGCGGCTCGGCCGACGTGAACGACCGCCTCGACGCGCTGCTCGTGGCCTTCGGGCTGGAGATCCTGCAGCGGCTTCCCGGGCGCGTGTCCACCGAGGTCGATGCGCGGCTGTCGCACGATGCCGACGCCACCGTGCAGCGCGCCCGCGCGCTGATGGCGCGTTACGCTGCCGAGGGTGTCTCGCGCGAGCGCGTGCTCATCAAGATTGCCGCCACCTGGGAGGGCATACTTGCCGCGCGCAGGCTCGAAGCGGAAGGCATCCATTGCAATCTCACCCTCCTGTTCAGCTTCATCCAGGCGCAGGCCTGCGCGGCGGCCGGCGTGCAGTTGATCTCCCCGTTCGTCGGTCGCATCACCGACTGGCACCGCCTTCGGGCGGGTGCCGCGTGGGACGCCCAGTCCCGTCGTGGCGCCAACGATCCAGGTGTTCAGGCCGTGGTGCGCATCTGGCGGTATTACAAGCAACAGGGCGTGCCGACCGAGGTGATGGGGGCGAGTTTCCGGGATCTCGACCAGATCGCTGCGCTCGCCGGTTGTGACCTGCTCACCATTCCGCCCTCCCTGCTCGATGCGCTGGCCGCGAGTGATCGGGCCATGCCCGCCCAATTGACCAACGCACAGGCCGATGCCGTGCAAGACCCCGATGCGCCCGTGTTGAGCCAGACTGCCTTTGTGCAGGGCATGCAAGACGACATCATGGCCACTGAAAAGCTGCAGGAAGGCGTTCGTCTGTTCAGCGCAGACACCGAGGCTGTGCTGGCCCAACTGGCTGCGGCCTGATGCGCGCGTCCATTCAGAGCCATTGCCGTGTCCTGTCGCTTCTTCATCCCGCCGTCTGAGGCCACCCTCGCGCCCGGTCGGCTGCCGATGCCAGAGGCGACGGCAAGGCACGCCAAGGTGTTGCGTCTGGCTGCGGGACAGGCGGTGACCGTGTTTGACGGCACCGGCGGAGAGTGGGCCGGCGAATTGCTCGACGACCGCTGGCTGCAATTGCGGGAACACCTCCCGATCGAGCGTGAGGCGCACGCGCGGGTCATGCTGGCCATGGGCATGCCGGCGAACGAACGCATGGATGCCCTGGTGGAAAAAGCCGTGGAACTCGGCGTGACGGCCATCCAGCCCTTGATCACACGGCGCAGTGTGCTGCGGCTGCAGGGCGAGCGCGCGCAGCGCCGGGTTGCCCACTGGCAGGGGGTGGCAATTGCTGCCTGCGAGCAATGTGGACGCAATCGCGTGCCGGTGATTGCGCAGGTGGCAACCCTGCCAGATTGGCTCGAGCGCCTGTCACGCGACCACAGCGTCACCCAGCGCTGCCTCCTCAGCCCAACGGCGACAGCACCGCTGCAGCCCTTCGCCTCCGGCGAGTCGGGCTGGGTGGTTTCAGGCCCGGAGGGTGGGCTGGACGAAGAAGAAACCGCCATGCTGCTGCGTCACGGTTTTCATACTGTGAGCCTGGGGCCAAGGGTGCTGCGCGCCGATACAGCGCCGCTGGCGGCGCTGATGCGCGCAGCCGGGTGAACGACGCTGCGTTTCAGGACCGGGTATTTGCCACGTCCATGCCGTGCGGCCAGATCGCGTTGCCAAAGGTTTCGGCAAGAAAGGACTCTCCGTGTTCCAGGATGAAATAGCGGAAAGTTTCGGCCCCAGGTGACAGCAGCTTGGCCAGGCTGTTCACTGCATACCAGCGGCGCAGCAATGGCATGCCTTCAATCGAGGGGACGGCAAGCAGGCCGCTGCTCAGTTCCAGTTCGATGGTGTGCAAGGACAGGAAGCTGATGCCCATATTGGCCATGACTGCCTGCTTGATGGTCTCATTGCTCTGCATCTCGGTGAACATCGGCAATTCCATCTGATGCTGGTTCAGATACTCCTCGAATGTCGCGCGCGTGCCTGACCCCGGCTCGCGGATGATGAAATTGAATTGGGTGAGCAAGGAGGCCGGATGGGGTCCGCCCGTCGCCAGAGGGTGCTGCGGCGAGGCGATGATGCCCATGGGATGCGCGGCAAACGGCTCGGCCCGCGTGGCCACGTCGCGCGGTGGGCGTCCCATGATGGCGAGATCCAGCTCGCTGTTCTGCAGTTGATTGACCAGCTGCTCGCGATTGCCCACCGAAAGACGCAGTTCCACATGAGGATATTCGGCATGGAATCGCGCCAGCAGCCGCGGCACGAAATACTGGGCCGTGCTCACCATGCCGATGGTCAGTCTCCCCGCCTTGATGCCGCGCAGCCGCGCCATGGCATCTTCAGCGTCCTTCAGCGTGGCGAGTACCTTGCGCGCGTAGACAACGAGATATTCGCCCGTCAGCGTCAGGCTGACCGACTTCCCCTGACGCTCGAACAAGGGCAGCCCGACCTGGGCTTCCAGCTCGCGAATCTGCATGGAGACGGCGGGCGGCGTCAGATGCATTTCCTTTGCCGCTTTGCCAAAATGCAGATGGCGAGCAGCTGCGCTGAAAACGCGGAGCTGACGGAGGGTGGCATTTTTCATCAACTTTCCTGATCTCAACGTCAATAAATCGTGAATTTACCTTAATTCGAATTGCCGCTTAAATTCGCAACATGCGATAAAGGTTTGTGGCAAAAAAGCCGTAACCGAGTGGTATTCGCGCCGTTTGTGAACGGGCTCCGAAGTTCGCTTCAGGAGCTTTTACCGCAGCCGATGAAGTCTGTTCATGCGAGTCTCCGTTTTGGGGCTGCGGGCTTTTTGAAGTGACTTGGCGCTTGCGTGGTACTTGCGCAGTGCGCGCGGCAGGTTGCTTCAAAAAGTCATCAGGCCTCGCGCCAGCGGCTTGCCCTGCATCTGTGTGGCAGGGGAATTTGCTGACCGAGGCCTATCACCATTGGGAGCCACATCATGCAGTCCGGTCGCACCACAGTCTCAAAATTCCTCATCGAGCAATTGCACGGCACGGACGATCAGGCCGATCTGGCCGCGTTGCTGGTGGACGTGACCGCTGCGGTCAAGGCCATCTCCGCCATGACGTCCAAGGGGGCGCTCGGCGGCTTCCTCGGCGCGCTCGACACGCACAACGTACAGGGCGAAGTGCAGAAAAAGCTCGACGTGCTCTCCAACGACGCCATGATCCAGGCGTGCGAGTGGGGTGGACTGGTGGCCGGCATGGCCTCCGAAGAGATGGATGACCCCTATGTGCTGCCCAAGGAATACGAGCGCGGCCCCTACATGCTCATCTTCGATCCGCTCGACGGATCGAGCAACACCGATGTCAATGTGTCGGTTGGCACCATTTTCTCGGTGCTGCGCCACACCAAGATCGGCGACCCCACCGTGGCCGACTACCTTCGCCCCGGCGTGGAGCAGGTCGCTGCCGGCTATGCCATCTACGGCCCGTCCACCATGCTGGTGCTGACGGTCGGCAAGGGTACGCACGGTTTCACCCTCGATCGCGAAATCGGCAACTTCATCCTCACCCATCCCAATCTGCAGATTCCCGCAGACACCAGCGAATTCGCGATCAACACCAGCAACGAGCGTTTCTGGGAACCGCCTGTGCAGCGCTACGTCGCCGAGTGCAAGGCCGGCAAGACGGGGGTGCGCGGACGCGACTTCAACACCCGCTGGATCGCCTCGATGGTGGCCGATGTGCATCGCATCCTGATGCGCGGTGGCATTTTCATGTACCCCAAGGACACCAAAGACCCGAGCAAGCCGGGCCGTCTGCGCCTGATGTACGAAGCCAATCCGATCGGCATGATCATCGAACAGGCGGGCGGCGCAGCGTCCACCGGGCGCGGGCGTATCCTTGAGGTGCAGCCCACCTCGCTGCATCAGCGCGTGCCGGTGATGCTGGGTTCCAGGAACGAAATCGAGCGCCTGGAACGCTATCACGCCGAATACGATCGCGGCGAAGACAAGGCCTTTGAATCTCCGCTGTTCAAAGAGCGTTCGCTGTATCGCGACGAAGCCCGCAGTTGATGTTCGCCGCTGCCGCGTGAACTGCGCGCTCTGGCCTGTGCCGAAGCGGAGCAGGCCAAGCGGCAGCGATTGTGCTTCATGCCTGATCAACCCTGGCGGTGGCCCGCATCAAGACGAGCGCCGCATGCATTGATTTCCTTGTATTGAAAAGAGGCTCGCACCATGTCTGTCAAACATCCCATCATTGCCATCACCGGGTCGTCGGGCGCCGGCACCACCACGGTGATGCGCAGCTTCCAGCACATTTTCCGCCGTGAGAAACTCACTGCGCAGATCGTCGAGGGCGATTCTTTCCATCGCTTCAACCGCATGGAAATGCGTGAGGAAATGAAAAAGCAGGAAGCAGCGGGCAACCGCCACTTCAGCCACTTCGGCCCCGACGCCAATCTGCTGGGCGAACTGGAAGCCGTGTTCAAGGCCTATGGCGAGACCGGCGGCGGCAAGGTGCGCAAGTACATTCACGATGCGAGCGAGGCGGCCGAATTCGGCGTCGAGCCCGGCAACTTCACCGACTGGAAGGACATCAAGCCGGGTTCCGACCTGATGTTCTACGAAGGTCTGCATGGCGGCTATGCCGACGGCACCATCGACGTGTCCAAGCAGGTCGATCTGCTCGTGGGCGTGGTGCCCATCATCAACCTGGAGTGGATTCAGAAGCTGCACCGCGACCAGATCCAGCGCGGCTACTCGCAAGAGGCCGTGATGGACACCATCCTGCGCCGCATGCCCGACTACGTGCACCACATCACGCCGCAGTTCTCGCGTACCCACGTCAATTTCCAGCGCGTGCCCACGGTCGACACCTCCAATCCCTTCATCGCCAAGGACATTCCCACCCTCGATGAAAGCATGGTGGTGATCCGCTTCGCGAACCCCAAGGGCATCGACTTCCCCTATCTGCTGTCCATGCTCCACGACTCGTGGATGAGCCGTCCCAACACCCTGGTCGTGCCCGGCGGCAAGATGGGCATTGCCATGCAGCTGATTTTCACCCCCATGATCCTGCGCTTGATGGACCTCAAGCGTCGCGCTGGCTGAACCTCCGGGATACCCACCATGACCACCCTGCAACTCGATACCCAACAGCGCCGCCGTCTGGCCAACGCCATCCGCTTCCTCGCCATCGACGGCGTGCAGGCCGCCAACTCCGGCCACCCCGGCGCCCCCATGGGCATGGCCGACATCGCCGAAGTGCTGTGGCGCAATCACCTGCACCACAACCCGGCCAATCCGCACTGGGCAAACCGCGACCGCTTCGTGCTGTCCAACGGCCACGGCTCGATGCTGATCTACGCGCTGCTGCATCTGACCGGCTACGACCTGCCGATCGAAGAACTCAAGCGCTTCCGCCAGCTGCACAGCAAGACCCCGGGCCACCCCGAGGTCGGCTACACCCCGGGCGTGGAAACCACCACCGGCCCGCTGGGTCAGGGCATCGCCAACGGCGTGGGCATGGCGCTGGCCGAAAAGGTGCTGGCTGCCCAGTTCAACCAGCCCGGTCACGCCATCGTCGACCACCATACCTATGTGTTCCTGGGCGACGGCTGCCTGATGGAGGGCATCAGCCACGAAGCCTGCTCGCTGGCTGGCACCCTGAAGCTGAACAAGCTCATCGCCTATTACGACGACAACGGCATTTCCATCGACGGTCATGTCGAGCACTGGTTCTCCGACAACACCGCGCAGCGCTTCCTGGCCTATGGCTGGAACGTGATCGGCCCGATCGACGGCCATGATGCGGTCGCCGTGGAGAAGGCCACCGCCGAGGCCAAGACCAGCGACAAATCCACCCTCATCATCTGCCGTACCACCATCGGCTGGGGCTCGCCGAACAAGGCCGGCACGCACGACGTGCACGGCGCCGCGCTCGGCCAGGCCGAGGCCGATGCCACCCGCCGCGCGCTGGGCTGGGACTACGGCCCCTTCGAAATCCCCGCCGACATCTACCAGGCCTGGGATGCCAGGTTCCACGGAGCCAAGCTCGAAGCCGACTGGAATGCGCGCTTCGCTGCGTATGAAAAGGCGCATCCCGAGCTTGCCGCCGAGTTCAAGCGCCGCATGGCGGGCGATCTGCCCGCCAACTGGGGCCAGACCGTGCAGACCCTGTATGCCAAGGCGCGCGAGGTCACCGCAGCCACCGCCACCCGCAAGTCCTCGCAGATCGCGCTGGAGACGCTGGTGCCTGCGCTGCCCGGGCTGTTCGGCGGCTCGGCCGACTTGACCGGCTCCAACCTGACTGCAGTGAAGGCCTCGCATTCGTTCGAGAAAGCTGCACCGGGCACGGCGTTCAACTATCTGTCGTATGGCGTGCGCGAGTTCGGCATGGTCGCGATGATGAACGGCATGGCGCTGCATGGCGGCTTCCTGCCCTATGGCGGCACCTTCCTGATGTTCTCCGACTACTCGCGCAACGGCGTGCGCATGAGCGCGCTGATGAAGCAGCGCGTGATCCATGTGTTCACGCACGACTCCATCGGCCTGGGCGAAGACGGCCCGACGCACCAGCCCATCGAGCAGCCGTCCAGCCTGCGCCTCATTCCCAATCTGGATGTCTGGCGTCCGGCCGATGTGCTCGAAACCGCAGTGGCCTGGAAGCATGCCATCGAGCGCAAGCATGGCCCCAGCGCACTGCTGCTGTCGCGCCAGAATCTGGTGTCGACCCCGCATCCGGAAGACGCCGAGCGCTTCATTTCGCGTGGCGGCTATGTGCTGTCCGAAGCGCAGGGCGGCAAGCCGCAGATCGTGCTGATCGCCACCGGCTCGGAAGTGGAAATCGCCCTCAAGGCGCAGACGCAGTTGCAGGACGGCGGCATCGCCACCCGCGTGGTCTCCATGCCCTGCACCAATGCCTTCGACCGGCAGGACGCGGCCTATCGAAACGATGTGCTGCCCGCAGGCGTGCCGCGCGTGGCCATCGAAGCCGGGCATCCCGACTTCTGGCACAAGTATGTCGGCCTGAACGGCGGCATCGTCGGCATTGCCACCTTTGGCGAATCCGCGCCGGCGCCGCAGCTCTATCAGCACTTCAAGGTGACTGCAGAGCACACGGTTGCCGTGGCCAAGTCCGTGCTGCAAGCCGCCTGAGCGCACTGGAACCCGCAACCATGTCCGGACTGTTCGATCTGGTGATGTTCGACCTCGATGGCACGCTGGTGGAAACCGCGCCGGAAATCGCCGATGCGGTCAACGACCTGCTGCGTGACCAGCAACTGCCCGAGGTCTCCGAGCATCTGATCCGCGCCTGGATCGGACACGGCACGCGCGAGCTGCTGCTGCATGCCTATGCGCACGCCACCGGCCTCGAGGAAGAGACGGTGCGGCGTACTGGCACGCTCGACATCCTGATGCCGCGCTTTGCCGAGTTCTACGCCGCGCGCACCGGGCAGCGCAGCCGTCTCTACCCCGATGTGCTGGATACCCTGCGCGCTCTGCGCGGCGCACAGGTGCGCATCGCCCTGGTCACCAACAAGGAGCAGCGTTTTGCCACCACGGTCTTGATGGTGCACGGCATCCGGCATTACTTCGACATGGTGGTTGCCGGGGACACGCTCGAAGCCAAGAAGCCCGATCCCCTGCCGGTACGCTACTGCCTCGACGCCCTCAAAGTGCCGACCGACCGGGCGCTGTTCGTCGGCGACTCCGAGATCGACGTCGCGACGGCGCGGGCCGCCGGTGTGGCGGTGTGGGCCGTGCCCTATGGCTACAACCATGGCAAGCCCATCGCCCTGGCCACGCCGGATCGCGTCATCCCCACGGTGGCCACAGTCGCCGAGGCCGTGAACGCACCCGCCCTGAACCTGGCGGATTGATCGCAACGCGCAGACGCCCACACAGACACCCATTTCCGTTCCCTCACTTCATTCAGGAGAGTTTCATGACCATTCGTGTTGCAATCAATGGCTTTGGCCGTATCGGTCGCATGGTGTTCCGTGCCGTGGCACAGGAAGCCGAGTTCAAGGACATGGAAATCGTTGCCATCAACGACCTGCTCGAACCCGACTACCTGGCCTACATGCTGCAGTACGACTCGGTCCATGGCCGCTTCAACGGCACCGTGGGCGTGGAGGGCAACAACCTCGTAGTCAACGGCAAGAAGATCCGCCTGACCGCCGAGCGCGATCCCGCCAACCTGAAGTGGGGCGAGGTGAATGCCGACGTGGTGGTCGAAGCCACCGGTTTCTTCCTCACCCTCGACACCTGCCAGAAGCACATCGACGCCGGTGCCAAGAAAGTGGTGCAGTCCGCCCCATCCAAGGATGACACGCCGATGTTCGTCTATGGCGTGAACCACGCCAAGTACGCCGGCGAGAAAATCGTCTCCGCTGCCTCCTGCACCACCAACTGCCTGGCCCCGGTGGCCAAGGTGCTCAACGACAGCTTCGGCATCAAGCGCGGCCTGATGAGCACGGTGCATGCCGCCACCGCCACGCAAAAGACCGTGGACGGCCCGTCGAGCAAGGACTGGCGCGGTGGCCGCGGCATCCTCGACAACATCATCCCCTCCAGCACCGGCGCGGCCAAGGCCGTGGGCAAGGTCATCCCCGAGCTGAACAAGAAGCTCACCGGCATGGCCTTCCGCGTGCCCACGCCCGACGTGTCGGTGGTCGACCTGACCGTCGAACTGAACAAGGAAGCCAGCTACGCCGACATCTGCGCCGCGATGAAGGCCGCTTCCGAAGGCCCGCTCAAGGGCGTGCTCGGCTACACCGAAGACAAGGTCGTCTCCACCGATTACCGTGGCTGCTCCATGCCGTCGATCTTCGACGCCGAAGCCGGGATCGCCCTCGATTCCACCTTCGTCAAGGTCGTGTCCTGGTACGACAACGAATACGGCTACACCTGCAACATGATGCGTTTTGTCAAGCACGTCGCCAGCCACTGATGTCGTTGCCCTGCGGATCTGCGCGCAGATCCGCAGGGAGCTGAACCGAGGAGAGACTGATGCAAATTCTGACCTTTGAAGAAGTGTGCAAGCGCGGTTTCGCTCAGGACAAGCGCGTGTTCATCCGCGCCGACCTGAACGTGCCGCTCAACGACAAGGGCGAGATCACCGAGGACACACGCGTGCGCGCTTCCGTGCCCGCGGTGAAGATGGCGCTCGACGCCGGTGCCGGGGTGATGATCACCTCGCACCTGGGCCGCCCGACCGAGGGCGAGTTCAAACCGGAAGATTCTCTGGCTCCCGTGGCCAGGCGCATGAGCGAGCTGCTCGGCGTGCCGGTGCGGCTGCAGGCCGATTGGGTCGATGGCGGCTTCGATGTGCGCCCCGGCGATGTGGTCATGCTCGAGAACGCCCGGGTCAACAAGGGTGAGAAAAAGAACGACGACGCGCTGTCACAGAAGATCGCCAAGCTCTGCGACATCTATGTCAACGACGCCTTCGGCACCGCGCACCGCGCCGAGGCCACCACCTACGGCATCGCCAAATACGCGCCGATCGCCTGCGCGGGTCCGCTGCTGGCCGCCGAGATCGACGCCATCAGCCGCGCGCTGGAAAAGCCCGCGCGCCCGCTGGTCGCCATCGTTGCAGGCTCCAAGGTGTCGACCAAGCTCACCATCCTGCAGGCGCTGGCCGACAAGGTCGACGGCCTGATCGTCGGCGGCGGCATCGCCAACACCTTCATGCTGGCCGAGGGCCTGCCCATCGGCAAGAGCCTGGCCGAGCCCGATCTGGTCGATGAAGCCAGGAAGGTCATGGACAAGATGAAGGCACGCGGTGCGGAAGTGCCCATCCCGCAGGACGTGGTGGTTGCCAAGCAGTTCAGCGCCACGGCCGAAGCCACCGTCAAGGACGCCAAGGATGTCGCCGATGACGATCTGATTCTCGACATCGGTCCCAAGACCGCAGCCGCGCTGGCCGCCAAGCTCAAGACCGCAGGCACCATCGTCTGGAACGGGCCGGTCGGCGTGTTCGAATTCGATGCCTTCGCCAACGGCACCAAGACCCTGGCCGAGGCCATCGCTGCCAGCCCGGCGTTCTCCATCGCGGGCGGTGGCGACACGCTGGCGGCGATTGCCAAGTACGGCATTGCCGACCAGATCGGCTATATCTCCACCGGGGGTGGCGCCTTCCTCGAAATTCTCGAGGGCAAGACCCTGCCGGCTTTCGAGATCCTGCAGCAACGCGCCAAGCAGCCCCTGTCCTGAAACCGCTGAACCCGATTCATTTTCCTTGAGGAGACCGTCATGGCCCTGATTTCCCTGCGTCAACTGCTCGACCACGCCGCCGAGCATTCCTACGGCGTCCCCGCCTTCAACGTCAACAACCTCGAACAGGTGCGCGCCATCATGGAAGCCGCCGACGAGACCAACTCGCCCGTCATCCTGCAGGCCTCCGCCGGGGCCCGCAAGTACGCCGGTGCGCCCTTCCTGCGCCACCTCATCGAGGCCGCGGTCGAGGAGTGGCCGCACATTCCCGTGGTCATGCACCAGGATCACGGCACCAGCCCCAGCGTGTGCCAGCGCTCCATTCAACTGGGCTTCAGCTCGGTGATGATGGACGGCTCGCTCGGTACCGACGGCAAGACCCCGACCACCTACGAATACAACGTCGATGTCACCCGCAAAGTGGTTGAAATGTCGCATGCCTGCGGCGTGTCGGTCGAGGGTGAACTCGGTTGCCTGGGCTCGCTCGAAACCGGCATGGCCGGTGAGGAAGACGGCATCGGCGCCGAAGGCGCGCTCGATCACAGCCAGCTCCTCACCGACCCGGAAGAGGCCGCCGACTTCGTGAAAAAGACCCAGGTCGATGCCCTGGCCATTGCCATCGGCACCAGCCACGGCGCCTACAAGTTCACCCGTCCGCCCACCGGCGACATCCTGGCCATCGGCCGCATCAAGGAAATCCACGCCCGCATCCCCAACACCCATCTGGTGATGCACGGTTCCTCCTCGGTGCCCCAGGAGTGGCTCAAGATCATCAACTCCTACGGCGGCGACATGGGCGAGACCTATGGTGTGCCGGTGGAAGAGATCGTCGAAGGCATCAAGCACGGTGTGCGCAAGGTCAACATCGACACCGACCTGCGCATGGCTTCCACTGGTGCCACCCGCAAGTTCCTGGCCGAGCACCCGAAAGAGTTCGACCCGCGCAAATTCCTCATCGCCTCGACCAAGGCCATGAAGGACATCTGCAAGGCGCGCTACGAAGCCTTCGGCACGGCGGGCAATGCGGCCAAGATCAAGCCCATCACCCTGGAAGACATGTCCAGGCGCTATGAAAAGGGTCTGCTCGATCCCAAGGTGAACTGATTCCCGTGCTTGACCAAGACTGACCGACAACCCCGGCACCTGCCGGGGTTGTCGTCTGTGCGACCTTTTGTTTCCACCCTCGCGAGGAGATGCACATGGCTGCCACTGCCGACCCGCTGCAACGCGGCTTTGCCGCCCCTGATTTTTCGCTGCCCGGCATCGACGGGCGCAGCCATGCCCTGGCCGACCTGCGCGGCCCCAAGGGGCTGCTGGTGATGTTCATCTGCAACCATTGCCCCTACGTGCAGGCTGTGGCCGACCGCATCCGGCGCGACACCGACGAATTGCGCGCGCTGGGCATCGGCGCGGTCGCGATCAACAGCAATGATGTAACCGCCTACCCAGAGGATTCCTTCGACAACATGAAGGTGTTTGCCGCTCGGCACGGCTTTTCCTTCCCCTACCTGTTCGACGAATCGCAGGCCGTGGCCAAGGCCTACGGCGCCGTGTGCACCCCCGACTTTTTCGGCTTCAACGCCGATCTGAAACTGCAGTACCGCGGCCAGCTCGACGCCTCGCGCAAGCAGGCCGCGGCGCCCGATGTGCGCCGTGATCTGTTCGAGGCCATGAAGCAGATCGCCGTCACAGGCATTGGTCCCGACGAGCAATATCCCAGCATCGGCTGCTCGATCAAGTGGAAGGACGCGCCATGAGCACGCTTCAGGCCCTGATTTTCGACGTGGACGGCACCCTGGCCGAAACCGAGCGCGACGGCCACCGCATCGCCTTCAACCAGGCCTTTGCCGATGCCGGTCTCGACTGGAACTGGGACGTGCCGACCTACGGTCGCCTGCTCGCCATCACCGGCGGCAAGGAGCGCATGCTGGCCTATTGGCAGGAGATCGATCCGCAGGCAGCGACACGCCCGGAGGCAGCTGGCCTGATCGCCGAACTGCATCGCCGCAAGACCGCGCATTACGTGCGCCTGGTCGCCGAAGGCGGCATCAGCCTGCGCCCCGGCGTGCGGCGGCTGCTGGAGCAGGCCCGAGGCGCCGGGCTGCGGCTGGCGATCGCCACCACCACGACACCCGACAATGTCGAGGCTCTGATCAACGCCACGCTGGGCGCGGGTGGCATGCGCTGGTTCGAGGCCGTGGGCGCGGGCGATGCAGTGCCGCGCAAGAAGCCCGATCCCGGTATCTACACCTGGGTGCTGGAGCGCATGGCGCTGCGCCCCGAACACGCTCTGGCCTTTGAAGACTCGACCAACGGTCTGCGCGCCGCGCAGGGCGCCGGGCTGCGCACGGTGGTCACCACCGGGGCCTACACCCATCATGAAAACTTCGACGGCGCGCTGGCCTGGCTCGATGGCCTGGGCGATGACGCCGTCCCGGCCTCGGGACAGGTGCAAGGCCAGCCGTGGACGGGTGTGGTCGGACTGGCTGAACTGCGGCAGTGGGCGGCTTGAAATGGCCCCAGGGTCGGCACGCCGACCCTGCGTTTGCTTGAGAACGCGTGTGCGAGCGGGGTTCAGCCGATCACACTGAGCGATTTCGGCGGCAGCAGCACGCCTTGCGCATCCTGCGCGTCCAGCGGACGCTGCAGGTGCTCGATCCGTGGCGGTTTGGCCGCGCCGGGCTGCTCGGTGTACTGATCCAGCCGCGCGGTCTTGCTCACCCAGGTTCCCAGGCGCACGCGCACCGGCTGCGCACTCTGGTTGACCACCAGCACGCGGCTGCCCTTCAGACCGATGAAGCTCGCGCCGGTGATCGCAGACGCCTGTTTGCCGTCTGCGCCGGCCGCCTGCAGCGGAGCGCCGGGAAAGTCGAGCTTGACCAGATTGTTCGCCTGCTCTGCCGCGCGCGTCCAGGCTGCGGCGAGGGCACTGGGCGCCGGGCACAGCATGGCCCGGGGCAGCGTGGCCTGCCCGGCGGGTACCGCGGCCTGATCCAGGGTGAGCAGCAACTTGGCCGAGGCGTCGAGCTGCGCGTCCCACGCCGGGGTGGCGATCTTGATGCCGTGGCAGGGCTGCCGCACCGCGGCAAGCAGCTCGGTGGGCAGAATGCGCATCACATCATCCGGGCCCGCGGTGAGGCTGGGTGCGCCAGCGGCTGCAGTTTGCGCAAATGCAGCGAGCTGCGAGGTGGCCATTGCCAGAGTGAGAGCGGCCAGGGTTCGGGTCAGGCGGGTCGTGGGGCGATGTTGGAACATGATGAATGATGGTGAAAAACGCCGCACCAGGGCGGCTCAGTGAGGGTTCGAAACCTGCACAGCAGGGTGCCGTGTGGGACTGGCGAATGGCGCCAGAGTTCAGAGCGCTGCATGCAGCACCAGCCGCCGCCCCTGTCGCGCGCTCGGCGGGGTGGGCCAAAGCGCGTCGAGCATGGACAGCGCCAGCACCTGCAGTGCGTCCCACGGTGCGCGCGGCAGGGTGTCGGGCCGCAGGCCCTTGACGGCCAGATCGCATTGCGCGGCGAGCTGCAGCAGGCGCTCCAGATCAGGGGTGCGCAGGCGCGGCAAGGCGCGTTCCAGCAACTTCTCCTTCACGCCCCAGATGCGATTGGCGCGCAGCAGTGCGGGCAAGGCCTGCCCGGCGTCCAGCCCCTGGCGGATGCGCAGCCAGGCGCGCACGTCGTCGGCCAGTGTCCAGTGCACCAGCACCGGGGCCACGCCTTCGGCCTGCAGTCCGGCGAGCATGCGCAGCAGCCGGGCCACGTCTCCGCCGAGCACCGCCTCGCCGAGCTTGAACACGCTGTAGCGCGCCACGTTCAGCACCGCCTGCTCGACCATCTCGGGGTCGAGTGGGCCGGGTGGACACAGCAGCGCGAGCTTTTCGATTTCCTGATGCGCGGCCAGCAGATTGCCCTCCACCCGCGCCACCAGAAAGTCGATCAGCGCCCGTCCGGCGTCGCCTGCAGGCAGGGTGAAGCCGTGGCGCTGCAGCCGTGCAGCAATCCAGCGCGGCAATTGCGCCAGTTCCACGCTGTCCACCCGCACCGCGACACCGGTCTGCGCCAGGGCGCTGAACCAGGCGGATTTCTGCGTGGCCGCGTCCAGCCGGGGCAGCACGACCAGCGCCATCACCTCCGGCGAGAGATGCCCGGACAGTGCGGTCAGCGCCTCGGCCCCATCGCGCCCGGGCTTGCCGCCGGGAATGCGCAGCTCGATCAGCCGCCGCCCGCCGAACAGGCTTATCTCGCGGCTGCCCGCGAGCAACTGGCTCCAGTCGAAACCGCGTTCCACCGTGTGGCTCTCGCGCTCGTCGAAGCCTAGCGCGCGTGCGCGCGCGCGTATGGCATCGACCGCTTCGTTGACCAGCAGCACCTCGTCGCCATGTACCGCATAGAGCGGGCTCAGCTTGCTGGCGAGATGGGCCTCGAGTTGATCGGCGGCGATCTGCATCAGTTGGGCATCCTCACCGCGGCGAGCTGGTACATCAGACGGTCGATCAGTTCCTCGCGCATGCCGCGGTAGAGCAGGTCAGACTCGTTGGCCTTGGCCAGCGTGGCACTGGAGTTGTAGCTCAGGTTGCTGGTCTGCGACAGGTCGGTGGGGGCGATCAGCACCTTGCCCTGGGGCGTGGCGAGCTGAAACCGCACCGTGTAGCGCAGCAGGTATTGCGCCACCGTGCCGTCTGCATTGTAGGCCTGCGCGGTCTGCGTCTGCGATTCGCCCAGCAGGGTGAACACGGCCTGGGCCGATTTGGCATCTGGCGCAATGCGGGTTGCGGTGGTGGCCGCAATGCGCCGCTTGAGCGCAATGACAAAGGCCGAGGTCGGTGTGCCCTGCACGAACAGCGAATGGAACGACAGATCGGTCGATCCGCGCAGTTGAAAGCCGCAGGCGGACAGCAGCGCGAGCGGGGCGAGAACGACGACACTGCGGCGCTTCATTCAGACCACCACATTGACCAGCCGACCGGGGACGACGATGACTTTCTTCGCCACCTTGCCCTCGCTGAACCGGGCGAAGTCCGCGCTGGCCAGCGCGGCGGCTTCGATGGCGGCCTTGTCGGCGCTGGCGGGCACATGCAATGCACCGCGCAGCTTGCCATTGACCTGCAGCATGAGTTCGATGGTGTCCTGCACCAATGCGGACTCATCGACCTGCGGCCAGGGCGCGTCGAGCAGATCGCCGTGTTGGCTTGCAAAGCCGAGTTCCACCCACAGGGTGTGGGCGATATGCGGAGTGGCGGGGTAGAGCACGCGCAGCAGAACGCCGAACCCCTCGCGCAGCGCAGCGGGCATGCCGACTGTTGCCATGTCTGCACCTTCGAGGGTGTTGAGCAGTTTCATCGCGCCCGACACCACCGTGTTGTATTGCATGCGTTCGTAGTCGAAGCTGATCTGCCGCAGGGTCAGATGAACGTCGCGGCGCAGCGTCTTGACGGCGGCGAGCGCGTCACCTGCGGGCAGATCCGGCGCAGTGGTCATCGCGGCGGCGTGGCGGTGGGCCAAGGCCCACACCCGCCTGAGGAAGCGGTGTGCGCCTTCCACCGCAGCGTCGTTCCATTCCAGCGTGGCCTCGGGCGGGGCGGCGAACATGGTGAACAACCGCGCGGTATCGGCGCCGAAGCGGTCGATCAGTTCCTGCGGATCGACCCCGTTGTTCTTGCTCTTGCTCATGGTGCCCACGCCGCCGTAGTCCACCGCCGAACCGTCGGCCTTGAGCCGGGCGGAGGTGATCTTGCCCTGCGCATCGAACACGTTCTCGACCTCGTGCGGCCAGAAGTAGTCGATGCCGCCCTGCGCGGTTTTGCGCGAATAGATGTGGTTGAGCACCATGCCCTGCGTGAGCAAGCGGGTGAACGGCTCGTCGGCCTTCACCAGCCCGAGGTCGCGCATCACCTTGGTCCAGAAGCGCGCGTACAGCAGGTGCAGAATCGCGTGCTCGATGCCGCCGATGTACTGGTCCATCGGCATCCAGTAGTCGGTGCGGGCATCGACCATCGCGGCGGGGTTGTCCGCGCAGGTGTAGCGCAGGAAGTACCAGGACGAATCGACGAAGGTGTCCATGGTGTCGGTCTCGCGCTGTGCCGGCTTGCCACAGCGCGGGCACGGCACATCGACGAACTCGGCACATTTGGCCAGCGGGTTGCCGCTGCCGTCGGGAATGAGGTTTTCCGGCAGCACCACGGGCAAATCCTTTTCCGGCACCGGCACCGCGCCGCAGTCCGGGCAGTGGATGATGGGAATCGGCGTGCCCCAATACCGCTGGCGGGAAATGCCCCAGTCGCGCAGCCGCCAGGTGGTGCGCTTCTCGCCCAAGCCTTTGGCTGCGAGGAGTTCGGCGACCTTGTCCACCGCGGCGCGGTGATCCAGCCCGTCGAGCACGCCCGAGTGCACGCACACCCCGCGCTGCTTGTCGCCGTACCAGTCGGCCCAGGCGTCGGCGGAGAAGGTCTCGCCTTCCACGCGGATCACCTGCTTGATCGGCAGGCCGTATTTCCTGGCGAAGGCGAAGTCGCGCGCGTCGTGCGCGGGCACGCCCATCACGGCGCCGTCGCCGTAGCTCATCAGCACATAGTTGCCCACCCACACCGGCACCGCCTCGCCGGTGAGCGGATGGGTCACGGCCAGCCCCGTGGGCATGCCTTCCTTTTCTTTGAGCGCCAGCTCGGCCTCGGTGGTGCCGCCCTGCTGGCAGCGGGCGATGAACGCGGCCAGCTCCGGGTTGCCCGCTGCGGCATGCGCGGCCAGCGGGTGTTCGGGCGCGACCGCGCAGAAGGTCACGCCCATGATGGTGTCGGCGCGGGTGGTGAACACATACAGCCTGCCGTCCTGGATCAGCGTGCCGGAGGCATCGCGGATCTGGTGCGGGAAGGCAAAGCGCACCCCCTCGCTCTTGCCGATCCAGTTCTCCTGCATCAACCGCACGCGCTCGGGCCAGCCGTGCAGATAGTTCTTGTCGCTGGGGTCGGCCACCGCGGCGAGCAGTTCCTCGGCGTAGTCGGTGATCTTGAGGTAGTAGCCGGGGATTTCGCGTTTTTCCACCACGGCGCCGCTGCGCCAGCCGCGTCCGTCGATCACCTGTTCGTTGGCCAGTACGGTCTGGTCCACCGGGTCCCAGTTGACCACCTGGGTGCGGCGTTCGGCGATGCCTTTTTCCAGCATCTTGAGGAACAGCCACTGGTTCCACTTGTAGTAGTCGGGCGCGCAAGTGGCGACCTCGCGGCTCCAGTCGATCGCCAGGCCCATGGCCTGCATCTGCCGTTTCATGGTGGCGATGTTGTCGTAGGTCCACTGTGCCGGGGGCACCTTGTTTTTGATCGCCGCGTTTTCTGCAGGCAGGCCGAAGGCGTCCCAGCCCATGGGCATGAGCACATTGTGACCGTTCATCCGCAGATGGCGGGTGAGCATGTCGTTGATGGTGTAGTTGCGCACATGGCCCATGTGCAGCTTGCCCGAGGGGTAGGGCAGCATCGAGCAGGCGTAGAACTTGGTGCCCGGCTTGTCCTCGCGCACGCGGTAGGCGTCGGTGGCTTGCCAATGGGCTTGCGCGGCGGCTTCGACCGCGCTGGCGTCGTACTTCTCGTTCATCTTGGAGCTTGCAGGTTGGGGCCGCACCGGGGCCCTGGCAGGGACGGCGGCTAGGCGTGCATGTTAGTGGTCACGCCGCCGCTTGCGCCCGCCGCAAAGCCGGTCTCCAATGACGCCATCGCAACCACGGCGCAAGACCATGCCACTGAACGCAACCGATTCCTCGCAGCCGCGCATTGTCATCGTCGGCGGTGGCGCGGGCGGGCTGGAGCTCGCCACCCGCCTGGGCGACACCCTGGGGCGACGGGGCCAGGCCGACATCACCCTGATCGAGCGCGGCCGCAGTCATCTGTGGAAGCCGCTGCTGCATCAGGCGGCCGCCGGCACGCTGGGCATCGATGACAACGCGCTGAACTACCTCGCCCAGTCCACCTGGCACCATTTCAAATACCGGCTTGGCGCGATGGACGGTCTCGACCGCGCGCGCCGCGAGGTGCTGGTTGCGCCCACGCTGGATGACGCCGGCCGCGAGATCGTGCCGCGCCGTCGCATCGGCTACGACATTCTGGTGATCGCAGTGGGCAGCCAGAACAACGACTTCGGCACCCCCGGCGCGGCCGAACAGGCCATTGCCCTGGACACGCCCGAAGACGCCCGGCGCTTTCATCGCCGCCTGGTCAATGCCTGCATTGCCGCCAACACCCAGACCGAGCCACTGCGGCCGGAGCAGCTCAAGGTCGTGGCCATCGGCGCCGGGGCGACCGGGGTGGAGCTGGTGGCCGAGCTGCACAACGCCACGCGGGTGCTGGCCGCCTATGGTCTGGACCGCATCGACCCCGAGCGCGATGTGCGGCTCAGTCTGGTCGAGGCCGCGCCCCGCATCCTGCCCGCGCTGCCCGAGCGTCTGTCGGCCGCAGCCGCTGCAGAGCTGGCCAAGCTCGGCGTGCAGATGCACACCGGCAAGCGCGTCACCGAGGTCACCGCCACGGGCGTGCGCACGGCGGATGGCGACTTTCTGCCCGCTGAGCTGGTGGTCTGGGCGGCGGGTGTGAAGGCGCCGGATTTCCTGCGCGAGATCGACGGTCTGGAGACCAACCGCATCAACCAGCTTGTCGTGCGCCCCACCCTGCAGACCAGCCGCGATGACACCATCTACGCGCTGGGCGACTGCGCCGCCTGCGCGTGGGAGGGGCATGACGGCAATGTGCCGCCGCGTGCTCAGGCGGCACACCAGCAGGCCAGTCTCGTCGCCCGCCAGATCGCGCGGCAATTGCAGGGCAAGCCGCTGCTGACCTTTCGCTATCGCGACTTCGGCTCGCTGGTGTCGCTGGGCGAGCACAGCACCGTGGGCAATCTGATGGGCGGGCTGTCCAGGGGCAGCCTGTTCATCGAAGGGCATTTCGCCCGCTTCATCTACTGGCTGCTCTACCGCATGCACCTGCACGCGCTGCACGGTTTCTGGAAGACCGCCTTCCTCACACTGGCGCGCATGATCTCGCGCACCACCGAGCCGCGCATCAAGCTGCATTGACACGCCTTGGGGGACAATGCGCATCCAGACCACCGGGGATCGCCCATGAGCATGAAAAAGACCGACCTTGAAAAACATCTTGCCAAGAAACTCGACGGCAAGCTGAAGTCCGGCACCATCCCGCAGCGTTTCGGCCAGGGCGCCAAGGCCGCTGCCGTGAAAGCCGAGACCAAACCCAAGGACGCCGCGCCCAAGCTGGTGCAACTGACCTGCAAACTGCCCGCCGATCTGGCGCAGCGCCTGCGCGACCGGGCCGTGGAAACGGAAGGCGGCGTGAACACCATACTGACCCAGGCCGCGACGCTGTGGCTGGAGTCGGCTGCAGTGACAGGGCAGAAAAACTGATCGCGGCGGGCGGCCCGGGGTGCTCAGCCGGACGTGGGAAGCAAGCATGTCCATCGCGAAGCTCTTGTGCCGATCGTGCTGTGAAGCGCGACCGGTCCCCAGTCATAGCTTGAACGCCTCATCACTCAGGCCAGACCCTGCGCCAGCGCATCGAACACCACACGGATGGGCCGCGAGGTGCGCAGCTCGCGGTGGGTGACCAGCCAGATCGGGAAGCGCACGGGCGGCAACTCGTTCAGCACGCGGACCATGCCCGGGGTGTCGCGGGCGATCTCGTCCGCCATGGCGCCGATCCCCATGCCCTGGCGCACCAGCGCCCATTGCGCCAGCGAGTGGTCGGCGTAGCAGCTGAAGTTGGCCTCGCGCAGAGGTAGGCCCTGCTGGCGGAGAAAGGCCAGGAAGTGGCCTGAACGGTCGGCGCCCACGAAGGGCAGATGGGCCGCCTCCTCGGCGCGGTGTGGGTGGCCGTGGGTCTTCACCCATTCCTCGGTCGCGTAGAAGTGGGCCGTGGCCTCCCGGACAAACCGGGCAATCAGGTCCGGCTGATCGGGCTTGACATGGCGGACGGCGATGTCCGCCTCCCGGCGCAGCAGGTCGCTGTTGGCATCGGTGGCGATCACCTCGATGGCAATGGTCGGTTCCTTCTCGCGCAACTGCCGCACCAGCGGGGCCAGGAAGTGGGCGGCCATCCCGAAGGTGGCCGAGACCGACACCACACCGCCCACCGCCTGCGAGCGGCCGCTGGCCGCCAGTCTCAGTGCATCGGCGGCAGCGCCCATGGCGCGGGCATGCGCCAGCAGGTCCTGCCCGGTTGGCGTCAGCGCCATGGTCTTGCCCACCCGCTCGAAGAGGGTCACGCCCATGCGCTGTTCGATGGCCGCCACCTGACGGCTCAGCGTGGGCTGGGTCAGGCCCAGCTTGCGCGCGGCCGCCGACAGCGAGCCGGTTTCCGCGGTCTCCAGAAAGGCCTTGAGCTGGTTCCAGTCGAGGTGATCCATGCAAATTTGTATATGTTCACTGCAATTTACCGCAGTTCCTCTTGAAGTTGCGCATGGATAGCATGCGTCCATTGCGCAAACGACTTCAGTTGTTGACCATGCCGACTTCCGCCATCACATCCCGCGCCGAAATCTCGCCAACCGCTGATGCGGGTGGTCTGGCGTCACGAAATTGCATGCACGCCATGCGCAAGCGTTCCCTGTTTGCCGCTGTGCTTCTTGTTGCGCTTTGCGGCTGCGCTGCCACCACCAGCACGCGTTTCACGCCCTCGCCGCAGCCACCGGTGTGCCATGCGTCGTCCACTGCATGGGTCGTCTGGGCTCCGCAGTGGCGTGCTGACCAGAAGGATGTTCAGGCACGAGAGCTTGCAGCAAGCGAAGGCATTGCCCGGTTCTTCCGGGACTCGGGTTGCTTTGCATCGGTCACGGTGCGGCGAGTCCCGCAGCTGTCCGCGCCGTACGTTCAGTCGGCCGCCGCCGACGCGGCGCAGCGCTCCGACACACTCGTTGCCCTGGCCGTTCGCGAGCTCGGGCCGTTCGTCAAGATCGGCGCGTCCGTGGCGCTGGTTGAAGGCGGAACCGAAGTCGTCCTCGACATCGAGGAGTACAAGCCGCCCAGCGAAAAACGGCGTGCATTCTCAGTGCATTGGCGCAACGGTGGCCCAGGCATCATCAAGGGAGTGGCCACGCTGCCACAAGACATGGAAGCCGCATTGGCTGCGGCGTTGCAGCCGGGGGCACGGTGATGCCCGGCCCTTCGCTGCACCGAACATGCGCCAGCCCGCTGCGGGCACTGACGCCCGCAGATGAACTGGAAGGATCGGCTGCCCGCAAGGCCCGCTTCTGGGACCGCATCGCGCTCAAGTACGCGGCCGCCCCCATCGCCGACATGGCCGGCTACGAATTCACGCTGCGGCAGGTGGAACACCTGCTGACCGCCGATCAGGACGTGCTGGAAATCGGCTGTGGCACCGGGACCACCGCCTTGCGCCTGGCGCCCTTCACGCGCCGTCTGCTGGCCACTGACGTGTCCGCCTGCATGATCGCCATCGCGCAGGAGAAGCTCGCTGCCCAGTCGGTGCCCCAGGTGTGCTTTGCCGTGGCCGACGCCGAGGAGCCGGTGGCCGGGCCGGATGCATTCGACGTGGTGCTGGCCTTCAACCTGCTGCACCTCGTGACCAATCTCGATCGCACGCTGCAACAGGCGGTGCGGGCCTTGCGGCCGGGTGGCCTGCTGATTTCCAAGACGGCCTGTCTCACCGAGTTGAACCCGCTGATCCGTTACCTGGCCGTACCCGTGATGCAGGCCGTTGGCAAGGCGCCCCACGTGCTGTGCTTCGACGCCGACGCGCTGCAGGCGGCCATCGCCCGCCAGGGCATGGACATTGTCTCGGTCGAGCGACACGGCACCCGGGGCAAGGACTTCCGGGTCTTCATCGTGGCCCGCAAGCCGGACTAAGCGTCCTCGCCCCGTTTCGGAGAGGCATTGGGGTCAGGTCTGGCTCCGCAGCGCGAGCCCCCTTGAGCTCTCCTGCCGTGCAGAGTTCAGCCGCAACGCCGCCTCACCCGACCGCCTTGCGCAACATCTCTCCGACCTGCTGTGGATTGGCGCGGCCGCCGGTGGCTTTCATCACCTGGCCGACCAGGGCGTTGAGCGCCTTGTCCTTGCCGGCGCGATATTCCGCGACGTTCTTCGGATTGGCGGCGAGCACGGCGTCGACCGCAGCCTGCAGCGCGGCGCTGTCGCTCACCTGCGCCAGGCCGCGGGCGTCGATGATGGCGTCCACGTTGCCGCCGTGTTCGCCCGTCCACAGCGCGCCGAAGACCTCCTTGGCGGTTTTGCTGGACAGGGTGCCGTCGTTGATCTTGCTGGTGAGCGCCGCGAGTTGCGCGGGGGTGACGGGGCTGGCGCCGATGTCGCGCTCCTCACGGTTGAGCTGGGCGGCGAGTTCACCCATGATCCAGTTGGCGGCGAGCTTGGGCGCCGCGCCTGCGGCCACGCAGGCCTCGAAGTAGGCGGCATGCGCACGGGTCTGGGTCATCTGTGCGGCAGCCTCGGCGCTCAGGCCGTGGGTGCCGACAAGGCGTGCGGCCATCTGCCGCGGCAGCTCGGGCAGGGTGGCGCGCACCTGCTCGATCCACTCGGGCGAGATCACCAGCGGCGGCAGATCGGGGTCGGGGAAGTAGCGGTAGTCGTGCGCGTCTTCCTTGGTGCGCATGGTGCGGGTTTCGCCCTTGTCGGGGTCGAACAGCCGGGTTTCCTGCACCACCTTGCCGCCATCTTCGATGCGTTCGATCTGGCGGCGCACCTCGAACTCGATGGCTTTCTCGAGGAAGCGGAAGCTGTTGAGATTCTTGATCTCGCAGCGTGTGCCCAGCGGCTCGCCGGGTCGGCGCACCGACACATTGGCATCGCAGCGGAACGAGCCTTCCTGCAGATTGCCGTCGCAGATGTCCAGCCACACCACCAGCGCGTGCAGCGCGCGGGCATATTCGGCGGCCTCGCGTGCGCTGCGCAGCTCGGGCTCGGTCACCACTTCGAGCAGGGGCGTGCCCGCGCGGTTGAGGTCGATGCCGCTGGCGGCGTTGCCTGCGCGGTCGAACAGTCCGGCTTCGTGCAGCGACTTGCCCGCGTCTTCCTCGAGGTGGGCGCGGGTGAGCTGCAGGCGGTGCGGCTTGCCGTCCACCAGAAACTCGACCACCCCGCCCTGCACCACAGGAATTTCATACTGGCTGATCTGGTAGCCCTTGGGCAGATCGGGGTAAAAGTAGTTCTTGCGCGCGAACACCGACTGCGGTGCGATGGTCGCGCCCAGCGCCAGACCGAGGCGGATGGCCCGCTCCACCGCGGCGCGGTTGGCCACCGGCAGCACACCGGGCAGCGCCAGATCCACCGCGCAGGCCTGGGTGTTGGGTGCGGCGCCAAACGCAGTGGACGCGGCCGAGAACATCTTGGACCGGGTGGAGAGCTGAACGTGGGTTTCCAGCCCGATGACCACTTCCCATTGCATGATGCGATTCCTTACGTTGAACGGCGGAACGCCGAGAGCAGCAGCGCGGCCCCGATGAACAGGGTGCCGAAACTGCGCTGCAGCCAGAGTTGATGTTGCGGCGCACGCAGGGCGCGCAGCACGCGCGCGGCCAGCAGGGTGTAGCCATTCATCACCACGATGTCGGTGATGAACAGCGACAGCCCGCACAGCAGATATTGCGGCAACTGCGGCTGGGCCGGGTTGATGAACTGCGGCAGCACCGCCAGCATGAACACCAGGCCCTTGGGGTTGCTGGCGTTGATGAGAAAGCCGCGCAGCACGAGCTGCCAGCGGGTGGGGGGCACCGTGTTCCTGGCGCTGCCATCGGCCTCGACCAGACCCTGCGCCGGAGCGCGCCATTGCTGCACGCCCAGCCACAGCAGATACGCCACGCCGAACCACTTGACGGCGCTGAACGCGGTTTCGCTCGCGGCCAGCACCGCCCCGAGGCCCGCAGCGACCACCACCAGAATGGCCGCGATGCCCAGTTGCAGGCCGAGGATGTTCCACACCCCGAGCCGCCAGCCGTGGCGCAACCCGGTGGTCATGCAGGAAATGGCTCCCGAACCCGGCGACAGGCTGATGAGCCAGCTCGCGACAAAGAAGGTCAGCCAGGTGTGCCAGTCCATCGCGTCAGACCGGACTGCGCCGGTGCCAGTCGGTGACCTGCTGGTACTGGTGCGCGACCTGCAGCAGACGGCCTTCGGCGAAATGCGGGCCGATGAGCTGCAGGCCCACCGGGCGGCGGGCATTGGCGCCCGCGCCGAAGCCCGCAGGCACGCTCATGCCCGGCAGCCCGGCCAGACTGGCCGAGAGGGTGTAGATGTCGGCGAGGTAGTTGGCCAGCGGGTCGGCCTTTTCGCCCCGGTTCCACGCCACCGTCGGCGACACCGGCCCGGCGATCAGGTGGCACTCGGAGAATGCGCGGGCGAAATCGTCGGCGATCAGGCGGCGGATTTTCTGCGCCTGCAGGTAATAGGCGTCGTAATAGCCGTGCGACAGCACATAGGTGCCGATCATGATGCGGCGCTTGACCTCGGGGCCGAAGCCCTCGGCGCGGCTTCTGCCGTACATCTCGGCCAGGTCCTTGTAGTGCGTGGCGCGGTGGCCAAAGCGCACGCCGTCGAAACGGCTGAGATTGGAGCTGGCCTCCGCCGGGGCGATGATGTAGTAGGCCGGGATGGACAGATCGGTCAGCGGCAGCGACACGTCCACCAGCGCAGCGCCGAGACGTTCGAGTTCAGCGAGGGCGGCGCGCACCGCGGCGTCGACCTCTGCGGCCAGACCGGCACCGAAATACTCGCGCGGCAGCCCGATGCGCAGGCCGGCCAGCGGCTGCGCGGCGGTGGCGCCGGGCAGGGGCTCGCCCAGCGCGGCGACATAGTCGGGCACGGGGCGGTCGACGCTGGTGGCGTCGCGCGGGTCGAAGCCGGTCATGTGTTGCAGCAGCAGCGCGCAGTCGTACGCAGTTTGCGCCATCGGCCCGGCCTGGTCGAGGCTGGAGGCGAAGGCGATCATGCCGTAGCGCGAGCACAGGCCGTAGGTTGGCTTGATGCCGGTGATGCCGCACATTGCCGCGGGCTGGCGGATCGAGCCGCCGGTGTCGGTGCCGGTGGCGGCGGCGACCAGGCGCGCAGCGACTGCCGTTGCCGAGCCGCCGGACGATCCCCCGGGAATCGCCGCGGCGTCCCAGGGGTTGTGCACCGCGCCGTAGGCCGAATTCTCGTTGGCCGATCCCATCGCGAACTCGTCCATATTGGTCTTGCCGACCGTGATCATGCCGGCACCGGCAAAGCCATCGGCGCCCGCGCCCAGCCGCGCCACCACGGTGGCGTCGAACGGGCTGACGTAGCCTTGCAGCATGCGCGAGCCGGCGGTGGCGGGCATCGCGCGGGTCACGAACACATCCTTGTGCGCCAGCGGCACGCCCAGCAGCGGCCGCGTGTCCCCAGCGGCGCGCGCGGCGTCGGCGGCCTGCGCCGCGGCAAGCGCGCCCTCGGCATCGACATGCAGGAAGGCGCCCAGGTCGGCATGCGCCTCGATGCGGTCGAGCGCGGCGCGGGTGAGTTCGACGCTGGAGACCTTCCGGGCGGCGAGCGCGGCGCACTGGGTGCGCAGATCGGCGGTGGCGAAATCGTTGGACATCGTGCTCATTCGACCACCCTCGGCACGAGGAACAGCCCGTCCTGCGCGTCGGGGGCGTTGCGCAGCGCGGCGTCGCGGATGTCGCCCTCGGTGACCACGTCGTCGCGCAGGCGCAGCGGCATGTCCTGCACGGCGGACAGCGGGTGCGCCAGCGGCGCAACGCTTGCGGTGTCCACTGCGCGCATTTGCTCGACCACGGCAAAGAACGCGTTGAGATCGGTCAGCATGTGTTCGCGCTCGCTGGCGGACAGATCCAGCCGGGCGAGCTGCGCCAGGCGGTCGATATCGGGAAGGGTGAGGGACATGGTGGGGCAGTGGCGATCGGGGGCGCGCAACACATGGCAGACCATGCCGCCCGGCAGGTGGGCGGATCGGGGAGCTTCCCCTGCAGAGACGCGCGGAAAACACCATTTTAAGCGCATGCATGGGTTATGATGCTTCGATTTGGCGCACGGGATTTGTCAGAAAAATCAAGCCCGTTTGTTGCTTATTTCACACACCACCAGAAACCACCTGAAAGCCCGGCGCGCAGTTGGCGCCCACTCATTCCATGTTCCGAACATTCCGGCAGTATTTTTCGACGGATCTGGCGATCGACCTTGGCACCGCCAACACCCTGATTTATGTGCGCGGCAAGGGCATCGTGCTCGACGAACCCTCGGTCGTTGCCATTCGCCACGAAGGCGGCCCCAGCGGCAAGAAAACCATCCAGGCCGTGGGCAAGGAAGCCAAGCAGATGCTGGGCAAGGTGCCCGGCAACATCGAAGCCATCCGCCCGATGAAGGACGGCGTGATCGCCGACTTCACCGTCACCGAGCAGATGCTCAAGCAGTTCATCAAGATGGCGCATGACACCCGGATGTTCCGGCCCAGTCCGCGCATCATCATCTGCGTGCCCTGCGGCAGCACGCAGGTCGAGCGCCGCGCCATCCGCGAGTCGGCGCTGGGCGCGGGCGCCAGCGAGGTCTATCTGATCGAGGAGCCCATGGCTGCGGCCATCGGCGCCGGGCTGCCGGTGTCGGAAGCCACCGGGTCGATGATCGTGGACATCGGCGGCGGCACCACTGAAGTGGGCGTCATTTCGCTGGGCGGCACCGTCTACAAGGGCAGCGTGCGCGTGGGGGGCGACAAGTTCGACGAGGCCATCATCAACTACATCCGCCGCAACTACGGCATGCTGATCGGCGAGCCCACGGCCGAGGCCATCAAGAAGCAGATCGGCTCGGCCTTCCCCGGCAGCGAGGTCAAGGAAATGGAAGTCAAGGGCCGCAACCTCAGCGAAGGCGTGCCGCGCAGCTTCACCATTTCCAGCAACGAAATTCTCGAAGCGCTGACCGATCCGCTCAACCAGATCGTCTCGGCTGTGAAAAACGCGCTGGAGCAGACCCCGCCCGAACTCGGCGCCGACATTGCCGAGCGCGGCATGATGCTTACCGGCGGCGGCGCGCTGCTGCGCGATCTCGACCGCCTGCTGGCCGAGGAAACCGGCCTGCCCGTACTGGTGGCCGAAGAGCCGCTGACCTGTGTGGCCCGTGGCAGCGGCATGGCGCTGGAGCGCATGGACCGGCTGGGCACCATTTTCACTTCCGAATAATCAGCCTGTCCGCGCGGGGCTGGCCGTTCGGGCTGGGCTCCGGTTCGGGCATTCGGCCCAGCGTGTCATCTCCTTCCCATGGCCTACGGCACTCTTGAGCGCTCTCCTCCGCCGTTTTTCCGGCAGGGGCCGTCTGCGCTGACGCGGCTGCTGCTGTTCTCCGCGCTGGCCGTGCTGCTGATGGCGCTGGACGCGCGCTTCAAGGTGACTCCGCTGCTGCGGCAGGGCTTGTCGGTGGCGGTCTATCCCCTGCAGCGCTTGGCGCAGGCGCCGGTGGACTGGTCGCAGCAGCTTGGCCGCTATCTCGAATCGCCGGTGCAGTCGCAGCAGGAGATCGTCCGCCTGAAGCGGGCCAATGTGGCGCTGTCGCTGCAGGCCCAGATGGAGGCGCAGTTGCGGCTGGAGAACAACCGCCTGCGCACCCTGCTCCACCTGCAGCAAAGCATGCCGCCCACCTCGGTGGCGGCACAGATCAGCGCGCAGGCCAGCGATCCGTTCAATCGCACCGTGGTCATCGACCGCGGCAGTCTGCAGGGAGTCGCGCTGGGGTCGCCGGTGATCGACGAAACCGGGCTGCTCGGGCAGGTCACGCGCGACTATCCCTGGAGTGCCGAGGTCACCCTCATCACCGATCGTGACGCCGTGGTGCCGGTGCAGAACCAGCGCACCGGCGAGCGCGGCGTGCTGTATGGCGAGCCCGGACTCGGCCAGGGCGGGCTGGAACTGCGCTGGATGCCGGCCGCTGCGGATGTGCGCGTGGGCGACCTGCTGGTGACCAGCGGGGTGGACGGCATCTACACCCCTGGGTTGCGCGTGGCGCGGGTCACCGCCGTGGTGCGCCAGCGCGACACGGCGTTTGCCCGGGTGATGTGCGCGCCGCTGGCCGATGTGGAAGGCGGTCGGCATGTGCTGGTGCTCAAGCCGCTCACACCGCTGGTGCCCGCGCCGCCTGCCGATGCGGGCAAGGCGAAGTCGGCTGCGCAAAAGGTGCGTGCCGCGTCGGCTCCGGCAGATGGTCGTGTGCGCTGAAGTCGGGTTGCCGTGAACCTTCTGCCGCGCCGCCGCCGTCCAGCCATTGCGCCCATGCCCACGGCGCGCGCGCCTGCCGGGGGCGCGCGCGAAGTGCTGCTGCTGCCGGTCAAGCCCTGGTTCATCGCGCTCACCCTGCTGCTCGCGCTGTTGTTCGATTTTCTGCCGCTGGGACGTCTGGCCTGGATGCCGGACGCTGTGGCGCTCACCCTGGTGTTCTGGAATGTGCATCAACCGCGCCGCGTGGGCATGGCCGTGGCCTTTGTGCTGGGCTTGATGGTGGATGTGCAGCAGGGCGCGGTGCTGGGCCAGCATGCACTGATCTACACCGTGCTGAGCTATTTCGCCATCAGCCTGCACCGGCGCCTGCTGTGGTTCCCGGCGCTGCAGCAGGCGCTGCATGTGCTGCCGCTGTTCATTGCCGCGCAGGTGATGCTGCTGCTGGTGGGCATGTGGTCGGGCGGCAGCTTTCCCGGCTGGACGTTCTTTCTGGCGCCGCTGTTGCAGGCTGCATTGTGGGCGCCGCTGTCCTGGCTGCTGCTGGCGCCGCAACGGCGCGCGCCCGACTCTGACCGCAACCGCCCGCTGTGATGGTGCTGTTGCTGAACCTTGCGGGTGCCGCCCGCTCAGAACATGCCTGAGTTGCCCTTGCGATGAACGAACTGCGCAATATCGAACGCGAGCTGTTCCGTTTTCGCCGCCGCCTCATTCTGGCTGCTGGCGTGGTGGTGCTGAGCTTCGCGTTGCTGATCGGGCGCTGGCTGTGGCTGCAGGTGGTGCGGCACCGGCAGTTCTCCACGCAGGCGCAGGACAACCGCATCGCGCTGGTGCCCATTCCGCCGCAGCGCGGGTTGATTCTCGACCGCAATGGCATCATCCTGGCGAGCAATTACGCCGCGTACACCCTGGAGATCACGGCGTCGAAGGTCAAGGGCACGCTGCAGCAGACCATCGACGCGCTCAAGGCCATCGTGCCGATCACGCCATTCGACGAGCGGCGGTTCAACAATCTGCTGGCGCAGTCGCGGCGCTTCGAGTCGCTGCCCATCCTCAACAAGCTCACCGACGATCAGGTGGCGCGCTTCGTGGCGCAGCGCTTTCGCTTTCCCGGCGTGAATGTGCGGGCGCGGCTGTTCCGCAGCTATCCGCTCGGTGCGCTGGGCTGCCATCTGCTGGGCTATATCGGTCGCATCAACCAGGCCGAGCAGCAGCGCATCGACGACAGCGACGACGCCAGCAACTACCTCGGCACCGACCACATCGGCAAGCTCGGCGTGGAGCAGGCCTATGAGAAGGAGCTGCATGGCGTCACCGGCTATGAGGAGGTGGAGGTCAACGCCACGGGCCGTCCGGTGCGCAAGATCAAGACCGTGCCGGCCACGCCGGGGCAGAACCTGGTGCTGGGCGTGGACATCCGGCTGCAGAAGCTCATCGAAGACCTGTATGGCAAGCGGCGCGGCGCCTGCGTGGCCATCGACCCGCGCAATGGCGAGGTGCTGACCTTCGTGTCGATGCCCACCTTCGACCCCAATCTGTTCGTCGATGGCATCGACCAGGCGAACTGGGACGCGCTGAACACCTCGCCCGACCGTCCGCTGCTCAACCGCGTGCTGCGCGGCACCTTTCCGCCGGGCTCCACCTACAAGCCGTATCTGGCCATGGGCGCGCTGACCGACGGCATCCGCACGGCGCAGTGGAGTTTCCGCGATCCCGGGTTTTTCATGTTTGCCGGGCACCGCTTTCGCGACGATGTGCCGGGTGGGCATGGCGTCGTGGACATGCACAAGGCCATTGCAGTGTCGTGCGACGTGTACTTCTACATGGTGGCCCACGACTGGGGCGTGGACGGCATGGCCAACTACACCACCAAATACAGCTTCGGTCAGGCCACCGGCATCGACCTGAAAGGCGAGGCCAAGGGCGTGCTGCCGTCCAAGGCCTGGAAGCGCAAGGCATTTCGCAGCCCGGCGCAGAAAGTCTGGTATCCCGGCGACACCATCAGCCTGGGCATCGGCCAGGGCTACAACACCTTCACCCCGCTGCAGATGGCCACCGCGCTGTCCACGCTGGCCAATCAGGGCACGCGCTATGCCCCGCGCGTGGTTCGCGCAATCGAGGACATGGAGTCGCGCCGCTTCACCCCGGTGCAGGCGCCGGTGGCCGAGCGCATCGACATGAATCCGGCCTACTGGCAGGTGGTACATGGCGGCATGATGGCGGTCAACCAGCCCGGCGGCACCGGCGCGGACGCGTTCAAGGGCGCGCCCTACACCAGCGCGGGCAAGACCGGCACCGCGCAGGTATTCACTGTGGGCCAGAACCAGACCTACGACGTCAAGGACGTGGCGCACCATCTGCGCGATCATGCGCTGTACGTGGTGTACGCCCCGGCCGAAAACCCGGTCATTGCGCTGGCGATGATCGTGGAGAACGCCGGTTTTGGTGGTGCGGCAGCCGCGCCGATTGCGCGCAAGGCCCTCGACTATCACCTGCTCGGGCTCTACCCCACCGACGAGGAGATCGAAAAAATCAGCGGCACCCGGCCGCAGCCGGTGCAGTTCGTCTATGCCGGAGAGCGCGAGGGCGTGCCGCCCATTCCGGGAGCCAAGCCGCCGCCTGCGCCCGCGGCATCCGCGCCACAAGGCGCAGCCTCTGCAGCGGCGGCCGCCGCCCCTGGTCCCTCCGCCCCTGCGGCATCGACCCCGGCGAAAGCCAGTCCCACCGCCTTCGACGCCGATGCGCTGGGCAATGCCCTGCGCGTGGCCTGCACTGCCGGACTGCGCGCGCCGCTGTTCACCCGCTTTGGCGCGCGGCCCGATGTGACCGACGAATCGGAAGGAGTCCGGCTATGAGTGCAACCTTCGGACGTCCACCGCTGTGGCAGCGCCTGCGACCCTACATCAGCGGTTTCGACGCGCCGCTGCTGGCCGGTCTGCTCTGGCTGGTGGCCATCGGCTGCATCGTGCTGTTTTCCGCGCTGCAGGACGCGCATGTGCCGTTTGGCGATCATCTGCGCAATCTGGCCATCGGCTTTCTGGTGCTGTTTGTCACCGCGCAGGTGCCGCCGCAGCGGCTGATGCAGCTCGCCGTGCCGGTCTATACCTTCGGCATGGCGCTGCTCATCGCCACCGCAGCGTTCGGCCTGGTGCGCAAGGGCGCGCGGCGCTGGCTCGATCTGGGCGTGACCGTGGTGCAGCCCTCCGAGGTGATGAAAATTGCGGTGCCGCTGATGCTGGCGTGGTATTTCCAGAAGCGCGAAGGCCAGATCCGGGTGAAGGATTTCGCCATTGCCGCAGCCATTCTGCTGCTGCCGGTGGGCCTCATCGCCAAGCAACCCGACCTGGGCACCGCGTTGCTGGTGCTGTTCACCGGCGCCTTTGTCATCTTTTTTGCCGGGCTGTCGTGGCGGGTCATCGCCCTGCTGCTGGCGCTGGCGGCGGCGGGCGCCCCGGTCCTGTGGCATTTCATGCACGACTACCAGCGCCAGCGGCTGATGATGCTGCTCGACCCGCAGAGCGACCCGCTGGGCAAGGGCTTCAACATCATCCAGAGCATGATCGCCATCGGCTCGGGCGGGGTATTCGGCCAGGGCTACCTGCACGGCACGCAGGCGCATCTGAATTTCGTGCCCGAGTCGCACACCGACTTCGTGTTCTCGGTGCTGGCCGAGGAATGGGGGCTGGCCGGCAATCTGGTGTTGCTGGCGGCCTACACCTTCTTCATTCTGCGCGGGCTGATGATCGCCTCCAACGCGCCGACCCTGTTCTCCCGCCTGCTCGCCGCGTCCATCACCCTGATCTTTTTCATCTATGCCTTTGTCAACATGGGCATGGTGTCGGGCATCCTGCCCGTGGTGGGCGTGCCGCTGCCCTTCGTCAGCTACGGCGGCACCGCGCTGATCACCCTGATGCTGGGTGCGGGCATGCTGTTTTCGATCGCCAAGTCCAAGCGGCTGGTGCAGAGCTGACCGCCTGCGCAGAATTCCGCGCAGGTTCATCCATAAATTCGATATCCGTCAACCAAACAAATCCCTGTTTTTGTTGAGGGCCTTCGCGTCATAATCGCCCACCCGAATATCAAAACAGGAGGAGTTCGATGACAAAGCAAGACAGGGGTTCGATCAAGGGCTGGCTGGGGGCGCTGCTGTTCGCGCTTGCGGCGGGTGTGAGTGCGGCGCAGGCGGCGGTGCTGCCTGGCCCGCTAGTCACGCCGCCGTGGCTGCACGACCATGCCAAGGAGGTGCAGATTGTCGACATCCGCGACAGCCTGAATTCGCTGACCAATGATCCCAAGTTCAGCACGGTCAAGGGACAAAAGGTGCTCGAGGAAGTGGGCGGGCACATCACGGACGCGCTGTCGGTCAACTTCTGGGGCTTGCGCCAGAAGCATGTGATCAATGGCAAGACGATCGACTTCCTGCTGCCGACGGCCAAGGAATTCGAGGAGAGCATGCAGGCGGTGCAGTTGCAGCCGGGCAAGCCCATCGTCATCGTGCCCACGGGGGACGATGCCACCTCGCTGCAGGAGGCGGCGTTCTTCGCCTGGGAGCTGCAGGTTTTTGGCGTTCCGCCCGAGCAAATCGCGATTCTCAACGGCGGCATGCATGCCTGGATTTCCGCCGGGTATGACGTGGACACCGATGCCATCGCGCCGATGAGTTCGAGCAAGTGGAAAGCCAAGGAACCCAACCCGGCGCTGCTGGCCACGACCGCCGACGTGCAGGCGGCGCAACGCGGGCACAGGCTGCTGCTCGATGCCCGCCCGCTGGCGCAGTTCGCCGGGCTGGAACGCACGCCGGTGATTCCGGTCGGTGGCCGTCTTGCCGGCAGCACCGCGCTGCCGGCCGAACTGCTCTACCGCAATGCGGACGACGGCTCCTGGCGCTTTCTGTCGGCGCATGTGTATCGCAAGGTCTTGGCTGGCGCGGGCGTGCACCGGATTGCTCCTGGCATTGTGTACTGCAACACCGGACAGTACGCGGCGGGCACCTGGTTCGTGATCGATCGCATCATGGGCGAAAAAGGCCTGCGCGAATATCCGGGCGGCCTGAACGAATGGGTGCAGCGCGGCCTGCCCATCGTCAACTTCTGACCGTCCGCCTGGCTGCACATTGACCGGCGCGTGGAGCGCAAGCCTGCGTGCCGGTCGATCCATCCTGCAGCATGCCGCGATAAAAGAGAACCACCCAAAACCGAGGAGACAACCATGCATTCCCAAACCCGTCATGTCCTTTTATTCCGTCTGCCCGGCATGGCTCTGGCCGTGCTGCTCGGCCTGCTGGGCAGCGGCCTGGCGCAGGCCGCCAACCCGTCGATGCTGGGCGACTTCAACTTCGACAAGCCGACCTTCATTCATGACCTGCCGTTTGTCGAACACAAGGTGGTGCTGCAGGTCAGCGAGAACAATCTCGAGCGCTGGCAACTGGTGCTCAACAACGCGCAGAACCTGCTCGACTACTTCGGTCAGGAAAAGGTGCGCGTGGTGGTCGTGGCCTACGGCCCCGGGCTGCTCATGCTGCTGAAGGACAGCCCCGTGGCGCAGCGCATTTCTTCCGAGAATGCCGAGGGCGTGGAATTCGACGCCTGCCACAACACCATGGAGGGGATGGCCAAGAAGCTCGGCCATCTGCCGGTGCTCGTGCCCTCGGCCGTGGTCGTTCCCGCCGGCGTGGTGCGCATCATGCAACTGGAAAAAGCCGGCTTCGCCTACATCAAGCCCTGAAGGCTCACGCCGCGCGCAATGCGGCCAGCGCGGCGTCGAAAGCCTGGATCAGCGTGTCGGCGTCCGCTGCCGCATGCGCCGGGCTGGCCAGCAGCATGTTGTGAAACGGCGTGAGCAGCACGCCGCGGTTGAGCAGGGCCAGTTGCAGCGCGGGCTCCAGCGCGTCATCGAACGCGGCGCGGGCTTCGGTGCCGTTGCGCGGGCGGCGTGACGCAAACTGCACCTCGCAGCGCGCGCCGATGCGGGTGACGGTCCATGGCAGGCCGTGGCGCGCGATGATGCCTTCGAGCCCGGCGGCCACGCGCTCTGCGATCGCGAACATCTGCGCATAGGCGGCGTCGGTCATCACCTCGGCGAGCATGGTGCGCATCAGCCGCAGGGTCAACAGCCCGGCAGACAAGGTGGTGCCGATGCCCGAATGTCCGGGCGGCGCGGCGCTCTTTGCCGCCTGCATCCGCGCGCCGACCTCGGCGGTGAAGCCGTACGCGGCGCCGGGCGTGCCACCAGCGATCGGCTTGCCCAGAATCAGCGCATCGGGCTGCAGCCCATGTTCGCGGCAATAGCCGCCGGGGCCGCAGGAGATGGTGTGCGTCTCGTCGATCAGCAGCAGCGCGCCGTGTTCGCGGGTGAGCGCCCGCACGGCGTCGAGAAAGCCGGGCTCGGGCAGCACCATGCCGATATTGGTGAGCACCGGCTCGGTGAGCACGCAGGCCACATCGCCCGCAGCCAGCGCGGCGCGCAGCGCGTCCAGATCGTTGAACTCGACCACGCGGGTGAAAGCGGTGAGATCGTGCACCTGCCCGAGCAGGCTCGGGCGGGTGTGCGTGCTGCCGTCTGCGTCCAGATCGACGAACACGTCATCGACCGTGCCGTGATAGCAGCCGTTGAACACCACGATGAGCTTGCGCCCGGTGATCGCCCGCGCCCAGCGCAGCAGGAAGCGGTTGGCATCGCTGGCGCTGGCGGTGAACTGCCACATCGGCAGACCGAAGCGCTGCTCGAGCAGCTGCGCCACGTCGAGCGCCACGGTGGACGGCAGCATGGTGGTTGCGCCATCGCCGCCATGCTGCGCCAGCGCGCGCGCGATCGGCCCCGGGCTGTGCCCGAACATCGCGCCGGTGTCGCCCAGGCAGAAATCGATGATCTCGTGACCATCGACATCGAACAGCCGCGCGCCCTGGGCCCGGTCCACATACAGCGGTACCGGCGACGGCGCATCGGCCATCCAGTGCAGCGGCACGCCGAACAGGAAATGGCGTTGTGCCTGTGCGTGCAGCGCGACGCAGCGCGGGTGGTCGGCGAGAAAGCGGGCCGCTTCAGCCGCATGAAAACGGGCGATGCGATCGGCGGAAATCAGGGTCTGGGGCATGGCTAGGCGGTGCGACGAATGTGCGTTGGCAAACAGTATGCGCAAGACCATCACTGCATGGCAAGGGGCGGCCAAAACAATGAAATGGCCCCGCGCGAGGGCGGCAAAGTGGCTCTATCGTCCCTGCAATTTTCCGGATAGGCTGCAGTCCGCTTGCAAGGCTTCATCGGTGTTCGCTGAACTTCGCAGTCCGTTCACATCATCCAAAAACATGGTTCAGCACGCTTTTGCCTATCTGTCACAGCAACGGTTTCTCGGCGCATCCGCGTGCGGCGAGAATGCGTCGGCTGCCCGCTTTGGCGTGGCAGGCGTGGCCTGGGATGGGGCGGTGACCAACCGCCCCGGCGCCCGCTTCGGCCCGAACGCCATGCGTCAGGCCAGCCAGATGCTGTGCGACGCCACGCATCCGCTGTTCGACCTCTCGCCCACGGCACAGCTCTGCGATCACGGCGATCTTTTCCTGCCCAACACCAGCCTGGAGACGATGCGCGCGGCGCTCGAACCCCAGGCGAGGGCACTGCTTGCACGGCAGCACATGGTGTGGCTGGGCGGCGATCATTCCATCACCCTGTCCTTGCTGCGGGCGCTGCGCGCCGTGCATGGGCAGCCGCTGGCCGTGCTGCATTTCGACGCCCATTGCGACACCTGGACCGACCATTTCGGCGAGCCCTCTGGCCACGGCACCTGGGTGCATGAGGCGGTGCAGGAAGGGCTGGTGGTGCCGCAGGGCATGGTGCAGGTGGGCATTCGCTCGGCAGCCGAGCGCGCGGCGCGCGAGTACGTCAACACCATCGGCGGCCGGGTGATCACCGCGCGGGAATTGCGCGGCCTGGAGAGCCCGTCGCAAGTCGCGCCTGTCACTGCCGACATCCGCGCCCGGCTGGCAGCGAGCGGCGCGCCGGTCTATGTCACGCTCGACATCGACTGTCTCGATCCCGCCTTTGCTCCCGGCACCGGCACGCCCGAGCCCGGCGGCCTGAGCAGCGCGCAACTGCTCTCTCTGCTGGAGGAACTGTGCGCGATGCAACTTCCCTTTGTCGGCATGGACTGCGTGGAAGTGTCACCGCCCTACGACCATGCCGAACTGACCTCCAACATCGGTGCGCTGTGCGTCTGGACGTATCTGTGCGCGCGGCTCGCGGCGGATCGATCCGCTACAACCTGACCCTGGAGGCACCGCGCATGATGCGGCTGGAGGAACAGGCGCAACGCCTGATCGAGAACTCGTTCTACATCGACACCGCCCACGCTGCGCCCCGCCATGCGGCGCTGCAGGGCGAGGTGCACACCGATGTCTGCATCGTCGGCGGTGGGCTGGCGGGCCTGTCGGCTGCCATCGAGCTGCGCAAGCGTGGCATGCAGGTGGTGCTGCTCGAAGGCCGTCACATCGGCTGGGGCGCCTCGGGGCGCAATGGCGGTCAGGCGCTGGCAGGCTATGCCAGCGAGATGGAACCGTTCGAGCGCCAGCTCGGCGCAAAGAGTGCGCATTTCGCCTGGGAGATGTCGCTCGACGCCATTCGCCTGCTGCGCAGCCGCATCACGCAATACGCCATCGACTGCGACTGGACGCCCGGCGCGATGAGCGTGGCCGTCACGCCCAAAAAGGCGCGCGCCCTGCATGCCTGGGCCGAGCACATGCGGCGCGCATACGGCTACACCCATCTGCAGAGTTTCGATGCCGAACAGACCCGCAGCCTGATTGCCAGCAAGCGCTATTGCGCTGGTGTGCTCGACGATCTGGGTGGCCACCTGCACCCCCTCAACTACACCCTGGGTCTGGGCCGGGCCGCGCTGGACGCGGGAGCCGTGCTGCATGAGCAGTCGCCCGTTGTCAGCGTCGCGCCCGCTGTGCAGGCCGGAGGCGGCAAGGCGCTGGTGCGCACCGCGCGGGGCAGCGTGCGTGCCAGCCATGTGCTGCTCGCGGGCAATGTGCAACTGGGCGATGTGGTGCCGCGTCTTGCACGGCGCATCATGCCCGTGGGCACCTACATCATCGCCACCGAACCGCTGGGCGCGCAGCGCGCCCGCTCGCTGGTGCGCAACCGCGCGTGCGTGTGCGACACCCAGTTCGTGCTCGATTACTACCGTCTCACCGGCGACGACCGGCTGCTGTTCGGCGGGCGGGTGAGCTATTCCACCGCGACCCCGCGCGACCTGGCCGCCACCATGCGCCGCAGCATGCTGGCGGTCTATCCGCAACTCAGCGATGTGAGAATCACCCATGCCTGGGGCGGCTTTGTCGACATCACCATGAATCGCGCGCCCGACTTCGGCCGCCTCGCGCCCGACGTGCTGTATCTGCAGGGCTTTTCCGGCCACGGTCTGGCACTCACCGGCCTGGCCGGGCTGCTGGCGGCCGAGACCATTGCCGGTCAGGCCGAGCGCTTCGACCTGTTCACCCGCCTGCGGCACAAGCCCTTTCCCGGCGGAGATTTGCTGCGCACCCCGGCGCTGGTGCTGGGCATGCTGTGGTACCGGCTGCGCGACCTGCTGTAGCCCTTGCACGGTGTTGCCTGCATTGCTGCACGGGCGTGCAAAACAGCTTGAACCCCGGTGTGAGTCTTGCGGGTAGACCCTGAGCCTTGCGCGGTGTTTTGCGGGGGAATCTGACGCGCTGTCACGATCATTACATCGCGTTGCAAATGCCCCGGTGTCGCCCTCTATCTCTTTTGATGCCTGCTGCCTATAGTCGCCCTGCATCACAAAAAACGTCAATTCAATGACACCACAGGAGACAGGCATGAACAAGGATGACACGCGAGAGCAGGTTCAGATGGACCGTCGCACGCTGATCAAGGCGGGCGGCGCTGCGGGGCTGGCCGCGCTGCTGGGCACGCAGGTGCAAAGCTGGGGAGCAAGCGAAACGCCGGTGAAGATCGGTCTGATCGACCCGATCACCAGCACCTTCGCCGCACTGGGCCAGAGCGAGATCAAGGGCGCGCAGTTCGCCGAGGCCGAGATCAACAAGGCCGGTGGCGTGATGGGGCGGCCGTTGCAGATCTTCGTGGAAGACAGCGCAGGCAACCCGGGTACCGCGGTGGACAAGGCCTCGCGGCTGCTGAGCCAGAACAAGGTGGACTTCCTCATGGGCACGGTGAATTCCGCGGCCTCGCTGGCGGTGTCGCAATTCGCCAATCGTCATGACAAGCTGTTCGTCTGCACCGGCGGCCACGTCGACAGCCTGACCGGCAAGGAGTGCAAGACCACGACCTTCCGCACCTGCTCGACCACCTGGATGCTCACCGCCGGTGACTTCGAGACCCTCTACAAGAAGTTCGGCAAGAAGTGGTACTTCCTGACCACCGACTATGCCTTCGGCCAGTCCGAACAGGCCGACTACACCACCCAGCTCAAGAAGGCGGGCGGCACCGTGGTGGGCGGCGCGCTGGTGCCGGTGGGGGCGACCGATTTCTCGTCCTACCTGATCGACGTGAAGGCCAAGTCGCCCGATGTGCTGTGCCTGCTGCTGGCCGGCAATGACCAGGTCAACTGCATGAAGCAGATCGCGCAGTTCGGCATCAACAAGGACATCGCCGTGGGCGGCGCGCTCTTCGAGCTGGAGCAGGCGCAAGCCCTGCCGGAGGCTGCGCGCTATGGCTGGTGGACCATGGAGTGGTACTGGAACCAGCCGAACAATCCGCATGTGGTCGACTTCGTCAAGCGCTACACCGCCGCGCACAAGGGCGAGTACCCCACGGCGCGGGTGTGGTTCGGCTTTGCCACCACGCATGCCATCCGCCTCGCGGTGGAAAAGGCCAAGTCGCTCGAAACCGCCAAGGTGGTCAAGGCGATGGAGGGGCTGGCGCTGCCACCGGAGATTGCACTGCAGCCGGGCAATGTGTTCTACCGGCCGCAGGATCACCAGCTCATGCTGGGCATGTTCCCCGGCCATGTGAACCAGACCGGCAAGTACCCCAATCTGTTCGAGGTCAGTTCCATCGTGCCGGGCGAGAAGATCGCGCTGCCGCCGTCGGAAACCGGCTGCGTGCTGCCGCGCGCCTGAAGCGCCACCGCGCGTTTTGGCGGGCTCGCGCGTGCGCGGGTCCGCCGCCAGTCCATCTGCTGCTGCGGAGGCATCGCCTTGAATCTCGTCCTCATCTTCAACACCTTCAACGGCCTGATCACCGGCGCGTTCTATGCGCTGCTGGCGCTGGGCCTTGCACTCATTCTCGGCCTGAACAACACCATCAATTTCGCCCAGGGCGCGTTCATGGCGCTGGCGGCCTACTTCGCCTACACCCTGGAGCCGAGCCTGGGTTTCTGGGGCGCACTGGCGGTGGCGCCGCTGCTGGCCGGGGTGCTGGGTCTGGTGGTGGAAGTGCTGCTCATCCGCCGTCTGTACAAGCGCGATCCGCTGTATTCGCTGTTGCTGACCTTCGGTCTGGCGCTGATCATGCAGGACATGATCCGCACCATCTGGGGCGCCAATGGCGTGCCGCTGTCCATTCCTGAATCGCTCGGTCATCCGCTGAGCCAGACCTATTTCTTCCTCACCGGCTACCGGCTGTTCGTCGTCGCGGTGGCGCTGGTGGGCACGGCGGTGCTGTTCGGCGTGCTGCGCTATACGCGTCTGGGCATCCGCATCCGCGCGGGCAATGCCGACCTGGAAACGGTCTCGGCGCTTGGAGTGAACATCTATCTGCTGCGCACCGCCAACTTTGTGATTGGCATCGTGTTCGCCGGCGTGGCCGGCATTCTGGCCGCAGGCCAGCTTGGCCTGGAGCCGACCATGGGCGACGGGCTGCTGATGCCGGCCTTCGTGGCCATCGTGGTGGGGGGCGTGGGCTCGCTGCTCGGTTCGCTGCTGGGCGGGCTGCTCATCGGCGTGGCGTCGGGCATCACCACGGCGTACTTTCCCGCGGCCAGTGAGGCGGTGATCTATCTCATCATGGGGCTGATGCTGGTGGTGCGGCCGCGCGGGTTGATGGGACAGGAGGGATTGTTCGAATGAGCACGCCTGCGCAGACCCTCCCCACACCCAAGACCGCCATGCAAACCTCCTCATTCAAGCAGCACCTTGGCAACGGCATTTTGGCGCTGGTGCTGCTCAGCGCTCCGGCCTGGCTGCACTCTGTCGGCGGCTACAACGACATCGCCTCGCGCGTGCTGATCTACGGCCTGGCCGCCATGGGGCTGAACCTGCTGCTGGGCTACACCGGCGGCCTGTCGTTCGGCCATGCCGCGTACTTCGGTCTGGGTGCATACGGCGTCGGGCTGATGCTCAAGTACCAGACGCACAACGTGCTGCTGGCCTTGCTGGGTGGCACCCTGCTGGGCGGACTTGTCGCCACGGTGCTCGCGCCCATCGCGGTGCGGCGGCGCGGCATCTACTTTGCGATGATCACCATTGCCATCGGCCAGATGTTCTATTTCATCGCCATTCGCTGGCAGGCAGTGACCGGAGGCTATGACGGACTCACCGGCTTTTCACGCCACACCCTGCACCTGCCCGGGTTCGACTGGACCATGGGCTCGCTGGGTTTCTATTACCTGGTGGTCGCCTGCTTCGCGCTTGGCGCGCTGGTGCTGTGGATCGTGCTGAACTCGCCGCTGGGCCACACGTTTGTCGCGATCCGCGAGAACCAGAAGCGCCTGACCTTCCTCGGGGTGCCGGTGCAGCGCTATGCGGCGATCTCGTTTGCGCTGTCGGGCTTCATCGTCGCTCTGGCAGGTGGCCTCAACGCGCTGCTGGACAACTTCACCTCACCCAACACGCTGAACTACACCTTCTCGGGCGATCTGGTGGTGATTGCGGTACTGGGCGGGATGCGCAACTTCTGGGGGCCGCTGGTGGGCGCGGCGATTTTTGTGCTGGTGCGCGACTACGCCAGCTCCGTCACCGACAACTGGATGTCGGTCATCGGCCTGATCTTCGTGCTCTCGGTGCTGTTCTTCCCGCTGGGCATCATGGGCTTTCTGCAGCGCAAGAGGGCATCGAAATGAGCCTGCTCAAGCTGCACAACGTGTCGCGCCGCTTTGGCGCGCTCAAGGCGCTGACCGATATTTCCATGGACGTGAAACCCGGCGAGCTGCGCGCGGTCATCGGCCCCAATGGCGCGGGCAAGACCACGCTGTTCAATCTGATCAGTGGCTTCTTTCCGCCCAGCGACGGCCAGATCGTGTTCGACGGCCAGCCGATCCACACCGTCAATCCCGGAGAACTGGTCAAGCGCGGCATCATCCGCACCTTCCAGATCACCGAAATCTTCCGGTCGCTGACGGTGTATGAAAACCTGCGCATCGCAGTCGAAGTCGCGCAGGGCGTGAACCTGCGCCCGTGGATGAGCCGCGCGCTGCGCAAGCGCATCGACGACCAGGTCGAGGAACTGATGCATCTGGTGAAAATCAGTGGCAAGGCGGGCCGCGTGACCGGTGAGTTGTCGCACGGCGACCAGCGGGTGGTCGAGGTCGGCATTGCGCTGTCGCGCAGTCCCAAGCTGCTGCTGCTCGACGAGCCGACCGCGGGCATGGGGGATGAGGAAACGCACCACATGACCGCGCTGATCCGCGACCTCAACAAGAACCGGGGCATCACCACCCTGTTCGTCGAGCACGATATGGAGATTGTGTTCGGCATCGCTGATCGCATCACCGTGCTGGACAACGGCAGCCTGCTGGCCGAAGGCACTGCCGACGATATTTCCAGCAACCCCAGGGTGCAGGCCGCCTATCTCGGGCAGGCCGCCTGATGCACAGGACACACCAGCCATGACCGCCGTTCTCGAACTCGACGCCATTCACACCTATTACGACAAGAGTCACATTCTCAAGGGCGTGTCGATGACCGTGGGCGAAGGCGAACTCGTGGCCCTGCTGGGCCGCAACGGCGCGGGCAAGACCACGACCATGCGCTCGGTCATGGGGCTGACGCCGCCGCGCCAGGGCCGCATCAAGTTTTTCGGCAAGGACATGACCGGCGCGTCGCCCCACCGCATCGCCTCTTTGGGGGTGGGCTATGTGCCCGAAGGCCGCAAGATTTTTGGCCACCTCACGGTGCATGAAAACCTGCTGGTGGTGCATGAAACCCCGGGGCGCTGGAACATCGACGCGGTGTACAAGCTGTTTCCCCGCCTGTTTGAACGTCGCACCAGCAAGGGCGGGCGGCTTTCCGGCGGCGAGCAGGAGATGCTGGCCATTGCGCGCGCGCTGCTGCTCAACCCCAGGCTGCTCATCCTGGATGAGCCGTCGCAGGGTCTGGCGCCGGTGATCGTGCAGGAGGTCATGCGCACGGTGGGCCGCATGAAGGAGGAGGGCATTTCCGTGCTGCTGGTCGAGCAGAACGCATTCCTCGCGTTGCAACTGGCCGACCGCGCCTATGTGTTGTCCGAGGGCGAAATGGTGTTTTCGGGCGATGCGGCCACCCTGCGCGATGACAAGGCCCGCATGGAGCACCTTGCCGGCGTGGCGCACGCGGCCTGAGCGATCGGTCAATCCGGCAGCTGGCTGCGGATGAGCTGGCACAGTTTCTGCGCCCACGGCGGCACGCGCTCGGTGGGCACGTAGGCGTAGCCCAGAATCAACCCGCGCTGCCGGGGTTCACTCAGGTAGTACCGTGACAGCGGCCGCACCGTCATGCCCTGCGCATCGGCAGTGCGGGCGATGGCTTCATCGTCCACATCCGGTGTGTTGAACAGCAAGCACAGGTGCAAGCCAGACTCCTGCCCCGAGATCTGCACCCGATCTCCCAGACAACGCTGGATGCGCCGCGCCAGTTCGTCGCGCCGCGCCTGGTAGGCCACGCGCAGGCGGCGGATCAGGGTGTTGAGATGGCCCTCGGTGATGAAGTCGGTCAGTGCCGCCTGCAGCATGAGCTGGCCCGGGCGGTACAGGTCGTACAGCCCCGTGTTGAACGCGGGCAGCAGGTCGGTGGGCACCACCAGATAGCCCAGGCGGATGCCGGGGTACATCACCTTGGAAAACGTGCCCGAGTACAGCACCTGCGCATGCTCGTCGAGCCCCTGCAGGCTGGCGAAGGGGCGGCCGCCGAAGCGGAATTCGCTGTCGTAGTCGTCCTCGAAAATCCAGCAGCGCTGCTGCGCGGCAAACTGCAGCAGCGCGCGGCGGCGCTGCAGACTCATCACATGGCCGAGCGGATATTGATGCGAGGGCGTGACATAGATCAGCCGCGGCCTTCCCTGCTGCCAGTCGGTCGCGGACGGCGCGATGCCCTCAACGTCCACATCGATGGGCTTGAGCCTCAGCCCGGCGGCCTGCAATGCGCGGCGGGCACCCCAGTAGCAGGGGTTTTCCACCCAGGCTTCATCGCCATGATCGGTGAGCAGGCGTGCGGCCAGATCGAGCGACTGCTGCGTGCCCGAGGTGATGAGCACCTGCTCGGGCGTGACCCGGACCGAGCGGGACAGGCTCAGATATTGCGCGATCGCCGCGCGCAGCGGCATGTAGCCGCCTTCCTGCCCGTAATCAAGCAGGTCGCGGTCGAGGCTGCGCCAATACTTGGCCTGCAGCTTTTGCCAGAGCTGGATGGGAAACTCGGCAAACTCGATTTCGCCCGGCGCGAAGGGCTGCACCTCGAAGTCGGCCGAGCCCGATTGCGCCGTGAGCAGATTGCCGCGCTGCGACAGCTCGCGCGGCGATTCACTGGCCGCGCGGCCGACCGGCGCCGGCTTGCGCCCGCGCACCGCCGGGCTCAGCGGCCCGAGCTCCGGCAGGGTGTCCGAGACGAATGTGCCGCTGCCCTGGCGTGCGGTGAGGTAGCCTTCGGCGGTGAGCTGGTTGATGGCCGACATCACCGTGTTGCGCGACAGGTTCAGGTCGCGCGCCAGATCGCGGGTGGAGGGCAGTTGCAGGCCCGCCGTGATGCGGCCAGACAGGACGGCGCCGCGCAATGACAGATACAGCCGCCGGTTGAGCGGCGGGGCCATGGCGGCGTCACTTCCATCACGCTGGAGTTCGGTCAGAAGGAGTTCGGACAGGGCAAGCGGTCGCATGAGTGGGCGCAGCGGGCAGAAACTGGCTCCATGACAAAAGCAGGGAGTGGCACTTCCGAGAGTACCAGTCGGCAGGTAAATTGAGGCTATCGAATCAGGCTAAGTCATGGAAAACCCTAGTGTTTTTTGTTTTCGAGGCCAGCTCAAGCTGGTGCATCGGCATCTTGCATCGCACCAAAAAGGAGCGTCGAATGGTGCGTCTGCAGGGCATGCGCTGCGTGCTGCAATGCACCAAGGCAGTGAACAGGCTTCTGTGCATGCCTTGCCATCCAATGGCTTTTGATCCCGTGTTCACCATGTCCCCTTCCGCCGCATTGCCGCGCGTTGCCGTCACCACCGATCTGAAGCTGATCGGCGGGCATGCCACCTATGCCGTCACGCAAAAATATGTCGATCCCTTGCTGCCGCTGTCCGGAGTGATGCCCTGGCTGCTGCCGTCCATGGGCGCGAGCCTGCCGCTGGAGGCGGTACTGGATGCCGTGGACGGCCTGGTGTTCACCGGTTCGCCATCGAACATCGAGCCGCACCATTATGGGCAGGCGCTGAGCAACCCCGACTCTCCGGCAGACCCCGCGCGCGATGCCACCACGCTGCCGCTGATCCGTGCCGCCGTGGCGCGCGGCATTCCAGTGCTCGGCATCTGCCGCGGCTTTCAGGAAATCAATGTCGCGCTGGGCGGCACGCTGCTGCAGGAGGTGCACAACACCGCGGGCCACTTTGATCACCGCGAGGACGATGCGCTGGACGTGGCCGGGCAGTATGGCCCGGCACACCGCGTGCACGCGGTGCCCGGCGGTGCGCTCGCGACCATCGTCGGCACCGACGCGTGGGAGGTCAACAGCCTGCACGGACAGGGCATTCAGACCCTCGCCCCCGATCTGCTGGCCCAGGCGCATGCGCCCGACGGCCTGATCGAGGCCTATACCTATCAACCCGCTCACCGCACCGATGTTGGCTTTTTGCTGGCCGTGCAGTGGCATCCCGAATGGCAGGCCGCGCAAAACCCCGTGTCGCGCGCGATCTATGCCGCTTTTGGCAACGCCTGTCGGCAGTTCGCCGCGCGCCCGCGCGACGGCACGCTGGCGCACGCTGCCTGAGCAAACCGCGCCTGCGCCTCTGGCGTTCAAAGTGCAGGCGGTGGATGGAGTCACCCTTGAAACGCAAACTGGAATCACATCATGAGTAGCGACAACCGCAAGCAATGGACCTTCAACGATCTTGAAGGCTGGCTCAACGCCCAGCGCATCACCGAAATCGAATGCCTCGTGCCCGACCTGACCGGAGTGGCACGGGGCAAGATCCTGCCACGCAGCAAGTTCACCGAAGACCGCGGCATGCGTCTGCCGGAGAGCATCATCGGCCTGACCGTCACCGGCAACTGGCCCGAAGACAGCAACCTCGAAACCCTGATTGCCGACACCGATCGCGACATGAACCTGGTGCCCGATCCGAGCACTGCGCGGGTCGTGCCCTGGGCCACCGACCCCACCGCGCAGGTCATCCACGACTGCTATTTCAAGGATGGCCAGCCCGTGGATTACGCCCCGCGCACCGTGCTGAAGAACATGATCAGGCTCTATGCCGACAAGGGCTGGGCGCCGGTGGTGGCGCCCGAGCTGGAGTTCTATCTGGTGGACAAGAACACCGACCCCGACCAGCCGCTGCGCCCGCCCATCGGCCGCTCGGGTCGCGCCGAAACCTCGCGCCAGCACTACAGCATCGACGCGGTCAACGAGTTCGATCCGCTGTTCGAGGACATCTACGACTACTGCGAAGCGATGGACCTCGATGTGGACACGCTGATTCACGAAGTGGGCGCCGGACAGATGGAAATCAACTTCCTGCACGGCGATCCGCTCGACCTGGCCGACAAGGTGTTCTTCTTCAAGCGCACCCTGCGCGAAGCGGCGCTGCGCCACAACATGTTCGCCACCTTCATGGCCAAGCCCATGGCGGGCGAGCCGGGCAGCGCCATGCATGTGCACCAGAGCATCGTCGACCGCAAGACCGGGCAGAACATTTTCAGCAACGCCGACGGCAGCGCGTCCGAGCTGTTCCTGCACTACATCGGTGGCCTGCAGAAATACATCCCGCATGTCATGTCGCTGTTTGCGCCCTACGTCAATTCCTACCGCCGTCTGGTGAGCAATACCGCCGCGCCGACCAATGTGGAGTGGGGTGCGGACAACCGCACCGTGGGCATCCGGGTGCCCTTCTCCAGCGCGGAAAACCGCCGCATGGAAAACCGCGTCATCGGCGCGGATGCCAATCCCTATGTCGCGCTGGCGGCCAGCCTGGCCTGCGGGTATCTGGGCATGGTCAACAAGATCAGCCCGCTGCCCGAGATGAAGACCAATGCCTATGCGGCGCCCAACGCCATTCCGCTGCCGCAAAGCCTGTCGGAGTCGGTGCGCCTGCTCGACGACGTGCCCGAGCTCGAAGCCATTCTGGGCAAGCGTTTCTGCGGCATCTACAAGGCGGTGAAGATGAGCGAGTACGCCGAGTTCATGAAGGTCATCAGCCCCTGGGAGCGCGAGCACCTGCTGCTGCACGTCTGATGCACCGCTTCGCACACACAACAGACCCCCCGATACGGAGATTCGCATGAAGCCCAATGATCTTCCCGCTTTCGACACCGCCGCGCTGCGCGCCAAGGACGCGGCGCATCACCTGCATCCCTTCACCGACACCAAGAGCCTGAACGCTGCGGGCAGCCGCGTGATCGTGCGCGGCGAAGGCGTGCGCATCTGGGACTCGGACGGCAACGAGATCATCGACGGCATGTCCGGCTTGTGGTGCGTCAACCTCGGCTACGGGCGGCAGGATCTGGTGGACGCCGCCACCCGCCAGATGCAGACCCTGCCGTTCTACAACGCCTTTTTCAAGACCACCACGGCGCCTGCTGCGGAGCTTGCCGCGCTGCTGCCGCAGGTGGCGCCGCCCGGCTTCAATCATGTGTTCTTCACCAACTCCGGCTCGGAAGGCAACGACACCATCATCCGTCTGGTGCGGCGCTACTGGGACCTGATGGGCCAGCCGCAGCGCAAGACCCTCATCAGCCGCCACAACGCCTACCACGGCAGCACCCTGGGCGGCGCGTCGCTGGGCGGCATGAGCGGCATGCACGAGCAGGGCGATCTGCCGCTGCCGGGCATCACCCACATCGACCAGCCCTACCAGCTGCAGCACGGCAAGCCGGGCGAAAGCGCGCACGACTTCGGCCTGCGCGCCGCCAGCTGGCTGGAGGCCAAGATTCTGGAACTGGGCGCCGACAAGGTGGCGGCTTTCATCGGCGAGCCGGTGCAGGGCGCGGGCGGGGTCATCATTCCCCCGGCGAGCTACTGGCCCGAAATCCAGCGCATCTGCGACAAGTACGGCATCCTGCTGGTGTCCGACGAGGTGATCTGCGGCTTTGGTCGCCTGGGGCACTGGTTCGGCTGCCAGCATCCGCACATCAATTCCCGGCCCGATCTCATCACCTTCGCCAAGGGCGTGACCTCGGGCTACCTGCCGCTGGGCGGTGTGCTGGTGGGCGACCGCGTGGCCAAGGTGCTGATCGAGCAGGGCGGCGACTTCAACCACGGCTTCACCTACTCCGGCCATCCCACCTGCTGCGCCGTGGCGATTGCCAATGTCAGCGCGCTGCGCGACGAGGGCGTGGTCGAGCGCGTGGCGACCGATACCGGGCCGTATCTGCAGCAGCAGTTCGCCACCCTGGCCGACCACCCGCTGGTGGGCGATGTGGACAGCCTGGGCATGGTGGCCGGGCTGGTGCTCTACAAGGACAAGGCCAGCCGCACTCTGTTCGACGCCGATCTGGGTGTGGGCTATCTCTGCCGCGACCATTGCTTCAGGAACGGCGTGGTGATGCGCGCGGTGGAGGAGCGCATGATCATCGCCCCCCCGCTGGTGATGACGCATGCCGAGATCGACGAGATGATCCGTCGCATCCGCCGTAGCCTGGATGACACGCTGTCTGGTCTGCGTGCCAGGGGCTTGGTATAAATCGCCATTCTCGTCACCAACCGGACCGACTGGTACGGGAATTGCAAAGCCTTACCCGCTGCACCTGGTGTTTTTCAAACGGCTTCACACACACTTGAGAGGTTCTTCATGTCACACAAACTTCAAACCAAGTCAGTCCGCCGCAAGCTGCTGGCGGCCTGTCTGGCCGGCGCTGCGGCGCTGACCTTTGGCGCCACTGCCCCGGCGCGCGCCGCCGAAGTGCTCAACATCTACAACTGGTCGGACTACATCGCCCCGACCACGGTGCCGGATTTCGAGAAGGACACCGGCATCAAGGTGCGCTACGACACCTTCGATTCCAACGAAACCCTGTTCGCCAAGATGGTGGCGGGTGACACTGGTTACGACATCGTCGTGCCCTCGTCCAACTGGGCGGCCATCGACATCAAGGGCGGTCTGCTGCACCCGCTCGACAAGGCCAAGATCCCCAACTACAAGAACCTCGATCCGGGCCTGATGAAGCAGCTCGCTGCGGTCGATCCGGGCAACAAATACCTCATTCCCTGGATGTGGGGCTACACCACGGTCGGCATCAACGTTGCCCAGGTCAAAAAGGCGCTGGGCTCCACACCCATGCCGGCCAATCCCTGGGATCTGGTGTTCAACCCGACCTATGCCGACAAGATCAAGTCCTGCGGCATTTCCATGCTCGACTCGGGTGGCGACATCATGGAGGCCGCGTTCAACTACCTGGGCATTCCGCAGAACACCCAGAGCCCGGCAGATTTCGAAAAAGCCTGGGCGATGGTGCAAAAGGTGCGCAAGGATGTGAGCATCTTCTCGTCCTCCGGCTACATCAACGACCTGGCCGGTGGCTCCATCTGCATGTCGCTGGGCTGGTCGGGTGACATGGGCATTGCCGCAGCGCGCGCCAAGGCCGCCAAGAACAAGCAGGACATCGAAGTGTTCCCGCCCACGCATGGCGCCGTGATCTTCATCGACACCATGGCCATTCCGGCTGACGCCAAGAACATCGACAACGCCTACAAGTGGATGAACTACGTGCTCGAGCCCAAGGTGGCCGCGGCCGACACCAACACGGTGACCTACGCCAACCCGGTGCCGTCCTCGCTGCCGTTTGTCGATGCCAAGGTCAAGGACAACGACTTCGTGTTCCTCAAGCCCGACATGGTCGCCAAGCTGATTCCGCCCAAGGTCTACACCCCGGAACAGCGCCGTCTGGTGACCCGCCTGTACACCAAGTTCAAGACCGGCCTGTGATGTGAGCCTGGTTGCCATGCCCCGTGCCCTCGCCGGGCGGAGCGTGGCAACCCTTCCTGTCGACCTCACTGAAGACCCTGCCTGACCGATGATGGAGCCTGCGCTGTGACGCCCCCTTCCCCGAGTGCAAAACCCTTCCTGCGAATTGACGGGATCACCCGCCGCTTCGATGAAGTCGTCGCGGTCAATGACATTCATCTCGACATCCAGCAGGGCGAAATCTTTGCCCTGCTCGGATCGAGCGGCTGTGGCAAGTCCACGCTGCTGCGCATGCTGGGCGGCTTCGAGACGCCCACCTCCGGCCGCATCTTTCTGGAAGGCGAAGACATTACCGACCTGCCACCCTACGAGCGCCCGATCAACATGATGTTCCAGTCGTACGCGCTGTTCCCGCACCTCACCGTGTTCGACAACATCGCCTTCGGACTGAAGCGCGACGGCATGCCCAAGGCCGACATTGCCGCACGCGTCGCGCAGATGCTCGACCTGGTGCAGCTCAAGCCTTACGGCAAGCGCAAGCCCCATCAGCTCTCCGGCGGTCAGCAGCAGCGCGTGGCGCTGGCGCGCAGCCTGGCCAAGCGGCCCAAGCTGCTGTTGCTCGACGAGCCGCTCGCCGCACTCGACAAGAAGCTGCGCGAGCGCACCCAGCTCGAGCTGGTCAACATCCTGCGCAAGGTGGGCGTGACCTGCGTGATGGTCACCCACGATCAGGAAGAGGCCATGACCATGGCCGACCGCATCGCGGTGATGAAGGACGGCGAGTTTCTGCAACTGGGCACGCCCATCGAAATCTACGAACACCCGCAAACCCGGTTCATCGCCGATTTCATCGGCAACGTCAACCTGTTCGACGGCACGCTGGTCACCGACGAGCCGGACCACTGCGAGGTGCAGACCGCCGACGCGCTGTTCCATATCGGCCACGGCATCAGCGGCACGCTGAACATGGAGCTGGGTGTTGCGCTGCGGCCTGAAAAGATGACCCTGACCGAAGGCCATCAAAGCCATCCCTACAACGCCCTGCAGGGGACGGTGTCCGGGCGCTCGTACATGGGCAGCTATACCGCCTACGAGTTGCAGTTGCCCAGCCAGCGGCGCATCCGCGTCACGGTGTCGAACGCCGACCGCCATGCAGACCCGTTCGATGTCGGCGCGGCCGTGACCGCGCATTGGGCGCCGAACGCACCGGTCGTCATCGTCGATTGAGGCCGATCGAGACCCAAACCCATCCCGAGCGCATCATGCCCAGCAGCATCGACACCCCCTCCCCACGTCCAGTGCGCAAGCCCATCAACTGGGGCCGCAAGGTGGTCATCGGCATTCCGCAGATCTGGCTGCTGGCCTTTCTGCTGGCGCCGTTCTTCATTCTGCTCAAGATCAGCGTGTCGGAAACCGACGCGCTGGGCATTGGCTTCAATCCGCTCGTCACCTATGTGAACGATGCGCTGCAAGTCAACATCCGCTTCTCGGCGTATCTGGCGCTGCTGCGCGACAGCCTCTACATCATCACCTATCTGTCGTCGCTGTGGTACGCGCTGCTGACCACGGTGCTGTGTCTGGTGATCGGCTATCCGTTCTCCTACTTCATCGCCCGCGCCAGGCCCACGGTGCGTCCGGCGTTGCTGATGCTGGTGATGCTGCCGTTCTGGACCTCGTTTCTCATCCGCATCTACGCCTGGAAGAACCTGCTCGACGTCAACGGCCTGGTCAACCAGTTTCTGCTGTGGGTCGGCATCATCCACAGCCCGCTGCGCATGATGTTCACCGAGTTCTCGTTCATGGTGGGCATGGTGTACGGCTACATCCCCTTCATGATCCTGCCGCTCTATGCCACCCTGGTGAAAATGGATCACCGCCTGGTCGAGGCTGCGGCCGATCTGGGCTCCACGCCATTCAAGACCTTCTGGCTGGTCACCGTGCCGTTGTCCAAGTCGGGCATCATCGCCGGCAGCCTGCTGGTGTTCATTCCGGCGGTGGGGGAATACGTCATCCCCGAACTGCTCTCCGGCCCGTCGACGCTGAACATCGGCCGGGTGATGTGGAACGAGTTCTTCCTCAACCTCGACTGGCAGCGCGCCTCGGCGGTGGCCATCGTGATGATCGTGCTGATTTTGCTGCCCATCGCGGTGTTCAACCGGTACCAGACCAAGAGCCTGGAGGGCACGCGATGAAAAAGAATGCGGTGCTGCCGCTGACCTGGATGATCCTGGTCTATCTGTTCCTCTACCTGCCCATCGTGGTGCTGGTGGTGTATTCGTTCAACGATTCGCGCATGGTCACCATCTGGGGCGGCTGGACCTTCAAGTGGTACGGCGCCGTGGTGCATGACCAGGAGGTCATCAGCGGCCTGATCCTGTCGCTCAAGGTGGCACTGGCCACGGCCACCACGTCGGTGCTGCTGGGCACGCTGGCGGCCTTCGCGCTGGTGCGCTACCGGCACTTTGTCGGCAAGAGCCTGCTCAACTTCATGATCAACATCCCGCTGGTCATGCCCACCGTGGTCATTGCGCTGGCGCTGCTGCTGTTCTTCGTGACCGTGCAGAAGGCCATGGGATTTCCGCAGAAGGGCTTTTTCACCATTTTCATCGGCCACACCGTCATGGCCATTTCCTACGCTGCGGTGGTCATCCAGTCGCGGCTGAAGGAAATGGATCGTTCCATCGAAGAGGCGGCGATGGATCTGGGCGCACGGCCTTTCCAGGTGTTCATGCTGGTCACCCTGCCGTCCATTTCGCAGGCGCTGGTGTCCGCCTGGCTGCTGGCCTTCTCGCTGTCGCTCGACGAGGTGGTGATCTCTGCCTTCCTCTCAGGGCCGGGCAGCACCACCCTGCCGGTGGTGATTTTCTCTCGGGCCCGGCTGGGCCTGAGCCCGACCATCAACGTCGTGGGCGCGATCACGGTCTATCTGGTCATCATCGCCGTGGCGGTGAGCAGCCTGCTGATGGCGCGGCGCGAGCGTCTGCGTGCGAAACAGGCTGCGCAAGCCCTGCGGCTGGACGGCGAGCAGCAGCCAACCAAGGAATTCGGCGTCGGCTTGTTGACGGCCGAGGGGCGATGAACCGTCGCCATCGATGCGGTTTTTCCGAGCAAGTGCAGCACCCTGTCAACACCAATGAAAACCTGGAGGATCATCATGATGAACAAGTTCAAACTCACCGTGCTGGCGGCCAGCCTGGGGCTGGCCCCGCTGGCGCACGCCGACACCAATGCCGACATCCTGAACGAGCTGCAGGCGCTCAAGGCCAAGGTGCAGCAACTCGAGGCGCAGGTCAAGGAACAGCAGGCCCAGATCACCGAGAACCAGAAAGCCACAGACGAGGCTTCGAAAGTGGCCAACCACGCCGACGTGCAGGTGTCGGGCATCAAGGAGCAAACGGAGTCGTCGGGTTTCAAGGGCCTGAAGATCAGCGGCATGATCGCGCCGGCCTATGTGTACAACCAGGATCAGCAGGCCAGTTCGTTCGTGTTCCTGAACCGATCCAACGGCGATCCCAGTGCCTACTCGCTCTACAACTACGACAACTCCTACTTCGGTGGCGCCTATATCCAGTTCCAGAAAGAAACCGCAGGCGGGGTGCAGTGGAACCTGACCCTGGCGCCCGACCGGGGCGCCGGAGTGAACATGAACGGCAACTCCATCGTGCACGAAGCGTCGGTGGCGATTCCGATGGGCAGCGGCACCAAGCTGATCGCCGGGCAGATCCCGGATTGGGAGGGCTATGAATCGACCTGGGACAATCAGACCAAGGCCATCACCCACAACCTGCTGTTCGACTTCACCGAACTCACCGCCTATACCGGTGTTGGCCTCGACCAGACCGTGGGCAACTGGGAATGGAAGGCCATGCTGGCGAACATGAACTCGCCGCGCTATTACTACGGCGGCAATGGCGGGCGGGCGCCGGCGCTGGTGTTCCGCGCCGACTACAGCGTGCCCGGCTACGACAACGCCGACATCGGCTTCTGGGGCATGGTGGGCAAGCTGCCGAACTCCAATGTGGTGCTTGATCCGAACAATCCTGGGTCTGGCCTGTTGGTCAGCGCACAAGACCCGACAAATCCAAGTTTGATGATGACTGTCCCTATCGCAGCCACTGGCACCTCCACTGCGCAGATGTTCGAGGTCGACGGCTACATGACCCAGGGCGACTGGGGCTATTACGGCCAGATCGGCTACGGCCAGCAGACGGGCGCGGCCTACAACGGCGGCAAGGCCAAGTGGTGGGGCGCCTCGGGCATGCTGACCTATAACTTCACCCCGCGCTTGCTCGGCTTCGCACGGGTCGATTACCTCAACAACAGCAGCAACGGCGGCGGTCTGCCCGGCGGTTACATGAACCCGACCTCCGGCGGACCCGGGGCGACATTCAACGGCATCAACGGTTTCGGCCCCGGCTATGTCTATGACCCGGTGGCTGGCGCCTGGAGCATCACCGATCCCAACAAGGGCGCCAATCGCTTCGCCCTCTCGCTTGGCTGGAACTACCTGCTGACCGAATCGACCACGCTGAAGATGGAATACCGCTACGACCGCGCCAATCTCGCCACTTTCTACAACGTGTCGGATGGCAGCTACAAGAAGAGCAACAATCTTCTCGCCGCTTCGGTGGTCGTGAGCTTCTGACCTTCTGCCGTTCCAGATCGACACGCAGGCCGGCGCAGACCGGCCTTTTTTTCTCACGGAGATTCGCATGACTGAAAACTTCAACCGCATCTGGCATCAACACGCCGCAGACCTGATCCAGCGCGGCATCGACGGCCGCATGGTCATCGACGGTCGGCGCTGGAACGCGACAGATGGCAGCCTGTTCGATTGCATTTCTCCGATCGACGGCAAGGTGATCGCCCGCGTGGCGCGTGGCAAGGCGTCCGACATCGATCGTGCGGTCGCCAGCGCTCGCGCCGCGTTTGCCGACCGCCGCTGGGCCGGGCAGCCGCCGGCCGCGCGCAAGAAGGTGATGGTGGCATTTGCCGAACAAGTGCGCGCCGCGCGCGACGAGCTGGCCCTGCTCGAAACCCTGGACATGGGCAAGCCCATCAAGAACAGCCTGTCCACCGACGTGCCGGCTGCGGCGCGCTGCCTGCAATGGTTCGGCGAAGCGGTGGACAAGATCTACGACGAAATCGCCCCGACCGGTGACAGTGCGCTGGCGCTGATCACCCGTCAGCCCATCGGCGTGGTCGGCGCCATCGTGCCGTGGAACTACCCGATGCTGATGGCCGCGTGGAAGCTCGGCCCGGCGCTGGCCGCAGGCAACAGCGTGGTGCTCAAGCCGTCGGAAAAGTCGCCGCTGACCGCGCTGCGCCTGGCCGAGCTGGCGCTGGAGGCCGGGCTGCCCGAGGGCGTGTTCAACGTCGTGCCGGGCTATGGACATGAGGCGGGCGAGGCCTTGGCGCTGCACATGGATGTGGATGCGATCGGCTTCACCGGCTCCACCCGCACCGGGCGGCGCATGCTCGAATATGCCAGCCGCAGCAACTTGAAGCGCGTGTACAACGAGCTCGGCGGCAAGTCGGCCAATATCGTGTTCGCCGACTTCGACGACCTCGATCGCGCAGCCGCCACGGCGATTGGCAGCATGTTCTACAACCAGGGCGAGAGCTGCAACGCGCCGTCGCGTCTGCTGGTGCAGGACAGCATCGCCGATGCCTTCGTGGAAAAACTCGCTGCGCTCACGCCGCAATACCACCCCGCCGACCCGCTGGACGCCAGCACCGTGCTCGGCGCGCTGGTGGACGAAACCCAGACGCAGACCGTGCTCGGCTACATCCAGGCCGGGGTGGACGAGGGCGCGCGCTGCGTGACCGGGGGCTGCCGCGCGCTGCAGGAGACCGGCGGGCAGTATGTCGCGCCCACGGTGTTCGACGGCGTGCGCAACAGCATGAAAATCGCGCAGGAAGAAATCTTCGGCCCCGTGCTGTCGGTCATCCGCTTCAAGACCGAGGCCGAGGCTGTGGCCATTGCCAACGACAGCGCCTATGGCCTGCACGCCGGGGTGTGGTCGCGCAACATCGACCGCGCGGTGCGCGTCTCGCGCGCGCTGCAGGCGGGCACGGTGCATGTCAACCAGTACGACGAGGACGACATCACCGTGCCTTTTGGCGGCGTGAAGCAGTCGGGCAACGGCCGCGACAAGTCGCTGCATGCCTTCGACAAATACACCGAACTCAAGACCACCTGGATGCGCATCGACGGCGCGAACTGACCCCACGCTATCCCCCTTCCAACCTCCCCCACGGTGTGGTGGTGGAGCAAGGTTCTGCTCCCTGCCCACGCGTGGGGAGGATTGGGATGGGGAGATTGTGAACCCCACGGAGACTCACCATGAACCACGCACTCAACGAACAACTGCAAGCCCGCCGCGCTGCCGCCACCCCGCGGGGCGTGGGCGTGATGGCCAGCTTCTATGCCGACCGCGCCGAGGGCGCCGAACTCTGGGATGTGCAAGGCCAGCGCTACATCGACTTTGCCGGTGGCATTGCGGTGATGAACGTCGGCCACCGCCATCCCAAGATCGTCGCCGCGCTGCAGGCGCAGTTGCAGCGCTTCACCCACACCTGCTATCAGGTCGTGCCCTACGAGAGCTATGTCAGCCTGGCCGAAAAGCTCAACGCGCTGACCCCGGGCAGCCACGCCAAGAAGACCGCGCTGTTCTCCACCGGCGCCGAGGCGGTGGAAAACGCCATCAAGATTGCCCGCGCCTACACCGGGCGTCCGGGGGTGATCGCCTTCGGCGGCGCGTTTCACGGCCGCAGCCTGTTTGCCGTGTCGCTCACCGGCAAGGTGCAGCCGTACAAGGCGGGGTTCGGCCCCTTCCCACCCGAGATCTACCACGCCCCGTTCCCCTGCCACTGCGCCAGCCTCGACGAAACCAGGAAGGCCGTGGACCGGTTGTTCAAGGCCGACATCGAGCCGTCGCGCGTGGCCGCGATCATCTTCGAGCCGATCCAGGGCGAGGGCGGGTTCAACGTGATTCAGGCCGAGGCGGTGAAGTGGCTGCGCGCGCTGTGCGACCAGCATGGCATCGTGCTCATCGCCGACGAGGTGCAGACCGGCTTTGGCCGCACCGGGCGGATGTTCGCGATGGAGCATTTTTTCGAACAGACCGGCGCGCTGCCCGACCTGATGACCATCGCCAAATCGCTGGCCGCGGGACTGCCGCTGTCGGCCGTGACCGGTCGCGCCGAGATCATGGATGCGCCTGCGCCCGGCGGGCTGGGCGGCACCTACGCCGGCAACCCCATGGCCGTGGCCGCGGCGCTTGCCGTGATCGACGTGATGCACGATGAGCAGCTCCCGGCACGCGGCCAGAAGCTGGGCGACGCGCTCAAGGCGCGGCTCACTGCACTGCGCGCGCAGGTGCCGCAGATCAGCGATGTGCGCGGCCTGGGCGCGATGGTCGCGGTGCAGTTCAACGACCCGGCCACGGGCCAGCCTGACGCGGCGTTCACCAAGGCCGTGCAGGCCGAGGCGCTCAAGCGCCATCTCATCCTGCTGACCTGCGGCGTGGATTACAACGTGATCCGCTTTTTGTTCCCGCTGACCATCGCCGATGCGCTGTTCGCCGAGGGTCTGGACATCCTGGAAGCCGCGCTGCGGCAAGCGGCCGCGGCCTGAGCGCGGCGTTGTTCAGCGAGGCCCGCCGCGACGGATGCGGTTGCGCCGCGTCATGGGCTTGCACGGCTCGCAGTCCTCTTTGCGCGGCTTGCGGCCGTAGCGTCCGGCGTAGCGGTCGAACACGGCGCGCGGCACGACGTGCAGAAACTTGCTCAGCACCGCCATCTGCCAGGGAATGGTGGCGTAGGCGCGGCCCGAGTCGATCGCACGCAGCGCACGGTCGGCAAAGACCGCCGGGGTGATGAGAAAGGGCATGCGAAAGCGGTTGCTTGCGGTCATCGGGGTCTCGATATAGCCGGGGCTGATGGTGACCACCTTCACGCCGCTGGGACGCAGTTCCACCCGCAGGCTCTCGAGCGAGCGGATCAGCGCGGCCTTGCTGGCGCAGTAAGCCGCATGACAGGGCAGGCCGCGCACCCCGGCCACGCTGGCAATCCCCACCAGCGCGCCGCTGCCGCGCGCACGCATCGGCGCAATGAACGGGGCCAGGGTGGCCAGCGCGGCCGCCCAGTTGATGTCCATGATGTCGAGGGCCACATCGAGGTCGTCGGCCTGCGACAGATCGACGCCGTGGCTGATGCCGGCGTTGGCAATGACCACCTGCGGGCAACCCCATTCACGCAGCAGGGTGTCGGCCTCGGTGCGCAGGCGATCGGTGTCGCGCACGTCGAGCGCGATCAGCCGCAGCCGGGCGGTGTCGTCCGGTGCCAGGGCGCAATCGCGCGCGACCTGCTGCAGCAGCTCGGCGCGGCGGGCGATCAGCACCAGCCGCCAGCCGCGCGCGGCATAGGCCGCAGCCAGCGCAGCGCCAATGCCGCTGGAGGCACCGGTGATCAGCACGGTGGGCGCGCTGGCTGCGTCTGTCATGGCTTGCCTGCGGGTGTGGGGCTGGCGGGAACAATGACCGCTTTCACCCGGCCCTGCAAGGTCGCGGTGCCGTCAATGCCGTTGAAGTCGAGGCTGTTGCCGGAAAACTGTGTCTGCCCCTGCTGCACCACGGTGGGACGGTTGGACTGCACGATCTGCTGATTGGGGAAGATGTTGAGAAAGTCGCTGCGCACGATCACGGGCGGCTGGTTTGCCGTACCGCTGCGCTCCACCACGGCGTTGCCCAGCAGTTGCACATTGCTGCCGTCCTTGTTGGACAGGCCGCGCAGCGCGGTGGCCGTGGTGACCAGGCCTTGCGGGTTGACCGCGCGCAGCTGGGGCGCGGTGATGACGAAGGTGTCGGTGGCGGGCAGATGCGCCATCTGCGCGCCGCGCAGCACGGCGCTGAGCTGGCCTTGGGCGTTGTAGGTCGCGGCGGAAAAGTCGTGCAGCAGATAGTCGGGCAACGTGGATTGCGCCGGACTGAGCCTGGGGTGCTGCTCGGCCTGCATGACCACCTGCGCCACCCACCAGCTGAATGCGGCGGCGATGGCCAGCAGCAGCACAGGCGTCCAGGCGCTCAGCCGGAGCCAGAATTGACGCAGATTCAGTCGCATGGCCGGGTGCGTCTCAACGGGTGCTGGGTTTGACCGCGCCGGGCTCGGCCAGGGTGCCACTGACCGGGTTCGACGGCGGGGACGCCGATGCGCCATTCCTGGGCGGGGTATGCGGCTTGCCGTCGAGCGCGTCCTGCAGCAGGGCGGCGTAGGCGCCGCGTGCGGTCAGCAGCAGATCGCAGACCTCCCGCACCGCGCCCAGGCCGGCGGGGGCACGGGTGACATGGCGTACCCGGGCGAGGACCTCGGCATGGCTGCTCGGCGGCGCGGCGCTGAACGCAGCGCGATGGATCAGCGCCAGATCGGGCCAGTCGTCGCCGATGACGGCCACCTGCGTCCAGCGCAGTTGCAGGCGGTCGAGCAGGGCTTGCGCTGCAGGCAGCTTGGCGCCGCTGCCCAGGATGCTGTGCTGCAGACCCAGCTCGGCGATGCGCGCGCGCAGCGCGGGGCTGTCGCGGCCGGAGACGATGACGGGTTCGACCCCCGCGCTCATCAGCAGCTTCAGGCCGTGGCCGTCGAGGGTGGAAAAGCGCTTGAGTTCCTCCCCCTGCGCGCCGTAGAGCAGGTCACCAGGAGTGAGCACGCCGTCCACGTCGAGCAGCAGCAGGCGCACGTCGAGCGCAGCGAGCACCAGCGCGGGGTCGAAGGCGAGGCGGGGCGTGGCGTCCATGGCGGCAGAGTTCCTGTGTCAGATGACCTTGGCGGCAAACAGATCGTGGGTGTTGAGCGCACCAACGGGCCTGCCCTGCGGATCGACGACCAGCAGTTGATTGATGCGGAATTGCTCCATGAGTTGCACCGCTTCGACCGCCAGCGCGTCCGGGCCGATGGTGCGCGGCTGCGGATGCATGGCCTGCTGTGCCTGCAGGGTGTTGAGATTGGCGCCCTTTTCGATCAGGCGGCGCAGGTCGCCGTCGGTGATGATGCCCTGCAGCACGCTCTGTGCATCGACCACCGCAGTCATGCCCAGGCCCTTGCGGGTGATTTCCATCAGCGCCGCGGTGAACGGCGCGTCGCCCGGCACCCTGGGCACGGCTTCGCCGCTGCGCATCACGTCGCGCACATGGGTGAGCAGCTTGCGCCCCAGGCTGCCGCCGGGATGGGTGCGGGCGAAGTCTTCCGGGCCGAAGCCGCGGGCATCGAGCAGCGCCACCGCCAGCGCGTCGCCCAGCGCGAGCTGCGCCGTGGTGCTGGCCGTGGGCGCGAGGTTGAGCGGGCAGGCTTCTTGTTCCACCGCGCAGTCCAGCAGGATGTCGGCGTGCCGCGCCAGCGTGGAGTCGGTACGGCCGGTCATGCTGATGAGCGTGGCCCCCAGGCGCTTGACCTGCGGCACGATGCGAGTGAGCTCCTCGGTCTCGCCAGAGTTGGACAGGGCGAGGAACACATCGTTTTTGGTCACCATGCCGAGGTCGCCGTGGCTGGCTTCGGCGGGATGCACAAAATACGCCGGGGTGCCGGTGGAGGCCAGGGTGGCAGCGATCTTGCGCCCGACATGGCCCGATTTGCCCATGCCCGACACCACGACGCGCCCGGTGCTTTGCAGCATGCATTGCACCGCCTGCGCAAACGCTGCGGCGAGTGGCGGTGCAAGCAATCGCTCGCGCAACGCCAGCAGGGCGCGGGCTTCGATGTCGAGGGTGTCGCGCGCAAGCTGCGTGGCCCGGTCAGACGAGAATGGAATGTGCATTGCGGCAGTATAAAAACCGCCGCAGCTGCGCGTGCGCCGCGTCAGCGCACGATGCCCTGATGCATGGCGTAGCGCACCAGATCGGCGTCGTTGTCGAGGGCGAGTTTGTGCATCAGGCGGGTCTTGTGCGTGCTCACGGTCTTGCAGCTGATGTGCAGTTCCTCCGCCACCTGATTGACCGATTTGCCCTCCACCAGCCGCATGAACACCTGCATTTCCCGGTCGGACAGGCGGGCGTGCGGCTCTTCTGCCGCGTCACCCTCGTTCATGTAATTGGCCAGTTGCTCGGCCACGCCGGGAGTGAGGTAGCGCCCGCCCTGCACCACCTTGTGAATCGCCTCGACCAGCACGTCCGGGCTGCAGCCCTTGGTGAGATAGCCCGCCGCGCCGCCGCGCAGCGCGCGCAGGGCAAATTGCTGTTCCGGGTGCATGCTCAGAATCAGCACGGGCATTTCTGGATGCACGAGCTTGATGCGCTTGAGCAGATCGAGGCCGTTGCCTTCGGGCATGGACAGGTCGAGCAGTACCACGTTCCAGACCTGTTCGCGGATGGATTGCATGGCTCGGGCGATGTCGCCGCACCAGACCGCCTCCATGCCATTGGAGCCGAGAAAACGCGCCAGGCTCTCGCCCAGCAGCGCGTGGTCGTCAATGATGAGCACGCGCTGCTCATCCATGCTGCACCGCCTCGGTGATGGGCATGCACACCCGCACCCGTACCCCGCCATGAGGCGACGTGTCGAGCTGGAAGTCGCCGCCAAAGACCGCCGCCCGCTCGCGCATGCCGCGCAGCCCCAGGTGGGGGCGGCTGGCAGGCTGCGTCTGCCGGGTGTCGCCGATGCCGTCGTCCTCCACCGAAATGCAGATCAGCCCTCCCTCGGCATCGACGCAGCGTACCCAGGCTTGGCGCGCGTGGGCATGCCGCACCACATTGGTCAGGCCCTCCTGGGCAATGCGAAACAACTCGGTCGCAATCAGTTCGCCGACCTCGCCCTGGTAGTTGAGTTCGGTATGGATGCGAATGCCATAGCGCTTGGCGTATTGCTCGGCCATCCAGCGCAGGCCCGCCTTGAGGCCCAAGTCGAGCACGCTGGGCCGCAACTCGGCAGCCACCCGCCGCCCGGCCTCGGCGGCGGCGTGGATGAGCTTGTCGATATTGGCAAACAACTCGGGCGCCTGGCTCGCGCCGAATTGCCTGCGCAGCAAGGCCACATCCATTTGCAGCGCCGTGAGCACCTGCCCCAGATCGTCATGCAGATCACGCGCCATGCGGGCGCGCTCGGCCTCGCGCACCGATTCGAGGTGGGAGGCGATCTGCCGCAGATCGGTGGACAGGTTGCGCAATTGAGATTCGCGCAGATGCGTCTGGGTGATATTGAGCATGACACCGGTCGATTCCGTCGTCACGGCGTCGACCGTGCGGGAGCGCGCGCGCACATTCACCCACTTCAAGCCATGCGGGGTTTGCAGGCGGCCTTCCCAGTTCCACGACCCCGCCGCAGCGCTGGCCTGCAGGCTGGCTTGAAACGCAGCGAGGTCCTGCGCATCGATCATGGCAAGGAATCGTTGCGCCGAGGACAGCAGATCGTCTGCCCGCAGGCCGCAGACCGCCAGGCAACTGGCGCTGGCAAAGTCAAAACGCAGCTGCGTGCCGTCGTGGCGCACGCGGAAGACGAAGCCCGGGAGTTGGTCGATCAGCGCATGCAGATCGACTGCCGGGTCAGACGCGCACGCGTCCTGCGGGCGAACCAACGGCACGCTAGAGGAGGTTGCTGCCGCAGCGCAGCGTTCCGGGGGAGCAGCAGACAAGGCAACCTCCATGAGCAGGGAAATCCCTAAATGGTCGCATCACAAGAACTGCATGGCAAAATGACAATAAAATTCGCAATAAAACGCCATTTCCTGTAAGTTCAACACGTTTTTTGTCAATGCGCAAAGACGGTCAGAAAATTCTGACAGAGAAACCAGCAATTTCCGACGCGGCAATTCAGCGGGCGCTGATCGACTTGTTGTCGGGAAGAGTCCACAATTCACTACCTCAAATCGGCATTATTGGCAGTCGCGACGGCTGCAACCGGGCTCAATGGATTAGAGCTCTGGTTTCTTGGGCGCGCATTACCAGACCTTGTCGATCACTTGTAACAAAAAGTCCATTTGTTATCGATATGTTGTGGCGTTTCAGGGCACTTGCCCATGAAATTCGCCGAATTTTGATGGTGTGCTTCAGTGTGAACCAAAAGCGTCCGCTGGTGGAGCGCCCAAATCAGGGAGTTGTCATGAATTCATCCATTTGGAAGGCGACAGCCGCTGCGCTGATGGTTTCGGTCCTTCTTTCGTCATGTGGCGGGGGCGGAACAACCGATGTCGCTGCGGCCAACACGGCAACAGCGGGCACGGGAACCGCTGCAATCGCCAGCCCGCAGCCCACGATCACTGGCGGCACCGCGCCGAGCAATCCGGCTCCGACGCCTGCACCGACGCCGACTCCGACTCCGACTCCGACGCCGACGCCGACGCCGACGCCGACGCCGACGCCGACGCCGACGCCGACTCCGACTCCGACTCCGACTCCGACTCCGACTCCGACTCCGACTCCGACTCCGACTCCGACTCCGACTCCGACTCCGACTCCGACTCCGACTCCGACTCCGGTTCCGGTTCCGGTTCCGGTTCCGGCTCCGACTCCGACTCCGGCTCCGGCTCCGGCTCCGGCTCCGGCTCCGGCACCCGCTCCGACACCGGTATCTTCAACCTGCGCAACGCCGACCGCCAATCTCACGGCGGGTCTAGTCGACTATGGCAAGAACCTGCGTCCGTTCTCCCCGCTTGCCAAGCCTGCCAAGGGACAGCGGGTTGCCGATCCGGATTTTCCCGGCACCTCGATCGTGCGGATCACCGATACCTTGGCTGATTTCAACGCCAATGTGGCGATACCGGCATACCCCACGACGCAAGGCTGGAACTGCAACGAATCGCGCTTTGTGCTGTATGTCACCGGCGCGAAGACGGGGGGTAAGCAAGGCTGGGCGATGTTCGACGGCAAGACTTACGCCTTCATCAAGTTCCTGCCCATCAATCCACCCGACATCGAGCAGTTCTACTGGAGCCACTCCGATCCGACCAAGCTGGTCTATATCGACAACCGCGAGAACGGTGGCACCATCATCATGCGCATGATGGAAATCAACGTCGAGACCGGTGCGCAGACCGTGTTGCACGATTTCATGCCCGACATCAAGGCGCAGGGCTGGCCCACCACCGGCCCGGTGCGCGCAGGCTATCCGTTCTACGCGGGCGGCGATCTCGAATTGTGGGGGCTCGGCGCAGGCGGCATCCCGAACGTGAGCGGCCAGCTCGGGCTCAACGCCTTCGGGTTCAACGCCAAGACCGGCAAGATCACCCGCTACAACGGCATTCCACTGGCGCAGGCACGGGGCACCACGCCTTTCCCGCTCAAGAGTGGCAAGGGCTGGGCCTGGCCCGATTGGGCAAACCACACCACGGTGGTGTTCGACCTGAACGGCAACATTGTGCGGACCGTGCAGTTCGATGCCATCGAGCACCTGGACAGCTCGGTCAACGCCAAGGGCGAAGACCTGCTGGTCGGCACGCAGTACGACGGCCCGTCCGGGAGCGGCAATCTGATGGTGGCCAATCTCAACACGGGCGTGGTGTCCACCGTCATTGGCGTGGCCAAGGGCGACGGCTATCCACGCACCAGCACCCTCATCAGCTCGGGCGCGTGGAAGATGCCGGGCTGGGTTGCCATGGGCGTCACGGGCTCGCCGTATGGCAGCACCGCGGACAATGGCAGCAATAACGCCCCGGTGGCCAACCCGCAGACTTACATTGACCAGGAGGTGTCCATTGCCAATGTGGATACGGGCGCAGTGTTCCGCGTGGCGCATCACCGCAGCACGGGGCACTACAGCAATGCCCCGGTGAACAACTACTGGGCGCAGACCAATGTCACCCCAAGCCCGAGTGGCACACGCATTCTGGTGCAGAGCGACTGGGGTAACGCCAACCCGAAGGCGCCGGTCATCAATCCGAATGCACCTGTGGATACCTATGTGATCGAGTTGCCGGGGTACAAGGCCAACTGATCAACCGATGCCAGCCCGCAGGAAGCGGGAAAATCCGCCGCCCATCTTGCACACACCCCTGCTTCGAGGGGTGTGTGCGTTTGTGCAGGGCGGAGATGGCTGGATCAGGGGGGTGTGCAATCGCCGCAGGCTGTCATAATTTTCAGCCTCACCTCATGGGAACCACGAGTGGCGCAAGTGCACCGCGCCACTTTCCGTCAAAAATGGACGATCACCATCGCCTCCAGGTCTTGGACGGCTTACGCGCAATTGCCATCGTTCTGGTGATTGGTTACCACTATTTTGTGCGCTGGACACCGCCACTCGCGCCAGATAATTTTTATCCCTACGGTGATTTTGCTGCCGAATTCTGGTTGTTCAGATACGGAGACCTGGGTGTCGAGTTGTTTTTCATCATCTCCGGCTTTGTGATCAGTATGACGCTGTTTCGCAGTCGTACGATCGGTCAATTTTTCTGGAAAAGATTCTCCCGATTGTTTCCAACGATGCTGCTGTGTTCAGCATTGACCTACCTGATTTTGACGCTCATTCCGAATAGCCCATTCCATCCCGACTTGCGCGATTTTATTCCGAGCCTTACTTTCACTGAGCCATTGCTCTGGAGCAAGATTTTCGGGGTGCCGTTCAAGGCGGTGGATGGCGCTTATTGGTCGCTGTTTGTCGAGGTCAAGTTTTATTTCTGGATCAGCGTCCTTTATTTTTCAACAGGCGCAGCGCGATTCTTCAGGGTGGTTGCCTGGGCGTTTGGCATTCTGGTATTGATGGACCTCCTGGTGCGGGCACTGAATTTTCCGCATCTTTGGGCAATTGATTTCATTTTTGCGCTCAGTGCCTTGCCATGGTTTCTTGCTGGTATTGGGTTTTATGCACTTTTTGTCGACGCGAAAAGCCGAATTGGCTGGATATTGCTGTTGGAGGCGATTGCTGGATTGGCCTTTCTGCACATGGGAACACATGCCGGCACGCCCGCTCCTTTCATCGCAATGGGCTGCGGATATGCGGTGTTTCTGGCGCTGCTGATGCGACCGAAATGGGTTGCCTGGCTGGCCTATCCGCCTCTGGCTGCAATCGGCGTGGCAAGTTACAGCCTCTATTTGTTGCATCAATCCATTGGCGTGGCGCTTCTCGATCTGTTGCGGCGCTCAATCGGCGGCGCTGGATCTGAGTTTTATGCGCTTGTCGTACCGCTTTTGACGGGCGCGCTCATTGTGGCCTCACTGCTCGTCTATCGCTATTGGGAGGCTCCTGCAAAGGAATTTTTGCTCTCCTGGCGCAAAGCCCTGCCCGCGCCGCTGGCCGAAGTGGCTGCGGAGCGTTCTGATCAATCGATGTGATGGGTTGATCGCCTATCCGTCACGACAGCCATGGAGCATGAGAACCAAGTTCGTCATGGTGTTTCAGGAGACTCAAGATGATCCCTTCCCGACGCAAATTCATCCAACGCTCGCTGTTGACGCTCCCGGCAATGGGGGCGCTGTCTGCCTGCGGTGGAGGCGGCGCATCGAGCCCTGCGGCCTCATCGGGAGCAACGACAACATCAGCCGCCGTGCCAGTCGTCGCCGGTGTTGACCTGTCTGTCGGTCTGCAGAACTACGGGCTGAAGGCCATGCCCTACAGCAAGCTTGCCAAGCCGACAAAGGGGCAGACGGTGACCGATCCGGATTTCGGCACCCGAATCACCCGAATCACGGACTGTGTGGCCGATTTCAAGAATCTGTGCGCGGCGCCCGCCTATCCAACGGCCATGGCGTGGAACTGTGATGAGACGCGCTTCATCCTGTACGCCCCGGGGTCCACCATGCAGTCGGGCGGGCAGCAGGGCTGGGCTCTGTACAACGGCACCACCTATGCCTTCATCAAGTTCATTGACATCAATCCGGGCGATATCGAGCAGTTCTACTGGGATCATCAAGACCCGGCAACGCTCTACTACATCGACAACCATTCGGTGGGCAGCAGCGTGGTGGCCGATCTCACCGCCCTCAATGTGGAAACCGGCGTCAAGACCATTGAGTACAGTTTCATGCCCAATCTGCCCGCAGGCTGGCCGCGCACGGGGCCGGTGCGCTGTGGCTACCCCTTTGCGCTGGGCATCAACGCCAAGGGGGAGCGCATCTGGGGTCTGGGTGCGGGTGGCATTCCCAATGTGAATGGTCAGTTGGGCTTGAATGTGTTCGGTTTCAATCAGTCGACCAAGCAAATGGTGTTCTACGACACCAACTATGTCGCCCAGGCGCAGGCGCGCGGCACCACGCCGTTTCCGCTGCTGTCCGGCCAGGGTTGGGTGGCGCCCGACCCGGCCTCGCAGAACAGTACGACGGGACGCGTGTTCATTCTGGACATCAACGGCAAATATGTGCGTACCGTCAACTTCGACGCCTACGAGCACTGCGACACGGCCATGAATGCCGCAGGGCATGACATGCTGGTGGGTTCACAGTTCAACCGCGCCACGGGTGGAAACGGCAATGTCATCGCTGCCGATCTGAACACAGGGGTCGTGCAGAATCTGGTGGGTGAATCCAGCACACCGGTGTATGGCTATCCTGCCACCGGCAGCCTGACCGGATCGACTGCCTGGAAAAACCCGATGTGGATTGCCACCGGCATGACCGGAGACATTTACGGCACGGGCAACAACGGCCCCACTCCCAACCCGACCACGCTGCTCGATCAGGAAATCATGCTGACCAGCCTGACCACGGGCGCGACATACCGCTTCGCTCATCACCGCAGTACCGGCAATTACAGCAATGCGCCGCAGAGCAATTACTGGGCGCAGACCAATGTGACCCTGAGCACCAGCGGCACGCGCATCCTGTTCCAGAGCGACTGGGGCAACGGCGATCCGAGCAATCCGGTCCTCGATCCGAACGCCGCGGTGGATACCTACGTCATCGAGCTGCCGAGCTACAAGGCTTAGGGCAACACGGATTCAGTGTCGCCCAGCCGCTTCACGCGCCCTGCACGCAGAACACTGCCTCGGTGGCCAGCAATCCAGGTGCAAAGTTGATGCGGCGGCCGTTGCGCACACCGAAGGCGTCGACCAGGCGCAGACCGCAATGCGCGGCCAGGCGTTCGAAATCGGCGTAAGTCGCCACGCGCAGGTTCGGGGTGTTGTACCACTCGTAGGGCAGTTCGGGCGTCACCGGCAGGCGGCCGGTGAGGATCTGCAGGCGGATGCTCCAGTGGGCGAAATTGGCGAAGCTCAGAATGCCCAGCCGTCCCACGCGCGCGGTTTCGCGCAGCGCGTTTTCGGTATGGCGGATATTGGGCAGGGTGTCGATCTGCAGCACCACGTCGAAGCTGCGGTCGCCAAACAGCGACAGCCCCTGTTCCAGGTCGTACTGCAGCACGTCCACCCCCCGGGCGGCTGCGGCGATCAGGTTTTGCGGATCGATTTCCACGCCCAGTCCGGTGCAGCCGCGGGTGTCGCGCAGGTGCGCGAGCATGCGGCCGTCGCCGCAGCCCAGGTCGAGCACCCGGCTGCCATGCGGCACCAGGTCGGCAATGACGGATAGCGGCGTGCTCATCGCGCAACCTCCTGGGCAATGCGGTCGAACCAGGCGCGCACCACGCCGTGGTAGTGCGGGTGATCCATCAGAAAGGCGTCATGGCCCTGCGGCGCGTCGACCTCGGCGTAGGTCACCGCGCGGCGGTTGGAAATGAGCGCCTGGACGATCTCGCGCGAGCGCTGCGGCGAAAAACGCCAGTCGGTGGTGAAGCTCACCAGCAGGAAGCGTGCGGTGGCCGGTGCCAGCGCTGCGGCGAGGTCGCCGCCGGTGGTGCGCGCCGGGTCGAAATAGTCGAGCGCGCGGGTGATGAGCAGATACGAATTGGCGTCGAAATAGCCGCTGAACTTGTCGCCCTGATAGCGCAGATAGCTCTCGATCTCGAAGTCCACGCCGAAGCCATAGCCCAGCGCGCCGTTGCGCAGCGCACGGCCGAACTTGGTCGCCATCGCATCGTCGCTCAGATAGGTGATGTGGCCGATCATCCGCGCAACCGCAAGCCCCTGCCGGGGAACCACGCCGTGGGCGTAGAAGTCGCCGCCGTGAAAGTCGGGGTCGGTGATGATCGCGCGGCGCGCCACCTCGTTGAACGCGATGTTCTGCGCCGAAAGACTGGGCGCGGTGGCGATCGCCGCGCAGTGCGCCACACGCTCGGGGTAGCGCAGCGTCCACGACAGCGCCTGCATCCCGCCCAGGCTGCCGCCGATCACTGCCGCCAGCCGGGCGATGCCCAGGCGGTCGAGCAGCCGCGCCTGCGCATCGACCCAGTCTTCCACCGTGACCACGGGAAATCGGCTGCCCCACGGCTTGCCGCTGGTTGGCTCGATGCTCATCGGCCCGGTCGAGCCAAAGCACGATCCAGGGTTGTTGATGCAGATGACGAAAAATCGCTCGGTGTCGAGCGGTTTGCCCGGGCCGATGAGGTTGTCCCACCAGCCCACGCTCTTGGGATCGCTGCCATGGGTGCCGGCGGCATGGTGGCTGGCGTTGAGCGCATGGCACACCAGCACCGCATTGCTGCGCGCGGCGTTGAGCGTGCCATAGGTCTCGTAGACCAGCTCATAGGCAGGCAGCTGCGCGCCGCTTTGCAGCGGCAGCGGCTGCGCGAAGGACATGCGCTGCGGTGTGACATCTCCGAGCGCGGAGGGCGAGGCACTCATGCGTGTTCCCGAAAAACAAAACCGGCGGCGCTGGCAATGCAGCGAAAACCGCCGGTGGTCTGCGCTGTTTTAGCTGGATTTGTTACGCGCCCGCAAGCCCAGGGCAAATCGGCGCGAAGCCAAGTATAGGCGCTGTGCCGCTGCGCTTCAGCCGGCCTGTTGTGCCCAGCGCTGCGCGCTCGCGGCCTGCGCCAGCCGCGCCTCGGGAACGGCGTACAACCGCGCCAGTTGCGCGCGGTGCATGCACTGCGCCGGCGTGCCCTCGGCGATGAAGCGGCCCTGCTGCATCAGCACCACGCGGGTGGCGACGACGAAGGCATGGTCGGGGTGATGGGTGGTGAACAGCACCCCGCGCCCGGAGTCGCGCAGCTGGCCGAGCAGTTCGAGCAGCCGCAGCTGGTTGCCGTAGTCCAGGCTGCTCGCGGGTTCGTCGAGCAGCAGATACGGTGCGTCCTGCGCCAGCGCGCGGGCGATCAGCACCTGCTGGCGCTGGCCGCCGGAGAGCGCGGTATAGCTGCGCGCAGCCAGATCCTGCAGCCCCAGCCGGGCGAGCACCGCATGCACCGCGGCGCGGTCGGCGGGCGTGGGGCGCGCGATCAGCCCGCGCCCGGCCAGCCACCCCATCATCACCACGTCGGCCACGCTGTAGGCGAACACCAGGCGGTGCTGTTGCGGCACGTAGGCGATGCGCCGCGCGCGCTCGGGCGCGGACAGCGTGGACAGGTCGCGGCCATCGACCTGCAGCGTGCCGCCATGCGCCGGGTGGATGCCGCACAGCGTCTTGAGCAGCGTGGTCTTGCCGCAGCCGTTGGGCCCGAGCAGCGCGACCGTCTCGCCCAGGCCAAGGCGCAGGCTCACGCCGCTGACCACGTCGGGCCCGCCGTAGCCGATGTGCAGCTCGCGCGCTTCGATCATCGCTTTCCCCTCAATCCGACCAGCCCACGGCCACCCGTCGCAGCACCAGCGCGAACACCGGCAGCCCGACCAGCGCGGTGAGCACGCCCAGCGGCAGCTCGACGGTGAACGCGGTGCGCGCGACGTCGTCGAGCAGCAGCACATAGAGCGCGCCGAGCAGCGCCGAGGCGGGCAGCACCCGGCGGTTGTCCGCGCCCCAGACCAGCCGCGCGATCTGCGGAATCAGCAGCCCGACCCAGGCGACCATTCCGGCGAGCACCACCGACAGCGTGCCCAGCAGCGTGGCCAGCGCGATGACCAGCGCGCGCACCTGCCGCACCGGCATGCCCAGCGCTGCCGCCTCTTCGTCGCCCATGCTCAGCACATTGAGCGCATGGCCCAGCAGCGCCAGCGCCAAGGTCGCCGCGGCCATCGGCGGCAGGCTCCACCACACGTCGTGCGCGCGCACCGCCGACAGCGTGCCCATCAGCCAGTAGGTGATCGCCGGCAGCTTGTCGTACGGGTCGGCCACATACTTGGCCGCCGACAGCAGCGCGGTGAAAAACGCGCCGGTGATCATCCCGGCGAGCAACAGCACGACGATGCCGCTTTGCCCGACCAGGCGCGCCAGCAGCAGCGTCAGCGCCACTGCGAGCAGCCCGAAGGCAAAGCTCGCCAGCTGCACCTGCCACAGCGCCGTGCCGAGCAGGATGCCCAGCGCCGCGCCGAACGCTGCGCCCGCCAACCCGCCGAGTACCTCGGGCGAAGCCAGCGGGTTGCGAAACAGCGCCTGGTACGCCGCGCCGGAAGTCGCCAGCGCCGCGCCGATGCCTACTGCGGCCAGCACCCGCGGCAGGCGCAGCGCGACGATCACCGTCCACAGCTCCGAGGGCTGACCCGTGATCCCCTGCCACAGCCGCAGCGCGGCTTCCAGCGGCGAGGGCTGATAGCGGCCCAGCAGCAACGAACCCAGCGTCGAAAGCGCCAGCAGCGCGGCGAGCAGCCACAGGGTTCTCATGCGCTTTGCGCTACCCGCGCGGGCGCAACGGGCTGCGGCAGCAGCGGCAGCACCTCGTGCAGCAAGCGCTGCATCTGCGTCAACTGCGCGTCGGGGTGTGCATGCATCGGGTTGAACGCCAGACGCGGCACCTGCCGCTGCCGCAATAGCGCTTCGAGTTGCGCGGCGCAGTCCTGCGGCGTGCCGACGATCATGCGCGTCAGGCTTTCGCTCTCGTCCAGGTCGAGCGGGCCGCGAAACCCCACCTTCCACTGCGCCTGCTTGCTGCGGCGGAAGTCGGCCAGCCACGCCAGCGCGTGGCGGCGCGCGGCAGTGGCGTCGTCGTCGATCCACAGCCCGCGCACCAGCAGCGCGTCGGCCGGCTGGCTTGCGGCAACGCTCCAGTCGACCGCTTGCGCGTCGTACATGTCCAGCGGCCAGAACTGCGCGCTCATCCAACCTAGCCCACGGCGCGCGGCCCACGCCAGCGTGTCGGGGTCGCGGCTGGCGACGAACATCGGCAAGCTGCCATGCAACGGCGGCTGCAACGCGGCGTCGGGCGCTGCGGTCTGCGCCGCGGTCGGCTGCGGGTGCAGCAGGTCGAGCACGGCATCGACCACGGTGCGCATGTCGGCGCGCGCCTGCTCGCTGCCCCAGCCGAACGCGCGTTTTTGCGCCTCGAACGGCCCGCCCTTGGCAAAGCCCAGCGCGATGCGTCCCGGAGCGAGCTGGGACAACAGCGCGATCTCCTCGGCCAGCAGCGCCGGGCTGCGTCCTGCGGCCAGCACCGCGGCCACCCCGAGCTGGATGCGCTGCGTGCGCGCGGCCCAGTGCGCGAGCAGCAACAGCGGCGAGGCGCTCAGGCTCATCGGGTCGAAGTGATGCTCGGTGACCCACACCGACGACACGCCGACCTCCTCCAGCGCCGCCACCAGATCGGCGCGGCTGGCCAGAAACCCCGGGATCGACTCGCCCGGCGCGGGCTGCATGTGCAGCATCATGCCGATTTGCGGCAGCGCAGCGGCCTGCGCGCAGTTCGCGTCCATGGCGTTCAGTACTTGGTCGGGTAGTCCGCGGGGTTGGGGTGCACGATGGCCTGCGCCTGCGCGGCGGACAGCGGATGTTGCAGATACAAGTAAACCGTGTTGAAAGTCAAGCGGTGAGAGGGTGATGTTGAGCGTTCAGGTGGTTCCGGGCGATGGCATTGAGGTGGGTGATCAGCTTGCGCATGCAGGCGATCAAGGCCACCTTCTTGAGTTTGCCCGCGGCCAACAGGCGCTCGTAAAAGGCGCGGATGGCAGGGTTGCATCGTGTGGCGGCAAGCGTGGCCATGTACAGGGCGCGCCGCACCTCGAAGCGCCCGCCGATGATGCGCCTTCGGCCCCGGCTGGAGCCCGAATCGTTGGCGTAAGGGGCCACGCCGACCAGCGCGCAGATCTGGCGGCGGTTGAGCCGCCCCAGTTCCGGAAGCTCGGCAATCAGCGTGGCAGCGGCGATGCGACCGATGCCCGCCACGCTTTGCAGCAGCTTGGCCATTGCGGCGTGGTGCTGCTCGACATGGCTGAGCATCTGGGCATCGACGTCGTCGAGCTGGCGAGCAATGACCTCGAGCAAGGCCTCGATGCTCGGGTGGGCAACCGGGCGCGCCAAGCGCAGGCGCTGGCGTTCGGACAACTGCATGGCCACGAGCTGGCGCCTGCGGGTCACCAGGGCGGCGAGATCCTGCTGCTCGGGCTCACTGAGCGGGCACACGAAGCGCTCGCAGTCAGGACGCTGGGCCAGCACGGCCGCGAACTCGGCCAGGGTCGCCGCGTCGATGCGGTCGGTCTTGGCCAGGCGCTGCATCGCGCGGGCGAAGTCACGCGCCATGCGCGGATTGATGACCGCCACGCGCAGTCCCGCCGCCTGCAGCGCGCACGCCAGCGCCGCCTCGTAGCCGCCAGTGGCTTCCATGAGTACCAGCGCGGGTTGCAGCTTGACCAAGGCGTCGGCCAGCGCACAATGCCCCTCGGCATCGTTGGGGACATGGGCCAACTCAACTGGCAAAGCCGCTCCCAAGCACGCCACATCGACGTGCGCACTGGCAACGTCGATCCCCACCATCACGGATGATCCAGACATGGTCTTCATCTCCCTTCCTTGTGCATGCGAGCAGGCCAAACGCCGCTCGGCTAACCGTTCGGGCACCAGAAAGACCAGCACGGGGTCCGTGCGCAATCGACTCAAAAACGAGCTGGCGAGCACGCTCGTCGACTCGAGGAGGCTACAGGCTGCACGGTCCGGTCTGGTCACCTCAGCGATGATTGGACTGTACCGCGCTGGTCTGGTTTGAACATACAAGGTAGCCGCTGGCGACTGCGGTGTTGCCGATGAAATAGACGCTTTGCTTGTTCCACTGCGGCCAGCGCCAGTAGCGCACCGGCTGGCCGGTGCGCTTGGTGTTGCCGGTGTAGGGCGGCGAGTCCTTGTCGGAATCGACGGTGTAGATCCCCAGCGCGTAGTCGTCGGTCGCGTTGGGGGTGAAGCCGACTTTGAGGTTGGCGTTGATGTCGTGGCTGGCTGCGTTCAAGCGGTTGCCGCCCGGCTGCGCCGGCACCGGCTGGAAGTCGCCAGACAGCGGAAAACCGTTGCGGTTCGCCACCGCCACGCCGCCCTGCACGTACCAGCGGTTGTCGATGCGGCTGCCGAGTTGCACGGAAAAATCGTTGCCATAGACCTTGTGCTGGTTGGCGGTGACACCGCCGGTGATGCTGCCCTCGAGTTTTTTGCTCGGCGCCTGGGTGACGATGTTGATCGACCCGCCCATATTGTTCGGCCCGTACATCAGCGACCCCAGGCCCTTGGTCACGACGATTTCGGCAATGCCCGGGGTGAGCAGCCGGCTCAAGTCCACGTTGCCGTCGTACGGCACGTAAATCGGGATGCCGTCGATGTTGAGCGTGATTTGGCGCGAGTCGAAACCGCGGATGTTGACCTGCGTCTCGCCGCGCTGCCCCAGCGTCACCGGGGTCACGCCGGGCAGATCGGCCAGCGCCTCGCCGACATCGAGCGCGCCGCGGTCGAGCATTTGCTGCTGCGTGACCACGCTGCTGCTCGTGCCGCCAGGCGGCGGCTTGGCCACCGCCGTGGTCTGCACGTCCACCTCGCCGAGCTGGAACACCGGCTGCGACGCGGTGGTCTGCGCGGCGACGCCTGCGGCGTGCAGCGCGGCGATCAGGGGCAGCCACATCGGGCGTGCAAGGGGGCTGCGTCTCTGGCGGCGGGTGCGGTGTGGTGCAGGCATCGAAAGGCTCCAATAAATATATTTCGTAATATTCCACAGAATATACTGATGACTGCCCTTTCCCACACATTGCGCCGCGATGACTGCACCGGAATTGCCCACCATCAAGCGTTTTCCCGGCGCTCACGCTGCGCCGTTGGCCGTCGTTGCCGTGCTGGGCGCCGGGGACGTGGGCTCTGCGGTGGCGCATGCCCTGTTCCAGAGCGGACACGACGTGTTGCTGATCGAGGCCGAGCACCCCACCGCGCCGCGCCGCGGCATGTGCTGGGTCGATGCGGTCTTCGACGGCAAGGCCACCCTTCTGGGTTTGAGCGCGGTGCGGGTGTTCCAGCCGGAAGACGCGCTGCAGGCGCTGGGCAGTCGGCGCTGGCTGCCGCTGGTGGTTGCTCCCGATCTGCCGCGCTGGATCGATGCCCTGGGCATTGCCGTGGTGGTTGACGCGCGCCTGCGCAAGCATGCCGCCGAGCAGCCCAATCTGCGGCTGCTCGCTGCTCATTCGGTCGGCATCGGCCCAGGATATACGGCTGGCTACAACGCAAGCCTGGTGGTGGAATCCGCTTGGGGCGATGAGCTGGGGCGGGTGATCCGCAACGGCCCCACGCGCGCACTGGCCGGTGAGCCACGGCCGATTCTCGGCGCCGGTCGCGAGCGCCTGGTGTACGCACCGGCTGCCGGCACGTTTCATTCGCCGCTGCAGATCGGTGCCGTGGTGCAGGCAGGCGAGGAGGTCGGGCTGGTGCGCACAGCGCAGGGCCGCAGCGTGAGCCTGCACGCGCCGCTTTCCGGTGTGCTGCGCGGGCTCACGCGCTCCGGCGTCCCGGTGCAGCCCAAGACCAAGTTGATCGAGGTCGATCCGCGTGGCGATCCGGCGCTGTGCTTCGGCCTGGGCGAACGCCCGGTGCGCATTGCGCAGGGCGTGCTGCAGGCCGTTGTCGAGCTGCAAGCGGCTGCACGGCTGCAGTGCAGACAGCCGCATGCGGCATGATGGCCTGTAGGCCAGACCGATTTACAAAGACCCCTTGGCGCCCGCCTGCATGATCTGCATCAGCTTTGCACCCACCGTCTCGGCCTTTTTGCGCAGCGGCGAACCGGGCGGCACGCTGTCGATCAGCGGCCTGAGATTCATCATCACCAGTCAGGGCTTGCCGCGCTCGTCCTCGGCCAAGGTGATGCGGCACGGCAGATAGGCGGCAAAGTCGATGCTGCCCGCCACCATTTGCACCGCAGTCGGCAGATCGCAGAACAGAAACACCCGGATCAGGCGCTGCGGCTTGCCGCTCATGGCCTGCACCTGCTCGGACAGCGGCAGGTCGCCAACCTGTTTCATGTTCAGCAAGTTTGCGCGCAGCTGCATCGACTGCACACAGTCGTGCGCGCTCAGCCCCTTGGCCAGCGGCACCCTGATCACCGCCGCGTTGGACGGGGCTGGATCAACGCCAGCCCCTGCGAATGCACTGCCCTGCGTCACTGCACCGCCCGCCCAAACCGCCGCAAGCCGCAGTGCTGCCCTTCTCTGCATGGTGTTTCTCCTCGTCGGTGAAGCTGTCGCGCTTTTTCGCTTGACAGCAAAAGCCTCCTCTCACTATATTTATTTAGATACAACGTATCTGACAGTATGGGTAATCAAAATGCGATGTCCATGCCATTGATGCGAGACAACACGCTGTTTTTCCATATGATTTTTGTAAGATGGCGGTTGCGTGCAGGTTCCATGCGCGTTCTGGAATGTTTGAACAAATACATCGAAACCCGCTTTCATCCCATCTGGAGAATCCCCCATGCAAACCAGCGCCCGTAACCATCTCAAAGGCCATGTCCATGCCGTCCACGACGGCGCGGTCAACACCGAGGTCGTGCTCGATCTGGGTGACGGCCAACATCTGGTGGCCATCGTCACCAAGGACAGCGCGCATCGCTTGGGGCTGGCTGCAGGTAAACCCGCCTGGGCGCTGGTCAAGGCGTCTTGGCCCATCTTGGTCAAAGGTGCGGCTCCGGCAACCTCGGCGCGCAACACCCTGTGCGGCACGGTGAAGTCGATCACCACCGGCGCGGTGAACACCGAAGTGGTGCTCGGCCTCAAGGGCGGCACCGAGCTGGTGGTGATGATCACCACCGGCAGCGAAAAGACACTCGACCTGAAAGCGGGCGACGCCGCGTGCGCGCTCATCAAGGCGACCCACGTCATCCTCGGGGTGGACTAAGCGTCCCATCTCGCTTGGCGGCCCGCAGCAGGCGTTGCGGGCCGCGTTTTTCTGGCTGTTTTCCGTTCTGATGTAAGCAAAGACTGCAAATGTTGCGGAAAGTCATGCAAAACCTGTTGCGCCCACGCGCGTCCGTTGCCGCCTCGTCGTGGAGCGCAGCGCCGATGGCCGCGCGCGCCCGCCACATCACATCACTGACGCAGCTGCTCGTTCGTGAATCCGGCTATGCCGATTGCGCGGCGCACTGAGGCGCTGCTTTGTTCCATTTCAAAACCTGGAAGGTTGTCATGATCAAGTCTTGGAAAAACCTGTTGGTCGCGCTGGGGCTGTCGTTTGGCATGGCCGCCGCGCATGCGCAGAAGGTCACCGTCGCTGCGGCTGCCGACCTGAAATTTGCGATGGCCGACATCGTGCAGTCGTTCGAAAAAGCGCACCCGAATGACAAGGTCGAAGTGGTCTATGGTTCATCGGGCAAGTTCTTCACCCAGATCCAGCAGGGCGCGCCGTACGACCTGTACCTCTCTGCCGACATCCAGTACCCGCGCGACCTGGAAAAGGCGGGGCTGAGCGCGAGCAAGGTCACGCCGTACGCGTTTGGCCGCATCGTTCTGTGGAGCCCCACCCTGGATGCAAGCAAGATGACGCTGCAAAGCCTGACCAGCCCGGAGATCGCGCACATCGCGATCGCCAACCCCAAGCATGCGCCGTACGGCAAGCGCGCGGAAGAAGCGCTCAAGGCCGCCAAGGTGTGGGACAAGGTCGAGCCCAAGCTGGTGTTTGGCGAAAACATTTCGCACACCGCGCAACTGGTCGAGACCGGTAATGCGCAGGTCGGCGTGATTGCGCTGTCTCTCGCGCTCAACCCGCAACTGGCGAGCAAGGGCAAGTACTACCTCATCCCTGACAATCTGCACGAACCGCTGGAGCAAGGCTTCATCCTCACCAAGCGCGGAGAAAACAACGCCGCGGCCAAGGCGTTTGCCGCGTACATGAATACGCCCGAGGCGCGCGCAGTCATGACGCGCTACGGCTTCGTTCTGCCCGGTGAGATCAAGTAAGCGATGAGTCTGCTGCTGACTGCCGAGGACTGGCAGACCATCGGTCTGACGGTCAAGCTGGCGATCACCGTCACCGCCTGTCTATTCGTCATCGGCACCCCGATCGCCTGGTGGCTCGGGCGCACCCGCTCGCGGCTCAGGGGAGTGATTGGCGCGGTGGTCGCGCTGCCTCTGGTGCTGCCGCCTTCGGTGCTGGGGTTCTATCTGCTGCTGGCGATGGGGCCGTTTGGCTTCATCGGCCATTTCACCAACTGGCTGGGGGTACATCCCCTGCCGTTCACCTTCTGGGGGTTGGTCGTCGCCTCGGTGTTTTATTCGCTGCCGTTCATGGTGCAGCCGCTGCAAAACGCCTTCGAGGCGATCGGCGACAAGCCGCTCGAAGCCGCTGCCACCTTGCGCGCCTCGCCATGGGATGCCTTCTTTACCGTGGCGCTGCCGATGGCGCTGCCCGGGTTTTTGACTGGCGGCATCCTCACCTTTGCGCACACCGTGGGTGAATTCGGCGTGGTGCTGATGATCGGCGGCAACCTGCCGGGCGAGACCCGCGTGGCCTCGGTGCAGATCTACGACCATGTCGAGGCGATGGAATACGCCGGGGCGCACCGGCTTTCGGCGGTGATGCTGGTGTTCTCCTTCCTCGTGCTGCTGTCGCTCCATGCCTGGCGACCCAACCCCAAGAAGGCGTGACCATGGCCGAGACCATCGACATCGACCTCACGCTGCGCTGGCCCGATTTCACGTTGCGGGTGCAGCAAAGCCTGCCAGGCCGCGGGGTGACCGCGCTGTTCGGCCACTCGGGTTCGGGTAAGACCACACTGCTGCGTTGTGTGGCCGGGCTGGAGCGCCCCAGCGGCACGCTGCACTTCAAGGGCCAGGTGTGGCAGGATGCCCAGAGCTTCCTGCCGCCGCACCGCCGCCCCCTGGGCTATGTGTTCCAGGACGCCAATCTGTTTCCGCATCTGTCGGTGCTGGGCAATCTGCGCTATGGCTTGAAGCGCGCCGGGCGCGGCGATGCCGACATCACGCCGATCGTCGAACTGCTGGGAATCGACCACCTGCTGCAGCGCCGCCCGCACCTGCTCTCCGGTGGCGAGCGTCAGCGCGTGGGCATTGCGCGCGCGCTGGCGTTGCAGCCGCAGCTGCTGCTGATGGACGAGCCGCTGTCGGCGCTGGACATCAAGCGCAAGCAGGAAATCCTGCCGTACCTGGAGCGACTGCACAACGAGCTCGACATCCCGGTGCTCTACGTCACCCATGCCCCGGCCGAAGTGCTGCGGCTGGCCGACCATGTGGTGATGATGCAGGGCGGACAGGTGCTGGACAGCCTACCGCTGGCACAGGCGGTGGCGCTGCCGGGCTCGCCGCTGTTTGCCGGGCACAGCCATGTCGCCGTGCTGCAATGCCGCGCCGACAGCGCCGCGCAAGGCTTGCGCGCGCTCGAAGTCGCCGGGCAGCTGCTTCGCGTGCCCGAGGAGGCGTGCAGCGGCTGCGCGCCCGGGCGGGTGATGCGGCTGCAGGTCAGCGCGCGCGATGTGAGCATCTCGCTGCTGCACCTGCCCGAAGTGTCGATCAACAACCAGTTGCAGGCGCGCGTGGTCGACATCGCCGACGCCGCGCATCCGGTCAACGTGCTGGTCCGGCTCGAACTCGGCGACGGCCAGCTGCTGTTTGCCGAAATCACCCGCGCCTCGCGCGAACGGCTGGAGCTGCGCCCCGGGATGCTCGTGTGGGCATTGGTCAAGGCGGTTGCGCTGGCGGGTGACCTGACGCAATGAACCCCAGGCGGACAGACCGATGGACGGCCAAGGTGTGACCCCGCGCATCGCCCGCACAAGCCCGCTCTGGGGCTTTGCCGCTGCACTGGCCATCGGCCTGCTCGGCGGCCTGGTCGGACTCGGCGGCGCGGAATTCCGTCTGCCGGTTCTCGTCGGGCTGTTCGGTCTGGCCACGCTGCAGGCGGTGATCGCCAACAAGGCGCTGTCTCTTCTGGTGGTGACCATCGCCATCGTCGCCCGGCTGCACGCAGTGCCGCTCGATGCGCTGCTGCCGCACTGGCCGGTGGTCGTCAACCTGCTCGCCGGCAGCCTGCTCGGCGCGTGGTGGGCGGCAGGCTGGGCGATGCGCCTGCCGCGCAAGACCCTCGACACCGTGCTGTTCGTGCTGCTGGTGCTGCTGGCGGCGAGCATGGCCGCCGAGCAGGTGTTCGGGCTGCGCGCGCTGCCGGATCTGCACGCGGCGCTGCCTGCGTGGGGGCATGCGTTGCTGGGCATCGCCGCCGGTCTGGTGATCGGCATGTTCGCCGCGGTGATGGGCGTGGCCGGGGGAGAACTGCTGATCCCGACCATCGTGCTGCTGTGGGGCGTGGACCTCAAGCTCGCGGGCAGCCTGTCGCTGCTCATTTCGCTGCCGACCATGGTCGTCGGCTTTGCGCGCTACCGCGAGAGCGCGGCGTTCGCCGTGCTGCGCACCCATCGCGCGCTCTTGCTCGGCATGGCCGCGGGCTCCTTGCTCGGTTCCCTGCTGGGCGGCCTGCTGCTCGGCGTGGTGCCGACCGACGGACTCGGCTTGTTGCTCGCGCTGATTCTGGCGATCTCGGCGTGGAAAGTGTTCCGTCATCGCCGCTGCGACTGATCACGACAAAAGTTTGTCATGCAACCTTCATACCTTTCACGACGTCATTTCGTTCTGGCGGCACTGGCCGCCGCCTTGCCTGCGGCGCGCGCCGCGGCCGCCGATCCGGTGCCCCTGCTCGTCATGGCCGGCGCGGGCTACAAGCGCCCGGTCGAGGCGCTGTGCGCCGAGTTCACGCGGCAGACCGGCGTTGCCGTGGAGCGCAGTTACGGCAATCTGCAGCAACTCTTCGCGCAGGCGCGCGCCAGCGGTCGGGTGGATGTGTTGATCGGCGACGCCGACTTCATCGACCACGCCAAAGACCTCGACCTGCCGCTGCGCATTCCGCTCGGCCAGGGCAAGCTCGCGCTGGCCTGGCGGCGCAAGCTGATGGGACGGCGCAGCCCCGACCCCATCACCGACCCGGTGCGCGATCTGCCCCAGATGCAGTCCATCACCCTGCCCAATCCGCAGCAGGCCATCTACGGCCGCGCTGCCGAGCAGTGGCTCAAGGCCAAGGGGCTGTGGGAACCTTTGCAGGACAAGCTCAAGATCGTGCAGACCATGCCGCAGATCAGCGCGTATCTCACTTCGGGTCAGATCGACGCCGGGTTTTTCAACTTGACCGAGGCGCTGGCCGTCAAGGGCCAGCTCGGTGGTTATCTGGAGCTGCAGCCGGGGCCAGAGAGCTATGCACCGATCGACATCGTTGCCGCGTTCCCGGCAGATGGCGCGCAACCCGCAACCGCCGCCAGCCGCGCACAGTTTGCGCAGTTCCTGCAAGGCAAGGCGGCGCAGGACATCCTGCGCAAGGCCGGGCTCTGACACTTGGCAGATGCCCGCGCTCACGCCGGATGCCTGGGCAGCCCTGTGGCTCAGCACCCAGATCGCCGTGCTTGTGTTGCCCGCCTACGCGCTGGCGGCGGTGCTGCTGTGCTACGCCCTGCAATTCGGTTTGAGGCGCTCCGCCTGGCTGGACGCGGTGGTGACCATCCCGCTGGTGTTTCCGCCAGTGGTCATCGGCTTCGGCCTGCTGTGGCTGCTGGGCCGCGAAAGTTTGCTGGGGCGATGGCTGCAGACCCTGGGCATCAACTTCATTTTCACTTTTCCGGGTCTGCTGCTGGCCGCGTTCATCGCCGGGTTGCCGCTGGCAGTCAAGACCCTGCAGACCGCGCTGCAGACCCACCCCAGGGTGTGGCACGAAGTGGCGCTGACCCTCGGCCGTGGGCCGCGCAATGCATACCTCACCATGCACCTGCCCATCGCCCTGCCTGCGTTGCTCGGAGGGCTGCTGCTGGCGCTGGCCCGCGGCATGGGCGAAGTGGGCATTTCGCTGATGCTCGGCGGCAACATCCTCGGCCGCACCGAAACCCTGTCACTTGCCATTTTCAACACCGTGACCACGGGCGACTACGCCCAGGCCGGGCTGCTCAGCGCGCTGCTGGGGGCGTTCAGCCTGGTGCTGTTCGTTGCCGTGCGCATGCTGCAAAACAAGGAGCTTGCCAAACATGATGTACTTCACCCAGGCTGACATCGATCAGCTCATCATCGAAGACCAGCCGCTGCACGACGAAACCACCCGCGCGCTCGGCCTGCCCGATGTTGCGGGCAGCCTCACCTACACCGCGCGGCAGCATGGTGTGCTCGCCGGCATGGCACCGCTGCGGCGTCTGGCGCAGGCGCTGGATCTGCGCGCCGAGCCATTGGCCGCCGATGGCGACACCACCGCATTCGGACAGGCCGTGCTGCGACTGCACGGCAATGCCCACGCCCTGCACATTGCCTGGAAGCAGGGCATGAACCTGCTCGAATACTTGGGCGGCATCGCCAGCGCGACGCGGCAGATGGTCGATGCTGCGAGGGCGGGCAACCCGCGCATCCAGGTGGCCGGCACGCGCAAGGCGCACCCCGGCGCGCGCAAGCTGCAGCACTACGCCGTGCTGTGCGGCGGCGGCATGGTGCACCGCGCAGGGTTGTCAGAGACCATTCTGATCTTTGCCCAGCACCGTGCGTTCCTCCCCGGGCTGGACGCGGCGCAGCTGGTGGCGCGGGCCAAGGCGCACAGCCCGGAAAAGTTCGTGCTGATCGAGGCCGAAAGCGAGGACGACGCGCTGGCCGCCGCACGCGCCGGTGCCGACGGCGTGCAGCTCGACAAAATGACTGCGGAGCAGCTCGCCGCGCTGGTGCCCAAACTGCGCAGCGTGCAGCCGCGACTGACCATCAACGCGGCGGGCGGCATTCGCCCGGACAACGCCGCGCAGTTTGCCGCCAGCGGCGTCGACGTGCTGGTGACCTCCAGCCTGTACAACGCCAAGGCGGCCGATTTTGGCGCGGTGATGCGGATGGATTGACCTTGGCTGAGCTCAGGGCCGAAGCAGCAGCGCCTCCAGCCGGGGCCACAACCAGGGCAGAATGAGCAGGCCGACGAGTGCAGCCGTCAGGTTGAACAGGGTATGCACCATGGCGACCTGCTGCGCCGCGGTGACAGGCAAGAGCAGCACTTGCGCAATGACAGGCTGCAGCACGCTGGCAAACAGCAGCACGCCCAGCAGATTGAATGCGGTGTTGACAAGTCCCAGACGCCGGGCCAGAGGGCCCAGGCTGGTGCTGGCCAGCAGCGCGGTGGAGGTGGTGCCCAGATTGGCGCCCGCCACCATCCACACGGCGACGCCCGGCTCCAGAATGCCCTGGGAAGTGGCCACCACGGCAAAGCCACTGACCACCGAGGAGGACTGCACAAAGGCGGTCAGCAGGGTGCCAAACAGCAGCGCCACCACAGGCGATTGCAGCAAAGGATGCCACGCCGCAATCTGCGGGCTGTGCGCCAGCGGCGCCAGGGATTGCGCCACCAGATCAAGCGCCAGAAAAATCAGGCCAAAATAAAAAATGGCCTTGCCATACGGCCGCCACGACCGCGGGCCGAGCAGCGACCAGAGCCCGCCCAGCGTGACAAAGATCGGCCCCAGCCCCTCGATTTTGTAAGCCACCAGCCAGGCCGTGACGGTCGTCCCGACGTTGGCGCCGATCATCAGGCCAATGGCGGCCCGCGTGCTCAGAGCGCGCTTTTGCGCCAGCCCCACCACCATCGAGGTGACGGCCGAGGAAGATTGCACCACCGCCGTGACCAACCCGCCCACCAGCGCCGCACGCCAGTCACTTCGCGTGATGCGGTCCAGGGCACGGCGCAGGCGGTCACCACCCAGGCGGGTGATTTCATCCGAAAACGCTTCTAAACCATGCAGAAACAAAAAAATGGCGGCCAGAGCGGAAAACCCCCAGAGCAATATCGTGTTCATGCACTCCTCGCTCTCCCAGGTGAAATGGACTCTTCGCTTGCCACGCTCGCCTCACTTCAAGGGGCTATACATTCCGCACGGCAGTTCTGAAGGAACTCACATGCGCTGCAGGCCCGCACGTCGCCAGGCCCACTTTTCGATCTCGACAGCGGCAAAGACCGTCAGGCTCAGTGCGGCGATCATGGCCCAGGACGAGGCACAGAGCGGTGCGCTGGACAGCAGTTGCTGCATGGGTGGCGCGTAGGTGAAGGCCAGTTGCAGCAGCACCAGCAATGCCGCGACGAGCAGGGCGACCAGGTTGCCGTGCAGCAGGGTGCGGTGCAGGGCGGACGCGGTGTAGGCGCGTACCTGAAACAGGTAGGCCAGCTCGCTGAATGCCAGCATATTCACGGCGGCCGTGCGTGCCACGTCCAGGCTCTGGCCGCGCGCCAGTTCCCACTCAAAGACGCCGAAGGTGGTTGCGCCCATGAGGATGGCGACAAACACGATGCGCGCCAGCATGGTGCGGGTGATGAGCGGCTCGGAGGGCGGCCGGGGCGGTCGCTGCATGATGTCCGTCTCGGCAGGCTCGAACGCCAGCGCCAACGAGAGGGTGACGGCCGTGACCATGTTCACCCACAAAATCTGACTGGCAGTGACCGGCAGATCCAGCCCGGCGAACAGGGCGAACACGATCACTCCAGCCTCGCCGAGATTGGTCGGGAGGATGAACAGCATCGACTTCTTGATGTTGTCGAACACCAGCCGCCCTTCACGCACGGCACGCGCAATGGTGGCGAAGTTGTCGTCAGTCAGCACCAGATCGGACGCTTCGCGCGCGGCGTCCGTGCCTTTGTTCCCCATCGCCACACCGATGTCGGCGGCCTTGAGGGCTGGGGCGTCGTTGACGCCATCGCCCGTCATCGCGACGATCTCGCCATCGGCCTGCAGGGCCGAGACCAGCCTGAGCTTGTGTTCAGGGCTGGCGCGTGCAATCACATCCGTGTTGCGCAGGCTGCGGCGCAGCGCGGCGTTGTCGAACTGGTCGATCATCGCGCCGTCCAGTGGTTGTGCGGTGTTCAGCCCGATCTGCGCGCCAATCGCGGCGGCGGTTGCCGCGTGGTCGCCGGTGATCATCTTCACCCGCAGCCCGGCGCGCTGGCAGTCGGCCACTGCGGCGATGGCTTCGGCGCGTGGCGGATCGATCATGCCCACCAGGCCCAACAGGCTGAAATCTGCGCGGATGTCGGCAACGGTGAGTTGCGTGGTGTTTTCGGGCGCCGTGCGGCGGGCCAGTGCGAGAACCCGCTCCCCCGCCTGCGCTGCCCGCGCGATGGCCGCCTGCCAGTCGTCACGGCGCAGCGGCGCGCCGTCAGCCTGCGTGCGGCACAGCTCGAGCACTTGCTCCGGCGCGCCCTTGAGCAAGACAAAAGCGCCTCCAGCTGGGTCGCGGTGCAGCGTGGCCATATAGCGCAGCTCAGACTCAAAGGGAATGGCGTCGAGACGCGGAAACTGTGCACGCAGGTGCGGCCCCTCCAGTTTGGCCTTATGGGCCAGCGCCAGCAGCGCGCCTTCGGTCGGGTCGCCGAGGAGCTGCCAGGCGCCGTTTGCATCCTGCTGCAATTGCGCGTCGTTGCACAGCAGCGCGCAAGTGGCGAGGGCCTGCAGCGCGGCGTGCTGATGCGCTGTGCGCTGCGCTCCACCGCAAGTGAAGTCGCCATCCGCCGCGTAGCCCGTGCCGCTCACGGTCAGATCGCAGCCCGGCAGCATCACGCGCACTGCGGTCATTTCATTGCGCGTCAGGGTGCCGGTCTTGTCGGTGCAGATCACGGTGACCGAACCCAGGGTTTCGACCGCAGGGAGTTTGCGCACCAGGGCGCGCTGCCGCGCCATGCTCCGCGTGCCGATGGCCAGCACGATGGTGACGATGGCCGGAAGTCCCTCGGGGATTGCGGCCACAGCAAGCCCAACCACGGCGAGAAACACCTCGAAGGTGGGAAGCTGGCGGACCAGTACGCCATAGAGGAAGGCGGTCGCGCCTACGGCAAGAATGGCCCAGGAGATCTGCCGGGCAAAACGATCGAGGCGCCGCGTGAGCGGCGTCTCCAGTGAGGGTGTGCCGCCAACCAGGGTGCCGATACGCCCGATTTCGGTCTCTCGACCGGTTGCGACCACCAGGCCGCGTGCCTGGCCGTAGCGCACTACGGTTCCGGCAAAGGCCATGCTGCTGCGCTCGGCAACGGGTGCGGTTTGCGGCACTGCGGCACTGTCCTTCTCGGTGGCGACCGACTCGCCCGTGAGCGCGGACTCGTCGATGCGCAGGTTTTTGGTCTGGAGCAGGCGCAGGTCGGCGGGCACCCGCGCGCCCGATTCCAGCAGCACCACATCTCCTGGAACCAGATCCGATGCATCCACCTCGGTGCGCTGCCCATCACGCAGCACGATGGCGCGGCTGGCCAACATGGCGCGCACCGCGTCGAGGGCCTTTTCTGCCTTGCCCTCCTGCACGAAGCCAATGACCGCATTGATCAACACGACGCCCAGGATGACTGCAGTATCCACATCGTCGCGCAGCGCCAGAGTGACCAGCCCTGCGGCGAGCAGCACATAAATCAGGGGATTGTGAAACTGGATGGCAAAGCGCAGCAGCGGGCCGCGCCGCGGTGCGCTCGGCAGGCTGTTGGGGCCATGCTCGCGCAGGCGGCGACTCGCCTCAACTGCGGCAAGGCCGCGTTGCGCATCGCTGTGCAACGCGGCCACTGCGGCGGCGGTTTCGATGGCGTGCCAGTGAGCTTGTTCAAGGGAGGACATGGGAAGCCTGCTGACGGCCTGGGTGCGTAAAGAGTAGCAGTGCACGTCACGGGTTCCCATGACACGGCGCACACTTCTGCAAACTGCTTGTCACATCTTCTCACCGCAACGGCTTGGCAGTCGCAGCACAATCAAAAAGCGCCATCGCGCACCCCACGAGGAGACATCGATGTTCCTACTGAAGAGTTCATCACGACTGCGCAGTTCCGCACTCTGGATTTCCGCCCTGGCGCTGTCCGCAGGGCAGGCATATGCCGCAACGGCTCCTGCAGGCAAATTCACCGCAACCGCCAAGGTGTCGTCGATCGACGAAGCAGCGGCGCAGGGCGCGCAGATCTTCGCCAACGACACCTTCGGCACCAAGCAGACCTGGGTGCCGCCCAATGCCTTCAGCAGCCATGCCATGACCTGCGCCGCCTGCCACACCGACGGCGGCAAGACCGAGGGCACCACCCCTGCGGGCGCGCACCTGCCCAGTCTGATCGGCGCTGCGGCCAAGTACCCCAAGTACAAGGCCAAGAAGCACGCCGTCTACACCCTGGAGCGGCAGATCGTGCATTGCGTGCGCGCTGGCATCATGGGCAAGCCGCCTGCCTACAACAGCCCGGAAATGATCGACCTCGTGGCCTATCTCACCCAGCTCTCCAAGGGCGCGACCATGGGGCAGCAGTTCAAATGAGATTGTCGGGTCTGGCGGCGGCGCTGCTCATCTGTGCCGCGACGAGCGCGACTGCGCAGGCGGCGTCTGCCGCCGATATGCACAGGCTGGCGCAGAGCGAGGGATGCTTTTCCTGTCACGCCATCGACCATAAAAAAGTCGGCCCGGCCTACACGGCGGTCGCGCAGCGCTATGCCCACAATCCCAATGCCGCCGCCATCCTGCAGGACGCCATTCTGAATGGGCACCAGGGCACATGGGGCGTCATTCCCATGCCGGCCTACGCGCCCGATGGGTATCTGAATTCCCATCAGGCGCTGGGTCTGGCGCAGTGGATTCTGAGCCTCAAACCCAAATCCTGAGGCGGCTGCCTATCACCCGCGGCTCATTTTTTCTTGTGCCGATCGGGCACGATGGTGACGATTTCCGGCCGTACCGCCTGCGGCGAAATCGGCTTGGCAGGAGACTTGTCTGCCTTGGGTTTCTTGACTTCCTTGTTGGTCCGCTGTTGGCCTTTGGGCATGATGACTTGTCCTTGTCGGGTGCGTGGATGGACGCGGGAATAAAAAAACCGCAGCCGGGGCTGCGGTTTTTTGTCTGAGTCTTGTCAGATCAGAGAGCGGTCACGTTCGAAGCCTGCAGACCCTTCGGGCCTTGCTTGACTTCGAATTGCACGCGTTGGTTTTCAGCCAGGGTCTTGAAGCCATTGCCTTGAATTTCGCTGAAGTGCACGAACAGATCGGCATCGCCGCCGTCCTGGGCGATGAAGCCAAAGCCCTTGCTTTCGTTAAACCATTTGACGGAGCCAGTTTGCATAGCCATTTTTGAGTTCCTAAAAAGTGAATGAGCTGCGCAGCAACATGCCAGCGCAGTGCAGAAACACGCCAGAAATCACTTGGGGAATTCAATCAGGCCGCAATCTGCTGCAAAACAGTCAGACTGGGTTTCGACGATCTTCTTCAAAACGACCTACTTTTGCGTTTACTACGTCGAGCATGGTAATCGATTCTCGGAATGCGTGCCGGGTTGAAGAAAAATAGATTGCCAGATCCTGGCCGGGCAGAGGTCAATCGGGCGGAGTACCGAACGCTTGCTGCGCCCCATGCGGTGCCCGGCTGCGGGCGCATCGCGGGCATGACTTATGCTCCGTTGCCCGACTACAACCCGATTTCCCGACCTGCCGTACCGACTGTCCCGCTTCGATGACTGGCCTCGAACTCACCCTGCTCTACCTCGTTGCCGCCGTGATTGGCGTGGCCTTGTTTCGTGCCATGTCCATGCCGCCCATGCTGGGTTATCTGGCCGTGGGCGTGGTCATCGGCCCCAACACGCTGGCGCTGGCTGGAGACACGACCGGGCTGCAGCATCTGGCGGAATTCGGCGTGGTGTTCCTGATGTTTTCCATTGGCCTGGAGTTCAGTCTGGGCCAGCTCAAGGCCATGCGTTCGCTGGTGTTCGGGCTGGGCGCTGCGCAAATGGCGTCGGCCCTGGCTGTTGCCCTGATCGCCAGCCTGCTGTTCGGCCTGCTGCTGCCGCAACTCTGGCGACAGCCCATCGGTGCGGGCATCGCCATCGGCGGGGCGTTTGCCATGTCCTCCACCGCCATCGTGGTCAAGCTGCTGGCGGAAAAAATCGAACTCGACTCGGAGCATGGCCGTCACATCATCGGCGTGCTGCTGTTTCAGGATCTGGCGGTGGTGCCGCTGCTGATTCTGATTCCGGCGCTGGCCTCGCACAGCGCCGATCTGCCGCGCCTGCTGCTGTTTGCCGCGATCAAGGCGGTGCTGGTGCTGGCGGTCATTCTGCTGGCGGGCGGGCGGCTGCTGCAGCCCTGGCTGCGCATCGTGGTCAAGCGCAAGTCGGATGAGCTGTTCATGCTCAATCTCTTGCTGCTCACCCTGGGGCTGGCGTGGATCACCGAGTTGGCCGGGCTGTCGCTGGCACTCGGCGCCTTTCTGGCCGGGATGCTGATTGCCGAGACGCCGTACAAGGCGCAGGTGGAGGCCGACATCCGCCCCTTCCGTGACGTGCTGCTGGGCTTGTTCTTCATCACCATCGGCATGTTGCTCGACTGGCGCCTGGTGCTGGCGCAATGGTGGCTGGTGCTGCTGCTGGCCTTGCTGCCGCCGGTACTCAAGGCGGCGCTGGTGTTCGGCATCGAGCGCTTGCGCAAGACGCCGCCTGGCCTGAGTCTGCGGGTGGCGCTGTGGCTGGCGCCTGCGGGGGAGTTCGGCATCGTGCTGCTCAATATCGCATCGGGCAACAGGCTCATCCCGCCCGAGGTGCTCAACCCGGTGCTGGCGGCGATGGTGATTTCCATGCTCTATACACCGCTGCTGGGGCAGTACGTCGACCGCATCGTGCTCAAGGTGTCGTCGGCGGACTGGATGCTGGCATCGCTGCAGCTCACCAATATCGCGCGCAGCACCATCAAGGCGCAGAACCACGTCATCATCTGCGGCTTTGGCCGTTGCGGGCAGAATCTGGCGCGCCTGCTCGACACCGAGCACATTCCGCACATCGCGCTCGACCTCGACCCCGACCGTGTGGCGCAGACCAAGGCCGCCGGGCAGAACGTGGTGTATGGCGACTCCACCCGCCTGGCCACGCTGCAGGCGGCGGGGCTGCAGCGGGCCAGCGCGGTGGTCATCACCTATGTGGAAACGCATTCAGCGCTGCGCATCCTGCATCTCATGCGCGAACATGCGCCGCATGTGCCGGTGGTGGTCCGCACCATGGACGATGGTCCGCTGGAAGAGCTGCGTCAGGCCGGCGCTGCCGAGGTGGTGCCCGAGATTCTGGAAGGTTCGCTGATGCTGGCTTCGCACACTCTGGCGCTGGTGGGCGTGCCGTTGCCGCGGGTGCTCAAGCGGGTGCGGCATGCGCGTGCCGCACGCTATGGGCTGTTGCGTGACTGGTTTCATGGCAGCGACGATGCCTCGCTGGAAGATGCCGATCAGCCGCGTCTGCAATCCGTGACCCTGTCTGCCGAGGCGGCCGCCGTGGGGCAGATGCTGCGGGCCGTCAGCCGCGAGGGCGCGCGGGTGACTCAGGTGCGCCGCAGCGACGGGCAGGTGCTCAAGCCAACCCCGACCCTGCAACTGCGCGAAGGCGATACCGTGGTGCTCTCTGGCCTGCCCGACGCGTTGGCCGTGGCGGAAGAAGCGCTGCTGCGCGGTTGATCTATGCTGTGCGCATTCCCAGTTCTTCGCTGCGCCCGCCGTGCCTATCCAACCTGATGCATTCGCCCCCGCCTCGACGCGGCTGATCGACGCCGCGCCGGTGTCGCCGCAGGAATCGGTGGTGGAGCGCGCGCTGCGCCCGCAGCAGCTCGACGACTACGTTGGTCAGACCCGGGTGCGCGAGCAGCTCGACATTTTCATCGGCGCGGCGCGCAAGCGTGCGGAGGCGCTCGACCATGTGCTGCTGTTCGGCCCGCCCGGGCTGGGCAAGACCACGCTGGCGCACATCGTCGCGCGCGAGATGGGCGTGAATCTGCGCTCGACTTCCGGCCCGGTGCTGGAGCGCGCCGGCGATCTGGCGGCGCTGCTCACCAATCTGGAGCGCAACGACGTGCTGTTCATCGACGAAATTCACCGGCTCTCGCCCGTGGTCGAGGAGATTCTGTATCCGGCGCTCGAGGACTATCAGATCGACATCCTCATTGGCGAAGGGCCGGGCGCGCGCAGCGTGAAAATCGACCTGCAGCCCTTCACCCTGGTGGGGGCCACTACCCGCGCCGGCATGCTGACCAACCCGCTGCGCGACCGCTTCGGCATCGTCGCGCGGCTGGAGTTCTACACGGCGGAAGAACTCTCCCGCATCGTGCTGCGCTCGGCGGGGCTGCTCGGTGCGGTCATCGACCCCACCGGTGCGGCAGAAATCGCGCGCCGGGCACGCGGCACGCCGCGCATCGCCAACCGCCTGCTGCGCCGCGTGCGCGACTACGCCGAGATGAAGACCTCCGGGCAGATCACCGCGCCGGTGGCCGACGCCGCCCTGAAAATGCTCGACGTCGATCCGCTGGGCTTTGACGTGATGGACCGCAAGCTGCTCGAGGCCGTGGTGCATCGCTTCGATGGCGGCCCGGTCGGTCTGGACAACCTGGCCGCAGCGATCGGCGAGGAGCGCGACACCATCGAGGATGTGATCGAGCCCTATCTCATCCAGCAGGGCTATCTGCAACGCACCCCGCGCGGGCGCATCGCCACAGCCGCCACCTATGCCCACCTGGGCCTGGCCGCGCCGCAGCGCCCGGGCGGCGATCTGTTCGGTGGTCAGTAAAGCAGGAAGCCGTTGGGCGCGCTGCTGTTGGTGCCTTCCAGGCCGGTGGCGATGGAGCGGCCGTAGAAAAACGGCAGGCCGAGATCGACCAGACCATTGATGGCCGATGTGCCGCCCAGCGCGGGCAAAGCCGCATTTCCGGTCTGGAACATCGACTGCGCATTGCCGATGGTGATGCTCTGCGCCGTACCCGCCACGCCGCCGCTGGCCTGCAGGCTGACTGCGAGGTTGAATGCCTGCGGCGGACAGTAGAAGCCCGCTGCGCTGGAACAGGTCTGAACCCCGCTGAGGGCAAGGTAATAGCCATTCGAGCCGCTGTCGACAAAGCCGGTGCCGACCACGCCGTTGACCGTGAGCGTGAGATTGCCCGAGGTATCGAGCGGATACAGTTGCGCGGCGGTGAACGTATTGTTGGCCTGGGTGTTGATGCCAAAGATCAGCGTTCCGTTCGCACTCGGTGCACCATTTGGCAGCGGGACGCCCGGCAGGGCCAGGACGCTGCCGTTGTTGTCCGTGGCAAATGTGGCAACCGGATTGATGCCTTGCTGGCTGGTGGCGGCGGTCGTGCCCGTGCATGTGCGGCCGCTGCAGGAGAAATACACGCCATTGCTGGCACTTCGCGCGCACGCAGCGCCGCAGTCGTACTTGAAATTGCTGATCCCCAGGATCCCGTTGGCGATGCCGTAAAAATTGCTGGCAAAGTCCACCCCCTGGCTGGCGCAACTCGCTGGTGCGGAGGGCAGCGCCAGATCGTCCATCACTTGCACCGGAATGGCGGTGGTCGAAGCCATCCCCCCCAGTTGGACTGACGCCAGCCGCATGCTGCCCCAGGCATAGCCGGAGGCGAACTGGGCACAGGCCGCGAGCGATCCGCCGCCATTGGCGATCGGGGGCAGGCTGCTGAGCATGGCGCTGTTGAGCGCGCCGGAAAACAGCCGCAATCCGGCCGATCCGGTATCGACCAGCACGTCCGGAATGGTCTGACAGGTGCTGCTCCCCGACGCGCAAACAGTCACGCTCACATAGGGGGAGTTGGCGGTCAGGGTCGTGCTGTTGCTCGTCAGTTGGCGAATGGTGACTGGGACGACGTTGGTCCCGCTCACGGCGGAGACGCTGGGAACGTTCGCTGAATTTGAGCTGTTGGTCGATGTCGGTGCGCTGGCCGTTCCCCCGCCCCCGCCACCACAAGCGCTGAGCAGCAGTGCGGTGCCGAAGGCGGCTGCGATGGACAGGAGGCGGTGCGACAGTGGGCGTTGCGGTGGAGGCATCATCGCGGCGTTCGGTTCAGGTCAAGGGAGGGCGTCAAGGTCTGTGCATTGAAGGCTGATTTGATGACAGCATCATGCAGGCTCACAACGCCCAGTACCCGTCAGGTGCGTTGGAATTGGTGCCCTCCAGCCCGGTGGCGATGGGCCGTCCATAGAAAAACGGCAGGCCGAGGTCGGCGAAGTTGGCGATGGCTGCGGTGCCAGCCAGCGCGGGCAGGGCGGTGAATTGGGTGTTGAACATGGCGCTGGCGTTGCCGATCAACAGGGTTTGCGCGGTGGAGGCCCCCGCGAGTTGAACGGACAGGGCCACTGGATTGCTCGGGCAATACCAGCTGGACGGGTTGTTGGGGGTGCAGCGGGTGACGCTGGAGTCGAGGTCGAGGAAGTAGCCGTTGGAGCCGCTGTCGATGAAGCCCCGGCCCGCGACGCCGTCGATCATGCCGCTGATGTAGGCATCCTGACCGATGGGGAACAGTTGTGCACCGGCGGGCAGAGCGTTGTTGGCCTGGGTGCCGATGCCGAAGGTCAGCGTGCCGGTGGCGCTGATCGCGCCGCCGGGCAGCGGCACGGCCGGTAGGGACAGGATGCTGCCGTTGTTGTCCACGGGGAAGGTGCTGATGGGATTGGTGCCCTGCTGGGACAACTCGGCGCTGGCTTGGCTGCATGCCCCATTGCCGCAGGCGTAATACATCGCCGGGCGCTGACTGGCGGGAGTGGACGCCGTGCAGCTCGCGCCGCAATCGTGGATGAAATTGCTGATGCCCAGAATGCCGTTGGCCACCGGGGCAAACCGGGCCGCGAAGTTGGTGCCCTGCGCGGCACAGGTCGATGGCGCGGCAGGTAGTGCGGGATCGTTCATGAACTGCACGGGGATGGCAGTGGTGCTGGTTTCACCGCCCATGCGGACGATGGCCAGGTGCATGCTGCCCCAGGCATAGCCCGAGGCGAACTGCGCGCAGGCTGCAAGCGTGCCGTTGCCGGAAGCAATGCCGGGCAGGTTCAGGCTGACCTTGCTGGCAAACAGCCGCAGCCCTGCCGAGCCGGTGTCCACCATCACATCGGGAATGGTCTGGCAGTTGTTGTTCGCGTCGCAGACGGTCACGCTGACATACGGCGTGTTGGCGGTGATGGTGTTGGGATTGGTTTCGAGCTGGCGAATGCTGACCGCCACCACGTTGGGCCCCGTTGCCGCGTTGGCGAGCGAGGCGGAAGGCGTGGCGGGCGGTGGGGCGCTGCCGCCGCCACCGCAGGCGGCGAGCTGCAGGCTGGCGAACAGGGCGAGCGCGCACCCCGCAAGACGCCTGCTGGTCGACAGCGTGTTCATGCGCATGGTCACGATGCGCTCAGGGCTGCAGTCTGGAGGGGTCGAACCCGGCGGGGACGAGCGTGGGCACCCAGGCCACACCGAGGAAGCCGCGCATCCGGCCGGCGCTGTGCACGACGATATTTTGGCCCTGGACCATGGACAGATTGAGTTGCTGGGTCTGGGTGTTGGCCGCCTGGATGTAGGGGGAGAAATAGCTGCCGAGAAGTTGCTGCAGATCGGGCTTGAACGGCCCTTTCCAGGTGATGGCAAACACGGTGCCCGCCGCATTGGCATATTCGGTGACCGTGACGCCCTGGGCGGTTTGCACCGTTTGGGTCTGAACGCTGGCTGTCGTGGCCGTCGCGCCTGACGCGGCCTGCGCTGCGTAGCGCTGCACCTGCGCCACCGGCTGTCCGTCTTGCGCGGCGTCGGACAGCGGCCGCCCCAGTCCAGCCTGGGCCGATGCACCCAGCAGCGCGAGCAGCAGGCCGACGGGAAGCAGGAACAACTGGGAACGGAAGGACGTCATGGCTAAGGGTTGGACTAAAAAACACCGTCACAGTCTAACCAACGCCCCAATCAGATCGGGCGCAAAGCTGAAGAAATCTGTCCCGGCCGTGACTTACTCCACGCCTTCATTGAGGCTGCGGTCGAGATGTGCGGTGTCGCCCCATCCCACCAGGGTGAGCTGGCCCTGGGCGAAGAGCAGGCGGTTGAGTGCGGCGTTGCGCAACTCGAAGCTGCGCGGCGCCTGAAGCTCCTGCCCCGTGGCGGCGCGGTAGAAGGCGTCGAGCACGCCGCCATGCACGACCACCACGATGAGCTGGCCGGGATGGCGCACGGCGATGTGCCGCAGGGCGTTCTGCGCGCGCGCGGCGAAATCCCGCAGGGTTTCTCCACCGGGGGCGGCGAACGCCGGGTCGCGGTGGCGCCAGCGGGCGCACAGTTCGGGGTGCTGCGGCTCCAGCGCGGCAAAGCTGTGGCCCTCGAATTGGCCAAAGCAGCGTTCACGCAGGGCCGGATCACGCACCACGGACAGGCCGTGCGGCGTGGCGATCGCTTCGGCGGTTTGCCACGCGCGCTGCAGATCGCTGGCATAGACCGCATCGATGGCCTCGTCGGCCAGCGCCTGGGCGGCGAGTTGCGCCTGCTCGCGTCCGCGCGCGTTCAGGGGGATGTCGGTATGGCCCTGGATGCGCGACGCGGCGTTCCAGTCGGTTTCGCCGTGGCGGATGGCGATGATGCGGGTCGGTTCAAGCTGGCTGTCTGACATGGTGCGCGCATTGTGCCGCACCAGGCCGATGGGTCTTTGGGCTCAGTCGTAGCTGTAGGCCACGCGGACCTGGAAATAGTCTTGCCCGGGGTTGGGCCGCTTGATGTCGGCGTTGGAGTAGTGGGTGAACCGCGCGCCGAGAGTCCAGGGCGTGCCGGAAAAACGGTGCAGCAGGCCGATGGAATCGCCGAACTGGTAGGCGGTGGAGATTTGCTTGCTGCCGATATAGGTGCCGGAGAACACATTGGCGCCGATGCCGAACTCCATCGCGGTATCCGGAGCGAACCACCAGCGCGCAAACGGCGTGAGGCCCACATGGGTGAGGCTGTGGTGGGCAGAACCCGACGGCCCGGTGACCTGGCCCAACGAGCCCTCCAGCACCACATCGAGCGTGCTGTGCGCCAGATTGCGCGTCCACAGCGGGCCGGTCTGCACGGCCAGGGTGGCGTTGTTGTCGCCCCCTTTGCCGGCGCCCCAGAGGGCGGAGACTTCGGCGGCCCGGGTCTGCGCCATGCAGGCAAGGGATGCGGCAGACATCAGCAATGCGGCCAGCGCAGGGCGCAGCAAACGCCTTGCGGGCTGAGACCTCGCCGGTTGATGACGCGGGATTGCCTTGGGTGGATTGACTTGCATGATGGCCTCTTTCTGGGTTTTGAACAACAGATCAATGCGCTGCGGCTGCGGCGTCGCCGCCAGTGGCGCCCTTGGATGGCTTGATGAACCAGACCAGCGCGATCATGGCGAGAAACAGCCAGGCGCTCAGGCGGAACATGTCGTCCACGGCCAGGGTATACGCCTGTTGGTCGATCAGGCGGTTGATCACGCCCAAGGCCTGCTCGTAACTGAAACCCTGCGCCTGCATGCCCTGAATCACCGGGCTGGCCACCGGGCTTCCTGCGTAGATGTGGGTGACCAGTTGCTCATGGTGCAGATCGGCGCGGTCCGTCCACCAGGTGGTGTAGATCGAGGTGCCGAACGACCCTGCGGTGATGCGCGCAAAGTTCGACAGTCCGGAGGCCGCGGCGATGCGGTGCTGCGGCAGGCCGCCGAGAATGATGCCCAGCAAGGGGATGAAAAACGTCGCTGTGGCAATGCCCTGGATCACCGTGGGCACGGAATACTCCCAGTAACTGTCGCCCGTGGTGAACTGCGATCGCATGTAGAACACCACGGCAAACACCACGAAGGAAAACGTGGTGACCCAGCGGGAATCGAGCAGGGGCAGAAACCGCCCGATGATGGGGGAGAGAATCAGCGCGAACAGGCCCACCCAGGCCAGCACCTCCCCGGCATCGGTGGCGGTGTAGCCGATGAATTCCTGCAACCACAGCGGCAGCAGCACCAGGCTGCCGAAGAACATGCCGTAGGCCAGCGCCAGCAACAGGGTGCCGATGGTGAAGGTGGGGATCTTGAACAGGGTGAGATCGACCACCGGATGATCGTCGTAGATTTCCCAGATCAGAAACAGCACGAAGCCCACCACGGCAGCCGCAGCCAGCGTGAGGATGACCGGGGACGAGAACCAGTCGAGCTCCTGCCCCTTGTCGAGCATGATCTGCAGCGAGCCGACCCAGATGACCAGCAGGCCCAGCCCGGTCCAGTCGATCGGCAGTTTGCGGATGGGTGTTTCGCGCCGGATGTAGATCGAGGCCGTGACCGCCGCGGCGATGAGGCCCACCGGCACGTTGATGTAGAAGATCCACGGCCAGGAGATGTTGTCGGTGATCCAGCCGCCGAGCAGCGGCCCCATGATGGGGGCGATCAGCGTGGTCATCGACCACATGGCGATGGCCATGCCCGCCCGCTGCGGTCTGTAGCTGGAAAGCAGCAGGGTTTGCGACAGCGGAATCATCGGTCCGGCGCTGGCGCCCTGCAGCACGCGGAACAGAATGAGGATTTCGATGCTCGGCGCCTGCCCGCAGAGAAACGAGAACAGGGTGAACAGCAGGATGCTGGCGAGGAACACCTTGACCGCGCCAAAGCGCTGGGTGAGAAAGCCCGTCAGCGGCACGGCGATGGCATTGGCCACGCCGAAGGATGTGATGACCCAGGTACCCTGCGACGAGCTCACCCCCAGGTCACCGGCAATGGCGGGAATCGACACATTCGCAATCGAGGTGTCGAGCACGTTCATGAAGGTCGCCAGCGACAGGGCGATGGTGCCCAGCACCAGCGTGCCGCCAGTCAGCGGGGTGAGGTGCGATGCGGTGGTCGGCGCGGCAGGGGTGGCCCCGGCTGCGCTTTCCTCGATTTCCTGTGTGGTGGCCATGGCCTGCCCCCGATCAGCGCTTGCCGCCCGCGTTGGCCGCGATGATGGCGTTCACCAGGGTGTCGGCCTTCTGCCAGTCGGCGGCGTACACATCGGTGCGTGCGGCGGGTTTGGTGGGTGGCAGGTCGGTGACCAGCGGGCCCTTGTGGTCAGCAATGTCGATGGTCACCTCGGTGGACATGCCCACGCGCAGCGGGTGGCTGGCCAGTTGCTGCGGGTCGAGCGCCACGCGCACCGGCAGGCGCTGCACCACCTTGATCCAGTTGCCGGTGGCGTTCTGCGCAGGCAGCAGCGAGAAGGCCGCGCCGGTGCCCGCAGACAGGCCGACCACATGGCCGGTGTAGGTGAAGCTGCCGCCGTAGGTGTCTGCCGTGACCGTGGCCTTCTGGCCGATGCGCACGTTGCGCAACTGGGTTTCCTTCAGGTTGGCGTCGATCCACACATCGTTCAGCGGCACCACCCACATCAGCGGAGCACCCGGCCCCACGCGCTGGCCGAGCTGCACCGTGCGCCGCGCCACCACACCGCTGACCGGCGCGGGAATCATGGTGCGCTCATAGGCCAGATAGGCTTCGCGCACCTTGGCCGCAGCCAGCTTGACGGCCGGGTTGTTGGCGATCACCGTTCCCGCAGTGAGTGCCTCGCCGCTGGCCAGCTGTTCCTGCGCGGCCTTGACCCCGGCCTGCGCCGTCTGCAGCTGCGCCTGCGCGGTGGCGAATTGCGCCCTGGCCGCCTGCAGTGCGATCTGCGCCTGGCGCAGTTCCTCGGCACCGACCGCGCCGGTGCCTGCCAGTTCCTGGCGGCGGCGCAGCGCATCTTCGGCCTTGGCGACATTGGCCTGCGCGGTCTGCAGATTGCTCTGCGCCGTGGTCACGTCGGTCTGACGCACCGCGACCTGCGCGGCCAGGGTGCCGTTGTTGGCAAAGCTCACCCGCACCTGGCGCACCGCCTGTGCCAGCATGGCCTCGGCCTGCTGCAGGGCAACGTGGGTGTCGGCGCCATCGAGCTGCACCAGCGGTTGTCCGGCCTTCACCAACTGGGTGTCGTCGGCGTCGATGGCGATCACCGTGCCGCCCACCTGGGGCGTGACCTGCACCAGATTGCCCTGCACATAGGCGTCGTCGGTGTAGGCATAGCGCAGCGACTGCCAGTAGTGATAGGCGCCGTAGATCAGGCCGACGATGATGAAAAAAACGATGGCGCTGAGCATCAGGGTACGGCGCCGGGCTGCCTTGCCGTTGCCGTTCTGGGGCGGCGTTGCCGCGCTGCTGTTGTCGGGGGTACTCATGGATGCGCTCCGTGGGGATTCGGGTTGTTGTTGGATGGAGGAATCATTGCGCCTGGGCGGTTGGCCCAGGGAGGTTCGGCGCGGTGTAGCCGCCGCCCAGCGCGCGGATCAGCGCCACGTCGTCGGCCAGGGCCTGCGCCTTCAGGTCCACGCCCGCCTGCTGCAGCTTGAGCACGGCAGACTGCACGGTGAGCACCGTGAGGTAGTTGGACAGTCCGGCCTTGTAACGCTGGTCGACCAGGCGCATCGCGTCCTGCGCGGCGGCCAGCGCCTGCTCCTGCTGCGCGATCTGCCGGGAGATGGACTGACGCGCGGCGATGGCATCAGCCGCTTCATGTACGGCGTCCACCAGCGTGGCGTTGTATTGCGCGATGGCCTGATCGGCCAGGGCGGACTTGCCGCGCAGCTGCGCGCGCAGCGCCCCACCCTCGAAAATGGGCAGGGTCAGCGCCGGACCGACGCCCAGCGTCTGCGCGTTGCCGGTCAGCCATTGGCTGAAGCCCAGTGCGCTGAAACCCGCAAATGCGGTGAGGTTGATGTCGGGGTAGAACGCGGCGCGCGCGGCCTTCACGCCATGCAGCGCGGCTTCCACCTGCCAGCGGGCAGCCACGATGTCGGCGCGGCGGCCCATCAGCGCGGCGGGCAGGGTGTCGGGCAGGCCCAGGGTTGGAAGGCTGTCCAGACGCGGGCTCAGCGTGGCCGTGGCCTGCGGGCCCTGGCCCGTCAGCGCCGCGAGCAGGTTGCGCGCCTGCGTGATCTGCACGGCGGTCTGGTCGAGCTGCAGCCGGATCTGCGGCACTTCGGCCAGGGCCTGCTTTTCCTGCACCGTGGTTTCCAGGCCCGCGCGTACCCGGTCGCGCACCAGAGCAAGCATTTGCTCGCGCTGCTGCAGGGTTTGCTGCAGCACGTCCTGTACCGCCAACAGCCGGGCCAGGTTGACATAGGCGCTGGCGACATTGGCCGACAGCAGCACCCGCGCGGCCTGCTCCTGCGCGGCGGCAGCGTGCGCTTCGCCAATGGCGGCCTGCAGGGTCTGGCGGTTCTTGCCGAAAAAGTCCAGCTCCCAGCTGCCTTGCAACAGCGCGGAATTGTCGGTGTACCAGTTGCCGCCAAACGGGCCGTAGATGGAACTGTTGCTGAACTGCTGGCGGGTGGAGCTGACCGCGGCGCCCAGTTTGGGTTCGAGGGCGCTGCCCGCGCCCTGCACCTGCGCGCGGGCCTGCGCCAGCCGCGCCTGCGCAATCTGCAGGCTGGGGTTGTCGGCCAGCGCGGTGGCGATCAGACGGTCGAGTTCAGGATCATCAAAGGTGGTCCACCAGTTGGCCTTGGGAAAGGCGGTCTGCGCGGGCTGCAGGCCGAGTTGCTGCGGCTGGGTCATCTTGGCCGTGGGCGCAATGCCTTCGGTGCTGGCGCAGCCTGCGAGCAGCAGGGCGGCCAGCAGCGGGGCGGCCAGCGTGGCGCGGGAGGGCATCAATCGTGTGGGGAACATGATGGGAACGAGTCAGGAGTCGATCTTGTCGTCTTGGCTTTCCAGGGTGCGCTCCTGCACCACCAGATCGGGCCCGGGCGCGGCCTGGTTGGCCTCCGCCAGCGCCTCGCCATTGGCGATGAAGCGTTGCAGCAGGGTGAGCATCTGCGCGAATTCCTTGGGGCTGAACCCGCGCAGGTGCTCGTTGAGCACCTCGGCGAGCACATGCGGAATCTGCGCGGCCACTTCGGCGCCGCGGGGGGTGAGCGCCAGGTTCACCACCCGGCGATCGGTACTGCTGCGTTCGCGCACCAGCAGCCCCTTGGCTTCCAGACGGTCGAGCATGCGGGTCATCGCCCCGGCGTCGGTCTGCATCTCGCGGGCGCAGGCGGCCACGGTGTCGCAGCCCTGATGCACATGCAGCAGCGGATGCCACTGCGTGCCGGTGAGGTCGAGCGCCTGCATCTGATGTTCCAGATTGCGCACCAGAATGGCCAGTCCGCGCTTGATCAGAAAGCCCACGGACTGTTCCTTGCAGTACTGCGAGCCGTCGTAGTAACGCGGCGGTGGCGTGTCGGGGTGAGGGTTCGGTGAATGCATGCCGTGCAGTTTATTGCTTAGGCAAATACTGCCGAACACACAATTTGATACCTGTGTCGAAATCAGGGATTTGGCTGCCGCCCGGCGTGCCTTGCCCCTGCGTGCAGCAGCATGCGGTCTTACCATCGCGTGTCATCTCGTCACTGCCTCATTCGCCACTCATGGATCGCGCCCCGGATTTCGTGGCTTCACTCCAGCATGCGCACAGCCTGTTACGCGCGGCGTTCGACGCGGCACCCTACCCGGATTGGGCCTTGCGCCGCGACCGCCTGCAGCGTCTGCAGGCGCTGTTGCGCACGCATGCGGCCGAATTCGCCGAGGCGATCGATGCCGACTTCGGTGGGCGACCGCCGCCGGAAACCGGGCTGCTCGAAATCGTTCCCAGCCTGGAGAGCATTGCCGACGCGCTGCGCCACGGCAAACAGTGGATGCGGCCCCGCGCGGCCCCGGTGTCGCGCTGGTTTCTGCCCGCGCGGGCGCATGTCCTGCCACAGCCCCTGGGCGTGGTCGGCATCATCGCGCCGTGGAACTACCCGCTCGTGCTGGCCGCCGCGCCGCTGACGGCTGCGCTGGCGGCGGGCAACCGGGCGATGGTCAAGTTGTCCGAGTTCTCCCCGACTTTCAGCGCCGTGTTCGCGCAACGCGCCGCGCAGGCGTTCGCGCCAGACGAGGTCGCCGTGGTGCAGGGCGACGCCGACGTGGGCGCGGCGTTCAGCGCACTGCCGTTCGATCATCTGCTGTTCACCGGCTCAACAGGCGTGGGCAAGCGCGTCATGGCGGCGGCTGCGGCCAATCTCACCCCGGTCACGCTGGAACTGGGCGGCAAGTCCCCGGCGGTCGTCACCCCTGGCTATGACCTGCGGCACGCGGCGCAGCGCATCGTCTACGGCAAGCTGATCAACGCCGGGCAGACCTGCATCGCGCCCGATTACGTCTTGCTGCCGCGCGGGCAGGAGGCGGCGTTCGTGGACGCCTGCCGCGCTGCGGCGCAGCGGCTCTATCCGCAAGGCCTGCGCAGCCCTGACTACACCAGCATCATCGACCATCGGCAGTACAGTCGTCTGCTCAGTCTGCTGGGCGAAGCCCGGGCGGGTGGGGCGCGTGTTCATGCGCTGTTCGACGGGGTACAGGCCGACGACCTGCGTCACCGCCTCGCACCCGCGCTGGTGTGCGACGCGCCGCCCAGCGTGCGGCTGATGACCGAGGAAATTTTCGGCCCGCTGCTGCCCGTGGTGTCTTACGACGACATGGCGCAGGCGCTGGCCATCCTGCGCAGCCAGCCTCGGCCGCTGGCGCTCTACTGGTTCGACCACGATCGCCGCCGCGTCCATGATGCGCTGCTGCACACCCATGCCGGCGGGGTGACGATCAACGACACCTTGCTGCACTTCGCGCAGGAGGGGTTGCCCTTTGGTGGCGTCGGCGCCTCGGGCATGGGGAGCTACCACGGCCGGTGGGGTTTCGACACCTTCAGCAAGCTCAAGCCGGTGATGCTGCAGTCGCGTCTGTCCGGCGTCGGTCTGGCGGCGCCGCCATACGGCCAGCGCACCCGCTGGCTGATGAAGCTCATGGGGCGGCTGTGATGTGCCGGTGCGGTGCCGCCCTCATCGCCGGAATGCTGCTTTGGGCAACTGCGGCGCATGCGGACGGTGCAACTGCGGTGCCGGCGCAGGCGGCGTCCCAGGTCTCCCGCGTCGCCGCCCCAGGGTTGCGTTTCGCCACCCCGGCCGCTGCGGCGGCGCAGACCGCAGACAGCCTGCAACTGCTCAGCCCCATCGGCGTGCCGGTGCCTGGACTTCTCAGGATCACGGGCGATCTGGCGGTGATCGAACCCGACGTGCCGCTGTCCGGCTGCACCACTTACACCCTGCAGCGCACAACCCCCACACAACGCAGCGCCTTCACCACGACCTGCAGTGCGTGGAGCGCGCCCGTGCAGATCGACGAGGCCCGCACCGCGCGGCAAGTCGATCTTCCGGTCAATGGCGTGCAGGTGGCGGCCACACAGGACGGCGGTTTTGTCGCCGTGTGGTTTCAGGACGATGGGGGACGCCGCGCCATCCTCGCCAGTCACTTCAATGCCGACACGCAGAACTGGAGCGCCCCGCAGGCCATCGACCTGCACGGTCCGCAGGCCGGGGCGTCCAGCATTCCCGCCATCGTTGCCGATGCGCAGGGCCAGATCACCGTGGTCTGGTTTCAGCTGGTGGATGGGCGCGACGGCATATTTTCCGCCCGGTGGCAGGGGGCAGCATGGACGCCGCCGCAGCGCCTCGACTCCTCCACATTGCCCGGCAATGCCACCAACCCCCAGCTTGCCGCAGACGCCGCTGGCAACGTGACCGTGGTCTGGCAGCAACCCGATGGGCGCCACACCGGCATCTATGCCGCCCATTGGCTCAGCGCGCGGCATCGCTGGCAGGCGGCGCAGCGTGTGGACCGGCTCTCGGCCAGTGCCTACAACCCGGTGGTCGCTGCCACGCCCGGCGGGTCTGTGGTGGCGGCGTGGCAGCAGGGGATGTCCGGGCATGAGGGGGTGTATGCGGCGGTGCTGCCGGAGGCTGGCGGGAAGTGGGTTGCTCCCAAGCGTCTCAGCCCGGCTGGCGCGACAGCGACGTCTGCGGCACTGGTCGCCACACCGCAAGGCGAAGTCGTTGCAGCATGGATCCAAGGGCGCGGGGATGCACGACGGATCGCAGTCCGCAGCGCATTGCCCGGCGCGGGGGCGCAGTGGAGTGCGGTGCGCCTGCTGCAGAGTGCCGCATTCAACGGCCCGGCGGTGTCCCCGGTTCTCGCGGCAGATGCAGCGGGCAACATCGTGCTGGTCTGGGGGCAGGCCGACGCGGCGCGAAGCAGTGTGCAGCGCGAGGCCATGCTCTGCGCCCGTTGGCAGGCGGCAACCCGGCGCTGGACGGCGCCGCAACAGATCGACAACCCCGCCCTGCGCAGCGCAGGCAATCCGGTGGTCGTGGTGGATTCAGCGGGCAATGTCCATGCCGCCTGGTATCAGGACGGGCCGCAGGGCATGCAGGTGGAGACGGCGCGCTACGACCCGTCGCAACACCGCTGGCTGGCGCCGCAGACCCTGTCAGACCCCGACGCCACGGTGCAGGCCAGTTTTCCGGCGCTCGCCGTCAACGCGGCGGGCAGTGTGATGGCGGTGTGGCAGCAGTTCAACGGTTGGCGCACCATTGCCGTGGCGCGCTGGTTGCCGTGAGGTGCAAATTTCAGGCCGTTTCCGGGCAGCGGCCAAACAGCCAGAAACAGCGCCACTGCCGCATGGCCGACTTGAACCAGTAGTCGATCTGCCCGGTCTGGTTTTCCACCAGGGCGTCGAGGTGACTTTGGTAGTTGTCTTCTGGCAGCTCCAGATAGGCCTCGGTTTCGCCGCCCTCGTTGTGCACCGTCATGCCCGCGCGGCGGGCGATCTTGAGCATGGCGCCATTGCTGCTCAGACATTGCATGTACAGCACCCGCAGGCCACGGTTGCGCGCATCCACCGCTGCGCGGGCGAACAGCCGTGTGCCAATGCCCAGTCCCCGGCCGCGCGACAACACCGACACGCCAAATTCCGCCCGCTCGGTCTGCCCCGGCTCGATCGCGATATGCGCCACGGCGAGCAGTTCCAGCTTGCGGTTGAACACGCCGAAAATCTCGTCCTGGCCGAAGCGGATGGAGTCGACATAGGCGCGAATGCGCTCGTCGCTGGCGGCGTAACCGAAGCGCAGGTAGCGGTCATCCGTGCTCAATGCCAGAAAATGCCGCAGCAGCTGGGCGCGATGCTCCGGCCCGATCGGGCGGATCGGCACGATGGGGGCTGGCGCCTGGTTGAAATAAGGCAGAACGACGGGCGTGCTGCCCGGGTCTTTCGCCCGTGACGGATCGGGAATCGTGGGCATGATGAGGGGTTTGCTGGATTTGCTGCAGTGCAACATAGTTTAGGCGCTCGGCGTCCAAATGCAAGACACAGAGGTGTCCGCAGGGCGCAAGCCGCAAGCAAACCACAACGTTTCAGAAAATCAACGACTTGGCCGCGACAAAACCGCGCGCATGTCTATAATGGTGGGCTTGGCTTTGAGCGAGGGCCAAGACAGCCCATGCCGGTGGGCGCGGTTTTGCCCGACGGCGTTGCCCGAACGCGGCAGCCGCACATCACTGGTGGGTGCCTTCATTTCTCGCTCAGCAATCGTTCATAGGAACAACCATGAAAACCTTCAGCGCCAAACCGGCCGAAGTCGTGCATGAGTGGTTCGTGATTGACGCCGCAGACAAGGTTCTCGGTCGGGTCGCCAGCGAAGTGGCCCACCGTCTGCGCGGCAAGCACAAGCCCATCTACACCCCGCACGTCGATACCGGTGACTTCATCATTGTCGTCAACACGTCCAAGATCCGCGTGACCGGCAACAAAGCCAACGACAAGACCTATTACCGTCACACCGGCTATCCCGGCGGCATCTATGCCACCAAGTTCAAGGACATGCAGGCGCGTCACCCCGGCCGTGCGCTGGAACTGGCAGTCAAGGGCATGCTGCCCAAAGGCCCGCTCGGTTACGCCATGATCAAGAAGCTCAAGGTCTATGGGGGTGCCGAGCATCCGCACAGCGCCCAGCAGCCCAAGACCCTCGACATCTAAGGACAGGCGATGATCGGAAACTGGAATTACGGCACAGGCCGTCGCAAGAGCTCCGTGGCCCGCGTCTTCATCAAGAAGGGCAGCGGCAAGATCACGGTCAACGGGAAAGACGTCGAGCAGTATTTCGGCCGTCAGACCTCCATCATGATCGTCAAGCAACCCCTCGTTCTCACCGAGAACGTCGAGAACTTCGACATCAAGATCAACGTCCATGGCGGTGGTGAAACCGGCCAGGCCGGTGCCGTGCGTCACGGTATCACCCGCGCGCTGATCGACTACGAGGCCACCCTCAAACCCGCGCTGTCCAAGGCCGGCTTCGTCACCCGCGACGCCCGCGAAGTGGAACGGAAAAAAGTGGGCCTGCGCGGCGCCCGTCGCGCCAAGCAGTTCTCCAAGCGCTGATTTTCGCTTTTGCGCTGTCCCCCAAGAACCCGCCTCGTGCGGGTTCTTTTTTGGGTCGACTCGCCCTGTGCGGATCTTCTGCCCGGCCAAATCTCCCTGCTGACATTAAAGTCTTTAGTTGACTATAAACTTTGGATTCGATCCTCGATTGCTCATCCCCATGCAGGTCACCACGGATTCCCCCGACACCACACGCCTGACCATCGGCGCCCTCGCGCAGCGCGCGGGGCTGGGGGCGGAGACCCTGCGGTATTACGAGCGCCTGGGACTGCTGGCGCCGGTGCGGCGCACCGCCAGCGGCTACCGGCAATATGCCCCGCAGGCGCTGGAGCGGCTGGATTTCATCCGCCGTGCGCAGGCGCTGGGGTTTTCGCTGGCGCAGATCGGCGAGCTGCTCGATCTGCACGCGCGTCCCGAGGCCGATATGGGCACGGTGCGTGCCGTCGTCGCGCAGCGTCTGGCCGAGATCGACGCCAAGATGGACGACCTGCAGCGCATGCGCGCCGGGCTGGAGGCGCTGCTGGCCGCCTGCCCTGGTCATGGGCCGAATGCGCAGTGCCCGATTCTCGCCGCGCTGCGCGGCGAACCCCCCACGGAGGTTGGGCATGCGCACGACTGAGCACATCACAGAACCAACCGCCTGCCCGGTCGAACTTCGACCGGAGGTTGCGCCGCAGCCCGCGCCGCCATCCTCGGCGCCGCCCGCTGGCCCGACCCAGGTGCTGCGGCTCGGGGTGGACGGCATGACCTGCGCCTCCTGCAGCGCGCGGGTGGAGCGCGCGTTGCGCAAGCTCCCCGGGGTGCGGGCCGCCAGCGTCAACCTGGCGATTGCGCAGGCCGAGGTCGCCTACGACCCGCAGACCGTCACGCCGCAGGCGATCGTTGATGCGGTGGCGGCTGCGGGCTATACCCCACTGGTCTCCGAGGCCACGCTGGATGTGGAGGGCATGACCTGCGCGTCGTGCGTGGGGCGGGTGGAGCGGGCGCTGCGCAAGCTGCCCGGTGTGCTCGCGGCGACGGTGAATCTGGCGGTCAACCGGGCGCAGGTGCGGTTTCTTTCGGCGATGCTGCAGCCCGACGCGCTGGCGCAGGCGGTGGTCGCCGCGGGCTATGCCGCGCGCGTGGTGCAGGACGGCAACGCGCTGGCCGAAGACGCCAGCGCCGCAGCGCACGCCCGGGTTCTGGCGCGCATGCGCCGGGATGTGATCCTGGGCGCGGCGCTTGCGCTGCCGGTGTTGCTGCTGGCGATGCTGCCCATGGTCTGGCCCGCGCTCGATGCCGCGCTGCTGCGCACCGCGCCCGTGCCGCGGTTCTGGGACGGGGTGCAGTGCGCGCTCACCACCGCGGTGCTGTTCGGCCCGGGGCGGCGATTCTTTCGCGCCGGAGCGATCGCCTACCGGCATCTGTCGCCCGACATGAACTCCCTGGTCGCCACCGGCACCGGCGCGGCGTGGGCGTACAGCACGCTGGTGCTGCTCGCGCCGCAATGGTTCCCGGCAGAGTCGCGGCATGTGTATTTCGACTCGGCCGCCGTGGTCGTCGCGGTGATCCTGGGCGGCAAGTACCTGGAAGAACTCGCCAAGGGCCGGGCATCGACCGCGATCCACAAGCTGCTCGGGCTGCAGGCCAAGCAGGCCACGCGGCTGGATGCGCAAGGCGCCGAGCAGCAGGTCAGCGTGTCCGCGCTGCAAATCGGCGACCGCGTGCTGGTGCGCCCGGGCGAGCGCGTGCCGGTCGATGGGCGGGTGGTCGAAGGCGACAGCCATGTGGACGAGTCCATGCTCACCGGCGAGCCCTTGCCGGTGCGCCGCAGGCCGGGTGATGCGGTGGTCGGCGGCACGGTCAACGCCGAGGGTCGGCTGGTGATCGAGGCCACCGCGCTCGGCGCCGATACCGTGCTCGCGCAGATCGTGCGGCTGGTCGAGGGCGCACAGACCGGCAAGCTGCCGGTGCAGCGCGTGGCCGACCGCGTGGTCGCGGTGTTCACCCCGGTGGTGCTGCTGATCGCCGTGGCCAGCTTTGCCGCCTGGCTGCTGTTCGCAGGCGACCTGAGCGCCGCGCTGGTGGCCGCAGTGGCGGTGCTGGTCGTGGCCTGCCCGTGCGCGATGGGGCTGGCCACGCCCGCGGCGATTCTGGTCGGCAGCAGCCGCGCCGCGGAAATGGGCGTGTTGTTCCGCAAGGGCGAGGCGCTGGAGACGCTCTCGCGCATCGACACCGTGCTGCTGGACAAGACCGGCACGGTGACCCTGGGCCGCCCTGCGCTCACCGCGCTGCACACCAGCGTGAACGACGCTGCCGCGCTGCGCCTGGCCGCCGCGCTCGAGGCCGACTCGGAACACCCGCTCGCCCGCGCGGTGCGCGACGCGGCATCGGCACGCGGGCTGGACGTTCCCGCGGTGCAGGACTTTGCCGCGCTGCCCGGTTACGGCGTGCGCGGCGTGCTGGGCGGACATCGCCTGCTGCTCGGCGCGCGCCGGTTGATGCAGCGTGAAGGCGTGGCGCTGGGCGAACTCGCCGCGATTGCCGATGCGCTCGAGGCGCAGGGGCAGACCGCGGTGTTTCTGGCGCAGGACGGGGTAGGCGTGGCGGTGCTAGGCATCGCCGATCCGGTCAAGCCTGACGCTGCCGCAGTGGTGCAGGCGCTGCGCCAGCGCGGTCTGGAAATCGCGCTGGTGACCGGCGATGCACAGCGCACCGCACAGGCGGTGGCCACGCAACTGGGCATCGCCCAGGTGCATGCCGAGGTGCTGCCGCAGCACAAGGCGCAGGTGGTCAAGGACTTGCAGGCGCAAGGGCGGCGCGTGGCCTTCGTCGGTGATGGCCTCAACGACGGCCCGGCGCTGGCGCAGGCCGATGTCGGCCTGGCGCTGGCCAGCGGCACCGATGTGGCGATCGAGGCCGCCGACGTGAGTCTCGCCCGCGGCGATCTCGCCACCCTGCCGACTGCGATCGACACCGCACGCCGAACCCTGCGCACCATCCACGGCAATCTGTTCTGGGCGTTTGCCTACAACATCGTGCTCATCCCGCTGGCCGCCGGCGTGGCCGCGCCGTGGGGCGTGCATCTGCACCCCATGCTCGCCGGAGTGGCGATGGGGCTGTCTTCGGTGTTCGTGCTCGGCAACAGCCTGCGGCTCAAGCGGCTCTCGCCCTGGATTGCCGCGGATGCGCCAGCGCCCGCACCATCGCTTCGACTCAACCCCCTTCCTCCCACCCCCTGAAAGGACGCACCATGCCCTCCATCGTGTTTTCCGCCCAGCCCTGCTGCGCCTTCGACGACGCGGTCAACCGCACCACCGAAGCGCTGAAGGCGCAGGGCTTTGGCCTCATCAGCGACATCGACGTGGCGGCCACGCTCAAGGCCAAGCTCGGCGTCGAGCGCCCGCGTTACCGCATCCTCGGCGCCTGCGCGCCGACCTATGCGATGCGGGCGCTGGACTTCGACCCGCACATCGGCGCGCTGCTGCCGTGCAATGTGGTGGTGCGCGAGGACGCCGCGAACGGCCAGGTCGTGGTCGATTTCATGGACCCGACCTCGGTGCTCGGCCTGATCGACAAACCCGAAGTCCACGCCATCGCCAAGGAGGTCTGCGGCAAGCTGATGCAGGCGAGAGACGCGCTGGCGCAATCTGCCTGAACCAATCGACCGAACCACAAGGAGAACCCGATGCCTACCGTACAACTACAAGTGACCGGAATGACCTGCAGCCACTGCGTCGCCGCCGTGACCAAGGCGATCAAATCCGTGCCCGGAACCGAGGACGCGCAGGTCGATCTGACCAGCGGCCGCGCCACCGTGCATGGCAGCGCCGCGCCCGAGGCGCTGGTCAAGGCGGTGGAAGAAGAAGGCTACAGCGCCGTGGTCAAGCAGTAGGCGATTGGGCTGCGCTCAGACTCCCCGCGCCCGATCCGCGTGGAACCGGGCGACGAAGGCGTCGAAGCTGCCTGCGTCGAGCGCGGCGCGCATGTCGCGCATGAGCTGCAGGTAGTAGTGCAGGTTGTGCGTGGTGGCGAGCATGCCGAACAGCATTTCGCCGCAGCGGTCGAGGTGGTGCAGATAGGCGCGCGAAAACTGCCGGCAGGTGGGGCAGGTGCAGGTGTCGTCGATCGGGCGTTCGTCGAGCTTGAAGCGGGCGTTGCGGATGCGCAGGTCGCCAAAGCGGGTGAACAGATGGCCGTTGCGCGCATTGCGCGTGGGCATCACGCAGTCGAACAGGTCGATCCCGGCGGCAACGCCTGCGACCAGGTCTTCAGGCGTGCCCACGCCCATGAGGTAGCGCGGCTTGTTCGCGGGCAGGCGCGGCGCGGTGTGGCGCAGCAGCCGCAGCATGTCGTCCTTGGGCTCGCCCACGCTGAGTCCGCCGATGGCGTAGCCCGACAGATCGAGTGCGGCAAGTCCGTCGAGCGAGGCGTCGCGCAGGTGCTCGAACATGCCGCCCTGCACGATGCCGAACAGCGCATTGGGGTTTTCGAGCCGCGCGAACTCGACCTTGCAGCGCGCGGCCCAGCGCAAGGAGAGCTCCATCGACGCGCGCGCCTCGGCCTCGGTGGTGATGTGCTTGTGCCCGCCGCGATCGACGTCGTACGGCGTGCATTCATCGAACTGCATGACGATGTCGGAATTCAACACGGTCTGGATCTGCATGCTCACCTCGGGGGTGAGGAACAGCTTGTCGCCGTTGACCGGTGAGGCAAAGCGCACGCCCTCTTCGCTGATGCTGCGCATCGCCCCCAGGCTCCACACCTGGAAGCCGCCGCTGTCGGTGAGGATCGGCGCGTCCCAGCCGATGAAGCGGTGCAACCCGCCGAACTGCCGCACCACGTCCAGCCCGGGGCGCAGCCAGAGGTGGAAGGTGTTGCCCAGAATGATCTGCGCGCCCGCAGCCTTCAGGCCATCGGGCGTGATGCCCTTGACCGTGCCATAGGTGCCCACCGGCATGAACTGCGGAGTGTCGAGGGTGCCGTGGTTGAGCGTGAGGGTGCCGCGGCGCGCTTCGGCCGAGGTGTGGTGAACGGTGAATTGCAGCATGGGCGCATTGTTTCAGACTCGCCGCTTGCCAGTGCCCGATCCGCTACGCTCTCTGCTGCCTGAACCGATCCCCATGACCGCCCGCGCGTCCACTTCCCCACCCGAAGCCGCTGCCCTCGTCTGGACAGCGCAGGAGTCGACTTCGCACAGCCAGGTGTGTCAACTCCAGGGCGCGTGGAATGCGAGCGGGCTGCGGCGAGCGCCGGACACCCGCCTGCCCGAGGCGACGCAGCACATCACTCTCAATGCCAGCGCCACGACGCTCGACACCAGCGGCGCGCTGCTGCTGGCGCGCAGCATGGCTCAGTGGCAGGCCGCCGGGGCGACGGTGGATACCAGCGGCCTGAGCGACGCGCAGCGGCAGTTGCTCGATCTGGTGCGCCAGCGCGCACTGGCCATACCTCCGAGCGCACGCAGCCTGGGCCTGCTGGGCGACATCGGCCGCGCCACGCTCACCGCGCTGGACGAACTGCGCGCGCTGCTGGCCTTCGTCGGCGAACTGGCATGGCGCGGCGCGCCGCTGCTGCTGCAGCCGTGGCGGCTGCGCTGGCGCGAAGTCATCCACGAAATCGACGCCGCGGGGCTGCGCGCGCTGGGCATCATCGGGCTGCTGTCGTTTCTGATCGGCATGGTCATGGCGTATCAGGCCGGGGCGACGCTGGCCACCTATGGCGCCAACATCCTGATCGTCAATCTGGTGTCCATCATCACCCTGCGCGAACTCGGGCCTCTGCTCACCGCCATCCTCGTGGCCGGGCGCACCGGGTCGTCGTACACCGCGCAGATCGGCACCATGCAGATCACCGAAGAGGTGGACGCGCTGCGCGCGCTCGGGATGTCGCCGTTCGACATGCTGGTTTTGCCGAAAGTGGTTGCGCTGGTCATCACCCTGCCGCTGCTGGCGCTGTTTGCCGATGTCATGGGGCTGGCGGGTGGCGGAGTGGTCGCGGCGCTGGGCTATGGCGTGCCGTTTGCCGACTATGCCACGCGCATTCCGCAGGTGGTCGGCCTCAAGACCCTGGTGCTCGGGCTGGTGAAGGCGCCGGTGTTCGCCGTGGTCATCGCGCTGGTGGGCTGCATGCAGGGGTTGCGGGTCGAGGGCAGCGCGGCGGCCGTGGGGCGGGCGACGACGGTGAGCGTGGTGCAGGCGATCTTTCTGGTCATCGTGATCGATGCCAGTTTTTCGGTGCTCTACAACCTGCTGCGGCTATGAGCGCGGCGCCTGAGCTGGTCATCGACGCGCGCGGCATCGTCAACCGCTTTGGCGATGTGGTGGTGCACGAGGGGCTGAACCTCGCGGTGCCGCGCGGCACCATCATGGCGCTGGTCGGCGGCTCGGGCACGGGCAAGACCGTGCTGCTGCGCAGCCTGCTGCTGTTGCGTGCACCCGACGGCGGTACGCTCGACTTGTTCGGCCAGGACGCGCTGGCCACAGGCGAAGCGCAGCGGCAGGCGCTGCGCCGGCGCATTGGCGTGCTGTTTCAGGGCGGCGCGCTGTTCACCGGTCTGACCGTGCTGGAAAACGTGCTGCTGCCGCTGCGCGAGCAGGGCCAGGTGGATGCGCGCCTGCTGCCCGAACTGGGCATGCTCAAGATCGGCCTGGCCGGGCTGCCGGCGGACGCAGCGCACAAATATCCGGCAGAGCTTTCCGGCGGCATGGTCAAGCGCGCCGCGCTGGCGCGTGCGCTCGCGCTGGACCCCGAATTGCTGGTGCTTGACGAACCCACCTCCGGTCTGGACCCGATCGGCGGCGCCGCGTTCGATCGTCTCGTGCGCGAGCTGCGCGACCTGCTCGGGTTGACCATTCTGCAGGTCACGCACGATCTGGACTCGATCTGGCATGGCAGCGACACCGTGGCCTTTCTCGCGCGCAAGACCGTGCTCGCGGTCGGCCCGGCAGCCGAACTGGCGCGGCGCGACGAGCCCGAGCTGGTGGCGTATTTCCGCGGCAGCCGCTCGGCGCCCTATCTGCAAGAATCGATGACGAGGTCGCAATGGAATCCAAAGTGAACTACGCCGCGGTCGGCGCATTCGTCCTGTTGCTGGGCGCACTGCTCGCTGCGCTGGGCTGGTGGCTGGCCACCGGCGGCAAGCAGGTCGCCACCCGCCCTTACCTGATCTATGCCACCGACAATGTCAGCGGCCTGCGCGCCGACAGCAATGTGCTGTACCGCGGCGTGACCGTCGGCAAGGTGGCGAGCATCGCGATCGACCCGAACAACCCGGCGCTCATCCGCATCAAGGTGGATATCGACCGTAATGTGCCGGTGCGCAGCGACACCGTGGCGCAGCTCAGCCCCCTGGGTGTCACCGGGCTGTCTGCGGTCAACCTCATCGGCGGCGCCTCGTCCTTGCCGCTGAAGGCGCCGCCGGGCGAGCCCGATCCGGTGATTCCGTACAAGCCCTCGGTGTTCACCCAGATCGAGGGCGGGATCAACGATGCGGCGATCACCCTGGCACGCATCAGCCAGCGGGTGGACGCGTTGCTCAGCCCCGCCAATGTGCAATCGCTCAGCGACAGCCTGCGCAACCTGCAGTCGCTCACCGCCACACTGGCGGCCAACCAGAACAATATCGACCAGATGTTCGCCAATGCCCGCCAGACCAGCGCCAACCTGGCGCAGATGAGCGCGCAGGGCGACACGCTGATGCGGCAGAGCCAGGCGCTGGTCGCGCGGCTCGATGCCGTGTCGGCGCAGCTTGGCAAGGTGATGCCGCAGATCGGCGCCGCCGCCAGCAGCGTGGCCCGCGCGGGCAACACCTCCTCGGCGTTCGCCACCGCGGGCGCGCAAACCATGACCCAGCTGCAGACCCGCACCCTGCCCGAGGTGGACGCGCTGATGCGCAATCTGCAGCAGTTCAGCAGTCAGCTTGGCGCGCTGACCGACAGCCTCAAGGCCAACCCCAGCCAGCTGCTCTATGGCGCGCCGCTGCCGCCTCCGGGGCCGGGAGAACAAAAATGATCGCGTCCGTGAAGATTCTCTCCGCCCCCTCGCGCCGCGCCTTGCTCGCGCTGCTGCTCACCGGCAGCGCTGCGCTGCTGGGCGCCTGCGCGCTGCCGGTCAACCGCGCGCCGGTGCAGCAGACCTACCGCCTCACCGGGGCAGACATTGCCAGCGCGCCGCTGCCGCAGCCCGTGGTGGTGCAGTTGCTGCCGGTGCGCGCCGCGGCCGGGCTGCAGTCGGCGGCCATGCTCTACAGCCGCAGCCCCGACCAGCTCGCCCCCTACCGCGACAGTCGCTGGCTCGCGCCTCCGGCGCAGCTCATCGGGGACGCGATCGCGCAGACGCTCAGTCGCCAGCCCTGGGTCAGCGCGGTGCAGCAGCAAGCCGTGCTGGCGAATGCCCCCTGGGCGCTGCACTGCAGCCTCTACCGGCTGGAGCACGATCTGCGCGGCAGCCGGGGCACGGTGCATGTGGAACTGGTGTGCGCGCTGGCAAACCCACGTTCGCGCCAGATCGCCGCGCACTGGCGCTTCGACGGCCACGCGCCGCTGGCGGTCAACGACGCGGCGCACTTTGCGCAGGGCGCGCAGGCGCTGCTCGATCAGGCGCTGGGCGAGATGGTGCAGCGCGTGCACGACGCGGTGCAGGCGGCGCAGGCGGTTCAAGCCAAGGCTGAAGCGCGCTAAAGCCGCGGGATCAGCAGCTCTCGTGCTCGCTCCAGGCCACGGCCTCGAAATCGCCCAGGCTCATGTATTGCGGCACGTATTCGCCGCGATGCTGCTGCAGATGGCGATGGAACGCGCGCAGATGGTTGCGTGAGCCGCGCTCCAGATCGGCATAGACCGCGAGGATTTCCGGCTGGCGGGTGCGGCTTTTGGCCTGGGCCAGATCGAAAATGTCGAGCTCCTCGATCAGCAGCCCGACCTGGATCGCGTCGAGCGCGCTGCGCAGGCCGCGCGCGACAAGCTGGTCGTGCAGCGTCTGGAAGTCCGGGGTGCGAAAGCGGCCAACCGGCAGATCGTGCGCCGGGTCGGGCAGGTCGTAGTGGTCGAGCAGCGCGGCAATCGCATCCATGTGCGCCTGCTCGGCGCCGCTGATGTTGAGAAACGGCCGCAGCGCCCAGCGTTCGGCGAGTTGCAGGTAGACATCGCGGGCGATCTTTTCTTCCTCGCGCATGTGCAGCAGGTCGTGTTCCTCTTCGGCGCTCAGCGGCTGCGCGCTGTGTGACGCGATGCGCTGACGGATGGCCGCGATGTGTTCGATGCGGTGTTGATGCCGGTCCTGCATGAACCGGGGGGAGACAAGCTGTTCCATCGTGGCGTCCTGTTGAGTCGGTGTGCCGATTCTGGACGCACGCGACCGGCAGGGATTTGTGTCAGCGCAAATTCGCGCCGGAATCGTCCTGCCGCGTCAGCCACATCGCGTCGCCATAGCTGAAAAAGCGGTAGCGCTGCGCGATCGCATGGGCGTAGGCGGTGCGGATGGTGTCCATGCCGGCGAAGGCTGACACCAGCATCAGCAGGGTCGACTTGGGCAGGTGAAAGTTGGTCAGCAGGCAGTCGACCACGCGGAAGCGGTAGCCCGGGGTGACGAACAGCGCGGTGTCGCGCGCGCCGGGCAGCACGGTCCCCAGCGGCAGCCCCTGGTCTTCGGCGGCGAGCGCCGCCGATTCGAGCGCGCGCATCGCGGTCGTGCCCACCGCCACCACGCGCGGCGCGTCCTGTGTCCGGCCCGCGGCGCGCGCCTGCGCCTGCTGTGCGCGCACCTCGGCAATCGCCTGCGCGGTGTCTTCGGGCACGGTATACCACTCGCTGTGCATCTGGTGCTGGCGCAGATCGGTCACGCGCACCGGCTGAAAGGTGCCCGCGCCCACATGCAGGGTGACACTGGCGCGGCGCGCGCCCAGCGCGTCGATGCGCGCGAGCACTTCGGCGTCGAAATGCAGCCCGGCGGTGGGCGCGGCCACCGAGCCGGGATGGCGCGCATACACCGTCTGGTAACGCTCGGCGTCCTCGCTGTCGGGCGCGTGGGTGATGTAGGGCGGCAGCGGCACCGCGCCAAAGCGCTGCAGCAGCGCCAGCGGCTCGCTCGGGAATTCCAGCTCGAACAGGCTGCCCTGAGGCCCCGCGCGGCCGACGGTGCGCACGGCAAACGGCGCGGGCCGGGTGGCTGCCGACACGACGGCTGTTGCATCGGTCTGCCTGTCTTCATCAGGCCGCGCCGCGCCCAGCCAGAGCACCTGGCCCGGCTTGGGCGATTTGCTCGCCCGCACATGCGCCCAGACACGGTTGTCCTGCAGCACGCGCTCGACCAGCACTTCCACCGAGCCACCGCGCGACGAGGCGCCCGCCTGTTCGGGGCTCTGCGTCGCGGCCGCCTTCCAGCCCCACAGCCGCGCTGGAATCACCCGGGTGTCGTTGAACACCACCAGATCGCCCGCACGCAGCAGGCCAGGCAGATCGCGGAACATCCGGTCGTGCAGCGCGGGTGGGCTGCCCGCATCGAGCAGGCGGCTGGCGCTGCGCTCGCGCGCCGGATGCTGCGCAATGAGCTCGGGCGGAAGAAAAAAATCGAAATCGTCGGTGGTCAAGGCGGTGCGGGTCGGCAGGGTGCCGCCGCTGCCTTGGCCGGGTTGATGTGCATCCATGGCCTGTGCGGAAAGTCGATGCGACCAGCCGCATCTCGCCGTGATCTTAGGGCGTTGGGCCAGCGCGGGCGCGGCGGGCGCGCATCCAGTTCAGCACGCCAGCCGGCATGGCGATCTTGAACAGGGTGCGCAGCGTCTGGCCCTTGACGTAGTGATAGACGAACACGCTGCTCGCCAGCAGTCCGAGTGCTTGCCCTGGCTCCATTTCAGCCAGAACGTCTGCAGCGCTCAGGCTCAGGGCGCCGAGGTGGCGCCATTTCAGCCGGAATGTCCCCGGGGGCTGACCGGCCTCGCGCGCATGAATCTTGCGCGCGACCCGAAGCGAATCGACTGCCGCGCGCGGATCGGAAGAAATCTGTGTCGGGCTGCGGCGATAGTTCAGCAAGGGCAGGTCGAGATAGGCGACCGGGCCGGCCTGCGCCACGCGCACGAACCACTCCCACTCGCAGATGATCTTGATGTCCGGGTCGAACCCTCCAGCGCGCTGCAGCGCCTCGCGCCGGAACATCACCGTCGGCGGATGGATGAAATTGCCCTGCACCAGTTCGTCATGGACCTGGCCCCAATACACGCGGACAGGGTCCTCGCCCGCGATCGGCGAAAACGATGTGGCATGCGGATAGCGCGCCCGCACGCCGCCGTGTGCCGGGCTGCAGCGGTGGTAATAGACGCCGCAATACGACGTGCCGAGCGGCCCGCTGTCGTCAAACGCGCTGAAGTCCGAACTGCACAGCAGGATGTCCGGATGGGTCTGCAGGTAGTGCAACTGCACCGCCAGGCGCTGTGGCATGCACAGATCGTCGGCGTCGAGCAGGGCAATGAATTCGCCGCGTGCGGCCTGCACGCTGGCGTTGCGCGCCGCGCCGATACCTGCGTTGGCCTGCCGGATCGCGCGCACGCGATCGCCATAGCGCTGCAACACGTCCCAGGTGCCGTCGGTGGAGCCGTCATCCACCACCACGATGTCGAGGTTCTGGTGGGTCTGCGCCAGCAGGCTGTCGAGCGTCTGCGCAATCGTGGCTTGCGCGTTGTAGGCGGGAATCGCCACAGACACCAGGGTGTCGGCGGAGGCGCTTGGGCTCGGGCCTGGCATCATGCGCGCTGCTCCGCGACAGGCGGCGCATCCAGCACCGCGGTGTCCTCGGGTTGCTGTTGCCGCGGATGGGGCTGGCGCTCCAGCCGCCATTGCTTGATGCGGTAGAGCAGATGGATCAGGCCCGGGCGATGCACGCGGATGTTCACCGTCTGCCGGGTTTGCTGAAAGAAATGGCGCTTGTGGCCATAGTCGCCCTTGAGCATGTCGAACCGGGTGCAGCCCGCACCGATGGCTGCTTCGATGACATAGCCCATGAGCACTTCGCCGGGGCTCAGCGCAGCGTGTTGCGGGTCGAACCCGGCCTGAAAGTAGTAGCAGGTCTGCGCATGGCGAAAGCCGTAGAACATGGCGATGATGTCGCCGTTCATTTCGAGTGCGTAGAGCAGCAGACTGTTGCGCTCGAGCAGGGCGCGCATCACATCGCGATGAAACCCGAGGTACTGCGTCGACGTGAAGCCGAGTTCGTCGGTGCGCCCCTGCCAGCGTCTGCGATGCAGTTCGGCGAGCCGTTCGAACGCCGGGTCGAGCTGCGCCGCATCCACGATCTGCTCAAAGCGTGCACCCGGTTGCTGTTCGAACCTGCGCCGCTTGCGGCCGAGCACCTCGCGCCGGTTGCGGCTCAGGCTCTGGCGATAGCTGTCCCAGTTGGCGGGCAGATCGCCGTAGGTGATGCGATTGGGCGGTTCGCGATGAATCAGGGCGGGCTGTTGCGCGGCCTGCCGGGCCAGACAATCGACCAGCGCCGAATCCGAGGGCAGATCGACCAGATCCAGCAGGTGCCAGCGCTCTGGGCTGGTCAGGATGTGGTGGACAAAGGCCTGCGCGACCGCCTGTTCGCAGGACGGCTCGGCCAGGATGCCCAGATCGTCCGGGGATGTATCGCCGCCCGCGCCAATGGGCCTGAGCTTGCGCACCCGAAGGATTCTGGCGACGCGGTGATGCTCCAGGTAAAGCGGAAAGAGGCCGACGACCGCATTGTCGGCTCGCGCAATCAGAATGCGAAGCTGCCGCCCGCAGCCGTAATGGGTCCACCACAGCCGCTGCCAGTCCCAGCTGAGAAACACGCTGCCGCGCGCAGACCGGGCTTCCAGCGCGCGCCAGTCCGCTTCCAGGGCATCGAAAGCCTGCGTGGACGTGACAAGTTCAATCTGCATGAGAGGGCCTCTCACGCGCTCAGGCCCAGGGCCGGTGCATGCGCCAGGCCAGCAGGGGCAGGTGCGAGGTGATCGGGATGCGCGGAATCGCGATCGGGTCGACCGTGGAAGTCACCATGCCTTCTTCCGTGGTCAATGCGGCGCGGTAGATGGAGCGGGCAATCTGGCGCACGCGGGCATCGGTCGAGCCGTTGGGGAAGCAGAACACATCGACCGTCCTGCTCAGTTGATGCTCCAGCACGTCGCGGCTGTCCTGCAACTCCTGCTGGATTTCCGGCACGGTCAACGTGGGCAGGATGGGGTGTGTCATGGTGTGCGACCCGATGGCCATGAGCCCGCGATCGCAGGCGCGGACTTCATCCCAATCCATCAGGTCGTAGGCATCGTGCTCTTGTTGCGTGGGGACGAAATGTGCCGTGCAGTCGCGCAACTGCGCTTGCACGCGCAGGCGGTCCGGCAAGGCCAGGGTTTTCATCCAGGCGATCGCGCCCTCGGTCTGCTGCGATGGCGCACCGACCGCCTGCGCCCATTCCCGGAAGGCGCCTGGCTGCAGCCGGTTCAGGCGGGCGCGGGCGTCGTGGTTCCACATCCACTGGCCGGTTTCCACCAGGCCCGGGCAGACAAAGATCGTTGCCGGAATGCCGAGCTGTTCGAGCACCGGACGCGCAATGTGGCATTGATTGCGCAGACCATCATCGAATGTGATGGCCAGCTGGCTGCGCCCGGCACCCGCAGGCGCAGGCGTGCCACTCAGGACGTCCCGAATCATGGCATCGAGCGCAACGATGTCGTAACGCTGCTTGAGCCAGGACATCACGCGATGGAAGTCGCTTGCTGTCATCCGCGCATCACCAACGCCGTGCAGCATGAGGATGCGCCGCACCGGTCGCCGGTGCGCCAGCCAGTGCGACATGCCGCTGCTCAGCGCCACCGACAGCGCGGAGGTGCGGGCAAGGCTTTTCAGCGCGCCTGGGGTTGCGGGAGAGGAATCATCCATGGAGCGGAAGGTGTACTTGCCTCGGCACGAGAACACCAGATCTTGATGTGAAAGTATGCGGCAACTGCGCTGCAGTCGCCATACAGAAATTTACAAATGTGAACAAAACCGCCCCCATGAACCAGTGGATTGGAGGGCAGTGCGGTGAACAGGCTCGCGTCTCCTTCGCTCTTGGATGGTCTGGGCAGATCGTTTCACAGATGCCGTGCGAATCCCAGGAAAAAAGTCACCGATTCCGCCGCTGTGAGCGCCGACTGAGTCGGTATGCGACACAGTGTCTAGTTTTACTCTATCAATTGCATAACAACTTTTAATTGTTCTTTTCAATTTTGACGGCCTAAGCTCCATTCGTCGCAGCGTGAAGGCGGGCGGCGACAGCATGAACCGCAAGCCCGCCCTGGCGGCACCCCGAAGCCGCGAGGTCAAACGCAGAGTCAGCATCACCCGATTTGAACCAGCCGCACTTTTTTTCAGCCAAAGGAGAACATGATGTCAAACGATTTGAAATGCCCGGTGGCACACAACACACCTGCGCGCGCCGTCGCTGGTGCCAAGGGCAACACGGACTGGTGGCCCAGCCAGCTCAACCTGGGCATGCTGCACCAGCAGTCTGCGGTCTCCGATCCGATGGGCTCATCCTTCAATTACGCCGAGGCCTTCAAGACCCTCGATCTCGACGCCGTGGTGGCCGACCTGAAGGCGCTGATGACCGACTCGCAGGACTGGTGGCCGGCCGACTATGGGCACTACGGCCCTCTGTTCATCCGCATGGCCTGGCATGCTGCAGGCACCTATCGCATTGGTGACGGTCGCGGCGGCGCGGGCCACGGCCAGCAGCGGTTCGCCCCGCTCAACAGTTGGCCCGACAACGTCAACCTCGACAAGGCGCGCCGCTTGCTGTGGCCGGTGAAACAGAAATATGGCCGCAAACTGTCTTGGGCCGATCTGCTGGTGCTGGCAGGCAATGTGGCGCTGGAGAGCATGGGCTTCAAGACCTTCGGTTTCGCCGGTGGCCGCCCCGACCAGTGGGAGCCGGACGAATCGGTGTACTGGGGCTCGGAAGGCAAATGGCTCGACGACCAGCGCCAGGGCACCAAGGCCGCCGAGTTCGAGAATCCGCTGGCAGCGGTGCAGATGGGCCTGATCTACGTCAACCCAGAAGGGCCGGGCGGCAAGTCCGATCCGCTGGTGTCTGCACAGATGGTGCGCGAGACCTTCGCCCGCATGGCCATGGACGACTATGAAACCGTGGCGCTCACGGCGGGGGGGCACACCTTCGGCAAGTGCCACGGCGCTGGCCCGGCCAGCAATGTCGGCCCGGAACCCGAGGCCGCGCCCATCGAGGAAATGGGCCTGGGCTGGATCAGCAAGTACAAGAGCGGCAAGGGCGCAGACCAGATCGGCAGCGGACTGGAGGGCTCGTGGACACCGACGCCCACGCAGTGGGACATGAGCTACCTCGAGGTGTTGTTCGGCAACGAGTGGGAGCTGACCCGGAGTCCGGCCGGGGCGAGCCAGTGGACGCCCAAGGTTCATACCGACAGCAATATGGCCCCTGCGGCGGACGACCCGAACAAAAAAGTGCCGATCATGATGACCGACGCCGACATGGCGATGCGCATGGACCCGGCCTACGCGAAAATCGCCCGGCACTTCCTCTCCCACCCGGATGAGTTTGCCGACGCCTTCGCCCGCGCCTGGTTCAAGCTCACCCACCGCGACATGGGGCCGCGCAGCCGCTACCTGGGCAAGCTGGTGCCCAAGGAGGTGCTGATCTGGCAAGACCCTGTCCCCGCGGTCGATCACCCGCTGATCGACGCCAAGGACATTGCCGCGCTGAAGACCAAACTCCTGTCCAGCGGCCTGTCCATCAGCCAACTGGTCAACACCGCCTGGGCGTCGGCATCGACGTTCCGTGGCAGCGACAAGCGGGGGGGCGCCAATGGCGCGCGCATCCGTCTGGCCCCGCAGAAAGACTGGGAAGCCAACCAGCCAGCCGAACTCGCCAGGGTGCTGTCCCGGCTCGAAGCCATCCAGCACGAGTTCAATGCGCAGGCGGCTGGCGGCAAGAGGGTGTCGCTGGCCGACCTCATCGTGCTGGGCGGTGGCGCAGCCATCGAAGCGGCGGCAAAGAAGGCGGGTGTCGAAGTGACGGTGCCGTTCTCGCCGGGGCGCACGGACGCCTCGCAGGAGCAGACCGACGTAGCCTCGTTCGCGGTGCTGGAGCCCAAGGCCGACGGCTTTCGCAACTATGCCCGCAAGGGGCTCGCGGGTTATGCCGCCGAAATGCTGATCGACCGGGCACAGCTCATGCAGCTCAGCACCCCGGAAATGACCGTGCTGATCGGCGGCATGCGCGCGCTCAATGCCAACGTCGGGCAGTCGCAGCACGGGGTGCTCACCAAGCGGCCCGAAACCCTGAGCAATGACTTTTTCGTCAACCTGCTCGACATGGGCACGAAGTGGGAGCGCACCGGAACCGAAGGCGTGATGGAAGGCCGCGATCGCAAGACCGGCGCACCGAAGTGGACGGCCACCGTGGTCGATCTGGTGTTCGGCTCCAACGCCCAGTTGCGCGCCATTGCCGAGGTATACGCCGCGGCCGACGCACAGACCAAGTTCGTGCACGACTTCGCCGCAGCCTGGGGCAAGGTGATGAACCTCGACCGTTTCGACCTTGCGTGAAGCGATTCACGCGCCTGACCAAGGGAGGCACATCATGAACTTGCTGCGTTGCATCCTGGAGCGCCTGCACTGGTGGCGCGAGACCCAACAGGTGCTCGCCGATCTGGCCAGCGGCACCGCCTGAACCTTGAGGTAGCCGGTCACTGCGCAAGCCGTGGCCGGCTGGCTGGACTTTGCCGGGCGCGTCCCGGCTTTTTTTGTTCAGCGCGCGCGGTCTTGCCGCCGCGCCCGCGCAGCACCAGCGAGGGGGCCAGACCCCGTGCGGCGGTGAGATCGCAATGCGGGAATGGTTGCAGGCTCGGGGGGCAAGGCTTAATATAACAACCGTTATAACTTCATTGCCTAAGCGCCAGGAGAACAGCATGTCCGCTCTCAAACTCACCCAGATCGGCAATTCCGTTGGCGTCATTCTGCCCAAGGAACTCCTCGCCCGCCTGCGGCTGGAAAAGGGCGACACCCTGTTCGTCACCGAGGCGGCGAATGGGATCACCCTGACGCCTTACGACCCCGCTCTCGATGAGCAATTGCAACTCGGCCGCGAGTTCATGCGCGAGTACCGCGATACGTTTCATCAGCTTGCGAAATGAGCTGGCGCTTTATCGACCGGCGTGCGCTGCTGCTGTTGCACGACGAAAGCCTGGCCGAGCACGGCGGAGCGCCGGGGTTGCGCGACGTGGGACTGCTCGACTCGGCGCTCGTGCGTCCCCTGAATCGGGTGGCCTACGGCGAGCCGGACCTGGCCGCACTTGCCGCCGCGTATGGCGTGGGACTGGCGAAAAATCATGCTTTTGTCGACGGCAACAAGCGCGCCGCTTTTCTCGCGGTGGGTTTGTTCCTCGCGCTCAACGGCCAGCGTCTTGCCACCACGCAAGCCGATGCGACACTCACCATGCTGGCCGTCGCTTCTGGCGACATGAGCGAAGACGCCTTCGCAGCGTGGATCCGGGCGCATCTGTGACGTGGGTCAGGCCGAGCTCCGCAGCATCACTTCACTGAGATTGGGACGTCTCCTGTCCGATCCATCTCAAGCACAGTCACTTGCCCGACCAAGCTGGTCTGGCGCAGCAATTGGGTGAGGCTTTGCAATTCCAGCGGACATTTCTTTCTGGCGGGCAATCGGCGCGCCAGGGCTGTTGCGCGCTGAGCTGCGGTGGGAGGCGTCGCCGTAGCGCGATGTGCCCAACCTTGCGGGGTGACTACACTCTCGCCTCCGCCTGAAAATCCCGCAGTGCGTGGTTGCGTTTTCGCCTGTCGGGCTGCAGCGGCAGGCTGCACTGTTCTGTTGCTGGGGTTTGCGCTGCAAGCGGCAATACATGACGCCGCGCCTCTGGCGGCGTCACTCCGGCTGTTCCCTCCTCCATGACTTCTTCGCCACAAGGCACGCTCGGCATTGATTTTGGGACGTCCAACTCGGCGGTGTCCTGGGCCGGGCCGCGGGAACCTGCGCGACTGCTTGCGCTGGAGGGCACGGCGCTGGCCATGCCCACGGCGGTGTTCTTCAACGCGGAAGACCATCGCACGCACTTCGGGCGTGACGCGGTGGCGCAATACCTCAGTGGCACGGAGGGGCGGTTGATGCGCTCGCTCAAGAGCCTGCTGGGCAGCGCACTGCTGCAGGAGAAGACGGAGGTCAATCACCACAAGATCAGTTATCAGGAGATCGTGGCGATCTTTCTGGCGGAACTGCGGCAGCGCGCCGCGCAGGCCTTGGGTGGTGCTCCGACTCGGGTGGTGATGGGGCGGCCAGTGCACTTTGTCGATGATGACCCGGTGCGCGATGCGCAGGCCGAACGCTCGCTGCTGGACGCGGCGTTGTCGGTCGGTTTCGAGCAGGTGTCGTTTCAGCTGGAGCCCATCGCGGCCGCACTCGACTATGAGCGCCGCCTGTCGCGTGAGCGTGTGGTGCTGGTGGTCGATCTGGGCGGTGGCACGTCGGACTTCACCGTGGTGCGGTTGGGGCCAGACCACATGGCGCGGGCCGACCGCAGCCGCGACGTGCTGGCCACTTCGGGGGTGCACATTGGTGGCACCGACTTCGACCACAAGCTCAGTCTGGAGCGGGTGATGCCGCTGCTGGGCTACCGGCATCTGGGGCCGCAGGGGCGCGAGGTGCCGAGCCGGGTGTTTTTCGATCTCTCCACCTGGCACCTGATTCAATGGCTGTATTCGCCGCGCGCACTGAGCCAGGCTCAGGCCTTGCGCGCTGAGTATGCGGAGCCCCGGCTGCATGCGCGCCTGATGACGGTTCTGCGCCACCGCGACGGTCACCGCCTGGCGCATGCGGTGGAGCAGGCCAAGATTGGCTGCTCGCAGAACGACGCGGATGCGGCGGTGTCGCTGGCGTTCATCGAGGCCGGGCTGCAGGCAACGCTCACTCCGGACGATCTGCGCGGTCATCTGGCCGACCTGCTGGCGCGCACTGTGGCCTGCGCGCGCGACTGTGTCCAGCGCGCCGGTGTGGCGGATGGCGCGCTGGACGCGATCTACCTCACGGGCGGTTCGAGCGCGCTGCGCCCGTTCCAGCGTGCGCTGCAGGCCGAGTTCGCCGGAGTGGAACTGGTGGTGGGCGACCTGTTCGGCGGCGTGGCCACGGGCCTGGCCTACAGCCGAGGCTGAGGTCGTTCGGCGAGATACATCTTGGCATCAAGTTTCGGGAGCAGTGTGGTACGTTCAAACACCTTTGCCGACTCACCTGCGTACGCCGATGTCCCGATTCCTCCGCCCGTCCCGCTTGTTCGTTCCCCTGCTGTTGGCCGCTTCCCTGCTTGCAAGCGGCGCGGCGCGAGCGGCATCGCTGGAGCGGGTTGACGCACTTCTGGAGGCGGGGCAGTTGTCTCAGGCGGACCAGATGATTGCCCAGGTTCTCGCGGCGCAGCCCAATTCGGCTCAGGCCCACTATCTGGATGCGCGACTGCTTGCCCGGGAGGGCAAGTGGCCCCTGGCCGAGCAAGAGCTGGAGCTGGCGCGGCGTCTCGATCCCACGCTCGCCTTTGCACCGGCGCAGCAGGTGCAGAGTCTGACCCAGACCATTCTGGAGCACCGCTGGAAAAGCCCGGCCGGTCTGGCCGGTTATGGACAGGCCGCGCTGGCAGCGCTGTTCGTGCTGGTGTCAGGGTATCTGATCTTTGGCGTGATGCGCAGCCGGGGCAAGCGCTTCAAGGCCTGAAGGCGCCCTCCACACCGCGCAGGCGACCCGCAGCCGGGTCGTGGCGTGAACACGGCGGGGCAGTGCATTGCCCCGCAATGCTCAATACGCATGCTCCGCGTCGGGATCGATCTTGCCGCGAAACACGATGTACTGATAGACGTTGTATGTGATCATCACCGGAATCAGCATGCCGATGCCGATGAGCATGAACACCAGAGTGCTGGTGTCTGATGCAGCCTGGTCGATGGTGACCGAGCCGGGCACGATGTACGGATACCAGGTGGCGGCCAGCCCGGCGAAGGAGAACAGGAAGATCATCATGGTCCACACGAACGGCGCCACTTCGGCCTGTCGCTTGAGCGCGCGCAGCAGCATGGCAAAGCTGAGCACGGCCAGCGCGGGCAGCACGGCGAAGAAGTAGATGTTGGGCGTGGTCAGCCAGCGGGCGAAGATCTGCGGATATTGCAGCGGCGTCCACACCGTGACCACGGCGCCGACGGCCAGCATGATCCAGGCGAGCAACTGCCCACGCTGATAGCAGCCCGCCTGAATCTCGTCCTTGGTCTTGATGATGAGATAGGTGGAACCGAGCATGGAATACCCGGCCACCACGCCCAGCACCACAATGAGGCTGAAGGGCGAAAGCCAGGCCCACACACTGCCCACATACAGGCCATCGACCACCTTCACCCCGTTGAGCAGACCGCCGAGAGCAAAGCCCTGGGCGATGGTGGCCAGCAGGCTGCCCACCCCGAACATCGCGCCCCAGAACGCCTTGCGCTCGGAGAGTTCATGGAACTCGAACGACACCCCGCGCAGCATGAAGCCCAGCAGCATCAGGATGATGGGAATGTACAGCCCATGCAGCACCGTGCCGTAGGCCAGCGGGAAGGCGCCGAACAGCGTGCCGCCGATGACCACCAGCCAGGTCTCGTTGGCGTCCCAGATGCTGCCCAGGCTGGACATCATCACCTTGCGGCGGCGCTCGCCGACGAACAGCGACAGCACCCCCACGCCGAGGTCGAAGCCGTCGAGCACCACATAGAACACCATGAACAGGCCGATGATCAGGAACCACACCGTGGCCAGGATGTGATGCAGTTCCTGCGGGTTGTTGAAGTCCATGTCACTGACCTCCCTTGACTGCGAGCTTGGCGCTCACCGTGGCGGACGGCACGGGCGGGGTGAAGGGAACGTGTCGGGGCGCAGCAGGCGCGACGGGCTGGCCACCGTGGCCGGGCGGATGCGGTGGCGGCTCGAAGCGCGGGCCCTTGCGAATGGTGCGAACCATGAACACCAGCGCGGCCACGCCGATCACGCCGTAGAACAGCATGTACATCACGAAAGACCACAGCACCGCATCGGCCGGCAGATTGCTCACGCCTTCGCTGGTGCGCATCATGCCGTAGACGATCCACGGCTGGCGGCCCACCTCGCGCGTCATCCAGCCGGCTTCCACGGCGGTGTAGATCGCGGGAATGGCCAGCAGCCAGCCGCGCAGCAGCCATTTGTTTTCGCTGATGCGCGCAGCCGTCATGCGGTCACGTCTGCGCCACAGCATCCACAGCGTCCAGAATGCCATGACGGCGACAAACACCCCGGCGGCCACCATCACGCGGAAGGCGTAGAACGGCACCCATACCGGCGGCTGGTCCTGCGGCTTGAAATCGGTCAGGCCGACCACCTTGCCGGTGGGCGAGTGGGTCACGATCAGGCTGAGCGCGTCCGGCACTTCCAGCGCCCAGTCGTTCTTCTGCTCTTTCTGGTTGGGGATGGCCAGCAGCGCCCAGGGTGCGCCTTCGCCCGGCTTGTTGGTGTGCCAGTGCGCCTCGATCGCGGCCAGCTTGGCCGGTTGGGTTTCGGCCAGCGCGCCGCCTGCGGAGTCGCCAATGAAAATCTGCAGCGGGGCGACGATGAACAGCGCCACCACGGCCCACTTGAACGCCGGGCGGAAGAATTCGACATGCCGCCTTTTCAGCAGGTAGTAGGCGCTCACTCCGGCCATGACCACCAGGCTCAGCTCGATCGCGGCGGTGAACATGTGGCCGAAGCCATAGGGCAGATCGGGGTTGAACACGGCGTCAAGCCAGTTGGTGATGACGAACTTGCCGTCCACCAGTTTCACCCCGGTCGGGGTCTGCATCCAGGAGTTGGCCACCATGATCCAGAACGCCGACAGCGTGCTGCCGAAGGCCACCATCGCGGTGGCGAACAGGTGCATCTTCGGCCCCACGCGGTTCCAGCCGAACAGCATGATGCCGAGGAATCCGGCCTCGAGCATGAACGCCATCGCGGTTTCGAAGCCCAGGATGTTGCCCATGAAGTCGCCGGCCGAGGTGGAGAACGGACCCCAATTGGTGCCGAAGGAGAACTCCATCGGAATGCCGCTGATCACGCCCACGCCGAAGTTGATGAGAAACAGCTTGGTCCAGAACTTGGTCTGGTGGAAATAAAAAATATTCTTCGTTTTCACCCACGCGGCTTCCATGCCGAACAGCACCAGCGCCAGGCCGATGGTGAGCGGCGGCCACATGATGTGGAACATCGCAATGAAGCCAAACTGCGCCCGGGCGAGGAATTCCGGGTTTTGAAGCCAGTCCATGATGCACTCCAGAAAAGGATCGAATCGACAGTCGAACCGCAGTTCGCACGCCGGAGCGTGCACGCAGTCCTGCGCAGGGGGATGGGGCGCTCAGAGAGTCGCCATGGCCTGCGGCGGTGGCAGGTTGTTGCGCAAGGTCCAGGCGCTGGAGGTGCACATCTTCAGTTCTCCACCGCCTTGAGCACAGGGCGGGTGCGCGCGCCGCGCTTGCGTGTGGCGACCTGCTTGACGCGGCCCTTGAACGCCAGCAGTTTCTGCACCGCGCCGCCCAGCAGCATGAGCTGGCGCACGTCTTCGCTGGGCATGCGCTGGATGTCGTCGAACCACTGCGTGGCCAGCTCGATGAGGTCGTGCATCTGCCGCATGCGCTCCTGCGCGTGGCGCTCGGCCTGCCCCTCGGGCTGCTCCAGCAGGGCTTCGCGCAGCATGGACAGGGTGGGGTCGATCTCGCGCTTGCGACGCTCTTCGGCCAGGGTGCGGAAGATGGCCCAGACATCGTCGGGCGCGGAAAAATAGTCCCGCCGGTCGCCCGGAAGGTGCTGCATGCGCACCAGCTTCCAGGCGCCGAGTTCCTTCAGCCCCATGCTGACATTGGAGCGCGAGAAGTTCAGCGCTTCGGCAATCTCGTCGGCGTTGAGCGGGCGCTCGGCAATGAACAGCAGGGCGTAGATCTGACCGACCGTGCGGTTGATGCCCCAGCGGCTGCCCATTTCACCAAAATGCAGCACAAAGCGCTGATTGAGTTCGGGGAGTTGCATCAGGAGTTTGATCTGAGTTTTCAGGAATTTCTGAAATTGCGGAAATTCTCTGACTCAGATCAACAGATTGAAGTAACCGAATGTGTTGACCCCATACCCAACGGGGTATTTGCAGGGCGTACCCGGCGGCAGGCTAGGTAAGACTGAATCAGTCCTTGTGATGCTGCGCGCCGGGGACTTGTTCAGTGTTGCCTTAGTGGAGGCCGAGGAGGTGTGCGCCGCGAGGTCGTCGCGCTCGCATAGCACCACGCGCAGGCCGCGCCCGGCCAGATCGCGCGCAATGCCCACGCCATTGATGCCACCGCCAACGACGAGGACGTCGCAGGTGGCCTGCGCAGCTGCGGCTTCTGCGGTCGATCCGGGCATGGCGAAATGGTAGAGGCTCTGCAGATTCCGGTGCCCAGCTGCGCGCCCGAGCTGCTGTTGAACACGTGCCACGCACAAAACCCTCTCCCTTGTAATAGTTCTAATGCGAACTAATATGCGCATCAACTCCTGTCGCTGCCGCACACCATGCCCAAGCCCACCGCCAAACCCGCCCCATTTCTGCCCCTGCTGCGCGAGCTGGTGCGCACCTACCAGGCTTTCGAGCGTTACTCGGCAGGACATGTGCAGAGCATGGGGCTGACGCCCGCGCAGTTCGACGTGCTGGCCACGCTGGGCAATACCGAGGGCATGAACCCCGGCCAGCTGGGTCAAAGGACGCTGATCACCAAAGGCACGCTCACCGGCGTGGTGGATCGGCTGCAGGCCAAGGGGCTGGTGCAGCGTCTGCCCGACCCAAGCGATGGGCGCGGGCAGATCGTGCGGCTCACGCCAGAAGGGCAGGCCTTGTTCGAGCAGGTGTTCCCCGCGCATGGAGCGCATCTGGCGAGGGCGTTTGTGCGGCTGGATGCAGCGCAGCGCGCCGCTGCCGTGCAGGCGCTGCAGAGCGTGCGCCTGGCGCTGGAACAGGCGAGCGCCACAGGAGCGGACGAATGAACGCACGGACACCCCCCAGGATGGCCCGCTACACCCTGCCGGCGCAGCTGCTGCACTGGCTGATCGCGCTGCTGATCTTCGGCCTGTTTCCGCTGGGGCTGTACATGCACGATCTGCCACTGTCGGTGTGGAAGATCGAGCTGTATGCCTGGCACAAGTGGTTCGGCATCACCGTGCTGCTGCTGGTGGTGCTGCGCATCGCCTGGAGGCTCACCCACCGGCCGCCGCCACTGCCAGACGCCATTCCGCGCTGGCAGCAGGCCGCTGCCGGGCTGATGCACGAGCTGTTGTATCTGCTCATGCTGTTCATTCCGCTCACCGGCTGGGCATTGAGTTCCGCTGCCGGGGTGCCCGTGGTGTGGTGGGGGCTGTGGCGGCTGCCCAGCCTGCTGCCCGCCAACAAGGACGCCGCGCATCTGCTGGCGCTGGTGCACGCCACGCTGAACTACACCCTGGCGGCGCTGGTGGCCGCGCATGTGGCTGCAGCCATCAAGCACCAGTTCATCGACCGCGACGGCGTGCTGCTGCGCATGCTGCCCAAATTCAAGTCTTGAGGAGAACGCATCATGATGAATCGTCTTTGCAGAACGCTTGCCGTGCTGGCGCTGGCCGCGCTTGGTGGCGCACATGTCTGGGCGCAGCCGGTGGCCTATACCCATGCATTGCCCGCCAGCAGTGTGACCTTCAGCGCCACACAGATGGGCGTGCCGATGTCAGGCCGCTTCAAGACCATCGCTGCGCAGGTGGACTTCATGCCGAGCGACCTCGCCAGATCCCACGTCAGTGTGGCGGTGCAGACCGCCAGCATCGATGCGGGCAGCGCGCAGACCAATGCGCTGCTGACTGGTGCCGACTGGCTCGCGGCACAGGCCGATCCACAGGCGCGCTTCGTGTCCAGCAGCTTCGCGCCGGACGGGCCGGGCCGTTACTGGCTCACGGGCACCCTCACCGCCAAGGGGCGCAGCCAGCCGCTGCGCCTGCTGGTGACCGCGCATCCCGCAGGGGCCGACCTGGTTCTGGACGCCAGTTTCACCCTCAATCGCACTGTCTTCGGCCTGGGCACCGGGTCGTGGGCCGATACCAGCGTGGTGGCCGCGGCCATTCCCGTGCAGGTGCACCTTGTTCTTTCACCCCAATGACAACACGCATCACAACTCCCTGAAAGGTCCATCATGTCGAAACACCGTGTTTCCGTTTTTCTGAACACCATCAGTCTGGCCGCCGCTCTGTGCGCCGCTCCTGCCTGGGCGGCAGGCAGCGCCGCGCCGCAGGCGTATGGCCACTTGCATGCCAACCCGGCAGGCAGCTATCAGGTCGACCCCGACCATTCCGGCGTGCAATTCACCATCGGCCACGCCGGGGTGGGCCGCTTCACCGGCGTGTTCAAGCAGGTGAGCGGCAGCTATACCTTCGACCCCGCCGATCCCAAGATGGACAAGGCCGACATCACCATTCCGGTCAAGAGCCTGGACACCTTCCTGCCGCAGCGCGATACCGACCTGCTGGCCGCGCCCTTCTTCGACGCTGCAGCCCATCCCGACATGCATTTCGTCAGCACACGCTACGTCCCGCAGGGCAAGGATCGCGGCATGCTGTATGGCAATCTCACCCTGCGCGGTGTCACCCGGCCTGCGGTGTTTCATGTGCGGCTGATCGGCGCGGGCGACGTGGCCTATCTGCCCAAGCCCTGGGGCGGCTATCTGAGCGGCTTTGTCGCGACCGCCACCATCAACCGCATGGACTACGGCATGACCGCGTACCCGACAGGGTTGAGCCACGAGGTTCGGGTGCGTGTCGAGATCGAAGGGGTGAAAGCCGCATCATGACCGCAGCGCCGATGCCCACGGTGTTCGTCTCGCACGGCTCGCCCATGCTGCCGCTGGAGCCGGGGACGGCAGCACCCATGCTGCAGGCGCTGGGCCACGGCTTGCCGCGTCCTGCCGCCATTCTCGCGTTCTCGCCGCACTGGATGGCGCGCCAGCCCACCATCGGCACCAGCGCGCAGCCGCAGACCCTTCACGACTTCGGCGGATTCGACCCGGCGCTGTACGCCCTGCGCTACCCCGCGCCGGGCGCGCCGCATCTGGCCCCGCGCATTGCCGCACTGCTGCAGGGCGGCGGCTGGACGGTGCATGAGGATGCGCATCGCGGCCTCGACCATGGCGTGTGGTCGCCGCTGCGCCTGCTGTTTCCGCAGGCCGATGTGCCCGTGGTGCCGCTGGCCATGCCCTGGCCGCTGGATGCCGCAGCAGCCTACCGCCTGGGCGCGGCACTGGCGCCGCTGGTCGATGAGGGCGTGCTGTTGTTTGGCACCGGCAGCCTGACGCACAACCTGCACGAGTTCCACCCCGCGGCCCGCACCGACGATCCCCCGGCGGCCTATGTGCAGGCCTTTGTCGACTGGATGCGCGGCATGCTCGACCGGGCCGATACCGCCGCGCTGCTTGACTATCGCCGCCGCGCCCCGCACGCGGCGCGTGCGCATCCCACCGACGAGCACCTGCTGCCGCTGTTCTGGGCGCTGGGCGCTGCGGGCCCGGCTGCCAGCGCGCGACACCACGAGGGCGGCGTGCACTACGGCAATCTCAGCATGGATGCCTGGACGTTCCAGCCGGTGTAATCAGAACGCCGCGATGCCGGTGATGGCGCGGCCAAGGATGAGGGCGTGGATGTCGTGCGTGCCCTCGTAGGTGTTGACCACTTCGAGGTTGACCAGATGCCGCGCCACGCCGTACTCATCGGAGATGCCATTGCCGCCGAGCATGTCGCGTGCGGTGCGGGCGATGTCCAGCGCCTTGCCGCAGTTGTTGCGCTTGAGCAGACTGGTCACCTCGGGTGCGGCGCTGCCCACTTCCTTCATGCGCCCCAGCCGCAGTGCGCCCTGCAGACCCAGGCTGATTTCGGTGGCCATGTCGGCCAGTTTTTTCTGGATGAGCTGATTGGCCGCCAGGGGCCTGCCGAACTGCTGGCGCGCGAGCACGTAGTGCCGCGCCCGGGTGTAGCAGTCCTCGGCTGCGCCCATCGCGCCCCAGGCAATGCCGTAGCGCGCGCTGTTCAGGCAGGTGAACGGGCCCTTGAGCCCGCGCACCACGGGGAAAGCGTTTTCCTCGGGGCAGAACACCTTGTCCATCACGATCTCGCCGGTGATCGAGGTGCGCAGCCCCACCTTGCCGTGAATGGCCGGCGCGCTCAGGCCCTTGGCGCCCTTGTCGAGCACGAAGCCGCGAATCTCGCCCGCATCGTCCTTGGCCCAGACCACGAACACATCGGCAATCGGGCTGTTGCTGATCCACATCTTGTTGCCGGTGAGCGCATAGCCGCCGGGCACGGCGTGCGCCCGCGTGCGCATGCCGCCGGGATCGGAGCCGTGGTCGGGCTCGGTCAGGCCGAAGCAGCCGATCCAGTCGCCGCTGGCCAGGCGCGGCAGGTACTTTTGTTTCTGCGCTTCGGTGCCGAAGGCGAAGATCGGCAGCATCACCAGCGAACTCTGCACGCTCATCATCGAGCGATACCCCGAGTCCACCCGCTCCACCTCGCGGGCGATCAGGCCGTAAGCCACATCGTTCAGCCCGGCGCCGCTGTAGTTGGCGGGAATGGTGGGGCCGAGCAGGCCGAGCGCGCCCATTTCACGAAAGATCGATGGATCGGTCGTCTCGTGGCGGAAGGCGCTGAGCACGCGCGGCATGAGCTGGCCCTGGCAGTAGGCATGCGCCGCATCGCGCACCGCGCGTTCGTCGGCAGTGAGCTGGGCGTCGAGCTGCAGCGGGTCGTCCCAGGCAAACACGGGGCGGGTAGTGGACATGACGGTACTCCATCGAATGGACGATCGCCTTCATCGTATCCGCCGCGCAATCTCCCGGCAGCCACGTGGCTCAGGCGCGCAGCACCCACGCGACGAACCGCCGCCCGTACTCCGGCTGCATGCGGATCAGCCAGCCCACCACCACGGCGTTGAACAGGGCCACGGTGAGCAGCAGCACCGGTACGCCCACGCCAGCGGTCAGCAGCGTGGCGCAGTAGGCGGCGCAGGCGATCATGAACAGCGCGTTGAGCACATTGCTCGCGGCAATCACCCGGGCGCGGTGGGTCTCGGTCACGCGGTGCTGGATGAAGGCATAGAGCGGCACACTGTAGATGCCAGCGCTGGCCGAGATCAGCAGCAAATCCCCCATCAGCCGCCAGTGTTCGCCCTCGCGCAGGAACAGGGTGAGGGTCTGCAGTTGCCCGTTGTGCGGCAGATGCTGCGTGGCGAAGTAGAGATCGACGCCGAACACTGACATGCCGAGAGCGCCGAGCAGCACCAGCCCGATTTCCACCCGGCCGTGCGCCATCCACTCGCAGGCCACCGACCCCAGGCCGATGCCCACGGCAAAAATCACCAGCAACAGCGACGCCACCGCCTCGCTGCCATGCACCACCTCGCGGGTGAACACCGGGAACTGGGTGAGGAAGGCCACGCCGTAGAACCACATCCAGGCGATCGCGATCAGCGCCACCAGCACCGCCCGGTCGGCGGCGGCGAGCCTGAGGCTGCGTGCCGTGGCGCTGAAGGGGTTCCAGTTGATGCGGGCATCCAGGGTCAGCGACGGCGTGTGTGGCACGAAGCGCGCCATCACCCATCCCATCAGCGCCACGACCAGGCAGGCCACCCCGGCGAACACCGGGCCTTGCGGATAGGTCATCAGCACCCCGCCGACCATGCTGCCCAGCAAAATGGCGACAAAGCCGCCCATCTCGGTCATGCCGTTGCCCCCGGTGAGTTCGGCCGTGTGCAGGTGGCGCGGCAGATAGGCGAATTTCACCGGGCCGAACAGGGTGGAATGCAGCCCCATGCCCAGCACGCACAGCAGCAGCAGTGGCACGTTCACCGTGATGAAGCCCCAGAGCGCCGCGAGCATGATGACGATCTCGAAGGTCTTGATGCGTCGCATGATCACGCCCATGTCGCACTTGTCCGCCAGTTGCCCGGCCGTGGCCGACAGCAGCACGAAGGGCAGCACATACAGCGCGGCGATCAGATTGACCATCAACCCGGCAGGCAGCCCGGTCTGCGCCTGCGCGCGGTAAGTCACCAGCATGGTGAAGGCGAACTTCAGCAGATTGTCGTTGCCCGCGTTGGTGAACTGCGTCCAGAAAAACGGCGCAAAGCGGCGCTGACCGAGCAGCTTGAACTGGTTGACGGACAGCGGTGGGTCTTGCGGCGATCGGGGTGGGGGCGACATGCTCTGGCAGACGGACAAACGCGGGAATGTTCGCACAGTCGGCCAGGTGGCGCGGCCCTGGTCCCTGTTTGGCCCTCCTGCTCCCTCAAGCCCGCTGCCGCGCCCAGGCCAGGAAGCGCTGGCCGTACAGCGGCTGGCGCCAGACCAGCCACAGCGCCGCTGCCGCATTGAGCAGCGCCACGCTCAGCAGCAGCGCAGGCACGCTCACCCCTGCCGCCAGCAGCGCGGCGCAATAGCCCGCGCACACCACCATGTAAATCGCGTTGAGGATGTTGTTGGCCGCAATCACCCGCGAGCGGTGCGTGATCGGGGTGTGGTGCTGGATCAGCGCGTACAGCGGCACGCTGTACACCCCGGCGCTGGCCGACAGCAGGAACAGGTCGAGCATCACCCGCCAGTGCGCGCGCTGCTGCACGAACGCTGCGACATCCTGCAGCGCCGCAGCGTGCGGCAGGCCCTGCACCGCGAAGTACAGATCGACGCCGAACGCGGTCATGCCGATCGCGCCCAGCGGCACCAGGCCGATTTCCACCCGCCCGCGCGCCAGCCACTCGCAGGCGAGCGACCCGAACGCGATGCCCACCGAAAACACCGCCAGCAGCAGCGAAGCCACCGCCTCGTTGCCGCCGAGCACGTCCTTGGCGAACACCGGAAACTGGGTGAGAAACGCCACGCCGTAGAACCACATCCACGAAATCGCCAGCAGCGCCTGCAGCACGGTGCGGTCGGCCGCGGCCAGCCTGATGTTGCGCGCGGTTTCGGTCAACGGGTTCCAGTTGATGCGCAACTGCGGGTCCACCGGCGGGGTCGCGGGGATGAAGCGCGCAGCCAGCCAGCCCAGCAGCGCCACCGCCACACAGGCCAGCCCGGCCAGCAGCGGCCCGCTCCCGAAGCTCATCAGCAGCCCGCCGGCGAGATTGCCGAGCAGGATGGCGACGAATGTGCCCATTTCGGTCATGCCGTTGCCGCCGGTCAGTTCCGCCGTGTTCAGGTGCTGCGGCAGGTAGGCATACTTGGCCGGGCCGAACAGGGTGGAATGCAGCCCCATGCCAAAGGTGCAGACCAGCAGCGCCGCAATATTGCCCGCAACGAACCCCCACAGCGCGAGCGCCATGATGGCGATTTCCAGGGTCTTGACCCGGCGCATCAGCACCGCCTTGTCGAACTTGTCTGCCAGTTGCCCGCTGGTGGCCGAGAACAGGACAAAGGGCAGGATGTAGAGCGCGGCGATGAGGTTGACCATCAGTCCGGTGGACAGCGCGCTGGCTGCCTCGGCGCGATACGCCACCATCACCGTGAACGCGAACTTGAACAGATTGTCGTTGCCCGCGCCGCCGAACTGCGTCCAGAAAAACGGCGCGAAGCGACGCTGGCCGAGCAGGGCGAATTGATTGGGGCGGGCGCTGTCAGTCATGGGGATGTACGGGAGCGAGGTAGGCCGGGCGATGGTACCGCCCGATAATGGCCGCCATGACGACACCGCTAACCAACGCCACGCCCGCCGTGGTCAACATCTCCTGTTACAAGTTCGTTCGCCTCGATGATCTGCCCGGCTGGCAGGCGCGGCTCAAGGCGCAGTGCGACGCGCTGCAGCTCAAGGGCACCATCCTGCTCGCGCCCGAGGGCATCAACCTGTTTCTTGCGGGGTCACGCAGCGCCATCGATGCGGTGATGGCCACGCTGCGCGCCGCCCCCAGTCTGGCCGATCTGACGCCGAAAGAGTCGCTCTCGCAGACCCAGCCCTTCAAGCGCATGAAGGTGAAAATCAAGCGCGAGATCATCACCCTGCACCGCCCGCAGATCCGCCCCGAGGCGGGCCGCGCGCCTGCGGTGACCCCCGAGCGCCTCAAGGCCTGGCTCGACGCGGGTTGCGACGACGCTGGCCGCCCCGTGGTGCTGCTCGACACCCGCAACGCCTTCGAGTGCGACCTTGGCAGCTTTTCCGGCAGCATCGACCTGCGCATCGGCAAGTTCAGCGAGTTTGCCCCTGCGGTGCAAGCCCATGCCGCCGACTTTGCCGGACAGACCGTGGTGACCTTCTGCACCGGCGGCATCCGCTGCGAGAAGGCCGCGCTGCTCATGCAGGACTGCGGCATCGACCACGTCTATCAGCTCGAAGGCGGCATCCTCAAGTATTTCGAGCAGGTCGGCGGCGCTCACTACCAAGGCGGGTGTTTCGTGTTCGACGCACGCGAGGTGCTCGGCTCCAACCTGCGGCCGATCGATGGCACCATCGCCCCGCCAGCAAGGCCGCACCGCTGATCAGTTGCGCGACAGACCCCGCCGTTCAGGGCGTGGAAGGATGGTGCGGCGGCGCAAGACGCCTCATTTTTGACACGCGAACTGGCTGCGTGTTACTGTGCCGCAATGCAAGTCCAGCGCGCCTATCGCTACCGCTTCTACCCGACGCCTGAGCAAGCCGAGCAGCTTGCAAGGACGTTCGGGTGTGTGCGCGTGGTGTACAACTGGGGTCTGGAAGAGCGCACGCGAGCGTTCTACGACCGCCAGCAGCGCCTGTACTACAAAGACCTGGCACTTGCCCTCACGCACCTCAAGAAGACACCCGAGCGGGCGTGGCTTGGCGAAGTGAGCAACGTCGCGCTGCAACAGGCGCTGCGGCATCTTGACCGTGCGTTTGGCAACTTCTTCTCCAAGCGTGCTGCGTATCCGGCGTTCAAATCCCGGCGCGACAGCGTGCAGTCGGCCAGTTACATGCGCAATGGTTTTGCGCTGCGTGATGGCAAGCTCACGCTGGCCAAGCACGACGCGCCGCTCGATGTGCGCTGGAGCCGTCCGCTGCCAGAAGGCGCGCAGCCGTCGAGCGTGACGGTCACGCGCACATCCGCCGGGCGCTACTACGTCTCGTTGCTGGTTGAGGAAACCATGCAACCTCTGCCCGCATCGTCCGCGCAGATCGGCCTGGACATGAACACCGGCGCGATTGTGGACTCCAGCGGCGGCGTGCACCGCCTGCCGCGGCGGCTTGTGGATCTGGAGGCCCGCAAGCGCCGGTATCAGCGCGCGCAGCGGCGCAAGATCGCTGCGGCCAAGGTGCGCATGGGCCTGACGCCCAACGCCCCGCTGGCCAAGGGCCAGCGCCTGCCGGTGTCGAACAACCTGCGCAAGGCCAGTCGCAAGGTCGCACGGGTGCAAGAGCGCATCGCTGCAATCCGCCGCGACTGGCAACACAAACTCACCACTCGAATCGTGCGCGAGAACCAAGTGATCGCGATCGAGGATCTGGCCGTGCGCGGCATGACGGCAAGCGCCCGTGGCACGGCGCAGCAGCCGGGCAGGCGCGTGCGCCAGAAGGCCGGCTTGAACCGCGCCGTGCTGAACGCAGGTTTCGCGGAACTGCGCCGACAGATCGAACACAAGGCGCAGTGGGCCGGTCGGGAGGTCATCGCGATCGACCGCTGGTATCCGAGCAGCAAGCGCTGCGGTGCCTGCGGTCATGTGCTGTCCAAGCTCGCCTTGTCAACGCGCCGCTGGACGTGTCCATCGTGCGGGCAGCTTCACGACCGCGACGTGAACGCGGCGAAGAACATCCTGGCAGCAGCCCTTGCGGTCAAAGCAGGCGCTGCGGCGCTCAGAATCGATGAACCCAGGGACGCTGGGGGATAGTCTGCGGAGCGGTGGCTGCGGGTGCGGGACTGGTTCCCGCATAGCAAGCGCCGCGTTGAGGCAGAAATCCGTGCCCGCGAGGACACGGCGGACATGCAACGACAGCATGGGAATCCTCGCCCGTCAGGCTGGGGAGGATGTCAACACATCCCTCTGCGCGCCAGGTAGATGCCCGCGAGCACCAGACCCGCGCCGAGCGTAACCGGTAAGCCAGCGGCGTTCTTTCGTTCGTTTCGGATCCCACGAAGAATGTTTCCCATCGCAGGGATGAGGAGACATTCGAGATGGAGAACGACGCGGCAGAGGTGGCCGAGGTCAAGCGGCGGCGGCACCTGGACGAGGCGTGCTGGCGCGACGTGATTGAGCGTTTCCCGGCCTCGGGGCTGACGCTCAAGAGCTTTTGTCGGCAGGAGCGAGTGTGTGTGAGCAGCTATCGGCGCTGGCGTGAGCGGCTGTCGGGCAAGGTGAAGGCTGCGCCCGTGACGGCCAAGACTGGGCGTATGGAGCAGCGTGCCGCGGGGTTCATCGAGTTGGGCGAAGTCGGTACCGGCGGCATGCATGCGCCCATGGAGTTGCGGCTGGACCTGGGCGGCGGCATGAGCCTGCATCTGGTGCGCCGCTGATGTTCTTTCCTGAGGGGCGCATCCGGGTCTTCTTGTATGGGCAGCCTGCCGACATGCGCAAGTCCTACGACGGGCTGTACGCGCTGGCGCGCCAGGGCTTTGAGGTCGACCCGCTGGGCGGGCATCTGTTCGTGTTCGCGAACCGTCGGGCTGACCAGATCAAGGTGCTGTACTTCGATCGCAGCGGCTGGTGCGTGTGGAGCAAACGGCTGGAGGCCGGCCGCTTTGTGCGCGACTGGGGCGGGCAGCGCAGCGCCGAGATCGACTTCACCGCGCTCAAGCTCCTGCTCGAGGGGCTGCAGGTGACGCGGCAGTTCAAGCGGCATCGACACGTGGAGTGGCGATAACGGGTTTTGCAATGTGGCAAAGCCCGATTCCCTTCGGGCTTTGCCATGGGCACAATGCTTTCATGCGTGCAGACCCCGCTCAAGTGCAGACCTATACCGCCCAGATCGTGGCGGGCATGGCGGTTGAGGCTCTCGTGCGGTTGCTGCAATCGCAAGCGCAGACCATCGTTGAGCAGCAGCGGCAACTGGCGTGGTTCAGGCGACAGATCTTCGGCAGCAAGAGCGAACGGCTGCAGAGCGTGGCCGATGCGCAGCAACTTCATCTCGGCCAGATTCTGGGTGATCTGCCGATCCCGCCACAAGCCCCCGAGGCTGGACGCCAAGTGGCCGGGCACACGCGGCGCGCACGCACGACAGATTGTGCTGGCGACCAGGACGCGACGGCGTTCTTCGACGCCGAGCGGGTCGAGGTGCAGGTCATCCACCTGCCGTGCGCCCAGGCGCAGGGGTTGCGTGCCGAGGAGTACGAGGTCATCGGCGAGAAGGTCAGCTACCGCCTGGCGCAGCGCCCGGGCGCCTATGTGGCGCTCAAGTACGTGCGCCCGGTGATCAAGCGGCTCGACACCGCGACCCTGCACTGCGCGCCGGCGCCGGCCAGCGTGTTCGAGGGCAGCCGCGCCGACGTGAGTTTCGTCGCCGGCATGGCGGTGGACAAGTTCCGCTACCACCTGCCGCTGTACCGCCAGCATCAGCGGCTGGCCGATGCCGGCTTCAAGCTCAGCCGGGCCTGGTTGACCCAGCTCATGCAGCAGACTGCGGCGCTGCTCGAGCCCATCGTGGATGCGCAGCTGGCCTCGATCCTGGGCGGGCATGTGATCACGATGGACGAGACCCCGATCAAGGCCGGCCGCGCCGGGCCGGGGAAGATGAAGGGCACGTACTTCTGGCCGGTGTATGGCGAGCACGACGAGGTGTGCTTCCCCCACTTCGCCTCGCGCCGCCATGAGCATGTGAGCCAAGTTCTTGGACAGTTGCCCAGTGGCACGGTGCTGCTGAGCGATGGCTACGCGGCCTATGCCCGCTATGCGAGGCAGACCGGAGTCACCCACGCGCAGTGCTGGGCGCACGCGCGGCGCCTGTTCTTCGAGGCGCAAGACGCCGAGCCGCGGGCGGCCACGCAAGCCTTGCAGCACATCACCGCGCTGTACCGTATCGAGGCCGAGATCCGCGCCGCCGGGTGGGAGGGTGCGGCCAAGCTGGCGCATCGCGCCACCCACAGCCGGGCGCGGGTGCAGGCGTTCTTCGCCTGGGTCGAGCAGCAGTTCGCGCAGCAGGGCCTGCTGCCGAGCAATCCGTTGACCAAAGCGCTGGCCTACGTGCGAGAGCGACGGGCAGCGCTGTCAGTGTTCATCGATGACCCGGCGGTGCCCATCGACACGAACCACATCGAGCGCGCGCTGCGTCCGATCCCGATGGGGCGGCGCAACTGGCTGTTCTGCTGGAGCGAGGTCGGCGCACGCCATGTGGGCATCCTGCAAAGCCTCATCGCCACCTGCGTGCTGCAGGGTATCGACCCGTACACCTATCTGGTCGACGTGTTGCAGCGCGTGGGCCGACATCCCCAGTCCCGGGTGGTCGAACTCACCCCCAGGCTGTGGACGCAGCACTTCGGGCAGGACCCGCTGTGCTCGGACCTGGACAGGGCCGCGCCCCGATGACGCAGCGGATCTCCACGCGCATTGTTGCCCAGGCGATCCTCACCGTCGACCGCATGGATCTGCGCGCGCGCGAGGCGCTCGCCGACGAGATCCATGCGCACCAGCCCACGCTGCTTGCCAGTGTGCTGGTCCTGCCGCGCCTGGGCGCCAGGCTGGAGCAGGTCGAGATTATCCTCAACATCCTCTTCGTGGTGTACCAGGCGATGAAGATCAGCGGACATGCATGGCCGATGGTCTGCGAGGATCTGCAAGATCGCTGCCTCGACCGCCTCGTGGCGAAGATGCTCTTCCTCGACGGCTTGACCACGCTGCAGCAGGCGCAGGCGCTGCAGCAGCAGATCGACTCCCACGCCGAGCCCAACCTGCTGGCGTTCGTCTACAGCCGCCTGCAGGATCACGACCTGCTGGACGTGAAAACCGATGCGATCATGTTCATGCTTCTGGCAGCGGTGAACCTCACCGAGTGCGTCGCAGCAGTATGCCCATCGCACACCACCAAGGCGGTGCAGCGGCGCACTGCCCGACGCGTGAAGACTGCTGCCTGATGCTGCTGCATCTACCCACCCAATAGCTCGAGCGCAATCACGCCGCTGGCTGAACGCTTACCGCCGAGCAGCTGCGCGGCGGTGAGCGCCTCGCCGAGCAGGATCCAGGCATAGACCACGGCCATTGCCGGCTGCACCAGCAGGCCGACCGACGACAGCGCCGGGTTGAGCCGCCGCACCGCGTAGGCGATGACCACCTGCCCGCCGATCTGCACCAGCAGCGCAAGCCCGATCACCCACACCCAGCCGATCGCCGCAGTCGGCCACAGCCGCCCCTCGGCCAGCGCGAACGGCCACAGCACGACGGCAGCGAGCAGCGTGACCACGGCCATCAGCGGCGCGGTGGACAGGCGCTGCCGCGCCTGCTGGATCCCGACCTGATACGCGGCGTAGAACACCGCAGAGAACAGGCCGCTGGCATCGCCCAGCAGCGCGGAGCGGTCGCCGAAGTTCGGGCCGATCATCAGCGCGGCGCCCGCGAGCGCCGCCGCCAGCCCGGCGAGGAACACCGGCCGGGGCGCATGGCGCGTGATGATCCAGAACGCCAGGGTGATGAACACCGGCGCGAAATTCGACTCCAGCGTCGCGTTGCCGACCGCGGTGGTGATCACCGCCAGGTGGAAAAACACCAGATCGAGCGCGAACATCGCCGCGGCAAACAGCGCCAGCGCCCAGGTCGGCCAGTGCGCGAGCAGCGCAGGCGGGGCAGGGCGGGTGCGGAAAACTTGCGGCGGCGCTCGCCCGGGGTCAGGGTCGGGCGCAGCAACCCGGGGTTTGCGCTGCAGCCGCCACTGCACCATTGCCCAGGCGAGCAGACACGGCGCAGCCAGCGCCATGCGCCAGAACGCGCTGGCAAACGGGCCGAGGTGGGCCGTGGTGTCGGCCAGGCGCACGAACACCCCGGCCAGCCCCAGCACCGCGCCGCCGAGCAGCAGAACGAAAAAGTCCATGCGGCATTGTCGCCTGCATAGCGGCTCAGACCGGGTTCAGCGGCGCAGCGCGTCTTCCGGGGTTTCGCCGGGTTTCCACGGCCGCCCGAGCTGCGCCTCGATGTACTCGCGGATCAGCCGCCGCACCACCTGCGACGGGGTTTGGTCTTCCCGCGCGCACAGGTGTTCGAACACCGCCTTTTTCTGCGGGTCGATCAACACGGTCAGCCGGCTGGTGCGTTGTTCCATTTGAATGCGAACAGGATTAACATTTCATGCACATCTTATGTGAATTGCATCATCATGCAACCCAACCAGGACTCCATGCTGCTCCCCGTCGCTCTCGGCGTGGCGGCGGCCTGGGTGTCGATGGGGCTGGCCGGGTTCGTGCATCCGCGCTCGGTGCGCTGGGTGGCGCGGGTGATCTTTCCGCTGGGCGCGGCAGGCAGCGTGGTCATCGCAGGTGTCGGTCTGCTCGGGCTGGTCGTGCCGCCGCAGCATCTGGTGCTGCCCATTGGTCTGCCGGGCTTGCCGATCCATCTGCGGCTCGATGCCCTCTCGGGCTTTTTCCTGCTGCTGCTCGGCGCAGCCAGCGCGGGGATTTCCATTTTTTCCGCCGGGTATTTCCGCGAAGGCGAGGGCACCGCGCCGGGGCTGCTCGGCATGCAGTACCACGTGTTTCTCGCCGCGATGAGCCTGGTGCTGCTCGCCGCCGACGCCTACGGCTTCATGCTGGCGTGGGAGGTCATGGCGATGGCCTCGTACTTTCTGGTCATTTCGCAACACCGCATCGCCGAGATCCGCAGCGCCGGCTATGTGTATCTGCTGCTTGCGCACCTCGGCGCGATTGCGCTGCTGCTGTGCTTTGGCGTGATGATGCAGGGCGGCGCTGCGGGCCTCACGTTCGCGGCGATGCGCCAGGGGCATTTATCGCCGCTGTGGGCGAGCGTGGCGTTCGGTCTGGCGGTGATCGGCTTTGGCGCCAAGGCGGGGCTGGTGCCGCTGCACATCTGGCTGCCCGAGGCGCACCCGGCGGCGCCGTCGCCGGTGTCGGCGCTGATGAGCGGGGTGATGCTCAAGACCGCGATCTACGGTCTGCTGCGCGTGAGCTTCGACCTGCTGCACGCGCCGCTGTGGTGGTGGGGTGTGCCGCTGCTGGCGCTTGGGCTGTTCGGCGCGCTGTTCGGCGTGCTGTTCGCCACGGTGCAGACCGATATGAAGCGGCTGCTGGCGTATTCCTCGATCGAGAACATCGGCATCGCCTTTGCCGCAATGGGGCTGGCGCTGGTGTTTCGCGGTGTGGGCATGCCGCTGCTGGCTGCGCTGGCGCTGGCCGCCTTGCTCTATCACGTGCTCAACCACGCGTTTTTCAAAAGCCTGCTGTTTCTCACCACCGGCGCGGTGCTGCACGCCACGCACGAGCGCAGCCTGGGGCATCTGGGCGGGCTGCTGCGGCAAATGCCCTGGGTGGGATGGACCGCGCTCGTCGGCACGCTGGCGATCGCCGGGCTGCCGCCGCTCAACGGCTTTGTCGCCGAGTGGCTGCTGCTGCAGGCCTTCCTGGTCACGCCGCAGATTCCGCAGCCGTTTTTCAACCTCATCATTCCGCTGGGCGCGGCAGTCCTCGTGCTCGCCGGGGCCTTGGCCGGGTATGTGATGGTCAAGTTCTATGGGGTGATCTTTCTCGGCCGCGCGCGCGAGGCGCAGCTCGCCGCGTCGCACGACCCAGGGTGGCTGGAGCGCGCCGGTCTGCTGTGGCTGGCCGCGGGCTGCGTGCTGCTGGGGCTTTTGCCCAGCACGGTGCTCACCGGCATCGATCAGGTCAGCGCGCTGCTGTTGCAGCAGCCACTGGCGCCCACCGGCAACTGGCTGTGGCTGGTGCCGGTGTCGGCGCAGCGCGCGGCGTACAGCCCGCTGGTCGTGCTGCTGGTCGGCGCGTTCGTGATCGCGCTCACCGTGCTGGCGACGCACCGGCTGTACCACGGCCGCAGCCGGCGTGCGCCCGCCTGGGACTGCGGCTCGCCGGGGCTGACCGCGCGCATGCAGGACACGGCCGAGGGCTTCGGACAACCGATCCGGCGGATTTTCGAGCCGTTCTTCCAGACGCATGTCGAGCTGCCGCGCCCCGATGACGCTGCGCCGCGCTACCGCGTGCAGGTGGCCGACCGCTTCTGGGCGCAGGCGTACCAGCCAGCGGCAGCCGCCGTGCTGTGGCTGGCGCGGCAGGCGGCGCGGCTGCAGCAGGGCAAGATTGCGATCTACCTGCTCTACAGCTTCGTCACCCTGCTGGTGTTGTTGCTGGTGGTGATCCGATGAACCTGTCGATCGGTCCGGCGGCCTTGTTCGTCCAGCTCGTCGCGGTGCTGCTGTCGGTGGCGGTGGCGCCCTTGTTCTCCGGCTGGGTGGCGCAGTGCCGCGCCTGGCTGTCCAACCGCAGCGCGCCGCCGCTGTGGCAGCCGTATGCGCGCATCGCCAAGCTGCTGCGCAAGGACGCGGTGCTGGCCGACGATGCCACCGCCCTGTTTCGCTTTGTTCCGTACATCCTGTTCGGCAGCATGGTCGCGGCGGCGGCGATCATCCCGTCGCTGTCGACCGATCTGCCGTTTGCGCAGGCGGCGGACGTGATCGCGCTGGTCGGCCTGTTCGCGCTCGCGCGGGTGTTCATCGCGCTCGCCGGGATGGACATCGGCACCGCGTTCGGCAGCCTGGGGTCGCGGCGCGAGATGTTGATCGGGTTTCTCGCCGAGCCGGCGCTGCTGATGGTGGTGTTCACCGCTTCGCTGATGACCGGCAGCACCCTGCTGCCGACCATCGCCGAGGCGCTGCAGTCGCAAAAGCTCGCGCTGCACGCCAGCCTGGCGTTCGCCGGAGTCGCCTTCGTCATGGTGCTGCTGGCGGAAAACGCGCGCATTCCGGTGGACAACCCGACCACGCATCTGGAGCTGACCATGATCCACGAGGCCATGGTGCTCGAATACTCGGCGCGGCACCTGGCGCTGATCGAATGGGCGAGCAGCCTGAAGCTGTTCAACTACGCCTGCATCGGCTTTGCGCTGTTCCTGCCCTGGGGTATGGCCGGGCGCGCCGACGGGCTGCTGTGGCTGCTGCCGGCGCTGCCGCCGTTGCTGCTCAAGCTCGCCGCCGCCGGCCTGGGCATTGCGCTGATCGAGACGCTCAGCGCCAAGCTGCGGCTGTTTCGCGCACCGGAATTTCTCGCCACCGCGTTTTTGCTCGCGGTGCTCGGGCTGCTGGTGCGGCTGATGCTGGCGCATTGAGGACAGGCCGATGACCGCTCCCGCCATTTCCGCCGCATCCGCTCCTGCTGCCGCCGTGCAGGCGATCGCGCCGCTGGTGAATCTGCCGCTGCCGGTGCAGATCATTCACCTGTGCGCGGCGCTGCTGCTGTTGCTGTCGTTTGCCATGCTGGCGCAGCGGAGGGTGGCCAATCTGGTGACTCTGTTTGCCGCGCAGGGGGCGTTGCTCGTGGTCAGCGCAGCGGTGGTGGGCTATTCGACCCATCAGGCCGAGCTGTATCAGTCGGCCGTATTGACCCTGGTGATCAAGGTCATCATCCTGCCGTGGGTGCTGTTCAAGCTCATCCATCGCCTGCGCGCCGACTGGGACATGGAAACGCTGGTCAACATTCCCAGCCTGCAGCTCCTCGGCATCGTGCTGGTGATTTTCGCTTTCGTCGTCGTGCAGCCGATTGCGCAATTCACCGGGGCGAACATGCGCGGGGTGCTGGGCATCGCGCTGGCGCTGGTGCTGCTGGCGTTTTTGATGATGATCGTGCGCCACACCGCGATCGCGCAGGTGGTCGGTTTTCTGTCGATGGAAAACGCCTTGCTGTTTGCCGCCACCAGCGCCACGCAAGGCATGCCGATGGTGGTCGAGCTCGGCATCGGGCTGGACGTGCTGGTCGGCGTGTTCGTGCTCGGCATTTTCTTTTTCCAGATCCGCGAGCAGTTCGACAGCCTGGATCTGCAGCAGATGGAATCGCTCAAGGACGACTGATGCCAGCGCTGCTCGCAACACTTCTTTTGCCGCTGATGGGCGGCGGGCTGTTGGCCCTTCTCGGACATCGGTGGTTTGCGCCGTGGATCAACATCGCGGCCAGCGCGGCGACCTTTGCCGCGGCGTGTGCGCTTACCGCACTCGTCATCGCGGACGGCCCGATGCAACTGCTCGCGGCGCAGTTCTTCCTCGATCCGTTCAATGTGTTTCTGGTGGCGCTCACCACGTTTGTCGGGTTGACCACGGCGATTTTCTCTGCGCCTTACATGCGCATCGAGCAGGATCGTGGGCGCCTCACGCCCGCGCGGCTGCGGCTCTACCACAGCATGTACCAGCTGTTCATGTTCACCATGCTGCTGGCGCTGACCACCAACAACCTGGGCCTGCTGTGGGTGGCGATGGAGGCGGCAACCCTGTCCACCGTACTGCTGGTGTCGCTCTATCGCACCAAGGCCAGCCTGGAGGCGGCGTGGAAATACTTCATCCTCTGCGGCGTGGGCATTGCGCTGGCGCTGTTCGGCACCGTGCTGCTGTACTTCGCCGCCGAGCGGGTGCTGGGCGCGCAGGGCATGAGCGCGCTGCTGTGGACGCATCTGGACGCGGTCAAGGGCCGGCTCGAGCCCGGCATCATCAGCATCGCCTTCGTGTTCCTGCTGGTCGGCTACGGCACCAAGGTCGGTCTGGTGCCGCTGCATTCCTGGCTGCCCGATGCGCACGCCGAAGGGCCCACCCCGGTGTCGGCGGTGCTTTCCGGGCTGCTGCTCAATGTCGCGCTGTACGCGGTGATGCGCGGCAAGGCGCTGGTCGACGGCAGCCTGCATGCCGCCTGGCCGGGGCAGATGCTCATGGCGTTCGGCCTGCTGTCGGTGCTGGTCGGCGCGCTGCTCATCTGGCGACAAAAGGATGTCAAGCGCATGTTCGCGTACTCGTCGATCGAGCACATGGGCATCATCACCTTCGCCTTTGGCATGGGCGGGCCGGTGACCAACTTCGCCGCGCTGCTGCACATGACCGGCCACGCGCTGACCAAGAGCGCCATCTTCTACACCACCGGGCACGCGGCGCAAAAGGCGCATTCGCAGCGCATCGACGCGATCGAGGGCTTGCGCGAAGTCTCGCCGCCGCTGGGCTGGGGCTTGATGATGGGGGTACTGGCCATCGTCGGCATGCCGCCGTTCAGCGTGTTCGCCAGCGAATTCCTCATCCTCACCACGGCGATGCAGCAACAGCCCTGGGCCGCGCCGGTGCTGCTGTTTGGGCTGGGCGTGGCGTTTGGTGCGCTGTTCCTGCGCGCGCAGGGCATGGTGTTTGGCCGCAGCAGCCTGCAGCGCCTGCCGCACGCGCCGAACATGCTGCCGGTGTTCGTGCATCTGGCGCTGGTGCTGCTGCTGGGCTTCTGGATTCCGCCGGTGCTGGTCGGCTGGTGGCACACCACTGCGGCGATGATCGGAGGCTAGTCATGCGCGCGCCCTGCCCCATCCTGCCGCTGTCGCACCACCACGTCGATGCGCTGCAATGGCAGGCGCTCGCACAAGATCTGCACCAGCGCGGCGCGCGGCTGCTCGCGCTCTGGGCCGATCGGCAGGCGCGTGCGGTCCATGCGCTATGGCTCGACGGTGGTGCGCTCGTGCTCGCGCAGCACGACCTGCCTGCGGGTGCGGTGCACTATCCCGGCCTGCACGAGCTGTTTCCGGTGGCCGATCGCCTGCAGCGCGCATTGCGCGACTTGAGCGGCCTGCATGCGCTGGGCATGGACCCGCGGCCCTGGCTGCGCCACACCGCCTGGGCAGAAGACGCGCGCCCGCTGGGCGACGCAGCGGTCGAAGTGCCGCCGTGCGGGGAACTCGCTGCCGACGCCTATCCCTTCGTCGCGGTCGATGGCGAGGGCGTGCACGAGGTGCCGGTCGGGCCGGTGCACGCCGGGGTGATCGAGCCGGGGCAGTTTCGCTTTTCCGTGGTCGGCGAAAAAATCCTGCGGCTCGAAGAGCGTCTGGGCTTCACCCACAAAGGCGTAGAGCGGCGCTTTGCCGGCCTGACGTTGCCTGAGGGCGTGCGGCTGGCCGCGCGGCTGTCGGGCGACAGCGCGGTGGCCAACGCCTGGGCGTATTGCATGGCCGCGGAAGCGCTGGCCGACATCACCCCGCCGCCGCGTGCGCTGCACCTGCGCGCGCTGCTGCTCGAGCGCGAGCGGCTGGCCAACCATCTCGGCGACCTCGGCGCGATCGCCAACGACGGCGGCTTTGGCTTTGCGCTGGCGCAGTTTGGCCGCCTCAAGGAAGACCTGCTGCGCGTCAACGCCGCGGTGTTTGGCGTGCGCTATCCGTTCGACGCGGTGCAAGTGGGCGGGGTCGCGGTCGATCTGGATGACGCCGGCGCGGCGACGCTGCGCAACCAGCACGCCGCGCTGAGGCGCGAAGTGCAGCAACTCAAGGCCATCATCGACGACCACGAGGGCCTGCAGGACCGGCTGCGCACCACCGGCCGGGTGCGGCCAGAGCTGGCGCAGCGCCTGGGAATGCTCGGGCTGGCCGCGCGCGCCAGCGGTCAGGCGCTCGATTTGCGCGCCGCGCCCGGGTTTGCGCCGTATGCGGCGCTGCAGGTCGAGGTCGCGCTCGCGCACGACGGCGACGTCGCCGCACGGGTTGCGGTGCGGTTTGCCGAAGTGTTCACGAGCCTTGCGCTCGCCGATGCGCTGCTCGGGTCGCTGCCCGCGGGCGCGGTGCGCGCCGATGCGCCGAGCGACGTCGCGCCGGGGCTGGCGATCGGGCTGGTCGAGGGCTGGCGCGGGCCGCAGCTGATCGCGCTGCACGCGGGCGAAGACGGGCGCATCGCCCGCTGCCATCCGCACGACCCCTCGTGGCAGAACTGGCCGGCGATCGAGTGGGCGGTGATCGGCGACATCGTCGCCGACTTCCCGCTGATCAACAAATCGTTCAATCTGTCGTACTCCGGGCACGACCTCTGAAACCATGTGGAAGACTCTGCGCCAAATCGCCCGTGTGGGCCGCATCAGCGAGCCGCTTCCTGCCAGCGAGGCCGATGCCGGGCAAGAGCCAGCGGTCGAACGCCTGCACGCCGAGGTGCTGCGGCTGCTCGGCCGCGCTCTGGCGATCCGGGTGGTCGATGCCGGGTCGTGCAACGGCTGCGAGCTGGAAATCAACGCTTTGTCCAACCCCTACTACAACCTCGAAGGGCTGGGCATCCATCTGGTCGCAAGCCCCCGCCATGCCGACCTGCTGCTGGTCACGGGCCCGGTGTCGCGCCACATGGAACTGGCGCTGCGCCGCACCTACGACGCGATGCCCGAGCCCAAGCTGGTGGTTGCCGCGGGCGACTGCGCCGCAGGCTGCGGGGTGCACAGCAGCGGCTATGCGGTGTGCGGCCGGGTGGCTGCAGTGTTGCCGGTGGACGTGACCATTCCCGGCTGCCCGCCCAGCCCGCAGGACTTGCTGCAGGGCATTTTGCGCGCGGTGCGGCGGCGGGCGTAGTGCGCGGAGTGCCGCGTCACGGAGAGGTGGTCAAGGCTTGGTCTGACCTTTCATCATCTTGCGCAGTTCTGCGCAATGGTCGACCGGCGGTGTGCCAGGGGTGAACCACACGGCGTCGTAGCCCGATGGTCGTTCGGCTTGCAGATCGGGGGCAAGGCCCTGCAGCAGCAGGCTGAACACCGTGAGCGGACGCGGCACGCCGGGCGGAGTCTGTGCAGCGTGCGCGGCCAGATGCAGGGCGATGCCCAGGGTGCGATTGGCGTGAAAGCTGCCGGTGAGCAGCACCACGGTTTTGCCTGGCTGCGTCAGCGCCAGGCAGTGCGCGGCCATGCTGTCGTCGCGGGCGAACTGGATGCGGGCCATGGCGGGCAGTTGCGACGCGGGCAGCAGGCCGCAATGGCTCTCGGCCACGTCGTCGAGAATGCGCTGGCGCACCGCGGGGGGCACACTGTCGTCCCAGCGTGCCTGCTGCATGGCGGGGCGCATCCTGGCCTGCGGCAGATTGACACCGACCACCGGCACCCCGGCGCGCACCGCGGCCATGAGCGGCGGGGCGTACAGCGCCCATGGCCAGCCGTCCTCGTCCCAGTGCAGACTGGCGCGCACCGTGGCCTCGGGTGCATCGCGCGGGCCGTCGAAGCGCAGGCCTGCATCGGCCATTTCCAGCGCAAGCGCAGCAAGCTGGCCGCGCTGCGCCAGGGCGGTGACGATCCAGGCCTGTACCGCGTGGTGATCGGGATGATCGTGCTGTTCGCCCAGCATGCACAGTGCGGCGCGGGCGCAGTCGTCGAGGACTTGGTGCGGGGAGATGAATTGCTGCCCCCCTTGCAGGATGCGCCCGACCAGAGGCGAGTTTGCCTCGACCGGCTGGGTGTAGCGCGGCAATGGCGCAAGCGCAGCGGCCTGTGCCGACGGCCCGCCGCGCCAGAGGGGTCCCCCTGCGGCCAGGCCGAGGGCAACCGTCAGGCGCCTGCGGGTGGGGTTGTGCGGCGCAGACGGCGCGCGCGGTGTGCGGCCGGAAGTCGTCATGACATGGCATTCAATAGCATGGACACTGCAAACTTACCCCAACCCCGCAAGTCCGCGCCGCCATCAGGTCAACCCGAGCCATGCTGTCCTGCGCTTCCAGCCCAAGCACCCTGCGGCTGTTCTTCGCCCTGTGGCCGGACAGCGCCATGCGAGACCGTCTTTGCCGTCATCAGGCACTTTGGTCGTGGGAGCCACCGGCAAGGCCGACGCCAGGCAGCAAGCTGCATCTCACCCTGCTGTTCATGGACGGCGTGCCGGTCGATCAGCTCGGGGTGGCGCGGGAACTGGGCGAAGCGGTTTCGCGCGAGTGGACCGATTTCGATCTGCTGCTGGACCGCGCTGCCGTGTGGCGGCAGGGTGGCATCGCGCACCTTGCGCCCAGCCGGATTCCGCCGTGTCTGCGCCATGTCCATGCGACACTGGCTGCGCAGGCTGCACGCCGCGGTCTGCCGTTCGACGCACGCCCCTACGCGCCGCATGTCACGCTCGGGCGCCGCGCCGACAGGCTGACTGCGCCGGCAGCCTTTTCCCCGCTGCACTGGCCGGTGCGCGACTTTGTGCTGGTGCAGTCTGTGCTCGGCACGGGGCGCTATGCGGTGCTCGGCCGCTGGCCATCCCACCCCAGCCTTCCCCGCCAGCGGGGAGGGGAGTGAGCACGCCTCCCCCGCCGCGGGGAAGATGGAAGGGGGCTTCAATAACTGCCGACGCTGCCCAGGGTCGAGATCCACCACGCCAGTGCGCCGCCTGCAGCCACGATGACCAGCGCCAGCAGGCGCAGCGCCCAGGTGTCGCGTGCGGCGGGGGCGCCGGCGACGGTCTCGATGTCGCCGGTAAGCATGGGGCGTATCAGGTTTTCGCGCTTGATGACGGCGTAATAGGCAATCGCTGCGAGGTGCAGCCCGACCAGCGCGTAGATCAGCGGCTGGCCGATGGTGGTGTGATAGAAGGTGAGAACCGCGCTGGTGCGGCCGCTGACATAGCTGGCCAGCGGGCCTTCGTTGAAAATTTCGTCGTTCGCAAACAGCCCGCTGATGACCTGCAGGCTGACGACGAGCAGCAGCGCGATCACCGACAGGCTGCCCAGCGGGTTGTGGCCAATGCGCAGATGCGGCGGCCGCGGATCGTCGCCGCGCACATAGCGCAGGATGGCGCGCGGGCCGCGCACGAAATTCCAGAATCGCGCATGGCGGCTGCCGATCAGGCCCCACGCCAGCCGGAACACCAGCAGCGCGATCAGACAGTAGCTGCTCCAGTAGTGGTACTGCATCGCGTTGCCGCCGATCAGACCCGTAAGGATGGAGACCGTCACGCAAGCCGCGAGCAGCCAGTGAAACAGGCGCAGCGGCAGATCCCAGACGCGGACTTTCATCGCATGGCTCCGCAGTTCAGCCGTGTTGCAGCTTGCGCGCCGCGTCGATCGCGAAATAGGTGAGGATGCCATCTGCCCCGGCGCGCTTGAACGCCAGCAGACTTTCCATCATCACCGCGTCGTGGTCGAGCCAGCCGTTTTGCGCCGCAGCCTTGAGCATGGCGTATTCGCCGCTGACCTGATAGGCGAAGGTCGGCATGTGGAATTCGTCCTTCACCCGCCGCACGATGTCCAGGTAGGGCATGCCCGGCTTGACCATCACCATGTCCGCTCCCTCGGCGATGTCCAGCGCCACTTCGCGCAGCGCTTCGTCGGAGTTGCCCGGATCCATCTGATAGACCTTCTTGTCGGCCTTGCCCAGGTTGGCGGCCGAGCCCACGGCGTCGCGGAACGGGCCGTAGAACGCACTGGCGTACTTGGCGCTGTAGGCCATGATGCGGGTGTGAATGTGGCTGTCGGCCTCCAGCGCCTGGCGGATCGCGCCGATGCGGCCGTCCATCATGTCGCTGGGAGCGACGATGTCCACGCCGGCTGCCGCCTGCGCCAGCGCCTGCTTCACCAGCATGGCCACCGTGGGCTCGTTCAGGATGTAGCCGGTGTCGTCGAGCAGGCCGTCCTGGCCGTGCGAGGTGTAGGGGTCGAGCGCCACGTCGGTGAGCACGCCGAGCTGCGGGTAGGCGGCCTTGAGCGCCCGCACCGCGCGCGGCACCAGGCCGTCGGGGTTGGTCGCCTCGACGCCGTCCGGAGTCTTGAGCGCGGGGTCGATCACCGGGAACAGCGCCAGCACCGGAATGCCCAGCTTCACGCACTCGCCGGCCACCGGCAGCAACTGGTCGATGGACAGACGCTCCACGCCCGGCATCGAGGCCACGCTCTGCCGCTGCTTCTGCCCATCGAGAATGAACACGGGATAAATCAGATCGTCTGCGCTGAGCCGATGCTCGCGCACCAGTCTGCGGCTGAAGTCGTCGCGGCGCAGACGGCGCATGCGGGTGCCGGGAAATCCGGGCAGGTTCACAAAGTTTTTCATCTTTGATGGGCATGGAAGAGGAACTTGATGCAGCCAATGCTATCTTTTTCAAGTGGATGGTGCGTTGCAAGATGTGCCATCCCCCGCTTCTCCTCCCTGAGCGGGGCCTTGAACCAAGGCTTGAATCCCCGGCCAGCACTGCCGGGGATTTTTTTGTCTGTCATGCGTGCATCGCCCCGCCATTTTGCCCCCTGGCAACAATCCGCCCGGGCAGGTCTTTTACACTGCCCCTCTGATTGAACAAGGGAGTCTGCAATGGCATTTCAATGGGTGCTGACCTGGCACATCATCTTCGTGATCGCGTGGTATGCGGGTCTGTTCTATCTGCCGCGGATTTTCGTGAACCTCGCCATGGTGCCGGCGGACAGCATTGCCGAGCGCGACCGCCTGCTGCTCATGGGCCGCAAACTCTACCGCTTCACCCACATCCTGATGTGGCCAGCCATCATTCTCGGGCTGGTGATGTGGCTGTATCCTAGTTACGGAATCGGCCTGCACGGCCCGGGCAACGGCTGGATTCATGCCAAGGTGACCCTGGTCGTGCTGCTGGTGATCTACATGTTCTGGTGCAAGCGCATCCTGCGCCAGTTCGAGCAGGGCACCAATACCCGCAGTCACAAGTGGTACCGCTGGTTCAACGAAATTCCGACCATCATCCTGTTCATCATCATTCCGCTGGTCGTCATCAAGCCATTCTGAGGATGCCCACGGGACGCGGCACGCCGTGTCCCGTTTCGAGTCCAGGCGTGCGCCACGTCTTCCATGCCTACGCCGCCCCATCCAGCACGCCCGGTCTCCCGCTTTTCGCGCTATGCCTTGACGGGCTATGTGCTGCTGATCGTCTACGCCAGCCTCTATCCGTTTTCCGATTGGCGCTGGCAGGGCCTGATGCCCTTCGACTTTGTCCTTGCGCCGCTGCCACGCTTCATCACCGCAAGCGATCTGCTGATCAATGTCGGCGGCTACTTTCCACTGGGCTATCTGCTGGCACGCACCCTGCCGGCGCGCTGGTCGCGCGTGCTGTCTTGGCTGGTCGCAAGCGTCCTGGCCAGCGCGCTGTCGTTCACCATGGAATCGACGCAGGCGTTTCTGCCGATGCGGGTGTCGTCCAACCTTGACTGGCTGACCAACTCCCTTGGCGGCATGCTCGGCGCAGCGGTCTGCGTGTGGCTGCTGCCGCGGCTGCGGCTGGCGGCCCTGCTGCGGTTGTGGCGCGAGCGCTGGTTTGCGCCGCATGTGGGCTACGGTCTGCTGCTGCTGGCGCTGTGGCCGGTGGCGTTGCTTTGGCCCGCGGCGGTGCTGTTCGGCACCGGGCAGATCGGCCCAACGCTGTTGCAGCCCGCGTTCGAGACCGATACCTGGCGCATCCTGTCGGCATGGTTCGTCAACAGCGGGCTGCAGTTGCCGGACTTCGCCCCCATCGGCGCGCTGAGACAGACCGGCATCACCGCATCCATGCTGGTGGCCAGCATCCTGCTGCTGACCGCGCTGCTGCGGCCGGGTGCGCCCCGGCTGCGGCTGGCGCTGGCGCTCACCCTGTCTGGTCTGTTCGCCGTGAGCCTGTCGGCCGCACTGAGCTTCGGTCCCGATCACGCTCTGGCCTGGGCCACGGTGCCCACGCTGCGCAGCGTTCTGGTCGGGCTGATGATCGGTTTGCCGCTGACCTATCTGCCGCCGCGCTGGAGTGCCGCCGCAGGCGCGCTGAGCCTGCTGCTGGCGCTGGCGTGGATCAATTTTTCCGGCCCCGGGCCGTACTACGCGCTGAACCTGCAATCGTGGAGCCAGGGTCTGTTCATCCGGCTGTACGGACTGCCGCAGTGGCTGAGCTGGCTGTGGCCGTTCGCTGCGCTGATTTATCTTGTGGTGCGCGCTCTCAGTTCCGGGCGCCACAATCCCTGAAGCACAGACGGTTTGCCACATGAGCTACTACACCCATCACATTTTTTTCTGTCTGAACCAGCGTGAGGCCGGCGCGGCTCGTCCCTGCTGTGCGGCCAGAGGCGCCGAAGCCGCATTCGAGCATTGCAAATCCGCGGTCAAGAGCCTTGATCTCGCGGGCGCTGGCAAGGTGCGGGTCAACCGCGCGGGCTGTCTCGACCGCTGCGAGGAGGGGCCGGTCTGCGTGGTCTATCCCGAGGGCGTCTGGTACACCTATGTCGATCAGAGCGACATCGACGAGATCGTGCAATCGCACTTGCTTGGCGGGCAGGTGGTCGAGCGCCTGCGCCTGCCCGACGCACCCGACCTTGCCAAATAGCCGGAGCGCGCGCCGATGAACGCCCAGACCCGCAAGCTCCTGGTGGACGGCCCGGTCGGGCCGGTCGAAGTGGCGGTGGACAGGCCCGCTGGCCCGCCACGTGGCCTGGCACTGGTCGCGCATCCCCACCCGCTGTTCGGCGGCACGCTGGACAACAAGGTCGCGCAGACCCTGGCGCGCGCCTGGCTGCAGCTGGGGTTTGTGAGTGTCCGGCCCAACTTCCGCGGCGTGGGGCAGACTGCCGGAACGCATGACCACGGCATCGGTGAAGCCGACGACCTGCTCGCGGTGCTGGCGCATTTCCGCGCCGAGATTGCCGCGCAGATGGGCGTTGACCTGCCCGCCGTGCCGCTGGCGCTGGCCGGGTTTTCCTTTGGCGCCGCTGTGGCGGCACGCTGCGCGCAGGCTCTGCAGCAACAGGGCGTCGCGCTGCAACACCTCACCCTGGTCGGCACGGCGGTCACGCGTTTCGAGGTGCCGCCGGTCAGCCCGCCCGGAGCCCCGCCGCTGGCCGAAACCGTGCTGGTGCTGCACGGCGAGCAGGACGATGTGGTGCCGCTTGCCGCCGTGCTCGACTGGGCGCGGCCGCAGCAACTGCCCGTGGTGGTGTTTCCTGGCGCGGGGCATTTTTTCCATGGCTTGCTGCTGCCCCTGCGCGACTGGGTTTGCCGCTGGCACAGGGCGGGGCCTGGCTGAATCAACGATCGAACCTTCGCTCGACAAACGGCTCTGACTGCACTGTCGCTCCACTGCGACACCCGTGCAGCAAAACTTCGTCACCCCTGCGCGCGCAGCGTGCTGCTAGGGTGTTGGCTTTCGAGTTGTCCGCATCAGGATTTGCCCATGTCCCTTTCATCATTGATCGCCGCCTGCAGCGCGGCCTGCCTGTTTGCCCTGTCGCCGCTGGCACAGGCCGCATCCACCCCCGCCCCCATCGCCGCAGCGCCGACGCCCGCAGCCAGCGCCGCGGCCACGCCGCTGACCCCCATGCAGGCCTTGCTGGCCAACGTGCCGCCGCCCAAGCTCGATGCCCGCGCCTGGCTGGTGGTCGATCTCACCAGCGGCCAGATTCTGGCCGAGCACAATGCCCACGAACAGGAAGCCCCGGCCTCGCTGACCAAGCTGATGACCGCCTATCTCACCTTCAAGGCGCTGAAGGACGGCACGATCAAGCTCAACCAGATGGTGACGGAGTCGAAGGAGGCCTGGCAGACCGGCGGCTCGCGCATGTTCATCGATCCGCGCGTGCCGGTGTCGGTCAACGATCTGCTGCTGGGCATGATCGTGCAGTCGGGCAACGACGCGGCGATGACCCTGGCGCAGACCGTGGCCGGGTCCACCAGCGCCTTTGTCGCCATGATGAACCGGCAGGCGCAGCAGTGGGGTCTCAAGGGCACGCACTTCATGGACCCGACCGGCCTGCCCGACCCTGGCCACCACACCACGGCGTATGACCTCTCGGTCATCGCCACCCACATCATCCGCGACTTTCCGGCCGACTACGCGCGCTATTTCAAGGTCAAGGAGTTCACCTACAACCACATCACCCAGCCCAACCGCGTCAGCCTGCTGTTCACCGACCCCTCGGTGGATGGCATGAAGACCGGCTACACCGCAGAGGCCGGGTACTGCATGATCACCTCGGCGCAACGCGAATTTCCCAATGGCCCGCGCCGCCTGCTCACCGTGGTGATGGGCACGCCCACCGAGCGCGCACGCGGCGAGGAGAGCCAGGTGCTGCTGAACTGGGCCTATCAGAACTTCGACGACATCGTGCTGGCCACGCCGGGCAAGCCCGTGCTCACGGCGACCGTGTGGAAGGGCACTGCGGACAAGGCGGAGCTGGGCTCGACCGTGCCGGTGGTGATCTCGGTGCCGCGCGGCATGGGCAAGGACATCCAGACCAAGGTGGTGCGGCCTGATCCGCTGGTGGCGCCGCTTGCGGCCGGGCAGCGCATCGGCCAGCTCGAGGTGAGCATCAGCGGCAAGCCGCTGGCCACCTATCCGCTGCAGGTGATCAAGGCCGTGCCCGAAGCCGGCATTTTCGGCCGCGCCTGGGACAGTCTGCGGCTGATGATCAAGTAAGCCTGGGAACGGAGCCGATCGGGGCCGCGCTGAATCAGTCCTCGCGCGCCGCGCAAGGGACTTGGTCGGTGTTGCCTCAGGCCGTGAGGGCCTGTTCGGTCTCTGCCACGCACACCTCGCCGCGCAGTGCATGCGGATAGGCGGTGGTGATGCGCACCGGCACCAGTTGCCCGATCAGGCGCGCGGGCGCCGCCAGATGCACGATGCGGTTGTTTTCGGTGCGGCCCTGCAGTTCGGTCGGGTCTTTTTTGCTCGGCCCTTCCACCAGCACGGTCTGCACCGTGTCCACCATGGCCGCGCTGATGGCGCTGGCCTGTGTCTCGATCAGCGCCTGCAGGGTCTGCAGGCGCTTGAGCTTGACCTCGGCGGGCGTGTCGTCAGCCAGATTGGCTGCCGGGGTGCCGGGCCGCGGACTGAAGATGAAGCTGAAGCTGGCGTCGAACTGCATGTCCTCGATCAGCTGCATCAGCAGCGCGAAATCGGCGTCGGTCTCGCCCGGAAACCCCACGATGAAGTCCGAGCCGATGCAGATGTTCGGCCGCACCGCGCGCAGCCGCCGCACGATGCTCTTGAACTCCAGCGCGGTGTAGCCGCGTTTCATCGCGGCCAGAATGCGGTCGCTGCCATGCTGCACGGGCAGATGCACATGGCCCACCAGCTTGGGGATGCGGCCATAGGCGTCGATCAGCCGCTGGGTGAATTCCTTGGGATGGCTGGTGGTGTAGCGGATGCGCGCAATGCCGTCGATCTCGGCCACGCATTCCAGCAGGAAGGCAAAATCCTCGCCCTCGCCGCCGCGCCAGGCGTTGACGTTCTGCCCCAGCAGCGTGACCTCGCGCACGCCCAAGGCGGCGAGTTCGGCCACCTCGGCCAGCACGTCCACCAGCGGCCGCGACACCTCCTCGCCCCGGGTGTAGGGCACCACGCAGTAGCTGCAGTACTTGCTGCAGCCCTCCATGATGGAGACGAAGGCGCTTGGGCCCTCCACCCGCGCGGGCGGCAGGTTGTCGAACTTCTCGATCTCGGGAAAGCTGATGTCCACCTGCGCCCGGCCTTGCGTGCGGCGCTGTGCAATCAACTCGGGCAGGCGGTGCAGGGTTTGCGGGCCGAACACCAGATCGACATACGGCGCGCGCTTCACAATCGCCTCGCCCTCTTGGCTGGCCACGCAGCCGCCCACGCCGATGAGCAGCGCGGGGTTGTTCGCCTTGAGTTCACGCAGCCGCCCCAGATCGCTGAACACCTTTTCCTGCGCCTTTTCGCGGATCGAGCAGGTGTTGAGCAGGATGAGGTCTGCGTCCAGTGGGGTGGATGTGGACACATAGCCCTCGGCGGCGCCGAGCACGTCTGCCATCTTGGACGAGTCGTACTCGTTCATCTGGCACCCGAATGTCTTGATGTAGACCTTTTTCATCGCGTCACACCGTCTCAATTACTGAAAAACAGGCCACACTGCCCCGGCGCCCTGGGCACCTGGAGCTGGGCCACAGCCTCGGGCTTGACCAGCCAGACGCGGAACACATTGCCGGTCGCGTCCAGCTGAAACACCACCGGGGCTTGAATGCCCCCGAGTTGCTGGTGGGGAATGATGCGCTGCTGCGGACTGAGCACGCGCACCCCTGGGCCCAGGGTGTAGTCGGTGCAATTGATGCTCACCTGGGGAAACGCACCGAACTGCGCATTGCCCTGCAGGCTGCCCATCGGGTAGGTCATCTGCGCCCGCGCCGCACCGAAGCCGCCCAGGCACAGCACCATGCCCAGGGCGGCCCGTACAGCGATCCGGCGGATCGACGGTTGAAATTTCATTGCAGACTCCCTGGACAATGACCCGTTTGCCATCACGCAAAACAAAAAAGCCCGCGCAGCATCGCAAGGGCTTTTTGACCGCGCCCGGCAGATTCGGCGCAAGGGTAAGACTGGACTGGATCTGTGGTGGCGCTTCAGGGACTCGAACCCCGGACCTGCGGATTATGATTCCGTCGCTCTAACCGACTGAGCTAAAGCGCCAACTCCCAAACAAGCGGCGCAGTATAGCGCATCAGCCGTGGGTGAAAAGCGGTTTGCGCTTTTCCAGAAAGGCGGCCATGCCTTCCTTCTGGTCGGCGGTGGCGAACAGCGACTGGAACAGGCGACGCTCGAAGCGCAGCCCTTCGCTCAGGCTGGTCTCGAAGGCGCGGTTCACACTCTCCTTGGCCATCAGCACCGACGGGCGTGAAAAGGCGCTGATGGTCTCGCCCATGGCGACAGCCTCGTCGAGCGCTCGATCCAGCGGCACCACACGCGCCACCAGGCCGCTGCGCTCGGCCTCGGCGGCGTCCATCAGCCGCCCGGTGAGCACCAGATCCATCGCCTTGGCCTTGCCGACCGCGCGCGTGAGGCGTTGCGTGCCGCCGGCGCCAGGAATGATGCCGATCTTGATCTCGGGCTGGCCGAACTGGGCGTTGTCCGCGGCGACGATCAGGTCGCACATCATCGCCAGCTCGCAGCCGCCACCCAGGCAGTAGCCGCGCACCGCGGCGATCACCGGCTTGCGCGTCTGCAGCACCGCTTCCCAGTTGCGGCCGATGAAGTCTTCGGTGTAGCTGGCCGGAAAGGTTTTCTGCGCCATCGCCGCGATGTCGGCGCCCGCGGCAAACGCCTTGTCGCTGCCTGTGAGCACGATGCAGCCGATCGCCGGGTCGGCGTCGAACGCCTTGAGCGCGGCGCCCAGCGCGTCCATCAGCGCGTCGTTGAGGGCATTGAGCTGCTTGGGACGGTTGAGAGTGATCAGCCCGACCGGGCCGCGGGTTTCGGTGAGGATGGGGTTGTCGTCGGTGGCTTGCATCAGCGGTCTCCTTGGATTGGCGATAGCGGATTGTGCGTCAGGCATCCTGGCCCAGCCAGGCCCGCAGGCGCTGGCGCTGCGTGGCCTGCGGCCTGGCGGCAGCCTGCAGTTGCACCCGGCTGCTCGGCAGGGCAAACCAGGGGGCCTGCGCATGCATCAGCCGGTCTTGTCGCAGGCTGTCGATGCGCCAGACATCGCCGGGCCGCGCCAGCGCATGGCTGCGCTCGATCAGGCTCTTGCGCGCCCGCTCGCCATTGAGCGCCACCAGCAGGTCGCCCGCGGCCAGCCCGGCACGCTCCGCCCAGCCGCCGCTGCGCACCCGCTGCACGCTCAGCCAGCCGCCGGCCTGTTCCTGCACGCCCAGGCCGAGCGCGTCGAGCGCGGTGTCGTCCTGCGCGGTCCAGGTCACGCCGAACTGCGCCAGTTGGGCCTTCAGCGGCGGCAGGGTGGTGCCGTGGACATGGCGGCGGAAAAAGCCGCGCCAGTCCAGCCCGCTCAGCTCCGCGAGCAGCGCGGGCAGCGCATCCTCGGCCACGCCCTGCAGGCGCAGCGGCGCATCAATGCGGCCATAGCGTGTCCAGAGCAGGCGCATCAGATCGTCGAGCGTGACGTCGCTCTCGCGTCGCAGCCGCAGGTCGATCGACAGCGCGATCAGCGCGCCGAGCTGGTAGTAGCTCACCGTGGCATTGGCGGTGTTCTCGTCCGGGCGGTAGAACTTGGTCCAGGCGTCGAAACTGGCTTCAGCCACGCTCTGCACCAGCCGACCCGGGGCGCGCAGCACCGCGCTGATGGTGCGCGCCAGCCCGTCGAGGTATTGCTGCGGGGTCATCAGCCCGGCGCGCAGCACCATCAGGTCGTCGTAATACGCGGTAAAGCCCTCGAACAGCCACAGCAGCCCGGTGGGGTTTTCGCGCTCCAGGTCGTAGGGCGTGAACGCCAGCGGCTTGATGCGCTTGACGTTCCAGGCGTGGAAATACTCGTGGCTGCACAGGCCGAGAAAGTCGCGGTAGTCGCTGTCGGCCTCCGTCCTGCGCGGATGCGGCAGGCTGCGGCGGCTGCACATCAGCGCGGTGCTGTCGGCATGTTCCAGCCCGCCGTAGCCGTCAGCCGTGGGCGCGACCAGGAACAGATACTGCGCAAACGGCGCGCGCTTGCTGCGCGGCTCGAACAGCGCGATCTGCGCGCTGCAGATGCGCTGCAGGTCGCGTGTCAGTCGTTTGGTGTCCACCGCGTCGCGCAGCTGGTCTGCGTGGGCGATCACCATCGCATGCCGTGCGCCGCCCGCGCTGAATTCCAGCCGCAGCAGCCTGCCCATTTCCACCGGATGATCGATCAACTCGGCGTAGCTGCCGGCCTGCCGCGTGCCAAAACCGTTATCCGCGCAGCGCAGCGCGGGCAGGGTGGTGGCCAGCGTCCACTGCGGGGCGAAATCCGGACAGACGATATCCACCGTGTGCGGCCGCTGTTCCTGCCCGGTTGCGGCGAGCAGCAGGCTGCTGGGGTTGAAAAAGCCGCGTGCATCGTCGAGATACGCGGTGCGCACCGACAGATCGAAGGCATAGACCGTGTAGCGCAGCCGCACCGGGCCACGGCAGGGGGCGACCCGCCAGCGATTCTTGGCGATCTTGTCCACGGCAACCGGCTTGCCTGCGCACCACGCCTGCAGCTGCAGCACATGTCTGGCGAACTCGCGCACCAGATAGCTGCCGGGAATCCAGACCGGCAGCCAGAATTCCTGGCCCGTGGGTGTGGGCTCGGGCAGGTCGAGTTCGACGAGGAATCGATGCGCCTGCGCGTCCTCCACGCTGACCCGGTAGGCCGGGCCGACCGCAGGGGTCTGCGCTGCTGGGAGGCTTGCGCGGTTCGCAGGGGTGGAGCGGGATCGGGTGGGTGGCTTCATGGTGAGGTCTGCAAGAAATGGGGCGCTTACGCCGTTGTCATGCCGCAAAAGAGGTGTCGATCCCGAGTGGAACTCTTCAAAACCCATGCTAACCTGCGGGAAACATTCAGGCTTGATCCTTCACTACAGCGGCACAGCATCGTGGAACGCGACGTCTTTTCTGAAATAGCCGCACATGCGGGGGCGGGGGCTCCGGCACTGGTTTATCAACCGCAGGTCAGTTTTCCATCGGGTCAGGTGATCGGTCTGGAGGTGCTGTTCCGCTGGCGCGCGGAAGATGCGCCCAAGCGCCATTCACCGCTGATGTTCCTCCCGCAGCTCACGCCGGCGCAGACCAGTGAGCTGTTTTTCTGGGTGATGGAAGAAGCCATTTCCGAGGCGCGGGTGCTGTCGAACTGGACGGGATGGAATGGCTACATCTCGGTCAACATCGAGGCCGATCAGATCGGCGATCCGGCGCTGATCGAGCACATCAACGCCACCCTGCAGCGTTACACCTGGGCGCCCGAGCGCCTGATGGTCGAGGTGACCGAGCGTCGTGCCATTCCTGCATTTCCCAGCGTGGCCCGCAATGTGCAGTCGCTGCGCAGGGGCGGGGTGCGGGTGGCGATGGACGATTTCGGCGAGGGCTATGCCTCGTTCGAGTACCTCAAGATCCTCGACCCCAGCGACCTCAAGATTCCCGCCAGCTTCACCTCGGATGTCACCAAGGATGTCCGCAACGCGGAAATCGTGCGGGCGCTGGTCGAGTTTTCCCGGCGGCTGTCGATCAATGTGGTGGCCGAGGGCGTGGAAACCCGCGAATGCGCCGCTGCGCTGCACAGCCTGGGTCTGCAGCACATGCAGGGCTACCTGTTCGGCGAGCCGCGCGAGCTGGAGGAATGGGCGCAACTGCTCAAGCAGCCCGGCGCAGGGGTGGCGCAGCCGAGTGCGTCGCAGTAACGCCCGCTCACGGTTCGACACAATCAGACGCCCCATCTCCCCGGTTTTGGCTCCATGATGGAGCACACAAAAAACCAGGAGACGATATGAACACATGCCCGCGCATTCCCCCTCCTAGGCTGGCCTGCCGCGCAGCGGCGCATAGGCGACGCCGTCCGGGCAGGAGGGGGTCAAGCGGGCGGTTTCGGTTGTCATTCCTCACTCTGCTGGATAAAATAACAGCATGCAACGTCGTAAAGTCACCCTCAAGCTCTATCCGAACGCCGCGCAAGCTGCGCGGCTGGAGGCATGGACACGACTGCACTGCGAGTTGTACAACGCAGCACTGGAGGAGCGCATCGACGCCTGGCGCAAGGCGGGCAAATCGATCAGCTACTACGACCAGCAAAACGCCCTGCCGGAGATCAAGGCGGCGCGCCCTGAGTTCGCAGAACTCGGCAGCCACGCCTTGCAGGCCACCCTACGCAAACTCGATCTAGCCTTCCAGTCGTTCTTCCGCCGCGTCAAGGCTGGGCAAACGCCTGGCTTTCCACGCTTCAAGTCCGCCAAGCGCTTCTCTGGCTTCGCGTACCCTGACCCGGCTGGATGGAAGCTCATGGAGCATGGCGGCAGCGGTGCGACGCTGCGCCTGGGTAGCGGCAAGGATGCCATGTCGATCCGTGCACGCGGGCGCCACCGCTTTGGCGTTCAGGCCAAGCCCAACGACATCACCCTCACGAGCAGGAACGATCAGTGGTTCGTGTCGGTGACGCTGCGTGTGCCCGAAGAAGCCTGCGCGCGGCAGCGCACGGGCGATGCACGCCGGGGCGTCGACTTCGGTGTGAGCGCATGGGCCACGTTCGACGACGGACAGACGATTGCGAACCCGCGCTGGATGCGCAAGGAACTGCCGCGCCTTGCCGCGCTGCAACGCCAGCGCGCACGCAAGCGCAAGGGGTCGTTGCGCTTCAAGCGCATCGGCGCTCGCATTGCCAAAATGCACGAGCGCATCGTAACCGGTAAGCCAGCGGCGTTCTTTCGTTCGTTTCGGATCCCACGAAGAATGTTTCCCATCGCAGGGATGAGGAGACATTCGAGATGGAGAACGACGCGGCAGAGGTGGCCGAGGTCAAGCGGCGGCGGCACCTGGACGAGGCGTGCTGGCGCGACGTGATTGAGCGTTTCCCGGCCTCGGGGCTGACGCTCAAGAGCTTTTGTCGGCAGGAGCGAGTGTGTGTGAGCAGCTATCGGCGCTGGCGTGAGCGGCTGTCGGGCAAGGTGAAGGCTGCGCCCGTGACGGCCAAGACTGGGCGTATGGAGCAGCGTGCCGCGGGGTTCATCGAGTTGGGCGAAGTCGGTACCGGCGGCATGCATGCGCCCATGGAGTTGCGGCTGGACCTGGGCGGCGGCATGAGCCTGCATCTGGTGCGCCGCTGATGTTCTTTCCTGAGGGGCGCATCCGGGTCTTCTTGTATGGGCAGCCTGCCGACATGCGCAAGTCCTACGACGGGCTGTACGCGCTGGCGCGCCAGGGCTTTGAGGTCGACCCGCTGGGCGGGCATCTGTTCGTGTTCGCGAACCGTCGGGCTGACCAGATCAAGGTGCTGTACTTCGATCGCAGCGGCTGGTGCGTGTGGAGCAAACGGCTGGAGGCCGGCCGCTTTGTGCGCGACTGGGGCGGGCAGCGCAGCGCCGAGATCGACTTCACCGCGCTCAAGCTCCTGCTCGAGGGGCTGCAGGTGACGCGGCAGTTCAAGCGGCATCGACACGTGGAGTGGCGATAACGGGTTTTGCAATGTGGCAAAGCCCGATTCCCTTCGGGCTTTGCCATGGGCACAATGCTTTCATGCGTGCAGACCCCGCTCAAGTGCAGACCTATACCGCCCAGATCGTGGCGGGCATGGCGGTTGAGGCTCTCGTGCGGTTGCTGCAATCGCAAGCGCAGACCATCGTTGAGCAGCAGCGGCAACTGGCGTGGTTCAGGCGACAGATCTTCGGCAGCAAGAGCGAACGGCTGCAGAGCGTGGCCGATGCGCAGCAACTTCATCTCGGCCAGATTCTGGGTGATCTGCCGATCCCGCCACAAGCCCCCGAGGCTGGACGCCAAGTGGCCGGGCACACGCGGCGCGCACGCACGACAGATTGTGCTGGCGACCAGGACGCGACGGCGTTCTTCGACGCCGAGCGGGTCGAGGTGCAGGTCATCCACCTGCCGTGCGCCCAGGCGCAGGGGTTGCGTGCCGAGGAGTACGAGGTCATCGGCGAGAAGGTCAGCTACCGCCTGGCGCAGCGCCCGGGCGCCTATGTGGCGCTCAAGTACGTGCGCCCGGTGATCAAGCGGCTCGACACCGCGACCCTGCACTGCGCGCCGGCGCCGGCCAGCGTGTTCGAGGGCAGCCGCGCCGACGTGAGTTTCGTCGCCGGCATGGCGGTGGACAAGTTCCGCTACCACCTGCCGCTGTACCGCCAGCATCAGCGGCTGGCCGATGCCGGCTTCAAGCTCAGCCGGGCCTGGTTGACCCAGCTCATGCAGCAGACTGCGGCGCTGCTCGAGCCCATCGTGGATGCGCAGCTGGCCTCGATCCTGGGCGGGCATGTGATCACGATGGACGAGACCCCGATCAAGGCCGGCCGCGCCGGGCCGGGGAAGATGAAGGGCACGTACTTCTGGCCGGTGTATGGCGAGCACGACGAGGTGTGCTTCCCCCACTTCGCCTCGCGCCGCCATGAGCATGTGAGCCAAGTTCTTGGACAGTTGCCCAGTGGCACGGTGCTGCTGAGCGATGGCTACGCGGCCTATGCCCGCTATGCGAGGCAGACCGGAGTCACCCACGCGCAGTGCTGGGCGCACGCGCGGCGCCTGTTCTTCGAGGCGCAAGACGCCGAGCCGCGGGCGGCCACGCAAGCCTTGCAGCACATCACCGCGCTGTACCGTATCGAGGCCGAGATCCGCGCCGCCGGGTGGGAGGGTGCGGCCAAGCTGGCGCATCGCGCCACCCACAGCCGGGCGCGGGTGCAGGCGTTCTTCGCCTGGGTCGAGCAGCAGTTCGCGCAGCAGGGCCTGCTGCCGAGCAATCCGTTGACCAAAGCGCTGGCCTACGTGCGAGAGCGACGGGCAGCGCTGTCAGTGTTCATCGATGACCCGGCGGTGCCCATCGACACGAACCACATCGAGCGCGCGCTGCGTCCGATCCCGATGGGGCGGCGCAACTGGCTGTTCTGCTGGAGCGAGGTCGGCGCACGCCATGTGGGCATCCTGCAAAGCCTCATCGCCACCTGCGTGCTGCAGGGTATCGACCCGTACACCTATCTGGTCGACGTGTTGCAGCGCGTGGGCCGACATCCCCAGTCCCGGGTGGTCGAACTCACCCCCAGGCTGTGGACGCAGCACTTCGGGCAGGACCCGCTGTGCTCGGACCTGGACAGGGCCGCGCCCCGATGACGCAGCGGATCTCCACGCGCATTGTTGCCCAGGCGATCCTCACCGTCGACCGCATGGATCTGCGCGCGCGCGAGGCGCTCGCCGACGAGATCCATGCGCACCAGCCCACGCTGCTTGCCAGTGTGCTGGTCCTGCCGCGCCTGGGCGCCAGGCTGGAGCAGGTCGAGATTATCCTCAACATCCTCTTCGTGGTGTACCAGGCGATGAAGATCAGCGGACATGCATGGCCGATGGTCTGCGAGGATCTGCAAGATCGCTGCCTCGACCGCCTCGTGGCGAAGATGCTCTTCCTCGACGGCTTGACCACGCTGCAGCAGGCGCAGGCGCTGCAGCAGCAGATCGACTCCCACGCCGAGCCCAACCTGCTGGCGTTCGTCTACAGCCGCCTGCAGGATCACGACCTGCTGGACGTGAAAACCGATGCGATCAAGTTCATGCTTCTGGCAGCGGTGAACCTCACCGAGTGCGTCGCAGCAGTATGCCCATCGCACACCACCAAGGCGGTGCAGCGGCGCACTGCCCGACGCGTGAAGACTGCTGCCTGATGCTGCTGCATCTACCCACCCAATAGCTCGAGCGCAATCACGCCGCTGGCTGAACGCTTACAGCGCATCGGCAACCTGCGCCGGGACTTCGTGCACAAGGAAACGACCAGGATGGTGCAGCAATGCGCTGTCCTGGCGACGGAGCAACTGGCTCCGAAGAACATGAGCCGCAGCGCCAAAGGCACGGTGCAAGCGCCGGGCCGGCGTGTGCGGCAGAAGGCCGGGCTCAACCGGGAAATTCTCTCGGCGGCGTTCGGCCTGGCGCATCAGATGCTCGCGTACAAAGCGGAGGAAGCTGGTACGCGCCTGCACCTGAGCAACACGCGCCAACTCAAACCATCGCAACGGTGCTCAGCCTGCTGGGAGATCGTGCCCAAGACGCTCGCAGACCGCATGCACGTCTGCCCGCATTGCGGGCACGTCATGCAGCGCGATCAGAACAGCGCTGCGGTGGTGCTCATCGAAGCATTTCAAACGCAGGACACGCTTGGAACGGGCGTGGCGGCGAGACCAAAACCTCTGCCACGGCAACGTGGCAAGTCCAGGTCCTTGACCCGCGAAGCCCCCACGACAACCGCGCAAGCGGTTTAGTGGCGGGAGAGTTCATCCAGTTCATCACCTTCAGCGCCGTGCCCATCGTGGCGTTTCTCGGCTGGCTGCTGGTGCCGCACACCCTTGCCGGGCTGGACGGCTGGCGCTGGGTGGCGATCATCGGCGCGTTCGGCGCCATCCCGATCTGGTTCATCCGCCTGCGCCTGCCTGAATCGCCGTGCTGGCTGGAGCAGAAGGGGCGCCACCACGCGGCAGACGTCATTCTCAGCCGCATCGAGGCGCAGGTGCAGCGCGAAACCGGCCAGCCGCTGCCACCCCCAAAGTCATCCTGTTCAACATCCTGCAGACCGTGGGGTATTACGGCTTCGCCAGCTGGGCGCCGACCTACCTGATCGCCAAGGGCTACGACATTCCGAAGTCGCTGCTCTATACCTTCATCATCGCGATTGCCTACCCGGTGTCTTCGCTGATCGGCGCGACCTTCGGCGACCGCTTCGAGCGCAAATGGCTGATCGTCGTGCCGGCGCTGGGCGTGGCGCTGTTCGGGCTGCTGTTCGCCAACGCGGGCAGCGCGGCGGCCATCATCGTGTTCGGCATTCTCGTGACCTTCTGCAACAACATCATGAGTTATGCCTTCCATGCCTACCAGAGCGAGCTTTACCCGACGCGCATCCGTGCGCAGGCGGTGGGCTTCGTCTATTCGTTCAGCCGCATCAGCGCGGTGATCAGCGGGTTCATCATCGCCGACCTGCTCAAGACTTCGGGCGATGTCGGCGTGTTCACCTTCATCGCTGCAGCGATGATGGGCGTGGCGCTGGTGATCGGCGTCATGGGGCCGCAGGTCACGCGCCAGCGGCTGGAGGATATTGCGTGGTAAGCCCGACAGATCGGCGGCAGATAATGGCAGCCTGTTCCACTGGTAGCCTGCCATGACCGCCACCGATCTCGTTGTTCCCGACCCCACGTTCCGTCGCGTTTCCGCAGCCGCAGCCCTGCGGTGGTGGGCGCAGGGCTGGCGCAGTTTCATGCAGGCGCCACTGCCCTGGGTCGGTCTGGCCGCAGCCCTGCTCGCAGTGCTGTGGCTGCTGGGGGAGTTGCCCATGGGCGGGCTGCTGTCGCAATGGCTGAGTCTGCCCCTGCTGGCGCTGGGCGTCATCTTTGCCGCATTGCTGCGGCGACGCGCGGCGCGGGCGCGCGAGATCACGCCGGTCGGCATGCCGCTGGAACCGGAGAATGAGGGCGCACTGAGCGCGTCCAGCAAGGTGTGGACGCAGCGTATCGGTCCGCTGCTGCTGGCCTCCCTGCTGGTGCTGGCGCTGGGTGGCGCGATTGGCGCAGTGATCGTGATTGGCCTGGGCGCGATGTTCGGCCTGGGCCTGGCCAGTATCGGCGCATTCGCCCGGATGATGACCCCCGGCATGGGCATGGCTGCTGGCATGGGCGCGGTGGCCGGGTCGCTCATGACCCTGCTGCTGCTCGTTCTGCTGGCGCTCTATCTGTTCAGTGTGGCGTTCTGGTTCGTCAACACCCTGGTGGCGCTCGGCGGCGTGAGCCCGTGGAATGCGGTGAGGCTGTCGGTGCGCGCCGGGTTTGCGAATCTGGCGCCCATCACCCTGTTCACCGTGTTGCTGCTGCCGATCTCGCTGCTGGCCGTGCTGCCGATGGGCCTGGGGCTGCTGGTGCTGTTCCCGGTGCTGTCCGGGGCGTCATCGGCGTCGTATTTCGAGGTGTTCGGCGACGACACGTCCGCATGAACACTTGCCCGCGCATTCCCCCTGCTAGGCCGAAGGCCAGGAGGGGGGCAAGCGGGCGGTTTTGGCTTGTGGGCCGTCTATTATCTGGATAAAAACACAGCATGCAACATCGCAAGGTCACGTTCAAGCTCTACCCTAATGCCGCGCAATCCGCGCAGCTTGAGGCTTGGATGCGGTTGCATTGCGAGTTGTACAACGCCGCGCTCGAAGAACGCATCGACGCCTGGCGCAAAGAGCGCAAATCCATCAGCTACTTCGACCAGCAGAACACGCTGCCGGAGATCAAGGCTGCGCGCCCTGAGTTCATCGAACTCGGCAGCCACGCTTTGCAGCAGACGTTGCGCCGCCTCGATTTGGCGTTTCAGTCGTTCTTTCGCCGCGTCAAGGCCGGGCAGACGCCCGGATTTCCGCGCTTCAAGGCTTTGAGGCGATTTTCCGGCTTCGCGTACCCCGACCCGGCTGGATGGAAGTTGCTGCAAAACGGCCATCGCGGTGCGACGCTGCGGCTTGGCAGCGGCGAATCGGCCATGTCCATCAGGGCGCGTGGGCAGCATCGCTTCGGCGCTGATGCCAAGCCCAACGACATCACCCTCACGCGCAGGAACGGCGCATGGTTCGCGTCGGTGACGCTGCGCGTGCCCGAAGAAGCCTGCGCACGGCAGCGCACAGGTGACGCACGCCGGGGTGTGGACTTTGGCGTCACGGACTGGGCGACGTTCGACGATGGACAGACGATTGCGAACCCGCGCTGGATGCGCGAGGAACTGCCCCAGCTTGCGACCCTGCAACGCCAGCGCGCACGCAAGCGCAAGGGGTCGATCCGATACAAGCGATTGAGCCAGCGCGTGGCGCGGCTGCATGATCGCATCGCCAACCTGCGCCGGGACTTCGTGCACAAGGAAACGACCAGGATGGTGCAGCAATGCGCTGTCCTGGCGACCGAGCAACTGGCTCCGAAGAACATGAGCCGCAGCGCTAAAGGCACGGTCGATGCACCGGGCCGGCGTGTGCGGCAGAGGGCCGGGCTCAACCGGGAGATTCTCTCGGCGGCGTTCGGCCTGGCGCATCAGATGCTCGCGTACAAAGCGGAAGAAGCTGGTACGCGACGGCACCTGAGCAACACGCGCCAACTCAAGCCATCGCAACGCTGTTCGGCGTGCTGGGAGATCGTGCCCAAGACGCTCAAGCAGCGCACGCACTGTTGTCCGCACTGCGGGCACGTCATGCCGCGCGATCAGAACAGCGCCGCGGTGGTGCTCATCGACGCATTTCAAACGCAGGACACGCCTGGGACGGGCGTGGCGGCGAGACCCAAACCTCTACCCCGGCAACGGGGCAAGTCGAAGTCTGCGACCCGCGAAACCCCCGCTACAACGCCATGCGTTTAGCGGTGGGAGAGTTCATTGCCCTTTTCGCTGGTTTCATCATGAACGTCATCGACTATCTGCGCCAACACATTCGTACCGTGCCCGACTGGCCGTCTCCCGGGGTGCAGTTCCGCGACATCACGCCGTTGCTGCAGAACCCGCGGGTGTTCCGGGTGCTCATCGACCAGTTCGTGCATCGCTACATGGCACCCGATCTGCGGCCCGATGTGGTGGCCGGCATCGACGCCCGCGGCTTCATCCTGGGTGCGGTGATTGCGTATGAACTCAACATCGGATTCGTGCCCATCCGCAAGAAGGGCAAGCTGCCGTTCGATACCGTGTCCGAGGAATACGAGCTGGAATATGGCAGCGCCACGGTGGAAATCCACACCGACGCGGTGCGCCCCGGCGATTGCGTGCTGCTGATCGACGACCTCATCGCCACCGGCGGCACCATGATGGCCGGCAAGCGCCTGCTCGAAAAACTCGGCGCCAGCGTGGTGGAGGGCGCGGCCATCGTCGATCTGCCCGAGCTGGGCGGCTCCAGATTGCTGCGCGAGGCAGGCCTGCCGCTGTTCACCCTGGTCGACTTCGCCGGCCACTGAGATGCGGATCCACCCCCGTGCCCGCGATGCGCTGTGGCGCATGGTGTGGTGGGTGCTCGCGGCGGTGGTGTGGGCATTGCCGGTGCAGGCTCAGCAGTCGGCCATTCCCGAAGTCTCGCTGCGCAGCGTGGACGGCATGGCGCTGCAGGGTTCCAACGCCATCCTCGATCTCACCCTGAATATCCGCAACACCGGCGCGCTGACCCTGCCGCTGCAAAAACTGCGGTTTGCCCTGCAGTTCAACGGCCTGGACGTGGCGAAAGGGGTGAGCACCGCGCCGGTTGCCATCGCGGCGCAACAGCAGGCGCAGGTGCCGGTGCAGGTGAACGTGGACAGTGCCACCCTGCTGACCCTCATCGCCACCCTGCCACCCGACGGCACAGTGAATTACCTCATCAAAGGCACGGCGGAAATCGGCCAGACCCTGCTGCAGATTCCCTTCCGCCACAGCGGAGCGGTGCGGCTGGATTTGCAATGACAGTCAGGCGCGGGCGGCGTCGAGCTGGCGGCGCATCATGCGGTGCGACCACAGCCCGCCGAACGGAATGAGCGAGGCCAGAAACACCGCAGCCCCACGCGCGGGCGTCAACTGCCCGCGTGACAGGGTCACAAACAGGGCAAGCGTGGCCCAGAGGAACAGCGCGCCATGAATCGGCCCGATGATCTTCACCCCGACCGGCCAGTCCGCCAGGTACTTCAACGGCACGGCCAGCAGCACCAGCGCGATCAGCGAGGAACCTTCGATCAGCGCCATGACGCTGAGGTGATTGAGGGCAGACTTGAACATACGGGCAACTCCGGCAACAGGAATGGACAGATGTGCCGAATGCTATGTGCCGGAAAATCCCCTACATCCCGAATGCGGCCCGGCCTTTTCCGGGAAATTGCTGATCCGCAAACCTCCAGTCACCGCCCGCGCTGACCGCCGCCCGGGCGACATTCAGGTGTGGCATCGCCCGGTTGAGCGCTTTTAGGTGGGCGTCGTGATCCTCCCCAGTCCCCAAATATCCTGCCCCTCCATCAACCGCAACGGTGTGCCGTGTGTACTTGAAGCTGGCCGGTCAACCTGAAATTTTCGTTTGTCCTGTTATAGTTTTCCGTTACCCGAAATATGAAGAGTCATTCGTGAAAAAACGTCTTGGCGAGATTCTGATTGAACAGGGCAAGGTTGATCAGGCGCAGGTCGACCGCGCCTTGCGCTTGCAGCAAGACGATCAGTCCGGGCGGGTTGGTGAGATCCTGCTGCGCCTTGGGTTCATTACGGAAGTCGATCTTCTGCAAGCGCTGTCGGTACAGAGCGGAGTCCCTCCCGCAAGACCGGAAGATTATCCGGAGCTTCCCCTGTTTGCCCATCTCATTTCGCAGAGGTATTTGAGAGAGGCCTTGGCACTTCCTCTGGCGGACGATGGCAAACGAGTGACCGTCGCCATTGCAGATCCATTTGATGGTTTTTTAAAGGAATCCCTGGGGTTGGCCACCGGGAGAGTTGTTGACTTCGTTCTTGCGACGCCGACCGATTTGCAAGCCGCATTCGACCGGCTTTACGGGTCTGGGAAGTCGTCGATGGATCAGATCGTCGGCGACATCGAAATGCTCGAGGACGAGTCCGGCAACGAAGACCTGCAGCAATTGAAGGACCTGGCCAGCGAGGCGCCCGTCATTCGCCTGGTCAGCCTGATCATCAGTCGGGCCATGGAATCCCGGGCGTCCGATATTCACGTGGAGCCTTTCGAAAATCGGCTGATCGTTCGCTACCGGATTGACGGCGTGCTGCATGAAGTTGAATCGCCACCACGCCGGCTGTCAGCTGCGGTGATTTCCCGCATCAAGATCATGGCAAGTCTGGATATTGCCGAGCGCCGTCTGCCTCAGGACGGGCGCATCAAACTGCGGATTCATGGCAAAGAGGCCGATTTGCGCGTGTCCACCGTCCCGACGCTCTACGGCGAAAGCGTCGTCATGCGGATTCTGGACAAGTCATCCACTCTGCTGGATTTCGACCGTCTCGGATTTGATGCGCAAAACCTGAAAGTCTTCAAATCAGCACTGATGCAGCCGCATGGCATTCTTCTGGTTACTGGGCCGACGGGCAGCGGCAAAACCACAACGCTGTACACCGCACTGCAGACCATCAACCAGCCCGATCTGAAGATACTGACCGTCGAAGATCCGGTGGAATACCAGATGGACGGCATCAATCAGATCCAGGTCAAGCCGCAGATCGGCCTGACCTTTGCCAATGCCCTGCGTTCCATCGTGCGGCAAGATCCTGACGTCATCATGGTGGGCGAGATCCGCGACCTGGAAACGGCGCAGATCGCCGTCCAGTCGGCCTTGACCGGCCATATGGTGCTGTCCACCTTGCACACCAATGACGCCGCGAGCACCATCAACCGTCTGCTTGACATGGGCGTTGAAGACTACCTGCTGACCTCCACCATTGTCGGCGTGCAGGCACAGCGCCTTGTGCGCAATCTATGTACGGCGTGCCGTCAACCCTACACGCCAACGACGGAGCTTCTCGAAGAAATCGGTCTGAAGCGGTATTTCGCCGACAGAGAACCCGTGCTCTATCACCCCAGGGGCTGTGAACTTTGCGGTAACACGGGCTTCATAGGCAGAAGCTGTATTGTGGAGGTGTTGTTGATGAATGACACCGTGCGGCAACGTGTGATGGCCCACGCCACTGCGGGAGAAATCCGGCGTGTTGCGATGGAGCAGGGAATGGAAACCATGTACGAAAACGGCTTGCGCAAGGTTGCGGCAGGGATGACCACCCTGGAAGAGGTCTTGCGCGCGACGCGCGAGGAGTGAGAGTTGCCTGTCTATGTGTACAAGGCGGTGACGGGAGGCGGTGAGGTCGTCGAAGGCACGATGGACGCTCGCAGTGATGCCGTCGTCGTCGAGCGGCTGCAAAGCAGCGGACATCTGCCCATTCGCGTCACCGAGTCCGCTGCCAATGGTGCAGAGGGGCAGAACACCTCGAACGCATCGCGAGGTCTGTTCCAGAGCCGGCGTGTCACACGCGGCGAGGTCATGGAACTCACCCGCGAGCTGGCAACTCTGTTGCGTGCCGGGCTGCCTCTCGACCGTTGCCTGGACATCATGGTTGGCATGGCGTCCAGGCCCCCAGTTGCCGAATTGCTGGCCAGCATCCAGGCGGAGGTGCGCAGTGGGGCATCACTGTCCGTCGCCCTCGAAAAGCACAAAGACGTTTTCGACCGCTTCTATCTGAACATGATCCGTGCTGGGGAAGCCGGGGGGGCGCTGGACGTGGTGTTGTTCCGGCTGACGGATTTCATGGAGCGCGCAAAGGAATTACGCGAGACCGTGACCTCCGCCATGATCTATCCAATGATCCTGGCAGCCGTCTCGGTGCTCTCTGTTCTGCTGTTGCTCATGTTCGTGGTGCCGCAGTTCACGCAAATGTTCGATCAGGCGGGCAAGTCCTTGCCAGTTCCCACCCAGGTCGTGATCGCCGCTGGAAATTTTGTGCGCAAAGATTGGTGGGCCTTGTTGTTGGGGGTGGCAATCATCGTCTGGTTCATGCGCGCACAATTACGCAACCCGATCAGCAGGGCGAGATGGGATCGTTGGTTTCTTGGACTTCCACTCTTCGGTGAGATGATCCTCAAGCTGGACGTCGCCCGTCTGACACGCACCTTGGGCACCTTGTTGGAAAATGGCGTCGTGCTTCTGTCGGGTTTGTCCATCGCGAAGGAAACCGTCGGCAATTCCATCCTGCGCGACAGCCTGGACCAGGTGACCGCCAGCCTGCGCGAGGGCAAGGGTTTGGGCAAGCCGCTGATGCAGACCGGCCTGTTTCCCAAACTGGCGGTGCATATGGTGATGGTCGGCGAGGAAACGGGGCGCCTTCAGGAGTTGTTGATCCAGGTCGCTGATGTGTACGACCGCGAGGCGCAGACCACCATCAAGCGTTTGCTTGCGCTGATGGAGCCGGTGCTGATTCTCAGCTTGGGTCTGATGATCGGCGGCATCATCATGTCGATTCTGTTGGCGATTCTCAGTGTCAACAATCTCGCATTTGGGTAATCGAAATTTGAATTTCCAGGAGTTTTCAATGTTTTTAGTCAAACAACGACAAGTCGCCCGAATGCGTGGCCTCACTCTGATCGAGTTGCTGGTCGTTCTGGTGATCTTGGGTCTGCTGGCGGGTCTGGTTGCACCCCGGGTGATCCACTATCTATCCACCTCCAAAACGGAAACGGCGCATTTGCAGATCAAGCACTTCGAGGCAGCTCTTGACCTCTACCGCCTCGATGTCGGAAGCTATCCCAACACCCAGCAAGGGCTGGAGGCGCTCATCAAAGATCCTTCCGGTGTGAGCAATTGGCATGGCCCTTACCTCAAGAGCCCGGACGTGCCCAAGGATCCCTGGGGGCATGCATTCATCTACACCAGTCCAGGCAAGCATGGCGCATACGACATCGAGTCCTACGGTGCAGATGGGCAGCCTGGAGGAACAGGCGAAAACGAGGACGTCAAGAGTTGGTAGTCACTGTGCGCCGCAGCACCGCAGGCTTCACATTGCTGGAACTGCTTGTGGTGCTGGTTTTGATGGCATTGATGACTGGTCTGGCCATCCCGCTGATTTCTGCGGGCACGCCTGGCGCGCAAATCAAGGCGGCATCGCGCGAGTTGATGGCAGGTCTGCGGCAAACTCGAGAGCAAGCCATCGTCTCCCGCCAACCTGCCGCACTCACCATCAACGTGGATGACCGGCGCTTTCAGATTTCCGGGCAGCCCCGGGCCTTTCAACTCCCGGGGAAGCTGCAAATCGGGCTGTTCGTTGCCGAGGTCGAGGATAACGGCAAATTGGGCTCCTTCGTCTTCTATCCAGATGGCAGTTCCACGGGCGGTCGGGTCACGCTATCGCTCGACGGGCAGACCAATCGGATCGATGTGGACTGGCTCACTGGCGCTGCACGCCTGCAGGATTAGTGTGAAACGGCCCTTTGCCCCGCGACACACCGTGCGCGGTTTCTCCTTGCTGGAAGTGCTGGTGGCCTTTGCCATTCTGGCGCTGACGCTGGGTGTGCTGATGAACATCTTCTCCGGGGGCTTGCGCAATCTCGGCGATGGGCAGCAGTACACCCGAGCCGTGCTTGACGCCCAGTCCAAGCTCTCGGAGATTGGTGTGACACAGCCCTTCGTGCCTGGCGAGGTCACGGGCGAGTTTGCTGGCGGCTACCGCTGGTCGGCACGCATGACGCCGGTGGCCCAGTCCCCCGGCAGCAATCTGTCGCTGTACCGGGTCGATGTCACAGTCCAGTGGGGCGAGGGCACGGCACAACGCGCTGTCAGTCTGCGCACTTTGAAAATCGGGGCTTCCGCATCATGAGGCCGGGCAGACGCGGCGTGCAGCAGGGCTTGACTCTGCTGGAAATGATGATTGCCCTGCTTTTGCTCAGCATGTTGCTCATGCTGCTGTTTGGTGGCCTGCGACTGGCCTCCAGCAGTTGGGATCGCGGCAGTGCCTTTACTGACAATGTCTCGCAGATGCAGCTTGTCGAGAACTTCATGCGCCGTGAAATTTCACAGGCTGTTCCTTATCGTCTGCAACTGAACCCGCAAGATCCGAATGCGCTGCTGGCTGGATACGAGGGGGGTGCAAGCCGACTGCGGTTCGTTGCGCGCATGCCCGCGGCAGCCGCCAAGGGCGGGCTTTACGTTCTGACGTTCGCGTTGATGCCCCATAACGACGCTCAGGCACTCGTGCTGTTGCGTGAGCCAGTCGATCACACCGGATCAGCAACGCAAGGACAGGCCGACGACACCACGAACGCACCACTTGTGCTGATCGATCGGGTTTCGCATCTGGATTTTGCGTATTTTGGCGCGCCTGCCGGGAGCCAGCGCCCCGCTTCCTGGCTGTCGAATTGGCCGGACAGTGCCAACGCGCCGCAACTCATCCGCATGCGAGTGACACTCGATGACGGCTCCGCATGGCCTGATCTCGTTGTGGCACCGCGGGTGGACATGGCCGCTGCTGCGAGTGTGAAATGACGCAAGCCCAGACACTGTGCTGCCGAAAAGGTCAGCGAGGCATTGCGCTGATTCTCGTGCTTTGGGTTCTCGTGCTTCTGACCATCATTGCGGGTAGCTTTGCCTACAGCGTGCACAGCAGCACGCAAATGGCGGCGAATTCTGTGGATAGCGCCAAGGCGCAGGCACTCGCCGACGGCGGAGTGTTTCGCGGCATCTTCGAACTCCTTGGGCAGCAGACCGTGCCGACCGCGTGGAAACCCGACGGGCAAACGCATCAGATGCGGTTGGATGGTCAGGACATCGCCGTCACCCTGACCGACGAATCCGGCAAAATCGACCTCAACGGCGCTCCGCCCGCGCTGCTCCAGAGCCTATTTCAGTCTGTCGGATTGGACGACGGTCGCGCTGGCCAACTCGCGCAGACCATCGTGGCATGGCGCGCGCCGCTGCCAACAGGGGCGGGCTTGCAGCCGCAGCTCGGCCTCATCCAACCCCATGGACCCTTCCTCAACATCGAGACACTGCTCCAGGTGCCCGGCATGACGCCGGGTCTGTTTCGACGCATCGCTCCGTTGGTCACGGTGTACACCGGTTTGCCTGGCGTCAACACCCTGATTGCGTCGGAATCCGTGCTCAGTGCCATCCCTGGCATGAGCCCAGAGCTTGCGCGTGCCTATGTGCAGCAGCGTGACGCGCTGCTGCAGGCGCGGCAACCCGTGCCGGCACTCCCCCAGGCCGGTCCCTACAACATCGCGGCACTCTCGGGAATCGTTGGTGTGCGTGCAGCAGTTCGTTTGGCGGACGGTGTCGGTTTCACCCGTGAGGCCATTGTGCGCATCACCAACCAGCCGGGACATCCCTATCAGATCCTGTCGTGGCGCGAAGATTTCCCTGTGCCGGCACAGACCACGGCCTCGCGTGACACCTAGTGTGCTCGTATCGAGCGCAGACGTCGATCCAATACACTTCTCCCCTCGGTGGGCATCCTCCGCCCGCGCTGCACGATTCCCTGATGGCAACACCCCCTCCACGTACCGCCGACATCCGGCAGACATTGACCGCGCAATGGCGCGCCTTCCTCGGCTGGTGGGCATCGGAGCTGGCCGCACTGCTGCCCGCCACCTGGCGGCCCGGTGATGTCGACATGTTCGATGCCTGTCTCACCAGCGTCGAGGATGGTCAGTTCTCAGCCCGCAGATACCAGTCTGGACGCTGGGTGGAAGTGGCGCGCAAAAACCTGGAAGGCAGCGACTTTCGCGCACAGCAGCAGGCCGTGAGCGCCGTCCTCAAGGCGGCGCACATTCCATCCGGACAGACGCATTGGGTTGCCCTGCCGCCCAGGCTGGTGCTGCGCAAGCAAATTTCGCTGCCCATTGCGACCGAGGAAAATCTCCGCACCGTCCTGCAATACGAGATCGACCACTACACCCCTTTCCGCGCCGATCAGGTGTATTTCGACTACCGCCTGATCCACCGGGATGTGGCACTGGGAAAACTCACGCTGCTGCTCGGTTTGGTTCCGCGCACCGTCGTGGATCAGGCCGTGCAGCACCTGCGCCAGTGCGGCTTGAAACCCGCAGCCGCCGTCACGCTGGACGATCTTGTGCCCCACGTCGCGCCGCTGAACTTCCTGCCTGAATCTGTGCGTCCCAAGCGTACGCTTCGGCTGAGCAAGCTCAACATCGCCCTTGTCGCCCTGGTTGCCGTGCTGGGCGTGTCGGCCATTGCGTTGCCCATCTGGATCAAGCGTGAGGCGTCCATTCGTCTTCTCCCTGTCGTGCACCAGGCCGACATCGCCACGCAAAAAGTGGAACAACTCCGCGACCGGGTGCAGGCTGAGCAGCAGACCTACAACCTCCTCAGCGAAAAAAAGCGCACGCAACCGTCCGCCATTCTGCTGCTCGATGAACTCACGCGCCTGCTCCCCCAGGACACCTGGGTGCAACAGCTCAACCTCAATGGCAACACCTTGCAGATTCAGGGCGACACCGGGTCTGCATCCAAGCTCATCGGCTTGATTGAAAATTCCCGCGTTCTGAGCGGCGCCAGTTTCACAGCGCCACTCACCAAAGGCGCGGGTGAAAATACCGAGCACTTCCAGCTCAGCACCCAGGTCGAAACAGCCTCGCTCGTTCCAACGCAGGCCACGGTGATCGGCAAGAGCATGCCACCGCAAGCTGCCGTATCCCGGCCAGCGCCGTCTGCATCTCACGCCCTTGCGAAGGCGTCTGCACCCCGCGCCCCTGCAAGTTCCGCAAGCGCGGCAAAAGCGCCTGCGGCCAGCGCGCCCAAGTCGGCCTCCTCCGCACCCAAGACATCATGAACCTCACCCTGGCTCCCATGACGCCCAGGCAAAGCCGCATGCTGGCCTTGCTTCTGCTACTGGCCGTACTTGCTGCTGCAGTTGCCGCCATCGCCATTCCCGCGATGCAGTTGCATGCGTACTACCAGTCGGCCATCGATCAGCGCATTGATCGCCTGTCTCGCGAGCAGCGCATCATCTCCATGGCGCCTGCCCTGCAGAAACAGATGGTGCAACTGCAGCAACTCAACCCGGCGCGGTTTTATCTGCGCAATAACAACCCCGTGCTTGCTGCTGCCGAAATTCAGGAAAACGCCAAACACCTCATCGACGCGAATGGCGGCAAGCTGCTCAGCATGAATATCCTTCCTCCCAAGGACGAAGGGCAACTCACCCGTGTCGGCGTCAATGTCCAGCTCACCGCAGGGCTCGACGGTGTGGAAAAGCTGTTCTACGGGCTCGAAACCGCCACCCCCTACCTGTTCATCAACAACCTCAGCATCCGCACCATCAATGCCTACACGCCGCCCAACGGCACAGCGCCGCCGCTTCAGCTCCAGGTGCAGTTCGATCTGAGCGGTTTCGCGCGAAAGAAGGCAGTATGAGCATCCTCCAGATGTCGGGGCAAAAGCGTCTCAGCGTCGTCTTGCTCCTGGCGACAGGGGCACTGGCCGTCCTGTTGGCGTATGAATGGCAGCAAGGCATGGCGCTGCGGGAGAGTGTGCTGGCGCTGAAGTCGCGCCATGCGGCAACGCCGCCCGAACTGAAGCTGGAACCGCCGTTTCAGCTTCAGCCGCTCCCCAGTTATGCGCGCATCACCGACCAGCCCCTCTTTGTCGCCTCGCGCAAACCTGCGCAACAGGCGTCCGCCCCTGTCGCCCCGCCGACGCAGTTCGAGCTGACCGGCATTGCGCAGACGCCCAAAGAAGCCGTCGTCCTGCTGCGCAACGCGAAAACGGGTCAGACACAACGCCTGAAGTCTGGCGAGAAAACGACCGACGGTCTCGAACTCGAATCCGTCAAGCCTGACGCTGCCACGATCAAGCAGAATGGTCAAAACCAAACCCTTGACCTCCAGGTTGAGTTGAGTGGAAAGCGGTCCGTCGCATCAGCACAGCCAGCAGGGCCGCTATCGCCTGCCCATTCCGCATCTGCCCCATCTGCTGCGCAGCAGCCACAAAAAGCACCTCCGGGACCAGCAGCACAGGGAAAGCCTGGCAGTACCTCACAGGCGATCGACCCAGGATTGCAGCAACTCAATTTGCAGCGAGCCAAAATGGGATTGGCGCCATGCACGAGCGACGGGGTCTGTCCTAAATAAGTCTCCGTACAACCTGATTCGGCCCTGTACTCTGGCTTGCCATAAAAAGACGCAATGCTCCACGGAACAGCTTGAGGAATTCAGTTATGACACGGAATGATCGCATCACGCAATTTATCAATAAATCCCAACGTGGAATAGAAATTGCCCCATGGCACAGCCCGATTACACCAAAAAAAGCGGGATGGAACTGTCTGTCGCTCGACATATTCGACACTGAAACCTTGCGGTCGCGCTCGCAAAACGACCAAAACCTCGATCCCAAATTGGTTGCCAACATCGAGGCGGTCGACATCGTGGGCTCTGCCAGTGATTTGAAGGAACTCATTGCCACGACCGGAGAGCTTGGAAGATTTGATTACATCATTTCCAGCCATAATTTTGAACACCTGCCAAACCCGATCAAATTCCTGCAGGCATGCGGTAACGTGCTCAAGCCGGGTGGTATGCTTTCTATGGCAATTCCTGACCGTCGGGGGACGTTTGATTATTTTCGCCCTGTGACCGAACTGGCCGATTGGCTGCGTGCTTTTCAGCAAAACCAGCAGCGACCCGATCCCTATCAAATTTTCGCGCACAACGCTGCGAATGCACGTTACCAGGGAAATATCGTATTCCTGCAAAACATCGATCCGCGCGGGGCGCAAGCCAATACCAATTTGCGAAATCACTATGCCGAACTAACGCAAAATGGCAATGAATGGCAGGATCGTTATGCAGATGTGCATTGCAGTATTTTTGTTCCGGCATCGTTTTATTTGCTGATGATCGAATTGCAATATCTTGGATTGTCTCCTTTGGAAGTGGCCCAGATTGAGCCCACCGGGGGTGCGGAGTTTTTTGTGCACCTTAGAAATATTGGAAAGCAACTGCAGATCGATGAGGAAAAATTTCACCAATTGCGCCAGACCTTGATGCATGCCGTCATCGATGAGGTCGCTAGCAATTCCGGATATGCGTTCAGCCTGCGTCAGATCTTGGCCCATGAACAAAAGAAACATTGAGCTGATGGCGCCTGTGGCGAATTCGGCAAAGGCCAGGCTCGAAGGGCAGCTCGCCAAGGCCAAAGACGCATTGCGGCGAGGTCAGTACGACCTCGCGATTCGCGTGTGCAAAGCCCTGCTCAAGGAGGCGCCACAAGCCTTGGTGGTCATGGATCTCCTCGCACAGGCGTACATCCAAGGCCAACAACCGCGAGAGGCTTTGACGATTTTGCGGGCAATGTCCAGTTTGGCGCCGACCAATGCGCAAGTTTGGTTCAACCTGGGCAACCTGCAATTGCAACTGCGCCATCCGTTTGACGCCAAAAGCAATCTGGAGCGTGCATTACAAATTGATCCCTCCCTCTCGGTAGCGCGCAATAGTCTTGGCGTTCTCATGATGAACATGGGGCAGGACAAGCAGGCCGAGCAGATATTTCACGAAATTCTCCAACACCAGCCATCTGACTATTTTGCGCTGCGTAATCTGGGCGCCCTGAAGGCCAAGAATCAGGCTCTGGATGATGCCGTGTTGTTTTATGAGCGCGCGCTGTCGATTGCTGCAACGGGTCGCGCGCGGTACGAGCTTGCCGACGTCCTGTTCAAGCAGGACCCACAAGCGCACGCCGAACGAATCAAGCTGTTGCTGAAGCCAGCCTTGGCTGCCGAACCAGAATCAGAAGTCCTTATCGATCTGCTGGCGCGGGTCCATGCGGCGTGTCGGGAGGCGCAACAAGCTGACGACCTCTTCCAGCGTGGCATGCATCTCCCTGCCGTGTCTCCCGCATTTCAACTGCATTACGCCGATTTTCTTGCTGCAGAAAAACGTTATGCGGAAGCGGACGCTATTTACCGTCTGCTTGTCAAGCGTGAGCCCTCAAATTGGATTCCCTACGCCAATCGAGCAAATAACCTCAGCAAACAGGGCGACGTGTTTGCTGCCTTGCAACTCATCCAGACGGGGCTCAGAAAAGGGGTGGTCCAGGCTGCGCCGCTGAGATTGACCGAGGGCAATATGCTTCGGCGAACCGGCGACTTTGCCGGAGCCGAGGCGAGGTACATGGAAGGATTGCTCGAATCGCCCACAGAACCGGTTCTGCACAGCAACCTCTGGTTCCTGCGCGACGCCAATTGCTCTGGTGTTGATGAAGATAGCAACTCAACAGGCGAGCGCATCGACTACGGCGTCATGATGAGTTGGCATGGTGTGTTTAACCGCATCGCACCAAGCGGTGAGCCGCATCGCAGCGGCCCCTTGCGAATCGGCCTGGTCTCGGCGGATTTGCGGGATCACGTCGTCGGACATTTCCTGCGGGGCGTCCTCCGTGTGCTGCATGCGCAACACGCGCAGCGGCTCACGGTGCATGCCTTCGTCAACCATGATGCAGCCGACCCGATTGCACGCGATATTCAGAATCACTGTGCTTCCTGGCACAACATCAGCAAACATGACGATCTCACAGCCGCACAGCGCATTGCGCAGGAACGCATCGACATCCTGATCGACCTGGCTGGACATACGGCAGGCAATCGCCTGCCGCTGTTCACCTATCGCCCGGCGCCCATTCAGGTGAGTTGGTTGGGGTATTTCGCAACAACCGGGTTGTTCGAGATGGACTACCTGCTGACTGACCCATGGAGTCTGCCCAAAGGGCATCGGCAGTATTTCAGTGAAAGCCTGTGGCAGTTGCCGCACACCCGGTTGTGCTATTTCGAGCCGGACCTTCCTGTTCACGACACGCCGCTGCCAGCATTGGAAATCGGATACCTCACTTTCGGGTGCTTCAATCAGTCTTTCAAGCTGACGCCGGACACGCTGAATGCCTGGGCAGAAATTCTGCGCCGTGTACCTCGCAGCCGTCTTTATCTCAAGAATTCCGCCCTCGTCAGCGCGCAATACCGCGAACAACTGACGCGCCATTTCGCCCGCTTCGAGATCGACGCCGCACGCCTGCTGTTCGAGCCTGCCAGCTCCCATGCAGACTACCTCCAGTGTTTTGCCAAAGTAGACATTGCCCTCGACCCCTTTCCTTACACAGGAGGAGGCACTACGGTGGACAACCTGCGCAGCGGTGTGCCAGTGCTCACCCGCTATGGAGACAGTCTGATCAGCCGTCAAAGCTTTGGAATGCTGATGATGGTTGGCCTCGACGAATGGGTGGCAGCCGACTGGGCGCAATACATCGACCTTGCTGTGCGCTGGGCAACTGACTTGCCGAAGTTGTCTCATCTCAGGGCCGAACTGCGCATGCGAGTGCTTCAATCCCCGTTGTTCGATGCCGATGGCATGGCAGCGGATCTGGCGGATGCTTTCGAGGCGATGTGGGCGCACAGGGAGCAAGGCAAACAGCCGGACCCCTTGCAGAAATTCAGCACGGCCCTGCAGAACCGCTACATGCAAAGCGAGATCAGCAGCGCGCCGGTCTGGATCATTGCGGCAACACAGAAGACCGAGGAACAATTCTGGGAAAGCAGTGCTTTGGGCCGCTCCTTGAAGTGGCTGATGCCAATCGATGCCCGTCTGCATCCGCACATCTCCTACACAAATCGTCGCGGACTGCCGGAAATCTACAACGCCGCGATCGATGCCGCCCCGAGTGATGCGGTGCTGGTGTTCATGCATGACGACGTATGGATTGATCATCTCACAGGGTTTACCAAGGCGCTGGACGAGGGACTTCAGCGCTTCCAGGTGCTGGGCGTGGCGGGCAATCGCCGTCGGCAGGCGCATCAACCTGCCTGGGGGTTCATCAATCGGCATCTGCATCCAGAGGAGCCGCGCTTTGGATCGGGTGGGGTGGCGCACGGCAAGACTCCGGGGCAGGCGACCTGGAGCTACTTCGGCCCATCCCCGGCCGCCTGTGAACTTCTCGATGGGCTTTTTCTGGCTACCACCAAAGCCGCGCTGCAGGCCGGCCGGGTGCGCTTCGATACCCGCTTCATGTTCCACTTTTACGATCTGGATTTTTGCCGTAGCGCTCGCAAGGCGGGCATGAGCATGGGTACATGGCCCATCCGGCTCACCCATCAAAGCGCTGGCAACTATTTCAACCCGACCTGGTTGGAGCAGTCAGCGCAGTACTTCGAGAAGTGGAAGCATTGAGGGCTGCAGTTGCGCGCTGACCTGAGCACGCGGCGCATCAAATCGGGCTTTCTCGCGCACGCTTGCCCTTGCTTGTGGCCAGGGTTGCCTGGCTTCTGCAACGGCTTCACCGATAATGAAAGGTTGATGAAATAAAACATCGCCCTATTGTCGGCGAGGCTCTTCACGTGCCGATGTACGTTGATGAACTCTTTCTTTCCCTGAATCCCCTGCCCTGAACGGTCGCGCAGGGGACGTCACCCAGCAAGGAATGCACCAGAAATGAGCGCAAAACGCCAACACACCCTCCGTCCTCTCGCGGCACTCATCAGTGCCGCACTGTTATTGGGCGGTTGCGCCACGCCGCAGTCCGGGCAGCCCCTGATGCCCGATATCTCCTCTCTGCCCAGCCACTTCCCCGCGGCCAGTGCGCCGCTGACCGCCGCATCAGGCCCGGCAGCGCCCGCCAGCAGCGCCAGCGCGGCGCAAAAAAAGGCGGATGACGGCAAGTCGAAGTCATACCTCTATCCAGGCACCGGCAAATTCCTCAAGGAACCCAGCACAGGCCAGGCCACGCACACCACGGGAGCGGAAGGCACCACGCTTAACCTCGAAGGCGCCGACATCCGCGAGGTTGCCCACGTCATCCTGGGCGACATTCTCAAGGTCAACTACGTGGTCGATCCCCGCGTGCAGGGCAATATCACTATCCGCACCAGCAGCCCCATCCCCAAGGACGCCCTGGTCTCCACCCTCGACACCGCCCTGCGCATGAACGGTGCTGCGCTGGTGCACGACCCGCGCGAAAACCTCTACAAGGTCGTTCCGCTGTCTGTGGCCATCAAGGGCTCGGTCGATCCGCAGGTTGGTGGGGCCAACATCCCGCTGCGTCCCGGCTTCAGCGTGCTGGCGGTGCCGCTCAAATATATCGGTGCTGCCGACATGGCAAAAATCCTGCAGCCCCTCACCCCGGATGGCGGCATCGTCCGTGTGGACGCGGTGCGCAATCTGCTCATCCTGGCCGGTGGCCAGGGGGAACTGCGCCACATGCTCGACACCATCGACATGTTCGACGTCGACTGGATGGCCGGCATGTCGGTGGGCATCTACAAGCTGGCCAATATGGATGTCAAGAGCGCCGAACCTGCAGTGGAAAAGCTGTTTGGCGACAAGACCAACAGCCCACTCACCGGCCTGGTGCGCGTCATCCCGCTGGAGCAGCTCAACGCCTTCATGGTGGTCACCTCGCAACCCGAATACCTCGAAAAAGCCAAAACCTGGATCCAGCGCATCGACCAGGCCGGTTATGGCGGCACGCAACTTTTCGTCTATCCCGTCAAGAACGGCAATGCCACCAAGCTGGCCGCCGTGCTGAGCTCGCTTTACTCATCCAAAGCGCAAACTGCGTCGTCCAGCGCGGCCTCCGTTGCGCCGGGTCTCACCGGCAGCAGCATTTTTTCGAACACTACCACCGGTGGAGCCTCCTCGCCGCTCACCACCGGCGCGGCATCCACATCCACCACCACGCCCGGCCTGGGCACAGGGCTCACCATGCCGGGCTTCACCACGAGCAACGCCAGCCAGGACAGCGCCGTCACCACCGGCGGCGATCAGAACGTCACCCTCAAATCGGAGGGCGGTGTGAAGATCATTGCCGACAAGGACAACAACTCCCTGCTCATTCTCGCCACCGCGCAGGAGTACGAAAAAATCGAGGCCGCCCTGCGGCGCCTCGACACCAGCCCCCGCCAGGTGCTCATTCAGGTCACCATTGCCCAGATCACCCTCAACAACAACATGCAGTACGGGCTGGAGTGGTTTTTCAACAACAACGGCGGCACGGTCAACGGCCAGCTCGTGACCAATCTCGGGTCCACAGGAGGGTCCATCCCGTCCACCCCCACCTCTCTGGCAAACGGCTTTTCCGTCTACAAACTTGGCGCCGCCGGAGACATCCGTGTGCTGTTCAACGCCCTGGCGCAAGACTCCGATCTCAAGATCCTCTCCACCCCGCAGTTGATGGTGACAGACAACCAGACCGCGCAAATTCAGATTGGCGATCAGGTGCCCACCCTGGGCAACACCCAGACCACTTCCACCGGCACCATCACCAGCGTCAACTACATCAACACCGGCGTGCAGCTCACTGTTACACCACGCATCAATGCCGGCGGGCTGGTCTCCATGGACATTTCCCAGGCCGTCAGCACCCCCAGCGCCACCAGCACCTCGGCCATCAATTCGCCCACCGTCAGCCAGCGCTCCATACAGACCCATGTGGCGGTGCAGTCCGGCAAAACGCTGGTTCTGGGCGGCCTCATACAAGACCAGGATGGCGGGGGCAACACCGGCCTGCCCTACCTCTCCCGCATCCCTGTGCTGGGCGCGCTGTTCGGCACGCAGAGTGTCACCAAGGTGCGGAATGAGCTTGTCATCCTCATCACCCCGCGCGTCATCAACAACCCTGAAGAAGCAACCGACGTGACCCAGGAATACCGTCGGCGCGTGGACGAGCTCAGGCAACAGATCGAGGGCGCGAAACCCAAGATCGCAATCGATGGACAAGGCACCCAGCTCCATCCTGCCACTGTGGAAATGGGGCGTTAAAAAAAAACAACAATGCGCAGGAAATGCTGTGCAGAGAGAGCCGCCAAAGACGCGGCCCATGGGTATACTAATCAACGTTACAAAAGCTCGAGATAAAAACGGGCTGCTGCAACAGCTTGGCACAATGCTTGCTTTGTTGATGTGAGTGATCAACAGCAAGGGTGAGCAAATGGAGAAGGTTTTGGGTATTGGCGGCTTGCCGTCAATGCAGGTTGGAATGCGGCAGATCAATCGATCTCTCGCAACATTCTTCCAACAACCTGCCTGACCAACGCACAAACCCTTGACGATGATTCACTTTGGCATGCTAGTATTGATTTCAGCGCAGTGATCGCAACAACTTCGTCATCACCGCTATCTGTGTTTTTAACCCGTTCTGAAAGGAAGTTCTCAATGAACAACATCAAATTCAAGAAAAGCCTGATGGCCGCTGCTGCTGGTGCCGTGCTGGCCACTGTTGGCATGTCCGCCGCCAATGCAAACTCACTGCTGTTCCCGTACTGGACCACCAACAACGGTGCGCAAAGCGCTCTGTCGTTGACCACCGACGGCTCCCTGGGTACCGCCCGCAAGCTGCACTATGTGTACAACTACGGCCCGAGCTGCACCCACTACGATGCCTACGGCTCGATGACCGGTAACGACCTGTTGCAACAGTCGGTGGCTTCTCCTGCCGCTGGTGGATTTGGCAAGGCGGTCTCCACCGATGCATCCACTCCTGTCTACTTTCCGCTGGCCAACCAGACTGGTTTCCTGGTTGTGACCGATACGACCGCTTCTACGGCCGCTGCGATTGCTGGTGACATGGCCATCGTTGACCCCACCACGGGTTTGGTTGCGTCCTACGCAGCGACGAGCAACGGCCTGAACACTTCTGTCGCTGGTGCGGAAGGTAATTTCTCTGCGGTCACGCAAACCTCTTACTCGCTGAGCTTCTACCCGCAGCCTATCGTCCAAACGTCTTGGTACTCTATCATCATGGGTAACATGAACGCGGCCATTACCGGCGGCCGCAACTGGACAGCCACTGCAACGATCTCGAACTCCACCGGCGGTACTGGTGGCGTCTACAACAACGACGAGGCGTTCTTCTCTGGCACCAACAGCAAGACGCTGACCTGCGCTGGTTCGGTCGCCCCGACCGATCTGATGACCACTGCGCAAACGGCGGCTGTCGGAACGAATGGTGGCTTGATCCAGGCTGCATGGACCGGGGTGCCTACAAACGGGACCACCATCCTGGATACGACCACAGGTGTACTCATGTACAAGATGCAATTGGTTAATGCATCGGTTGGGGGCGTGTTTGGCGGCAAGCAGTTCATGTTCCAACAGCAGTAATCGATCTGGGCAGTTTTTGCCCGTTGCGTCTCAAAAGGCCCCGCTCCGGCGGGGCTTTTTGATTGGTATCGATATGCTTTTTGCGGTCGGATTGAACTCGTACCGGTAGGTTCAATCAGATTGCGTCTACGCTTTTCCCAGATTGCCCATGAATCTCCTGAGAACCCTCATCGCCCTGGTTGGTGCCTTGCTGTTGTCCTCCTGTGCCGACATGCAAGCGCATACCGCTGCCACCCCCATTCTCAAAATCACGGGTCTGGTGACGGGTGCGCCCGAAAGTATTCCGGCCATCCTCCGGCTGCCAGACGGAAAGCCTGTTGCACTTTATGAAAACAAGGACAACCGAATCGTGCTGCAGGTTGACGGAAAAACCACTCTGCTGGATGAGACGGCACCCTATAAAGGCGGAAATCAATTTCAGCTTCATCTGCATGACAACCATGTGTATGCAAGCTGGTGGTCTCACGAGGGCAACAAAAACCTGTACATCACGCGCGGCGATCAAGCCGCGCGCAACTTCGGCACAGTTTCGATCATCAACGATAATCACGGAGTCCTTCCGCCATATTCGCTGAGCTTTCTGAAGGATGATGTGATTGGCGCCACGTACTCCGATGAGCGTCAGCCCAAGTATGAGGTGTATTTCAACCGCTCGCTTGACGGCGGCCGCACATGGCCCCGGCCCGACGTCCGAATCGATGAGCCGCCCGCAAGTCCCCAGCAGAGTTTCGCTCTGGAACCCCGCACATTGCAAATTGGGCAGACTTTGATCACTGTTTGGGACGACACGATTCCCATCTTTTCAGGAGTCAATGTTTATCGCTTGCTTGAACGGACCTCCGATGATGCAGGGAAAACTTGGGGCCCGGTCAAAGAGCTCTACCGCTCACAGAATCAGATTAGTGCACTTCAGGCGACGTCCGTTGGGGAAAAAATCGCTCTGGTTTTTGATGATTACCAACATGGGCTGAAGACCGTTGTTTCCCACGACAAGGGGCAAAATTGGCTGCCTGTCTCCACATTGGAGGGCAGCACCCAGATGACGAACAGTGGCATCAATCTAAGTTCTGCAGACGGACATGTTTATGTCATCTGGAGCTCTCAGACACAGACCAAAAAACCGGACATTCTTTTTGGCAGAATTGATTTGAACGCGGGCAAGTGGACCGGTGGTGCCAAGAGACTTGACATTAAAAAATATGACAACACACAGTCGTTCTTGCCGACTATTTATGCATTTGAAAAGGGCGATGTCGTTGCTGCGTGGGTTGACTATCGCGATATCCGTCCGAATATCTACTTGAGCCTCTCGACTGATCAGGGAAAAAACTGGAGTGAACCAGCGCCGCTTGGAGTGCCCGGTGACGAGAATCTCACTTTGCCAGTTCTCATGAACTGGGGGGGCGATTTGGCATTAAGCTATGAATCTTACCCAACTGGGCAGCCAGCCAATGGAGAATATCGTCTGGTGAATCTCGGTGTCAAACCGGACTCAAAGGAGTTGCCGGTGTATGCGAAGTTCAAGCTGTTCACCCCGGAAGAGAAGGAAAAAATGCTTTTGGATCGTGTAAATAGCCTTTGGGCATTGCGCATGCATTCCAAATACGATGATACATATGGTTATTTTGACTTCGCCATGCGTGCATTCATGCCGAAAAAAGATTTTCTTGAAAAATCAGGATTGATTAACTACTATAAATATGAATTAGTTAGCCATTCAATAGATGGAAACGTCGCCACGGTTGATCAGAAAATCACCTATGACAGTAAGCCCTTCCCTCTGCCGAATGGGCAAATGACGCAAGTAAAAAAAGTAACCGTGGATGTGAAGAATACATGGGTATGGGTCGGTGATAATTGGTATCTCGTGTACGCTCCGTCCTTTGGACGACCGCTATTGACTTACTGATAGTGCAGCGTATATCAAAAATAAGCGCGTCAGCCTCGCTAATGTTTTCTCAAGCGTTTCCGGGTGAACTCTTTGCGTAAGTTTTTTGGGAATACGCGTCGCCAGGATCTGATCTGGTTGCTTGTTCAGCGTGACGTGAAGGCCAGAACGTCTGGCACAATCCTGGGTGGGTTCTGGATGTTTGCTCAACCTGCCCTGCAGGTTGCCGCGCTGTGGTTCTTGCTTGATGTCGTGCTCAAGGTGCGCTTTCCCGGCTTGGATGGGGGCTTTGTCGGCTATTACCTAACAGGAATGTTGCCTTGGCTGATGTTGAGCGAGGTCATTCAACGAAGCTTGGGCGTGATGACAGAATATGCAGCCCTCTACCAGAGGGCTGTTTTTCCTCTGATCATCATCCCGTTCATTCCGCTTTTAGTCACAGGAGCAATTTATACGGCAATCTTTATTGTTGTCGCCTCGTTGATTGCTGGAGGCATGGCAGCTTTGGGTGCGCTGACCTTTATGCTTGGTCTCATGTTATGGATTTTACCTTTTTGTTACCTTTTCGCGGTCCTGGGGCTGTTTGTACGTGACTTGCAGCAGTTGGCCCCTTTCGTGCTGACCATGTTGATGTATGTCACCCCAATCCTTTATCTGCCCTCTGCATTCCCTGAAAACCTGAGGTGGTGGCTTCAGGTTAATCCGTTCGCACATCTGATGGTGTTGGCGCATGCCTTGGTTCAAGGGCAAGCATGGACGTGGAACAGCGTGGCGATGCCGGGCATCCTCTGGCTTGGCGTTCTTTGGCCTTCGTTTGCCGTGTTTCGTCGCGCACAACCGCACATGCGCGAAGCATTGTGATCTTTGGTGTTTTCAGATGATCTTGACGAAGTTTGACCCCTTTCAATTCCGTTGTCTGGGGACGTGAGCCCATGATCGCCGTCCATTTGCAAGGGGTCAGCAAGACTTACAGCGTGTATAGGCATGGAGTCGATCGCTTATTAGAGGTGGCGACTGGTCGGAAACGGCACAGTGAGTTTTTCGCGTTGCACGCGCTAGACCTCACGATTGAAAAAGGTGAGGTGCTTGGGCTTGTGGGGATGAATGGTGCCGGGAAGAGTACATTATTGAAGTTGCTGGCGCGGACATTGGTTCCCACCACAGGCACGCTTGAAGTTCAGGGGCGTGTTTCTGCGCTTTTGGAACTGGGTACGGGTTTTCACCCTGAAATGACGGGTCGGGACAATGTGTATCTATCGGCAGCTGTATTGGGTATAGAGCGGGCGCAGATTGATGCACTGTATGAAGAGATTGTGGAGTTCTCCGGCTTGCGAGATTTCATGGAGCAGCCGGTCAAAACCTACTCTTCGGGTATGTTCGTGCGGTTGGCGTTTGCGGTTGCGACCAGCGTTGACCCGGATGTGCTGATTGTCGATGAGGCTTTGTCAGTTGGTGATGGCGCCTTTGCGCGCAAGTCTTTTGACCGCATCATGGGATTTAAGAAGGCGGGTAAAACCATACTGTTTTGCTCACATTCGCTGTATCAAGTTGAAGCCATTTGCACGCGTGTGATTTGGGTGCACCAGGGCCGCATCATGATGGATGGCGATCCAGCGCAGGTTGTCGCAGCGTATAACGGGTTTTTGAGCAGTCAGGATCGGCAGCCTGGTGTATCGGCAGTCGAGATGTCGCAAGTCAACGATGCCCCGGTGCTGATCCCAGTTGGCCACGCCAGGTTGACAAAGGTGACTGTCTCCGCCGATGGACAGAGCGGAAAGCAATTGCAGTTGCGTTCTCGATTGACGGATTTGCGCATAGAAGGATGCTTTTCTTCTGACCCTGCCTTGCCGCCTCCCACTTTGGCTTTCGCTATTACCGGTTCAGATGGCAGATGGATCTGTAGTGCGGGCAGCCTGAACGATGGAGTTGACATCCGACGGGATGCGATGGGGCACGGCCAGGCGGTGCTGACATTTCCCCGACTTCCCTTGCTCAAGGGAGAGTATTGGGTGCAGGCCTTTTTGCTCAGTGAGGACGGCGTGCATGTCTACGATCAAGCCAATGATGTGGCGGAACTCCATGTCACACAAACAGGCCTCGAGCAAGGTATCGTTGCAATGCCGCATCAATGGATAACGGACGAGACCCGTGGCACTGAGGATCTGCACGAGGGTGTGTTGTCGCATGTCGGATGAGCCGATCGACAAAATGTATGCCCCTGGCAATGGAACGACGAGTCAATCGATGGACCTACAGAAGGGCTTGTCGCTGTTGCCAAGAGCTCCAGCTACGCTGCTGTTTTGGTCGCCAGAACCTGTGAACGCTGCAGCGGAATTGCAGGCTGAAGGTTATTTGGTTGGTGTCGGCGCCACGCGGGAACTTTGCGCTGCTGGGCGTCATGCGCGTCTGGGCTGGGATTTCTCGCGTGCGAGCATGGCCCCTGCTCATGCCGTCTGGCTTGCGAATCTGACTCCCGAGGCAAACGCCCTGGCTTGTTTGCAAACCGCGCTGGATTCTCTGGCACCTGAGGGCATGGTGCTGTTGAGCTTTGCCGAGGTGGAGAACCTCCGGCTTCCAAAGTGGCGGCAATACTGGATCAGCATTGCGCAGCGCCTTGGGTTGAACTTGCAGCATGATGCAGGCGAGCTGAAAGGCCTAGTGCGCATGGAGCGAAAGCCGAGATGGCAAATCCGGCTGGCGGCGCAGCAGGACATGCCGCAAATTCAATCATTGTTCCGCGCGGTATTTGGACACGAACTGAGCGAATCAGCCTGGGCCTGGAAGTATGCACAGGGCCGAGGAAATGCCATTCTGGCCTACCAAGAAGGGCAGTTGGTTGCGCACTACGGTGCCATGTACCGCGACATCTTGCTCGATGGTCAGCACAATTGGGCGCTTCAGGTGGTCGATGTCATGGTGCATCCAGGACATCGCGCGGTCATGACCAAGCAAGGGGCTTTTTTTCTCATGACAGCTACTTGGGACGAAGTGTACGGCCCGCTGGCGTTCGGCTTTCCGACAGTGCGCAGCATGCAGCTCGGGCAGCGCCTGGGCATCTATGCCGATGCGGGTGCCATCGTCGAATTGCGTTGGCCCCCGGGTCCAAGACGCCCACACCTGAGAACCCATCTTGTCGCAGTCGATCTCCAAAACCCTGTGCATCGAAAAAAAGTCGAGGCGTTGTGGAGCTCGATGTTGGAGGATCTGCGCGATCGTGCAGTTGGCGAGCGGGGGGCAGACTGGCTCGCCCATCGCTTTGCAGGACATCCAAACCAACGTTATGAGATTCTTGCGGTGAGTGGCAGACTTGGCGGTGCTTGGGACGGGGTGATCGTCTGGCGTGAGTCGGGTGAGCGAATCGAGGTGCTCGACGTCATCGGGCCGGCTCGAAAGTTGTCAGCATTGTTCAGACAGGCACAGCGTGTTTGCGCTCTGCGTGGCTTAAAGGAGGTGTATTTTTGGATCGCAGAGGCAAGTGCAGATCGGGTCTGCAGTCAGGAAGCAACTCGGCATGAAACGACTATGCACATCCCTACTGACCGCTGGACCGGAGCGCCGCTGGCTCAACGCTTGATTGATCGTTGGTGGCTGACTGGTGGAGACACGGATTTTCGTTGACGGGGAACAATGCAATTACTTATCGTCACGCGGGAGAGGCAGGGAGACTTTCGTTTCGGCCTTGGCAAGGCGGTACGTCGCATCGCTGCGGAGCTGCGTAGCAGAGGGCATTCGGTAGATTTAATCAGCGTTGCAGAGTGGACCACGATGGACTCGGTTCGACATCAGCGTGCAACGCATGTCTTGCAACGTATGACGGCACCAGAGCCGCTGGCCAGCGCCTTGGCTGAACGCTGGGTGCAAGCGCGGCGCACGCGCAAGCTTCTACAAAAAAAAACCTATACCCATTTATGGTTCCAAGATCCCTGGCTGGCAATCGCTTTTTTGTTTTTGAGGCCGTTTAACCAAGTTTCCCGTTCGGTGCGTTGGGGATTGTCGGAACATGGGTATGGCACGTTTGCGCATGCTGTCATGCTTGACGGACTGGTCCTGCCGCAGATCTGGCGTCGTCTCTTGCTCTGGCTTGAGTCATTGTGCTTGCGGAGCGCAGATTTTGTGTTGCTGCCAACTTTGGCGGTCGATTTTCAGTTGCGGGATGAACTGAAATTCGAGAAGACACCTGGGAATTGGACAGTCCTCGGATACGGGCGTCCGATGGAATTGCCGATGTCGCGATCGCAGGCGCGAAATGTTCTGGGATGGGACGAAGCGAGCTTCTATGCTCTAGTGCTCGGGCGCACGGCGCCTGTCAAACGAATCGATGTCATTTTGAACGCCTGCCTAGTTGCGCAGAGCAAGGGGGTTGAGGTGCATCTGGTCATTGTCGGCGGTGGTCTTAATGCCGCTCTGCGAGCTCTTGCCGATAGTCTACGGATTCAGCCAATTTGCGTCCAAGTTGACGATCCGTCCCCATTTCTCGCGGCTGCCGATGTCTATCTGAGCGCATGCGCCGTAGAGTCTTTTGGATTGGCAAATCTGGAGGCGATCGCCGCTGGCCTACCCAGTGTCGTGGCACGCGGCGGAGGGGCATCTGAGGTATTGGCCGACGGGGCCTGGTTGATTGAGCCAACACCAGAGAACTTTGCGCAGGCGTTGAACCATCTTGTCAATCAACCAGCTCTCAGGGCGCATTGGGCGAAGGCCGCGTCCGATCGTACGGCGAAAATTCCCACCTGGAAGCAACTCGTGCCTCAATACGAGGGCACTATCGTTGGCGACCATGGCTAGATCACTTCCTCCGCAACCGTTTCCACTTGAGACATTCGAGCGGGCACTGGTATTCGTTCCTCATCCTGATGATGAAGCTTTGGGATGTGGAGGCTTGCTGCGCCGCTTGGTGGATTGCGGGAAAAGAGTCGAGGTCGTGCTCGTGAGCGACGGCAGTGGGGGACCAGACCACCCGACAAATCTGACAGCAGAACGCCTTCCCGAGTTTGCTCTTTCGCTTCGAATTCTTGGTATCGAAACGCACGAGGCGTGGATGTTGCCAGATGGTTGTCTTGATCAGGTGCCCGATCTGAATGAACGCATCGACAAGCGAATCGAAGTGTCACCTGCTGATCTGATCATCGCGCCATGGCAGGCCGATTTGCACCCAGATCACGCGGCCGTCGGTGCTGGGGTTGCAGTTAGCCCCGCAGCAGCAAGACGCACGGTCGCGTGGTTCGAAGTATGGTCACCGTTGCCCGCGAGTCACCTTCTGGACATCACCGATGTGATGGAAACCAAGATGCGAGCATTAAACGCCCATGCCACCCCTCTGCGTTTTGGGAACTATTTGCAAGCCATGATGGGGCTGTCCGCATATCGTAGTATCAGTCTGCCCTTCAGAGGCACGCAGAGTTATGCAGAGGCCTACTTACTAAGACATCCTGTAACTATCAATAATGAAAAAATTACTGGATAGCCGCGGTTTCACGCTGATTTTGACGAACATAATTGTTCTATTCCGGGGCAATTTTCAGTGCGTGGTCGCGCCCTACCCAAAATCCATCGCTCAATATTAGTCGGTAGAGGCGCTCCGGCAAGCGTACTCCCAGGGAATCGAGCCAGTTCACTAGGGGCAAAAGCGGCGGGACGATGATTCGCGCCATGCATTTCCAGAGCTTGGGCCGATCGGCCGGTGGCATGAGTGGATCGTGGACTAGGTCTGGATGGAGTGCGTACATGGTCCCGATGGCGTTTCCCACCTTTATTTGGCGGCGGTAAAAGTCACGCAAGACCATCGGATGGCAGTGGTGTACTCGTGCTTGCGCGTTGTAGATAATGCGGACGCCCCGGCGACTCAGCCGTAAGCCAAGGTCGATATCCTCCCAGCCATAGGTGCGAAAATTCGGATCGAAGGGCTGCGCACCCAAAATTTCACGCGGTAACGAAACGTTGGAGGTATAGAAGCAGGTGTAAGGCACATCGCTGCCATCACGCATGTAGCGATAGCCGAACTGATGGCCTCCCTCATTCACATATTCGAGAAACGGGGTCACCTTCATCCCTTCGCGATCCCACTGTGTGTAACCTACAACCGCACAGGGCATACCGACTTCGCGATGCTTAAATACATGCCGCTCGACGAAATCGGGCTCGGGAATGGTATCGTCGCCAATGAAAAGAACCAAATCTCCTCGAGCGTATTGCAGGCCTTGGTTCCGTGCAACGCCTTGGCCAGTATTGGCCTGAGTGAAAATCTGTAACTGCATGCGAATACCGTGATCCCGCTTCCAAGCTTGCAGGTTTTCCCAGGTTCCATCGTCAGAGCCATCGTCGACTAGCACGACGTCAAAGTCCTGCCAAGTCTGGCGCTTAAGCGCCTCCAGCGTGCGAACTAGTACGGGCCAACGCTTGTAGGTCGTAATGAGGACGGTGACTGAGTGTGGGGAGTGTCCATCGGGGGACTCGATGGCATCAAAAGCGATCTGGTGCACAAAGGCGCCAAGGCGACGCATGTCGCCGTTTTGAAAGACCCTATGGGAGGACCACGAGGGGACATCAAGCACCAAATCCAGCATGCCCTGCGGCCCTGCCTGCACTGGTATGTCGAACTGCTGCCAGAAGCTAAGCGGCTCCAGCGGGACAACGACTCGACGTCCGTTGCATGAGATAGTGAACGCTCGTTGCGCGCAGAGCTGGTTTGGGACATGCAGCTTGATCACGAGTTTCCCCACTGCCCCAGCGGCAACTTTGAGTCGCGCAAATCCTCGTCCGGTCGTGGCCCGAACATCCAGCCCGGCGACCACTTCTGGTGCATACCAGCCCGGGCCCAATCGTCCAAGGCCAGAAGACCTGCCGGGCCAGAGAAGTGGATTCTCAAGCAGAGGTTCGGATCTCGCTGCGTCTGATGCCACCGATAAATCTGGCTGGGGTGGAACATGGAGCGAGATTAGTCCGCGCTGGATCAGTTCCTGATCCGATATTCGTCGATCACGCTGAATGTTTTTTCTCGCTCGCCATGTGCTCGGTGCGTGCCGAAGATTCCAAGACAAAACCGCCCAGGCGAAATCTACATGCCCACCGCGCAGCCATCCGCGGAACAACCGGTACGTCGCACCCAGCGCACGGCGAAAATCGTAATTTTTCCAAAGTGTGCGCAGGTTGTGGCGATTGCCCATTACATGGCGCCATGCACTCCCCTGTTCGACTCCAGTCGTGCCCCCGAATGCATGAAATACTACCGAGCGAGGGCACATCACGACCTTCTGCCCTTTCAACCAATAGCGCCAGCCGAGATCCACATCCTCGTGGTACATGAACATGGTGGGGTCAAACCCTCCCATTGCGATGAATTCATGCTTACGGACCAGCATGGCAGCGCCCGACGGAAACAGGACCTCCGTAGGCCGTCCGTCCGCGTCGGATTCCGACTCAACATACGGAAACCCGGCGTCGATGTCATAACCAAACCCCTCGCGTGACATGCCTCCCCCTCGCGCGTTCAGCAGTTCAGGGCGCGCCAGCAGGCGAAGCTGCGAGCAGGTCGCCCCCACCTCGGGATGCAGAAGCAAAGGCTGAATCAAGTGGATGAGCCAATCGGGCGTGACGACGGTGTCACTATTGAGCAGTGCAACATAGCCTGCGTCGGAAGCTTGTATGCCAATCAAGTTGCCATGCCCGAAACCGTGATTCCGCTGTTCGGCGATGACTTTCACCTGGGGCCAGTTGGCAAGCAGCCATACAACGCTGTTGTCCTTAGAAGCATTGTCAACGACGATTACGTCGAATCTGACATGCCGCGTAGTCATTAGCGATGGGATAAGTTTCTCGAGGTGGTGCCTACCGTTGTAATTCACCACGATGACTGCTACGCGCAAAGCCTGCTCTGCAGCATGCAAAGGAGAAAGACGGAGTTCGTGAAGCTTCAGTTGCAATAGCTCTCGCTGTGCGAGTTCCACTTCTCGCATCTGACGGACGGCCTCCGAGGCTTCCAAGCGGATAGCGCGGGGAATGAGTTTCTCCTTGACGGCGATATGGGCGTTTGCCAGCAACGAAGCCTCGCCGCAGCGCAAGTGTTTGGCATAGATTCTCGTCAAGCCACTGATCTGTTGTGTGACACCTCCTTTGCCGCTGGCAAAAGTACTGTTGAAACTGCGGTACTCAGCGACGAGTTGGTCGACAAACTCGAATGGGCATTTCTCGGCTAGACGGAGGTAGAGATCCCAATCCTCGAAACACTCCAAAGATTCATCCAGCCCGCCGATTGACAGCAGCGCCTGACGCGGCATCAGAGAACCAATGAATGGGATTTGGTTTTCGAATGCCATCAGTGCGGCATCGTAGGGTGCGCCGAAACGGCGTAGGAGCCGCCGATTCGGCCCCCGGTATTCCACAAGGTCTACTTTGCCGAAGTACACCGCGCCAGGATCCTGCGCTGCAGAAACAAGTGCGTCAATTCCGCCTGGCAGATAGACATCATCATCGTCGAGTATGGCAATCCAATTACCGGTTGCCTGACGAATCCCGATATTGGCGGCTGCGGCTCGCCCTACCGATTCCGTATGTTCGATCAGCGATGTGCATAACCGACCTTTGAACTGCCCGACGACATTTTCGACAGGGACACCCCCATCGTTGATTACGATCACTTCAAGCCCATTCGTGCGCTGGGATTCCAGACTTTCTAGAGCTTCGCGCAAAAGTTCTGGCCGGTTTCGCGTTCGGATGACCACGCTCACCGTATTTCTATCGCTACCGCTGGTGCCGTCGTAAAGAACTTGTGGGGCGGACAGGGCTGAAGACGAAAGGTGCCGAAACTCTAATGGCGAACTCTGTGCTGCGAAATGGTCCATCGCCCAAAAGCCCTCAGCGGCTGTAGCCCCTGAAACGTGGGAGGCATGAGCATGTAGCCGCTTCAAGAGGGTCGACCAATCAAACTCTGGGCACTGACGACAATAGACGTCAAGGATGTCGAGGTTGCTGGAAACGTCGAGGTAGCGGTTACAAGAGCCATCGCTGGAATCGATATAAGCCCACAGCGCTCCTTCATAGCCCGCGTCGCGAAGTGCGAACTCCACCTCTTTGGCAAACACACGGTCAGCGTCAACCGTTGAGAGGAGCGAGGGGGCGAAGATTGTTGCTGGTCCAATCTCTGCAAGCCACTGCGAAATTTGTGCCTGCGCGCTGCACGATGCGGTTGATTCCGTCAGATATTCCCGTCGTATTTCCGGGAGGAACCTATTCGGCTCCAATTCGGCTGAGGGCGTCAATGCACTGTAGACAATGCCGACATCCAACCCTGCCATCCGCGCCCGAGCAAGGCTCGCACCCATGGCGATTAGCTCGTCCCCAGATTTACGAACAAAAACCAACCATGGACCCGGGGGCAGCGGGGCGACTGAGATGGGATGCTCCGTGGAGTAGTTTTTTTTCATTTAAAGCAAACATCCAAGTTTTTTTCTAGCGCGAAGCGCGACACTCGCGGTGCGCGGACTAACAGAGGCAAGCGCCCGTTCAGCGTGTCCCTCAAGCGGGTGTTGAGAAGGTCGGCGATGGTGTCGAGATCCGCATGGGAGTGGACAGGTCAGGTCAGTGACTTTGGAGTGGTATTGACGCTGCAGGCAGTTGGGGCTCTCGCAGTTCCCGCACTACCCGGAGAGAAAGCGATCGAAGAAGCACAGTTGCACGCCTATTGCGGCGGTGAATTCAGCATGACGGTTCATCTCGCACCCTTGGTCATCGGTTTTGGTTTGGCGCAACGGGGCGAACAAGGAATATAACTTCGCCCGTGAAGGCAGCCAAGGCTGATGCTACGCTGGTCACTTGAAACTTCCAAAAATTGACGCGCACTCACTCTTTGGATTGAAGTTAACGGTACGCGATTCTTATCATTCACGGCACCTTACCGTATGGCAAGGCGACACAACCCAGATTTTAGGGGTATTCGGTCCTTTTATTTTTTTCAATATGCTCTAGCCACCGCCAGAGCAAAACAGAAAAGAGATATATTTTCATCGAGAAAGACTTCCGCCGCGACGCCCCAAAGAGGGCGGCGAAATTTCTGGGCGCGCGGGACTGCGAGAGGAGCGTTCGTGGAACTGTTGAACGCCACAGGCGATTTCGGTATGAGCTGAATTGGAGGCAGTCAAAAATGACGCAAGGTTGGCACCAGACATGGCAAGGCTTATGAGGGGAGCACCGACGAGGAAGAGGGAGCCGATGAGTGCAGCGCGGTTAGGTCGATCAGTTGCAAAAAAATGTTTAGATGTGGATCAGCCGTGTGTGATCGCAGTCGCCGTCACTTACCAGCCAGATCTCGCTTTATTTCGCCAGGCTGCAAGGGCATGTCGGAATCAGGTCGCGCGCTTTTTTGTAATGGATAACGGATCATCAGAGCACTGCCTGAGCGCACTGGCGGAACTTTGTGAAGATGAAGGGTGCGAATTCGTGCCTCTCGCGGCTAATCTGGGAATAGCAGCGGCACAAAACAAAGGCATAACCTTGGCGAGAGATGCCGGTGCAACCCATGTTTTGCTGCTTGATCAAGACAGTGTGGCGGCGACTGATATGGTGAACCGTATGATGGATGTGCTTAGCGTGTCAATACTGGCTGGACTGCGTGTGGCGGCGGTCGGACCAAGACTGGTCGACCGCCGCACGGGTAAGAGCACGCCATTTGTTCGTATCGGCTTGTTTGGAGTGAATCGATTTGTATGTTCAAAAGAGACTGGTGCTGCGCTTGAGACAGACTTTCTGGTCGCTTCAGGGTCGATTACTCCAATCAATGTTTTCGAAAAAGTTGGAATGATGGAGGAGGGATTATTTATCGATAATGTCGACTTGGAGTGGTGTTTCCGTGCGCGACATAATGGATTTGTTCTGCTAGGGGCATGCGAGGCCGTGCTTGAGCACACAGTGGGTGATCAAGTTTTGCAACTAGCGGGGAAGACTCTGTATCGACATGGCCCACTGCGTCAGTACTACATCATGCGCAATCGCATTTTGCTTTATCGCAGATCTTACAGTCCCTGGGGTTGGGTGTTACAAGATTCTTTGCGCATGCTAGCAAAGGTGGCTTTGTTCTGTTTTATATATTCGCCACGAATTCAGAACATGCGCATGATGGCGCGCGGCCTCCTCGACGGCTTGCGTGGGCGCACGGGGCAGTTTCCAAGCTGATCTTTGCATTTCAGGCTTTTGGACGTTGCACTTCACTCTTGAAATCGTTTTTGTTTGGTGTGGCGTTTTATTTTTACAATAAAATTTTAACTAGTTGAAATGATTTCCGGAAAATCTCTAGATCATAGCTCTAATCGCAGAATTTCTGGAAAAGTCACTGTTTCTGTGGTCTCGCATGGGCAAGAGCGGCTGTTGAGTCTTCTTTTGGATGATCTAATGGAGCATGCCTCTCAATTGGTCCATCGTGTTGTGGTGACTCATAATTTGCCGTCAAATGGCGTTTTATGCCATGCGGGCGTTGCAGCTGACTTTTTCTGTCAGATTTATAATAAAAAACCTAAAGGATTTGGAGAAAATCATAACGCGGCTTTTCTTCACTGTGATACGGAGTGGTATGCGGTTGTTAATCCAGATATTCGCTTAAGCTCCGATATTTTTCGGGAGTTAATTGAAAAAGCGATGCCAGATGATGTCATCTTGGGTCCTGCGTTATTTGACCCAGAACGCAATGCGACTGCGAAAAATCGCGGGCTGTTGACGTTGTTTGAGATTCTTTTTAGAAAATTTTCAAGTATAAATCTTAATGAAGATATCGTATGGCTTCCTGGCGCATTTTTATTGATCCGGTCGAAAGCTTTTTTTCAGGTGGGGGGGTTTGATGAAAGATTTTTTTTGTATGTCGAGGATTTTGATCTTTCGGCGCGCATGAGACTGGCCGGAGGTAATCTACGATTCGTGCCAGAAACGCGGGTGACTCACGCAGCACAACGGGGTAGCCACTCGAAGTGGCGCTATCTGCGATGGCATGCAATGAGTCTTTTGCGATTATGGATGAGTCCGAGCTTTTGGAATTATCGCGCCTTGTTGCAAACGCAAGCAACAAGACGCACAAATCACCGCCCGCGCTGACCGCCACCCGAGCGGCGTTGGCCGAAGCTGTTGCCGTTCGACGAGGCTGAGCGTACTCCGCCACCGGCAGCGGCAGGCCGATGGCCTCGGCCCTGACCATTGCGCATGTGCGGGGGCAGATCGAGTTCCACCCACGGGGTGCTTTGCCAGGAGTCGGCGCGGCGTTCCGGCGGCAGGGTGCCTGCGGATGTCGAAGCACCAGCCGGTTTGTTGCCGTTGCCCGATTGACGCTGGCCTTGCGGTTTAGCGCTGGCGGGCGCCTGGGAGCGGCCCTGTCCGGAACCGTTGCGGCCTGCGCCGCGATTGCCGCCATTGCCGCCGCCTGGTCCATTGCGACGCTGGCCTTGACCGGCGCCGCCTGCGCCACGGCGTTCGCCGCCGTGCAGCACGGTGCGGCCCATGACGATGGGTTGCGCCTTGGCGTTGGGGTCGGGCTCGAAGCCGGGGATCACTTGCTGGGTGATGGGGTTGCGCACCAGTTTTTCGATGTCGCGCAGGAAGCCGAGTTCGTCCACGCAGACCAGCGAGATGGCTTGCCCATTGCTGCCGGCGCGGCCAGTGCGGCCGATGCGGTGCACATAGTCTTCAGGGATGTTGGGCAGTTCGTAGTTCACGACCACCGGCAACTGGTCGATGTCGATGCCGCGCGCGGCGATGTCGGTGGCGACCAGCACCTGCAGCTTGCCGCTCTTGAAGTCGGCCAGGGCGCGCAGGCGGGCGGATTGAGTTTTGTTGCCGTGGAAGCCGGTGGCGACGATGCCGTCCTTGTCGAGTTGTTCGGCCAGGCGGTTGGCGCCGTGCTTGGTGCGGGTGAATACCAGGGTCTGCGGCCAGTTGCGCTCGCGGATGAGGTGGACCAGCATGTCGCGCTTGCGCTCGCGGTCGACCGGGAACACGATCTGTTCGACCAGATCGGCGGTGGCGTTCTGCCGGGCCACGGAGACTTGCTGCGGGTTGACCAGGAAGTCACCCGCCAGGCGCTTGATGTCCTCGGAGAAGGTGGCGGAGAACAGCAGGTTCTGGCGCTGCTTGGGCAGCAGGGCGACGATGCGGCGCATGTCGTGCACGAAACCCATGTCGAGCATGCGGTCGGCTTCGTCGAGCACCAGCATCTGCACGGCCGACAGGTCGATATTGCGCTGCCCTTGATGGTCGAGCAGACGGCCCGGCGTGGCCACCACGATGTCCATGCCGCGCGCCAGTGCGTTGATCTGCGGCTGCATGCCGACACCGCCATACATGGCCATGCTGTGCAGCTTGAGATGGCGTCCGTAGGCGGCGAGGTTTTCATGCACCTGCGCCGCAAGTTCGCGCGTGGGGGTGAGGATCAGGGCACGGGGAATGACCTTGCCCTTGGCGTTGCGGGCGGGCTCGCCGCCGCTCAGACGCTGCAGCATGGGCAGGGTAAAGCCCGCGGTCTTGCCGGTGCCGGTTTGCGCGGCGGCCAGCAGGTCATGGCCTGCAAGGACCACCGGAATGGCCTGTTGTTGAATCGGAGTGGGCACGGTGTAGCCTTGCTCGGCAACAGCGCGCACGAGGGGCGGGGTCAAGCCCAGATCTTGAAAAGACATGTGAAAAGCTTTCGGGGGCAGTGTGTGAACTGCTCCAGGACTCTGCCACCACGCTTGAAGAAGCGCGCCAGTCTGCAACAGATGGAGTGGGCCGAGAGGCTCGGCAGGAGTCAAAAGTGACTGCGGCTGGGAGACTGGACATGGCCGCTGACCGCTATGTTAATGGAATTCATGCTGCTGCGCGTCATCGCCAACTTCTTGCAGCGACAATAGCGGCTTGCCCCAGGGAATGCGGGCGTGCAGCTTCACCACATACAGGTCTGAAATCCAGATGGCTCAATACGTTTTCACCATGAACCGGGTCGGCAAGATCGTGCCGCCCAAGCGTCAGATTCTCAAGGACGTTTCGCTGAGTTTTTTCCCGGGCGCCAAGATCGGCGTGCTCGGCCTGAACGGTTCGGGCAAGTCGACCCTGCTCAAGATCATGGCTGGGGTGGACAAGGACATCGAAGGCGAGGCCGTGCCGATGGCGGGACTGCGCATCGGCTACCTGCCGCAGGAGCCGCAGCTCGACCCCAAGCAGACGGTGCGCGAGGCGGTGGAAGAAGGACTGGGCGGGGTTCTTGCGGCGAAGAAGCGTCTTGAGGAGGTGTATGTCGAATACGGCAATGCCGATGCCGATTTCGACAAGCTGGCCGAGGAGCAGGCGCAGCTCGAAGCCATCATCGCCGCAGGCGAGGGCGACAATACCGATCTGCAGATGGAAGTGGCCGCCGATGCGCTGCGCCTGCCGCCATGGGAGGCGCTTGTCGGGCCGCTGTCGGGCGGTGAAAAACGCCGCGTGGCGCTGTGCCGTCTGCTGCTGTCCAAGCCCGACATGCTGCTGCTCGATGAGCCGACCAACCACCTCGACGCCGAGAGCGTGGACTGGCTGGAGCAGTTTCTGCACCGCTTTCCCGGCACCGTGGTGGCCGTGACCCACGATCGCTATTTCCTCGACAACGCCGCCGAGTGGATTCTCGAACTCGACCGGGGGTCGGGCATTCCGTTCAAGGGCAACTACAGCAGCTGGCTGGAGCAGAAGGAGGCGCGGCTGGAGCAGGAGTCGCGCAGCGAGGCGTCTCACCTCAAGACCATGAAGCAGGAGCTCGAATGGGTGCGGCAGAACCCCAAGGGCCGTCAGGCCAAGAGCAAGGCGCGCATGGCCCGGTTCGAGGAGCTGTCGAGCATCGAATACCAGAAGCGCAACGAGACCAACGAGATTTTCATTCCCGTGGCCGATCGCCTGGGCAATGAAGTCATCGAGTTCAAGAATGTGCGCAAGGCGCATGGCGACCGCCTGCTGATCGACGACCTGAGCTTCAAGCTGCCGCCCGGAGCCATTGTGGGCGTCATCGGCCCCAACGGCGCGGGCAAGTCCACACTGTTCCGCATGATCGCGGGCAAGGACAAGCCCGACGCGGGCGAGATCGTCATCGGCCCGACGGTCAAGCTGGTCTATGAGGACCAGAGCCGCGATGCACTGCCCGATGACAAGACGGTGTGGGAGGCGATTTCCGACGGGCTGGACATGCTCAACGTGGGCAAGTTCCAGGTGCCGTCACGTGCCTATTGCGGGCGGTTCAATTTCAAGGGCGGCGATCAGCAGAAGATCGTCGGCAACCTCTCCGGCGGCGAACGCGGACGGCTGCATCTGGCCAAGACCCTGATTTCCGGCGGCAATGTGCTGCTGCTCGACGAACCAAGCAACGACCTCGACGTGGAAACCCTGCGGGCGCTCGAAGACGCGCTGCTCGAGTTCGCCGGCTGCATCATGGTGTCGAGCCACGACCGCTGGTTCCTCGACCGCATCGCCACCCACATCCTCGCGGCCGAGGGCGATTCGCAGTGGACCTTCTTCTCCGGCAACTATCAGGAATACGAGGCCGACAAGAAGCGCCGCCTGGGCGAGGAAGGTGCGCGGCCGCACCGCCTGCGTTTCAAGGCGCTGCGCTGAGCCGGAGTGCGCATGGAACCGCTGCGCGTGGCCTGTCTGTGCGCGCAGTGGTGCGGCGTCTGCCGCGACTGGCAGCCGCAGTTCGCCACGCTGGCCGGGCAATTGCCCGCTGCGCAACTGCTCTGGGTAGATGTAGAGGACGCTGCCGATCTGCTGGGGGGCTACGAGCCGGAGAATTTTCCTGTGCTCGCAGTGCAGCGCGGCGCCGATCTGCTGTATTGCGCCACCTTGCCGCAGCAGGCGGCAGTTTGGCGCCGATTGATCGAGGAATTGGCCGGGCTGGACGCAAACACTGCGCGGCAACAGGCGGCGCGGCTGGCCGCGCAGGCAGTGCCACTGCCCGATCTGCGAAAACTGGTTTGATCCCTCTCCCAGCCTCCTCCCAACCTTCCCCACAAGTGGGGGAGGGGATCGCGCGGCGCCGGAAGAAGGGCTTGCTTGCTCCCTCCCCACGCGTGGGGAGGGTTGGGGTGGGGCGGCGGGGGTGGATCGGCGGCTTTACCCGGCCCGAAACCCATCCCCGCATGCATCGCACGTCGCGTCCTCGGCGTGCACGGAATCGACGCGGCTGGCGGGCGAGCCTTGCCAGAGCCATTGCTGCAGGGCGCCAAGGGCATCGGGCGCGCCGCAGGCGAGAACTTCGACCGTGCTGTCTGCGCGGTTGAGCGCGTGACCACGCAAACCCAGGCGCAGCGCTTCGGCCTGGACATGGGCGCGATAGCCGACACCCTGCACCTTGCCAGCGATGCGAAAGCGGCGACAGACCATCCCATGCGCACCAAGGCGCGGCTTGACAGCGGTGCGTGGGCCGAACAGCGCCGACCCCACGCGCACGATGGTGGCGCCCTCGAGCACGGCAGCCTCGAGATCGGCGCTCATGCCCATCGACAGGGTGTCGAGCGTCAGCCCGTGCTCGGCAGCGACGGTGTCTCGCAGGGCCCGCAACCGGGCGAAGGGCGCGCGCTGCGCGTCCAGACCTTCGCGCGGCGCCGGGATGCACATCAGCCCGCGCAGCCGCAGGTTGGGCAATGCGGCCACGGCCGCGGCAAGCGCGCCGACGTCTTCCGGGGACACGCCGCTCTTGGTGGCCTCAAAGTCCACATTCACCTGAATGCAGACCTGCAGCGGCGGCAACTGCGGCGGTCGCTGATCGCTCAGGCGCTGCGCGATCTTCAGTCGCTCGACGCTGTGCACCCAGTCGAACTGCGCGGCAACCTCGCGCGTCTTGTTGCTTTGCAGCGGCCCGATGAAATGCCACTGCAGCGCAGGCCAGTCCGCGCGCAAGGCGGCGATCTTGTCCAGCGCCTCCTGCACATAGTTCTCGCCGAAGGCCGTCTGCCCGAGCGCCGCGAGCTGCGCCACGTCCTGCGCAGGAAAGGTCTTGGACACGGCCAGCAGGGTGACGGACTGCGGATCGCGGCCCGCAGACTGCGCGGCCTGCGCGATGCGCTGGCGCACTGTGGCGAGGGGGTGGCTCTGTGACATGGTGAAGAATCGGGGGATCGATACAACAAATCCGGGCAGCTGCGCGCAGCCCGTGGGATGAAAATAGCGGAAAAGTGCAATTCTGACCTTAAGATAGCCCAATCGCTTCGCGCCATCACGCACAAGCTTGCTCGGGGGAGACATCGCTTGGACATCACGCAACTGCTTGCTTTCAGCGTCAAGAACGACGCATCCGATCTGCACCTCTCATCGGGGCTGCCGCCCATGATCCGGGTGCACGGCGACGTGCGGCGCATCAATGTCGAGCCGCTGGACCATAAGGCGGTGCACGCCATGGTCTACGACATCATGAGCGATTCGCAGCGCAAGCACTACGAAGAATTTCTGGAGGTCGATTTTTCCTTCGAGATTCCGCAGCTCGCGCGCTTTCGTGTCAACGCCTTCAATCAGGCGCGCGGCGCGGCAGCGGTGTTCCGCACCATTCCGAGCAAGGTGCTGACCCTCGACGACCTGAACGCGCCGAAAATCTTTGCCGATCTGGCGCTCAAGCCGCGCGGGCTGGTGCTGGTGACCGGGCCGACCGGCTCGGGCAAGTCCACCACCCTGGCGGCAATGATCAATCATTACAACGAGACCGAGTACGGGCACATTCTCACCATCGAAGATCCGATCGAATTTGTCCATCAGTCCAAGAAGGCGCTGATCAACCAGCGCGAGGTCGGGCCGCATACCCTGAGCTTTTCCAACGCCTTGCGCTCGGCGCTGCGCGAAGATCCCGACGCGATTCTTGTGGGCGAAATGCGCGATCTGGAGACCATCCGCCTGGCGCTGACCGCCTCGGAAACCGGCCACCTGGTGTTCGCCACGTTGCACACCTCGTCGGCGCCCAAGACCATCGACCGCATCGTCGACGTGTTCCCGGCGGAGGAAAAGGAAATGGTGCGCGCGATGCTGTCCGAAGCGCTGGTGGGCGTGATCTCGCAGACGCTGTGCAAGAAGAAGGACGGCTCCGGGCGGGTTGCGGCACACGAAATCATGATCGGCACCCCGGCGATCCGCAACCTCATTCGCGAAAACAAGGTGGCGCAGATGTATTCCATGATCCAGACCAGCCAGTCCTTCGGCATGCAGACCCTCGACCAGAACCTGGCCGATCTGGTCAAGCGCAACATGATCTCCTCCACCGAGGCGCGCACCAAGGCCAAGCAGCCGGAAAATTTCCCTGGCGCCTGACCGTTCGCACCACAACACAAAAATCAGCAAGCACCCGCCTGGCCATGAAACTCTTTGACAAAATCATCGGCGCCTCGCGCAAAGACGCGGTGGACGACGCTCCGGAATCGCAGTTTTTCACCACGGGTTTTCATGACGCGGAAGTGGCCAGTCTCGACAGCGTGGTCGACTGGTCGCAGCGCGCGGCCGAAATCGGAGCGACCAAGCTGTCGCGCAGCGTGGGCGGGCAGCGGCTGTTCGAGCTTTGGCAGCAGGACAAATACATGGCCGGGCTGACGCCTGCGGACCTGGAGCGCTGTGTCAGATACTTCCATTTCTACACCGTCAAGGCCAACGCCGACCTCATCGCCCAGGGCGAGACCGGCAGCTTCATGGTGGTGCTGTTGCGCGGGGCCGTGGCGGTGGATCGCCTGCAGCCCTGGGGAGACCGGCTGCGCCTGACCGAGGTGCGCGCGGGCAGCATGCTGGGAGAAATGTCGCTGGTCGATGCAGCGCCGCGCTGGTCGTACTGCACCACCTTGACCGACAGCGAAGTTGCCGTGCTCGAAGCCAGTGATCTCGACCGCATGATTGCGCAAGACCCGGCTGCGGCCTGCCGTCTCATTGGTTCGCTGGCACGCAGGCTGTCGCTGCGCCTGCGCAAGCTCAGCGCCCGCGTGGCGGCCACCACGCCCGGCGGCTGATGCGCCCTGTCAATTGAACATGGACCGCTGAATGCAAAAGATGCGGCAAATCGGGGGATGGTATGGATCGTGATCAGGCATCGAAATTCATCAATGATCTGCTCAAGCTGATGGTCAGCCGCGGCGGTTCGGATCTGTTTCTCACCGCAGACTTCCCGCCAGCCATCAAGGTGGATGGGGCCGTGTCCAAGCTGTCGTCTCAGGCCCTCAGCAGCCAGCACACCCTGGCGCTGGCGCGCTCGATCATGAACGACAAGCAGTCCGCCGAGTTCGAGCGCACCAAGGAATGCAATTTCGCCATCTCGCCCGCAGGCCTCACGCGCTTTCGCTGCAACGCGTTCTTGCAGCAGGGCAAGGTGGGCATCGTGCTGCGGCAGATTCCGCAAGAGCTGCCGTCCATCGACGCGCTGGAACTGCCCCAGGTGCTCAAGACCCTGGCGATGCACAAGCGCGGGCTGATCATTTTTGTCGGCGCCACCGGTTCGGGCAAATCGACCTCCATGGCCGCGATGCTCGACTTCCGCAACGAGAATTCGCATGGCCACATCATCACGGTGGAAGACCCGATCGAGTTCGTGCATCCGCACAAGAATTGCATCGTGACCCAGCGTGAGGTGGGCCTCGATACCGAGAGCTGGGAAGCCGCGCTGAAAAACACCCTGCGCCAGGCGCCGGACGTCATTCTCATGGGTGAAATCCGCGACCGCGAGACCATGGAACACGCAGTGGTGTTCTCCGAAACCGGTCACCTGGTGCTGGCCACGCTGCACGCCAACAACGCCAACCAGGCACTCGACCGGATCATCAACTTCTTCCCCGAGGAGCGCCGCACCCAGTTGCTCATGGACCTGTCGCTGAATCTGCGGGCGCTGGTGTCGCAGCGGCTGGTGCCGCTGCAGACCGGCAAGGGGCGCGTGGCTGCGGTGGAGATCATGATCAATTCGCCGCTGATTGCCGATCAGATCTTCGAGGGCAAGCTCACCGAAATCAAGGATGTGATGCGGCGCTCGCGCGAACTGGGCATGCAGACCTTCGACCAGTCGCTGTTCGACCTGTTCGACGCCGACAAGATCAGCTACGAAGACGCGCTGCGCAATGCCGACTCGGTCAACGACCTGCGCCTGCGCATCAAGCTCGACAGCAAGCGCGCGCGCAATGCCGACATCGGCAGCGACACCGGCCACCTGGCAATCGTTTAGGGCGACACTGAATCAGTCCGTGTGATGCTGCGCGCCGGGCTACGGGATGGGATGCAAGGCGCGCTCCAAGACAATAGCCCAAGCGATGGCAACGCAGCAGACCGCCCGCAGACCGGATGCGCAGCGCGCAAGGGGCTTGTTCAGTGTTGCCTCAGGGCATGCCCTGATGTTGCGGGTCAGCCCTGCGGCACACTGACGATCCATCCCTCCACCGGATCGATCTGCGACGGCAGGCCCCAGCCCTGGGCACGGCGTGCGCTGGCCCAGGCGGCCTGCATCAAGCACAGTGCGGCATCGAGATGGTCGCCGCTGGCATCGCCCAGCATGGTCTGGTGCAAGGGGTCCGCGCATTGCAGACGCAAGCCCAGCGGATGTCGGCCAGATTCCAGCACACGCAGCAACTCAGCCCGCGCGGACTGGCGCTCCTCGGTCTGCTTGCTGCGCGCATCGCTCTTGTAGCTGCGCCGGCCCAGAACCGCCCGCGCAGCAAACCCCGGATAGCCTTCGAGCGCGACACGCTGCGGGTCTCCGGCATGGAGTCCGGGCAGGTCCACGTGGGCGCCGAGCAGCAGCGGGGTGGCGGTGTGCAACATCCAGGCCACCGGCGGATTCACCCATTTCATCGACGGCGATGACCCGGCAGGGCGGTCGCACGCGCGATGGGCAAACTTTGCCCCTGCCGGGCGCGTTGCGCAGAATTGGCGAAACACCCCACGCAACTCGGCACGGGACTGGGTCTGAAGATGCTCGATCAGCCGTTTCCAGGGCAGGGGCGCGCTGTCGTTGTCGTGACCGGGCCAGCCCAGGGTGTTGATCAGTTCTCGTGGCAGACCGAATGGCAGATCGAACACGCCGAGCCAAGGGCCGGGCTGCAACAGCCACTGTGCAAACGCCTCCAGCGTGTCGAGCCGGGTAAAGCCCTCGAGGGTGACGCGGTCGGGTTGGGTGGATCGCCATGAACCATGCGCGATGACGATGGGTTTGCGTCGATTCGGCGCACTGCTGAAATCAATGCCATGCAGCGAGAACGCACCGGGCTCCATGCCTAGCCTTGATGCGGGATCAGCGGCGCATCGGCCGGGGCGGTGGTCATGTTCTGGAGCAGCAGATTGCGCACCGGGGCCGGAAGACCCAGTTGCACCGCTTGCGCAATGCTCAGCCACTGCCCCTGCCTCTCGGTGGCATGCTGGGGTGCATCAAGGTCGATCAGCAAGGGGTGCACGGTCAACTCGAAGTGGGTGAACACATGGCGAAAGGCCGGCAATGCACGCTGGCTGACCATGCGTCCGCATTGCGCAGCGTGCACAGTCGCCTGCTCCAGCGTCTCGAATTGCGGCAGGCTCCAGAGTCCCGGCCAGATGCCATGTGGCGGTCGCTTTTCCAGCCAGATTCGCTCGCCGGGAATGCTGCGCAGCCACAGCATCACGGTGCTGCGCTGTGGCCGGGCGCCGCGGGAGGGTTTGCGCACCGGCAGGCGTTGCGGATCGCCGGACAGGCGCCCGTGGCAATCGGCCGCGAACGGGCATTGCATGCACAGCGGCTGGCGTGGTTTGCACACGGTCGCGCCCAGGTCCATCAAGCCCTGGGTGTAAGCGGCCATGTCCACGGCTTCGGGCAGCAGGCTGTGTGCGAGCGCCCACAGCTTGCGGGTGGTGGCTGCGGAGGGGATGGGGTCGCTGATGCCGTGCGTGCGGCACAGCACCCGCTGCACATTGCCGTCGAGGATGGCGGCGCGCTCGTCGAAACAGAATGCAGCGATCGCGGCTGCGGTGGAGGGGCCGATGCCGGGCAGTGCGGCCAGTTCCCGTGCGGTTTGCGGAAACATGCCGCCAAAGCGCTCGACCACGATCTGCGCGCAGCGATGCAGGTTGCGCGCCCGCTGGTAATAGCCCAGTCCGCTCCAGGCCGCCAGCACCGCATCCTGCGGCGCTGCAGCCAGCGCCTGCACCGTGGGAAAGCGGGCGATGAAGCGGGCAAAGTAATCCGCCACCACGGCAACCTGGGTTTGCTGCAGCATGATTTCCGACAGCCACACAACGTAGGCGTCGCGCACCTGCCAGGGCAGATCGTGCCGTCCATGCTGGCGCTGCCATTGCACCAGGCGGGTGGCGAAGCGCGGCGGGCCGGGTTGGGCTGGCGTCAGAGGAGAAGCACGCGGTCGTTCAGGCACGGGAGCGTTGAGTCGGCGCACCAAGGCGCGAAACGCCGCATTGTGCCAGCGCTGCGTCGCAGGCGCCGGGCGATCGGACTAGGACTTGACGCGCTCGATCTGTTCAGCCAGCCCGCGCTGCAGGTTGCCGATGTGCGCGATCTGCGACTGCAGCTCGGCGATGCGGTCGTGCAGGCTGTCCTTGGTGTCTTCGATGCGCTGCAAGGTGGCAAGGCGGCGGTTGAGCTGCTTCTTGCGCTCGCGGACCTGACCGTCGAGCTGGGCAATGGCCGAGCGGTCCCAGTTTTCGATGTCGCGCAGGGCGCGCTCGAACAGATCGCGCACCCGGGCCGACAGCGCGCGCAGGGTGCGCAGGGTGTAGGCGTTGTTCTGCAGCTTGAGCCAGTTCACTCCGGACAGGTGTTCGGTGTAGGCGGCTGCCACGCGGTCGAATTCCTGCATCAGTCCACTCATGCGCAGCACGCGCGGGGCCGAGACGGTGAAGCCGAATTCGCTATTGGCGCGCATGAAGGCCGCCGCGAGCATCTGGCGAATTTCCTCGATCTGCGTTTCCGCGTTCACCAGCCGCGCGCGCAGATCGGTGGTGATGCGGGTCAGCTCACCCTTGACGCCGACCTTGAGCAGGGCGCTGCCCATGCGGGTTTCGAGCTGTTCGAGATCGCGCAGCACGGATTTGGCGTCGAACTGTTCGCGCAGCTTTTCCAGCATGCGGTTGTTCACCGCGCGCAGGGCCAGCACTTGCGCCATGCCGGCGTCGAATTCATTGCGCTCGGCGGCCAGGCGCTGCAGCATCAGCACCACCATGTTGGCGTTCTTGCCGCGCAGGCCGAGGAGTTCGTCGAGCTGGTCTTGCGCGTCCTGAAGCTGCTTGCGCAATTGTTGCGAAACATCGGCCTGCACTTGTTCGACCGTTTCGCGCAGGCCGCCTTGCAGCATGCTGCGGCGGTCGATGTTGGCCGCGCGGTTGAGCGCGTTTTCCAACTGCCCCATGCCGGAGCGGGCCAGCAGCGCGCCGTCGGACTGAATGCGCGCCAGCAGCGCCTTGTGCGCCGAGACCGGGAACACGCGGTCGGACGCGAGGCGCAGGGTCTGCGCCGTGGTCTGCACCTGGTGGTCGATGCTGGCCGCGATCTGCGGCGCGGTGAGCAGCGGGTCCCAGAGCGCATCGACCTTGTTGAGTGCCACCAGGGTCTGCGCGCCACTGGTGGGGGCGATGTGGCGGTTCCAGATGTCCAGGTCGCTGCGGGTCACTCCGGTATCGGCGCCGAGCACGAACACCACGGCGTTGGCCGAGGGAATGAGCGAGAGGGTCAGCTCGGGTTCGGCGCCCACGGCGTTCAGGCCGGGCGTGTCGAGAATGGTCAGCCCTTGATCGAGCAGGGGATGGGGGAAGTTGACCAGCGCATGCCGCCACAGCGGAATTTCCACCTCGCCATCTGCGCCCGCGTTGATCTGTGCCAGCTCTTGCGCGTCATGGAAAAAACCCAGCTCCTGTGCCCGCTCCAGCGGCACGCGCTGGGTGTCCGACAAATGTGTGAGCGCCTGCGCCAGACCTTGCGCGTCCTGACTGGGCAGGTCGAACTGCGTCCACACCTGCGGACTCGATTTCCATTGCGCCAGGGTTTGCGACTGCAGCCGGGTGTCGATGGGCAGCAGCCGCAGGCCGCGCGGCTGCGTGGCGTCGGAAAACAGCTCCATCGGGCACATGGTGGTGCGCCCGGCGCCTGCGGGGAGGATGCGCTGGCCGTGGCCGGAAAAGAAGATGGCATTGATCAGCTCGGACTTGCCGCGCGAGAACTCGGCAACGAAAGCCAGGGTCATACGGTCGTTGTCCAGCCGGGCGATCTGCTGCTGCAACAGCGGACGCGACTGGTCAAGCAGCAGTCCACTGTCCTCGAGCCAGGCCAGCAGGGACCGTACGCGCTGCAGGCGTTCGGCGCGCCACTCGGCGTAGTCAAACAGGCCAGCGGTGAGGATGGGGGCTTCGACGTGTGGATTCATCGCGGCTGCGCATCAGGCAAGTCATTCAATGTGGGGGAAAGTAAAACACAGCCGCCCCTGAATTTCGATCAGCGATTTCCTACCTGGACCTTGCTTTGAGAACTTTTTGGCACTTGGGGCAGAAATAGGTACTGCGCTGCCCCTGCACGATCTGCCGGACGGGCGTGGCGCAGACGCGACAGGGCAGGCCCTCCCGGCCATACACCTGCGCCTGCATCTGGAAATAGCCGAGTTCGCCGTCGCTGTGGGCGAAGTCGCGCAGGCTGCTGCCGCCCAGCGCCACGGCCTGCTGCAGCGTGTCGCGCACGGCCAAGGCCAGTCGCTCGCAGTCGGTGGGCCGCAGGTTCGATGCGGGCGTGCGCGGGTCGATGCGGGCGCGAAACAGCGCCTCGCAGGCGTAGATATTGCCGATGCCTGCGACGAGATGCTGCGACAGCAGCAAGGGCTTGATCGCCGCACTGCGTCCGCGCAGCGTGCGGCAGAGCGCGGCGCCACTGAAGTCGACGCTCAAGGGCTCCGGTCCGAGCACGCGCAGCAGCGGGTGAGTTTGGACGTCGGCACCCGCATGCCACAGCACGGCGCCGAAGCGGCGCGGGTCGCGCAGACGCAGCACACCGCGGTCGGTCTGCAGCTCCACATGCTCGTGCGGCGAAAGCGGCTCGGGCGTCTGCTGTGCGGGCGTCCAGCGCAGCGAGCCCGACATGCCCAGATGCACGATGAGCACACCGGACTCGGTATGCAGCAGCAGGTACTTGCCACGCCGCCGCAGAGCCGTGATGTGCTGCCCGACCAGCGCCGCCGGGTCGATGTTCAACGGCCAGCGCAACGGCTTGCCCAGCCGCAGCGCACACAGCCGCGCGTGCAGCAGCGCGGGCTCCAGACCCTGGCGGGTGACCTCGACTTCGGGCAGTTCAGGCATGCAGCACATTGTTCATCACACGATGGGGTTGCTGGCCCGCAGGGATAACCGCGCACTTCTACAATCGCAGCCTCTCGCTCTTCGACCCTCTTTCAGGATTCCCATGCGCGCTGCCGTTCTTGTGTCGGCCCTGCTGTTCCCGGCGATGTGTTCCGTCCCGGTTGTCGCCCAGGCGCAGCAGTCTGCGGCGCGGCTCAGTGCGCAAGACACCGCGCGCCACGTGTTTGCCGTCCTGGCGGGAGAGATTGCCGCCAACACCGGCCATCCCGGCGTGGCCTACACCGAGTTGCTCAAGGCGGCGAACGACCTCGACGCCGAATCGCTCTACCGCCGTGCCGCGGAAATCGCCCTGCGCGCAGGTGCGCCCGACAAGGCGCTTGCGGCGGCACAGGCCTGGCGCAAGGCCAGACCCGATTCACGCGAAGCCGGTGCCTGGGTGGTGCAGTTGCAATTGATGACGGGCCGCACCAGCGAGGCGGGCGCAACGATTGCGCAAGACCTCGCCGCCACGCCGGAACCCCAACGGGGCCAGGCCATTGCCGATCTGTTGCCCCTGGCCGCGCAGGCCAGCGATCCGGCTGCGACCCTGACCATGATGCGCACCGCCCTGGCCGGGCAAAGGCAGTTTGCCCAGACCGATGTGGTCCTCGGGCTGCTGCGGGCCCGTGCCGGCGACCAGAAGGGCGGCTTTGCCGATGCCCTGCATGCGCTGAGCATCCAGCCCGGTCTTGCCCCGGCCGCGGCCTTGCTGCTGCAGCTCTACACCGTCAACCCGCAGGCGGCGGACGCCGCGATGCAGAAATTCGCGACGGCGCAACCGAAGGACACGGGGCTGCGTCTGGCCTGGGCGCAGGCTGCCCTGGGCCAGCAGCGCGATGGCATCGCGCTGGACGGCCTGGGCAAGCTGGTGGCCGAGGCGCCCGATCAGGCGCAGGCCCGGCTGTTGCTCGGCAGCCTGCAGTCCGAGTTTGGCGAGCCAGCAAAGGCTGTTGTCTCGCTGCAGACCTACCTGAAGCTGGCTCGCGGAGAGAGCACGCCGCCGCTGCTCACCCCGGCCTATCTCGCTCTGGCGGAGGCGTCGCGCAAGCTGGGTGACTTTGACCAAGCCAATCGCTGGCTCGACCAGGTGGTGCCGAACTCCGGCAATCAGCTTGCCGTGCTGAGCAATCGCGCAGCCATTCTGGTGCAGCAGGGCAAGATCAACGAAGCGCTCAAGCTGACCGACACCCTGCCGGACGCCACCGCTGCGCAGCGCAAGGATCGGCTGCTGGCGCGCGCGCAAGTCCTGCGCGAGGCGGGGCGGTTCGACGCCTCGTACAAGCTGCTGCAGTCCGGCCTGAAGCAAATGCCGGGCGATGTCGATCTGCTGTACGAAGCGTCGATGATGGCCGACAAGAGCGGGCACTTCAAGGAGATGCAGCAGATGCTGCGCAAGGCCATTGCGATCGACCCCGAATCGCAGCCTGCCTACAACGCGCTGGGCTATACCCTGGCCGAGCGGGGCGAAAACCTGCCCGAGGCGCGCAAGCTGGTGTCCCGTGCACTGGAACTCTCGCCGGGCAATCCCTTCGTGCTCGACAGCATGGGCTGGGTGGAATACAAGATGGGCCGCAACGATCAGGCCCTCGATCTGCTGCAACAAGCCTATGACGCCCGGCCCGACCCGGAAATCGGCGCGCATCTCGGCGAAGTGCTTTGGCAGCTCGGCCAGCACGACAAGGCGCGCGCCATCTGGAAAGCAGCGATCGAGCGCGCGCCGCACGACGCGATGGTGCAGGCCGTGCTGCGCAAGTACGGCGTGACCTTCTGATGCGCCGCCGCGTCCTTGTCTGGGGAACTGCGGGCCTGGTGCTCGCCGCGCTTGGCGGCTGCGCTGCGCCGCACATCACGTCTGCCAGCGCGGCAAGCGACACCCTTGCTGTAGCTGGACGGCTGTCTCTGGTCAGCGGCCCGCCTGACGCGCAAAAAGCGCTGTACGGCGGCTTTCGCCTGGAGCTGCGCGGCGCAGATTCAGGCGAGTTCGAGGTCTTTTCGCCGCTGGGGCAAATGCTGGCGCGCGCCCGCTGGAGCCCGGGTCAGGCCAGCCTGAACGACGGCAGGCAAACGCAAACCTACGCCTCTTTCGACGCCATGACCCGCGCGGCGCTCGGCGTGGCCTTGCCGCAGGCCGCGCTGCAGGATTGGGTTCGCGGCAGGCCCGCTTCCGGCCTGCCGGTGCAGCATCTGGCCGACGGCCGCTTCGAACAGCTTGGCTGGCAGGTGCAGCCGGTCTGGCGAGATGGACATCTGGCCCTGCTCAAGGCGCAGCGTGCAGGCGGCGATCCGGCCGAACTGCGCATGGCGATCGAGTCGACCACGCCGCAAGACAAGGGCACAGGCACGGCGGGCGGCAACTGAACCGGCTGGACGGCTTCTCCATGCGCGCCCTGTTCAATCTGCCCGCCCCGGCGAAGATCAACTGGTTCCTGCACGTCACCGGCAGACGCCCGGACGGCTATCACACCCTGCAGACCGTGTTCCAGTTCATCGACTGGTGCGACACGCTCGATCTCATCCGGCGCGAGGACGGCGTCATCCGCCGCCTCGGAGCCGACGATCTGCCCGAGCACGACCTCTGCGTGCGCGCAGCGCAGTTGCTGCAGCAGACAACACAGTGCCCATACGGCGTGGACATCCACCTGCGCAAGGTCATCCCGCAGCAGGCCGGACTGGGGGGCGGCAGCTCCGACGCTGCCACGGTGCTCATCGGCCTGAATCGGCTTTGGCAGCTCGGCCTGTCGCGCCAGACCCTGATACAACTCGCGCTGCAACTCGGGGCCGATGTGCCGATTTTCATTTTTGGCCGCAATGCCTGGGCCGAAGGCGTGGGCGAGCAGTTGCAGGCCATTGCGCTGCCCACGCCCTGGTTTGTTGTGGTGCATCCGGCACGTGGCCTGTCGACGCAGGCGGTGTTTTCCACCCTTGACTTGACAAGCCAAAAGCCCGAAGCAAAAATAGCAGGCTTTGCTGAATGGTTGAAATTGAGCTGGGCGGAGAATTCACCGCTTGGGCCGCGAGGTAGACGGCAAGAGCGCAGTTTCCTGGTTGAAAACCCCGTGCGGATGGCCAACGCCATGTGGGGCAGAAATGATTTGCAGCCGGGTGCGATGGCGCTGGAGCCTGAAGTTGCGCGGGCCTTGTCGGTATTGCGCACGGTGTTGACGCAAAGCGCATTGCAGCCATGCTTTGATGGACGCATGACCGGATCGGGCAGCGCTGTGTTTGCCTGGGTTTGTGATGTCGGCAGCGATTCTGGCAAATTGGAGGAGCGGGAGTGCGGTGTCGCATGGAACGCTTTGCCGACGGGTTGGCAGGGATGCTGCTGTCGCGGTCTGGCTCAGCATCCGCTGCGCGATTGGGTTGACGCATAATGCGGATTTGCGCGGTGCGTGTGCGCCGCGACGCGGGTTGATCGGTTTTTTCATTCGCTACGTGCGAATGGTGTTGGGGAGTCGCCAAGTTGGTTAAGGCACCGGATTTTGATTCCGGCATGCGAGGGTTCGAGTCCTTCCTCCCCAGCCACAGATTCAAAGAGCAGTTTTTTGAAAAGCGTTTCGCCTGCGGCGCTGCAGACCGCGGGCTCGCCTAGGCCAAAAGCTCACGGCACTTCTGGCGCAACAAGCGCGCAACACCCCACCATGACACCGAATCCGGCGGACTTCATCCTGTTCACCGGCAATGCCAATCCGGCGCTTGCCCAGGAAGTTGCGGAACAGCTTGGCATCGGCCTCGGGCAGGCCTACATCGGGCGGTTCTCCGACGGGGAAATCACGGTCGAAATTCAGCAGAACGTTCGCGCCCGCGAGGTGTTCATCGTTCAGTCCACCTGCGCGCCGACCAACGACAACCTGATGGAACTGCTCATCATGGTCGATGCGCTCAAGCGCGCCTCGGCCGAGCGCATCACCGCGGTCATTCCCTATTTCGGCTATGCACGCCAGGATCGCCGTCCGCGCTCCGCCCGCGTGCCCATCACCGCCAAGGTCGTGGCCAATGTGCTGCAGGCCGCTGGTGTGGCGCGGGTGGTCACGATGGACTTGCACGCCGATCAGGTGCAGGGGTTTTTCGATATTCCGGTCGACAACATCTACGCCTCGCCCATTTTGCTGAGCGACCTGCGCGAAAAGAATTACAGCGACCTCATCGTGGTGTCGCCCGATATCGGCGGCGTGGTGCGCGCCCGCGCGCTGGCCAAGCTGATGGAGTGTGATCTGGCCATCATCGACAAGCGCCGCCCCAAGCCGAATGTCTCGGAAGTGATGAATGTCATCGGCGAGATCGATGGGCGCAACTGCATCATCATGGACGACATGGTCGACACCGCAGGCACGCTGACCAAGGCCGCCGAGGTGCTCAAGACCCGCGGCGCCAAGCGCGTGATGGCCTATTGCACCCACCCGGTGCTGTCCGGTCCGGCGATCCAGCGCCTGCAAAGCAGCGCGATCGATGAACTGGTCGTCACCAACACCATTCCGCTGCGCCAGGAAGCGCGCGATTGCACCAAGATCCGCCAGCTTTCCGCGGCGTCGCTGATCGCGCAGACCATCCAGCGCATCGCGTATGGCGGTTCGGTGCTGCAGTTGTTCAACGAACAGGAAACACTGTTCTGAGTTTTTGCCCGCTGGAGTCCCGGCGGGTTGTCACGGCGCTGGTCGCAGGCGCCGTTCACCACGGGGCATCGCCCCATTTTCAGGAGCCGACATGAAAGTCGTCGCATTCGAACGTAGTCTGCAGGGCACTGGTGCGAGCCGCCGCCTGCGTCGCGCCGGGAAGACCCCCGGCATCATCTATGGTGGCGAGCAAGCCCCGCAAATGATCGAACTCGATCACAACGCGCTGTTCCATGCGCTGAAGAAAGAGCAATTCCATTCTTCCGTTCTGGAGATGGACGTTGCGGGCAAGACCAGCCAGGTCCTGCTGCGCGACTATCAGATGCACCCCTACAAGCAACTGGTGCTGCACGTCGATTTCCAGCGCGTCGAAGCCGGTCACAAGATTTCGATGAAGGTGCCTCTGCACTTCACCGGCGCGGAAGAGTCGCCCGCTGTCAAGCTCAGCCACGGTCTGGTCAACCATGTGATGACCGAGGTGGAAGTGTCCTGCCTGCCGGCAGACCTGCCCGAATTCATCGCGGTGGACCTGAGCGCGCTGACCCTGCACCAGAGCGTGCATGTCAGCGACCTCAAGCTGCCCAAGGGTGTGACCGTGCTGACGCACGGCATGGACAACCCCGCGGTCGTCACCGTCAGCCCGCCGCCCGGCGGCGTGGGTGAAGACGGTGCCGCAGCTGCGGAAGGCGAAACCAAGTAATCGCCGCTGCTGCAAACGCACAAGGCCGCCTTCGGGCGGCCTTGTTGCATTCAGGTGCGGTGGATCAGGGCTGATCCACGGGCCGCGGTCGGCGGTCGGCTCCCACGGCTACATAGGTCAGCAGTGCTTCGGTCACCTTGATGACTTCGACATTCGACGGCGTGCGTTGTGCGTAGACCTCCACGCGGACCGTGACCGAGGTGGTGCCCACATGATCGACCTCGGTGAAGAACGAGAGCACGTCGCCCACCAGCACCGGCTGCTTGAACACGAACTCCTTGACCGCGACCGTGGCGACACGGCCCTTGGCACGCCATGCTGCGGTGATGCCGCCGGCAATGTCGACCTGCGCCATGATCCAGCCGCCGAAGATGTCGCCGTGCATGTTCACATCGGCCGGACGGGCCTGGGTGCGCAGGGTGGGCGCGCAATCGGGAAGTTGGGGGGCGTGGGTCATGAGTGGCTCCCTGCAGAGCGCCGTTGCGGCGCAGATAATGAGTTGAATGACGCGCGTAGTTTAGGGTCTGTTCACGCCGCGGCTGCGCGCCGTTCTTCCCGATGCAAGCCTTGCTTGCTGCATTTCATTCCATCCATGCACGCCAGAACTTCCTCCGCTTTGCCTGAGCCACCGGGCGCTTCACGCGCGGCGCCGCAGCGCTCGCGCTGGGCCGTGGTCGCGGCCCTGTGGCCCTATCTGTGGGAGTACCGCGTGCGCGTGGTGCTGGCGCTGTTGATGATGGTGGCGGCCAAGGTGTCCAACGTCGGCGTGCCCATCGTGCTCAAGGACATTGTCGATGCGCTTGACCTGAAGCCGGGCGATCCGCGCGCTGCGCTGGTCGTGCCGGTGGCGCTGCTGGTGGCCTATGGGCTGCTGCGGTTGAGTGTGTCGCTGTTCACCGAACTGCGCGAAATCGTGTTCTCGCGGGTCACTCAGGGGGCGGTGCGCAAGATCGCGCTGCAGGTGTTTGACCATCTGTTCAGCCTGAGCATGCGGTACCACCTGGAGCGGCAGACGGGCGGCATGTCACGCGACATGGAGCGGGGCACGCGGGCCATCTCCAGCCTGGTGTCGTTCACGCTCTACAGCATCCTGCCCACGCTGGTCGAGATGGCGCTGGTCATCGGCATCCTGCTGGTCAAGTACGACATCTGGTTCGCTGGCATTGCACTGGCTGCACTGGTTCTGTATGTGGTGTTCACCATCACGGTGACCGAGTGGCGCACGCATCTGCGGCGAGAAATGAACACGCAGGATTCGCGCGCCAACCAGCGCGCCATCGACGCCCTGCTGAACTACGAGACGGTCAAGATGTTCGGCAACGAGGCGCTGGAATCCACGCGCTATGACGACACCCTCAAGAGCTGGATGCAGGCCGCGATCAAGTCGCAGAACTCGCTGTCGCTGCTCAATCTGGGGCAGAGCCTGATCATTGCCACGGCGGTCACGCTGCTGGTCTGGCGGGCCACGGTGGGCGTGGTGAGCGGCAGCATGAATCTGGGCGATCTGGTGCTGGTCAATGCCTTCATGCTGCAGCTCTATGTGCCGCTGAACTTTCTTGGCGTGATTTACCGCGAGATTCGCCAGTCGACCACCGACCTGGAGCGCATGTTCACCATTCTGCAAGAGCACCGCGACATCGAGGACGCACCGAACGCACCCGCGTTGCAGGTGTCTCGCGGCGAGGTGCGCTTCGAGCGGGTGCGCTTTGGCTATGGGGCGGATCGCACCATTCTGGACGGGCTGGATTTCACTGTGCCCGCAGGGGAAACGGTGGCGATCGTCGGGCCGTCGGGTGCGGGCAAGTCCACGCTGGCTCGGCTGTTGTTCCGGTTTTACGCGCCGCAGTCGGGCCGCATCCTGATCGACGGGCAGGACATCGCCCAGGTCACGCAGGCCAGTGTGCGCCGGGCCATTGGCATCGTGCCGCAGGACACCGTGCTGTTCAACGACACCATTGGCTACAACATCGCCTACGGCAAGCCGGGCGCCAGTGCCGCAGAGGTCGAGGCGGTGGCGCGCGCGGCGCACATCCACGACTTCATTGTCAGCACCCCGCAGGGTTACGACACCCAGGTTGGCGAGCGCGGACTCAAGCTCTCCGGCGGGGAGAAGCAGCGCGTGGCGATTGCCCGCGCCCTGCTGAAAAACCCACCCATCCTGATTTTCGACGAGGCCACTTCGCAGCTCGACTCGCACAACGAAAAGGCGATCCAGGCCGAAATCCGGGCCGCGGCACGCAACCGTACCGCGCTGGTCATCGCCCATCGCCTGTCCACGGTGGTGGACGCACACCAGATTCTGGTGATTGAGCAGGGCCGCGTGGTCGAACGCGGCACGCATGCGCAACTCTTGCAGGCGCAGGGCCTGTACGCCCGCATGTGGAGCCTGCAGCAGGACCTGGCCGCCCATGCTGGGGAATCTGCCGCCCTGGCTTGATGCCGCAGCGGAGTTTGCATCGACCTATTGCGCAATTGTGACGGGCGGTTACACTTGCCTGCGTCGTTCACAAGACATCACAATTTTCCGGAGATTCGCATGATCAAAACATTGTTGGGTTTGACGGTCGTGGCTGCTGCCACCTTGTCCAGTGCGCAGGCTGCCGAGCTCACTGGCACGCTCAAGAAGGTGAAGGAAACCAACAGCATCACCGTCGGCTACCGCGAGTCGTCGATTCCCTTCTCTTACCTCGACAACAATGGCAAGCCCATCGGCTACGCGATGGAGCTGTGCGGCAAGGTGGTCGACGCCGTGAAAACCGACCTGAAAATGCCCGACCTGAAGGTGAACTACGCCCCGGTGACGTCGAGCAACCGCATCCCGCTGCTGGAAAACGGCACCATCGACCTGGAATGCGGCTCGACCACCAACTCGGTCGCGCGGCAAAAGCAGGTGGCGTTCGGGCCGACCTACTTCGTCATCAACGTGACCGCCGCCGTGAAGAAGGACTCGGGCATCAACGACTTCGCGCAGCTTGGCGGCAAGACCATCGTCACCACCTCGGGCACCACGTCCGTGCCGCTGCTCAAAAAATACGAAAAAACCAAGGACATGGAGTTCAAGGAAATCTACGGCAAGGATCACGCCGAGAGCTTCCTGCTGATGGCCGATGGCCGGGCTGCGGCCTTCGTGATGGACGACATTCTGCTGGCCGGCCAGATCGCCAATTCCAAAGACCCGGGCGCCTACAAAATTCTTCCCGGCTCGCTGCGCAGCGAGCCCTACAGCATGATGCTGCGCAAGGACGATCCGCAGTTCAAGGCGCTGGTCGACAAGACCGTGGGCGGCGTGATGAAGTCCGGCGAGATCAACAAGATCTACGCGAAATGGTTCACCAGCCCGATTCCGCCCAAGGGCATCAATCTCAACTTCCCGGAAACCCCGGCGATCAAGGAAGCCTTCGCCCACCCGAACGACAAGGGTGTCGAATAAGCAGCGTCGAGCGGACACGGAATGAAGCCGGCAGATCTGCCGGCTTTTTTCCATCGCAAGTTGGCGTGGGCCGATGAGGAGACGACATGCTGGGTTTGGGAATTTTTCTGGAAGACACGCCAGACGGCGACACCACCTGGGGCATGTCCCTGCTTTCCGGGCTGGAGTACACCTTGCTGCTGGTGGTGTGCGCCTGGGTCATCGCCATGGTGCTGGGGTCGGTGCTGGGCGTGGTGCGCACCACAAAGAGTCGGTTCTGGGTGACGCTGGGCAACGGCTATGTGGAGTTGTTTCGCAACATTCCGCTGCTGGTGCAGTTTTTCCTCTGGTACTTCGTCCTGCCCAGCGTGATTCCGCCGCTCAAGCGTTTTGCCAATACGGTCGATCCGGGCACCTTCCAGATCATCACGGCGATCGTGTGCCTCGGGCTGTTCACCGCAGCGCGGATTGCCGAGCAGGTGAAGTCGGGTCTTCAATCGCTGCCGCGTGGTCAGACCTATGCCGGCCTGGCGCTGGGTCTTACCCCGGTGCAGACCTACCGCCATGTGCTGCTGCCCATGGCCTATCGCATCATCATTCCGCCGCTCACTTCCGAGTCGATGAATCTGGTGAAAAACTCTGCGGTGGCCTATTCCATCGGCCTGACCGAATTGTTCTTCCGCACCCGTGAAATGGGCGAGATGACCTTCCGCTATTTCGCGGCCTTCGGTGCCGCCACCGTGCTGTATGTGGCTGTGGCGTTCTCCATCAACCGCATCATGGCGTGGGTGGAACGCGCCACCGCGGTGCCCGGCTACATGGGCGGGAGCAAGTGATGGGCGGCTTTGACTTTGGCTCCATCGTGTCGGTTCTGCCCTTTCTGCTCAAGGGGCTGACCTACACGGTGCAGCTCACCGTGGTCGCGGCGATCGGTGGCACGCTGCTGGGCATTCTGCTGGCGCTGGCGCGGCTGTCGCATCTCAAATGGTTGTCCCTGCTCGCGGCGGGCTACATCAATCTGATGCGCTCCATCCCGCTGCTGCTGGTGATTTTCTGGTTCTACTTTCTGGTGCCGGTGATGCTGCAGTCGATCACCGGGGCGGACTATCCGCCCAAGATCGGGGCCGAGCGTTCGGCCTATTTCACCTTCATCCTGTTCGAGGCGGCGTATTTTGCAGAGATCGTGCGCGCGGGCATCCAAAGCATTCCCAAGGGGCAGCTTGGCGCCGCCTATGCGCTGGGGCTGACCTATGCGCAGGCGATGCGGCTGGTCATCCTGCCGCAGGCGCTGCGCAACATGCTGCCGGTGCTGCTCACCCAGACCATCGTGCTGTTCCAGGACGTGTCGCTGGTGGCGCTGCTCAACGTCACCGACTTCGTCGGCGCGGCGATGAAGATCGCGCAGCGCGACAGTCGTGTGGTGGAGATGTACACCCTGGTGGCCGTGGTCTATTTCGTGCTCAGCTTTACGTTGTCTCAGGGCGTCAAGCGTCTGCATCAGCGCATCGCCGTTCAGCTGTGAACAGACTCTTCAACGGATCGTTCGATGAACCCAAGCTCTCCTCAAGGCGCCGCCGCGCCGATGATCGATATCCGCCAGATCAGCAAGTGGTATGGCGACTTCCAGGTGCTCACCGATTGCTCCACGCAGATCGCGCGTGGCGAGGTGGTGGTGGTGTGCGGGCCGTCGGGCTCGGGCAAGTCCACGCTGATCAAGTGTGTCAACGCGCTCGAACCCTTCCAGAAGGGTGATGTGATCGTGGACGGCATCTCGATCGCCGACCCGAAGACCAATCTGCCCAGGCTGCGATCGCGGGTGGGCATGGTGTTCCAGCATTTCGAGCTGTTCCCGCATCTGACCGTGACCGACAACCTCACGCTGGCGCAGATCAAGGTGCTGGGGCGCAGCAAGACCGAAGCGCGGGAGAAGGGCTTGCTCTATCTCGACCGGGTGGGGCTGTCGGCACAGCGCGACAAGTTTCCGGGCCAGCTCTCCGGAGGGCAGCAGCAGCGGGTGGCGATCGCCCGCGCGCTGGCGATGGACCCGATCGCGATGCTGTTCGACGAACCCACCTCGGCGCTCGACCCGGAAATGGTCGGCGAGGTGCTCGAGGTCATGGTCAAGCTCGCCGAGGAGGGCATGACCATGATGGTGGTCACGCACGAAATGGGCTTTGCCCGCAAGGTGTCGCACCGCGTGGTGTTCATGGACGCCGGGCGGGTGGTGGAAGACTGCCCGACCCAGCAGTTTTTCTCGGCCAGCGAACCACGCAGCGAGCGGGCCGCGCAGTTTCTGGCAAAAATTCTGCAGCATTGACCGATCGCTTCATCGCGCCTCGGGGCGGGGCGTAGCATGGCGTCGATTGGACTGACGCCAACAGAATCGCCATGCAAACGCTGACACTCACTCGCCCCGACGATTTCCACCTGCATCTGCGCGACGGCGCGGCCATGCGCGACGCGCTGCCGTGGTCTGCACGGCAGTTCGCACGGGCCATCATCATGCCCAACCTCAAGCCCCCCGTGGTGCGCTTGCAGCAGGCGCTGGACTATCGCGACCGCATTCTCGCGGCCTTGCCCGCAGGCAGCGACTTCACGCCGTTGATGACCCTGTATCTCACCGACGACACCACGCCGGAGATGGTGGAGGAGGCCAGGACCAGCGGCGTGGTGCATGCCTTCAAGCTGTATCCGGCCGGGGCGACGACCAACTCCGACAGCGGCGTCACCGAGCTCAAGCGCATCTATCCGGCGCTCGAGGCCATGCAGCGCGTGGGCATGCCGCTGCTGATCCACGGCGAGGTGACCGACCCGGATGTGGACGTGTTCGACCGCGAGGCGGTGTTCATCGACCGTCATCTGGTCGCGCTGCACCGCGCCTTCCCCGAGCTGAAAATCGTGCTCGAGCACATCACCACGGCGCATGCGGCCGCCTATGTGCGCGAGGCATCCGAACTCGATGCGCAGGGTGTGCCGCGCCTGGCGGCGACCATCACCGCCCACCATCTGCTGCACAACCGCAACGCCATGTTCCGGGGCGGCCTGCGGCCGCATTACTACTGCCTGCCGGTGCTCAAGCGGGAAACCCATCGTCAGGCCCTGCTCGATGCAGCGACCAGCGGCGACCCCCGGTTTTTTCTCGGAACCGACTCCGCGCCGCACGCGCGCAACACCAAGGAAACCGCCTGCGGCTGTGCCGGCTGTTTCACCGCGGCGAATGCGCTGGAGTTGTATTGCGCCGCGTTCGAGCAGCGCGATGCGCTGCAACGTCTCGACGACTTCGCCAGCCGCTTCGGCGCGGCGTTTTATGGGCTCCCGCGCAACTCCGGCACCTTGACCCTGGAACGCAGTGCGTGGGATGTGCCGGCCATGCTGCCTTACGCGGATGCAGAGATCGTGCCACTGCATGCCGGGGAGGTCATGGAGTGGCGGCTTGCGGCCGCCGGCTGATGCGACTTACGCCGCGAGAGCGATCGGTTGGTCGGGGACGCGGTAATTGTTCGTGGTCATCAGGTCGATGCCGCAGCTCAGGTTTTCGGCCCAGTCGATGAATTGCGTCACCGCCTGCCTGCCCTTGATCGGCGCCCCGTGCTGCGGCACGATCATGTCGATGTCGAGTCCACGCACCATGTTTGCCCAGTAGCGCAGGATCTTGTTCGACACCATGTAGCGCCGGTGGAACGCCTCCATGTTCGGCAGGGCCTCGGTCAGGTCGGTGACCGGGCGTGCCGCCTGCGCGCCGCTGACCAGTGACACCCCCAGATCGCCCGAGAACAGGATTTTGCTCACCGGATCAAAGAACTGGAAATTGCCTTCCGCATGCATGAAATGCGCGGGCAGCACAATCAGGTCACTCTTGCCCAGTCGCAGCGTACCGCCTGCGTCCGGCACCGAGATGATGCGCTTGTCCGTCTTGCCCAACTTGCAGAAATGCGGTGCGAAACGGGCCCAGAGCCGGGAAATCACCAGATCGGCCTTCGACGCGGTCATCCAGCGATCCAGCGAGGCGATGATGTCCGGGTCGGCATGCGAGGCCAGCAGGTAATGCAGATCCTGCGGCGCCATGTACTTGCGCATGGTGAGCGTGAGCTCGTTGAAGGTCATGTTCCCGCCGGGGTCGATGATGGCGCCCTGGCCATGATCGATGAGCAGAAACTGGTTGGCCTGCACCGCGTCCCCGTCATCTTCGACCAGGTCGCTGAACATCAGGCACAGATGCTTGCCGTCATTGAAAAGTTCTGTTGTCACGAAAGGCTCTCTTGCGCATTGCAAGGAATGTAAAGGCGATGAATCTAGTCTTTTGAATGCATGCGGACTTTGCCCTCGGTCAAGGTCTTGGGCATTCTCGGGGGCGTCGGCACGATGTGGCCCCACGTGTTGTGCCGCACCGGCGCCTGCTGGAAGCCGCGCATAATGTGCGCTGCGAAGCGGGGTGGGCAGTCGCGGTGCGCGCAGCGCATCGAGGAAGGTCCGGACTCCACAGGGCAGGATGACGGCTAACGGCCGTGCACGGTGACGTGACGAACAGGGCCACAGAGACGAGCAAGCGCCGGGCAACCGGCGTGGACGTGAAACGCGGCAACCTCCATCCGGAGCAACACCAAATAGGCAGACGCGTCGGCGGCAACGTCGGCACAGCGCGGCCCGCGCGAGTCTGCGGGTAGGTGGCTAGAGCCGTGCAGCAATGCGCGGCCCAGAGGAATGGCTGCCACGGCGCGGGTTTTCAGCCCGCGCTGCACAGAATCCGGCTTACAGCTCCGCTTCGCACTTTCCCCCTTGAACATGATTGGCCAGCGGGTCGGGCCTGCCCGCGCCTGGAGAGCGCTTGCGCGGCGTGATGGCGAGCTGCGCCTGATTTTCTCGAAAGAACTTTTACGAAGATCTCTAAAGCATTCATTTCTATGGGAAAGTTATCTTTATACTGGGATGATGAACAGTATCTAAGTCCTTGTTTTGTAAAAGAATTTTCAGGTTTCCAGGCTTGACCGCGGGCCTCGCCATCCCCTAAAGTGGCGAATAGTGCAAAAAAGTGGGGAATCGTGCAGGGCGCTGCGCAATTTCACCGGCCTCCACTGCAGCACGGCAACCGCGGGCGACTTCATGTTTATTGGCATTTCGGCACTCACACTGGACGGCAAGGGTCGCATGACCGTGCCTGCCCGGCATCGTGATCTGCTGATGGCGCGCGCGCAGGGCAAGCTGACCCTGACCAAGAGCCCGGACGGCTGTCTGCTGATGTTTTCCGACGACGAGTGGACGAGCTTTCGCGACAAGGTGCTGCAGTTGCCCATGTCGGCGCAGGGCTGGAAGCGCATCTATCTCGGCCATGCCACCGAGACTGAAATGGATGCGACCGGGCGGGTGCTGATCTCGCCCGAGCTGCGGCTGGCCGCAGGCCTGGAGCGCGAGGTCGATCTCATCGGCATGGGCAGGCACTTCGAGATCTGGGACCGCGCCAAGCATCAGGCGCAAGAGGCGACGGTGATCGAGGCAGGCATGCCCGAGGCCGTGCGCGACATTGTGCTGTGACCGTGTATGCGCCAGACCGTCCCCAACCCCAGCGCCGAATCGGCGCATCGCACCGTGTTGCTGCACGAAGCCGTCGATCAATTGCTGACCGACCCGGATGGCGTGTATCTGGACGCCACCTTCGGTCGCGGCGGACACAGCCGGGAAATCCTGCAGCGGCTGTCGCCACACGGTCGGCTGATTGCCATCGACCGCGATCCGCAGGCGGTGGCTGCGGCCGCGCAGATTCAAGACCCACGTTTTGTCGTGGTGCACGCCCCTTTTGCCGAGCTGTCCCGGGTGCTGCAGGCACAGGGCGTGCAGCAGGTGGCGGGGATGTTGTTCGATCTGGGGGTGTCTTCGCCACAGCTCGACCAACCCGAGCGCGGCTTCAGTTTTCGCGGCGATGGGCCGCTGGACATGCGCATGGACACCAGCAGCGGACAGACCGTTGCTGAGTTTCTGGCCGCTGCCAGCGTGGACGAGATTGCAACTGTGCTGAGGGATTATGGAGACGAACGGGCGGCTGTCCAGATTGCAAAGAAGATTGTGGCTCGCCGCGATGCCGGAGCGCCCCTCACGCGCAGCAGCGAGCTTGCCGCGCTGGTTGCCACAGCGGTCAAGAGCCGTGAACCGGGGCAGGACCCGGCCACCCGCACGTTTCAAGCTCTTCGGATTCATGTCAATGCCGAGCTTGCACAAATCGAAGCGGCGCTGAGCCAGGTCCTGTCGGTGCTGAGAATCGGCGGCCGCCTGGTGGTGATCAGCTTTCACTCGCTGGAGGATGCGCTGGTCAAGCGTTTCATTCAAACCCATGCTCGCCCGCCCGCGGTGGATCGCCGCCAGCCCTTTGTGCCCGGCGTTTCCGAGGAATTTGCACCTGCGCTGAAGGAAATTCTGCGCAGGCGACCGTCTGTGGACGAAATCAGCGGCAACCCCCGGTCGCGTTCGGCCATGCTGCGGGTGGCACAACGGGTGTGACGCTGCCATGATGACCCGCATCAATTTCCTTCTGCTGTTTGCCGTGGTGCTGTGCGCCATGTCGGTGGTGCGCGCGCAATATCAGGGGCGGAGGACGTTTGCGGCACTCGATGTGGCACAGCAGCGTGCCGAGCAGTTGCAGATGGACAAGGACCGCCTGCAGGTGGAGTATCGCGCCATGAGCGCGCCGGGCCGCATCGAACAGATCGCCCGCACCGAGCTGGACATGCGCCCGATCACGGCGGCGCGGACCGTGTTTGTCCGGGAGGGGCAGGTCACCCTGTCGCCCTTGCCGGTCCTGCCGCAGACGGCGCCAGCCAAAAAGGGGGCGCGTCGATGAAAAACCCGGCGTTGCGATCGCATGCGGCACCGGCCAGCTACGGCAAGAGCCCTCTGCTCAATGTCAAGCTGCCGCCGGGCCGCGCCTGGCTGGTGAAGTGGCTGCTGTTCGTCGTGTTTGCGGCGCTTGCGCTGCGCGCATTCTGGGTGCAGGTGTGGACGACCCAGTTCTATCAGAACCAGGGCGAGCTGCGCTTTGTGCGCACCATCGAGCTGCCGGCCATGCGGGGGCGCATTCTCGACCGCAACGGCAACATTCTGGCGTCCAGCATTCCGGCCAAGACCATCTGGGCCGATCCCACGCAGGTCGAGTCGAGTGACGACAAGGTGCGCCGCCTGGCTGAACTGCTCGGTCTGAACGCCGCCGATCTGCAGCGCCGCCTCGACTCGAACAAGCAGTTCGTCTACCTCAAGCGCCAGGTCGACATTGATGTGGCCCGGCAGGTCAAGGCACTGGGCATCAAGGGCATCTATGAATCGCCCAGCTACAAGCGCTATTACCCGGAAGGTTCGGCCGCGGCGCAGCTCATCGGTTTCTCCAATATCGAAGGCCAGGGCCAGGACGGCATGGAGCTGGCGCTGCAGCAGCGGCTGGCCGGGCATCCGGGCGTGCGCAAGGTGGTCAAGGACCGGCTGGGCAATGTGATCGAGGACGTCTCGGGCGGAGTGCCCCCGGTGGATGGGCAGGACGTGGTGCTGTCGATCGACAGCAAGATCCAGTACCTCACCTATCAGGCGCTCAAGCAGTCGGTGGTGGACAACAAGGCCAAGAACGGCAGCGCCGTGGTGATCGATGCCAAGACCGGCGAAATCCTGGCGATGGCCAACTACCCCAGCTTCGATCCCAACAGCCGCAGGAACATGAGCGAGTCGGACATCCGCAACTACGCGGTGACCGACGCGTTCGAGCCCGGCTCGGTGCTCAAGCCCATCACCCTGAGCGCGGCATTGCAGGCCGGCCTCATCACGCCGACCACGGTATTCCATACCGCGCCGGGCTGCCAGCAGTTCTTCGGCGCCAACATCTGCGACGACGACAACAACGGCAATATCGAGCTGCCGCAGGTCATCCAGTATTCGAGCAACGTCGCCACCTCGCAGGTGGTGAGCAAGATGCCGGCGCAGGTGCAGTGGAACATGTACACCGCGGTCGGCTTCGGCCAGCGTCCGCAGATCGAGTTTCCGGGCGCCACCAGCGGGCTGATGCGGCCGATGAAGCGCTGGCGCCCAATCGACCGCATCACCATGGGCTTCGGTTACGGCCTGGGCATTTCCACCCTGCAACTGGCGCATGCCTATCTGATTTTTGCCGACCGCGGCCGCATCTTCCCGGTCACGCTGTTCAAGCACGACCAGGCGCCCGAAGGCGTGCAGGTGGTCTCGCCCACCGTGGCACGCGAGATGCGCGGCATGCTGGCATTGGTCACCCAGCCCGGCGGCACTGCTCCGGCGGCGGCGGTGCCCGGCTACTCCACGGGCGGCAAGACCGGCACGGCGTGGATTGCCAGGAACGGCAGGTATGACAAGAAGTTGTTCCGTGCGCAGTTTGTGGGGCTCGCGCCGATCAACCACCCGGTGCTGGTGATGGCGGTCTCGATCGATCAGCCCACGGGCGGCAAGCATTTCGGCGGCCAGGTGTCGGCGCCGGTGTTTGGCGCGGTGGTGCCCCAGGCCCTGCGCATCCTGGGTGTGCAGCCCGATCTGCCGGTCAAGCCCGATCTGGTGCCCGCGCAGACCGCGCAAGCGCTGCAACTGCCTGCCGGTCAGACGACGAAGGGGGGCGCATGACCGCGGCGCTGCATTCCGTCGACGCCGTGCTTCAGGCTGTGCGCGCGCTGGGCGTGTCGCCCGCTGCGCCGTGGTCCACCGACACGCGCGCGCTGGCCGCAGGCGATGTGTTCGTCGCCTGGCCGGGCGCGGCGCGCGATCCGCGTCAGTTCGTCGCTCAGGCGCTGGCCGCGGGCGCAGCCGCCGTGCTGATCGAGGCCGATGGCGCGCAGCACTTCGGCTTTGCCGATGCACGCATCCTCGCCGTCCACGGGCTCAAGGCGCTGGCCGGGCCGCTGGCCGCCGCGTGGCATGGACATCCTTCGCAGACTGTGCGGCTGCTCGCGGTCACCGGAACCAACGGCAAGACCTCGTGCGCGCTGTGGACGGCGCAGGCGCTGTGCGCCGCGGGGCAGCGCTGCGGGGTGATCGGCACGCTGGGCGCCGGCTGGCCCGATGCGCTGCAGCCCACCGGGTTCACCACCCCCGACCCGGTGCGGCTGCAGGCCGTGCTCGCGGCGCTGCGCGACCAGGGCGCGCGCTGGTGCGCGATCGAGGCATCGAGCATCGGTCTGGTCGAACACCGTCTGGACGGCTGCGCCGTGCACGCCGCGGCGTTCACCAACCTCACCCAGGACCATCTGGACTACCACGGCGACATGGCCGCGTATGCGCAAGCCAAGCAGCGACTGTTCACCTGGCCCGGGTTGCGCCATGCCGTGCTCAACCGCGACGATGCGTTCGCTGCGCACACCCTGCTGCCCGACTGCCGCGCACGCGGGTTGCAGGTGCAGACCGTCTCGCTGCACACCGAGGCCGACTGGCGGGCTGAAGACCTGGTGCAGACCGCCATCGGCCAGCGGTTGACCCTGGTACATCATGGCGCGCGGCACAGCCTGGAATTGCCGGTGCTCGGCACGTTCAACCTGAGCAATCTGCTGGTGGTTGCCGCGCTGCTGCACACCACAGGGCTGAGCGACGACCAGATTCTCGCCGCGCTGCGCACCATCCGCCCGGTGCCCGGCAGGATGCAGATGCTCGGTGGGCGCGGCGCGCCGCTGGCGGTGATCGACTACGCGCACACCCCAGACGCGCTGGACAAGGCGCTCGCGGCGCTGCGCCCGGTGGCCGCAGCGCGCAAGGGCAAGCTGTGGTGCATCTTCGGCGCTGGTGGCGACCGCGACGCGCGCAAGCGTCCGCTGATGGCGCAGGCGGTCGAATCCCGCGCCGACCGTCTGGTGCTGACCATCGACAATCCGCGCAGCGAGGCGCCGGGCGCGATCCTGCAGGACCTGCTCGCCGGTCTGCAGCAGCCCGCGCAGGCGCTGCTGATCGAAGACCGCGCCGTGGCCATCGCCCAGACCCTGGCACATGCCGCGGTGCACGACGTGGTGCTGATCGCCGGCAAGGGCCACGAGGCCACGCAGGAGATCGCCGGGCGCAGGCTGGCGTTCAGCGATGCGTTTCATGCCCGCATTGCACTGGCCGAGCGCGGCGCCGGGCTGTTCACCCTGGGCGAGGCGCAGGGCTGGATCGGCAATGCGGCGCGGCTCCATGGCGACCCGGACACCCCGATCCACAGCGTGCAGACCGACAGCCGCAAGCTCACCCCGGGCGCGCTGTTCGTCGCGCTGCGCGGCGAACGCTTCGATGCGCACGACTTCTTGCCGCAGGCCGCTGCCGCGGGCGCAGCGGCGCTGCTCGGCGAGCGGGGCGTGGCGGACAGTGGGCTTGCCGGCATCGAGGTGCCCGATGCGCGCCGCGCGCTGGGCCTGCTGGCGCGCGGCTGGCGGCGGCAGCAGGCCCTGCCGTTGATCGCGGTGACCGGCTCCAACGGCAAGACCACGGTGACGCAGATGCTCGCCGCCATCCTCGCCGCGTGGCACGGCGAGCAGGCGCGGCTGGCCACGCAGGGCAATTTCAACAACGATGTCGGCGTGCCGCTGACCCTGCTGCGGCTGCGGCCGCAGCATCAGGCCGCGGTGGTCGAGCTCGGGATGAACCATCCGGGCGAGATCGCCTGGCTGGCGAGCCTGGCCGAGCCGACCGTCGCGCTGGTCAACAACGCGCAGCGCGAACATCAGGAATTCCTGCACGGCGTCGACGCGGTAGCGCGGGAAAACGGCGCGGTGCTCGCCGCGCTGCCGCCGCAGGGCGTGGCGGTATTCCCGCTGGACGAGGAGCACGGCCCGGTCTGGGCCGAACTCGCCGGCCGTCGCCGCTGCCTGCGGTTTGCGTTGCGTGAGACCGATGCTTTGCGTGTCGATGCCGAAGTCAGCGGCGTGGCGTTCTACCAGCAGGGCCAGCTGCGGCTGCAGCTGCACACCCCGGCCGGGCATGCCGAAATCGGCCTGCAGTTGCTCGGGCGGCACAACGCGCGCAACGCGCTGGCGGCAACCGCCGCGGCGCTGGCCGCGGGCGCGCCGCTCGATGCGATCTGCCGTGGACTCGAATCGTTTGCGCCGGTTGCGGGACGGCTGGTGCCGCATCGCCTGCAGTTTGCGGATGGACACCCTCTGCTGCTGATCGACGACAGCTACAACGCCAACCCGGATTCGGTGCGCGCCGCGATCGACGTGCTTGCCGAATTGCCGGGGCGCAGCCTGCTGCTGCTCGGCGACATGGGCGAGGTCGGCGACAACGGCCCGGCCTTCCATGCCGAGGTCGGCGCGTACGCGGCACAGCGCGGAGTCGCCGCGCTGTGGGCCTGCGGCGAATCGACCACGCAGACGGCAGCAGCCGCGCGCGCAGCGGGCATGGCCGACGTGCTCCACGCCGCCGACCCGACCGCGCTGCCGCTGCAGGCTGACACGCTGCGCGGCTTCGACACCGTGCTGGTCAAGGGATCGCGCTTCATGCACATGGAGCGGGCGGTGCAGGCCATTGTCGCGCTGGCCGCTTCCGCCCAAGGCACATCGCACCGGGAGGCGCCCCATGCTGCATAGCCTGGCGCTGTGGCTGATGGCGCAATCGCCCGAACTCGGTTTTTTCCGGGTGTTCAACTACATCACCTTCCGCGCGGTGATGAGCACGCTCACCGCGCTGATCATCGGCCTGCTCGCCGGCCCTGCGGTGATCCGCAAGCTCACCGCGATGAAGGTGGGGCAGGCGGTGCGGCAGGACGGGCCGCAGACCCATTTGATCAAGACCGGCACGCCGACCATGGGCGGGGTGCTCATCCTGCTGGCCATTGGCGTGTCCACGCTGCTGTGGATGGATCTGTCCAACCGCTTCGTCTGGCTGGTGCTGCTGGTGACCCTGGGCTTTGGCGCCATCGGCTGGGCAGACGATTACCGCAAGGTGGTGTACCGCGACCCCAACGGCATGCGCTCGCGCGACAAGTATTTCTGGCAGACGCTGATCGGCGTGGCGGCGGCGTTCTATCTGGCGTTTGCGGTGTCGGGCAAGAGCAATGCGGCGGTGTGGCATTTGTTCATCGAATGGCTGCGCAGCGGCATGACCATGCCGCTGCCGCCGGCGTCCGACCTGATCGTGCCGTTCTTCAAGTCGGTGAGCTATCCGCTGGGGGTGACCGGCTTCATCGTGCTGAGCTATCTGGTGATCGTCGGCAGCAGCAACGCGGTCAACCTCACCGACGGCGCCGACGGCCTGGCCATCATGCCCGTGGTGATGGTGGGCAGTTCGCTCGGCGTGTTCGCCTACGTGACCGGCAACGCGGTGTATTCCAAATACCTGCTGTTCCCCTTCATTCCCGGCACCGGGGAGCTGCTGATCTTCGTTGGCGCGATGGTCGGCGCGGGCCTGGCGTTTCTGTGGTTCAACGCCTATCCGGCGCAGGTGTTCATGGGCGACGTGGGCGCGCTGGCGCTGGGCGGGGCCCTGGGCACCATCGCGGTGATGGTGCGGCAGGAAATCGTGCTGGCCATCATGGGCGGGGTGTTCGTCGCCGAAACCGTGTCGGTGATGATCCAGGTGAGCTATTTCAAGTACACCAAAAAGAAATACGGGGTCGGGCGGCGCATTTTCAAGATGGCGCCGCTGCACCATCACTTCGAGCAGCTCGGGGTCAAGGAATCGCAGGTGGTGGTGCGGTTCTGGATCGTCACCATGATTCTTTGCCTGGTCGGGCTGGCCAGCCTGAAGCTGCGATGAAGCTGCGCGATCTGTCCGTTCTGGTGCTCGGCCTGGGCGAATCCGGCCTGGCGATGGCGCGCTGGTGCGTCGCGCAGGGCGCGCGCGTGCGCGTGGCCGACAGCCGCGAACAACCGCCCGGGCTGGCCGCGCTCGCGCAGGAATTGCCCGAGGTGGGCGCGAAGTGCGGCAGGCTGAACGCCGACGCACTGGGCGATGCGCAACTCTTGCTGCGCAGCCCGGGCATTGCGCCGCATGCGGCCGAGTTCGCCGCCATCGTCCAGGCGGCCGAGCAGCGCGGCGTGCCGATCGCCGGCGAGCTGCATCTGTTCCAGTGGGCGCTCGATGCACTGCGCGCCGACAGCGGCTACGCGCCCAAGGTGATTGCGATCACCGGCACCAATGGCAAGACCACGGTCACGCGCCTGACCGGGCTGATGCTCGAACGCGCCGGGTGGAGCGTGGCCGTGGCCGGAAACATCTCGCCGGCCATGCTCGACGTGCTGCGTGAGCGCATCGCGCAGCACACGCTGCCGCAGGCCTGGGTGCTGGAGCTTTCCAGCTTCCAGCTGCACGGCACGACCAGGTTCCGGGCGGATGCCGCCACCGTGCTCAACCTCACCCAGGATCATCTCGACTGGCATGGCGACATGGCGGCGTACGCCGCAGACAAGGCGCAGATTTTCGGCGATAGCGATTGGACCGGCGTCATGGTGCTCAACCGCGACGACGCCGCGGTGATGGCGATGCAGCGGCCCGGTCGGCGCGTGCGTCGCTTCGGTCTGGCTGCACCGCAGCAGCCGGGAGACTGGGGCGTGGTGCGCGACGGCGGCATCGACTGGCTGGCGCGCGCGCTGCCCGATCTCGAGTCCGAGGACGCGCTGCTGGCCGCCAAGCCCGCGCGCCACGGCAAGCCGGCTGCGCAGCCGGCCGAGCTCACGCTGCAACGCCTGATGCCAGCGGAAGCGCTGCGCATCCAGGGCGCGCACAACATCGCCAACGCGCTGGCCGCGCTGGCGCTGGCAGATGCGGTCGGCGCGCCGCTGGCGCCGATGCTGCACGCGCTGCGCGATTACCGCGGCGAGCCGCATCGCATGCAGACCGTGGCAGAGATCGGCGGGGTGCGCTGGATCGACGACAGCAAGGGCACCAATGTCGGCGCGACGGTCGCGGCACTGGCCGGAATGGATCGTCCGGTGGTGCTGATCGCCGGCGGCGACGGCAAGGGGCAGGACTTTTCGCCGCTGCGCACGCAGGCCGCGCGGCTGCGGGCCGCGGTGCTGATTGGCCGCGATGCGCAGGCCATTGCCGACGCGCTGCAAGGGCTCGTCCCGATCACGTTCACGCAGTCCCTGGAGCAGGCAGTGCAGCACGCCGCCACGCTGGCGCAGACCGGCGACGCGGCGCTGTTGTCTCCCGCCTGTGCCAGTCTGGACATGTTCCGCAACTATGCGCACCGCGCCGAGGTGTTCGCCGCTGCCGTGCGCGATCTGGCAGAGCAACGCGGCCAGCCGTGGGTCGAAGGAGGCGCTCATGCTTGAGCGTCTGCTGCCATCGTTCGGACGTCGCCGCGACAAGGCGGCGGCCGACCTGCCGGTGCGTGTGGGCCATGTGGCGCCGCGCCAGTCGCGCATGCTCGACTACGACCAGAACCTGGTCTGGGTCACGCTGCTGCTGCTGGCCTTCGGCCTGGTCATGGTGTATTCGGCGACGATTTCGTTTCACGACTCGCCACGCTATGCGCAGTGGTCGCCCTATCACTATTTCGTGCGCGATCTGTTTTCCATCGCCGCAGCGCTGCTGGCGAGCTGGATCGTGGTGCAGATTCCGATGGTCGAACTGCAGAAGTGGTCATCGCGTTTCTTCTTCCTTTCCCTGATCGGGCTGGTCGTGGTGCTGTTGCCGCACATCGGCAAGGATGTCAACGGCTCCAAGCGCTGGGTGGTCTTCCCCGGCGGGCTGAACTTCCAGCCGTCCGAGCTGGTCAAGCTCACCGCGCTGCTCTACGCCGCCGACTTCATGGTGCGCAAGCAGGACGTGAAGCAGAGCTTCCTCAAGACCTTCGCCCCGATGATGGCGGTGATGGTGGTGGTGGGGGTCTTGCTGCTGGCCGAGCCCGACATGGGCGCGTTTCTGGTGATCGCCTCGCTGACCATGGCCATCCTGTTCCTCGGCGGGGCCAACGGCAAGCTGTTCGCACTCGCCAGCGTGGCGGTGATCGGCGCGTTCGTGCTGATGATCGTGCTGTCGCCCTGGCGGCGCGATCGCATCTTCGCCTACCTCAATCCCTGGGCTGAAGCGAATGCGCTGGGCAGCGCGTATCAGCTCTCGCACGCGCTCATCGCCATGGGACGTGGCGAATGGTTCGGCGTCGGCCTGGGCGGCAGCATCGAGAAGCTGCATTACCTGCCCGAGGCGCACACCGACTTTCTGCTGGCCATCATCGGCGAGGAACTCGGGCTGGTGGGCGTGGGTGTGGTGATCTTCGCGTTCTTCTGGATCGTGCGTCGCGCCTTCGACATCGGCCGTCAGGCGCTGGTGCTCGACCGCATGTACAGCGCGCTGGTGGCACAGGGCGTGGGGGTGTGGATCGGTGGGCAGGCCTTCATCAACATCGGTGTGAATCTCGGCCTGCTGCCCACCAAGGGGTTGACCCTGCCGCTGATGAGCTACGGCGGCTCGGCCCTGCTGCTCAACTGCATGGCGATTGCCGTGCTGCTGCGGGTGGATTTCGAGAACCGGGTCTTGATGCGTGGAGGTCATGTATGACCGAACGCAAACCGGTTGCCGTGATCATGGCCGGCGGCACGGGCGGCCATATCTTCCCCGGAATCGCCGTGGGGCAGGGGCTGCGCGCTGCGGGCTGGGCGGTCCACTGGATGGGCGCGCCCAGCGGCATGGAGGCGCAGCTCGCGCCGCAGCACGGCTTTGACATGCTGTGGGTGCGCTTTGGCGGGCTGCGCGGCAAGGGGCTGCTGACCAAGCTGTTGCTCCCCGTGAATCTGCTGCGGGCGTTCTGGCAGGCGCTGCGCGGGCTGCGCCGCATCAAAGCCGACGTGGTGGTGAGCATGGGCGGTTACATCGCCTTTCCCGGCGGGCTGATGAGTGTGTGGGCCGGCGCCAGGCTGGTGGTGCATGAGCAGAACGCCGTGGCTGGTCTGGCCAACAAGGTGCTCGCGCGCCTGGCCGATCGCAGCTACACCGCGTTTCCCGATGTGCTGCCCGGGGCGCAGTGGGTAGGCAATCCGATGCGTGCCGAGATCTGCGCGCTGCCCGCGCCCGAGCAGCGCTATGCCGCACGCAGCGGGCCGCTGCGCCTGCTGGTCGTGGGCGGCAGCCTGGGCGCGCAGGCGCTCAATACCCTGGTGCCGCAGGCGCTGGCGCTGCTGCCCGAGAACGAGCGCCCGCAGGTGCGGCACCAGAGTGGCGCCAAGCATCTGCCCGCGTTGCAGCAGGCGTACGCCGACGCCAAGGTGCAGGCCGACTGCGTTGCGTTCATCGACGACATGGCTGCGGCGTATGCGCAGGCAGACCTCGTGATCTGCCGCGCCGGTGCCTCGACCGTCACCGAAGTGGCCTGTGCGGGGGTGGCGGCGCTGTTCGTGCCATTTCCACATGCGGTCGATGACCATCAGACGGCCAACGCGCAATTTCTCGCAGGCCGCGCGGCGGCGCTGCTGGTGCAACAACGCGACCTCGGCGCGCAGGCGCTTGCCGATTCTCTGCGCGGACTGGACCGCACGCGGCTGCTGCAACTGGCCCGCGCCGCGCGCGCGCTGGCGCAACCCGGTGCGGTGCAGGCCGTGGTGGACGGCTGCAACGCGCTGCTGTCGCGGCACACATCCATCCAAGGACAAGGGCGATGAAACACGCCATTCGCAAGATTCATTTCGTCGGCATCGGCGGCGCCGGGATGAGCGGCATTGCCGAGGTGCTGCACAACCTGGGCTATGGCATCAGCGGCTCTGACCTGAGCGAGAGCGCCACGGTGCAGCGTCTGCGCGGTCTGGGGCTGCGCGTGGCCATTGGGCACGACGCGGCGCATGTGCAGGACGCCGATGCCGTGGTCATCTCCACGGCGGTGCAGGGCAACAACCCCGAGGTGCTGGCTGCGCGGGCGCGCCATATTCCGGTGGTGCCGCGTGCGGTCATGCTGGCCGAGCTGATGCGCCTCAAGCGCGGCATCGCGATTGCCGGCACGCACGGCAAGACCACGACCACCAGCCTGGTGGCCAGTGTGCTGGCCGAGGGCGGGCTCGATCCGACCTTCGTCATCGGCGGCAAGCTCAACAGCGCCGGGGTCAACGCCAAGCTCGGGCAGGGCGAGTACATCGTGGTCGAGGCCGACGAGTCCGACGCGTCTTTTCTGAACCTGCTGCCGGTCATGGCCGTGGTCACCAATATCGACGCCGACCACATGGACACCTACGGCCACGATCCGGCCCGGCTGCGCCATGCCTTTGTCGATTTCCTCTCGCGTCTGCCGTTTTACGGCGCCGCAGTGCTGTGCGTGGACGATGCGGCGGTGCGCCAGATCCTGCCCTTCATCTCCAAGCCCATTACCAGCTACGGGTTTTCCGAGGACGCGCAGGTGCGCGCCATCGACGTGCAGGCCGACGGTGCGCAGATGCGCTTCACCGCGCTGCGGCGCAATGGCGTGCAGCTGCCGCCCCTGCCCATCACCCTGAACCTGCCTGGCCGCCACAACGTGCAGAACGCGCTGGCGGCCATTGCCGTGGCCACCGAGCTCAATGTGGACGACGCGGCCATTCAGCGCGCGCTGGCCGCCTTCCACGGCGTGGGGCGGCGCTTCCAGCGCTACGGCGAAGTGCCTGCGCAGGGCGGTGGGTACTTCACCCTGATCGACGACTACGGCCATCACCCGGTGGAAATGGCCGCGACCGTTGCTGCCGCGCGCGGCGCGTTTCCCGGTCGTCGGCTGGTGCTGGCCTTCCAGCCGCACCGCTACACCCGCACCCGCGACCTGTTCGAGGACTTTGTGAAAGTGCTGGGCGACGCCGACGCCGTGCTGCTGGCCGAGGTCTACGCGGCAGGCGAGGCGCCGCTGGTGGCGGCAGACGGCCGCAGCCTGGCGCGCGCCGTGCGCGTGGCCGGCAAGACCGAGCCGGTGTTCGTCGAGGCCATCGCCGACATGCCGCGTGCCATTGTGGACATGGCCCGCGACGGCGATGTGGTGATCTGCATGGGCGCGGGCTCGATCGGCGGCGTGCCTGCGCAGACCGCCGCGCTGGCGGCAAAGGAGAACACGCCATGACTTCCTGGCCGCAAATCGATCCGCGTGGCATGGGCCGTGTCGCCGTGCTCATGGGCGGCATGTCCGCCGAGCGCGAGATCTCGCTGATGTCGGGCAAGGGCGTGCTCGCCGCGCTGCAGTCGCGCGGGGTGGACGCCTTCGCCTTCGATCCGGCGGTGGACGATCTGGCTGCGCTCAAGTCGTTTGGCGCGCAGCGGGCGTTCATCAACCTGCATGGCCGCTGGGGCGAGGACGGCACGGTGCAGGGTGCGCTGGAGCTGCTGGGCATTCCCTACACCGGCCCCGGCGTGCTGGCGTCCGCCCTGGCCATCGACAAGGCCATGACCAAGCGGCTGTGGCATTTCGAAGGTCTGCCCACGCCGCAGTGGCGCGAAGTCGACTCTCTGGACGCGGCGCGTGCTGCCGCCGCCGAACTGGGTTTTCCGCTGATTTTCAAGGCCACGCATGAGGGCTCGACCCTGGGCCTGAAGCGCGCCGACAGCGCCGCAGAGGTGGAGGCCGCTTACCTGGAGGCCGCGCGCTACGACAACAAGGTGCTGGTCGAACAGTTCATCGTCGGCGACGAAGTGACCTGCGGCGTGATCGGTGCGGGTGACGCGGCCCGCGCGCTGCCGCTGATCCGCATCGTCGCCCCCGACGGCAACTACGACTACGAGCACAAGTATTTCAGCGACGACACCCGCTACATCTGCCCGAGCGAGTTGCCAGCGGACGAGGAGGCGCGCATCCAGGATCTGGTGCTGCGCAGCTACCGCGCCCTGGGTTGCCGTGGCTGGGCGCGTGCGGACATCATGATCCGCGCCACCGACCGCCAGCCCTTCCTGCTGGAAATCAACACCTCGCCGGGCATGACCGGGCATTCACTCGTGCCCATGGCCGCGCGCGTGGCCGGGCTGGAGTATGCCGACCTGTGCCTGCTGATCCTGAGCATGGCGGCACTCGATCAACCGCACCGGAGTGTGAGTCGATGAGCCGCACAGCCCCGCGCGAACTGCCGCTCGACATCCGCCTGATGCAGGGTACCTCGCGTGCCCTGTTCTGGCTAGTGGCGCTGGGCTGCCTGTTCGTGGCCGGGCACTGGCTGATGCAGCGCAGCTGGTGGGACATCCGCGCCGTGCGCCTGCAGGGCGATCTGCAACGCATCAGCCCGGTCACGGTGCGGGCAGACGCCCTGCCGCAGTTGCAGGGCAATTTCCTCACCATCAACCTGGCGCAGGCGCAGCGGGTGTTCGAACAACTGCCCTGGGTGCGGGCCGCGGTGGTGCAGCGCCTGTGGCCCATGCAGCTGGCCGTCACGCTCCAGGCGCAGCAGCCGGTGGCCCTTTGGCGCGAGACCGGGGGTGCGCCGCAGCTGCTCAATGCCGAGGGGCAACCGTTCAACGCCAACCTGGGCGAAGTCCAGGGTCTTGGACTGCCGCAATTGAGCGGGCCGTCCGGCAGCGGCATGCAGGTGCTGCAGATGAGCCAGACCCTGCAACCCGTGCTGCAGGGCGCGCACCAGAGCCTGTCCGCGCTGACCCTGGGCAGCGGAGGCAACTGGAGTCTGCAGACCCGCACCGGTCTGCACATCGACATGGGCAGCGCGCCCGACAGCATGGCAACCCAGCAGCGCCTGAAGCAGTTCCTGGAACTGATGCCGCAACTGGAGGCGCGCTACGGCCGCCCGATCGACAGCGTGGATCTGCGCTACCCCAATGGCTTCGCCGTGCATCTGCAGGGCGTGGAGCTGCCGGGGATGGACAAGACGACAAAACCGCATTCTGCGGGGAGGAAAGACTGACATGGCCAAGGACTACAAGGATCTGGTGGTGGCGCTGGACATCGGCACCTCCAAAGTGCTGGTGGTGGTTGCCGAAATGCTGGCGGATCGCGACAACCCGGCAGCCGGCTTCAAGATCGTCGGCATGGGTCAGGCGCCCACCGCGGGCATGCGCCGCGGCGTGGTGGTGGACATCGAGGCCACGGTGCAATCCATCCAGGCGGCACTGAAGGAAGCCGAGCTGATGGCCGATTGCAAGATCACCCATGTGATCACCGGCATCACCGGCAGCCACATCCGCGGGCAGAACTCGCACGGCATGGTGGCCATTAAAGACCGCGAGGTCACGCAGGCCGATGTCACCCGCGTGATCGAGACAGCCAAGGCGGTGAACATCCCCGCCGACCAGCGTCTGCTGCTGGTCGAGCCGCAGGAATTCATCATCGACGGCCAGGAGGTCAAGGAGCCCGTGGGCATGAGCGGGGTGCGGCTGGAGGTCAATGTGCACATCGTCACCGGGGCGCAGACCGCAGCGGAGAATGTGCTCAAGTGCGTGCGCCGCTGCGGGCTGGAGGTCGAACAACTGGTGCTGCACCCGCTGGCGTCCAGCCACGCCGTGCTGACCGACGACGAAAAGGAGCTCGGCGTGGCGGTGGTGGACATCGGCGCCGGGGTGACCGACATTGCCATCTACACCGGGGGCGCGATTCGCCACACCGCCATCATCCCGGTGGCCGGTGAACTGGTCACCAGCGACATCGCCATGGCGCTGCGCACGCCGACGCGCGACGCCGAGGACATCAAGATCGAGCACGGCATTGCCAAGCAGGTGCTGGCCAACCCCGAAGAAACGCTGGAGGTGCCCGGGCTGGGCGACCGCGGGCCGCGCATGCTGTCGCGCCAGGTGCTCGCCAGCGTGATCGAGCCGCGCACCGAGGAAATCTTTGCGCTGGCGCAGCAGGTCATCCGGGAATCCCGCTTCGAGGAGGTGCTGTCCTCCGGCGTGGTGCTGTGCGGCGGGTCGGCGCAGATGCCGGGCATGGTCGAACTGGCCGAGGACATTTTTCTCAAGCCGGTGCGGGTCGGGGCGCCCAGCTACAGCGGCCCGCTGGCCGACATGGTGCGCAATCCGCGCATGGCCACGGTCATGGGACTGCTCGCCGAAGCGCAGCACCAGCGTCAACGCGGTGCACGCATCGCGCAGAAGGGCAGTTCGGTCAAGGGATCGCTCAGCCGCTTCAAGGAATGGTTTGCAGGGAATTTTTGAGTTCTGCGCGGCCGCATCCGGAGGGTCCGGGTGCGGCCGCGCAGGGTGTGTTCGGCGGGCGTAGGGTGCGCCAGCCGGTTTTCAACGGAGGTGTGACATGGCTTTTGAAATGATCGAGAACGACGCCCACAGCGCGTTCAACCAGGGAACCAACATCAAGGTCATCGGTGTTGGCGGTGGCGGCGGCAACGCGGTCGAACACATGATTGCCTCGGGCGTGCGCGGGGTGGAATTCATCTGCGCCAATACCGATGCGCAGGCGCTCAAGAGCTCCAGTGCCCACCAGTTCCTGCAACTGGGCAAGACCGGTCTGGGCGCGGGCGGCAAGCCGGTGGTCGGGCGCGAGTCGGCCGACCAGGCGCGCGGCCAGATCCGCGATGCGCTCGAAGGCGCGCACATGCTGTTCATCACCGCCGGCATGGGGGGCGGCACCGGCACCGGCGCCGCGCCGGTGATCGCCAAGATCGCCCGCGAAATGGGCATTCTGACCGTGGCCGTGGTGACGCGCCCGTTCGACTTCGAGGGTTCCAAGCGCATGGCCAACGCCGAGCAGGGCCTGGCCGAGCTGGAGGCCAATGTCGACTCTCTCATCGTGGTGCTCAACGAGAAGCTGCTCGAGGTGTACGGCGACGACATCAGCCAGAAGGAGGCGTTCGCCAAGGCCAACGACGTGCTGAAGAACGCGACCGGCGGCATTGCCGAGATCATCAATGTGCCGGGCCTGATCAACGCGGACTTCGAGGACGTCAAGAGCGTGATGGGCGAGCCTGGCAAGGCCATGATGGGCACCGCGATGGCCAGCGGCCCGGACCGTGCTCGTCTGGCTGCCGAGCAGGCCGTGGTCTGCCCGCTGCTCGATGGTGTCGACCTGTCCGGTGCCAAGGGTGTGCTGGTGAACATCACTGCCGACGACTCGCTGCGTCTGGGCGAAACCCGGGAGGCGATGAACGCCATCCGCGCCTATGCCTCGCCGGATGCCAACATCATTTTCGGCACCGTGAATGATCCGACCATGGGCGACGCTCTGCGCGTCACCGTGCTGGCGACAGGACTGAGCGGCAAGGCCGAGAAGGCCGCGCCGGAACTCACCGTCATCCGCACCGGCACCGACAACGTGCCGCTGCGCACCCAGGGGTATGGCGGGCAGGCTGGCACCGATCCGTATCAAAGCCCGGCCATCTGGCGCAGTGGTCGTGGCGCACCGTCGGCGCATGTCAACGCGCTGATGCAAAGCGGCATGGACGAGGTGGAAATCCCGGCCTTCCTGCGCCGACAGGCCGACTGATCCACAACCTCGGACGCGCCCGGTGACCGGACGCGGCGATGCGCTGTGGCCGGATGAGCCCTGCCGCAGCGGCCGCCCGTCCCTCCGGCGGAGTGACCCGACTCCGTGGGAAGCCTCGCGGCAGCGTGGGCGCCGACGCAGGGGTTTCGCCCTGACAGATCACCTCCCTGTCAGGGCGGACTTGGCGTCGGCGCTTTCGGAGCGCCCCCAGGGCCGGCTCGCCGACCCGCCCCCGTGGGGATCAAGCAAACTTGGAGCGGCCCTGCATTTGCTGGACAGCCAGTGGGATTTCAGGCCGTTTTGCTCTGAGCACATCCGGCGCAAAGTCTCTAGAATGCATAGCCTCACGCAATCGAGAAATCCGTTTCCATAAAAAATCATGCTGGCGCAACGCACCATCCAATCCGTCAATCGCGCTGTGGGCGTGGGTCTGCACAGCAGCGAACGGGTGGAACTCACCCTGCGCCCGGCACCGCCCGATACCGGCATCGTGTTCACCCGCACCGACCTGAGCGAGCCGGTGGAGATCGCGCTGAATCCGTTTGCCGTGGTGGACACCCGCATGGCCACCACCCTGGGGCGTGGCGACGTGAAAATTCACACTGTCGAGCATCTGCTGTCGGCCTGCTCCGGTCTGGGCATCGACAACCTGTATATCGACGTCACCGCCGAGGAGATTCCGATTCTTGACGGTTCGGCTTCCTCCTTTGTGTATTTGCTGCAATCTGCGGGCATTGCCCTGCAAAATGCGCCGAAACGCTTCATTCGTGTGCGCAAGCCGGTGGAGTTGCGGCTCGGTCAGGGCAATGACCAGAAATGGGCGCGGCTGGAACCCTACGACGGCTTCAAGCTCAGTTTCGACATCGACTTCGACCATCCCGCGGTCGATCAGACGGCGCAGTCCACCGTGTTCGATCTCGGGCGCGATTCCTATGTGAAAGACATCGCACGCGCCCGTACCTTCGGCTTCATGCGCGATGTGGAAACCCTGCGCGAACGCGGCCTGGCGCTGGGCGGCAGCATGGAAAACGCCATCGTCATGGATGAATACCGCGTGCTCAATCAGGAGGGCCTGCGGTTCGACGACGAGTTCGTCAAACACAAGACGCTCGATGCCATCGGCGATCTGTATGTGGCGGGCAAGGCGCTGATCGGCGCGTACAGCGCGTTTCGCAGCGGCCATGCGGTGAACAACCTGCTGCTGCGCGAACTGTTTGCCGATGAAAGCGCGTTTGAAATCGTCAGTTTCGAGGACGCGAGCCGTGCGCCTGCGGCATTTCGCGCCATCCCGACGTTTGCCTTCTAGCGCCTGTCAGCGCGGTGCCGAGTCCGTTTTTGCGAGCAGGGCACGCAGGCGGGCCTGCACTGACGAAGGGCAGCTTGGTTCCTGAGACGGGGGCGGTGGCGCTGCCGCTCGGCGTTCCTCGCGGGGTTGCACCCGGATGCGAATGTCGCGCACGGCGAAGCCGCCCGCCTGCAAGTCGCGCAGCAACGTTGGCTTGAGCTGACTGAGCTTGGCCGCCACCGCGCTGGAACTGGCGGTCAGGCTCCAGACGCCCTCCTGCCATCGCCCCGGTTGCACGCCACCGAGCAGGGCCGCAGGGAGCACCCGTTGCGCAACCTCCCACATGCGTCGCGACAGCAGAGCGGCGTCGCGCAGCGCGGCAAGGGGCAACGTGACCTGCGCCCAGGCCGACAGCGACCTAGCCCCCTTTTGCAGAGACGGCGTAGCGGACGAGGAACGATGGCGGGGCATGAACGCAGCGTGACGGAACGGACTGGAAAAGCATGAATCCATCCGCATTGTGCCAGTGCGAAAGGCGTCAAAACGCACGCATACAATGAAACGTTCTGGAAACCACGCGGTTGTGTGTTGCGGCGGTCTTCCCATCAAACCCATTCCCTACTGCGGGCCAGGAGTCCGCCTCCCCATGCCAGTCAAATTCCTCACCAGTCTGTTCGGCAGCCGAAACGAGCGTTTGCTGCGCCAGTACCGGCGCGTGGTCGAGCGCATCAATGCCCTGGAGCCGCAGTTCGAGCAACTCAGCGACGATGCGCTGAAGGCCAAGACCGCAGACTTCCGGCAACAGATCGCCAATGGCCGCAGCCTCGACGATCTGCTGCCGGAAGCCTTTGCCGTCGTGCGCGAAGGCGGCAAGCGCGCGCTGAAGATGCGGCACTTCGATGTGCAGATGATTGGTGGCATCGCGCTGCACCAGGGCAAGATCGCCGAAATGCGTACCGGCGAGGGCAAGACCCTGGTGGGCACGCTGCCGGTCTACCTCAACGCGCTGACCGGCAAGGGCGTGCATGTGGTCACGGTGAACGACTACCTTGCCCGGCGCGATGCCGAGTGGATGAGCCGCCTCTACAACTTTCTGGGCCTGAGCGTGGGCATCAACCTGCCCAACATGACCAAGCCGGAAAAGCAGGCCGCCTACGCCGCCGACGTGACCTATGGCACCAACAACGAATACGGTTTCGACTACCTGCGCGACAACATGGTGTACGAGCCGGCCGAGCGGGTGCAGCGCGGCCTGAACTACGCGCTGATCGACGAGGTCGATTCCATCCTCATCGACGAGGCGCGCACGCCGCTCATCATCTCTGGCCAGGCTGACGACAACACCGAGTTGTACCGGAAGATCAACGTCATCGTGCCCCGGCTGGAGCGGCAGATCGGCGAGGAAGATCCCATCACCGGCAAGGGCGTGGAAAAGCCGGGCGACTTCACGGTGGATGAAAAGGCGCACCAGGTCTTCCTCACCGAATCGGGGCACGAGAAGGCCGAGGCCATCCTGGCTGAAATGGGGCTCATTCCTCCGGGCACCACGCTGTACGACCCGAGCAACATTCTGCTGATGCACCATGTGTACGCCGCGCTGCGCGCGCACCATCTCTACCACCGCGATCAGCATTACGTGGTGCAGAACGGCGAGGTCATCATCGTCGACGAGTTCACCGGCCGCATCATGGCGGGCCGCCGCTGGTCCGACGGTCTGCATCAGGCTGTGGAAGCCAAGGAAGGCGTGGACATTCAGAGCGAGAACCAGACGCTGGCCTCGATCACCTTCCAGAACTACTTCCGCATGTACGCCAAGCTCGGCGGCATGACCGGCACCGCCGACACCGAAGCTTTCGAGTTCCAGGAAATCTACAAGCTCGAAACCGTGGTCATTCCGACCAACAAGCCCATCCGCCGCAAGGACGCGCAGGACAAGGTCTACAAGACTGCGCATGAGCGCGACCTCGCCGTGGTGGAGGATATTCGCGACTGTCACGCGCGCGGCCAGCCGGTGCTGGTGGGCACCACCTCGATCGAGAGCAGCGAAAAGCTCTCGCTGTTGCTGCAGCAGAAAAAGCTGGCGCATCAGGTGCTCAACGCCAAGCAGCACGCGCGCGAAGCCGAGATCGTGGCCCAGGCTGGGCGACCGGGCATGATCACCATCGCCACCAATATGGCGGGCCGCGGCACCGACATCGTGCTCGGCGGCAATGTCGAAAAGCAGTGCGAACTCATCGAGGCCGATCCCAATCTGTCGGACGAGGAAAAGGCGGCCCGGGTGCACACCATCAAGAGCGAGTGGCAATCGCTGCACGACAAGGTGATTGCGGCTGGCGGCCTGCACATCATCGGCACCGAGCGGCATGAAAGCCGCCGCGTGGACAACCAGTTGCGCGGTCGGTCCGGGCGACAGGGTGACCCCGGCTCCACCCGCTTCTACCTGTCGCTCGACGACTCGCTGATGCGCATTTTTGCCGGCGACCGGGTCAAGGCCATCATGGAACGGCTGAAAATGCCCGAGGGCGAAGCCATCGAAGCCGGCATGGTCACGCGCTCCATCGAGAGCGCGCAGCGCAAGGTCGAGGCGCGCAACTTCGACATCCGCAAGCAACTGCTCGAATACGACGACGTCGCCAACGAGCAGCGCAAGATCATCTATCAGCAGCGCAATGAACTGCTCGATTCCACCGAGGTGAGCGAGCAGATCACCGCGCTGCGCCAGGGCGCCTTCTCCGATCTGGTGCGCGCCTATGTGCCCGAGCAGAGCATGGAAGAGCAGTGGGACATCCCCGGGCTGGAGAAGGTGCTGCGCGACGAATGGCAGATCGACCTGCCGCTGAAGAGCTGGCTGGAGTCGGACGAGAACATGACCGACGAGGACGTGCTCGAACGCGTGCTCGAAGCGGCAGATACGGCCTACACCACCAAGGTCGAGCAGGTCGGCAAGGAGAACTTCGCGCAGTTCGAGCGCGTGGTGCTGCTGCAGACCCTCGATCAGCAATGGCGCGAGCACCTGTCGGCGCTGGACCATCTGCGTCAGGGCATCCATCTGCGCGGCTATGCGCAGAAGCAGCCCAAGCAGGAATACAAGCGCGAGGCGTTCGAACTGTTCGGCATGATGCTTGACTCCGTGAAAACCGAAGTCACCCGCGTCCTGATGACGGTGCAGGTGCAAAGCCCGGAACAGGCCGAGCAGGCCGCCGAGAGCATGGAGCAGCAGGCGCAGCGCATCCATGTCAATTTCCAGCATGCCGATGCGGCGTCGGGCATTTCCGTGCTCGACAGTTCCGAGGCCGCACTGGCGGCAATGGCGGTGACCGGTGGTGCAGCGACCGCCGCGCACGAAGCGGATCAGTACCCCAAAGTGGGCCGCAACGATCCCTGCCCCTGCGGCAGTGGCAAGAAATACAAGCATTGCCACGGCAAGCTGAGCTGAAGCGACCTGCCCGGACGCAGGGCAGGCCTGCCCAAAAGCGTGATGTCCATCCTTTTCTGGAGAGTTCAACATGGCCGTGAATCTGTCAGCTCCTGATCCAGCCGCCTTGCGCGCCGTGGAGGGCGTGCGCCTCGGGGTGACCGAAGCCCAGATCCGCAAGCCCGGGCGCAAGGATCTCACCGTGATCCAGATCGCGCCCGGCGCCAGCGTTGCAGGCGTGTTCACGCAAAACCGTTTTTGCGCTGCGCCCGTGCAGGTCTGCCGCCAGCACCTGCAGGCCACCGGCGGGCTGGATGTGCGCGCCCTGGTCATCAACACCGGCTGCGCCAACGCCGGCACCGGCGCGCAGGGTCTGGCCGATGCGCAGCAGACCTGTGTGGAACTCGCCGCGCTGCTGGGCGTGCAGCCGCAGCAGGTGCTGCCGTTCTCCACCGGCGTCATTCTCGAGCCGCTGCCGATGGAGCGACTGCTCGCTGGCCTGCCCGCTGCCATTTCCGCCGCGCGCAGTGACGGCTGGGCCGACGCCGCGCAGGCCATCATGACCACCGACACCCTGCCCAAGGCCGCCAGCCTTCAGGTGGTGATCGACGGCGTGACCGTCACGCTCAGCGGCATCAGCAAGGGCGCAGGCATGATCCGGCCGAACATGGCGACCATGCTCGGCTTCATCGCCACCGATTGCGCAGTTCGCCCCGACGTGCTGCAGCAGCTCACCCGCGCCGCGGCGGACGATTCGTTCAACAGCATCACCATCGACGGCGACACCTCGACCAACGATTCGCTGATCGTCATGGCCACCGGCAAGGCGGCGCTGCCGCCGATCACCAGCGCATCGAGCCCACAGGCGCTGGCGCTGCAGGCCGCGTTCACCCGGCTTGCGCAGCAACTCGCGCAGGCCATCGTGCGCGACGGCGAGGGCGCGACCAAGTTCATCAGCGTCCAGGTGGAAGGCGCGCGCAGCCGCGACGAGGCGCGGCTGGTGGCGTATGCCGTGGCGCATTCACCGCTGGTCAAGACCGCGTTCTTCGCCAGCGACCCCAATCTCGGCCGCATCCTGGCCGCGGTCGGCTACGCCGGGGTGAGCGATCTGGATGTGAATGGCGTCGATCTGTATCTCGACGCGGTGCATGTGGCCACCCGCGGAGGGCGTCACCCCGCCTACCGTGAGGAGGAGGGCCAGCGGGTGATGCAGCAGGCGGAAATCACCGTGCGCATCCTGCTGGGGCGCGGAGCCGCAGCGGCCACGGTGTGGACCTGCGATCTGTCGCACGACTATGTGTCCATCAACGCCGATTACCGCTCCTGACATGCCGACAAGCCGCAAGCGCCCCCAGGCGACAACAGTTTCCGCGCACTCCCCGCAGCCCCAGGCTGTGCCGCCTGCCGCCGACCTGCCGCAGCAACTCGCGGCCCTGTTCACCCGCGCACACAGCCTGCTCGATCGGCTGGAAACCATCCTGCCCGCGCCCGCAGCCGAACCGGACTGGGCTGCCTCGGTTGCCTTTCGCTGGGTTGGCAAGGGTGGGCGCAAGCAGCTCGTGCCGGTGCACAAGCTCTCGCCCATCTCGTATGACGATCTGGTCGGCATTGACGAACAGCGCCGCAGGGTCGAGCGCAACACCCGCCAGTTCGTGCAGGGCAAGCCGGCCAACAATGTGCTCATCACCGGCTCGCGCGGCACCGGAAAGTCCTCGCTGGTCAAGGCCAGCCTGAACAAGTTCGCGCGCCAGGGCCTGCGCCTGGTCGAGGTGGACAAGGCCGACCTGATCGACCTGCCCGAACTCACCGAGCTGCTCGCAAAGCGCCCGGAGCGCTTCATCGTGTTCAGCGACGATCTGTCGTTCGAGGAAGGCGAGCCCGGCTACAAGGCGCTCAAGTCCGTGCTCGATGGGTCGGTGAGCGCCACTGCCGACAACGTGCTGATCTACGCCACGTCCAACCGTCGGCATCTCATGCCCGAGTATCTGCAGGAAAACCTGAGCTACAAGCATCTGGAAAACGGCGAGATCCATCCGGGCGAGGTGGTGGAGGAGAAGATTTCCCTGTCCGAACGGTTCGGATTGTGGGTGAGTTTCTATCCCTACAGCCAGGACGAATACCTGCGCATCGCTGCGCACTGGCTTGCCGCCTTCGGCGTGACGGACAGGCAGATGGACAAGGCGCTGCAGGAATCGCTGGTGTGGGCGCTGGAGCGGGGTTCGCGCTCTGGCCGGGTGGCCTGGCAATTCGCACGCGACTTTGCAGGCCGCGGCGGCAAATGAGCGCTTCGCGTGTGCCGATCGCCGTGGCGGTCGGGCTGATGATCCGCCCGGATGGCGCCTTTCTGATGGCATCGCGGCCTCAAGGCAAGCCCTATGCAGGGTACTGGGAGTTTCCGGGCGGCAAGCTCGAAGCGGGTGAGTCGCTGCAGGACGCGCTGGCCCGTGAATTCACTGAGGAACTGGGGGTGACCGTGCTTGAAGCCCAGTATTGGCGCAGCCTGCGCATGGACTATCCGCATGCGCTGGTCGATCTCCAGTTCTGCCGCATCACCGCCTGGCAGGGCGAACCGCAAGGGCGCGAGGGTCAACAGATTTCTTGGCAGACCCTGCCGGTCACGGTGTCTCCGGTGCTGCCCGGTGCCCTGCCGGTGCTGGAGTGGCTGAGCCAGGAGCGCAGCGCAGGCTGATGCCCCTGCCGCAGCTGTCGATGTCAGTGCGGCTTGCTGGCTAGCCCGCCAGAGAGATCCAGGGCCTGGGCGTCATCGAAGTCGGTGGGCTCTGGCTTTGCCTCCACGCGGTAGCTCTCGCTGGCCCAGGCGCCGAAATCGATGGATTTGCAGCGCTCGCTGCAAAACGGGCGCCACGGATTGCTGGGGCTGTAAACGGTCAAGGCGCCGCATTGTGGGCAGCGCACCTGGCGGCTCGAGGCCGGAGTTTGCTTGGAGTCCATGGGGGATCGGCTACGCACACAGAGTCATTTCAAACGGCACGTCGTCTGCCGAGGGCGTCATGCGCCATTCGGCATCGGGTTGCATGAAGCGCACGGACACCATCAGGCGGTGCCCGGTGATTTCAGGTACCAGGCCCAGGGCACCGTCGATGCGCAGCCGCAGCAGTTGATAGGTCTTGCCCGTGAGCTGCTGCTGGTAGGCGCCGTTCACTGCCTGGAGCTTGCGCGTGCTGCCAGCATCCCGCAGCAGGCGCAGCAGCAACTCCACGCTGCTGGCCAGGGGCGCGAACACGCTCATCCAGCGCAGCAGATCGGTCTGGCGCTGCTGCTGCGGCAAATGCTGCCAGGCGTAATACGCGGGCAGGTCGAACTCGCAGGTGCCGCCCGGGATGTTGGCGCGGCTGCGGATGGCCATGAGCCATTCGTTTTCCTGCAGGCTTTGTCCGATGCGGCCCTGCTGCTGGCTCAGTGCGGCAAATGCCCGCTCGGTCTCCTCGAGCACCGCGTCCAATGCCGATTCAGCGACCGCTGGATTGCCGCGGAAGGCGATGAAGCCCTGTCTCTGCCGCTCGAGTTCCTTGAGGGTCTCCGACTTCAGGTCCTGGCGTGTGGCCACATCCATGAGTTCGAACAGTGTGATGAGTGCGAAATGATGGTGCTCTGCCTGCGCGCTCTGCTGCAGCACATCGACACGCCGGAACAGGTGCTCCAGTCTGAGCAGGGTGCGCACGCGTTCGTGCAGGGGATATTCGTACAGAATCACAGGTCGATCCGGTTTGTGCTGCCTGGCGCATGACCATGCGAACGGTGGGTGTTGGCCCGCGCGTGGAAAAGAAAGGCAGCAGGGCGCCTGTGCCCATTGTCACGCAAGCTGCCATCGAACTCAATTTTTGAAAGCCAGCGCCCGATATTTTGCATGCAGCGCATGGACTTGATCGGCCAGCATGTGCAGGCTGCCGCTGTTGTCGATCACGTCGTCGGCGGCTTCCAGGCGCTGCGCGCGCGTGGCTTGCGCAGCCAGGATGGCGGCGATGGTCTCGGGTGCCAGTCCGGAGCGCGATCTCACACGCGCGATCTGCAGCGATTCGGGGCAGTCCACCACGCAGAGCCGATGAATCAGCGGCCGCCAGCGCGCGAGATGTTCGACGAGCAGGGGCACGACGAAGACGAGGTAGTCGCCCGTCGCGTGCGAGGCAGCGCGCTGCATCGCTTCACCGATGCGGGGATGCAGGATGGATTCGAGCCGTGCTCGGGTTTGCGGGTCGTGGAACACCCGCTCACGCATGGCTGCACGGTCCAGGGCGCCACGTGCGTCGCAGATCCCGGCGCCGAATGCCTCGATCAGGGCGGGCATTGCCGCTCCGCCGGGGGCGGTGAGTTGATGCGCGACAGCGTCTGCATCGACGATGGCCGCGCCCTGCGCCGCCAGAGAATCGGCGACTGCCGACTTGCCCGAGCCGATGCCGCCGGTCAGCCCGATGCGCAGGCGTCCAGCTTGGCTCATGCCCCCGAGGCGGGAAGAATGTAGGACAACAAGGTGCTGGGTCCGATGAACAGCAGCACGATGCCCGCTGCGGCGAGAAACGGCCCGAAGGGAATGGGCCGCCCACGCTCGGTCAGCTTGAGGAGTTGCAGGGTGATGCCGATCACCGCGCCGCAGATGCTGGACAGCAGGATGATGGGCAACAGCGCCGCGACGCCGAACCAGGCCCCGAGCGCCGCCAGCAGCTTGAAGTCGCCAAAGCCCATGCCTTCCTTGCCGGTCAGCAGCTTGAATACTTGATAGACGGACCACAGTGCCAGGTAGCCAACGACTGCGCCCCAGACCGCGCTGGAGAGTTGATCCGGGTGCAGCAAGGCATGCCAGATCAGGCCGAGCCACAGCAACGGCAGGGTGATGCTGTCCGGCAGCAGGGTGGTGTCGAAATCGATCAAGGCCAGGGTGATGAGCGACCACAGCAGGGCAATAAATGCCAGGCTGTCCCAGCTCGCTCCCCAGCGCCAGACCACTGCCGCACTCAGCAGCGCGGTGATCAGTTCCACCAGCGGATAGCGCAGGGAAATTGCCGTGCCGCAGGCCGAGCAACGCCCGCGCAGCAAGGCATAGCTCAACACCGGAATGTTCTCCCACCAGGTGATCTGGTGGCCGCAGGACGGGCAGCGCGAACGGGGCACGACGAGATCGAAACGCTCGGGATGCGTGCTTTCAGCATCTGGATGGAGTGTTGCGTGGGCATCCGCCTGCCATTGCCGCTCCATCATGACCGGCAGGCGGTAGATGACCACGTTCAGAAAACTACCCACCGCCAGGCCGAACAGCCCGGCGGCGAGTACCCAGAAGCTCAGGGGCAGCGTACTGACGTCGGGCATCAGCCGACAACCTTGCCAAGATTGAAAATGGGCAGATACATCGCCACCACCAGGCCGCCGATGATCACGCCCAGGAACACGATGATGATCGGCTCAAGAAGGGCGGAGAGGTTCTTCACCAGTTCATCCACTTCAGCCTCGTAAATGTCTGCGGCCTTGCTCAGCATGGAATCCAGCGAGCCGGATTCCTCGCCGATCGAAGTCAATTGGATGACCAACGGCGGAAACACGCCCTGTGTCTGCATCGACGTGGTCAGGCTGGTGCCGGTGGAGACGTCCTGCTGGATCTTTTCGGTGGCCCGCAGATAGACGATATTGCCGGCCGCACCACCCACGGCGTCCAGCGCTTCGACCAGCGGCACGCCGGCACCGAACATGGTGGCCAGGGTACGGGTCCAGCGCGCCAGCGCGCCCAGGCGCACCAGCTTGCCGAACACCGGCACGCGCAGCAGCAACCGATCCATGGTCTCCTGCATCTTGATGGATTTCTTCCAGGACTGCAGGAAGAAATAGCCGCCCAGAAAGATGGTGCCGAACAGGATGTACCAGTAGTGGACGAAAAAGTTGGACATCGCCACCACCATGAGGGTGGGCGCAGGAAGGCTGGCACCAAACTGCGAGAACACCTCGGTGAACACGGGCACGACAAACAGCATGATGATGGACACGACCACGAAGGCCACCACCATCACCGCAATCGGATAGGTCAGCGCGCTCTTGATCTTGCTGCGGATGGCCAGTGACTTTTCCTGATAGGTGGCCAGCCGGTCCAGAACCAGCTCGAGCATACCGGCGGTTTCACCGGCCTCGACCAGATTGCAATACAGCGCGTCGAAGTATTTGGGATGCTTGCGAAACGCATTCGACAGGCTGGTGCCGGTTTCCACGTCGCCGCGGATGTCCATGATCAGCCTGGCCATGTTCGGATTGGGATGACCGCGCCCCACGATGTCGAAGGATTGCAGCAGCGGCACCCCGGCCTTGATCATGGTGGACATCTGGCGGGTGAAGGTGGAAATGTCCTTGGCCTTGATGGCCTTGCCGCTGCTCAGCCGCCGCTTCTTGACCTTGGTGACCAGAATGCCCTGGCGCCGCAGCGAGGCCGAGACGATGGCCTCGCTGCCTGCGCGCAGTTCGCCGCGTTGGAGCTTGCCCTGCCGATCTTTCCCTTCCCACTGGAACAGCGCTTCCTTCGCTGTTCGTGCCGCTGCTGTAGCCATGGTGCTTCCCCCGTTTACTCGTTGGTCACGGCGATGATTTCTTCCAGGGATGTGACCCCCTGTTTCACCTTGATCAACCCGGACTCGCGCAGCGAGCGCACGCCTTCCTTGCGCGCCTGCTCGGCGATGTCCATGGCTGTGCCGTGGTTAAGAATGATGCGCTGAATTTCTTCCGTGATCGGCATGACCTGATAGATGCCGACGCGGCCCTTGTAGCCCGAGCCGCCGCAGGCATTGCACTTTCCCGCCTTGTACGGCTTCCAGCTGCCGTCCAGGTCTTCTTCGCGAAATCCGGCCTCCAGCAGGGTTTCTGCCGGCAGATCGACCGGCGTCTTGCACTGCGTGCAGAGCTTGCGCGCCAGGCGCTGCGCGGTGATGAGAATCACGCTGGAGGCGATGTTGAACGCGGGCACGCCCATGTTCATCAGGCGGGTCAGCGTGGTGGGCGCGTCATTGGTGTGCACTGTGGAGAGCACGAGGTGGCCGGTTTGCGCGGCCTTGATCGAAATGTCTGCGGTTTCGAGATCGCGGATCTCACCCACCATGATGATGTCAGGGTCCTGGCGCAAGAAGGCGCGCAGCGCGTTGGCGAAGGTGAGGCCGGCCTTTTCGTTGACATTGACCTGATTGACACCGGGCAGGTTGATTTCCGCCGGGTCTTCGGCCGTGGAGATGTTGACCCCGGGCTGGTTGAGCAGGTTCAGACAGGTATAGAGCGACACGGTCTTGCCGCTGCCCGTCGGCCCGGTCACCAGAATCATGCCGTAGGGCCGGTGGATCGCGCGCAGCAGCTTTTCGCGCTCCTCGGGCTCGTAGCCCAGGGCGTCGATCCCCAGCTTGGCGGCCGAGGAATCGAGAATCCGCATGACGATTTTTTCGCCATACAAAGTCGGCAGGGTGCTCACCCGGAAGTCGATCGACTTTTCCGGGCTGATGCGCAGTTTCATGCGCCCGTCCTGCGGCACGCGGCGTTCGGCGATGTCCAGCTTGGAAATGACCTTGATGCGCGAGGCGAGTTTTTCCTTGATCGAAGCCGGCGGCTGGGCGATTTCACGCAGTTCCCCATCGACGCGAAAGCGGATGCGGTAAAAATGCTCGAACGGCTCGAAATGCAGATCGGAAGCGCGCATATTGATCGCGTCGATCAGCATTTTTTGCAAAAACCGAACGACAGGTGCGTCATCAACCTCGTTCGCCAGATCCTTGGTCTCGGCCTGCTCGGAGCCGTCGCTCAGGTCGCCAAGGTCGAAGTCCTCGCCGACCAGTGCAGAAATCTGCGTGTTCGCCGATTGCCCGGCCTGCTCGATGATGCGCGTGAGCTTGTCGTATTCAACGACAACTAGCTCGATCTGCGCCTGCGACTGGAACTTGATCTTGTCTTCCGCCTCGTGGTCGGCAGGATCGGCGGTGGCGACGACCAGACGATTGCCCCGCTTGAGCAAGGGCAGAACTTTGTACGTCTGGATGATTTTCGAGTCGATCGCGCCAGTGGCCAGACGCGTTGGATCGAACGCGTCCAGATCGAGCAAGGGAAGCGAAAACGTCTTGCTGACCCAGTGCGCCAGATCGGGCGCATTCATCGACCCACTGCCGATCAGTGTGGCAATGAAACTGCTGCGGGTTTCCTGTGCGCGCTGGTGAATCTGCTCCACCAGAGTGCGCGGCAGCAACTCGGCCTGTACCAAGGCATGCGCCAGGCCGGGAAGAGCCTTGGACGGGGTGGAAGCGGAAGCGGCAATCGAAGTGGCGGACATGATGCTGCACAGGGTGGGCTGTCAATGATGCGTGCGACAGGCGCTCTTTGTAAATCCTTGGCCTTGTTCGTCGCACCGATTTGGCGTGAAAAATCCACAGTTTAGAGAGCCATGCGATCGCTTCCCGTGACGTGGTGCAATTCCACAGCCCGGACAGGCCGGGCGACACGGTACTCGGCGCGCCAGCGCAGACAGCAGTGCATCACAGGTGCTGCGCCTCGCGGGCGTCGATTCTTGACCCCACCTCGTCCGAGTGACGGCAAGTGCGCACACTCCAGAAAAACGCCCCGCAGGGGGAAAAAAGGAATCGCTGGAGGCACTGGCTGAGGCGGCCGTTCTTCTGCAGCGCTATCCCGTGGAGCTGCAACCCCGCGCTGGCGTCTTGCAGCGGGGATGCTGGTGTGCCGCGGGCCCGAGTCTGCGCAGACAGCCCTGGAACAACTGCGACTGGCACACACTGCCAGTGATGTGTCATGCGGACCTGGCGTTGCTCTCCTCTGTGTTGTGCGAGGCGACGCCGCCCTGCCGTCTGCGGTGAGACTATGCGGTCTTGCCGGGGCGGCGGGCGACCGACGCCAGCAACTGCCTGGCCTGAACCTCCGCCGCTGCGGCTTGTTCGAGCGGCGCGCGGCAGAGTCCGGCCAGGTCGTAGCGGACGTTCTCGTACACCTCGGCAGCCTCCGGATAGCGACGCAACACCGCGTCCAGCCAGGGACTTGCGGGCAGGCGCCGCAACTCGGCAGCGAGCTTGCTGGCGACAACCCGGCATTGCTCTGCACTGGCCTGCAGCGGCTGACGGTCGAGCTTGTGCAGCAGCTGCGCCAGGATGACCACCTCGGGCACGACGGCGCGTTCGGCCGTCTGCTGGGCGGAGGTCTGGGATGGTTGCATGGGAACTCCTATTGATTGGGTCTTGTCGATAGCACAGATATGTTGTCGGTTTGACCCGAATCAAGATTTTCCGCACTGCAGCACGAAACAGCGGTGCAACGCAAAATGCGGCGTTGACCCGAAGCCATCGGGTCTCCATCACACCCCGGAGAGGTTTCCATGAACACCAACGAGTCCCTTGCCTTTATCGGACTGGGCAGCATGGGTGCGCCGATGGCGCGCAATCTGCTCGGCGTCTTTCCAACGCTTGTGGTCTACAACCGCAACCCGGAACGGGCGTCCCAACTGGTGCAAGCCGGGGCGACCCTGGCGGCTTCTCCGGCGCAGGCCGTGCAGCCGGGCGGTGTGGTGGTCACCATGGTGGCCAATGACGCGGCGCTGAAAGAGGTCACCCTGGGTGCGCAGGGTTTTGCGCCGACCCTGGGTGCCGGTGGATTGCACATCTCCATGAGCACGGTCTCTCCCGAGACCTCCCGTCTGCTTGCGCAGGAGCACGCGCGTCATGGCAGCTTGTTCGTCAGCGCCCCGGTATTCGGACGCCCGGAGGCGGCCGCGGCGAAAAAGCTGTGGATAGTGCAGTCCGGCGATGCAGGCGCCAAGGCACGGGCCGAGCCGGTGTTGCGCGCCCTGGGCCAGGGCATTCATGATTTTGGCGAGGAACCTGGTGCGGCCAATGTGGTCAAGCTCAGCGGCAACTTTGTCATTCTCTCGGCGGTGGAGGCGATGGGCGAAGCCCTGGCGCTGGCGGAAAAAAACGGTGTCGACCGCGAGGCGCTGGCGGCGTTTTGGGGGGAGACCATTTTTGGCTGCCCGATTTATCAGAATTACTCCAAGCTGTTGGCGCAGCGGCAGTATGAACCGGCGGGGTTCAAGCTGGAGCTGGGGCTCAAGGATGTGCGGCTGGTGCGCGAGGTCGCCGAGCAAGCCACCCTGCCGATGCCACTGGTCGACCTGCTGCATGAACGCCTGCTCACCAGCCTGGCCAAGGGCCGTGGCGGTATCGACTGGACCGGCATCGAACTGGTCACTGCGGAGGCGGGCGGCTTGCGCTGAGGCAACACTGAATCAACCTTTGTGATGATGCGCGCCGGGCTGCGGGATGGGATGCAAGGCGCACACCACAGCCATAGCCGTCGCTATGGCGAGGATGTGCAACGCAGCAGACCGCCCGCCGCCCGGATGCGCAGCGCGCAAGAGACTTGTTCAGTGTTGCCCAAATGGGGTCATCCCCGCGCTGAAACGCGTAGGGGCTGAGCGCGCACGGGAACAAGCCGATTCGTCACGCGCATCCGGATGCAAAGCCCCGCCAGGAGGCGGGCACCAGCCATGGGCGGGCAATCTCAATCAGGGTGTGACGGACGGCAGATGTGCAAATGTCCGCTTTCGGTCGATTCTCGGAAAACACGCGGTGGCCATGGGCAGTCTGGTGTGCGTCGGATGGTCGTTGATGGAATCCCGTGTAGGCAGGGTCTTGACTTAAATTCCCTCGCCACAGCATTGCGCTTTAAACCGTGGAAAAGACGGCCAAAACGCCTGAATGCAGTGACTCACGCGCAAACAGGAGAAGCTTGAGACGCGCTGAATTGGAGCGAAATTGGAGCAACGTGTCGCTTTTCTGCTCAAAAGACGACATTTTCCGTTTTGCGTCCGCAGCGCGATACTCTGGCGCCTCGACCGAGGGACTTTTCTAAGTCCTTGAATGACATAACAAAAACGGCCACTTGTGGTGGCCGTGTTGTTTTGAAATTCTTGGTCGGGGTGAGAGGATTCGAACCTCCGGCCTCTACGTCCCGAACGTAGCGCTCTACCAGGCTAAGCTACACCCCGATCTCCTCTGGGTTGGTCTCCGGTCTAGACCCGCGCGCTGCGCTTGTTGCAAGCAGCCGTCAGGCTTTTCAAACCGTGCGTCCCAAAGAGTAAGCGCATAAGTCTAGCAGAGCCTGCTGAGCCGGGCCAGGTTTGAGTTGTCCGAGTGCGTTCTCGGCGATGCGGATTTCGCTTTGTGCGGCCTCCCGCACGGTTTCCATGGCGCCGCAGTGATGAACGACGGCCATGACATCATTCAGTGCGGAAGCGTCGCCCTGACGAATGGCGTCTTCGATCAGTGACCGCTGCGCTGAAGAGCCGCGTTGCATGGCAATGATCAGGGGCAGTGTGGGTTTGCCTTCACGCAAATCGTCGCCGATGTTCTTGCCGAGTTCTTCAGCATGACCGCTGTAATCGAGCAGATCGTCGATGAGCTGAAAGGCGGTTCCGAAGCTGCGGCCCGCCAGCGCCATCTGCTCTTGGGTGGTCGGGTCTGCTTCAGCGAGAACGGCGCCGATGCGCGCTGCGGCTTCAAACAGCTTGGCAGTCTTGAAGCGGATGACCTGCATGTAGCGCTGCTCGTCGACTTCGGGGTCGTGCATGTTGAGCAACTGCAGCACCTCGCCCTCGGCGATCACGTTGGTGGCGTCGGCAAGAATGTCCAGAATGCGCATGCTGCCCACGGACACCATCATCTGAAAAGCGCGGGTGTAAAGAAAGTCGCCAACCAGCACACTGGCAGAATTGCCGAACAAGGCGTTCGAGGTTTCGCGTCCGCGCCGCATGGAGGATTCATCCACCACATCGTCGTGCAGCAGCGTGGCGGTGTGGATGAGTTCGACCACGGCGGCCATCACATGCTGCTGCAATCCGCGGTAGCCGAGCGCCTGTGCCACAAGCAACAGCAAGGCAGGGCGCAGGCGCTTGCCGCCCCCGGTCACGATGTAACCGCCGATGGTGTTGATCAGCGCCACTTCCGAGGCCAGATGGGTCTGGATCGTTCGATCCACGGCCTCCATGTCCTGCGTGATGGGGGCGAAGACGGACTGGATCGACGGTGCTGCCGCCATGGTTGGCGCTTGCGCGGATGGAGAAGGCATGGAAGGCGGTCGGATGCTGAATGAAGGCAGGCAGATTGACGATTTTTTACTTGGTGGCGTCTGCGCATTCTATGAACCTGTCCTTGCGGACATGCGGCGACACCTCCCGGATTTGCGGATGGGCAACGCTGTTTTGACGTCGCAGGGAAAAATGGCGGTGGGTGCTACAATGAAAGGCTTTTTCCGGGCCATCTCAAAAAATTGGGTGTGGCCTGGCAATCCGTGCGGCTGCGCCTCCTGGGAGCTGCCGCGATTTCAATGAGGTGAACTTATGTATGCGGTCATAAAAACCGGCGGCAAGCAGTACCGTGTTGCCGCTGGCGAAAAAATCAAGGTAGAACAGATGCCGGCAGACGTAGGTCAGGACATTGTGCTGGAAGAGGTGCTCGCCGTGGTGAACGGTGACGATGCCAAATTCGGCACCCCCCTGGTCGACGGTGCGAAGGTGACGGCCAAGGTGCTGTCGCACGGGCGGCACGACAAGGTGCGCATTTTCAAGATGCGTCGCCGCAAGCACTATCAGAAACATCAGGGGCATCGGCAGAACTACACCGAGCTTCAGATCGAAGCGATCTCGGCCTAAGGAGTAACAGACATGGCACAGAAAAAGGGCGGCGGCTCGACCCGCAACGGCCGCGACTCGGAAGCCAAGCGACTTGGCGTGAAAGTGTATGGTGGCCAGGGCGTTTCGGCTGGCGGCATCATCGTGCGCCAGCGCGGCACCAAATTTCACGCAGGCCACAATGTTGGCATTGGCAAGGATCACACCTTGTTCGCGCTGGTCGATGGACGTGTGGAGTTTGCGGTCAAAAGCGCATTCAACCGCCAGACGGTTTCGGTCGTATCCAACTAAGCGCGAATTCCGGCACGCGGTTTGCCGGAACAGGGTGAGCAACCCAACAACGCCCCGGCGTGGAGAGGCATGGCACACATTCTGTGGTCCTGCATCGCCTGCCGGGGTTTTCTGTTTTTTCAGCGAAACGAGACACTGTCGTGAAATTTGTCGATGAAGTCGTGATCGAGGCGCATGCCGGAAACGGCGGCAACGGCTGTGTGTCGTTTCGCCGCGAGAAATTCATTCCATTCGGCGGGCCGAATGGAGGTGATGGTGGCCGGGGCGGGCATGTGATCGCCCGCGCGGATGTCAACCTCAACACCCTGGTCGATTTTCGCTTTTCCAAGCTGCACCGCGGACGCAACGGTGAGCATGGGCGCGGCTCCGATCAATATGGGGCGGGTGGGGCCGACAAAGTGTTGCGCATGCCGGTGGGCACGCTGATCTACGACGCGGATACGAATGAACTGCTCGCGGATCTGGTGCAGGATGGGCAGGAGATCATCATTGCGCATGGCGGGCAGGGGGGGCTTGGCAATCTGCATTTCAAGTCCAGCGTCAACCGCGCACCGCGCGAGTCGACCAAGGGGCAGGAGGGCGAAGTCCGCAGGCTCCGTCTCGAACTCAAGGTGCTGGCCGACGTGGGGCTGCTGGGCATGCCCAACGCGGGCAAGAGCACGCTGATTTCCGCCGTGTCGAACGCGCGGCCAAAAATTGCGGACTATCCTTTCACCACCCTGTATCCCAATCTCGGCGTGGTGCGTCTGGGGCCCGGGCGCAGTTTTGTGATCGCAGACATTCCTGGGCTGATCGAGGGCGCGGCAGAAGGACTGGGGCTGGGGCACCAGTTCCTGCGGCATCTGCAGCGCACCAAATTGCTGCTGCACATTGTCGACATGGCGCCGGTCGAAGAGGGCGCCGATCCGGTCAAGGACGTGCGCGCCATCGTGGCAGAACTGAAAAAGTACGATGCAGAACTGGCGTCCAAGCCGCGCTGGCTGGTGCTCAACAAGCTGGATCTGCTGTCTGAAAGCGAGCGTGATGCCGCAGTGAAATCGCTGGTGCGGCGCCTGCGCTACAAAGGACCGGTTTTTCCGATTTCGGCACTGGCGCGCGAGGGGCTCGACCCCTTGCTGCATGCCATAGCCGAGCATATTGGCCAGAGCAAGCCGGTCGAGACTGTCGAACCCGATCCACGTTTCCGTGACGATGTCAGCAACTGAAATCCAGAATTCGCCCTCCGTCGTGCAGGCGGCACGGCGCATCATCATCAAGGCCGGCTCCAGTCTGGTGACCAACGAAGGCCGTGGCGTCGATCTCGATGCCGTGTCGCGCTGGGCGGGGCAGATCGCCGGGCTGCGTGCCGTAGGCAAGGACGTCATTCTGGTGTCGAGCGGCGCCATCGCAGAAGGCATGCGCCGGCTGGGCTGGTCGCAGCGTCCGCGCGAAATGCATCAGTTGCAGGCCGCTGCTGCCGTGGGGCAGATGGGGCTGGCGCAGGCCTATGAAACGGCGTTTCGCGAGCGTGGCATGGTGGCAGCGCAAGTCTTGCTCACCCATGCCGATCTGGCGGATCGCCAGCGCTATCTCAATGCCCGCACCACCCTGCTGACCTTGCTGGAACAGGGCGTGGTGCCGGTCATCAACGAAAACGACACGGTGGTGACCGACGAGATCAAGTTCGGTGACAACGATACCCTTGGCGCGTTGGTGACCAATCTGGTGGAAGGCGATGTGCTCATCATCCTGACCGACCAGTCCGGCCTCTACAGCGCAGACCCGCGCAAGCATGCCGATGCCCGGCTCATCGCGCAGGCGGACGCAGAGGACGCCTCGCTGCAAGCCATGGCAGGTGGCGCCGGCTCCGGCATTGGCACAGGCGGCATGGCCACCAAAGTGACCGCAGCTCGCCGCGCCGCGCGCAGTGGGGCCCATACCGTGATCGCCAGCGGGCGCGAACCAGAGATCTTGTTGCGCCTTGCCCGTGGAGAGATCGTGGGCACCCAGCTTCTGGCGGGCCGCGCCAAGCTCGCGGCGCGCAAGCAATGGATGGCCGATCATCTTCAATTGCGCGGCTGGGTGACGGTGGATGACGGCGCGGCGCAGCGGCTGCGGACTCAAGGTGCAAGTCTGTTGCCGGTCGGCGTGGTGGATGTGCAGGGCGATTTCGAGCGGGGCGATGTCATCGCCGTGCGCGATGGTGCCGGTGTGGAAGTGGCGCGCGGCCTGAGCAACTATGCCGCCTCGCAGGCGCGCCGCATCATGCGTCACGCCTCAGCGGAAATCGAAACCATCCTGGGATTCAGTGAAGAACCCGAGCTGGTGCACCGCGACAATATGGTGTTTCCGTAAGCCCAGGGCTGGATCGACCCTGCGGGGTCAGTACGGCAGGGCGCGCAGACCCTGTTTGATGCGCTGGGCCATGTCTGCCGGCGTGCCGTTCACGACACGGTCCTTGCAAAAATCATCGGCGTACAGCGTGGAGTGGATGCGTGTGGCGCCCGACTCGGGAATCGGCTGCCAGTCGCTTCCGCGCGCAGCGGTCCATTGCTTGCTGGAGTCGTTCCAGATCGCGTAGATTTTCCACTGTCTGAGGGCGCAGTTGATGCCCTCGTAGGTTCCGTTGCTCGGCCCGCCCGCAGTTTTGGCGACGAGGGTGTAACGCACTGTCTGCCCGGGCTGCACCGAAATCGAGGCTGCATCGACAAAAAATTGCAAAGCGCCGCCCGCAGTGATGTGGACATGCAGCAGGTCTGCGGGCGCGCCTGGAAAAACCACCGGAGATTCGGCCGTGTTGCTCGCCTTGGCACCGAACCAGCCGGTGTCATCAGACGCCTCCGCGCAGGCCATCGGAATGGCGCTCAAACCTGCCAGCAGGCAGACTAGTGTTGCGGTGCGCCTGCGTGCTGAGAAGGAAAAAATCATGCGGGATCCGGGTGGTCGAGAAGGGACAGCGGCTCGCCGCAATCCACCGCCGTCGCTTCGTCAGGCGGCTGGCGGTGGCGCAGATTGGCGCGCAGGTAGCGGGTGCGCGGTTCGGCGCGGGGAATGAAGTGCGAAAGCTCGGTAAGGGCCAGCTGATACACCTCGCGCTTGAACTCGATCACACTGTCGAGTGGTACCCAGTATTCATTCCAGCGCCAGGCGTCGAACTCCGGGTGCGTGGTCGCGCGCAGGCAGACATCACAGTCGCGCCCGGTCAGGCGCAGCAGATACCAGATCTGCTTCTGGCCCTTGTAGATGCCACGGCTATCGCGCCGCACAAAATGGTTGGGAACGTCGTAGCGCAGCCAATGCCGCGTGCGGGCAATGATGCGGACATGGCAGGGGTTGAGGCCGACTTCCTCGTGCAGTTCGCGGTACATGGCCTGCTCGGGCGTTTCGCCCGGATTGATGCCGCCCTGGGGAAATTGCCAGGAATGCGCCCGCACGCGCTTGCCCCAGAACACCTGGTTTCTGGCGTTGAGCAGGATGATGCCCACGTTGGGACGGTAGCCTTCACGATCCAACATCGCCTGGTCCTCGATCTTTTAGAATTCTGGCTTTGATTATAGGCAGCGCCGTCAAGTCATCGTGAGGCCGGAGGGCTTCTTTTAAGCCCCCTGCTGTGTTTGCTAGTCCGTCTGATGCAAGTGGTTGACGGTTCCGTTCTTTCTCCATTTTGTCGGCTTCGTGCCGCTCTGCATGAAAATTTCCCGTTTTTTCATTTCCACCCAGAAGGATGATCCGGCGGACGCCGATATTCGCAGCCAGGCGCTGATGCTGCGCGCGGGCATGATCAAAAAGCACGCGGCAGGGCTTTACAGCTATATGCCGCTGGGCCTGCGCAGCATCCGCAAGGTCGAGGCCATCGTCCGCGAGGAAATGAACCGGGCGGGCGCCATCGAGTTGCTGATGCCCGTGGTGCAGCCTGCCGAGCTGTGGCAGGAAACCGGGCGGCTGGACAAGTTCGGCCCCGAACTGTTGCGCATCAAGGACCGCCATGACCGCGACTTCGTGATCCAGCCGACCTCTGAAGAAGTGGTGACCGATCTGGTGCGCAGCGAGGTACGCAGCTGGCGCCAGTTGCCGCTCAACTTCTATCACATCCAGACCAAGTTCCGCGATGAGCGCCGGCCGCGTTTTGGCGTGATGCGCGCGCGTGAATTCACCATGAAGGACGCGTATTCCTTCGATCGCGATTTCGAGGCGGCGCAGGCCAGTTACCGCGCCATGTTCGAAGCCTACAAGCGGATTTTTCAGCGTTTTGGCTTCGAGTTCCGTGCGGTTGCGGCCGACTCCGGTGCCATCGGTGGCTCGCTGAGTCACGAGTTCCATGTCATTGCCGATACCGGCGAAGATGCCATTGCCTATTGCGAGGGCTCGGACTATGCCGCGAACATCGAAAAGGCCGAGGCGCTGCCCTTGATCGCCAGGCGCGCAGAGCCGACGCAGCCGCTGCGCAAGACGCCGACGCCGGGCGCGGCCAAATGCGAGGACGTCGCCGCGCTGTTGGGCATTCCCTTGCAGCAGACCATCAAATCGGTCGTGCTCGCGGTGGATGCCGACGAGCCGGGACAGCCGGCAACCATCGTGCTGCTGCTGGTGCGTGGCGATCATGCGGTCAATGACATCAAGGTCAGCAAGCTTCCCGGGCTTTCCAGCACCCGCATGGCGACCGAGGCGGAAATCATCGCCACCTTCGGCACCCCGCCGGGCTATCTCGGCCCCATCGGCACGCTGCATCCGGTGCGGGTGATCGCCGATCGCACCGTGGCGAACATGCACGACTTTGTCGTGGGCGCCAACGCGGTGGACTATCACTACACCGGGGTCAACTGGGGCCGCGATCTGCCCGAGGCGGAAGTCGCCGACATCCGCAATGTGCTGGCGGGTGATCCCAGTCCGGATGGCAAGGGAACGCTGTCGATCTGTCGCGGCATCGAGGTGGGGCATGTGTTCTACCTCGGCACCAAATACTCTGCGGCGATGGGCGCGACCTTCCTCGACGACAAGGGCAAGTCGCAAACCCTGGAAATGGGCTGCTATGGCATCGGCATCACGCGCATTCTGGGCGCATGCATCGAGCAGAACCACGACGCCCGGGGCATGATCTGGCCCGACGCCATCGCCCCGTTCACTGTGGTGATCTGCCCCATCGGCTACGACCGCAGCGAAGACGTGCGCAACGCCGCAGACGCGTTGTACGCCGAGCTCATCGCCGCTGGGGTGGACGCCGCGCTGGACGACCGGGGCGAGCGACCGGGCGTGATGCTGGGCGACTGGGAACTGATCGGCGTGCCGCACCGCCTGGTGATTTCCGATCGCGGGCTCAAGGCAGGCACGGTGGAGTACCAGCACCGCCGCGACGCCGCGCCCACGGTGCTGCCGCTGGCCGAAGCATCCACGCAGTTGCAAGCCCGGCTGCAGCGCTGAACCGGCAGGGGGCGGTGGCATGCGTGGTCTGTCTCGCCGCCAGTGGCTGCTGCGCAGCCTGGGTGCGGGCGCAGCCATGGGTATGGGCTGGAGTCTGCCTGCCACGCCTGCCTGGGCCGGGGCGCAAAAGGAAGAGCAACTCAGCGATGCGGTGCGCACCGCGCTGGCCGCGCAAATTGCGGAAGCACCGCCGCCGCAGCCGCATTTCCGCGACGCCAATCATTTCGCTCAATACTGGGTCTGGCTGGCCACCGAGTCGGCGCGGCTGCAGAGCCGCATTCCCGGTTTCTCGGTGCGGCGCGACTTTCTACAGACGGTCTGGTATGAAGCGCACCGCGCCGGTCTGGAACCCGCGCTGATCCTGGGTTTGATTCAGGTGGAGAGCGGCTTCAAGAAGTACGCCATTTCATCCGCCGGGGCAATGGGCTATATGCAGGTGATGCCGTTCTGGACCCAGCAGATCGGCAATGGCGACATCACCAGCCTGTTCCACATGCAGGTCAACCTGCGCTATGGCTGCGTCATCCTGCGGCACTATCTCAACATCGAGAACGGCAGCCTGTTCTACGCCCTGGGTCGCTACAACGGCTCACGCGGCCGTGCTGCCTATCCCGACGCGGTGCTCGCTGCGCGCCAGCGCTGGCTGGTGGCGGGCGGCTCGGGCTGATCGAAGCGCGGCGTGGCGTCAATATGGCATCAGCGCGGCATCATGCCGCCCATGCGCTGCATCATCTTGAACATCTTGCCGCCCTTCATCTTTTTCATCATGTCGCGCATCTGCTCGTATTGCTTGAGCAGGCGGTTGACCTCCTGAACCTGCACCCCGGCGCCTGCGGCGATGCGGCGCTTGCGCGTGGCCTTGATGACATCGGGCTTGTGGCGCTCCTGCGGTGTCATGCTGTGGATGATGCCCTGCATGCGGCGCATGTCGCGCTCGGCGCGGTTCATGTCGGCCTGCCCCGCCTTGGCCTGCATGTCGGCCGGCAGCTTGTCGAGCATGCCTTGCAGGCCGCCCATCTTGTTCATCTGCTGCAATTGCATCAGAAAGTCGTTGAGGTCGAATTGCGCGCCGGACTTCACCTTGGCGGCGAGCTTCTGCGCAGCGTCGACATCGACCTGCCGCTGGGCCTGCTCGACCAGCGCGAGGATGTCGCCCATGCCCAGAATGCGGTCGGCCATGCGGCGCGGATCGAACGGCTCCAGGCCGTCGATCTTCTCCGACACGCCGGCGAACTTGATCGGGGCGCCGGTGACCTGCCGCACCGACAGCGCCGCGCCGCCGCGGGCGTCGCCGTCGAGCTTGGTCAGCACGATGCCGGTCAGCGGCAGGGTGTCGTGGAAGGCACGCGCGGTATTCACCGCATCCTGGCCCTGCATGGCATCGACGACGAACAGGGTCTCGATGGGTTTGAGCGCAGCGTGCAGCTCCTGGATTTCGCGCATCATCGCCTCGTCCACCGACAGCCGCCCGGCCGTGTCCACCAGCAGCACGTCAAGGTGATGGCTGCGCGCAAAGTCCACGGCGCGGCGGGCGATGTCCAGCGGCTTGTCCTGTGGCGATGACGGAAAGAACTCGGCTCCCGCCTGCGCCGTGACGGTTTGAAGCTGCGCGATTGCCGCGGGGCGATACACGTCGCACGAAACGGTCAGCACCTTCTTCTTCTGCCGCTCGGTCAGCAGCCGCGCCAGCTTGGCAGTGGTGGTGGTCTTGCCCGCGCCCTGCAGACCCGCCATGAGCACGATGGCGGGCGGCTGGGTGGCGAGGTTGAGCGGCACGGCGTCCCCGCCCATCAGATCGGCGAGCTCGCGCTGCACCACGCCCACCAGGGCCTGCCCCGGGGTGAGCGAGCCAACCACGTCCTGACCGAGCGCCTTGTCCTTCACCCGCGCGGTGAATGCGCGTACCACGGGCAGGGCCACGTCGGCTTCCAGCAGCGCAAGTCGCACCTCGCGCAACATGTCCTGGATGTTCGACTCGGTGATGCGCGCTTCGCCCTTGAGGGTCTTGACCACACGGGACAGGCGCTGGGTGAGATTGTTGAGCATGGGGTGAAGAGGTCTGGTGTGCGAGCTGGCTGGACGGCGCGGAGCACCGTCTGCGGACAGCCCGGCTTTGCTGCTGGAGGCACATCTTGACAGCAAAGGGCTCGGTTAAACTCGAAACATGTCGATTTTAGTGAATAGCCTCGCCTTCGCGCTGTACATGCTGGCCGCCCTGTTGTCGCGGCCCAGCCCCGTCATGGCACTCGGCCATGCGGAAGGCGCGGTGACCGGCGCGATGCGGCGCTCGGAGCGCTGGTCCACCTGGGTGATGGCGCTGGCCTGGATTGCGCAGACCGTGACCTTTGCCCTGGTTCTGCACGGCGAGCTGCAGCCGCATTTCGGTTTCGCCCAGGCCCTGTCGGTGACTTTCTGGCTGGTGGCTGCGGTCTACTGGGTGGAGAGTCTGTATTACCCGCTGCAAACGCTGCGCAGCTGGATCTGCGTGCTGGCGGCTGTCTCCATTTTGCTCACCTGGGTGTTTCCCGGGGGCTTCACCCCGCCGTATGGAGCGGGGCCGACCTTCGCGCTGCACTGGGCCATGGGCATCGCGGCCTACGGCCTGTTTGGCGCGGCAACCCTGCATGGCATTTTGCTGTGGACGGCAGAGCGCTCGCTCCATCGCCGCAAGGGATCGGTGGCCGGTGTGTCGCGCAGCCTGCCTTTGCTCACGCTGGAAAAACTCACCTACCGGCTGGCGGGTGTGGGCTTCGTGCTGCTGACGGCCTCGCTCATTTTCGCCGCGACATTCAGCGAAGAACTGTTCGGCAGGCCGTTCGAGTTCAATCACCAGGCCGTCTTCGGCATCGCCGCCTGGGTGCTGTTCGGCATTCTGATGATTGGCCGGGTGTTTCTGGGCTGGCGGGGCACGCGGGCGCTGGTCTGGCTGTTTTCCGGCACGGTGCTGCTGATGCTCACCTACATTGGCTCGCGCTTTGTGCTGCAGGTGATCTTGCACCGATGAAATATCTGGTTCTGTTTGTCGTGGTGATTGTCGGGCTGATGTTGATCAAAAAATCGCAGCAATCCAGGAACGTGCCGCCGCCCAATCCACCACGCAAGACCCCCCGGGTGCCCGAGCCCATGTTGCCCTGTGCACATTGTGGCGTGCATTCGCCTGCAAGTCGCTGCGTCATGCGGGATGGCAAGCCGTATTGCAGTGAAGAGCATGCCCGCCTGGGGTCGTAGGTCGGCTGCGGCGCCAGCCGCTGAAAGTGCGTTTGCGCGCTCGATGTTCGCGCCCTCCACCTCGCCTGCAGGACTGGCGTTCGTTCCCTCGTCGCGTCTGGGCCGCGAACGTCTGCGCACCTTTCGTGTGCTGGCCGGGGCGCGGCTGCTCATGGCCCTGATGTTGCTGGGCTGGCTGGTGTTGCTGCCCATGCTGCAGGCGGCCCCGGCACGCCAGCCGTCGTCGGTCACTCTGGGTTACTGGATGGCTGCAGCCTACGCGGTGCAGACGGGATTGAGCCTGTGGTGGAGTTTCCGCCACAGCGGCGGCCTGGCCTGGCAGGTTCTGGTCGCCATTGCCGTCGACCTGCTGGTCTTCACCGTGCTGCAGTTCACCGCGGGTTATCCGTCGCGCGAGTTTTCCCTGATCTATGCCCTGCCTGTGTTGGCGGCCGGCATTTATGGCACGTTGTCCCTGACGCTGTTTGTCGCTGCGCTGGTGACCCTCATCCTGCTCGGGAGCGCGGTGTCTGGCCTGTTTGCCGGTGTGGCCGAGGCCGAGCAGCATCTGCTCAATGCGGCATTTGTCGGCGCCGCCTACTTTGCGGTGGCAGTGCTGACCTGGCAGTTGTCGCAGCGGCTGGCGCGGCAGGAGGCGCGCGCCAGCGCCAGCGAGTCGATGGCCAGGCGCCAGATGGCGCTGAATCAGCGGGTGATCGAGGCGCAGCATGACGGAGTGATGGTGGTGGACCGGCACATGGTGCTGGAGGCGCTCAATCCCGCGGCGCAGCAACTGCTGGATCTGCCCTGGAGCGATGCCGTGACCGCGCGCTGGCTGGGCGGCCGCAAGGCGCTGGGTGATCTGCCGGTCGCTGCCGTGGTGCGCCAGGAAATCGAGCGCATGGCCATCGATGGCGAGGAGGCGCTGGAGGTCCAGGTGCGCACGCCTGCGGGGCGCAGGTTGCTGCTGCGCCTGTCCACCCTGGAGAATCTGCCGGGTGGCGTGGGTTACCTCATCGTGCTGCAGGACCTGCGCGAGATCGACGCCCGCATCCAGCAGGAAAAGCTGGCGGCCATGGGGCGGCTGGTGGCCAGCGTGGCGCACGAGATCCGCAACCCGCTGGGCGCCATCGGCCAGGCCAACCAGCTGGCCAAAGAGTTTGCAACGGATGCCGCGCAGCTCGAACGTCTGCATCACCTCATCGGCCAGAATGTCGAGCGCATCAACCGCACGGTGGAAGACGTGCTGGAGCTTGGCCGCACCGCACCGCGCGAGATCGGTCTGATGTTGTGCGCGCCGTTGCTGCATGAATTGCATGCCGAGTTCGATGCGCCTGATGCGGGCCGCATCGGCCTGTTCATCCAGGACGACACGGCGCAGATCCATTTCGACGCCCTGCATCTGCGCCGGGTGCTGGTCAACCTGCTGAGCAACGCGCGGCGCTATGCCAGCAATCAGCCGCGCGCCATTGAAATCCGCCAGCTTGGCGCGCAACGGGTGCGCGAAATTCAGGTGGCGAACGATGGTCCGCTGATCGATGCGGAACTGCGCGCACAACTGTTCGAGCCCTTTCGCACCACCAGCACTCGGGGCGTGGGGCTGGGCTTGTATATTTCCCACGAACTCTGTCTGCGCAATGGCGCGCGCCTGCTGTACCGCGTCGAGCGGGAGGGGACGCCGCAGGCGCGTGGTTCCTTCGTCATCCAGACCGCACCGGGCCCCGAGACATGAATCCAGCAGATGTGCACATTCTCATCGTGGACGATGAGCCGGATCTGCGCGAGCTCTACACCCTGAGCATGGTGCGCGAGGGCTGGCAGATCGACGTGGCGGAGACCGTGGCGCAGGCGCGCGATCACCTGTCGCGGCAGCACTACGCCCTGATGCTCACCGACATGCGCCTGCCCGATGGCGAGGGCCTTGATCTGCTGCGCTGGCTGGAAAGCCAGCCTGGCCGCCACGAGAAGTCCATTGTCATCACCGCATACGGCAGCGCGGGCAACGCGGTGGCCGCGCTCAAGGCCGGGGCGTTCGACTATCTGAGCAAGCCGGTGGATCTGGCTGCGCTGCGCCGCACGGTGCATGCGGCCATCGCCACTGCCGCAGTGGAAGCGCAGGCGCCGGTCAGCAGCGCCTTGCAGCGCATGGTGGGCGAGTCCACCGTGATGCGCGCGCTCAAGCAGACACTGCAGCGCGTGGCGCGCAGCATGGCGCCAGTGCTGATTCAGGGGGAGTCGGGCACAGGCAAGGAACTCGCCGCGCGGGCGGTGCACGAGTGCAGCGCCCGCGCGGCCGGGCCTTTCGTTCCGGTGAACTGCAGTGCCATTCCCGAACAGTTGCTCGAAGCCGAGTTCTTCGGCTACCGCAAGGGCGCATTCACCGGGGCGATGGCCGATCACGCCGGCTTCTTCGCCGCAGCGCAGGGCGGCACGCTGTTTCTTGATGAAATCGGCGAATTGCCGCTGGCGATGCAGGCCAAGTTGCTGCGCGCGGTGCAGGAGCGTCGCGTGCGCCCGGTGGGCGAGACGGCGGAAATCGCCGTCGATGTGCGGCTGGTCAGCGCCACCCATCGCAATCTGGAGCAGATGGTGGCTCAGGGGCAGTTCCGCCAGGATCTGTTCTATCGGCTCAATGTCATCGCCGTGGCCTTGCCGCCCCTGCGCGAGCGCCTGGACGATCTGCCGCTGCTGGTCGAGGCCTTGCTGGGTGACATCCGCCGCGACAACGCCCGGCCCGGCCTGCGCCTGAGCCCGCCGGCGCTGCAGCACCTGCGGCAGCATCGCTTCTCGGGCAATGTGCGTGAACTCGACAATCTGCTGCACCGTGCGGCGGCGCTGTCGATGCAGGACCTGCTCGGCCCCGATGACATTCCCCTGCCCGATCATGCAGCGCAGGTGGCCGTGGCCTCACCGGTGGCCATGGTGCCGGACGGGTCATTGCCAGCGCGGGCCATGGCGTCTCAGCAACCTGCCCAGCCTGTCGCGCACGCCGTGCAGACGCAGGAGACTCCGCCCCTTGATCCGCATCAGCCGCCCATGGTGTCATTTGCGGCGCAGACGCCGCTGCCGCCCGATCTTGGCACCTATCTCGATCAGGTCGAGCGCAGCATTCTGTGCGAAGCGCTGCGCCGCACCCGCTTCAACCGCACCGCCGCCGCGCAGCTGCTCGGTCTGAACCTGCGCCAGATCCGCTACCGCATGGAGCGGCTGAACATCCATGATCCGGCGGATGCGCCGGACGACTTCGCTGGATGAACGCCAGCCCACACACAGCCGCCAGCCAGCTGGACATGGGCTGGATGCCGCATGCCCGGCATGTGCCGTCGCCCCATGCGGATGCCCGGCCAGAAGGCATGCCCATTGATCTGCTGGTGATCCATTGCATTGCCCTGCCGCCCCGGCAGTATGGTGGCGATGCGATCGAGCGACTGTTCTGCAACCGCCTTGATCCGGCAGAGCACCCCACGTTCGCTGCGCTGGCTGGCCTGAAAGTCTCGGCGCACTTCGTGGTGCAGCGCAACGGGGTTCTCACCCAGTATGTGCCCTGTGCGCAACGGGCATGGCATGCCGGGGCGTCGCAGTTTTTCGGGCGCACGCGCTGCAACGACTTCAGCATCGGCATCGAACTCGAAGGCAGCGACGACACGCCGTTCGAGCCCGCGCAATACGACACGCTCATCGCCCTGGGGTCCGAGTTGCTGTTGCGCTATCCCTTGCGCGCCATTGCGGGCCACAGCGATATCGCGCCAGGACGCAAGACCGATCCCGGTGTTGGTTTCGACTGGAAACAGCTCAAGAATGGTCTCGCCCTGCCTGCGAGCGCCTTTCCCTTCCACCGTTTCTGACGCGCTGCGCGGTCGTGGCTTGTGCATGACCCTGTGCATAAGCTGTGGGTGGACTGTCGATTTGTTCGACACTACGAATAGTGGTTGAAATTCGATCCGACCCTAGATATAGTGTCTTGACGGCTCGAGAACACATGCCCGGCGTCCTTTGCATGCGCGCACACATGCGCGTCGGACGCCCCGATCCAGCACGTCTTTCCCGCTCCGCCCAATCATTTCGCGCAGTCCCTGAACCCCGTCGCATCGTGCCGCAGCGCATACCGGGTTTGCGGCACAGCGCCATTCGTCCCAAGGAGTTCCTGATGTCCCTGACCCCCCACGCCGCTCCCGAAACTGCTTCTGCGATCCCGCATTCCTCGCACCGCGATGTGGACACGCAGCAGCAGACCGCACTGGGTGATTTTTCCGATTACAAGATCATTCGTCGCAACGGCGCTGTCGTGGGCTTCGAGCCGGGCAAGATCGCCGTGGCGATGACCAAGGCCTTCCTGGCAGTGCAGGGCGGGCAGGGCGCGGTTTCCACCAGCATGCGCGACACCGTCAACGCGCTGACCGAGAGCGTGGTGCGCGCGCTGCTGCGCAGCCGTCCCAGCGGCGGCACCTTCCACATCGAGGACATTCAGGATCAGGTCGAGCTGTCGCTGATGCGTACCGGCCAGCACGAAGTGGCACGGGCCTACGTGCTGTATCGCGAGCGCCGTGCGCAGGAGCGCGCCAGGCAGAAGGCCACCGTGGCCGCGCAGACTGACGCGCCCGTGCTGCATGTGCTCGATGGCAACGTGCGCAAGCCACTCGATCAGGCCGCGCTGGTCGGGCTGATCGAATCGGCCTGCGCCCATCTGAGTGCCGATGTGAAGGCGGAGCCCATCGTCACGGAAACCCTGCGCAATCTGTACGACGGTGTACCGATGCTCGAGGTCTACAAGGCGGCCATTCTGGCTGCGCGCACCCTGATCGAGCGCGACCCGGATTACTCCAAGGTCACTGCACGACTGCTGCTGCACACCATGCGGCGCGAAACCCTGGGCGAAGACGTGGCGCAGGAGCAGATGGCACAACGCTACGCCGAGTACTTCCCGCAGTGCATCAAGGAAGGCGTGTCACTCGAACTGCTCGACGAGCGGCTGGCGCAGTTCGACCTGCAGCGTCTGGGTGCAGCGCTCAAGGCCGAACGTGATCTGCAGTTCGACTACCTCGGCCTGCAAACCCTGTACGACCGCTACTTCCTCGCCAACCGTGCCGATACCCGGGTGAACAAGGATGGCCGACGCATCGAATTGCCGCAGGCGTTCTTCATGCGCGTCGCCATGGGGTTGTCGCTCAACGAAGTCGATCGCGAGGCCAGCGCCATCGCGTTCTACGAACTGCTGTCCAGCTTCGACTTCATGTCGAGCACGCCCACGCTGTTCAACTCCGGCACCCGGCGTTCGCAACTCTCGAGCTGCTACCTCACCACGGTGGCTGACGATCTGGACGGCATCTACGAAGCGATCAAGGAAAACGCGCTGCTGTCCAAGTTTGCCGGCGGTCTGGGCAACGACTGGACGCGGGTGCGCGCCCTGGGCAGTCACATCAAGGGCACCAACGGCAAGAGTCAGGGTGTCGTGCCCTTCCTCAAGGTGGTCAATGACACCGCGGTTGCGGTGAACCAGGGCGGCAAGCGCAAGGGCGCAGTCTGTGCCTATCTCGAAACCTGGCACCTCGACATCGAGGAATTCCTGGAGCTGCGCAAGAACACCGGCGACGACCGCCGCCGCACCCACGACATGAATACCGCCAACTGGGTGCCCGATCTGTTCATGAAGCGGGTGATGGAAGGCGGCGACTGGACGCTGTTCAGCCCGGCCGACGTTCCTGACCTGCACGACAAGTTCGGCAAGGACTTCGAACAGGCCTACACCCGCTACGAGCAGAAGGCCGCATTGGGTGAACTCAAGCTGTTCAAGACCATTCCCGCGGTCCAACTGTGGCGCAAGATGCTGTCGATGCTGTTCGAGACCGGCCACCCCTGGATCACCTTCAAGGACGCCTGCAATGTGCGCAGCCCGCAGCAGCATGTGGGTGTGGTGCATTCGAGCAACCTCTGCACCGAGATCACCCTCAACACAAACGAAAGCGAGATCGCGGTGTGCAACCTGGGCTCGGTCAACCTCGTCGCGCATCTGAAGGATGGCCCCAACGGCACCAAGATCATCGACCAGGCCAAGCTCAAGCGCACCGTGCAGATTGCCATGCGCATGCTCGACAACGTCATCGACATCAACTACTACGCCGTGGCCAAGGCACGCAATGCCAACATGAAGCACCGCCCGGTGGGTCTGGGCATCATGGGCTTTCAGGACTGCCTGTATCAACTGCGCATTCCCTATGGCTCGCAAGAGGCCGTGGAGTTTGCCGACCGTTCCATGGAGGCGGTCTGCTATGCGGCCTACTGGGCGTCGAGCGAACTGGCGCGCGAGCGTGGCCGCTACAGCAGCTATGGCGGTTCGTTGTGGGACCAGGGCATCCTGCCGCTGGACAGTCTGCGCCTGCTGGCCGAGCAGCGCGGCGGCTACGTCGAGGCCGACACCTCCAGCACGCTCGACTGGGACGCGCTGCGCGCCCACATCGCACAGCATGGCATGCGCAACTCCAACTGCGTGGCCATTGCACCCACGGCCACCATCTCCAACATCGTCGGTGTCGATGCCTGCATCGAGCCCACCTTCCAGAACCTGTACGTCAAGTCCAATCTGTCGGGCGAGTTCACTGTCATCAACCAATACCTGGTGCGCGACCTGAAGGCGCGCGGCCTGTGGGACGCGGTGATGGTCGCCGATCTCAAGTATTTCGATGGCAGCACCCAGCGCATCGACCGCATTCCCGCCGACCTCAAGGCGCTGTATGCCACCGCCTTCGAGACCGATACCAAGTGGATCATCGAAGCGGCAGCGCGGCGCCAGAAGTGGATCGACCAGGCGCAGTCGCTCAACATCTACATGGCCAACGCATCGGGCAAGTTGCTCGACGACACCTACAAGCTGGCCTGGGTGCGCGGCCTCAAGACCACCTACTACCTGCGCACCATCGGGGCCACGCATGCCGAGAAATCCACGGTCAAGGCAGGTCAGCTCAACGCGGTGCCACAGTCCTCAGGCCAGTCGGCTGCGGCCACGACGGCACCTTCCACCCCAGCGTCGGCACAGGCCGTGGTGCAGTCCGGTGACATCCGTTTCTGCGCCATCGACAACCCGGAGTGCGAGGCCTGTCAGTAAGCCCTGCATGCAGGGTCGGCGCATCGCAAGTGCTCAAGTCACAAGCCACCTGCGATGCGCCTGCACAACACGCAGCAAGCAAACCGCGCAGTACCACTTCATCTGTGTTGAGCCTTTGTGCTGAACACTTGATAATCTAAAGAAGGTCATGAACATGCTTACTTGGGACGAACCACAAACGAACTCTGCAAGCCCTGCGCAAGCCGCGCAGGCGGAGCGTGCACTTCAATCCATGGGTGGTGCAGCGACGTCGCATCAACCGGTGTCCACACCGGCACCAGCGCTGGCCGTGGCCGCAGACCTCTACAGCCAGCGCGCGGCCTCCACTGCGCGGGTCCGCGCCGAAGACAAGCGCATCATCAACTGCAGTGTCGACGTCAATCAGCTTGTCCCCTTCAAATACAAATGGGCCTGGGACAAGTACCTGGCTTCCTGCGCCAATCACTGGATGCCGCAGGAAGTGAACATGTCGCGCGACATCGCCATGTGGAAAGACCCGAACGGCCTGACCGATGACGAGCGACTGATCATCAAGCGCAACCTCGGCTTCTTCACCACGGCCGATTCGCTCGCGGCCAACAACATCGTGCTGGGCACCTATCGCCACATCACCAACCCCGAGTGCCGCCAATACCTGCTGCGCCAGGCCTTCGAAGAAGCCATCCATACCCACGCCTATCAGTACATCGTCGAATCCATCGGCCTGGACGAAAGCGAGATCTTCAATTCCTATCACGAGATCGCTTCCATCCGCGAGAAGGACGAGTTCCTCATCCCCTTCATCGACACCCTGACCAACCCCGCATTCCGCACCTCGGCGTTCGGTGGCAGCGAGCGCAATGATCAGGAACTGCTGCGTTCCATCATCGTGTTCGCCTGCCTGATGGAAGGCCTGTTCTTCTATGTCGGCTTCACCCAGATCCTCTCGATGGGGCGGCAGAACAAGATGACCGGCGCGGCCGAGCAGTACCAGTACATCCTGCGCGACGAGTCGATGCACGCCAACTTCGGCATCGATCTGGTCAACCAGATCAAGCTGGAAAATCCGCACCTCTGGACACCCGAGTTCAAGCGCGAACTCACCGGGTTGTTCCATCAGGCGATCGATCTGGAATACCGCTACGCCGAAGACACCATGCCGCGCGGCGTGCTCGGCTTGAATGCTTCGATGTTCAAGGGCTATCTGCGCTTCATCGCCAACCGCCGTGCGGTGCAGATCGGCCTCGATGCCCTTTTTCCCAACGAGGAAAATCCCTTCCCCTGGATGAGCGAGATGATCGACCTGAAGAAGGAACGCAACTTCTTCGAAACCCGTGTGATCGAGTATCAGTCGGGTGGCGCGCTGTCCTGGGAATGATGCACGAATAACCTGCGAGCACGCACAACAGAGTGATTGTTGACCGAGCCCATTCCGCCCAACGACATCCGGCCCAGCAGAGCCGGAGGGTGGAACCTCCCCCTCTGTTTTTCAGCGGCGCGCAGCGCGGGGCATCCGTGGTGATGCCAAAAATCCTGATCAATTGTTTTCGGCGCGCCAGCAGGCGCTGCACGCTCTGGGTGTCCAGAGGTGCGGGCTGCGCGCGCCGGTCCCCATTCCTTCCCGCTATGGCCTGGACGCCGAGGGAAGTGAATCCCCTGCACGGATCAGCGCTGAGCCGATCGCAGGTGGTGCCGGCTGAACGCCGTGCCGATGTCCCGTACAGGAAACCGCCGGGAGGCGGGGCCGTGAGGCGCTCGGACGCGATTTGGCGACCGGCTCAATTTCACAAGACTTGATCAAGGAGAATCACCATGGCAACTGCGAAAAAAGCTGCACCGGCGAAGAAGGCCGCAGCACCTGCAAAGAAAGCGGCCCCGGCGAAGAAGGCTGCGCCTGCGAAGAAAGCGGCTCCGGCGAAGAAGGCCGCGCCCGCGAAGAAAGCGGCTCCGGCGAAGAAGGCCGCGCCCGCGAAGAAAGCAGCTCCCGCGAAGAAAGCTGCGGCACCCGCGAAGAAGGCAGCTCCGGCGAAGAAGGCTGCGCCTGCGAAGAAAGCAGCGCCTGCGAAGAAAGCGGCTCCGGCGAAGAAGGCCGCGCCTGCGAAAAAAGCGGCTCCGGCGAAGAAGGCTGCGCCTGCGAAGAAAGCGGCGCCGGCGAAGAAGGCTGCGGCACCCGCGAAGAAGGCAGCGCCGGCGAAGAAGGCTGCTCCGGCTCCTGCCAAGAAGACAGCGCCTGCGCAAACCAAGCTGAACCCGCAAGCAGCCTGGCCGTTCCCGACCAGCAAGCCCTGAGCGTTCAGCGCATCTGGTTGCCCCTCAAGGGGCGGCAAGAAGGCCTGGGACCGCCCAGCGCTTTCTTTCCAGCCCGGGCAGGCCGCCCGGGTTTTTCATTTCTGCGATCTGCATGTCCTCATCGTCTCGCCATCCCGCCTGGCTTCATCCCGACGGCGCAGCAAGTCTGCTCGATGTGCATGTCGTGCCCAATGCGCGACGCACGGAACTCGACGGGGAACACGGCGACATGCTGCGGGTGCGGCTGGGCGCGCCCGCGGTGGACGGCAAGGCCAACGCTGCACTGACCGACTTTCTGGCGACGTGTTGCGCGCTGCCGCGTCGCGCTGTGCACATCAAGAGTGGACTGACCACGCGGCGCAAGCGTGTGCGCATCGATGCGCCTGTCGATGCGGTATGGTTGCGGCTTTCCGTCTTCTTGCAGCAGCCCGGCTGAACCAGACTGCCCCGACATCATGAGCATCAAATCCGATCAGTGGATCCGCCGCATGGCGCAAAACACCGCGATGATCGAGCCCTTCGAGCCCAGCCAGGTGCGCGAGGCTGGTGGCCATCGCATCATCAGCTACGGCACCTCGAGCTACGGCTACGACATCCGCTGCGCCAACGAATTCAAGATCTTCACCAACATCAACAGCACCATCGTCGACCCGAAGAACTTCGACGAAAAATCGTTCGTCGATTTTCGCGGAGATGTGTGCATCATTCCGCCCAACAGCTTCGCGCTGGCACGCACCATGGAGTACTTCCGCATCCCGCGCAATGTGCTGACCATCTGCCTGGGCAAGAGCACCTATGCGCGCTGCGGCATCATCGTCAACGTCACCCCGTTCGAGCCGGAATGGGAAGGCTACGTGACCCTGGAGTTCTCCAACACCACGCCGCTGCCCGCCAAGATCTATGCGGGCGAGGGCTGCGCGCAGGTGCTGTTCTTCGAGAGTGACGAGGTCTGCGAGGTCAGCTACAAGGATCGCGGCGGCAAGTACCAGGGCCAGCACGGCGTCACCCTGCCGCGCGCCTGAGCACGGCCATGCCGCGGGCCGTGGCCGCCCGCTGCCTGCCTCATGCCGCGCCGAGTTCAGCTTGCCAGCGCGCCACCTGTGAACGCACCTGATTGGGTGCGGTGCCGCCCAGATGGTCTCGCGCGGCCAGTGAGCCCTGCAGTTTGAGGGCCTCTGGCGCGTCCTCTGCGATCAGCGGCGAGAAACTGCGCAGGTCGTCCAGGCTGATGTCCTCCAAGCCCATGCCGCGTTCGACCGCAAAACGCACGGCATGCGCCACTGCTTCATGCGCGTCGCGGAACGGCAGGCCCTTCTTCACCAGATAGTCGGCCAGATCGGTGGCGGTGGAATAGCCCTGCAGCGCGGTGCGCTCCATCGCGGCCGCCTTGACGCGGATGCCCCCCACCATGTCGGAGAAGATGCGCAGGGTGTCGACGAGCGTGTCTGCGGTGTCGAACAGCGGCTCCTTGTCTTCCTGGTTGTCCTTGTTGTAGGCCAGGGGCTGCCCCTTCATCAGCATCAGCAGGCTCATCAGATGGCCGGTCACGCGCCCGGTCTTGCCGCGCGCGAGTTCGGGCACGTCCGGGTTCTTTTTCTGCGGCATGATGCTCGAGCCGGTGCAGAAGCGGTCGGCCAGGTCGATGAAGCCGAACGCCGGGCTCATCCACAGCACCAGCTCCTCGCTGAAGCGGCTGATGTGCACCATGATCAGCGCGGCGCAGGCGCTGTATTCAATCGCGAAGTCACGGTCGCTCACCGCGTCGAGCGAGTTCTGGCACACGCCGTCGAACCCCAGCAACTCGGCCACGCGCGGACGGTTGATCGGGAAAGTGGTGCCGGCCAGCGCCGCGGCCCCCAAGGGCAGACGATTGACACGGGCACGGCAGTCGCGCAGACGTTCGGCATCGCGGCCGAACATTTCCACATAGGCCAGCAGATGGTGGCCGAAGCTCACCGGCTGTGCCACCTGCAGATGGGTGAAGCCCGGCATGATGGTGTCGGCATGCTGCGCAGCAAGCTGCACCAGCGCGCGCTGCAGGGCGCGCAGCTGATGGAGGGTTTGGTCGATGCTGTCGCGCAGCCACAGGCGAATGTCGGTGGCCACCTGATCGTTGCGGCTGCGACCCGTGTGCAGACGCTTGCCCGCATCGCCCACGAGCTGCGTCAGGCGCGCTTCGATGTTCAGGTGCACGTCCTCGAGTTCGAGCTTCCATTCGAATGCGCCGGATTCGATTTCGGTGCGGATCTGCGCCATGCCACGCTCGATCGACGCCAGATCGTCCGCGCTCAGAATGCCCTGCTCGGTGAGCATGGTGGCATGCGCGAGCGACCCGGCAATGTCGAACAGCGCCAGGCGCTTGTCGAAGCCCACCGAGGCGGTGTAGCGCTGCACCAGATCGCTGACTGGCTCAGAGAAGCGCGCGGACCAGGCTTGCTGCTTGTGTTCGAATTGATCGTGCATGGGGAGGCTTGGGGAAAAGGCGTCGCGGCGCCAGTGTCGGAATCGATCAATTTTAGAGAAGCCTTGCAGGATGGGCCTGCAACACCAGGGACATGGCGGAACCGGTCACACAAAACGATACGGCAGTGCGCCTCGATATCTGTGGGGCCGGCAGCCTGGTGCGCGCCCTGCTGGCGCTCAACGCCCTGCTGGCCCTGGTTGTGCTGATGCGACTGCCGGCGGGCGATGGCCATGTCCCGATGCTCCTGTTGCTCTCGTGGGTGGAGCCCGCGGCCCTGCTGTGGCTGGCGCTGATGTGCATGACGCAGCGCTTCTGGCGCCTGCGCGCCGCTGCCGCAGTTCTGGGGGTCTCGGCCGCGCTGGGCGGCGCGTCCGCGCTGGGGCTGAATCTGATGGTCCAGCCGTTGTTTGCCGTGCTGGCGCCCGGAGCGGCGCAGCAGCCCTGGCAGGCGGCGCTCGCCGGGGCTGCGCTGGCACTGGTGTTCGTGCATTACCTGCAACTGCGCGCCCGCGCCTTTACCCCGATCGACATGCAGGCGCGGCTGAGCGAACTGCAGTCGCGGATCCGTCCGCATTTTCTGTTCAACACCCTGAATGCGGCCAGCGCGCTGGTGCGCGAGCAACCCGAGCGGGCCGAGGCGGTGCTGGACGATCTGGCCGAGCTGTTCCGCGCCAGCGTGGGCAAGCCCGGCACCCTGGTCAGTCTGGAGCAGGAGATCGACCTGGCGCGGCGCTATCTCGACATCGAATCGGTGCGGTTCGGGGCGCGCATGCAGGTGCAATGGACGGTGGATGACTCTCTGCTGCAGATCCGCATTCCCACGCTCACCCTGCAGCCGCTGGTGGAGAACGCGGTGCGGCATGGCGTGGAGCGCAGCAGCCGCCCGGTGCGGATCGACATCGATGTCGGCCGGCGGCTGGGACAGATCGAGGTGACGGTGCGCAACGATCTGCCCGCGATGAACGACGCGCCCGCGCCACGCCGCAACGGCACCGGCACCGCGCTGCGCAACATCCGCCAGCGCCTGCACCTGCTGTACGACATTGCCGCCGAGGTCGATCAGGGCGAGGTGGTGGAGGAGGGTGCGCCCCGCTGGCGCGCGCGGTTACGCTTGCCCCTATGAACGTGCTGCTGATTGACGATGAGCCTCTGGCGCGCAGCCGCCTGCGCCGCCTGCTGGCCGAACTGCCCGAGACCGCGCAGGCCACAGTGGACGACGCTGCCGACGCCGCAGAGGCCTGGGCCCTGCTGCGCGCGCAGCGGTTCGACGTGCTGCTGCTCGACATCCAGATGCCGGGCCAGAACGGCATGGAACTGGCGCGTCGGCTGGCTGGCGATCCGGGCATGCATCACCCCGCCATCGTGTTCGTCACCGCACACGAGGAACACGCCCTCGATGCCTTTGGGGTGGCGGCGGTGGACTATCTCACCAAGCCGGTGCGGCGCGAACGGCTGGCGCAGGCCATGGGCAAGGCCCTGTTGTGGCTGCGCGCCCAGGGTGCGGCGCAGCCATCGGTGCCCGCTGTCGACACGGTCTATCTGACCGTGCAGGACCGCGGGGCGCTCAAGCGCGTGCCCTTGACCGACATTCTTTATTGCCGCGCCGAGTCCAAGTATACCGCGGTGCAGACCGCACAGCAGCAGTACCTGGTGGACATCTCCCTGGCCGATCTGGAGCAGCGCCATCCCGGGCATTTCGTGCGCATTCATCGCAGCGCATTGGTTGCCGCCCCTGCGATTCGCAGCCTGGAGCGTCCGGCCCATCCCGCGGACGGCCCTCTGGAGCAGGAAAACGCAGGCGCCGACGCCGATGCCGGTGCGTGGACCCTGCACCTGCATGGCGTGGCGGACACTCTCCCGGTCAGCCGCAGGCGGGTCGGCGCGGTGCAGACCCTGCTGCGGAGCGCGCGGTCAACCCACAAATAAGGCGATGGCGCCGAGCAGCAGGCAATAGATGCCGAACGGGCGCAGCGCCTTCATCTCGTGATCGGTGAACCAGCGCATCAGGAACCAGGTGGACAGCCAGGCGAACACACCCGCCAGCACACCGGCGATGGCGATGGTGCCCAGCAGGTCGTGTGGCACCCCGGCGTGCAGCAGCTTGGGCACTTCCAGCACCCCGGCTGCGGCGATGATGGGGGTGGCGAGCAAAAAGGAAAACTTCGCCGAATCGGCATAGTTCAGCCCCAACCCCAGACCGGCCACCAGGGTGGCGCCGGAGCGCGAAAAACCCGGGATCAGCGCCAGTGCCTGCGCCAGCCCGACCAGAAAGGCACGCGACCAACCCAGCCTGGGCAGCTCAACCAGCCCGCGCCGGTGCTTGAGATAGTCGCCGCCGAGCAGCAGCAGACCGTTGAGCATGAGCGCAACGGCCGCGAAGGTGAACCCACCGAACAGCGCCTTGATCTTGTGTGAAAGCAGCAAGCCCAACAGACCAGCCGGAATGGTGCCCACGACAATCAGCCACAACAGCCGGGCGTCTGGGTTGGACGCCTTGCCGCTTGCGCGCAGCCAGCCTGTGATGAGCCGCGCCCAGTCGCGCCAGAAGTAGATCAGCAGCGCCGTGGCCGTGCCCAGGTGCAGTACCACGATGAAGGGCAGAAACCAGTCCGCCGTGCGGTCGATCGGCCAATGAAAGAGTGCGGGAATGAGGATGCTGTGACCCAGACTGGAGATGGGGAACAGTTCGGTCACGCCCTGGAGCGCGGCAATGGCCAACAGGTAGAGATGCATGGGCGGTTTTGGTGGTGAATCCGTGCGCGGGATGGCTTCAGTGACGCAGATTCTTGCAGAGCGATGCTGACATTCTGATGAGAATGCAGGGTTGTTGCATTTTTTTACCGCTGCTCTGTCACGGTAGAGTCATGCACGCTCTTTACAGTGTTCCCCCTGATTGAGGGGGACGTATGTCTGAATTGAGTCTGGAGGACGTGCTGTCCAAGACGGCGCTGGGTCGGCGCGAACAGCAGCAGCGCAGCCAGGCGCTGGGCGCGAAGCAGCGGCATGTCCTGATCCTGTGCGATGGTCGTCGCTCCCTCGGCGAGCTGTGTGCCCTGATGGGCGATGCCGTGTTGCCATTGGCGCAGGACCTGCTTGCCTCGGGGCATGTCGAAAGGGTCGGCGTGGCGCGTGCCGCCCCGCCGTTGGCTCCTTCCGCAGTCCCGGCTGCGCAGCTGGCACAGGCAGTGGCGCCGACGCCCCGGCGTTCCATTGCGTTGTCGCGCATGTACATGTTCGACATGATCGAGCGGACGCTCGGTCACCACAGCGGCCCCGCGCGGGCGCACCTGCGCGCGGCCGATCAGTCGGATGCCCTGCTGCTGGCCCTGCAGGAATGCCTGCTGCTCATCGAAGAAGTTGCCGGACAGGCGCAGGCCGACAAGGTCCGGGCGCAGCTCTGCACCATGCTGCCGGAAGATTGGGTCGAACATGTCGAGCGTCCGCTGGTGCAGCGTCCCGAAGCAGCGCTCGCGACAGGGCGGCCTTCGGAAGTTACAACCTGATTCAAAAACATGGAGTCTGCGTTTTGTCAATTCAGGAACGCGTTAAGCCTTGACTGCGACAAAATGACGCGAATGTGCGTAGGGCCTCCCTATAATGGGGCGCTTGTTCGTTGGCTCTTCAGACTCTCGTGCCTGCAATGAAAAAAGTCCTCTTTCTCGCTTCCCTGATGCTGGCGGCCTCCGCCCACGCGCAGGACGTGGTTGGTAACGCTGCCGAGGGTGCCAAGCTCGTGGCCACCTGCCAAGGCTGTCACAACATGGGGGGCGGCTATCGCTCCTCCTTCCCTGAAATCTATGCCGTGCCGATGATCAATGGGCAGAGCGCGCAGTACATCGTGGATTCACTGAAGGAATACAAGAACGGCAATCGCCGTTTCCCCACCATGCGTGCAGTCGCGGCGTCGCTGACCGACCAGCAGATGGCGGACATCGCCGCCTATTACGCCGTGGCCAAAGGGCAGCCCATCAAATAACAAGCGGGGAGAACCAGAATGAAAAAATACGTATTGCTGGCTGCGGCCAGCCTGCTGATGGCACAGGTTGCCAGCGCGGCGGACATCAAGAAGGGTGAAGAGCTGGTGAACAAGGGCGGCTGCATCGCCTGCCACGGCGCGGGTCTGGACAAGCCCATCGCCCCCAACTATCCCAAGCTGGCCGGCCAGTATCAGAGCTATCTGTTCCACGCCCTGCAGCAGTACCAGGCCAAGCACCAGACCCCGCTGTACGGCCGCAACAACGCCATCATGAGCGGCATGGTGGCCCAGTACAACAAGCAGGATCTGGAAGACATCGCGGCCTACATCGCCAGCCTCAAGGGCGATCTGTACATCCGCGACGAAATGCGCTGAGCCGCCTGGCGGCGGTGTGCACAGCAAAAAGCCCGGTGTTCAACCGGGCTTTTTGCATGGGCAAACCAATCGGCTCAGGCGGCCAGTTCGGCAATGATGCGATAGAGCAGACGCACAGTCAGAATCACATACACCGCGCCGAAGAGAAAAATCAGCGAGACGATCATGCGGATCGAATCTGCAGGCAGGGTGCTGAAGAATGGCGACACCAGATAGCCCACGGTAAACAGCCCGATCAGCAAGGTGAGCATCTTCCAGGCCTTGCCGACCTGGCCACCGGGAATCTTGCTGCGCAACAGCAGCACGTCCACCAGGCCATAGATCATGATGGCAATGCCGATGGCATTGATGAAAAACGCGGTATCGATTTGCATGTCTCTCTCCAGTTTGTAGGCCATGTCTGTGCCGTACCCCCGATGTTGTGCCGGCGTGCATCGTTCGTTCACGATGTTTACATTGTTCGGGTGGCGAGGAGGTATCGTGCTCGGGGTCAACCCCCATATCGCCAAAACGCAGTGCAAAAAGTGTGAAATATGTCACATGATTCCACAATGATGCGAGGGCACCGCAAACGCACAAGGAATCGCCGGGCCGCCCCAAGATTCCTTGACCCCCTCGGGGGGCCTGATGCGCACGCGTCAGGTCTGGGGGCGCTCTCAAGGAATCGCCGGGCCGTCCCAAGATTCCTTGACCCCCTCGGGGGGCCTGACGCGCACGCGTCGGGTCTGGGGGCGCTCTCAAGGAATCGCCGGGCCGTCCCAAGATTCCTTGACCCCCTCGGGGGGCCTGACGCGCACGCGTCAGGTCTGGGGGCGCTCTCAACCCGGCGCTGACCTGCTCACCGTGTCGCGTGCGAAACACAAATCCCGCCAGACGCGCGCCTTGTCTGCCGGGTTGCGCAGCAGGTAGGCGGGGTGATAGCTCACGATCACCGGAATGCCAGAGACATGATGCACCTGACCCCGCAACTGGCTGATGGGCGCATTACTGCCGAGCAGACATTGCGCGGCAAAGCGTCCGAGCGCGAGAATGAGGCTGGGCTGAAGCAGGGCGATCTGGCGCTGCAGCAAGGGGGCACATTGGGCCACTTCTTCTGGCTCCGGGTTGCGGTTGCCGGGCGGGCGGCACTTGAGCACGTTGGCGATATAGACAGCGCGTTGCGGATCGTCGGCGCCGCGATCCAGGCCAATGGCGTGCAGCATGGCGTCGAGCAACTGTCCGGCAGCGCCGACAAAAGGCTCGCCCTGGCGGTCTTCCTCCGCGCCCGGGGCTTCGCCCACGATCATCCAGCGGGCGTGGGTGGAGCCGCTGCCGAACACGGCCTGATGCCGACTGCCGCCCAGCTTGCAGGCACGACAGGTCTGGGTGGCTGCGTGCAGCTCCTCCCAGCCCATGCGGGCAATCGCGCTGGCCCGCTCCGTGCTGGATGCCGAGAGGGTTGCAGGCGACGGCTGGCCGGCGATGCGTGGCTTGGCCACCGCAGTGGCCCGCGCAGCCGAGGCGTCAGACACGGGTGCCACCACGGCAGGGGGAACGGCGGGCGCGGCGCTTCGCGGCGTTGCCTGTTGCTCCAGCACGCTGCGTCGCACGAACAGCGGCCCCAGGCCAAGCGCCTGCGTCCACCGCACGGTTTGCCGGGTGATGTGCGGCCCCGGCGTGGCGGCTTGGTCGGGAAGGTCGGGCATGGATTCAGCCGATAGGCGCCGTGCGCAGGCCGCGGCGCTGCAGCAGGTCGCCGACCTGCGCGGACATCACCAGGGCATCTTCGCGGCAGGGGCGTCCGTTCGCGTCCTGCGCCGGGTAATAGTCGCGCCGTCGGGTGATGGGATAGAAGCCGTAGCGCTCGTAGATGCGCACTGCCTGCGTGTTGCTGGGACGCACCTCCAGCCACAACAGGTGGGCGCCGTCGGCCCGGCTGAGCAGGGTGACCGCGTCGAGCATCAGCAGGCTCAGTCCCTGGCCTTGCACTTCCGGTGCAACGGAAATGTTGAGCAGGTGCATTTCTTCCACGCCGGGCATGGCGACAAAGTAGCCGCGCACGGTGTTGGACTGGTCGGTCAGGACCTGGGCGTGATACTGCACGGTGAGCGAATCGGCAAAGTTGCCGCGGCTCCAGGGAAAGGTGTAGACCGTGTTCTCGATCTGCACCACGGCGTCGAGGTCGGCCGGGGTCATCTGCCGCAGGGCATAGGCAATCTGCCCGGCTGCGGCGGGGTCGTCGTGGGGGCGCAGGCGGGCGTTCATGCGCGGGCGAGTTCGCGTTCGGCCGTTGTGAGGGCCACCTTGTCGCGGACATAGATTGGCTGCGCCTGCGCGGCCGCCACCGTGCGCCCGGCGGCATGCTGCTGCCGTGACAGCCGCGCGACCGCTGCCGCGGAGGGCGTGCAGTCGGTCGCGTGCAGCACGGCGCGGTGCAGCGCGTGCAGGCGCGGGTTGTTGGCAGGCAGGCGGGCGCATGCGGCGGACAGGCCTTCCGCATGCGGGCTCCAGGCATTGCCGCAGGCCAGCAGCGGCGGCGCGTTTGCACCGGGACGCACGGGCAGGGCGGCCAGAACTTCGGCCCAGGCCAGCAAGGCATGCTCGGGGGAGTGGACTGCCGGAGGATGAAGGTGCTGCCAGCCTGCGCCGTCGGCCTGAAACAGCGCCCAGTACATCTCGCCCATGCGGGCGTCGTTTGCTGCGAGGACGATGCTGCCGGGCTCGATCTGCGCCGGGTTGCACTGCACCGTGCCGTTGGCGTGCAGGAGCGGAAAGGCGGTTTCCGCCTGTGCCATCAGGGTGTCGACGCGGGCCACCGGAATGTCCAGGGCGTAGGCCAGGCCCTGCGCTGCCGACGCGGCGGTCCGCAGACCGGTGAAAGCGCCGGGCCCGGCGCCCATGCCGATCAGGTCGAGATCGGCGAACCGCAGCCCGGCGGCCTGAAGCAGTTCGGCGCACAGCGGCAGCAGGCGTTGCGAGGCGCGCGCACCGCCGACTTCGTCGCGGGTCTGGCAGATGTCGCCCACACTGAGCGCCACGCTCAGGGCTTCGGTGCTGGTGTCGAGGGCGAGGATGCGCATGGGACATGAATTATCGGTGAATCGGTGGTGCCGTCTTGCAGGAATAATGCACGCATGAACACGACCACGTCCCATTCCAACCCGTCAGGGATTTCCCTTCCCATCGTCGCCTTCATCGGTGGCGGCAATATGAGCAGCGCCTTGATCGGCGGGCTGCTCGGCGCCGGAGCCATGGCCGCGCGGATTCTGGTCGTCGAGCCGTTTGCCGAGCAGCGCCAGCGGCTGCAGCAGCGCTTCGGGGGCGTGCGCCTGCTGGACGCACCGGGCGCGGAACTGCGTGATGCGCAGGCGGTGGTCTGGGCGGTCAAGCCGCAGCAGTTCGCACAGGCCGCAGCCGACTGCCGGCCGCATCTGGCCGATGCGCTGCAGGTCAGCATCATGGCCGGGGTGCGCTGCGCGGCGATCGCCCGCAAGACCGGCGCGCAGCGCCTGGTGCGCACCATGCCCAACACCCCGGCGCTGATCGGCCAGGGCATCACCGGACTGTATGCCAGCGCGCAGGCCAGCGCCGCCGATCGCGCCGTGGCCGATGCGCTGCTCGCGCCTGCGGGCGCGCGGGTATGGGTCGAGCGCGAGGACCTGCTCGATGCCGTGACCGCGGTGTCTGGCTCCGGCCCGGCGTATGCGTTCTATCTGGCCGAGGCCATGAGCCGCGCGGGTGAGGAGCTTGGCCTCACCGCCGCGCAGGCGCGTGAACTCGCGCTGGCCACGCTGGCGGGTGCGGCGGCCCTGGCGCAGGGCAGCAGCGAGCCGCTGGCCACACTGCGTGCCAATGTCACGAGCAAGGGCGGCACCACCGCGGCGGCGCTGGCGGTGTTCGACGCGGCGGACATGCAGGCAACCATTGGCCGCGCACTGCACGCCGCGGCGCAGCGGGCGAAGGAACTGGGCGACGCACTGGACGTCGACTGAGCCTCAGCGCAGGTCGCGCAGGCTGTGGATGCGCGCGGCGACGAAAGCCGGGCGGCCGTGCAGCCCGGTGCGCTCCATCGGCAGGTCGCGCCGCCTGCGCTGCGCGCGGCGGGCGTAGCGCACCATCCATGCGCCGTGCAGGCCGATGCGCCGCGCCGCCTGCAGGTGCCCGGGGGTGTCTTCGACCAAAACGCAACGCGCAGGGCGCAGGCGATGGCGCGCCAGCACATGCCGCAGCATGCGCGCATCCGGCTTGGGGCGCAGCCGACCGAACATCCACATGTCCTCCACCGCAATCAGCCCGTCGACCAGCGGCCAGAGCTTCAGGATCTTGAGCACGCGGCGGGCATAGTCGCGCGGCGCGTTGGTCAGCACCAGCTTGCGCCCGGGCAGGCGGGCGAGTGCCGCACGTTCGCTGGCGTCGCAGCGCAACATGCGCGGCAGATGCGGGAAGGCGTGCGTCTCGCGCAAGAACTGCGTGACGTTCACGCCGTGCTCATGCATCAGCCCGAGGAGCGTGGCGCCGTAGCGGTGCCAGAACTGCGCGCGGATGCGGTTGGCCTCGTCGCGGTCCACACCCAGATGCCGCGCGATGAACGCGGTCATCTCGGCATTCATCAGCGGGAACACCCGCCACGAAGCGTCGTGCAGGGTGTTGTCCAGGTCGAGCAGCCAGACGGTCTGGCAAGACTCACGCCGCATCGGCCGGCTCCAGGTCGGCAAAGCAGTAGCGCACCGCACCGAAGCGCGCCGGCGCGGTCCAGGCGCGCAGCCCAGCCAGCCGATGCGCCACCGGACGGGAAAAGCCCGGCCCGTCGAACACGAAGGTGTGGAACTCGCCGTTTTCACCGCAGGCATCGACGCCCGCCGGCAGGCTGGCGATGAAATCGGCGTCGAATTCGCGGCCGCAGAACGCATCGTCCAGATGGCGGCTGTCCACGCACACCACCCGGGCGCGCCAGCCCTGCGCAAGAAAGGCATCGGCCAGCGCGCGCCGGGGTTCGCCCCACAGTGGCAGATGCGCCCGCAGACCGGCCTGCGCGCAGACCTGTTCTTCCCAATCGCGGTGCGGCTGCAGGTCGATGTCGCCAAACACCGCCGCCTGCGCGCCGCGCGCGGCCAGTGCCTGCAACTGCGCGACGAACACGGCCTGATAGTCGTCCCAGCTTGCCGCTGCGGTCAGCAGTTCCAGCCCGAGCGCATCCGCCTGCGCCTGCAGCAGCGCCAGCGGCACGCCGTGGCTGCGCAGGCGCGCTCCGGTCTCCTCCAGCATGGCCAGCAGCCAGCGCACCTCGAGCCCCTGCGCGCGGGCGCGGTGCACGGCGAGCATCGCGTCCTTGCCGCCGCTGAACGAGGCCAGTGCGAGGGGGTTCAATGCGGGCTCAATGCGAGCGGATCATGGTGCCGAAGGCCTGCTCGGTCAGCACTTCGAGCAGGATGGCATGCGGAATGCGGCCATCGACGATGTGCACCGAGTTGACCCCGGACTTGGCCGCGTCCAGCGCCGAGGCGATCTTGGGCAGCATGCCGCCGGAAATGGTGCCGTCGGCGAACATCGCGTCGATTTCGTGCGCGGTCAGATCGGTGAGCAGCTCGCCCTTCTTGTTCAGCACGCCCGGGGTATTGGTCAGCAGCAGCAGTTTCTCGGCGCGCAGTACCTCGGCCAGCTTGCCAGCGACCACATCGGCGTTGATGTTGAACGCGGCGTTGTCCTCGCCAAAGCCGATCGGCGAGATGACCGGGATGAACTGATCGTCCTGCAGCGCCTTGACCACCGATGGGTCGATCGCGGCCACTTCGCCCACCTGGCCGACGTCGATCTCGGCCTCGGGGTTGTCGCGGTCGCGCATGCGCAGCTTGCGCGCGCGAATCAGTCCGCCGTCGCGCCCGGTCAGGCCCACGGCCTTGCCGCCGGCGTGGTTGATCAGGCCGACGATGTCCTGCTGCACCTGCCCGGCCAGCACCCACTCGACCACTTCCATGGTCTCGTCGTCGGTCACCCGCATGCCCTGCACGAAGGTGCCCTTCTTGCCCACGCGGCTGAGCGCCTCGTCGATCTGCGGTCCGCCGCCGTGCACCACCACCGGGTTCATGCCCACCAGCTTGAGCAGCACCACGTCTTCGGCAAAGTCCTGCTGCAGCGCCGGATCGGTCATGGCGTTGCCGCCGTATTTGATGACCAGAGTCTTGCCATGGAATTTGCGGATATAGGGCAGGGCCTGGGCGAGGATTTCGGCCTGCTCGCGCGGGGCGATGTGCGACAGGTCGGGCGGGGCGAGAGAGGTGTCGGCGCTCATGGGTGTCGGAGAGGGAGGGGCGGGAAGGCGCAGGATGTGCTGCGGTGCGCAATTCTAGGAGTCTGTCGGGCTTGGGGCGCGGAGGGCAAAAAAGGGCTGTGCGGCGCGCTGCGGCAACGGATTTGCTGCCCGCGATTCCCAAGTCAGACAGACTCCTGGGAGTCATCCGCGTCCCCAGCCCGACAGGCTCCTGCAAGCCTGCCGACTGTCTGCGGGTTCCGCCCTCTACACTTCCATCCCCATGGCCAATCCGCTCCTCGCCCTCTATAGCACCCTGCGCCAACGTCCACGGCTGAGCGCCTCGCTGGCGCTCGGTCTCGGGCTGTGGTGGGTGCTGGGCGGGCAGATGCCGCAAGTGCTTGCCCTTCTGTGGGCTTTCGACGCCGGGGCGCTGTTGTTTCTGGTGACCACCGCGTGGATGATGGCGCATGCCACGACCGCAACGCTCAAGCGCCGCACCGAGCTGGAAACCGAGGGTCGCTGGACGGTGCTGCTGTTCAGCCTGCTGCTGTCGAGCGCGGTGTTCGCTGCGCTGTCGGTGGAATTGACTGCGGTGCGCGGCCATCCCGGCACGCTGGCGCTGGCCGGCAGCAGCATCGTGCTGTCGTGGTTGTTCTTCTCGGTGATCTTCGCGCTGCAATATGCCCACAGCGACTACGCGTCGCGCGCGGTGGGAGACCCTGCGCTGCTGTTCCCCAACAACCAGGTGCCCGACTACTGGGACTATCTGTATTTTTCCGTGGTGCTGAGCATGACCTTTCAGACCTCGGACGTGAACATTGCCGGGCGGCATGTGCGCCGCCTGGTGCTGCTGCACAGTGTGGCGGCGTTCTTTTTCAATGTGGTGATCCTGGCGCTGACGGTCAATGCCCTGGCCGGCGCCTTCTGAGCCTTTTCATTCGGGAGATTCGAGACATGACGACCATCGGCACCCCGCTGTCCCCTTCGGCCACTCGCGTGATGCTGCTCGGCGCCGGCGAACTGGGCAAGGAAGTGCTCATCGCGCTGCAGCGCCTGGGGGTGGAGACCATTGCGGTGGACCGCTACGACCACGCGCCGGGACAGCAGGTGGCGCACCATGCCCGCACCATCCAGATGAGCGATCCGGAGGCGCTGCGCGCCCTCATCCTGCAGGAAAAGCCGCATCTGGTGGTGCCCGAGATCGAGGCCATTGCCACGCCGGTGCTCGAGGAGCTGGAGGCTGCGGGTGTGGTCACGGTCATTCCCACCGCCCGTGCGGCGCGGCTGACCATGAATCGTGAAGGCATCCGCCGCCTGGCCGCCGAGGAACTGGGTCTGGCCACGTCGCCCTATGCCTTTGCCGACTCTCTCGAGGCGCTGCAGGCCGCGATCGACGGGGGCATCGGCTATCCCTGCGTGGTCAAGCCGGTGATGAGTTCGTCGGGCAAGGGGCAGAGCAAGCTCGACGGCCCGGCCGACGTGCGCTCGGCCTGGGAAGCGGCGATGTCCGGCGGGCGCGTGGCGCAGAGCCGCGTGATCGTCGAAGGCTTCATCGACTTCGATTACGAAATCACCCAGCTCACGGTGCGCAGCGTGGGAGCTGACGGTGCCGTGCGCACGGATTTCTGCGATCCCATCGGCCATGTGCAGGTGGCCGGAGACTATGTGGAGAGCTGGCAGCCGCACCCCATGCAACCGGTCGCGCTGCAGCGCAGTCGCGACATCGCGCGCCGCATCACCGAGGCGCTGGGCGGGCGCGGCATCTTCGGCGTGGAACTGTTCGTCAAGGGCGAGCAGGTGTGGTTCAGCGAGGTCAGCCCGCGCCCGCATGACACCGGGCTGGTCACGCTGATCACGCAGTGGCAGAGCGAGTTCGAGCTGCACGCCCGGGCCATTCTCGGCCTGCCCGTGGACACGGCGCTGAAGACCGCAGGCGCCAGCGCCGTGATCTATGGCGGCGTGCAGGCGCAGGGCGTGCGCTTTGAAGGAGTAGACGCCGCGCTGGCCATTCCGGGCACCGATCTGCGGCTCTTCGGCAAGCCCGAGAGTTTTGTGAAACGCCGCATGGGCGTGGCGCTGGCGCGGGCCGAATCGACAGACCTCGCGCGCGCCAAAGCCAAGCGCGCGGCGCAGCAGGTGCGGGTGGTCGAAGGCTGACCTGAGGCAACACGGAACAAGCCCCCGGCGCGCAGCATCACAAGGACTTATTCAGTATTGCCCTCATGCGGCAGGGTGGGCTGCCGCGAGGTGGCAAACCCGGCTGCTCGCGAGTCTTCTGGCTGCGGGTGGATCGGCGCCGCGCCTGCGGCAGCGGGAATGCCCACCAGCACCAGATTCCAGAACTGGTGCCGCACGATGCGACTGTGATTTTTCAGTTGCGCGGCCTGCACGGGCTCGATCGGCCTCTTGGTGGAGAGCTGCTCGCGCAGCCGGGTATGGAATACATGCAGTTCGCGGATCAGGCGCAGGAAAGCGGGCCGGTCGGCATAGCTTGCCTGGTGGGCCTGACACCACTGACCCAGTTCGCTGCGCAGTGCCGCGTTGGGTTGCAGCAAGTCCTGGCGTTCGCTTTCGCTGAGCAGATCTTGCTGGGCGCGCATGGCCACCGCGTTGTGCCACACCAGCGCCTGAATGGCCTCTGCCGAGATGGACGGCTGCTTGCCCAGTGAGGCGGTCCACGGAATCTGCTGCTGCCACTGCGCCATCCAGGGTTCGAAGTCGGCGGCCGACAGCGGGGGCGAAATGGCATAGCCCTGAAACCGCGTGCAGCCCATCGAGACCAGGGCCAGCGCATGCTGCGCCGAGCTCACGCCTTCGGCCACGACCGGCAGTCCCATCAGTTCGGCGATGCGCAGCAGGCCATAGGTGATGCTCAGACCCGCGCCGCTGCTGAACAGATCGTGGGTGAAGCTGCGGTCGATCTTGACCGAGGAAATCTCAAGCTGCTGCAAATGGATCAGGCTGGCGCTGCCGGTGCCGAAGTCGTCGAGAATGACCTGCACGCCCATCTGGCGGCATTGCGCCACCATGAAGCGCGCCATGGATCCATCGAGTTCGGAGCCATGTTCGGTGAGCTCCAGCGCGAGGAGTTCGGGCGGACACTGCGGATGCTGCTCCAGCACGCTGCGCAGATCGGAGAGAAACTGCGGGTCGAGAAAATGCCGCGGGCTGATGTTCACGCTCACCTGCAGGCGTTTGCCCGCACCGAACCAGGCGTCGATCTGCCGCATGGCTGCGGCGAGCACGAAGCGGCCGACCGCCACACTGAGGGTATCGTCGTCGAGCACCGACTCGAAGGCGGCGGCGCGGTGCAGGCCCGCGGCGTCGCGCAGCCGCAGCAAGGCCTCGACCGCGTTGATCTGCACCCGGGTTGCCGGGATGGAAGCCGAAGGCGGTTCGAGCGACAGGATGGGTTGATACTGCAACTCCAGCCGGTTGTCGTTCAGCGCGGACTGCACTCATTGCAGTTTGCGGTGGCGCTCCTGCATGGCATCTTCCATCTGCTGGTCGAAGATGCGGTATTGCTGGCGGCCGTTTTTCTTGGCCGCGTACATGGCCATATCGGCGCGTCGCACCAGGGTTTCGGCGTCCACCGGTGCGTCCACCCGCTGCACTACCAGGCCCAGCGACAAGCCGATCTGCAGATTGTTGCCCTGGATGAGAAAGGGCTGTTCGATGCAGCCGACGAGCCGCTTGGCGATGAAGCTCAAGTGCTGCTCGGTGCTGTAGCCCGGCAGCAGCACCACGAATTCGTCGCCGCCAAAACGGGCCAGCAGATCGCCCTCGCGCAGCACCGAGCGCAGGCGCTGGCCCACGGCGATCAGAAGCTGGTCGCCCACCACATGGCCGAGTCGGTCGTTGACCGCCTTGAAGCGGTCGAGATCCATCAGGCCAATGGTCAGCGGCCGCCCGGGGTGGCGCTGCATCAGGTCATTGAGGTATTCGAGAAAGATGCGGCGATTGGCCAGACCCGTCAGATCGTCGCGCAGGGCAAAGCGGCGCAGGGCCTTGTAGGCATTGCCCAGGCGCAGGTTGTCCTTGATGAGCGCACGGTTGAAGCCTTCGATCACGACAACCAGCACCGCGCCGAACGCCAGCACGGCCAGCAGCGCGATCCAGGCCAGGCTGCGCTCTTGCCAGTTGCGCATCGGCAGCTGCATCGTTCCCTGACTCAGCAGAACGGCAGCCCAGGTGAGCGCGGCCAGAAACACGGTACTCAGGGCAGCCTGCAGCCGCCGCGCATGCAGCGCCGCCACCGGCATCAGGGCGATCAAGGGGAGGATGAACAGGCCGCCCAGGCTGGGCAGCAGGGCGAAGAACAGCAGCTGCAACCCCGCGTTGAGCAACAGATAGAGCGATGCGGGAAAGCGGATGCGGGCGTCCTGGGAAGGGGCGTAAAGCATCCAGTTCAGCACGGCCAGATTGACCGTGGCACCCAGCAGGGCGTAGGCCAGCGCAGCCACCCACGGCAGCAGACCCAGGGTGGCATACGCCAGCAGCAGCAGCGCATAGAGCGCATAGCCTGCGATGGTGACCGTCGGCAGGGAGGCCTGCGCCGAAGACGAATCGTCCTGAACCGGGAGCTGCGGTGTCATGTTCGACTGGAGGGACGCAGAGCCGGCACGGATGCGGGGTGAGAAACGCAATGCATGAGAACGGGCGGAGTGTGTGGTGTTTGTCGTGAAGTGTCCGTGCAGTGTTGCCGCATGGCAAGTCGTTCATCCCGGTGGCAGCACGTTCAGCGCACGAGCGAGAGCCCTGAGTCGCCTGGCAGGAAGCTGCCCGGCTCGGCTGGAGCGGGGTCGAACGCGCCGTCGGTGATGCGCGGGAATGCGTCGGTCGCGCTCGGGTCGGCAGAGGTGCCGACGCCCAGCAGGATCAGGTTCCAGAATTGGTGCCGAATGATGCGGCTCTGTTCGCCCAGGGCGTTGTTCGCCATCTGTTCTGTGTCCGCTTGCGTGGCGACCAGATTTTCCCGCAAGCGGGTATGAAACACATGGTGTTCGCGCATCAGGCGCAGAAAGCCGGGGCGGTTGCTGTAGCGTGCGGCGTTGTCATGGCACCAGAGGCCGAGGGCGCAGTGCTGTTGGGCATCGGTCTTGATGAGTTGGGCACGCTCTTCTGCGTTGATGGTGCCGCGCTCGGCGTGCAGGGCGGTGTTGTTGTGCTGGACCAGGGCATGAATCGCGTCGGGCGAAATTTCCGCCTGCCTGGGCAGCACGGCGGCCCAGGGGAGGTATTCGCGCCACCGGGCCAGCCAGGCCCCCATGGCGTCGGCAGTCATCGGCCGGGCGATGGCATAGCCCTGAAAGCGGCGGCAGGACATGGCGGCCAGCGCCAGGGCATGTTGTGGCGTGCTCACCCCTTCGGCCACGACGTTCAGCCCCATGAGCGCCGCGGTACGCAGCAGGCCGTAGGTGATGCTCAGCCCGGCGCCGCTGGTGAACAGATCACGGGTGAAGCTGCGGTCGATTTTCACCGAAGACACCTCGAGCTTTTGCAGATGGGTGAGGCTGGCGCTGCCGGTGCCGAAGTCGTCGAGCGCCACACGCACGCCCAGGCTGCGGCAGCGGTTGACAACGAAACCGGCCATCCTGCCGTCGAGCTCCGAGCCGTGCTCGGTCACTTCGAGCACCAGCAACTCGGGCGGGCATTGCGGGTGACGCTCCAGTGCCGTGCGCAATTCAGAAAGAAATTGCGGATCGAGGAAATGCCGCGGGCTGATGTTGATGCTGACCTGGATGTTGTGGCCTTCCACATGCCAGCGCTGTGCCTGCTCGAGCGCGGCAGACAGCACGAATCGGCCCACCGGAACACCGATCTGCTCATCATCGAGCACCGCCTCGAACTCGCCCGCGTTGTGCACGCCATCGGCGTCGCGCAGGCGCAGCAGGGCTTCCGCCCCGTAGATGCCCACACCGCTGGCGCCGGCCTTGGGATCGAACGAGAGGATGGGCTGATAGTGCAGCTCCAGCCGGTTGTCGCGCAGTGCGTCGAGCACCCAGTGCAGCTGGCGGTCCCTTTCCTGCAGCGCGTCTTCCATGTGCTGGTCGAAGATGCGCAATTGCTGGCGTCCGCCTTCCTTGGCGGCATACATCGCCAGATCGGCGCGCCGCATCAAGGTGAGCGCATCCACGGGTTGTGCCTGTTGCTGGATGACGATGCCCAGTGACAGGCCAAGCTGCATGGCGTGCCCCTGCACCACGAACTCCTGTTCCATGCTCTTGACCAGGCGGTCGGCCACCTGGCGCAACTGATCGAGCGAGGTGTAATGGGTGAACATCACCACGAATTCATCCCCGCCCAGGCGCGCCAGCACATCGCTCTGGCGCAGTGCGCCATGCAGGCGCTGGCCGACAGCGATCAGCAACTGGTCGCCGACCGCGTGTCCCAGACGGTCGTTGACGACCTTGAAGCGGTCCAGGTCGATCATGCCCACGGCCAGGGCGCGGTCAGGGTGTTTGCTCAGGACGGCATTGAGCTGTTGCATGAAGGCGCGGCGATTGGCCAGGCCAGTGAGGTCGTCGCGGTAAGCGATGGTGCGCACGGTCTTGAATTCGTGCTGGATCTGTTCGGTGTGTTGCAGCAGCTTGCGGCTGTAGCGCTCCTTGAACAACTGCATGACGAAACTGAATGCCAGCGCCTCGGTGAAGGCGAGCCAGAGCAGCATCTGCTGCGCCCAGCCTTCGGCGGGGATGCTCCACTGTCCCTTGCTGAGCAGCAAGGCGATCAAGGTCATCGTGGCAATCAGCCCATACAGCAGCACGATCTGACGGCGGCGAAAGCGCAGCACTTCCATCGGCACGATGCCGATCAGGATCAGCAGGGCGATGAACGCGATCTGCGGCTGCCACACCGCGAACCCCAGTTGCACAGCCACGTTGAGCAGCAGAAAGACGAAGGTCGGATAGCGCTTTGCGCGCACGGCCTCGACCGGCAGGCCTCGAATCCAGACATACAGCCCGCCATTGACCAGCGCACCCACCACAAAATAGGCCCCCGCCACGGTCACAGGCAGCAGGCCCAGCAGCCCATAGCCCAGGATCGTGAGCGCGCCGATGGCGTAACCCGAGAGGTTCAGGACGAGCAGCGCCTTTTGCGGGCGGCGGGTTTTGCAGGCCGGGTGGGACTGATCCATCGAGGAGTCGCGATGCGTCTGCGGCGCCCTGTAGGGCGCGGCGTGGATGGGTTTGTCAGATGTCGTCAAGACAGAGATTTGCGATGTTCGTCTGAAATCGTGCGCCGCCTGGTGCCACAGACCGCACACCATTCCTGCTCATTTTGATGGGAATGAGTGTAGGGAATGGCACAAAAACGCACTGTAAATTCAAGACACATCGCGGCTCGAACTGCGAGTTTTTTCACACAAAGTGGACTGACGTGCGCACGCGCTGCAGTGCAGATCGCGGCTTGCCGGGCACAACTGCAGGGGCAGCTTGATTTTTCGCGTCGCCGCCTTGGCGCAACAGCAGCCGCCAGCAAGCGGCGTCTTGTTGGACAATCGTCACTTGCCCAGGCGGACTGATGACCAACTCGCTCACTCACCGCGGCCGCGCCGATCAGGGCGGACGTCCATTGATTCCGGATTCCGCTTGTCCGCGGTTGTGCACTCCCAGCCTGTGACGACAGCGAACTGCCCCGAGCCCAACAATGCGCCGCCCCAGGCGCGGCCGCTGCTGGCGATGATCGTGGCCATCGCCTTCCTGATGGAGCAGCTCGACGCCACCATCGTGACCACCGCGATTCCGGACATGGCGCGGGCGCTGCAGGTCGGTGTGGTGCAGATGAGTCTGGCAGTGAGTGCCTATGTGCTCACGCTGGCGGTGTTCATCCCGCTGAGCGGCTGGTGCGCCGACCGCTTCGGCGCGCGCCGTGTGTTCATTGCGGCTCTCGGCCTGTTCACTCTGGGCTCGGCGCTGTGCGGTCTTGCCGACAGCTTTGCCATGCTGGTTGCCATGCGTGTGGTGCAGGGGCTGGGCGGGGCGATGATGACGCCGGTCGGTCGTCTGATCCTGCTGCGCAGCTTTCCGCGCGCGCAGCTGGTCAAGGCCATGACCTATGCCACGCTGCCCGCCATCGTCGGGCCAGTCATCGGTCCACTGCTGGGCGGCTACCTGACAACCGCGCTGTCCTGGCGCTGGATTTTTTTCGTCAACCTGCCCTTCGGTCTGCTCGGCATGGCGCTGGCGGCCCGATATCTGCGTGCGCACAATGCACAGCAAACGCCCCCGTTCGATCTGGGCGGATTCCTTCTGTTTGGCCTGGCTGTCGGCTTGCTGCAAGCCGTGCTCGAAGGAACCGCGCACCTGCCCGGCGGCGCCCTCGCCGCGATGGCGCTGAGCGCGGCAGTGCTGTTGCTGGCGTTCTCGCGCCACAGCCGCACGCGCGCCCATCCCGCAGTCGATCTGAGCCTGCTGCGCGAGCGGGCGTTCGCCATCGCCACGCTTGCAGGTGGACTGTGCCGGGTGGCGATGAATGGCCCGGTCTATCTGCTGCCGGTCATGCTGCAACTGGGGCTGGGCATGAGCCCGGTGCAGTCTGGCGCGCTGACCTTCCTTTCCGCCCTGGCTGCGCCGCTGGTGCGGGTGACCGTGGGCGGTGCGCTGCGACGACTGGGTTTTCGCCACCTGCTGCTCGGCAGCGCGGTGGCCTGCGCGGCCAGCCTGGCCAGCTTTGCCCTGATCGGCCGCCACACCGGGGCGGCGTGGATCGGCGTGATCATCGTGCTGTACGGTCTGGTGCGCGGCACCCAGTTCATGACCTCCAACACCCTGGCCTACGCCGACATCGCGCCCGAGCGCCTCAGCCGTGCAACCAGCCTGGGCGGCCTGCTGCAACAGCTGACGGTGAGCTTCGGCGTGTCGCTCGGTGCCGCCTGGCTGGGGCTGCTCGCGCCGCATCACGCACCGCCCTCGCTGGAGAGCTTTCACGCCACGTTTCTGCTGCTCGCGGTGTTGCCGCTGCTCGCCTTGCCGGGTTTTGCCCGCCTGAAGCCGCATGACGGCGCGGCGGTGAGCGGGCACGTTGCAGCGCGCCGACGCGACACACCGTGATGGCAGGAGCCGCTGTGATCGGCTCATTCAAAGCACAATGTGCGTTTGCCTGCGAGCGAGTCCGATCATGGCGTTGAAAGCAACCATCTACAAAGCCGATGTGCAGGTGGCCGACATGGACCGGCACTACTACGCCGATCATGCGCTGACCATTGCCCGTCATCCCTCCGAAACCGATGAGCGCATGATGGTGCGGGTGCTGATGCTCGCACTGCACGCGCAGGACGGCATCGCGCTGACCAAGGGCCTGTTCGACGTGGACGAGCCCGAGATCTGGGTGAAGGATCTGACCGGCCAGATCACGCTCTGGATCGACATCGGACAGCCCGACGAAAGCCGCCTGCGCAAGGCCTGCGGGCGCGCTGAGCAGGTGGTTGTCGTGTGCCACTCCAGCAGTTGCCCGGTGTGGTGGAAGCAGATCGAGGGCAAGATCGGGCGGCTGCAGAACCTGCAGGTGTTCCAGCTTCCCGCGCAGACCAGTCAGGCGCTGGCTGCGCTTACCGCACGCACGATGAAACTGCTGTGTCTGGTGCAGGACGGGGCTATCTGGATCAACACCGACACCGCATCCGTCGCCGTGGAACTCAAGCGTCTGACGCCTGCCGCATGAGCGCCGCACTCACCTACGCCAACCTCACGCCGGACGCCGTGCTCGATGCGATCGACAGCCTCGGCCTGCGCTGCGACGGCACGCTGCTGCAGCTCAACAGCTTCGAGAACCGCGTGTTCCAGATCCGGCTCGAGGACGGCAGCCAGCGCATCGGCAAGTTCTATCGCCCCGGTCGCTGGAGCGATGCCGCCATCCTCGAGGAACATGCCTTCACCCTCGAACTCGCCGCACGCGAGATTCCCGTGGTGCCGCCGCTCTTGATCGGCGGACGCACACTGCACCACGCCGCAGGCCATCGCTTCGCCCTGTTCGCCAGGCAGGGTGGCCGCACGCCTGAGCTTGAGCAGGAGCAGACCCTGGAATGGCTGGGTCGCTTTCTCGGGCGCATTCATGCAGTCGGGGCGAGCGCCGCGTACCGCGCCCGCCCCGCGCTGGACATCGAGACCTTCGGCCAGGCGCCGCGCCAGGTGCTGCTGGACGGCGACTGGATTCCCCCAGACCTGCGCCCGGCCTGGACCGGCATCAGCGACCAGGCGCTCGACCTTGTGGCGCGCAGCTACGAGCACGCGGGCCCGGTGCAAGGGCTGCGGCTGCATGGCGACTGTCATCCCGGCAATCTGCTGTGGACCGATGACGGCCCGCATTTCGTCGACTTCGACGACAGCCGCATGGGCCCGGCGATTCAGGACTTGTGGATGCTGCTCAGCGGCGACGCCGCCGACACGCGCCGCCAGTTCGACGCGCTGCTGCGCGGCTACACCGTGTTCCGCGACTTCAATGCGAGCGAGATGCACCTCATCGAAGCCCTGCGCACCCTGCGCCTGCTGCACCACAGCGCCTGGATCGCCAGCCGCTGGCACGATCCGGCCTTCCCCGCCGCCTTCCCGTGGTTCGGCAGTGCGCGCTACTGGCAGGACCGCATTCTCGAACTGCGCGAGCAGGTGGCGCTGATGCAGGAAGGGCCGCGTTTCTTTTGAGTCGGCGCGCTGATGCTTGAAGGGCTTTGCGCAAAGCCGCCCTCCCCGCAGGAGCAGCGCCTGCTCCCCCTCGTTGCCAGCACCGTGCTGTGCGGCCTGGGCTTCGGTTTCTTCCAGGTGCCGAACAACCGCAACATGCTGCTTGCCGCCCCCCGTGAGCGCAGCGCGGCGGCTGGCGGCATGCAGGCCACCGCACGGCTTTCGGGCCAGACCGCAGGCGCCGTGGGGAGCTCGGTGGTCTTTCATCTGATGGCCGGAGCCAATGCTCCCCAGGTCGGCCTGATCGTCGCAGCGGGCATGGCCGCGCTCGGAGCCTTGTTCAGTGTGATGCGCGCCAGCGAACAGCCATCAGCCTGAACCGTCCGCCCGGCCTCATTCCACGGTCACGCTCTTGGCCAGGTTTCGCGGCTTGTCCACATCGGTGCCGCGCGCGGTGGCGGTGTGGTAGGCCAGCAGCTGCAGCGGTACGACGTGCAGGATGGGCGAGAGGTCGCCATAGTGCTCGGGCAGGCGGATGAGGTGCACGCCGTCGCTGGCCTCGATCTGGCCGTCGGCGTCGGCGAACACATAGAGCTCGCCGCCGCGGGCGCGCACTTCCTGCAGATTGCTCTTGAGCTTGTCGAGCAGGGCGTCGCGCGGGGCCACCGCGACCACGGGCATGGCGTCGGTCACCAGCGCCAGCGGGCCGTGCTTGAGCTCGCCTGCGGGGTAGGCCTCGGCGTGGATGTAGGTGATTTCCTTGAGCTTGAGCGCGCCTTCGAGGGCGATGGGATAGTGCATGCCGCGGCCGAGGAACAGGGCGTTCTCGCGGCGGGCGAACGCTTCAGCCCACGCGATGATCTGCGGCTCCAGCGCCAGCACGCTCTGCACGGCCGCAGGCAGGTGACGCAGCGCGGTGAGCATGGCGGCTTCGGATTCGTCACTCAGCCGTCCCTTGGCGCGGGCCAGTGCACCGGCGAGCAGGTAGAGCGCAACCAGCTGGGTTGTGAAGGCCTTGGTCGAGGCCACGCCGATTTCGGTGCCGGCGCGGGTGAAGAACTGCATCGCGGTCTCGCGCGCCATCGCGCTGGTGGCGACATTCACCACGGCCAGGGTGTGGGTGTGGCCGAGCTGTTTGGCGTGCTTGAGCGCTGCCAGGGTGTCGGCGGTTTCACCCGATTGCGAGATGACCACGACCAGCGCGCTCGGGTCGGGCACCGAGTCGCGGTAGCGGTATTCGCTGGCCACTTCCACATCCACCGGCACGCGGGCGATGGATTCGATCCAGTACTTGGCCGTCAGCCCCGCGTAGAAACTGGTGCCGCAGGCCAGGATGCGCACGCCGCTGATGGCGGGAAACACGGCGGCGGCCTGCGCGCCGAACAGCGCCGGGGTGATGGCCTGGATGCTGTCGAGCGTGTCGGCAATCGCGCGCGGCTGCTCGAAAATTTCCTTCTGCATGAAGTGGCGGTAGGGGCCGAGCTCGACCGCGGCGGTGTGGGCCGTGATGGTGCGCACCTCGCGCTCCACCGGCTTGTGATCCCGGTCCACGATCCACACCTTGCCGAGCTGCAGATCGGCCACGTCGCCGTCTTCGAGGTAGATGAACTGGTTGGTGGTGCCGGCCAGCGCCAGCGCGTCGGAGGCGAGGAAGTTCTCGCCCTTGCCGAGCCCGACGACCAGCGGCGAGCCCTCGCGCGCGCCGACGATGCGGTGTGGCTCTTCCCGGCTGAACACGGCAATCGCATAGGCGCCATGCAGTTGCCGGGTGGCCGCCTGCACCGCCTCGAACAGATCACCGGCGTAGAGATGGTCGATCAGGTGGGCGATGACTTCGGTATCGGTCTGGCTTTCGAACTGGTAGCCGTCCGAGCGCAGCATGGCGCGCAGGGCCTCGTAGTTTTCGATGATGCCGTTGTGCACCACGGCGATGTGCGCCGACTCGGCAGCCTTGTTCGGCCCGGCGGAAAAATGCGGGTGCGCGTTGCTGGTGGTGGGGGCACCGTGCGTGGCCCAGCGGGTGTGGGCGATGCCGGTGAAGGCCTGCAGGTCATGCGTCTGCGCGTCGAGCTCGGCCACGCGCGCCACGCTGCGCGCACGCTGCAGCTGGCCGTTGGCATAGACGGCGACGCCGCAGGAGTCGTAGCCCCGGTATTCCAGGCGGCGCAGCCCCTCGATCAGAACCGGAACGATATTGCGTTGCGCCACGGCGCCGACGATTCCACACATGGACAGACTCCCCTTGTATTGCGGTGACGCGATGATAGGCAGGCGGATGTGAAATGAGCTGGCAATATTTCACGGAAAATGCTGTGAAATTCCACGATGCGAGCTGTGCGATATAAAATTGCATCTCAATTTCACAAATGGAATGAAATGAATGCCATCTCCCTCGACGACGCCGACCGCCGCCTGCTCGATCTGCTGCAGCAGGATTGCGCGCTGAGCAATCAGGAATTGGCGCAGCGCGCGCATCTCACCCCGCCGACCTGCCTGCGGCGGGTGCGGCGGCTGGTCGAGGCGGGGGTGATCGAGCGGCGCATCGCCGTGCTCGATCCGCAGCGCGTCGGCGCGGGGCTGACCGTCATCGTCGAAATCACCCTGGCCGAGCAGACCGCCGAGCGGCTGGCCGCGTTCGAGGCGCTGGTGGCCGATGTGCCCGAGGTGCAGCAATGCTGGCAGGTCTCACCCGGGCCGGACTTTGTGCTGGTGTTGCTGGTGCCGGACATGCCGGCGTATCACGCGCTGGTGCACCGGCTGTTCACCGCGGCCAACCACGTGCGCAATGTGCGCGCATTCTTTTCGGTGCACCGCAGCAAGTTTGCGCCGCGGGTGCCGCTCAGTCTGGCGACGACGCCAGCTTCTTCTTGACCGGGCGCCTCCAGCCGTCGAGGGTGACGGCCTTGGCGCGCGCCACGGTGAGCTTGCCCGCCGGAACGTCCTTGGCCACGGTGGAGCCCGCGCCGATGGTGGCCCCGGCGCCCACCGTGATGGGCGCGACCAGCACCGAGTTCGAGCCGGTGTGCGCGTCATCCTCGATGACGGTGCGGTGCTTGTTGGCGCCGTCATAGTTGGCGACGATGGTGCCCGCGCCGATGTTCACCCGCGCGCCCACGGTGGCGTCGCCCACATAGCTGAGGTGGTTGGCCTTGGAGCCAGCGCCCAGGGTGGAATTCTTCACCTCGACGAAGTTGCCGATGTGCACCCCGTCGGCCAGCGCCGTGGTCGGGCGCAGGCGGGCGAACGGGCCGATCAGCGCGTCGGCACCGATGCCCGCGCCGTCGAGATGGCAGAACGGATGGATGACCGTGCCCGCGCCCACGCGCACATCGCGCAGCACCGCGTAGGGCCCCACGCGCACGCCATCGGCCAGATGCACCTCGCCTTCGAATACGCAGCCCACGTCGATGAACACATCGCGCCCGCAGTGCAGCGCACCGCGCACGTCCAGCCGCGCCGGGTCGGCGAGCGTCACCCCGGATTCGAGCAGGCGGTTTGCTGCGCGCTGCTGCACCACACGCTCGAGATGCGCCAGTTGCTTGCGGTCGTTCACCCCAAGCACGTCGTCTGCGTCGGCCACGGTGAACGCCTGCACCGGCACGCCATCGGCCACGGCCAGCGCCACCACGTCGGTCAGGTAGTACTCGCCCTGTGCGTTGTCGTTGCGCAACTGGCCCAGCCAGCGGCGCAACTGCGGCAGCGGCGCGCACAGGATGCCGGTATTGCTCTCGCGGATTGCGCGTTGCTCCGGCGTGGCGTCCTTGTGTTCGACGATGCCCTGCACCGCGCCACCCGCGCCGCGCAGGATGCGGCCGTAGCCGGTGGGGTCGGGCAGTTCCACGGTCAGCAGCGCCAGCGCCCCGGCCCGCGCCTGCGCGACCATGGGCACCAGGCTGGAGGCGCTCACCAGCGGCACGTCGCCATACAGCACCAGGCAGACGCCGTGATCCGGCAGTTCGGGCAGCGCCTGCTGCACCGCATGCCCGGTGCCGAGCTGCGGCTCCTGCAGCGCAAAGCGCAGGTGCGGCTGGTGCGCGAAAGCCTGCTGCACCTGCTGCGCACCAAAGCCGGTGACCACCACCGTGCGTTCGGCCGCAAGCTGATGCACCGTGCCCAGCACATGGCCCAGCAGCGGCTTGCCCGCCAGGGGTTGCAGCACCTTGGGAGAATCGGAACGCATGCGCGTGCCCTTGCCAGCGGCAAGGACCACGACGCACAAGGGAGAGGCGGGAGTGGGGACGGTGGTCATGCGGCGCATTCTAAGGAGCGCGCATGACGTGTTTTGGTGATCTTGCGCGATCGCCTCCCCGCGATGCAGGGGAGGCGATCGCGCAAGGAACCGTCAGGCCGTCGCGGGGCGGGCGACCGACTTGGGTACCTCGGCGACGATGCGCTGCAGCAGGAATTTCGGCAGGCCGATCCACATGTCGAACAGCGCCACGCCCATTTCCAGCATCGCAATGGGGCAGGACAGCGCACCGCCGATCAGCACGAACCAGGCGAAGTCCGGGTTCTGCTTGGTGAGGAACCAGCCGGAAAAGTCGAGCAGCATCGCGGCGAACGGGGTGATGACCGAGATCGCCTTGATCTGGTTGTGCACCCGGGTCTGCAGAAACAGCCATCCGGCGATCCAGAAGATGACCCCCAGCATGGTCAGGTGCACCATGCCGGTCATCAGCATGGCGCTGTACGACATGCCGGTATCGACCTTGGCCACGGCCTTCACGTCCTCGTAGGTGGCCAGCGGTGGGTTGTGCAGTTGCTTGCTCATCGCCACGCTGTGACACATCAGACAGTGCTGCGCAAGGATGGGCTTGATCTCGGTTTCGTATCCGGTCTTGGTCTGGCCGCCGACCACCCAGTCATCGATGGTCTTTTGCAGTTGCGGCCACTGCTCCTTGGGCACGCCAGCGTTGGTGAGCATGGTGGGCAGCACGGTCTGCAGCTTGCTGCTGTCGCGGTTGCCGTAGTAGGAAATCTGGATGTCCCTGAGGGTCACGCCGGCCTTGCCGTCCAGACCGGCATGGGTGACGTACAGGTAAGCCTCCGCGCACAGCAGGCCGATGCAGACCAGAAAGATGAAGCCGGTATGCAGCAGTTTTTCCGGCACGGTGAGTTGATGAAGGGAACGCATGTGGGACTTTCTCGCAAGGTGTTCGCGGTTGTGAACGCGTTGTTGTTTTAACTTTTGTCAAAAATGCAGGGTTATCCTACTTCGTAAAAACCCTTAAGTGCAATGCCTGAGTTGCAAGCATGGACACGCGCAACGTTTTGTTTCTATTGCGTTTTACACCCGGCAGTATGTTGCGCCGTGGGCTGCGGTTACGCTGCGTGCTCTCCTTTGCATCCTCGCTGCACCAACGCCCTCGGCGTTCGGTCGGCTTCACTTATCCTTCGCTCGCATGCATAGTCGCTTTCGCCCTGCCGCGCTCTGGCGCCTGACCCGCAAGGAGTTGCGCAGATCCTGGCTGAACTACGGGGTGCTATGGGTCGGGGCGGTGCTGGTGGGCCTGGCGGCGGTGCAGTTTGCCAACTGGACCGACGTTGTGCTGGCGCTCTTTCTGCGCTGGATCGATGGCCGTGCCTGGCTGGCCCTGCTCATCACTCCGGCGCTGACCGCGGCCGGGGTGTGGATGACGCGGCGCTGGTTCAACGGCAGCGAGGGCAGCGGCATCCCGCAGGTGATCGCCGCGCTGCACGGCCCGCCCGATCCCTCACGCATCCGGCGCCTGTTCGGGCTGCGCATCCTGGTGGGCAAGGTTGCGGTGGGGCTGCTGGGCATGCTCGGCGGGCTGACCCTGGGCCGCGAGGGACCGACGGTGCACGTCGGCGCGTCCATCATGATCGAGATGCGGCGCTTTTATCCGCGGGTGTCGCTGCGCATGGAGCGCATGTTGCTGCTGGCGGGCTCCGCGGCGGGGCTGTCGGGCGCGTTCAACACCCCGCTGGCCGGCATTTTGTTCGCCATCGAGGAACTCACCCGCAGCTTCGAGGTACGCACCAACGGCGTGTTGATCACCAGCATCGTGTTTTCCGGCCTGGTGTCGCTGGCGCTGGCGGGCAACTATCTGTACTTCGGCCAGATCACCGCGCCGAACATCTTTCCGCTGGCCTTTGTGCTGCCGGTGGGCATCGCTGCGGTGCTGTGCGGACTGGCCGGGGCGGCGTTCAACCTCGCGCTGCTCAAGCAGGCGCGCTGGATTCCCGCCAGGCTGATGGCGTGGCGCGAGCGCTCGCCGCTGGTGTGGGGCGCGGGGCTGGGGGTGCTGGTGGCGCTCATCGGCATTGCGTCTGCCGGGCAGACCTGGGGCAGCGGCTACGACCAGGCGCGGCATCTGCTGATGAACCACGGCGAGCAGGTGAGTTGGTATTACCCGCTGGTGAAATGGCTCAGCATGGTGCTGTCGTACATCACGGGGCTTCCGGGCGGGCTGTTCTCGCCGTCGCTGTCCATCGGTGCGGGCTTCGGGCAGTGGGTCAGCCAGTGGTTCGGGCAGTATCCGCAATCGGCGCTGGTGGCCATCTGCATGGTGGGGTATCTGGCCGCGGTGACGCAGTCGCCGCTGACCTCCTTTGTCATCGTGATGGAAATGATCAACGGCGGCGGACTGGTGATTCCGCTCATGGCCACGGCGCTGATCAGCAGCCGGGTGGCGAATGTTTTCACGCCACCGCTGTACGAGGCGCTGGCGGTGCAGAAGTATTTCGCTGTCGCTGCGCACCCTGCGAGGGACGCCGTGGGCGACGCGCGTTGAGTGCCGGGGGTCGTCCCCCCGGATCCATCACGACAAGGAGACGCAACATGGCATCACACATCGCAGCTGAAAAAGCCGCTCCGCCGCCCTCGGAGCAGGTCTATCGCCGCATCGGCTGGCGCATCATTCCGTTCCTGATCCTGTGCTACTTCGTCGCCTACCTCGACCGGGTGAACATCGGCTTTGCCCAGCTGCAGATGAAGGGCGATCTGGGCTTTTCCGACGCGGTGTACGGTCTGGGCGCGGGCATCTTCTTTCTCGGCTACTTTGCGTTCGAGGTGCCGAGCAACCTCATCCTGCACCGGGTGGGCGCGCGGGTGTGGATCGCGCGCATCATGATCACCTGGGGGTTGATCTCGGCGGCCACGCTGTTCGTCACCACACCGACGCAGTTCTATGTGATGCGCTTTCTGCTCGGCGTGGCCGAGGCGGGCTTTTTCCCCGGCATCATCCTTTACCTGACCTACTGGTATCCGGCGGCGCGGCGCAGCCAGATGACTGCGTGGTTCATGAGCGCAGTGCCGCTGTCCGGGCTGGTCGGCGGGCCGGTATCGGGCTGGATCCTCCACCATTTCCACGGCCAGCACGGCTGGGCGGGGTGGCAGTGGTTGTTCGTGCTCGAAGGCCTGCCTGCGGTGGTGCTGGGCCTGGTCACGCTGTTCTATCTGGACAACGGCATTGCGCATGCCAAGTGGTTGAGCGCAGATGAAAAGGCCGCGCTGCAGCACGCGCTCGACCAGGAGGCGCAGACCAAGCCCGCGCATTCCGCGCTGCAGGGCCTGGCCGATCCGCGGGTGTGGCTGATGGCGCTGATCTACTTTTCCGTGGTCATCGGCTTGTACGGCCTGAGCTTCTGGCTGCCGCTGCTGATCAAGACGACTGGCGTGACCGATCCGCTGGTCATCGGCTGGCTGGTCGCGGTGCCCTACGGCGTGTCGGTGGTGGCGATGATTCTGGTGGGCCGCAGTTCGGACAGGCGCCATGAGCGCCGCTGGCATGTGGCCATTCCGGCGCTTCTGGGGGCCGTGGGGCTGGTGCTGTCTACCGCATGGAGCACGGACACCGCCCTGGCGATGGCCGCGCTGACCCTGGCCACCGTGGGCATCATGGTGGTGCTGCCGCTGTTCTGGGCGCTGCCCAATGCCTTTCTAGCGGGCAGTGCGGCGGCGGCGGGCATTGCGCTGATCAACGCCCTGGGCAATCTGGCAGGATTTTTCGGGCCGTCCATCATCGGCTGGGTGAAGCAGGCCACGCAGAGCACCAACGGCGGCATTCTGGTGCTGGCCGGTTTCATGGTGCTGTGCGCCGTGCTGGTGCTGCTGACGCCCAAGACAGCAAGCGCAACGCTGAATCAGTCCTTGTGATGATGCGCAGCGCGCAAGAGACCTGTTCAGTGTTGCCCTCAATGAAAAAGGCGTGCGCGAACCGTTCAGATTCGCGCACGCCTTCTTGTGGCTGCGGGTGGATCAGAGCTCGACCTGCAGGCGGGTGGTGTCCTTCACCTCGTCGATGACCGCGAACGATCGGGTTTCGCGCACGCCGGGCAGATTGGCGATGACGTTGGAGACAAAGGTCTTGTACGCCGCCATGTCGGCCACGCGCACCTTGAGCAGGTAGTCGAAGTTGCCGGCCACCATGTGGCATTCGAGAATTTCCGGGCGCACCTTGATGGCGGACTGGAACTTCTCGAAGCTCTCGGGCACGGAGCGGTCGAGCTGCACCTCGACGAACACCATCAGCCCGGCGCCCAGCAGATCGGGGTTGAGGCGGCCCTCATAGCCAAGGATGAAGCCGTCGCGGGTCAGGCGCTTGACGCGCTCGAGCACCGCAGTGGGCGAGAGGTTGACGAGTTGTGCCAGCCGCAGGTTGGCGATGCGGCCATCCTCCTGCAGCAGCGTGAGCAGGCGACGGTCAATGCGGTCGATGCCACCGATCTTTTCAGACATGAGCGGCCTCCGTCTGTCGGCATGGCTGTCGTGGATGAAGCGATAGAGAGTTCTTCATGGGCTTTGTGTGAACGGATGGATTAGTGGAGGTTTCAATTTAGCGCATCAGTGTCGGCAGCACACGGCTTGAGCGACAATTTCCTGACAAAGTCCCCGGATTATGGGGTGAGCACGATGGTCAGGCACGCTGTTGCGCTGGAATCGGTCTGGCGATGCAAACCGGATTCCCGGGCAATTTTATTCACCCATCCAGGCGGGCCGTCGCGGGCCCGCGGGGGTGTTCAGCGCCTCAGATAGTCGTGCACGACCCGGCCCAGGCCCAGGGTGAGATCGGTCAGGATGTGCACCCCAGACACCACGTCGATCACTGGCAGCGACGCCACCGGAGCCAGCGCATGGGCATGCAGTTCCAGTGCCGCCGGGCCTTCCCAGGCGCCTTTCACCACCAGGTCTTCCAGGTCGTACTGCACCAGTTCGCAGATGCGCGGCGTGCAGTCCACATGCGGAATGATCTTGAGCAGAAAGTTGGGCTGCCGCAGCGACGCCAGCACCTTTTCAGGGTCGAGTGCGCGGTGCTTGTAGCCCATGGTGCCGGTGGCGATGCGCACCGGGCCATAGTCCAGCGTGCCCAGCAGCGTGTCTGCCACCACGCTCATCTGCGGCTTGGCGAGCTTTTTCGGAAAGCCCCAGATTTCGCGCCCACCGGCGATCGGCGCCTCGTCGTCGAGGTACATCGCAATCTGATAGGTGGCGGGCTGACCCTTGTAGAGCACCGGTACCACCTGGCCCGACTCGGTGTAGGCGCCAAAGCCGGTGGAGTCGGGCATGCGGATGAACTCGAACTTGACCAGATCGCCTGCGGGCTGCAGCGGCTCGGGAATCATCGCACGCAGCACCTCGGGGTCGGTGCGATAGGTCACGACAAAGAACTCGCGGTCAATGAAACGGTAAGGCCCCGGCGGGTAGGCGGGGCTGGTCAGCGGCATGGAAAAGGCGGTCCTTGCAACGTCGGCAGCTTTCATGGGATGTCCTTCGAATGGATTTGCGCAACGCGGAGTGTCGCGGTGCCTGCAGTGGATCGGTGTCGCTGCGGGCGGCAGGGTTCCGTTGACCTGTGGCGCCTTCAGCCTTGGTTCAGCAGGGCGCAGGGCATAATGGCTCGAACAAGACCACGAGACCCGCTTCATGCCCAGACTGTTGATTGCATTGCTTTGTGCCGCTGCGGCAGTTGCGGGCTGTGGGGTCGTGGCCGCGCCCTGCCGCATTGCTTCGGCGGGGCTGAAAATGGTGCCCGTCGTGGGGCATGTGGCCGCTGCGCCGACGGATGTGTGCGCAGGCGTGATCGACCCCTGACCGGAGCGCGCACATGCCGGTGATTGCCGCGCTCGATCAGGGCACCTCCAGTTCCCGCACCCTCATCGTCGATCTGCAGGGTCAGGTTCTGGCCAGCGCGCAACGTGAGTTTGCGCAGCACTACCCCCAGCCCGGCTGGGTCGAGCACGACCCGCTGGATATCTGGGCCACACAGAGCGCCACGTTCACCGAGGCCCTGGCGCGCGCCGGCCTGGGGCTGCGCGATGTGGCCGCCATCGGCATCACCAACCAGCGCGAAACCGTGGTGCTGTGGGAGCGCGCCACCGGCAGGCCGCTGGCCAAGGCCATCGTCTGGCAAGATCGCCGAACAGCGTCGATCTGCGCCGAACTGGAGGCCAAGGGCCATGCGCCAGAACTGCAGCAACGCACCGGCCTGCTGCCCGACGCCTATTTTTCCGCGACCAAACTGGCCTGGCTGCTCGACCACATTCCGGGCGCGCGCGCTCGCGCCGAGGCGGGGGAACTGGCCGCAGGCACCATCGACAGCTGGCTGGTGTTCAAGCTCAGCGGTGGCACCGCGCACATCACCGATGTCAGCAACGCCAGCCGCACCCTGCTGTGCAACCTCCACACCGGCGACTGGGACGACGCCCTGCTGGCCTTGCTGCGCGTGCCGCGTGCGGTGCTGCCCGAGATCGTGCCCAACTGCGGCGCACTCGCCACGGCGCATCTCGGCGGGCTGGAGATTCCGATCACCGGCATGGCCGGCGACCAGCAGGCGGCGCTGTTCGGCCAGGCCTGCCTGCAGCCCGGCATGGCGAAAAACACCTATGGCACGGGCTGCTTCGCGCTGCAGCACACCGGCACGCAAGCAGTCGCCTCGCAAGCCCGCCTGCTCACCACCGTGGCCTGGAAGCTGGGCCAAGAGCAGCCGCTGCACTACGCCCTGGAAGGCAGTGTGTTCGTTGCCGGTGCCGCAGTGCAATGGCTGCGCGACGGCCTCGGTCTGGTGCAAGGCGCGCAGCAGGCGCAGCAACTCGCCGACAGCGTGCCCAGCAGCGACGGCGTGCTGCTGGTGCCCGCGTTCACCGGCCTGGGCGCGCCGTACTGGGACGCGCAGGCGCGCGGCCTGCTCATCGGCATCACCCGCGGCACCACGGCGGCGCACATTGCCCGCGCCACCATCGAGAGCATGGCCTACCAGAGCGCCGAGCTGTTTGCCGCCATGCAGGCCGATGTCGCCGCGCAAGGCGGCGCACCGCTGCGCGAACTCCGGGTGGACGGCGGCGCGGCGGTGAACGACACGCTGATGCAGTTTCAGGCCGATCTGCTCGGCGTGCCGGTGGTGCGTCCGGTGCAGACGGAAAGCACTGCGCTCGGCGCGGCCTATCTGGCGGGCTTGGGGGCCGGGCTGTGGCCAGATGCCGCCACACTCGGCGCGCTGTGGCAGGCGCAGCGCCGCTTCGAGCCCCGCCTGTCTGCCGACGAGCGCGAACACCGCATGGCACGCTGGGCACGCGCGGTGGAGCGTGCCCGTGGCTGGGCGGATGACGCGTAGCGAGACGGCGTCGCGGATGCGCGGGTCTTTGCCACTGTTGTTGCGTTTGTTTTCACCTGCGCGCCCGAACCTGGGCGGACAATTGCCGCACTAAGTTGATGCGGGCATGCGCCGGGCGCAGCGCCCGCTCGGGAGAACGGATATGGGTGAATTCAGCATCTGGCACTGGCTGATCGTGCTGCTGATCGTGATCATGATTTTCGGCACCAAGAAGCTCAAGAACATGGGCAGCGACCTGGGCGAGGCTGTGCGCGGTTTCAAGCAGGGCATGAAAGAGGCCGACGCTCCAGCGGAAAAAACCGCCGAAACCGAGACCGCCGCACCGCCGCAAGTGAGCACCTCGGCCACATCGCCCCTGGGCACCCGCGCCCAGCAGGCCGAAGACATCGCCTTCAAGTCGAAGTGAGTCGGTGGGGTCAGGTCTAGCTTTGTTGCATGCAGACGGTCGCGTGCAACCGAGCTAGACCTGACCCCGAGCACTTCCCGCCAGCATCTCGAACAGCATCAACCGGCATTCGATCGGCCCGTTGAACAGCACGATGCGCCGCCGGGGTTTGAGGCGCAGTGCGCGGTCCCAGTGCAGGTCGGCGGCGAGCAGGCCCACGTGCCAGCCGGCGAAGCGCTGCTTGAGCACGCGCGCGAGTTGCGGGGCGAAGTCGTCCGCGGCCTGGCCTTCGAAGGCGATGCGCGCGTCATACGGCGGATTGCTGATCAGCCAGGCAGCCTGCCCGGCAGGCAGCGCGGCGGCGTCTACCGGCGGCACGGCGTCGATCACGTCGCCCTGCTGCGCGGCAATCGCGCCCTCCACCCCGGCGCGGCGGGCGTTGTCCAGGGTCATGCGCACATTGGCCGGGTCGATGTCGGCCGCGAAGAACTGGCCCGGCGCCACCGGGCGCACGGCCTGTCGCGCGGCCTCGCGCAGCGCGGCCCAGGCGCTCGGGTCGAAGCCGCGCAGCACCTCGAAGCCGAAGGTGCGATCCAGCCCCGGCGCGCGGTTCGCGGCGATTTGCGCCGCCTCGATGACCAGCGTGCCCGATCCGCACAGCGGGTCGAACAGCACGTCGCGCGGCGTCCAGCCCGAGAGCTTGAGCAGCCCGGCGGCCAGATGTTCCTTCAGCGGCGCCGCGCCGTGTTCGCTGCGCCAGCCGCGCTTGAACAGCGGCTCGCCGCTGGTGTCGAGGTAGAGCAGGGCATCGACCTCGCGCAGATGCAGGTGGATGCGCACGTCGGGGTGCGCGGTGTCCACATCCGGGCGCTCGCCGGTCAGTGCGCGGAAACGGTCGCAGATGCCGTCCTTCACCCGCAGCGCGGCGAACTTGATGCTCTCCAGAGGCGAGCGCTCGGCGGTCACGTCCACGCGCAGCGCCTGGGTCACGTCGAACCATTGTTCCCAACCCAGATCGCGCGCCAGGTGGTAGATGTCTTCGGCGTCGGCATAACGGCAACTGCCGCCCAGCAACAACACCCGGCTGGGCAGACGGCAATGCAGGTTCAGCCGCATGGCGTCGGTCAGCGTGCCTTGCACCGGCAGGCCGCCGGGAGCAGGTGTTCCGGCTTGCAGCGTGGGGCTGTGCGCGGCCAGCGCCTTGACCTCGTCGGCCAGCGCCGCCTCGACGCCGCGTGGGCAGGGCAGGAAAAAATCGAAGAGGCCGGGATCTTGGCTCTTTTGGCTCTTGGGGGTCAGGTCTCGCCTTGATGCAGGTGATGGGGAGCCCGGCCTGACTGTCTTCCTGGATTTGTATGGTGATTGCATGCCCGCATCGTATTGCCTGCGGTCGCGGGGGGGGGGGGCGAGCCGACCCTGGGGGCGCTCAAAACCACCCGACCAGTCCTGCGCCTGCATAGGCCAGACCGAGCACGCCTGCAGCCAGCCAGGCCCAGGCCTGCCAGCGCAGCTTGCGTGCCAGCTTGTCCTGCGGTTCGGTGGTCAGCAGAAACAGGCGCCCGTCCTGCGGTTTTTTGAGCACATGGGTCTGCGGCTGCGTGGCGCGTTCAAGGCGTTCGGCCTGCACTGCGGCGGCGGCCTGCTGGCGCAGTTGCTCGAACTCGGCCATGTCGAGCTGGCCGTCGCCATTGGTGTCGAAGGCGCGGCGTTGCTCCGGGTCGGCCTTCCACGCGGCAATGCGTTCGCGCACTTCCTCGTGCAACCCGGCCTGCAGTGGCGACAGACTGGTGAACCAGCCCAGCGCGTACAGCGGCTCGCGCGGCAGGATGAGCTGCTCGGTGTAGCGATGGTCGCTGTCGCCCACGGTTGCCACCTCGCTGGTGCCGGGAAGGCGCTGCGCGGTTGCGCCCGTCCAGGTGCTTGCCGTGCGCGCAAACACCTCGGCGCCTTCGGGGTCGACGATGCAGCGGCCGGTGTCGTCCTCCAGCCAGAACTGCACGGAGCTCTTTCCCTGTTCCTCCACTTTCCACTTGCCGTTGCCTTCGCCCACGCGCCGTTCGATCTTGTAGCGATACCAGCAGCAGGGCGTGCGGGTGATGGGCGAGTACAGCGGCACATCAGGCGGCAGCGCCTGGCCGATCAGCTCGACATAGCCTTGCGATGCGGAGCGGATGCGTGCCGTGGGCATGTCTTCCATCACCCGGCGGCGGCGCTGCAGCCGAAAGAACTGCACCAGGCCCAGTGCGCCGATGCCCAGCGCGAACGCCAGTACCTGCCCCGGCGCTGCGGCGGGCGACAGACCGCTCAACATCGGCAGGAGACGCGGCGCAGCGCAGGCAACATCAGGAGGCTGCGAACAGACCCTTCAGGTCGACGTCAGCCCGCTCGTTCGACGCCACCTTGAACAGCTCCGCCGGGCCGAAGGCCAGCAGCCGCGCCACGAGCACGTCGGGAAACTGCTCGATGCGCACATTGTTCGCATTGACCGCCGCGTTGTAGAACTCGCGCCGATCGGCAATGCTTTCCTCCAGGGCGCTGATGCGCGCCTGCAAGTGCGCAAACGCCTCGTTGGTCTTGAGATCCGGGTAGGCCTCGGCCACCGCGAACAGCGCGCCCAGCCCGCTGCGCAGCGCCCCTTCGGCGCGGCCCAGGCTGCGCACATCGCCCGCCTCGCGCGCGCTCTGCACCTGCGCCCGCGCGCGCACCACGCGCTCCAGCGTCTCCTGCTCGAAATGCATCGACTGCCGGCACACCTCCACCAGCTTGGGCAGCTCGTCATGCCGCTGTTTGAGCAGCACGTCGATGTTCGCCCAAGCCTGCGAAATGGCGTGCTTGAGGCCGACGAGGTTGTTGTAGATCATCACGCCATACAACAGCAGCGCAACGAGCAGGGCGACGAGGACGAGGGTGACGATCATGTGCGGAGCCGGTTGAAACGGAGTGTGTCGGAGTTTACGTTTGGCGTCCGGCGTCGCCATGCGGCCGCCGGTGAAATCGCCCGCCCTGTGTTGTGCAGCGGGCACAACGCGCGCTGTGCCCGCCGGATTCATTCCCCGGCTTTGCGCGAGCGCACCCCGCGCCGCAGCGCCTTGTTGCTCTTGCGATGCGCCCCTGCCTTGCGCTGCAGCGCCGCCGCCACCAGCGGATTGCGCGGGGTGGAGGCCGGGAGCCGGATGGTCTGCGCGCGGGCGCGCTTGCGGGAGAGTTTCATGGAATGCGCGGGCGGTGCTCTATGCTTGCAGGGTCAGCTACGGACGCAGTGTGCCATGCCACCACAAGCAGCGAAAAAGACCCGCATCAGCATCGACGACTACCTCGCAGGCGAGCGCGATGCCGAAACGCGACACGAATACATCGACGGCGAGGTCTATGCCATGACCAGCGCCGGCCGTCGGCATGCGCTCATCGTCACTGCAATGACTGGCGCGCTGTTGCCGCTGGCCCGTGCGCGCCGCTTCCAGTTGTTTACCAACGACATGAAGCTCAGGCTGGAGATCGCCGGCAGCACCGTGTTTTACTACCCCGACCTGATGCTCGCCTGCGATCCGCAGGACCGCGACCCGTATTTCCTCACCCGCCCCTGCCTGATCGCCGAAGTGCTCAGCCCGGCAACCGAGCGCATCGACCGCCGTGAAAAACTGCTCTCCTACATCACCATCCCCAGCGTGCAAGAGGTGCTGCTGGTGGCGCAAGACCAGCCCCTGCTCGAAATCCACCGCCGCGCCAACGACTGGAAGGTTGAACTCTGCGAGCAAGGCAGCCTGCGGCTGGATTGTCTCGGCGCCGAGATCGCGGTCGAGCATGTGTATGCCGATGTCGATGCGGGGTCAGGTCTAGCTCCGTAGCAAATGCATCAATGCTAGACCTGACCCCACTCCGCGCTGCCTGGCGCTGGCGCCCCGGCGCCTACGCCCGCGACGGCGCGCGCATTTTCGGCTGGCTGCTGCTGCGCGCCGCGGCGCAGGCGGCCACCGTGCTGCTGCTCGCCCGCTGGCTGGGCGCGACGGGTTACGGCGCGTTCGTCGCCGCGCTGGCCATCGCCAGCTTTTTCACCCCGCTGGCCGGGCTCGGGCTGGGCGGGGTGTTGCTCATCCGTGGCGCACGCGCGCCCGCGCAACTGGGCGCGCTGCAGCGGCGCGCCACGGCGGCCTGGCTCGTCGCCAGCATCGGGGTCGTGCCGCTCGCGCTGCTGGCGCTTGCCACCAGCCTGCCCGACGCGCAGCCGCTGTGGGCGCTGGCGCTGCTCGCAAGCGCGGAAGTGGCAGCTGCCTCGTGGGTCGAGTTGCAAGCACGCTGCGCGCAGGCGCGGCACCAAGCGCACCGCTTCGGCGCCATCCAGGCCGGGCTGCCGCTGGCGCGGCTGGCCGCGCTGCTTGTTGTGTTGCCCTGGCTGCCGCCCAGCCCTGCGGTCTGGATGGCGGCCTATGCCGCAGCCAGTACCGTCTACGCCGCTGCACTGGCGTATTCCGCCGCGCGGCCCACAATGGATGCAGCGCGGACCGAGCCGCTGCCGACCAACGCGACCCTCGTGCGCGAAGGGCTGCCGTTTGCTGGCGGCGCGGTGGCGATGCGGCTGCAAGCGGAGTTCAACAAGCCGGTGCTCGCCCACCTGAGCTACGCGCAGGCCGGCGCGTTTGCGGTGGCGCAGCGGGTCATCGATCTGGCCGCGCTGCCGCTGGCAGCCTTGCAGGAAGCCCTTTGGCCACGTGTCTACGCCACTGCCGCGCCCAATGCGCGCCTCGTGCGCACCGGCGCGCTGCTGCTGCTGCTGGCGCTGGCCGCTGGCCTGGCGCTCGCGCTGGCCGCGCCGCTGTTGCCCGCGCTGCTGGGCGTTGGTTATGCTGCCGCGGCGGATGCGCTGGCGCTGCTTTCGCTGCTGCCCGCGGTGCAGCTCGTGCGCAACCTCGGCAACGCCTGGCTGATCGCCAACGTTTCCAACGCCGCGCTCTATGGCGTCTATGCCGCGAGCGCCGCCGCCGGCGTGCTGCTGGCCCTGCTGCTCGTGCCGCGTTGGGGGCTGGATGGGGCGGTGGGGGCGATGTATGGCAGCGAGGGGGTGGGCATGGGTGTCATCGGGTTGCTGGCGCTGCGTCGTGCAGCCAAAGATCAACGGGGAAGAGGATGAACCGGGATCCGTCGCAGGAATTGTTCGACAACTACGCCCGGCATTACGCCGCCATGGGCGAAGTCGAGCGTTTGCCGGCCGATCTGGACAGGCTGCGGCGCGACCGCCTGCCCGCGTGGATCGACTCGATCCCCAAAGACGCACGCATCCTCGATGCTGGTTGCGCGCAGGGCGATTTGTTGGCGGCCTTGTCGCGTGTCGGCTATACGCATCTGACCGGCGTCGATCTTTCGGCGCAACTGCTTGCCGCGGCCAAAGCCAAACTACCGGCAGGGGTGCCCTTGATTGAATGCGATATCCGCCGGTTCTTGGCCGACTGCGTAGAAGGCGCGTTCGACGTGATCTTTTTTTCACGACGTGCTCGAACACCTGCCGCGCGAGGACACGATCTCTGTGTTGCGCGGGTTTTACCGCGCGCTGGCGCCCGGCGGCTGGTTGAGCGTGCGGGTGCCGAACATGAGCGCGCTGATCGCGAGCTACAACGCCGCAATCGACTTCACCCACGTCACCCATTTCACCGAATTTTCTTTGCAGCAGGTGCTCGAGGCCGCGGGTTTTGCCACGGACAACATGACGTTGTCGAGCCAGGCGCCGCGGCTGTTCTGGTCATGGCACAGGCCGCACCGGGCGTTGCTGCGCGTGCTCAACCGCCTGCGTTGGCATCTCAACAATGCCTTGCACCGGGCGGTGTTTGTACTCTCGGACATGCATCCCCGCCCGCAGGTGTTTGACCCCAATCTCGTCGTGCTCGCGCGCAAATGACCAGACGCCTGCTGTTCGTCCTGCCCGATTTATCCAACGGCGGGGCGCATTACATGAATGTGCATCTCGCACATTTACTGCAACAACGCGGCTGGGACGTCCGTCTCGCCGTTCTGTTCGACCGGCCCGAGGCGATACCCTCGAATCTGCTCGAGGGCCTTACGGTCACCCGGCTTGCGGGGCGCGGCGTGGTCGGCAAGGCTGCCACTATCGCGCGCCTTGCCCGACTGGCGGCAGCTTCCGATGGGGTCATTGGCGGAATGGAGTTTGCCGCAACCAACTATGGCTACCTCGCCGCGCGCGCGGCACAACGGCCGTTCATAAGCTGGACACATATTGCATTCGACCGCCATCGAGCCACAGCGGGCGCGGCCGACCGGTGGGTCAGCCATTGGGTCTATCGCCGCTGCGCCGATGTCGTCTTCCCATCGGCCGGCGCGCGCGACTCGTTGCGCTCGGCGCTCGGCACCCAGCCGCCGCGGGCGCGTTGGCATGTGCTCGAAAACTTCATCTCCCTCGCGCCTGCCGCGGCGCAACCGCCCGATGCTGCCATTTACGCCCAACCCGTGTTGATTGGCGTCGGGCGGCTGGTCGATCAAAAAGCCTTCGACCGCCTGATCCGGGCCCATGCCGCGCTGCGGCGAGACGGGGTGGACCATCACCTGGTTTTGCTCGGTGAGGGGCCGCAGCGCGAGGCGCTGCTTGCGCTTGCGCGTTCGCTTGGGGTGGCGGAAACGGTCTTTCTGCCGGGGCAGGTGCAGAACGTGGCCGATTGGCTGGCGCACGCCACGGTGTTTGCGCTGTGTTCGCGCTATGAGGGTCTTCCGCTAGTGCTGCTCGAGGCGCTGGGCTGTGGCGTCCCTGCGGTGGCGATGGATTGCCCGAGCGGCCCGCGCGAAATCCTGCAAGATGGCCACTGCGGCCGGCTGGTGCCGGCAGACGATGAAGCGGCGTTTACCTTGGCGATCGGCGAGCTGCTGCGCGATGCCACGCTGCGGGCGCGGCTGGCGGCGCTGGGCAGGCAACGCGCGCTGGACTATGCCCCCGAGCGCATCGTCCCGCGCTGGGAGGCGTTGCTGGGCGAGCGCATCGAACGCGGGAAGCGCGACCATGGCTGAATGCGTTTCGGTGCTTCTTGCCACGCGCAACCGGGCGCCCTTGCTTGCGCGGGCAATCGCCAGTCTGCGCGGGCAAACGCATGCCAACCTGGAAATCCTGGTGTTGGACGACGGTTCCAGCGACACGACGCCGCGCTGGCTGGAGCGCTGGGCGCGCGAGGATACGCGGCTGCGCTGGTCTCGGCGCGAGCAGTCGCAAGGATTGGCCTCGGCGCTCAATTTCTTGCTTGGACAAAGCCACGGCGCGTGGCTCGCGCGCATGGACGACGATGACGTCGCGCATCCGCGCCGGATCGAGCGGCAGCTCGCCTACATGCAAGCGCAGCACCTCGACGTGAGCGGCACCTGGTATCGGCGCGTGGCGGGCTTGCGGCGTTCGGTTGCGCGGCCAGCGGTGGCGCACGACCGCATCGTCGCCGAGTTGCTCTTTCAGCCGCCGCTGCTGCACCCTTCGGTGATGTTTCGGCGCGCAACCCTCGAGCGGTGCGGCGGTTACTCTGAACATGCCCCCCACGCCGAGGATTACGCGCTCTGGGTGCAGTTGTTGCCCGAGGCGCGATTTGGCAACTGCCCCGAAATCCTCATGGACTACACCCTGTCGGCGCAGCAAGTGTCGCGGCAGTTCAACGCGCAGCAACTGGAAACCGCGCGGGCATTGCGCGTGCAAGCGTTGCAAAAACTTGGCATCACGCACACGCCGGCGCAGGCGCACATCCACGCAAGCCTGCGCGACCCGCAGCCGATTGAATCCCTCGATGCGCTCGAGCAGATTCACGTCTGGCTTCTCGACCTCCACGATCAGTTGCCAGCCGCTGGAAAACCCGCAGTCCAGCGCCAATGGTTTTTGCAATGCGTGCGCGCGGCTGGTTTGGGGCCCAAGGTCTTCCGCGCATTTGCCGCCAGCCCCCTGAGCACAGCCAGTCGTTCGCAAGAGGCGGCATTGCGCGCAATATGCGCCTTGCGGCTGCGCTATCGTTCCCCGCTTTACAACCAGCTCGAACCACTCGCCAGAATTGGATAAGGAGCGGGCGGCGTCCCTACGTCAGCGCGCGGTACAGCATCACCCAGCGTTGCGACTGCGCGGCTTGAGAAAAACATTGCTCTGCCCGCTTCCTTGCCGCCCGGCGCATCGCCAGCCACCGTGCCGGGTTTTGCGCGAGCTGACGCGCCGCATCGGCGAAGGCGGCGACATCATCGACCGGGCAAAGCCAACCACTCGTGCCCTGTTCGACCACCTCGGGCAGCGAAGAGGTCTCGGCGGCAATCACCGGCAGACCGCAGGACAGCGCCTCGATGACGGTAAGCGGCAAGCCTTCCAGCCGACTGGGAAACAGCAGCGCGTCGGCCTGCTGGTAGGCGGCGACCAGCCCGGCCGTGTCGAGTCGGCCGAGGCAACGGGCGTTCGAGGGCAGGGCGAAGCGGGTGTGCGCGCCGCTGCGGTCGGCGGTGTAGTGCAGCTCGAAGCCTGGGCCGAGGGCGTGCAGGATGGGCGCGAGCAGATCGACGCCTTTGCGCTTGACCCAATTGCCGACGTAGAGCAAACGGAGCGGCTGGTTCGGCGCATTGCGGTCGATGGGGCGGAATTGGTCAATATCCACGCCGTTGTGGATGACCTGAATATCGCGACGGCCGAAGGCGGCTTGCGCAACTTGCGCGGTGTAGTGGCTGACCGCAACCACGGCCCGCGCGCGGCGCAGGTTTGCGGCTTCGACCCGTTTGATCCAGGCGGCGTGGTAAAGCCGCTGCGCCGGGCGCTTGTACGGCGCGAGCGCCGGGTCGTGCACGCAGGAATGCAGGGTGCTCACCACCGGCAGGCCGCGCGGCAAAAACCGCGGGTGCAGCCAGGAGTTGACGTGAACGATCGTTGCCCACTGCGGCGGCATGGGAACGGGCACGCTCCAGGGCACGTATTCGGCACGCAGTGGCAGCCAGGTGATTTCGGCGCGGATGCCGCGCGCGTTGAGCGCGGCGCACAGCCGCTGTGTGAACACGTCGGCGCCGCTGTGAGCGCGCACGGCGGGGAACCAGACGGCTGGGGGCTTTGTCGGGTCAGCCGTCATGCTGCGAGTTCCCGTGCGACCTGCCGCCCAAACGCCTCCCACGCAAACCCCCGCGCAAACGACCGGCAACGCTCGGCGCCGGGCGACGCGTCGAGCGCGCGCAGGGTGGCGGCGGCGAGGGCGGCGGCGTCGCCCGGCGGCGCCAGCCAGCCGCTATCGCCGGGCGCGACGGCATCGACCACGCCGCCGGTGGCGTAGGCCACGGTGGGCAGGCCGTGCGCGGCGGCTTCGACCGCGACCATGCCAAAGCCTTCGGGGTCGCCGGGGAGGTCGCGCACGGGGAAGACGTGCACGTCGGCGCCGAAGTAGGCGTCGGCGAGGTCAGGTCCGAATAACTTGCCGAGCAGCCGGATGCGATCGGCGACTCCCGTGGCGCGCGCGGCGTCGAGGATGCTTTGCGCGGTCTGCGGCTGGGCGTAAAGCGCATGCGCCGGCGCGTCGCCGACGACGGCCAGCACCACGTCGGGTCGGGCGCGGGCGATGGTCGGCAGCACCTCCTGCACGAACTCGCGCAGGCCCTTGCGCGCGGTGAGCCGCCCGACCGAGAGCAGCACCGGCGCATGTTCCGGCAGGCCCCAGCGCTGGCGAAAGCGGGCACGGGCGGCGGGGTCGGGTTCGGGAATCGTCACGCCCGGATGGACGATGCCGATGCGCGCAGCATCCACCCCGGCGCTGCGGGCAAGCTGCGCGGTGGGCGTGCTGTTGGCAATCACCCGGTCGATGCGCCGCAGCGCCGGCAGCCACAGCGCGCGATAGACCGGGTGCGGCACGACCACGTCCAGCCCGTGCACATAGGCCGCGGTGCGTGCGCCACACGCACGCGCGGCCAGCAGCGCGTGCGGCGCGGTCAAGCCGCTGCCGGCCAGCACCACATCGGGCCGAAACGCCCGCGCCTGCCGCCAGCCAGCCAGCGCCGCGGCCAGCACGAAGCGCGACAGCGGCGCGAGCGGCACCTCGTGCACCGCGACGCCGCTCGGCGCGTGCTGTGCCGCGCCTGCCGGCGCGACCACGCGCACCGCGAAGCGCCGGGAGAGTTCCTCGGCCAGGTGCCAGTTGAGCCGCTCCATCCCGCCCCACAGCGGGGGGAAGTTACGCGTGACCAGCAGAACGCGCGCGGCGGGCATGGGCGCTCGGCGGGTTCAGGTCGCGGCGGGGTTGACGGGGGAGGCGCTCGGCGCGTCGAGCCGCACGTCCTCGTAAATCGCCGCCACCGGCAGCAGCAGCCCGACGCTTTGCAGCTCGACCGTCTCGCCCTCGGCGTAGGGGTAGAGCACCCAGTGCCCGGAGGCGTCGCGGCGGAACAGATCGACCGCGACCCGCTCGGTGTCGATCAGCGCATATTCCCGCAGGCTTTGCAGCTGGCGGTACCAGGCGAACTTGGCGCCGCGGTCGAACGCGGCGGTCGAGGGCGAGAGCACTTCGGCAACCAGCAGCGGCGCGCGCTTGCGGTCGGGCAGCTGCGCGTCGGCCGCGTCGCAAGTGACGAACACGTCGGGGTAAAAGTAGGCGTTTGCCGAATCCACTTCGACCTTCATGTCGGCGATGTACGTGCGGCACGGCCCGCCGCGCAGGTGCGCGCGCAGCGCGGCCGCCAGGTTCAGGCTGATGGTCACATGCGCGTCGCTGGCCCCCGCCATGGCGAACACCTCGCCGCGCAGGTATTCGTGTTTGCTCGCCTGCTGCGACTCCCAGGCGAGGTATTGCTCAGCGGTGAAGTCAGGGTCGTGCGCGGTTTGCATGGCGTGGTCGGTGTGGATCGACGTAGATTCAGGCGGCTCAGGGGCAGAGCCATGTTTGTTGCATTTGCATCAATGCTAGACCTGACCCCATGCGGCTTTCTCCGGCGTGAGGAGTTCAAGGTTCGGGTAGTAGGTGCGATAGCGCCTCGCGTCGCGTGTGAGCAGGGGCCAGGACTGAACTGCCGCGTGGGCACCGATCAGAAAATCCGGCGGCACACCAGTCTTGATGCCACCGAGCTTGCGGTAACTGGCAAACGCCTTGCCTGCGAGAAACAGCGCAGGGCGCGGCACTTCGCGCAGTTCAATCTCAAGCGTTTTCAACACGGCGTCGAGTGCCTCGAATGTGCTGAATGCCAGCGACAGTTCAGCATAGATGATGGGGTTGATGATCAGCCGGTGGATCTGAGCCTGCGTTCGCAACTGATGGATCGACCAGTCAGCCCATTGCGGATCGTTTTCCAGCACGTCGATCAGAACATTGGTATCGACCAGCAGCATCAGGTGTCGCCACGCAGGAGTTGCATCAACTCGTCGGTGCGCCACTTCACCGTTGCAGCGCCACGCGCGGCGTCGAAACGGTCTCGCTTTCCGCTTGTGCGCCGGGTTGGAGCAGGTTTTATGACAACGCTGCCAGCAGCGTCCAGTGCAAATTCCACTCCGCTGCCTGGCTTGAGATGCAGAGCCTCGCGAATGTGCTTGGGAATGGTGACTTGGCCTTTGCTGGTCAGCGTGGTGGTCATGATTTCTTCAAAAGTATTACTGATTTTTCAATGGTAGGAGGGTGGGTGGGGTCGTGTCTAGTTTTGCATCATTTGCATCGAAGCTGGCCCTGGCCCCGGGTGGCGACCTGAAACGGCCACATGCGCATCGCTTGCTCCGACCACCGAGAACACGTCGCTGGCGAGGTGTTCAGGCTTCTGCGTTCGCTAAGTTTCCCAGGCCAGGTATTGTTCGGCGGTCGAAACGTTCTTGGCTGCGACGCTCATGGCATGTGTGGTTGGTGGGGCGGGCGGGGCAAAGTGTGGGCGCTGTGATGGCTCGCAGGGCATGTTCAGCCGTCGCGCTTGTAGGTGAGGTTGGTGATCTGCTCCGAGATCAGGCCGATGAGAAACACGATCACACTGGCCGACAGCAGCAGCGCGCTCATGTTGGTGAACCGCCCTTCGGTGTGGAAGGTGTAGCCATACCAGCCCAGACCGAGCAGAAAAAACGCCGCCGATACCGGCGCGAAGAGCTTGAGCGGTGAGTACAGCGTGGCAATCTTGAAAATGATCAGCAGAAAGCGCACGCCATCGCGCAGCGGGCGGATGTGACTTTTGCCGATGCGCTTGTGCGCGGTGATGGGTACATAGGCCACGGGGTAGGCGCTGCGGAAGAACGCCATGGTGCTGGTGGTGGGGTAGGAGAAACCGTTGGGCAGCAGGTGGATGAATTCGCGGAACTTGTCGGCGCGCACGGCGCGAAAGCCGCTGGTGAGATCGAGCACGGGGTGGTTGGTCATCCAGGAGGCGAGGCGGTTATACAGGCCGTTGGCCAGGCCGCGCCCCATGCTGGCCTGCGAGCCATCGCCGCGCGCACCCACGGCCATGTCGTAGCCCGCATCGAGCTGGGCGAGCAGGCGAGGAATGTCGGCAGGGTCGTGCTGGCCATCCGCATCCATGAACACCAGCACCTCGCCCTGCGCAGCGCGCGCGCCGGTCTTGATGGCGGCGCCGTTGCCCATGCCATAGGGTTTGCTGATGACCCGCGCTCCGGCCTGCGCAGCCACTTCAGCCGTGGCATCTGTGGACCCGTCGTTCACCACGATGATCTCGGCCTGTGCATAGCGCGCGCGGATCTTCTCCACTGTTTGCGCCACGGCACCAGCCTCGTTGCGTGCGGGCAGGATGATGGAAAGATGCATGGGGGTCAGGTCTAGCTTTGTAGCAAATGCTTCGAAGCTAGACCTGACCCCACCGAAGTTAGTCATCGCGGTCATGGCGTGCGGCGGGGTGGACAAAGCGACTCATTGTGCTGCACCCTTGGTGGCCTTGGCTGCAATCTCTTCTGCCAGTACCTTGCGCAGGTGCAACTCGCTGTCCTGGTAGAAGCCCACATGCCGCAGCCAGCGCTGGTGCAGTGCGGCCATGCTCCAGCCTTGAATGTGCGTGAGCGGCGAGGGCACGGCATTGAGCAAGTCGAGCGCCTTTTGCGGATGCCCGGCGCTGGCGAGTTCCACCGCGAAGCGAAGCCGCGCGCCCACCGGAGAATCGGGCAGGCGCAAGGCCTGCAGGTCGAGGGCGTAGGCCGCCTGCAGCTCTCCCGCAGCGAGAGCGGTCAGCGCCTCGCGGTGCAGCAGGTCGCGACGGACGCTGGTCTGCATCGACTGCGGGTTGCGCAGCGCAGCAGTGAGCAGGCTCTGACCGAAGTCATGGCCGAACGCGGTGCAGTTGCTCTGGCCATCGAGCAGTTTTCCGAACTGGTATTGGGTGACGTTGTCCGCCAGATTCGCGCTGGCCGCTGCGCGCAGCAGGCTGGCGCGCAATCCCTGAGGCGCTTCGCCCTGCGCGCAGGCCACACCAGCGCGGTTGATCAGCACAATCAGGCTGTGCGGGTGCTCGCTCAGCGCTGCATCGAGCAGACGTGCAGATTCGGGCAGATTGCCAACCGCGCTCCAGAAATTCGCCAGATAGCTCTGCGCCCGTGGCGAATCCGGGTGCTCTCGCGCCCACACGAGCGCCTGCTGAAAGGGCTTGCCCCAGACATCGGCCCGGCGTGCCGTTTGCAGGGCGAACAATGCAAGCAGGGCGATGGCAAACCAGACCGGCCAGCGTCTTGGGGTCAGGTCTAGCTTTGGAGCATTTGCAACAAAGCTAGACCTGACCCCCATCAGGCCAACCAGGCCGATGGCCAGCGGCAGGAACATCAGCCCGGCCGGCAGGTAGTTGCGATGCTCGAAGGCGAGTTCGAGCTGCAGCCAGGTGCTTTCCATGACTTGGCCCGCCAGGTAGAAGCCCACGGCCACGCCGGCTGCGGCCACCACCGGATGCCGCGCCCAGCGCGACAGCGCGACAAAGGCGATGAGCGCCAGGATGCCGAGCACCGCGAACAGGGTGGACAGCGGGTGCAGCAGGCCGGTGGACAGGCGGATGTCGTCGTGAAACAGTCCGCCATCGTGGGGGCGGGCCAGCCAGATGTCGCCGATGTATGTCCAGACGATGCGGCTTTCGGTCAGCAGGCGCTGCAGCGGCGTGAAGTCGCGCCCGGCGGTGGCGCCTGTCCACAGGCCCGGCAGGAAGGTGGCCAGATAGCCCAGCACCGCCAGCGCCGGCAGGCGGATGAACACCCAGCGCCAGACGAGGAAGGCGCGCCCGCCTTGCTCCAGCGCGGTGTGCTTGCGGTCGAACACCAGTGCCTCGAGCACCCAGGCCAGCAGCGGCAGCAGTGCGCCGTTTTCCTTGGACAGCACCGCGAGCAGCGTACCCAGCGCCAGCGACAGGCTCATCCACGCATAGCCCGCGCGCCGGCGCCCGCTGGCGAGCAGCGCGCGGCCATGGGCATAGCCCCACAGCCCGGCGAACACGAAGGTCGCCGCGAGCATGGCCATGCGCTGCACCACATACAGCGTGGTGCTCACCCAGAACGGGTCGAGCAGCCACAGCCCGGCGGCCAGCACGCCGGCCCATGCCGCAGGCCGCCGCGCCAGACCCAGTGCCCGTGCCACTGCCGCGCTCAGCCCGGCGAGCAGCGCGCCGTTGATCATGTGGATGGCGACGTTGGTCAGCTTGAACGCCTCGGGAGATGCCGGCCAGTTGCGCGCGTCGAGCAGAAAGGTTGCCAGCGCCAGCGGCCGTCCGGTCGGCCCGGCAAAGCCCGAGGTGAGAAACGCCACGACCTTCCACCAGGTGTCGATCCGGCCGTAGTCGCCCAACGTGGCCAGGTTGGAAAAGTCGTCGAACAGGAAGGGGCCGGTACGTCCCGGCCAGTAGATCCCCCAGGTGAGCAGCAGCACGGCAGCCAGTGCGAGCAGGGGTAGGGTGCGGCGGCGCAAGGAGAGGGTTTGGGCTTGCATGGTGTCAGCGCTCCCTCTCGGCCGTCTTTCCCGCCAGCGGGGAAGGGGCCGCGCGATGCGCCTGCTCGGCGCGCGTGGCGGCCTCCTTGTGTGCCAGCTCTGCACGCAGTGTCGCGATCTCGGCAGTGTGAATGCCAAAGCGGTTCAGTTCGCGCATGCGGTCGAGCACATGGCCCGCATCGGCGTACAGCCCGGCGGCCCTCTGCATGATGAAGAGGTTTTTCCAATAGTCGTACTTGCCGGGGTCGAGCGCCACGGCGCGCAGCATCAGTTGATAGGCCAGGGGATAATTTTTACGGAGATTGGCCTCAAAGTTCGAGCGCAAAACAAGCAACTCAGCGCGATTTGGATTGACCAGCGAGGCGAATTCGAGTAGCCGGGATAAATCGTGAACATCGGCTGGTGAGTAATGACAGATTTTTTTGATACCGCAATCGATCAAGGCATAAATCGCGTTGACTCCTGATGAGCTGAGCGGACTGCGCGCCAGAATGCGCTGCATTCCGGCCCACCAGGTCTGTTCGATTGGGAGATGGTATTTGGCCGCCATAAAAATCAAACTTTGATATGGCGGTAAATCTGCACCGGGCAAGAGAGCCGCAACCTCGGTTTGGCGCATGGCAAGTTGAAATAATGCGCTTTGAGGATTGTTGGTCATCATCAAAAGCGCCCGCCCTAAATCGCTTGCGGCGCGCGCAGACTGCGGATGCGTTGTCGCCTCGAAATACGCCAGGCGGTACGGGTTGCCCCAGGTCTGCGCGCGAATGGCGGTGAACGCGCCATACAGCGCGATCAGCGCCGATACCAAGCCCACGGTGAGCAGCCGCAGCGTGCGGCGTCGCTCGGCATCCGGCGGGCTCCAGCTGAACAGCAGGGCAAACAGCGCGAGAAACACGCCCCAGTCCGGCAGATAGTTGCGGTGCTCGTACACCAGTTCCAGCGGCACGAAGGTGGACAGCAACGACTGCCCCGCGAACCACCACAGCACCCCGAACGCGAACAGCGGCAGGCGCTTGCGCAGCCAAAGCGCCGCAAGCAGCAATGCCGCGAGGAACGCCCAGCTCGCCGCCGTGGTCCACGGCGACAGCCAACCGGTAGACAACGCAATGTCGTCGTGATAGAGGCTGAGCGCATCCGGCGTGGGCAGCACGATCCAGCGCAGATAGTCCACCAGCACGCGGCCTTCGGTGAGCAGGCGCTCGCTCAAGGTAAACGGGCGCGCGGCATAGGCCGAGCCGTTCAGCGAGCCGGGCAGCAGCCACGCCAGGCCGAGCACGCCGGGAACGAGCAGCAGCACGAAGAAGACGGGGATCAGGGGGTGGAGACCGAATGCCCCCTCCCAACCTCCCCCACGCGTGGGGGAGGTGAGTACAACGCTGGGCGCGTCCTGCGGATTCTCCGCCCGACCTCCGCCACGGGTAGGGAAGGCGAGGCCCACGGGGAACTGGTCCGCCGAAAGCGTGCCGCGCAGCACCACCCACTCCAGCACGAAGGCGTAGGCCGGCAGCATCACCCCGGTTTCCTTCGCCAGCGCCGCAACCAAGGTGCCCAGCGCCAGGCTGCCCCAGATCCAGGCGAGCGCGCCGCGCTGCCCATTGATCAGCCGCATGCGGCCATGCCAGTACCCCAGCAGCCCGAGCAGCACGAAGGTCGCGGCCAGCGCCTCTTCGCGCTGAATCACGTACAGCACCGCGGTGAGCTGGATCGGCGCCAGCACCCAGGCCGCGGTCGCCAGCAGCGCCAGAGTTTGCCCGCCGACCAGCCAGGGCCGCTGCGCGCGCGGCTCCAGCCAGCCCAGCACCCGGCTGGAGAGCAGCCATACCAGCCAGCCGTTGAACAGATGCAGCAACACATTGGCGAGCTTCAGCGGCCACGGGTTCAGGCCGGTGAACACCATCTGCGCCGCAAAGCTGAACATCGACAGCGGTCGATCCAGCGGCCCCGCGTTGGCACTCCAGAGCGCATGCCAGAAGTGGGCCTGCAGCGCGCCCTGCGCAAACGCCGGGTTGTCCACCAGATTGCCAAAATCGTCGAACACATACCCCCCGGCCAGACCCGGCCAATAGACCAGCAGGCCGAGCGCGAGGATGAGGAGAAGAAAACCCTTGGGGGTCAGGTCTAGCTTCATAGCATGCGGCTTGCCTTGTGGCGGCGCACCACACGTCCCACGGTTGTGAAATGCACGCCGAAATGCGCGGCGATCTGGGTGTAGCTGTAGTGACCGGTCGCGTGCGCGGCGGCGATGGCGGCGTCGCGGTCGGCATGTGCGGCGGCAATTTCCGCCAGTGGTGCAGCAGGCGCGCGGCGTTGTGCCTTGGGAACCTGGAGCGCCGGCTCCCCCTTGGCCTTCGACAGCATGCGCGCGACAAAGCCCGCATCGCCCAGATACACCTGCCCCTGCAGTTTGTCCCAAAGCGGCGGCGCCTTGATGCCCTCGGCGACGAACTGCGCAAAGGCGCGCATCGCCTCTGCTCGCGCGGTGCCAAATGGGGACAGCAAGGCATCGGTCGTCAGCCAGCGCGGCGGTTCCACCTGCCCCGTCATCGCGCCGTAGCTGCTCCACGGCCAATCCTGCGGCAGGCGAACCATGCCAGCGCGCACCGGATTGAGCACTACATAGCGCGCCACTGCGAGCAAATAATTGTCGCGATCCACCAGAATCGCCTTGTAGCGGCCCTGAAACACATGCCCCACGCGGCCGTGTTTGCGATTGCTGCGCTGGGTAAATACCCCATTGAGTTGTCGCATGCCCGCAGACAGATTGCCGTCCGGGGTTTCCACCAGCAGGTGATAGTGATTGCTCATCAGGCAGTAGGCATGCACCTGCCAGTTGAAGTCAGCCACCGCATCGCCCAGAATGTCCAGAAACAGGTGGCGATCGGAGTCATCCTCATAAATCGCTTCCCGCCGGTCGCCACGCGCGGTGATGTGATAGAGCGCATGTGGAAATTCGAGGCGGAGAGGGCGGGACATGAGCCGAGTCTAAGCAAAGAATGGGGTCAGGTCTAGCCTTGTAGCAAAAGGGCACGAAAAACCCGCAACTCTGTTGCTCTGTTGAACACCGTGTCGTAGCAGCATGCTATAAAGCTAGACCTGACCCCAATTTATTCCAGCCAATTTTCCAAACGCAGCCCGTCGATGCGAGAAAACTCCCGTACGTTTGCTGTCACCAGAATGAGGTTTTCGCACAGCGCATGTGCAGCAATGAACAGATCGTTCGGGCCGATGGGCGTGCCGACCTGTTCCAGTGCATGGCGCAACTGCGCATAAATCGCATCCACTGGCGTCTCCAGGGGCAGAATGTCCATTGCGCAGAGCACGTCCTCCACCTGCTTGATCAGGCGCGGCGACGCGCTTTTTGCGGCGCCGAATCGCAGTTCCGCGCTCACCACCACCGAGGTGCAGACCTGAGACTCACCGACCCTGGCAATCGCCTGCGCAACGATGCCGCGCGGACGCCGCACCAAATCGGACAGCACGTTGGTGTCCAGCAAGTAACGCCATCGCGCGGTCACAGCGAGACGTCATCCGTGGGTTGCAGACCGACATCCACATCGGGGAAATCCGCGTCCAGATCCGGCAATTCGGCCAGTACGGCCAGCAGGCCCTTTTGCGTGACCGGCTCGATGATCAGGCGCGCGCCTTCGCGGCGCATGACAGCCTCGCGCCCCTTCAATTCAAACTCGCGCGGAATGCGCACGGCCTGATTGCGCCCGTTGCGGAAAAGACGGACGTGGCGTTCAGCAGGGTTCATGATCAGGCCTCCGGGATTGTTGAAGCATAGGCCAAGCATAGGTCAGGGAGTGATCGAGGTCAATGCGCCGACCGGGTCAGCAGGCGATCCACCCGAGCACCGAGCGCATCGCCCTTGGAACGCATCAGCACCTCGGTTCGCTGCGGGGGGGGCGGGTGAGGAGGGCGGCGTGAGGTCGGTCAGATGCTATGAAGCTAGACCTGACCCCGGTCGCAGGCAGCCCGCCTGCGCTCATCCCCGGCATGAAACGGAATCAATCCACTTGCCACCGCATCAAGGATGACCATTTCCACCACGGAGCCATCGTCGGCGTAGCTGAGGTTCACGTTCCAGTCCTGAGACGTTTCACGCACGATGGGTTTATCTGAAAAGCGCAGAACAAGAATATCGTCTTGTGGGTGATAGACGGCTTTCATTTTTCAGTTTCCCAGGCAAAGTGATGCATCACGGTTTTCACGACCAAGGTGCCATCGCGCGCTACGGCATCGCACAGCAGATTGTCCGAACGGCCAGAAACCTGTTTGGCGATCCAGACTCGGCGCTCATCCTGATGTCGGACCTCGCCAGTTTCGATGATCTCCAGCAGCAAGTCGAGGCTGATGTGCCGTTCCTGCATACGTTGCTGGGCGTGGAGGGTTGTCACCACTTGGCAATTGAAGCGCGGGCTGAATGCCATGGCGACAGGCAGGCAGTCCGAAACGAACGTCTTCATATCAGTATAGGCCTGCTGCAGAGCGCGGAGTTTCCCGCAATGAAAAAACCCGCCTCGCGGCGGGTTTCGGGGTGAAGCGTGAAAAGCGGGGTGGGGTGGTATGGAGCTAGACCTGACCCCATTCTTCTCATTCTTCTATCATTTATCGGCAAGACGTAGGGAGATACTTGGCAGCTACCCCATTTGTAGATCCAGTTGCGCAGGTCCACTTGATTGCACCACCAGTACCATTCGTCGAAGGAGTGAGAGCCAGAGTCTTGCTTCCAATTGCTGAGTTCGCTTTGTTGCCATAGGTGACGGTAATCACGCCCTTTGTACCAATTCCAACGCTTGATACATAATTACCTGACTGGGTCGTGTAGCCGGCGGTCGAGTTGTCGCCTGGGAAAGTACCTTTGGTTTGTTCATATTCCGAGACGACCGTTTTCGCTCCATCCGCCAGCGACAAGCCCTCCGACACCTGCGCCCGAATCGTGTAATCCTGATACGCCGGAATCGCAATCGCCGCCAAAATACCAATGATCGCCACGACGATCATCAACTCGATCAGCGTGAAACCCTGTTGCAGTTGCTTTTTCATTTGAAAACTCCTGAGAGTGGAAAGTAGAAACTCGGTAAACCAGAACGGTTGGGTAAAAGATCCGCAGCCCGAAGGCGGTGTGAAGCCTGGAGATGCTTGGCCCCGAGCTGCGGTGGACTGACATCACCCCCCGATGGGCAGGAGAGATAGAGCAACCGCCGTGCCAGCCTGCTTGCACTGAGATTCTTTGAACTGGTTCACGAAAATAGGGCCATCTGCCCCATCAGCAGCCGACAATCCTTGCCGCCCCTGCCAATTTTTGTCAGCCCGGTGCGGGAATTGGCAGATTCAGCGCATGCAGTGCGGTTTGTGAATGCGCCCTTACATCGGTACTACAGGTAAGAATTTAGCGAACAAAGAAAATGTGTCGATGTCAACAGCCACCCTCACGTCCAAAGGACAGACCACCATTCCCAAAGACATTCGGGATGCCCTCGGTCTGAAACCGAAGGATCGGATTCACTACACCCCATGCCCGATGGCACCGTGATCATGCGGGCCAAGACGCGCAGTATCGTGGAATTAAAAGGGGTGTTGCACGACCCCGAACGCAAGCCGTTGACCATCGAACAGATGCAGGCCTGGCGCTGATGCAAGGGCTCGACACCCATGTGCTGGTGCGCTACGCGTTGGCTGACGATCCGGAGCAAACCGCAGTGGCGCAGTCCATGATGCAGCAGGCCGCAGCGAGCGGCGAGCCTGTTCTGGTGAGCCTGCTGACGATTCTGGAGACAGAATGGGTGTTGCGTCGTGCGGCAAAGGTTGGAAAACCAGCCTTGATTGGCATGTTCAAAAATCTGCTTGAGTGTGGGGACATCCTGATTGAAAACGAGAACGCCCTGGAGCAGGCGCTGAGTGATTACCAAGACGGATTGGCAGACTTTGCGGATTGCCTGATGGCGGCGCGCTATCAGCAGCTGGGTTGTTCCACGATGCTGACCTTCGACGCCAAGGCCGCGCGCCTCCCGGTGTGTACCCGGCTGTAAGCGCAGCGGGCCGGGTTCAACTGCACGAGGTGGGCAGATACGCGCGCGGCACACCATTGGCCGCGGCAGCGCCACCGGGCGCGGTGGTGCAATTCCACACCAGCGAGCCGCCGCTCCCAAAGTAGCCGGAAAGGAAAAGCTGTTTGCCTTGGATCGGATTTGCGGCACCTTTGCCATAGGTGATGGTGATCAGGCCGTTCGCAGAGGTGACGCTGCTGACATAGTTGCCGCTCAAGGTTTCCAGCCCCATCGATGTGGCGCCGGCCGGGTAATGCCCGTGACTGGTGTAGAAGTCCCAGTTGGCGGTTTTGGCGGTTGCTGCGAGGTTAAGCCCCTCCGCAACCTGCGCGCGGATGGTGTAGTTCTGATACGCCGGAATGGCAATGGCGGCCAGAATGCCGATGATGGCCACCACGATCATCAACTCGATGAGGGTGAACCCGCGTTGGACGGAAGTGCGCATGGTGGATCTCGACAGGGTGCAGCGCGTTTGGCCTGGGAGACGGCGGGACGGACGGCTTTGTAAACAATCGTGATTTTTGCTCTGCAATCCACAGGCCAGCGGTGCGCGCCGCAACAAGGAGCGGATTGTGTGAACTGTTTCACGGTTTTTGCTGCAGCCCTGGTCGCACCGTGACGGTTTGGGGCTGGGAATGGACGATTTTTGTCAGCGCGCCGGATGGGGGTGACGCTTTTTCGCAGATGCGCGCTGGCGGCTCAGGGTTGGCGGGTCTGGGGCACAATCGCCCCGAACATCAACTGGAGGAACACGGCGATGCAACTCATCGACTCCATCGTGGCCGAGGCCGCTGCGCTCACTGCGCTGCGGCGCGATCTGCACGCGCATCCTGAACTGTGCTTCGAGGAGCAGCGCACTTCCGACGTGGTGGCCGCGCAGCTCGCGGCCTGGGGCGTGGAGGTGCACCGCGGCCTGGGCAAGACGGGCGTCGTGGGGGTGATTCAGGGGCGGGACGGCGGCAGGAATGGCCGCATGATCGGCCTGCGCGCCGATTTCGACGCCCTGCCGGTGACCGAATACAACACCTTCGCCCACGCCAGCCAGCACCCCGGCAAGATGCACGCCTGCGGCCACGACGGCCACACCGCCATGCTGCTGGCCGCCGCGCAGCATCTGGCCAAGACGCGCGATTTCGATGGCACGGTGGTGTGCATCTTCCAGCCAGCCGAAGAAGGCGGCGGCGGCGCGCGCGAGATGATCAAGGACGGGCTGTTTGCGCGCTTTCCGGTGCAGGCAGTGTTTGGCATGCACAACTGGCCGGGCATTCCGGCAGGGCAGTTTGCGGTGAAGACCGGGCCGGTGATGGCGTCGAGCAACGAGTTCCACATCCGGCTCACCGGCAAGGGGGCGCATGCGGCCATGCCGCACCTGGGCATCGACCCGGTGCCTGCGGCCTGCCAGATGGTCCAGGCGTTCCAGACCATCGTCACCCGCAACCGCGCGCCGCTGGAGCCCGCAGTGCTCTCGGTGACCATGATCCACACCGGCGAGGCGACCAATGTGATTCCCGAAACGGCGGAGATCCAGGGCACGGTGCGCACCTTCAGCACCGACATGCTCGACCTGATCGAGGCCCGCATGCGCGACATCGCCACGCACACTGCGGCTGCATTCGGCGTGCGCTCTGAGTTTGCGTTCAAGCGCAACTACCCGCCGACCATCAACCACCCCGCCGAGGCCGAATTCGCCCGGGGGGTGATGGTGGACATGGTGGGCGCGGAGGCGGTGCAGGAGTTCGTGCCGTCGATGGGCGCGGAGGATTTTTCCTTCATGCTGCAGGAGAAACCCGGGGCGTATCTGATCATTGGCAACGGCGACGGCGACCACCGCACGCCCGGCCACGGCGAGGGCCCGTGCACCCTGCACAACCCGACCTACGACTTCAACGACGACCTCATTCCCCTGGGCGGCAGCTTCTGGGTGCGGCTGGCGCGGGCCTGGCTGGCGAAGGCGTGAGGCGTTCTGGGGCCCCCTCCCAACCTCCCCCACACGTGGGGGAGGAGAAGTCGGCGCAATGCGAACACTGCGGATGCCCCTCCCAACCTCCCCCACACGTGGGGGAGGAGAAGTCGGCGCAATGCGAACACTGCGGATGCCCCTCCCAACCTCCCCCACACGTGGGGGAGGAGAAGTCGGCGCAATGCGAACACTGCGGATGCCCCTCCCAACCTCCCCCACGTGTGGGGGAGGAGAAGTCAGCGCAATGCGAACACTGCGGATGCCCGTCCCAACCTCCTCCACGGGGTGGGGGAGGCGAGAACGGTTCGCCGGGTGTCGAGGTTACGGCTCCGCCTGCGCGCAGGTCTTGACCACCTGGCCACCAAGCTGGCCCGAGACGCTGCCGAGGGTCTTCACCTGTTGCGGGGTGAGTGCGGGCAGACGCAGGACGACGCGGTTCAGGCCGGCATTGCGCTGCACCACTTTCGCGCCCTGAACGCCCTGCTTTCTGACCAGTTGCAACTGGTCCTGCGCGGCGGCTTCGCTGCTGAACACGCCCAGCGAAATGCCCGGCTCGTAACGCGGCCGGTCGGCCACCGGTGCGTACACCTTGACCTTGCCTTGCTGGGCGAGCTGGTCGAGCGCACTGCGCATCGCGTCCTGGCTGGGGAAGGGGCCAAGCAGCACCATCCATTGTCCGGGCACGGGGCTGGTGTGGGCCTCGGCCTGAAGCCCGGCCTGGCTCAGGGCAGCCTGTGCCTGCGCGAGCGCCTTGGTTTCCATCGCGCCGAACGGCCCGATCTGGCGGCAGACGGTGGGCTCCGCCGCCGCAGCGACCTCGGCCCGGGACGCCGGGGCGGAGGGTCTGGCTGCGGGCGGCGGCGCGCTTGCGGGGGCGCTGGGCGCGGGCTGCGGGGCGCTGGCGGGTGTGGCCGAGGCGCTGGCCAGCGGGGTGACCTGGACCTGCTCGGGATGGATCTGCAGCGCCAGGCGCTCGGGTTCGCGCTGCGTCACCGGCCCCAGCCCGGCACCCGCCATCCACCCCTGTGACCAGGCGAAGAACACGAGGTTGACAAGCAAGAGGGCAAGGAGCAGGACGCGCATGAAGGGGGAGGGCGTGGGCGGGACGGCGCTATTTTGCCGCGTCGGCTGCAACGGCCGCAGCGAGCCGCAGCGAGACATCAGCGCTGAGCACGCGGCGTTCACCGTTCGCGGTGCGCACGCGCAGCGCGCCATCCGGCGCGAGGCCCAGCGCAGTGCCGCAATACAGGGTGAGCCCGCGATCCTGCACCGACACCTCCAGACCGGCCCAGGCGTGCAGCGCATCCCATTGCGTCAATGCGGCGTCGCGCTGCCGGAGGCCGCCCTGCAGCCCATCGAGCAGGGCCGGGGCCAGTGCGGCGAGCACCGCGTCGCGGTCGACGGCGAGTCCGGCGGCGTCGAGCCCGGTGGCCTGCGACTGCCCGGGCGGACTGCGCAGGTTGAGGCCGAAGCCGATCACGACCCAGCGCGTGGTGGCCGTGTCGGCCATTTCCACCAGCACGCCGCCGAGCTTGCGCCAGTTGCCCTGCACGGGAAGCAGCAGGTCGTTGGGCCACTTGAGCCGCACCGAGCTTGCTCCAAGCGCGTGCAGCGCCTGCGCCAGCCAAACGCCCACGGCAAGGCTGAGCGCGCGGATGTCGTGCTGCGGCGGAAAGGGCCAGGCAACGGAGCACAGCACGCTGGTCTGCGCGTCGTCGAGCCACACCCGGCCCTGCCGCCCGCGCCCGGCGGTCTGCTGACGGGTGGCCAGCAGGGTGGGGCTGTCGAGCTGGCCGGAGCGCGCGGCGGCCAGCAGGTCTGCGTTGGTGGAGCCGGTGCGCTCCACCCAGCGCACCGCGCAGGCGGGGTGGGTGCGCGAGAGCCGGGCGCGCAGCGGGACGAGTGGATCGGCGCCCCCTCCCCAACCTTCCCCACCAGCGGGGAGATCGCGGGGTGATGCGTCTGGTGTCGGCAAGGCGGGGCAGGGGTGACACGCTGCCTTCACCTCCGCCACCCTTGGGGGAAGTTGAAAGGGGGTATCCCCAGCGCCCGCTTGACGCTGATTTCTCTTCTCCCGCGCGTGGGGGAGGTTGGGAGGGGCATCCGCAGTGTTCGCATTGCGCTGACTTCTCCTCCCCCACGTGTGGGGGAGGTTGGGAGGGGGAAAGGCATACCCCTGAACACGTTCCCGCAGCGCATCCACGATGGTGAGCAGCACGCCTTCGGTGTTGGCGAGCACCTCGTTGTTCCAGAACCGCAGCACGGCATAGCCCTGAGTGCGCAGCGCACCATCGCGTTGCAGATCGCCGGGGTTGGCGTTGTGCTGACCGCCATCCAGCTCGATGATCAGGCGCGCCTGGGGGCAGAGGAAATGGACGATATAGGGCCCGATGGGTGCCTGGCGACGGAATTTGACGCCGAGCTGCTGGTTGCGCAGGCGGTTCCACAGCAGCCGTTCGGCTTCGGTCAGGTTGCGCCGCAGTTCGCGGGCGCGCTGGATGGACGCTTGAAACATCGGCAAGGAGCGGCGGCGGTCAGGCAGGGGTGGGCTTCAGAGGCGGGGTTTCACTGGCGGGGCAGGCTCCCCACCCCAGCCCTCCCCACCCGTGGGGAGGGAGCACATTCCTCACCCACGGCGCGGGGGATGTCATGCCTTCGCGCTCCGCTTGCGCGTCTTGGGGGCGAGCAGGGTGCCGCGGCAGTTGGGTGCGCCGCAGCGGCAGGCGTAGTCGCGCTTGAGTTTGGCGGTGTAGCGGGCGTCGAGTTCGAGGGCGTAGTCGAAGAACAGTTCTTCGCCCGGGGCGATGTCGCGCAGGGCATCGATGTAGACGCGATGACCGATCTGCTGCGCCTCGCAGTTGGGGGCGCAGGAGTGGTTGATCCAGCGGGCGCTGTTGCCCTGCACGCCGCCGTCGATCACGGTGGCGTCGCCCAGCGAGAAGTAGAAGGTGTGATTGGGCTGGGCGGGATCGTGCGGATGGCGGCGCAGGGCCTCGGGCCAGTCGATGCGCTCGCCCTTGTACTCCAGCAGACGCTGCCCGGCGCGGATGGGACGGCGTGCAAACACCCCGCGACCGTGGATGGGCGAATCCTGCACCTGGGTGTAGGGGCCGCTGTCGGGAATGGTGGCGCGGACAGGGGGGCTTTTGGGCATGGGTTGACTGCGCAGGATGAGGGGAATGCGCGACGGCGCAGAAACTCGGTAAAGTAAAAAAAGGAACGCGAGAGGTCGAGGAGACAAGTTGCCCGCCATCGTTCCCTGTTTGGCAACGACAAAAACATTCTAGGAGTCTGTCGGGCTTGGGGCGCGGATGGCGAAAAAGGGCTGTGGGGATGCGATGTGGCGGCGGATTCGCCGCCCCATGGTGGGTGCCATGGGGCAAGAAGCCGCTGCCGCAGCGCGCCGCACAGCCATTTTGCAGCCCGCGATTCCCAAGCCCGACAGACTCCTAGGGAGCCCGATCATGAATCCACAACGCCGTACGCACTTGAAATGGTTTGCCGCAGCGCTGGCTGCGGCGTCTGCGCCAGTCTGGGCGCAGAGCGTGGCCGAGCAGGCTGGTGCGCTGGAGAAGAAAGACAAGAAGGCGGTGCCGTTACCCAAGGAAGGCAGCCTGTTTCCGTTGCCACCTGCAGTGGAGTTGATCGATGGCAAGACCTTGCAGACCAAGGACTGGGCGGGCAAGGTGGTGGTGCTGGAGTACTGGGCCACCTGGTGCCCGTTCTGCGCGCGGCAGATGCCGCATGTCGAGGCGCTCTATCAAAAGGAGCATCACCGCGGGCTGGAGGTGCTGGCGCTGTCCATCGACAAGAAGGCAGCCGACATCCCGCCGTTTCTCTCAAGAGAACGCCGGGCCGCCCCAAGTTCTCTTGACCCCCATGGGGGGCGGGTCGGCGTGCCGACCCAGGGGGCGCACACCACCAAAAACTACACCTTCCCAGTGGCGTGGCTGTCGCCCGCGCTGGCCAAGGTGCTTCCCAAACCTGCAGGTCTGCCGGTCACCATCGTCATTGGCCGCGACGGCCGGGTGAAGCTGGCCGAGTCGGGCGAGATGTTCGCCGAAGACCTCGCGGGCATCGCCAAATTTCTTTGATTGCATCCATCCATGAGCAAAAGCGACGCTTCCACCAAAACCCTGGTCATCGCCGAAAAGCCCAGCGTGGCACAGGACATCGTGCGCGCGCTCACGCCGCAGTCGGGCAAGTTCGAAAAGCATGATGAGTATTTCGAGAATGCGCAGTACGTCGTCACGTCGGCGGTGGGCCATCTGGTGGAGATCAAGGCCCCGGACGAGTTCGAGGTCAAGCGTGGCAAGTGGAGCTTTGCCAATCTGCCGGTGATTCCGCCGCATTTCGACCTGAACCCCATCGAGAAGACCAAGAGCCGCCTGGCTGCCGTGGTGAAGCAGCTCAAGCGCAAGGACGTGACCGCCGTGGTGAACGCCTGCGACGCGGGGCGCGAGGGCGAACTGATTTTCCGCCTCATCCTGCAATACGCCGAGGGCAAGAAGGCGCTGGACAAGCCGGTGCAGCGGCTGTGGCTGCAGTCGATGACCCCGCAGGCCATCCGCGAGGGCTTCGAGCGTCTGCGCGGCGAGGCCGACATGCGGCCGCTGGCCGACGCCGCGCGCAGCCGCAGCGAGGCCGACTGGCTGGTGGGCATCAACGGCACGCGGGCGATGACCGCATTCAACTCCAAGGACGGCGGCTTTTTTCTCACCCCGGTGGGCCGGGTGCAGACGCCCACGCTGTCCATCGTGGTCACGCGCGAGGAACAGATCCGCAAGCACGTCGCCCGCGATTACTTCGAGGTGCATGCCCAGTTCGGCGCACCTGCTGGCCACTATGCCGGCAAGTGGTTCGACCCGCAGTTCAAACGTGGCGACGATGCCGATGCCCGCGCCGACCGTCTGTGGGACAGGGCGCGCGCCGAGGCCATCGTGGCGGCGTGCAGCGGACAGCCTGCGGTGGTGCGGGACGAATCCAAGCCGTCCACCCAGCTCTCGCCCGCGTTGTTCGACCTCACCTCCTTGCAGCGCGAGGCCAACGGCCGTTTCGGCTTTTCCGCCAAGACCACGCTCGGGCTGGCGCAGGCGCTGTACGAAAAGCACAAGGCGCTGACCTACCCGCGAACCGACTCGCGCTTTCTGCCCGAGGACTATCTCGCCGTGGCGCGGCAGACCGCGCAGGCGCTGATCGATGCGGGCGGCAGCATGGCGCCGCACGCCCGCCGCGCGCTGGAGGCCGACTACATTCGCCCCAACAGGCGCGTGTTCGACAACACCAAGGTGTCGGATCACTTTGCCATCATCCCCACCACCCAGACGCCCGGATCGCTGACCGAGGCCGAGGCCAAGATCTACGACCTGGTGGCGCGGCGCTTCCTCGCGGTGTTCTTCCCGGCGGCTGAATATCTGGTGACCACCCGCATCAGCACCGTGGCGCAGCACCCGTTCAAGACCGAGGGCAAGATTCTGGTCAAGCCCGGCTGGCTGGAAATCTATGGCAAGGAAGAGCAGGGCGCAGACGCCAATCTGCCGCTGGTGGCCGAAGGCGACGCGGTACAGGCCGAGACGGTGGAGATCAAGGCGCTCAAGACCCGCCCGCCCGCCCGCTACACCGAGGCGACGCTGCTGGGCGCGATGGAAAACGCCGGCAAGCTGGTGGAAGACGAGGAACTGGCCGAGGCCATGTCGGGCAAGGGCCTGGGCACGCCCGCCACCCGCGCCGCCACCATCGAAGGCTTGCTGGCCGAGGCCTATATGGTGCGCGAAGGCCGCGAACTCATTCCCACCGCCAAGGCCTTTCAGCTCATGACCCTGCTGCGCGGCCTGCAGGTGGAAGAGCTGACCAAGCCCGAACTCACCGGCGGCTGGGAGCACAAGCTGGCGCAGATGGAGCGCGGCCAGCTCTCGCGCGAAGCCTTCATGCGCGACATTGCCGGCATGACCGAAACCATCGTGCGCCGCGCCAAGGAGTTCGACCGCGACACCGTGCCCGGCGACTACGCCACGCTGCAGACGCCCTGCCCGAACTGCGGCGGCGTGGTGAAGGAGAACTATCACCGATACGCCTGCACCCAGTGCGATTTTTCCATCGGCAAACACCCGGGCGGACGCAGTTTCGAGCTGGCCGAGGTGGAGCAACTGCTGCGCGACAAGCACCTGGGTCCGCTCACCGGCTTTCGCAGCAAGATGGGACGGCCGTTCGCCGCCGAGCTCAAGCTGGTGCAGGAAGACGGCAAGGGCCAGTGGAAGCTCGAATTCGACTTCGGCGACAGTGCCCCGGGCCGCGACGGCGGCGAGGCGCCGGACTTCAGCACGCAGCAGCCGCTTGGCGCCTGTCCCAAGTGCGGCAGCGCGGTGTATGAGGCGGGCAGCAGCTATGTCTGCGAAAAAAGCGTGGGCCCTGCGCCGAGCTGCGATTTCCGCAGCGGCAAGATCATCCTGCAGCAGCCCATCGAGCCGGAGCAGATGCGCAAGCTGCTGGAGACCGGCCGCACCGATCTGCTCGACGGTTTTGTTTCTGCGCGCACCAGGCGCAAGTTCAAGGCGTTTCTGGTGAAGCAGGCCGGCGGCAAGATTGGTTTCGAGTTCGAGCCGCGCGCGGCCAAGGCCCCGGCGAAAAAGGCCGCAGCGAAAAAGGCGGCGGCATGACAACGTGGCGTCATGCTTGCAGTGCAAGATGCGCCGGATGATCTTCGCCTGTGCCACCCCATGACGTCCCAGACTCCCTTTGACCTGCGCTGGTTCGCCCATCGCGGCGGCGGCGATGCGGCGCCGGAAAACACCCTGGCAGCGTTCGAAACCGGCTTCCATGCCGGTTTCCGCGCCTTTGAATGCGACGTGAAGCGCAGCGCCGATGGGGTGCTGTGGCTGCTGCACGACGACACCCTCGACCGCACCACCGATGCCCGTGGCCCGGCAGCGCCGTGGCGCTGGGAGAACCTGCAACTGGTGGACGCCGGCAGTTGGCACAGTGCGCGCTTCAAGGGCGAGCCGCCGCCCAGTCTCGACGCCGTGCTCGATTTCGCCGCGCGGCGGGGTGTCTGGCTGAACCTGGAAATCAAGCCCAACCCGGGTGAGGATGCCGCAACCGGCGACGCGGTGGCGCGGCGTGCGGCGCAATGGTCGGCGGCCCATCCATCGGTGCCCGCGCCCTTGCTGTCCTCGTTTTCGCATCCGGCCCTGCTGGCGGCGCGTGCCGTGCTGGATGCGCAGCATGCCGATTTGCCCCTGGCCTTGCTGGTGGAGGCGTACAGCGCGCAGGCGCTGGCGCAGGCCGTGGCGCTGCGCGCGCAAGCGCTGCACACCGACTGGCGGCAAGTCACGCCCGACACACTTGCCGCAGTGCATGCCGCGGGGCTGAAACTGCGCGCCTACACCGTCAACCAGCGGGACGTGGCGCAGCGCCTGCTGGCCGATGGCCTCGATGGGCTGTTCACCGACCGCCTGGAGTTGCCGCGGGGCCTGTGAGCCCGTCTGTCCGGGCGGGCTGCAACAGCGCCTGCACCAGCGCCAGGCTGTAGACGCTGGCCACGGTGTGGATGAAACGGCCGAAGTCGATGTGGGCGGTGTCGTCGGCGCGGTCGGAAATGGTGCGGGCCAGGGCAAAGGGCGTGGCGTAGTCGTGGCAGACCTGCGCGACTGCGGCGCCTTCCATTTCCACCGCCAGTGCGTCGGGTAGAGACTGGCGCAGGGCCTCGCTGTCGGCGCGGGTGGAGATGAAGCGGTCGCCACTGACAATCAGGCCACGCTGCACGCGCGGCGCATGCAGGCCGAAGGCGTGGCGGGTGGCGGCGTCGATCAGCGGCGGGCATCCGGCGCCGAACACCGCTTGCGCGGCAGTGTGCAGCGCATCGGTGCTGGCGGCGTCGGCGGCGAAGCGGCTCTTTCCGGTGTCCGGCACTTGGTAGCGCGGGTAGAGCGGGCGGGCGTCGAGGTCGTGCTGCAGCAGGCTGTCGGCAATCACCACGTCGCCGACCGCTACTCCCTCACCCAGCCCGCCGGCCACGCCGGTGAACAGCAGCGCGGTGCAGCCGAATTCGACAATCAGGCTGGTGGTCGTGGCCGCCGCAGCCACCTTGCCGATGCCGCACAGCACCAGCACCACGTCCCGGCCCCACAGCGTGCCCACGGTGTATTCGCGGTTGCCATGACGAACCCGGCGCGATTGTTCCAGCGCGTCGAGCAGTCCGCGCTGCTCTTGCGCGATGGCGCTGACGATGCCCAGACGGGACGCGTTCATGAGGGGAGTCCGCCGCGGTGCAGGCGCGCGAACAAGCATGCGAATTGCAGTGTTTGTCTTGTGTCAAACGGTAAACAGTGTTGGGATTTATTCTTTCGCATCGCAAACATGAAGGAGGAGGACATCATGGGTTCAGCCTGGAACGGACTGCTGGGAACCGATTATGGGTTGTTCAGCTTGATTGGCAGCATTGTCATGCTGGGCATCGGCGTGTTTTTCATCTGGTTTTTCAACCGGAAAATTCAGCAGAGCAGCGACGAACACGCACGCGAGCTGCGCAAGGCGGGGAGCAAGCCGCCCGCCAGCAACGGCCACGCCTGAGCGCGCCCCGCGACGGCGCCCCAATCTCTCCACCCCAGCCCGCCCCGCCAGCGGAGGCAGCCGTGCCTCCCCCGCCGCGTGGGGAAGGTTGGGAGGGGCGCAATTCAAACCGCTCCGTACCGGGTCAACCCTTGGGCTGTGGGCCAAGGGTTGACGTATGCTTTCGCCGGTTACAAAAAAAGACATTCCATTTCATAACACATCAACGGAGATCGTCATGCAGCGTCGTCAAGCAGTCATCGGTCTGGGATTGGCAGCAGCTGGTCTGGGGCTGAGCACCGTGGTTCGGGCGCAACAGCCCATCGTCATCAAGTTCAGCCATGTGGTGGCGCCCAATACCCCGAAGGGGCAGGCCGCAGAGCATTTCAAGAAACTGGCGGAAGAGCGCACCAAGGGCCGGGTGAAGGTGGAGGTCTATCCCAACAGCCAGCTCTACAAGGACAAGGAGGAGATGGAGGCGCTGCAGCTCGGTTCGGTGCAGATGCTCGCCCCCTCGCTGGCCAAGTTCGGTCCGCTGGGTGTCAAGGAATTCGAGCTGTTCGACCTGCCCTACATCTTTGACAACTACGCCGAACTGCACAAGATCACCCAAGGGCCGATCGGGCAAAGCCTGCTCAGGAAGCTCGAATCCAAGGGCGTGCTCGGGCTGGCCTACTGGGACAACGGCTTCAAGGACATGAGCGCCAACAAGCCGCTGCGCAACCCCTCGGACGCCAAGGGACTGAAGATGCGCATCCAGTCGAGCAAGATTCTGGACATGGAAATGCGCGCCATCGGGGCCATTCCGCAGGTGCTGGCGTTTTCCGAGGTGTATCAGGCGCTGCAGACCGGGGTGGTGGACGGCACCGAGAACCCGCCGTCCAACTTCTACACCCAGAAGTTCTATGAAGTGCAGAAGGCCATGACCCAGACCCAGCACGGGTATCTGGGCTATGCCGTCATCGTCAACCAGAAGTTCTGGGATGGACTGCCCGCCGACATTCGCAAGATCCTCGATCAGGCCATGGTCGAAGCCACCGACTTTGCCAACGCGGTGGCGAAAAAGGACAACGACGACGCCACGGAGGCGGTGCGCAAGTCGGGCAAGTGCGAGGTGATCGCGCTCACGCCTGCAGAGCGTCTGGCGTGGAAGAAGGCCATGGTGCCGGTCTACAAACAGGCCGAGTCGCGCGTGCCCAAGGCGCTGATGGACGAGGTGTTCAAGGCCACTGGCTTCGATCCGGCCAAGCTGTAAACCGTCCCCGAACCACGGCAAAGCTCGTGTCGCCAGGGTACAGGCCCTATCGACATGGGCTTTTGTCGTTTTGATGTGATCTTTCCTGATCGGATCGCCCCATGTCCGCCCTCTCGCTGTTCAACCGCGTGCTCGACCGGTTGGAAGAAACGCTGATCGCCCTCCTCATGGCGGCGGCGACCTTGCTCATCTTTGTCGCCGTTGCACACCGCTACATGGCCGGTATCGCCATTCCCGTGCTGCAGGACTGGCTGCTGTCGCTCCACTTCAGCTGGGCGCAGGAACTCTGCATCTACATGTTCGTCTGGATGGCCAAGTTCGGCGCTGCGTATGGTGTGCGCACGGGCATCCACGTTGGCGTGGACGTCCTGGTCAACCGCCTGTCGCCCGCGAAACAAAAGCCGGTCATCCTGTTCGGGCTGCTGGCCGGGGCGTTGTTCACCGGGGTCGTCGCTGTCATGGGGGCGAATTTCGTCTGGCACGTCAGCCACACCGACCAGACCTCGCCCGATCTCGAGCTGCCGATGTGGTGGGTGTATCTGGCGATTCCGCTGGGCTCGTCCCTGATGTGCTACCGCTTCCTGCAGGTGGCCTGGCGCTTCAACCGCGACGGCGAACTGCCGCATCACGATCCGGGGGAGGTGGAAGGACTGGATGAACCGATGGATCTTCCTGCTGGCGTGGACAACATTCACCCTGTCGCCGCCGGGAGGAGTGCCCGATGAGCGCCTTGATCATTTTCGGTCTGCTGCTTGCCCTGATGCTCACGGGCATGCCCATCTCCATCGCGCTTGGGCTGACGGTGCTCACCTTCCTGTTCACCATGACCGACGTGCCGATTCAGGCGGTCGCACTCAAGCTGTTCTCGGGGATCGAGAACTTCGAGATCATGGCGATTCCGTTTTTCATTCTGGCCGGCAACTTTCTCACCCACGGCGGAGTGGCGCGGCGGATGATTGCGTTTGCCAGCAGCCTCATCGGGCACTGGGCCGGGGGGCTTGGGCTGGCCGGAGTGCTGGCCTGCGCGCTGTTTGCTGCGGTGTCGGGGTCGAGCCCGGCAACCGTGGTGGCCATCGGCTCCATCCTCATGCCGGCCATGATCAAGGCGGGCTTCCCGCCGCGCTTCGGTGCCGGTGTCATCACCACCTCAGGTGCTCTGGGCATCCTCATTCCGCCGTCGATCGTGATGGTGCTGTATTCCATTTCCACCAACTCATCGGTCGGCGCGCTGTTCATGGCCGGCGTGGTGCCTGGCCTGATGCTGGCCACCATGCTGGGGGTGACCACCTGGTGGCGTGCCTGGCGTGGCAAGTATCCGCGCCAGCCCCGGGCGACATGGGCGCAGCGCGGGCGGGCGCTGCGTGAGAGCATCTGGGGGCTGATGCTCATCCTCATCGTGATGGGCGGCATTTACAGCGGCATCTTCACACCCACGGAGGCCGCAGCCATGAGCGCGGTCTATGCCTTCATCATCGCCGTGTTCGTCTACAAGGACTTGAAGCTGCGCGACGTGCCACGGGTGCTGCTGGCCTCGGCCAACATGAGCGCGATGCTGCTCTACATCATCACCAACGCGGTGCTGTTTTCGTTTTTGATGACCTCGGAGCACATCCCGCAGAGCATGGCGCAGTGGCTGCTCGGCGCCGGCCTGGGACCGATCGCCTTCCTGCTGCTCGTGAATGTGCTGCTTCTGGTGGCTGGCAATGTGATGGAGCCGTCGAGCATCGTGCTGATCCTGGCGCCCATCCTGTTTCCGGTGGCGATGCACCTGGGCATCGACCCGATCCACTTCGGCATCATCATGGTGGTCAACATGGAAGTGGGCATGTGCCACCCGCCCGTCGGGCTGAACCTCTATGTGGCCAGCGGCATCGCCAAGATGGGCATCACCGAGCTGACGATCGCGGTCTGGCCCTGGCTGCTGACCATGCTGGTGTTTCTCGGGATGGTGACCTACATCCCGGCGATCAGCCTGGCGTTTCCGCGCTGGCTGGGCATGGTGCACTGAGCATGGTGCACTGAGCATGGCGCGCGGGCTGACCCTGCCGCCAATGCCATCACCCCGCCAGCGGGGAGGGAGCAAAGACGTCCGGTGTCGACTCCTCCCCCACCGCTTGGGGGAGGTTAGGGCAACACTGAAAAAGTCCTTGTGATGGTGCGCGCCGGTGTGCGGGATGGGATGCAAGGCGCACACCAAGACAATAGCCGAAGCTATGGCGAGCGAGGGCCGCGCCGCAGACCGCCCGCAGAGCGGATGCGCAGCGCGCAAGGGACTTGTTCAGCGTTGCCTTAGCAGGCCGTTGAAAAAGTGCTCACCGAACTTGCGAAGTTCGTGGATTTCGAAGAAACGAGTGGCCCGGATCCGCATGCGAGGTGATTTCGAGGGCCATTTCGGCCTGTTTGCAGGCCTTTTTTCCCCTTTCGGGCGCACGTATCCCACGGCTCACGCATGATGCGCGTCCCACCAACCGCCGATTGCCCCAAGGCGCACCAGGTTGTAGGTGGCAAAGCACAGCAGCGCTTGGCCCGTGAGCTTGGCCTGGCCGATGAGCTTGGTCTTGGCCAGGCCACCCACCGTCTTGATCCATCCGAACGCCTCCTCGATGCGCTTGCGCACTTTGAGGCTGGTCTTGTAACCCTCGTTCCGGGTGATGCGACCATCCACCGCCGAGTGCTTGTCCTTGGCCGCCACGCGCGGCGTGACCTTGAGCGTTCTGCAGCCTTTGAGGAAGTCCTTGGTGTCGTACCCCTTGTCGGCTGCGACCGTGGCCCGCTTGTTTCTGTTGCCCCGGCGTTTGAGCATGGCCAGCGCCGCCTCGCGCTCTGCGGTGCCGCTGGCATGGGTGATCTCGACATCCACGATCAGGCCGTTGCGGTTCTCCATGAGGATGTGCCCCATGTGGCACAGACGGGACTTGTCCCCTGGGGCTTTCTTGTAAAGCCGGGCATCGGCGTCGGTGGTGCTGGCGTGGGTGTCGTTGCAGCGTAAGCGTTCAGCCAGCGGCGTGATTGCGCTCGAGCTATTGGGTGGGTAGATGCAGCAGCATCAGGCAGCAGTCTTCACGCGTCGGGCAGTGCGCCGCTGCACCGCCTTGGTGGTGTGCGATGGGCATACTGCTGCGACGCACTCGGTGAGGTTCACCGCTGCCAGAAGCATGAACATGATCGCATCGGTTTTCACGTCCAGCAGGTCGTGATCCTGCAGGCGGCTGTAGACGAACGCCAGCAGGTTGGGCTCGGCGTGGGAGTCGATCTGCTGCTGCAGCGCCTGCGCCTGCTGCAGCGTGGTCAAGCCGTCGAGGAAGAGCATCTTCGCCACGAGGCGGTCGAGGCAGCGATCTTGCAGATCCTCGCAGACCATCGGCCATGCATGTCCGCTGATCTTCATCGCCTGGTACACCACGAAGAGGATGTTGAGGATAATCTCGACCTGCTCCAGCCTGGCGCCCAGGCGCGGCAGGACCAGCACACTGGCAAGCAGCGTGGGCTGGTGCGCATGGATCTCGTCGGCGAGCGCCTCGCGCGCGCGCAGATCCATGCGGTCGACGGTGAGGATCGCCTGGGCAACAATGCGCGTGGAGATCCGCTGCGTCATCGGGGCGCGGCCCTGTCCAGGTCCGAGCACAGCGGGTCCTGCCCGAAGTGCTGCGTCCACAGCCTGGGGGTGAGTTCGACCACCCGGGACTGGGGATGTCGGCCCACGCGCTGCAACACGTCGACCAGATAGGTGTACGGGTCGATACCCTGCAGCACGCAGGTGGCGATGAGGCTTTGCAGGATGCCCACATGGCGTGCGCCGACCTCGCTCCAGCAGAACAGCCAGTTGCGCCGCCCCATCGGGATCGGACGCAGCGCGCGCTCGATGTGGTTCGTGTCGATGGGCACCGCCGGGTCATCGATGAACACTGACAGCGCTGCCCGTCGCTCTCGCACGTAGGCCAGCGCTTTGGTCAACGGATTGCTCGGCAGCAGGCCCTGCTGCGCGAACTGCTGCTCGACCCAGGCGAAGAACGCCTGCACCCGCGCCCGGCTGTGGGTGGCGCGATGCGCCAGCTTGGCCGCACCCTCCCACCCGGCGGCGCGGATCTCGGCCTCGATACGGTACAGCGCGGTGATGTGCTGCAAGGCTTGCGTGGCCGCCCGCGGCTCGGCGTCTTGCGCCTCGAAGAACAGGCGCCGCGCGTGCGCCCAGCACTGCGCGTGGGTGACTCCGGTCTGCCTCGCATAGCGGGCATAGGCCGCGTAGCCATCGCTCAGCAGCACCGTGCCACTGGGCAACTGTCCAAGAACTTGGCTCACATGCTCATGGCGGCGCGAGGCGAAGTGGGGGAAGCACACCTCGTCGTGCTCGCCATACACCGGCCAGAAGTACGTGCCCTTCATCTTCCCCGGCCCGGCGCGGCCGGCCTTGATCGGGGTCTCGTCCATCGTGATCACATGCCCGCCCAGGATCGAGGCCAGCTGCGCATCCACGATGGGCTCGAGCAGCGCCGCAGTCTGCTGCATGAGCTGGGTCAACCAGGCCCGGCTGAGCTTGAAGCCGGCATCGGCCAGCCGCTGATGCTGGCGGTACAGCGGCAGGTGGTAGCGGAACTTGTCCACCGCCATGCCGGCGACGAAACTCACGTCGGCGCGGCTGCCCTCGAACACGCTGGCCGGCGCCGGCGCGCAGTGCAGGGTCGCGGTGTCGAGCCGCTTGATCACCGGGCGCACGTACTTGAGCGCCACATAGGCGCCCGGGCGCTGCGCCAGGCGGTAGCTGACCTTCTCGCCGATGACCTCGTACTCCTCGGCACGCAACCCCTGCGCCTGGGCGCACGGCAGGTGGATGACCTGCACCTCGACCCGCTCGGCGTCGAAGAACGCCGTCGCGTCCTGGTCGCCAGCACAATCTGTCGTGCGTGCGCGCCGCGTGTGCCCGGCCACTTGGCGTCCAGCCTCGGGGGCTTGTGGCGGGATCGGCAGATCACCCAGAATCTGGCCGAGATGAAGTTGCTGCGCATCGGCCACGCTCTGCAGCCGTTCGCTCTTGCTGCCGAAGATCTGTCGCCTGAACCACGCCAGTTGCCGCTGCTGCTCAACGATGGTCTGCGCTTGCGATTGCAGCAACCGCACGAGAGCCTCAACCGCCATGCCCGCCACGATCTGGGCGGTATAGGTCTGCACTTGAGCGGGGTCTGCACGCATGAAAGCATTGTGCCCATGGCAAAGCCCGAAGGGAATCGGGCTTTGCCACATTGCAAAACCCGTTATCGCCACTCCACGTGTCGATGCCGCTTGAACTGCCGCGTCACCTGCAGCCCCTCGAGCAGGAGCTTGAGCGCGGTGAAGTCGATCTCGGCGCTGCGCTGCCCGCCCCAGTCGCGCACAAAGCGGCCGGCCTCCAGCCGTTTGCTCCACACGCACCAGCCGCTGCGATCGAAGTACAGCACCTTGATCTGGTCAGCCCGACGGTTCGCGAACACGAACAGATGCCCGCCCAGCGGGTCGACCTCAAAGCCCTGGCGCGCCAGCGCGTACAGCCCGTCGTAGGACTTGCGCATGTCGGCAGGCTGCCCATACAAGAAGACCCGGATGCGCCCCTCAGGAAAGAACATCAGCGGCGCACCAGATGCAGGCTCATGCCGCCGCCCAGGTCCAGCCGCAACTCCATGGGCGCATGCATGCCGCCGGTACCGACTTCGCCCAACTCGATGAACCCCGCGGCACGCTGCTCCATACGCCCAGTCTTGGCCGTCACGGGCGCAGCCTTCACCTTGCCCGACAGCCGCTCACGCCAGCGCCGATAGCTGCTCACACACACTCGCTCCTGCCGACAAAAGCTCTTGAGCGTCAGCCCCGAGGCCGGGAAACGCTCAATCACGTCGCGCCAGCACGCCTCGTCCAGGTGCCGCCGCCGCTTGACCTCGGCCACCTCTGCCGCGTCGTTCTCCATCTCGAATGTCTCCTCATCCCTGCGATGGGAAACATTCTTCGTGGGATCCGAAACGAACGAAAGAACGCCGCTGGCTTACCGGTTACGTTGCAGCGCTGCTGCCCTTTGAAGTCCACCTCGGGGTTGCGCCCGGGCGGGCTGGCGCTGTCATCGTCCTTGCGCTTGAAGCTCTTGTGCGAGGCCCACGCTTCGATGAGCGTGCCGTCCACGCTGAAGTGTTCGTCGCTAGCGAGCTTGCCCCATTGGGCGCTGAGCTTGACGCGCTCGAAGAAAGCGCGGGCCAGGTCCTGGTTGAACAGGCGTTCGCGGTTGGCGCTGAAGGTGGAGTGGTCCCAGACCTTGTCCTCGATGTTCAGGCCCACGAACCAGCGGTACAGCAGGTTGTAGTTGACCGCCTCGACCAACAGGCGCTCGCTGCGGATGGAGAACAGGATCTGCAGCAGCAGGGCCTTGAGCGGCATCTCCGGCGGCACCGAGGGGCGACCACGGCGGGCGTAGACCGATTCGAACTCGCGGTTCATCGTTGCCAGCAACGCATCAACCACCGCGCGCAACTTGCGCAGTGGGTGGGCCTGCGGCACGCGCTCTTCAAGGCTGATGTAGCTGAACATCGCTCCCTGGAAATCCTGGTTGCCCCTCATCGTCTTCGTCTGCGTCGTTCTCGGGTGGCTTCAGATCGTAGTGGCCGACGCGAGCGTCCGCAGGGGATTTTTCAACGGCCTGCTAAGGGGAGACCGTGTCTGGAGGAGCCGATATTCGGCGCCTCAATTCTGGTGGCAAAGCGCGAATTGCGGCCACGACGAAACGACTGACGGATTGGAGCGGGACGACCATTCATCAGTGCGCGTAAGGACATGACGGCATGATGGATCAACTACTGCCGCCGTGTGAACAGCCCATTCGATTGGTGCCCATTCGGGGTGAACCAGAGGAAGCCTCGTCCTGGCGCGTTCTCAGCCTTCCTTGCGAGCATTCCACCGGATCCGTCAGCGGTGCACATGAGCGCGAACGGCTACTCGTCGCACTTGCTGGAGCGCTGGGAGGATTGATCGATCCCGCCGACTGCGCATCGGTCATGCAAAGCCTCATCGAGGAAATCGTGACCGCGTCTGACCAAATTACGCTGGCTTGGGCGTGGATTGGCAAACCGGAGGATGAGGCCATTGCGCCTCTATGCGTGGCAGGACAAGAGGAGGTTTTCGGCCGCGCGTTGCGTATCAACCGCGACCCTACGACTGCACACTGCCCGATCTTTCAGGCGCTAACGCAACATCGCATCATCTATATGCCCATGTCTCCACGCAGCCCTTACAAACCATGGAGGCGTGCAGCTCAACAATATGGCTTCGAAGAAGTGCTTGCCGTTCCGATTGATCTTGATGTAACGGGTCAACACGGTGTGGTTGTGTTTTACGCGGTTGAGCGGGGCTACTTTGCCCGCATCGGGATGCAACCCTTTCGTGCGCTCGCCAAGCTTGGCCAGGTTGCTGTGCATCAAGCACAGCTCATCACCCGCCTCCAAATCCAAAGTTCGATCGATCCGTTGTGTGGCACGCTCAATCGCCATGCGACTGAGCAAATTCTGGAACAAGAATTTTCTCGTGCGCGACTCAGCCACGACGGGTTTGGGCTGATCCTGCTTGATCTTGACCGCTTCAAGCTCATCAACGACTCCTACGGACACATGGCCGGAGATGAAGCCCTGCGCGAAACCGTCTCCGTGCTGCGTCGACATGTCAGGTCCTCGGATCACATCGGACGGTGGGGAGGTGAGGAGTTTCTTGTCATCCTCCCTCACCAAACGATTGAACAGGTTTATGCCACGGCCGAGCGATTGCGCAGAGCAATCGAGTCGATCTGCGTCAAGCATGAAGGTCGCTGCATCCAATTCACCGCAAGTTTTGGCATCACGACATGGTCAGGTCAGTCCTGCACACCGGAACGCCTGATCTCGCGACTCGATTCATTTCTCTATGACGCAAAACGCTTGGGGCGCAACCAGGTGCGAGGTGCTGACGGGCGCGGCAGCGAGACGCTGTCTCTCGGAGCGCAAATCCAGGTGGCGTTGGAGACCCAGCGCATGCGTGTGGCGTATCAGCCGTTGGTTGACCTGCGCACTGGCGCTGTGGTCGCACAGGAGGCACTGGCCCGACTGATTACAGCTGAGGGCACCGTCATGCCAGCCAGCGCTTTTATCGGTGCGGCACACCGTCTGCGCATGGAATGGCGGATCGACGAAGCTGTATCGCGCCAAGCGCTGGCGCACTGTCTGGCGAGCACGCAGCAGGGTGTACACCCTCAAAGACATCTCATCAATTGTTCGGCGGATTTTCTGGCACGTCCGGACTGCATTGAAAGATTGCTCAGTGCCGCAGAACGCAATTGCGCGGATTGCGCTGACGTGTTGCATGGCCCGCACAAGCCAGTCATCATTGAAGTCACCGAGCGCCAGTTGCTCGGCGATCCCGCAAAAACGCGGCAACTGCTACAGCCCTTGCTCGATTTCGGATTCGAACTCGCTGTGGATGACTTCGGGAGCGGCTACTCGTCGTTTCTGTATCTGCTCGACCTTCCGGTGCGCTACCTCAAAATCGAAGGCGAACTCGTGCGCCGCTCTGTGGGGGAGTCACGCGCACGCACCATGATCGAGGCCATTCAGGCCATGGCTCGGCGCTTGGGCATTTGCACCATTGCCGAGGGCATCGAAGACCAAGCAACCTGCGACTTGATGCGCGACCTCGGTATCGACTGGGGACAAGGTTACTTGATAGGACGGCCGGAAATTTCCTGAAAAAGAACCCAGAGGGAGGAGAAAACATGTTTCATATTGACTATGCCCTGTTTGCACCCTGGCACGCGCTGGCTGGTGGCGTGATGATCGGAGCGGCCGCCGGCATCATGGCGCTGTTGGGAGGAAAAGTCATGGGTTGCAGCGGAATCGCAGGTGGCAATTTGCATGATCTGATCGAAGGCATACCCACTCAGGCCTGGCGATGGTCGTTTTTGCTGGGGGTCCTGTTGGGCACCGTCGGGTGGCTTGTACTTGAGGGGCCGATTCCCGGCGCATCTCAACCTCTGCCCTGGCTTGGTTACACCGTCGGAGGATTGGCTGTTGGCTTTGGCACACGGCTGGGTTCAGGCTGCACCAGCGGACATGGCGTGTGCGGAATTCCCCGGTTGTCCCAGCGTTCGCTCGTTGCGGTGGCCTGCTTTTTTTGCACGGCCATGTTGACCGTGTTCATTTCCCACCATCTTGTGTGAGGCAAACCATGATGAATCTGATTGCCATGGTCTGCGGCCTCTTGTTCAGTCTCGGTCTCTTGGTCTCTGGCATGGTTGATCCGGATAAAGTGATCGGCTTTCTGAATATTGCCGGGCATTGGGACCCCAGTTTGGCGTTTGTGATGATTGGAGCAATCCTCACCAATCTACTTCCGATGCGGCTGGCCATGCGGCGCAAGGAATCCATGTTGTTGCACTGCCCAATGGATCTACCGAAAGCGTCGCAAATCACCAAGCGTCTTGTCTTTGGCAGCGTGATTTTCGGCCTGGGTTGGGGTTTGAGCGGCATCTGTCCTGGTCCTGCTCTGGTCAATATTGGTACTGCACAGCCCGATCGCTTGCTGTTTTTTGTGTTTATGGTTCTCGGCATGGGGGGCTATGAAATCTGGAATCGGCAAATCTCGAACCAACGTACCCCCGTCACACATTTTTCTGACGCATTGGAACTTCTGCCATTGGGACGAGAGATCCAGCCGCCGCTGCGTGCCAAACTTGCAGCGCAGGGAGATGGCCATCAGATGACGATCCTGATTGATACGCCGCTTTCTGTGGGTGAACGGTACTGGGTGATGCAATCAGGACAAACGCGGCGCCAGGCGCGCTGTTATGTGGTGCAACACTTTCGCCCAGGCGTTCGAGAGGGCGACATAGCCAGCGCCGTCCTGGTTGCTTATCTCTTACTCGACATTCCTGAGCCAGCCTGACCTTGCCCGTGAAAAACGTATCCCTTGCTGAGTGATTCAATCCAAGCAAGGAGAACGGAAATGACGAAGACGACAAGGCGGGCGCGGTACACGCTCGAGTTCAAGCAAGAGGCTGTGCGGCTGGTCGAGGGCGGCCAGAGCATCGCTGCGGCAGCCCGCACACTGGGCGTGGTGGATCAGACGCTGTTCAACTGGGTCAAAGCCCAGCGGCACGGCAAGCTCAAGGGGGCTGACAGCAAGGTCGTCAGCGCCGAGCAGATGGAGATCAGTCGGCTGCGGGCCGAATTGGCGCGTGTGAAGATGGAGCGCGACATCCTGGGAAAAGCGACGGCGTACTTCGCAAAGGCAGCGACGTGAAGTACGCCTTCATCCAGCGCCACCGGCGCGTGTGGCCGATCTCGGTGCAGTGCCGGGTGCTGGAGGTCAGCGTGGCTGGCTACCACGCGCACGTCGTGCGGGCCGCCAGCACGGCCCAGCAACGCCATCTCAGCGACGATGCGCTGCTGGTGCATATCAAGGCCATCCACGCCGAGACCCGTGGGAGCTACGGCTGGCCGCGCACCTGGAAGGAACTGCTGGCCAGGGGCATCCGCGTGGGCAAGGAGCGTGTCCAGAAGCTCATGCAACGGCATGGCATCCGCGCCCGTGGCAAGCGGCGCTTCAAGGTCACCACCGACAGCAATCATGACTTCCCGATTGCCCCCAACCTGCTTGACCGGCAGTTCACCGTGGCCGAGCCCGACAAGGTCTGGGCAGGTGACATCACCTACATCGCCACCGACGAAGGGTGGCTGTTTCTGGCCGTGGTCATTGATTTGTTCAGCCGCCAGGTGATCGGCTGGAGCCTGCGCGCCGACATGACGCGCGACATCGTCATCGACGCCCTGCGCATGGCTTGGTTCAAGCGCCATCCGAGCAAGAAAGCCGGGCTCATCTTCCACAGCGACCGCGGTAGCCAGTACGCTGCCAAGGACTTCCGCGACGTGCTGGCCGAGTATGGGATCACGAGTTCAATGAGCCGCAAAGGCAACTGCTGGGACAACGCTTGCAGCGAGACGTTATTCGGTTCGCTCAAGGTGGAGCGGTTGCATGGGCAGCGCTTCAAGACACGTCGCCAAGCGATGGACGAAGCCGTCGCCTGGATGCTCTGGTACAACCGCACCCGGCTGCACTCAACCCTGGCCTATGTCAGCCCGATGCGGTTCGAAGAAAACTGGCTCGCCAACAAACCAAGGCAAGCCAGTGCATGAGTCAGCTATGGGATACGAATTCCAGGGGCAAGGTCAGCCCTTGTCGATGACTCAGCCAGTTCACCATTGAACTCTGCGCAAAAGGAAATGGCATGACAACGACGTTAAGCGAGAGCACAACGCGCGATGCTGCACGCTCTCATCTGTTGCTCTGGGCGATTCCAGCCCTGTTGATGACATTTGGTGAGGAGGGATGGCGTTTGCAGGAAAGTAACGCTGCAGCCGACGAATTTGCGATGGCAGGCGGAATCGACTTGTCGCGCGATGCCCCCACTTGGTTGCCGAGCACGGCCAAGGATTTAGCCTTGTCGCAAGACGGCACCGCAAACCGCCAGTCACCGAAATTCCTTGGGGTGGAAAGGCAGATCGGAGCGAGACCATGCCGGCTGCACATCACGGCCTGGCCCAGTGCGCAAGACTTGCTCCTCGTCCAGATGATTGATCTTTCAGCACGTCAGTTTGCCGAGACAACCACACGCGATGTCATCAATATTGTCAACAGTTCGGGCAGGGTTCTGGGGCAGACTGCTGACCAGATCTATGCCACCATCGAGGGCGTTGAGCAGGGTCTACGCACCACGGAAATGAGCGAAGTCGATAACAGGACGCATGTCGACTCGCTCGTGGGCAATGTCAAATCAATCTCGACGATTGCATCGGATATTCGCGCCATCGCATCCCAAACCAATCTTCTGGCCTTGAACGCGGCAATCGAAGCAGCGCGGGCCGGCGAAGCGGGGCGCGGATTCGCCGTCGTCGCCGACGAAGTCAAGAATCTCTCGCGGCGGGTTCAAGCCGCGACCCAAAGCATTACCGAACTTGCCGACGGAATCCGTGGCGTGTCCGGGGGAATCAAATCGGCATGCCATGCGTCGATGCAATCCGTCGAGGCTTCGCACGCTCTGCTCGAACGTTCAACAGCCGATGTAATGCAGATGCGGCGGGTTTCGCATGTTTCCAGTCTTCGTGCAGCGAAAGGCGGTCATCGACTTTTTGTTTTCCGCGTGCAAGGAGATCTGGAACGTGAGCCGCCGTTGCTCAAGCCTGATAGTCTGGCCACGCACCATAGCTGCGGCCTCGGGGATTGGTATGAGGCCAATCGCAGCACGCAGCTGGGACGGCTGGCCAGTTTTCAGGCCCTGGAGAAACCGCACGCCCGCCTTCATGAGTTGGTGCGTGATTTCGCCAAGCTCCTGCAGGAAGGGCAGCGGCACAAAGCGCTTGGGCTCATGCAAGACATCGACCGAGAACTGGAGATACTGCTAGATGCCATCGACTCATTGATACGCGAAATTGAAACCGTGCTTGAGGGATGAGATACCCCCAGCTCACCAGGCATGTCGTGCCCCGATGCCAGTAAACAAATCGAGGATTTGAGTGGACGATGACACGATCTGAAATTTCCAGCGCACTGGTGATGCAGGCTTTCGACGCCATCCCGGAGTCCTGCGTGCTGACCGATGCCGATCAGACCATCATCACGGTCAACCGTGCGTTCACTGCGCTGACTGGCTATGCGGAACAGGAGGTGATTGGACAGACCTGTCGCATCCTTCAAGGGCCACTCACCGACCCGGTCGCACTCGAAAAGATGCGTCAGGCCATCCAGGCAGGACAGGTGTTCCGAGGATGTCTGAGAAATTACCGCAAGGGCGGTTCGACCTTCTGGAATTCGATCACCATCACCCCATTGCGCGATGCCACTGGCCAAATCACGCACTTCGTCAGCGTGCAGCGGGATGACACCGAAAAGCATCAAATTTGGGAAGCCCTGCGCGAGCAGTCGATTCATGACCCCTGGCCCACCTGCCCAATCGGGCCGGGTTGGCGCAGCACCTCACTCTGGCAATTGCCAGAGCGCAGCGCGATCACAAGATGGTGGCCCTGGGCTATCAGCTTCGCGCGGTTGACTTTCTGGCTCGACTCGGTAGCCCACCAGATGCATGAAAAAAGCCCAGATCAGTCTGGGCTTTTTTCATGCCGACATGGCAGCGAGACGACGCCAGCGGACCAGTTCAGCGTCGATCGGGCGCGGAATTCTTGCGCAGCAGCTTGATGGCTGCGTAAACGGCCCCGCCTGCCAGGCTGACTTTCAGCAGGCGCGAGAACAGCGAGCGCGCCATGCGATGTCGCAGCAAGACAGAACCTGCGGAGCCCAGCAGCGACCCGAGATAGGGGTGGCTGCGGGTGAAACGCAAGACGCCCAGCAGGGCACCAGCCGGGGTCGTTGTGCCGAGCCTGGTGCTGGCGAACGCCAGACGCAGCATCTGGCCCGGACGGGCCTGCTGCTTGAACTGCTCGACCGCCTGAACGAACTCCACACGCTCCACGGCCATGCGCGCCACGAGAATCTGCTTGCGAACTGCAGCGGGCAGAGCGTGGTTCGGATCGGATGGGGGCTGAGACATTCGATCGGTTCTCAGGAGCGGCTGCGCCACACTGCGCTGTCCTTGGCGAATTCGGCGCGGGTGGCTGCAAAGGGAACGGGCGCGTTGCGCTGTGCCACGCGCAGGCGATAGACGCAATAAGCCACCACGCCGGCGTAGAGCAAGGTCAGCACAGTCAGCACCTGCCAGTGCCCGAGATCCCAGAACAGGATGACCAACAGGGCGGTGAGGCTGCCCAACGCAAGCAGACCGAACAACACGGCCAGCAGACCGAGCAGCAACTGGATTTGCAGGCGCTGGCGTTCCTCGCCCAGTTCAAGGGCGGCAAGCTCAAGGCGGCTTTGGAGCAGGCTGCTCCCGCGGCTCAGCAGCCGCTGCCACGCTGCCCCGACGCCCTCGGTGTCTGTGGGCTGCCCGTTCTCGGCCATGTGACAACGGATCAGCGACTGCGGTTGATCAGCAGGCCAACGGCCAGACCGATGGCTGCAGCAACGCCGATGGCTTTCCACGGATGGTCATGCACGTAGTCGTCTGTGGCCTGCGCGGCGGCCTTGCTGCGCTCGACCACGGCGTCCTGCAGATCCTGCGCCTTTTCGGCGGCCTGACGCAGCAGCTTCATGCCGCGGCGCTGCAACTCGGCAGCTTGCTCGCCACTGCTGGCCGCAGCCTGCTTGAGAAGATCTTCGGCGTGGTCGATCACGAGGGCGACGTCGGACTTGATCTCTTGGACGGATTTGGTCATGGTGGACTCCTGAGTGGAATGAAATGAACAGACTACCTGCAACTGATGTTAGCCCGCATCCCGCAGGTCTGGGTGATGTAGCGCAAGGCGGAGGCAAACTTCAGGGACGCAGACCGGCGATCAGGCGCTGGGGAAGCAAAAACAAATCGAGCGCGGCAAGAATGTCGGGGGCGACGAGTTGCGCCGCAGTCAGCGTGAGCGCATGGCTGCATTCCGGGCCGATCACGGCCACGCCCAGCGTGGCTGTGCGCAGCATGTCCACGTCGTTGCGACCATTGCCGATCGCTGCCACACCCGTGCCCAGCAGATGTCTGGCGCGGGCAGTCTTGTCCGCGCCACTCAGCACCACGGTGTGGCGCACGGGCAAGCCGGACAGGGCCTGGGCCACGGTGCCATAGGTGTCGCCGGTCAGCACCTCCACCTCCAGCACTCGGTGCAGCGCCACCAGTCGCTCGGCAACGCCAGCGATCAACTGGCCGTCGTGGGCAAGGGTGCCGTTGAAATCGATCAGCAAGTGCTTGAGATGCAGCACCTCGGCACCTGGAATGGCCACGGACAGGCCGGATGGCAGGCTGGACGTCATGTCAGTCCCCCGCGAATACGTTGCACCAGGCCGGTCGTGGAGCGGCCTTCGACAAAGGGAATCGCCACCGCGCGACCGCCCCAGGTCTGCACCAGCGCGGTCTCTGCGAGCACGGCCATGTCATAGTCGCCGCCCTTGACGTAGAGATCGGGACGCACGCGCGCGATCAGCGCCAGCGGCATGCGGTCTTCGAACAGCGTGACCAGGCTGACGCTTTCCAGTGCGGCCAGCACCGCAGCGCGGTCGTCCTGCGGGTTGAGCGGGCGCTCGGGCCCCTTGCCGAGCAGGCGCACCGACGCGTCGGAATTCAGCCCGAGCACCAGACTGCCGCCGAGCGCACGCGCCGCCGCGAGATAGACGACATGGCCGCGGTGCAGGATGTCGAATACGCCGTTGGTGAACACCACCGGCCGCGGCAGCGCGGCAACGCGGGCATCGAGCTGGTCGGGAGGGACGATTTTGTCGAGGAAATGCATGGCGAGAGCTTAGCCTCTTGGATGCGCGCGCAGATGGCCTCGCGCGTTCACGTTTTTTCACGCCTGCCTCAACAAGGGGCCGATATGATTTTGATCAATTCAAATTCATTTTTCGATTGATTCGTCACTCTGCGTCGAATCGAGAAAGCGAGCTGTCCCGTGTCCTCCGCGTTGTCAGGCCGTCTGCGCCTGTTCTGGCAGAACCTCGATCCGATGGTGCCCATGACTCTGGTCGGCGCGGTCGTGGGGTTCATCAGCGCCATTGCGGTGGAGGGCTTCCGCCAGGCGATGTACGCCGTGATGCGGCTGTACACCGAGCAGGAGCATCTGGTCGCTGCGGCGGCCGGGCTGCCGGCCTGGTCTCGGGTGATGATCCCCACGGTGGGCGCCACGCTGGGCGGGCTGGTGATGTGGGCCGGGCACCGCTGGATCAAGCGCCCGCGCGGGCCCGAATACATGGAGGCAGTGCGGGTGGGCGACGGCGTGCTGCCGCTCGGCCCCAACCTCACCCGCACGCTGTCGTCGCTGGTCGGGGTGAGCAGCGGCATCACCATCGGCCGCGAGGGGACGATGATTCAGTTCGCCGCGCTGGTGTCGTCGCTGCTGGGGCGCATCGGCAAGACCGACGCGGCGCATCGCCGACTCATCGTCGCCTGCGGCGCGGCGGCGGGCTTTGCCGGGGCGTACCACGCGCCGATCGCCGGCACGCTGTTCGTTGCCGAAATCATTCTCGGCGGGCTGGCGCTGCGCGAAATCGCCGCGGTGCTGGTCGCCGCGGTGATGGGCGAACTGACCACGCAGGCGCTGTTCGCCACCGGGCCGCTGTATCTGTCGCACACCATTCCGGTGGTGGGCTTTGCCGATCTGCTCGATGCGGTGTTCATCGGTCTGCTCGCCGGGCTGCTCGGCCCGGCCTTCCTGTGGCTGCTCGACTCGGCGCGCAAGCGCTACCAGCGGCTGATCGACTTTCTGCCGCTGCGCATGGGGCTGGCCGGGCTGCTCATCGGGCTGCTGTCGACCATCCGCCCGGAGGTCTGGGGCAATGGCTACAGCGTGGTGCAGTCGATGCTGGTCGATCACTGGGCGCTGTCCACGCTGATGCTGGTGTTCGTGCTGCGCATCATCGCCGTCACCGCGGCCAGCGCCGCGGGAATCCCCGGCGGCGTGCTCACGCCCACGCTGATGCTCGGCGGCGCGATCGGCCTGATGGTGCAGCACACTCTGCTGCTTTCCGACGCCTCGCACGCGCAAGCGCTGTGGGTGCTGGTGGGCATGGGCAGCCTGCTCGCCGCCACGACGCACGCGCCGGCAATGTCGGCCATCATGGTGTTCGAGATCACGCGCAACTACAACGTGGTGCTCGCGGCCATGCCTGCGTGCGTGGTGGCCTCTGTGATCGGCAGTCTGCTGCACGAGCGCTCGGTGTACGCCGAGGCGCTGGGACTGAAAGAGCAGGCCGGCGGACGCACCTCGCTGCTCGAGGCCATTACCGGAAGACATCCGGTCGCAGCAACCAGTGCCGCGCCGGCAGCGGAACTGAACGAGCAGAGCCCGTCTCAGTCGCGCGACTGAGGCTGCGTTTGGGCGATGCTTGCGGCAGGCGGTTGCTGATGGCGCTGGCGCCAGTCTTGCACGCTCTCGCCCAGATCGCTCAGCGCGCCCGTCACCCGAATGCCCTCGGGCAGCCGCCTGCGCAGCGCCGCATGAGAGCCGCCCACCCAGATGTCCACGGCTTGCGGCATGCGGCTGCGCAGTTCCGTCAGGGCATCGAGAACCTGCGCGGTTTGCAGGATGGGTGAGAAGCTCAGCACCAGCACATCGGCGGCATGCGCCTGCACCGCCTTGAGGATGTCGCCCAGAGGCATCTGCGCGCCAAGCTGCACGCAGCGGCAACCCTCCAGCGCCAGCATGGCCTCGACCATCAGCAGGCCCAATGTGTGCGGTTCCTGCGGCACCGTGGTGAGCAGGACCTTGGGACGCGACTGCGCCTCATCGCCCTGGGGAATGGCACTGATGACCGTGCGCAGCACGCGCTGCAGCACCTCCGAATAGAGGTGCTCTTCAAACACTTCCAGATCGCCGCGCATCCACGCTTCGCCCACGCCGACGGTCAGCGGCGCAATCACCTCGGAGATGAACCGACCAATGCCCATGCGCATCACGTCCTGCTGCAGGCTGCGGCGCAGCAGCTCACCGTCATGCCGCTTGAGCAGCGCGAGGTAGTGGTTCACCTCGTCACTGTGTGAGGAGGGCGTGGGAGGCTGGGCGCCCTCCGCAAGTGGGTTGGCTTCGATGACGGCAGGGCTGAGGGGGGTTTCGCGCGCCAGCGCGTCGAGCTGCTGCATGGACAGTGGCACGATCTGCGCCGGACGGCGACCGCCGTCGAGCAGGCGCTTGATCAGGCGCAGGCGCTCGACCTGATCGAGCGGGTAGAGCCGGTCTCCCGACGCATCTCTCTGCGGCTGTGGAAAGCCATAGCGCCGCTCCCAGACGCGCAGTGTGTCCTTGCCAATGCCGGTGTCCCGCTCCACGGCGGCAATGCCGAACTGCAAGGCGATGTTGAGGGTGCGGTCATTCATCGGTGAGAAACAACATGTCCTGGACAAAGCAGAGAGGGAAGGCTGCACAGACAGCCGGTGGCATGACACCCGACCTGAATCCATGCAGCGATACCGAGCGTACACATATCTTAGGCCGATCTGCGCTTGGCCGATAACCCTTCTGCTGTCTAGGACAAACGGGGAACGGTTTTGCGTGCAACCTGTTCTGAAGCATCATTGTCCTAGACAAACCAATCTCACGCACTGGAGATGTTCATGAAGCTGACCCTGTCCCCCCGTTTCGCAGCAGCCGTCGTGGCCTCGGCCGCACTGTTCTCCGTTGCCCCGCTCGCCCAGGCGGCAGACACCGCGGCGCCTGCTGCGGCAGCCGCCACCTGTCCGTCGCTGCTCAACAAGACCTTTCCCCGCCTGCAGGACGACAAGCCGGAAAGCCTGTGCCAATACGCCGGCAAGGTGGTCCTGGTGGTCAACACCGCCAGCTACTGCGGTTTCACCCCGCAGTACAAGGGGCTGGAAGCGCTGTACCGCGAGTATGGCAAGCAGGGCCTGGTGGTGCTGGGCTTTCCGTCCAACGACTTCCACCAGGAAATGGACAACAACGCCAAGATCGCTGCGTTCTGCAAGGACACGTACAACGTGCAGTTCCCGATGTTCGCGCCCTCGCATGTCACCGAGCCCAAGCCCAACGCGCTCTACGAGCAGCTGATCCTGGCCACCGGCGACCAGCCCAAGTGGAATTTTTACAAGTACCTCATCGGCCGTGACGGCAAGGTCGTGGGGGTCTATCCCAGTCTGGTTTCACCGGACAACAAGGACTTTGTTGCCAAGATCAAGACCTTGCTTGCGCAAAAACCCTGATTCAACTGCTGCCGCCTCCCCTCGACCCGCCCTTGAAAGGTATGCCATGAACGCCCCGGAAAAACTGTTTGCCCAAGCCGCTGCCGTCACTCTTCCCGATGTCCAGGCCACCCCGGACCGCCGCAACATCGCCATTCAACAAGTGGGTGTGCGCGGTGTGCGCTACCCCGTGCACATCGCATCCATGCAGGGCGTGCAGCCCAGCGTGGGCACCTTCGAGATGACCGTGGCGCTGCCCCCGGAGGTCAAGGGCACGCACATGTCGCGCTTCATCGAAATGCTCGAGGCGCACAAGGAGCCGCTCGATGCGCGGCAACTCGGTGTGCTGCTGCAGCACATGCTGGTTCGCCTGCAGGCCAGCGAAGGCGCCATCACCGCGCAGTTCACCTACTTTGCACGCAAGACGGCACCGGTGTCCGGGGTGGAAAGCCTGATGGACTACGAGGTCACGCTGCACGCCGCGCAGAAGGCCGGGGCGCTGACGCTGACGCAGACCGTGCAGGTGCCGGTCACCAGCCTGTGTCCGTGCTCGAAGGAAATTTCCAACTACGGCGCGCACAACCAGCGCTCGCACGTCACCATCGGCGCCACGCTGCGCGGCGATCTGGGCCTCGACGAGCAGATCCGCATTGCGGAAACCGCCGCCTCGTGCGAGCTGTGGGGGCTGCTCAAGCGCCCGGACGAGAAGTACGTCACCGAGCGTGCCTACGACCATCCCAAGTTCGTCGAAGACCTGGTGCGCGACGTCGCCGTGGCACTGGAGCGCGACGACCGCGTGGCCGCGTACACCGTGGAATCGGAAAATTTTGAATCCATTCACAACCATTCCGCGTATGCCCTGGTGGAAGGCCGCAAGACCTGAAGCGACAAGAGGAGAGACAACCATGCGCGTTGCCATCATCGGTACGGGAATTTCCGGTCTCGGAGCAGCCTGGGCCCTGCGCCGTCACGCCCAGGTCACGCTGTTCGAGGCGGGTGAGCACTTCGGTGGCCACACCAATACCGTGGACGTCGATCTGCCGGGCGAGCCGCAGTTTGCGGTCGACACCGGTTTTCTGGTGCTCAACGAGCGCACCTATCCCCGGCTGCAGGCGCTGTTTGCCGAGCTCGACGTGCCGTTGGCACCCTCCGACATGTCGTTCTCGGTGCAGGTGCCGCAGGCGGGTGGCGGCACGCTGGAGTGGAGCGGGTCCAACCTCGACAGCGTGTTCGCCCAGCGGCGCAACCTGGGCAAGCGGGCCTTCTGGCGCATGCTGCGCGACATCCTGCGGTTCAACCGCGCAGCCACCGCGCTGGCCCGCCTGCCCGACGCCGCTCTCAACCCAGACCAGACCGTGGGCGACTACCTGCGGCGCGAAGGCTACTCGGACGCCTTTCTGCACTGGTATCTGTTGCCCATGACCGCCTGCATCTGGTCGTGCCCGCCGGGGCAGATGCTCGACTTTCCAATCGCCACGCTGGTGCGCTTCTGCGACAATCACGGCCTGCTGCAAGTCAACAACCGCCCGCAGTGGTTCACCGTGCGCGGCGGGGCGCGGCAGTACGTGCAGAAAATCCTGGCTCACTTTCCCGATGCCCGCCTGCGCACTCCGGTGCGGCGCGTGGTGCGGCATGACAGCGGCGTGGAACTCCACACGCCAGACGGCGCCATCTGGTTCAACCAGGTGATCTTTGCCTGTCACAGCGACCAGGCCCTGGCCCTGCTCGACACCCCCAGCGCCGCCGAACGCGCCGTGCTCGGCGCCATTCACTACCAGCCCAACCGCGCGCTGCTGCACACCGACACCGGGCTGCTGCCGCGGGCGCGCAAGGCCTGGGCGGCCTGGAACTACGAAAGCGCGCCTGCCGACGGCGCGCAGCCGGGCACCGTCTGCCTGCACTACCTGCTCAACAAGTTGCAGCCGCTACCCACGCAAAAGCCCATCGTGGTGTCGCTCAACCCCTTGCGGGAGCCCGCGCCGCATACCGTGCTGCGCGACATCCACTACGCCCATCCCATTTTCGACCAGGCCGCCATTGCCGCGCAGCAACGCGTGCCCGAGCTGCAGGGCAAGCAGCGCAGCTATTTCTGCGGCGCCTGGTGTGGCTACGGCTTTCATGAGGACGGCCTGAAATCGGGCTACGCCGCCGCGAAGGTGCTGCTGAGCGGGGTGGACGCCCTGACGGCCCGCGCCGCCATCGCTGCATGAGGGAGGGTGGCATGTCTGCGATGCCCGCCGCTGTGCTGCATCACCCGCTGATCGGCAGCGGGCCGGTACGGCACCGGCGTCTGCGGCCCACCGAACATGCGTTCAGCTACCGCGCCATGTTCCTGCTGCTGCCCATGCGCAGCCTGGAGCGCAGTCCCGAGTTGTTGCCCATTGCGCGCAACCGGTTCGGCGCGATGAGCTTTTTCGATTCTGACCACGGCGAGGGCGGCAGCAACAGCCTGCGCTGGCTGCAAGGGCTGCTGGCTGCAGAGGGCATCCATGACGCCGACGGAGAGATCTGGCTGCAGACCTTCCCGCGCATCTGGGGCTATGTGTTCAAGCCGGTGAGTCTGTGGCTGTGCGAGCGCGCCGACGGCAGCCTGCGCTGCGCCGTGGCCGAGGTCAACAACACCTTCGGCGAACGCCACTGCTACATCCTCACGCCGCAACCGGGCGAGCGCAGCCTGCAATGGGGCGCGCAGTACCGCGCCACCAAGGCATTCCATGTCTCGCCGTTCTGCACCGTGGAGGGCGGCTACCGCTTCCGCTTTCTGCGCAGCGCGGGAAAGGCACAGGACCGTCTGATTCTGCGCATCGACCACGACGACGCCAACGGCCCGCTGATCGAAACCAGCATCAGCGGCGTGCTGCAGCCGCTCACCGCCGCGCGCGCCCGGCTGGCCCTGCTGCGCCATCCGATGCACAGCTTCGGCGTCATGGCGCGGATTCACTGGCAGGCCTTCAAGCTCTGGCGCAAGCGCGTGCCGTTTCATTCCAAGCCCCTTCCTCCCGACCAATTCGCAAGCCGATCATGAACGCCAGCGACCGCACCCTGTCTCCGCTCTCCCTCGACCCGGCACATCCTCCGGGGTTGGCCAGCAAGCGTCGCAAGCCGCCACTGGCAGCGCGCGGCGTGCTGCGCCTGCTGGAACGTCTGCAGATCGGCCGTCTCGACTTTCACGGCCCGGACGGTGTCTGGCGGCACTTCGGCACCGACGACAACGGCCCGCATGCGCAGGTCATGCTGCACAGCTGGGCGGTGATGGGCGAGGTGCTCAAGCGCGGCGACATCGCCTTTGCCGAGGCCTGGATGCGCCGCGCCTGGGATACGCCCGATCTGCCCACGCTGCTCAAGCTGCTGGTGGCCAATCGCGAGGTCATCGCCCGCGCGCTGCACGGCAGTGTGCTGGGCACCCTGGGCGACCGCCTGCGCCACCTGTTGCGCCGCAACAGCCGGGCGGGCAGCCGCGAGAACATTCACGCGCATTACGACATCGGCAACCCGTTCTACCAGCTCTGGCTCGACCCGAGCATGACCTACTCCAGCGCGCTGTTCAGCGGCGACGCCGCGCAGACCCTGGAGCAGGCGCAGGGCGCCAAATACGCGCGTGTGCTCGAGCAGATTGGCGTCAAAGCCGGAGCGCACGTGCTGGAAATCGGCTGCGGATGGGGGGGGTTGGCCGAGGCCGGTGCGCAGCGCGGCCTGCGCATGGACGGCGTCACCCTGTCCACCGAACAGCTCGACTACGCCCGCACGCGACTTGCCGGTGCGGCTGTCCCAGCCCGGCTGGAACTGTGCGACTACCGCGATCTCGACCGCATCGCGCCGAAAGGCGGCTATGACGGCATCGCGTCCATCGAAATGTTCGAGGCCGTGGGCGAGGCGTATTGGCCGAGTTTCTTCCGCACGGTGGCGCGGCATCTCAAGCCGGGCGCACGCGCCTGCATCCAGACCATCACCATCGCCGATGCGCTGTTCGACGACTACCGGCGCGGCACCGACTTCATCCAGCGCTACATCTTCCCCGGCGGCATGCTGCCGTCGCGCAGCGCCTTCATCGCCCAGGCCGAGGCTGCCGGGCTGGAAGTGATCGAGGAATTCGCCTTTGGCCCCGACTACGCCCGCACCCTGGCGCTGTGGCGCGAGCGCTTCACCGCCCAGCTCGACGCCGTGCGGGCGCAGGGCTTCGACGAGCGTTTCGTGCGGCTGTGGACCTTCTATCTCGCCTACTGCGAGGCCGGGTTCAGCCAGGGCTCCACCAATGTGCTGCAGTTCACCCTGCGCCATGCCGCAGCCCGCTGAATCCGCCCTGCGGGTGTCGCGCCGCAATCTGCTGCTGGCCGTGGCCGCCACGGCCTTGCCCCTGCACGCCGTGGCGCAGCAAGCGCCCGAGGTTCCGGCCAGTATCGCGGCACTGCTGCCGGATGCCCGGCTCTCGGGGCGGGGCGAGTTCCGTTACTTCGGCTTCCTGGTCTATACCGCCACGCTGTGGGTCGGGTCGCAGGGGCTGGGACCCTCGCTCGGCACCGCGCCGTTCGCACTGCAACTGCGCTACGCGCGCAGCCTCAAGGGTGCCGACATCGCGGCGCGGTCCGAGGAGGAAATGCGCAAGCTCGGCGAAGGCAGCCCGCAGCAGCGCGCCGCCTGGCTGCAGGCCATGCAGCAACTCTTTCCCGATGTGCAGGACGGCAACACCCTGACCGGCGTGTTCACCCCGGCATCCGGCGCGCAGACCGCGCAGACGCGCTTCTACTTCAATGGCACGCTGCGCGGCGCCGTGCCCGGTGCGGCCTTCGCACGCGCGTTCTTCTCCATCTGGCTGTCACCGCAAACCCCTGCGCCGGGGCTGCGCGACGATCTGCTCGCAAACGCCGGCACCAAAGCCAGCCTGCCATGAACGCCACCTCGGTTGCCCTGCCAGCCACGGCCTCCCAGCACCGCGCAGCCGCGCAGCCGCTGCACGCGCTGGCCTTGCTGCGTTACGGTGCGCCCAGTCTGGCCTTCGCCTTCGTCGCGCTGCCGCTGTATGTCTATCTGCCCGAACATTACGCCACGCGCTATGGCGTTCCGCTGGCGTATCTGGGCATGGTGCTGCTGCTCACGCGGTTTGCAGACGCGCTGTTCGATCCGCTGCTGGGTCGGCTGGCCGATCGGCTGTTGCTGCGCGGGCTGACCAAGCCCGCCATGCTGGCGGCCTGCGCGCTGATGTTCCTGGGGTTCGCCGCGCTGTTCGCCCTGCCTGCGCTGCTGCCGTTCAGTGCGCAATCCGGGTGGTTCACGGCATTGTTCACCGCGGCGCTGCTGCTCACCTATCTTGGGTTCAGCGCGGCGTCCATCCTCCATCAGGCCTGGGGCGCCACGCTGGGCGCGAACGAAGCGCAGCTTGCGCGCACCGTGGCGTGGCGCGAGGGGTTGGGGCTGGCGGGCGTGCTGCTCGCGGCCATCGTGCCGCAACTTGGCGGCGCGCCCCTGCTGGTGGGCGTGTTCGCCGTCGCCCTGGTCGTCGGCTTGACGCTGGTCTGGCGCGCGCCTGCGCCGTCTCCCCATCATGCGCTGCACGCCGCGCTGCACTGGCGCACCCTGTTCGTGCCGCTGCACAACCCGCGCTTTGTTGCGCTGCTGGCCGTGTTCGTCACCAGCGGCATCGCCGCGGCCATACCGGCCACGCTGGTGCTGTTCTTCATCCGCGACCGGCTGGACGCCGCAGACCTGTCGGGCGCCTATCTGTTCGCCTACTTTGCCGCTGCGGGTCTGCTGGTGCCATTGTGGCTGCGTGGCGTGCGGCGCTGGGGTGCGGCACGCTGCTGGCTGCTGGGCATGGGGCTGGCGGTGGCGGCCTTTGTCTGGGCGGCGCTGCTTCAGCCGGGCGATCGCTGTGGCTATGCGCTGGTGGTGGTGCTGTCGGGGGCGGCACTCGGGCCCGATCTGGTCATGCCCCCGGCACTGCTGGCTGGGGTGATTCGCGCCGCGGGGCATGGCGATCAGCTCGAAGGAAGTTACTTCGGCCTGTGGAACTTTGCCACCAAGCTCAATCTCGCACTGGCTGCAGGCCTGGCGCTGCCGCTGCTGGCGCTGTTCGGCTACCGCCCCGGCACGCTGGAGACCGGAGTGCTGCCGCCGCTGGTGGTGGCGTATTGCCTGCTGCCCTCGGCGCTCAAGCTGGTTTCGGCGGCCCTGCTTTGGCGCCATTTCGTTCGCGGCACGCCGGCCCAGACCGGCGCTGCGCTCCATCCCTGAACCGTCAACGGAGATTTCTCATGCTGTCCAAATCCGCGTTCTCTTCCTGGCTGCAACTGCGCCGCTGGTGGCTGCTGGCCGCCGTCCTCGGCGTGAGCCTGTTGTCGGGCTGCGCCAGCATCACGCCACTGGCCTACCGGGGCCAGACGCCCACGCTCGATCTCAAGCAGTATTTCAACGGTCGCATCACGGCGGTGGGCATTGTGTTCGACCGCTCGGGCAAGATGACCCGGCGGTTCCACGTGACCATCGACGCGTCCTGGAAGGGCGATGTGGGCACGCTCGACGAGCATTTCATCTACAACGATGGCGCCAAGCAGGAACGCATCTGGACCATTCGCGAGCTGCCGGAAAAGGATGGCGAGAAGCGCTATGTCGGTACTGCGGGCGATGTGGTGGGCGAGGCCATTGGCCGCGCCGCGGGCAATGCGCTGAACTGGCATTACACCCTGGCGCTGCCGGTGGATGGCACGGTCTACAACGTGCAGCTCGACGACTGGATGTACCTGATGGATGACCATGTGCTGCTCAACCACTCGGTCATCACCAAGTTCGGCTTCAAGGTCGGCAGCGTGTTCCTCTCGTTCAACAAGCCGTGAGCCTGAACCCGCGCATCGACGGCTGGAATGCACACCGCGTCTGGGTGATCGGCGCGTCCACCGGCATCGGCCGTGCCACTGCGCAAGCTCTGCTGCGGCAGGGTGCGCAGGTGGCGGTGTCGGCGCGCAACGCACAGGGTCTGCAATCCATTGACGGCGCGCTCGCGCTGCCGCTGGACGTGACCGATGCCCCCGCAGTGCAAGCCGCCATGAAGCGCCTGATGCGCGACTGGGGCGGCCTCGACCTGCTGCTGTATTGCGCAGGAACCTACCGCCCGATGCGCGCCACCGCCTTCGACCTGGCCAGCGCCCTGCAGCACGACGATGTGAACTACCGCGGCGCGCTGCACGCCCTGGCCGCCGTGCTGCCGGTGCTCACCGCGCAGCGCGCCGGGCACATCGCGCTGGTCAGCAGCGTGGCGGGCTTCGGCGGCCTGCCGCAGGCACTGGCCTATGGCCCGACCAAGGCGGCGCTGATCAATCTGGCGGAAACCCTCTACCTCGACCTGCACCCGCTGGGCATCGGCGTGCACGTGATCAATCCCGGCTTTGTCGAAACCCCGCTCACTGCGCAGAACACCTTTGCGATGCCCGCGCTCATCTCCCCCGAGCAGGCCGCCAGCGCCCTCATCAAGGGGCTGGAGGCCGGCCGCTTCGACATCCACTTCCCGCGCCGCTTCACGCTGTGGCTCAAGCTGCTGCGCCTGCTGCCACGCGGGCTTTACTTCTCGCTGATCAGCCGCTTCACCGGGCTGTGAATCGCGCTCAGCCGCCCCGGATGCGCCGCACCACCGCATCGGTGAAGACCTTGGTGCTGGCGGTGCCGCCCAGATCACCGGTACGGATGTGGTCGATGTTCAGGGTGTCGTGGATGGCCTGGCGCAGGCGCTGCGCCTTGTCGTGCAGGGTGACATGGTCGAGCATCAGCGCGGCGGCGAGCATCAGTGCCGTGGGGTTGGCAATGCCCTTGCCGGCGATGTCGGGCGCCGAGCCGTGCACCGCCTCGAAAATCGCAGCGTCCTCACCGATGTTGGCGCCCGGTGCCATGCCCAGCCCGCCCACCAGCCCGGCGGCCAGATCCGACAGAATGTCGCCGAACAGATTGGTGGTCACCAGGGTGTCGAACTGCCAGGGGTTGATCACCAGCTTCATGCAGCAGGCATCGACGATCACGTCGTCGAGCGCGATTCTCCCCGCGTACTTCTCCTTGTGCAGCATGTAGGCGGTCTCGAGGAAGATGCCGGTCAGCGCCTTCATGATGTTGGCCTTGTGCACCACGGTCACTTTCTTGCGCCCCAGCGCGATCGCGGTGCGGAAGGTGTAGTCCAGGATGTTGCGCGCGCCCTGCCGGGTGTTGACTCCAGTGGCAATGGCCACCGCGTGCGGGTCGCCGTCGATCGGGATGTAGTGCTCATAGCCCATGTACAGGCCCTCGACGTTTTCGCGGAACACCAGCAGGTCGATGTCGTCATAGCGCCCGCCAGGGATCAGGGTCTTGGTCGGGCGCATGTTGGCGTAGAGCTGGAAGGCTTCGCGCAGGCGCACATTGCTGGAGCGGTAGCCGCCGCCCGAGGGGGTTTCCAGCGGCCCCTTGAGCGCCAGCCGCGTGGTGCGGATGCTGGCCAGCGTGGCGGGCGGCAGCGGATCGCCCGCAGCCTTCACCCCGCCCAGACCCGCCACCTGCGCATCCCACTCGAAGGGCGCGTCCAGCGCCTCGAGTGCCGCCAGCGTGGCGTCCATGATCTCGGGGCCGATGCCGTCTCCGGCAATCAGGGTGGCGGGAATGCTTTGGCTCATGGGAAGGACTCCGGTTGTGGGATGCCCAGAGACAAGCAAAGCGCATGCCGCAGTGCATCATTGCCTACACTGTACCGAACACATGCAACAACGAGGGAGCCGAGATGAATGTCCGAAGCGGGTTGGTGATCGTCGTTCTGGTGCTGATTGGCATCTTTTCCGTGCTGAACTGGGGCGTGCTGATGGCATCCACCGATCTGACCCTGGGCTTCACTGCGGTGAAGGCGCCGCTGGGGTTGATCATGCTGGGGCTGATCGTGCTGCTGGCCGCAGTGTTCCTGATCTATGTCGTGGTGCTCCAGGCCGCGATGATGAGCGAATCGCGCCGCGTGGCCAAGGAACTCAAGGCGCAGCGCGAACTGGCCGACACGGCCGAGGCCTCGCGCTTCGATGAACTGCGGCAGCTGCACAGCGCCGACATGGAGCGGCTGCTGGCCAGAATCGATCAGCTCGACCGCGAACTGCGCAGCGCCATCGAAGCCAACGCCAACGGCCTGCACGCCGCGCTGGGCGAGATCGACGACCGGCTGCAGCGCGCAGGCGTGCCGCGGCTGCAGGGCTGATCTCCTCCTGGCTTCTCCTACGAGAGGGCGAGGTGCACCTCACTCCCTCCCCACATGTGGGGAGGACTGGGGTGGGGAGGACGCGCCCGGCCCAACCCGCATCACACTCGGCGCCAGGCAGGTGGTGGCATTGCACGCCTGCAGCCGCAGCGCCAGCGTGCCCTGCTGCGCGGGAGTGAGCGCGGGCAGCGCGAGCCGCACCTGCCCCTCCCACACCGCGATGCCCTGCGGCGCGAACGCCGGGCGGAAGGTCTGGGGCGGCGGATAGCGCACCCCCGGCAGCGGCCTGCCGTCGAGCAGCACGGTGGTGGCGATCAGATGGGGCATCGACGCGGGGTTGGCGTTGATGTGAAACCCGGGCGCGATGCGCAGTTGAAGCACCCAGTCCGAGCCGGCGCGCTGCAACTGCGTCTGCACCTGGTCGGCGGAACACGCGCCCTGCGGCAGCCCGGCGCAGTCTGCGGGCCGCGCGTCGTCCGCCTTCGCCGCAACCGTGAACACCGTCCGTCCTGCGGCGCTGTCCAGGGTTTGCAGTAGATCGGGCCAGTCGAGCGGGCGGGCTGCGACCTGCAGCGCGATCGGCTGCAGCGCGCGCCGCGCTGCCTCGGCCCAATGCGGCTCGCCGGTCTGCTGCGCCAGCGCCACCAGCACCGCGATCGCCGCGCTCTGCCCGGCAGGCCGGTGCACATCGCCCTGCAGTGGAGTGGGAAACGGCAGGGCATCCGCCGCGGGCGTGGAGCGCAGGCTGCCGTCCGGCGCGGCAAAGCGGGCGAGCATCGCCTCGGTCAGGGTGCGAGCACGCGCGTTCCAGAGCGGATCGTGTAGCACTGCGGCGAGCGCAAGGCAGGCGCGGGCGAATTCGGCATAGTCGTCGACAAAGCCGGGATTGCCCGCGCGCGCGCCAGCCCACTGGTGCACCAGCAGCCGCTGCTGCGGGTTCCAGGCGTGCTGCCACAGCCAGTCGGCAGCGCGCACCGCGGCGGCGGTCAGCGCGGAATCGCCGAGGGTGCTTCCGGCCTGCGCCAGCGCGCGGATGGCCAGCGCGTTGTCTGCGGTGACGATTTTGTCGTCGCGCCGGGGTTGCGGGCGGCGCTGGCGCGCGGCCAGCAGCGCGCGACGCAGCGGCGCGAGCTGCTGCAGCCGCGCCGTGAGCTTCCCGTCGCGCAGCAGCGCCTCGGCGACATCACGCTGCTGGCGCAGCACCCCGGCGGCGTCCCCAGGGTGCAGCGGGGTCAGCGTGTACAGCGAAAACCAGGCATCGGCCTGCCGTTTGCCGAGCACGGCGTCGATCTGCGCGCGGGTCCACAGATCGGTCGCGCCCTCGACCCCGCCGGTCTCGGCGGAAATCGCATTGGCGAACGCTCCCTGCGGCAGATGCAGCGCGCGCAGCAGAAAGTCCGCGGTGCGCTGCGCGGCCCAGCGCAGATCGGGCTGCCCGGTCTGCGCGTACGCGCGGGAGTAGACCGCGAGCAGCTGCGCGTTGTCTGCGAGCATCATCTCGAAATGCGGCAGCGACCAGTCGGGGTCGACGGTGTAGCGGCGAAACCCGCCGCCGAGCTGATCCATCAGCCCGCCCTGCGCCATCGCCTGCAGCGTGAACACCGCCGCGTGCGCGGCTTTCGCATGCCCCGCCGCGCCGCGCGCCAGCAGCCACGCCAGCAGTGGCGGCTGCGGAAAGCGCGCCGCGCTGGTGGCCGATGCAAAGCCGCCGTCGAGCGCGTCGAAGCGCTGCAGCGCTTCGGCCTGCGCAGCATCCGCCCAGCCTGCGACGCCGATCGGCGCCGCGGCATTGCCAGCGACCGCGGCGGCCTGCATCGCCCGCGCGATGTTCCCGGCGATGCGTTTGACCGTGGCCGGATGCTGCGTCCAGTTGCGGTGCAGCGTGGCCAGCAGCGTGGGAAAGCCGACCTGCTGCGGCGTGTCTTTCGGCGGGAAGTAGCTGCCGATGTAGAACGGTTGCAGTTCGGGAGTGAGGAAGACGTTGTTCGGCCAGCCGCTGTCGCGGGTCATCAGCTGCCGCGCGAGCATGTAGATGTGGTCGATGTCCGGGCGCTGCTCGCGGTCGACCAGCACGTTGACGAACCAGCGGTTCATCAGCGCGGCGATCTGCGGATTGCGGTAGAGCGCGCGCTGCGCCACATGGCACCAGTAGCAGGAAAAATAGCCGATCGACAGAAAAATCGGCTTGTTCTCGCGCCGCGCCTTGTCCAGCGCCTCCGGCCCCCACGGGTACCAGTCCACCGGGTCGTCGGCATGTTCGCGCAAATACGGATCGTGCGACGCGGCCAGGCGGTTGGCCGCAACCGCAGGCGCCGCGAGCCAAGCGGCCACGAACACGAGCAGGAGGGCGAGCCGCAGCAAAGCGCGCATCAGCCTTGCTCCGCCGGCGCGAGTGTTTGGGCGAGCACGCGCGCGATCGCCTGCACCCGCGCCGCCTGCACCGCCTGCGCGATCGCCGCCGACTTGCCGCCGGCTTGCGCAATCTGCTGCGCGATCGCCCCGGCATCGACGCTGCGCGCCGCGTGCAGCGCCGCGAGCAGCCGCGCGCGCTGCGGATAGGGCTGCTGCGCAAAGTCGCCGCCACGCCCGCGGTGATCGGCCTCGCAGGCCTGCAACACCTGCGCAAACCGCTCGGAGCGGCGCAGCGCGTCGCAGCGCTGCAGCAGCCGCAGCGTCGCCTCGGGCCCCAGGCTCGCGGCTTTGTGGATGTTGCCGTGCTCGGCGGCGACCACAGCGGCCAGCTCGGCGCAGTCGCCCGGCACGCGCAGCCGCCGCGCCACCGCCGCGGCCAGCGCGACGCTGCGCTGCTCGTGCCCCAGATGCCGTGGCAGCAACTCACGCGGCGTGGTGCCCTTTCCCAGATCGTGCGTCAAACAGGCCCAACGCACTTGCAGCGGCGCGCCCAGAGCGACGGCGGCCTGCAACACCAGCATCACATGCACCCCGGTATCGACCTCGGGGTGATAGTCGGCGCGTTGCGGCACACCCCACAGCCGGTCGAGCTCGGGCAGCAGCCGCGCCAGCGCGCCGCAGTCGCGCAGCACCGCGAACATGCGCTGCGGGTGATCTTCCATCAGCCCGCGCGCCAGTTCCTGCCAGACCCGCTCGGGAACCAGCGCGTCCACCTCGCCGGCCTGCACCATGCGGCGCATCAGTTCCAGCGTATCGGCGGCGACGGAAAAGTCGGCAAACCGCGCGGCAAACCGCGCCAGCCGCAGGATGCGCACCGGGTCTTCGGCAAACGCCGGCGATACATGCCGCAACACCCGCGCCTGCAGATCGCGCTGGCCGCCGTAGGGGTCGATCAGCGTGCCGTCTTGGGCCTGCGCCATCGCGTTGATGGTCAGATCGCGGCGCAGCAAATCGTCTTCCAGCGTGACATCGGGAGCGGCATGCACCGCAAAGCCGTGATAGCCCGGCGCGGTCTTGCGCTCGGTGCGCGCCAGCGCGTATTCCTCGTGCGTCTGCGGGTGCAGGAACACCGGAAAATCGCGCCCGACCGGGACGAACCCGGCATCGACCATGTCTTGCGGCGTGGCCCCGACCACCACCCAGTCGCGGTCGCCAGCCAGCCGCCCGAGCAGCGCATCGCGCACCGCACCGCCAACGATGTAGGCCCGACCGGGGAGAGGCAGGAAAGATGTAGACATGCGGGCCAGTGTAAAAGCCGCGCGATGCGGCCTGCGCGGAGTCAGGTCATGAGGCCATCATGGGGGCGTGGCTGTCCATCGCCCATGCGCTGTATCGAAACGCCCCGCTGCTTATCCTCGACGACGCCACCACTGCGCTCGAGCAGGGACGTCTGATCGGACTGTGCAAGCAGGGCGAGCTGCTGGAGCAAGATGGGTTAGGGCCTGTTGACGCTATTGGTGCACCACATGCAGTTTCACGCGCCGTCGAATACGGTCTGAAACAATGCCATCAGTGCCGATACATGCGCGGCGATGTCCGGTTGATAGTGCAGCAACGCCATCGGACAATCGATGCGCGCGCCGGGTTGTCCCGCGCGTTGTGCCGCGCTTTGAAGTGCCATGGCGAGCCCCTGCGGGTCGGAGGCGGCATAGGCGATCTTGGCGTCCTGCGCGATGACCTCGCCGCTGCCCACGACGTCGGCAATCACCACCGGCGTGCCGCACAGCACCGATTCCACTGCGACCAGGCCGAATGGCTCGTAGCGCGACGCGACCACGGTGAAGTCGGCCGCGGCGTAGACCGTCTCGATATCGGCGCGATACCCAAGTTGGAGTACGTTGCGCATCGGGTACGGCAGCGGGCGGCCCGCCACGGCGAGCAATCCGAGGCGGTCGTTCTGCGCGAACAGCGCGGCGAGTTCGGGCAGACCCTTGCGCACATGACCGGTCGAGGCCAGGAGGAACACCGGACGATCGGGTGGAAAACCCAGGCGCTGCCGCGCCTGCAGCCGCTCCTGCGCGGGCAGTGGGTGGAAGCGGTTGGTGTCCACGGGCGGATAGAGCACATGGATCTTTTCCTTTGGCAGGTCGTAGAACTGCAGCAGCTCGTCGCGCATGCGCAGTGAGTGCGCGACGATGTAACGCGCATGCGCATAGGTGCGCTGCTCGATTGCGATCTGGCTGCGGTCGGCCCAGCCGGCGCGCCGTCCCATGGCCTGAAGAAAACCGGGATGCGTACCTCCGCAGATCGCAACAAGGGCATGGCGGGAGTGATTGATTGCGAACACGCAGTTCGCCCCCTCACGCCGCAACACCCGTGCTGCGGCCCAGTCGAACGCTGCGCTGCGCAAGAGACGTGGCACGCCACGCAGCCGCAAGGCCACGCACTGCGCAGCCTGGGCCTGCGGCAGCTCGGTGTCGATCTTGCGGGCGATGACCAGCGGACGCAGGCCCAGAGCGAGCAGCCCGGCGACGACATCGCGTGCATAGCGTTCGGCGCCGCCACCGTGGGTCAGCGCCTGTGCGGTGATCGCCAGGCGCAAGGCCGGAGTTGCAAGCGGTACGCTCATCTCTCAGTCCTGCAGCGGACGCCCTGCGGCATCGCCATGCCGGGCGATGCGCAGCCGCGCCTTGGTGCGGAGCAACGGATCGATCAACCAGGGCAGCGTGGTGTAGCCCAGCAGGCGCAGACGATAGTCCAGGGGCACCCCAGTAGCCTGGAGAAACCGGCGCCATGTGCTGCCGCGTGGGCTTGGCTCGAGCATGGCTGCGGTAAACCGTGCGCGCGCCAGGGGGGCGGCCAGCGCCGCGGCGATCTCTTCTCCCCGCCCTGCTTGTTGCGCATCGGCCAGATGCTGCTCGATAGCGGCGAGAGAGGCGCGATTGCCCTGGGCCATCTGCAGCCGCAGCGTGGCAAGATCGGGCGCGCGGCGCTTGGCCGATAGCCCTCCGCGCCGCCAGCGCACCAGCGGCTCGGGCACGGTGGTCGCGCCGCCCAGCAGCAGGGCGCGCAGCAGCATGATCTGATCCTCGGCGTGGGCGCCTGCGCGCATCGGGCCGAATGCGGCAAACAGCCGTTTGCTCCAGGCGTGCGAGGCGCCGACCAGCCAGGGGCGCTGCTGCAGCCAGCGCCCGAGTGTCCAGTCGTCCAGCCGGGTGTGCGCCAGCCGTTGTTGCACCCGACCCGCGATGTCGATGTCGACCAGGTCGCTGGCGATCAGGTCGGGGCGGCGATTGCAGCCCAGCCAATGCGCCACCAGCCGCTCGCAGCGCTGCGGTTCGGACACGTCGTCACCGGCGGCAACGACCAGCAGCTCGCCCTGGGCGAGCTCGGCCAGCAGCGAAAAATGCGCGCTGATTCCCAGATTGCGCGGATTGCGCCGGAGCATGACGCGGTGCGGCCCGGCATAGCCCTGCACCGCCTGCTGCGCCAGCGCGAAGGTCGCATCGGGCGAGGCGTCGTCGGAAATGATGATTTCAAGCGGCGAATAGGCTTGCGCCAGCGCCGCCTGCACTGCCTCGGCGATGAAGCGCTCCTGACGGTAGCAGGCCAGCAGCAGGCTGACCAGCGGGCGATCGGGCTGGCTCATGCGGTCGTCATCCACCGCTGCGCCTGCTGCCGCACCACCTCGGGAAGGTGGTGCTCGCGCGCAAACACCGCGCGGATCCACTCGGCGTCGTTGCCGCGCGCGCTCACATCGGCGAGCAGTTCGCGCAACGCAACGTCCGCCTTGCAGTCCACCGCGTGGTGTTCGAGCTTGACCAGGGTGCGGATGAGGTCTTCGCGCAGGGTGCGGTGCTCGCGCGTCGCGGGGTCGACGAACGTGCCGTCGAAGCCGAAGCGGCAGGCCTGGAAGCGGTTGAAGGTGTAGACCAGATAGTCGTCTTCCTGCGGCTGGAACGGCCGCTCACGCTGGATGTACGCGCCCAGGGTCTGGATGTACGCGGCGATGCGTGCGGCCTTGGCGATGGTCAGCGGGGTGTCCATCACCCGCACCTCGATGGTGCCGTATTCGGGCTTGGGGCGGATGTCCCAGTAAAAATCCTTCATGCTCTTGACCACGCCGGTGGCGGTCATTTTGTCGAAATAGCGCGTGAATGCGTCCCAGGTGAGGGTGAACGGCGCGCGGCCCGACAGCGGAAACGCGAACACCGAATTGAGCCGCGCGGAGTGAAAGCCGGTGTCCTCGCCCTGCACATACGGCGACGAGGCCGACAGCGCGATGAAATGCGGAATGAAGCGCGACATGCAGTGCAGGGTGTAGAGGGCGGTGTCGGCGTCGGGGCAGCCCAGGTGCACATGCTGGCCGAACACGGTGAACTGTTTGCTCAGGTAGCCGTACAGCTCGGACAGTTGCAAAAAGCGCGGCTTGTCGAAAATGCGCTGCTGCGCCCAGTGTTGAAACGGGTGGGTGCCGCCACCGGCCAGGCCGACGTCGAGCTTGTCTGCGGCCTCCACCAGCGCGCCCTGGATGTCGGTGAGCTGTGCCAGCGCGTCGTCATAGCCGGTGCAGATGCCGGTGGACAGCTCGATCATGCTCTCGGTCATTTCGGGCGTGACCAGCCCCGGCAGCTTGCGGCCCTGGAGCAGGCGCAGCAGGTCGGGCGCGCAGGGCATGAGGTCGTAGTTGTGACGGCCCACGATCTGCAGTTCCAGCTCGATGCCGATGCTCAGCGCCGCCGAGGTTTTGAACGGCCCCAGGCTCATGCCCTGCCTCCAGCTTTGCGCTTGACCGCGGCGATGTCGCCGCTGTACCCGAGCGCCCAGCGCGCGAGCAGCGGCGCGAGCAGCTCCAAAAACGCAATCGCGCTGAACACCACGGCAAATACCGGGTGCAGCGCAGCGCCTGCCGGTGTGCCGAGAAAGCCCAGCGCCAGCGCAAAGTTCACCCCGGCAGCCGGGCTGAGCGCCAGCCCCAGCGCGACCGACTGCCGCCAGCTCGCCCCGCTCGCCCGCCCGAACGCGAGCACCCCGGCCAGCTTGGCCAGCAGCCGCACCACGACCACCAGCGCTGCCGCCAGCCCGCCGGCCAGCAGGATGCGGGTGTCCAGGCTCAGCCCGAGGATCAGGAACATCAGCACCAGCAGCACCCCGCCGGCGGTGCCGAAGTGCTGCGGCCACAGCCGCGGACGCGGGCTGCGCCAGCGCAGCAGCGCGCCGGCCAGCAGCGGGGTGAGCAGCGCAGACCAGCCCAGCATGCGAGTGAGCGAGAGAGTGAGCACGATCAGGCCGACGAGCATCAGCGCGCCGCCCTCGTTGCGGAAGTCGAAATGCCGCTCCACCCAGTTCACCGCCCAGGCCAGCAGCGCCGCAGCCAGCACCGAGCCGCCGAGCAGGTAAAGCAGATGCAGCGCCGAGGCGGCTGCGCCCTGCGGCCCATCCGCGTCCATCATGCCCATGAGCAGACTGCAGACCAGCAGCGCATAAAACGTGTTCAGGGCCGAGAGCAGCAACAGGCGCTCGGTGACTTGCCCGTTGGCGCGAAACTCGCTGCCGATGCGCAGCACCACGGCGGGCGACGTGACCATGAGCACGCCCGACACGATGGCCGACTGCAGCGCCGTGAAGCCCAGCAAGGCCAGCGTGATCCACACCGCGCCAAATCCCAGCGCCGATTCGAGCAGGCTCATGCCCAGCAGAGCCGGGTTGGCGCGCAGCCAGCGCAGGTTCACCCGGTGGCCGATCTCGAACAGCAGCACGGCCAGCGCCGTGTCCACAATCGCGCGGGCGCTGTTCTGCAGGTCGTACACATTGAGCCCGGCGCCTCCGGCAGCCAGAATCATGCCGGCTGCGGCATAGCCCACCAGCCGTGGCCAGCGCAGAAAGCGAAACACCGACTCGCCCGTGAGCGTGGCCAGCACCAGCGCCGCGCCCACCCAGAACACGCCGTCGGGGTGCAAGGGCCATGCGGGCAGGGTGCTGCTGATCATCGTGCGGGGTCTCCGGATGTTGAAACGGTGTTGCACTCCACCATAGCAGAGCGAGATGTTGCCAGCCGAATGGATGGAATAACCAGAAATTACCGACAGTAAGAAGCAATTGATCGGTTCTTTCGGAATCAAGGCGTGCCGGTCGGCGCAGGCTCCTAAAATGCCTTGATGCCCTACGTTCACCTCCGCACCCATACCGAGTATTCGATCGTCGACGGCGCCCTGCGTGTGGACGACATGGTGCCTGCCGCCGCTCGCGATGGCCAGGGGGCGCTGGCAATCACCGACTTCAACAACCTGTTCGCCACGGTGCGGTTCTACAAGGCGGCGCTGGAGGCCGGGGTCAAGCCGGTCATCGGCTGCGACGTGCTGGTGGCGCCCCCCCGCGACCCGGCGCAGCCCACACGCCTGCTGCTGTTGGTGCAGAACCGTGTCGGCTATCTCAACTTGTGCGAGCTGCTCAGCCGCGCCTGGCTGGACAACCAGCAGCGTGGTCGCGCCGTGCTCAAGTGGGAGTGGCTGGAGGACGGGCGGGCCGAGGGCTTGATTGCGCTCTCGGGTGCGCAGGACGGCGCCATCGGCCAGGCGCTGTTGCAGGGTGACACGCGCACCGCGCAGACGCTGGCGCGGCAGCATGTCGCGGTGTTTGCAGACCGCTTCTACATCGAGCTGCAGCGCAGTGGTCATGCGGCCTGCGAGCCGCATGTGCAGGCGGCGGTGCCGCTGGCTGCAGAACTCGGCCTGCCTGTGGTGGCCACGCATCCGGTGGAATTCCTCAAGGCCGCCGATTTCGATGCCCACGAGGCGCGGGTGTGCATCGCCGAGGGCGAGACACTGGGCAATCCGCGCCGCCAGCGCAGGTTCACCGATCAGCAGTATTTCAAGTCGCAGGCGGAGATGGAGGCCTTGTTTGCCGATGTGCCATCCGCGCTGGCCAATACCGTGACCATCGCCCAGCGCTGCAATCTGATGCTCGATCTGGGCAAGCCGCAGCTGCCGCTGTTTCCCACGCCCGAAGGGCTGACCCCGGCCCAGTTCTTTCGCCAGCAGGCGCAGCAGGGGCTGGAGCAGCGGCTGGCGGTGCTCTACCCCGATGCGGCGGCCCGCGATGCAGCGCGCCCGCGCTACCAGGAGCGGCTGGAATACGAGCTGGGCATCATCGCCAAGATGGGCTTCGAGGGCTACTTCCTCATCGTGGCCGATTTCATCAACTGGGCCAAGAACAACGGCTGCCCGGTGGGGCCGGGCCGGGGGTCGGGGGCGGGGTCGCTGGTGGCGTACAGCCTGCGCATCACCGACCTCGACCCGCTGGCCTACAACCTGCTGTTCGAGCGCTTTCTCAACCCGGAGCGGGTGTCCATGCCCGACTTCGACATCGACTTCTGCCAGGAAAACCGCGACCGCGTGATCGACTATGTCAAGCAGAAGTACGGCGTCGAGGCCGTGTCGCAGATCGCCACCTTCGGCACCATGGCCGCGCGCGCTGCGGTGCGCGATGTGGGCCGCGTGCTCGATCTGAGCTACACCTTCTGCGACGGCATCGCCAAGCTCATTCCGGCCAAGCCGGGCCAGCACATCACCATTGCAGATGCCCTGAAGCAGGAGCCCCTGCTCGCGCAGCGCTACGCGCAGGAAGAGGAGGTGCGGCAACTGCTCGATCTCGCGCAGCAGCTCGAAGGCCTGCCGCGCAATATCGGCATGCACGCCGGTGGCGTGCTGATCGCGCCGGGCAAGCTCACCGACTTTTGCCCGCTGTACGCCCAGCCGGGCAGCACCGACGCCGTGTCGCAGTTCGACAAGGACGACGTCGAGGCCGCCGGGCTGGTGAAGTTCGACTTTCTCGGTCTGGCCACGCTCACCATCCTGGAGCTGGGGGCGCAGTACATCCGCCGCAACCACCCAGACCGCGCCGACTTCAGGCTCGAAGACATTCCGCTGGACGACCCCAAGAGCTACAAGCTCATGGCGCGTGGCGATACCGTGGCCGTGTTCCAGCTCGAATCTCGCGGCATGCAGGGCATGCTGCGCGACGCCAGGCCCGACCGCTTCGAGGACATCATTGCGCTGGTGGCGCTGTACCGTCCCGGCCCGATGGACCTCATTCCCACCTATTGCGCGCGCAAGGCCGGCAAGGAAGACGTGGTCTATCCCGACCCGCGCATGGCCCCGGTGCTGGAAGAGACCTACGGCATCATGGTCTATCAGGAGCAGGTCATGCAGGTGGCCCAGGTCATCGGCGGCTACTCGCTCGGCGGCGCCGACCTGCTGCGCCGCGCCATGGGCAAGAAAAAGCCCGAGGAAATGGCCAAGCACCGCGGCATCTTCGCCGAAGGCGCGGCGAAGAATGGCATCAAGCCGGAAAAAGCCAACGAAATCTTCGACCTGATGGAGAAGTTCGCCGGCTACGGCTTCAACAAGTCGCACGCCGCGGCCTATGCGTTGCTCGCGGTGCAGACCGCGTGGATGAAGGCGCACTACCCCGCAGAATTTCTCGCCGCCAACATGAGCATCGCGCTCGACGACACCGACAAGCTCAAGATCCTGGTGGAAGACGCGCAGGCCTGCGGCATCGCCGTGCTGCCGCCCGATGTCAACGCCTCGCAATGGCGGTTCGACCCCGTGGACAGCCGCACCATCCGCTACGCGCTCGGCGCCATCAAAGGCAACGGACAGGGCGCGGTGGAAGCCATGATCGCCGCGCGCCAGCAGCAGCCCTTCACCTCGCTGTTCGACTTTGCCGCCCGCGTGGACCGCGCCCGCATCAACAAGCGCGTGCTCGAAGCCCTGGCCAAGGCCGGTGCGTTCGACGCCCTGCACCCCGAGCGTGCCGCCGTGCTCGCCGCCGTGGAAACCGCGATGGACTACGCCGTGCAGCAGGAGGCCGCGCAGCAGCAGGCCGGGCTGTTCGACCTGTTCGCCGCCGACGCCCATACCGGCTCCAGCGACAACCCCGCGCACGAACCCGCACTGCCCGCCGTGGAACCGTGGGACTTGCGCACCAAGCTCTCCGCTGAGAAAACCGCCATCGGCTTCTACCTCAGCGGCCACCTGTTCGACGCCTGCGCTGAAGAGGTGCGCCAGTTCGCCCGCACCCCGCTGGCCGAACTGGTGGATTCGCGCGAGCCCGTGCTCATCGCAGGCATTGCCGCCGGGGTGCGGCTGGTGCAGTCGCAGCGCGGGCGCATCGCCATCCTCACCCTGGAAGACCGATCCGGCGCGATGGAGATCGTCATTGGTGACAGCCTGCTGGAGAGTGTGCGCGACCGCCTGCGCGACGACGTGCTGCTGGTGCTGCGCGGCAAGGCGCAGACCGATCGCTTCAGTGGCGGCCTGCGGTTCAACGCCGATGCGGTGTGGAGTCTCGACGAGGCCCGTGCGCGGCTGGGCAGGCACATCCGCGTTGCACTCAACGGCAGCAGTACCGCGCAACCGCTGGTGGCGCTGGCTCACGCGCGCGCCAGCGAAGACGGCCTGCCGTTGCTGCTCGACATCGAGCGCGCCGGTGCGCAGGTCAGTCTCAGCGTCGAGGGCTTTCGTCTGCCGCCATCCGATGCGGTGCTGGCCGAACTCGCCCGCATGGCCAAGGACGGCAGGGCGGTGGTGGGCTATTGATCAGCCTGGATCGCGCGGACCGGCTTTCACCAGCATCGGCGTCCAGATCTTGCCATTGCTGTCCGGCGGGAAATGTTGCACCCGCTCGATGGCGCGCAGCACGGCCTGATCCCAGCTCGGCACGCCGCTGGAGCGTTCGACCTTGGCGGTGAGCACGGTGCCATCCGGCGAGAGATTGACCAGAATGGTCACGCGCGGATCGCCGGTGATCTGGTTGATCTCGGGGTAGGTCACGTTTTCGCGCACCAGGCTGGCAATGCGCGCGGCATAGGCGCCAGACGGCCCGGAGGTCTGCGCCGCAGTGCCCGTGCTCGTGGCCGATCCTGTGCCCGCCTGCTGCATCAACTGCTTCATGTAGTCGTCGCGCGACGAGGCGGCGAGCTGCGCCTGTTGTTGCTCGCGTTGCTTCTGCTTCTGTTCCGCCAGACGTTGTTGGGCTTCGCGTTTTTTCTGCTGCGCCAGCTTTTCCTGCTGAAGTCTTTCCGCTTTTTCGCGCTGCTGCTCGGCCAGCTTCTGGGCCTGCTCGCGCTGCTGTTGCTCAGCCTTTTGTTCGGCCAGGCGACGCTTTTCCTCGGCGAGCTTTTTCTTCTCGGCCTGCAGACGCTTTTCAAGCTGCGCTTGCTGCTCCTGCTGCTGCTTTTTCAATGCCGCCTCGCGCTCCTGCCGCAGCACGATGTCGGCCTGCTGCACCTGGGGTTGCGGCCTGGGCTCGACCACAGGCTGGGGCGGCGGGGGAGGTGGGGCCGGTTGCGGTTCGGGCTGCGGTTGCTTGCGCTCCATCGGGGCCGTCGGTCGCGGCGCGGCCCGCTGCACCGTGGGCGACCACAACTCGGCTTCCACCGCTTCCGGTGGGTGGCTTTTCCAGTGCACGCCAAAGGCGATGAGGGCGATGAGCAAGATGTGGAACAGTGCCGCCAGGCCGAAGGCGCGGATGGTGCCGCGTTCATGCGGCGGGCGCAGCGCATTGGGGTCACCGGAGGGAAAGCGTGCCGTGCTCATGCCAGAGAGTGCATCAGGGGTTGGACTGCACGGCAAGGCCCACGCGCTCCACGCCGTGCTGCTTGAGGATGTTGAGCGCGCGCATCACCGCGTCGTACTTCACGTTCTTGTCCGCAGCGATGAGCACCGGCATGGCGTCCAGGCTCAGCCCGGCCTGGGCGGCGAGTTGCTGCACGGTCTGCGGCAGATCCTTGAGGGTGACGGGTTGCGGCGCGGCATTGCTTGACTTGTTCCTGGGGTCGCGCAGCGAGACTTCCAGCATGTCGTCTTTCTGGATGGTGACCTGCACCAGGGTGCTGGGCGCCTGCGGCGCATTGCCCACCGTGGGCAGCTTGACCATGGTGGGTGTGATCAGCGGCGCGGTGACCATGAAAATGATCAGCAGCACCAGCATGACATCGATATAGGGCACGACGTTGATGTCGGCCAAGGCGCGGCGGGAATGCCGCCCGCGGCCGCTGGGTTGCATCGCCGGCATCTCAGCGTCCTCCACCGAAGCCGGTGACAGGGCCCTGCGCGCGGGCGGCAGCCGCCGCAGCCGCGCTGGCCATTTGCGCCGCTGGGGGTGCCGGTGCACTCTGGCGCTGCAGGATGTTGGAGAACTCTTCGGTGAACGACTCGTAGCGGTTGGCCAGGCGGTCGATGTCGCGGGCGAAGAAGTTGTAGGCAATCACCGCAGGGATCGCCGCGAACAGGCCGATGGCGGTGGCCACCAGCGCCTCGGCGATACCCGGCGCCACGGTGGCCAGCGTGACCTGCTGCAGATTCGACAGACCGACGAAGGCGTGCATGATGCCCCACACCGTGCCGAACAGACCGACATAGGGCGAGACCGAGCCGACCGAGGCGAGGAAGGAGAGGTTGGCCTCGAGCGCGTCCATCTCGCGCTGGAAGGCGGCGCGCATGGCGCGGCGGGCGCCGTCCACCAGGGTGGAGCCGTCGAGCACATGGCGCTCGCGCAGCTTGAGGTACTCGCGCATGCCCGAGGCGAAAATGCGCTGCAGCGGGCTGCCGTGGCGACCGTTGCTCAGCGCCGACTGATAGAGATCGTTCAGCCCCGTGCCCGACCAGAATTCCTGCTCAAAGTCTTCGGACTTGATGCGCGCCGACTTGATCGCAAAGTACTTGCGGAAGATGACCGTCCAGCTCGCCAGCGACACACTGAGCAGCAGCGCAAGCACGAGCTGCACCACGATGCTGGCGCCGAGCACCATGGACACGATGGAGAAATTTTGATCCATAGGGAATGGGCCGGATGGGCGATTGGAGGAATGGAGAGGAACGGCGCGATGGCAAAACAGACCGCATTACAACAAATCCGCAACGCGCTGACGCATCAGACAGAGGACAAGAGCGCAGCAAAAAGGTTCACGGCAAGGGCGCTACGGCGCAGTGCGGTCCTCAGCCCGCAGTCCAGCGGGTGATGCGCGCGCGTACTTCAGCGGAAATGCGGGCCGGTCGCAGGCTGGCAGACTGCACGCAGCCCACACGCACGGACGCTTCACACAGCAGCGTGACCGGTGCGCCCTGCGCGTCCGTGCGCCAGGCCTGCTGCGCCACCTGCAGGCTGGCCGCGCCCAGATCCTGCACGCGAAGCTGGATCTGCAGCGCATCATCCAGCCTTGCCGGGGCGGCGTAGCGCAACTGCAGGTCGGCCACGACGAACACCAGCCCGGATTGCGCCGCCAGTTCGGACTGCGCCAGCCCGAGGCTGCGCAACCACTCGGTGCGCGCCCGCTCGAAGAACTTGAGGTAGTTGGCGTAATAGACGATGCCGCCGGCGTCGGTGTCCTCCCAGTAGACCCGCACCGGCCAGGTGAATGTGCGCGTTGTCATGCCGCCTTGCGCTCCAGGTAGCCGCGCAGGCGGTGCAGGGCGTCTTCCAGATTGGCGATGCTGTTGGCATAGCTCAGGCGGAAGTAGCGCTGCGGCTCGGCGGTGCCGAAATCCTTGCCGGGAACGAGCACCACGCCGGTGTCGCGCATCACGTCGAAGCAGAAATCCCAACTGTCGGCGGCGAAGCGCGAGCAGTCGGCATAGACGTAGAACGCACCGTCCGGACGTACGGGAACAGTGAGCCCGAGGGCGTCCAGTCCGGGGACGATCAGGTCGCGGCGGCGCTGGAACTCGGCGCGGCGGCGTTCGTATTCGGCCAGGGTATCAGGCTCGAAACAATCCAGCGCGGCATGCTGCGCCACGCTGCTGGCGCAGATGAACAGGTTGCCGGCCATGCGCTCCAGCGGCGCGATGAGCGCGGGCGGCACGACCAGCCAGCCCAGCCGCCAGCCGGTCATCTGGAAATATTTGGAAAAGCTGTTGACGGTGATGATGTCGTCGCCCGCAGCCAGTGCGGTGCGGCCATAGGCGCGATCGAAGCTGAGGCCGAGATAGATCTCGTCGACGATGCTGACCCCACCGCGCGCGCGCACCACGTCGGCAATGCGGCGCAATTCGTCGGGGGCGATGGAGGTGCCGGTGGGGTTGGAGGGCGATGCCAGCAGCACACCTGCGGTCTGCGCGTTCCAGGCCGCCTCCACTTCGGCTGCCGTGAGCTGAAAGCGCTGCGGCGCCGGTGCCGGCAACATGCGCGCCCGCGCCCCGGCTGCGGCAACGAAGTTCTTGTTGCACGGATAGCTCGGGTCGGGCATGAGCACCTCGTCGCCCGGGTTGAACAGCAGCAGGCTCGCCAGCGTGAGGGCGCCCGAGGCGCCAGCGGTGATGAACACGCGCGCCGGATCGATCTGCGCCCCGTGCACCTGCGCATAGTGCTGCGCGATGCGCTCGCGCAGCGCGGGCAGGCCAGGGGCCAGGGTGTAGCCGGTGCGGCCGTCGCGCAGCGCGCGGGTGGCGGCTTCGACGACGGGCTCGGGCGCGGTGAAGTCGGGTTCGCCCACGCTGAGATGGATCATGCGCTTGCCGTGCGCGTCCCAGGCCGCCTGCTGTTCCCAGGCGGCGCGCACCACGTCCATGACGTAGAACGGTTCGATGGACTGATTGCGTTGGGCAAGGCGCATGGTGCGAGGTCGGCGGTGCCGGGTATGCGGTGTCGGGTCAGTCCTTGCGCGGCGGACGCTGGCCCGCTGGCCGCGCGGCCGGGCGGCGCGGCGCGGCCTTGGCCTTGTGGCGCACGGGCACATGCGCAAAGGGGCTGGGCGGTGGACTGAGATTGGAGGAGCCGGACTGCCCCTGAGGGTGCGACTGGTTGGCCGACTCGACTTCGATCTGGCGCAGTTGCGCGGCAATGCGGTCGAGCACGCCGTTGACGTATTTGTAGCCGTCGGTTCCGCCGTATACCTTGCCGAGTTCAACCGCCTCGTTGATGACCACGCGGTAGGGCACGTCGAGGTGGTGCAGCAGCTCGAATGTCCCCATCAGCAGCAGGGCGTGCTCCACCGGGGAGAGCTCGCTGGTCTGGCGGTCGATGTGCGGCTGGATCAGCGCGTCGAGCGGCCCGGCTTCGGCCAGCGCACCGTGCAGCAGCGACTGGAAGTGCGCGTCGTCGAGCTTGATGGTGGGGTAGCGCTCGTGCAGGAAGGCTTCGATGGCGCCCGCATCGCTGCCTGCGAGCAGCCACTCGTAAATGCCTTGAAACGCGAGTTCGCGCGACTTGCGCCGCGCGCTCTTTGGAGCGGTGGGAGCGGTCATGCGGCCTCGTCTTCGTCTGCGCTGATGTCGATGAACAGATTGGCCATTTCCACCGCGACGCGAGCGCACTCGGCGCCCTTGTCGATGCGCTCCAGCGCCTGCGCTTCGGTGTCCACCGTGAGCACGCCGTTGGCCACCGGCATGTTGTAGTCGAGCGCGACCTGGCTGATGCCGGCAGCGCTGGTGTTGCACACCACCTCGAAGTGATAGGTGTCACCCCGGATCACGCAGCCGATGGCAATCAGCGCGTCGAACGCCTCGCTCTCGGCCAGCGCCTGCAGCAGCAGCGGCAATTCCAGCGCACCAGGTACGGCGTAGAGGCCGATGTCGTCCTCGCCCACGCCCAGCCGTTCGAGTTCGTCGAGGCAGGACTGGGTGATGCGGTCGGTGATGGCGGTGTTGAAGCGCGCCTGGACCACGGCGATGCGCAGATCACGGCCATCGAGTTGTTCGGAAAGAATGCGGTTCTGGACGTTTTGCATGGCGTGGGGAGTCGAATGAGTGGCGCGCCGCAGGCGCGAAAGACAACAGCTTACGCGCCGGACGTCGGGGTGGGGTTGGCGCTGTGCGCCGACTCGAATCCGACGATCTCCAGCCCGTAGCCCACCATGCTGGGCATTTTGCGCGGCTGGCCGAGCAGACGCATCTGCCGCACGCCCAGATCGCGCAGGATTTGCGCACCGATGCCATAGTCGCGCAGCGCGGTGGCAACCGCCTTGGGCGGGGTGGTCGACGGGTGCAGCAGATGCTGGAATTGTGCCCCGAGCTGCTGCGCCGACTCGCCGCAATTGAGCAGCACGGCCACGCCGGCGCCCTCGCGGACGATGCGGCCAAGCGCCTGCGGCAGATTCCAGGAATGGCGCTGGCACGTGCTGTCCAGCAGGTCGAGCACGGACAGCGGCTCGTGCACGCGCACCAAGGGCGCGGACTGCGTGGCCAGGTCGCCATGTACCAGAGCCAGATGCAGGCCATGCCCGGCGCGGTCGGTATAGGCCACGCATTGCATCGCGCCAAACGGGGTCTGCATGGCGTGTGCGCCCACGCGCTGCACCAGCGATTCGGTGCGGCTGCGGTATTCGATCAGGTCGGCAATGGCGCCGATTTTCAACCCGTGTTCGGCGGCGAAGTGTTCCAGGTCGGGCAGGCGGGCCATGCTGCCGTCCGGATTCATCACCTCGCAGATCACGGCTGCGGGCTCCAGCCCGGCCAGTGCGGCCAGGTCGCAGCCGGCTTCGGTATGTCCGGCGCGCATCAACACACCGCCTTCCGCCGCCATCAGCGGGAAGACATGACCGGGCTGCACGATGTCGCTGGCCTTGGCGTTGCGCGCCACAGCGGCCTGCACCGTGCGTGCGCGGTCAGCCGCCGAAATGCCGGTGGTCACGCCCTCGGCGGCTTCGATGGAGGCCGTGAACGCGGTGCCGTGCGACGAGCCGTTGTGCTCCACCATGTGCTTGAGGCCGAGCTGCGCGCAGCGCTGGGCGGTGAGGGTGAGGCAGATCAGGCCGCGCGCGTGCGTGGCCATGAAGTTGATGCTCTGCGGGGTGATGTGCTCGGCAGCGATGACCAGATCGCCTTCGTTTTCACGGTCTTCTTCATCGACCAGGATGACCATGCGCCCGGCCTTGAGCTCGGCAATGATGTCTGGAATGGGGGACAGGGGCATGATGGGCAAGCTGCTGCGAAAAGCCCTTCATTCTAGAAGCGCACGGCCCGGCGTGCTGGCGTTCAGCGTGGCCCTGGGAGTCTGTCGGGCTTGGGGCGTGGATGGCGAAAAAGGGCTGTGGGGATGCGATGGGGCAAGAAGTCGCTGGCGCAGCGCGCCGCACAGCCGTTTTGCAGCCCGCGATCCGCAAGTCCGACAGACTCCTAGAAGTCGTATCGGCCGAAGAAAAAGGCGACGTTGCCGTTGTTCAGTTTGTTGTTGACCTTGGGAATGAAGGTGCCATAGAGCGAGAACTTGCCGAAGCGAATGGAGGCAATGGGCAGCGCGATGGGAAAGGGGATGTTCTTGAAAATGTCGGCGCGCGAGGTGACCGCCAGGGTGTAGCCCAGGCCGAAACCCACCGGGGCGTCGTTATTGAACATCCATTGATGGGCGTAGCCGACCACGGGCTCGGCGTTCCAGTGCGAGTCGGAAAAGATCATGGCATACACCATGTCCTCGTTGCCGTTCGCATCCATCAGATGCCGACCCCAGCCGATGCCCCAGGCGTGCTTGTTGAGGGTGGCACGCTTTGCTGCGGTGTAGGTGCCGGGGTCATGCCAGGTGTAGCCGCTGAAATACAGATCGTCCTTGCCGTGTTCGGTGGTGTTGACGGCGGTGTTCCAGGTGCCCTGTGCCCAGTCCGACACGCTGTCAAGGCCCAGTGCCCAGCTCATGCGCGGCGCAAGCGCCAGCCAGGCGAGGACAAGCAGGGAAATGAGGCGAAAGCGAGCGATCGTCATGGGGTTTTGTTGGGTTCGAGAAACGATTTTCTGCGCGGGAACTGTATCAGCGAGGACATGGCGCGCTGTTTCCGTTTGCAACCCGCACGCGTTCACGACGTCATGCGGGCAATCAGGCGACCCTGCTGCAACACCAGCAGGGTGTTTTCGGGCAGCGGCTCCCAGATTTCCGGCGTGAGGGGCACGCTGGCCAGCAGCACGGCGGGCGCGGGCCTGTCGTCCCGGCCCTGGATGTGCAAGCCGGAAGCGCGCACCTGATGCTCGCTGGCCGCCTCGCGGGTGAGCATGTGCAGCCCGGGAACCCAGGTGTTGCCCGGATGGCTGAGACGGCGGTGGGCGTGGGCGAACAACAGATCGCCGTCGGTGTAGAGAAAGTTGGCCGGGCCAATGGCCCGCAGCCGATTCGCAAACTCAGCGACCCGTTCGATGCGGCGCTTGAGATCGTCGCTGCCGCCTGCGGTGTCGAGAGGGATGAGATCGTGCATCAGCACATAAAAAGCATGTTCGGAGTCGGTCTGCCCCATCGGGCGGTGCGCGGCATGGGCCAGCGGCAGCGCATGCTCGATGTCGGGCAGGTCGCCGTTGTGGGCAAACACATGGCGGCGCCCGAACAGCTCGCGCGCGAAGGGCTGGGTGTTGACCAGCGCGACCGGCCCGCGCGAGGCGCGGCGGATGTGCGCAATCACCAACGGGCTGTGGAAGTCGTGCCTCTCCAGCACCGGGACGAAGGCGCTGGACAGCGCGGGCTGGGCTTCACGCAGCACATGCGCGTCTGCGCCCTCGAAGTAGGCCGCGCCCCAGCCATCGGGGTTGGCCGCGTGCGGGCCGCCGTGCCGAGCGAATTCGCGAAAGGCAAACCGCACTCGCGCAGGCACCCGGCTGGAATAGGCGAACAGTTCACACATGGGGTTGGCTCCGGTCAGCGTTCAACATGCGTTCCACATAGCGCGCGATCAGGTCGACCTCGAGGTTGACCGCCGCACCCGCCTGCAACCGGTGCAGATTGGTGTGCTGCAGGGTATGCGGAATGAGGTTGATGCGCACGCGGCAATGCTGCGGCAGGTCGTCGACCTGGTTGACGGTGAGGCTCACGCCGTTGACCACGATGGAGCCCTTGTAGGCAAAGAACCGGCCCAGTTCGCGCGGCGCGTCCACCTCGAGCAACCACGATTCGCCCACCGGCTCGAACCGGGCAACCTGACCGACGCCGTCCACATGCCCGGTCACCAGATGGCCACCGAGCTTGGTCGACAGCGACAGCGACTGCTCCAGATTGACCAGCGCGCCCACTGTATCGAGGCCGGCCGTGCGCGCCAGGCTCTCGGCCGAGATGTCGAAGGCAAAGCCATCGGGCTGCAGCTCCACGACGGTCATGCAGGCGCCGCTGATGGCAATGCTGTCACCCAGCTGCACGCCCTGCAGCCAGTCTGGTGCGACCCGCAGGGTGATGCGCTTGCCGTGCTGGCTGTTGCCGCCCAGCGGCGTGGCACTGGCGATGGTGGCAGTGGCTGTGATGAGTCCGGTGAACATGGCGATTCAGAAGAAATAGGAAGAAGAAAGGCGTGCGAGGATGCGCAGGTCGTCGCCCACTGGGTCGACCGCGTGCCAGCGCAGCGGCAGGCCGCTGGCCAGCGTTTCAATCGGGCCAAGCGCGGCCAGCCCCGCGCCCTGGCCGAGCAGCGTGGGCGCCAGATACAGCAGCAGTTCGTCGACCACCCCGGCGCGCAGCAAAGAGCCGTTGAGCTTTTCACCGGCTTCGCAGTGCAGCTCATTGATGCCGCGATGGCCCAGCGCGCGCATCAGCGCGCGCAGATCGGTCTTGCCGGGCTTGTCGGCATCAGCGGGCAGGGCGATGTCCTGGAGGTCGAGCCCGGGAGCCGCCGCAGCGCGCAACGCCGCAAGCCGGGGCGCAGCAGCATCGGCGGGCAGGGCGTGGACGATCCATAGCGGCGACGCCGTGCCCTGCAGCAGTCGCGCGGTTGCTGGAAGCTCCAGCCGGCTGTCGACCACGATGCGGATCGGCTGCCGCGGCGTGTCCACCGCGCGCACGGTGAGCTGCGGATCGTCCGCCCGCACCGTGCCCAGGCCGGTGAGCACGGCGCAGGCGCGGGCGCGCCAATGATGGCCGTCGGCGCGCGCCGCCTCGCCGGTGATCCACTGGCTGGTGCCGTTCGGCAGGGCGGTGATGCCGTCCAGCGATGCAGCAGCTTTGAGCCGCACCCAGGGCGTGCCGCGCATCATGCGGGAGAGGAAGCCGATGTTGATCTCGCGCGCTTCGTCTGCCATCAGCCCGACTTGCACCTGCACCCCGGCTTGCCGCAGCCGTTCCAGCCCCTTGCCCGCCACCAGCGGATTGGGGTCGGCAAGCGCTGCGACCACGCGCCGTATGCCCTGCGTGGCCAGCAGGTCGGCGCAGGGTGGGGTGCGGCCATGGTGCGCGCACGGCTCCAGGGTCACATAGGCGGTGGCACCCTGCAGCGCGTGACCGCGTTCCCAGGCTTGCTTGACCGCCTGCACCTCGGCGTGATCGAGCCCAGCAGCCTGGGTTGCGCCTTCGCCCAGCACCACGCCGTCGCGCACCAGCACGCAGCCCACGCGCGGGTTGGGGCTGGTGCGGTACATCGCGCTGCGCGCCAGGTCCAGCGCCCGGTGCATGTGGCGCCGGTCGTCTTCGCTGAACAGGGCGTCTGGTTGGGTCATCTCGATGCCTTGCCGCTTCGGGGCTTGGCCTTCGCGGGGCTGGGCGGCTGCATCTCCTGCAGCACATCGACGAACTGGCTCAAGTCCTTGAAGCTGCGATAGACCGAGGCGAAGCGCACGTAGGCGATGCTGTCCAGGGCGCGCAGTTCCTCCATCACCCAGCTGCCGATCTGGGTGGACGGCAGCTCGCGCGCGCCGCTTTGCAGCAGCAGTTGCTCGACGCGGACGATCGCCGTGTCCACCGCGTCCGCGCTGACCGGCCGCTTGCGCAGCGCGAGCAGGAACGAGGCGCGCAGCTTGTTGCGGTCGTAGTCGGTGCGGCGGCCGTCCTTTTTCACCACCACGGGAAAGCTGACCTCGGCGCGCTCGTAGGTCGTGAAGCGTTTGTCGCACTGGCCGCAGCGCCGCCGCCGCCGCAGGGCGGTGCCGTCCTCCACATCGCGGGTTTCAATCACCTGCGTGTCGGGGCTTTGGCAAAAAGGGCATTTCATTGCAGCGTTCGGAAAGGTAAACCGCCATTATTCACGCTGGGCGCAGCGCTCGCACTCTCGGTCACGGCTACACTGCCCGCCGATGAAAAATCTGGTTCTCCTCATTTCCGGGCGCGGCAGCAATCTGCAGTCCATTCTCCAGGCCGCGCGTGAGCAGGGCTGGATGGACAGCGTGCGCGGAGTGATCAGCAACAGGGCGGACGCCGCCGGGCTGGACGTGGCGCGCTCTTTCGGGGTGCCCACGCAGATCGTGGCGCATACCGATTTCGCCAGCCGAGAGGCGTTCGACCAGGCCCTGGGTGACGTCATCGCCGCGCTGCAGCCCGACGTGATTGCTCTGTGTGGTTTCATGCGGGTGCTGGGCGAGGCGTTCGTGACGCGCTTTTCGGGGAAGCTGGTCAATATTCATCCGTCCCTGCTGCCGGCGTTCACCGGCCTGCACACCCACGCCCGCGCGCTGGAAGAAGGCGTGAAATGGCACGGGGCCACGGTGCATCTCGTGAGCAGCGCACTCGATCACGGACCGATTCTGGCGCAGGCCGTGGTGCCTGTTCTGGATGACGACACCCCGCAATCTCTTGCTGCGCGGGTGCTGGTGGAGGAGCACCGCATCTACCCTCCCGTGGTGCGCGCCTTGCTGGAAGGCCGGGTGCAGACCGACGGTTTGCGCACCCGCATCCTGCCAGCTTCTGAACATCTCTCTTGAAGGTGCGCCATGAAACCGCGTGATCTGCTCTACACCGCGCGCGACGTGCTGCGCGACATGCTGCGCTTCGATGCCGCGGCCGACGCGGTGCTGTCGCGGCATTTCCGCGCCCGGCCGCAACTGGGCAAGACCGACCGCCAGGTTCTGGCCGATACGGTCTATCAGGTTCTGCGGCATCTGCGCCTGTTCCAGACCCTCGCCGCGAGTGACGAGAGCATCGGCGGAGCCATGGAATTGCGGCTCGCCATTCTCGGCTGGTCGGGCAATGCGGCGTCGGTGCACACCGCGTTTTCGCCCGAGCAACTGCAATGGCGCAAACGCCTGCTGACACAGGACGCCATGGCCCTGCCCGAGGCGGTACGCTGGAGTCTGCCCGAATGGCTGGCGGCTGCACTCGAGCAGCAGTACGGCGACGACTATCCCGCGCTGGCGCAGGCGCTGCTGCGCCCGGCACCGCTGGATCTGCGGGTGAATGTGCAAAAAGCCCGACGCGAAGCCGTGCTCGACGTGTTTGCACGTTTGAACATCCCAGCGCAGGCGACAAAGTATTCCCCGTGGGGTGTGCGCCTCGAGGGCAAGCCTGCGCTGCAAGACCTCACCGTGTTCCGCGAGGGGTGGGTGGAGGTGCAGGATGAGGGCAGCCAGTTGCTGGCGCTGCTGCTGGCGCCGCGTCGCGGAGAAATGGTGGTGGATTTTTGCGCCGGTGCCGGTGGCAAGACCCTGGCGCTGGGCGCGATGATGCGCAGTACCGGCAGGCTGTATGCCTTCGACGTGGCCGACTACCGCCTGGCCAAGCTCAAGCCGCGGCTGCTGCGCAGCGGGCTGAGCAATGTGTACCCGGTCGCCATCGCCCACGAACGGGATGAGCGGGTCAAGCGTCTGGCGGGCAAGGTCGACCGCGTGCTGGTCGATGCACCTTGCTCTGGCCTGGGAACCCTGCGCCGCAATCCGGACATGAAATGGCGACAAAAGCCTGAAGATATTGTTGAGTTGACCGCAAAACAGACCAATATCCTGCAATCTGCGGCGACTCTGCTCAAGCCGGGCGGGCGTCTGGTGTATGCGACCTGCAGCATCTTGCCGGAGGAAAACAGCGGGATCGTCAACGCGTTTCTTGCGGCACATCCCGAGTTCGAGCGTGTTCCGGCGGAGTCGGTCCTCGTCCAGCAGGGCGTGAGCGCGGACGGATTGACAGCGCAGGGCGATCTGCAACTCCGCCCCGACCGGCATGGCACCGATGGGTTCTATGCCGCTGTGCTGCAGCGCCGGGTTGCACCGCCTTCTGCGCAGCAAGGCACGAATTCGCTCCCACTTTCGCACTGACAAGGGTTAGGCGTTTGTCCCGAGCGCAGCGGGCTCGGCAGGACGGATAATCTATTACGCACATGTCTGCAACTTACGCGTCATGTGTGGCTCCAAGTGTGCTGTATCCATCTGAAAGTTTTTGATGTTTGATGTATTTTTGAACTGGGCCGGGCACGGCCTGCTGCAGGCCAGTTGGTGGCAAATCGTGCTGTTTGCGTTGATCACCACGCATATCACCATTGCTGCGGTCACGATTTTTTTGCATCGGGCCCAGGCGCACCGGGCGCTGGAACTGCACCCCATCGCGTCGCATTTTTTCCGCTTCTGGCTGTGGTTCACCACCGGCATGGTGACCAAGGAATGGGTTGCCATCCATCGCAAGCACCATGCCAAATGTGAAACGACAGACGATCCGCACAGCCCGGTGACACGCGGCATCGACACCGTCCTGCTGCGTGGCGCCGAGTTGTATCGTTCCGAATCTCGGAATGCCGAGACCCTGAGCAAGTTTGGCCACGGCACGCCGGATGACTGGGTGGAACGCAATGTCTATTCGCGCTTCGTCTGGCAAGGCGTGGGGCTTCTGCTGATTCTCGACGTTCTTTTGTTCGGCGCGATCGGCGCCACGGTGTGGGCCGTGCAGATGCTCTGGATTCCCATCTGGGCAGCCGGGGTCATCAACGGTCTGGGTCACTGGTGGGGCTACCGCAATTTTTCCGCCCGCGACCGCAGCCACAACATTTCCCCTTGGGGGCTTCTGATCGGCGGCGAAGAACTGCACAACAACCACCACACCTATCCCACATCGGCCAAGCTGTCGGTCAAGTGGTGGGAGTTCGATATCGGCTGGGCGTATATCCGCGCCTTGAGCTGGCTTGGATTGGCCAGGCCGCGCAAGCTGCCGCCCCAGTTCAGGCTGGGCGCCGTGCGGGCCGAGGTGGATCAACTCACGCTTCAGGCCGTCATTGCCAACCGCTATGAACTGATGGCGCGTTACGCTGCCGGGCTCAAGGCGACGCTCAGGGCAGAACTGGCCCGCGCCGCGGAGCAGGGCGCCTCAGGCAATCTGCCCGCCTTGCGCGCGGCCAGGCGCTGGATCGGCATGGAGCGCGACATTCTGTGCGAGCGCTCGCGTGCCCTGGTGGACGCGGCGGCGAATGCCAGTCCCAATCTCGGCAAGTTGTTGAACATGCGCGAAGAACTCAAGTCGGTCTGGGAGCAGACCAATCTGAACGCCGAGCAGCTCAGACAAAAGCTGCAGGACTGGTGCCATCGCGCAGAAGACAGTGGCGTGGCGGCTTTGCGCGATATTTCACTGCGCCTGCGCCGTTACACCCCGGCGAACTGATTCGCTTGCGAGAAATTCGGCAGGCCATCTCGGCCTGCCCTGGCGCCATGACGGCCCGCGAGATCGAGCGTCGAACCGTTTTCGCGGTGTGTGCAGAAGTCTTGCCGACAGCCGCCCATGAAAAATCCGCTGGTCTTGCCGTTTTTGCGGCAGATCCAGCGGATCGGTGATGCGACAGAGGACTGATCAGATTACTTGATCTTGCCTTCCTTGTAGCTCACATGTTTGCGCGCAACCGGATCGAACTTCATGATTTCGATTTTTTCCGGTGTGGTGCGCTTGTTCTTGGTGGTGGTGTAGAAATGGCCGGTGCCCGCAGAGGATTCCAGCTTGATTTTTTCGCGTCCGCCTTTGGTTGCCATGATGGGCTCCGTGCAGTTCTAGGGTCAGTCCGGGTCAATGGATAAATTGCTAAAGCTCAGATCTCGCCACGCGAGCGCAGCTCGGCGAGGACGACATCGATGCCTTTCTTGTCGATGGTGCGCAGACCGGAACTCGTGACGCGCAGGCGCACGAAGCGGTTCTCACTCTCCACCCAGAAACGGCGATATTGCAGATTGGGCAGGAAGCGGCGCTTGGTCTTGTTGTTCGCATGGGACACATTGTTCCCGACCATCGGCCCTTTACCTGTCACTTGGCATACACGTGCCATGGCACACCTCGAAATTGTGTAGAACAAAGGCTAAAGATTATAGCCTGAAAGACTGGCGTGTCCACGCCTTTCGTCCGTGCGCGGCGAGAAGACGTGGCGGGAAAGACGATCAGGACTCGGCATTTTCCAGATAACGCTGGGCGTCCAGTGCCGCCATGCAGCCGGTGCCCGCACTGGTGATGGCCTGGCGATAAACGTGGTCCTGCACGTCACCAGCGGCAAACACGCCGGGTACGCTGGTGGCGGTTGCCATGCCGTCGTTGCCGCCCCGGGTGAGGATGTAACCGTCCTTCATGTCCAACTGACCCTTGAAGATGTCGGTGTTGGGTTGATGACCGATGGCGATGAAGCAGCCCTTGAGTTCGATGTCCTCAGACGCGCCGGTCTGGGTGTTGCGGATGCGCACGCCCGTCACGCCGGAGTCGTCTCCCAGAACTTCCTGCAGCTCGCTCCAGAGCTTGAGTTCCACCTTGCCTTCGGCGGCGCGGGCCATGAGCTTGTCCACCAGGATGGGCTCGGCGCGGAACTTGTCGCGGCGATGAATGACCGTGACCTTGCTGGCAATATTGGCCAGATACAGCGCTTCTTCGACCGCAGTGTTGCCGCCGCCAACCACGCAGACCGGCTGGTTGCGATAGAAAAATCCATCGCAGGTGGCGCATCCCGATACACCCTTGCCCATGAAGGCCTGTTCGGTGGGCAGGCCCAGGTATTTGGCCGATGCGCCGGTGGCGATGATCAGGCTGTCGCAGGTGTAGACGCCGTTGTCGCCTTCGAGGCGGATGGGTTTTTCGTTCAGGTGCGCGGTGTGAATGTGATCGAACACGATCTCGGTGTTGAACCGCTCGGCATGCGCCTGAAAGCGCGCCATCAGATCGGGGCCCTGCACGCCGTCCACGTCGGCCGGCCAGTTGTCGACTTCGGTCGTGGTCATGAGCTGGCCGCCCTGTGCCATGCCGGTGATGAGCAAGGGGTGGAGATTGGCGCGCGCGGCATAAACCGCAGCGCTGTAACCGGCGGGGCCGGACCCCAGAATGAGCACTTTGGCGTGTTTGGATGTCATGATGTGTGAGAAACTGGAGGCTGTAAGTTGGGAGATGCGAGGCTGCCTGGGCTTGGCTGAGAGGCCGGAGGACAGGTTTGGCACCGCAACACAATCGCTAAGATTTTAGAAGGGCCGTGCAAAGGGTGCGCGATGCGCCGGGAAAGCCGTTGTTTCGCACGTCCGCTCTTTGCAAGACCCGCAAGATCCGGCAACTGGAGACACTGATGTCGCAAATCACCGATATTGACCTCGTTCGGCGCGTGCCGCTGTTTGCCGTGCTCACCGAGTCGCAGGCCTGGTCGATTTCGCAGTCCATCGTCAAGCGGCGCTACAAGCGCGGGGAAAACATTGTCGAACAGGGCAGCAAGTCCAACGCGCTGTTCATTCTGTTGTCGGGCCGCGCGCGCGTGGTCAGCGTGGACGCCAAGGGGCGCGAGGTCATCATTGCCGTGTTGCACGCGGGCGACTATATCGGCGAGATGAGTCTGATCGACGGCGAGCCGCATTCCGCCACGGTGCAGGCGGAGGTGCAGACCGACGTGATGATGCTGGGGCGCGTGGCGTTCTTGCAGTGCCTGCCCGAGAACACCAGCATGTCGTTTGCCATCATGCGCGGCCTGGCGCTGCGCCTGCGCCGGGCGGATCGCAAGATTGAATCCCTGGCGCTGATGGATGTCTATGGACGGGTGGCGCGCGCGCTGATGGAACTCACCGACGAGATGCAGAACGAGCATGTGATCCGCAACAAGCTGTCGCGCCAGGATCTGGCGAAGATGGTGGGCGCCTCGCGCGAGATGGTCAGCCGGGTGATGAAAGACTTTGAACAGCAAGGCTTTGTGATCGAGCGCGAGGATGGCAGCATGCTGATCCGCGAGCATCTCGCCACACTGCTGTGATGTATGCCGAAAATCGATACCCGACGCCGCCCCTCCCAGACCTCGCCACGTCCTGAGCCGCGCAGTCGCCTGCAGCGTTTTGCGGCAGAAGTCCGCTTGACCTTTGCGTTCATCGGCTGGATTTTGCTGAGCCTGAGTCTGCTGAGCTTTCACAAGTCCGATCCCTCCTGGTCCAGTTCCGGCACCGGCGGCGCCGTGGCCAACTGGGTAGGCGTGCTGGGTGCGTGGTTTTCGGACGTGGCCTACTTTCTTCTCGGCTTTTCGGCGCTTTGGCTCATTCCCCTGGGGCTGTATGGCGTGCTGCGCATGTGGCGCAACGCTCAACGCACTCCGTCACTGGCCGAGGCCGAGGAGACAGTCAGCCGTTGGCAGACATTGCGTCCGGTTGCTGCGGTGGCCGGGGTGCTGTTGCTGCCCCTGTCGAGTGCGGCGCTGGAGTCCACCCGGCTCTGGAGTCTTGCGGCGCGCCTGCCGGGAGAAGCTGGCGGACTGCTCGGCCATGCGCTGGGTGTCGGGGTCGATACCTTGCTGGGCGACACGGGCGGGACGCTGGTGCTGTTGGCCGTCTTCCTGTTTGCCTTGAGTTGGGTCGGGCATTTTTCCTGGGCGGACGCGGCTGAGCGTCTGGGCGGCTGGATCGAGCGGCTGTGGATCTGGCAGCTGGAACGTCGTGACCGCGAAGAAGACGCACTGGCCGGCCAGCAGGCCACGCAGGAGCGCGAGAAGGAAGTCGAATTGCAGCGTCCGCTGGTGGAAGAGCGCGAGGTGCTCGCACCGGTGCTGATCGAGCCCTCTGTGGCCTTCGTGCCGCAGTCGCCGCGGGTGCTCAAGGAAAAGCAGAAGCCCCTGTTCAATGAGTTGCCCGATTCCACCCTGCCGGCGCTGAGCCTGCTCGACCCGGCGCCCGCCGTGCAGGTGGAATCGGTCAATCATGAAACCCTGGAATTCACCTCGCGGCTGATCGAGAAAAAGCTCAAGGATTTTGGCGTGGAGGTGCGCGTGGTGGCGGCCTATCCGGGCCCGGTGATCACCCGCTATGAAGTCGAGCCGGCCACTGGGGTGAAGGGCGCGCAGATCGTCAATCTGTCGCGCGATCTGGCGCGCGCGCTGTCTCTGGTGAGCATCCGGGTGGTCGAGACCATTCCGGGCAAGAACACCATGGCGCTCGAACTGCCCAATGCCAAGCGGCAGACCATCAAACTGTCGGAAATTCTGGGTTCCAACAATTATCACGAGGCCGCATCCCTGCTCACCATGGGGCTGGGCAAGGACATCGTCGGCAATCCCGTGGTGGCCGATCTGGCCAAGATGCCCCACCTGCTGGTGGCAGGGACCACCGGATCGGGCAAGTCGGTGGGCGTCAACGCCATGATTCTCAGCCTGCTATACAAGGCCGAGCCCAGCGATGTGCGCCTGATCCTGATCGATCCGAAGATGCTCGAACTCAGCGTGTACGACGGGATCTCGCACCTGCTCGCACCTGTGGTGATCGACATGCGTCAAGCGGCGCAGGCACTGAACTGGTGCGTCGGCGAAATGGAGCGGCGCTACAAGCTGATGAGCAAGCTCGGCGTGCGCAATCTGGCGGGCTACAACACCAAGGTGCTGGAGGCCAAGGCGCGCGGCGAGCCGCTGACCAACCCGTTCAGCCTGACGCCGGATGCGCCCGAGCCGCTGGAGAAGCTGCCGCATATCGTTGTGGTGATCGACGAACTGGCCGACCTGATGATGGTGGTCGGCAAGAAGATCGAGGAGCTCATCGCGCGGCTGGCGCAGAAGGCGCGGGCCTCGGGCATTCACCTCATTCTTGCCACGCAGCGGCCCAGCGTGGACGTGATCACCGGGCTGATCAAGGCCAACATCCCCACCCGCATGGCGTTCCAGGTGTCGAGCAAGATCGATTCACGCACCATCCTCGACCAGATGGGCGCGGAGAGCCTGCTGGGCATGGGCGACATGCTCTACCTGCCGCCGGGCTCGGGCATGCCGCAGCGGGTGCACGGCGCCTTTGTCAGCGACGCCGAGGTGCACCGCGTGGTCGAGGACATCAAGAGCCGGGGCGGGCCGAACTATCTCGACGGCATTCTCACCGGCGAGGAGGAGGCCGAGGGCGCGGACGGCGCGCTGGGCAGCGCAGGCGGAGCCAACGCCGAAAGCGACCCACTCTACGATCAGGCGGTGCAGATCGTGCTGCAGCACCGCAAGGCCTCGATTTCTCTGGTGCAGCGTCATCTGCGCATCGGCTACAACCGTTCAGCCAGACTCCTGGAGCAGATGGAGCAGTCGGGCCTGGTGTCCGCGCTCACGTCCAATGGCAACCGCGACATTCTGGTGCCGGTGCGCGCTGAATGACCGGCGCCATTGCGCGACCCCCCTTTTGGCTTGATTCGAGAAGGACAACAAGATGACGATCCTCATCGCCCGCGGGCGCGCTGCACTGGCTGGGCTGCTGCTGGGCGTCGGCCTCTACGCTGCGACTCTGACCGGCGCTGTAGCCGCCACTTCCGTGCAGTTGCTGGAACAATGGCTGCAGCAGACCCGAAGCGGCAGCGCCCAGTTCACGCAGACCGTGCGCAACGCCAAGGGACCGGCCCAGGCACCGGCATCGGGCCAGTTCGCCTTCGAGCGTCCCGACCGGTTCCGCTGGGACTACACCAAGCCCTATGCCCAGGTCATCGTCAGCGATGGCAAGCAGCTCTGGACCTATGACCACGACCTGGATCAGGTCACCATCACCCCGGTGACGCAGGCGTTCAAGGGCACACCGGCCGCCATTTTTGCCGGGGCCGACCTGACCAAGCTGTTCACCCTGCAGCCGCTGCCCGATGCCGACGAGTTGCAGTGGGTGCAGGCCACGCCCAAATCCAAGGACAGCAATTTCGACTGGATTCGCATCGGCCTGCGGGCCACGCCACAAGGCCCGGAAGTCGCCGAGCTGCAACTGCGTGACGCGTTCGGCCAGGTGTCCACCATGCGCTTCACCGCGATCGTTCGCAACCCGGCGCTCGCCGCAGACAGCTTCCGCTTCACCCCGCCCAAGGGGGCCTCGGTCATCAACCAGCCCTGAACATGCAAGACAGCCCGGGCCTTTTCGACGACGCGGAACTGCCGGGGCCGCCGGTCTCGATGCGAGTGCCCACGGCGCAGGTGCCGCTGGCCGAACGTCTGCGGCCGCATCATGTCGATGAGGTGGTCGGACAACGCCACCTTCTCGGCCCGGGCAAGCCGTTGCGCGTGGCGTTCGAGACCCGGCGCTTGCATTCCATGCTGTTCTGGGGCCCGCCTGGCGTGGGAAAGACCACGCTGGCGCGGTTGATGGCCGGCGCGTTCGACGCCGATTTCCTGCCGCTGTCGGCCGTGCTCGCCGGGGTCAAGGACATCCGCGACGCGGTCGCGCAGGCGCAGGCGGCGCAGCAGCGGGGGCGGGCGACCATCGTGTTCGTCGACGAGGTGCACCGCTTCAACAAGAGCCAGCAGGACGCGTTCCTGCCGCATGTCGAGTCTGGCCTGTTCACCTTCATCGGCGCGACCACCGAGAACCCCTCGTTCGAGGTCAACAGCGCGTTGCTGTCGCGCGCCGTGGTCTATGTGCTGCAGCCGCTGGACGACGACGACCTGCGCGCGCTGATGCAGCGCGCCCTGCCGGGCAGCGGGGCCCAGGCGATCGAACCCGAGGCGCAGCAGCGCCTCATCCGTCATGCCGACGGCGACGCGCGCCGCCTGCTCGGCGCGCTCGAACTGGCGCTGCAGGCCGCGCAGCGCGCAGGGCAGTCGACCCTCGGCGCCGACCTACTGGAGCAGACCCTGGGCGCGACGCTGCTGCGGTTCGACAAGGGTGGCGACCAGACCTATGACCTGATTTCCGCGCTGCACAAATCGGTGCGCGGATCGGACGTGGACGCGGCGCTGTATTGGTTTGCCCGCATGCTCGAAGGCGGCGCCGATCCGCGCTATCTCGCGCGGCGGCTGATCCGCATGGCGGTCGAGGACATCGGCCTTGCGGACCCGAAGGCACTCACCCTCGCGCTCGAGGCCGCGCAGGTCTATGAGCGCCTGGGCAGTCCCGAAGGCGAACTGGCACTGGCCGAGGCCGTGGTCTATCTGGCCGTGACGCCGAAGTCGAACGCGGTCTACAAGGCGTACAACGCCGCCCGGGCATTCGCCAGGGACAGCGGCACGCAGCCCGTGCCACTGCATCTGCGCAACGCGCCGACCCAGTTGATGAAAAACCTGGGCTACGGCAAGGACTACCGCTACGCGCATGACGAACCGGACGCCTTCGCTGCCGGAGAGACCTATTTTCCGGAAGGCATGACGCCGCCGCGCCTCTACCAGCCGACTTCGCGGGGGCTGGAGGAGCGCATTGCCCGGCGCTTGCAGGCGCTGGCAGAGCGCAATACCCATGGCAGTGTTCTGTCGACTTTGCCGCCGGAAGGCGACACTGTGGCGCCCGAGCCGCCGTCCGACTGACGGCCATCACAATGCGGGTTCACCCGCTGCAGGGTGCACCAAGGCTGGCGGTTATCATCGCGCCAGCTCAAAAAACAGGGGGCTTGGACAGCCCGGCCCCCGCACAAGCCAATGCAGCCTGTTCACACTTCCGCCCGGCTCGATTCCTGCCAGGTGCCATGTTTCCCATGGGGCGCATGACCCCATGCGGGACTGACATGCAAGCCCCGCTCAAACCCGCTGCCAGCGCCACCGCACCAACACCGTGCGGGGAATCGGGCATGCGCCTTGCTTTCCAGTTTCCTTTGTTGTTCTGTTTGCACGTTTCATCTCGGCCGCTTCAAAAGAGACTGGCCGCAACGCACTAGCCATCCGCTCGTCAGGAGAATGTAGGTATGGATATTTTTCTTCAGCAGATCGTCAACGGTCTGGTTCTGGGCAGCATGTATGCCCTGATCGCCCTCGGGTACACCATGGTGTACGGCATCGTCAATCTCATCAATTTCGCGCACGGCGATGTGATGATGGTGGGGGCGCTCACGGCATACAGCGTGTTCAAGTTGTTGGAGCATCTCGCGCCGCACATGGCGCCGTGGCTGGTGATCGTGCTGGCCGTCGTTGTTGCCATGCTGGCGACGGGGTTGCTCAACTACTTCATCGAGCGCATCGCCTACAGGCCCCTGCGCAATGCACCCAAGCTGGCGCCGCTGATCACTGCCATCGGCATGTCCATCCTGCTCGAAACCCTGGCGATGATCATCTGGGGACGGGACTACAAGGTGTTCCCCGCGCATCTGCTGCCGAGCAACATCATTCACATGGGGGGCGTGGTCATCACCCCGGTGCAGATCATGATCCTGGTCGTCACCGCCGTGCTGCTGGGCGGGCTCACCTGGCTGGTCAATCACACCAAGCTCGGCCGCGCGATGCGGGCGACGGCCGAAAACCCGCGCGTGGCATCGCTGATGGGGGTCAATCCCAATTTCGTCATTTCCTCTGCCTTCGTGATCGGCGCCATGCTGGCGGCAATCGCGGGGGTGATGTGGTTCGCCAACTTCGCCACCGCCAATTTCTACATGGGCTTCACGCCGGGGCTGAAGGCGTTCACCGCAGCGGTGCTGGGCGGCATCGGTAATCTGTCCGGTGCCATGCTGGGCGGCGTGTTGCTGGGGCTGATCGAGGTGCTGGGGGCAGGGTATATCGGCACGCTGACCGGCGGGGTGTTCGGCAGCAACTACCAGGACATCTTCGCGTTCATCGTGCTGATTCTGGTGTTGACCCTGCGTCCGCAAGGCTTGCTGGGTGAGCGCGTGGCGGACCGCGCCTGAGGAGAACGACCATGGACAAACAAAAGAACTGGGTCTGGATTGTTGCCGGTGCTGCTGCGCTGATCGCGCTGCCCATGGTGCTGCAGATCGCTGGCGACGCCTGGGTGCGCATCGCGGCCTTTGCCATGCTCTACATCATGCTGGCCCTCGGCCTGAACATCGTGGTGGGCCTGGCCGGTCTGCTCGATTTGGGCTACATCGCGTTCTATGCAGTGGGCGCCTATCTGTATGCGCTGCTGTCGTCGAACCAGCTCACGAGCAATTTCGATGCGCTGGGGGCGATGTTCCCCAATGGCTTTGACGTGTCGATCTGGCTGGTCATTCCGCTGGCAGCCGCGCTGGCGGCCAGCGCGGGGATCGCGCTGGGCACACCCGTGCTCAAGCTGCGCGGCGACTATCTCGCCATCGTCACCCTGGGTTTTGGCGAGATCATCCGCATTTTCATGAACAACCTGAACGCGCCGATCAACATCACCAACGGCCCGCAGGGCATCTCGGGCATTCACGGCATCCGCCTGTTCGGCTGGGATCTGAACCACAACATCGACATCGGCAGCTTCACCATTCCCTCCGTGGCGCAGTATTACTACCTGTTCCTGGTGCTGGTGGTGTTTGTGGTGATCCTGAGTTACCGGCTGCAGGATTCGCGCATCGGCCGTGCCTGGATGGCCATGCGCGAGGACGAGATTGCCGCCAAGGCCATGGGCATCAATACCCGCAACATGAAGCTGCTGGCCTTCTCCATGGGCGCCACCTTCGGCGGCGTGGCCGGGGTGATGTTCTCGGCGTTCCAGGGATTTGTCTCTCCCGAGTCGTTCTCGCTGCTGGAGTCGATCATCGTGCTGGCCATGGTGGTGATCGGTGGCATGGGGCACATTCCGGGGGTCATCCTCGGTGCGGTGCTGTTGTCGGTCTTGCCAGAGGCGCTGCGCTACACCGGCTTCATTTCCGACTGGCAGCAGCATGCCTTCGGCCATGTGTTCATCGACAGCGGCATCCTGCGTCAGCTCATCTACGCGCTGGCCATGATCATCATCATGATTCTGCGGCCCAAAGGCTTGTGGCCCGCGCCGGAGCACGGCAAGAGCTTTGCGAAGCTGCCCACTCCGCTGCAGGAAGGAGGCAAGGCATGAGCGAGATCGTGTTGCAAGTCAGCGGCGCGTCCAAGCGCTTCGGTGGGCTGCAGGCCTTGAACGATGTCGGCATCAAGATCGACCGGGGCCAGATCTATGGCCTCATCGGCCCCAACGGTGCCGGCAAGACCACATTCTTCAACGTCATCACCGGCCTGTATCCGCCGGACTCCGGCGACTTCATTCTGGCGGGCAAGGCCTACAAGCCGGCTGCGGTGCATCAGGTGGCGCGCGAAGGCATTGCGCGCACCTTCCAGAACATCCGGCTGTTCCCGGACATGACCGCGCTGGAAAACGTGATGGTCGGCCGCCATGTGCGCACCCGCAGTGCGGTGATCGGCGCGGTGTTCCGCACCAGGCATTTCAAGGCCGAGGAAAAGGCCATCCGCGAACGCGCGCGGGAGCTGCTGGCCTATGTGGGCATCGAGCGCTACGCCGACTTTCGCGCCCGCACCCTGTCGTATGGCGATCAGCGCCGACTTGAAATCGCGCGTGCGCTGGCCACCGATCCGCAGTTGCTGGCGCTCGACGAGCCCGCAGCCGGCATGAACGCCACCGAAAAGCTGCAACTGCGCGAGCTGCTGACCGCCATTCAGAAGGACGGTCGCACCATCCTGATCATCGAGCACGATGTGAAGCTGGTCATGGGCCTGTGCAATCGCGTGACCGTGCTCGACTACGGCAAGATCATTGCCGAAGGGGTGCCCGCCGACGTGCAAAAAGATCCAAAAGTCATCGAAGCCTATCTCGGCGCAGGGGAGCATTGAGCATGTCCGAAATTGTTCTCAAGATCACGGGCCTGCGCGTGTCCTACGGTGGCATCCAGGCAGTCAAGGGAGTCGACCTTGAGGTGCGCAAGGGTGAGTTGGTCAGTCTGATTGGCGCCAACGGTGCGGGCAAGACCACCACACTCAAGGCCATCACTGGCCTGCAGCCCATCACGGACGGGGAAGTGCATTACGCAGGTCGCACCATCAATGGCCAGGGCGCATTCGACCTGGTGCGGCAAGGGCTGTGCATGGTGCCGGAAGGGCGCGGGGTGTTCACCCGCATGACCATTCAGGAAAACCTGCAGATGGGCGCCTACACCCGCAAGGACAAGGAGATCGCCAGCGACATCGACAAGGTCTACGGCATCTTCCCGCGTCTGAAGGAGCGCCGCGACCAGCTCGCCGGCACCATGTCCGGCGGCGAGCAGCAGATGCTGGCGATGGGCCGCGCGCTGATGAGCCGGCCGCAGGTGCTGCTGCTCGACGAGCCGTCGATGGGGCTGTCGCCCATCATGGTGGACAAGATTTTCGAAGTGGTCGAAGACATCTCCAGGCAGGGTGTGACCATTCTGCTGGTCGAGCAGAACGCCAAGCGGGCGCTGGGTCTGGCCGATCGCGGCTACGTCATGGATTCGGGTCAGGTCACCATGACCGGCCCGGCGGACGAGCTTCTGCACGACCCGCGCGTGCGGGCGGCCTACCTGGGAGAGTGAGCGATCCGATGGTCAAGAAGGGCTTGCATCTTTCAGGCCCTTTTTGATGGCGAGGACCTTGCTCAGGCCTTCGCGCCGGCCTTGTCGGCCTCGGTGGTGAAGGCGTCGGCAAAAAAGGCGTCCTCGGGCAGCTTGCAAAGAGTCGTGAAGTCACGCTGTGCAGCCTCCACCATCACCGGCGCGCCGCAGGCATAGACCGCGTGGCCCGAGAGATCGGGACAATCGGCCATGACCGCCTGGTGCACGAAGCCCGTGCGGCCCGCCCAGCCTGCATCGGCTTCGGACAGCACGGGAACGAAGCGCAGATTGGGCATCAGGCTGCATTGCTGCTCCACCCAGTCGCGCAGGTAGAGATCGACCGATTTGCGCCCGCCCCAATACAACGTGACCGGCCGCGTGTCGGCATTGCGCTGCATCTGTTCGAGCATGGCCTTGATTGGCGCGAAACCCGTGCCGGAGGCCAGGAAGATCATCGGTTTGCGCTCGGGATCTTCGCGCAGGAAAAAGCTGCCGAACGGCCCCTCGATGCGCTGGATTTCCTTCTCCTTCATGGCACTGAACACATGGTCGGTGAACCTGCCACCGGGCATGTGCCGCAGGTGCAACTCGATCTGCGGCGATTCGGATGGGGCGTTGGCCATGGAATAGCTGCGCCGCACACCACCCGGCAGCAGAAACTGGATGTACTGTCCGGCGCGGTAGCGCAGCGGATCGGCGGCGGGGAGCTGCAACATGACCCGCACCACATCAGGGGCGAGGTGCGTGATGCTGCTGACGCGCGCGGGCATTTTTTTTACGGGGAACTCACCCGCGCCGACCACTTCATGGCTTTCGATCACCACATCGCTGAGCGCCGTGGCGCGGCAGGCGAGAATGAAGCCCTGCGCACGCTCGGCCTCGCTGAGCGCCTTGAGCTGATGCGTGCCCAGCGCAATTTCACCCTGCAACAGCTTGCATTTGCAGGAGCCGCAGGCGCCGTCCTGGCAGCCGTAGGGCAAGCCGACCGACTGGCGGATGGCGGCGGCAAGCAGGGTTTCTTCAGCCTGGACGGTGTATTGATGGCCGCTGGGCTGGACGGTGACTTGATGATTCATGGATCGGATGACAAAGGTTGAAGATGAATGGAACAAGCAGACTGCGGCAGCCCCGCCTGCTCATCGTGGGCTGCGGTGACATCGGCATGCGGGTGGCGGCTCTGGCCCGCGGCCGCTACCGGCTGCTGGCGCTGACCTCGTCGCCCCAGCGGCTGGACGCATTGCGTGCTGCAGGAATCGTGCCGATCGTCGGCAATCTCGATCAGCCGCAAACCCTGTGGCGACTCGCTGGTCTGGCACCGGATCGCGTGCTGATGCTGGCCCCACCGGGCGACACCTCCGGCGCGTTCGACTTGCGCAGCCGCCATCTGATTTCCAGACTGAAACAGTCAGGCATCTTATCCGGGCTCGCGAAAAAAACCTTGCGCGTGGTCTATGCCAGTACGACCGGTGTGTATGGCGATTGCGGTGGGGCGCTGGTTGCGGAAACCCGCAGCTGCGCGCCACAGACCGCGCGCGCGCAGCGCCGCTGCGACGCCGAGACACATTGGCGCAAGGCCGGGCGGGAGCGCCGCTGGCGGGTCGGACTGTTGCGCATTCCCGGCATTTACGATGCACAGTCCCGCTCACCCAGGGCGCGGCTGGAGCGTGGTCTGCCCGTTCTGGCACGGCCCGATGATGTGTACACCAACCACATCCATGCGGACGATCTGGCGCGGCTGTGTCTGCTGGCGCTCGAGCGTGCTGCGCCCGGACGGGTCTACAACGTCTGCGACGACAGCAGTCTGCGCATGGGCGATTACTTCGATCTCGCCGCAGACCTGTACGGCCTGCCCAGGCCACCCCGCGTGGCGCGCGCCGAGGCACAGGCAGCAGGCTTGAGCCCGATGATGCTGAGCTTCATGGGCGAATCGCGCCGCCTGGACAACACCCGCATGAAAGCCGAATTGCGCGCCGCGTTGCGCTACCCCGATGTGGCGCTGGGGTTGTTGTCGGAGCAGGCAGACGACGCAGCTTGAGCGCCGCACCTGCCTGCGATCACGGCATCAATGCGTTTGCTGCGTGTTTTCCGGCAATTGCAGGGTGGGCAGGGGGCGCACGGTTTCCACCAGAATCAGCGGGCCGTCATCCAGCTTGGGCGCTGGCTTGCGCTCGCGCGGCACATGGATGGGCGCAGGCTGCGCGGCAAGGGCTTCCTGCACACGGCGGATGGCTTCTGCATCCGACTGCACCCACTGCAGGCCCGCGGCTTGCGCCGTGGCTTGCAAGGTTTCGACAGGCAGCACATAGTGCGTCGGCGCGGTCGCTGGAGCAGGTGCGGACGCGGCGTGCTGGGCGTCGCTGGCTGGTGCAGCGACCGCTGCCGGGACTGGTGTGTGGGCCGGTGCGGGGGCGGGCACTGGCGCTGATTCGGCCACCTCAACCGGAGTGCCGTGTTCCTGCACGGTCGCTGCGCTGGCTACTGCCGGTTCAGCCAGTTTGAGCACCAGCGGTGCTTCCTCGTCCGCCGGAGGGGGTGCGGAGATCGTCGCGGCCACAGTGCCGAGCGCCACAGGGGCAGCAAGGGAGCCGAAACTGCGGCCCTGCGCCTGAGTCGGCGCGTCGCCCTCGGCTTCGACCGAGACCTGGGCGGTATCTGCGCTCATTTCGCCGTTTTCGCCCGCGACGCCGCCTTCACGGCGCCCGCCACGACGGCCGCGGCCGCGGCGGTTGCGAGACTTGCGCTCGGCTTGGGCCTCGCCGGTTTCCCCTTCTGCCTGCATGCTCGCGGGCGCGGCCTCGGCCAGCGCGGCGGCGTCAGCTGGAATCAGGCCGTCATTGATCGTCTCTGCGGCGGCGGTGTTCTCGCCAGCTTCGCGGCGCGGTCGGCGGTTGCCTGAACGGCCTCCTGCCTGGGTGCGTGGCTGCATGTCGGCAAGGTTGTCCTCGGCGCCGATGTTGTCTTGCGCGGGCAGGGTTTCGGCGCGCTCCTTGCGGGCTGCGGCTTCTTCAGGGCTACGTTCGCGCTTGCTGCGCTCGCCGCGTCCGCTGCGTTCTCCCTGGGCCTGCTGGGCCCGGGGAGGGCGGTTGCGGCTTGCCGAGGCATCTGCGGTGGCGACTTCGGCGACGTCGTCGGTTGCCGCATCCTTGCTGCGCTGCCGGTCGGCGCGCTGCCCGTCGCCCTGTCCCTCGCGCTGGCGGTCACGTCCGCCACGGCGGCGATTGCCGTTCTGGTTGGCGCCGTTGCGCGGGCCGCGCCCGCCCTGCCCGGCGGTGTCCGCCTCGCTCTTGGTCAATGCCGGAGTGAGCGCAGACGCTGGCTTGGACGCTTCAGGCTGGGCCGGAGTGGTTTGTGTCGGCTCGGCCGAGAACAGGCGCTTCACCCAGCCAAACAAGCCGCCCGTGGCTGCTGGGGCGGCCGGCTTGTCTGCCGCCGCGGCAGCGGGTGCCGCCGGGGACGCGCCTGAGGCCCCGACTGCGGGCGCACTGGATGCTGCGGACTTGTCGGCAGCAGGCGTGGGCACGACGGGCGCCTGGCCTTCCGGCGTGATGCCGCGCACCAGGGCTTCCTGGCGGGGACGTTGCTCCTTTTCGCGGCGGGTGATGGCGGTGTTTTCCTCCACCTCGTCGGCCATCTTGTAGCTGGTGGGCAGATTGTCCAGCCGCGGGTCGTCGTGCTTGAGGCGTTCGAGCTTGTAGTTCGGGGTGTCGAGGTGCTTGTTGGGAATGAGCAGCACCGACAGGCGCTGGCGCAGCTCGATCTTGGTGATTTCGGCGCGCTTTTCATTGAGCAGGAACGAGGCGACTTCCACCGGCACCTGCACATGCACCGCAGCCGTGCCTTCCTTCATGGCCTCTTCCTGGATGATGCGCAGGATCTGCAGGGCGCTGGACTCGGTGTCGCGGATGTGGCCGGTGCCGTTGCAGCGCGGGCAGGTGACGTAGGCGCCTTCCGACAACGCCGGGCGCAGGCGCTGGCGCGAGAGTTCGAGCAGGCCGAACTTGGAAATCTTGCTCACCTGCACGCGGGCGCGGTCCTGTTTCATCGCCTCGCGCAGTCGGTCTTCGACCGCGCGCTGGTTGCGTGGCTCTTCCATGTCGATGAAGTCGACCACGATCAGGCCGCCCAGATCGCGCAAGCGCATCTGGCGGGCCACTTCGTCCGCGGCTTCGAGATTGGTGCGCAGGGCGGTCTCTTCAATCGCGCTGCCTCGGGTGGAACGTGCGGAGTTGACGTCCACCGCGACCAGCGCCTCGGTATGGTCGATGACGATGGCGCCACCAGCCGGCAGGTTGACCGTGCGCGAATACGCGGTTTCGATCTGCTGCTCGATCTGGAAACGCGAGAACAGTGGCAGGTCGTCCCGGTAGCGCTTCACGCGCTCGACCGTGTCGGGCATGACATGCAGCATGAATTGCCGCGCCTGCTCGTAGACGTCTTCGGTGTCGATCAGGATTTCGCCGATGTCGCTGGTGAAATAGTCACGGATGGCGCGAATGACCAGCGACGACTCCTGATAAATCAGGAAGGCGCCCTTCTGTGTCTCCGAGGCATCCCGCACGGCGCTCCACAGCTTGAGCAGATAGTTCAGATCCCACTGCAGTTCTTCGGCGCTGCGGCCGATGCCTGCGGTGCGAGCGATCAGGCTCATGCCTTCAGGGTGCTGGAGCTGGTCCATCGCCTCGCGCAGCTCCTGGCGGTCTTCGCCTTCGATGCGGCGGCTCACGCCACCGCCACGCGGATTGTTGGGCATCAGCACCAGGTAGCGCCCGGCCAGCGAGATGATGGTGGTCAGCGCCGCACCCTTGTTGCCGCGCTCTTCCTTCTCCACCTGCACCAGCATTTCCTGACCCTCGCGGATCACGTCCTGAATGCGGGCCTGCGAGGGCGGCACGCCTTCCTTGAAATACTGGCGCGAGATTTCCTTGAACGGCAGGAAGCCGTGGCGCTCTTCGCCATAGTCGACGAAGCAGGCTTCGAGCGACGGCTCGACCCGCGTGACCACGGCCTTGTAGATATTGCCCTTGCGCTGTTCGCGCCCGGCCTGTTCGATATCGATGTCGAGAAGTTTCTGTCCATCGACGATGGCCACGCGCAACTCTTCGGACTGCGTGGCGTTGAACAACATGCGTTTCATTTCAAAGCTCCTGACCGCGTCTTGCGGCCGATACAAAGCAGGCGCCAGGGCGCCCCCATGCGTTGTTGACCGGAGCTGAAACGAGGCGCTGGATTGCCGCTTGGAGCGCGGCGGCCAGGGCAGGCAGAATCAGACGATGCTCATGCCGGGAGATCCATCCGTCACACTCCAGAGGAAAGCGTCCGTCTTGCGGAGCCGGGCATTTGGCCCGGGTGCGAGGCGGCTTCGCATGCGGCGACGACTGGGCGCCGCATGCAGACTGGAGTGTCGGGGTGGGTGAGCACAAGCAGGTTTCGCGCGCGGTGACGGCATCCAGCACGATGTCGGGGCTGTAGTGCGGTCGCAGGCGAATTGTCGATTCAAGGGTTTCAGATCCAGGATGGCAAAGCCAATCGGGCGTCGCGCGGGTGGGATGCCTTGCGCGCAACAGCATCGTTTGGGCTTTGGGCCAACGCTCATTTCGATGAAGTCTGCTCACCTTGCCGCAGCCAAAAACGGCGGGGCGGCAAGATCAGCAGTGCGGAGCCGAATCTAGAATGAGTGCCACTGCCACAGTGGTTTGATCGGCCTCGCGCCAACCCGGAAAAACCCGGCAGGCAGCAAGACGCAATTGAGGCGGCACCCACTACATTCCTGGCACGTCGCCGAGCTGCATCACGCAACTCCGCGGAAAGATTGCCAAAATTTGCTCATTCAACTCCACAACTTCACGTCCGATTATATGCACACTGCCCCTTCGCCCCAGGTTCGACTGCTCCAGGTCGGTGATGCGGGAGAAGGCCAGCGGCTGGACAACTTTCTCGCGCGCCATCTCAAGGGCGTGCCGCGCAGCCTGATCTACCGCATCGTGCGCTCGGGGGAGGTGCGGGTCAACGGCGGGCGAGCCAGTGCAGATCAAAAGCTCCTGTCCAGCGATCAGGTGCGCATTCCGCCCGTGCGCGTGGCGCAGGCGGATGCGCCGCGCGCCGCGCCATCGGTGCAGTTTCCCATCGTGTTCGAGGACGACCATCTGCTGGCGATCAACAAACCCGAAGGCGTGGCGGTACATGGGGGTTCCGGGGTGAGTTTCGGGGTGATCGAGGCACTGCGGGCCGCGCGGCCGGCGGCCAGATTCCTCGAATTGGTGCACCGGCTCGACCGCGACACGTCCGGCCTGCTGCTGATCGCCAAGAAGCGCAGCGCGCTCACCGCGTTGCATGCGGCGCTGCGGGAGCGTCATGCCGACAAGCGTTATCTCGCACTGGTCGCGGGGGTGTGGACGCGTGGTGCGGTTCTGGTCGATGCGCCGCTGCACAAGTATCTGCTGGCCAATGGCGAGCGGCGCGTGCGGGTGGACGCGCAGCAGGGCCAGGAGTCGCGCACCCAGTTCCGTCCGCAGGAGCGCTTTGTCCTGGAGGGGCTGGGAGATTGGGGCGGACTGACCTTGCTCCAGGCGCGTCTGCTGACGGGACGCACGCACCAGATCCGGGTGCATCTGGCGCACAGCGGGCACCCCATCGTGGGCGACGACAAATATGGCGATGCAGACCTGAACGCGCAGCTGTCACGCGGGCAAGTGCCGGGCGTGCCGCCATTCAGGCGCATGTTCCTCCATGCGGAGTCTCTCGCCATTGCGCATCCGGCCACGGGCGTGCGGCTGGAGCTGCGGGCGCCGCTGCCGGACAACTGCGTGCAATGGCTTCATCAATTGCGGGCACAATGCGCGCCATCCTGACTCACACAGCGAGCCCCCACCATGCACCGCCAGAATTACGACCTGATTGTGTTCGACTGGGATGGCACGCTGATGGATTCCACCGCAGCCATTACCGGTGCCATCCAGCAAGCCTGCGGCGACCTGGGGCTGGCCGTGCCCAGCCGTGAACAGGCCTCGTATGTCATCGGCCTCGGACTGGACGACGCGCTGCGGCATGCCGCGCCGGACTTGCCGCATGCCGATTACCCGCGACTGGCTGCAGCCTATCGCAGACATTACTTCGCGCTCGACGGTCAGTTGGCGCTGTTCGATGGTGTGCTGGAGTTGCTGCATGAACTCAGATCGGCGGGCTACAACCTGGCGGTCGCCACCGGCAAGTCGCGCATCGGTCTGAGCCGGGCGATGGACCGACCCGAGCTGCGCGGCCTGTTCGACACCACGCGCACCGCTGATGAAACCTTTTCCAAGCCGCATCCGGCCATGTTGCAGGAAATCATGGCGGAACTCGCCTGTCCCCCGCGGCGCACCATCATGGTGGGGGACACCACGCATGATCTGCAAATGGCGCGCAATGCGCAGTGCGACGCCATTGGCGTGAGCTATGGCGCGCATGACATGGCCCAGCTGCAAACCTTGTCCCCGGTTGGACTGGTGCATTCCGTGACCGAACTCCGGAGCTTTCTGGAACAACATGGTTGATCGCCGTCCCGACAGCGCAAGGCGTTGCCGGGACCTGTGGCTTACATCTGCGGACGCATCACATTCGGAATGTTGATGGCCGGGGAATTCACCACCGGCACGGCGACCGAGGGGGTGTTGACCACCGGCACGGTCACGCTCGGCGTGGCCACGCTGGGCACATTGACCGAAGGCGTCGCGACTGACGGGACGTTGACCGACGGTGTGTTCACTGCGGGCACATGCACTGCGGGTGCGTTGATCACCGGGACGGTGACTGCAGGTGACGTGACCGCGGGCACGTTCGGCGTCTGCACCGAAGGCACTTGCCTGGCCACCTGTGCGCCAGTCTGTGCACCGAATCCCTGACCGATGGCCAGACCCTGCGCGCCGAGACCCGATTGCGCCTGGGTAGTCGTGCGGGTCTGGACGGTGTCGCGGTTTTGCGTTTCAGTGCGGGATTGTGCGTTGGCGGAGCCGGATTGGGTCAGCGTGGCATCGGCCGACGGCGCCCGGGTCTGGCTCTGGGTGGTCGTGCGGGTTTCGGCACGGGTTGTGGCCGATTGGGAGGTGCGCGTCTGCGCAGTGGGCGTGGTGCGCTGGTCGGTCGAGCGCGCCGAGGACGTGGCAGATTGCTGGCCGTCTCCGGCAGCCTGCAGGGCAGTCTGTGCGCTGGCGATGCCGAAGGACAGCGAGGCGGCGGCAACAGCAGCGGACAGAACGGTAAGGGTACGGGTCTTGGACATGAGGGTTCTCCTGAAGGCGAAAGATGAGTCGTTCACGCAGTGGTAATTATTCCCACGTCAGCGCTTGTGTGTATCATAGTGGCAAAAAGTCCCACGTCAAGTCGATCCGCGCTGATTTATCCTGCCCTCATGTACGACGCTCTCAAATCTGCGGCCCTGTCCATCCTGCGGCCCTTCGTGCGCTATCTCATCACGCAGGGCTGGACATATGGCGGCCTGGCTGAACTGCTGAAATTTGTCTATGTGGGCGAGGTCATCGCGCTGGACGAGCGCGACGGAAAGCCCACGCCAACCGATAGCCGCGTGAGTCTGCTCAGCGGAATTCATCGCAAGGAGGTGCGACGGCTGCGCGACGAATTGCAGGCGGGGTCTGGACAGATAGCCCTGCGGCATGGAGCCAATCTGTCGGCGCAGGTGGTTGCCGCCTGGGTGGCTTGCGAGGCCTATCGCGATGCGCAGGGCGAACCGCGCATCCTGCCCCTGCGTGCTGCGGAGCCACTGCCCAGCTTCGAGAGCCTGGTGCGACTGGTGAAGGCCGATATGCGGCCGCGCACCGTGCTCGACGAGTTGCTCAACGCCGGCGTGGTGGAGCTGCAGGGCGATGCGGTGAGGCTGGCGCGCGGCGGCTATGTCTCGGATCTGCCGGAGGACAGGCTGGCATTCATGGGCGCGCACATCGGTGATCACCTGCGCGCCGCCGTGCACAACCTGGAGGGCCGCGCACCTTATCTGGAACAGTCGGTGTATTTCGACGATCTGTCCGTGAAGGTTGTGGACGCGGTCCGCGCGGATTTGCGTCACCTCGGCGAGCAGGTCTTGCAGGAGGCCTATCAGCGCATCGCACGGGCCGATCAGGCCGACCGCGCGACGCACGGGGACACGCCGACAGACGCGCCGGTGGATGCCCAGGCCGCCGCACAAGCCGATGAGCAGGACGCTGGCAGGAGTCGTCTGCGCCTGGGGGTCTATTACTACGAGGAGGCAGTGCCGCCTTCGGGTCGGCCCGGAGACGCCAAATGAAGGCACTGCAACGTCAGGGTCTGCTGGTGTTGCGTGCGGCAGGGATGGCCCTGCTGGGGTTGGTGCTGGCTGTGGCTGGCTCGGTCGCGGCCACGCCGGGCGGAGTGGGGGGAACGGGAATCGATCCGGGCGGCATCGGCGGCACCGGCATCAGTCCTGGGGGCATCGGCGGAACGGGCATCGTGGCCATCGGCCCGGTTCAGCGCTTCGGCAGCATTTTTGTCAATGGCGGGGAATATGCGCTTGCACCGCAGACGCGCTATCGTGTGGATGGGCAAGCGGCGAGCGAGCAGAGCCTGCATCTTGGCGACATGGTGAGTGTGCATGCCGTGGAACAGGGCGGGCGGCTGGATGCGCTGGACGTGCGCATCGATCATGCCGTCATCGGGCGGGTGTCGCAGATCGATGCTTCAGCCGCACGGCTGGTGGTGCTGGGCCAGACGATTCATCTGCTGCCCAGCACGCTGCTGCGCACAGAACGCGATCAGCCGCTGCCGCTGTCCCGGCTGTCCGTGGGAGACCTGGTGCGCATCAGCGCGCTGCATCGAGGGGCGGATCAATGGCAGGCTTTGCGGTTGGTCAAGCTCTCCAGCCCGCCTGCCCGGCAGGTCACGCAGTTCCTGCTGCGTGGGCGCATCGAAGCGGTCAGCGCAGATGCACATCGGGTGCGGGTCAACGGAGTCTGGATGTCCTTGGCACATACGACGCCGCGAACTGCCCCGGCTGTCGGCGCGCAGGTCGTCGTGCGGGGCAGCCAGGGTCCACGGGGCGAGGTGATCGACGCCCTGCAGCCATCGCCCTTGGTTGCAGCGCCGCCTGGCGCCCGCGTGGTGCTTGTCGGTTATCTGCAGCAAACCCCGCAGGGCTGGGAGTCGCAGGGTTTGCGCATCGAAGGCGCGAACGCCGGGTTGAACCGAGCGCTGCAATCTGCCGCCGGGGAGCAGCCTGCGCCGCTGGTCATCGTCGGCACCTTGCAGTCGTCACAGATGGTGGTGGCCGAGCGCGTCATTCCTCAGGTGGATGCCATGCAGTTTGCGTTGCCACCGCTGGCTGGCGCGGCAACGTCGGGTGCGGGGAAGGCGGGGGAAGCGGCTGGCATCGGAGGAACGGCGGCCCAGTCCCTGCCATCCATCCCGTCCGGCCAGGGCGTCAACATGCCCATGCCGGGCATCGTCTCGCCAGCGCTGCCCACGATCATCCTGCCCAATGTGAACGCGCCAGTGACACCCGCCCTGCCCGCGGTGCCGCAAGTGCCTTCGGTCAACCTGCCTGCGGCGGCTCCCCCCTCGGTGATGCCGTCCCCGGTCGCACCACCTCCAGTGCCTTCGGTTGCACCGCCGACGGTCAACACCCCCAGCGTGGCAACACCGGCACTGCCTGCCAGCCCACAACTCCCCACCATCCCCCGTCCCTGAGGCGAAGCATCTGGCGCAAAAAAACCCGACAGTGCCGTGTTTCGGGGTTGAGGAGAGCGTGCTCTTATTCCGGGATGAACACTTTGCCTTCGGCAATGGCCTTGACCGTCAGCACCATCAGCAGCGCGATCAGCGCTGTGGTCACCGCCAGCAGTGCGCCACCCAGACCAATCAGGAAGCTGCTGCCGATCTTGCTGCCCATGGTCAGGCTGGAGATGGTGATGGCCGCCAGCGGGAAGGAATACGCCCACCACGACATGAAGAACGGCACCTTGCGGAACTGCGGGATCTGATAGAACAGCAGCAGGGTGGTGAACAGCGCCACATAGAACAGCACGCGGGCAAAGTTGTCGACCACGCCGCCGTCGAGCGCAAGGTAGGACAGAAAGCCCACCGCAGGCGGCGCGATCAGGATGAACAGCGTGGGCAGCAGCTTGGCGGGCACCGGCGGATGGAAGAAAAAGCGGTTCATCATCACGGTGAGCAGCACGATCCAGAACACCAGGCCGATGCTGAAAAAGAACCACGAGATTTCCGGCGAACCGTGGGTCATGCCGGCGATCGGCACCAGGATGTTGCCCACCACGGGAATGAACCACGCCGGGGTGGAATGCTGGATTTGGTAGTGGGTGTGGTGGATCCAGGACGACATGATCACCACGGTGAACACCAGGTGCAGGGCGATGCCCCCCCACCACAGCGCTTGCGACCACTGCGGTTGCACATGCAAGAAGGCGATCGACAGCAGCAGCGCACTGATGGAAATCGCCGGGAAGAAGCTGATGCGCACCGGGTGGTTGAACTCGGCCTTGAGTTCACCGGGGTAGCGCAGCGCCTTGGCGCCGTAGCCCAGGAGCAGCACGACAAACAGAGCCAGCGCCGCGTAGCTCAGGCCGATGCCCACGCCGTGCGGCATGGTCAGCACCTGTGCCGACTTGTGCCAGGCAATGGCCAGCCCGGTCGTGCCCATGATGGTGGCGAACAGGGTAACGGGGAAATGAGCCAGCCAACTGCTGGCATGCGCCGGTTCGGCGGCTTGTGAAGTTTGTGCGGTGGACATGGCAGGAATAGTTGAGAAAAACGGTACGGAATTGTGGCCGCAGCGCCTCGCGCTCACATTGATCGAACGCAATATTGAAAAATTTTGATACAACTGTGTGACACCAGTCACATCAACAGGAATCGGGACGTCGTTTCTATACTGGACGGATGAAATCGCTCTCCGACATTCGCAAGGATTACAGCCGCGCCGAGCTCGACGAGGCGCATGCCGACGCCGATCCGCTCAAGCAGTTCGAGCGCTGGCTGCAGCAGGCCATGGACGCGCAGGTGCCCGAGCCCAACGCCATGACCCTGGCCACCGTGGGGCCCAATGGCCGCCCCTCCACTCGGGTGGTGCTGATCAAGCATGTCGATGCGCGCGGCGTGGTCTGGTACACCAACTATCACAGCCGCAAGGGACGCGAGCTGGAAGTGCACGCCTTCGCTGCGCTGCAGTTTCACTGGGTGGAGCTCGAACGCGTGGTGCGCATCGAGGGCAGGGTGGAAAAGGTCAGCGCCGAGGAGTCGGACGCCTACTTTGCCAGTCGCCCGCTGGCCTCGCGCATCGGCGCCTGGGCGTCGCCGCAAAGCGAGCCGATCGACGGTCGCACCACCTTGCTCAAGCGCGCCGCCGAGTTCGGCCTGCGCTATGGCATCAGTCCGCCGCGCCCGCCGCACTGGGGAGGCTACCGCCTTGTGCCGGACGCCTGGGAGTTCTGGCAGGGGCGCCCCTCGCGGCTGCACGACCGCCTGCACTACAGCCTGCAGCAGGACGGCAGCTGGCTGCGACAGCGGCTGGCGCCTTGAAGTCCGGCGCTGCGCGGTTCAGTCGGCCAGCAGTTGCAGGCTGGTGGCCGCGTCTGCCCGGTGGATGTCGATCTGCAGTTCCACATACTCCGGCACTTCGCTCATCGGTGTCGGGTCGGCTTCGCAGGCGCAGCCGGGGATGATGCTGAAGTAGCTCAGTCCGGCCCGGATCTGCAGATGCTCTGCGGTTTCATTGCGCTGCAGCACCATCAGACAGACATCGTCGGTCAGGGCGTGACTGCCGCGGGCGATGCCCTGCTGCAGCGGGCGCACCAGGGCGCCGGCCTGCTGCAGTTCGGCGAGCAGGACCGCCTGAAAATCGGGTTGCGTCCAGGCGGCGCAGGCTGCAGGGAGGCGGAGCGACATGGGAGCGTGCCATTGTGCGGGGGATTGCGGCATTATTGCGGCACCGGTCCATTACAACATCGAGGGAGACCCGCATGACGCATCCTCTTTCACCCCATCGCCGCAGGCTGCTGCAGGTTTTGGCCGCAGCGCCGTTGTTCGGCCTGCTGCCTGTGGTCCGGGCGCAAAGCGCGCGCCAGGCCGAGGGCGTGCTGGCCGACGTCGCCAAGGCCACGTTCATCGCGGAGGGCAAAGGAAAACGGCCGATCTACATTTTTTTCGATCCGAACTGCCCGTTCTGCCATCAGCTCTACAAAAAGCTGCGGCCCTTTGTCGGCAAGGACGAGGTGCAGTTCCGCTGGATTCCGCTGGGCATGCTCACCCCCAGCAGCCTGCCCAAGGCGGCGGCGATCCTGCAGGCCATCGACCCGCTGCAGGCGTTCTACAAGAACGAGGACGACTACGATTTTGCCGCCAACGGCCAGCCCGGCGGCGGCATCGAGCCGGCGCAGACCATCACCCCCAAGGTGCGCGATGAACTCGCAGCCAATCTGGCGCTGTACAACAGCCAGAAACTGTTTGGCGTGCCGGTGGTGATCTGGCGCAAGGCCGACGGCCGTGCCGACATGCTGATCGGCGTGCCGTCGGATGCGCAGATCCGCAAAATCCTCGAACAGGCGCGCTGATCACAGGCTGAGCTGCAACCCTGCGGCAATGCCCCGGCCCGGCAGCACCGCGAGGTTGCGCAGGGTGTCGATCGAGCTGGCGCTATAGGCGGTCTGGTTGGTCAGATTGTCGAGTTTGACGAACCACAGCCCGCCGTGCCCGCCAAGCGTGATGCGCTGGGTCAGGCTGGCGTTGACCCGCACATAGCCGGGTGTAGGGCCGAGCAGGTCGCTCGCCGGCACGCGGTTTTGCCGCGCGGCCATCTGCAGCTCGGCGCGCGCGCTCCACGCGCCGGTAGCGTAGACCAGCGCCGGGGTGAAATGCAGCGGGGCGATGCGCGGCAACGGCTGGTCGTTGCTCAGGTTGTCGGCGCTTACCCAGTCCAGCCGGGCGGTGAGGTCCAGGCGCTGTTCCTCCTGGTCGATCAGCGGCTGCAGCGCAGTGGCCTCGATGCCAACGAAGCGCGCCCGCACCCCGACATAGTTGAACTCCGGCAGCGCACCCGGGGTGTTTGCGGCCACGCTGTTGCCGTCACCATCGACCGTGTTGCCGCTGCGGATCAGCGCGATGTAGTTGGCATAGCGGGTGAGAAATGCGGTGGCGGTGTAGCGGGTGCGGCCCTGCGCGACCTTGAACCCGGCCTCGATGCTGTTGCTGCGCTCCCTGGGCAGCGCTGGATTGCCGCGCTCGTAGGCGCCGGTGGCGTCGTGCGTGCCATCGGCGTAGAGCTCGTCGTAGCTCGGCGCGCGCTCGTTGTGCGACACCGTGCCGGTGAGCGCCAGCGTCGGGGTGAGCGCGTACTGGCCCTGCAGCGACAGGCTCAGCGGGGTGAAGCGCCGGGCGCTGGCGCTGCCAAAGCGGGCAATGCCGGTGGCGGCCTCGCCATCGGAGGCCACGCGCGCCTGCTCCACCCGCCCGCCCGCAGACCAGGCCCAAGGGCCGCCAGCGCCGCTCGCCAATGCGAACAGGGCGGTGTTGCGGGTGTGGGTCTGCGGCAGGAAGGCTTCGTCGCCGAGCGCGGAAAAATCGAACCGCAACGCCTGCAACCCCGTCTCCAGCCGCACCGGCCCGAAAGTGTGGTGCGCCGTCAGCCGCAGATTGTCTCCGGTGTTGACAAAGCGGGTTGCGGGCTCGCCGGAGTCGAGTTCGACATGGCGGTAATCGGTGTGGGTGTAGGACAGCCCCACGCTGTCGGCGCCGAGCACGTTGCGCACCGCGCCGCGCACACTGGTGCGGGTGGATCGCATGTCGATCTGCACGTTCGGATCGACGATTGTGCCGTAGCGGTTGTCGTTGCGGCTGAACGCGGCGCCGAAAAAGCCCCCGTCGCCGGTCAGCCCCGCGCCGAGGCTGCCGCCGCTGCCGTGCGCCGCGGAGTTGAGCACCCGTCCACCTTCGATCGACGGCCCGCTGGCACCGCGCGGGGCGGTGTAGTCGCCCGCCTCGCGGTGATAGGCGTCGGCGTGCAGCCCGATCCGGCTGTTGCCGCCGTCGAGCGCGAATGCCGCCGAGCCGCCGTGAAACGCGCTGTCGCCCTGGATCTGAGCGATGCCGTCCACCCCGCGCTGCGCCTCGCGCGGAATGTCGTCGTTGACCAGATTGACCACACCGCCCGCGGCACCGCCGGCATAGGGCAGTGCCTGCGGGCCGCGCAGCAGCTCGATCGATTGCGCCGCAAGCGGGTTCAGCGGGGCGTTGTGGTCGTAGCTCGCGGCCGAGGCGTCGAGCAGCGCCGAGCCGTTGGACAGAATGTCCACGCGGTTGCCATCGAGCCCGCGCACCACCGGACGGTCGGCATTGGGCCCATACCAGGTCGAACTCAGCCCGGGCAGCCCGGACAGCGCTGCACCCAGGGTGTTGCTGCCGCCTTGCCGCAACAGCAATTGCGCTCCGGACAGGTCGACCATCGGCGCTCCCGGCGCGCCGACCACCGGCGCAGCGTTGACCTCGATCGCGGGCAGCGCCGTGGGCTCTGCGGCGGTCTGTGCGACCGCGTTCTGACAAAACGCCAGCGCGCAGGCGGCAAAAAGCGGGTGCAGACGCAGGGAGGATTGGTGCGTGGAGTTCATCGGCGAGAGCAGGTAAGGTGGAACGAAATTCAAATGTTATAACGTAACATTTGAATGCGGCAAACCTCAAACCTGCCTGTGCGTGCGCGACAGCCGCGGCTCAGCCGCTTGCCTGCTGCGCGGGCCGGTGCAGCGCGCGCATCACATCGCTCTGCGTGATCATGCCCACCAGCCGCGCCGCGTCGTCGATCACCGGAATGTGATGGTGGCCGCTGCTCGCAAACAAGGGGATCAGCTCGGATAGATGCCGTGTTTCGGACACCACCTGGACCTGCCGCGTCATGCGCGCGGCCACCGGTGTGGCGGATTCACGGACCGCGCTGGGCGCCGCGTCGGGATGGGTGCGCAGATCGGCCGCGGTCACGATGCCAATGACCTGATGCTGACTGTCGATCACGGGCAGCGCCTTGATGCCGTGCTCTTCCAGTCGGCGCTGCGCATCGGCCACGCTCTCATCCGGGCCGGCAGACTGCACATTGCGCTGCATGATGTCGCTGCAGCGCACGCTGTCGATCCGGTGGTGGTAGGCGCGAACCTGGGCGTCCGCCAGCAGGTCGCGCAGGGTGGCGCGGTCGATGTCGAGCACCTCGCCATAGCGGGTAACGGCGGCATCGAGTGCGCTGGAGAGTTCGTCCGCATTGGGCAAGACCGCATCGTCAGCAGGCTGAGGCGCCGGATGCGGCCGACGCGTGGCCGCATGCCACGACAGTGCGCCGAGCACGAGCAGCGCCGAATTCAAGGCGACCGGTACGAACGCAAAGCGCCAGTCCGTGGTGTGCGTCAGCACGGCCAGCAAGGCTGCAGCCCCGCCGGGTGGATGGAGGCAGCGGGCTTGCAGCATCAGTGCAATTGCCCCGCCGACGGCCACTCCGGCAGCCAGCCAGGGCGTGCCGATCCAAGAGGCGCAGGCGATGCCCACGAGCGTTCCGAGGGTGTTGCCGCCAATCACCGACCAGGGACGCCCCAGTGGGCTGCTCGGCAGCGCGAACACGATGACCGCGCTCGCCCCAATGGGGGCCACCAGCCAGGGGACACGCGCCCATCCGCTGCTGCCTTCGACCAGTTGGCTGATCCAGCCCACTGCGGCAACGCCGAGCAGGCCGCCAAGGGCGACCCGCGCCCATTCCAGAACGCCGATGCGCGGGCTGCTGATGGTCTGCGCTGCCTTCATGCGCCTGTGCGAAGCAGCGCGGCATAGCGTTTTCGCAGTTTGTCCACCTTGGGCGCGATGACTGCGGCGCAATAGCCCTGATAGGGGTGATGCGCAAAGTAATCCTGATGTTCCTCTTCGGCGGGGCTGTAGTTCGACTCGGGTTCGATTTCGGTGACGATGGGGTCGGCAAACAGCCTTTGCTCACCGAGCCGTTGCACGAAGCTGCGCACCGCAGCCAGCTGTGCCGCGTCATGGGTGTAGATGCCCGAGCGGTACTGCGGCCCGACATCATTGCCCTGGCGGTTGCGTGTGGTCGGATCGTGCATGGCGAAAAACACCTCGAGCACAGTGCTCAGGGGAAGCACATCCGGGTCAAAGTCCAGACGGATGACTTCGGCATGCCCGGTACGCCCGGTGCACACATCACGATAGCTGGGACGCAGGACGTGGCCATTGCTGTATCCGCATTCCACACGCAGCACACCGCGCAAGGGGCGATACGCGGCGTCGAGACACCAGAAACATCCCCCGGCGAGGGTGATGCGCTGAGGCAGTGAGGGCAGGGCGGGTGTGGACATGGCGGCTGGTGCGGGAGTGCGGCGATTTGTCGCGGGATAGAGATTGTCCTGTGCTGACAGAATACGCAGCTTTGACGTGGCAATTTTCGCTGACAACCTGCAGCGGCCGTCCACAGCCTGAGATCCCGAGGAGAGAACACATGAATCTGCGCAAATCGACCCTGAGCCGCTGGCTGGCCGCCAGCACGGCCGCGCTGATGCTGGCCATTGCCCCTGCCGCCATGGCGCAACGTGCTGGCGACATTGAAGTGACGCAGGCGCAGGCCTTGCCGTCGATTCCGGGGGCGCGCAATGGCGGTGGGTTTCTCACCATCGTCAACCACGGCAATGCGGACGACAAGATCGTGTCTGCCGCCTCAACGGTCTGCGGGCATGTGGAACTGCACACCATGCGCATGGAGAACAACATCATGCGCATGCGTGAAGTGGGCGAGATTCCGCTGCCAGCGGGCAAGACCCTGCGCATGCAACCGGGTTCGGGCTACCACCTGATGTTCATGGACCTGAAAGAGCCGTTGAAGGTGGGCGCTACTGTGCCGGTCACGGTGAAGCTTGCGGGCGGTGGGCAACTGCAATTGCAGCTCAAGGTGGAACCGCGCGACAAGATTGCGGGAGACAGCGCCATGCCGGGCATGGGCATGCAGGGCGGCATGCACTGAAAGTCAGAGAGGCCCATGCAAGCGAAGCGGGCCGCAGCCAGAAGGTCTGCGGCCCGGGGTCCGACAGTCGGGTTTGCTGCCGCCTGTCAAGCTCATGCAGGGATGCATGATGGGGGTCTTGCAACAGCCCAGGTTTGACCCGGCCTGTATGCCAAAGCAGCCGAACTGCAAAGGCGACACCAAGGTACGCCTTGGTTGAAGTCAGCGTCAAGCCAAACACGACTGCCGCGTGGGGTGATGGTCAGCAGGCAGGCAGATTGATTCACCAGCCTCTTGATTTGAAACGATTTATTGTTGCGGCGGCGCAGACAGCAAGGAGTCGATGACACCCTGCATCCGCGCGGTCACCTGTGCGTCCGGCACGATGACTCGTCCCCATTCGCGCGCGGTCTCGCCGGGCCACTTGTGGGTCGCGTCCAGGCCCATTTTGCCGCCCAGGCCGGCAGTGGGTGAAGCAAAGTCGAGATAGTCGATCGGCGTGTTGTCGACGAGCACGGTGTCGCGCACCGGATCGACTCGGGTGGTGATCGCCCAGATCAGGTCGTTCCAGTCGCGGATGTTGACGTCGTCGTCGGTGACGATGATGAACTTGGTGTAGAGAAACTGTCGCAGAAAGCCCCAGATGCCGAACATCACCCGCTTGGCATGGCCGGCATACGCTTTGCGGATCGACACTGCCGCCAGCCGGTAGCTGCAGCCCTCCGGTGGCAGGTAAAAATCCTGGATTTCCGGGTACTGCCTCTGCAAGATGGGCACGAACACCTCGTTGAGCGCCACGCCCAGCACCGCGGGTTCGTCCGGCGGCTTGCCGGTGTAGGTGGAGTGGTAGATCGGCTGCTCGCGGTGGGTGATGCGCTCGACCTCGAACACCGGAAACCACTCCTGTTCGTTGTAATACCCCGTGTGGTCGCCGAACGGCCCTTCGAGCGCGTGCAGATACCCGTTTTTTTCCATCAGTGGCACGCCGGCCTCGCTCGTCCCGCGCCAGCCCGCGGCAGCCGGGGGAATCTGCCCCTCGAGCACGATTTCCGCGGTGGCGGGGACCTGCAGATCGAGGCCGATGCAGCGGGCGACCTCGGTGCGCGCGCCGCGCAGCAGCCCGGCGAACTGGTATTCGCTCAAAGCGTCCGGCACCGGGGTGACCGCCCCCAGCGTCGTGGCCGGATCGGCACCCAGCGCCACGGCAATCGGAAAGGGCTGGCCCGGATTGGCCAGTGCAAACTCGCGAAAGTCGAGTGCCCCGCCGCGATGCGCCAGCCAGCGCATGATGAGCTGGTTGCGACCGATGCGCTGCTGGCGGTAAATGCCCAGGTTCTGCCGCTTGCGCGGCGCAGGCACGTTCTGCGGCCCACGGGTGATCACCAGCCCCCAGGTCAGCAGCGGGCCCGCATCATCGGGCCAGCAGGTCTGGATCGGCAGGCGGTTCAGATCGACCTCATTGCCTTCGAGGACCACCTGCTGGCAGGCCGGGCGCGAGACGGTTGCCGGTCGCATGTCCCACACCGCCTTGACCAGTTGCATCAGCTCACCCGCGTCCTTCAGGCCACGCGGCGGCTCGGGCTCCTTCAAACGGGCGAGCACCTCGCCAATGCGCCGCAGTTCACTCACATCCTGCACACCCATGCCCAGCGCCACACGCTGCGGGGTGCCGAACAGATTGCCCAGCACCGGCATGGCGTAGCCGGTGGGCTGCTCGAACAGCACCGCAGGTCCACCCCCGCGAAGCAGGGCGTCGCAGACTGCGGTCATTTCCAGATGGGGCGACACGGCCTGCTGACTGCGGCGCAGGAGGGAAAGGGCTTCAAGCTGAGAGAGGAAATCGCGGAGGTCCCGATATTTCATATAACGAATAGAAGTAAAAAACAAGACCTTATGCGTTGACCTGGAATAACGATATTCCTAAAATTCGATCCGTGTTTGCCCTAATGCGCCTGTTCATCAGGCGGGCTGCACACTCGCCCCGAAACACGCCTTGCTGTGTCCAACAGATGGAATGCAGCAGTTCAGATGCCAGCTTCCAGCAAAGCTCGCATCTTAGGCCGTTGGGCTCCCCTGGTGAGCCTGTGTTGTCGGATCTGTGCCCTTGAGAAACGACGTCTGCAATTGGCTTCACGCAGCGGCTTTTCCGCTTAGACACAGGAGTGTTCCATGTTGAACGCAATGCGATCCACTCTGCCGCGTGCTCGTCGGCTGATCGGTGGATTCTGGGAATTGACACATCAAACCCTGATGATGGTGGGTCTGTTTGTGGTGGCTGGTGGTGCGTATCTGTATTTCCAGCCGCATGCCATCTCCTCGCTGGACCGTGGCCTGACCCAGTGGGTCATGGCGCGCAAGACTGCAACCGATGAGCTGCAGGCGCTGGCCCAAAAGCCCACGGAGGCGCTGCTGCCCGTGGCGCAGGCTGCGCAGGTGCCATCCGTGGAGGCGCCCGCACTGACGGCGCAGCAACGCACGGTATCCAACTGGCTGGCGCGGCGCTACAGCATTGCGCCCAATGCCATGGCGCAACTCGTCAGCGCGGCGTGGACCGTGGGGCGGCAGGAAAAACTCGATCCCCTGCTCATCCTCGCCGTGATGGCGGTGGAATCGTCGTTCAACCCTTACGCCGCAAGTGGCGCGGGCGCGACCGGGCTGATGCAGGTGATGGCCGGCGTGCACCGTGACAAGTTCGCCGCATTCGGTGGCCCGCAGGCCAGCATCGACCCACTGGCCAACATGCGCGTTGGCGCCGTGGTGCTCAAGGACGCGATCAACCGCGGGGGTTCGGTGCGTGCGGGTCTGCGCTATTACGTTGGCGCCACCACCGACGCCAACGAGGGTGGCTACGCCGACAAGGTGCTGGCCGAGCAGGTACAGCTTGAGCGCGTGGCGGGCGTGTCTCCCAAGCAGACAACCGCATCGCTGACGGCCAGTGCCGGTGCGCAACCCGGCACGCATGGGACAACGCCGGTCGCCAAGCCCACGGTTGCCGCCGAGCCGCAGCTCTCTGAACAAAAGCCATCCTCGCTGACCTGAGATAGGCGCGGCAACGCGACAACGCATTACCATATCGACCTGCACGACTGGCGATAGAGACTGGCTTGCGAGTCGGTCTTGAGGTGGGACGAACCACCGGGGAGTGCTGGACTTTTAGCCGTTCGCCTGGGCCAGCGCCATCGCTGTCAATGATTCCGATCAGCCCAGGCTTGTGCGCTTGCCTTCACCCAGGCAAGCCGCGGGCCGTTACCTGGACCCTTTCCATGTTCGACCGCAACATCACCATCGCCCAGACCGACCCCGACCTGTGGGCGGCCATCCAGTCCGAAAACCAGCGGCAGCAAGACCACATCGAGCTGATCGCATCGGAAAACTACACCTCGCCTGCGGTGATGCAGGCGCAGGGTTCGCAACTCACCAACAAGTATGCCGAGGGCTATCCCGGCAAGCGCTATTACGGCGGCTGCGAGTTCGTCGACATCGCCGAGCAGCTGGCGATCGACCGCGTCAAGCAGCTCTTCGGCGCCGAGGCCGCCAATGTGCAGCCCAACTCCGGCTCGCAGGCCAATCAGGGGGTGTTTTTCGCGCTGCTCAACCCCGGCGACACCATCATGGGCATGAGCCTGGCCGAAGGCGGGCACTTGACGCACGGCATGCCGCTGAACATGAGCGGCAAGTGGTTCAAGGTGGTCAGCTACGGGCTGAACGCGCAGGAAGAGATCGATTACGACGCGATGGAGCGCCTGGCGCACGAGCACAAACCCAAGCTCATCATCGCGGGAGCGAGCGCCTACAGCCTGCGCATCGATTTCGAGCGCTTCGCCCGCGTGGCCAGGGACATCGGCGCCTACTTCATGGTGGACATGGCGCACTACGCCGGGCTGATCGCCGCCGGCGTCTACCCCAACCCCGTGCCGCATGCCGACGTGGTGACGACCACCACGCACAAAAGCCTGCGCGGGCCGCGCGGCGGTGTCATCCTGATGAAGGAGCAGCACGCCAAGGCGATCAACAGCGCGATCTTCCCCGGCATCCAGGGCGGGCCGCTGATGCATGTGATCGCCGGCAAGGCGGTGGCGTTCAAGGAGGCACTGTCTCCCGAGTTCAAGGTGTATCAGCAGCAGGTCGTTGCCAACGCGCGGGCGATGGCCGATACGCTCATCAGCCGTGGGCTGCGCATCGTCAGCGGGCGCACCGAATCGCATGTGATGCTGGTCGATCTGCGCGCCAAGAACATCACCGGCAAGGCGGCAGAGAAAGTGCTGGGTGAGGCCCATCTCACCGTGAACAAGAACGCCATTCCGAACGACCCGGAAAAGCCCTTCGTCACCTCGGGCATCCGCATCGGCTCACCGGCGATGACCACGCGTGGTTTCAAGGAGGCCGAGGCGATCCAGACCGCGCACCTGATTGCCGACGTGCTCGACAAGCCAGAGGACGCCGGCACGTTGGAGCGCGTGCGCGCGGCGGTGAAAAAGCTGACCGACGCGTTCCCGGTCTATTCCGCCTGACCGGCGCGGTCACGCCCCAGGGCGGCAGCGGTGAGCGCTGACAGGCGCTCGCGCTGCCGCCCGTTTTCAGCGAAGTTGTCCGGCGCGAGCCAGTGCGCGAATGCCGCGTCCAGTGCAGGCCATTCGCAGTCGATGATGCTGAACCACGCGGTGTCACGATTGCGGCCCTTCACCACGGCAGCCTGCCGGAATATCCCCTCGAACGTGAAACCCAGCCGGATCGCCGCCTGGCGCGACGCGGCGTTGAGCGCGTTGCATTTCCACTCCAGCCGTCGATAGCCGAGCGCGAACGCCTCGCGCATCAGCAGATACAGCGCCTCGGTCGCGGCGCGTCGCCGCTGCAGCAGCGGCGAGAACGCCAGATGACCGATCTCGATGCTGCCCGCAGCCGGAGTGATGCGCAGATAGCTGGCCAGTCCCAACGCCTTGCCACTGGCGTGATCGACGATGGCGAAAAACAGCGGATCGAGACCGCCGCAGTTGGACTGCATCCACTGCGCGTAGGCGCGCTGCGTGCCGAACGGTCCATAGGGCAGGTAGGCCCAGTCGTCGCCGCACGCATCCATGCTGTACGCGGCAAACAGATCGGCGGCGTGGCGCTGCGCATCAGCGGGCTCCAGCGTGCAGAACTGCCCGAGCAGCGGCCGTCTGCCGGGTGCGGGCGGCGGTGTCCAGTGCGGAACTGCCGCACCGAGTGGGGGTGGGGTGAGCGTGGAAGGCTGCATGGTGTGGACGGATCGACGCTGCATTGTCGCGCGCAAAGGGGGCTCGTACCGCGTCAGCCCAGGGTCATCAGCTGCGCGTTGCCGCCGGCTGCGGCGGTATTGGTGCTCAGGCTCTGTTCGTGCAGCAGCGCGGCGAGGTCGATCAGGGTGCCATCCGCAATCTGCGCGGCGCTGAGGCTTTCGATGCGCACGATTGCACCTTCGCGCTGTGCCCAGCGTGTCTGGGCTCGGGCGAGTGCGTCGGCATCGCCCTCGAACAGCACCGCGCCGAGCAGCGGCAGGGCATCGGCCTGTGAGGGTGGGCACAGGCGCACGTGGGCCTGCACGGCCTGCGGCAAGGCGGCGACCGCGCGCGCAATCTGGCTTGCGGCATCCGGGCTTTCGACGCAGCAGACATTGCCCGTTGCCAGCGCTGCCGCGACATGGTGCAGCAGCCCCAGAGGGGTCTGCGGCATGGACCACACCGTGTCACGCGGCAGCAGGCGATAGCGATTGGTCTCGCCGGTCGGTCCGGGCAGGGTGTAGACCGTTTCCAGCGGACTGAGCGCCAGATAGCTGGCGCAGAGGGTTGCGGCCTGCGCGGCATCGAGCCCGTCGATGGAAACGACGCCGTCGCGCAGCGCGCTGGCGAGCTGCTGCAGCGCCTGCACGGTTGCAGCCGGCGCATCTGCGCTGCTCATGCCCATCGCTGCGGCGGCCGCAGCCTCCGGTATGGCCACAGCCGATCGTTTCGTGGGTTGCACCAGGCGGTGCAGGTACAGCGGCCCGCCGGCCTTGGGGCCGGTGCCCGACAGCCCCATGCCGCCAAAGGGTTGCACCCCAACCACTGCGCCGATGATGTTGCGGTTGACGTAAACATTGCCCGCGTGGATGCGGCTGCAGGCCTCGGCAATGGTTTCGTCGATGCGGCTGTGAATGCCGAACGTCAGGCCGTAGCCGGTGGCGTTGATCGCGTCGATCACCGCGCCGAGCTGTGCGCGCGGATAGCGCAGCACATGCAGCACCGGGCCGAACACCTCATGCTGCAGGCGGCTGACGGCGTCGATCTCGATCAGCGCGGGCTGCACAAAAGTGCCGTGGCCGCTGCCTTGGTTGCGCCCCAGGCGAGTGACCGCCTGGCCCTCGGCCTGCATGCGCGCAATGTGCGCCTCGATGCGGTCACGCGCCTCCAGATCGATCACCGGGCCGATGTCGGTGTGCAGGCGGTCGGGGTTGCCCATGACCCATTCGCACAGTGCGTCCTTGAGCATGCCGATCAGGCGATCGGCCACGTCCTCCTGCACGCACAGCAGCCGCAGCGCCGAGCAGCGCTGCCCGGCGGAATCGAAGGCCGAGGAGAGCACGTCGGCGACGACCTGTTCGGCCAGCGCCGAGGAGTCGACGATCATCGCGTTCTGCCCGCCAGTCTCGGCGATCAGCGCGATGGGGCGCCCCTGCGGGCTGAGGCGCTGCGCCAGGGTTCGCGCAATGTGCCGCGCGACTTCGGTGGAGCCGGTGAACATCACCCCGGCCACCGTCGGATGGGCAACCAGCGCCGCCCCCACCGTGGCACCATCGCCCGGAACGAGCTGCACCGCATCAGCGGGCACTCCGGCTGCGTGCAGCAGGCGCACCATTGCCGCGGCGATCAGCGGGGACTGTTCCGCCGGCTTGGCCACGACCGCATTGCCCGCGGCCAGCGCTGCGGCCACCTGGCCGCAGAAAATGGACAGCGGGAAGTTCCACGGACTGATGCACAGCACCACGCCGAGCGGACGGTGCGTGGCGTTGTCGAACTGCGCTGTCGCCTGCGCAGCGTCGTAGCGCAGGAAGTCCACCGCCTCGCGCACCTCCGCGATGGCGTTGGGCAGGGTCTTGCCGGCCTCGCGCACGATCAGGCCGAGCAGCGGCTGCATCTGCTGCTCCAGCGCATCGGCGGCGCGCTGCAGGCAGGCGGCGCGCTCGGCGGGTGGCGTGACCTGCCAGATTGGCGCAGCGTGTGCTGCGCGCTGCATGATCGGGTCGATCTCTGCGGGCAAGGTGTTGCGTACCCAGCCGACCAGGTCGCGGTGGTCGGCTGGATTGCGCACCGGCTGCCAGCCCTCGGCCTGCGCCTGCGCGGTGTTGCCAGGCACAGCGTCGGTGACGCTGCCGGGCGCGGCGTGTGCCAACTGTTGCGCGCTGCGCAGCAGCGCAGCGGACAGCGAGGCGAGCTGCTGCTCATGCGCCAGATTCAGACCCAGGGAATTGCGCCGCGCCTGCGCGCCCAGGCCACTGAACAACGCACGGGGCAGGGGGATGCCGGGGTGCGGCGCGCCGAGCACGCCGGTCTGCGCGGCAATCGCGCGGACCGCATCCACCGGGTCGGCCACCAGCTCGGCCACGTCCACGGCGGGGTCGTGGATGCGGTTGACGAACGAGGTGTTCGCGCCGTTTTCCAGTAGCCGTCGCACCAGATAGGCCAGCAGGGTGTCGTGGGTGCCCACCGGCGCGTAGATGCGGCAGGGGCGTCCGAGCTTGCCATCGGCCACCGCGCCGACCACCTGTTCGTACAGCGGCTCGCCCATGCCGTGCAGACACTGGAATTCGTAGCGGTCGGTTGGGGCGCCTTCCCCCGCCATGTGCACGATGCTGGCCAGCGTCTGCGCGTTGTGCGTGGCGAATTGCGGATAGACCGCATCGGGCGCAGCCAGCAGCTTGCGTGCGCAGGCCAGGTACGACACATCGGTATGCACCTTGCGGGTGTACACCGGATAGCCGTCGAGGCCGTCGATCTGTGCCCGCTTGATCTCGCTGTCCCAGTATGCGCCCTTGACCAGCCGGATCATCAACCGGTGGTCGCTGCGCCGGGCCAGATCGATGAGATGGTCGATGACGAAAGGGCAGCGCTTCTGATATGCCTGCACCACGAAGCCGATGCCGTTCCAACCAGCCAGCGCCGGGTTGAAACACAATGACTCGAGCAGATCGAGCGAGAGTTCCAGCCGGTCGGACTCCTCCGCGTCGATATTGATGCCCACGTCGTAGTGCCGTGCCAGTACCACCAGCCGCGTGAGGCGCGGCAGCAGCTCAGCCATCACGCGGTCGTACTGCGCGCGGCTGTAGCGCGGATGCAGCGCCGAGAGCTTGACCGACAGCCCCGGACCGTCCAGCAGCCCGCGGCCGTGCGACGCCTTGCCGATGGCATGCAGCGCCTGTTCATATGCGGCGAAATAGCGCTGCGCGTCGTTCTCGGTCACAGCGGCCTCGCCCAGCATGTCGTAGGAGTAGCGAAATCCCTTTTTCTCGTGGGCGCGGCTATTGGCCAGCGCCTCGGAAATGGTCTGGCCGGTGACGAACTGTTCGCCCATCAGCCGCATCGCCCGCTGCACGCCCTGGCGGATCAGCGGCTCGCCGCCCTTGCCAATCAGTCGGGTGAGTGCGCTGCTCAGACCCTTCTCGCTCGAAGTGGCCGTGAGTCGGCCGGTGAGCATCAGCCCCCACACCGCCGCGTTGACGAACAGTGAGGACGAATGCCCGAGGTGCGACTGCCAGTCGCCACGGCCGATCTTGTCGCGGATCAGTGCGTCGCGCGTGGCGTTGTCCGGGATGCGCAGCAGCGCTTCGGCCAGGCACATCAGCGCCACGCCCTCCTGGCTGGAGAGCGAGAACTCCTGCACCAGCGCTTCCACCCCGCCCAGTTCCCGCCGTGCCCGCACACCCTCGACCAATCGGGTCGCCAGTTGGCGGATCGCCGCGCGTTGCGCCGGATCATGCACCTGCGCCAGCTCGACCAGCATCGGCAGGCTGTCCGGCTCGGGCCGGTGCCAGGCCGCAGTGATGGCCGCGCGCAGATCGGTCTGCGGCAGCACACCCTGCGCCCAATCAAGAAAGGGCTGAACGTCGCAGGAGGTTGCGCCATTCGCAGCCTCTGGTTGCAAATCGGGTTGCGCCGCCTCGGGTGCATGCAGTGCCTGTGTGGCAAACGCGCCGCGCTCGATCTGCTCGACGAGTTGCAGCGTGGCTTGCTTGATCAGCCAGTGCGGCGTGCGCCCGATCTGGTTTGCTGCCCTGCGCACCCGCTCGCGCAGCGCATCGTCCATCTTGATGCCGATTGTGGTTGCGCCCATGGTTGCTCCTTTCTGGGTCGTTGGTTGCGATTTTTCATGCGAGGCGTATCTCGCGCATCCGGGTTCCTCCGGATGGGGGTCTTTTCGTTCGCGCAGTGACCTGGCGTGCGCTTGACCCTCCTCAACACGCCAAGATCCAGAAAGACTGCAATGCGAGAAGACAGGATCCAACCCGAAGGAGTCTCCTCATGCAGACCGATGCCGTGATGCAGGAATTGCAGGCCAACACGCTGCTCTCCGGATTGAGCCAAGCGCAAGCTGCCCGCCTGGTGCCCTTTGCCAGTGAGGTGCAGATCGGTGCCGGGGACGTGCTGTTCCAGCAGGGGCAGGCAGCGGACGTGTTCTATGTGGTGCGCTCGGGGTCGATCCAGGTTGGGGTGCCCGCGATCAATGGCCCCGGCGTGGAAGTGCAGACGCTGGGGCCGCATGACGTGCTGGGGTGGTCCTGGCTCATCCCGCCCTACAAATGGGTCTTCGAAGCCAAGTCGCTCACACGCAGCACCTTGTTGCGCTTCGACGGCAAGGCCATCCTGCAAGAATGCGAGCGCGATCCCGCTCTGGGCTACGCGCTGATGAAGCTCTTTGCGGCGCTCATGTCAGTCCGTCTGCAGGCTGCGCGGCTACGCATGATGGAATGCTGGGCGCCTCCAGGCTGGGCATAGAAAGGCGGTTGATCTTGCCAGACGATCACACCCGCTGCAGGCGCAGCAGACCCAGGCCGAACGCGCAGAACACCGACCCCGACAGCCGCTGCGGCCATCCCGAGGCAAACCAGACGCTGAGCCGTCTGCGCGCCAGCACCGCCAGACCCGCATAGGTGCTCAGCGCCAAAAGCGAGATCAGCATGAAGGTCAAGGTCAGCGCGGCGTACTGCGGGGCCATGGGCTTGGCGACACTGATGAACTGCGGGAACAGGGCCGCAATGAACACGATGGCCTTGGGATTGGTCAGCGCCACTTTCAGCCCCCGTGCAAACTGCGTGCGAGGGCGATATTCCGCCGTTTCACCGCTGCTCGCTTCAGACGCTGCAACAAGCGACTTTCCCGCCTTGCGCCATTGCTGGATGCCGAGCCAGATCAGATAAGCGGCTCCCGCAACCTTCACCACCATGAACGCCAGTTCCGACGATTGCAGCACCGCGTTCAAGCCCAGTGCACTCAGCGTCGCCAGCACCAGCAGACCGGAAATATTGCCCAGCGATGACCACAGGGCATGTCGCCACCCCAAGTGCAGGGCGTTATGGATCGACAACATCACTGCCGGCCCTGGGGTGAACGATGCGGCAAGCGCGAAGCTGATGAACAGGAGGAAAGTCGTCCAGGCTGGCATCGTGCGAATCGATTTGGTAGGCCGTGTTGGACTTGAACCAACGACCAAAGGATTATGAGTCCTGCGAGTATAGCATTCCGCAGCATTCCCGCATGTTGCTGTTTCTAAGTAAATCAGGCACTTAGCCGATGTGCAGTGCATCAAAATGTTGCTCAGTATTCCCCTACATGGCTAAAATTTCCCTACATGGCCCCTACATGGGCCGCCTAGGAGGGCAGAGACATGGGCAAGCGGGAGAACTTCACGGCGGGACGGGTGGCAGACTTCACATGCCCGGCAGGCAAGCAGCAGGCCATCTACTGGGACGCCAAGCAGCCCGGCCTCGGTTTACGCGTGACGGCCAACAATGCCCGCGCCTACGTTTTCGAGGCGTGGAGCCAGGGCCGCACGGTGCGGGTGACGATTGGAAGCCCGGCAGCATGGACGCTCGACGCTGCCCGCAAGGAAGCCGCCCGGCTGAAGGTGCTGGTTGACAGCGGCATCAACCCGAACGAGCAGCGCCGGGAGCAGGGGGAGGCGGAAGCCGCAGCGAAGGCGCAGGAGCAGATGCAGCGCCAGCGCCAAACCCTGACAGTGGGCGAAGTGTGGAGCGCCTATCTGGAGGAGCGCCGCCCGCACTGGAGCGCCCTGCACTATCGGGACAACTTGCGCATGGTGCAGCCCGGCAACTTGAAGGTGACGGGTAGGGGTTATCGGAACGGGAAAACCGCCGCACCGCTTGCCGAGTTCATGCCCTTGCCACTGGCACAACTCGACGCCGCCCGCATCGAGGCATGGGCAGCGCGTGAAGGCCAGAAGCGCCCAACAAGGGCACGGCTGGCATGGCGACTGCTGCGCGCATTCCTGACCTGGTGCGCTGAACACCCGCGCTATGCAGGCATTGTGCAGACGAACCCGGCCAAGACGCGCCGCACCCGTGAGGCGCTGGGCAAGCCCGGCGTCAAGTCCGATGTGTTGACGCGGGAGCAACTGCCCGCCTGGTTCGCCCATGTGCGCCAGATTCAAAATCCAGCCATCGCCGCCGCACTGCAAGTCATGCTGTTGACAGGTGCCCGGCCTGGTGAAGTGCTCACCCTGCGCTGGGAGGACATCGACATGCAATGGCGCAGCATCGTCATTCGGGACAAGGTGGAAGGCGAGCGCATGATTCCGCTCACCCCCTACGTGGCGCACTTGCTGGCGCTGCCGCCGCGCCGCAATGCATGGGTGTTTTCCAGCCCCAGCAGCGCCAGCGGGCAGCTTTCCAAGCCGAACACGCCGCACGCCCGCGCATGCCGCGCTGCCGGTATCGAGGGCCTGACGCTGCACGGCCTGCGCCGCAGTTTCGCGACATTGACCGAATGGCTGGAGATTCCCGCCGGGGTGGTGGCGCAAATCATGGGGCACAAGCCCAGCGCCACAGCCGAACGGCATTACAAGGTGCGCCCGCTGGACTTGCTGCGGGTTCACCATGAACGCATCGAGGCGTGGATTCTGGAGCAGGCTGGTATCGACTTCGCTGCCGCGCAGGAGCTGCCGACGCTGCGCCGGGTGCAGTAATAGCAAAAAGGCGATAAAATGACACAATGGACAGTGCAGCTACATCCCGCAGCCGAACCGGAATTGTTGGCGCTACCCGCAGACACGCAAGCCCGATTCCTTCGCATTGCCGAACTGCTGGAGAGCTACGGGCCGCAGCATGTGGGCATGCCCCATGTGCGCCCCATCGAGGGCAAGCTGTGGGAGATGCGCATGCAGGGCCGGGACGGCATCGCCCGCGCCATCTATGCCGCCATGCAGGGCCGCACGCTGTTGGTGCTGCATGTGTTCGTGAAGAAAACACAGACAACCCCGCGTGCCGCGATTGAAGCTGCACGCAAGCGCCTGGAGGCCCTGACATGAAAACCCTGCACAGCATCAAGCGCACCCTGCTGCAATCGCCCGAAGTGCAAGCCGAGTATGACGCGCTGGGGCCAGAATTCGACATGGCCCGCGAGCTGATTGCCGCCCGTGCCCGCGCCGGGTTGTCGCAGGCAGAGGTGGCGCAGCGCATGGGCACGACGCAAAGCGTGATTGCCCGGCTGGAAAGCGGCAAGCGCCCGCCTTCACTGCGCAGCGTCCAGCGTTATGCGCAAGCAGTGGGAGCGCGGGCCGTGGTGCGTATTGAGGGCTGAGAATCTCAAGCCAAGCTATTTGCGGTTAAAACACCTTCGCACAAGTCACAGTATCCGCATAGGAAGTGCCGTTAATGAGGATTTGACTATTTACAGGTGCTGTGCCGCTGGCTGTAAAGGTAATTGATTCTGTCCTGCCGGTGAGTTCTTCAGTGCCGCTGTAGACATTCCCGCTCAGTGTTCCGAAGGAATACCCATAGGCCTGAACAGCGGTAGGCACAGGAGCCAACGCCGATGATGCTGCTGTAACTCCGTCCGACTTGGTTAAAAAAACCATGTAGCCAGTGAAGCCAAAATTAATCGCTGGCACGTATCCAGTGCAGACATATGCGCCATCGTAGGGACTATTCGCATGGGCGAGCGACGAGATTAGAGCCGCAGCAATGGCGAATCCGACTTTTTTCAGCATGATGTATCCCCCAGACAGACGAAGTTTGACAATAACAATGGCCATCCCACTCTAGCAGTGATTCTGCACTGATGTCCATGGAGTTCATCACGCATCGCGCCAGGCTATCCCGACGGGGAGAAAAGCGGGAACCTTCGCCCGCCTGCCTGGTGCCCATGAACGAAGGCCAGCGCACGAAGGAGCGCAGACATGACACACGAAGCAGACGGCACAAGCGTTGACGGCTGGACGGCAGCCGAATTTATCGAGTGCGCCATCAATGGCGGAGAGCCTATCAACTGGAGCAAATGGGTTGAACACAGGCCATTGCTGAAAGCAGCAGACGCCGCCCGATTGCTCGCAGGACTGGAACCGAAGGCCCATAAAACGCTAAACCTGAATCACAACGATTTCGCCGGTGGCGCAAAAATGCGCGCCCTTGACTTCGTGGAAATAGCCGAATCACAAGGCATGGAACGCGCCAGACCCCGCGAATGGCTAGCCTGGGCCGATTCGATGGGCGAGCCGGTGCATGTGGGCTTTCGCCTAGCCGTGGAGCAGTTCGCCGCGAAGGAATCGCCAGCGGGTGAGGCCGCAACGATTGCAGGGCTGGGCACGGTGCGCAACAGCACGAAGGGAAAACGAGCGCAACAGCTAGACGCCGAGATTGAGGCAGCAAAACGAGAGGCGACGAACCCAAGCGGCGCGCACGCGGTTTATGCCGTGCTCCAGCGATGGGCCGAGCAGGGCAAAGCGCCGTTTATTGGGTTCGCCCAAGGTGAAGGTATCAAGTATCTAACGCCCGCAGGTGGCGTGGGTTTTTTCACGTTCGACGCGCTACGCAAGCGCATGAAAAGCGCCGCGAACGCCCGCTAACGGACGCCAGCGCCCGCGAGCGCCCGCAGCTATCGGAGAGCCGCAAAAGGCCGCATAACTTGCGAATCCATCGCAACTTACCCCATAGGAGGGGAACCGATGGACACGCAAAACATGCCGCCCGAATTGGCCCGCATCGCACAGGGCCGGGACTTCCTGACAACCGCCGAATTCGCCCGAACCGTGGGACGCGCGCCGCAGACAGCGCGCAAGAATTTTTGCATTGCCGGGCATTGCTGCGGCGTGAGGCCGCGCAATGTCGGAGGCCGCTTGCTGTGGCCTATCGCAGACGTGGCGCGCGCGCTCAATGGGGGTGCCTGACATGGAACGCACCCCAAAAAATGAGAAACCCGCCGGGCAGGGCGGGCAGTCCGAGGCAGTACAGCAAGAGCTTTTCGAACAACCTGCATTCTGCCCACAATGGCCGAGCAGCGCAACCAAAGAGGGCCAGCTACTCGCCGCCTTGCTCGATGGCGCAAGCCTGAACCATCCCGAGTTCGGAGCCATCGCGCGGACGTGGCGACTTGCTGCCTATGCCTGGTTGCTCAAGCGCAAAGGCTGGCACGTTCGCACAGTCAGCGAGGACGGCAGCCCTTGGACGGGCCGCGCCTGTGGCATCGCACGCTACATGCTGGAGCCTGCGGACATCGCAGCGGTGCGGGGAGTGCGCAATTGATGAACGGCAACGACATCGAGCGCGCCCGCGACGCGCTGCAAGCCATCCCGCCAGATTTGAACCGCGAGGACTGGACACGCGCAGGCATGGCCGCCAAAGCCGCCGGGCTGGCGCTGGAGGACTTCACCGACTGGAGCAGTAGAGGCGACAACTACGCCGGGCCGAAGGACTGCGCCGCCGTGTGGCAGAGCTTCAAGGGTGACGGCATCGGGCCGGGCACGTTGTTTCACCTTGCCTTCTCGCACGGCTGGCGTGACACATCCCGCAAGCAGCGCCAGCAGGCAACGCCGCGCCAGGCCAAGCCCAGCCCACAGCGGGCACAGCCAGACGCCGCCGCTATCTGGGAGCAATGCGAACCCGCACGCCCGCAGCATGGCTACATCACGGCCAAGCGCGGCAAAGCCGAAGGTTTGCGCCAAGTGCCCGCTGGTTCATCCCTGCGTATCGCCGGGCAGGACGTGACCGGCTGGCTGGTGCTGCCCTGCCGCACGCTGGCTGGTGAACTCCAGACGCTGCAATTCATCCCGCCGCCCGGTGCGGGCAAAAAGCTGAACCTGCCTGGTGCGAGCTTTGGCGACGGCCTGCACATCGTGGGGGGCAACCTGCCAGACGCCGCGCAATGCTTCATCGTGGAGGGCATCGGCCAAGCCTGGGCTTGCTGGCAGGCAACCGGGCAGCCTGCCGCTGTAACCTTTGGTGCAGGCCGCACGGCTGCCGTGGTGAAGGCCCTGCGCCAGCAAGCGCCAGCCCTGCCGCTGGTGCTGGTGCCCGATGCAGGCAAGGAGCAGCAGGCCGAAGCCATCGCCCGCGAACATGGGTGCCAGGTGGTGCGCCTGCCCGAAGGCAGCCCGCCGAACTTCGACGCGAACGACTACGCCGCAGAGCATGGCGCGGACGCCCTGGAGGTGCTGCTATCGAGCGCCAGCGAACCCGCAGGACGTTACCGGCTGCGCACAGCCGCAGAAATCGCCGCGCTGCCGCCGGTGCGCTGGCTGGTGCGTGGTGTGCTGCCTGCCGAGGGACTGGCTGCGCTGTTCGGTGCATCAGGCAGTGGCAAGACGTTTCTATGCCTGGACATGGCTGCCGCGATTGCCGAAGGCCGCCGCTGGTTCGGGTATCGCACCTATGCCGCGCCGGTGGTTTATGTAGGGCTGGAGGGCGAGGCTGGACTATCGCAGCGGGTGCAGGCATGGGAGAAACACCACAGACGGCTTTTGCCCGAGGGGCTGCGTTTTGTGGTGGCACAACCGTTCAACCTGCCCACTGCCGACGATGTGAACGAACTTGCAAAGGCGTGCAGCGCCAGCGGTGCGGGTGGTGGCCTGCTGATAATCGACACGCTGAACCGCGCCGCGCTGGGCTTGGACGAAAACACAGCCGAGGACATGGGTGCAATCATCGAGGCCGCAGCCGAATTGCAGCGCCGCATCGGTGGGCTGGTGCTGCTGGTGCATCACAGCGGCAAGGATTTGAGCCGGGGCATGCGCGGACATTCCAGCCTGCACGCCGCCCTTGATGCAGCCATCGAAGTGCGCCGCGATGGGGACGCCAGAAGCTGGCGCATCGCCAAGGCCAAGGACGGAGCCGACGCCGAGGGCATCGGTTTTCGGCTGGAGGTCGAAACACTGGGCATCGAGGACGACGGGACGCCCTATTCATCCTGCGCCGTGGTGGAAGAACGCCCCAGCGGGAAGGAGGGCGACAACGAGCCTGCAAAGGCGTTTTTTGAAGCGCAGAACATGCGCGCCATGCTGGCGCTGGTGCATGAAACCTTCGAGGCTGGCGACTTTCTCAGCCCCAGCGCAACAGCGCCCACGGGCACGCCCTGGGCTGTGCTGCGCCACATGGAGGGGTTCCCTGCCGGGTTGAGCAAGCCTGACGTGATGGGCCTGTTTCGCGCCATGCAGAAGGCGGGTTATCTGCGCCGCGAGAGCTACACCAAAGCGAACCGACACCCCGGCGAGCGATGGGCCATTGCGCCAGAAGGGTATGCATTCGCAGGCATCGCAGCGCCGGTGCAGAGCGAGGCTAACCCTGAACTTGCGCCGACTGCGTCGACCGCGTCGACATGCCATGTTTCAGAGGTTGACGCACCAGACGCAGGCGCGTCAAGCGCCCTGCGTCGACCTACAGGGGGGTATGGGGGGAAGTTGACGCAGCGCACGCAGGACGAAGCGCCAGCCGATAACCCGCCTTCTGGAGCAACCCCAGCCGCGCAGCCTGCCGAGGTCGACGCACAGGAGGCGACGCCATGACCGACCGCAAGCTGACCGCCGCGCTCATGCTTCTGGAGCGCAAGGGCGAGATTTTCCGCCGCGCCGATTCGGCCGGGGTGGTGCGATGGGTGCATATGGACTACCTGCCGCGCGCGGCAATCCAGCGCCAGCATGCGCAGGATGCCGACGTGCAGACCATCGCATCACGTCTGGGGCTAGGTGTGCCGCTGGTGCAGCAAGTGCTAGACGCGCCGCGCCACGGGAGGGCCGCGCCATGACCGCAACAACCCGGAGCAAACCCATGAACCTGAACGCATCGAACCCTACCCGGCAGGCGCTCGACGAACTGCGCCAAGCCGCCGAAGCCCTGCGCCGCGCCCTGGAGCAATACGCAGCCGCGCCGAAGCCCACAACTGCCCCGAAGGAGGCCGCCCATGATTGACGCCCTGATAGGTGGCACGCTGCACGGTGCCGCCGTGGAGAAAACCGGCCAAGCCGGGAAGCCCTTTGTCACTTGCAAGGTGCGCACGCCGATGCAAAGCGGTGAAGCCCTGTTCGTGAACGTGATTGCCTTCGACAAGGCCGCCTGTGCTGCCTTGCTGGCGCTGCATGCTGGTGAGCCTGTTCATATCGCCGGAATGCTCACGCCGAAGGTATGGACGCCGCCGCAAGGTGAGCCGCGCCCGGTGCTCGACATGCAAGCGCATGCGGTGCTGACAACCTACGCGGTGCAGCGCAAGCGCAAGGCTGTAGAGCCGCGAACGCAGCACAGCAAGGGAGATGCTCAGGCAGAGCAGCAGCGGGCCGCTATGGCCGCCCTGGAGCCTTTGGACACTGCGGAGGTGCTGCCGTGGGAGTGAGCAAAACGCCGCCGCAAACCTTCGAGGTGGTGGACTGTGACGATACCCCTACCCCCCGCCGTGGCAGGCCGCCTATCGTGCTCGACACGGTGAAGGGCTGCACTGACGAACTCGCCCGGCTGTATCGTGACGCCCGGCATGGACGCCTTGACGTGAACCGCGCCGCGAAGCTGGCCTATCTGCTGCAAATCCTGATTCGCGGGCACGAAGTGGCGACGCTGGAGGCCCGCATTCTCGCCTTGGAGGCATCGCATGACACGCAGACTTGAAAGCCGCCTAGAGCGCCTGGAGCATCAACGCGAGCAATCGCAGGCCAGCATGCGCCTAGTCTTTTGCAAAGGTGACGAAACCGCAGAGCAGGCCATTGCCCGCGAGCGGGCAGAAGATGACGCTTGCATCGTGGTGCGATTTATCGCAGTGGGAAGCAAAGCCGCCGCGCACTGAAAGCCCCCCAGGATGACGCCCGGCCATCGCGCCGGGCTTTGTCTTTTCTGGAGCAGGCCAAGTGCCCAGCATTCCCGCCAAATCCCTACACAGCCCCTACATGAACGCCGGGCAACAAAAAGCCCAGCGGGTGAGACTGGGCTAAGTGTCTGATTTAATTGGTAGGCCGTGTTGGACTTGAACCAACGACCAAAGGATTATGAGTCCTCTGCTCTGACCAACTGAGCTAACGGCCCATAGGAATGACTGCGTTGCTGCGGTGCAGGCGTGGCAAGGCAAACAGCATATGTTAGCGGGAGCATCTGGGAGTTGGCTTGAAGGGGGCGGCTGTGCACAGAGCACCTGGCAGGCGATCGCCAGCGAGCTTGACCGGCGGTGCGCGGTCGCCAGCGGTCGGCGGTGTGTGCCGGTCGCTGTCGCTGCGTGACCGGTGGCAAGTCAGGGCGATCTTTCGTTCTCGCGGGTCTCGCCGTCTGCGCGCCGAGGCGACGGACATGTTTCTTGACAACGCGACTGCAGACGGGCTGCTACTCTCTTTGGCCTGCCCGGGGCGTGCGCGTCTGGACTGCGCCGACAGGCATCCACACAACCATCGGGAGATTGCCATGAAGGGCGATGAAAGGGCGTTGCAGTTCTTGAGCAAGGCGCTGAAGGTTGAACGCACCGCAATCGATCCGTATGTTCTCCACGTTCGCAGGCATCAGAACGGGGGCCTGGAGGCGATGGTCGACGCGCGGCAGGGTTGACGTGCAGGAGACGGTCTCCTCCGCAGCGGCGTCGGCAGGCGAGGTTGCTTCCGACCAGCCCGTCAGCCGCGCGCAGTTCGTGCAACTGTTCCTGGCGGTGATGCTGCCGATCTTTCTGGCCGCGGTCGATCAGACTCTGTTGGCCACGGCAACGCCTGCGATCGCCCGCGAACTCGGCGACTTCCGCGACAGCGCCTGGATTGCGGTGGGCTATCTGCTCGCCTCCACCATCATGGCGCCGCTCTATGGTCGATTTGGAGATCGATACGGCCGCCGCGATGCGCTGGTGGCTGCGCTGGGTTTGTTTGCCCTGGGCTCGCTGGCATGCGCAGTCAGCCAGGGGATGTGGTGGCTCATTGCCGCGCGCATGCTGCAGGGCCTGGGCGGCGGTGGTTTGATGGTGATGAGTCAGGCTTTGATTGGCGAGGTGGTTGCGCCTCGGCAAAGGCCCCGATTTCAGGCGTACTTCGGTGTCGTGTTCGTCCTTGCCAGCGTCACGGGCCCCGTGCTGGGTGGGCTGGTGGTCAGCAGTTTGAGCTGGCGGTGGCTGTTCTTCGCCAATCTGCCGCTCGCAGCACTGGCCACCTGGCGCGTGCTGCGGCTACCTGCGAGCCCTCGCCATGCGCTTCCTGGACAGACGCACGACGCCCTGGGTGTGCTGCTGTTCGCGGCATCGGCCGCCGTTGCGCTGCTCTGGCTCACGCTGGCCGGACATCGCTTTGCCTGGGTGTCCGTCCCGAGCGCGGTCATGGCGGGCACCGCACTGCTGCTTGGCGGGGTGTTGATACGCCGCGAGCGGCGGCATGCGCATCCCTTCCTGCCGGTGGATCTGCTGCGGCAGCCCGCCATCGCCTGGACTGCCGTGACCATGGTGCTGTTCGCAGCCGGCCTCTTCGCTCTGGTGTTTTTCATGCCGGTGTATCTGCAGGTCGGGCATGCAGCGGGCGCCGCGCACGCGGGCCTGCTGTTGCTGCCACTCACCGGCGGTCTGGTGCTGGGCGCCAACATCACGGGGCGTCTGGTGGCCAGAACGGGGCGACCCGATATTCCAGTGCGATGGGGTCTGAGTGTTGCGGCGTGCGCGTTGTTTTTGCTGGGCCTGCTGCCCGCGGCTCCGCTGATCATTGGTGTGCTGGGCGTGACGGCGGGGCTGGGGTTCGGCACCGTGATGCCGACATCGCAACTGGTCGTGCAGACGGTGGCCGGTCGTGCTCGCCTGGGGGCGGCGGCAGCCACGGTGTCTCTGGCGCGATCGACAGGGGCCTCGGTGGGCACGGCGCTGTTCGGCGCTCTGGTGTTCGGCATGACGTCCAACACCGAGCTGCAGGCCGCGTTGCACGCCCCGGGCGGGAACGCCACGCTGCAGGTCATTCACGCGTTTCGCATGGCCTTCATCTGCGCCGCGGGTGTGAGCCTGATGGCCGCCTGGACATCCACCCGCGTGCCGCGCGTGACGCTTTGAACAACCAGAGGCAGAATGCGGCTGTCTGTCATTTCAACCCCATCCTGCCCTCCGCCATGCACGATCTCGACACACTCTCCCGCCACGCCATTGCTGGCCAGCTCCACTTTCGCAGCAATCCAGCCGGTCTGGTCTTTGCGGAAATCGACAACCCGGCAGGCACGGCCACGGTCTGTCTGCAGGGGGCGCACCTCACCACCTTTCGTCCCAAGGCGCAGCCCGAGCCGGTGGTCTGGGTGTCGGAGTCGTCGCGCTATTTGCCGGGCAAGTCGATCCGCGGCGGCGTGCCGGTGTGCTGGCCGTGGTTCGGTGCACACCCCAGCGAGAGCAGCTTTCCCGGGCATGGCTTTGCCCGCACCGTGCCGTGGGATGTGGTGGACAGCGGGACCGCGCAGGGTGCCACCCACATCACCCTGCAATTGCAAGCCTCCGAGGCCACCCGGGCACAATGGCCGCATGACACGCCGGTCACCCTGCGCATCCGTGTGGCCGACGCGCTGGAGATGGAACTGCGCACGCACAACGCCACCGCCCAAGCCGTGCCCCTGAGCGAGGCGTTGCATACCTACTTTCAGATTGGCGACATCGCCGAGGTGGAACTGCGCGGGCTGGACGGCTGCGCCTACCTCGACAAGACAGAGGGTTTTGCGCGCAAGCGGCAGCAGGGCGCGGTGCACTTTGCCGCCGAGACCGACCGGGTGTATGTCGATACCGAAAGCGCCTGCGTCATCCACGACCCGCAACTGCAGCGCCGCATCCGCATCGACAAGCAGGGCAGCGCCTCCACCGTGGTGTGGACACCGTGGGCCGAAAAAGCCGCGGCGATGGGGGATTTCACTGCACATGGCTGGCGCAACATGCTGTGCGTGGAATCGGCCAACGCGGCCGACAATGCGCTGACCCTGCAGCCCGGCGCGACCCACACCCTGCGGGTGCGCTACAGCGCCGAAGCGCTGTGATCAGAGCGCGGCCCGCGCTTCCGCCTGAATCCAGCGCGCGGCCTTTTCCGCGATCATCAGCGTGGGACTGTTGATATTGCCGCTGGGGATGACCGGCATCACGCCAGCGTCCACCACGCGCAGCCCGGCCACCACGCCGCCACGGCCGTCGCGCACGCGCAGCCGTGCATCGGCCACGGCCTGCCGATCGTCAGCGCGGCCCATCGCCGTGGTGCCCGCCGGATGGAAGATGGTGGTGGCGATGTCGCCGGCCAGACGGGCCAGTTCCTCGTCGGTCTGGAACTGCGTGCCGGGCTTGAATTCCTGCGGTTGATATCGGGCCAGCGCCGGTTGCGCCACGATGCGGCGGGTGAGCCGCAGACTGTCGGCGGCGACCTGCCGGTCTTCCTCGGTGCTGAGGTAGTTGGGAGCGATCGCCGGTGCATCGGCAAAGCGCGGGCTGCGAATCTGCACCGTGCCGCGGCTGCCGGGGTTGAGGTTGCACACGCTGGCGGTGAACGCATCGAAACCGTGCAGCGGCTCGCCGAAGGCGTCCAGACTCAAGGGCTGGACGTGGTACTGGATGTTGGGATGGGTGTATTGCGCGCTGCTGCGGGTGAACACACCGAGCTGGCTGGGCGCCATGCTCATCGGCCCGCTGCGCTTGAGGGCATACTCCAGGCCGATCATGGCCTTGCCCCAGGCGGAGGCGGCGCGGGTGTTGAGGGTGCGCGCGCCGTGCACCTTGAACACGGCGCGAATCTGCAGATGGTCCTGCAGGTTTTCTCCCACGCCAGGCAGGTCGGCCATGGGCGCAATGCCATGGCGCTGCAGCAGTGCGGCCGGGCCGATGCCCGAGAGTTGCAGCAATTGCGGCGAGCCGATGGCACCTGCGCTGAGGATGACCTCGCCAGTGGCTCGCGCAGTCACCATCTCCTGTCCGGTCCACACCTGCACGCCGCTGCAGCGCAGGGTGCCGTCCGGCTGGGTGTCGATCAGCAGCCGGGCGACCTGTGCCGAAGTCCACAGCTCGAAGTTGCTGCGGCCATAGCAGGTCGGGCGCAGAAAGGCCTTGGCGGCATTCCAGCGCCAGCCCGCTTTCTGGTTGACCTCGAAGTAGCTCACGCCTTCGTTGGTGCCACGGTTGAAGTCGTCGGTGGCGGGAATGCCGGCCTGCTGCGCTGCCTGCGCGAACGCGTCGAGAATGTCCCAGCGCAACCTCTGCTTCTCCACGCGCCATTCGCCGCCGTGACCGTGCAGTGCGGCAAATGCCGGATCGCCCGCGCGGTCTGCGCCAGGGTCGCGACGCCAGTGGTTTTCATGGGCGATGAAGTCGGGCAGACAAGCCTGCCAGTTCCAGGCGTCATCGCCAAGGCGCTCGGCCCAGGCGTCATAGTCGCGTGCCTGACCGCGCATGTAGATCATGCCGTTGATGCTGCTGCAGCCGCCCAGTACCTTGCCGCGCGGGTAGCGCAGACTGCGGCCGTTCAGCCCGGCATCGGGCTCGGTGCGGTAGAGCCAGTCGGTGCGTGGGTTGCCGATGCAATAGAGATAACCCACCGGAATGTGGATCCAGTGGTAGTCGTCCTTGCGGCCCGCCTCGATCAGCAGCACACGCTTGGTCGGATCGGCGCTCAGCCGGTTGGCCAGCAGGCTGCCCGCCGTGCCGGCGCCGATGATGATGAAGTCGAAAGTGGTGTCACTCATGGTGAGGGCATGATCGCACGCCGCTCCAGCCCGGGCCTACTTCGCCGTCGGCATGACGAACTCGGCGCCCTTGGGTGTGCTCTCGGGCCAGCGCTGCATGATGCTTTTTTGCTTGGTGTAGAAGCGCACGCCCTCCTCACCGTAGGCATGCATGTCGCCGAACAGGCTGGCCTTCCAGCCGCCGAAGCCGTGCCACGCCATCGGCACCGGGATGGGCACGTTGATGCCCACCATGCCCACCTGCACCCGGCGGCCGAACTCGCGCGCCACATGGCCGTCACGCGTGAAACAGGCCACGCCGTTGCCGTAGGCATGGGCATTGACCAGATCGAGCGCGGCGGTGAAATCGGGTACACGCACGCAGCTCAGCACCGGGCCGAAGATTTCCTCCTGGTAGATGCGCATGGCGGGCGTCACATGGTCGAACAGCGTGCTGCCGAGCCAGAAGCCGCCGTCGTGTCCGGCAACGGTCTGCGTCCTCCCATCGACCAGCAGGCTGGCACCTTGCGCCACGCCGGAGTCGATCAGGGCGGCGATGCGCGCACGCGCAGCAGCGGTCACGATGGGGCCCATCTCCGCGTCGAGTTCCATGCCGTTTTTCACTTTCAGCGCCTTGGTGCGTTCAACGAGCCGAGGCATGATCTTGTCGGCCACGTCGCCCACCAGCACACCCACCGAAATGGCCATGCAGCGCTCGCCGGCCGAGCCGAAGGCACTGCCCATCAGCGCATCGACCACCTGATCGAGATCGGCGTCGGGCATCACCACCATGTGGTTCTTCGCACCGCCCAGCGCCTGCACGCGCTTGCCTTGGCGTGCGGCCTCCTGTGCGATGTGATGCGCCACCGGGGTCGAGCCGACAAAGCTGATCGCCTTCACATCCGGGTGCTCCAGCAGTGCGTCGACCGCCACCTTGTCGCCCTGCACCACATTGAACACGCCGTCGGGCAGACCGGCCTGCTTGAGCAACTCGGCCATCAGCAGGCTGGGCGAGGGGTCGAGCGGGCTGGGCTTGAGCACGAAGGTGTTGCCCGCGGCAATGGCCACCGGGAACATCCACAGCGGCACCATGCACGGAAAGTTGAACGGTGTCACGCCGGCCACCACGCCCAGCGGCTGGCGCAGCGTCCAGTTGTCGATGGCGGTGGACACCTGCTCGGTGTAGTCGCCCTTGAGCAGTTGCGGAATGCCGCAGGCGAACTCGACGATCTCGATGCCGCGCGTGACCTCGCCCTGCGCGTCGGTGAACACCTTGCCATGTTCCGCGGTGATCATTGCGGCCAGAGTGTCGCGGTGCTGGTTGAGCAGTTCGAGAAACTTGAACATCACCCGTGCACGGCGCACCGGCGGCGTGTCAGCCCACTTCGCAAAAGCCGCTTGCGCGGCGGCAACCGCGGCATGCACTTGCGTCGCATCGGCCAGTTCGACCTGCCGCGAGACCGCGCCGGTGGCGGGATTGAACACCGGCTGTCTGCGTGCATGCGCCGACGTCACGCAATGGCCGTTGATGAAATGTGCCGCGTCAGCCGTGGCGGTGAAGGCAAGGGGTGCGCCCATGATGAACTCCGCTGTGAGGAAAGTCGTTGCCAAAGTCTAGGCGGGCCGCATGCGTTTGAACAGCGCCGTAAACTGACAACATTGTTTGAATAAACGAACAATCAGACCGGTCGGGGGAATCATGTCCATCGCATCACCGTCGCATGACGACATGCTCTGGCAGCAGGTGCACTGGCTCGGCACCATTGCTGCGCATGGCAGCCTGACCGCAGCCGCGCGGCGGCTGGGTGTGTCCAAGGCAGCGGTCAGCCAGCAGCTCGCCGCCCTGGAGCGCCGCATCGGTGTGCCGCTGGTCCGCCGCACCACCCGGACCCTGCGCCTGACCGAGGCGGGGCAGCGATTGGTGGATGACACCGCGCCGGCGTTCGCCCGGATCGTCCACAGTGTGGCGGCGGTCCATGACCTCGCGGACACGCCGCGCGGGCTGGTGCGCGTCACCGCACCGGTGGCCCTGGGTCGGCAGCATGTGGCGCCGCATCTGCTGCGCTTCTTGCGCAAATATCCTGACATTCGGGTGGAGCTGGAGTTGTCGGACCGGTTGTCCAACCTGCCGCAGGACGGCTTTGATCTGGCCGTGCGCCACGTGGCCGCCCCGCCCGACAGCCATGTGGCCTGGAAGCTGTGCGAGACACGTTCGTTGCTGGTGGCCAGCACGGCTTATCTGCGGCGACGTGGCGTGCCTGAGCATCCTGCAGCGCTCGCCCAGCACGACTGCCTGACCTACCTGCGGCCTGGCGCGGCCGTGTGGATGTTCGAGCGGACGCGTGACGGCGGCCAGGAGCCGCAACGCGAGCGTGTCACGGTTCAGGGGCCGCTGCGGGCCAACACCAGTGAAGTGTTGCGCGAGGCGGCGCGTGCGGGCCTGGGCATTGCGCTGGCGCCAGATTTCAGCCTGGACATGGGGGCACGCCATTCCTCCTTGCGCATCGTGCTGCCGGACTGGCGTGCTGCGGGGTTTTTCGGCGAGGCGATCTACGCGATCCGCCCCTGGTCTGCGACCACGCCGCGCGCCGTGCAGCTGTTGGTGGAGCACCTGCGCGAGTCGCTTGCCGCAGGGTGGGGCCCGGCGGCATGAAGGGCAATCAACCCAGCCCGCCGCACACCGGGCACTGCGGATTGCGCTGCAGGGTGATGGTCTGAAATTCGCTGTCCAGCGCGTCGATCAGCAGCAGGCGGCCGCGCAGCGTGGTTCCCGTCCCGGCGAGGAGTTTCAATGCTTCGGTGGCCTGCAGACTGCCGACCAGGCCGACCAGCGGGGCAAGCACACCCATCGTGGCGCAGCGCACTTCTTCCACCGGCGCGTCTGGTGGAAACAGGCAGGCGTAGCACGGGCCGCGCTGCCCATGGGCATCGACCCGGGTGTCGAACACACTGACCTGGCCCGAGAGGCGGATGGCCGCGCCGCTGACCAGCGGCACGCCGTGCGTCACACAGGCGCGGTTGAGCGCGTGGCGGGTGGCAAAGTTGTCGCTGCAGTCCAGCGCGACATCGGCACGGGCCACCAATGTGGCAAGCAGATCGTCATCCGCGCGGCGGGGGACGACCTGCACGTCGATGTGTGGGTTGATCTGGCGCATCGCCTCGCGGGCGGAATCCACCTTGCGCTGTCCGATACGCGCTTCGGTATGCGCGATCTGCCGCTGCAGATTGGTCAGATCGACCGTGTCATCATCCACCAGGGTGATGTGGCCCACGCCTGCGCTGGCGAGGTAGAGCGCAGCCGGCGAACCCAGCCCGCCTGCACCCAGAATGAGCGCGTGGGCAGCGCAGATCCGCTCCTGTCCTTCGATGCCGATTTCATCGAGCAGGATGTGCCGCGAATAACGCAGCAGCTGGGCATCGTCGAGAGGCATGACATCAGCGGCCGCAGCCAGGCGGCCGACTGTCCTTACTTGCTTTTGACGGCCCCGCTGGCATCCGGCTTGGGGCTGCTGGCCACGCCCGAAGCGGCTGGGGCCTTGACCTTGGCCGTGTTTGCAGCGGACTTGGCGGTGACCACCGGCTTGCCTTCCAGATAGTTCATGGCTTGGGTCAACTGCCAGTCTTCCTTGCTGCCGTATTCCGGCAGCTTGGGGAACTTGTTCGGATCTTTCTGCAGCTCGGCTTCGAGCAGGCGGCGTGCTTCATCCTGCTTGCGCACCTCCTCTTCCACCCGCTTGGCGTCCGCCGCTTCGCTGCCGGTGCCGATCTGGTTCTTGTAGTCGATCTCGCGCATGCGCAGCGCAGCATAGGGGTCGCCACTCTCCAGCGGATCGACCTCGTAGTTCGGCGTGATGCCCTTGCCCTGGATCGACTGGCCGTTCGGGGTGTAGTAGCGCGCGGTGGTGAGCTTGAGCGCGGTGTCGGGGCCGAGCGGCAGCACGGTCTGCACCGAACCCTTGCCGAAGGACAGCGTGCCCATCACCACGGCACGCTTGTAGTCCTGCAGCGCGCCGGTCACGATTTCGGAGGCCGAGGCCGAACCGCCATTGATCAGCACCACCAGCTTGACCGTCTTCACGCCTGCCGGAAGGCTGTCGAGCGGGTTGTCGCCCGGGCGGCTCATGTAGTCGCTAGGGGTGTTGCGGTAGGTCGAATTGGCCTCGGGCATCTGGCCGCGGGTCGAGACGATCACGGCGTCATTGGGCAGGAACACCGAGGCGACGCCCACCGCACTTTCGAGCAGGCCGCCCGGATCGTTGCGCAGGTCGAGGATCAGACCCTTCATGTTCGGGTCTTCCTTGTAGAGCGCGTCGATCTTGTTGACAAAGCTGGGCAGGGTGTCCGACTGGAACTGGGTGATGCGGACCCAGCCGTAGCCCGGGGCGATCATCTTGCCCTTGACGCTCTGGACCTGGATGAGCTCACGGGTGATGGTGAAGGTGAGGGTGCGGTTTTCCGCCTTGCGCAGCACGGTCAGGGTTACCTTGGTGCCGGGCTTGCCGCGCATGAGCTTGACCGCGTCATTCAGGCTCAGGCCCTTGACCGCGGTGTTGTCGATGCGGGTGATCAGGTCGCCGGCGTGAATGCCGGCGCGAGCTGCGGGAGAGCCCTCGATCGGCGAGACCACCTTGACCAGCCCGTCTTCTGCGGCAATTTCAATGCCCACGCCAACGAACTTGCCGCTGGTGCTTTCCTTGAAGTCCTTGAAATTCTTCTTGTCCAGGTATTCCGAGTGTGGATCGAGGTTGTTCACCATGCCGTTGATGGCGTTCTCGATCAGCTTCTTGCCCTCGACCGGCTCGAAGTAATCGGCCTTGATCAGCCCATACACCGCGGCGAATTGCTGCAATTCCTCAAGAGGAAGCGGCGAGACGGTGTTGCGTGCCAGCGCCTGGACTTGCAGGGTGGCCATGATGCCGGTGATGGCGCCAACGGCAACCCAGGCTGCGACTCGGAATTTACTGGCCATGGTGGATCAAGCGAAGTGTCTGCGAAGATCGGGCAGTATAGGGGGCTGTGTCTGATTTGCAGCAGTGGCGCGGAACATCCCGCCGCGCCGGGGGAAATGGCGCAGCGGCAGCCTGCCGCAGCAACTCAGACCTTGCCGCCGGAGGCGTTGAGGTAGTAGCGCTGCAGCGGCTTGAGTTCGGCGTCGAGTTCGTAGACCAGTGGGATGCCGTTGGGAATGTTCAGCCCGGTGATGTCGGCGTCCGAGATGTTTTCGAGGTATTTCATGATGGCGCGCATGGAGTTGCCATGCGAGACCACCAGAGTGCGCTTGCCTGCCTTGATCGCGGGTGCCAGCGACTCGTGCCAGAACGGCAGCACGCGGGTGATGGTGTCCTTCAGGCATTCGGTCAGTGGCAGTTGCTCGTGAGGAACGCGGGCGTAGCGCGGGTCGGCGGCCAGTTCCTTGCGGTGCGCGTCGTCGAGCGGCGGCGGCGGAATGTCATAGCTGCGCCGCCAGATGTGCACTTGCTCGTCGCCAAACTTGGCTGCGGTTTCGGCCTTGTTCAGCCCCTGCAGCGCGCCGTAGTGCCGTTCGTTGAGCCGCCAGGTGTGCACCATCGGCAGCCACATGGCGTCGAGTTCATCCAGGGTGAGCCACAGGGTGCGGATCGCACGCTTGAGCACCGAGGTGTAGGTCAGGTCGAAGCCGTAGCCCAGTTCCTTGAGCAGCCGCCCGGCGGCGCGGGCTTCACGGATGCCTTGCTCGGTCAGATCCACGTCGGTCCAGCCGGTAAAGCGGTTTTGCTGGTTCCAGGTGGATTCACCGTGGCGAAGCAGGACGAGTTTATGCATGGAAATCTCGGAGTGCAAAAAGCGTGGAAAACAGAACAAAAAGACGCACAGGCAGAATAGTAGTGCAGATGCGTCTCGTCGCTGCGCTGCAGCAATCAGCGGCATGTGCCGAAGGGTCGAAATCCATCCATCAGCGCGCACGAATTCGTTTTTCTAGAATTCGATGCTCAAGGAGAAAATCAAGTGCAGTTCCTCATCGAAAACTGGGCGCTCGTCCTCATTGCCCTCACCTCTGGCGGCATGCTGCTGTGGAGTTCATACGGCGGCGCCAGTGGCGCGGACGGTGTGAGCGCGGCGCAGGCTGTGCTCAAGGTCAACCGCGAAAAGGGCGTGATGATCGATGTGTGTGAGCCGACCGAGTTCCAGGCGGGCCACGCCGTGGGCAGCAAGAGCATTCCGCTGGGACAACTCGAAAAACGCATGAGCGATCTGCCCAAGGACAAAAACACGCCGGTCCTCATCATGTGCGCTTCCGGCATGCGTGCCAAGCGCGCGGCGGCGCAATTGCGCAAGGCGGGATTCGTGAATGCCACCGCCGTTGCCGGCGGCATGCGTGCCTGGCGCGAGGCGGGCCTCCCTGTCGAAAAAGGATGAATCGCCCATGAACAAGGTTCGCATGTATACCTCTGCGGTCTGCCCGTACTGCATCCGCGCCAAGGCGCTGCTGCAAAAACGCGGGGTGGCGGCGATTGAAGAAATTCGGATCGACCTCGATCCGGAGCAGCGCCAGCACATGATGGCGGTCACGGGCCGCCGCACGGTGCCGCAGATTTTCATCGGCGAGACCCATGTGGGCGGGTGCGACGACCTGTATGCCCTCGACGCCCGAGGCGGCCTGACGCCGCTGCTGCGCGACGCCGCCTGAACGCCGCCAGTTTGTGCCTCCGGTGGCTGTGGATCGGCCGCCGGGGTCGTGTCATGCAAGGCGGCCTAGAATCCCGCGTCATCAATTGACGCCCGCACCCTGCGGGCTTTTTTCCATGGAGAGTTGTTGATGAGCGCCATTCCCGAGAACACCCAATCCACCGACCCGGTTTTCATGCTGCAGCGCTGCTATCTGAAGGATCTGTCGCTGGAGCAGCCCAATTCGCCGCAAATTCTGCTCGAGCAGCAGCAGCCCAATGTGGACGTGCAGATGAGCGTCGAAGCCAAGCCGGTGGTGGACGGACTGTTCGAGATCACCGTGGCCGCCACCATCACCGCGCGCATGCAGGACCGGGTGCTGTTCCTGGTGGAAGGCAAGCAGGCCGGCATTTTCGAGCTGCGCAACATCCCGCAGGAGCATGCCGACATGCTGCTGGGCATCGCCTGCCCGCAGACGGTCTACCCCTACCTGCGCGCCAATCTGGCCGACGCGATCACCCGCGCCGGCTTTCCGCCGGTGCATCTGGCCGAGATCAACTTCCAGGCCATGTACGAACAGCAGCAGGCGCAGCAACAGGCGGCCAACGACGCCCCCGGCCAGCTGAACTGAGCGGTTCCGACTGACCATGGCGTCGTCCACACCCTGCTCCATCGGCGTGCTCGGTGCGGGCGCCTGGGGAACAGGGATTGCCTGCCAGATCGCGCCGCACCAGTCCGTGATGCTCTGGGGGCGTGACGCGGCGCAGATGCTGCGGCTGCAGGCCGAACGGGTCAACGCCGCGTATTTGCCGGGCATCAGCCTGCCGCCATCGCTTGGCCTTACCGCCGACCTCGATGCCGCGCTGCGCCACGCCGCCGGGCCACACGGCTTGCTGCTGTTGGCGGTGCCGACATCGGGTCTGCGCGCCACGGCGCAGGCGGTGCGCATTTTCAACGCCGACAAGCCCAGGGGCGCGCGGGTGCAGCATGTGCTGTGGCTGTGCAAGGGCTTCGAGCAGGGCAGCGGCTTGCTGCCGCATGCAGTGCTCGACGCGGTGTTTGCGGCAATGGACGCTGCGCCTGCGACCGGGGCCCTGTCCGGCCCGAGCTTTGCGCAGGAGGTGGCGCGCGGCCTGCCGGTTGCGCTCACATTGGCCAGCGCCGATGCCGCGCTGCGCAGCTTTGCCGTGACCGCGCTGCACCACGGCGCGATGCGCATCTACGCCACGCCCGATGTGATCGGCGTCGAAGTGGGTGGAGCGGTGAAGAACGTACTGGCCATCGCCACCGGGGTGAGCGACGGCATGGGGCTCGGACACAACGCCCGTGCGGCGCTGATCACTCGCGGTCTGGCCGAACTTTCGCGCCTGGGCGTGGCGCTGGGCGGGCAGGCCGAGACCTTCATGGGGCTGAGCGGGCTGGGTGATCTGGTGCTCACCGCCACCGGAGACCTATCGCGCAACCGCCGTGTTGGACTGGCGCTGGCGCAGGGGGACAGTCTGGCGCGCATCGTCGCCACCCTGGGCCATGTGGCCGAAGGCGTGCACACTGCGCAGACCGCGCTGCAGCTCGCGCGTGCGCACCGCGTGTCCATGCCCATCACCGAGGCGGTCAGCCGCCTGCTCGACGGCAAACTCACCCCACGCGAGGCACTGAGCGGTCTGCTGCAGCGCCAGGCGCGGGGCGAGTGAGTCTCCCTGTCCTCACCATCATGATTCAGCTCCTCGTTGGCCTGGGCAATCCCGGGCTGGAACATGCCCTCGATCGACACAACGCGGGGTTCTGGTTCGTGGACCAGATCGCCACGGCAGTGGGTATCAGCCTCAAGTCCGAGCGCGGATTCTTCGGGGATGTCGCCCGCGTGCGTCTGCACGGCCACGAGCTGTGGCTGCTCGAACCCAGCACCTACATGAACCGCTCCGGCCAGTCGGTCGGCGCGCTGGCCCGTTTCTACAAGATCGCGCCCGAGCACATCCTGGTGGCGCATGATGAACTCGACCTGCCGCCGGGCCAGGCCAAGCTCAAGCTTGGCGGCGGCCATGCCGGACACAATGGTCTGCGCGATCTGATTGCCCACCTGGGCACGCCCAATTTCTGGCGGCTGCGCATCGGCATCGGGCACCCGGGCGACCGTTCTGCCGTGGTGGGTTTTGTTCTCGGCAAGCCGCCGCAGTCGGAGTTGACCCTGATCGAACACGCGATGGAGCAGGCGCAGGCCGTGCTGCCGTCGCTGCTCAAGGGCGAATTCGAGGCGGCCATGATGCAACTGCATCGTGGCAACCGGCCCTTGCCCGCCAAGCCGCAGACCAAGGGCAGGCCGACCGCGGGCAATCCTGAAACCGGGCAGACAGACTGAACAGCCATGCGCAAACGCCCTATCGAACACAGACTGTTGTGGCCCTGCACCGCGTTCCTTGTTGCCATGCAGGGCGGGGCGCTCGCCGCGGAGCCCCAGGTGTGGCGCTGCGGCAATGCATATTCGCATCAACCCTGCGCGCATGGTGCGGCCATCGACACGCAGGACGGCCGCTCCGCGCAGCAGCAGGACGAGGCAAAGGCGCAGGCTGAGCGAACCCGTGCCCTTGCCGACACCCTGCACCGCGAAAACGCCGCCCGGGAAGCGCAACAGCGCAAGGAAGAGCTGGCTCGGCACAGAGCGCTGCTCAAGGAGCAGGCGGCGCTGCGGCGGGCGCAGCGCAAGGCGCACGACCTGCATGACAAGCTACCGCGGCAGAGGAAGAATCAGCGCCCGGTCGACACCCGGCGGGTTGTCCAGCCCGCAGCGCCAGCGCCACAGCGCTGAGACGGTACGGTCAGCCTGACGCGGCCGCGTTCGACGCGGTCAGCCGCTGATATTTTTCAAGCAGTTGCTCGCGGGTTTCCACGCGATCGGGGCGTACCGGAATGCAGTTCACCGGGCAGACCTGCACGCACTGCGGCGTATCGAAATGCCCCACACATTCGGTGCAGCGGTCGGGGTTGATCTCATAGATTTCCGGGCCCATGAAAATGGCCTCGTTCGGGCATTCGGGCTCGCACACATCGCAGTTGATGCAGTCGTCGGTGATCCACAGCGCCATGATCGGTTCTCAGGGATTCGCGGCGCGCCGCAGGGCCACCTTGGCCTGCAATCGCTCCATGACCAAGGGAACCACAAACTTGCTGACGTCGCCACCCAGCATGGCGATTTCCCGCACGAACGTCCCGGAGATGAACTGGTACTGATCTGCCGGGGTGAGAAACAGGGTTTCCACGTCGGGCATGAGCTGGCGGTTCATCCCGGCCATCTGGAATTCATACTCGAAGTCGCTGACTGCGCGCAGCCCGCGCACCACCACCTGCGCGCCGCGTCCCACCACAAAATCGCGCAGCAGGCCGGTGAAGCCGCTCACCTCGACATTGGGGTAGGGCGCGAGCACCTCGCGGGCGATGTCCAGGCGCTCGTCCAGCGTGAACATGGCGTTCTTGTGGTGACCGGCGGCAATGGCGACCACCAGCCGGTCGCACAGCTTGCTGGCGCGGCGCACCAGGTCTTCATGGCCGCGGGTCAGCGGGTCGAAGGTGCCGGGGTAGATGGCGAGCAGCATGGCGGGCGGTGGGAAAGCGGGAGGAAGGCGCAGTTTAGGGGTTTTGCGCGTCGGTTTCCGTGGAGGTGGCCACCGCGTTGTTGCGGCGCAGCAAGGCGAAATGCACCTGACCGGCGCGGCCGCGTCGCCACACTGCCCAGGTTTCGGGATCGAGAAGGTCAAACAGCGCCGGATCGTCGGTTTCCACATAGGCCAGACCGTCGTTGCTCAGCAGCGGATGCACGGACTGCAGCGCATGAAGCTGCTGCGCACTGGCATAGGGCGGGTCGATGAACACCACGTCGAAGCGCTCGCCCTGGCGGGCCAGCGCGTGTGCAGCAGCCAGGGCATCTGCGGTGCGTACCTGGACATGTTCGGCCTTCAGGCGCTGTGCGGCGGCAGTGATGCTGGCAGCGCAGCGCGGATGCTGCTCCACCAGCAGCACCGAGGCAGCACCGCGCGAGGCGGCTTCCAGGCCCAGCGCGCCGCTGCCGGCGTAGAGGTCGAGCACGCGGCGCCCGGCAAGGGTCTGGCCCAGCCAGTTGAACACGGTCTCGCGCACGCGGTCGGGGGTGGGACGCAACCCCGGCACATCGGGCACGGCGAGCTTGCTGCGCTTCCACAGCCCGCCGATGATGCGGATTTCGCCGCTGCGCGCGTGGCGGGGGCGGGCCTGCGGGGTTTTGGCGGGATGGCTTGGAGGGAGTGTTTTCATGGGCAGGTAAATTGTAGGGAGGCGGTTCCAGCTCCAAGACACACCGCAATTCCCCTTTTTCTCGATCGACTGCCCATGTTCCGCTTTTTCAAACGCAAATCCACCCCGGAAACCGCCTCGCCCGAAGTGCAGGCCGAGGCCGTGCCCGATGGGGTGGCTGCGCCCACATGGCCCACCGTGGCAGAAGCGCCGCAACCGCAGGCGGCGCCCGCCGCGGTGGAAACTCCTGCGCTGATTGCCGAGGAGCAGCCTGCCTCCGGCTGGTTCAACCGCCTGCGCTCCGGGTTGCGCAAGACCGGCGCGGGCATCAGCGGGCTGTTTGGCGGCAGCAGGATCGACGAGGCGTTGTACGAGGAGCTCGAGGCCGCGCTGATCATGGCCGACGCCGGCATGCCCGCGACCACCGCGCTGCTGACCGACCTGCGCAAGCGGGTCAAGGCCGCGCGCGCCGAAACCCCGCAGCAGGTGCGCGCGCTGCTGGCCGATGCGCTGGCCGATCTGCTCGCGCCGCTGCAAAAACCGCTGGACATCGGACGGCAGCAACCCACGGTGTTGATGATGGTCGGGGTCAACGGCGCGGGCAAGACCACGACCATCGGCAAGCTCACCCAGCACCTGCTGCGCGCCGGGGAAAAGGTGCTGCTCGCCGCTGGCGACACGTTCCGCGCCGCCGCGCGCGAGCAACTCGTCGCCTGGGGGCAGCGCAACCAGGTGCAGGTGATCGCGCAGGAAGGCGGCGACCCAGCGGCGGTGGCGTTCGACGCAGTGAACGCGGGCAAGGCGCGGGGCATGGACGTGGTCATCGTCGATACCGCCGGTCGCCTGCCGACCCAGCTGCACCTGATGGAGGAGCTCAAAAAGGTCAAGCGCGTGGTCGCCAAGGCGATGGACGGCGCGCCGCACGAAATCTTGCTGGTGATCGACGCCAACAACGGCCAGAATGCGCTGGCGCAGGTGCGCGCGTTCGACGACGCGCTGGGGCTGACGGGGCTGGTCATCACCAAGCTCGACGGCAGCGCCAAGGGCGGGGTGATCGCCGCGATCGCCCGCGAGCGCCCGGTTCCGGTCTATTTCATCGGCGTCGGCGAAGGGCTGGACGATCTGCAGCCGTTCGACGCCATGGCGTTCGCGCGGGCGTTGGTGGGGGAGGGGTGAGGGCAGCGTCGCGCGCCAGTCACCCCCAGCCGAGCACGGCGGTGAGCACCGCACCGCCGATCACCACGGCCCACGGCGGCACCCTCCACACCTGCAGCAGCAACAGCGCGGCCAGCGCCATTGCAAAGTCGCGCGGGGTGTGGATCGCTGCGGTCCAGACCGGGTCGTAGAACGCGGCAAGCAGCAGGCCGACGACCGCGGCGTTGATGCCCAGCATCGCGCTGCGCAGCGCCGGATGGTGGCGCAGGCTGGCCCACAGCGGCAGCGCACCGGTCACCAGCAGAAAACCCGGAAGAAAAATGCCGACCAGCGCCACACCGGCCCCCATCCAGCCGCCCGGCCCGAGGTGCGCCGCCGCCCCGAGAAAGGCGGCAAAGGTGAACAGCGGCCCGGGCACCGCCTGCGCCGCGCCATAGCCCGCGACAAAGGTCGCGTTGTCCATGCCTTGCGGCACGATCTGCGCCTGCAGCAGCGGCAGCACCACATGCCCGCCGCCGAACACCAGCGCGCCGGACTGGTACATCCCGGCAAACAACGCGAGCAGCGGTTGGTGCAGCGTGGATGCGAGCAGCGGCAGACCGAGCAGCAGCGCGCCGAACGCCGCAAGCAGCGCCACCCCGCTGCGGTGGCGCAGCGGCACCTGCAGCGGCGCAGGCACTGCGAACGCCGGAGCGCGCAGCAGCCAGCGTCCGACTGCGGCGCCGAGCGCAATCACCGCGAGCTGGCCGCCGACACCCGGCGCCATCGCGGCCAGCACCGCCGCGGCCACCGCGAGGCTGGCGCGTTCACGATCCGGGCACAGGCTCTTGCCCATGCCCCACAGCGCCTGCGCCACCATCGCAACGGCGACCAGCTTGAGCCCGTGCAGCCAGGTGCCGTTCGCCAGCGAGGCGGTGTGCCCGAGCAGCAGCGCAAACGCGGTCATCGCCAGCGCCGAAGGCAGGGTGAAACCCAGCCAGGCCGCGACCGCGCCGCGCATCCCGCCGCGCATCAGACCCAGGCCGATGCCGACCTGCGAACTCGCCGGACCGGGCAGGAACTGGCACAGCGCGACCAGATCGCCATACGCCTGCGCCGAGAGCCAGCCGCGGCGCTCGACGAACTCGCGGCGGAAGAATTCCAGATGCGCGATCGGCCCGCCGAACGCCGTGAGTCCCAGGCGCAAAAAGGCGAGAAAAATCGGCCCGCTGGCTTGGATGCGTTGCGTGCTGAGGGAGGAGCGCATCGGCGGGCGGATCAGGGTTATCGAGGTGTGTGTTGGTTGCGGCGGATTCTATGAACGCAAGATGCCATACCGGAGAACGATCATGCGCCTGCACACCCGTCTTGCGATCCTGCCCCTGCTGACCCTGCCCGTCCTCGCATTGGGGGCGACGGTGCAGGTGCGCATCCAGGGCATGGACTTCCACCCGAGTGCGGTGACGGTTGCCCCCGGAACCACCGTGACCTGGACCAACGACGACAGTTTTGCCCACACCACGACCAGCGACACCAAACTGTGGGACTCGGGGCTGTTGCAGCCGGGTCAGTCGTACAGCCACACGTTCGACGAGGCCGGCAGCTACCCCTACCACTGCGCGGTGCACACCTTCATGACCGGGACGGTGACGGTGAAGTGAGCATCGGCACGCGGGGATGGGTTTCCTGCGCCCGCAGCAGCACCCACAGGCCTGACGCCAGCAGCAGCGCGGCGGTGAACCAGAACGCCGGGGCGATCAGCCCAGCGCCCTGGGCGATGGCGCCCAGCACCAGAGCGCCCAGGGCGTAGCCGGTGTCGCGCCAGTAGCGGTAGGCACCCAGCGCGGAGCTGCGCCAGTCCGGGTGCGCGATATCGGCCACCGCGGCAATCAAGTTGGGATAGAGCAGGGCCATGCCCACGCCCATGACCACGGCGGCGAGGATCCAAGCGACCCAGCCCGTCACCAGCGTGACCGCGCCCACGCCTGCTGCGAGCAGCCACAGCCCGGCGACGATGGTGGGCTTGCGGCCGATGCGGTCTGAAAGCGGCCCGGTCCACAGTTGCGAGGCGCCCCACACCAGGCCATAGACCCCGGTGATCCAGCCGATGCCGACCACGCTCAAGCCGTGGCCGTGCAGGTACAGCGGCCACAGCACCCACAGCAGGGTGTCGGCCACCTTGTTCGCCACCCCGGCCTGGCAGAGCGCGGAGAAGGTGCGGTGACGGAACGAGACGAAGGCGAAGACCTGCATCGCGGTGGGATGGGAGGACAAACCTTCGGCAAACCTTGGTTTGAAGCCCTGATGCTTGCCGTCAGCGTGCCGCTTGCTCTCGGCGCGCGCCCAGGGAAGTGTTTCGCGCACGAACACCAGCGCCGTGCCCAGCCCTGCGGCAATCACCAGCAGGGCAAAACCGAGCAGGGCCGGCCGCGGCCCGATGAGCTGCGCCAGATAACCCGTGACGATGCCTGCGGTGCCCACTGCGGCGTAGCCTGCGAACTCGTTGATGCCGGTGGCCAGACCCCGCTGCTCGGGCCGCGTGATGTCCACCTTGCTGGTCACGGTCATGCTCCAGGCAAATCCCTGGTGGATGCCGAGAAACACATTCGCTGCGACCACCCACCACCAGTTCGGCGCGAAGAAAACGAGCAGCGGAATGGGGATGGCCGCCAGCCAGCCCATGACCAGCACCGGCTTGCGCCCGATGCGCTCGGACAGCCGTCCGGCGACAAAATTGAGCAGGCCCTTGACCAGCCCGAAGGAGATGACAAAGCTCATCAGGTAGAGAAACGAGGACTTGGGCACGCCGAAATCCTGCTGCGCCACCACCGGCAGCACATTGCGCTCCATGCCGATCATCAGGCCGACGAAACCCACCTGCACCGCCTGCCAGATGAACTGGTGCAGATTGAGGCGGATGCCTTGCAGATGCGCTGGCGGCGCAGCAGAGGGAGATGCAGCGCGCATGGGGCGTCAGCGCGCAGCGCCATGCTGCAGCGGCAGCCCGGCCGCCTGCCACTCGGGCACGCCCTCGGCGATCTTGCGGGCGCGAAAGCCGCGCTGCAGCAGCAGCTTGACCGCCGCGTCGGACATCACGCAAAACGGCCCGCGGCAATAGGCGACGATGTCCTTGTCACGCGGCAGCTCGCGCAGTCGGGCTTCCAGATCCGGCAAGGGAAGCGAGCGCGCCTCGGGCAGATGCGCGGCGCGGTACTCGGCCTCGGGGCGCACGTCGATCAGCACCGCTTCGCCGCTGCGCACCTTGTCGAGCAGGCTCTGGCTGTGCTCTCCAGGGTGAGGCGCTCGGGGCCGGAGAACAGCCGCTGCATCACCACCTGCAGATCGGCCACATGCGCTTCGGCCACGCTGCGCAGCGCCACCCACAGCGCCGCCACATCGGCGCCGCTGACGCGGTAGATGCGGCTCTTGCCGTCCTGCCGGACCTGCACCAGATGCGCCCCCTTGAGCACGCGCAGATGCGCGCTGGCCAGCTTGATGTCGATGGCAGCCTCGCGTGCCAGCACGTCAACCGACTTTTCTGCCTGCGCCAGGATTTCCAGCAACTCCAGACGCTTGGGGCTGGACACAGCCCGCCCGATGCGGGCGACCTGCTCGTAGAGATGATTCTTGAGTTCGCGTGGGTTCATGCACAATACTCTAACGATCATTAGAACATTTGGCACGGGAGTTTTCCCGAACGGCAGGTGCGCGGTTCAGTGGCGACTCAAAGCACCACCTTGACCAGCGGATGCGAAGTCAGCGCGAGGTACAGCGCGTCGAGCTGGGCGCGGCTGGTGGCGCGGATGGTGCAGGTGCAGCTCAGGTAGTTGCGCCCGCTGGAGGGGCGCAGTTCCATGCTGGCGGGGTCGAAGTCGGGCGCGTGCTGCAGCACGACCTCGGCGATGGCGTTGGCAAAGCCGTCGACATTGGCGCCCATGATCTTGATGGGAAAGTTGCTCGGGTAGTCGATCAGACTTTGCTCTGGCGGGATGGGGGGCAGGGAGTTCATGGCGTGCTGTCAGGGGCAGGTCTTGTGCAATTATCCGGGTTCATCCTCTGGGGCGAGCAAGACTGCATCCCTAACATAAGGCAACACTGAACAAGTCTCTTGCGCCTGCGCATCCGGCCTGCGGGCGGTCTGCGACGTTGCACATCCTCGCCATAGCTTGGGCTATGGCTGTGGTGTGCGCCTTGCATCCCATCCCGCCGCCCGGCGCGCATCATCACAAGGACTTATTCAGTGTTGCCATCAGTGCATTCGAATGCGCACATTTCGTGCTGTGCGCCACAGCCCTCCCTGCCCATCATGCCTTTTCCCCATCAGAATGAAATGGCCGCGCTGCGCACGCAGCTCGGCGCCGACATCGTCGGCCAGACCGCGCTGCTCGACCGGCTGGTCATCGGGCTGCTCACCGGCGGGCATCTGCTGCTCGAAGGGCTGCCCGGTCTGGCCAAGACCACGGCGGTCAAGGCGCTGGCCAGCCGGGTGCATGCCAGTTTCCAGCGGGTGCAGTTCACCCCCGATCTGCTGCCCGGCGACCTCACCGGCACCGAGGTGTTCAACCCGGCCGATGGCAGCGTGCGCTTCGTGCGCGGCCCGCTGTTTCACGACATCGTGCTGGCCGACGAGATCAACCGCGCCCCGGCCAAAGTGCAGTCCGCGCTGCTCGAAGCCATGCAGGAGCGCCAGATCACCGTCGGCGGGGTGACGCATGCGCTGCCGCCGCTGTTTCTGGTGCTGGCCACGCAAAACCCGCTGGAACAAGCCGGCACCTACGCCCTGCCCGAGGCGCAGCTCGATCGCTTTCTGCTCCATGTACGGCTGGACTATCCGGCGGCGGACGAGGAACTGCGCATCCTGCAGATGCATCTGCAGGCCAGCGACCCGGCGCGTGCCATCGGACAGCCGCCGTCTGCACAGGCGATCGATGCGGGTGCGGTGCTGGCCGCGCGGCAGGAGGTGCTGCAGGTGCATGTGGCCGAGAGTCTGCAGCGGGCCATCGTCGATCTGGTGCGTGCCACCCGGGCGCCGCAGCAGCGTGTGCCGCGGCTGGCCGGCACCGTGGCCGCCGGAGCGTCGCCGCGCGCCGTGCTGGCGCTGGCGCATGTCGCGCGGGCGCTGGCCTACTTACGCGGACGCGACTTCGTGCTGCCCGACGACCTGATCGCGCTGGCGCCCGATGTGCTTCGGCACCGCATCGTGCTGTCGCTCGACGCCGGGCTGAAGGACGTCAGCAGCGACGCGCTGATCGCCGAGCTGCTGGCGGCAACCGTCTGGCCCTGAACCTGACGCCGATTCATCCGCCGTGCTGTCCGACCTGTTGCATCAACCCGCCGCAACGCGGCCCGCCGCGCGGCCTCTGCTGCGTGCCGAAGACGCTACTGCGTTGATCGCGCTGGCGCGCGGCCTGCGTGGCGCTCAGCCTGTGCAGCTCGTTGGCCAGCGCGCCGCGGGAGATGCTGCCGCGGTCTGGCGCGGCCGCGGGCTGGACTATCTGGAAAGCCGCGCGTATCAGCCTGGAGACGATCTGCGCGATCTGCACTGGCGGCTGCTCGCGCGCACCGGCAGGCCCTTCGTCAAGCTGCACCACGAGGAGCACGCTCCCGCCTGGCATGCGCTGCTCGACCTGAGCGCGCACATGGGCTTTGGCACCCGGTTGCGCACCAAGGCCGAGCAGGCCGCGCGCATGACGCTGCTGGCCGGAGCCGTGCACGCGCTCGCCGCCGAAGGCGCCGCCGGGACGATGGCGATCACCCTGTGGCGCTCGCCTGTGCAGACCGTCGATCTGGGGCGCGGGTTGAGCGCGGTGCGGCGGCTCGCGCGCATGCTGGAGCAGGAGGCCGTCGCGCCGCCCGCCGCGCAAGAGGGCGAAGCGGTGCAGGAGTCTGCCGCAGCGCTCGCCGTCTGGGCGCAGCGCCTGCGGCGGGCCTTGCCCGAGGGGTCGCGCGTGGTGTGCGTCACCGACGGCGCGCTCTGGGACACGCCGGAAATCGACGCCGCGCTGTGGGCGCTGCGCAGCCGCGCCGAGGTGGTGATGTTGCTGGTGCAGGACCCGGTGGAGCTGGCGCTGCCGAGCGTTGCGGCCATCGATGGAGCGCGCTTCGTCGATCTGGCGCAGCGGCAAGGCGGCGTGCTGCCGGATGCAGCCCCTGCGCGCGCAGCCTTTGCTGCGCAGGCAACGCAGCACCGCGCCGCGCTGCTGTCCCGCTGGCGTTCGCGCGGCCTGACCTGCATCGACTCGGGCGTGGCGCACGGCGACGCCGAGGTACTGCGCGCGTTGCGAGGCCGCTGACCGGTATGGACCGCATCGCCGCGCTGGCCGACATCATCCCGCCTGCTGCGCCGCCCGCGCCGCCGCCTGCAGCGTGGTGGCAGCAGCCCGTGGTGTGGCTGGTCGTGCTGGTCGCAGCCCTCGTCGTGCTCTGGGCGCTGCAGTGGCTGCGTCGCAGCCGCGGCTGGCGCGCGTTGCGCACCGCGGCGCGGCAGGCCGTGCTGCCGCAGACCGATCCATCGCAGGCCGCGTTGCGGCTGGCCGCAGCGCTGCGCACACAGTTGCCCGAGGCGAGCTGGCCGCCCGCATTGCGGCAGACGCTGAATGCGCTGCGCTTTGCCCTGCAGCCCAGCGCGCAGGCGCTGCAGCAGGTGGCCGCCGACATCGCCGCGGCGAGCGAGCAGGCCATCCGCATGGCCGGGTGGCGGCCCGGGCGGGCGCAGTCCGCGTTCATCGCTGCGCTGCATGCGGCTGCTGAACCGGCAGCCGTTGCACGGGAGCCGGCATGAACCCGTTTGCCGCATTCACCCAATTCGTCGCTGCGCTGCACTGGGCGCAGCCGCTGGCCCTGTTCGCGCTACCGCTGGCGCTGTTGCCGCTGCGCGCGGCCTGGCGCGGCGGCAAGGCGCAGACCACACACGGTGTGGAACTGCTGCATCCCGACCTGCACGGCCTGCTGCAGGCGCCGCTGCCGCGCCGCGCGCCGCGCTTGCCCGCGCTGCTGCGCGCAGCCGCAGTGGCCGCGTGCATCGTCGCGCTGGCGCAGCCGCAGCGTCTGGGCGCGTGGATCGCTGCCGCACCCGAGGGCCGCGACATCGTCGTGCTGCTCGACACCTCGCTGACCATGAGCCTGCACGATCTGCAGTGGGACGGCAAACCCGCCAGCCGCCTGGCGGTGGCGCAGCGGGTGTTTGCCGATTTCGCCCAGGCGCGCCGCGGCGACCGCTTTGCGCTGATCGCCTTCGGCAGCCATGCCGCCACGCTGCTGCCGCCGACCTTCGACGCGCGTCTGGCCGGGCAGATGGCGGGGCTGCTGAGCGTGGGCCAACTCGGGCAGAACACCGCGCTGGGCGATGCGATCGCGCTGGCGCTGCGGCAGGTGCGGCCGCGCCGCGGCCTGCACCCCATCGTCATCCTGTATTCCGACGGCGGCGACAGCAATGTCGGCAGCATCAGCCCGGCAGACGCGGTGGCGCTGGCGTGGCATCTCGGGGTGAGGATTTACTGCGTCGAGGTCGGCCACACCCCCGACCCTGGCCAGCCCTACACCGTGCCCGCCTACGCCGGGCCGCAGCCCGACATGCGGCTGATCGCGCAGGCCACCGGCGGCAGGTTCTACTTTGCCGCAAGCGCCGGCGCGCAGCAAGCCGCGGTGCGCGACATCGGCGCGCTCAACCCTCGACTGCATCCGCCGCCGACCCGCCGCGCGGCGCAGCCGCTCTATCTCTGGCCGCTGCTGCTCGGCGCGGCGCTGTGGCTGCTGGCCGAAGCGCTCGATGCGGCGGCCGGACGACGAAAGGGCAAGACATGAGTGCTCCGCACGGCCGATCCGGAGGAGCGCTCGACTCCCTCGGGGATGCGGTTGGACCAGCCAACACGCCTGCGCGGGTTCGCGCGCCAGCCGAATCCGAGCGGCTTGCTAGCCGCGAGGTGGGGGCGCGCGCAGCGCGGAGGGTTGTCCGATGAACGCGTGGACGTTGTGGTCGCAGCCGTGGAACTGGGCGCGGCCCTGGGCATTCGCGCTGCTGCTGGTGCCGCTGCTGCTCGCACTGTGGCGGCTGCGGCAGGCGCGGCGCCAGCGCGCGCTGGCGCTCGCGTATGCCGACGCCGAGCTGCTGCCCTACGCCACGCGGCTGACCCCGACCGCGACCACCCGCCGCGCGCTGGTGTTCGATGCGCTGCTGTGGCTGCTGCTGGCCTGCGCCGCAGCCGGGCCGCGGCAGGCGGAGTTCACCGATGCTGCGGGCGCGACGAGCGGGCACCGGGTCGCGGTGATGGTGCTGCTCGACGCCGGCGCGCAGGCGGCGCAGCAGACCGATGCCGCGATCAGCGCGCTCGAGCAAAGCCGCCTGCTGCTGGCTGCGCTGTGGCCGCGGCTGCAGGGCGAGCGCCTCGGGCTGATCGCCTACGGTGCGCCACGTCCGGGTGCGCCGCTGCAGGCGGCGCAGCTGCTGCCGCCGACCCGCGATGCGGCGATCTTCCGGCATTTCGCCGCATTGGCGCAGCCCGCGCTGTTCAGCGCAGACGGTCCAGGCGGGTCGCTGGACCAGGTGATCGCGCTGGCGCGGCAGCGCCTGGCGCAGCAGGCCGAAGGCGAGCCGGGTGCGCTGCTGTTGCTCGCCGCAGGCGACGCGGTGCTCCCGAGCGACCTGGACGCGCAGGCGTTGGGCAAGACGCTGCGCGCCGCGCACCTGCCGGTTTTCGTGCTCGCCCTGCCCGGGCTAGACAGTGCGCAGGCGCAGGCGCTGCGCACTCTGGCTGCGGCAAGCGGCGGGGCGATGGCCGCAGCACAGACAGGACAAACCGACGGGGTGTGGACGCGGCTGTACGACCAGGGCATCGCCCGCATCCCGGTTGCCGGGCAAGGCAGCGCGCAGCACACGCAGTGGCGCGAGCTGTTCATGCTCTTTCTCGCCCCGGCGCTGGTGCTGATGCTATGGCGAGCAAGGCCGCGCCGCCAGCCGCGCGCAAAGGATGCGGCGCTGCTGGCGCTGGCGCTGCTCGCCGCGCTGCAGCTGCCACAGCCCGCACATGCGGAAGACGCCACGCCGCAGCAGGCTTGGGCCGCGTGGCAGGCCGGAGACATGGCCCGCGCGCAGGCGGTCTACGCGGCGCTGCCAGGTTTCGACGCGCGCATCGGCGAGGGCGACGCCGCGTATCGCCGCGGGCAGTTCCAGCAGGCCGCGCAGGCCTTCCACCGCGCGCTGCTGCGCGCCGACACCCCGGCACAGCGCTTTGCCGCGTTCTACAACCTGGGCAATGCGCTGATGCACCTGCCGGGCAAGATGCTGGAGGCGGTGCAGGCGTATGACGCCGCGCTGCGCATCCGCCCGGACGACGCCAACGCGCTGCGCAACGCCCGGCTGGCGCGGCGGCAATATGAGATCGACCACCCGGAAGCGGCGCTGGTGGGCATCGCCAAGCGGGCGCCTGCAATCCACCATTCGCGTTTCGGGCAGCAGACCTCGGATACGCCGTCGCAACTGCGGCACAAGCCGCCGCCGCAGGCCTCCGCCCCGCTGCAGGCCGGCACGCCGCTGGCGGCACGCGGGGGGCTGGCGCAGACCGCGCAGGCGCCGCTGCAGGCCGCCGCTGCGTGGCAGCCGCCCGTGCTCGACTGGGCCGCGGCAGACAAGCGCATGCAACTGCTGCAGGACGCCACGCAGGCGCTGTGGCAGCAGCGCGCCGACATCGACACCCGCGCCGCGCGCGATGCGGCCTCAGCGACAGGTGTGCGGCGATGAAGGGGCGCCTGGTCTTGGCTGCCGTGCTGATGCTGTGCGCCGCAGCAGCCTCGGCGCAAAGCCTGCAGTGCACCGTCGGCCCGCAACCCGCTGTGCTCGGGCAGCCGCTCACCTGGACCGTCACCGCGCGTGACCTGAAGCAGCCGCTTCCCGTGTTCACCCCGGCGCAGTTCGCCCCGGACTGGCTGCTGCAGGGCCAGCAGGGCGAGAGCGGCAGCGATGGTGCGGGGCACAGCACGCAGTCGTCCGCCCTGACCCTCTACCCGCTGCGTGCCGGGGTGCTGCCGCTTCCTGCGGTGCAGGTGGGCAGCCTCGCCTGCGCGGCGCAGACCGTGCGTGTGGCTGACGCCGCGCCGGGCGAGGCGCCGCTGCAATGGCGCACCCGCATCGACCCGGCGCAGCCGGTGCGGCTGCAGGCGGTGCGCGTCGAGCTGCAGGTGGCCGGCGGCGGCAATCTGGTGTGGGACACGCCGCAGGCGCGCAGCGCGCAGGCGGTGCTCACCCCGCTCGCCAGCGACACCCGCAGCGAGACGGTGGACGGCCAGCGGCAACTGGTGCAGGTGTTCGCCTGGAACCTGCTGCCGTTGCAGTCCGGGCCGGTCACGGTGGACTTCGGCCTGGTGCGCGCGCACGCCTTCGGCCAGCTGCGCGTTTACGCGCCGCCGCCGTTGCGCTTCACCGTCGCGGCGCTGCCGCTCTGGTGGCCCGCCGACGGTCTGGTCGGCAAGCCGCAGGTGCAGACCCTGCAGGCCAGCCGCGCGCTGCAACTCGGGCAGACCGGGGTGTGGCGGCTGCGCATCGCGGCTGCCGGGCTGGACCGCGCGCAGGTGCTGCGCGTGATGCAGGCATGGCAGGCGCAGGTCGGCAGCGGACTGCGGATCGTCGATCTGCAACTGCGCCGCGGTGCCGAGGGCGATGCGCCAGATGCAGGCGATGCGGCATGGGAGGTCAGCGTGTTTTTCCAGCCGACGCGGGGCGGGCGCTTGGCCCCGCCTGCGCTGCGGCTGGACTATTTCGACCCGCGCAGCGCGCTGCCCGCAGTGGTGTGGCATGCGCTGCCGCCGGTTGCGGTGCGTGATCCGCGCCCGCTGCGCGTGCTGCTCGCGGTCGGCGGCGTGCTCGCGCTGGTCGGCGCGCTCGCGGCGCTGCGCTGGGCCGTGTGCTGCCTGCGCGGTCGCGCGCGGCTGCACCGCGCCTTGCTGCGCCTGGCCGAGGCCGACGGCGCCGACGCGCTGCGCCGCGCGTGGCTGACGCTGCCGCCTGGCGCACTGCCGCATCCGGCGCCGACGCTCGCCGCCTGGCTGCACGCCGCGGCAGCGCAGGACGATGCCGAGTTGCGCGCTGTGGCGACCGCGCTGCAGACCCGGCTGTACGCCGCGCCGCCTGCGGCGCAGGCGGCCGATGCGCCGTCTGCGAGCCGACTCGCGCGCCGCCTGCGCCGCCGCTTTACGGCTTGCGGGACATGGCGGTGACCGTGTCGGCGCCGTCGATTTTCTGCGCGCTGAACAGCACCGTGTCGCCCACCTTCAAGCCGTCGAGCAGGGCCTTGTCCTTGACGCGGTAGACCATGGTCATCGCGGGCATGTCGGCGATGGCGCCGTGGCGCAGGGTGATCTTGCCCTGCGCCAGGTCGATTTTGCGCACCAGCCCCTCGGCCTGATGCGCGCCGTCCGTGCCGGCAGCTTCGCGCTGCATCATCTGCATGTGCTGCGCCATGCCCTGCGAGGTGGAATGGTCGTGGTCGGCATGGCTTTCGGCGGCAAGCGCGGGGGCGGCGAGCGCGGCGGCGCAGGCGAGGATGGCGAGGGTTTGCATCGTGCGGTTCATCGGGTTCTCCTTGGGTTGACGGAAAATCAATGCTGATGGTCGTGGCCGGGCTTGCGCACGTCCACGGTGGCTGCGGTCGGCTGGGGTTCGCCGGGGTCGGTGACCACCGGCGGCAGCCCGGTGCTGACCTCATGCGCCTGTGTGCCCGGTGGCATGCGGTACCAGCCGGGGTCGCGGTAATCGCCGGGCGCGAGGTTGTCGCGCACCTTGAGCACGCTGAACATGCCGCCCATCTCGATCGCGCCGTACGGGCCGCGCCCGGTCATCATCGGCAGGGTGTTGTCGGGTAGCGGCATCTCCATGTCGCCCATCTCGGCCATGCCCTTGCTGCCCATGGCCATGTAGTCGGGCAGCAGCTTTTGCAGCGCCGGGGTGAGGTCGTCTTGCGGCACGCCGATCATCGTCGGCACGTTGTGCCCCATCGCGTTCATGGTGTGGTGCGATTTGTGGCAGTGGAACGCCCAGTCGCCCGGGTTGTCGGCGACGAACTCGATCGCGCGCATCTGCCCGACTGCTACGTCCACGGTCACCTCGGGCCAGCGCGCGGCCCGCGGCACCCAGCCGCCGTCGGTGCCAGCGACTTCGAACACATGGCCGTGCAGGTGGATCGGATGGTTGGTCATGGTGAGGTTGCCCATGCGGATGCGCACCCGCTCGCCGGTGCGCGCCACCAGCGGCGCGATGCCGGGAAACGCCCGGCTGTTCCAGGTCCAGAGGTTGAAGTCCAGCATGGTGTTGACCCGCGGCACGCTGCTGCCGGGGTCGATGTCGTAGGCGTTGATCAGAAACGCGTAGTCGCGGTCGACCGCGTGCTGGCGCGGGTTTTTCGGGTGGACGATGAACAGGCCCATTGCGCCCATCGCCATCTGCACCATGTCGTCGGCATGCGGGTGGTACATGAAGGTGCCGCTTTTGCGCAGCACGAATTCGTAAACGAAGGTCTGCCCGGGCGCGATCTGCGGCTGTGTCAGCCCACCGACGCCGTCCATGCCGCAGGGCAGAATCAGCCCGTGCCAGTGGATGGTGGTGTGCTCGGGCAGCTTGTTGGTGATGAACAGCCGCACGCGGTCGCCCTCGACCGCCTCGAGGGTCGGGCCGGGGCTGGAACCGTTGTACCCCCACAGCCGCGCGGTCATGCCGGGTGCGATTTCGCGCACCACGGGTTCGGCGACGAGATGGAATTCCTTGACCCCGTCCTTCATGCGAAACGGCAGACTCCAGCCGTTCAAGGTGACGACCGGGTTGTAGGGTCGGCCCGCGGATGGGTGCAGCGGCGCGGCGGTGTCGGCGCTTGCGTGGCCGTGCGGCTCGGGTGCGGCGGAAAGCGCGTTGCGGCTGGCCGCGCCTGCGGCGAGCAGCGCCGCGGCGGTGCCGAGGAAATGACGTCGGGTGTTCATGCGAGAGTCCTTTGAGGGGTGGGCTTCAATGGCCTGCGGCGGTGGGGGCGGCACTGGCGGTTGCGGCGTCGGGCGCGGCTGCTGCGCCAAGATCGACGCCGAGCCGCGCGGCCTGCCAGACGGCGTCGGCGAGCCAGTAGTCGCGCTGCGCGGCGATCGCCGCGCGCACCGCCTGCACCTGTGTCTGCGCTGCGGCAACGAGTTGGAAGGTGCCGATCAGCATGCCGTTGTAGCGAAGCTGGCTTTCGTCCAGCACGGTCTGCGCCAGCGGCACGATGTTGTCCTGCGTGATGCGCTGTTGCTGCCAGGCGCTGCGGCGCAGGGCGTCGGCTTCGCGCAGTTGCGAGGCGGCGTCTTGTGCCGTGGCGAGCGCGCGGTTGCGCGCGGCCAGCACCGCGTCGGCCGCAGCGCTGCGGCGGGCATCGCCCGGGTCGAATACCGGCAGCGGCAGGCTGAGGTCGAAGCCGTTTTGCGCGGGAGCGTCGCTGTAGGTTTTGCGCACGCCGCCCACCTCCACATGGTCGATCAGGCTGGTGTTGCGCACCAGTGCTGCGGCCTGCGCCTGCGCGTCGAACTCGGCACGGGCGAGCTGCACGTCCAGCCGGGCGTGGAGCGCGGCCTGCAGCGGCCCGGCCGTGGGTGCAGGCAGTTCTGCCGGCGGCTTGGGCAGTTGCGTGGGCAGCACGAGGTGTGTGGCCTGTTCGGGCGACAGCCCCAGCGCCCGCACCAGGGCTTCGCGCGTTTGCGTTGCGGCCAGTTCGGCGCGGTTCAGGCTGAGCTGGCTGTCGGCGGCGAACAGGCCTTGCTGTGCGGCGTCGAGCCTGGTGAAGTTGCCGGCCTGCTGCATGCGGGCAGCCAGCGTCGCGGTGGCCTGTGCGGCGCCGACCACGTCGCGGTCATAGGCCGCAATCTGTTGCGCGGCGACGGCCCGCACCCAGGCCATGCGCGCCTGCGCGGCAAGGCGCAGAACCTCGCTGGCCAGACGCAGGCGCAGCTGCTCCTGCCGCGCCGTGTCGATGCGCGCACGGGTGGGCTGGGTGAGGAGGTCGAGCAGGGCGATGCTCAGGCTGCGGGTGATCTCCACCCCGCCCCCGCCGATGAGCAGACGCTCGAAGCTGAACAAGGGGTTGGTCAGCCGCGCGCCCTGGGTGGACGCGGCGGAATCGACCTGCGCCTGCGCGAGCAATGCCTGCAGCGCCGGGCTGCCGAGCACGGCAATGCGCACGGCGTCGTCGGCGGCGAGCGGCTGGCGCAGCAGCGCGTCGATCTGCGTCTGGGCCTGCTGGCGCTGGGCTTGATCGCGCTGCAGTTGCAGCGGCGCCCCGGTCTGGGGTTGGGTCAGGGCATTGGCCGCCTGCAGCGACTGCCGGGTCTGCAGCGGCGCGCATGCCGCCAGAAAGACCGCTGCAGCCAGAGGGGCGAGCCGCCGTGTTCGCAGGAGCACCTGCGGTCTGGGTGGGTTCCACATGAAAGGACTCCTCATTCGAGCCGCGACAGCGCGCGGCAACACGATGCGCAGCGCCGGGCTTGCGGCCCGCGCTGCAACCGGGAATCAAACGAGGGTCAGGCTCTGGGAGGGCGCTGCAGAGTGCGCGGATCGGCGCTGTGCCAGGCGGTATTGGCCACCTGCGGGCAGGCGTGCTGCGCCACACTTGCCATCAGCAGACTCAGTGCCGGTGGCTGGCCCACAGCAAGATGGCAGATCACGCAGTGCTGGTGGTCGTGGGAGCCGCAATCTGCGGCGGACGGGTCATGGCACGCCATCGTCGTCATGTCCATTGTTGCCATGTCACCCCTGTCACCCATTTGGTGCAGATGCTGCTGCATGGGCTGCGGCGCCACGCGGGCAATGCAATCGCCCGCGGCCATGCTGACCTGCGCCCAGCCGCGCAGGGGCAGCAGCACCAGCAGCAGGATAAGAACGGGACGCAGCAAGGCAGACATGTGAAGGAGTTTAAACGGAGCTCTGGAGTAGGGGCTGTAGGCGAATCGCGCAAGCCCCTGCGGGGTGCGGGGAAAAATGCAGAGCCGTGTGATGGACGCGTCCAAAATCCGCTCAGGCCTTTGGGTTGCATCAATAATGGGGCGGCAGTTCGTCGAACAGGCTGGGTGGGCTGGACGACGGCTCTTCCGTGCGCTGGCGCTGCAACTGGGCCACCTCGCGCATCAAGTGCGCAATCTGGGTCTGCTGCCGGGCCACCAGCCCGTTGAGTGTGTCGAGCAGGTCTTCCGCAAAGCCGAATTTCTCTTCCAGGCGGATCAGACGGGCATCGATTTCAGAATCAGTTGGCGCAGGACGCATGGCGGTGCAAGGGCGAGGGTGAGAGGCGACATTGGAGCAAATTCCCGTCCGCCGTGGTGCGGTCGGTTCGGCGCCTGCGGAGAGCCGATGTTGCCGCCCGACAGCCGGAACTTTCCGGCATTAGCACTCTCTACTTCCGAGTGCTAATATTGAAACAGAACAGGAGATTTCCATCCATGACCCACACTCAGTCTGCCGCACTTGCCCTGCGCCCGGCCCAGGTTGATGGCGCGTTTCCGCTCACCCTGCCCAGCCTGGGCAATCTCGACGCCTACATCAGCGCGGTCAACCGTCTGCCGATGCTCAGCGCCGAGGAAGAGTCGCGCCTGGCGCACAGCTGGCGCGAGCAGGGCGACAAGGACGCTGCCGGAAAGCTGGTGCTCTCGCACCTGCGGCTGGTGGTGTCCACGGCGCGGCAATATCTGGGTTACGGCCTGCCGCATGCCGACCTCATTCAAGAGGGCAATATCGGCCTGATGAAGGCGGTCAAGCGCTTCGATCCGTCGCACGGCGTGCGGCTGGTGAGCTATGCGCTGCACTGGATCAAGGCCGAGATCCACGAATACATCCTGCGCAACTGGCGGCTGGTGAAGGTGGCCACGACCAAATCGCAGCGCAAGCTGTTTTTCAACCTGCGCTCGATGAAGACGGCCAATGCCGGCATGAACGACGCGCAGATCGACGACATGGCCAAGGCCCTGCAGGTCAAGCGCGAAGATGTCATCGAGATGGAAAGCCGCATGGGCGGTGCCGACATCGCGCTCGACCCGACTGTGGAAGACGGCGAAGAGAATTACGCGCCGATTGCCTATCTGGCCGACAGCAGCCAGGAGCCGGTGGCCGTGCTCGAGGCACGCAGCCATGACCGTCTGCAGGTCGAGGGTCTGGAGAGTGCGCTCGAACAGCTCGATGCCCGCAGCCGCGCCATCGTGGAACAGCGCTGGCTGCAGGTGGCCGACGACGGCAGCGGCGGAAAGACCCTGCACGATCTCGCTGCCGAATACGGTGTGTCCGCCGAGCGCATCCGCCAGATCGAAGTGGCGGCGATGAAAAAGATGCGCAAGTCGCTGGCCGCGTTCGCCTGAGAACCCGGTCGTGGTCCGCCAGCAAAGCCCGTCGGTCGACGGGCTTTTTTGTGGGTGATCGGGGCAGTCAGGCGCGCCAGCGGCGCACGGCGCGACGCAGCGCTGCCCATTGGGCCTTGCGCTGCGCCGTGTCGGGCGCGGGTGCATAGCGCCAGCGTTCGAGCTGGATCAGCAGCGTGATCGCGGCCTGCGCCGCGTGGCCCGGCAACGCGGCGTGCTGCGCCGAGAGGTATGCGGCAAGGGCGCGCGGCGCGGTGGAGTCGGTGCTGTCGATTCCCGCCTGCTCCAGCTTGCGCCGCAGCAGGGCGTAGGTCTGCACCCAGGGGTCGGTTCTGCGGCGTTCCAGCGCCAGCAGCGCGCCGAGGAGGGCGGTGGCCACCAGCAGCGCGGCAATCGCCAACGCGGCCAGGGTCGCCATGTCGGGCTGCTGCAGGCCGAGCTTGCGCAGCAGATCCTGCTGGCGGTTGCTGCCGTAGTTCAGCACCCATTGGTTCCAGGCATTGTTCAGCGCGTCCCAGCGGTTGCGCAGTTGCAGCACGAACGCGGCGTCGCGCGGGCCGAGTGCCGCCATGCCGAGCAGCGGCTCGCGTGCGGCCAGTGTGGCGCCGCTGCGGTCGATGCGCGCCGGGTCGACCGCAGCGGTCGGGTCGGCGCGCACCCAACCCGCGCCGGGCAGCCAGTATTCGGCCCAGGCGTGCGCATCGCTTTGCCGCACCACCCAGGTCTTGTCCACCGGGTTGAAACGCCCGCCCTGGTAGCCGGTGACAATGCGCGCCGGATTGCCGGCTGCGCGCATCACCACGACGAAGGCCTGGGCGTAGTGCTCGCAAAACCCCGCGCGGCGGTCGAACAGAAACTGGTCCACGCCGTCGCGCTTGCCGTAGGTGCCGGGATCGAGGGTGTAGCGAAACGGCTGGTTGCGGAACATGGACAGCAGCGCCTGCGCGACAAAGCGCCCGTCCTGCCCGGCGGCGCGGGCCTGGGCTGCGAGTTGCTCGCCCAGCGCGACGCTGCGCGGATCGAATCCGGCGGGCAGGGCCAGATCGGCGCGCAGGCCAGAGTTGATGCGCGTGGGGCCATAGCGGAACTGCGGCGACGATTCCACCGTGTAGCGCGCCAGATGATCGAGTGGCCGTCCGGTGACCAGTTGCAGATCGGGCAGCCACTGCACCAGATAGCCGTCGATCTTGGGGGCGGCCAGCGGCGCGTCGAGGGCGAAGACGAAAGTCTGCTGCGTGGGCTGCAGGGTGACGGTGTAGCGCACCGGCTGGCCGGTGAGGTGTAGATCGGCGGGCGGGGTGAGGGTGGCGCGGTCGCGCGCGCGCGGGTCGGGCAGCCAGACACCGTCGTCAAAGCGGCTGAGCACCGGGCCGCGCCAGTACAGCAGCCGGTCGGGCGGGCGCGGCCCGTCGAACACCACGCGGAAGGCCACCGAGTCGTCGCGCGCCAGTTGCGCGATCTGCCCCGGCGACATGCTGGCCGACAGACCGGTGATCGCCTGCGCACTGCTTTGCGGCAGCGCCCACAGCGGCGCGGCAAAGCGCGGGAACACCATGAACAGCGCAATCATCGCCGGGGTGCCCAGCGCCATCATCTTCAGCGCGGTCAGCAAGGGCTGGCGCAGTGGCGGGCGCCCGGCAGGCAGGTTGGCGTTGACCAGCGCAGCGAGCATCCCCCAGGTCGCCAGCACCATGACCAGCGCGGTGCCGAGCGACTGCGAGAACAGAAAATTGGCAGCGATGGTGAAAAAGCCGAGAAAGAACAGCACATGCGCATCGCGCCGCGAGCGCATTTCCAGCGACTTCAGGCCCAGCAGCACGCACAGCAGGGCGACCCCGGCGTCGCGCCCGAGCACGGTGTGAAACTCCCACAGGGTGAGCGCGGCGCAGAAGAACAGAATCACCGCGAGCACCCAGCGCCTTGGCAGCGGTGCGCTGCGCCAGGCCAGCACCGCGCGCCACGCGAGCAGCGCCACGACCAGGCCGCTGGTCCACAGCGGCAGATGCAGGAACAGCGGCAGCATCAGCAGCAGCGAGACCGCGAGCAGGAACAGGGTGTCGCGGGCGTCGCGCGGCAGTGCGTCGATGCGCTGGCCCAGACGGGCCAGCAGCGCGCTGTGTGGTGGGAACGACGTGTTCATGTTCGGCTGCCCGCGCGCAGGGGGCCGGGGTGCAGCGCCAGCAGCCGCAGGCAGCGCTGGCGGTGCGCCGCGCCAGTGGCCGGGGCGATGCGCTGGCTGCCCAGCATCAGGCCGTAGGGCAGTCCGGCGCGGTCGGAGGCCAGCACCCAGGCGCACAGCCGGGACAGCCGCGCCTCGGTGTCGAGTGCGGCAGGCAGCGCGGCAAAGTCCAGCCACAGTTCGGCCTGCGCTTGCGGCTGCGCGGTGTCGCGGCTGACCAGTTCATCGCTGCGGGCAAACTTTTTCCACAGCACATGGCGTGGCGAATCGCCGTGGCGGTAGGGGCGCACGCCGTCGGTCTCGCTGCCGCCGCGCGCCAGCAGCAGGCCGCTGCCGGGGGTGGGGCGAGCAGGCGGCAGCGGTGGCGCCGGGTGTTCGACCGCAGGCAGCACCAGCAGCTCGCCCTGCGGCCGCCAGCGGCTCCAGGCGGTCCAGACGCCCAGCGGGTAGTTGCTCTCGACGGTCAGCAGCGGCCAGGGCAACAGGCCGCGCTGTGCCGGCGTCCAGCTCAGCTCGATCAGCGTCTGCTGATCGCGCGGGCAGTCGGTGTAGGTCCAGGGTAGCGGCTGGGCCGCTGCCTTGGCGCGCCTGCCGTGTTTGCCTGCAGGTTCGGTCGGGCGAGGCAGCGTGCCGTCGGGACGTAGCGCCAACCCCCAGCGGTCGCGGCTGCAGCCTTGCAGCAGCAGACCCAGCCGCGCGCGCTGACCCTGGTGCAACAACGCCTCTGGCGGTCTGGCGGTCAGGCGCAGGCCGCGCAGGTTGTTGTGGGTGACATGCATCGCCATCATGCCGCTGCCCGCGAGCAGGAAGGTCAGCAGGTAGCCGAGGTTGAGCTGGTAGTTGATGCTCAGCACCAGAAGCACCAGCAGCAGCATGCCAAAGAACCAGCCGATGCGCGTGGGCAGGATGTAGACATTGCGGTGCGTCAGCCGGGTGCTGGCACCGGCGGGGTGACGCGCGGCGGCCCAGGCGTCGAAGCGCCGTGACCACGCGCTGCCGAGGTCGGCAGGTGCAGCGGCAACCGGGCGGGGCAGGGTGGAATCAGCCGAGGTGGACATGGCAGGCGGCGCGGCAGTGTCCGGGCCTACACCGGCACCTGCTGCAACAGCGATTGCGCGGCCTGCAGCGAGGCCACGCGGTTGACCACCGGGCTGTCCAGGGTGCGCAGGCGATGTCCGGCAATCGCTGGAAAGACCTGCTGCACGTCGTCGGGAATGAGATAGTCGCGCCCCTGCAGCAGCGCCCAGGCGCGGGCCGCGCGCAGCAGCCCCAGCCCGGCGCGCGGGCTCAGGCCTTCGATGAACCAGCGGCCATTGCGTGTCTGCGCCAGTAGTTCCTGCACATAGTCAAGCAGCGCGGGCGCGGCATGCACGGCCTGTGTGTGTCGCTGCAGATCCATCAGTCCGGCAGGGCTGAGCACGGGGCGCAGCTCGGCGATCAGCGCGCGCCGGTCGCGGCCTTCGAGCAGCGCGCGCTCGGCGGCGCGGCTGGGATAGCCCAGCGAGATGCACAAGAGAAAGCGGTCGAGCTGCGATTCGGGCAGGGCGTAGGTGCCGAGCTGGTCGAACGGGTTCTGCGTGGCAATGACAAAGAACGGCTCGGGCAGCTTGCGCGTCATGCCGTCCACGCTGACCTGGCGCTCCTCCATCGCTTCGAGCAGCGCGCTTTGCACCTTCGGCCCGGCGCGGTTGATCTCGTCGGCCAGCAGCACCTGCGAGAACACCGGGCCAGGGTGGAACACGAACTCGCTGCGGTTGCGGTCGAACACCGAGATGCCCAGCAGATCGCCCGGCATCAGGTCGGCGGTGAACTGGGCGCGGGCGTACTGCAGGCCCAGGGCGGCGGCCAGCGCGTGCGCCAGCGTGGTCTTGCCCACGCCGGGAAGATCTTCGATCAGCAGATGACCGCCGGCCAGCAGGCAGCACACCGCAAGCTCCACCTGAAGGCGCTTGCCCTTGATGATGGTTTCGAGTTGGTCGATCAGGCTGGGCAGGGTTGGGTTTTTCACGAGGGCAGGCAGGCGGGCGATGACAGCGCACTATGCTACGAGGGCAGCGTGGTTGCCTCCGTTTCTGGGGACATGCCGCAGGAGACGAATCATGACGACCGGCTTTTATACCCATGCCGACTGCAGCCTGCACGAGATGGGCGCAGACCACCCCGAATGTCCGCAGCGCCTCGCCGCCATCGAAGACCGGCTGATCGCCGCGCAGATCGCCCCCTGGCTGGAGCGCCACGACGATGCCCCGCCCGCAACCCTGGAAGCGCTGGAACGCGCGCACTCCGCGCTCTACATCAGCGGGCTGAAGCAGAGAGGCGACTTCGAGCAGGGCCATGAGTGGATCGACGCCGATACCCTGATGAACCCGTACACCTGGCAGGCCGCGCTGCGCGCTGCCGGCGCGGCGATCAGCGCGACTGACGCGGTGATCGACGGCCATCTGCACAACGCTTTCTGCTCCATCCGCCCGCCCGGTCATCACGCCACCCGCGATCAGGCCATGGGCTTCTGCTTTCTGGGCAACGTGGCCATCGCGGCCCGCCATGCGCTGGACGTGCGCGGCCTGGAACGCGTGGCCATCGTCGATTTCGACGTGCACCACGGCAACGGCACGCAGAACATCTTTCACGGCGACGCCCGCGCGCTGATGGTCAGCTTCTTCCAGCACCCGTTCTATCCCTACACCGGCACCGAGCCCGAGCCGAACATGCTCAACGTGCCCGTCCCCGCCTACACCAAGGGCGATGCGGTGCGCCGCATCGTCACCGAACAATGGCTGCCGCGCCTGCAAGCGTTCGCCCCGCAGATGCTGTTCATCAGCGCCGGGTTCGACGCTCACCGCGAAGACGATCTCGGCCAGATGGGCCTGGTCGAAGCCGACTACGCCTGGATCACCCGCCAGCTCGTGGACTTCGCCGAGGCGCAGTGCGAAGGCCGCATCATCTCGTGCCTCGAGGGCGGCTACAACCTGAGCGCACTCGGCCGCAGCGTGGCCGAGCATGTGCGGGTGCTGGCCGGGCTGGACTGACGCTGCGGCTCTATTTGTTCAAGTCCCCCAGACAGAGATATTTCATCTCGACATATTCATCGATGCCGTGATGTGAGCCTTCGCGGCCCAGGCCGGATTGCTTCACGCCACCGAACGGGGCAACCTCGTTGGACATCAGGCCGGTGTTGATGCCCACCATGCCGTATTCCAGCGCCTCGGCCACGCGGAAAATGCGGCCGACGTCGCGGCTGAAAAAGTAGGCGGCCAGACCGAATTCGGTGGCGTTGGCTGCGGCGATGGCCTCCTGCTCGGTCTTGAAGCGGAACACCGGCGCGACCGGGCCGAAGGTTTCCTCGCGCGCGCAGAGCATGTCCGCAGTGACATCGGCCAGCACCGTGGCCTGGAAGAACCGCCCGGCGTTCGGGCCACCTTCGATGCGCTTGCCGCCGACCACCATGCGTGCGCCCTTGGCGGTGGCGTCGCTGATGTGCCTCTCCACCTTGGCCAGCGCCTGATCGTCGATCAGCGGGCCGAGGTTGACGCCGTCCTCGAAGCCGTCGCCCACTTTCAGACCGCCGACGGCCTGGGCCAGACGGTCGACAAACCGGTCATAGATGCCGTCCTGCACATACAGCCGGTTGGCACAGACACAGGTCTGGCCGGCGTTGCGATATTTGCTCGCCATCGCGCCCTCGATGGCCGAGTCGAGGTCGGCGTCGTCGAACACGATGAACGGGGCGTTGCCGCCAAGTTCGAGCGAGAGCTTCTTGATGGTCGGTGCCGACTGCGCCATGAGGATGCGGCCGACCTCGGTGCTGCCCGTGAACGACAGATGCCGCACCACCGGCGAGGCGCACAGCAGCTTGCCGATGGCGATCGAGCCTTCGGCGTCGGCGGTGAGCACATTGAGCACGCCGCGTGGAAGACCCGCGCGGTGCGCCAGCTCGGCTGCGGCCAGCGCGGTCAGCGGCGTCTGTTCGGCCGGTTTGATGACCACCGGGCACCCGGCGGCCAGCGCGGGCGCGACCTTGCGGGTGATCATGGCCAGCGGGAAATTCCACGGCGTGATCGCGGCGCACACGCCCACCGGCTGCTTGAGGACGAGCAGGCGCTTGGTGGCGTCGGGGCTGGGGATGGTCTCGCCATACACGCGCTTGGCTTCCTCGGCGAACCACTCCACAAAGCTCGCGCCGTAGAGCACCTCGCCCTTGGCCTCGGCCAGCGGCTTGCCCTGCTCGGCGGTCATCAGTCGTGCCAGATCGTCGGCATGGGCCACCAGCAGGTCGAACCATTTGCGCAGAATCGCGGCGCGTTGCTTGGCCGGCAGGGCGCGCCAGGCGGGCCAGGCGGCGTCTGCGGCGTCGATCGCGAGCTGGGCGTGCATCGGCTCGAGGGCGGGCACCTGCGCCAGTTCGGCATTGGTGGCCGGGTCGGTGACCGCAAAGCGGCGGGCAGAATCGATCCAGGCGCCATCGATATACGCCTGGGTCTTGAACAGCGTGGGGTCTTTGAGCAGCGACAGCGGGTTGACGGGCGGGTTCATGGCGGTTCGGGTGGGTGTGAACGGGAAAGGTGGGTGCGCGGTGCAGCAGACGCACAAGCCCTAAAATCTAGCCTTTTGCACCGCAGCGCGCCAGAGCCAGTTCCGCCCGCGCGCTGCAGCCACTTACCGCCCCCCATGAACGTCTCCGACATCCGCGAAAAATTTCTGGCCTATTTCGAGTCGCAGGGCTCCACCCGTGTGGCCTCGTCCTCGCTCGTGCCGGGTAACGATCCCACGCTGCTGTTCACCAACTCCGGCATGGTGCAGTTCAAGGATGTGTTTCTGGGCCAGGACCTGCGGCCCTACAAGCGCGCCACCACGGCGCAGCGTTGCGTGCGGGCAGGCGGCAAGCACAACGACCTGGAAAACGTGGGCTACACCGCGCGGCACCACACCTTCTTCGAGATGCTGGGCAATTTCAGCTTCGGCGACTACTTCAAGCGCGAGGCCATCCGCTATGCGTGGGAGTTGCTGACCACGGTCTACAGGCTGCCGGCGGACAAGCTCTGGGTGACGGTGTATGCCGAGGACGACGAAGCCCACGACATCTGGGCCAAGGAAGTCGGTGTGCCGCTCGAGCGCATCATCCGCATTGGCGACAACAAGGGCGCGCGCTACGCCTCCGATAACTTCTGGCAGATGGCTGATACCGGCCCCTGCGGGCCGTGCAGCGAGATTTTCTACGACCACGGCCCCGAGGTCTGGGGTGGCCCGCCCGGATCGCCTGAGGAAGACGGCGACCGCTACATCGAAATCTGGAATCTGGTGTTCATGCAGTTCGAGCGTTTTCACGCAGGCGACGAGCACTTCGACACCGAAGCCCAGGCGCAGGCGCGCAAGATTGCGGTCGAGGCCGATGGCGGCATCGGCCTCATCAGCCGCGACGGTGGGCGCTTCAAGCTCGCGATCTATCGCCAGAAGCCGCTGCCCAAGCCCTGCGTCGACACCGGCATGGGGCTGGAGCGCATTGCCGCAGTGCTGCAGCATGTGCACAGCAACTACGAGATCGACCTGTTCCAGGCCCTGATCAAGGCCGCCGCGCGCGAAACTCACACCGCAGACCTGTCGCACAACTCGCTCAAGGTCATTGCCGACCACATCCGCGCCTGCAGCTTTCTCATCGTCGATGGCGTGATTCCGGGCAACGAAGGCCGCGGCTATGTGCTGCGCCGCATCGTGCGCCGCGCCATCCGCCACGGCTACAAGCTCGGCGTGCGCCAGCCGTTTTTTCACAAGCTGGTGCCTGATCTGGTCGCGCAGATGGGCGCGGCCTATCCCGAGCTGGCGCAGGCGCAATCGCGCGTGGCCGAGGTGCTGCAGGCCGAGGAAACGCGGTTCTTCGAAACCATCGAGAACGGCATGTCCATTCTCGAAGCCGAGCTGTCCACGCTCAAGACCCAAGGCGGCAACACCCTGGACGGCGAGCTGGCGTTCAAGCTGCACGATACCTTCGGCTTCCCCCTCGATCTCACGCAGGATGTCTGCCGCGAACACGGCGTGCATGTGGATGAAGCCGCGTTCGACGCCGCGATGAACCGTCAGCGCGAGCAGGCGCGCGCCGCAGGCAAGTTCAAGATGCAGGCCGCGCTCGACTACACCGGGGACAAGACCCGCTTCGAGGGCTACGACCATCTCTTGGTGAAGGAGGCGCGGGTGGTGGCGCTGTATGTCGATGGCACCTCGGTGCAGACCATGCAGACCGGGCAGAGCGGCGTGGTCGTGCTCGACCGCACCCCGTTCTACGCCGAGTCCGGCGGTCAGGTGGGCGACAGCGGCGTGCTGTTCGAGGGCGACTCCTGTGCGCTGCGGTTTGAAGTGCACGACACGCAGAAGGTGCAGGCCGATGTGTTCGGCCATCACGGCACACTCGCATCCGGCACGCTGAAGGTCGGCGAAGTGGTGGCCGCGCAGGTGGACGCCGCGCGCCGCGCTGCGGTCATGCGCAACCACAGCGTCACTCACCTGATGCACACCGCGCTGCGCACGGTGCTGGGCGAGCATGTGCAGCAAAAAGGCTCCCTGGTGGATGCCGACAAGACTCGCTTCGACTTTGCGCATGACGCGCCGATGAGCGACGACGAGATTCGCCGCGTGGAGTTGATGGTCAACGAGCAGATCCTGCTCAACCAGGCCACCGAGGCGCGGGTCATGCCCATCGACGACGCCAAGAACCTCGGCGCCATGATGCTGTTCGGCGAGAAGTACGGCGACAGCGTGCGGGTGCTCGACATCGGCAATTCACGCGAGCTGTGCGGCGGCACGCATGTGGCCCGCACCGGCGACATCGGCCTGTTCAAGATCGCGCTCGAAGGCGGCGTGGCGGCGGGCATCCGCCGCGTCGAAGCCATCACCGGGCTGAACGCGCTGCGCTTTGTGCAGCAGCAAGACGCTCTGCTGCACAAGCTGGCGCGCACGCTCAAGGCACCGGCCGAAGAATCGGTTTCCAAGGTGGAACACTTGCTGGAACAGCAGCGCCAGCTCGACAAGGACATTGCCCAGCTCAGGGCGCAGCAGGCGGCAGCACAGGGCGACGCCATGCTGTCGCAGGCCATCGACCTGGGCGGCACCAAGGTGCTGCTCGCGCGCATGGACGGGCTCGATGCCAAGGGTCTGCGCGAAGCGGTCGATCGCATCAAGTCCAAGCTCAAGACCGCCGTGGTGCTGCTGGCCAGTGCCGAGGGTGACAAGGTGCAGCTTGCCGCTGGCGTCACCGCCGACCGCATCGGCAGCATCAAGGCCGGCGATCTGGTGAGCGCCGCTGCGCAGGCCGTCGGCGGCAAGGGCGGGGGTCGGCCCGACTTCGCCATGGCCGGGGGTACGCAGCCTGCGCAGATCGACGCGGCGCTGGCGCAGGCCCGCAGCCTGCTGCAGCAACGGCTGGGCGCCTGAAGAGCGAACCGGCGCATGGACCTGCAAGGCCGCTCGATCCTTCTCGCCGTCACTGGCGGGGTTGCGGCGTACAAATCCGCCGAGCTGTGCCGGCTGCTGGTCAAGGCCGGTGCGCAGGTGCAGGTGGTGCTGACCGCATCGAGCAGTCGTTTCGTCGGCGCGGCCACGTTTCAGGCGCTGTCGGGCAGGCCGGTATACACCGATCTGTGGGACGCGCGCGTGCCCAACAGCATGGCGCACATCGAGCTGGCGCGGGCGGCCGATCTCATCGTGGTCGCACCGGCCACCGCGCACACCCTGGCGCGCGCGGCGCAGGGGCTGGCCGACGATCTGCTGTCCACCCTGCTGCTTGCTGCGGGCAAACCGGTGCTGTTCGCCCCGGCGATGAACCGCGACATGTGGCTGCACCCGGCCACGCAGCGCAATGTCGCCCTGCTGCGCGGCGACGGCGCACGCCTGTGCGGCCCCGCCTCGGGCGAGCAGGCGTGCGGCGAGGTCGGCGAGGGCCGCATGGTCGAGCCCGAAGACCTGCTGCAGGACATCGTCGCTGCGCTCACGCCGCAGACCTTGCAAGGCCGCACCGTGCTGGTGACCGCCGGGCCGACCTTCGAGCCGATCGACCCGGTGCGTGGCCTGACCAATCGCTCCAGCGGCAAGATGGGCTATGCCTTGGCGCGCGCCGCGCGCGAGGCGGGCGCGCAGGTGCTGCTGGTCAGCGGCCCCACCGCGCTGCCCACGCCGTTCGGCGTGCAGCGCATCGACGTCGAAACCGCGCAGCAGATGTTCGACGCGGTCATGGCGCGGGTCGCGCAGGCGCAGGTGTTCATCGCCACCGCGGCGGTCGCCGACTGGCGGCCCGCGCAGGTCGCGGCGCAGAAGCAGAAAAAATCGCCCGATGCGCCTCAGCCCGCGATCGCGCTGCAGACCAACCCCGACATCCTCGCCAGCGTGGCTGCGCTGCCACAGCCGCCGTACTGCGTGGGCTTTGCCGCCGAGAGCGAAAACTTGCTCGCGCACGCCGCAGCCAAGCGGGAGCGCAAGAACGTGCCGCTGCTGGTCGGCAACCTCGGGCCGGACACCTTCGGCCGGGACGACAACCGGCTGGAGCTGTTCGACGCCAGCGGTCACCATCCGCTGGGCGCTGGCCGCAAGATCGATCTGGCGCGCCGGCTGGTCGCCGAGGTTGCGCGGCGCCTCGAGGCATCCGACAGCCCAGCACAAACGCCGCCTGGCAGATGACCTGCCGCGTCGGCTTTCCCTTGCCCGAAAGAGAACACGCATGATGACCATCGCCGTTCGCCTGCTCGATGCGCGCCTGCGCGACCAGCTTCCCGCCTATGCCAGCCCGGGCAGCGCCGGCATGGATCTGCGCGCCTGCATCGATGCGCCGCGGGTGCTGCAGCCGGGACAGGCCGAGCTTATCCCCACGGGGCTGGCGATGCACATCGCCGATCCCGGTCTGTGCGCCATGCTGCTGCCGCGCTCCGGTCTGGGTCACAGGCACGGCGTGGTGCTCGGCAATCTGGTCGGGCTGATCGATTCCGACTACCAAGGCCCGCTGATGGTGAGCTGCTGGAACCGCGGCACCCAGCCCTACACGGTGCAGCCGATGGAGCGCATTGCGCAGATGGTCATCGTGCCGGTGGTGCAGGCAAGCTGGCAGGTCGTGAACGACTTTTCCGCCACCGAGCGCGGCAGCGGCGGCTTCGGCTCCACCGGCGCGCACTGAAGGCCGCCGCGCGCAGGGAGTTGCACATGGCAAGACGCTGGGCCAAGCTGCTGGTGCGCAAGTTCGAGGCGATGCAGCACAACCGCTGGCTGCGTCCGTTCACCCGTTACATCGGCCATCCGGCGCTGTGGAGCCTCAACCGCCGCAGCGTCGCGCTGGCCGTGGCTGCCGGGATGATCGGCGGGCTGATTCCGGGGCCGTTCCAGATGCTCACCGCCGGGGGACTGGCGATGCTGCTGCGCTGCAATTTCCCGATCGCGCTGGTGGTCACGCTCTACAGCAACCCCATCACCATCGTGCCGCTGTATCTGCTGGCGTACAAGCTAGGCACTTCGGTCAGCCCGGCGCACAAGGTGCAGCCCTTGACTGCGCCGCCGGATTTCGACTGGCTGCACCTGTGGGACTCGACCGTGGCACTGGCGCACTGGGCGCTGAACCTGGGCACGCCGCTGTTCGTCGGTGTGCCGCTGCTGGCGCTGCTGCTCGCGCTGGTCGGTTACGCGGTCACTCGGCTGGGCTGGAGCCTGCACCTGCGGCTGGAATGGCGCAGCCGCAAGCAGGCCCGCAGGCTGCGCGAACTCTCCAGAACCGATTCGCGCTGAGTCTTGATTTACTTCTCGCCGGGCAGGAACAGACCGGCATCTGCGCTGTCCAGCAGCGCGCTCTTTGCCTCGATTTCATCCGGATCGGCCTCGCGCACGTCGAGCACGGTGTATTCGATCCGCAGCGCCAGTCCAGCCAGCGGGTGGTTGCCGTCGAGCAGCACCTTGTCGTCGTGAATCTCGGTCACGGTATAGAACACATCGGCGTTGCCCGGCGTGCAACCTTCGGGCAGCTGCTCGAACATCATGCCCTCTTCCAACTCGGGCGGAAACAGCCTGCGGTCTTCGACCAGCAGCAGATCGGGCTCATAGTCGCCAAAGGCATCCTCGGGCTGGAGGTAGATGTCGCCGCTGTCGCCCGGGCCCTTGCCGATCATCTGCTCGGCCATGCGCGGCAGCAGGTCGTCACCGCCCACATAGAAGTCGTCTCCCTCGGTGTTTTCGTCGATCAACTCGCCTTGCGAGTCCGTCATGCGCCAGGACAGGGTGGCGACAAGGCCTTCAATGATTTTCATGGGTATGCTCGCAGGAATTGATGAATGGAAACGGGGAACGATCAAAAGTTCGCCCGCATTGGAACATGACAAGCATGTCAAACGCGACATTGGATTGGGGGCACTTCACTGCCGCGCGTTTTTTGCGCGAGGTCTGGCAGCGCAAGCCGCTGCTGCTGCGTCAGGCGTTCGCCGGTTTCGCTCCGCTGCTCAGCCGTGCGCAGCTGTTCGCCCTGGCGGGGGATGAAGACGTGGAATCACGCCTGCTGCAGCGCAATGGGCGGCGCTGGCTGCTCGATCATGGCCCGTTTTCGCGCAGGCAGATTCCCCCGGTGGAACAGCGCAACTGGACTCTGTTGGTGCAGGGCGTGAACCTGCATGTCGACGCCGCGAGTGAACTGCTGTCGCAGTTTCGCTTCATCCCGGATGCGCGTCTGGACGATCTGATGATCTCCTGGGCGAGCGATGGTGGCGGCGTCGGTCCGCATCAGGATGCCTATGACGTGTTTTTGCTGCAGGCGGCAGGGCGCAGGCGCTGGCGCATCGGCCCGGTACTGGACGCCACACTGCAGCCGGGCAAGCCGGTCAAGCTGCTGGCGCATTTCGAGCCCGAAGAAGACCTGATTCTGGAGCCCGGAGACATGCTTTACCTGCCCCCCGGCTGGGGCCATGACGGCATCGCCGTGGGCAATGATTGCATGACCTATTCCATCGGCTTTCGCGCGCCGCCGCAGGGCGAGTTGCTCAAGGAAGTGCTGTGGCAACTGGCCGAATCCCAGCACGGCGGCCCGATCTATTCCGATCCGCCGTTGCGCGTGGGCTCTGCCCCCGCCCTGCTGCCGCCGGCGATGGTGAAGTTTGCCGCACAGGCGTTCGCGCGGCTCAAACCGGATGCAGCCGTGTTCGAGTCCGTTCTGGGCACCTACCTCACCACCCCCAAGCCGCAGGTCTGGTTCGAGAGCCCGCAAGCCAGCCTGGCAAGTCTGCGGCGCGCCTGCCAGCAAACCGGCTGCCGCCTGGATCGGCGCAGCAAAATGCTCTACACCGCGCAGGCGGTGTTCATCAACGGCGAGGCTGTCTCTGCGGATCTGGCGGCATCGGGTCTGCTGCGCACTCTGGCAGATCAGCACAGGCTGAGCGCCTTGCAGTTGAAGGGTGCAACGACGGGCGAACTCGCCGTGCTGGCGCAGTGGTGCGCGCAGGGATGGCTGCTCACCGGCGACATGGCGGCCGCTGCAGCGGCCACAGGCAAAACCCGCCGAGGCTGACATGGACGCTGCGGATCGCAACGACGCGCCGCTGCAGTTGGCGCAGGCGCTGGACACGCCTTTCGACTCCAGGGCCGATGCACACTCCGCCATGCATGGTCTTGTTGCCGATCAAACTGCGACTCAGTTGTTGTGCTTCAGTGCCGATTTCAGCGGCTGGCCTCTGCAGCAATCCAGTTTCGTACGTCAACTGGAGCTGTGGGCATTGCGCGATCCCAGGCGACCGGCCGCGCTGCGCATGCTGGCGCTCGACTGGAGCACCGTGCGCCTGCGCTTTGCCCGCTTCGCGGCCTTCCGCCGCGACTTTGCGCATCTCATCGAATGTCGGCAGATTTCAGAGACAAGGGCGCGCGGCTTGCACGAGATGATCTGGACGCCAAACCGCGCCATCTTCGCCCATACGGCAACCTGGATGTCGGGTGAACAAGTGCGCAGCGCAACCCGTCTGCACGCAATGCACCAGCTTTTTGAAGAGACTTGGCAACAAGCTGTCACCGCGTTCCCCGCAACGACGCTGGGATTGTGACAAATAAGCGACAGTTGGTTTTTCAACCGTAAATTTGCAACACGGGGAATACCCGAAGTCCATCTATACTTATGTGTGAGCTTGATGTGCATACCGGTTCTGGTTGCAGTTAGGTTCAATCAGGACGGTAAAGAATTTTGTCGGGCTCCCGCCCATTTTGACTGACGCTTAGAGGAAAGTAATGAAAAAGTCCATTCTGCTGGCATCGATGATTGCCGCTCTCGCCCTGGCCGCCTGCGGCAAGAAAGAAGAAGCTGCTCCCGCCGCTTCGGCTCCTGCTGCTGCTTCGGCCCCCGCCGCTGCTTCCGCTCCGGCTGCTGCTCCCGCTGCTTCGGCGCCTGCTGCTGCTTCGGCTCCCGCCGCTGCCTCGGCCCCGGCCGCTGCTGCATCTGGCGCCAGCGCTGCCAAGTAATCTGTCTTTTGCAGATGCAAAAAAGCCGACGCAAGTCGGCTTTTTTGTTGGTGCGCCCGGCAGGGCGCACTCACTTGGAGGTGAAAGTCCTCTACTCGCCCGGCAAGGGGAAGAGTTAGCCGAACGGCAAGGGTGTTCTGGGCGACTGGAAATCTGGAGGAAGCCGAAGGCAAAGCGCTGGCCTGACTACAGGGGCGCGGATACGAGGCGGCACGGCGGGGTGAGCAGGCCAATATCTGTAAAGCCCGAAACTTGCACGGAACGCCGTGACGTAGATCCGACAGGCATAAGCGTGACAAGCCGAAGGCGAAGGACGCCCGAAGGGCGGTCCCGCGCAGCGGGATGCCGTCACGAGCGAAGCGAGGCGGCACAAGGTGGGTGCGTCATACCCGGGGAGATCTGCACAGGTGCCGAGGGCGACCTTTGTGCTACCGCCATCGTGAGGTGGCGGGAGGCCTGTGCAGAAGTCAGCAGAGGCCATAGTAGGCGCAAGCCGAAGGGCCGAACATGGAAGACCGCGAATAGGCGGCGGGAACACATGGGCAGTCAATGAAGGCAGAAGACTCACAGCAAGTGAATGCCGGCGAAGCACAACCGGGGCGGAACTCCGAGGGGGCCTTGCACGGTGCCGAGGCTGACGTGACGACCCGCAGGCGGACGAAAGCGGAGTGGGCGCGGGCAAGCGGGCTGATGGAAGCCGTGGTCGAACGCGGCAACCTGATGCTCGCCTATGATCGGGTGCTCAAGAACAAAGGGGCGGCCGGTGTCGATGGCATCGGCGGCAATGAGTTCAAAGCACACCTCAAGCAACACTGGCCGACGATCAAGGCCAAGCTTCTGGCGGGGGAATACGTGCCCTCACCAGTGCGCCGGGTGGACATCCCCAAGCCGCAAGGCGGGGTCAGGACACTCGGCATACCGACGCTGACGGATCGGCTGATCCAGCAAGCGTTGCATCAAGTCCTCTCGCCGATCTTCGAGGCGGACTTCCCGGCGCACAGCGACGGCTTCCGAGCGGGGAAGAACGCCCATCAGGCGGTCAAGGCCGCGCAGCAATACGTTGCCGAAGGTCGCCGGGTGGTGGTCGACATCGACCTGGAGAAATTCTTCGACCGCGTCAACCACGACCTGCTGATGCAGAAACTCTCATTGAAGATCGACGACGGGCGAGTGCTGCGCCTCATCCGCCGGTATCTCGAAGCGGGCATGATGGCACAGGGGACCGTCTCCCCGCGGACGGAAGGCACGCCGCAAGGCGGCCCCTTGAGTCCGCTGCTATCCAACATCCTGCTGACGGAACTGGACCAGGAACTGGAACGCCGGGGCCATGCCTTCTGCCGCTATGCAGACGACTGCAACATCTACGTCAAAAGCAAGGCGGCGGGGGAGCGGGTCATGGCGAGCATCACCCGGTTTCTGGCGGAAAAGCTCAAGCTCAAGGTCCATGTGGCCAAGAGCGCGGTGGCCGAACCGTGGAAGAGGAAGTTTCTGGGCTACAGCCTGACGTGGCACAAAGCCCCGAAGCTGCGGATCGCGCCGACCAGCCTGCAACGGCTGGACGGCAAAATCCGCGCAGTACTCAAAGGCGCGCGGGGGCGCAACCTGACGACGGTCATCCACGAACTCAACCCGATCCTGCGCGGCTGGGCGGCGTATTTCAAGCTGACCGAAACCAAGCGGGCGCTGGAAGAGCGGGATGGCTGGATCAGGCGCAAGCTGCGCTGCATCCTGTGGCGGCAGTGGAAACGCCCCTACACACGCGCCAGGAACTTGATGAAGGCGGGGCTAACGGAAGAGCGGGCATTTCGCTCGGCGTTCAACCAACGTGGGCCGTGGTGGAACGGTGGCGCAAGCCACATGAACCAGGCGTTCCCGAAGGCTTTCTTTGATCGATTGGGTCTGGTGTCGCTGCTTGATACGACGCGACGACTCCAGTGTGTTCAATGAACCGCCGGATGCGGAACCGCACGTCCGGTGGTGTGAGAGGGCGACGGGGGTGACCCCGTCCCCTACTCGATCCCCGAAGTGTCCTGAGCCGATCGACGCAGACCGGCTCAGGACCCGGGCGGTTTATTGAATCTGTTGCTGCAGGATCTGCAGGATCTTGCGCGCGTCGTCCGTCTGCAGAGGCTTGCCCTCCAGCGTCTGTACCGACACCACGGTTTGCGTGCCGGAAGATTGCAGAGCGATGCGGTAGTCGGCGGGTTTGGGCTCGGATTCCTTTTTGCCGAACAGCTTGCCAAAAAAGCCGGTGCTGTCCTGAGATGCCTTGAGCGCAGCCTCGGCGCTGATGTAGCGCACGTCAAATTGCCCGGCCGAGCGGTTGCGGTCGATCACGGTGAAGCCTGCGGTGTTGATCGCCAGGCTGACCTTGCGCCAGGCGGTGTCGAAGCCTTCCTGCAATTGCAAGGCGAGGCCGTTGTCGATCAGTTGCAATGCGACCGGCTGCGCGATCTGTACCGGCTGCGCTACCCGTTGCTTGGCCGCCTCCTCGCTCATGCCCAGGGTGACCATGAGCTTGCGCAGAAAAATGGTGTTCAACTCCGGGTCGGGTGTGGCGGGTTCCCACGCCGTGGTCGACTTGTCGTTGGAGTTGTAGACCTCCTTCATTTTCTGGTGGGTGATGTAGATCTGCGTGCCCTTGCCGTCCGGGGTGCGCTCGAACACGGTGCGGAAGCGGTCGCGCGTGCCGGTGTCGTACAGGCTGTCGAACACCTTGCCCAGATATTTGCGGATGAAGTCCTGCGGCAGCTTGGCGCGGTTTTCTGCCCAGTCGGTTTCCATCACCCCGGTGGTGGCATCGGCCTGCGTGAGGTAGAAGCCATTTTCCTGCCAGAAGCCCTTGACCTTTTCCCACAGTTGGTCGGGCGTGGCATCGACCACCAGCCAGCGCTGCCCGCCGGCCTGATCGATGCGCATGCCGGGGTATTGCGGCAGGACCGCATTGCTCTTGGCAACCTGTTCGGCCGTCTGCACGCCGCGGTCGTAGGCCAGAGCGCTGACCGGCGCGTTGGGACTGCCGGGCACAACGTATTGCTCCTGTCGTGCCAGTTGGGTCAGGTCCGGCGGCACCTCGAGCGGATTGCCCTGTTTGGCGCTTTCGTAGTCGACGCTCTTGCCTTGGACAACGGTACTCAGCGAGGAGCAGCCGCTCAGGAAACCCGCAGCACCCAGTGCAAGGGCCAGGGCGCTCAGCCGCCAGGAAGTGGAAAAATTCATACGCGAATGGGTCTCGAAATGTCAGGAAGATCAGGCAACGAGGGGCAGGCCCAGAGCCTGCATCGCCGCGCGCAGCGGTGCGTGATGCGCAGCCTGTAACGGTGTCAGGGGCAGACGCACACCCGGGCCGATGCGGCCCATGAGATGCAGCGCGTGCTTGACTGGAATCGGGTTGGGGTCGCTGAACAGCATCTGGTTGAGCTCGATGAGCGCAAAGTGCAGCTTGCTGGCCAGCGCGGCATTGCCCGCCATCGCGGCAACACACAGGTCGTGCATGTGACGCGGCACCACATTGGCCGACACACTGATGTTGCCGTGGCCGCCGAGCAGCATCAGGGCCACCGCAGTTGGGTCGTCGCCGGAGTAGATGGAAAAGCCGGGCGGCGCCCGCTTGATGAGCTGTGCGGCGCGGTCGATATTGCCCGTGGCCTCTTTGATGCCGATGATGCCCGGCACTTGCGCAAGCCGCAGCGCGGTGTCCACGCTCATATCGGCCACGGTGCGACCCGGTACGTTGTAGAGCACGACGGGAATGTCGATTGCCTCGGCAATGGCGCTGAAGTGCGCCATCATGCCCTCTTGCGTGGGCTTGTTGTAGTAGGGCACGACACTGAGCACGCAGTCGGCGCCCACTTCCTGGCAGCGCTGCGACAGTTCGATGGCTTCGCGCGTGGAATTGGCTCCGGCACCGGCCATGACCGGCACGCGCTTTGCCGCCTGCTCGACAACCACACGAACGATTTCGATGTGCTCGTCAACGGGGATGGTGGGCGATTCGCCCGTGGTGCCGACCGGGCTGATGCAGTCTGTGCCCTGTGCGATGTGCCAGTCGACCAGCTTGCGCAGTGCGGAGTAGTCCACGCTGCCATCAGGGTGCATGGGGGTCACCAGCGCGACGATGCTGCCGCGAATGACCAGAGGTTGGGAGGACATTGTTCTGCGAGTGCTGCGGTTCAGATCGAAAGATTGTATCGGTCTGCCGCGTGGGCGTTGGCGGGCTCGCGCACCGCGACGATGCGCTGCACAAAAGCGGGCTGCGGCGCGTTCACATAGCCGTCCTCAAATGCCAGAACCCGCAGCGCGGGTCGCACGGCGTCAAGCAGCTCGCCGGGGCGCAGCAGGAACGCGGGGTTGGACGGCTTGCCCAGACTGGCCTGGCCGAGAGCGAAGGTTTCATACAGCAGCAATCCGCCCGGCGCCACGGCCTGCACGATCTGCGGCAGCAAGGGACGCCAGAGGTAATTGGTCACGATGACCGCGTCAAAGCTTTGCTGCGCATAGGGCCAGGGGCCGGATTCCAGATCGGCGACCTGCACCTGGGCGATGTCGCGCAGAGCGGCCAACACCTCGGCGTTGCGGTCCACGGCGAACAGCGTGTGGCCGCGCTGCTGCAGCCAGCGCACATGGCGACCACCGCCACAGGCCACGTCGAGCACGGTGCCACCGGTGCGCAGCAGATGGGCGTGGCGGACGATCCAGGCGGAAGGGAGTTGGGCGTTGGAATGATCAGCAACCATGAGGCGCATCGTAGCGGGGCCTGCCGGGCTGTGGCGCGTGCATCAGTCCTGCAAGGCAGAATAGGGGACATCCGCCATCCACTTCTCCCATCAAAACCACCCAATGACTTCAGCCACCATTCTCGTGACCGGCGGAGCCGGTTACATCGGCTCGCACACCTGTGTCGCCCTGATCGAAGCAGGTTACATCCCTGTGGTGTACGACAACCTTTGCAACAGCAGCGCCGAATCGTTGGCGCGGGTGGAACGCATCACCGGCAGGCGCCCGGCCTTCATCCAGGCCGACATTCGTGATGCGGCGCAACTCGACGCCGTGTTCGCGCAACACCGCATCGACGCGGTGATTCACTTCGCCGGTCTCAAGGCCGTGGGCGAATCGGTGGAAAAGCCGCTGATCTATTACGACAACAACGTCGGCGGCACCGTGGCCCTGCTGCAGGCCATGCAGCGCGCCAAGGTGCACAACATCATCTTTTCCTCCTCCGCCACGGTCTACGGCGACCCGGCCTCGGTGCCCATCCGCGAGGACTTTCCGCTCAGCGCGACCAACGCCTATGGCCGCAGCAAGCTGATGATCGAGGAAATCCTCGCCGACCTGCACCGCGCCGAGCCGCAATGGCGCATCGCCCGGCTGCGTTACTTCAACCCGGTGGGCGCGCACGAAAGCGGTCTGATCGGCGAAGATCCGCGCGGCATCCCCAACAATCTCATGCCCTACATCACCCAGGTCGCCGTGGGACGATTGGACAAGCTGCGGGTGTTCGGCGGCGACTGGCCCACGGTCGACGGCAGCGGCGTGCGCGACTACATCCACGTCATGGATCTGGCCGAGGGGCATGTGGCCGCGCTCAGGCATCTGCTGGCGCATGAAGGCATGTTCACGGTCAACCTCGGCACTGGCCAGGGCTACTCGGTGCTGCAGATGGTGCAGGCGTTTGGCAAGAGCATCGGCCGCGCGCTGCCCTATGAAATCGTGGCGCGTCGCCCGGGCGACATTGCCGAATGCTGGGCCGACCCAACTGCGGCGAGAACGCTGCTGGGCTGGAGCGCCAAGCGTGGCCTCGACACCATCTGCACCGACGCCTGGCGCTGGCAGCAAGGCAACCCGCAAGGCTATGGCGCCTGAATGCGCCGTTGCCAAGGCCCCGCGCTTGCGGCGGCAGGCACTGAGGCGCTAAGGTTCCTCCACCATCCATCCAACAGAAAGAATCGCCATGAGCAAAAGCACCCTGCATGCCTCAACGACTCCGATCCACATCGGTATTTCCGATGCAGACCGCGCCAAGGTTGCCGAGCAGTTGTCGCACCTGCTGGCCGATACCTACACCCTCTATCTCACCACGCACAACTTCCACTGGAACGTCACCGGGCCGATGTTCAACACCCTGCACCTGATGTTCATGGACCAGTACACCGAGCTGTGGAACGCGGTCGATCCGATTGCCGAGCGCATCCGAGCGCTGGGCTTTTCCGTGCCCGGCTCTTATCACGGCTTCAGTTCTCGCTCCAGCCTGGCCGACGTGCCGGAGCAGCCGCCCAAGGCGCAGGAGATGATCGCCATCCTCGTCAAGGGCCATGAGGCGGTGGCCAAGACCGCGCGCGGCGTGTTCACCGCGGCCGATGAAGTCAACGACCAGCCCACCGCCGATCTGATGACGCAGCGGCTGGACATCCACGAAAAGACCGCCTGGATGCTACGCTCGCTGCTTGAAGGCTGAAGCAGTCGGGGCCTCCCACGTGGCGATAATGCACGGATGGAACGTCTGCGCCTTTGGCTGGCCTTGATCCGCTGGGACAAGCCGGTCGGTTCTCTGCTGTTGCTCTGGCCGAGCCTGTCGGCCCTGTGGATTGCCAGCGATGGCCGCCCGAGTTGGTGGCTGATCGTCGTGTTCACTGCGGGCACCTTTCTCATGCGATCGGCCGGTTGCGCGGTCAACGACGTGGCCGACCAGGATTTCGACCGTGCGGTCCGTCGCACCGCGCAGCGGCCCGTCACATCGGGCAAGGTGTCCTCCCGCGAGGCGCTGCTGGTCGGCGCCGCGCTGGCGCTGGTGGCCTTCGGTCTGGTGCTCACCACCAATGCGCTGACCATCCAGATGTCGGTGGCCGCACTGCTCATCGCCATCGCCTACCCCTGGACCAAGCGCTGGCTGGCGCTGCCGCAGGCCTATCTCGGCGTGGCGTTCAGCTTTGGCATTCCGATGGCGTTTGCTGCGGCACGCGCCGAGGTGCCGTTGCTGGCCTGGGTGCTGCTGCTGGGCAATCTGTTCTGGGTGCTGGCCTACGACACCGAATACGCCATGGTCGACCGCGAGGACGACCTGAAGGTGGGTATCAAGACCTCGGCGATCACCTTCGGCCGCGCTGACGTGGCTGCGGTGATGGCCAGCTACGGCGCGTTCATCGCGATCTGGGCCGCAGTTGGCTGGGCGCTGCGGCTGCAGTGGCCGTATTTCGTCGGTGTGGCTGCCGCGGCGGCGCAGGCGGCGCATCACTACACCTTGATCCGCGCGCGCGATCCGGCGCAATGTTTCCGCGCCTTCCGCCTCAACCACTATCTGGGTCTGGCGCTGTTTGCCGGCGTGGTGGCGGCCTACGCGTTCAGGACGTGAGCCGCTCGAGCGCCTCGCGGTAGCGGGCGATGGTGTGCGCAATGACCTCGGCGGGCAGCTTGGGCGGCGGTGGCTGCTTGTTCCAGCCCGGCACGCCTTCGAGCCAGTCGCGCAGGAACTGCTTGTCGAAGCTGGGCGGCGCGCTGCCTTCCGCCCAGGTATCCGCAGGCCAGAAGCGCGAGGAATCGGGGGTGAGCACCTCGTCCATCAGGGTGAGCGTGCCGCTCTGGTCGAGGCCGAACTCGAACTTGGTGTCGGCGATGAGGATGCCGCGCGTTGCGGCGTAATCGGCGGCACGCTGGTAGAGGGTGATGCTGACGTCGCGCACGCGGGTAGCGAGCTCCGCGCCGAGCATCTGCTCCATCCGGGCGAAGGAAATGTTCTCGTCGTGCGCGCCCAGATCGGCCTTGGTCGCCGGGGTGAAGATGGGGGCAGGCAGCTTGCATGCGAGCTTGAGGCCTGCGGGCAGCGCGACGCCGCAGACCGCGCCGCTGGCCTGATAGTCCTTCCAGCCCGAGCCGGCGAGATAGCCGCGCACCACGGCTTCCACCGGCAGAGGCTTGAGGCGCTTGACCACCATCGCGCGGCCGCGCACCTGATCGCGCTCATCGGGCGCCACCACGGATTCTGGATCGACATCGAGCAGATGGTTGGGCACCACGTCGTGCAGCAGACCGAACCAGAACCGCGCCATGCGGGTGAGGATTTCGCCCTTGCCGGGGATGGGCTCGGCCATGATGACGTCGAACGCGGAGATGCGGTCGGTGGCGACCATCAGCAGGCGGTCGTCGCCGACGGCATAGTTTTCGCGCACCTTGCCGCGTGACAGCAGGGGCAGGGAATGCAGGTTGGATTGCAGCAGGGCGGTGGTCATGGGCGGGTTCGGGGTTCTCGTCGCGGAATGGAGGGATTGTAGAAATCCCCGTGATCGCGCTTTGCAGGGTTGAGTTTTTCATGGCCAGCGTCCCACAATGCGCCTGCCGCATGTGCGGCGACAACGGAGACTCGACATGGCTGCAAAACGCATCCTGCTGCTGGCAGGCGATTACGCCGAAGACTACGAAACCATGGTGCCGTTCCAAACCCTCTTGGCCGTGGGCCATACGGTGCACGCGGTCTGCCCGGACAAGAAGGCGGGCGAGCAGGTGAAAACCGCCATTCACGACTTCGAGGGCGCGCAGACCTATTCCGAAAAGCCCGGCCACAACTTCACCCTCAATGCCACGTTCGACGAGGTGAAGGCCGAGGACTATGACGCGCTGGTCATTCCCGGCGGGCGGGCGCCGGAATATCTGCGCCTCAACCCCAGGGTGCTCGAGCTGGTACGGCACTTCTTCAACGCCGACAAGCCGGTTGCGGCGGTCTGCCACGGAGCGCAGATTCTGGCGGCGGCGGGTGTGCTGCAGGGGCGCAAGTGCTCGGCCTATCCCGCCTGCGGTCCGGAGGTCCGCGAAGCCGGCGGCGACTATGCCGACATTCCGGTCGACCAGGCGGTGACGCAGGGCAATCTGGTAACTGCCCCGGCCTGGCCCGCGCATCCGGCGTGGATGGCGCAGTTTCTCAAGCTGCTGGGCACGCAGATCACCCTGTAGAGCGCGTGCAGACACCATGAAAAACGCCGAGCTGATGTCGGCGTTTTGGTGTTAGGGCGACGCTGAAAAAGTCCTTGTGATGCTGCGCGCCGGGCTACGGGATGGGATGCAAGGCGCACACCGCAGCCATAGCCGAAGCTATGGCGAGGATGTGCAACGCCGCAGACCGCCCGTTGGCCGGATGCGCGGCGCGCAGGGGACTTGTTCAGTGTTGCCTTAGCTCAGCACCGTCATGCTCAGGCGGCGGCGGTAGCTTTCCACCGTCGGATCGGTGACCGGCGGCTGCCCGGGCGCGGGTTTGGGGGCATCTGCGGGTGTCATCAGCTCCAGAATGCTGACAAAGGTCTTGCGTGCGCGGTCGTCGTTCCAATTCTTGTCGCGCATCAGGATCTCGAGCAGTTCGTCGAGCGCGGCAGTCCACTGCTGTGCGGCCATGTGCTGCTGTGCCAGGGCGTAGCGGGCATCGAAATCGCGCTTGTTGGTGGCGATGCTGGCCTGCAGTGCCGCCACCGCAGGCAGCGTGGGTGCGGCCTGCGCAGCGGCCAGCCAGTCGGCCAGCGCCTGGATGCGGGCATCGCCCAGCACCTTGCCCGCCAGCGGCTCGAAGGCCAGCTTGGCGTCGGCGGTGCGGCCAGCCTTCAGCAGCAGTTCGATATACGCCTTGCGTGCAGTGTCGTTGGCCGGGTTGGTGGCCAGGTCTTGCTGCAGTTTTTCCAGTGGCGAGAGCGCGGGGCCGGGATCAGCCTCCGCCTCGGCCTGCTCTGCGGCTGCATCGCCCTGTTCAGGTGCGGTGTCGGGAACATGCTTGTCCAGGAATTCGCGGATCTGACCTTCGGGCAGCGCGCCAACGAAACCGTCCACTGGCTGGCCGTCCTTGAGCAGCATGACCATGGGAATGCTGCGCACGCCGAACGCGGCGGCCAGTTCCTGCTCCTCCTCGGTGTTGATTTTCACCAGCTTGAACCGCCCGGCGTAGGCGACTTCGAGCTTTTCGAGAATGGGGCCGAGGGCGCGGCAGGGGCCGCACCACGGCGCCCACAGATCGACCAGAACGGGCACGGTGTTCGAGGCTTCAACGACTTCGGTTTCAAAATTGGCTACGGTGGCATCAATCATGTTCGACTCCTGAAAGAGCAGGGCAGATGGGGGCGTTCGGCGCCATACCAAGGGGTGTATCCCGGCGCACGATGCGCGTCTGGACAGGAGCATAGCGGCGCGCGATTTCAGGGGCGCGCTCCACTGCTTCTTAAAATCAGCCGTTTACAGACGTTGCACAGGAGAGAGCAGATGGCTGCAATCGGCGTGGTGATGGGGTCGCAGAGCGACTGGGAGGTGATGCGCCACGCGGCGGACATGCTCGCGCGCTTCGGCGTGGTGCACGACTGTCAGGTGGTCTCGGCGCACCGCATGCCCGACGATCTGTTCGCATACGCCGAGAGCGCGCAGGCACGGGGCCTGCACGCCATCATCGCCGGCGCGGGCGGCGCGGCGCACCTGCCTGGGATGCTCGCGGCCAAGACCACCGTTCCGGTGCTCGGTGTGCCGGTGCCGAGCAAATACCTGCGCGGCGAGGATTCGCTGCTGTCCATCGTGCAGATGCCAAAGGGGGTGCCGGTGGCGACCTTTGCCATCGGCGAGGCGGGGGCGGCCAACGCCGCGCTGTTCGCCGTGGCCATGTTCGCGGCGCACGACCCGGACTTGCGCGCGCGGCTCGACGCCTTTCGCGCCGAGCAGACCGCCGCCGCGCGCGCGATGCGCGTGGGAACCGCGGCATGAGCCCGGCGCGGTTCATCCCACCGGGCGCGACGCTGGGCGTGCTCGGCGGCGGGCAACTGGGCCGCATGTTCGCGCAGGCGGCGCAAAGCGCAGGGTATGGCGTGGCCGTGCTCGAAGCCGACGAGGCTGCGCCCGCGGCGCAGGTCACCGGCATCCATCTGGCCGCGCGCTATGACGATCCGCTGGCCCTCGAACAACTCGCCCGCGACTGCGCCGCGGTGACCGTGGAGTTTGAAAACATTCCGGCGCAGTCGATGCACTGGCTGCAGGCGCGCGTGCCGCTGGCGCCCGCGCCGCAGGCGGTGGCCGTGTGTCAGGACCGGGCACAGGAAAAGGCGCTGTTCCAGCGCCTGGGCGTGCCGTGCGCGCCACACGCGGTGCTGGCTGCGGGCAGCGACGTGGGCGCGATCGACCCCGATCTGTTCCCGGGCATTCTCAAGACTGCCCGGCTGGGCTATGACGGCAAGGGACAGGTGACGGTGCAGACGGCAGTCGATCTATCCGCAGCGTGGGCCGCGCTCGGCGGCGTGGACTGCGTGCTGGAAAAAAAGCTCGATCTGGCGTTCGAGCTGTCGGTGGTGCTGGCGCGCGGGCGCGATGGACAGATGGTGCAGTTCGCGCCACAGCAGAACCTGCACCGCGACGGCATTCTGTTCGCCAGTTTTTCGCCCGGACCGCAGGTCACGGCGGACATTGCCGAGGCGGCCCGCTGCGCTGCGGGTCAGGTTGCGCAGGGGCTGGATTACGTGGGCGTGCTGTGCGTGGAATTTTTTGTGCTGCGCGACGGTCGCCTGCTGGCCAACGAAATCGCCCCGCGCCCGCACAACTCGGGGCATCACACCATCGATTCCTGCACCGTGTCGCAGTTCGAGCTGCAGTGGCGTACTCTGGTGAATGCGCCGCTGTTCGCGCCCCGTCAGCACAGCGCCAGCGTGATGCTCAATCTGCTGGGCGATCTGTGGTTCGACGCCGCAGGCCAGCAGTGCGAGCCGGATTGGGCCACCGTGCTGGCGCAGCCCGGCGCGCATCTGCACCTCTACGGCAAGCATGCGCCGCGCAAGGGCCGCAAGATGGGGCATCTCACCTGCACCGCCGCCACGCCGGAGGAGGCGCGGCAGATGGCGCTGCGCACCTGCGCCATTCTTGGTCTGGAGCCATTCTGACGTGGCGCAGGTGCAGACCGACGCCCAGCTGCGTCCCCGGGACATCATCGCGGCGGTGCGGCGGCTGGAGGCGGGCGAACTCGTCGGCCTGCCGACCGAGACCGTCTATGGCCTGGCCGCTGATGCCGAAAATCCCGCGGCAGTGGCCAAAATCTATGCGGCCAAGGGTCGGCCTGAGGATCATCCGGTGATCGTGCATGTGTACCGTCAGGCCGATCTGGGCCATTGGGCCGCCGAGGTGCCCGAAGCGGCGCGGCGACTCGCCGCCGCGTTTTGGCCGGGGCCGCTGACCCTCATCTTGCCGCGCAGGCCCGGCGTGGCCGAAGCCTGCGCCGGCGGGCAGGCCACCATCGGCCTGCGCTGCCCATCCCACCCCGTTGCGCAGGCGGTGCTGGCGTTGTTCAAAGGCGGGCAGGGGGGGCTTGCCGCACCCTCGGCCAACCGCTTTGGCCGCATCAGCCCGACCACTGCGGCGCATGTGCATGCCGAACTTGGCGACGACCTGCTGGTGCTCGACGGCGGCGCCTGCTCTGTCGGCATCGAGAGCACCATCGTCGACTGCACCGTCCAGCCGCCGCGCCTGCTGCGGCCGGGGCAGTTGCTGGCGGCAGAGATCGCCGCCACGCTGGGATTGCCCGAGGGCGACCTGCTGCGGCCTGCGGAGTTGTCGCCTCGCGTTGCCGGCGTCCTGCCTGCGCACTACGCCCCGCGCACGCCGCTGCGCGTCCTGCCACGCGCACAGATCGAGGCGCGCTGGGCCACTGCCATGCAGGCAGGGCAGCGCATCGGCGTGCTGGCCCTTTCGCCACACGCCCAGGCGCCCGCTGCGAACTGGATCGCTCTGCCGAACGATGCTGCAGCGTATGCACAACAGCTTTACGCCGTTTTGCGCCAGCTCGATGCGGCGGAGCTTGAGGAAATCTGGGTTGAAGCCTTGCCGAGCGCTGCGTCCTGGATGGCGCTGCGCGACCGTCTTGCCCGAGCGGAACACGGCTCCGGGCGCTGAGGCGCCGCAACAGGCAGATGTGCGGCGGTTTGCTGCAGGCGTGTATCGTTTTGTTGCAAATCCAGCACGGCTGGCCGAAATGCAGAAAACCACCCTTGCGACGCCATTTTCCCTCGGCTATGCTGAAGCGAACGGTCGTTCTTTTTTGACCCGCCCGCCTGCAGGTCAGCAGGCATACAACAATGTTTGAGGAGATGTTCATGCGGAATCGCGTCTGGATTGCGCTGGCCTTGGCCAGTGCCCTGGGTCTGGCAGGTTGCGGCGGTGGAGGTGGCAACCCCACACCGCCCACGCTCGCCACCGTTGCCAGTGTGAATGCGGCCAGCACGGCGCCGAACACGCCGCCCAGCGGTGGGTTCAAGCAGGTCGTGGCGTTTGGCGACAGCTTGTCGGATGATGGGGCCTACACTCTGGCGGCCGTTAGCGTCTATGGCTCCACCACGAGTTTCAAGGGACTGCCTTACCCAGCCGGCGGTCAATTCACGGTCAACGGCGCGCCCACGGGCAACTGGACGAACGTGCTGGCCAAGAGCCTGAACATCGGCCTGACGCCCAATCTGATCGGTTATGGCACGCCGTCAGGGGTGCAGTATCTGAGCGCGACCGGCCCGACCACGACACCGGCGTTCTGCGCCTTCAGCGCGCCGCCCGCATCCGGTCTGGCCAACTGCACCAACTTCGCCCAGGGCGGCTCGATGGTGAGCAATTCCAACGGTATCGGACACAGCGGTGGTGCGCTGACGCTGCCAGTCACGACGCAAGTCCAGAATTACCTGGCACAGTTCGGCGGCAGTTTCAACAGCAATCAACTGGTGACCGTGCTGGCCGGGAATAACGACATTTTCACAGCCTTGGGCACCGTGAGCGCAAGCGTCACGCAGGCTGTCACGCAGGCCGTCACAAGCGCCCTGCAGCAGAATCCCAATCTGACGCAGGCGCAAATTGCGGCCATTCAGGCGTCTGCGCAGCATGATGCGACTTCGCAGGCGGTCGCCGTTGCACAGGCGACCGTGGCGAAGGCAGCAGACGACCTGTCGGCACAAATCAACCTGATCACCAGCAAGGGTGCGAAGTATGTGATGGTCTACACCTTGCCGGATTCTTCGCAGACACCGTTCGGTCGTGGCCTGCCGTACACCGGAGCAACGCCCCCGCAGGCTCCGCCCGCAGGCTATGTGTGCGACAACACGTCGACCTCGACGCCTTGCTATCTGCTGTCGAATCTGGTGCAGGTGTTCAACCAGCGTCTGCTCAACGATTTGCAAGGCCAGCCGGTCAAGGTGCTCGATGGCTACAGCTTGCTCAATCAGGAAATCGCCAACCCGGCGCAGTTCGGCCTCACCAACGTCACCACCCCGTGGTGCAACCCGGCGACGACCAGTTCGCTGCTTTGCAATGTGAACACGCCCTATGCCGCAGCCGGTGCGACCACGGCCAACCTCGGCACCTGGCTGTTTGCCGATACGGTCCATCCAACCCCCGCGGGTTATCAGATCATTGCCAGTACCACCCTGCAGTCCATGAAGGGTTTTGGCTGGATTTCGCAATAAGATTCCCAGGAGATACGTGATGACTATGACGCACCTGCACCGCACCGTGCTTGCCAGCGCGCTCGCCCTGGGCAACCTGGCCCTGCTTCCGGCAGCGCATGCCGACGACTTTCCAAAAAATATCGTCTATATCGGCGCTGCCTACCTCAACAACCATTCCAGCATGCCCAACCTGAGCGGCTACAACACCCCGCCCAACCTCAACCTTGCGGTGGGCAATGCCACCACCCTGGGCTTGGGCTATGTGCGCAATCTGCCCGGGCCGTGGAGTTTCGAACTGGCGCTGGGCTACCCGCCGCGGGTGCGCACCTATGCCGAGGGCAGTGGCTGGCAAAGTGTCGCCCGCGCCGGGGTCACCGACGTCGATGTGTATTCGCCCACCGCGTTCATCAACTACCACATCCGCGGCAAGGAAGCGACCTGGGATCCCTTCGTCGGTCTGGGGCTGAACTACACTTGGTTCCGCAATAACACGGCTCTGCAGCCTCTCAAGGGAGCTCTCCGAACTCCGGAAGTCGACATCCACCTGTCGAGCGACTGGGCGTTAGCGGCGCATGTGGGCATGATCTATCGCTTCAACTCGCGCTGGTCGCTGGTCGGCACCATCGCCTACGCCGATGTGCGCAGCGACCTCACCTCCACCTCGTACACGCCTGACCGGTCGATCATCACCAGCCAGGCCAAGACCACGATCAAGTTCAATCCAGTGATCTATACCCTGGCAGTCGGCTATAGTTTTTAAGCAGGACTGCTGCCAGAACGAGGGAGCCACGGCTCCCTCTTTTTCTTGGTGCGCCCGGCAGGGCGCACTCACTTGGAGGTGAAAGTCCTCTACTCGCCCGGCAAGGGGAAGAGTTAGCCGAACGGCAAGGGTGTTCTGGGCGACTGGAAATCTGGAGGAAGCCGAAGGCAAAGCGCTGGCCTGACTACAGGGGCGCGGATACGAGGCGGCACGGCGGGGTGAGCAGGCCAATATCTGTAAAGCCCGAAACTTGCACGGAACGCCGTGACGTAGATCCGACAGGCATAAGCGTGACAAGCCGAAGGCGAAGGACGCCCGAAGGGCGGTCCCGCGCAGCGGGATGCCGTCACGAGCGAAGCGAGGCGGCACAAGGTGGGTGCGTCATACCCGGGGAGATCTGCACAGGTGCCGAGGGCGACCTTTGTGCTACCGCCATCGTGAGGTGGCGGGAGGCCTGTGCAGAAGTCAGCAGAGGCCATAGTAGGCGCAAGCCGAAGGGCCGAACATGGAAGACCGCGAATAGGCGGCGGGAACACATGGGCAGTCAATGAAGGCAGAAGACTCACAGCAAGTGAATGCCGGCGAAGCACAACCGGGGCGGAACTCCGAGGGGGCCTTGCACGGTGCCGAGGCTGACGTGACGACCCGCAGGCGGACGAAAGCGGAGTGGGCGCGGGCAAGCGGGCTGATGGAAGCCGTGGTCGAACGCGGCAACCTGATGCTCGCCTATGATCGGGTGCTCAAGAACAAAGGGGCGGCCGGTGTCGATGGCATCGGCGGCAATGAGTTCAAAGCACACCTCAAGCAACACTGGCCGACGATCAAGGCCAAGCTTCTGGCGGGGGAATACGTGCCCTCACCAGTGCGCCGGGTGGACATCCCCAAGCCGCAAGGCGGGGTCAGGACACTCGGCATACCGACGCTGACGGATCGGCTGATCCAGCAAGCGTTGCATCAAGTCCTCTCGCCGATCTTCGAGGCGGACTTCCCGGCGCACAGCGACGGCTTCCGAGCGGGGAAGAACGCCCATCAGGCGGTCAAGGCAGCGCAGCAATACGTGGCCGCAGGCCGCCGGGTCGTGGTCGACATCGACCTGGAGAAATTCTTCGACCGGGTCCATCACGACCTGCTGATGCAGAAACTCTCGACGAAGATCAGTGATGGTCGGGTACTGCGCCTCATCCGCCGGTATCTCGAAGCGGGCATGATGGCACAGGGGATCGTCTCCCCGCGGACGGAAGGCACGCCGCAAGGCGGGCCCTTGAGTCCGCTGCTATCCAACATCCTGCTGACGGAACTGGACCAGGAACTGGAACGCCGGGGCCATGCCTTCTGCCGCTATGCAGACGACTGCAACATCTACGTCAAAAGCAAGGCGGCGGGGGAGCGGGTCATGGCGAGCATCACCCGGTTTCTGGCGGACACGCTCAAGCTCAAGGTCCATGTGGCCAAGAGCGCGGTGGCCGAACCGTGGAAGAGGCAGTTTCTGGGCTACAGCCTGACGTGGCACAAAGCCCCGAAGCTGCGGATCGCGCCGACCAGCCTGAGCCGGCTGGACGACAAAATCCGCGCAGTACTCAAAGGCGCGCGGGGGCGCAACCTGACGACGGTCATCCACGAACTCAACCCGATCCTGCGCGGCTGGGCGGCGTATTTCAAGCTGACCGAAACCAAGCGGGCGCTGGAAGAGCGGGATGGCTGGATCAGGCGCAAGCTGCGCTGCATCCTGTGGCGGCAGTGGAAACGCCCCTACACACGCGCCAGGAACTTGATGAAGGCGGGGCTAACGGAAGAGCGGGCATTTCGCTCGGCGTTCAACCAACGTGGGCCGTGGTGGAACGGTGGCGCAAGCCACATGAACCAGGCGTTCCCGAAGGCTTTCTTTGATCGATTGGGTCTGGTGTCGCTGCTCGACACGACGCGACGACTCCAGTGTGTTCAATGAACCGCCGGATGCGGAACCGCACGTCCGGTGGTGTGAGAGGGCGACGGGGGTGACCCCGTCCCCTACTCGATCCGAATCAAAAACGCGGTCTGTCTTTATATACAGCTGTGCTACATTGCACAGCAGTGTCATTCAGACTTGAGGACCATGCCATGGAACAGGGGAAAACCGCAGTGAATCCAGAAAAAGCCAAGGCGCTCGCCGCCGCGCTGTCGCAGATCGAAAAGCAGTTCGGCAAGGGCACCATCATGCGCATGGACGACGCCGAGGCGCAGCGCGACATCCAGGTGGTCTCCACAGGTTCGCTCGGTCTGGATATTGCGCTGGGCGTTGGCGGTCTGCCACGCGGCCGGGTGGTCGAGATCTACGGTCCGGAATCGTCGGGCAAGACCACACTCACCCTGCAGGTCATCGCGGAAATGCAGAAGCTCGGCGGCACCTGCGCCTTCATCGACGCCGAACACGCGCTGGACGTGCAGTATGCCGCCAAGCTGGGCGTCAACCTGCCCGATCTGCTGATTTCGCAGCCCGATACCGGCGAGCAGGCGCTGGAAATCGTCGATGCGCTGGTGCGCTCGGGCTCGGTGGACATGATCGTGGTCGACTCGGTTGCCGCGCTCACGCCCAAGGCCGAGATCGAGGGCGAGATGGGCGACTCGCTGCCGGGCTTGCAGGCGCGGTTGATGAGCCAGGCGCTGCGCAAGCTCACCGCCAACATCAAGCGCACCAACTGTCTGGTCATTTTCATCAACCAGATCCGCATGAAGATTGGCGTGATGTTCGGCAACCCCGAAACCACGACCGGCGGCAATGCGCTCAAGTTCTATTCCTCGGTGCGGCTGGATATCCGCCGCGTCGGCTCGATCAAAAAGGGCGAGGAGGTCATCGGTTCGGAAACCCGCGTCAAGGTCGTGAAGAACAAGGTGGCGCCGCCGTTCAAGCAGGCGGAATTCGACATCCTGTATGGCGAAGGGGTTTCGCGTGAAGGCGAGATCGTCGACCTGGGCGTGCTGGCCAAACTGGTCGAAAAATCGGGTTCCTGGTATGCCTACAACGGCGAGAAAATCGGCCAGGGCAAGGACAACGCCCGCGAGTTCCTCAAGGCCAATCCCGATATCGCCCGCGAAATCGAAAACAAGATCCGCGCCAACCTCGGTGTGCCCGAGGCCAATGAGGCCATGGCCGCCGTGCACGCCGCGGAAGACGAGCAGGAGTAAGGACCTTTTGGGGAGGTTCGCACGGCCTTGTTCCATGCCGTCCATGCAGCGTCCCCAACCTTCCCTGCGTGCGCGTGCCGTGCGTTATCTGGCGCAGCGCGAGCACAGCCGCCTTGAGCTGCAGCGCAAGCTGTCGCGCCACTGCGACGAGCCGCACGTGATCGATGCCCTGCTCGACGATCTGGAGCGCGCCAATCTGCTCAGCGGCGAGCGTTTTGCCCAGTCCCTGATGCATCGGCGCCAGCAGCGCTATGGCAATTTGCGCATTGCGCAGGAGCTTGGTACCCACGGACTGGCGGCCGAAGTCACGGCAGCGTCGCTGCAGGCTTTGAAAGCGAGCGAACTGGCGCGTGCGCAGGCCGTTTGGGCGCGCAAATTCCAGGCTCTTCCTCAGGACGCGGCCGAGCGGGCCAGACAGGCGCGCTTTCTCACACAGCGCGGATTCAGCAGCGAGACGGTGCGCGCCGTACTGCGCGGTGCTGGTGCGGATGAAGACGGTACAGGTGAGGCCTCTGCGCCGAACTGACTTGCTGCGGCGCAGCAGGCTGTTAAACTGAATCTTGCGCTTCATCAAAAAACAAATTCCCATGCGCAACACCCCAGCCGACTCCACTGCGCCCGTCCGTCGACTTGTCCATCGCCGCAGCATCAGCGTCGAGTGCTATGCACGCGAAGATGGTCTGTGGGATTTGCAGGCCGAGTTGCGGGATGTGAAAACCCGCGACATCACCCTGTCCGAGCGCAACCGGCCTGCTGGCATTCCGGTGCATGACATGCTGCTGGTCGTCACCATCGACAACGCGCTGAACATCACCGAGGCGCGTTCGCATACCTTGTTCAGCCCCTACGCCACCTGCGACGACCATGACGATGCCTACAAAAAGCTCGTCGGGCTCAATCTGCTGCGGGGTTTCCGCGCGGCGGTGCGCGAGCGCCTGGGCGGCGTGCTCGGCTGCACGCATCTGACCGAATTGACGCAAGTCCTGCCCACTGCGGCGATTCAGGGCCTGGCCGGTCTGGCGACGATTGCCCTGCCGGTGGCTGATGCAGAGCGTCCCTCGCACATGCCGTTTCAGCTCAACCGCTGCCATGCCTTGCGGCTCGATGGCCCGGCGGTTGCCGAGTTCTATCCCCGTTGGGCGCAGCCTGCTGTGCCGCAACGCGTTGAAGGCAAAATGCCGACACCCCACATCGAGGACGAGACATCATGAAAATTCACGAATACCAAGCCAAACAATTGCTGCGTGAACACGGGGTGCCGGTGCCGCGCGGCAGGCCGGCGTTTTCCGTGGACGAGGCGGTCGCCGTGGCGCAGGAGCTGGGCGGGCCGGTGTGGGTGGTCAAGGCGCAAATCCACGCCGGCGGCCGCGGCAAGGGCGGGGGCGTCAAGCTCGCGCGTTCGCTCGACGAGGTGCGGCAGTTCGCCGGGCAGATTCTGGGCATGCAACTGGTCACGCACCAGACCGGGCCGCAAGGGCAGAAAGTGCGCCGCCTCTTGATCGAGGAAGGGGCGGACATCCGCAAGGAGTATTACGTTGCGGTGCTCACCGACCGCGCCACGCAGAAGGTCGCGGTCATGGCGTCGAGCGAAGGCGGCATGGACATCGAGGAGGTCGCGGCGAAGACGCCGGACAAGATCCGCAAGGTGTTCGTCGATCCGCTGGTCGGGCTGCAGGACGCGCAGGCGCAGGAGCTGGCCGCGGGCATCGGCATCCCGCCGGGCTCGCAGCCGCAGGCGGTTGCCGTGTTCAAGCAGCTCTACCAGTGCTACATGGACACTGACGCGTCGCTGGTGGAGATCAACCCGCTGATCCTGGAAGGCAACGGCGGCATCAAGGCGCTGGATGCCAAGTTCAACATCGACGACAACGCGCTGTTTCGCCACCCGGAAATCGAGGCGCTGCGCGATCTGGACGAGGAAGACCCCGCCGAGGTCGAGGCGCACAAGTACGACCTGGCCTACATCCAGCTCGACGGCAACATCGGTTGCCTGGTCAACGGCGCCGGGCTGGCGATGGCGACCATGGACACCATCAAGCTGTTCGGCGGATCGCCCGCAAACTTTCTCGACGTGGGCGGCGGTGCGACCACCGAGAAGGTCACCGAAGCGTTCAAGATCATGCTGCACAACCCGCATGTGAGAGCGATTCTGGTCAACATTTTCGGCGGCATCATGCGCTGCGACACCATTGCCGAAGGGGTGATCGCGGCCAGCCGCATCGTGGGTCTGAACGTGCCGCTGGTGGTGCGCATGAAGGGCACCAACGAGGAGATCGGCCGCAAGATGCTGGCCGAGTCCGGCCTGCCCATCATCAGCGCCAACACCATGGGCGAGGCCGCGCAGGCCGCCGTCCATGCCGCGCAGGCCTGAGCCGCGCTCCCACTGCTTAAAGAGGACACCATGGCCATCCTGATCAACAAAGACACCAAAGTCATCACCCAGGGCATCACCGGCAAGACGGGGCAATTCCACACCCGCATGTGCCGCGACTATGCCAATGGCAAGAACTGCTTCGTCGCCGGGGTCAACCCGAAGAAGGCGGGCGAAGATTTCGAGGGCATTCCCATCTTCGGCACTGTGGCACAGGCCAAGGCGCAGACCGGCGCCACCGTGTCCGTCATCTATGTGCCGCCGGCCGGTGCTGCCGCCGCCATCTGGGAAGCTGTGGAGGCCGACCTGGACCTGGTGGTCTGCATCACCGAGGGCATTCCGGTCAAGGACATGCTGCTGGTGCGCAACCGCATGAAGGCCAAGGAGGCCGCTGGTGGAAAAAGAACCCTGCTGCTCGGTCCGAACTGCCCGGGGCTGATCACGCCCGACGAAATCAAGATCGGCATCATGCCGGGCCACATTCACCGCAAGGGTCGCATCGGCATCGTCTCGCGCTCGGGCACGCTGACCTATGAGGCCGTGGCGCAGGTCACCGAGCTGGGGCTCGGGCAGAGCAGCGCGGTCGGCATTGGTGGCGACCCGATCAACGGCCTCAAGCACATCGACATCATGCAGGCCTTCAATGACGATCCCGAGACCGATGCCGTCATCATGATCGGCGAGATCGGCGGCTCTGACGAGGCAGAGGCCGCGCTGTGGTGCAAGGCGCACATGAAAAAGCCGGTGGTGGGGTTCATCGCCGGTGTCACCGCGCCCCCGGGCAAGCGCATGGGCCACGCCGGCGCGCTGATTTCCGGTGGGGCCGACACCGCCGAGGCCAAGCTGGCGGTGATGGAGGACTGCGGTTTCACCGTCACCCGCAACCCCTCAGAAATGGGCAAGCTGCTCAAGCAGGTTCTGCGCTGATCGGGCAAGCGCCCCGGGCCGCTCCCGGTTACAAAAGGTATGATGCGGCACCAGTCCCGATGGGACCGCATTCAGAGCTTCCGGGGCAGCCATCGGCATGGAACACTATCTCACCGTCGAGTTCTTGACGGCACTCGGTCAGATTGTCCTGATCGACATTCTTCTGGGCGGAGACAATGCGGTGGTCATTGCGCTGGCCACGCGCAAGCTCCCTCCCCATCAACGCAAACTCGGCATCTTGTGGGGCACGGCGGGCGCCATCGGCCTGCGCATTGTTCTCATCTTTTTCGCGCTGACCCTGCTGAGGTTGCCCTTTCTCAAGATCGTTGGTGCCTTGCTCCTGTTCTGGATCGGCATCAAGCTGCTGGCGCCGCAGGATGAAGAGGGCCACGGCGACGTGCAGGCCGCAGACAAGCTCTGGGCGGCGGTCAAGACGGTGATCATCGCCGACTTTGTGATGAGTCTGGACAATGTCATCGCCATTGCAGGCGCGGCACAGAATGCGGGCGAGCAGCACTCCATGCTGCTGGTGGCGTTCGGTTTGCTGCTGTCGGTGCCCATCATCGTCTGGGGCAGCCAGTTGGTCATTCATCTGATGCAGCGTTTCCCGGTGATCATCACCCTGGGGGCGATGTTGTTGGGCTGGATCGCCGGTGGCCTGATCGTGACGGACCCGATCGCCGAGCAGTGGGTGGAGAACCTTCCGCTGGCGCAATATGCCGAAAAGATCGCCGGACTCGTGGGCGCAGTCGTGGTCTGGATTGCCGCGAAGCTGATCTATCGCCGGACGCCGGTTTCAGCCACATGAGCGCCATCATGACCAAGCCACCGGATTCGACAATTGCCCTGCAATACGAGATGCTCAGCCTGACCCATCCGGGCCGGGTGCGTGAGCACAATGAAGATGCGGTCGCGTTCGATGCACTGGCGCAGGTCGCGGTACTGGCCGACGGCATGGGGGGGTACGCCGCTGGCGAGGTGGCCAGTGGGATGGCCACGGCGCAGATCTGTGCCCGCATTGCCCGTCTCAAGGCCGACTACCCCAAGGTGACCGCGCTCGACCTGTCCACCGAGTTGCGACACGCCATCCGACATGTCAACGCCGACATCCTGCGCGCTGCGCGTGGCAATCCGCAGTTCTCCGGGATGGGCGCCACGCTGGTGGTGGTGGCGTTGACCGGCAATGTGGCGGTCGTTGCCCATGCGGGAGACTCGCGTGTGTATCTGCTGCGGCAAAACCAGCTGCGCCTGCTCACGCACGATCACTCGGCCCTGCAGGAGCAGATCGACATGGGCCTGATCCTGCCAGAGGACGCGGAAAGGATCGGTGGCAAGAACCTGGTCACCCGCGCTCTGGGCGTCGATGCCCAGCTCGAACCGGATGTCGCCATGCATCCCATGATGGCGGGGGACGTGTTGCTTCTGTGTTCCGATGGCTTGAACGATATGTTGTCTGATGCCAAAATCGAAGCCGTGCTGTGTCAGTACACCGGACATCCCGCTGCTGCCGCGCGGCAACTGGTGGAGGATGCAAATGCCGCTGGGGGGCGCGACAACGTTTCTGTCATTCTCGTGACGGCCCGTACGCCCAATTGATGCGCCTCGCACTTCCTTGATCTGACTGTTGACTCGAACGGATTCCAAATCGTGGCCAAACTCGTGATTACCCTGGATGGCAAGGTTTTGAAAGAGGTCGTCCTCAGCAAGGACCGCACCACACTGGGGCGGCGTCCGTACAACGATGTGGTCATCGACAATCTGGCCGTCAGCGGCGAGCACGCCGTCCTGTTGCGCGACACCGGCACCGATGTCGAGAGCTACACCATTCAGGATCTGGGCAGCACCAATGGCACCTACCTCAACGGCGCACCCATCAAGTCCAGCCCCTTCCGTGAGGGCGATACGGTCGATATCGGCAAATACAGCCTGCGCCTGCTGTCCGACACTCGGCAAACCACGTTTGGCCCATCGCGTTTTGGCGCGCAGACCGGATTTGGAAATTCCCGCTTCGGAAATTCCGGCTTCACCGATTCACGCACCCGCGCCGCCGACGCGGACCGCAGCTACAAGATCAAGGTGCTCAGTGGCGATGCAGCCGGACGCGAAATCATGCTCAGCAAGGAGCAGACGACCTTCGGTCAGCGCGGCATTCTGGTGGTGAGCGTGGTGCACAAGCCGCGTGGCTACGAACTGGTGCAGGTGGAGGGAGAAAAGCGCGCCCAGGTCAATGGCGTGTCTCTGGGCCTCATGCCGGTGGTCTTGCGTTCTGGAGACGTGATCAATCTCACCGGGGTTCAACTGCAATTCCTGCAGATCTGACGTTCTGATCACCCAAGATCAAACGCCCGCAGTCGCGGGCGTCGTTTTTGGTGCGCCCGGCAGGGCGCACTCACTTGGAGGTGAAAGTCCTCTACTCGCCCGGCAAGGGGAAGAGTTAGCCGAACGGCAAGGGTGTTCTGGGCGACTGGAAATCTGGAGGAAGCCGAAGGCAAAGCGCTGGCCTGACTACAGGGGCGCGGATACGAGGCGGCACGGCGGGGTGAGCAGGCCAATATCTGTAAAGCCCGAAACTTGCACGGAACGCCGTGACGTAGATCCGACAGGCATAAGCGTGACAAGCCGAAGGCGAAGGACGCCCGAAGGGCGGTCCCGCGCAGCGGGATGCCGTCACGAGCGAAGCGAGGCGGCACAAGGTGGGTGCGTCATACCCGGGGAGATCTGCACAGGTGCCGAGGGCGACCTTTGTGCTACCGCCATCGTGAGGTGGCGGGAGGCCTGTGCAGAAGTCAGCAGAGGCCATAGTAGGCGCAAGCCGAAGGGCCGAACATGGAAGACCGCGAATAGGCGGCGGGAACACATGGGCAGTCAATGAAGGCAGAAGACTCACAGCAAGTGAATGCCGGCGAAGCACAACCGGGGCGGAACTCCGAGGGGGCCTTGCACGGTGCCGAGGCTGACGTGACGACCCGCAGGCGGACGAAAGCGGAGTGGGCGCGGGCAAGCGGGCTGATGGAAGCCGTGGTCGAACGCGGCAACCTGATGCTCGCCTATGATCGGGTGCTCAAGAACAAAGGGGCGGCCGGTGTCGATGGCATCGGCGGCAATGAGTTCAAAGCACACCTCAAGCAACACTGGCCGACGATCAAGGCCAAGCTTCTGGCGGGGGAATACGTGCCCTCACCAGTGCGCCGGGTGGACATCCCCAAGCCGCAAGGCGGGGTCAGGACACTCGGCATACCGACGCTGACGGATCGGCTGATCCAGCAAGCGTTGCATCAAGTCCTCTCGCCGATCTTCGAGGCGGACTTCCCGGCGCACAGCGACGGCTTCCGAGCGGGGAAGAACGCCCATCAGGCGGTCAAGGCAGCGCAGCAATACGTGGCCGCAGGCCGCCGGGTCGTGGTCGACATCGACCTGGAGAAATTCTTCGACCGGGTCCATCACGACCTGCTGATGCAGAAACTCTCGACGAAGATCAGTGATGGTCGGGTACTGCGCCTCATCCGCCGGTATCTCGAAGCGGGCATGATGGCACAGGGGATCGTCTCCCCGCGGACGGAAGGCACGCCGCAAGGCGGGCCCTTGAGTCCACTGCGATCGAACATCCTGCTGACGGAACTGGACAAGGAACTGCAACGCCGGGGCCATGCCTTCTGCCGCTATGCAGACGACTGCAACATCTACGTCAAAAGCAAGGCGGCGGGGGAGCGGGTCATGGCGAGCATCACCCGGTTTCTGGCGGACACGCTCAAGCTCAAGGTCCATGTGGCCAAGAGCGCGGTGGCCGAACCGTGGAAGAGGCAGTTTCTGGGCTACAGCCTGACGTGGCACAAAGCCCCGAAGCTGCGGATCGCGCCGACCAGCCTGAGCCGGCTGGACGACAAAATCCGCGCAGTACTCAAAGGCGCGCGGGGGCGCAACCTGACGACGGTCATCCACGAACTCAACCCGATCCTGCGCGGCTGGGCGGCGTATTTCAAGCTGACCGAAACCAAGCGGGCGCTGGAAGAGCGGGATGGCTGGATCAGGCGCAAGCTGCGCTGCATCCTGTGGCGGCAGTGGAAACGCCCCTACACTCGCGCCAGGAACTTGATGAAGGCGGGGCTAACGGAAGAGCGGGCATTTCGCTCGGCGTTCAACCAACGCGGGCCGTGGTGGAACAGTGGCGCAAGCCACATGAACCAGGCCTTCCCGAAGTCCTTCTTTGATCGATTAGGTCTGGTGTCGCTGCTTGATACGACGCGACGACTCCAGTGTGTTCAATGAACCGCCGGATGCGGAACCGCACGTCCGGTGGTGTGAGAGGGCGACGGGGGTGACCCCGTCCCCTACTCGATTCGGTGCGCTCAGGGCGGGGCGCGAGCGCCTGTGCAGCGCGAGTCAGCGCGGCACGCGCATCACCTTGAGCATATTGGTGCCGCCTGCTGCGCCGATGGGCTCGCCGCAGGTGATGGCGTAGCTGTCGCCCGAGGCGACGGCGTTTTTCTCGATCAGCCGGGCTTCGGCCTGGTTGAGCAGGGTGTCTCGGTCTGTGGTGCTGAAATTCATCAGCATGGGACGCACATTGCGGTACAGCGCCATGCGGCGCACCGAGGTTTCGCTGCGCGACAGGGCGTAGATCGGGACATTGACCCGGTGGCGGCTCATCCACAGCGCGGTCGAGCCCGATTCGGTCAGTGCGGCGATGGCCTTGCAGCCCAGGTGATGCGCAGTGAACAGCGCAGCCATGGCAATCGACTGGTCGATGCGGGTGAACTGCTTGTTGACGAAGTCGTGTTCGAGCTTGACCTCCTCATAGGTTTCCGCCGCCTCGCAGATGCTGGCCATGGCCTCGACCGTCTCCACCGGATACTTGCCCGCGGCGGTTTCGGCCGAGAGCATGACGGCATCGGTGCCATCGAGCACGGCGTTGGCCACGTCGGACACCTCGGCCCGGGTGGGCACGGCGTTATTGATCATCGACTCCATCATCTGCGTGGCGGTGATGACCACCCGGTCCATTTCACGCGCCATGCGGATCATGCGCTTTTGCAGCGCGGGCACGGCGGCGTTACCCACTTCCACGGCCAGATCGCCACGCGCCACCATGATGCCGTCGGACGCACGCAGGATTTCCGGCAGTGCCGGAATGGCCTCGACGCGTTCGATCTTGGCGATCAGCGCCGGCTTGTGCCCGAACGGCTCGCCCGCCACATTGGCAAGCTGTCGGGCGAGTTCCATGTCGGTGGCGTTCTTGGGGAAGGACACGGCCAGATAGTCGGCCTGGAACGCCATCGCGGTGCGGATGTCTTCCATGTCCTTTGCCGTGAGTGCAGGCGCCGACAGCCCGCCGCCCTGCTTGTTGATGCCCTTGTTGTTCGACAGTTCGCCGCCGATGGTGACGACCGTGTGAATTTCGGCGCCGCTGACGTTTTCAACCGTCAGCACGATCAGACCGTCATTGAGCAGCAGGCGATCGCCCGGATGCACATCGCGCGGCAAATCCTTGTAATCGAGGCCGCAGCGCGTGTCGTCGCCCATCTCGCAGGTGGCGTCGAGGATGAACTTCTGGCCCGGCTGCAGCATGACCTTGCCGTCCTTGAACCGGCCGACGCGGATTTTCGGCCCCTGCAGATCGGCCATGATGGCCACCGCCTTGCCCAGGCGGTTGGCGGTTTCGCGGATGAGCTGGGCGCGGTCGATGTGGTCTTGCGCCTTGCCGTGAGAAAAATTGAGTCGCACGACATCGACGCCGGCAATGAGCATGCGTTCAAGGATGTCGGGCGAGGAACTGGCTGGGCCGATGGTGGCGACGATTTTTGTGGCGCGGGACATGAGTAGGGGGTGTGTGAGGATGGGCAACGGAACGCGTTCAAGCGAGAATGTGAAATCAATCACACCGAACGGGGCGTAGTGTAGAACGTGCCATTGACGGTTCTGTGCAAACCGCCAAAATCGCGCAAAACCGATTGACCCCGCGCAGTCCTGCCAGATCTTCTTGCTCACATTCCACAGCGCCATGCATGCGTCGTCTCGACAACAGCCTCTCCCGACCACTGCGCCGGAAGACGCCCTGTTGCCCGGACTGGCGGCGGTTCCAGAGGTCAGAAGCCTGCTGGAAGCGGTGGATCTGCCCATCGGCCGGTGGGATGCCGAGGGGCGGCTGACCTTCTTCAACCCGCCCTATGTCACCTGGGCGCGTCGCACTCCACAGGCGTTGCTTGGCAAGAGCCTGAAGGAACTGTACGGCGAAGATGCCTGGACGGCGGCCCGCCCCGCTTTCGAGCGCGGGTTCCAGGGACAGCAGGCCGACTATCTGCGGCTGCTGCGCCATCTCGATCCACCGCGCTGGGCGCGCATTCAGGTGTTTCCAGAGCGCGGACAGGACGGACGAATCGATGCGATCTATACCATCGCGCACGATGTGCATGACGACATCACCAACGCGATGTCGCTCAGACGCTCGAACTGGCTGCTCGAGCAGGCACTGGACAACCTGCCTTGGGGCGTGATCGAGAGCAATGCCGAGCTGATCATCACCCGCTGGTCGCGCTCCGCCGAGGCCATTCTGGGTTACACCGAGGCAGAGCGTCTGGGCACGCATCGCCTGGCCATGGGGGTTCCCGAAGAGGAGCGCGCGCGCACCATGGCAATCTATGCGCGTCTGCTGCGTGGCGAGATCGACAACTGGGTGGAGCAGGCGCAGTACATCCGCAAGGACCGGCGCCGCATCTGGGTGGAGTGGACGCTGTCTGCGCTGCGCGACGAAGAAGGGCGCGTGGTCTCCTTGCTGACCTTCGTGCGCGATGTGACCCACCAGGTCGACACCCACGCCCGCCTGCTGCACCACGCCGAGCGCGACGCCCTCACCGGTGTGCTCAGCCGCCGCGCCATCATGGAGCGGCTGGACACCGCGCTGTCGCGCCGCACACGCGGCGACATGCTGGCGCTCTACTTCATCGATCTCGACGGCTTCAAGCAGATCAATGACCGGCTCGGCCATGTGCGTGGCGACCGCTTGCTGATCCAGGTGGCGCATGCCATTCAGGACGTGCTGCGCCGCGACGATGCCATCGGCCGCCTGGGCGGCGACGAATTCGTGGTGCTCAGCGCCGTGGCCGATTTGTCCGCTGCCCAGGCACTCGCTGCCAAGCTGGTTGAAGTGAGTGCCGCGGCAGGCTACGACCTGCTTTCCGGTCTGCGGGTGACGGCCAGCATTGGCGTTGCCGCAGTGCCCACGCATGCCCGCAGCAGCTTTGACCTGCTGCAAAGGGCAGACGACGCCATGTACGCGGCCAAGAACGACGGCAAAAACCGCTGGGCGCTCTGCAATCAGCTTCTCAGCAGCACCTCGGCGCCAGACCGGCTCTGACGATCTCTCAGGCCCAGGTGCGGCTGATCCACGACAAGGCCCAGTACGCCACCATGCCGCTGAGAATGGTGCCCAGAATGCCACGCCGCGCAAAAAAATAGCCTGCGGCAACGAAGGCCGCGCCCAGCTTCACCCACGGCGGGCCCAGCGGCGTGAGCAGCAGCAACTCGGGCGCCACGACTGCAGCCAGCGCGGCGGCAGGGGCAAAGCGCAGGGCGATTTTCACCCGTGCCGGCAAGGGCATGGGTTTGCGGGAGAGCAGAAACATGTTCCGGCTCAGCACGGTGACGACCGTCATGCCGGCGACCAGGGCGATTTGCTGCAGCAGGGTCATGGCGCAACCGGCTTCAGGGTTTGGAGCCGTTCAGCAGGCCACCGCTGGACGCAAGCTGGCGCTGACTCCACGCGTCCCAGGCCATGCCCACCATCAGCGCGCCAGCGATGGCCGCAACCAGATTGAGCCGCAGGGGCAGCCAGAACAGCAGCGCGCTCAACGCCGAGGCCACGACGATGACCGCCGCAATGGTGCGATCGGCCAGCAGCGACAGCACAATGCCCAGCAGCGCCAGCGTGCCCGCGAACGCCAGTCCCCACGCGCCGGGAATGTGCTGCGCCATCAGAATGCCGAGGATGGACGGAATCTGCCATGCGACCCAGTTGGCCAGCGACACGCCGAGAAAGTAATGGGTTTGTTGCGGATCGCCGGTGGGATGCGGGTGACGACGGATCATCAAGACCTGGCTCAGATCGCCGATCAGGTAGCCGTAGACCAGGCGGCGCAAACGCGGCAGGTGCTCGAAATACGGCCGCATCTGCGCGCTGAAGACCACAAACCGCAGGTTGACGCAAAACGCCGTGCCCAGAATCAGCCAGAGCGGCGCGCCTGCTGCAATGAGGGGCAAGGCGGCCAGTTGCGCGCTGCCCGCAAACACGAACAGGCTGATCGCCAGCGCCAGTTGCACACTCAGACCCGACTTGACCATGGCCACGCCCGTGACCAGACCCCACGCGGCGATGCCCAGCGAGACAGCGCGCATGTCCCGCATGCCCTCGCGGAGCGCGGGCTGGGCAAACAGGGATGGATCGCGATGGAGGGTCGTCATGGCAAAGGGGTTTTCGACATTTTGCGCCGCATCAAACTGACCGGGCAAGCAGCGTTTGACGTGTTGTGACAAACACGCAAAGGGTTCGGGTGCTCGGGCCGGGCTCAGCGGTTGACGGGAACCGCGACGCGACGCAGCACGGGGGCATTCTGCAAGGCCAGCAGCAAGGGTGCCGTCTGCTTGGGCGACAGGCCTGCCTGTGCCGCCTGCACCGGAAATTGCGTTGCAAGGCCAGGTGCATAGAGCCAGAACGAACTGGCGGTGTAGCGTGCCAGGGCCAGTGCCTGCGCCGCGTGGCCGAGCCGACTGAGCAGCAGAATGCGGCGGATCAGCAGGTTCGGGTCGCCATAGGCGTGGCTCACCCGGTCGACTGCCGCTTGTTCGCGCAGCAGTTCGGCGCGGGTGTCGCTGGCGCGCACCTGAATGGCGCTGGCCTGGGCAAAGCCGATCAGCGGACGGAAAAACAGATCGCTGCGCTGCGCCTGCCGGATGGCCTGGGCTGACTGCGTCCGGTCGGCCGAGTAGGCGTCGTTGGTGATGCTGTAGTCATAGCCGGCCTTGGCCACGAGCGCGACCGCCAGCACGGCGACAGTCAGCGCGGCAGAGCGGGGGAGTGCGACATCGCCCAGGGCTGCGCCCGCCTTGCTGGCATCCTTGCCGCCGAACCCGTCCATCCACCCGGCGAGAAAGGCGAAGACCCAGAGGAAATACAGATACCACAGGGGATACTCGACCAGACTGTGCAGGCCCAGAAACGCCACACCCATCCAGGCGGTCAGGGGCAAGGGGGTGGGGGCGTCGGGCGCAGCGCGGCCGCATTGGACCCACGCGCGGGCGGAGCGCCACAGCCAGGCAAGCGCCACAGCGATGACCGGCACCGTGCCCACCAGGCCGGTTTCGGCGAGCAATTGCAGGATGAGATCGTGCGCGTTGTCGATGTTGTCCAGCGGCAACGGATGCAGCGCATGGTGGATGGCGGCATGTTGCAGTCCCCAGCCGAGTTGCCCCCAGCCGGCGCCGAACCAGGGCAGATGTTCGAACACCTGCCAGGCGTTGCGCCAGATCAGCGCCCGGGCGTTGACCGGCTGGTCGATCTGACGGGTGACGGCGTCGAGAAAGCTGATCCAGCCCAGGTGGTCGGCCTCGCGCAGCGCCAGCCACCACAGCGCGTACAGCACCGGCACCGCAACCAGCGCCGCCCAGCGCGGACTGCGCCAGGCGCCGCGCACTGCGATCAGCACCAGTGCCGACGCCACGACCGCCTGCACCATGCCGGTGCGCGAGCCACACACCACCAATGCCCAGCTCATGCCGATGACCGCAGCCCACACCGTGCGTGGGCGCAGGCGTGGCGCCCACCAGGCCAGCCCCGCCAGGCCGAGGGCCACGGCGGTGGCGTAGTGATTGGGCTGGCGCAGATTGCCGAACACCCGTCCGGTGGACGGATAGCTGATGAGGTCGGAATACAGCGGCAGGTGCGCCGCCAGCCAGGTGGCCAGCGCCGGGATTTGCCACAGGGCAAACTGCACCAGGCCGAAGGCCACTTGGATGAGTCCCTGCAACAGCAGCCCGGCGGCGGCCACGTCCAGCCAGGGGTGCTCCGCATCGCCTGCGGTTGTGGCCTGGCGCCGCGCCGCCGCATTGCCCAGACCGGCCACCAGCGCCGCGCTCAGCAGCACCGCCACAGTGATGGCCCCTTGGCTGGCGTAGGCCAGTTGTCCGCTGACGGTCTGCAGCGCGACCACCGTGGCGGCTACGGCGAACCCCAGCGCGGCCAGCCCGAACCGTGGTGCCAGCCCGCTCCAGACGGCAGCGAAAAACACCACGGCCCAGAGGGTGGCGGCAACCAGGGTGGTGCCCATTTTGGCGACCACGCCCGGATCGAAGGGCCAGATCAGCGGCAGCGAGATCGCCAGGCCCAGCAGGCCGAGCGCGAGTTGTTGAGAGAGGGAGGCGCCAGTCGGTGCGGGCTGGGTGGGGCGGGAGACGGGAGCGTTCAGCGGCATGCCGCGCATTATCCGTGCAGTGTCAGGCCACGCGGTGACCGATTGTTGCCGCGCTACTGGGGCAGAGTCTTGTCGATCAGCTTGTGTTGCGCATGTTCCTGTTCCAGGGTGCGCAGCCGGGCGTCGATGATGGAGGCTTCGAAATAATCCGCGCCCGGTGTGCGCTGCGCGATGCGCAACTGTTCGATGGCGGCCTCGGTCTTTCCCTCCAGGGCATAGGCCTCGGCCGTGGCACGATGCTGCGCGGCAAACGCGCCCGTGGCGGCGTCGGCGCGGGCGAGGTCTTGCCACAGGGTGATGTCATCCGGGTGCGCCACGGTCTGCTGGCGCAGAAAATCGCGCGCCGGGGTCTTGTCGGGCTGCGCCAGCAGGCAGCGCGACAGCAGGTGCAGCGCGGCCGTGGATTGCGGGAATTGTCTGTGCAGCGCACGCGCCGGCTCCAGCGCCTTGGTGGGTTGGGTGTCGAGCAGCAGTTCGGTCTGCAACAAATCCAGCGGCAGCCGCTCGGCAGCGGGCAGGTTTGCGGCGGCGGCTTGCGCGCGGGCAAGGGCTGCAGAGGCTGCATCGAAGCGCTTGAGTCGCTGCAGCACCACGGCCTGTCCGTAAGCCCAGGCGGCCTGCTGCGCCGGAAAGGCGATCCGATCCGCGCCGAACTGCCTTTCTGCGCGCAGCAGGGCGTCGTGTGATTGCGGGGTGAGGGCGCGGGCGCGGGCGTTCATCAGCCAGAACATCAGATCATGGTCGGGCGGCAGAGGCTTGTTGCCGCCGCGGGCCTCGGCATCGGCAATGCGTTCGCTGGTCAAGGGATGCGTCTGCAGAAAGGCAAACACGTCGGAATCGTCCAGCCGGGAGAGGTTTTGCAGCCGCAGCAGCATGCTGGCCATGGCTTGCGGCGGATAGCCGGAGTCTGACAGCACCTCGGTGCCGGTGCGGTCGGCGTCGCGTTCGTTGCTGCGCGAAAAGCGCAGCGCATTGTCGATGGCCGCGGCCTGTCCGCCCATGGCCAGGCCCTGCGCGGCCTGATCCTGCCCCGCGCTGGCAGCCACGATGGCGAGGATGAGCGAGCCGATGCTCAGCAGCCGGTCCTTGCCCGCCTGCGCCAGCCGCTGGGCAATGTGGCGCTGGGTGATGTGCGACATCTCGTGCGCGAACACGGCAGCTACCTGATCGTGCGACTGCGCGTCGATCACCATGCCGGTATGCACCCCGATCCAGCCGCCGGGCAGGGCAAAGGCATTGAAGCTGCGGTCGCGCAGCAGGAACACCCGGAACCGGCGCGGCGCCTCCATTTCTGCCGTGCGCCGCGCCGCAGGGGTGAGGCGGTCGACGATGGCCTGCAGATAGTCGCGCAGCAGACTGTCGTGCAGATAGGCGGGCTCCGCGCGCATTTCGCGCATGATGATCTCGCCCAGACGCTTTTCCTGCGCGGAACTGAAACTGCCCTGCGCCGGGTCGCCCAGGGTGGGCAGAGTGCTGGCGTAGCCGGGGTCGCGCGTGTCCCCGGTGTCCGAGGTTTGCGCCCAGACCGGTTGCGCCAGCAGAGCGGCGCTGCTCAGGCAGCAGGCAAGACGGCGCAGCACGCAGGGCATGGAGGCACCTGAAGCGGCTTGTGCGGTTCAGCCCAGCGCAGCGAGCGCGGCCTGCTGTTCCTCGGGCTCGTAGGCCTGCAGCACGTTCTGTACCAGCGGAGCGAGCTTGTCGGTATCGGCACGCAACACCTCCTGCTTGACCGACAGGATCTGGGCCGGGTGCATGGAAAAGCTGCGCAGCCCCATGCCCAGCAGCAGCCGGGTCAGCGCCGGGTCGCCCGCCATTTCTCCGCACACACTGATGTCCACCGGACGGCCTTTCCACGCGGCGGCGGCGCGGGTTTGCGCAATGATCTGCGCCAGCAGATTGAGCACGGCGGGATGCATCGGGTCGTAGAGGTTGGAGACGCTTTCATCTGCGCGGTCGATGGCCAGGGTGTACTGCACCAGATCGTTGGTGCCGACCGACAGAAAGTCGAAATGTCGCAGGAACAGCGGCAGCGCCAGCGCAGCGCCGGGCACCTCGATCATGGCGCCCACTTCCACCGGGCCATAGGCCACGCCTGCAGCGGCGAGTTCGGCGCGCGACTTGTCGAGTTCGGCAAAGGTCTGGCGGATTTCGCTGGCGTGCGCCACCATGGGAATGAGCACCTTGAGTGGCCCCAGCGTGGCGGCGCGCAGCAGGGCGCGCAGCTGGATGCGGAACATCGCCGGATCGGACAGGCTGTAGCGGATGGCGCGCAGGCCGAGTGCGGGGTTGAGATGGGTGAATTCGCCGTCGCGGTAGTCTTCGGCATCCAGCGGCTTGTCCGAGCCGATGTCGATGGTGCGAATGGTGACCGGCTTGCCCTGCATGGCCAGCAGCACGCGGCGATAGGCCTCGTACTGCTCGTCCTCGCCCGGCAGGTTGCTGCCGCGGTTCATGAACAGGAATTCGGTGCGGAACAGCCCCACGCCCGCAGCACCGGCTTCCAGCGCCGGGGCGCAGTCTTCGGGCTGTTCGATATTGGCCAGCAGCTCCACCGGCTCGGCGTTGAGGGTGCGCGCGGGGGTGAACTTCAGACGCTTGAGCCGCTCGCGCGCGAGCTGCGATTCCTGCTGGCGCAGGCGGTAGTCCTCGAGGATGACCGGAGACGGATCGACGATGAGCAGGCCGCTGTCGCCGTCGATGATGACCAGATCGTCCTGGCGGATCAGGCCACCGGCCGAGCGCGCGCCCACCACGGCCGGAATATCCAGACTGCGGGCGACGATGGCGGTATGCGAGGTCTTGCCGCCCACATCGGTGACAAAGCCCTTGAACACCCCGGTCTTGAACTGCAGCATGTCCGCCGGGGCGATGTCGTGGGCGATGAGCACCAGATCGCCGTTGCCGCTGGCCGAGCGGGCCAGCCCGGCGCTGCCGCGCAGGGCGCGCAGCACCCGCTCGACCACCTGCTCCACGTCGGCAATGCGTTCGCGCAGGTACTCGTCGTCCATTTCGTCGAAACTGCGCGAAATCACGTCGAGTTGCGCGGTGAGTGCCCATTCGGCGTTGTAGCGGCGCTGGCGGATCCAGGTGATGGTGTCCTGCGCCATCTGCCGGTCATCGAGCAGCATCTTGTGCACGTCGATGAACGCGGCCATTTCGGCGGGGGCGTCGGGTGGAAGCTCGGCCTTGAGCGTGTCGAGCTCGGCGCGCACGGCCCGGCGCGCGGCGCGCAGACGCTCGATTTCCGCCTCTTCCGTGCCCGGATCGACGAAGTAGTGCGCCACGTCCAGCCGGGCCGAGGCAAGAATGACGGCACGCCCGATGGCCATGCCGCGGGAAACCGGAATTCCGAACAGTTGAAGAGCCATGCCGCGATGGTAACGGGGGGCACGCTGGCGCAAAACACTCTGACTGCACCCTGCAAGACCAAGCAGGCAGCAAGGAGATGTCGCGCTCATTAAGCTTCGTGCACACTTGAGCGCCGCAGAGCGCGCAGTGTTTTCCCTGTTCGAGGTTCTTTTCCCTGGAGTTCACCATGCACAAACTTGCACTCTCACTGGCCCTTCTGGGTTTTGCCGCCGCGCCGGCCTTCGCGTCCACCATGCACCACGAGGTCAAGGTCGAACTGGCCGCCCAGAACAACTCTGGCGAAACTGGCTATGCCCTGATCAAGCCGATGGGCAAGGGCGTCGAGGTCATCGTCCATATCAAGGGTGGCCCCAAGGGCGTTGCCCAGCCCGACCACATTCATCCAGGCACCTGCGCCAATCTGAACCCAGTGCCCAAATATCCGCTGAACAACGTGGTGGACGGCAAGTCGGTCACCAAGCTGCCAGAGGTGAGCATGGACGATCTGTTCAAGGAGCCCATGGCCATCAACGTGCATGAAAGCGCGCAAGACCTGAAGAAATACGTGGCCTGCGGCGACATCAAGAAGTAAGCGACCTTCGGCGCGCGCTACCATTTCCGGCAACTCGGGGCGTCATCAAGGCGCCCCGTTTGCATTGGAGACGTGTCACGTGATTGCCCTGGTTGATGTCGATCTGTCCCGTCCGGACCACGCCCTTGCGGTGCTGGAACTGACCTCCCGCTACGCCCGCGATCCGATGGGCGGCGGCGAAGATCTCGCGCCCGAGGTCAAGGCCGTTCTCGTGGAGCGCCTGCGTGCGCGGCCCGATTACTTTGGCGTGCTCGCGCTGGACGACGCCACGCCCGTCGCGCTGATCAACTGCTTCGAGGGCTTCTCCACCTTCATGGCGCGGCCACTGGTGAACGTCCATGACGTGTATGTCGAGCCCGCCTACCGCGGACAGGGCCTGTCGCGCCAACTGTTGCAGCGGGTCGAAGAGGTGGCGCGCGCGCGTGGCTGCGGCAAGCTCACGCTGGAAGTGCTCGACGGCAATGCCGCCGCCATTGCCAGCTACCGACGCTTCGGTTTCGAAACCTACGCCCTGGACCCGGCTTTCGGCCGGGCGCAGTTCTGGCAGAAGCGGCTCTGAGCGGAGGCGAGTTACAGAATCTTCGACAGAAATTGCCGCGTGCGCTCGTGCTGCGGGTGGGTGAAAAACTGCTCGGGCGGGGCGGATTCGATGATGCGGCCTTCGTGCATCATCACCACGCGGTCGGCCACTTCGCGGGCGAAGCCCATTTCGTGGGTGACCACGACCATGGTCATGCCGTCGCGGGCGAGCGACTTCATCACTTCGAGCACTTCGCCGACCAGCTCAGGGTCGAGCGCCGAGGTTGGCTCGTCGAACAGCATCAGCTTCGGACTCATGGCCAGTGCGCGGGCAATGGCGATGCGCTGCTGCTGACCTCCGGAGAGCTGGTTGGGATACGCATCGCCCCGATCGGCCAGGCCGACGCGGGCAAGCAATTCATGTGCGCGTTGCAGCGCCTGCGCCCTGGGCTGCCCAAGCACATGCACGGGCGCTTCGATGATGTTCTGCAGCGCCGTCATGTGCGCAAACAGATTGAAGCGCTGAAACACCATGCCGACTTCGGCGCGGTGGCGGCAGATGTCGCGGTCGTGCAACTCATGCAGGCGGTTGCCCACTTGCCGGTAGCCCACCAGCTCGCCATCGACCGTCAGGCGGCCCGCGTCGATCTTTTCCAGGTGGTTGATGCAGCGCAGGAAGGTGGATTTGCCCGAGCCCGAAGCGCCCAGCAGGCAGACCACTTCGCCGCGTCGCACGTCGAGCGAAATGCCCTTGAGCACCTCGAGATTGCCGAAGCGCTTGTGCACGCCCTCGGCCTTGACCATGATGTCACTCACCGTGCCGCCCCCCGTCGCGCGAGCGCTGCGCGCAACTGCTGCAGAGGCGTCAGGGACGCGTTGCGGGTGGCGCTGCGGCCGAAATGCCGCTCGATGTAGAACTGGCCGATGGACAGCACAGTGGTCACCAGCAGGTACCAGATGCTGGCCACCAGCAGCAGCGGAATGGTGCGGTAGTTCACCGCGTAGATCAGCTGCACCGAATACAGCAGATCGCTGACCGCGATCACACTGACCAGCGAAGTGGTCTTGAGCATGGAAATGGTTTCGTTGCCGGTCGGCGGCACGATCACCCGCATCGCCTGCGGCAGCACCACACGGCGCATGATCTGCAGCCGCGACAGGCCCAGCGCGGCGCCGGCCTCGCTCTGACCTTCGTCCACCGACAGAATGCCGGCACGGACGATCTCGGCCATGTAGGCCCCCTCGTTGAGTCCGAGCGCCAGAATGGCGGCAATGAACGGGGTGATCAGATTGTTGGCGTCGAAGCTCCAGGAGCCGAAGCCGATATTGGGGTAGAGCGCGGTGATATTGAACCAGAACAGAATCTGCACCAGGACCGGCGTGCCGCGAAACAGCCAGATATAGAACCGACTCGCACCCGAGACCAGCGGGTTGAGTGAGAGCCGCATCACCGCCAGCAGCACGCCCAGCGCCACGCCGATGAGCATGGAAATGACTGTGAGTTCCAGGGTCAGCCACAGTCCGCGCAGCACACGTGCGGAAAAGAAATACTCGCCGACCACAGACCATTCGAAGCGCGGGTTGGTGGTGAAGGAGTAAGCCATCGCCAGAATCAGCACGAACACCGCGGCGGCCGCAATCCAGCGGCCGGGGTGTCGTGCAGGAATGGCCTTGATGTCGTCGGGTCGCATCGTGTTGTCTTGACTTCTTTGGTCTGCGCGGCCGACCGAGAAGTCGGCCGCGTCATGGCCTTACTGCGTGGCGCCGTTGATTGCCGGGTCCTTGATGGCGCCCTGGGTGATGCCCCACTTGTGCAGGATCTTGGCGTATTCGCCGCTGGCGATCACCTTTTTGAGCGCAGCCAGCACGGGCTCGGCCAGGCCGCTGTTCTTCGGCATGGCGATGCCGTAGGGCGCGGAGTTGTAGGCATCGCCGGTCAGCTTGAACTGGCCGTGCGATTTTTCCACGATCCAGGCGGCCACTGGCGAGTCGGCCATGCCCACCTGTGCGCGGCCGCTGGCGATGGCCAGGTTCGCGCCGTTCTGGTCGGGGAACACCGAGACGGTCACCGCCTTCTTGCCGGCAGCAACGCATTCCTTGCTCTGCTTGGCGGCGTCATCGGCCTGCGTGGTGCCTTTCTCGACGGCCACGGTCATGCCGCACAGATTGGCCAGACCCACCACCTTCGGGCCGCCCTGGGCCTTGACATAGAACGACGTGCCGGCGGTCATGTAGCTGACGAAATCGACCACTTCCTCGCGTTTCTTGGTGATGGTGAACGAGGACATGCTCATGTCGTACTTGCCCGACTGCAGCGCGGGGATGATGCTGTCGAAACTGGCGTTGACGAAGTCCGCCTTCACGCCGAGTTCCTTGGCGATGGCCTTGCCCAGGTCGACATCGGCACCTTCGATGGTCTTGCCGTCCTTGGCGATGAATTCCATCGGCGCGTAGGTGGCGTCGGTGGCGATGGTCAGATGGCCTTGTTCCTTGTACTTCTGGGGCAGGGTGCTGGCGGCTGAGGCGAGTGGGCTGAAAGTGGCGCCGAGCACCGCGAGGCTGGCAGCGGCGCCGAGCAGGCGCGCCGTGGTGGACAAACGCAAGTTGTGGGACATCTTGGACTCCATGGGATTGTGAACGTGTAGTGTGGATGCCGCCGCACAAGGCAGCGGACGCCGGTTGATTTTTCGCCAGGGATGGTTGGATCGGCTCGCCTGTGCCGCAGGGCGCCTCCGGGACTGGGCGGCAAGCCGGTACGCAGCGGGAGGCACATTCCTCTCTTTCTGTTTTCTTTTGGCTCGCGACCTTGCGATGATATGAAAACTCCGCACGGCGCATACAAGATTTGTGCCATGCGCTGATTGCGCATGATTTGGCGGACGGGGCGGTGCGTGCGAGGCGCAGGCGCGTGCGCCGGGCTCAGGGCGCGCGCCCGAGCCAGATCTCGAAGCAGGTGCCGCCGTCGCTCTGCGGCAGACAGCGTGCATCTCCGCCGTGCTGCCGCGCGATGCGCCGCACCAGCGGCAGGCCCAGCCCCGTGCCGTCGCCGCGCCCGGGCAGCCGGACGAAGGGCTCGAAGATGCGCTGTGCGTCGGCGGCGGGCACGCCCGGGCCGCGGTCGCACACGCGCACCACCGCGCCGCCTTCGACCGCTGACAGGCTGACCTGCGGCGGGCTGCCCGGCGCGTGCCGCCGCGCGTTGTCCAGCAGGTTGCGCACCGCACGGCGCAGCAGCCGGTCGTCCCCCTGCAGGGTGATCCAGTCGCCCTGCACCTCGACGTCGAACCGTGCCGCTTCCTCGGCCACCAGCGCGAGCAGGTCGACCTCCTCGCGCTGCAGCGACTGCCCCGGCGCCGCGTCCAGTCGGCTGGCGAGCAGGATGTCGTCGATCAATGCGTCGAGTTCGGTCAGGTCGTTCTTGGCGGCGCGTAGCGCGACCTCGCGCGCGGCGGCAGGCACCGGTGCGGCCAGTGTCTCCAGGCTCAGGCGCAGCCGGGTCAGCGGGGTGCGCAGTTCGTGCGAGGTGTAGGCCAGCAGCGACTTGTGGCTTTGCATCAAGGATTCGATGCGCGCTGCGGCGGTGTTGAAACTCTGCGCGAGTTGCGCCACTTCATCGTTGCCCTGCACCGCCACGCGTGCCGACAGGTCGCCCGCTCCCAGCGCCTGCACGCCCTGCTGCAGGGTTTCCAGGCGACGGGTGAGACGGCGCATCAGCGGCAGGGTCACGGCGCTGACCACCAGCGCGGTGAGCACCGTGCCGGTCAAAGGGGAGAGCAGCAGATGTCGCCAGGGCGAGGGCTGGATGCCCTGCGCCGCCATCAGCGCGCGGAACATGGCGCGGCGGATTTCCGCTTGCTGCGGATCGGAAAAGAACAGCCAGTGGATCAGCAGCGCCGACACCAGCGCCTGCGCCAGCAGCGCGAGGATGAGCGCCAGCCACAGACGCTGCCACAGCTGGGACTTGGCACCGCTTGCCGTCATGCTCAAACCCCGTCCTGCGACTTGGTGAACACATAGCCGGCGCCGCGCAGGGTGAGGATGCGGCGCGGGTGGCGCGGGTCGTCCTCGATCGCGGCGCGGATGCGGCTGATGTGCACGTCGATCGAGCGGTCGAAGGCCTCGAGCGCTTCGCCCTTGACTGCGCTGAGCAGGAATTCGCGGGTCAGCACCCGGCCCGGATGGCGCGCCAGCACCAGCATCAGGTCGAACTGGTAGGCGGTCATCGGGCGGTCTTCGCCGTCGATGCGCGCCTGCCGCGCGGCAGGGTCGATTTCCAGACGGCCGAAGCGCAGCACCTGCGCAGCAGACGGATCGTGCGGGGACAGGCTGCCGGCGCGCCGGCGCGTGATCGCGCGCAGCCGGGCGAGCAGCTCGCGCGGTTCGAACGGTTTGGTGAGATAGTCGTCGGCGCCGATTTCCAGCCCGACCACGCGGTCGAACGGATCGCCGCGCGCGGTGAGCATGAGCACCGGAAGGTCGCTGTGGGTGCGCAGTCGGCGGCAGATGTCCAGGCCGTCGCCGTCGGGCAGCATCAGATCGAGCACCAGGGCGTCGAAGCCCGGGCCTTCGCCCCGGCGCGGGTTGAGTTCGGCCTCGGCCTGCGCGGCGTTGGCGGCATGCGTGACCTGCCATCCGGCGCTGAGCAGAAAGTCGCGGACCTGCTGCGCCAGGCGGAGATCGTCTTCGACCAGCAGAAGCTGGCTGGGGGAGGTGCGGGTTTGCGGGGTCATGAAGCAGCCCAGTCTGGAATGGCACAGGCCACCGATGCGGCCTGCTTGGATCGGAGACTGGGGCTTATTGCATCATGCCCGGGCCACCCATCGGGCCCATGCCGTGCCCGTCCATGCCTGGGCCGCGGTGGTGCTGCATGCGCTCCATGCGCTGCTGCATCATGGAGTAGAGCTTGGCACGCTGCTCGGGGGTGAGGATCTGGGCCATGTCATATTGGGTCTGCGTGCGCTCGCGCGAGAGCTGGTTGGCCAGCGCCATCTGCTTGTCGCGCAGCGCTTCGAGTGCGCCGCGGTCGATGGTGGGCGCCGCCAGCAGCTTCATGCGTTGTTGCATCAGATCGCGCATCTGCTCCATTTCCGGGCGGGCCTTGTCCCACGCCTGCTTGCGCAGGGCACGCAGTTGCTCCTGCTGTGCCGGGGTGACGCCGGCCTGGGACAGCATGCGCCGCATGCCACGCTCGCCATGCTTTCCATGCATGCCGGGGCCGCAATGCCCCATCATGCCGTGCATGCCGGGCCCGCCCTGCTGCATGGGAGTGGCTGGCGGTGAGGTTTGCGCGCTGGCCAGCGCAGCGTGGCTGGCGACGGTGACCACGAGAGCGGCTCCCGCGACGCCGAGGAGGCGACGCAGACGCGAGGTGTCTTTGCTGGTGGGGGAAGTCTGTGGATTCATGGCGTTTCCCATGGGGAAGTTGACGATGAATCCATTGTGCGCGGCAGCAGTTGCCCGCAGGTCTTGCTGGGGTGAAGATTTGTAAAGCCGCGGCGGCGCGACTTACTCGCCTTCGCCGAACTTGTCGTCGAACAGGGCCTGCACCGCATCCAGGGCGATGTCGGCCTGATCGCCTTCGGCGTCAATGGTGACGGTGGAGCCGAGGCCCGCGGCCAGCATCATCACGCCCATGATGCTCTTGGCATTGACGCGCCGCGCGCCCTTGGAAATGAACACATCGCAGGGAAACTGCCCCGCGAGCTTGGTGAGCTTGGCAGACGCGCGGGCGTGCAGACCGAGCTTATTGCTGACCTGAATGGTGCGTTGCGGCATGGGAAGAACTGCGAAGGGACTGTTGTTGCGGGGCGCTCGGCGCAACCTGGATGACCCCCTGAATCGCCCCGGCCGTGGCGCGCGCTGTCAGGGCGTCCAGGCTTTCGTCCTGGTAGCACACCGAGCGCAACAGCATGGGCAGATTGACCCCGGCAACGATCTGGAGCTTGAGATCACTGGCGAGCTCGGCCAGTCGGATGGCCACATTGCTCGGCGTGGCGCCGAACACATCGACCATCATCAGCGCACTGCCGTCGCTGGCCGCTTCGCGCAGCGCGGGCAGTGCGTCGGCAGCCGCGGCTTCAACCGAGGCATCGGGTGCCACATCGACCACCAGCAACCTCTGCGGACAGCCTGCATACACATGGCTGGCGCATTCCTTCAGCGCGCTGGCGAGCGGTGCGTGGGCAATGATGAACAGACCGGGCATGCGGGAATCAGCTGCGATGGATGTTGCGCTGCATGATAGGTTGCCTGCTTTCAGCGCGAGGGGGATAAATTCACGGAATCGGCGAAAGTTTGCGCCGCATCGTCCTTGAAGGAATCGGTCGGGGCGAAGGCAGTGACCTGGTAGACATCGCTGCCCTGACTGAACAACAGCACCCGCTCGCGCACTGGCTTGCCATCGGGCGTCTGTCCATCGATTTTCAGATCGAGACTGTCGGGCAGATTCGGCGTCGCATTCTTTGGCGCGGCCGTCGAGGACGCCGTGACTCTGCCGTGCACATTGTCGACCGCCGCCAGATGCAATTGCGCCAATGCCCTGGCCGCCAGCGCCGGGTTGGGCAGGCGGGCATGCGCCAGCGCGAAGGTCATCTTGTCGGCCACGCAGCCCGTCATGCTCATCTTGACCTTCTGGTCGGCCAGCACGACGTCCTGCGCGATCTGTTCCGGCTTGCAGGGATAGGTCAGCAGAATGTTGACGTCCTTGGGCCGCACATCGCGCCAGTCCAGTGCGGGGGAACAGGCGCTGAGAAGCGCCGCAGCAGCGAGCAGGGCGCCGGAAAGGCGCAAAACCGGCATGGCCGCTGGGTATCGAGCTGTGAATAACATGGCGCCATTATCCCGTGACTCCCGAGGCGAGGTTGCTGTATGTCTATGGTGAACATGTCTTTCCGTCGTGAGATGCAATTCCGCTGTGTCTCCTCGTGGCAACAGTTCCGTGATGTCATGCGGGCGTTTCTCCTGGTGGCGCTGATGACCGCAATCGGCACGGCCTGGGCGGAAACGCCGCTGCCCCCGGTGAAAAACCTGCAGCAGAGTGTGCAATTGGCGGCGGCCAAGGACCAGCCGCTGATCGTGATGTTCAGCCTGCCGAGTTGCCCCTTTTGCGAAAAGTTGCGACGCACCGAATATCAGTTTCTCGCCAGAGACGGCTATCTGGTGCAGCAGATCGAGATCACTGACCGCGCCCCCGTGATCGGTTTCGATGGCAAGCCGACCTCGGGCGTTCAGCTGGCAAAGCAATTCGGCATCAAGCTGGCGCCGACCGTGCTGTTCTTTGGCCCCGGCGGCAAGGAGATCGGCGAGCGCATCACCGGCGCACCAACCGCTGATTTTTACGGTGCCTTCGTCAACCAGGCGCTCAAGGACAGCGCGAAGGCGCTCAAGGACCGCAAGCAGTCGGGAGCGGCCTGACGCGGTTCCTTCTCCTGTCGCAATGCGGCGACAAATCTGCCTGAGAAAAAGCGGGAAATTAGATACCCCCATGAGTATTGATATACTCTGGTCTGTATATATCGCGTGACCTGCCCCGACCGGACGGCTATCCTCGCACCGGTGTTTCTGGGCGCAGCGTTCGATCTGCGTGAAATCTGGTTTTTTGAGCAATTTTTCACGTATTCCTTGGTTTGATTTCCTCTTTTGGCGGAGTTGGATGATGACGGATTCCTTGCCCCGGCGTGTTCGCATCGGGCTGCTGACCGGGGTGTGTCTTTACATTCTTGGTGGCATGGCATTGGCGCAGGCCGAGACCCTGGATTTCCGCCAGGCGGTGGACGTGGCGCTCAGGCAGAACCCCGACTTGATGGGGGTGCAGGCGCAGATGGCGCAGGCGCGTGCCGGCATCAACCAGGCCGAGGGCGCCAAAATGCCCAAGATCACGGTGTCGGCCGGGGTGACCCGCACCAATGACGCGCTCAATGCCTTCGGCATCAAACTGTCGCAGCGGCAGGCCACGTTCAACGATTTTGGCGCCGGGCAGTTTGACCCGACCAATCCGAACGTCCTGAGTATTGCGCCCAATTCGCTCAACTACCCCGGCTCGGTCAACAACTTCAACACCCGCATCCAGGCCGAGTTGCCGCTCTATACCGGTGGCAAGCTGCAGGGTTACTTACAGCAGGCGCGCTCCATGCTGCTGGCGGCGCAGGCCGGCGATCAGGCCGCCAGGCAGCAGATCATCTACCACGCGCTGCAGGCGTATGACGGTGTGTACACCGCGCGCGCCTTCAAGGGCGTGGCGGCCAAGGCGCTGGAGGCCGCGCAAAGCCAGGTGAAAACGGTGGACAGCCTGTTCAAGCAGGGGGTGGTGATCAAGAGCGATCTGCTGTCCGCACAGGTGCGGCAAGAGGATGTGAAACTGCAGCAGGAACAGGCGGCCAATATGGAAGCGCAGGCGATGGATGCGCTGCACGTGGTGCTGGGTGTACCACTGAGCCAGCCCATCACCCTGGGGCCGGAGGTCATGGTGACCATGCCCGAGGGCGACCCGAATGCGTGGGTCGGCCAGGCGATGGAGCGCAATCCGCAGATCCAGGCGCTGCAGCATCAGATTGCGGCGGCCAACGGCAAGATCGAAGTGGCCCGTGCCGACCGTTATCCCCAGGTGGGAGCGATGGCGCGTTTCGACACCAACGACCCCAATGTCGGTTTCGAGTCGCGCAGCTACACCGTGGGCGCCCAGCTCAACTGGACCCTTTTTGATGGCGGTGTGACGCAAAACGCGGTCGATCAGGCCGTTGCCAAGCGCATGGAATTGCAGGCCAAGCTGCAGAGCGAGCAGAACCAGCTCGGCATGCAGGTTCAGGACAGTTACCGCAAGGCGGTCGATGCCGCCAATCAGGTCAAGATCCGCGAGCTCGCCGTGGTGCAGTCGGAAGAGGCCGCGCGCATCGTCAGCAAGCGCTACGCAGATGGCGTGGGCACGCTGGTCGAAGTCCAGGGCGCTCAGGCGCAGCTCGACAAGGCGCGTGCCGATCTCATTCTGGCCAGACAGCAGGTCAATCTGCAGCGCGCCGCGCTGCGGTTGGCCATCGGCAACCTGACGCTCGAGGCCACGCAGCCGATTCAGCCGCAGGCGCAAGCCGCGGCAGCGCAGGCGGTTGCGGTCGACACACCCTCCAAGCCCTGAAAGAGCGCGGCAGGCTGGGCGGCTTGCCCGGCTGCCGCACATCGTTCCTTGAAATGCATCCGAATCCGATCTTCCTCTCATGACCGCCATGAACCATTCCGTCCTGCCCTTGCTGCGCCGCGCACCGCTGGCGCTCCTGCTGTCCACGGCGTTGTTGTCGGCCTGCGGCCACCAGACCGACACCGCGCAAGTTCCCGTTGCGCCCCGCGTGGTGGCGGCGCAAACCCTCAAGCTTGCATCGAGCGATCAGCAGAACCTCACCCTGCTGTCAGGTACGGTGATGTCGAGCAACCAGGTGCAGGTGGCCTCGCGGCTGATGGGCTATATCCGCACGCTGTCGGTCAAGGAAGGGCAGACGGTGAAGGCGGGGCAGTTGCTGTTCCAGGTCGATCCCACCGACATCCAGGGCCAGGTGGCGCAGGCGCGCGCCGGGCTGGCGCAGGCGCAGGCCAATCTGGCCAATGCCAAGGGTGATTTCGAGCGCTTCGGCAATCTGTTCAGGGAACAGGCCATTCCGAAGCAGCAGTGGGATCAGGTGCAGTTGCGCTACCAGGTGGCGCAGGAGCAGGTGGCCGCAGCGCAGGCAGGCTACAACACCGCAGCGGCGCAGATGCGCTACTCGTCCGTCACCTCGCCCATCACGGGCGTGGTGGTGCAGAAGATGGCCAATCAGGGCGATCTCGCTGCGCCGGGCCGTCCGGTGCTGGTGATCGAAGGACAGGGCAAGCTGCAGGTCACGACCCAGGTTCCCGGCGATGTGTTCGACAAGATCAAGATCGGCGACAAGGTGCAGGTGCTTGCCAGCGGCAAATCATTGCAGGGCACCATCGCCCAAGCCGTGCCGGTGGCCGACCCGATGAGCCATACCCACACGGTGAAGATCGATCTCCCGGCCGATGCAGGTCTCGACAGCGGCAGCTTCGTGCGTGTGGGCTTTGCCGTGGGGAGTACGCCGCAACTGCGCGTGCCGCAGAGCGCCGTGGTCGATCGCGCCGGGATGACCGGCGTGTTCGTGGTCGACAAGGACGGCATCGCGCATTTCCGTCTGGTGCGTGTCGGCGCACAGATGGGCGCGGATGTCGAGATTCAGGCCGGACTGAACGCGGATGACACGGTCGTCACCAGCAACCTGCCCGAAGTGGAAAACGGCGTGAAGATCAGCGGAGGCAACCGTGGCTGAACATGCGGCTCCCATGAACAGCGCGGGCAAGCTGGCGCGCGCGTTCATCGAATCAAAAATCACCGCGCTGATCATGCTCGGCCTGACGCTGGCCGGGGTGCTGGCCCTGCTGGTCACGCCGCGAGAATACAACCCGCAGATCGTGGTGCCGGCGGCCAACATCATCGTCGCCAAGCCGGGCGCCGGGCCGCAGGAAATCCAGAACCTGGTGGTCAAGCCGCTCGAGGCCATCATGGCGTCGATGTCCGGAGTCGACCATACCTATGGCTACGCGACCAATGACTTCGGCGTGGTCACGGTGCAGTTCAAGGTGGGCGAGGATCAGGAAAAAAGCCTGGTCAAGATGTACAACCAATTGATGCAGAACCTCGACCGCATTCCGCCCGGGGCGATGCAGCCGGTGATCAAGCCGATCAACGTCGATGACGTGCCCATCCTCACCCTCACCCTGTCGTCGGCCACGATGAACGGCATGCAGTTGCGCGACGTGGGCGAGAAGGTGCTGGCGCATCTGCGCAACGTGCCCGGGGTGTCGTTCACCGAAGTGGTGGGTGGCGCGCCGCGCGCGGTCAATGTGGCCATTTCGCCGAGCAAGCTGGCCGCAGCCGGCATTCCGCTGGAACAGCTCGACAAGATTCTTCAGGGCAGCAACGCCGCGGCGCCGATCGGCAACCTGGTGGACAACAACAGGGTCACCCCGGTGCGCATCGACAGCTTCCTGGGCAATGCGCAGCAGGTGGGCGACATCCTGATCGGCGCACCCAATGGCAAGCCGGTCTACCTGCGCGACGTCGCCACCGTGACCGAAGGGCCGGAGCAGGTGGACGATCTGTCGCACTTCGCCTGGGGCCTGGCTGCCAAGGGCAAGCCGCATGGGCAGGAGATGAGCGCGGTCACCCTGGCGATCGCCAAGAAATCGGGCACCAACGCCGTGGTCGTGGTGCATGATGTGCTGAGCAAGCTCGGCGAGATCGAGAGCTATGCCTTGCCGCAAGGCGTGCATGTCACCATCACCCGCGACGACGGCCACAAGGCCAACGAGGCGGTCAACACCCTGGTGGAACACCTGGGCATCGCGATCGTCAGCGTGTCGCTGCTGCTGTGGTTCTTCCTGGGCTGGCGCGAGGCAGGCATCGTCACCCTGACCGTGCCGCTGACCCTGTTTGCGGTGCTCACGGTCGATCTGATCGTCGGCCAGACCATCAACCGCATCACGCTGTTCGCGCTCATTCTCTCGCTGGGGCTGCTGGTCGATGGTGCCATCGTGGTGATCGAGAACATCCACCGCCACCTGCATGGCGGGCCGATCAAGAACTTCAACCGCACCGTGGTGCAGGCGACCAACGAGATCGGCAACCCCACCAACATGGCCACGCTGGCGGTGATTCTCGCCTTCGTGCCCATGGCGTTCGTCAGCGGCATGATGGGGCCGTTCATGCGGCCCATCCCGATCAATGTGCCCGTGGCGATGATCGCCTCGCTCATTCTGGCCTACACCGTGGTGCCCTGGGCGGCGCGGGTGTGGCTGAGCAAGAAGGCCATGCGCGAGGCCCTGGCGCACAGCAGCAGTCTGGAAGAGGAAGGCGCGCACAAGCAGGACAAGCTGCATGCGGCCTATCTGAAACTGATCGAGCCGCTGCTGCGCAACCGCACCCAGCGCAACCTCATGTTCCTCGCCGTGCTGTTGCTGCTGATCGTGGCCATGCTGATGCCGGCCTGGCAGTTCATTCGACCCTCGGGCATGAATGGGCCGCTGTCGCCGCTGGGCGTCGAACTGAAAATGCTGCCCAATGACAACACCAACACCTTCCTGGTCCAGGTCGACACGCCGGCGGGCTCCACGCTGGAGCGCACCGACCAGGTGGCGCGCGCGGTCGGCGATGTGCTGGCGACCAATCCGTATGTGCTCGATTACCAGACCTTCGTCGGACAGGCAGCACCGATCGACTTTGCCTCGCTGGTGCGTGGCGACATGCTCAAGCGCGGCGACAACTTCGCGCAGATTCGCGTGAACCTGGTGGGCAAGGACGAGCGCTCGGTCGAGTCGCATGAAATCGTGCAGAAGCTCTACGAGCAGCTTGCCCCGGTGCGCGCGCGTTTCCCCTCGACCTTCATCAAGCTGTTCGAAACACCGCCCGGTCCGCCGGTGCGCGCGCAGGTCATGGCCGAGCTGTACGGGCCGAACTATGACACCCTGCGCGCGTCTGCCAAGGATGTGCTGGGTGCCTTCGACAAGACCTACGGTCTGATGAACCAGGACGATTCGGTCACCGCCACAACGACCGAATACCGCATCCAGATCGACCGACAAAAGGCGGCGATGTCGGGCATCGTTCCGGGGCAGATCATCCAGCTGCTGCACAACTATGTGTCGGGACTGAAGGTGGGCGCCATTCACGACAGCAACGCGCTGGAGCCGGTCAACATCATCGTGCGCGTGCCGCGCGCCGACCGGCAGAGCCCGCAGCAACTGCTCGACGTGCCGATCCAGAACGCGCAGGGCAAGGTCATTCCGCTGTCTGCCATCGCTGCGGTGGAGCGCACCACCCTGGCCAAGCCGATCTACACCCGCGACCAGCATCCGGTGGTCTATGTGGGCGGCGAGATGATCCACTCCAGCCCGGTCTATGCGACGCTGAGCCTGAACTCCATGCTTGATGGCAAGAAGCTGGCCAATGGCACCACCTTCACCACGGGCAACCTCGGCTTCACGGAGACCCCGGCGAGCGATCTCAAGGGCTATCAGCTGCTGTGGGGTGGCGAGATGCGGCTGACGCTGGACGTGTTCCGCGATCTGGGCGCGGCGTTCATGGTGGCGCTGGTGTTCATCTACCTGCTGCTGGTGGCGTATTACAAGTCTTTCCTGCTGCCGGTCATCGTGATGGGCGCCATTCCGCTCACGCTCATCGGCGTGTTCCCCGGTCACTGGATCACGCACCAGTCGTTCACCGCGACGTCGATGATCGGGGTGATCGCGCTGGCCGGGGTGGTGGTGCGCAACTCGCTGCTGCTGATCGACTTCATCCTCGACTACCGCGCCCGCGGCTACAGCCTGCAGGAATCGGTCGCGCAGGCTGGCGCGGTGCGGCTGCGGCCCATCTTGCTGACGGCGCTGGCCATCATGTTCGGCTCCGCCATCATGGTGTCCGATCCGGTGTTCGGCGGGCTGGCGGTGTCACTGATCTTCGGCACCCTGCTGTCCACCATCCTCACCCTGATCGTGATTCCTCTGCTCTACTACGTCTGGCAGATTCGGGTGAAGCCGAAGGTGCCGCCCAAGCCCCCCGCAGCACCGGCTGAACCTGTGCACGCGGCGTGAATCTGAACTTCATCGACATAACTTGGAGATTTTGAAATGACTGTCGAACGCTACATCCGTGTCATCGCTGGCACGTTCATCCTGATCTCGGTGCTGCTTGGCGCACCGGCAAGCCCGCTGTATGTCTCGCAGTGGTTCTTGCTGTTCACCGCATTCGTCGGCGCGAACCTGCTGCAATTCGGTTTCACCAACCTGTGCCCGCTGGGGTTTTTCCTGCGCAAGCTGGGCGTGCCCGATTCCAAAGCCAACTGCTGCGGCTGATCGCGCATGAGCATGGCGCGCACCGCACAGCCCCGGCTCAAATTCCTCGCCCCCGGCTGGTTCGCGCTGGTCATGGGCTGGGGCGGACTGGGTCTGGCCTGGCATCAGGCAACGCCCTTGCTTGGTGAGCCCGCAGCAGGCATTGCGCAAGGCCTGGGCTGGGCAGCCATTGCTGCGCTGATTGTTCTGCTGGCCTTGACCGGGGTTCGCCTCCAGAGGCATGCCCCGGATCTACTCGCCGATTTGCGCCACCCGGTCCGTCATCCTCTGCTGGCCATGATTCCGATGGCCATGCTGGTGGTAGCCGGATTTGCGGTGCAGGTGCTGGGCGTCAGTCACGCCTGGATGGCTGGGTTCTGGATGATCGGCGCGCTGGCGCAACTGGGCGTGACGGTCTGGGTGTTCCACCGCTTTCGCCTGCAGGCAGCCACCGACAAGGGGCCGAACTGGGCGGGGGTCACCCCGGCACTGTTCCTCGCCGCTGCCGGCAATGTCGTTGTGCCGTATGCCGGGGTGGCGCTCGGATTTTCCACTTGGTCCGTGGCGCAGTGGGCGGTGGGCGCGTTCTTTTTTCTGGTCGTGCAGTTGCTGTTCATGGTGCGAATTGCTGCTCATGGCATGCTGCCACGCAAGCTGTTGCCCATGCTGTTCATCACCATCGCCCCGCCCGCGGCCGGCGGCCTCGGACTGGCGCAGATCGGCGTCCCTGTCGAAGCCCTGGAGGGCGCCTGGGGCATTGCGCTGTTTTTTGTCGTGCTGAGCTTCCTGTCTTTCAAGCCGATGATGCAGGAGGCATTCACCATCGGGCACTGGGCGCTGTCGTTTCCGTTGGCGGCATTTGCCGGTCTGTCGATGCATCTGGCCCTGGTCACGCAGAACGGCGCCCTGCAGACCTTTGCGATTCTCGCGCTGGCACTGGCCTCGGTGATCATCGGCTGGCTGACCCTGGCGACCGCCCGCGGCCTGCGCGACGGCACTCTGCTGGCGCCCGAACCCGTGGCCCTGATTCATTCCGCCTGAGGCACATCACTGCCACGCCGACACGGACGGAAATGACACGCCTATGATGGAGACGATTGGATGAAGCGCAGTACCAAGCCCTTACAGATTCCCGGAGCCATCACCATGTCAGTCCTGACCAACGAAGCCTCGCGCACGGACATTCTCAACCGACTCAAGCGCGCCGAAGGGCAGATGCGCGGCGTCCAGCGCATGATCGAAGAAGGCGAGCCCTGTCTGAAGGTGGCGCAGCAACTGTCGGCAGTGCGCAAGGCGCTCGACAGCACCTTCGTGCGCATGACCGTGTGCTATCTCGAACAGGAACTCGACGGCCGTCTGGAAACGGCGGAGGATGGCCATCAGCCCAGGCTCAGCGCCATGCTCGACGAAGTGGAAACCCTGCTGGCGCGCATGTCCTGAGCGTCTGCTGCGCAGGCCTGCGTTCCTGCGCCTTCAACTTGCAGCGGCCTCGATGATGCCGCCGCCCAGGCACACCTCCCCTGCATACAGCACCGCCGATTGCCCCGGCGTGACCGCCCACTGCGGCGTCTGAAAATCCAGGGCAAACTCCGATGCGCTGCGCGCGCGGTAGCGGCACACCGCGTCGGTTTGTCGGTAGCGGGTTTTCGCACCCAGCACCGCACCATCGCCAGGCGCCTGCCCGGCCACCCAACTGGCCGACAGGGCCCGGAGCGAGCGGCTTTGCAGCAGCGGATGGTCATGGCCTTGCGCCACGATCAGGGTGTTGCTTCCCAGGTCTTTTCCCGCGACGAACCAGGGTTCGCCGTTGCCTGTTTTGCTGCCGCCCAGACCGATGCCCTTGCGTTGCCCCAGGGTGTAGAAGGCGAGGCCCACATGCTGGCCCACGGTCTTGCCCTCCGGCGTGTTCATCGGCCCAGGCCGCGTCGGCAGATAGCGTCCGAGAAACTCGCGGAACGGACGCTCACCGATGAAGCAGATGCCGGTGGAATCTTTCTTGCGCGCATTGTGCAGGCCGATCTCGGCGGCGATGCGGCGCACCGCGGTCTTCTCCAGTTCGCCGACTGGAAAGAGTGTGCGCGCGAGCTGCGTCTGGTTGAGCCGGTGCAGAAAGTAGCTCTGGTCCTTGGCGGGATCGAGGCCGCGCAGCAAGGCGAATCCCTGGTCTGTCTGTCGCACCCGCGCGTAATGCCCGGTGGCGATTCTGTCCGCACCCAGGCGCATGGCGTGGTCGAGAAACGCCTTGAACTTGATCTCGGCATTGCACAGCACGTCAGGGTTTGGTGTGCGCCCGGCGGCGTATTCCTGGAGGAATTCTGCGAACACGCGCTCTTTGTATTCCGCGGCGAAATTGACCGCCTCGATGTCGATGCCGATGCGGTCTGCCACGCTGGCCGCGTCGAGCCAGTCCTGACGGGAGGAGCAGTATTCGCTGTCATCGTCGTCCTCCCAGTTTTTCATGAACAGGCCCACCACGTTGTAGCCCTGTTGCTTCAACAGCCAGGCCGACACGGAGGAGTCCACGCCGCCGGATAGCCCGACCACCACGGTGCCGCGAGAAGAAGTCATCATGCGCAAATTGTAGAAACCCGTCGGGCTGGACGTTGACGGGCCTCGGCGTCAGAACACGCTCGGATCGGTCGAGATCAGTTCCAGCGGATAGCGTTGCCCGAGCAGATAGTCCTCCACGCAGCGCAGCACCAATGGGCTGCGATGGCGGCTGGTGCTGGCACGCAATGCGTCGACGTCCATCCACAGCGTGCGTACGATGCCGTCATCGAGTGCGCGCTGGGGGTCGGGGGCAGAAGCCGACCCGAAAAACGCAAGACGCAGGTAGCTCACATCCTGCACACCCTGCTCGGTGGTGCGCCTTGTGCGCGACAGATACACACCAACCAGCCCCTGTGGAGCGAACACCCGGCCGGTTTCCTCCAGCGCTTCACGCACCACGCCTTGCTGCGGACTTTCGCCCGCCTCCAGATGGCCCGCAGGCTGGTTCAGTCGAAGACCGTCCGGTGTCTGTTCCTCCACCAGAAGGAAGCGGCCGTCTTGTTCAATCAGGGCGGCGACAGTCACGCGCGGGCGTGCAGTGGGATGTGGGTGCATGTTGAATCGGTGTTCGCAAGGTTGGGGAAGGAACTTGGCAAGGCTGTTGGAAAATGCAAAAGTGTTTTCCGCGTGTCGGCCATTTGCGTCTGAGCAACCCTAGGGAAAACGCGAGATAATGCGCAGCTTTGGTGGATCGGTCGAACAAACAGGGTTGTTGCAGGTCGGCGTGTATTGTGCGACTCGTGGTTCTCAACTGTTTTCAGACCTGAATAAAGAAGATTTCATAGGAGAGACTCCATGCGTATTGGCATTCCGGCAGAAACCCTGGCCGGCGAAGCCCGTGTTGCAGCAACACCGGAAACAGTCAAGAAGTTGGTCGCCCAGGGGCACTCCATCGCGATGCAGGCCAATGCCGGAGTGCACGCAGATGCACCGGATGCAGATTACATCGCCGCAGGTGCGACCATTGTCGGTCGTGACGAGGCGTTTGCTGCCGAGATGGTGTTGAAGGTGCGCCCGCCCACGGCGGATGAACTGGCCTTGATGAAACCTGGCACCGTGCTGGTGGGTATGCTCGATCCGTTCAGCGTCGATGGCCTCCAGGCCATGACGGCCGCTGGCCTGACCGCCTTCGCTCTCGAAGCTGCCCCCCGTACCTCCCGGGCTCAGAGCATGGACGTGTTGTCCAGCCAGGCCAATATTGCCGGTTACAAGGCGGTCATCCTCGCGGCAAACATCTACCAGCGCTTCATGCCCATGCTGATGACGGCAGCCGGCACGGTCAAGGCGGCCCGTGTGGTGGTTCTGGGTGCGGGCGTTGCGGGTTTGCAGGCCATTGCCACCGCAAAGCGCCTCGGCGCCGTGATCGAGGCCTCCGATGTGCGGCCCGCGGTGAAGGAACAAGTGGAATCATTGGGCGCCAAATTCATCGATGTGCCATTTGAAACCGATGAGGAGCGCGATATTGCACAAGGCGTGGGCGGTTACGCCCGGCCCATGCCTGCAAGCTGGATGCAGCGCCAGGCTGCGCAGGTCGCCGAGCGGGTCAAGCAGGCCAATGTGGTGATTTCCACTGCGCTCATTCCCGGACGCCGCGCACCGGTGCTGATTACCGAAGACATGGTCAAGTCGATGAAACCGGGCTCGGTGATTATCGACATGGCAGCGGCGCAGGGCGGTAACTGCCCGTTGACCGAGGCGGGGAAAACCGTTGTCAAGCATGGTGTCACGCTGGTGGGTGAAACCAATCTGCCCGCCCTGGTTGCGGCGGATGCCTCAGCGCTTTATGCGCGCAATGTGCTCGATTTTCTCAAACTGGTGTTCGACAAGGAAAAGGGTTTTGTCGTCAACATGGAAGACGATATTGTCGCGGCCTGTCTGATGTGCCGCGACGGGCAACTGCTGCGCAAGACGGCCTGAATCGCCGCCTGAATCGCAACGAGCAATCCATTCCGATCGAAGACGAAGGACTCTGAACCATGCATGAAATCTCTCCCCTGGTGATCAACTTCACCATTTTTGTTCTGGCCATCTATGTCGGCTATCACGTGGTCTGGAATGTCACGCCGGCATTGCATACGCCGCTCATGGCGGTGACCAATGCAATTTCCGCCATCATCATTGTCGGGGCCATGCTTGCCGCCGCGCTGACCGTCACTCCGCTGGGCAAGGTGATGGGGACTCTGGCCGTGGCTCTGGCTGCGGTGAATGTGTTTGGCGGGTTTCTTGTGACCCGGCGCATGCTGGCCATGTTCAAGAAGAAAACCGGCGAAAAAAAATAATAGACATCCCAACGGCTCACTGACGCGGTTGTGGTGAACGCAATGCCATTCAAATCATTTCGACACACCAACCTCCGCGTGCAGCACCAAGGAATCAAGGTATGACTCTCAGTATGAATCTGGTCACCCTGCTGTATTTGCTGGCAGCGGTCTTTTTCATTCAGGCGCTCAAGGGGCTGTCACATCCGACAACCAGCCGGCGCGGGAATGTGTTTGGCATGGTCGGCATGGGGATCGCTGTCCTCACCACGGTTGCGCTGATTATCAAGATCGGTGGGGACGCCGGTACGCTGGGCCTGAGTTATGTGCTCCTCGGGCTGGTGGTCGGTGGCGGGATTGGCGCGGTCATGGCCAACCGGGTTGAAATGACCAAAATGCCGGAACTCGTGGCTTTCATGCACAGCATGATCGGTCTGGCAGCGGTGTTCATTGCCGTTGCGGCCGTGGCAGAACCGCATGCCTTTGGCATCGTTCAGGCAGCGGGAGATCCGCTGCCGGCGGGCAATCGCGTCGAACTGTTCATAGGCACCATCATCGGCGCCGTGACTTTCAGCGGCTCCGTCATTGCTTTCGGCAAATTGTCCGGACGTTACAAGTTCCGGCTGTTTCAGGGCGCGCCTGTGCGTTTTCCTGCCCAGCACTGGGTGAATCTGCTCATTGGCCTGGCCGCAGTGGCCTGTGGCATCTGGTTTTTTGCCACGTTGTCGTGGACGCCATTTCTCATCATGATGGCGCTGGCGTTTGTTCTGGGTGTGCTGATCATTATTCCGATCGGCGGTGCCGACATGCCGGTGGTCGTGTCCATGCTCAACAGTTACTCCGGCTGGGCGGCTGCGGGCATTGGTTTTTCGCTCGAGAACAATATGCTCATCATCGCCGGATCGCTGGTAGGGTCGTCAGGTGCGATTCTGAGCTACATCATGTGCAAGGCGATGAATCGGTCGTTCATCAGCGTGATTCTGGGTGGCTTTGGCGCGGAGGCATCAGGCAGCGGGGCGCAAACCCAGCAGCGCGCGGTCAAGTCGGGCAGCGCAGATGACGCCGCATTCCTGCTGTCGAATGTTTGACCCGAAACCAATCCGAACGTCCTGAGTATTGCGCCCAATTCGCTCAACTACCCCGGCTCGGTCAACAACTTCAACACCCGCATCCAGGCCGAGTTGCCGCTCTATACCGGTGGCAAGCTGCAGGGTACTTACAGCAGGCGCGCTCCATGCTGCTGGCGGCGCAGGCCGGCGATCAGGCCGCCAGCAGCAGATCATCTACCACGCGCTGCAGGCGTATGACGGTGTGTACACCGCGCGCGCCTTCAAGGGCGTGGCGGCCAAGGCGCTGGAGGCCGCGCAAAGCCAGGTGAAAACGGTGGACAGCCTGTTCAAGCAGGGGGGTGGTGATCAAGAGCGATCTGCTGTCCGCACAGGTGCGGCAAGAGGATGTGAAACTGCAGCAGGAACAGGCGGCCAATATGGAAGCGCAGGCGATGGATGCGCTGCACGTGGTGCTGGGTGTACCACTGAGCCAGCCCATCACCCTGGGGCCGGAGGTCATGGTGACCATGCCCGAGGGCGACCCGAATGCGTGGGTCGGCCAGGCGATGGAGCGCAATCCGCAGATCCAGGCGCTGCAGCATCAGATTGCGGCGGCCAACGGCAAGATCGAAGTGGCCCGTGCCGACCGTTATCCCCAGGTGGGAGCGATGGCGCGTTTCGACACCAACGACCCCAATGTCGGTTTCGAGTCGCGCAGCTACACCGTGGGCGCCCAGCTCAACTGGACCCTTTTTGATGGCGGTGTGACGCAAAACGCGGTCGATCAGGCCGTTGCCAAGCGCATGGAATTGCAGGCCAAGCTGCAGAGCGAGCAGAACCAGCTCGGCATGCAGGTTCAGGACAGTTACCGCAAGGCGGTCGATGCCGCCAATCAGGTCAAGATCCGCGAGCTCGCCGTGGTGCAGTCGGAAGAGGCCGCGCGCATCGTCAGCAAGCGCTACGCAGATGGCGTGGGCACGCTGGTCGAAGTCCAGGGCGCTCAGGCGCAGCTCGACAAGGCGCGTGCCGATCTCATTCTGGCCAGACAGCAGGTCAATCTGCAGCGCGCCGCGCTGCGGTTGGCCATCGGCAACCTGACGCTCGAGGCCACGCAGCCGATTCAGCCGCAGGCGCAAGCCGCGGCAGCGCAGGCGGTTGCGGTCGACACACCCTCCAAGCCCTGAAAGAGCGCGGCAGGCTGGGCGGCTTGCCCGGCTGCCGCACATCGTTCCTTGAAATGCATCCGAATCCGATCTTCCTCTCATGACCGCCATGAACCATTCCGTCCTGCCCTTGCTGCGCCGCGCACCGCTGGCGCTCCTGCTGTCCACGGCGTTGTTGTCGGCCTGCGGCCACCAGACCGACACCGCGCAAGTTCCCGTTGCGCCCCGCGTGGTGGCGGCGCAAACCCTCAAGCTTGCATCGAGCGATCAGCAGAACCTCACCCTGCTGTCAGGTACGGTGATGTCGAGCAACCAGGTGCAGGTGGCCTCGCGGCTGATGGGCTATATCCGCACGCTGTCGGTCAAGGAAGGGCAGACGGTGAAGGCGGGGCAGTTGCTGTTCCAGGTCGATCCCACCGACATCCAGGGCCAGGTGGCGCAGGCGCGCGCCGGGCTGGCGCAGGCGCAGGCCAATCTGGCCAATGCCAAGGGTGATTTCGAGCGCTTCGGCAATCTGTTCAGGGAACAGGCCATTCCGAAGCAGCAGTGGGATCAGGTGCAGTTGCGCTACCAGGTGGCGCAGGAGCAGGTGGCCGCAGCGCAGGCAGGCTACAACACCGCAGCGGCGCAGATGCGCTACTCGTCCGTCACCTCGCCCATCACGGGCGTGGTGGTGCAGAAGATGGCCAATCAGGGCGATCTCGCTGCGCCGGGCCGTCCGGTGCTGGTGATCGAAGGACAGGGCAAGCTGCAGGTCACGACCCAGGTTCCCGGCGATGTGTTCGACAAGATCAAGATCGGCGACAAGGTGCAGGTGCTTGCCAGCGGCAAATCATTGCAGGGCACCATCGCCCAAGCCGTGCCGGTGGCCGACCCGATGAGCCATACCCACACGGTGAAGATCGATCTCCCGGCCGATGCAGGTCTCGACAGCGGCAGCTTCGTGCGTGTGGGCTTTGCCGTGGGGAGTACGCCGCAACTGCGCGTGCCGCAGAGCGCCGTGGTCGATCGCGCCGGGATGACCGGCGTGTTCGTGGTCGACAAGGACGGCATCGCGCATTTCCGTCTGGTGCGTGTCGGCGCACAGATGGGCGCGGATGTCGAGATTCAGGCCGGACTGAACGCGGATGACACGGTCGTCACCAGCAACCTGCCCGAAGTGGAAAACGGCGTGAAGATCAGCGGAGGCAACCGTGGCTGAACATGCGGCTCCCATGAACAGCGCGGGCAAGCTGGCGCGCGCGTTCATCGAATCAAAAATCACCGCGCTGATCATGCTCGGCCTGACGCTGGCCGGGGTGCTGGCCCTGCTGGTCACGCCGCGAGAATACAACCCGCAGATCGTGGTGCCGGCGGCCAACATCATCGTCGCCAAGCCGGGCGCCGGGCCGCAGGAAATCCAGAACCTGGTGGTCAAGCCGCTCGAGGCCATCATGGCGTCGATGTCCGGAGTCGACCATACCTATGGCTACGCGACCAATGACTTCGGCGTGGTCACGGTGCAGTTCAAGGTGGGCGAGGATCAGGAAAAAAGCCTGGTCAAGATGTACAACCAATTGATGCAGAACCTCGACCGCATTCCGCCCGGGGCGATGCAGCCGGTGATCAAGCCGATCAACGTCGATGACGTGCCCATCCTCACCCTCACCCTGTCGTCGGCCACGATGAACGGCATGCAGTTGCGCGACGTGGGCGAGAAGGTGCTGGCGCATCTGCGCAACGTGCCCGGGGTGTCGTTCACCGAAGTGGTGGGTGGCGCGCCGCGCGCGGTCAATGTGGCCATTTCGCCGAGCAAGCTGGCCGCAGCCGGCATTCCGCTGGAACAGCTCGACAAGATTCTTCAGGGCAGCAACGCCGCGGCGCCGATCGGCAACCTGGTGGACAACAACAGGGTCACCCCGGTGCGCATCGACAGCTTCCTGGGCAATGCGCAGCAGGTGGGCGACATCCTGATCGGCGCACCCAATGGCAAGCCGGTCTACCTGCGCGACGTCGCCACCGTGACCGAAGGGCCGGAGCAGGTGGACGATCTGTCGCACTTCGCCTGGGGCCTGGCTGCCAAGGGCAAGCCGCATGGGCAGGAGATGAGCGCGGTCACCCTGGCGATCGCCAAGAAATCGGGCACCAACGCCGTGGTCGTGGTGCATGATGTGCTGAGCAAGCTCGGCGAGATCGAGAGCTATGCCTTGCCGCAAGGCGTGCATGTCACCATCACCCGCGACGACGGCCACAAGGCCAACGAGGCGGTCAACACCCTGGTGGAACACCTGGGCATCGCGATCGTCAGCGTGTCGCTGCTGCTGTGGTTCTTCCTGGGCTGGCGCGAGGCAGGCATCGTCACCCTGACCGTGCCGCTGACCCTGTTTGCGGTGCTCACGGTCGATCTGATCGTCGGCCAGACCATCAACCGCATCACGCTGTTCGCGCTCATTCTCTCGCTGGGGCTGCTGGTCGATGGTGCCATCGTGGTGATCGAGAACATCCACCGCCACCTGCATGGCGGGCCGATCAAGAACTTCAACCGCACCGTGGTGCAGGCGACCAACGAGATCGGCAACCCCACCAACATGGCCACGCTGGCGGTGATTCTCGCCTTCGTGCCCATGGCGTTCGTCAGCGGCATGATGGGGCCGTTCATGCGGCCCATCCCGATCAATGTGCCCGTGGCGATGATCGCCTCGCTCATTCTGGCCTACACCGTGGTGCCCTGGGCGGCGCGGGTGTGGCTGAGCAAGAAGGCCATGCGCGAGGCCCTGGCGCACAGCAGCAGTCTGGAAGAGGAAGGCGCGCACAAGCAGGACAAGCTGCATGCGGCCTATCTGAAACTGATCGAGCCGCTGCTGCGCAACCGCACCCAGCGCAACCTCATGTTCCTCGCCGTGCTGTTGCTGCTGATCGTGGCCATGCTGATGCCGGCCTGGCAGTTCATTCGACCCTCGGGCATGAATGGGCCGCTGTCGCCGCTGGGCGTCGAACTGAAAATGCTGCCCAATGACAACACCAACACCTTCCTGGTCCAGGTCGACACGCCGGCGGGCTCCACGCTGGAGCGCACCGACCAGGTGGCGCGCGCGGTCGGCGATGTGCTGGCGACCAATCCGTATGTGCTCGATTACCAGACCTTCGTCGGACAGGCAGCACCGATCGACTTTGCCTCGCTGGTGCGTGGCGACATGCTCAAGCGCGGCGACAACTTCGCGCAGATTCGCGTGAACCTGGTGGGCAAGGACGAGCGCTCGGTCGAGTCGCATGAAATCGTGCAGAAGCTCTACGAGCAGCTTGCCCCGGTGCGCGCGCGTTTCCCCTCGACCTTCATCAAGCTGTTCGAAACACCGCCCGGTCCGCCGGTGCGCGCGCAGGTCATGGCCGAGCTGTACGGGCCGAACTATGACACCCTGCGCGCGTCTGCCAAGGATGTGCTGGGTGCCTTCGACAAGACCTACGGTCTGATGAACCAGGACGATTCGGTCACCGCCACAACGACCGAATACCGCATCCAGATCGACCGACAAAAGGCGGCGATGTCGGGCATCGTTCCGGGGCAGATCATCCAGCTGCTGCACAACTATGTGTCGGGACTGAAGGTGGGCGCCATTCACGACAGCAACGCGCTGGAGCCGGTCAACATCATCGTGCGCGTGCCGCGCGCCGACCGGCAGAGCCCGCAGCAACTGCTCGACGTGCCGATCCAGAACGCGCAGGGCAAGGTCATTCCGCTGTCTGCCATCGCTGCGGTGGAGCGCACCACCCTGGCCAAGCCGATCTACACCCGCGACCAGCATCCGGTGGTCTATGTGGGCGGCGAGATGATCCACTCCAGCCCGGTCTATGCGACGCTGAGCCTGAACTCCATGCTTGATGGCAAGAAGCTGGCCAATGGCACCACCTTCACCACGGGCAACCTCGGCTTCACGGAGACCCCGGCGAGCGATCTCAAGGGCTATCAGCTGCTGTGGGGTGGCGAGATGCGGCTGACGCTGGACGTGTTCCGCGATCTGGGCGCGGCGTTCATGGTGGCGCTGGTGTTCATCTACCTGCTGCTGGTGGCGTATTACAAGTCTTTCCTGCTGCCGGTCATCGTGATGGGCGCCATTCCGCTCACGCTCATCGGCGTGTTCCCCGGTCACTGGATCACGCACCAGTCGTTCACCGCGACGTCGATGATCGGGGTGATCGCGCTGGCCGGGGTGGTGGTGCGCAACTCGCTGCTGCTGATCGACTTCATCCTCGACTACCGCGCCCGCGGCTACAGCCTGCAGGAATCGGTCGCGCAGGCTGGCGCGGTGCGGCTGCGGCCCATCTTGCTGACGGCGCTGGCCATCATGTTCGGCTCCGCCATCATGGTGTCCGATCCGGTGTTCGGCGGGCTGGCGGTGTCACTGATCTTCGGCACCCTGCTGTCCACCATCCTCACCCTGATCGTGATTCCTCTGCTCTACTACGTCTGGCAGATTCGGGTGAAGCCGAAGGTGCCGCCCAAGCCCCCCGCAGCACCGGCTGAACCTGTGCACGCGGCGTGAATCTGAACTTCATCGACATAACTTGGAGATTTTGAAATGACTGTCGAACGCTACATCCGTGTCATCGCTGGCACGTTCATCCTGATCTCGGTGCTGCTTGGCGCACCGGCAAGCCCGCTGTATGTCTCGCAGTGGTTCTTGCTGTTCACCGCATTCGTCGGCGCGAACCTGCTGCAATTCGGTTTCACCAACCTGTGCCCGCTGGGGTTTTTCCTGCGCAAGCTGGGCGTGCCCGATTCCAAAGCCAACTGCTGCGGCTGATCGCGCATGAGCATGGCGCGCACCGCACAGCCCCGGCTCAAATTCCTCGCCCCCGGCTGGTTCGCGCTGGTCATGGGCTGGGGCGGACTGGGTCTGGCCTGGCATCAGGCAACGCCCTTGCTTGGTGAGCCCGCAGCAGGCATTGCGCAAGGCCTGGGCTGGGCAGCCATTGCTGCGCTGATTGTTCTGCTGGCCTTGACCGGGGTTCGCCTCCAGAGGCATGCCCCGGATCTACTCGCCGATTTGCGCCACCCGGTCCGTCATCCTCTGCTGGCCATGATTCCGATGGCCATGCTGGTGGTAGCCGGATTTGCGGTGCAGGTGCTGGGCGTCAGTCACGCCTGGATGGCTGGGTTCTGGATGATCGGCGCGCTGGCGCAACTGGGCGTGACGGTCTGGGTGTTCCACCGCTTTCGCCTGCAGGCAGCCACCGACAAGGGGCCGAACTGGGCGGGGGTCACCCCGGCACTGTTCCTCGCCGCTGCCGGCAATGTCGTTGTGCCGTATGCCGGGGTGGCGCTCGGATTTTCCACTTGGTCCGTGGCGCAGTGGGCGGTGGGCGCGTTCTTTTTTCTGGTCGTGCAGTTGCTGTTCATGGTGCGAATTGCTGCTCATGGCATGCTGCCACGCAAGCTGTTGCCCATGCTGTTCATCACCATCGCCCCGCCCGCGGCCGGCGGCCTCGGACTGGCGCAGATCGGCGTCCCTGTCGAAGCCCTGGAGGGCGCCTGGGGCATTGCGCTGTTTTTTGTCGTGCTGAGCTTCCTGTCTTTCAAGCCGATGATGCAGGAGGCATTCACCATCGGGCACTGGGCGCTGTCGTTTCCGTTGGCGGCATTTGCCGGTCTGTCGATGCATCTGGCCCTGGTCACGCAGAACGGCGCCCTGCAGACCTTTGCGATTCTCGCGCTGGCACTGGCCTCGGTGATCATCGGCTGGCTGACCCTGGCGACCGCCCGCGGCCTGCGCGACGGCACTCTGCTGGCGCCCGAACCCGTGGCCCTGATTCATTCCGCCTGAGGCACATCACTGCCACGCCGACACGGACGGAAATGACACGCCTATGATGGAGACGATTGGATGAAGCGCAGTACCAAGCCCTTACAGATTCCCGGAGCCATCACCATGTCAGTCCTGACCAACGAAGCCTCGCGCACGGACATTCTCAACCGACTCAAGCGCGCCGAAGGGCAGATGCGCGGCGTCCAGCGCATGATCGAAGAAGGCGAGCCCTGTCTGAAGGTGGCGCAGCAACTGTCGGCAGTGCGCAAGGCGCTCGACAGCACCTTCGTGCGCATGACCGTGTGCTATCTCGAACAGGAACTCGACGGCCGTCTGGAAACGGCGGAGGATGGCCATCAGCCCAGGCTCAGCGCCATGCTCGACGAAGTGGAAACCCTGCTGGCGCGCATGTCCTGAGCGTCTGCTGCGCAGGCCTGCGTTCCTGCGCCTTCAACTTGCAGCGGCCTCGATGATGCCGCCGCCCAGGCACACCTCCCCTGCATACAGCACCGCCGATTGCCCCGGCGTGACCGCCCACTGCGGCGTCTGAAAATCCAGGGCAAACTCCGATGCGCTGCGCGCGCGGTAGCGGCACACCGCGTCGGTTTGTCGGTAGCGGGTTTTCGCACCCAGCACCGCACCATCGCCAGGCGCCTGCCCGGCCACCCAACTGGCCGACAGGGCCCGGAGCGAGCGGCTTTGCAGCAGCGGATGGTCATGGCCTTGCGCCACGATCAGGGTGTTGCTTCCCAGGTCTTTTCCCGCGACGAACCAGGGTTCGCCGTTGCCTGTTTTGCTGCCGCCCAGACCGATGCCCTTGCGTTGCCCCAGGGTGTAGAAGGCGAGGCCCACATGCTGGCCCACGGTCTTGCCCTCCGGCGTGTTCATCGGCCCAGGCCGCGTCGGCAGATAGCGTCCGAGAAACTCGCGGAACGGACGCTCACCGATGAAGCAGATGCCGGTGGAATCTTTCTTGCGCGCATTGTGCAGGCCGATCTCGGCGGCGATGCGGCGCACCGCGGTCTTCTCCAGTTCGCCGACTGGAAAGAGTGTGCGCGCGAGCTGCGTCTGGTTGAGCCGGTGCAGAAAGTAGCTCTGGTCCTTGGCGGGATCGAGGCCGCGCAGCAAGGCGAATCCCTGGTCTGTCTGTCGCACCCGCGCGTAATGCCCGGTGGCGATTCTGTCCGCACCCAGGCGCATGGCGTGGTCGAGAAACGCCTTGAACTTGATCTCGGCATTGCACAGCACGTCAGGGTTTGGTGTGCGCCCGGCGGCGTATTCCTGGAGGAATTCTGCGAACACGCGCTCTTTGTATTCCGCGGCGAAATTGACCGCCTCGATGTCGATGCCGATGCGGTCTGCCACGCTGGCCGCGTCGAGCCAGTCCTGACGGGAGGAGCAGTATTCGCTGTCATCGTCGTCCTCCCAGTTTTTCATGAACAGGCCCACCACGTTGTAGCCCTGTTGCTTCAACAGCCAGGCCGACACGGAGGAGTCCACGCCGCCGGATAGCCCGACCACCACGGTGCCGCGAGAAGAAGTCATCATGCGCAAATTGTAGAAACCCGTCGGGCTGGACGTTGACGGGCCTCGGCGTCAGAACACGCTCGGATCGGTCGAGATCAGTTCCAGCGGATAGCGTTGCCCGAGCAGATAGTCCTCCACGCAGCGCAGCACCAATGGGCTGCGATGGCGGCTGGTGCTGGCACGCAATGCGTCGACGTCCATCCACAGCGTGCGTACGATGCCGTCATCGAGTGCGCGCTGGGGGTCGGGGGCAGAAGCCGACCCGAAAAACGCAAGACGCAGGTAGCTCACATCCTGCACACCCTGCTCGGTGGTGCGCCTTGTGCGCGACAGATACACACCAACCAGCCCCTGTGGAGCGAACACCCGGCCGGTTTCCTCCAGCGCTTCACGCACCACGCCTTGCTGCGGACTTTCGCCCGCCTCCAGATGGCCCGCAGGCTGGTTCAGTCGAAGACCGTCCGGTGTCTGTTCCTCCACCAGAAGGAAGCGGCCGTCTTGTTCAATCAGGGCGGCGACAGTCACGCGCGGGCGTGCAGTGGGATGTGGGTGCATGTTGAATCGGTGTTCGCAAGGTTGGGGAAGGAACTTGGCAAGGCTGTTGGAAAATGCAAAAGTGTTTTCCGCGTGTCGGCCATTTGCGTCTGAGCAACCCTAGGGAAAACGCGAGATAATGCGCAGCTTTGGTGGATCGGTCGAACAAACAGGGTTGTTGCAGGTCGGCGTGTATTGTGCGACTCGTGGTTCTCAACTGTTTTCAGACCTGAATAAAGAAGATTTCATAGGAGAGACTCCATGCGTATTGGCATTCCGGCAGAAACCCTGGCCGGCGAAGCCCGTGTTGCAGCAACACCGGAAACAGTCAAGAAGTTGGTCGCCCAGGGGCACTCCATCGCGATGCAGGCCAATGCCGGAGTGCACGCAGATGCACCGGATGCAGATTACATCGCCGCAGGTGCGACCATTGTCGGTCGTGACGAGGCGTTTGCTGCCGAGATGGTGTTGAAGGTGCGCCCGCCCACGGCGGATGAACTGGCCTTGATGAAACCTGGCACCGTGCTGGTGGGTATGCTCGATCCGTTCAGCGTCGATGGCCTCCAGGCCATGACGGCCGCTGGCCTGACCGCCTTCGCTCTCGAAGCTGCCCCCCGTACCTCCCGGGCTCAGAGCATGGACGTGTTGTCCAGCCAGGCCAATATTGCCGGTTACAAGGCGGTCATCCTCGCGGCAAACATCTACCAGCGCTTCATGCCCATGCTGATGACGGCAGCCGGCACGGTCAAGGCGGCCCGTGTGGTGGTTCTGGGTGCGGGCGTTGCGGGTTTGCAGGCCATTGCCACCGCAAAGCGCCTCGGCGCCGTGATCGAGGCCTCCGATGTGCGGCCCGCGGTGAAGGAACAAGTGGAATCATTGGGCGCCAAATTCATCGATGTGCCATTTGAAACCGATGAGGAGCGCGATATTGCACAAGGCGTGGGCGGTTACGCCCGGCCCATGCCTGCAAGCTGGATGCAGCGCCAGGCTGCGCAGGTCGCCGAGCGGGTCAAGCAGGCCAATGTGGTGATTTCCACTGCGCTCATTCCCGGACGCCGCGCACCGGTGCTGATTACCGAAGACATGGTCAAGTCGATGAAACCGGGCTCGGTGATTATCGACATGGCAGCGGCGCAGGGCGGTAACTGCCCGTTGACCGAGGCGGGGAAAACCGTTGTCAAGCATGGTGTCACGCTGGTGGGTGAAACCAATCTGCCCGCCCTGGTTGCGGCGGATGCCTCAGCGCTTTATGCGCGCAATGTGCTCGATTTTCTCAAACTGGTGTTCGACAAGGAAAAGGGTTTTGTCGTCAACATGGAAGACGATATTGTCGCGGCCTGTCTGATGTGCCGCGACGGGCAACTGCTGCGCAAGACGGCCTGAATCGCCGCCTGAATCGCAACGAGCAATCCATTCCGATCGAAGACGAAGGACTCTGAACCATGCATGAAATCTCTCCCCTGGTGATCAACTTCACCATTTTTGTTCTGGCCATCTATGTCGGCTATCACGTGGTCTGGAATGTCACGCCGGCATTGCATACGCCGCTCATGGCGGTGACCAATGCAATTTCCGCCATCATCATTGTCGGGGCCATGCTTGCCGCCGCGCTGACCGTCACTCCGCTGGGCAAGGTGATGGGGACTCTGGCCGTGGCTCTGGCTGCGGTGAATGTGTTTGGCGGGTTTCTTGTGACCCGGCGCATGCTGGCCATGTTCAAGAAGAAAACCGGCGAAAAAAAATAATAGACATCCCAACGGCTCACTGACGCGGTTGTGGTGAACGCAATGCCATTCAAATCATTTCGACACACCAACCTCCGCGTGCAGCACCAAGGAATCAAGGTATGACTCTCAGTATGAATCTGGTCACCCTGCTGTATTTGCTGGCAGCGGTCTTTTTCATTCAGGCGCTCAAGGGGCTGTCACATCCGACAACCAGCCGGCGCGGGAATGTGTTTGGCATGGTCGGCATGGGGATCGCTGTCCTCACCACGGTTGCGCTGATTATCAAGATCGGTGGGGACGCCGGTACGCTGGGCCTGAGTTATGTGCTCCTCGGGCTGGTGGTCGGTGGCGGGATTGGCGCGGTCATGGCCAACCGGGTTGAAATGACCAAAATGCCGGAACTCGTGGCTTTCATGCACAGCATGATCGGTCTGGCAGCGGTGTTCATTGCCGTTGCGGCCGTGGCAGAACCGCATGCCTTTGGCATCGTTCAGGCAGCGGGAGATCCGCTGCCGGCGGGCAATCGCGTCGAACTGTTCATAGGCACCATCATCGGCGCCGTGACTTTCAGCGGCTCCGTCATTGCTTTCGGCAAATTGTCCGGACGTTACAAGTTCCGGCTGTTTCAGGGCGCGCCTGTGCGTTTTCCTGCCCAGCACTGGGTGAATCTGCTCATTGGCCTGGCCGCAGTGGCCTGTGGCATCTGGTTTTTTGCCACGTTGTCGTGGACGCCATTTCTCATCATGATGGCGCTGGCGTTTGTTCTGGGTGTGCTGATCATTATTCCGATCGGCGGTGCCGACATGCCGGTGGTCGTGTCCATGCTCAACAGTTACTCCGGCTGGGCGGCTGCGGGCATTGGTTTTTCGCTCGAGAACAATATGCTCATCATCGCCGGATCGCTGGTAGGGTCGTCAGGTGCGATTCTGAGCTACATCATGTGCAAGGCGATGAATCGGTCGTTCATCAGCGTGATTCTGGGTGGCTTTGGCGCGGAGGCATCAGGCAGCGGGGCGCAAACCCAGCAGCGCGCGGTCAAGTCGGGCAGCGCAGATGACGCCGCATTCCTGCTGTCGAATGCCGAAACCGTGATTATCGTCCCGGGATATGGCCTGGCGGTCGCACGCGCACAGCATGCGGTCAAGGAACTCGCGCAGAAACTCACCGAACACGGCGTGCAGGTGAAATATGCCATTCACCCGGTGGCTGGTCGCATGCCCGGCCATATGAATGTGCTGCTCGCAGAAGCCGAAGTCCCGTACGATCAGGTTTTTGAGATGGACGACATCAACCCCGAATTCGGGCAGGCGGACGTGGCGGTGATTCTTGGCGCCAACGATGTGGTCAATCCCGCAGCTAAAACCGATCCAAAATCACCGATTGCCGGCATGCCGATTCTCGAGGCCTACAAGGCGAAAACGGTGATCGTGAACAAGCGCTCGATGGCGGCTGGATATGCTGGTCTGGACAATGAATTGTTTTACATGGACAAGACCATGATGGTCTTTGGCGATGCGAAGAAGGTGGTCGAGGACATCACCAAGGCGATCGAGTAATTCACGAAAACACTTTGCCGATTTTGAAGGCACCACTTTGAAAGGCCCGTTTGATGCGGGCTTTTTTATTTGTTGTTCTGTCGTATGATCTGCATCGTTTCAACTTTCAACGCAGGAGCAGAAACACATGGCAACCTATAAAGAATTGCAGTCACAAATCGAAGCGCTCAAACAACAGGCCGAGGCCCAGCGCAAGGCGGAAATTGCGGCAGTGGTGGCGGATATTCGCGCAAAAATGGACGAATACGGCATTACCCTTGCCGATCTCGGCTCGCGCCGTGCCGGTGCATCTTCCAAAGGGTCGACGGTTGCACCCAAATATCGCAATGCACAAACCGGGGAAACCTGGACCGGGCGCGGAAAGATGCCGCGCTGGCTGCAAAATGCTGTCGACAGCGGCAAGAGCAAGGAATCCTTCCTGATTTGATCTGCAGATTTCACCATCTGCCGCCGCTCGGTTGCGGCGCAGCGTAACCAATGACAAAGACCGGGGACTTTCCCGGTCTTTGTCATTGGTGCTTTCGTTCTGACATGACGATTACAAGTTGCAGCGCCATGGGTGATGGAAAATGACGAGCATACAGACTCATCTTGATGAGCGATGCGATGAACGATTGCAAAATTCCAAACTGGGCAGCACGGAGTGGCTGGTGGGGGCGCCTGCAACCGGCCGAGAAGGCGCGCGTGGTTTCCGAAGTGTCTTACCAGGCTGTGCGCAGCGGAGAGCCACTGCAGCGTTACGGCATGCCCGCTCTGCATTGGATTGGCGTGATGTCCGGTCTCGCCAAATTCAACGTCACGACGGTGAGCGGAAAGCCGCTGGTCTATTCCGGTATCGGCGCCGGGGGCTGGTTTGGCGAAGGAACATTGATGCGCCAAGGGGTCTGGCGTTATCAGGCTCTCGCCATTCGAGATTGCGAACTGGCGCTGGTTCCCCGGGAGACGTTTCTCTGGCTGCTGGATCGGAATATCGGTTTCAGCCATTATCTGCTGCAGCAACTCAATGACCGCCTGGAGCTGATGACTCTGCAGGCATTGGATGATCATCAGGGCGGCGCGGAATCCATTGTTGCGCGCACGCTGCGCCATTTGTTTCATCCCCTGGCTGGGGCGAATGGTGGGGCACTACGGGTAACCCAGTCGGAAATCGGGCAACTTTGCAATTTGTCTCGCCAACGGGTGAATCAGGCGTTTCAGCGGCTGGAGACCGACGGTGTGTTGCGCTTGCAATACGGCGGGGTGGAAATTCTCGATCAGAACAAGTTGCGCGCCTGGGAGTTTCGCTGCCTGAATGCACGAAACGGTACAAAAACGCCCCGTGAGCCCGTTGAGTCCGCTGATGTGGTGCGCGCCAGCGCAGGGGCGGATGTGGCGTGAACAAGTCCTAATCTTCCGCCGCAATTGCGCTGGGCGTCAGAACAAGTGCCAGTTCCGCTGAGCCGCCTGGGTGGGGGACGCGCGGGTAGGGCGGCTTGGGCCAGTGCCACAGATGGGACGGAAAGACTGCACGCATTGCCAGGATGTCGCAGTGGTAGGGCGGGCCTTCAATCTTGCCCTCGGCAGCACCGGGTTTGGCGGCCTGCATGAACAGGGCAAAGAGTCTGCCCTGTGGCTGCAGCCAGCGATGCAGGCGCTGCGCGTATTGGGCCCAGTCATCCGGGTAGAGCGCGCACAGACAGGTCTGCTCCCAGATGGCATCGAACGCTTGCGGCGCATCCCATTGCCGCACATCGGCCTGCAGCACCGTCGCCTGCAAACCGCGCTCGCGCAAGCGCTGCCTGAGTCGATCGACCGCCTCCTGCGCATAGTCCAGCGCCGTGACCTCGAAACCGGCAGTGGCCAGATGCACGACTTCATGGCCCGCGCCGCACCCCGGAACCAGGATGCGGCACGGCCGCAATTCGCCAGAGGCCAGGCAGCGCAGCAGATGGGGGTGAACGCCGCCGCGATCCCATCCAGTCGTGTGCGTGCGGAAACGTTCGTTCCAGAATTCGACGGTGGGTCCGGGCATGTGTGGCAATGTTCCAAGAATGGTCTGTGATGCTACTGCCCCGTGGTTTGGCGTGGTTCGGCAGACAGATCGGGAAATCCCTAGAATGACCTGCTGTTTTGAGCGCAGACTGCCCGTCTGAAGTCTTGATGGTGCGTTGCAACGTCGTCCTTGAAAGCCACTTTCACAAATCCCATGCCCGTGTCGCCCGCCCCGGCCATCGTTCAGATCGACGCGCTCGATTTTGGCTATGGCGAGCGCCTGATTCTGCGCAACATCGACATGACCATTCATCCCGGCCAAGTGGTCGCGGTCATGGGCGCCTCGGGAGGCGGCAAGACCACGCTGTTGCGTCTCATCAGCGGGCAGGTCAAGCCGCAGCGCGGTTCGGTGCGGTTCGAGGGGCAGGACCTGGCCGGCGCCGATCAAAACCAGATCTTTGCCATGCGACGGCGCATGGGCATGCTGTTTCAGTTCGGCGCGCTGTTCACGGACATGAGCGTGTTCGACAACGTGGCATTTCCGCTGCGCGAACACACCGATCTTCCGGCATCGATGATCCGCGACCTGGTGCTGATGAAGCTCAACGCGGTCGGCCTGCGCGGCGCGCGCGACCTTTATCCGGCCGAGCTCTCGGGCGGCATGGCGCGGCGCGTGGCCATGGCCCGGGCCATCGCACTCGATCCTGCGCTGGTGATGTATGACGAGCCGTTTGCCGGCCTCGATCCCATTTCGCTGGGCATCTCGGCCCGGTTGATCCGCAGCCTCAACGACGCGCTCGGCTTGACCAGCATCGTGGTGTCGCACGACGTCGAGGTGACTTTCGACATCGCCGATTATGTCTACATCCTTGGCAACGGCAGTCTGATTGCCCACGGCACGCCGCAGCAGATGCGCGAGAGCGCCGATCCGCTGGTGCATCAGTTCGTGCGGGGCGAGCCGGACGGTCCGGTGCACTTTCATTACCCCGCGGCGGCCATCGATGACGATTTCCTGCACGCGGCAGCGGGGCACGGAGGGCGCGCGTGATGGTCACGGACAGACTGGTCTCCATCGGCGCCGCAACGCGCAAGCTGTTGAGCGATCTCGGCTACGCGGCCCGGCTGTTCGCCCGGCTGCTGCTGTTGGTCGGCCGCGTGTTCATGCGCCCGAGTCTGCTGATTCAGCAGATGTATTTTCTCGGCAATCTGTCGCTGGTCATCATTGCCGTGTCCGGGTTGTTCGTCGGCTTCGTGCTTGGGCTGCAGGGTTACTACACCCTGTCGCGCTACGGTTCATCGAGCGCACTCGGGGTGCTGGTGGCCCTGTCGCTGGTGCGCGAACTCGGGCCGGTGGTCACGGCCCTGCTGTTTGCCGGCCGTGCCGGCACCTCGCTCACAGCCGAGATCGGCCTGATGAAAGCGGGCGAGCAGATTGCGGCCATGGAAATGATGGCGGTCGATCCGGTGGTGCGCGTGCTCGCGCCGCGGTTCTGGGCGGGGGTCATCGTGATGCCCCTGCTGGCGGCTGTGTTCAGCGCGGTGGGCATCATGGGGGGCTATGTGGTTGGCGTGGTGATGATCGGCGTGGACGCCGGGCAATTCTGGTCGCAGATGCAAAGCGGGGTCGATGTGTTCAAGGACGTTGGCAACGGAGTCATCAAGAGTGTGGTGTTCGGCTTGGCGGTCACTTTCGTTGCGCTGTTGCAAGGCTGGCGCAGCCAGCCCACGCCCGAAGGCGTCTCGCGCGCCACGACGCGCACCGTCGTCATCGCGTCGCTGGCGGTGCTGGCACTGGATTTCGTGCTGACCGCCATGATGTTCAGCACCTGAGGGCATGAGGCCCTGGAGTTGTCGCAAATGAATCAACGAAAAATCGATCTCTGGGTGGGTATTCTGGTCGTGCTGGGCGCGGCGGCCCTGCTCTTCCTGGCGCTCAAGGCGGGCAACCTGTTGCAGATCAATTGGGGGCCGACCTATTCAGTGACAGCGCGGTTCGACAACATTGGCGGGCTGAAGGCGGGTGCTCCTGTCAAGAGCGCAGGTGTGGTCGTCGGGCGGGTGACCTCCATCAGCTTCGACAATCAGACCTTCCAGGCCGATGTGCACATGGCCATTGACCAGCGGTTCAAATTTCCGGTCGATACCTCGGCCAAGATCCTCACAGCCGGACTGCTCGGCGATCAGTACGTCGACTTCAGCCCCGGCGGCAGTGAGAAAAATCTCACCAATGGTTCAGTCATCCGCAACACCCAGTCGGCCGTGGTGCTGGAAAACCTGATCGGCCAGTTTCTCTACAACAAGGCTGCATCCAGCGGCGCGGGGGACAGCAAATGAAGCAACTCACCCGTCTTCTGCCCGTGCTGGTGCTGGCGGCGCTGGGCGGCTGTGCCACGCACAATCCGCAAGACCCGCTCGAACCCTACAACCGCGCGATGTTCACCATCAACGACAAGGTGGACCGGGCCGTGCTCAAGCCTGTTGCGACCGGGTACAAGGACATCACGCCGACGCCCATCCGTCACGGTGTCACCAACTTCTTCGGCAATTTCGGCGATGTGTGGTCGATGACCAATGATTTTCTGCAGGGCAATGTGCATGATGGCCTGAGCACCTTCATGCGCGTGGGCGTCAACTCGGTGTTCGGGCTGTTCGGCACCCTGGACATCGCGACCGAAATGGGCATCTACAAGCATCCCAACGATTTTGGCCTCACTTTGGCGCGCTGGGGTGTGGGTTCTGGGCCGTATGTGGTGCTGCCGTTCTACGGTCCGAGCACGGTGCGCGATGCAGCGGGCACCGGCGTGTTCCTCGCCTACGGGCCGACTGCCCAGGTCAGCCCGCCCAGCGCGAGTTACGGTGCGCTGGCATTGAATCTGGTGAACACCCGCGCCAACCTGCTCGACGCCTCCAATCTGTTCGACCAGATTTCGCTCGACCCTTATGTTTTCACCCGCAGTGCCTACGAACAACGCCGCAAGTCGCAGGTTGAGGAGGTGCGCGACCGCCCCTTCATCGATCTGGGCGAGCCCAATCCTCTGGCCAAGTACAGCTACGGCCCAGAGAATGGCGGCATCCCCGGTACGGCACCCGCGATGCCTGCAGTCGCGGCGAGCACTCCAAAGACAGGCGACGCCGCCCCCTGAATCTGCGCGCTGTCATCCTGCGGGGTGGCCGGCCGTTAATCGATCACGACACCAACACTGGAGTACCTCCCATGCTTCGACGGCTCTTCATGGCTTTTTCCCTGTCCTCGGTTGCGCTGATCGCGGGCCTGCCTGCGGCTGCCCATGCGGCCGATGCGCTGACCCCGCCGCAACTGATCGAGACCATGTCCAACGAGATCATTCGCGACGTGCAGCAGGACCCGAAGCTGCGCACCGGCAATCCCGAAGTGGTCATGCAGTTTGTCGAAACCAAAATCCTGCCGAATGTGGATTTCCAGAAAATCACCCAGAGCGCGGTTGGCCGCTACTGGCGTGAAGCCACGCCTGCGCAGCGCGCGGCGCTGGAGCAGCAGTTCAAACAGTTGCTGGTCTACACCTATGCTGGCGCGGTCAAGCAGATCAAGGATCAGAAGGTCAAGCTGCTGCCGTACCGCGAGCCTGCCAATGCGCAGGACGTGACCGTGCGCACCCGCGTCATCAACAACGGCGAGCCCCTGCAACTCGACTATCGCCTGGAAAACACCCCGGCTGGCTGGAAGATCACCGATGTCAATGTGATGGGCATCTGGCTGGTCGACAACTATCGCAGCGTGTTTGCGCAGGAAATCGGGCAGAAGGGCATCGACGGTCTGATCGCCACGCTGAAAGAAAAGAATCAGACCCTGGCCCAGGCCAAGACGGCCGGCTGATTCTGCAGTCATCACCATGCCTTTGTTCGCTCTGCCCGCTGAATTGACGCTGGACACCGCGACTGCGGTGCGGCGTCAGGCGCTATCGGCGCTGGCGGCGCAAGCCACCCCCTGGGAAATCGATGCCAGCGCGCTGCAGACCTTCGATTCCGCGGGTCTCGCCCTGCTGCTCGAATTGCGCCGTGCCGCGCCGGATCAAGTCTTGCAGGTCCGCGGCGTGCCCCAGCGTCTGGGGGATCTGGCGCGGGCGTACGGACTGGATTTCCTCATCGCCCCGGTCACCGCGCAGCCCTGATCGTGCGTCTTGCGCCGGTGCGACGCGATGCCTTGCATCGTCCCTCCGGCGCTTTCTGTTGTTTCCATGACCTCTACTGCAGCAGTTTCCTTTGATCATGTCGAGAAGCGCTATGGCCAGCACACCGCGGTCGACGGCGTCGCGCTCGACGTTGCCGAAGGAGAGTTTTTCGGTTTGCTTGGCCCCAATGGTGCGGGCAAGACCACGCTGATCAGCATGCTCGCCGGGCTCACCCGCCCCACGTCTGGCCGGGTGCTGGTGCAGGGCCATGACGTGCAACTCGATGCCGCCGCGGCACGTCGCCTGCTGGGCGTGGTGCCGCAGGAACTGGTGTTCGATCCGTTCTTTACGGTGCGTCAGGTGCTGCGCATCCAGTCGGGCTATTTCGGTTTCCGGCGCAACGACGCCTGGATCGACGAACTGCTGCACAACCTGGGACTCACCGCGCAGGCGGACAAGAACATGCGCGCATTGTCGGGTGGCATGAAACGCCGCGTGATGGTGGCGCAGGCGCTGGTGCACCGCCCGCAGGTCATCGTGCTCGACGAGCCGACCGCCGGGGTGGATGTGGAACTGCGCCAGTCGCTGTGGGAGTTCATCGCCCGGCTCAACGCCGAAGGTCACACCGTGCTGCTGACCACGCACTACCTCGAGGAAGCCGAGGCGCTGTGCAAGCGCATTGCCGTGATCAAGCGCGGCAAGGTCGTGGCGCTCGACCGCACCGAAGCGCTGCTGCAGCGCTTTGCTTCGTCGGTGCTCTATTTCCGTTTGCTCAAGGGGCAACTGCCCGCAGAGATGGGCGTGGAACAGCAGGGCGGGCGCGTGGCGCTGCCTGTGCGTGGGGCAGAGGATGTGGAGCATCAACTGGCCGCGCTGCGCCAGGCGGGTTGCGAGATTGATGAGCTGGAGTTGCGCCGTGCCGATCTGGAAGACGTGTTTCTCGAACTGATCGGAGCCTCCAGATGACCGGACTGCAAACCCTGCTGCAAAAGGAATTGCAGCGTTTTCTCAAGGTGGGTTTCCAGACCGTGGCCGCTCCGGTGGTCACGGCGCTGCTGTATCTGCTGATCTTTTCGCATGCGTTCACCGCGCACATGCAGGTCTATGGCCATGTGCCGTACACCGCCTTCCTCATCCCGGGGCTGATGATGATGAGCGTGCTGCAGAACGCGTTTGCCAACACCTCGTCGTCGCTGATCCAGTCCAAGATCACCGGCAATCTGGTGTTCGTGCTGCTCTCGCCGCTCAAGCCCTGGGAACTGTTCGTCGCGTATGTGGGCGCCTCCGTGCTGCGCGGTCTGATTGTCGGGGCGGGCGTCTTGCTGGTCACGGTGTGGTTCGTGCCGCTGAGCTTTGTCTATCCGCTGTGGATTCTGGTGTTCGCGGTACTGGGCGCGAGCATGCTGGGCGCGCTGGGACTGATTGCAGGGATCTGGGCGGAAAAATTCGACCAGATGGCAGCGTTCCAGAACTTCATCATCACCCCGGCGACCTTTCTGTCGGGCGTGTTCTACTCGGTGCATACCTTGCCTGGCTTCTGGAAGGCTGCGTCGCACCTCAATCCGTTTTTCTATCTGATCGACGGCTTTCGCTATGGCTTCTTTGGTGCAGGCGATGTGTCGCCCTGGATCAGCCTGCTGGCGGCGATGCTCGGCAATCTGCTGTGCGGCGGCATCGCCATGATGATGCTGATGCGCGGCACCAAACTTCGAAATTGACCATGCCCCTGCCGACCCCACAAGATCTTCACCGCTACATCGCCGACGGACTGGACTGCAGCCATCTGCAGGTCGAGGGCGATGGCCAGCATTTCTACGCCACCATCGTCAGTGCCGCGTTCGAGGGCCGCAGCCGGGTGCAGCGCCATCAACTGGTCTACGCCGCACTGGGAGAGCGCATGCGCGCGGAAATCCATGCGCTGTCGATGAAGACCCTCACCCCCCAGGAATTCGCGGCATTGCCGAACGCCTAAAATCGCCACTTTTTCGCACGCGCCGATGCGTGCCCGCCGTGCAGCCCATTCGCTGTCGGCCCGAAGGTCGTCATGGACAAACTCAGAATTACCGGGCAGCGTGTGCTGCAGGGCGTGGTGCAGGCCAGCGGGGCGAAGAACGCCGCGCTGCCGCTGATGGCCGCCGCGCTGCTGACCGCAGAGCGCGTGCACCTGCACAACGCGCCGCAACTCATGGATGTGCGCACCCTGGCCAAACTGCTGCGCAGCCTGGGCGTGCGGGTCGAACAGGAGGGTGGCGACATCCACCTCGACGCCGCGGCAGTAAACCACTTCGAGGCGTCGTACGACCTGGTCAAGACCATGCGCGCGTCGATTCTGGTGCTTGGGCCGCTGCTGGCGCGGTTCGGCCAGGCGCGGGTGAGTCTGCCCGGCGGCTGCGCCATTGGCGCGCGTCCGGTCGATCAGCACATCAAGGGGCTGCAGGCGCTGGGCGCGCAGATCGAGGTGGAGCATGGCTATATCGTTGCCCGCGTCAGCACACCGTCTGGGCGCCTGCGCGGCGCGCGCATCACCACCGACATGGTGACTGTGACCGGGACCGAGAACCTGATGATGGCCGCCGCGCTGGCCGAGGGCGAGACCCTGATCGACAACGCCGCGCGCGAGCCCGAGATCATCGATCTGGCCAATCTGCTGCGTGGCATGGGGGCGCAGATCAGCGGCGATGGCAGCTCGCAGATCCGCATCCAGGGTGTGCAGTCCCTGCAGGGAGTGGAGCACCGCATCATTCCCGATCGCATCGAGGTTGGCACCTTTCTGTGCGCGGCGCTGGCCACGCGGGGCGACATCACCGTCCAGGGGGCCGAGCCGACGCACCAGGATGCGCTGCTCGACAAGCTGCGCGAGGCCGGTGCCCACATCGACACCGGCGCCGACTGGATTCGCCTGCGCGCCGATGCGTTGCCGGGCGGACGTCCGCGCGCGGTCTCGGTGCGCACCACCGAATACCCGGGGTTCGCCACCGACATGCAGGCGCAGTTCATGGCGGTGAACTGTCTGGCAGATGGCGCGGCGCGCATGACGGAGACCATTTTCGAAAACCGCTTCATGCATGTGCAGGAGCTGGTGCGGCTGGGCGCGCAGATCGACATCGACGGCCACACCTGCGTGGTGCGAGGCGTGCCGCAGCTCTCTGGCGCCAACGTCATGGCCACCGACCTGCGCGCTTCGGCCGGGCTGGTGGTGGCCGGGCTGGCAGCCGAGGGGCAGACACAGATCGACCGCATCTACCACCTCGATCGCGGCTATGACGCCATGGAAGTGAAACTGCGCGGACTGGGCGCGGACATCGAGCGCATCAAGACATCTCCCGGAGGCTGACCGCATGCTGACCCTCGCCCTGTCCAAGGGACGCATTTTCGAAGACACCCTGCCCATGCTCGCGCGCGCGGGCATCACGGTGTCGGGCGATCCCGAGTCCACCCGCAAGCTCATCCTGCCGACCAACCGGCCCGATGTGCGCGTGGTGCTGGTGCGCGCCAGCGACGTGCCCACCTATGTGCGTTACGGCGGCGCCGACATCGGCGTGGCAGGGCTGGACGTGCTGCGCGAATACTTCGCCGGCAATGGCGCGGACGGCCTCTACCTGCCGGTCGATCTGGGCATTGCCCGCTGTCGGCTGAGCGTGGCGGTGCGCAAGGATTTCGACTACGCCGCGCAGGTGAAACAGGGCGCCCGGCTGCGTGTGGCGACCAAGTATGTTCACCTGGCGCGCGAGCATTTCGCCACCAAGGGCGTGCATGTCGATCTGGTCAAGCTCTACGGCTCGATGGAACTTGCTCCGCTCACCGGGCTGGCCGATGCCATCGTCGATCTGGTGTCCACCGGCGGCACGCTCAAGGCCAACGGGCTGGTCGAGGTCGAGCACATCATGGATATTTCCGCGCGGCTGATCGTCAACCAGGCCGCGCTCAAAACCCGCACCGCGCTGCTCAAGCCGCTGATCGACCAACTGCGCCAGGCTTCGCAACCTGCCGAGGAGACCGCCGCATGAATGCCACGCTCCAAGCCCTGCAACTGCGCAGGCTCGACGCCACCGCCGCCGACTTCGAGACGCAGTACCGTGCGCTGTTCGCGCGCATGGCCGAAGAAAACGCCGAGATCGACTCCCGCGCTGCCGACATCCTGCGCGATGTGCAGAGCAGGGGCGATGCCGCGGTGCTGGACTACACCCGCCGCTTCGACCGGCTCGACGCCCACGACATGGCCACGCTCGAGATCGGCCAGGCCGAGCTGCACGCCGCGCTCGCCGCCATCCCCGCAGAGCAGCGCAGCGCGCTCGAGGTCGCGGCAGACCGCGTGCGCCGCTATCACGCGCACCAACTGCAGCAAGTCGGGCAGAGCTGGGAATACCGCGACGAAGACGGCACCCTGCTCGGGCAAAAGGTCACCCCGCTCGACCGCGTCGGCATCTACGTGCCGGGGGGCAAGGCGGCGTACCCGTCGTCGGTGCTGATGAACGCGATTCCGGCGCATGTCGCCGGGGTGGACGAGATCATCATGGTCGTGCCCACCCCGGGCGGCGAGCGCAACCCGCTGGTGCTGGCCGCCGCCGCCGTGGCCGGGGTGAGCCGCGCGTTTGCCATCGGCGGCGCGCAGGCGGTGGGCGCACTCGCCTATGGCACGGCGACCGTGCCCGCGGTGGACAAAATCGTCGGCCCCGGCAATGCCTACGTCGCTGCGGCCAAGCGCCGGGTGTTCGGCGTGTGCGGCATCGACATGATCGCGGGCCCCTCCGAAATTCTGGTGCTGGCCGACGGCAGCACCCCGCCCGACTGGGTGGCGATGGACCTGTTCAGCCAGGCCGAGCACGACGAACTGGCGCAGAGCATTCTGCTGTGCCCGGACGCGGCCTATATCGATGCGGTGGCCGCGGCCATCCACCGCCTGCTGCCCGAGATGCCGCGCCGTGACATCATCACCGCGTCGCTCAACGACCGCGGCGCGTTGATCCGCGTGCGCGACATGGCGCAGGCCTGTGATCTGGCCAACCGCATCGCCCCCGAGCACCTCGAAATTTCCGCGCGCGATCCGCGGCAGTACGTTCCGGCGCTCAAGCATGCCGGGGCGCTGTTCCTCGGTGCCTACACATCCGAGTCGCTCGGCGACTATTGCGCCGGCCCCAACCATGTGCTGCCCACTTCGGGGACGGCGCGGTTCTCGTCGCCGCTCGGGGTGTACGACTTCATCAAGCGCTCCAGCCTCATCGAGGTCAGCCGCGAAGGCGCGCAGACCCTGGGGCGGATTGCCAGCGTGCTGGCCCACGGCGAGCGCCTGACCGCGCACGCCCGCGCCGCCGAGCTGCGGCTGGAGGCCGGCAAGTGAGCGCGGCGCAAGGCCACACGCAAGGAGCGCTCGCTGCTCCCGAGGCGCCGCGCGCGGCGTGGAGGTCAGTCCAATGAGCCGCTACTGGAGTCGCATCGTCCACGAACTGACCCCGTATGTGCCGGGCGAGCAGCCCAAGATCGACGGGCTGATCAAGCTCAACACCAACGAGTGCCCGTACCCACCGAGCGACAGGGTGCTGCAGGCGATCGCGGCGCAGACCTCGGCCGATCTGCGGCTCTACCCCGACCCGCAGGCCAGCAGCCTGCGCGCGGCGATTGCGCGGTTTCACGGCCTGCGGCCAGAGCAGGTGTTCGTCGGCAACGGTTCGGACGAGGTGCTGGCGCACGCGTTCATGGCGCTGCTGCGGCACGACGCGCCGCTGCTGCATCCGGACATCTCCTACAGCTTCTACCCGGTCTATGCGCGGCTGTACGGCATCGCCACGCGCGACATCCCGCTGCGCGCCGATTTTTCCATCGCGGTCGACGATTACCTGCAGGCGGGCGGCAACGGCGGCATCATCTTCCCCAACCCCAACGCGCCCACCGGCATGGCGCTGCCGCTGGCCGAGGTGCAGCGGCTGCTCGCCGGCAATCCCGATTCGGTCGTCGTGGTCGATGAAGCCTATGTCGATTTCGGCGCGCAGACCGCAGCCAGCCTGATCGACCACCATCCGCAACTGCTGGTGATCCGCACCCTGTCCAAGGCCTGGGCGCTGGCCGGGCTGCGCGTGGGCTATGCGCTGGGCCACCCCGACCTGATCGAGGCGCTGGCCCGGGTGAAGGACAGCTTCAACTCCTACCCGCTCGACCGCCTGGCGCTTGCCGGCGCCGAGGCCGCGCTGGGCGACACCGATTGGTTGCAGCAGACGCGTGAGCGCATCATCCTCAGCCGCACGCAGCTCACCGCGGGGCTGCAGGCGCGCGGCTTCGAGGTGCTGCCGTCGCAGGCCAATTTCGTGTTCGCGCGTCACCCGGCGCATTCCGGCGCGCAGCTGGCCGCGCAGTTGCGCGAGCGCCGCATTCTGGTGCGGCAGTTCGCTCGTCCGCAGCGCATTGCTGACTTCCTGCGCATCACCATCGGTACGCCCGCGCAGTGCGATGCGCTGCTCGCCGCGCTCGACACCCTGATCGCGGCGCAGCCGCCCGCCGCGCGCTGACGTTACGATTGCGCCTGTTCACGCCGTTACCGCCCATCCTCATGCGCACTGCCCAGGTTTCCCGCAATACCGCCGAGACGCAGATCTCCGTGTCCATCAATCTTGACGGGACGGGCGTGTCCAGGCTGTCCACGGGTGTTGGATTTTTCGATCACATGCTCGACCAGATCGCGCGGCATGGCCTGATCGACCTCGACGTCCAGGCGAAGGGAGACCTGCACATCGACGCGCACCATACCGTGGAAGACGTGGGCATCACCCTCGGTCAGGCGCTGGCGCGCGCTGTCGGCGACAAGAAGGGCATCCGCCGCTATGGCCACGCCTATGTGCCGCTCGACGAGGCCCTGAGCCGCGTGGTCATCGACTTCTCCGGCCGCCCCGGGCTGATCTGGCATGTGCCGTTCACCCGCGCGATGATCGGCGAGTTCGATGTCGATCTGGCGCGCGAGTTCTTCCAGGGCCTGGTCAACCACGCCGCGATCACTGTGCATGTCGACAATCTGCGCGGTGACAATTCGCATCATCAGTGCGAGACCGTGTTCAAGGCCTTCGGCCGCGCGTTGCGTGCTGCCGCCGAACCCGACTCCCGCATGGGCGAGATGATTCCTTCCACCAAGGGTTCGCTGTAATTTTTTCTCCCGTCTGACCCGAACCGATGAAACGAGTTGCCGTTGTGGACTATGGCATGGGCAATCTGCGCTCGGTGTCGCAAGCCGTGGCGCACGTGGCCTCGGGGACCGATTTCGAGGTGGTCGTCACAGCCGACCCCGCCGTGGTGCGCGCCGCCGATCGTGTGGTGCTGCCGGGCCAGGGCGCCATGCCCGACTGCATGCGCGAACTGCGCGAGTCCGGCCTGCAGCAGGCCGTGCTCGAAGCTGCAGCAAGCAAGCCGCTGTTCGGTGTCTGTGTGGGCATGCAGATGCTGCTCGATCACAGCACCGAAGGCCATGTGGACGGCCTCGGGCTGATTCCCGGCCAGGTGCAGCGTTTTGAACTGCAAGGCCAGACACAGCCCGACGGCAGCCGCTACAAGGTGCCGCACATGGGCTGGAATGCCGTCTGGCAAGGGCGCAGCGCGGGCGGCGCGGTGCATCCGATCTGGGCGCATGTGCCCGACGGCGCGGCGTTCTATTTCGTCCACAGTTATTACGCCGCGCCGCTGCACGGCGGCCACAGCGCGGGCGAAGCCGAGTATGGCGTGCGTTTTGCCAGCGCCGTGGCGCGCGACAATCTGTTTGCCACCCAGTTCCACCCGGAAAAAAGCGCCGACGCCGGTTTGATGCTGTATCGCAACTTCCTGCACTGGTCGCCCTGAGGGCGCTGTGCCCCGCTTCTTCCTTCGAGACTCTTTTCTCTTTTTTCTCTGCCCTGACATCATGCTGCTCATTCCGGCAATCGACCTCAAGGACGGCCAGTGCGTTCGCCTCGAACAAGGTGAAATGCAAGGCGCGACGGTGTTCTCCAAAGATCCCGCAGCCATGGCGCGGCACTGGATCGATCAGGGGGCCGAGCGCCTGCATCTGGTCGATCTCAACGGCGCGTTTGCTGGCAAGCCGCGCAATGCCGAAGCCATTGCCTCCATCCTCGAGGAAGTCGGCGAAGAAATCCCGGTGCAGCTCGGCGGCGGCATTCGCGATCTGGACACCATCGAACGCTACCTCGACGAGGGCCTGAGCTATGTCATCATCGGCACCGCAGCGGTGAAAAGCCCCGGCTTCCTGCGTGACGCCTGCAGCGCCTTCGGCGGTCACATCCTCGTCGGCCTCGACGCCCGCGACGGCAAGGTGGCGACCGATGGCTGGAGCAAGCTCACCGGCCATGAAGTCGTCGACTTGGCACGCAAGTTCCAGGACTACGGCATCGAAGGCGTGATCTACACCGACATCGGCCGCGACGGCATGCTCACCGGCATCAATATCGAGGCCACGGTGCGGCTGGCCGAAGCGCTCGACGTGCCGGTGATCGCCTCCGGGGGGCTGTCGGGCATGTCCGACATCGAAAAGCTCTGCGAGGTCGAAAGCAGCGGGGTCGAAGGGGTGATCTGCGGTCGCTCGATCTACACCGGCGCGCTCGACTTCGCCGCGGCGCAGCGCTTTGTCACCAGCCGCTAGGCCGCGCATGCTGTTCAAGCGCATCATTCCCTGTCTCGACGTCAGCGGTGGCCGCGTGGTCAAGGGCGTCAACTTCGTCGGCCTGCGCGATGCGGGTGACCCGGTGGAAATCGCCGCGCGCTACAACGCGCAAGGTGCCGACGAACTCACCTTTCTCGACATCACGGCCACCAGCGACGACCGCGATCTGCTGCTGCACCAGATCGAGGCAGTGGCCTCGCAGGTGTTCATTCCACTGACTGTGGGCGGTGGCGTGCGCACCGTGGACGATGTGCGCCGCCTGCTCAACGCCGGGGCGGACAAGGTCAGCTTCAACTCCGCCGCTGTGGCCAATCCGCAAGTCATTGCCGATGCCTCGGCCAAGTATGGCGCGCAGTGCATTGTCGTGGCCATCGACGCCAAGCGCCGCCCCGAAGGCCATGGCTGGGAGGTCTACACCCACGGCGGCCGCAAGGCCACCGGGCTGGATGCGGTGCAATGGGCCGTCGACATGGTGCAGGCCGGCGCCGGCGAAATCCTGCTCACCAGCATGGACCGCGACGGCACCAAGGTCGGCTTCGATCTGGCGCTCACCCGCGCGGTGTCCGACGCGGTGAGTGTGCCCGTCATCGCCTCGGGCGGGGTCGGCAACCTCGAACATCTGGCCGCGGGATTTCTCGAAGGCCATGCCGACGCCGTGCTCGCCGCCAGCATCTTTCACTACGGCGAATACACCGTGGGGCAGGCCAAGCAGCATCTGGCCGCACGCGGCATCGCCATGCGCCCCGACCTGTCGCTTTGAGCATCCTGCGGGATCTGCTTGGTCTGGGCAAGCGCGCAGCACCCAGCCCGCAGACTAAACTGCACTCCATGAACTGGCTCGATCAAGTGAAGTGGGACGCGCGCGGCCTCGTCCCCGCCATTGCGCAGGATGTGCGCACCGGCCGCGTGCTCATGTTTGCCTGGATGAACCGCGAGGCGCTGGAACAGACGCACAAGCGCGGCGAAGCCGTGTATTGGTCGCGTTCGCGCCACAAGCTGTGGCACAAGGGAGAAGAATCCGGCCATGTGCAGACCGTGCGCGACATCCGCCTCGACTGTGATGGCGATGTGGTGCTGCTGCAGGTGGAGCAGGCCGGTGGCATTGCCTGCCATACCGGGCGGGAGTCCTGCTTTTTCAGCAGCCTCGATCACGACCGCTGGACCGTTGCCGATCCCGTGCTGAAAGACCCGGCGCAGATCTACGACCAGACACACACGCAAGCCGCATCGACCGAGCAGCCCGATTCCGGCGCAGCGCTGGAGAGAATCTACGCCACCATCGCCAGCCGCCGCTGGGCAGATCCGAACCAGTCGTACGTGGCGCGGCTGTTCCACAAGGGCGAGGACGCCATCCTGAAAAAAATCGGGGAAGAGGCCACGGAACTGGTCATGGCCGCCAAGGATGGGAATGCGGAAAAAATCCTCTACGAAACAGCCGATCTGTGGTTCCACAGCCTGGTCGCGCTGGCACAGCATGGTCTGACACCACGGCAGGTGCTTGCCGAACTTGAGCGCCGCGAGGGCCGCTCGGGTCTGGCCGAATTTGCTGCGCGACCCGGCAATTCCTGAGAATCAGCCATGAGCGACCCGCAAAACATCATCGATCCGGCCAGTCCGCAGGACATGGAGAGCCTCAAGACCATCGCCCTGGCGGTCTATGTGTTGCAGGCGCTGAGTTTTTTCTGGGGCATCACTGCAGTCATCGGCGTGATCATCGACTATGTGAAACTCGAAGACGCGCGCGGCACCTGGGTGGAAAACCATCTGCGCTGGCAAATCCGCACTTTCTGGTGGGCGCTGATCTGGTCGGTGCTCGGCTTTGCGCTCATCTGGGTGTTCGGGCTGGGTTTTCTGGTGCTGGCCGTGGTGTATTTCTGGACCATTTATCGTGTGGTCAAGGGCTGGCTCAAGCTCACCGAGCGCAAAATGGTCCTGCCAACCCTGTAAAGCCTCGATCATCGCCATGACAGATTCCAACTGCATCTTCTGCAAAATTGCTGCCGGGCAGCTACCGGCAAAACTGCTGTACCAGGACGAGGACGTGATCGCCTTCCACGACATCCACCCTGCCGCACCTGTGCACTTTTTGATCATTCCCCGACTGCATCTATCGTCTTTATTCGATGTGGGTACTGAGCACACTGCCTTACTCGGTAAAATGATGCAGCTTGTACCCCGACTGGCACGTGAGCAGGGATGTGAAGAGGGCTTTCGCACCGTCATCAACACGGGTCAGAATGGAGGGCAGGAAGTGTTTCACCTGCACTTGCACGTCATGGGCGGCCCCCGTCCGTGGAAAAAACAGGCCCCTTAATTTTGCGGCGAAGGAGTAGATCATGGGCTCATTGAGCATTTGGCACTGGCTGATCGTGCTGGTCATTGTGATGATGGTGTTTGGCACCAAGAAACTGAAGAACATGGGCTCCGACCTCGGTTCCGCGGTCAAGGGCTTCAAGGACGGCATGCGCGACGCCAGTGCGGATGACAAACCGGCCGAGGCGGACAAGCAACTCGCTGCCGAAACCAGCGCCAAAAAGGAAACCATCGACGTCCAGGCCAAAGAGAAGTCGTCCACCTGATCGCCACATCGACCTGCTGGCCGGCAGCAATGCCGGCTTTTTGTTCCTGCAGACCGCTTGTGCACGCATTGCGTTTCCTTCTCAACTGACTGCCCATGTTTGACATCGGAATGTCCGAAATCGGCCTGATCGGCGTGGTTGCGCTGGTCGTGCTCGGGCCGGAGAAACTGCCGCGTGTGGCCCGCACCGCCGGCAATCTGCTGGGACGCGCGCAGCGCTATCTGGCAGATGTGAAGGCCGAGGTCAATCGCCAGATCGACCTGGAAGAACTGCGCAATGTGAAGTCGTCTCTGGAGACCGCTGCGCAGGACATGAAAAAATCCGTGACCGAGAACGTCGCAGAAGTGCAGGGCAGCTTTGACGATGCATGGAAAGAAGCCACGAGTGGCCTCACCAGCGGGACCGAGCCGTCGATCTCCGATGGTTTCTCCGCGCCCAGCCTGCCCAGTCCGGACTACCCGTCCAAGAAGCGCAAGAAGCTCTCGGGCAATACGGTTCCGCAGTGGTACCGCCGACAGGCACGTGTGCGCACGCAGGCGCTGTCGGGCGCAGCGCGCATGGCGCGCTACCGTGTCAAGCGCTGATGCGGTGTTGTCGCGGCGGCGTGTTTCGCGTGTTCCAACCCATTTTTGTTAGCGAGTGCATCGCCCGTGTCTGATTCCAAAAAAACAGTGACACCGGACAGCCCCGAGGCCGAACAGCCGTTCATCTCGCATCTGATCGAACTGCGCAACCGGCTCATCCGTGCCATCGCCGCGGTGGGAGTGGTGTTCATCGTGCTGTCGATCTACCCAGGGCCGTCCGGCTTGTTCGATCTGCTGTCGCACCCGCTCATCGCCCATCTTCCGAAGGGCTCGACGATGATTGCCATCGGGGTGATCTCGCCGTTTGTCGTCCCCATCAAGGTGACCTTGCTGGTGGCCTTCATGATTGCCTTGCCCGCCGTGCTCTATCAGGTGTGGGCCTTTGTGGCACCCGGCCTTTACACCCACGAGAAGCGACTGGTCATGCCGCTGATCATCAGCAGCACGCTGCTGTTCTACATGGGTGTGGCGTTCTGCTATTTCTTTGTCTTTGGGCGCTTGTTCACCTTCATTCAGGGTTTTGCTCCCAAGGTGATCACAGCGGCGCCAGACATCGAGGCTTACCTGAGCTTCATGCTGACCATGTTCATGGCGTTCGGCACGGCTTTTGAAGTCCCGGTGGTGCTGATGGTGCTGGTGCGCTTCGGTCTGGTGACGGTCGAGCAGCTCAAGTCCTGGCGCAGCTACTTCATTGTGGTGGCCTTCATCGTGGCGGCCATCGTCACACCGCCAGATGTGGTCTCGCAGACTTCGCTTGCGCTCTCGATGATTCTGCTGTTCGAAGTGGGCATTCTGGCAGCAAAGTATCTGGTGAAGTATTCGGCCCCTCCGTCCGACGAAGAAAAGGACGCGCAGTCCACCGCTTCCTGAGGCTTGCGCCGTTTACGGTAGCACGCCGTCGCTGTCCTCTGCCGATGGAGCCTGGCTCAGGTTTTGCGGACGCGTGCCGATGCGGACCACCACGGTTTGCGGCTTGCCATCGCGCAGCACCTGAATCGCCGTCTGACTGCCGGGCTTGAGCGCGGCCACCGCGTTGAGCAGTTGCCCGGTGTTCTCCACGGGCTTGCCCGCGACATCCAGCACCACGTCGCCCGGCTTGACGCCGGCCTGATCCGCCGGGCCCTGGCGCAGCACTCCGATGATGACCACGCCTTCCGGACGCGGCAGGTTCAGGCTGCGGGCGAGCTGGTCGGTCACGTCCTGTGGCTCCACGCCGATCCATCCCCGTACGACTTGTCCAGTCGTGATGAGCTGTTGCATCACGTTGCGCGCGGTGGAGACTGGCACGGCAAAGCCGATGCCCAGCGAGCCGCCGCTGCGCGAAAAGATGGCCGTGTTGATGCCGATGAGGTTGCCATTGGCATCGACCAGTGCGCCACCCGAGTTGCCCGGATTGATGGCGGCGTCGGTCTGGATGAAATTCTCGAAGGTATTGATGCCAAGCTGCGTGCGGCCCAGGGCGCTGATGATGCCCTGTGTCACCGTCTGGCCCACCCCGAAGGGATAGCCGATGGCCAGCACCACATCGCCCACGCGGGCTGTCGCATCATTGCCGAAGGTGATGACGGGAAGCGCGTCCAGCTGGATGCGCAACACGGCCAAATCAGTGTCGGGGTCGCGTCCCACCAGCCTGGCCTTGGCTTCGCGACCATCGGCCAGCGTGACTTCGATCTGATCGGCGCCTTCAACGACGTGGTTGTTGGTGAGGATGTAGCCGTCCGGGCTGACGATCACGCCAGAACCCAGTCCCACCGTGGGTTGGCGATTGCCCTGAAACTGGCGCCGCCACGGGTCCAGCCCCGGCACGCGGCGCGGCGTCTTGGATGTGGTGATGGACACCACTGCGGGCATGGCCTTGAGGGCAGCCGCACTGTAGCTGCCGGGTGCGGCCTGCAGCGGGGGGCTGGCAACTGGGGCGTCCTGCACGGTGACGACGGCGGGCTTGCCCACCGCCGAGGTTGCGGGGCCGCCAAAACGCACCCATTCCGGCTTGAGGGTCGAGACGACGAACAGCGCGGCGAGCGCAATCGTCGCAGTCTGAGAAAATAGCAGCCAGAGGCGTCGCATAGAGTGAGTGAGTCCAAAAGGAACTCGCTACATGGCGGCGCGTCTTCACACTTCAAGGCCACCATGCACAGAGAGCATTTGCAGGGCGAAATCGATGTGTTGCTCGATTGCGCACGATTTACCGATTATTGCCCAAACGGGTTGCAGGTCGAGGGCCGCGACGACATCCGGCGCATCGTCACGGGCGTGACGGCCAGTCTGGCGCTGATCGAGCGCGCCATTGCACTGCGGGCCGATGCCATCCTGGTGCATCACGGTTATTTCTGGCGCGGGGAAGACCCACGGGTCATCCGCCAGAAGCGCAAGCGTCTGGGCTTGCTGCTGGCGGCGGACATCAATCTGTTCGCCTATCACCTGCCGCTCGATGGGCATTGCGAACTGGGCAACAACGTCATGCTCGCCAAGCGGCTGGGCTGGTCTGTTCAGGGGCGTTTTGGCAAGCAGCAGCTGGGCTGCCTGGGCCATGCGCCGCAGTTGACCGTGGGTGACATGGCGCATGCCATCACGCGCGACCTGGGGCGCGCTCCCCTGGTCGTTGGCGATCCAGGTACTGCAGTCGGCACGCTGGCCTGGTGCACCGGCGGCGCGCAGGACTGGATCGAGGACGCCTGGGCGGCGGGTGCGCGAACCTTCGTCAGCGGCGAGATTTCCGAGCCCACGGCGCACTTTGCGCGCGAAATGGGCATCACCTATCTGGCGTGCGGCCACCACGCCACCGAGCGCGACGGCATTCGCGCGCTGGGCGATCATCTGGCCGCACACTATGGACTCGAGCATGTCTTCGTCGATCTCGACAACCCGGCCTGAGCGCCGCGGTGATCTTCCCGTTGCCCTCACCCTGGGCGATGCCTGTGGCATCGGCCCCGAGACCATCGTGCGTGCGTTTGCGCGCGGCGAGGCGGCGGGCTGCGTGGTCTATGGAGACGCGGCCTGGCTGGCGCGTACGGCGCGGGCCATGCGGTTCACGCCGCAAAGCGGCAGCCCGGTGATTGCGGAACTCGACACGCTGGCCCAGTGGCGTGATGTGCCCGAAGGGGCCATTCCCGTGCTTCCGGTTGTGCAACTGCCGGATGATCTGCCCCTGGGGCAAGTCGACGCACGCGCAGGCGCGGCGGCGTTCGCCTGCATCGAGGCCGCCGCGAAGGACGCCATCGCGGGACGTGTGGCCGCAGTCGTGACCGCACCGATCCACAAGGCCGCGCTCCATGCTGCGGGGGTGGACTTTCCAGGCCACACCGAAATCCTGCAGCACATCGCAGGCGGCGCGCCCGTGCGCATGATGTTGGCCAACGCCCAGCTCAGAACCGTGCTGGTGACGGTCCACATGGCATTGCGTCAGGCCATCGACGCCGTGACCACCGAGGCCGTGCTGCAGACCTTGCGCATTGCGCATCGGGCTGCAAATGCATGGGGGATGGAAAGGCCGCGCATCGCCGTGGCCGGGCTCAATCCCCACGCGGGTGAAGACGGGCTGTTCGGGGATGAGGAGGCACGCATCATTGCCCCGGCCATTGCACAGGCGCGACTCGAAGGCATCGATGCCACCGGCCCTTACCCCCCCGACACCGTGTTCATGCGCGCCCGCCATGACCCGCCTGCACATCCGGGGGCGTTCGACATCGTGGTGGCCATGTACCACGATCAGGGCTTGATTCCCGTGAAATATCTGGGGGTGGAGCAGGGCGTGAATGTGACCTTGGGCCTGCCCTTCGTGCGCACCAGCCCGGATCACGGCACGGCGTTCGACATCGCGGGCAAGGATCAGGCCGATCCGACCAGCCTGATTGCCGCCATCCGCATGGCGCGGCAGTTGGTTGGGGTGCCCCAGAGAAACTTACAGGCCGACGCCTAGCAGCAGGCTGCGCAGCTCGCGCAGGGCCAGGTCGATGTTGGGATGCTCGGCGGCAAAGCGGGTGGCCAGGGCTTGCGCCTGTTCGGCAAGATCGGTCGATTCAGACGCTGTGGCCGTCTCGCTGTGCTTGTGGTCCAGCGCGGTCTGGATGTCCTGATCCAGGGTTTGCAGCAGGCTCTTGAGCTCGGGGTCGAGCTGGGGCTGAGACTGCAGCACCGTGTGCAGGCGTTGCAGGGTGTCGCGAATTTGAGTATCAGACATGGTGAGGTGACAGGCGGGTGACAAAAGCATTGTGCCGATGCCCAGTGGGCGCGGCAAGTGCGTGGATCAAATCATGGCAAGACTGCGCTTGCGCCGTGGCGGGGGAAATGCGGCGTCGAGCAGGCTCAGATCCTCCACGCCGAGTTGCAGCTGCGTGGCAGCCAGATTGTCCCGCAGATGGGCGCTGCGCACGGCCTTGGGAATGGCGATGACCTCGGGCTGGCGCAGCACCCAGGCCAGCGCCACTTGCGCTGCGCTTACACCCAGCCTCTGGGCGATTGCCAGCACTGCGGCATGATCGCTGAGCGCGCCTTGGTCGATGGGGCTGTAGGCCATCAGAGGCAGGCGCCGCTTCGCCTGCCAGGGCAGCAGATCGAACTCGATGCCGCGCGCGCTCAGGCTGTAATACACCTGATTTGCGGCACAGTGCGAACCGCCAGGAAGAGCGGCGAGTTCTTCCATGTCGTCGACGTCAAAATTGCTGACACCCCAGTGGCGGATCAGGCCGCGTGCCTGCAGCGTTGCAAACCCGTCGAGCGTTTGCGCCAGCGGAAATTCGCCGCGCCAGTGCAGCAGATACAGGTCGATGGACTCCAGCTTCAAGCGGCGCAGGCTGCGCTCGCAGGCGTCGATCACGCCCTGGGTGGAGGCATGGTGTGGATAGACCTTGCTGACCACGGTGAGGTCCTCGCGGCGAGCCTCGCCCGCGGCGAAGGCCTGCTGCAGCGCGGTGCCCAGCATGGTTTCCGCGCCACCCTCACCGTACATCTCGGCCGTGTCGATCAGCCTGTAACCCAGGCGCAGCGCGTCGCGCACGGCGAGGATTTCCGCCTCACGCTGGTCGGCGCGTTCACCCATGCGCCAGGTGCCCAGGCCGAGGGCAGGAATGGGGGTGCCATCCGGCAATGTGCGCAGCAGGGCGGCAGTGGTCATGGTTCAGCGTGTTGCAGACGTTTCAGAAAAACCAGCGCAGCCAGCGGCTGTCCACGGCGCCCAGCAACAGCACCGCAAGGATGAAGCCAACGACAAACGCCATCAGGATTTGCAGGAGCTGATTGGTGCGTCGCTGCTCCTGCAGCAATTCGCGCAGCAGCGGGTCATCCCGCTTTTCATGTGCCTGCAGCGCCTGATGCAGCAAGCGCGGGATTTCCGGCAAATACTGTGCGTAGCGGGTCGATTCGTTCTTGAGCTTGTCGCGGAACGCGGGCCAGCCCACCTGGCTTTTCATCCACTTCTCCAAGAAGGGCTGGGCGGTGGTCCAGAGGTCGAGCTCCGGGTCGAGCTCACGACCCAGACCTTCGATGTTGAGCAGGGTTTTTTGCAGCAGCACGAGCTGGGGCTGGATTTCCACCTTGAAGCGGCGCGACACCTGGAACAGCCGCATCAGCACCTGGCCGAGCGAGATGTCCTTCAGCGGCCGCGCAAACTGTGGCTCGCACACACTGCGCACCGCGGCCTCGAGTTCGTCGATGCGCACGTCCGCCGGTACCCAGCCCGACTCGACGTGCAGCTCGGCCACGCGCTTGTAGTCGCGGCGGAAGAACGCAATGAAGTTCTGCGCCAGATAGTCCTTGTCGAAGTCGGACAGGGTGCCGACGATGCCGAAATCCAGCGCGATGTAGCGGCCGAAGGTCTCGGGCTGCAGGCTGACCATGATGTTGCCGGGGTGCATGTCGGCATGAAAGAACCCATCGCGGAACACCTGGGTGAAAAAAATATCCACCCCGGCCTTGGCCAGTTGCTTGAAGTCGACGCCGGCAGCGCGCAGCGCGTCGATGCGGCCGATCGGCACGCCATACATGCGCTGCATCACAATCACTTCACTGCGGCACAGCTCCCAGTGCATTTCGGGGATCAGGATCAGATCGAGTGACGCCATGTTGCGGCGCAGTTGCGCGCCATTCGCAGCCTCGCGCACCAGGTCGAGTTCGTCGTGCAGATAGTTGTCGAACTCGGCGACGACTTCGCGCGGCTTGAGGCGTCTGCCTTCGCTCCACAGCCTGTCCACCAGCGCCGCCATGGTGTGCATCAGTGCCAGGTCTTCTTCGATGACCTTGTGCATGCCGGGGCGCAGCACCTTGACGGCCACCTCGGCGCCACCCTGAGAAGCGGGCAGAGTGGCGAAATGCACTTGCGCAATGGAGGCGCTGGCCACCGGCTTGCGCTCGAACGTGGCGAACAGCACCCCGATCGGCTTGCCAAATGCGCGTTCGATGATGGCGACGGCCGTGTCGGAGTCGAACGGCGGGACGCGGTCCTGCAACTTGGCAAGTTCGTCGGCAATGTCCGGAGGCAACAGGTCGCGGCGCGTGGATAGCACCTGACCGAATTTGACGAAGATCGGGCCCAGGCTTTCCAGGGCCAGACGCAGGCGCTCGCCACGCGGAATGGTCAGCGACCGACCCAGGGTGAGCACGCGACTGAGACGACGCAGCCAGGGGTGACGGAAGCCGGAGAGGGCAATTTCATCCAGACCGTAGCGCAGGATGACGGAAAAAATCTTGAACAGTCGGAGCAAGCGTCGCATTGGGCGGTCAGCGTCTGTCGGCGCCAATTTGCTTGCGCAGCAGGGCGATGCGCTTTTCCAGCCGGGCTGTGCGATCGCGCAGGTCGCGCACCGCGTCCTGCTGCTGCGTCAGTTCGCTGCGGCTGACCAATGCCCGCGGACGGGTGGCGAACCAGTCGCGCGCGCGGGCATGACCGCGCTCCCACGCCTGTCTGCCTTGGGTGGCGGCTGCTCGTCCCGCTTGCGCAAGACGGTGTGCGGGAATGTCACCGATGAGCTGCGCCAGATCATCCTCCGCATCCCAGCGCACATGCGCCATCAGCCAGGAAAGGGTCTGGGCCAGTTCGGCGTCGCCACGCACGCGCGCCCCGCTCAAACTCAGCGGTGCACGCCTGGCGAGCGCGTCGCGCAGGGCGTCCATGTCCAGGGTGATGTGCAGGTGGGCATCGTCTGTGGCCATTGCGCCGTCCTGCGGGGTGCGCAGCAGGCCGTCCGGGCCGATTTCAAACGGCAGATCCATGCCAAGGGCGCTGAAAACCAGCGTCTTGCCGGCGTGCGCTCGCAACCTGCCCTGCGCGTGTGGATCGGTGGTGAGCAGATGGTTGATCGCAGGTGAAACAAGGGACTGGAGCCGACGGACGATCGACGTGTCCGTGGGAATCAGTTGCTGTAAGTCGGGAATGTGCATGGGCGGATTCGTTGGCAAGCGCATTCTAGGAGTCGGCACCTGGAAGAATGCGACGCAGCGCAAAAGGCCCACGACAAGTGACTGACGAAAAACGCCGCAGTGCTTGCGCAACTGCGGCGTTCCTGCGGCGAATCCTTGATGGTCAGTTCAGTTGCTGGATGCCTGCAAGCTGCCAGCCACTGGACCCATCGCGCGGCTTGACCAGGTTCCAGGCTTCGCGCACCGGGCTGGCGCCGCCCCAGGTCTCTTCACGCACCAGACCAGAGAACTCCACGCTGGCCACATACTCGGTCGGGGTTTCTTCCAGATCGAGCAGCGTGGCATCGAGGGTGACGATCTCCGTCTTGTTGGGCGCCATGCCGCGCTGCTGCAGTTCGGCGGACAGCGCCTCGAACATTTCGCTGGTGGTGAATGTCTTCAGACTGTTCAGATCGGCTGCGTCCCAGGCCTGTTGCAGGCGGATGTAATGCTGCTTGGCGCTCGCCAGAAAGCCATCCCGATCGAAATCGGCCGGAACGCGCGGCGCGCCAGCGGCCTGCGATGCGGCAGTGGGTGACCATTGCGCAGGCATGTGGGTTTCGACACCCAGTGGTGCCTGTGCGTAACCTTGCGAGGGGCCGCCTGCATACTGCATGGGCGACGACGTCTTGGTCGCAGACTTGCGACGCAGGAGATTGAAAACCCAGAAGGCGGCCAGCGCGAGCAGTCCGATCATCAGCGCGGAGCTGAGAAAGGAACCCAGCGCCCCGCCAAATCCCAGTGCATGGAACAACGCAGCCAGACCAAGGCCAGCCGCCAGACCGCCCAGGATGCCACCCCAGCGACTGGGTTGCTTGGCTGCCGGTGTGGCTGCGGCCTGCTGGCGCGTGGATGCTGGCGTGGCCTGCTGGGGAGGTGCCGCTTCGCGCTGTGTCACCGCGTTGCTCTGGCGGCCCATGCTCTTGCCGCCGCCCATGCGTTTGGCGTGTGCATCCATCGCACCCAGAGCGAGCGTCAGCATCAGGCCGAAAGCAAGAACACTGCGGAGCAAACCAGTTGTTTTCATGCGAAGTCCAGAGAGTGGAATGAAGGTGACATTTTGTTACCTTTCGGATGGAAAAGTTCAACCCATGTGTTTTGCGTTGCGTCAGATCAAAATTTTTGCCCGACATGCAGCGCGACGACGCCTGCGGTCAGGTTGTGCCAGTCGACGTGGCCGAATCCGGCTTCGCGCATCATCGCCGCCAGCGTCTGTTGATCGGGGTGCATGCGGATGGACTCTGCAAGATACTGATAGCTCTGCGCATCTCCTGCAACCAGTTTGCCCAGACGGGGCAGGACCTGGAAGGAATAGAGGTCATAGGCACCTCGAAGCGGTTCCCAGGGCTTGGAAAACTCCAGGACCAGCAGCTTTGCGCCGGGCTTGAGCACACGCTGCATTTCGCGCAATGCGACGTCCTTGTGGGTCATGTTGCGCAAGCCGAAGGCCACGCTCACCAGATCGAACTCGGCATCTCGAAACGGCAGTTTCTCGGCGTCGCACAGCACGGTCGGCACCAGCACGCCGGAGTCGATGAGGCGGTCACGCCCAGCGCGCAGCATGGAGCCGTTGATGTCGCTCATCACCACCATGCCGGTGGGGCCCACCTTGCGGGCAAAGGCGCGCGACAGATCACCGGTGCCGGCAGCGACGTCGAGCACGCGATCACCGGGCCGAACTCCGGCGATGGCGACGGTGAACGCCTTCCAGACACGGTGCATGCCGACGCTCATCAGATCGTTCATCACGTCATAGCGCGGAGCGACGGAGTCGAACACGCCGCGAACACGGGCGGCCTTTTCTTCTTCGGCAACTTGTTGATAGCCGAAATGCGTACTGGTCGAGTGGCTGGTGTCGGACATGGGGGACTTCAGTGAGACGAACATTGATGCGCGCCGGACGCGGCAGCAGGCATGGGCGTGTCGCGATCTACCCCGGCAGCCTGAAGGCGGGCGATGTAATCCGACCAGAGCGCGTCCTGGTTCTGCCCGAGGAAGTGCAGGTAATCCCAGCCGTAGATTCCACTGTCGTGGCCATCAGAAAAGCTCGGCTGGATGGCATAGTTGCCGACTTGCATCACGCTGACAATGTCCACGTCGCGTTTGCCCGTTTGCAGCGTTTCCTGCCCAGGCCCATGTCCACGCACCTCGGCTGACGGTGAATACACGCGCAGCAATTCAAAGGGCAGCCGGTACTGCGTGCCGTCTGCATAGCTCAACTCGAGCACACGCGAGAGCTTGTGCAAAACAATGGACTGGGGCCAGTCGGTGCGCGGAACGGGAGAGGACATGCAGTCGGCGGATTTGAGGTTTGTTGCATTGTCTCTCACTCGCTACGGAATCACCATGCGCCCGGACAAGACAGAGCCATGCAAAGGAGGCACAAGGCCCAGGAGACGAAAGTCAGCGACCAAGGGCGAAAAAAACCAGGCGAAAAAAAACCCAGGTCGATGTCGACCTGGGTGAATTGCACACTCCCTGAAAGAGCCAGTAAAGGCTCGGACATGATTTGATACAAATTGAGACGAATTGTCCAGAAGATCTTTTAATCCGACTTGGTCGCACAGGATTGAACGAAGCGTGACACAGCTACACGCCCCGAGGTGAACGTCTGGACAAAGGTTCATGCTGTCGATGCATCGACGCACGGCTCAGGAAGGTTATGGTGAAGGTTATGGTGCCGACTATCCGAATCGAACGGATGACCTACCGCTTACAAGGCGAAAATAGAATCCTCTGTAACCCGCATGAATGCTTGATTCAGCTATTCTTTCCGCTCCTTTTGTGGGAATCTAGTGGGAATTGAGGGAGGAGCGATGGCGTATTTCGAGCAAAGAAAAGGAGGTTGGTTGGCGCAGGTGCGTCGCAAGGGCATGTCCACGATCAGCCGCACGTTTGACCTGAAAGCCGATGCAGAGGCTTGGGCGCGCGAGATCGAGCGGGAATTGCAACGCGGCAATCTGGCGGTTCTGCGCGATGACGCGGGCAAGACGACCATCGCAGAGGTCGCCGAGCGATACAGCGTGTCAGTGCTGCCTGCGCGCCGGTCACACAGCGCGAAAACATATCTGGGCGCTGTAGTCGAGCGCTTCGGCCCGCGCTTCCTGTCCAGCATCCGTCCGCTGGATGTGGCGGACTGGCGCGATGCGCTGCTGGCACAAGGCTATGCCGCTCAAACCGTGGTGCATTACATCAACACCCTTTCTGCATTGCTCGGCTTCGCGGAGAAGGAATTGGGCATTGCGCTGTCCGCAGGCAACCCCTGCCGGGGCGTGCGCAAGCCCACGCCAGCAAAGGGTCGGGATCGGCGGCTGCGTCCGGGCGAGCTGGACTATCTGCTGAGAGCTGCTGCGCAGGTGCGCGCGCGGGTGAGCGGCCTGCCGCAGATCATCACCCTTGCGGTTGAATCGAGCATGCGCCTGGGTGAGCTGCTCGGGCTGGAATGGGCGCGCATCGATCTGCAACGGCGCACGGCGCACCTGGTGGACACCAAGAACGGCGAGAGCCGCACGGTGGCGCTGTCGAGCGCTGCGGTGGCTGCGTTGCAAAGCCTGCCGCGCCGGATTGATGGCCGGGTGTTCGGCTGGGCTGCGGCTGATGGCTTCGAAAAGACCTGGACACGCTGCAAGGCCCGCGCCCGCGCCATGTATGAGGCCGACTGTTCGGCGCAAGGGGCAAAACCCGATCCGGCATTCCTGGCCGATTTGCGCTTTCACGATCTGCGCCATGAAGCCACATCCCGGCTCTTTGAGAAGGGGCTGGGCATCATGGAAGTGGCGAGCATGACGGGACACAAGAGCCTGTCCATGCTCAAGCGCTACACGCACATCGAGGCGGAGAAGTTGGCGCAGAAGTTGGGGTAACCATCCGCAGGCCCTACGTTCTGGCCCAGCATGCGCGCGATGCCTGGCGAAGCGTCAAATTCGTTAAGCGTGGGTGAACATGGCCATGCGTAGTCCGACCTGACCCGATATCGATACCATTGATCCCACGCTTGATATCGCCTTGCCCGTTCCTGCGCTTGACAGGGCGATTCCGAGGTTCTGGGTCGTGGCTGCACTCCCTCCGGGTGTTGCAAGGCGCAAGGTCCTGATCGTCAGCGCTGCCGCCTTCGGCGCTGTCATCCGCGCCGAGCGCGTGCGCCGGTCCATTCCACAGGACCAGTTCGCCCTGCGCGCCAACATCGACCGGTCGTATTACGGCAAACTCGAGCGCGGAGAGCGCCAGCCCTCCCTGGCACTGATTCTGCGGATATCCAAAGGCCTGGGTATCCCAGCCGCCACACTCCTGGCGCTGGTCGAGCAGCGCCTGCCTGCGGACACCAATGAACGATAAAGCCCCCGGCCGAAATCAACCGGGCGAAATCATCCGCGAACAATGAAGCCGGGCGAAATCAAGGCAACCGGTCGAAATGAAACATTCCCGTTCGCTCCGGTCACACCGGCATTGCCGTCCCACTGCGCGCGTTGGCCCTCACCTGGGTGGCGAGCGCGTCGCACACGCTGCCGATGCCTTCCATCGCACAACCGCACCAGGTCGTGCGGTCAATGCCCCCTTGATCGTCCGCCCTGGTGTCCATACGGCCCAGCGTGAATGCGGACATCCCGTGCTCGGCGTCCCGCCGTTGGGGAGGTGCCACCGGATCGCGGGGTCGCCACGGTGTTGTTCCGAACCGTTCAGAACGCCGAAGCACCTGCCGCGCCTTGCTGAACGGCTCCACGTGCGTGCCGTTCTTCCGGCGCGGTGTTTTGTCACCGCGCGCAGGACGGCCGGGTTGATCCGCGCCGTGTCCTCCCCAGGTGCTCAAGATTCTGATTGAAGGCCGTGAGCACCGCGTTCGGGTTTCCCGGGCGAATTCTTCAGGGGGTGCCGTTCAAGATGCCGCCCTGAGGGCTTGAGACGGGTCGCGACATGGTGGATGCGCAAAAGGGGATTTGTCTCGATCGTCTTCCGGTGCAACCGATTTGAATCTGGCACGCAGCATCCCCCGTTTCTTGCCGCCACCCCGTTGCGCGGATGGGCCACATGCGCAACCGGGTCACCGGGTCATCCGGGTTGGCACTGACACGGGCCCGGGGCTCCCGTGCGGAGGAAGGTGGTGCGCTTCGGTGGCGGACGCTCAGCGTGCTTTGTGGCGTGGAATTCTGCGTGAAGCAGAATTTTGCTCCGGTAATGGCGACGCAGCATGCGATGGCGACGCCCGGCTGCACGGCAGCCGGGGTGAAGGGAGACCGACGGAGAATCCTCCGACCAGGTTGGGCCGGAAAACGGGATCGCCAGAAGATCGGGGCGGCCGGAAAACGGCTTCGCCGAAAGGGCGTTCGGAGCGCGGGGGGCGGATCGCCCGGTGTCGGAAATCCGCATCATCCGCGCGGCAAAAGTCGAGGAATCCGGACACCGGGCGCGACGCGCGCACGCGGTCGTCAGGGGCGAAAATGTTGACATCTATTCCCGCCGGAGCGTCCAAAATGTCAACATCTATTCGGCCCGGGATGCCCAAAATGTCAACATCTATTCTTGCCGGAGGGCGAAAATGTTGACATCTATTCGCGCCGAAGCCCCTGCGGCGGATGTTGCGCGTGAGCAACCGGGGCACCCGGATGGGATTCGAAATCGGGCAGGGGTTCAGCGCGCGGAGGGGAGAATTTTGCGCTTCGGTGGCGTGTGATCTGCCGCGAAATGGATGGCGTGCGTTCGCTGCGCGAAGCAAAATTCGACCCGACGCGCGCCCGCGGTCGGGGATTCATTTCAGCAGGCCATACCCCTCATTTCGACCGCTTCATTTCGACCGGCGAAGCCTTCGGGAACCCAAGTTGCACTGGTAACTCCGGGGGGGTGTCTGCACATTATAATAATAATTAGTCGCCCCTGCAAAATTCGTTTTCCGTTCCCCAACCGGACGGAACGCCACCCCATGAGACAGCCGCGTCGGGATTGGGGCGGCGAGCCCACAGTCTCAGGCCAGTGCCCAAGCGGGGCAGCGGGCGGGCGGTGAGGCGCCCATCGCCCGCGCACCCCCCAGCGCCTGGCGCAGCAGGCGCAAAAAAACCGGGCCCAGGCCCAGACGGACGATGGCGCGCAGCAGCCATTTGATGTTGTAGCCCGCCGCGCAGCTCAGGGCGTGCAGCGCATCGCCCAGCGCCCCCTTGAGCCAGCAGCGATCCAGGCGGTGATCGGCCTTCAAGTGTCCGATGGCCGGCTCTACCGCCGAGCGGCGGCGCAGCCAGGTGCGCTGCTGTGCAGTCAGGCGCTTGAACTTGCCGCGGTGCAGGATGTGCCGGCCCGGGTTGTCGGCATCCACCCCGCGAAAGCCCAGATCGACGACGACATGTTGGATGGTCACGGCCCAGTCCTGCATCAGAATGGTGGCCTGTTCCAGTGCCGCATGCAGGATGTGGCCGTCATAGGGATTGCCGGGGAAGGTGCGCGCCCCCAGCATCAGCCCCTGCTGGTGCGAGACCACCACGGCCGTCTTCACCCCAAACTCGTAGGGCTTGCGCGCCTTGCCCTTGCCGATGCACTCCACCTCCGGGGCATGCAGGGCGTAGAGTTTGTTCTTGTCTTTGGGTTGCTGCGTGCGCACGGCTTCAGCCCGGGCCATCCACTCCTGGAGCGCAGCCAGCGCTTTGGGGGAAGACGGGACAAAGTCCGCCGCCTGAAGCGTGCGCTGCACCGCGCGCAGCACAATCCCCAGGATCGTGCGCTGGCGTTTGATCACGCGCTGCAGACGCCGCAATTGCTTGGCGTGGGCATAGCCTGCCGCCTTGAAGCGCAAGGCCTTGCCTTCCTTGGCGTAGGTCTGCTTGAGGGGGATGCCTGCTTGTTTGGCGCTGCGCACCACCTTGTGGCGGGCGATCTCCAGCAGGCGGCTGTCGGTGGGGTGGGCGATGGCCTTCTCCTGCACGGTGGTGTCGACGATCACCCGCTGCAGCTCCTGGGGCTGCACGGCGCGGGTGGCCACAGCCGTGTCGATGGTGGCCTTGAGGAGTTCTTCCAGGCCGTCTTCCCCCAAGGCGCGGCGAAACCTCCCGACCTGGGTCGCGTCGCACGGCAGGCGGTGTTCAAAGTACGCCTGGCCCGAGAAGAACTGCCACAGCACGTTCTCGCTCCAGCGCACGACCAGTTCCTCATCGCTGACGTTGAAGGTGTGCTTCAGATACAGCAGGCTGATCATCAGCCGCAGGGGCAGCCGTGGACGACCCGCAGCACTGGCGCCTGCACCCACAAGTGCCTGATTGGGGCCGAACAGGTCCATGCCTTCGACCACGGTGCCTGCGCGCACTTGGCGCGCAAACTTCTCGGCAATGGCCGCCTCCAGTTGCGCCCAGGGCAGTCGTGTGGCCAGCACCGCCAGCGGGTCGCCCAGGTTGATCATCGCGTCGATGCGGCTGCGGAAAAAGTCGGGCGTTGCCATCCAGAAATCCCTCAGAAAATCGCCTCCACCATAACGTTTCTCAAGGGATTCGGTGCACCGAAAAACACAACAAAGTGTGCATTCATGCGGGGTGCAGGGGTTTTGCAGGGGGGACTAATTAGTCGCCCCTGCAAAATTCGTTTTCCGTTCCCCAACCGGACGGAACGCCACCCCATGAGACAGCCGCGTCGGGATTGGGGCGGCGAGCCCACAGTCTCAGGCCAGTGCCCAAGCGGGGCCGCGGGCGGGCGGTGAGGCGCCCATCGCCCGCGCACCCCCCAGCGCCTGGCGCAGCAGGCGCAAAAAAACCGGGCCCAGGCCCAGACGGACGATGGCGCGCAGCAGCCATTTGATGTTGTAGCCCGCCGCGCAGCTCAGGGCGTGCAGCGCATCGCCCAGCGCCCCCTTGAGCCAGCAGCGATCCAGGCGGTGATCGGCCTTCAAGTGTCCGATGGCCGGCTCTACCGCCGAGCGGCGGCGCAGCCAGGTGCGCTGCTGTGCAGTCAGGCGCTTGAACTTGCCGCGGTGCAGGATGTGCCGGCCCGGGTTGTCGGCATCCACCCCGCGAAAGCCCAGATCGACGACGACATGTTGGATGGTCACGGCCCAGTCCTGCATCAGAATGGTGGCCTGTTCCAGTGCCGCATGCAGGATGTGGCCGTCATAGGGATTGCCGGGGAAGGTGCGCGCCCCCAGCATCAGCCCCTGCTGGTGCGAGACCACCACGGCCGTCTTCACCCCAAACTCGTAGGGCTTGCGCGCCTTGCCCTTGCCGATGCACTCCACCTCCGGGGCATGCAGGGCGTAGAGTTTGTTCTTGTCTTTGGGTTGCTGCGTGCGCACGGCTTCAGCCCGGGCCATCCACTCCTGGAGCGCAGCCAGCGCTTTGGGGGAAGACGGGACAAAGTCCGCCGCCTGAAGCGTGCGCTGCACCGCGCGCAGCACAATCCCCAGGATCGTGCGCTGGCGTTTGATCACGCGCTGCAGACGCCGCAATTGCTTGGCGTGGGCATAGCCTGCCGCCTTGAAGCGCAAGGCCTTGCCTTCCTTGGCGTAGGTCTGCTTGAGGGGGATGCCTGCTTGTTTGGCGCTGCGCACCACCTTGTGGCGGGCGATCTCCAGCAGGCGGCTGTCGGTGGGGTGGGCGATGGCCTTCTCCTGCACGGTGGTGTCGACGATCACCCGCTGCAGCTCCTGGGGCTGCACGGCGCGGGTGGCCACAGCCGTGTCGATGGTGGCCTTGAGGAGTTCTTCCAGGCCGTCTTCCCCCAAGGCGCGGCGAAACCTCCCGACCTGGGTCGCGTCGCACGGCAGGCGGTGTTCAAAGTACGCCTGGCCCGAGAAGAACTGCCACAGCACGTTCTCGCTCCAGCGCACGACCAGTTCCTCATCGCTGACGTTGAAGGTGTGCTTCAGATACAGCAGGCTGATCATCAGCCGCAGGGGCAGCCGTGGACGACCCGCAGCACTGGCGCCTGCACCCACAAGTGCCTGATTGGGGCCGAACAGGTCCATGCCTTCGACCACGGTGCCTGCGCGCACTTGGCGCGCAAACTTCTCGGCAATGGCCGCCTCCAGTTGCGCCCAGGGCAGTCGTGTGGCCAGCACCGCCAGCGGGTCGCCCAGGTTGATCATCGCGTCGATGCGGCTGCGGAAAAAGTCGGGCGTTGCCATCCAGAAATCCCTCAGAAAATCGCCTCCACCATAACGTTTCTCAAGGGATTCGGTGCACCGAAAAACACAACAAAGTGTGCATTCATGCGGGGTGCAGGGGTTTTGCAGGGGGGACTAATTAAGGCTATCTCCGGGGGGGTGTCTGGTTTTGGAGCCCGCTTTCTGCGGGGGGTCTGACGCACCGTTTTGCACTCCCCGCGCACCTGGGAGCTCGGCCATTCTCCCCGCTTCGCTCCGCCCTGCACAGGCCGGTTTTGCGCGGAGCGGACCGGCCGTCCGAATGTTGACAAGACCTGGCCACTCGGCGGGCCGGTTCCCGCTTTCTCCCAATTCAGCGCGGCGCCCGTCAGCACCCGCCGCCCCGCGTTGTGCCGTTGCGGACGGCCCAGGGGCGCTGGCCTGCGGGAATAGATGTTGACATTTATCCTGCCCAGGGTCGAATAGATGTTGACATCTATTCTGTTCGGCAGGAATAGATGTTGACATTTTGGACGCGATCGATGTCAACATTTTGGAAGCCGCGCGGTGTTGGCGCGGTCCTTTCAAGGCAAGGGTGAGGCTCTTTTGTCGATGCGTGCCGCCTGACGCAGGCCGCGTCATCCCATCCCGCCCTGTTGGCTGTCACTCTGGATACGCTGCGCAGAAAGCCGACGGGGCGGACACAAGCGCAAAGCACCTTGGGGAATACTGCGGCCGGGCCGGTGAACCTCCGGTAAACGTGGAGCGAAATGCGCCGCCAGCTGCCGATTGTCGGACGCGTTTCAGGTCGCCCCGCGATCTGCTCAATCAGGCCGAGGGCGGTCCGCAGACGCCACTGCTCAGTTCTCGTTCAATGCAGCACGGGTTTGTCCACGCCCATGGTCTCCAGCCTCTGGACACGCGCCGCCTTGCACGCCTGCGCCAAATCCGCCAAGGCCTTCGGTGCCAGCAGCGACATGCTCTGAACATTGTGCATCAGCCCTTTGAGTTCCTGGGCGCTCGCCGGTGCTGCCGCGCCGGCCAGCAGAACAGCCGCCCCATGCAGCATGCCGCCGACCTCGACCAGCACGTCAAACGCCCGGCTGCCGTCGCTGGGCAGACTGATCGTCTCCTCCCGGCCATACAACCCAGCCATCACGCCGTCGATCTCTTCGAAACGGGTTTGCACAAACCGCAGCACCTCGGCGCGGGTGTATCCGGCGTTGAGTGGCACAAACCGAAACGGATGGCGCCGGTCTTGGTGTGTGGAGAGCTGGTTCCAGAATCCCATGACCAGCACCTCCAGCAGGGCATTGACCTCCTGTTCGCTGTTCATGACGGGCAGCTCACCTCCCCATAAATCCTCCAGCGCCCGCAGCGGCGAGGCCGCTGATGGCGAGATGATGGCCCCGAAAAACCGGGCGCGCACGATGTGGAACGGCAACGGACACGCGTAGTGCGACAGCACGGCTTTGACCTGGCCGTCAGAGACTTTGGGTGGAGTCGGCATGATGGGGGATGGGTTTTGTATTCTGGAATGCTTGCGTTCAGGCAGGCCAGCGGTGCCGGAACATCGCCACCGCGCCCTGCGTCAGAACCTCGGGCATGGTGTCATATTCCTTGGGACTGAGCTTTAGTTTCTCCAGCAGGGCCTGTCCCTCATCGGTGGCGTGCAGCAGAATGGTCGAAAGGAACGGCTCTGGTTCTCCTGCGACCACCGCAGCCCATGGCTCGGGGTCCAGTCCCATGCCGGTGTAGTAACCCAGACACCAGTGGCGCACGGTCAGCACACCGCTCTCTTCCACGAACACCGGGCTGTAGCTCTCCCCGCCTGCCTTGAGCGCCACTTGCACATCACTCCAGTGCTGGGTGAGCAAGGTCATCACGTCCATGCGCTCGGCGGGTGAGGTAAAAGCGGGCGGGTGCTCGCCCTGCTCAGCATCGAACACCCAGGGCAGGGCGTCGTTGAGGGTCACGCCGCCCGGACTGCTCAAGGCAGCGGTGAACAATCCGTTCACCGTGGACACATCCATGCCGCGCTCACGAAGATGCGGGCGCTCGAGCATCCCGTCGAGATTCAGTGCGGTCTGAGCGTCAGCAGGCGTCATCGGCGATTCTGTCCTGTGTAGGATGCAATCAACTTTCGCAACACCGAGGCAAAGTGGGCGATCAAGATCGCGACTGGGATAAAAACCGTTCTTCGACCTCTTCACGTTCGCGCGAAGTCGTCCCTGGGGGAGGATGGAAGCGGTCAGTCATCATGGTACTGGGCTGGCTGCTCGTGTTTGCCCTGACGTACGCGTTGATCGTGCGTTTCGTTCCCGGCTTTGGCACACCCAGGATTGAAGTCACGCAAGACGGCGCGCTCGTGTTGCATGCGAACCGTTCCGGCAACTGCGAGGTTCCCAGAACGATCAATGCAGTGCCGGTCCTGTTCATCGTGGAAACGGGTGCTTCCACGGTTTCAATCTCGGATGCCATGGCGCAGCGCATGGGGATCAGCGGATGCATGCCGACCATCTCATCGACCGCGAATGGCACGATCCCGAACTGCACAGCGGTAGCTCACACGCTGACCTTCGGGAATTTTGAAGTGCATGATGTCCAAGTGGGCGTGTTACCCCAGCTTGGACGACATGCCTTGCTGGGCATGAATGTGCTGAGCCGGATGGACTTGTCGCAGGGGGATGGGGAGATGACGGTGACAACGAGTTCGCGATGAGGGGGCTGGTTTTCTGAGGCTGCGGCGCTGCCACAGGTTTGCGTCTTTCAAGTGTTGCGTCGTAGAGCGTGTGTGGATGGCAACTTATCGGCCACTGCCGTCATTGAGGCCAATCGCGGCAACGGCAGCAATGCTGCACGTCGCTGCCATCCGCGGCGCAGGGCTGGTTGGCGTCAGGTTCCCGCGCAGCCCGAGCTCACGCTATCGACCTACAAGAGTCATCCGATTTGTGAGAAGCGGACAGTCACATGCGCCGCTGCTTCTCGAAACTCACCTGCAATTGCAGCAGACAGACACACTCAATCGAGGACGGATAGCGAGAAGGCCGGCCGTTGACTCATGGACTTGGCCGTCTCGATGGCGTTGTCTCAAAAACGGTGTTTTGTGAGGCGATGCCATTCCGCAAAAAGCGAGCCGATGAGGACTGCGCAGTGTTTCGTTACGTTGCGACACATGTCCTGCATTGACGAATCGCCTTTACAGAATAACAATGATTCGCATTACGTTGATGGAGCGGCAATGCGAATCATCCAGTGGACCCGAGGCTTAGCTTGTGTGGGCGGCTTGTTTCTCGGCGCGCAAGCGCAGGCGCAGTCATGGTCGGTGCAGCCATGCGATGTGGACGACTACATCACCAAAGCCATCGGGATCGAGGAACCATGGTTAGAAAATGCGGCCTATGTCTTTGCCCAGACCAACACCAATGGCACGCCACGGTCGCTGACGCTTTCCCCTGAGATCGAGGGCCAGTTCAGTGAGCGTCTGGGCATGGAGCTCGATCTTCCAGCCTACACCGCGAACGCGCCTTTCGGGCGTGGAAATGGAGCGTTTGGCCCCGTCGCAGCGGGATTGAAGTTTGCGGCTTTGCATACCTGTGATTTGAGCGAGGGGCGTGCCAGCCTATTGACGGCCGAAGTGGAAGGCCAGTACTGGGCCGACCCGCGTCCAAGTGTGCTGCCGGGGGAAGGCAATGCGGTGACGGCTCAGGTGATGTGGGCGCAACTCTGGTATCCCTGGTTCACCCAGGGAGAGGCTGGCTATACCCAACGCATCGGGACGGGTATCGCCAGTGGCTGGTTCCTCAACACCAGTTTGGGGCATGCCATAGGGACTGCTTATGCTGCGCAAGTGGAAGTGGAAGTCGACAACCAGTTGGTCATGGACGACGGACGGCGGGGTATGGAGGGAAGTGTGATGCCACAAATTGCTTACCACCTCACACAACAATGGCTGCTGGCCCTTGGTGAACAGGCGTCATTTCAACAAGGTACGTCGCATCCGCAATGGTCCACTTGGGTGATGCTGGAGCGGGAATTCTGAGGTGATGGGAACCCTAAATGGGGATCGACGACCAAAGTTGACCGGCCTAACGCACACCTGTCTGCGCGGAATGACCGGGGATTGAAGGATGATCTGCGCGGCCTTATGCAAACGGTGGAACAGAGCGGTGCAGGAGCAATCAGTGGGGACGAGACGATTTGCGCCATTCTGTCTCATTGCCTGAATTCAGTGCTTCGTCGGACGGTTGATTACTTGATCCTACCTGCGACTCTGCTGCACATCCATGGCGTACCTTCCGCCGCAACGACTGCTCTGGAGCGATTTCGCCAACGACTGCTCCTGGCCGACTCCAGCCCTCGAGATTTTGGCACAAAGTTGGCGCGCGACCATCTTTGGTCGCGTCGCTGGCATGTTGCCGGCGACGTTCTCTAAGAACTTATCCGTAAATAAGTAAAATGACCCTCCGAGCCGTGGCGTGTGCGGCGTGGGAGCGATGCGGTGGCCAAGCGGGCTGAGTCGTGGGTTGTGACAGATGCGTTCTGGCAACGAGTCGAGCCGCTCGTTCCAGCGCGGGTGATGCCGGCAAACAAGGTGTATCGGCGTCGACCTGGCGCGGGCCGACCGCCGAAGCCGGCACGGCAGGTGTTCGAGGCCATCGTGTACGTGCTGCGCACAGGCTGTCAGTGGAAGGCACTGCCCAAGGAGCGGTTCGGCAGCGCCAGCGCCGTGCACAAACGCTTCCTGGAATGGGAGAGGGCCGGGTTCTTCGAAGCGCTGTGGAAAGCGGGCCTGGCCGAGTACGACGACATGCAGGGCATCGCCTGGCGATGGCAGAGCGTGGACGGTGCGATGATGAAGGCGCCATTGGCGCAAGAAGCGGTCGGGCCGAACCCGACCGACCGGGGGAAAAAATGGGAGCAAGCGCCACCTGCTGGTGGACGGCCGTGGCGTCCCGTTGTCGCTCATCGTGACCGGGGCGAACGTCAATGATGGCAAACGCCTGGACGAAGTCCTGGGTGCCATCAGGGTCCAACGCGAGAGCCCGCCGGTGCGCCGCCACAAGCACCTGTGCGCCGATGCCGGCTACCGCAGTGCCGACAATGCGCGCACCATCGAAAAGCACGGCTATATCCCCCACGTCGTCGACCGTCGCAGGGAAGCGGACATCAAGCGGCGCGACCCGAAGAAGAAGGCCCGGCGCTGGGTCGTCGAGGTTTGCCATGGTTGGTTCAACCGATTCCGCAAGCTACTCGTGCGCTACGAAAAGCTCGAGCGCAGCTTCCTCGCACTCAACCACCTCGCCGCAGCCATCATCGCGTTTCGGAACGTGCCGCTCAAGGTCAACATTATTTACGGATAATTACTAAGGAGATCGCCATGAACACCCCCGAATCAGATCGTCAAAGCACAACCGACCCATGGAACAAGGGCAATGTCGTCGGACAGAAGGCACCGCTGAAACTGAAGGACATCTGGGCCATCCGGGTCCGTCTGCAAATGGAGCACCGCACGGCTGGCCTTGTTCAACCTGGGCTTGGACAGCAATCTCCGCGGCTATGATCTCGTCGCTCTACGCGTGCGCGATGTCTGACGCCGTGTCGATCTTTCGAGCGTTCTGGGCGCACGATCCCGACGCCGATGGCTTTGAGGCTTGGTACGAGCAGTCCAAGCCTGTGAAAGCCATCGGCCCCTCTGCCACATGCTCTTGTTCGCTTTTACCGCTGGCCCATCTCCTTGAGCATCTCGGCATGGATCTGGTCGAGCGTCACGTAGCCTTGGTGGGTGCTGTCGATTTGTGCAAAGCGTTGCGCCACCATCGGCATGCCAGCGCGCGCTTCGGCCAGGCTCAGGCGGCCATCGTGGTTGATGTCAGCCTGCTTGAAGCGGCTCTCGAGTTGCTTTTCCATGCGTTGCTGCATGGCGCTGGCCGCGAAACTGGGCATGCTCGACGCAAGCAGGCATAGCGCCAGCCCGAGAATGACAGGGTGCGGTCGGAACATAGTGTCGGTGATCAGCATGGTCGTACTCCAGGTTTTACAGACTGCGGTAGAAGGAGGTCGGCGGCGCGCTACCGACGACTTCGGTGAGAAAGGCGTTGAGGTCGCTTTGGATTGAGGTCAGTGACAAGTCGGTGCGAAACACCAGCTCCTGTTGCGTCAGCGCGGCAGCAATCACCGGTGCGGGCAGTGATAGGCCGTAACTGCCGTAGTAGGTGGTGATGCCGGCCGAGATGATCTGCGCCACTTGCTGCAGAGCTTGGGGGTTGCTGCGTGCTGCCATGATTTCGTCGGCGGCGGCACTGTATGCCTGCAAGACCATTTGTGTTTCGGCCAACCGCGCGGGCTCGTTCAGCACGGTGCTGAGAACTGCGACGCCGCCATGCGGCAACTGGCTCTGCGGCCACGCTGTATAGCCAGTGAACAGGGTCTGGATGTCAAAGGCACGCGCCAGGGGCGCGTTGGCACTGCTGCCGGGCAGCCGGGTTTGCATCACCAGCCCTGTGGCGGCGGGCTCAACGAGCGAGATGGCTGTGGGTGCGACGTTGAAGCTCGGATCGCAGGCCGGGTTGCTGTTCATCGGCAGTTGCTGTGCCATCATCGGCGCGGCCTGCATCACCGGCAAGTAGCACACCTTGAAGTTACCGATGCTTTGCCCCGCACGGCGTAACGCCGCCTGAAAGATGAGATCGGGTCCACCACCCTGACCACCGGACGTGGGGCCGGACACCAGCACGCCCTTGCCCACGAGTTGTGCGAACTGAGTGATGCCAGCGCTTTGCGGCGAAATCGTCCAGAAGCCACGCCAGTCGTTCACCTGCACGAGTTGCAGTTGAGAGACCTTGCCCGTGATGACTTGCTTGGCTGCGGTATAGGTCATGGCCAGCAGCGCGTCACCGTTGCCAGCGGAGAACTGGGTGGCAATCTGGCTACCGTCGGCAATGGGCACCAGTTTGGCCGGCAGGGTCGGGTTACGGGCCAGCGCTAGCAGCAACGGAAAGACGTTGGGGTTGGGTGTGGCCACGAAACGCAGCGGAGCGACAGACGCGACAGCCGATGTGGAGGTCGCAGCCAGCGGCCCACCGCCGCCGCCACAGGCGGTCAACACAGCGGTCAACGCAGCACTCAGCGTTAACAGCAAGCCACGACGCGCGAACACCTGCCAGAGTGAGCGCTGGGTTGGCTCGTCTGCTTCTGGTCTTCGAGCAGATGGCGCCGCGATGGGTTGGTAGGGCATAGATGAACAAGTTGGCATGGAAAACCTCCGGTGACATGACAATTGGTTGAACAGGGGCCAGCGTAGGCTGCGGGTGTTAGCGGCGGATTGCAGCCTGCACCGCTGGTGTGACTGCGCGTGACATGCACTGCAACTTGTCATGGTGGGTAACCGAAACAAGGGCGCGACGGGGTGCAGCTTGGCTACCATCGCAGCACTTCACTGCCTTTGACACCGCGTCTCGCCATGCCCTCCACGTCATCGCACACAACCGGAAGTCATTCCCTGTGCGAGGGGCGCCTGCTCGTGCTCGACGATGAGGCCGATCTGCGCGCCATGTTGCAGCGTTACCTCGGCGAGAATGGCTTCAGCGTGCGCACTGTCGCCGACGCGCAGCAGATGCAGCGCTTGCTGCAACGCGAGCGCTTCGATCTGCTCGTGCTTGACCTGACGCTGCCCGGAACCGACGGTCTGAGCGTCTGCCGTGACCTGCGCGCATCCGGAGAAACCATCCCCATTCTGATGCTGACCGCGCGCGGTGATCCGGTGGACCGCATCATCGGACTGGAAATGGGCGCAGACGACTATCTGCCCAAGCCCTTCAACCCGCGTGAGTTACTGGCACGACTGCGCGCCCTGCTGCGGCGCGAGCGCATGCCGAATCGGTTGCCAGCAACGCAGGACAAGCCCATACGCTTCGGTCCCTACGCGCTCGACCCCGTGACGCGCAGCCTGCGCCGCAACAATGATCTCCTGCGATTGAGCTCGGGCGAATGCGCCATGCTGCTGGCTTTGGCCAGTCGCCCCGGTCGGCCGTTGTCGCGCGAGCGGCTCATCGAGCTGGCCTACGGCCGCGAGCACGATTCCACTGATCGCAGTGTGGACGTACAGATCCTGCGGCTGCGTCGCCTGATTGAGATTGATCCGGCAGCGCCACGCTACATCCAGACCGTGCGTGGGCTGGGCTACGTCTTTACTCCGGATGCGACAGACGCCTCGGCTGCAATCCAAACAGAACCCAAGCCATGACAATGTGGCCGCGCAGTTTCTTCGGTCGCAATCTGCTGCTGATTATTGGCATGTTCTTTGTCGGCCAAGTGGTGAGCTGGGCACTGTTTGTCGCTCTTGTGCAGCGCCCACGCATCGAGCGTTTTGCTCCGGTCATCAGCGCGCAGCTGGCGACGTTGCGCTTGGCCTTGGAGGACCGGGACGCCGCGACGCGTCACCGCTTGCTTGACACCCTGCAGCGCCAATCTGGCAACGCGCTGCGCATCACCAGTCAGGCCCCCGGGGAAGTGACGCAACCCAGTCAATGGTTGGTACGCTGGTTCTTCGGGCTGCTGCGCCGACAACTTGGGCCAGGGCATACACTGGCTTGGCAATCGTCCCCAACCTACACGCTGTGGGTGCGTCTGCCGATGGGGCAACAAGACTACTGGGTGGGTTTTGCCGCACAGGGCTTCGTCCTGGAGGTGGAGGACGCGGCGTTGGCCATCCTGGCAGTGAGCGTGGGGCTGGCGCTGCTGGGAAGCTGGCTGATCCAGGCCAGCCTGCTGCGGCCGCTGCGTGCACTGGAACGTGCGGCGCTGCGCGTGGGTGGTACCCCGGATCATGGGTGGGAAAACGAGCCATTGGACGGTATGCCGCACACCGGGCTTGACCATGCGTTGGAAGGGACATCGATGCCCGCGCGCGTGGGCTCCGCCATGCCACTTGAACTCGCACGTGTGGCGCACAGCTTTGACACCATGGCGGCCCGGCTTCAGGCGCGCGACCATGAGCGTGCGCTGATGCTGGCGGGCCTGTCGCACGATTTGCGCACGCCGTTGACCAATTTGTGGCTCGGCGTGGAAATGCTGCGCGGGCAGGCTGATGCAGACTTGCTGGCGCGCATGACCCGCAGTATCGAGACCTCGAACCACATCATCGGCCAGTTCATCGATTTCGCCCGCAGCGCGGCAGCCGAAGCACCGCAGCACTGCGACTTGGCTAGCCTGGTGTATGCCGTGGCCGAGGAAATCCCGGGACTGATTGTTCAGTTTGAACTGCATGCTGATGCGCTGCAGACATGCTCCCTCCGTCCGCTGGCCATGCGGCGCATGTTGGCCAATCTGCTGGAAAACGCGCATCGGTATGGACGAGCGCCCGTGCAATTGCGTGCAAGTCGCCAGACCGACGCGCTGCAGATTGAGGTAAGGGATCACGGTGCAGGCGTATCGGCCGAAGCGTTAGCCAGCTTGACACAACCTTTCGTTCGCTGGGGCGAGGCGCAGTCAATGGTCGGCGGCACCGGGCTCGGGCTGGCAATCGTCGAGCGCCTCGCGCGGGCGCATGGCGGCGTGCTGCAACTGCGCAACCATCCGCAAGGTGGCCTATGGGCGCAGTTGCGGATCCATGCCCCGTTGCAATCCTGATGCGAAATCACGCTGGTGGCTCCAGGATGGACGGGAGATATTTCTTGTCACGAACACTCGGCTGAAATAGTCCCCCCTGCAAAACCCCTGCACCCCGCATGAATGCACACTTTGTTGTGTTTTTCGGTGCACCGAATCCCTTGAGAAACGTTATGGTGGAGGCGATTTTCTGAGGGATTTCTGGATGGCAACGCCCGACTTTTTCCGCAGCCGCATCGACGCGATGATCAACCTGGGCGACCCGCTGGCGGTGCTGGCCACACGACTGCCCTGGGCGCAACTGGAGGCGGCCATTGCCGAGAAGTTTGCGCGCCAAGTGCGCGCAGGCACCGTGGTCGAAGGCATGGACCTGTTCGGCCCCAATCAGGCACTTGTGGGTGCAGGCGCCAGTGCTGCGGGTCGTCCACGGCTGCCCCTGCGGCTGATGATCAGCCTGCTGTATCTGAAGCACACCTTCAACGTCAGCGATGAGGAACTGGTCGTGCGCTGGAGCGAGAACGTGCTGTGGCAGTTCTTCTCGGGCCAGGCGTACTTTGAACACCGCCTGCCGTGCGACGCGACCCAGGTCGGGAGGTTTCGCCGCGCCTTGGGGGAAGACGGCCTGGAAGAACTCCTCAAGGCCACCATCGACACGGCTGTGGCCACCCGCGCCGTGCAGCCCCAGGAGCTGCAGCGGGTGATCGTCGACACCACCGTGCAGGAGAAGGCCATCGCCCACCCCACCGACAGCCGCCTGCTGGAGATCGCCCGCCACAAGGTGGTGCGCAGCGCCAAACAAGCAGGCATCCCCCTCAAGCAGACCTACGCCAAGGAAGGCAAGGCCTTGCGCTTCAAGGCGGCAGGCTATGCCCACGCCAAGCAATTGCGGCGTCTGCAGCGCGTGATCAAACGCCAGCGCACGATCCTGGGGATTGTGCTGCGCGCGGTGCAGCGCACGCTTCAGGCGGCGGACTTTGTCCCGTCTTCCCCCAAAGCGCTGGCTGCGCTCCAGGAGTGGATGGCCCGGGCTGAAGCCGTGCGCACGCAGCAACCCAAAGACAAGAACAAACTCTACGCCCTGCATGCCCCGGAGGTGGAGTGCATCGGCAAGGGCAAGGCGCGCAAGCCCTACGAGTTTGGGGTGAAGACGGCCGTGGTGGTCTCGCACCAGCAGGGGCTGATGCTGGGGGCGCGCACCTTCCCCGGCAATCCCTATGACGGCCACATCCTGCATGCGGCACTGGAACAGGCCACCATTCTGATGCAGGACTGGGCCGTGACCATCCAACATGTCGTCGTCGATCTGGGCTTTCGCGGGGTGGATGCCGACAACCCGGGCCGGCACATCCTGCACCGCGGCAAGTTCAAGCGCCTGACTGCACAGCAGCGCACCTGGCTGCGCCGCCGCTCGGCGGTAGAGCCGGCCATCGGACACTTGAAGGCCGATCACCGCCTGGATCGCTGCTGGCTCAAGGGGGCGCTGGGCGATGCGCTGCACGCCCTGAGCTGCGCGGCGGGCTACAACATCAAATGGCTGCTGCGCGCCATCGTCCGTCTGGGCCTGGGCCCGGTTTTTTTGCGCCTGCTGCGCCAGGCGCTGGGGGGTGCGCGGGCGATGGGCGCCTCACCGCCCGCCCGCGGCCCCGCTTGGGCACTGGCCTGAGACTGTGGGCTCGCCGCCCCAATCCCGACGCGGCTGTCTCATGGGGTGGCGTTCCGTCCGGTTGGGGAACGGAAAACGAATTTTGCAGGGGCGACGAAATACTTCTGGCGGAATCCCGCGACACCGGGACTTCTCACAATCCCTGGTACGGCAAAGGGGGGCAGGTCACTATCACGCGATCCCTCTAAAAAAAGCCGCAGGTCAATCAAGCCGCAAGGGTCAGGGTGGCGCTCGCGGTGCGCAGTGGGGCTTGTGCGGGCTGGATTTGATCTGATGCGAGTGTCTGCAGGGCGTGTTGCATGGCTTTTCCGATCAGCATCACACAGGGAGAGCCGAGTTGTTCTGCTGCGAGAGTGCTGCACAAGGTGCCCAGGCAAGTGGTGATGCGGCGCTCCTGTGCGCTGCTCACGGCCTGGACGAGCAGCACCGGGGTATCGACTGGGAGACCGCCTTGGATCAGGCCGGATTCGATGGATTGGGCTTCGCCCACTCCCATGTAAATGACAAGGGTCAGGCCGGACTGGGCCAGTGCATCCCAGCGCGGCGCGCTGTTGCCCGGTTGGCGGTGGCCGGTGATCAGGGCGACGCCCGGCGCATAGTGTCGGTGCGTGAGGGAGATGCCGGCTGCTGCGGCGGCCGCGACGCCCGCTGTGATGCCGGGGACGACCTCCACCTGCAGGCCCGCAGCGTGCAGGGCGGCGATTTCTTCGCCGGCGCGGCCGAACACCAGCGGATCGCCGCCTTTGAGGCGCACCACGCGTTCACCGCGCAGTGCCTCGCTGATCATCAGACGTTCAATGAAGGCCTGCGGCGTGCTGGCGCAACCACCGCGTTTGCCCACCGGGATGACGCGGCAGTCTGCGGCGAGATGCGCCAGGCAGCCGGGGTTGACCAGATCATCGACCAGCGCCACGGTGGCTTGCTGCAGCACGCGCACCGCCTTGAGGGTGAGGAGTTCCGGGTCGCCAGGCCCAGCGCCAACGAGATGGACTGTGGCTTGCGAGACTTCAGCAAATGTCGGCATGGCGAGAACCTATGGAAGGATGTAGCGGAGTTGCGGCGAGCGTGGCGCGCGCCTCGACAGGGGATGCGGTCGACGCGACACTGAACCCGACGAGTCTGTCGCACATCGCACGGATGCTGGCGGCCTGCCGCGCGAGTGGCTCGGGCGGCAGGCTGTCGCCATGAAGAATGGCGTGAATCCAGCCGGCGCTGGCGCGCAGGTCGAGGCCGTCGGGCAGGTCTGTCGGCGGCGTGAATGGCGCGCCAGCCGGCCAGGTCTGCTCAGTTCCGTCAGCATGCAGGCCGAGGCGCTCCGAGTCGCGATTGGGATGGGCCACGGCCTCGCCCTCGCAGCCGCGCAGCAGCAGCGTGGGCTGATGCAGGGCGAGCAGCACGTCTTGCATCAGCTGGGCATATTCCGGATGGGTGTAGGCGGTGACCAGCAGGCTGGGTGATTGCAAAGGGTTGAGCATCTTGACCACCGAATGCCCGCCGTTACGCACTCCGAGCACATGACGCCATTGCAGCAGGCGGTCGAGCATCGGGCTGAGCCTGGACAGAGGCAGCAGCACGGCCTCGTTCCGCTCCAGCACGTCTTGCGCCTGCTCGGCACTGGAGGCGACGCGCATGCCCAGTGCGCGCCACAGCTGCGCGGTGGGCAGGCGGCCGTGCTCAGTGGACGGGGCGTCGATCACCAGAACTGGTATGCCCTGTTCCTGCAGCAGCGCGGCGAGCAAGGGCACTTGATTGGGCAGGCGGCGTGCTCCGTTGGCGCTGGGGATGACGACGACAGGACGCCTGGTGCGCACGTTGAGTTGCGGCAGGCTGTCCTTGACGGCGAGGGTGAAGCCCTCGAGTTCTTGGGCGCTCTCGCCCTTCATGCGCAGCGCCAGCAACAGGCCACCGATCTGCGCGTCAGCGAGTTCGCGCCGCAGCAGCCACCCCATGAGGGTGCGGGCCTGCTCCATGTCCAGGCTGCGGCTACCGCGGGCGCCGCGTCCCAGGGTACGCAACAGGGAGACGGCCTCCGGGTTGAAGCAGCCCGGCCCGGTTTCGAGCGGAATGGGGCGCAGTGTGGCGGGGTTGACCATAGCGAGATCCTCCTGGGCGCTGATTTGCGTGACTCATGCCGGAACCTTGCAGCCCTCGCGCACGATGCGCCGCAGCTCGGGCAGGCAGGAGCCGCAGTTGGTGCCGCACTTGAGTTGCTGCTGCAGCGCGGCGAGCTGCGTATCGGCGTCGCCCGCAAGCAGGGGCAGCAGGGCGTCGATCTGGCTTTGCCAGACGTCGAAGCAGTTGCACACCTGGTGGCCGGGGCTGTACAGATTGGCCGGCGGCGTGGTGGAGGGCAGCAGCAGCCAGCGGCCATAGGGCTTGGCGCTGGCTTCGCTTTGCAGCAGCTCGCGCAGCCAGCCTTGCGCCACCACGCTGTCCAGCGGGCCACTGAGCAGCGCGGCGTCGAGACTCTCGCCGTTCAGCCGCACCGCGCGGCGCACGCTGCGGCCGGGGTCGGCGTAATGCAGCGCGGCACTGCCCTGCACGCCGAAATGGGCATCGATGCGCGCCAGCAGTGCGGCATCGGGCGCACCGCGCGCGGCCGCGCGCAGCAGCAGGCCGGTGCGCTCGCGGCCGAAGGGCACGCACATGACGAAGGGCAGGCCGGCGAGTTCCTGCATCAGCGTGGCGCGCAGCGCCTGGGCGCTGGCCTCTGGCATCCAGCCGAAGGCGGCGAGGTGCCAGGTGAGGTTGGCCGCCTCCACCCGCACCGCGCTGTGCTTGAGTTCGGGCTGGAAGGAATAGGGGTCGATGACGGGCAGGGTCAGGCCGTTGACGCCCAGCCGCGCCACGCCCTCGGCGTTGCGTCCGGCGAGATATTCGGCGCCCCAGTGCATGGCGATGAATGCCTGGCCGGGGCGCACGGTGTCGGTGGCACGGGCGGGCAGGATGAGGTCGCCACGGCGCGAGGCCACGCGCACCAGTTCGCCATCGCTCAGGCCGCGCCGCGCCAGCTCGGCGGGGTGCAGATCGATGCAGGGTTCCGGGGCATGGTTGAACAGCCGCGGCACCGAGCCGGTGCGGCTCATGCCATGCCATTGGTCGCGCAGGCGGCCGGTGCTCAGGGCCACGGGATAGCGCGCGTCGCAGGGCTCGGCCACGGGCTTGAAGGGTTCGGCGAAAAATTTGGCGCGGCCATCGGCGGTGGGGAACAGGCCATCGTCATACAGCCGCGCCTTGCCGGTGGCAGCACCCTCGGGGTAGGGCCATTGCTGCGGGCCGTCGCGTTCCAGCGCGGCCCAGGTCAGGCCGGTGATGTCGAGGTCGCGGCCGCGGGTGCTTTCGCGGTGCTCGTTCCACACCTCTTCGGCATTGGTGTAGGGGAACAATGTCCTCTGATCAGGGCAGCGCGGCGGTAAGAGCGCTTCCAGCCGACGGGCGAAGTCGACCGCGATCTCCCAGTCGGCACGCGCTAGCCCGGGTGCTTCAACGGCCACCCGCACCCTGCTGATGCGGCGTTCGGAATTGGTCACCGTGCCCTCCTTCTCGCCCCAGGTTGTGGCGGGCAGCAGCACGTCGGCATAGGGCACGGTGGCGGCGGTGGTGTAGGCCTCCTGTACCACGACGAGTTCGGCAGTCTCCAGCGCGCGGCGCACCAGCGCCTGGTCGGGCAGCGATTGCGCCGGGTTGGTGCAGGCGATCCACAGCGCCTTCACCTTCCCGTCGGCGGTGGCCTGGAACAGCTCGATGGCGGTCTTGCCGCGCTCGGCTGGCACGTCGGCCACGCCCCACAGCGCGGCCACTTCGGCGCGGTGCGCGGGGTTGGAAAGGTCGCGGTGCGCCGACAGCAGATTGGCCATACCGCCGACTTCGCGTCCGCCCATGGCGTTGGGCTGGCCGGTGAGCGAAAACGGCCCAGCGCCCGGCTTGCCGATCTGGCCGCAAGCGAGGTGCAGATTGATCAGCCCGGCGTTTTTCGCCGTGCCGCTGCTGGACTGGTTCAGCCCCTGGCAATACATGGAGAGCGTAGGCTGGCGCGTCTGCGGCGAGGCATCTGGAGCGCCGAGGGCGAACCAGCGCGCCGCAGTGACAATGTCCTCGGCCTTGAGTCCGCAGAGGTTGGCGGCAACCGCCGGGGTCATGTCGCGCACGCGCTCGCGCGCCGCCGCATAGTCTTTGGTGTGCGCCGCGATATAGACCGGATCGATCAGGTCTTCCCATACCATCACATGCAACATGGCCAGGAACAGCGCGACGTCGGTGCCGGGCAGAAGCTGCAGGTGCAGATCGGCGAGCTCGGCGGTTTCGGTGCGGCGCGGGTCGACGACGACGATGCGCATGTCGGGACGCCTGGCCTTGGCCTTCTCGATGCGGCGAAACACGATCGGATGCGACCATGCTGCATTGCTTCCGGCCAGCAATAGACATGCGGCATGGTCGATGTCCGCGTAGCTGCACGGCGGGGCGTCGGCGCCGAGCGTGACCTTGTAGCCGGCCACCGCGCTGCTCATGCAGACACGGGAGTTAGTATCGACGTTGTTGGTGCCGATCAGGCCCTTGGCCAGCTTGTTGAAGACGTAATAGTCCTCTGTGAGCAACTGGCCCGAGATGTAGAAACCCACGCTGTCCGGACCATGCTCGGCAATGAGAGCGGCGAAGCGCTGCGCCACATGGTCGAGCGCGGCGTCCCAGCCCACCGCCTGGCGCGGCGCGTCGCGCCGGGTGCGCAGTTCTGGCCGCAGTGCGCGCACCTGCGGCAGCAGTTCCGGCTTGGCGCTGAGGTGCAGCGCGCCGCCCTTGGTGCACAGCTTGCCGAAGTTGGCCGGATGATCCGGGTCGCCGCGCACACCGGTGATGCGTCCGCCTTCGCTCTTGATGATGACGCCGCAGCCCACGCCGCAATACGGGCAGGTCGAGCGCGTCTCACGCACCGCGCCTTCCGGCACGATGGCGATGGAACCCGAAGGCAGGTCGGCGGCATTCATCGCTCGGCGCTCGCGCAGGCCGTGCCGTCGCAGCGCACTGCGGCCATGGCGGCAATCGGCGCATGCAGCTGGTCGCGGCGCAGATAGACCTGATCGCCGTCCACCTTCACGGCGAAGCTCGGGGTGCAGCCCTCGTCGGGCTCCTTCGCCCGGCCGTCGTCGAGCCGGATGGTCCAGTTGTGCAGCGGGCAGGCGACGGCTTCGCCGAACACGATGCCCTGGCTCAGCGGCCCGCCCTTGTGCGGGCAGCGGTCGAGCAGGGCATAGATGCGGTCGCTCGCGGTGCGGAACAGTGCGATGTCCACGCCGTCGGGGCGGCGCACGCGGCGCGCACCGAGCGCCGGAATGTCGGCGACGGCGCACACGGCCGTCCAGTCGTGAAGGACTGTGTTCATGCTGGTTCTCCTTGCGCTGCCGCGACCGGCACGATGGGGATGAACTGTCGCGCGTCCACCTGTGCCTTGTCGAACTCGAACCACGGATCGGGTTCGCCCTGCAGCGCGAACTGCAGCCGTTCCCACAGCGCGGCGCGGCCCGCGGCGTCGTCGAGGATGCGCTGCTTCACGTAGTCCAGCCCGACGCGGGCGATGTAGTGCACGGTGCGCTCGAGATACCAGCCTTCCTCTCGGTAGAGCTGGATGAAGGCGCCGGTGTATTCCAGGACTTCCTCCTGCGTCTTGAGCTTGACCAGGAACTGCGCCACCTCGGTCTTGATGCCGCCGTTGCCGCCGACATACATCTCCCAGCCGGAGTCGACGCCAATGATGCCCACGTCCTTGATGCCGGCCTCGGCGCAGTTGCGCGGGCAGCCGCTGACCGCGAACTTCACCTTGTGCGGCGCGTACATGCGCCAGGTGGCGCGCTCCAGAATCTTGCCCATCGCGGTACTGTCCTGCGTGCCGAAGCGGCACCATTCGCTGCCCACACAGGTCTTGACCGTGCGCAGCGCCTTGGCGTAGGCGTGGCCGCTGGGCATGCCGATGTCGTTCCACACCGCCTGCAGGTCTTCCTTTTTCACGCCGAGCAGGTCGATGCGCTGGCCACCGGTCACCTTCACTGTGGGAATTTTGTATTTGTCCACGGCATCGGCGATGCGGCGCAGCTCGGCCGCGCTCGTCTCGCCTCCCCACATGCGCGGAATCACGCTGTACGTGCCGTCCCTCTGGATGTTGGCGTGGCTGCGCTCATTGATGAAACGGCTTTGTGGGTCGTCCTTCGCCTCGTGGGGCCAAGTGGAAATGAGGTAGTAGTTCACTGCCGGGCGGCAGCTCGAACAGCCGTTGGGCGTGCGCCAGCCGAGCGTGGCATACACATCGGCAATGGTCAGCAGATGCTGCTCGCGGATGGCGTCGCGGACTTCCTGGTGGCTGGAATCGGTGCAGCCGCAAAGGGCTTTTTTCTTTGGCGTCGCGCTGTAGTCGCCACCCGCGGTGAACATCAGAATCTGCTCGACCAGCCCGGTGCACGAGCCGCAGCTTGCGCTGGCCTTGGTGTGCTTGCGCACCTCTTCCAGCGTAAACAGGCCTTTCTCCTTGATGGCCTTGCAGATCGTTCCCTTGGTCACGCCGTTGCAGCCGCAGACTTCGTCGGCGTCGGCCATCAGTTGCGCCTTGCTCTGGCCCTGGTGGCCAGCGTCGCCCAGATGGCTTTCGCCGAACATCAGCTTGTCGCGGATGTCGTGCACCTTGCGGCCTTCGCGCAGCAGCTTGAAGTACCACGAGCCATCGACGGTGTCGCCGTACAGGCAGGCGCCCACCAGCTTGTCGCCCTGAATCACCAGGCGTTTGTACACGCCGGAAAACGGATCGGACAGCACAATGTCCTCGCAGCCCTCGCCGCCCATGAAGTTGCCGGCCGAGAACAGGTCGATGCCGGTGACCTTGAGCTTGGTCGACACCTGCGAGCCGGTATAGCGGCCGATACCGAACTGCGCCAGATGGTTGGCTGCCACCTTGGCCTGTTCGAACAGTGGCGCAACCAGACCGTAGGCAACGCCGCGATGCGCGGCGCATTCGCCCAGGGCGTAAATGCGCGGGTCGGTGATGGTCTGCAGTGTGTCGCTCACAACAATGCCGCGGTTGCAGTGCAAGCCGGCCTTCTCTGCCAACGCCGTGTTGGGACGGATGCCCGCGGCCATGACCACCAGATCAGCGGGAATCTCCGTGCCGTCCTTGAACTGCACCGCACGCACCCGGCCGGATTCGTTGCCCAGCAGCGCTTGCGTCTGCGCGCCAATCAGGAATTTCAGGCCGCGGTCTTCCAGCGACTTCTGCAGCAGCTTGCCAGCCACCTCGTCGAGCTGGCGCTCCATCAGCCAGGGCATGATGTGCACCACGGTCACGTCCATGCCGCGCAGCATCAGGCCGTTGGCCGCTTCCAGCCCGAGCAGGCCGCCGCCGATGACCACCGCGTGCCTGTGCGCCTTGGCAGTCTCGATCATGGTCTCGGTGTCCTTGATGTCGCGGTAGGCGATGACACCGTCCAGATCCTTGCCCGGCACCGGCAGGATGAAGGGGTTGGAACCAGTGGCCAGCAGCAGGCGGTCATAGGGCGCCTCGATGCCATCGGCAGTGCGCACCACGCGGCGGATGCGGTCGATCTCGATCACGGTCTGGCCCAGATGCAGTGTGATGCCGTTGTCGGCATACCAGGACAGCGGATTGAGGATGATCTGCTCGATGGTCTGCTCGCCTGCCAGAACAGGCGACAGCAGGATGCGGTTGTAGTTGGGGTGCGGCTCGGCGCCGAATACGGTGATGTCGTAAAGGTCGGGCGCGAGCTTGAGCAGCTCTTCCAGCGCCCGTACCCCAGCCATACCGTTGCCGACGAGAACGAGTTTGGGATGGGTCATGATGCGTGTTCCCTTTGGATGAACGCGGCGGATCAAGCCGCCTTGGCCTGCGGATGCGCCTGGCGCTTGTAGAGAAACTCCAGAACTTGGGCGCGAAGGTGGGCGTAATGCGGGTCTTCGGAAAGCGCCAGGCGTTCACGCGGGCGCGGCAGGTCCACCGTGAGAATCTCGCCGATGGTCGCCGCTGGCCCGTTGGTCAGCATGACGATGCGATCCGACAGCAGCACGGCCTCGTCCACGTCGTGGGTCACCATCACCACGGTGGCGCCGCTGGCAGCGACGATGCCCTGCAACTCGTCCTGCAGCTTGGCGCGGGTGAGGGCGTCGAGCGCGCCGAAGGGCTCGTCCATCAGCAGCACCTTGGGTTGCATCGCCAGCGCCCGGGCAATGCCCACGCGCTGCTTCATGCCGCCGGAAATTTCGTGCGGGTGCTTGTGCGCAGCGTGCGGCAGGCCCACCAGTTCCAGCGCGGCCTGGGTGCGGGCCTTGAGCTGGGACTTGGTCTCCGTGGCGCCGAACACGCGCTCTACACCGAGGTAGATGTTGCCGTAGCAGGTCATCCAAGGCAGCAGCGAATGGTTCTGGAACACCACGGCACGGTCGGGACCGGGGGCGTGGATTTCACGGCCATCGCACACCATCACGCCGGAGGTCGGCAGAGTGAGACCGGCAATGAGGTTGAGCAGGGTGCTCTTGCCGCAGCCGGAATGGCCGATCAGGCTGATGAACTCGCCACGGGCGATGTCCAGGTTGATGCCCTTGAGGGCGTGGAAGGGGCCGCGCGTGGTGTCGAACACCATTTCGACCTGTTGCACAATGATGAAACGTTCCATGATGAATCCCTCTTGAATGGGTGGCAGAGGTCAGCGCGCCTCGTCGTAGCTGAAGCGCCGCGCAATCAGCATCAGCGCGCCTTCGAGCACCATGCCAGTGATGCCGATGACCAGGATGGCGATCAGGATGTGTGCCAAGTTGAGGTTGTTCCACTCATTCCATAGCCAAAAGCCGATGCCGGTGCCTCCGGTCAGCATTTCGGCGGCGACGATGACCAGCCAGGCGGTGCCCACCGACAGACGCACGCCAGTCATCATGTAGGGCATGACCGAGGGCAGCAGGATCTTGGTGAACACCTTCCAGGTAGACAGATCAAGCACGCGTGCGACGTTCATGTAATCCGCCGGGATGCGCTGCACGCCAATGGCGGTGTTGATCATCATCGGCCAGATGGAGCAGATGAAAATGGTGTAGATGGCCGCTGCCGGAGCGTTGCTGAACACGTACAGCCCAATCGGCAGCCAGGCCAAGGGGGATACCGGGCGCAGCAGGCTGATGAGCGGTGAGAGCATGCGGTTCAGAAACTGCACCCGGCCTATGGCGAAGCCCAGCGGAATGCCCACCAGCGCCGCCAGGCCGAAGCCATACGCCACGCGCTGCAGCGAGGCCAGCAGGTTCCAGCCGATGCCCACGTCGTTCGGCCCGTTGTCATAGAAGGGGTGGGCGAACACCTTCTGCGCCGAATGCCAGGTGACCAGCGGCGAGGGGAACTGGCTGCTGTGCTCGGCCGCCACTTCCCAGACCAGCAGCAACAGCGCCAGACCCATCAGCGGAGCGACGATGCGCAGGGCGATCTGGCGGTTTTTCGCCCGTTGCCGCTCCGCCGGGCTCTGGGTGCGGAAGGCGGGCGCGGCCTGTGGCGCTGCGGTTGTGACGGCTGCGGGTGCTGCGGCTTCGACAGTCGCGGCGGTTTCAAACGACCCGCTGGGGGCGGACAAGACGGCGGTGTTCATGCTGGACTCCTGGTTCATCGGGCAATCAATCTCAGACGGCGAGGTCGTTGACCTTGAAGCTGTGGGCGTAGGCCTTGGGGTCCTTGCCGTCCCAGGTCACGCCGTCGATCAGCTTGGAGGTGCGCAGGGCGCTGACGGGCACAGGGACCTTCAGTTCGGTGGCCACTTCCTTGTACAGATCGATGCGGTTCACCGCCTTGGCCACGGCGAGGTAGTCGGGGTCGGTCTTGATCAGGCCCCAGCGGCGGAACTGGGTGAGAAACCACATGCCGTCGGACAGCCAGGGGAAGTTGACCTGCCCGTCCTCATAAAACGTCATCGGGTGCTTGTCGTCCCAGCTATTGCCCAGACCGTTGGTGTAGCGGCCAAGGATGCGCGGCAGAATGGTTTCCACCGAGGTATTCACATAGCCGGGCGCGGCGATGGTGTTGGCCATCCTGGTCTTGTTCGCCAGCGAGGCGTCAATCCACTGGCAGGCTTCGAGCACCGCGGCCATCACGGCCTTGGTGGTGTTGGGATACTTGTCGACAAACTCGGCGGTGGTGCCCAGTGCCTTCTCGGGATGATCGGTCCAGATCTCCTGCGAGGTGACGGCGGTGAAGCCGATCTTCTGATTGATAGCCACCGCGTTCCACGGCTCGCCGACGCAGAACCCATCCATGCTGCCCACGCGCATATTGGCCACCATCTGTGGCGGCGGCACGGTGATCACCTTGTCGTCCTTCAGCGGATTGATGCCGTAGGTGGCCAGCCAGTAATACAGCCACATGGCGTGGGTGCTGGTGGGAAAGGTCTGCGCGAAGGTGTAGGTGCGCTTTTTCGCCAGAACGGCCTTGGCCAGCTCGGGCCCGGTGGTGATGCCTTCCTTGGCCAGTGTTTCGGCCAGGGTGATGGCCTGCCCGTTGCGATTCAGGCCCATGAGGATGGCCATATCCTTCTTCGGGCCGCCAACACCGAGCTGTACGCCATACGGCAGGCCGTAGAGCACATGCGACATCTGAATGCCGCCGGTGACCAAGTTGTCTCGCACGGCGGCCCACGAGGCCTGCTTGCTCGGGATGATCTTGACGCCGTACTTCTTGTCGAACCCCAGCACCGCGGCCATGACGATGGGCGCGCAGTCGGTCAGGGGAATGAATCCAATCTTGACCTCTTCCATTTCAGGTTTTCCCAGGGTTGCGGCGCGTGCCGTGGGCTGCAGGCTGGGAAGAAGGCCGGCAACAGCCACGGCGGCGCCTGACTTGATGAGCGTGCGGCGCAAGGGTTGTGCCGGGTCGTTGCTCTGGGGTGTGACCGAAGAGGTGGCCGAAGGTGTTGCGTCTTGTCGGTTGCGCATGGCGGATCCTGAAAATTGCGGGCGAAAAAAAGCCTCCGGGCGCTTCACACGAGGCGAAGCACACGAAGGCATCATTGCCGAGCTGAACGGGGGAGATATCCGCTCAGTGGGTTCAACATAGACCGCCGTTGGTCTACGGTCTGTTCTGTGCAAACAGCGTGCCAGGACGAACTTCAAGGCAGTGCAGAGGGAAGGGCAGAGAAACCCCCGGCGGTCTGCGCGCTGGCCCGATCGTCCGTGGTGCAAGGTGCCGCTTGACTGCGCCAGCATGGTGCAGCGGCGCACCTGGAAGGCGCGCTCCGCGTGCTTCAGATCAGCCCAACGGTGTCGAGGATGCGCTGGGCCACCTCGGAGAGTTTGAGGCCCTTTTCCATCGCCAGCTTGCGCATGCGGCGGAAGGCTTCTTCTTCCGTGCAGTTCTGCCGCTGCATCACAATGCCCTTGGCGCGTTCCACCAGCTTGCGCTCGGCCAGTTGCGTGCGCGCCGCGTCGAGTTCGGCGCGCAGGCCCTGCTCGCGCTCGAACCGCGCCAGCGCCACTTCGATCACCGGCTTCACCCGGCTGGGCTTGAGACCATCGACGATATAGGCCGTCACCCCGGCAGTAATGGCGAGTTGTGCGGTTTCGGTATCGTCATCGTCGGTGAACAGCACAATGGGGCGCGGCGTATCGCGCGAGGCCAGCACCACATGCTCCAGCAGATCGCGCACGCTGGACTCGGCGTCCACAATCACCAGATCCGGCTTGAGCGCGGCGATGCGCTCGTCCAGCGTTGGCGTGGCCGGCAGCACGGCGACCACGGCGTAGCCTGCATCCCGCAGAGCCTGCTCCAGCAGCGCGCAACGCCGCGTCTGGCGCGGATCGCTGGCCGCACCCTCTTCCATCGCCAGTGCGGGATCGGGGGAAATGATGGCAACGGTCAGGGGGCGTTGTGGGAGCGGTGGGCGTGACATATCGGACTTCGTGCAAATTTCGTGCCCCTGGTCGCCTCTTGGTCAGCCATCAAGACCCGACGCGCAGCGCACGGCGTAAGCGGCCAGCGCAGCGAGAACCTCGGCATCGTCCCCCGCGGGAGGGGCAATCTCGATCTGCAGTGCGGGGTAGAGCGTCTGCACTTCGCGCGCGATGCGTGGAATGTCGCGCTGCAGATGACCACCGGCACCGAGAAACAGCGTCGCGACACGAACCAGGCCGAGGCCGTCACGCCCCGCTTCCTCCAGTACCTGACGCAGCGCAGGCTGCATGGACTCCAGAAACGCCAGCCTCACCGGCAAATCGGGGTGGGCGGCCTGCACGCTATCGCGCACGGTCTCGAATGGGCGCGCCCACTCCGGCTGGCGTGAGCCGTGGGCGAGTAAAACAAGCAGTCGGGTGGTATGGGGCATGGGCGTGTGGGAAGGGGCGGGCATCAAGCAGACATCAAGCGTACAAGGTGGCCCACGCAATTTCGGTTCCTGTTGAACAATGCTCGAATCGCATCCCCCAGACCCATCCATGACAAGCTCCACGCCACCCCAGAACGACTCCCTGCACATTCCGCGCATCTGCCTGGGCACCATGACATTCGGTCAGCAGAACACCGAAGCCGAAGCACATGCGCAGCTGAGCTTCGCGCTGGATCAGGGCGTCCATTTTTTCGACACCGCCGAGATGTACCCGGTGCCCACTCGCGCAGAAACCACCGGGCGCACCGAGCTCTACGTTGGCTCCTGGCTGAAGACGCAACAGCGCGACAAGATTCTCCTCGCCACCAAGGCCGCCGGACCGGGCAGGGGGCTGAACTGGTCCGCGATGGCCAGCTCAGCTTCACCCGCGACAACCTGCACCGCGCGCTGGACGGCTCGCTCAAGCGCCTGCAGACCGACTATGTCGATCTCTACCAACTGCACTGGCCGGACCGCAATGTGCCGCTGTTTGGTCAATTTCACTTTGATCCGCAGAATGAGCGCGACACCGTGCCGCTGGAAATCACCCTGGCGGCACTCGGTGAGAGTCTGCAAGCCGGAAAAATTCGCCACTGGGGCCTGTCGAACGAAACCCCCTGGGGCGTGATGACGGCCCTGCGCCTTGCAGACGCCATGGGGCTGCCGCGTCCGGTGAGTGTGCAAAATGCTTACAACCTGCTCAATCGCACCTGGGAAAACGGTCTCGCCGAAGTGGCCTACCGCGAGCGGGTGGCGCTCCTGGCCTATTCCCCGCTGGCTTTCGGTCTGCTGTCGGGAAAATACCGAAGCGATCCGCAAAGCGCCGGGCGGATGCAGTTGTTCAAGGGCTTTGGCGCCCGCTATGCCAAGCCGCAGGTGGACAAGGCGGTGGCGGCCTATGCCGATCTGGCCGCCGCAGAAGGCCTGACGCCAACGCAACTGGCGCTGGGTTTCGCTTCCAGCCGCTGGTGCGTGGGCAGTGTGATTCTGGGCGCGACTTCCGTGCAACAACTGGACGAAGACCTGCGAGCCTGTCGGACCGCGCTGTCGCCGCAGGTGCTTGCGGCGATCGAGGACATTCACCTCAATGTCCCAAATCCGGCGCCGTGATGCGGTTCAGCACGGGGGTTTGCGCAGGCCGAACTCCTCAAGCGCCACACGGAAATTGCGGTTCTCATGCCCTGGGCGGGTGAGCTTGAACAGGGTGTAGCGCTGCAATGCGCTGAGGTCGGCCCAGCTTTGCGGGCCGTTGAGTATGAGGCCTTTGTCGAGTGCGCTTTGACGCACGCGCTCGGGAAGTTGTCTGCTGTCCCAAACAGTGTGGGTCGCGCGCGCGGGCATGCGGGTTGGCTGTGCCTTGGCTTGATGGACGATGGAGTGCAGCAGCAGATGCCGGTAGCGCCGCAGCCCTCCCGGGTTATCGAGATCCTCGGTGATGAGACGCCTGCGTGTGGCGTGATCAAAGCGTTGCCAGTGCTGCAGCGCGAGCTTGATGCGGCTGGCATCGAGCTTGTAGCGCACGATCATGGGCATACAGCACAGGCTCTTGGCGTAATCCGCTTCAAAGTTGAACAGCGGCAGGTCCATATCAGCCAGCGGAGCCGGGTGTCCAGAACCTGTCGTCGCAGACGGATGCACGGCGTCAACCAGGCCAGGGGCGTTCATCAGGCCGGGGTATCCTGCAGCGGTGGTGTCAGGCGGCCATCGTCAACGGTGGCGCTGGTGTAGGGGCCCGTGCCGCTGTGTTCGGATTCGGTTGCCGGAATGAAGCGGCCACTGAGCACATCGAACACATCCACCTGGCCGTCCTCGATGACGTAGTGCCACCCGTGCAGGCTCAGGTTGTGCTGCTCCACTCGCCGACGCACCATGGGGTAGTCCATCAGGCGTTCGAGCTGCAGAATGACCGCACGCTGCTCCGTGCGGCGCAGCACCTCGGGGCCTGGGGTGGCCACGGGAAGCATGGCATCCCGGCCCAGATGTAACCAGGACGTGAGGTTGTGCGCTTCTTCCGGAGTGTCTCCGTACAGCGCGCGGATGGCGCCGCAGTGACTGTGCCCGCACACCACGATGCGCTGCACATTCAGATTGAGCACGGCGAATTCGATGGCCGCCGCCGTGCCGTGAAAGCCGGTGCTGCCGTCAAACGGCGGCACGAAGCCGCCCACATTGCGCACCAGAAACAGCTCGCCTGGACCCGCGCCGGTGAGCAGGTAGGGCAACACGCGCGAATCCGAGCAGCCGATGAACAGGGTGGTTGGATGCTGCCCTTCGTCCACCAGGGTTTGAAAAGTGGCTTGGTAGGCAGGGAAGGCGTCGTTGTGAAAGCGGCGCAGGCGGCTGAGCAACTCGTCAGTCATGGCGGGGCTCGTCATGCAGGATGGAAACAAAGGCCGAAGGGGCAGGGCGCAGGCGAATCGGCTTGCTGCGGTCGGCAGTACCGATGGCGACAAAGCACACCGCCTGCTCGTTTTCATGCAGCGCAAAGAACTGACGCAAGCCAGTGGATTGCATAGCCTGACCGCTGACCAGACCAGAGCCGAAGCCATCGGCATGGGCGCTGAGCAGGATGTTCTGAATCGCACAGCCCAGGGAAATCAGCCGCTCCGCCAAGGGAATTTCGGGATGATCGTCAGTGGCATCGCGCACCACGACCAGCGCGACGAAGGGCGCGCGATGCGCCTTGTCGCGCGCCTCGGCCAGTTCTTTGTCGCTGGCGGTGGGGTCGCGCTCCTTCAAGGCCTGAGCAAACACCTCACCGAGACCGGCCCGACTGTCCGCCGGCACTACGATGAACCGCCAGGGCAGAATCTGTCCGTGATCCGGCGCCGCCGCTGCCGCGTGAAAATAAGTGTCGAGCTGTGCCGCGTCAGGGCCAGGAGAAAACAATCGCTTGGGAGCAAGTTGCTGCCGGGTGTGGATGAGCGTCGCGGTGAGTTCTGCGTACGCCGGGCGCCCACCACGATCCGACGAGGGTCTGTGATGCGTCGAGATGGCAGACATGACGATGCCCTGGTTGCGCGCTGCGAACTCAGTTCTGCGGCGCAGGGCAGGCAACTGCGGGCTCGGAGTCCGCGTCCTGCTGCCCGTGTCGCTCCAGGTCTTGCGCATAGAGTTGCAAGGCCCGCACCAGCGATTGTTGCCGCAGCGTTTGCGCAATCTGCGCCTGCAACGCCTCAAAAGGCAGCAACTGGCCATGGGCGATGCGGGCAATGCGCACGATGTGCAGGCCGAATCGGGTACGCACCAGACGCGGCAACAGGCCCGCTTTGCCATGCTCCATGAGGGCCTGCCAGAACTCGGGCACGCATTGCTCGGCGGTGAGTTGGCCCAGATTGCCGCCCACCTGCCCCGACGGGCAGTTGGACAGATCGCGCGCCAGTTCCGCAAACCCGCTGGCGTCGGCCATCAAGGAGTAGAGGGTGTCCTCGGCCTTGGTGCGCAGGGCGTCGATGGGGGTGGACGGCGTGACCGCGAACAGAATGTGATCGGCCTCGACCATATCGCCCTGGCGCAGGGTGTCGGCGTGTTGCGCGTAATAACGGCGGCATTCGGCCTCGTCCGGCTCGGGGGTCTGCACATCGTGCTGCAGCACGGCTTCGAGCAAGGCTTCGTCGCTGTCTGCCTGAAGTTCAAGTTCGGCAGCCCTTTGGCGCAGGCGGGTGAGCACATCGTCGGTCGGCACTGCGGAATTGAAGAGGTTGGTTTCCATGTCAATCTCCAGCTTTTAGCGTTTGCTGCGCACCAGTTGCCACGGGCGCAGCAGGTAACCCACTGAGGCGAAGCCGCTCCAGATGTGCACAAGTCGAGTGAAGGGGAAAATCAGGAACAGGGTCAGGCCGAAAAAGATATGCACCTTGAAAATCCAGGATGCATGTTGCATGTAGGATGCCGCCTCGACACCACGGAAGGTCACGATGTGCTTGGCCCAGGACATCAGGGCGAGCATTTCGACCCCATCGGTGTGCTGCGCCGACTCGAAAATGGTGGACAGACCCAGCAGCAGGGTGGCCAGCAACCACAGCAGCGTCACCCAGTCCATCGGCTTGGTGTGGGCGGCGACACGCGGATCGCTGATACGGCGCCAGATCAGCAACACCAGACCGATGAAAATCAGCACACCCAGCGCGCCGCCAGTGACCATGGCGATGATCTGCTTGTCATGCGGCTCCAGCCCCAAGGCTTCAAAGAACGCCAAGGGCGTGAGCAGGCCGAAGAGGTGGCCGAAAAACAGGCCGATGATGCCGACGTGAAACAGATTCGATCCCCAGCGCAGGGTGCCGGTGCGCAGCATCTGGCTCGATTCGCTGCGCCACAGATATTGCTCGCGGTCGAAGCGCACCAGACTGACGCCCAGAAAGATGGTGCCGGCGATGTAGGGATAGATGCCGAACAAAAAGTCGTTCCAGTTCATGATGTCAGACTCCTGCGGAGTGGGGTTGCGCAGCGCGTGGGATGAACTGCACGGTCTGCACGGAAGGGGTTGCATGCTGCGGATTGCAGGCGCCGAGAAAATCCACCGGTTCCTCGGCCCAAACCGCGTCGAGCCCGGCGGGCGTCCAGTCGGGCGGAAGGCCCTCGCGCTGGATGTCGCGCGGGCCGGGGGTGGGCGGGCGGGCCTCTTGCCCCCTCTGCTGCTCCACCAGAGCCCGCCAATCGCTCACCCCCGCGAGGCGGCAGACGGCGGATGTCACGGCCACCCAGCGAGATTCCCGACGGTCGAGCGCGGCGGTGAGATGCGCCACCAGGAGCGCGACCTCTTCAAGCGCCTCCCGCGCCGCGCTCGTGTCGAGAACCGAGCAATATTCGAGATAGACCGGCAGATAGTCGGGTAGCTCTCTGGCTTGCAGATCGAGGCCGACTTCCTGGTATTGCGCGAGCAGATCGACCATGGCCTGACCGCGATCACGCGAGTCGCCATGCACTTGCTCGAACAAGTTGAGCGAGGTGCTGCGGCCACGGTCGAAGGTATCGACGAATTCGGCCTGCAGATCCATCAGATCGGTGGCCGCCATGTGGTCGATCAGGCCCAGCAGCGATTCCCGCTCTGCAGACTGGCCGGATTCCAGCGGGCTGAGGATGGCGCGGATTTCTGCCAGATGCGCCTGCATGTCCTCGCCCGGATAGTCGAGCAGCAGCGCCAGGGCGCGCAATGGTCTGGATAGGTCTTGCATGATTACATCTCCGCTTTGATGGCAAAGGTGCGGCGTTTTTTGCCGCTGAACAGCGAGGGCGCGGACTCGCCGTCCGAGCAGCCGTTGCCGAAGGTGAAGCCGCATGAGCCCTTCAGATCGAAGGCGTTTTCGGCATATTCGCGGTGGGCGGTCGGGATGACGAAGCGGTCTTCGTAATTCGCAATCGCCAGGATGCGGTACATGTCTTCCACCATCGCCGCGGGCATACCCACCTGCTCGATGGCGGCCACATTGGCGGCGCCGTCCACATGTTTGCCGCGCATGTAGGCGCGCATGGCCAGCATGCGCTCCAGGGCACGCTTGACCGGAACGATATCGCCAGCAGTCAGCAGGTTGGCGAGGTATTGCAGCGGAATGCGCAGTTGCGACACGTCGGGCAGGGCGCCGTTGTCGCTCACCATGCCGCTTTGCACCGCAGTCTGGATAGGCGAGAGCGGCGGTACATACCAGACCATCGGCAGGGTGCGGTACTCCGGGTGCAAGGGCAGGGCGATCTTCCACTCCATCGCCATCTTGTAGACCGGCGAGCGTTTTGCCGCGTCGAGCCAGGCATCTGGCACGCCGTCACGCCGAGCCTGGGCAATGACCTGCGGGTCATGTGGGTCGAGGAAGATGCCGAGCTGCGCCTCGTACAGATCCTTCTCGTTGGCTACGCTGGCGGCCTCTTCAATACGGTCGGCGTCATACAGCAGCACGCCCAGATAGCGGATGCGGCCCACGCAGGTCTCCGAGCACACTGTGGGTTGGCCGGCCTCGATGCGCGGATAGCAGAAGATGCACTTTTCCGACTTGCCGCTTTCCCAGTTGTAATAGATCTTCTTGTACGGGCAGGCCGAGATGCACATGCGCCAGCCGCGGCATTTGTCCTGGTCGATCAGCACGATGCCGTCTTCCTCGCGCTTGTAGATCGCACCCGATGGGCACGACGCGACGCAGGCCGGGTTCAGGCAGTGCTCGCACAGCCGCGGCAGGTACATCATGAAGGTCTTTTCGAACTCGCCGTAGATGTCTTTTTGCATTGCCTCGAAGTTGGCGTCGCGGCTGCGCTTGGCGAACTCGCCTCCGAGAATTTCTTCCCAATTCGGACCCCATTCGATCTTCTCCATCCGCTGGCCGCTGATCAGGCTGCGCGGGCGCGCGGTTGGCGCAGCCTTGAGTTCGGGTGCCTTGTGCAGGTGCTCGTAGTCGAAGGTGAAGGGCTCGTAGTAGGCGTCGATTTCCGGCAGGTTGGGATTGGCGAAAATCTTCATCAGGATGGACAGGCGTGAACCTTGGCGTGGTTGCAACTTGCCGCCCGCCGTGCGGGTCCAGCCGCCTTTCCACTTGTTCTGGTTTTCCCACTCCTTGGGATAGCCGATGCCAGGCTTGGATTCGACGTTGTTGAACCAGGCGTATTCCATGCCGGGGCGCGTGGTCCAGACCTGTTTGCAGGTCACGGAACAGGTGTGGCAGCCGATGCATTTGTCGAGGTTGAGCACCATGCCGATCTGGGCGCGAACTTTCATTGTGTTTCTCCTGTTGGCGTGGGGTCAGGCTTGCGGTTCGATGGGGTGCGGGCGCTCGTGGCTGTAGGCCGGGCCAGCGGGCTCGTCCATCCAGTCCACCTTGTCCATCTTGCGCACGATGCAGAACTCGTCGCGGTTGGCGCCGACCGTGCCGTAATAGTTGAAGCCATAGGCGAGCTGGGCATAGCCCCCGATCATGTGCGTGGGCTTGGTGACGATGCGGGTGACGGCGTTGTGGATGCCGCCTCGCGCCTTGGTCACCTCGGACGCTGGGGTATTCACAATGCGTTCCTGCGCGTGGTACATCATGGCCATGCCGGGTTTCACCCGCTGGCTGACCACAGCGCGTGCCGCAATGGCGCCGTTGGCGTTGAACACCTCGATCCAGTCGTTGTCCACAATGCCTGCCACCTTGGCGTCATCTTCCGAAATCCATACGCACGGCCCGCCGCGGCTCAGAGTGAGCAGAATGAGGTTTTCGGTATAGGTGCTGTGGAAGCCCCATTTCTGGTGAGGGGTGATCCAGTTCAGCACGATTTCCTTGTTGCCGTTGCCAAACTTGCCCAGCACAGGCTGCACCGCTTTGAGGTTGACCGGTGGGCGGTAGCTGGCAAAGCCCTCGCCGAAGGCCAGCATCCAGGAGTGGTCTTGATAGAACTGCTGGCGGCCGCTGAGGGTGCGCCAAGGGATGTATTCGTGGACGTTGGTGTAGCCGGCGTTGTAGCAAATCTTCTCATCCTCGATGCCCGACCAGGTGGGCGAGGTGATGATCTTGCGCGGTTGCGCCTGGATGTCGCGGAAGCGGATCTTTTCGTGCTCCTTCGGAAGGGCCAGATGAGTATGGTCACGCCCGGTGATCTTCGACAGCGCGGCCCAGGCTTTCACGGCCACATGTCCGTTGGTCTCCGGGGCCAGCATCATCACGGTTTCGCAGGCATCGATATCGGTCAGGATGCGCGGACGGTCCTTGGTAGCGCCGTCTTCCAGCACCTTGCCATTGAGTTCTCCCAGCGCCTTGACTTCATCCTCGGTGTTCCAGGCAATGCCCTTGCCGCCGTTGCCGATGGTGTCCATCAACGGCCCTAAAGAGGTGAATCGCTTGAAGGTGTTGGGGTAGTCGTGGGTGACTACCGTGATCTGCGGTGCGGTCTTGCCAGGGATGAGCTCGCATTCGCCCTTCTTCCAATCGCGCACGGCGGTGGCCTGGCCGAGTTCGGCAGGGGTGTCGTGCATCATCGGCGTGAGGATCACGTCCTGTTCTACCCCCAGATGACCAACGCAGACCTCCGAGAATTTCTGCGCGAAGCCCTTGAAAATCTCCCAGTCCGAGCGCGCTTCCCACGACGGATCGACTGCGGCCGACAGCGGATGGATGAAGGGGTGCATGTCCGTAGTGTTGAGGTCGTTCTTTTCGTACCAGGTGGCCGCCGGCAGCACGATATCGGAAAACAGACAGGTGGTGCTCATGCGGAAGTCGAGAGTGATCAGAAGATCGAGCTTGCCTTGCGGGGCGTCCTCGCGCCACTGCACCTCGTGCGGGCGGCCGTCTGCGGCGCTCAGTTCGGTATCGAGCACGCCGTTCTGTGCGCCCAGCAGATGCTTGAGAAAGTATTCCGAGCCCTTGCCCGACGAACCCAGCAAATTGGAGCGCCAGACGAACATGTTCCGCGGCCAGTTCACCGGGTTGTCCGGGTCTTCGCAGCTCATGCGCAGGCTGCCGTCCTTCATGCCCTTGACCACATAGTCCTTCGGGGACAGTCCAGCCGCATTTGCCTCGCGCGCCAGGTGCAGCGGGTTGGTTTGCAGTTGCGGCGCCGACGGTAGCCAGCCCATGCGCTCGGCGCGCACGTTGTAGTCGATCATGCTGCCGCCGAATTCCTTCGGGTCGGCCAGCGGCGAGAGGATTTCATCGACGCCCAGCTTTTCGTAGCGCCACTGGTCTGTGTGCGCGTAGAAGAAGCTGGTGGAATTCATCTGCCGTGGCGGACGTCCCCAGTCCAGGGCGAAGGCCAGGGCGGTCCAGCCGGTCTGCGGGCGCAGCTTTTCCTGACCGACGTAATGCGCCCAGCCACCACCCGGCACGCCGATGCAGCCGCACATCATCAGCATGTTCATGATGGCGCGGTAATGCATGTCCATGTGGTACCAATGGTTCAGGCCCGCACCCAGAATCACCATCGAAGTGCCGTGAGTCTTGTGCGCGTTGATCGCAAACTCTCGGGCGATGCGCACCACCACCTCAGCCGGAACGCCGGTGATAGGCTGCTGCCACGCCGGGGTGTAGGGAACATTGTCGGCATAGCTGCGGGCGCAGGGGTTGGGTTCATCGCCCAAGCCGCGGTCGATGCCGTAGTGCGCGGCCATCAGGTCATAGACCGAGGCTACCTTCACGTCCTGCGCACGGCCGTCGGCGTCAACCAGTTGCAGCACGCGGTAAGGCACTTTGCGCACCAACACATCGTCCTGCACATTGCCGGGGTGATGTTCTGCGGGGATGCCGCCAAAGTAAGGGAAACCGACTTCGGCCACGCCCTCTTTCATCTCGATCAGGCTGAGCGCGAGTTGGGTGTCGGCACCGTCGCGCGCGTCGCGTGCTTCCAGGTTCCATTTACCCGCCATCTCGCCCTGCTCGCCCCAGCGATAGCCGACCGAGCCATGTGGCAGCGCGACTGAGCCGTCTGCGTTCAGCGCCACGGTTTTCCATTCCGGGTTGTTGGCCTGGCCGAGATGGTCGGCGAAATCGCTGGCCCGCAGATAGCGGTCGGCCGCCAGTACCTTGCGCCCCCCAGCGATCTCGCGCTCTTCCAGCCGCACCAGCAACGGCATGTCGGTGTATTTGCGGCTATAGTCGATGAAGTAATCCGACTTGTGCTCGCCAAAGTGGAACTCGCGCAGCATGACATGGCCCATGGCCATGGCCAGAGCCGAGTCGGTGCCCTGCTTGGGGTGCACCCATTCATCGCTGAGCTTGGCAACTTCGGAGTAATCGGGCGAGACGGCCACGGTCTTGGCGCCGCGGTACCGCGCCTCGGTGTAGAAATGCGCATCGGGGGTGCGGGTCTGCGGCACGTTCGAGCCCCAGGCCATGATGTAGTTGGCGTTGAACCACTCGGCTGATTCAGCCACGTCGGTCTGCTCGCCCCAGACCTGCGGCGAGGCCGGGGGCAGGTCGCAATACCAGTCGTAGAAGCTGCCCGGCACGGCGCCGATTAGGTTGAGATAGCGCGATCCTGCGGCATACGACACCATGGACATGGCCGGGATCGGCGAGAAGCCGTAGATCCGATCTGGACCATAGGTTTTGATGGTGTAGACATTGGCTGCGGCGATCATCTCGTTGACGTCGTCCCAATGCGCCCGCACGAAACCACCCATGCCGCGCAGTTTCTGGTATTCGCTGCGCTTGGCTTGATCCTGCACGATGCTGGCCCAAGCGTCCACCGGGTCGAGGGTCTTGCGCGCCTGCCGCCACATTTTCATCAGTCGACCGCGCACCATCGGATACTTCACACGATTGGCCGAATACAGATACCAGCTCGCCGAGGCACCGCGCTGGCATCCACGCGGCTCATGGTTGGGCATGTCGGGGCGTGTGCGCGGATAGTCGGTCTGCTGTGTTTCCCAGGTGACGATGCCGCCCTTGACATAAATCTTCCACGAGCACGATCCGGTGCAGTTGGCGCCATGTGTGGAGCGCACGATCTTGTCGTGCTGCCAGCGGCCGCGGTAGGCGTCCTCCCAGGTGCGGTCTTCGGTGGTGACTTCGCCGTGGCCGTCCGAGAACTTGGCGCGGGTCTTGGTGAAGTGGGTCAGGCGATCGAGAAAGTGACTCATCGTGGTCTCCGTTGATTCAGGGGTTAACAAGGCATCGGCGCGTTCTTGCGGCTGTAGTTCCACCAGGTCACCAGCACGCACAGCACATAGAAGGCGATAAAGCCATACAGCGCGGCCTGAGGGCCGCCAGTCAGGGAAATCGACGTGCCATAGCTCTTGGGAATGAAGAAGGCGCCATAGGCCGCAATGGCCGAGCTGAAGCCGATCACGGCTGCCGCTTCCTTGTTGGCGTCTTTCACGGCCTGCTCCTGCGCTGCTGGGCCTTGTCCGGCAGCGGCGCGCGTGCGGTCGGTCAGAAAGATCACAGGGATCATGCGGAAGGTCGAGCCATTGCCGATGCCCGTGGTGGCGAACAGCACCATGAAGGCAGCGAGGAAGCCGGTGAAATTGCCACCCACTCCACCTTGCGGCAGGAAATACAGCACCGCCACCACGCCCAGCGCCATGAGTATGAAATTCCAGAACGTCACGCGGGCGCCGCCGAGCTTGTCGGCCAGCCAGCCGCCGACGGGCCGGATGAGTGCGCCGACGAAGGGGCCGAGCCAGGCATAGTCGAGGGCATCGATGCCGGGAAACTGCGACTTGATCAACAGCGGAAAGCCTGCCGAGTAGCCAATGAACGAGCCGAAAGTGCCGGTGTAGAGCAGGCTCATCAGCCAAGTGTGCGAACGCTTGAAAATCACTGCCTGATCGGCGAAGGAAGCCTTGGCGTCGGCCAGATCATTCATGCCGAACCAGGCCGCAAGGGTGGAGGCGATGATGAAGGGCACCCAGACGAAACCGGCGTTCTGCAGCCAGATCTGCGTGGTCTTGTTGCCCGACACGGCGGTCTGTGGATCGCCGCTGAGCACGCCATATACCGCAGCAGTAATGACCAACGGCACGATGAACTGCACAATGGACACACCTAGATTGCCCAACCCGGCATTCAGTCCCAGCGCCAGGCCCTTCTGCGCCTTTGGAAAGAAAAAGTTGATATTGGCCATCGATGAGGCGAAATTGCCGCCGCCAAAGCCACTGAGCAGCGCCAGGATGACGAAGATTTCATAGGGCGTGGCGGGGTTTTGCACCGCGTAATAAATGCCCAGCGCGGGAAGCAGCAGCGAGGCTGTGGAGATCGCTGTCCAGCGTCGCCCGCCGAAGATCGGCACCATGAAGGAATAGAAAATGCGCAGCGTGGCACCGAATAGCCCGGGCAGCGCGGCCAGCCAGAACAGTTGATTGGTGGAAAACTTGAAGCCCACTTGCGGCAACTTCACCACCACCACTGACCACACCATCCAGACCGCGAAGGCGAGGGTGAGCGCGGGAATGGAGATCCATAGATTGCGCTGAGCAATCATTTGGCCTTCGCTTTTCCAGAACGCCGCGTCTTCCGGGTTCCAATGTTTGATCACATGACTGGACATGTTGAGTCTCCTGGGGTCTCAAGAATGTGTAGCGCTGGCAGATTGGCCATGCGCGAGGCTTGCGCCAGATGCGGTTGGGGGGTGACGCGGTGCAGGCCTGAGCACATCGGTGCGGCGGACTTCTGTAAAGAACATCCACACCAGCGAGAGCGAGACCACGCCATACATCAGCATGAAGGCGGAAGAGCGGATGCCGGTGAGATCGAGCAGGGCGCCGAACATGATGGGAAGCAGGAAACCGCCCATGCCTCCAGCCAGACCGACAATGCCCGACACCGTGCCGATATTCGCCGGGTAGTCATCGGCGATGTACTTGAACACGCTGGCCTTGCCGAAAGCGAAGGCGATGCCCAGAATGAACATCAGCGTGGTGAAGGCATAGACGTTCAGGCCGATGTGGAATGTTGTTGCGCCACTGGTGGTCAGCACCGTGAACTGGGTTTGCGGGTATGACAGCAGGAACAGCGCCACCCAGCTCACCCATAGGACCCACCAGGTCACCTGGTGCGCTCCGAATTTATCCGACAGCCATCCGCCCACGGCACGCAGCACCCCGCCCGGCAAGGAGAACGCCGCGGCCAGCAGTGCGGCCACCGGCAGGCTGAGCTTGTATTCACCGACGTAGTACTGGACCATCCAGAGCGACAGTGCCACGTAACCACCGAACACAATGCTGTAGTACTGGCTGTACTTGAGAACGCCTGGGTCTCGCAGCGCCTTGAGTTGCTGCATGAAACTGGTCTGACCCTGCACCACATGGCTTTTGTCGTGGTAGCTGAACAGCCAGAACAGAATGACCGTGCCGAGCATGACCGCGGCATACACATGCGGCACCATGGTCCAGCCAAAGGTCACGACCAGTGCCGGTGCAACGAATTTGTTGACTGCGGCACCCGAATTGCCCGCACCGAAAATCCCCATTGCCAAGCCCTGGCGATCTTTTGGAAACCAGCGCGCCACATACGGTGTGCCGACCGAGAAGGAACCACCGGCAAGGCCGATGAACAGGCCGATGGTCAGATATTGCCAGTACGCGGTGGCGTAGGACAACATCCAGATCGGGATGACGGTCGCCGCCATAATCAGGGTGAACACGATGCGTCCGCCGTAGCGGTCTGTCCAGATGCCCAACGGAACCCGGATCAGCGACCCACTAAGCACCGGCATCGCGGTGAGCAGGCCAAACTCGGTGGCATTGAGTCCCAGGGTCTTCTTGATGGGGATGCCGATGACGGCAAACATCATCCAGACCATGAAGCAGACGGTGAACGCCCAGGTGCTGACGATCAAAACCGACCAGGCCTGGCGACGGTGTTGCTGCGCATTTGCGCCCATGACGAGCCTCCTTGAATTGACAAGGACACTCTAGGCAGCACAGCGCCTGGGCGGTATCGATCAGAAGAGGCAGTGCACGCGGCAGTCGGAGGAGAGCCGATCCACTGCACTGTCGGTGGAACTACGCCGAAAGAACGAGGCGGCGCAGCAGCACGTCAGTGTTCAGCGCAGATGCACCAGTCGCCCCTGCCGGTCGAATGTGGCGAAACAGTCGATCTGCCCGGCGCGGATGCGTTCGATCAGCCCAGTGAGCGTTTGCTCAACCCGCTGAGGGTCTGGCGGCAGCTTGCTTACAACCGACTGCGTGGTGACGAACACCATGTCCCAGTGCTGCCCGGTCTGCGCCGACTCGTCGACCAGGGCGCCGAAATCCACCAGGTCCTCAGGCGACTTGTCCACTGCCATCACCGGAGTGAGAGCGCCTCCCTGCCTCTCGGCAAACCGGGAGCGCTGCTCGGCGCTGGCATCTTGCGGCAATTCAGCAGCGGTGAAGATGAGGTAGAGGTGCTGGGGTTCGGATTGCCGTCTGGCAGCCAGAAGCAGATCAACGAATGCGGTGGTTGGCATGTTGGGATTCCTTGAGCCCGTTGCGAGGTGTGCAGGGCGCTACCAGTTGCTGGCGACGATCAAGTCGCCCAGCCCTTTTCGCTGGCGTACACCGCTATTTGCACCCGCGACGACAGATTGAGCTTGCGCAGAATACTCTGCACATGCACTTTGACCGTGGTTTCTGCAATGTCGAGATCGCGGGCAATGACCTTGTTGCTCGCGCCGCGCGCAATGGCTGCAGCGATCTGCCGCTCGCGCGGGCTGAGCGGCTCGGTATCGTCTTCGGGTGAAATCTCCGCTGCTGTGGTGGCAGGTAGTGGTTCCTGTTGCGCGGTATCGCGCATCGCCTCCATGAGCTTGGGCGCCATGTCGGCCCCGACGATGACCTGCCCATGCTGCGCACGGCGAATGGCGGCGACGATTTCGCCGATGTCGCAGGTCTTGAGCAGATAGCCGCTGGCGCCAGCACGCAGCGCGGTGGCCAGATCCGCTGCGTCATCGCTGACCGTGAGCATGAGAATTTTCACCTGCGGAAAGGTTGTATGCAGCCCAGCGACCGCATCGACTCCACGCACCCCCGGAAGATGGTTGTCGAGCAGCACCACATCGGGTTGGGTGCGCTCGATCTGCCGCAGCGCCTCACCGATGTCGGCCGCCTCACCAACCACCTGCATGCCGGGTTCTTCAGCGAGCAGCGAAACCAACCCACGACGGAACAACGGATGGTCATCGACCAGCAGGACGCGAATTTCAGGAGGCATGGATGAGTGCAGTCGTGGAATCTGGCGAACCGGATTCCAATGCGGAGGGTGTGCCGAACGCATCAGGAAGTTCGAGGATGACCTGTGTTCCCTTGGCTGGTATGGAGGCGATCTGCAGCGTGCCGCCGATCTGCGCCGCGCGTTCACGCATGATCTGCAACCCGACATGGGCCTGTGCGCCAACCTGCAGGGCGCTCGGATCATATCCCTGACCGTTGTCACGGACGGCGAAGCGCCAGGTTGGCAAGCTGGTGACTTCGACCTCGACGCGGCTTGCATGCGCGTGCTTGCGCACATTCGATAGCGCTTCCTGCAGCACATGCAGAACCTGGATCTGTACATCCGGGTCGAGCGGTTGACCATGTCCGCTGAACTGCAATTGCACCGGCACGCCGCTTTGCAGTTCAAACTTTTGCAGGGTGCTGCGTAGCGCTGGCTCGATGTCCTGGTCCTGGGTGCGGGTCCTGAAGTGCAGCAGCAGTTCGCGCACATCGGCCAGACTCTCGCGCACCCCCGCGTCCAGTTCGTTGAGACTGGCGTCGATCCGTTGCGCATTGTTTGCCTTCATTGCCGCTCGCAGCAGCTGCAGCTGAATCTTCATGAAGGCCAACGCCTGCGCGATGGAGTCATGCAGTTCGCGTGCGAGCAACGCACGCTCCCGAGCTACCGCAGCCTCGCGCTCCAGCGCGGCGCTGCGCAGGCTTTCCATCGCTGCAGCGAGATGGCCCGCGAGAGCGTCGAACAAGGTACTCTGTTCTCGATCCATCCGGTGCTCGCGGCGGTAGAACAGATCGATCTCGCCAAGCAATCGTTGCTGCACAGACACCGGCACGCTCACCAACGTGGCGAAGCCCTCGCGCACGCAGGCATCATCAGGGGCGTGGGATGGACTGTCGGTCGCCGGGCGAAATTGCACGACCTGCGGCCCTGCCCCTGCTTGAGTCTGACCGCAATGACAGGTGCCAGCGAGAAGGCAGCGCTCGGCTTCGGTGATAGCGGGCGGCATGCTTTGGGCAGCGAGCAACAGATAGCGCCTGGCAGTTTCATCTGTCCAGCGCAGCAAAGCAGCGTCTGCCCCGGCGATGTCCTGGATCGCTGCGGTAAACCCCTTGGCCAGTTCATCGAGACTCTGCGCCTTGGACACCAATGCACTGATGCGATAGAGCGCTGCGAGCCGTTGCTGCTCAGCCTGCAGCGCAGAGGTTTTTTGTCTGACGCGCTCTTCGAGTTCGGTGTAGACCGTCTGCAGTTGCCCGGCCATGCGGTTGAAACCGATGGCCAGCTCGCCGAATTCATCGCTGGTGGCGATGTCAACGCGTGCCGCGTAATCTCCCCGCTCGAGGGCCTGCACTCCGCCGCTGAGTCGACCAACCGGCTCGAGCACGAACAGATACGCCGCGTAGAACATCAGCAGCGCACCGACCACCACAAGCGCACCAAGCCCCATCTGGAACGCATGCAGCACGGTGGTCCAGAAATCGAGGCGATGCTCGACGGCGCTGACAAAGGCATCGATCTGCGAGACGAACTGGTCAACCTCCTGCCTCGGCACGGCGGTGTCCGGTGATGCCTGTTGCCACTGCGGTTTCAGTCTCTGCCAGTGATGCAGCACGACATCGAACCGTGCGCGAATAGACGGATCCCAGGGGACGTACAAGGGACGCGACGGACTGCCGGTGCGCAGCATCTCGAGGTTGTCTTGCATGTGCTGCAATTCGGCGCCGAGATGCGCCGAGTCGCGCGACGCGGCGGTCAGCTCCGCCTTGTAGCTGAGCATGCGCAACTGTCCAGCAACGTTCACCGCTGCCGCGCCACCTTCGAGATTCCACGAAATCCACAACGTCGCCCCCACGGACAGCAACGACAGCATGAGGAACACCCCTGTGAACAGGGCAATCTTGGCAGTGAGTGTCCAGCGCGGCTTCATGTCTTTTGGCAAGACTCAAGTATGGAAATTGTCGTCGTCGCGGCAGACTTTGTCGACGTTCAGAATCACGCCTGCTTTCAGGGTTATTGCATGGATGCTGTCCGGTGGGTCGTATAGTGGTAAAAAGTTTACCGATTCATTCAACGGATAAATCCACAGGAACCCCGACATGACCGCCGCCCCCATCCCGACTTCTGCTCTCAATGGGAACACAGGCCGAAATACCCAAGCCAGCAGCATGCTGCAGGCAGCCTATGCCCGAGGCTGGATCACGCACCGCGATGGCAATGTCTCGGTGGATGATGTCAACGGTGACGGATTCTGGATTTCGCCCAGTGGCGTGATCAAGGCGCGGCTTGATGCCACGCAGATGCTGCATGTGAGCACCGATGCGCTGGCGCACGGCGTGGCCCCTGCTGGGGTATCGGGTGAGTTTGCCCTGCACCGCCTGGTCCAGGCGTTGCTGCCCGCAGGGTATGACACGGTGCTGCACCTGCATCCGACCTACATCGTCGCCGCAATGTTCGCCGGTTGGGACTTGCGGGAACTGTCCGAGGAATTTCCGGAAGTCACGCGCTACACGCGTGTCGGACGCAATGTGCCAGCGCTTGCTGCCACGAGCGAGGAGCTGGCTCTGGCCTGCGCACAGACTTTCACGCCGGCTCTGGGCGAAATGCCGCACATCGTCGGGCTGTACCGACACGGCATGGTCGCCATCGGTCGCTCTCCGCTTGACGCTTTCGAACACGTCGAGCGGTTGGAGCATGTCTGTCAGATGGTGCTGGCTTCCGGGATGCGGCCGACCAGCATCCACCCTGTGGCTGTTGCGGTGGCTGCGGACTTCGTCTGACCCGCACGCCAAGTCATTCAGCCATGAACCTGACCGAGGATGTGCCATGAACAAGAGCAACGCCGCGCTGGAAAGCTTCCTGAATCGCGACTATGACGCTGGTTTCGTCTCGCCGATCGAGGCGGACCTCGCGCCCAAGGGGCTGAACGAGGACATCATTCGGCTGATTTCGCGCAAAAAGAACGAGCCGGACTTTTTGCTCGCCTGGCGGCTCAAGGCCTATCGCCACTGGCTGAATCTGACCGAGCCGACCTGGGCGAAAATCCACCACCCGCCGATTGACTATCAGGCAATCCACTATTACGCCGCTCCAAAAACGGCCAAGTCGCCCAAGAGTCTGGGGGAGGTCGACCCGGAGTTGCTGCGTGTCTACGAAAAGCTCGGCATTCCGCTGCACGAGCGCGCCGCGCTCGCAGGGGTGGCGGTCGATGCGGTGTTCGACTCGGTTTCGGTTGCCACGACCTTCAAGGACAAGCTGGCCGCACATGGCATCATTTTTTGTTCCTTTTCCGAAGCGGTGCAAAACCACCCCTCGCTGGTGCAGCAATACCTGGGCACGGTGGTACCGCCGGGAGACAATTTTTTCGCCGCGCTCAACTCGGCGGTGTTCACCGACGGCAGCTTCGTCTACATCCCCAAGGGCGTACGCTGTCCGATGGAGCTGTCGACCTACTTTCGCATCAACGCCAAGGACAGCGGGCAGTTCGAACGCACGCTGATCATCGCCGACGAGGGCGCGCAGGTGTCGTATCTGGAGGGCTGCACCGCGCCGCGGCGCGATGAAAACCAGCTGCACGCCGCCGTGGTGGAAATCATCGCGCTCGAAGGCGCACAGGTGAAGTACTCCACAGTACAAAACTGGTACCCGGGCGACCAGGACGGCAAGGGCGGCATCTACAACTTCGTCACCAAGCGCGGCGATTGCCGGGGTGCTCGCTCGCGCATTTCCTGGACGCAGGTGGAAACCGGATCGGCGATCACCTGGAAGTATCCGAGCGTGCTGCTGCGCGGGGATGAATCGGTCGGCGAGTTTTATTCGGTTGCGCTGACCAACAACCACCAACAGGCCGATACCGGAACCAAGATGATCCACATCGGCCGCAACACCCGCAGCACCATCGTCTCCAAGGGCATTTCCGCGGGCCTTGGCAGCAATACCTACCGTGGCTTGGTCAAAGTGCTGCCCAAGGCCGAGGGCGCGCGCAATTACACGCAGTGCGATTCTCTGCTCATCGGCAGCCATTGCGGCGCGCACACCTTCCCGTATATCGAAGTGCGCCACCCCAGCGCGCAGGTCGAGCATGAGGCGACGACTTCCCGCGTCGGCGAGGATCAGCTCTTTTATTGCATGCAGCGCGGCATCTCCGCCGAGGACGCGGTGGCAATGATCGTCAACGGCTTTGCACGCGACGTCATCCGGCAGCTGCCGATGGAGTTTGCCGTCGAGGCGCAAAAACTGCTGGGTGTCAGCCTCGAAGGCGCGGTTGGCTGATCGACAGAAAAAGGACAACGCATGACCCAATCTCCTCTTTCCGCTCGCGCCTCCCATGCGCTGCTTGCGGTGCGCGACTTGCACGCGCGCGTCGAGCGCAAACCGGTGCTAGACGGTGTGGATTTTGAAATCCACCCTGGCGAAGTGGTCGCGCTGATGGGAACCAACGGCTCGGGCAAAAGCACGTTGGCACAAGTCCTCGCCGGGCGCGACCTCTACCAGATCGACACAGGCAGCGTGCAGTTCGAAGGTATGGATTTGCTCGCACTGCCGCCCGATGAGCGCGCCCGCCGCGGACTGTTCCTTGCCTTCCAATACCCGGTGGAAATCCCCGGGGTGTCGAACATCTACCTGCTGAAAGCGGCGGTCAACGCGCGGCGTAAGCTGTTGGAACTTCCAGAGCTCGACGCTATCGAGTTTCTGCATCTCATCAAGCAGCATTTGCGCGCACTCGGTATGGACGAGAGTTTTTTGCACCGGGGCGTCAACGAAGGATTCTCCGGCGGGGAGAAAAAGCGCAACGACATGCTGCAAATGGCGCTGCTCGAACCGCGGCTGGCCATTCTGGATGAGACCGACTCGGGGCTGGACGTGGACGCGCTGAAAGCCGTTGCCGACCAGGTCAACGCCATGCGCTCGCCCGAGCGCGCGTTTTTGCTCATCACGCATTACGAGCGGCTGCTTGAGCTCATCGTGCCCGATCGCGTGCTGGTGCTGCTGTTTGGGCGCATCGTCGCATCTGGCGGCACGGAGCTCGCGCAGCGCATCGCTGCCGAAGGCTACAGCTGGCTGCAAGCGGAGGCAAAGGCATGAGCGCGCTCGACGGTTTGCTTGATGCGTATGCGCGCGCCCCCAGGCCGCCCTTGCCGCTTGCATGCCAGCGCCACGACGCAGTACACGCCTTGCGCGCGCGTGGGCTACCAACGCGACACGACGAAGACTGGAAATACACCGCGCTGCGCGCGCTCGACGTGATGCCTCTGACGGCCGAGACGCCATCGCGTACGGTCAGTGCAGACGATCTCGCTGCACTGGGCGCGCTCGACGCGGCGCATTGCCCGCAGCTGGTGTTCATCGATGGCCGACTCGACGTTGGCCTGTCGACACCGAAGGCACTGCCCGCCGGTATACGCGTGTGGTCAGCCGCAAGCGCGCAAGACGACGCACTGCTTGCGCCGCTTGCTGAGGACGCCTTCGACGCTGTCAACCGGATGTTCGCCGCCGCCGGCGTGGACGTCGACCTGCCCGCAGGCGCACGGCTTGCCGCGCCGCTGTGCGTCATCGCCGTACAAACCCGCGCTGGCGGCAGCCATTTGCGCCACCGCGTGCGCTTGGGCGCGGGTGCGCAGGCGCAGCTCATCGTGCAACATGTCGCGCTGCCGGGCACTCCCGGTTATTTGGTCAGCGACGTGACTTGTATCGAACTGCAAGCAGCAGCGCAACTCGACTTCGTTCGCCTGCAAAGCGAAAGCGAGGCTGCGGTACACATCTCGCAGGTGCATGTCGCGCAAGGCGAAGGCAGCCACTTTGCCGCCCAGGCACTCATTACCGGCGCAGCGCTTTCGCGGCAGGAATGCGCGGTCAATCACCTCGCCGCTGCCTGCACGACCGAGTTGCGTGCTGCAAGCCTCCTGCGCGGCGCGCAACATGGCGACGTGCACTTGCGCATCGCCCACCGCCAACCGCGCGGCAGCAGCCACACGCATGTGCGCGCGGTGGTTGATGACACAGCGCATGCCGTATTCACGGGGCGGGTGGACGTACTGCCCGGCGCAGATCAAACGGACGCAGCGATGATCAATCGCAATCTGTTGCTGTCCGCAGGCGCCGAAGTCGATACCCGGCCGCAACTGCAAATCGACGCCGACGACGTGCACTGTAGCCACGGCGCTGCCGTCGGCCAACTCGATGCCGACGCGCTGTTTTATCTGGCTGCGCGCGGTATCGCGCCACAGCAGGCGCGGCAAATGTTGGTGCAGGGCTTCATCGCGCAAGCCTTGCCCGACCTGGACTTCACGCCGCTGGCCACGGCCGTGCATGCGCAGCTGGCGCGGCATGGTCTGCCACTGGCCGATCTCGATGTGGAGGGCAAATGAACGCTCGCGACACATCGACCTTGTGCTTGGGATCGTGCCAGGCTGCGCTACGTGCGGAGTTTCCGGCGCTCGCGCAAACCGTGCATGGCAAGCGCTTGGCGTATCTCGACAGCGCCGCCAGCGCGCAAAAGCCGCTCGTCGTCATCGAGGCCATGCGCGCGTTCGACAGCCACGACTACGCCAATATCCACCGCGGCGTGCATGCGCTGTCGCAGCGCGCGACCGACGCGTATGAGGTGGCACGGCAAACGGTGGCACGCTTTGTCAACGCCCGCACGGCGAGCGAAATTGTCTTCGTGCGCAACACCACGGAGGCGATCAATCTGGTTGCCGCGAGCTTTCTGCGCCCGCGCCTGGCCGCAGGCGACGAGGTGCTGGTCTCGGCGATGGAGCACCATGCCAACATCGTGCCGTGGCAGCTGGTGTGCGAACCGGTGGGAGCACGGCTACGTGTCATTCCCATCTCGGATGATGGAGTACTCGACCTCGATCAGTTGCCGCCGCTGCTCAACGACCGCACCCGGCTGGTTGCCATCACCCACGCGTCGAACGTGCTTGGCACGGTCAACGACATCGCCACACTGGCGCACAGAGCGCACGCGCAAGGCGTGCCGGTCTTGGTCGACGGCGCTCAGGCGGTTGCGCATCTGCTGGTCGACGTGCAAGCGCTGGGCTGCGACTTTTACGCGTTTTCCGGGCACAAGGTGTACGGCCCGACAGGAATCGGCGCGCTCTGGGGCAAGGCCGAGCTGCTTGCCACGATGCCGCCCTACCAGGGCGGCGGCGACATGATCCACACCGTCAGCTTTGAACACAGCACCTTTGCCGAGCCGCCGACGCGCTTCGAGGCTGGCACGCCGCACATCACGGGCGCCGTCGGCCTGGCCGCAGCGCTCGACTTCGTCGGCAGCATTGGCTGGGAACGCATCACGGCGCACGAGCGCATGTTGCTCGCGCAGGCCGAGCAGCAACTGAGCGAAATTCCGGGTCTGCGCCTCTATGGCCGCGCGCCTGGCAAGATTGGGGTGATGTCGTTCAACGTCGGCGGCGTACACGCGCATGACCTGGGCACCATCGTCGACACGCACGGCGTGGCAATCCGCGCCGGACACCATTGCACGATGCCGCTGATGCAGCGCTTTCGCGTGCCGGCAATGGCGCGCGCCTCGCTTGGCGTCTACAGCGACGAGCAAGATATCGCCGCGCTCGTCGCAGGGGTGCGGCAGGCGCAGTCGATGTTCGCTCAATGAGGGAGGTGGCGATGGGCGCAAGCGACGGTGCTGATTTGCGCGATCTCTACCAGGAGGTCATTTTCGACCACTACCGCAGGCCGCGGCATTTCGGCCATTTGCCGCACCCCGACCGCGTCGCGCAGGGGCACAACCCCTTGTGCGGCGACAGGGTGCAAATCGAGCTTGCCGTCGACAACTCCGGCGTCATCCATGACATTGCGTTCAGCGGCGAGGGCTGCGCCATTTCCACCGCATCGGCTTCGATGCTCACGGAAACGGTCAAAGGCAAACGCATCGACGAGGCGCTTGCGCTGTTTGCGCAGATGCACGGTGCACTGATCGGCGGCGAGCCGCTCGACCCGAATGACGTCGGCAAATTGGCTGCACTCGAAGGTGTCAAGCAATTTCCGGCGCGCATTAAATGCGCCTTGCTCGCCTGGCACACCCTGCGCAACGCACTCACTCAGGCCGCAGACCTGGCGAACACCGAGAGGGAGCCTTGACATGAACTGGCCGACCGATTCGGGTCTCGTCACCTTGCGCCGCGACGTCGCGGCCATTCTCGTGCCCATCGGGATCCAGGGAATGCTGCTCAAGGACACGCAAGCCCGCGTGACGCAACGGCTGGGCAGTCACATCACCGTTGTGTCGGAAGGTCGCATGTACCGCATTGACGGCCGTGACGCCGACGCGCTGGGTCTGGACGGCGGTGAACACGCCGACATCCCAAAGCCGTCGACGCGCGAAGAAGTCGAAAGCGCAGTGCGCACGCAGCTTGCGACCTGCTACGACCCAGAAATTCCGATCGATATCCTCGAGCTCGGGCTGATTTATCGGCTCGACGTGCGCGCGGCAGACGAAACCGGAATCGGGTGGCGGGTCGACATCGACATGACACTCACTGCCGCCGGCTGCGGCATGGGCTCGGTGCTCACACAAGAAGTGCATGACAAGGTGTCGCGCATCCCTGGTGTCGAACAAGTGAACGTCGAACTGGTATGGGATCCGCCGTGGAGTCTGGATCGTATGAGCGAGGCCGCCCGTCTGCAGTCCGGGCTTTGGTAAACCGTCACGGCGTGCTGGCTGACAGCCGTCAGCCTGCGGTCTGCACGTAAAAGTCGATGCGCACCCCTTCGGCGCTGCGGCTGACATATTCCACCCGCACCCGATCCCCGAAGTGCCGCTCGATCTGCTGCAACAGGGGGATCGGATCGTGGTCGTTGAAGAACGCCATGATCTCCCCTGGTTCGAGTGTATTCAACGCGCCGAAGATCGCCGCATGACGAAAGCGCTTGGCGATGCCGGTGGCGTCGAACGCATAGGTGCGATCGGCGCGGCGGTGCGCGTGGGGTTGCTGGATGATGTTGAGCGGGTCCATGCGATTCCTCCTTCAGGGATGAAAGACCATGCCAGTCGGCCGCGATCGGTCGAAACGACCTCAGCCGCGTGCCTCGAACTGCGGAAACAGGATGTTGTTCTCGGCATGCACATGCTCCATGAACTCGGCATGGAAGTGTGCAAGCCCCGCATACAGCGCGCGCCAGGTGTTGCAGGCTTGCGGCGGCGGTGCAAAGTCGTGGGCAATTGAGCGCATGCGCTCCAGCATCTGGCCGTGTTCTGTGTGCTCCTCGCGCATCTGCGCGATTGGCGGTACGAGAAATCCGCCGGGATTGCGGCACATCATCGGAAACAGGACCTGCTCCTCTTTTTGCATATGGTTCTGCAGTTCGTCGAGCATCGCCTGCAGCAGTGCAGAGAGTCCCGCGGGAACCTCTGGATGTCCGGCATGCACCTGCTCGACTTTGGTCGCCAGCCCGATCATCTCAGGCAATTCACGACGATGGCCGTCGTGAAACCGTGTGACGATGTGGTCGATGAGGCTGTCTGCATCCGTGGGCACACGGGCTGCTGCGCCGGTTTCGAGTGCAGCAAGCTTTGCAACAATTGCACCAATATCCAAACCCCTGGATTGCGCTGCTTCAGCCAGCGTTTGCTGCCCGCCGCAGCAAAAATCCAGGTGGTGTTCGCGCAGCACTGTGGTGGCGCCGGGAATGTCTCGTGCGAGGGCACCGAGTTCGCGCTCCGCATAGGCGGTATCGGATCGGGGAGTGGTCGTCATGGTGTCGTCTCCAACCAGGCGCAGGAGCCGTGGCGGCACGCCTGAACAAGTAATATAGATTCCACTATAAAGATTTATAATGGCATTCGCAATACCTATTTGGAGTTTGCCATGCGACTGACCTCGTTTTCTGATTTCGGGTTGCGCGCCCTGCTTGTGCTGGCCAGCAGTGAGCGTGAGATGTGGTCCAGTGCCGAACTTGCTTCGATGCTCGACGTCTCACGCGAACATCTTGTCAAGGTGCTCCAGCGCCTTGCTGCCGGCGGCTATGTGCAGACGGTGCGCGGCGCTGGCGGCGGAGCCAGGCTGGCGCTGCCGCCGCAGCGGATCCGGCTCGGCGAGGTGCTCGCCTGGCTAGAGGAGGATGAAGTGCTTGCCGAGTGCTACCGGGACGATGGCGGCCATTGCCTGCTGAGTGGTTTTTGTGCGCTGCGCCCCCGGTTGGAGCGCGCAAGGCAGGCGTACTACGCCGAGCTCAATACTGCCACGCTGGGCGACTGCGTCAATCCCAAGCTGCGCAAATTCGTCGCTGCGGCCGCATGAAACTGGTGTTGCCTCGAGATCGGCCTGCCGCAGACACCTGTCTCACCGACTCGCATCGGCGAACATCCCTTTTTCCTCGCGCTCGAAGTGGTGTTCCAGCAAATGCTGCAGGGGCAGGCTGGCGTCGAGCAGATCTAGGCGAGCCGACGCATCGGTGATCTTGTGATCGAGAGCAGCCAGACGGTGGCGCCAATCGAGCAGCATCTCCCCCAGTTTGGCATGCTCTGCCAGATAGACCTTGGGTTGCCAGCGCGCCCCGGCCGAAATGCGCGGAATCCATTGTGCTTCCTCTGCGGCGATGTGCGCCGCATGCTGCTTGTGCAAAGCATCCAGTGCGTGGCGGGCCTGATCGATCTGCCCGTTCAGCAGGGTCAGGCGCATCATCCGCATGGTGTGCAGCATCACCGCATGTTCGTGCAGCAGAACGGAAACGGATTTGGTGGGTGTCGTATCCATGGCGAAATCAAATCTGCGCTCCGACCAGTCCACGGTCTTCCAGTCGCTTGAGCAATAGCAAAAAATACAGCATGCCCGCAGCGGGCACCCAATTCCGAGCGAGCTGCTCCATCTGTGCCGCGTCCAGTCGTGGCCTGCCGAGCCACTGTGCAAGGTGCTTGTGCGCACCGACATCGTCCAATGGCAACACGGCAAGGCGACCCAGACCTCTGAGTGCCACATATTGCGCGCTCCAGCGCTTGATGCCGCGCAGGCTGCTGAGCATCTGAATGGCGCGGTCGTCGCTGGCAGCCTCCAGTTTGCCGAGGTCGATCGCGCCGCTGACGATGGCCCGCGCGCAGCCGAGCAGATAGTCCGCCTTGCGCTGGCTCCAACCCAGGTTGCGCAACACCGTCTCGCCTGCGGCGAGGACCGTTTCGGGTTTGGGAAATGGCGGCGGAAAACCGGCCGGTCTGTGAGGCGGCGCAAGGTGCGCAGCGGTCTTGCTCAGCAGCGCAAGGCCGCTGGCGAGACTGACCTGCTGGCAGGCGACAGCGTTACTCAGTGCCTCGAACAGATCGGGAAGACGCGGTGGCCGCAGCCCGCGGTAGCGCTGTGCCAAAGCAGCGACCTGCGCGTCGCTTCGCATCAGCCGGTCAAGGCCTTGCAAAGAGGCGTCGAAACCCAGGATGTTGCGCACAAGAGCCGCTAGAGCTTGGCTCTGGAGCGCGTCGATTTCGTCGGCACCGACGCAGCAAAGCTCCAGGGACGGGGCATCGACCGGGCCAGTCTGAGTCACCACGATGCCGACCACGGTGCCTCCGATGAACACACTGCGTCGCCATTGTTTGCCATCCCAAGCGTCGATGCCATTGTTCGGCGCGCGCCGCAGTGCCCATGCGGTGAGATCGAGCCGAAAGGGTGCCTGTGGAAGGAGTGGAATTGACGTTCTCACCTTGGATGCAAGACCTGCTGCAGCACCACGGCGTTGTTGTGCGCTTCGTCATGCGCCGCATACAGCAGCGTGACCTTGCGATGTTCGCGCATGGTCTGGCGCAGGACGGCAAGCGCTGCGGCCTTATCAGGCTGTGTCAGCTCCTGCAGGTAGCGTTCTCGAAATGCCTCCCACTTGCTTGGTTCGTGCCCGAACCAATGCCGCAACTCATCGCTCGGCGCCACCTCCTTGATCCAGAGATCGATGCGGGCCGCGGCCTTGGTCAACCCACGTGGCCACAGTCGATCGACGAGTACGCGCATGCCGTCTTCGTTATCTGCTTGTGCATAAACGCGTTTGAGGACAAGTTCACGAACCATGATATGCCCCTCCTTTGCGATCACGAGGATTTTTATAAGTATTATAGTTACCACAATAGCAGGCGTCTCGCAGCGCATGAAAGGAGCGCAACATGGATCTCGACAAGCTTTTCGGTGCGCATGCAAGCGCAGGCTTCGATGCACCGCTGGCGCTGCTGTCCGCCTGCCATGAGCGCATCGCCAAGCAGTGCACCACCCTGCAGCGCCTGCCTGCGCACTTGGCAGTGCATGGCGCCGATGATGCAGCGCGGCAGGCTGTTGCGCAGGTGATGCGGTATTTCGACACAGCGGGGCGCCTGCACCATCAGGACGAAGAAGAGGATCTGTTTCCCGCGCTGTTCGAGGCCATGGCCGGTTCGGATGCAGTGTGTCTGCATGAAATGCACGCGCGCATCACGCGCGAACACCGTGCGCTCGACGCTGCATGGCAGACACTCTATACGCAGCTTGTCCCCCTCAAGGAAGGCAATGCCACTGCGCTCGATCCGCAAAGCGTGGAGGATTTTGCTTTCCGTCACAGGCGGCACATCGATTTCGAAGAAGGGGAACTCCTGCCTCTGGCCGCACGGCTACTCAGTGATGCGCAACTTCAGGTCATCGGCCAAGCGATGCGCGCACGGCGGGCGGGTTGATTCTGACAAATCCCACGATATGGCTTGAGGCTTTCTTATTGATCTTTACTTAATTAATGACACTACCAGAGCGTAGCCTGCATCCAGCATGCGGCAATGATCGAGGGGCGTTTCTGAGCGCTCTTGAGCTTGTTGCGCGCGGTCGTGTGCAGGTAACCGGTAAGCCAGCGGCGTTCTTTCGTTCGTTTCGGATCCCACGAAGAATGTTTCCCATCGCAGGGATGAGGAGACATTCGAGATGGAGAACGACGCGGCAGAGGTGGCCGAGGTCAAGCGGCGGCGGCACCTGGACGAGGCGTGCTGGCGCGACGTGATTGAGCGTTTCCCGGCCTCGGGGCTGACGCTCAAGAGCTTTTGTCGGCAGGAGCGAGTGTGTGTGAGCAGCTATCGGCGCTGGCGTGAGCGGCTGTCGGGCAAGGTGAAGGCTGCGCCCGTGACGGCCAAGACTGGGCGTATGGAGCAGCGTGCCGCGGGGTTCATCGAGTTGGGCGAAGTCGGTACCGGCGGCATGCATGCGCCCATGGAGTTGCGGCTGGACCTGGGCGGCGGCATGAGCCTGCATCTGGTGCGCCGCTGATGTTCTTTCCTGAGGGGCGCATCCGGGTCTTCTTGTATGGGCAGCCTGCCGACATGCGCAAGTCCTACGACGGGCTGTACGCGCTGGCGCGCCAGGGCTTTGAGGTCGACCCGCTGGGCGGGCATCTGTTCGTGTTCGCGAACCGTCGGGCTGACCAGATCAAGGTGCTGTACTTCGATCGCAGCGGCTGGTGCGTGTGGAGCAAACGGCTGGAGGCCGGCCGCTTTGTGCGCGACTGGGGCGGGCAGCGCAGCGCCGAGATCGACTTCACCGCGCTCAAGCTCCTGCTCGAGGGGCTGCAGGTGACGCGGCAGTTCAAGCGGCATCGACACGTGGAGTGGCGATAACGGGTTTTGCAATGTGGCAAAGCCCGATTCCCTTCGGGCTTTGCCATGGGCACAATGCTTTCATGCGTGCAGACCCCGCTCAAGTGCAGACCTATACCGCCCAGATCGTGGCGGGCATGGCGGTTGAGGCTCTCGTGCGGTTGCTGCAATCGCAAGCGCAGACCATCGTTGAGCAGCAGCGGCAACTGGCGTGGTTCAGGCGACAGATCTTCGGCAGCAAGAGCGAACGGCTGCAGAGCGTGGCCGATGCGCAGCAACTTCATCTCGGCCAGATTCTGGGTGATCTGCCGATCCCGCCACAAGCCCCCGAGGCTGGACGCCAAGTGGCCGGGCACACGCGGCGCGCACGCACGACAGATTGTGCTGGCGACCAGGACGCGACGGCGTTCTTCGACGCCGAGCGGGTCGAGGTGCAGGTCATCCACCTGCCGTGCGCCCAGGCGCAGGGGTTGCGTGCCGAGGAGTACGAGGTCATCGGCGAGAAGGTCAGCTACCGCCTGGCGCAGCGCCCGGGCGCCTATGTGGCGCTCAAGTACGTGCGCCCGGTGATCAAGCGGCTCGACACCGCGACCCTGCACTGCGCGCCGGCGCCGGCCAGCGTGTTCGAGGGCAGCCGCGCCGACGTGAGTTTCGTCGCCGGCATGGCGGTGGACAAGTTCCGCTACCACCTGCCGCTGTACCGCCAGCATCAGCGGCTGGCCGATGCCGGCTTCAAGCTCAGCCGGGCCTGGTTGACCCAGCTCATGCAGCAGACTGCGGCGCTGCTCGAGCCCATCGTGGATGCGCAGCTGGCCTCGATCCTGGGCGGGCATGTGATCACGATGGACGAGACCCCGATCAAGGCCGGCCGCGCCGGGCCGGGGAAGATGAAGGGCACGTACTTCTGGCCGGTGTATGGCGAGCACGACGAGGTGTGCTTCCCCCACTTCGCCTCGCGCCGCCATGAGCATGTGAGCCAAGTTCTTGGACAGTTGCCCAGTGGCACGGTGCTGCTGAGCGATGGCTACGCGGCCTATGCCCGCTATGCGAGGCAGACCGGAGTCACCCACGCGCAGTGCTGGGCGCACGCGCGGCGCCTGTTCTTCGAGGCGCAAGACGCCGAGCCGCGGGCGGCCACGCAAGCCTTGCAGCACATCACCGCGCTGTACCGTATCGAGGCCGAGATCCGCGCCGCCGGGTGGGAGGGTGCGGCCAAGCTGGCGCATCGCGCCACCCACAGCCGGGCGCGGGTGCAGGCGTTCTTCGCCTGGGTCGAGCAGCAGTTCGCGCAGCAGGGCCTGCTGCCGAGCAATCCGTTGACCAAAGCGCTGGCCTACGTGCGAGAGCGACGGGCAGCGCTGTCAGTGTTCATCGATGACCCGGCGGTGCCCATCGACACGAACCACATCGAGCGCGCGCTGCGTCCGATCCCGATGGGGCGGCGCAACTGGCTGTTCTGCTGGAGCGAGGTCGGCGCACGCCATGTGGGCATCCTGCAAAGCCTCATCGCCACCTGCGTGCTGCAGGGTATCGACCCGTACACCTATCTGGTCGACGTGTTGCAGCGCGTGGGCCGACATCCCCAGTCCCGGGTGGTCGAACTCACCCCCAGGCTGTGGACGCAGCACTTCGGGCAGGACCCGCTGTGCTCGGACCTGGACAGGGCCGCGCCCCGATGACGCAGCGGATCTCCACGCGCATTGTTGCCCAGGCGATCCTCACCGTCGACCGCATGGATCTGCGCGCGCGCGAGGCGCTCGCCGACGAGATCCATGCGCACCAGCCCACGCTGCTTGCCAGTGTGCTGGTCCTGCCGCGCCTGGGCGCCAGGCTGGAGCAGGTCGAGATTATCCTCAACATCCTCTTCGTGGTGTACCAGGCGATGAAGATCAGCGGACATGCATGGCCGATGGTCTGCGAGGATCTGCAAGATCGCTGCCTCGACCGCCTCGTGGCGAAGATGCTCTTCCTCGACGGCTTGACCACGCTGCAGCAGGCGCAGGCGCTGCAGCAGCAGATCGACTCCCACGCCGAGCCCAACCTGCTGGCGTTCGTCTACAGCCGCCTGCAGGATCACGACCTGCTGGACGTGAAAACCGATGCGATCAAGTTCATGCTTCTGGCAGCGGTGAACCTCACCGAGTGCGTCGCAGCAGTATGCCCATCGCACACCACCAAGGCGGTGCAGCGGCGCACTGCCCGACGCGTGAAGACTGCTGCCTGATGCTGCTGCATCTACCCACCCAATAGCTCGAGCGCAATCACGCCGCTGGCTGAACGCTTACACACGAGCGGCGCACCTTGGGTGGCAGCGGACCCAGCGTGCTGGCGTAGCGCCGCGTGGACACCCCAGCGGCCACCGCCGACAGCGTGGCCGCATTGAGCGGGTCGGCCCCTGCCGCCCAGGCAAACGTGGGCAGGGGAAGTTCCCCGCCATCGAGGGCGCGTGCCCTTGGCCGGCGCATGTCGATGCGCTGCCCGCCCAGCACCACGCGGCTGCTGGTGTGCCCGCCGCGCACGGCGCGGCGCTGGGCATCGGGCACGCCCTTGGGACCGCACAACGCCTCTCGGTCGGCTTCCATCATCACGTCCAGCACCCGCCGACCGGCTTCGATGCACAGCCCGTAAAACGCTTGCTGCACGTCCTGCAAAACGCCTTGTAATGGCATCGAGATCTGAACTTGGGGCTGCGCGCATGCGCGCGCCGTGGATTTCGTGCGAGACTTCATCTTGGTGGTTCCTTTCTTTGCTTGCGAGGCACCCGCATGCTCGCATGCGGGCGAAAGGAGCCGCCACCTTCACACTATCCGTTCAACAGAGTTCGGGACATCGCCGTGATTTCGTTTCGTGATTGATTCAACATGCAACATAAACTTTTTTGGCTCTCTTGAATTTCGAGTGGGTTACGCGGCGGTTGATTGCAGTTGAAAACTGAGCAGAGCAGGGCAATGCGCCATGACACGCGGGGTTCATTCCCTTGAGCTTTGAGATGGGCGAAGCGTTCCAGTTTGACTGGAGCTGCGAGTATGTGGTGATTGCGGGGCTGCGCAGGCGCCTGGAAATGGCGCACACCAAGCTGGCCGCGAGCCGAGCCTTCCTTCTCGTGGCGTACTTCACTCAATCCCACGAAATGCTGGGATTCCGCATTTCCGCCGAGCGCCGCAGAAGCCTAGGAGTCTGTCGGGCTTGGGGCGTGGAGGGCGAAAAAGGGCTGTGGGGATGCTATGGGGCAAGAAGCCGCTGGCGCAGCGCGCCGCACAACCGTTTTGCAGCCCGCGATCCGCAAGTCTGAGAGGATGTAAACGAAAACAACATCTCGTGCGTTATGCTCGGATCGGGGCATGCGGACACGAGGCGGCAGATGGTGAAGAAGGCGCAGGATGAGCAAGCAAGACGACCGGGCCGCAAGCCCTCTCTGGACGCTGAACACACCACAGTGCTGCGTGCGATCACCCAGGAGCAGCCACGCGCGTCGTTGGACGAGGTGACGCGCGAGTTGCTTCGACGCACGGGCGTCAAGGTCAGCACGGTGACCGTGCGCAAGGCGCTGCGCGAGGCCGGCATCGAGCGGCTCAAGCCCTTGCGCCGCGCCGGTGAGCGCGCTGCGGTGCAAGGAACTGCGCCCAAGCGCTACGGCTACACCGCCGCGCACCGCCGTGCCGATGGCGCCAGCGGCATGAACACCGATTTGACCGATGCCGAGTGGGCGTTGGTGGCGGACCTGTTCGAGCGCGATGGCCAGCGCGGTGCGCCACCCCGCTACGCGCGCCGCCAGATGGTCAACGCCTGCTGCTACGCGCTGCGCACGGGGTGCGCATGGCGGTTGCTGCCCAAGACCTTCCCGCCCTGGCAGGCGACCTACATGTCGTTCAAGCGCTGGGCTGCGGCCGGCGTGTTCGAGGCCCTGCACGACCGGCTGCGCCAGCAATGGCGCGATCGCATGGGCAGAGCCCCCGAGCCGACGGCCGCCATCATCGATGCGCAAAGCACGCGCAGCACGGCCCAGGGCGGCAACACCGGGTTCGACGCGGGCAAGAAGGTCAAGGGGCGCAAGCGCCATCTGGTGGTCGATACCCTGGGATTGCTGCTGGCCGTCACGCTCACGGCAGCCAGCGTGCAGGATCGTGATGCGGCGGCCGAGGTCGTGGCGCAGGCCTGCACCAAAGTCCCGGGACTGAAAAAACTCTACACCGACGCCGCCTACGGCGGCAAATGCGCCGTAGGCATCGAGCTGACCCACGGCATCAGCGTGGAGGTCGTGCGTCACCCCGGCAACCGCAGCACGGGAACCTGGCAAGACGCGCAGCAGCCCCTGTGGCCCGAGACTGTTGCCAAGGGCTTCGTCGTGCAGGCCAAGCGCTGGGTGGTCGAGCGCACGCATGCCTGGAACGAGCGAGCCCGCCGCCTCATGGCGCACCATGACCGATCCAACTGGGCCCCGCTCGCCTGGGTGTGGTTGGCCGAAGCGCGTATCCTCGCGACACGATTGGCAGGGTAAATCATTTCGTTTACACCCTCTGACAGACTCCTAGGAATCGCAGTCTAACCAGTCCAAGTTTTCTGCCGCACCCCGGTGGCTCAAATTTGGATCGGCGCCGACAGAGCTTGCGCCCGTTGCCGTCGGCTGGCGGCGAGCCTGATTCGAGGCTGCCATCGTGGGCGTCTCAATGGACCGTGGGCTCTCGATATCGCCCAGACGAGGTGCCATCGCCCACTGGCAGAGCCGGTGCATCAACGGCACGAGTCGCCGGCCCATGTCTTGGAGCGTTCATTTTGCTCCCCGTGAATCCGTTGCCTTCCTTGGTCTGCCCCGCCCGCGCCGACCAGGGGCCTCCTCCTGTCTGGCCGGTGCTGACGTGGCAGGCGGTGCAAAGGCGTTAGGCTCAATGCCACCAGTGACTTTGAGCCAATGGATCAGGTGATCCCTCGCCACGACGCGACTTCCTCCGAGTTTGAGGGTCTGCAGCGGCGGGACGTCCTGACCGAGATCGATGAAGCCACCTCGCAGCCGGTTCTCGAGCGTCCTGCCGGCGGGCATCCCAAGCTCCTCAAGTTCGTAAAGCTTCAGAAATGCTTTCTTCAAGATTTCCATCACCCCCCCCACAAAGTGATGCGCGTATTGCGCTCTCATCCTGTTCTAGGAACTCAAACGCTTTGCCCAGAAAGATCAAGAAAAGTCGGGGCCGAAAATGCACATCCGACCCTCGTTCTAGGTTGGTGTGTGTTTTCGCGTGGGTCTGCTTGCGTGTGGGAATCCTGTGGGAAAAAAATCGGGAAGAATCGGGGGCGATCGGGTGCCTTTTGTGGGAACCCAGTGGGAATTGAGTGGGAATTCATTCCCACTGAGACAGAAAAAAGCCACACCTTGTTGATGTGGCTTGTTCTGTAAGTCATTGATTAATTGAAATTTTTTGGTGCCGACTATCCGAATCGAACGGATGACCTACCGCTTACAAGGCGGTTGCTCTACCAGCTGAGCTAAGTCGGCGTGGGCGTTTGGGGACGCCGGGTTGCGCAATGTCAGTATGACTATTTCACGCGGGTCAGATGTGTGCCGCCCGGTCTGGGCGCCGAGGGTGGAGGCTCTGGCGGGGGACCGCTCTGACCAGTTTGTGTTGATTTTACCGGCCTCAGACGGGGTGGCGGAGTCGATGCATCTTGTTCGCTCTGATCGGAGGCAACAGGGGCATTGTCGGCTTCGCCATCAGAGGGGGCGTCGTGACCCGTCTCCAGGGGAAATGCCATGCCTTGGCTGTTTTCGCGAGCGTAAATTGCAGTGACCTGTCCGATGGGCACCAGGATGTCTCGTGCGACACCGCCAAAGCGGGCCTTGAAGCGGATGTCGTCGTTGCCGATGTTGAGCGCACTGGTCGCGTCGAAGCTGATGTTGAGCACGATTTCGCCGTTCTTCACGAACTCCATCGGCACGCGCGCACCGGCGCCCACCTGGACCGCGAGGTAAGGCGTCAGGCCGTTATCCGTGCACCATTCGTAGATGGCGCGAATCAGATAGGGCTTGGTGGAACTGATGTTTTGCGTGCTGCGGTCCATCATGCGAATGCCAGCTTACTTGCGCATGATCTTTTCAGACGGCGTGAGCGCCTCGATGTAGGCCGGGCGCTGGAAAATACGCTCGGCGTATTTCGCCAGGGGCAGGGTCGACTTGGGCAGGTCGATGCCGTAGTGGTCGAGCCGCCACAGCAGCGGAGCGATGGCCACGTCGAGCATGGAAAAGTCTTCGCCCAGCATGTATTTGTTTTTCAGAAAAACAGGCGCGAGTTGCGTGAGGCGGTCGCGGATCGCGGCGCGCGCCTTTTCCAGGGCCTTTTCGTTGGACTTGGTGGCGCGCGATTCCAGCGTGCTGACATGGACGAACAATTCCTTTTCGAAGTTGAACAGGAACAGGCGCACGCGGGCACGGGCCACCGGATCGCCTGGCATGAGCTGCGGATGCGGGAAGCGCTCGTCGATGTACTCGTTGATGATGTTGGATTCGTACAGAATCAGGTCGCGCTCGACCAGGATGGGCACCTGGCCGTAGGGATTCATGACGCTGACGTCTTCGGGTTTGTTGAACAGGTCGACGTCACGGATTTCGAAATCCATGCCTTTTTCGAACAGCACGAAGCGGCAACGCTGCGAGAACGGGCAGGTCGTGCCGGAATAAAGCACCATCATGAATGCAGACTCCTAACAAAAAACAAAGGGCCGCCCCGAGATTTTTTGACCCCCTCGGCGGCGGGCCGGGCTAGGCCCGACCTGGGGGCTGAAAAAACAGAACGGGGTGGCGGAGCCACCCCGGCGATTCGGATTGGGCGCTGAGCCCGGGGTTCGGGCCGTTGCCAGTGCTACGTCACATCTTTCCAGTATTCGGATTTCAGTTTCCAGGTGATGAAGCTGAACAATCCCAGGAAGATGAGCACGATGACTCCCAGGCGCTTGCGGAACAGTTGGTCGGGCTCGGCCATCCACTGCATGTAGGCGACAAGGTCGGCAACTGTTGAATCATACTCGCTTGCCGATTCAGCCCCCTTGGTCAGCTGGGTGTAGCCGACAAAGGTCTTGAGCTTGACAGCGGGGTCTGCAGGATCGGGGCCGACCTGGAAGTTGGCCGCGCGTTCGCCCTGCAGCATCCACAGCGGGTTGGGCATGCCCACGCCCGGGAAGACCAGGTTGTTCCAGCCGCTCGGGCGGGTGTCGTCGCGGTAGAAGGTGCGCAGGTAGGTGTAGAGATAGTCCGTGCCGCTGCCGCGGTGCGAGGCCAGTGCCTTGGTGATGATGGACAGGTCCGGCGGTTCGACGCCAAACCACTTTTCGGCCTGTGCTGCGGTCATGGCCACACGCATGGTGTCGCCGATCTTGGCATCGCCGAACATCAGGTTGTGCTGAATCTGGTCATCGGTCAGGCCGATGTCGCGCAGGCTCTCGTAGCGCATGTATTTCGCGGAATGGCAGCCCAGGCAGTAGTTGACGAACAGGCGGGCACCGTTTTGCAGTGCCAGGATGTTGTTCACCCGATAGGGCGCGTGGTCGAGGGGAATTTCTTGCTCTTCAGCAGCGGCGCTGGCAATGCCTTGCAGCATCAGGCCAAGCAGCAGCCCCAGACACAGTCGGTGCAGGATGGATTTCATGGGCGCGCGCATCAGTGGGCTTTGAAGGTCAGGCGTTGCGGCACGGGTTTGAACGCGCCCAGTTGGCTCCACCATGGCATGAGGAAAAAGAAGCTGAAATACAGGAGCGTGCAGGTCAGTGCCACCGCATAGGCCACGGGCGAAGGCGGCTGGATGCCAAAATAGCCCAGCACGACGAAATTGATCGCAAACAGGATGTAGATGGCGCGGTGCCAGGTCGGGCGGTAGCGGATGGACTTGACTGGAGAATGATCCAGCCAGGGCAGAAAAAAGAAGATGATCACCGCACCGCCCATGCTGACCACGCCCCAGAATTTGGCGTCCACGGTGGCCAGTGCCCAGAACAGCAAGCCGCCGCCGACGGCAAACAGGGCGGCACGCGTAGGCCTGGCGCGATTCCGCCACAGCGCAAACAGCGTGGCCACGACAAGCACGGCCATCCAGATGTGCACGGTGTTGCTGGTGGTGGCGCGCAGAATGGAATAGAAGGGCGTGAAATACCAGACGGGCGCAATGTGCGGCGGGGTCTTGAGCGGATTGGCCGGGATGAAGTTGTTGTGCTCGAGGAAATAGCCACCAAACTGCGGTGCGAAAAACACCACCGCGCAGAAAATCATCAAGAACACCGACAGACCGAACAGGTCGTGCACGGTGTAGTACGGATGAAAGGCTACACCGTCACGCGGAATGCCGCGGCCGTCCTTGTTGTCCTTGATTTCCACGCCGTCCGGGTTGTTCGAGCCGACCTGGTGCAGGGCGATGATGTGCGAACCCACCAGGCCGATGAGCAGCAGCGGAATGGCGATGACGTGGAAGGCGAAAAAGCGGTTGAGCGTGACGTCGCTCACCACATAGTCGCCGCGAATCCATACCGCCAGATCCGGGCCGATGAAGGGGATGGCGGAAAACAGGTTGACGATGACCTGCGCGCCCCAGAAGGACATCTGCCCCCAGGGCAGCAGGTAGCCGAAGAAGGCTTCGGCCATGAGACACAGAAAGATCAGGCAGCCGAAAATCCAGATCAGCTCGCGCGGGGTGCGATAGGAGCCGTAGATCAGCCCGCGGAACATGTGCAGGTAGACCACGATGAAAAACGCTGACGCGCCGGTGGAGTGGATGTAGCGAATCAGCCAGCCCCAGTTCACGTCGCGCATGATGTACTCGACCGAGCCGAACGCCAGGGCGGCGTCGGGCTTGTAGTTCATCACCAGGAAAATGCCGCTGACGATCTGGATGGCCAGCACCACGATGGACAACGAGCCGAAGTAGTACCAGAAGTTGAGGTTCTTCGGCGCGTAGTACTCGGTCAGATGCGCGCTCCACAGCGAGGAGAACGGGAAGCGCTTGTCGATCCAGCCGCGCAGCCCGCCGTGTTCAGGCGCGGCATGCGCTCCGTGCAGCGATTGATCTGCCATTGAGGTGTCTCCTGTTGGTCTTGTGGGGAATGCGGCGGAGCGGTGAACTGGCCTCAGGCCTGCTCGTGCTCGCCGATGCGCAATTTGGCGTCGGTCACGAACATGTACGGTGGCACGACCAGGTTGTCGGGGGCCGGCATGTTCTTGAACACCCGACCGGCCAGATCGAACATCGAGCCGTGGCAGGGGCAGAGAAACCCGCCATCCCAGTCGGACGGCAGTGAAGGCTGCGGCCCGGGCGTGAAGCGATCCACCGGTGAGCAGCCCAGGTGCGTGCAGATCCCCACGACCACCAGATATTCCTTCTTGATCGAGCGCCACTGGGTCTGGGCCCAGACCGGGGTGGGGAAGGCGGTGCGCTTGGAATCCGGGTCAGCCACGAGGGCCTGGGTTTCGTCGAGCGACTTCAGCATGGCGGGCGTGCGGTGCAGAATCCACACGGGCTGGCCGCGCCACAGGACCGTCATTTTTTCGCTGGGGCGCAGGGTGCTGATGTCCACATCGACGGGACCACCCTCGGCGCGCGCCTTGGCGGAAGGCGCCATCGAATCGACAAAGGGAACGGCCGCACCCCCTGCTGCCACGCAACCGGCGCAGCCTGTAGCAATCAACCATGTGCGACGCTTTGAATCCATGTCCGTACTCCGCGAAAGATGGCGCATTGTTCCCTGCGCAGACCCGCTTGGACATTAGGAGAACCCTCTATAAGCACGCACTGATTTAGGCGCTTGTCGTTGATGAATGTCAAATGGAATCCTGCTGCGATGCAACAATATGAAGCCCTGGGCTGGGACTGCCACCACTTGATGGGCGGAGCATGCGGCGTTTGCACTCAGCGCCCTGATTGCGCAACGTCCACCTGTGGCTGCGCCGGCGGCAGTCGTGGCCCGGCAATGGACAGCGGGCGTCGCAGGGTCATGCGCTTGGCGTAATGGCCTTCCATGCGCTCCAGAACCCCGGAGAGAAAGCGCACGGCGTCGACGATATGTGGCCCCTTGTTCAACATGGCGCATTCGGCGCGGATGCTCATGGCCGCATCCGTCACTTCGGGGCGCGAGGGCTGGCCGCTGCGTGCCAGGGTGTCCAGGATCTGGGTGGCCCAGATCACCGGCAGGTGCGCCGCCTCGCACAGCCAGAGGATTTCCTCCTGCGCCTCGGACAGACGCTCGAACCCGAGTTCCACCGCCAGATCACCGCGTGCCACCATCACGCCCACGCGGGGATGCGCCAGCGCCTCGAGCAGGATGGACGGCAGTTGGGCGAAGGCCTGTCGGTTCTCGATCTTGAGCACGACGCCTGCATCGCTGCGTCCGAGCGCGGCAAGCTCCGCACGTAGCTAGGGCCTGTTCACGCTATTGGTGCACCCGCGTTGCCCCCAGGCGGGGATGGATGCAAGGCGGAGGCCAGGGGCAAGGCTGGGCGCCTTGCCCCTGGCTGACAACGCCGCAGACGCCCCGCCTGGGGGCAACCCTGCGGGCCGGGGGTCTGGGCGGCGCACTGCCACGTTGCAGTCCGCTTGTGGTGCAACACACCACGGCGCGGCCTGCGCCTCGCATTGCATCCGCCCAGACCCCCGGCGCGGGTGCACCAATAGCGTGAACAGGCCCTAGGCCACGTCCTGCGGGGCACGCAGGAAGGACAGTGCGACCAGGTCGACATGCGCGGCCATCGCGGCCAGATCGGCGCGGTCCTTGTCGGTCAGCGCCGGGGTGTCGAAGGTCGTGTCGGGGAAATTGATGCCTTTTTCCGCCTTGAGCTTGCTGCCGTTCGGTGCAGCATGGGTGATGCGCAGCCGCATGACATCCGGTGCGCAGCTCTCGATGACGGCGCCGATGCGTCCGTCGTCCAGCCAGACCGACTGTCCCGCGCGGGCGGAATGGAACGCGTCGGCCAGGGTGCAATGGATTTGCGGCGGTTCGGTGAAAGTGCCCTGCGGGTTGCGCACGCCGGGGCGGCCGGGCCGGTTTTCTTTGAGCAGCAGCAGCGGATCGCCGACGCACAGCCGCAGTTCGCCGGGCACCTCGGGGATGCCCTGGAGAGTGCCGGTACAGAGGATGTTGCGCCCCTGTTGCAAGGCAAATGCCATGTCCTCTTCCAGATAGACAGAACGATCGAAGGTGAACTGCATCAGGTCGCCGTCACGCCGCAGCAGCGTGCCGTAACGCACCCGCTTGCGGGCGTCGGTGACACGCAGACGCAGTGCGGGCGGCAGGACGTCGGGCAGTGCAGGGTGCAGGCTGGCGGCCAGCAGGACGGGCTCGACGGCGCTGTTCTGCGGTGCCGGGTTGGCGCCGAACCACAGGGCAAGCCGTGCCGCTTCGACCGGTTGCCCGTGCAGATCGCGCCGTGGCCGCAGATGCAGCACCCGTCCTTGCGGCGGCAAGGCGCCGGTGCGTGACTTGGGGCCGGCCAGATCGATCTGGACCAGCGGCACCCGCTCCTGCGCGCCGGGTGTGGCGCGAATCAGCGCGGCCATGCGCTGCCAGACTTTGGCATCGTCATGCGCGCAGTTGATGCGCGCCACGTCCATGCCGGCATCCACCAGGTCGCGGATGCCCTGGGCGTCCTGCGCGGATTGCGTCGCCAGAGTCACCATGATGCGCACGTCGCGCCGCGGCCGCGGTGGGTTGAGCAAGGCGGTCGCGTTGTCCTGCAGCAGCTGCGCGCCCTGGCCATGCGAGCAACAGGGGGCTGGACGATGGGCGTGGGACTGGCCGAGCATGTCTTCCAACCGCGCAGAGAGGGTGTCCAGCGCGGCGAGCACATGGGTCTCCATGCTGCCCAGGGACGACAGACCAAGCTGGGCCAGACGCAGTTGCAGCGGACGAAGATCCACCTGCCGCACCGCGAGATAGTGCAGCAGATTGCGTGCACTGGCCTGCCGCGCAGCAGGCAGGGCGGCGATCCGCTCGGCATGCGCAAGTTCCTGCTGCAGCGCCGCGGTGCGGAGTTGGCGGAGGGCAGCGAGCAGGTCGCCCGGAGGCAGCATCGAGGGTTCAGCAGACATGCCGCGTTGGTAACACGCGGAGATGACTGCGCTGTGTCACTCCGGATCAAGGCCGCACGAGCGTGCGCAACGGCCGCTCGTGGCCATCACGGCCTGCCGCGTGGATTGCTCCGGCATACACACCGAGAAGTCGCTCGACCTGTTCGCGAGTGCCAGGCCTGACGAGGGCCTTCAGAACTGCTCGTCGTCGCGCAGATAGCGCCAGGCACCGAGCGGCAGCGCGCCCAGCCGCACCTGGCCGATGCGTACCCGCTTGAGCCCGGTGACGCGCAGGCCGACGAGCTCGCACATGCGGCGAATCTGGCGCTTCTTGCCTTCGTGCAGCACAAAGCGCAACTGCTGCGGGTTAATCCATTCCACCTGCGCTGGGCGCAGCGGCTGGTCGTCCAGCATCAGGCCGTGGCGCAGCAAGGCGAGTTTGTTCTGAGGGAGGGCGGCCTGCACATCCTCTTCCCCCGCGTTGCCCGTCGGCGCGTCGCGCAGGCTGACGCGCACCAGATATTCCTTCTCGACTTCGCTGTCCTCACCGATGAGCTGGCGGGCGATGCGGCCGTCCTGCGTGAGCACCAGCAGGCCGGTGGAGTCGATGTCCAGCCGCCCCGCTACGGCCAGATGCCGCAGGTGCGCGGGCGAAAACTGGCGCGGCGCGTCGCACTCTTCCCAGCGGCTCTCGGCCTTGATCAGCGCAATGGCCGGGGTATAGCCATGCTCGGCCTGCGCGCTGACATAGCCCACTGGCTTGTGCAGCAGGATGGTGGCCTGCGCAGCCTGCTGATGCTGCGCCACCTTGCGAATGGCGATGCGCGACGCCGGCAGATTGGCCGCGACCTTGGCGCCCAGCACTGCCGGGGCGCCATCCACCAGGACCCAACCCTGTTCGATCCAGGCATCGGCCTCGCGCCGTGAGGCCAGGCCGAGTTCGGACATGCGCTTGGACAGTCGCACCGTGGTGTTCGGGTCGCCTTGGGCAGCGGGAGAGGCCGCCTTGGAAGGTGTGTGGCGGCGGGAAGGGGAACTGGCGTCGGCGCGCAGCGGGCGTCCGGGCCAGGCGGAAGCGGGGCGGGGTTTGGTGCTCACTGGACTGCCTTGCGCGCGCTGTGCTGTGGATTGCGTGTCTGGGAAGGGTTCGACAGGTTCATGGGTCGATGGTTTGTGGAGCGGGCGCGCGTCGCAGGCGGGCATGGATGCCGATTGCCAGTTCCCGCAGCGGCAGTTGCGAGAGAACGAGTCCGCTGAAGACCAGCGCACAGCCCAAGAGGGCGCGGGTGTCGAGCGCCTGATGCAGCACCAGCCAGGCGGCCAGCGCGGCGAACACGCCTTCCATGCTGAAGATCACGGCGGCATGGGCCGCAATGGCGTCGCGCTGCGCCACCACCTGCAGGGTGTAGGCCACGCCCACGGACAGCGCGCCACCATACACAATGGTCCACGCGGCACGCTGCAGCGCATCGAGGCTGATGGTCTCCACCAGCACACCGGTACCCAGGCAGAGCACGCCACAGACCACGAACTGCACCACCGCGAGCCGCAGCGGATCGTGACGCGGCGCCACCCTGCCCAGCAGGAGGATCTGCCCGGTGATGAACAGCGCGCCGCCCAGTTCCAGCCAGTCGCCATGCCGTACTGAATAACCGCTGCGCACACTGAGGAAGTACATGCCGAGCATGGCGAGCAGTGCGCCGAGCCACACGCCAGCGCCGATGCGCCGTCCCCACAGCAGCCCGAGCACCGGCACGAGCACGACATAGAGCGAGCTGATGAACCCGGCATTGGCCACCGTGGTGAATTCCAGCCCGATCTGCTGCAGCGAGATGGAAACGGCCACCAGCACGCCGAGAAGACCGCCATCGCGCAAGAGACTGCGGGGAGTCGAGCCGGGATGGGACGCAGGATCGGGGCGCCTGCGCATGGCCATGAACGCCATCACCACGACAGCGCCGAGCACGAAGCGCAGGCCGGTGTAGTAGAACGGGCCGACCATGCCGATGCTGGCCGTCTGGGCGACGAAGGCCGTGCCCCAGATGAGCGAAGCCAGCAGCATCAGGGCGCTGGCACGGAGTGAGGCGGTGGACTTCGGCATGGCAGAAAACAAAAAGCCGCCGCGCAGAACGCGCAGCGGACTGACGCGATGATAGGCGCGTGTCGGCTTACATGCTGCGCCGGTACTGTCCACCCACTTCGAACAGGGCCGTGGTGATCTGCCCCAGGCTGCAGACGCGCACCGCGTCCATCAGCACGGCGAACACATTGCCGTTATCGATGACGGCCTGCTGCAGGCGGCGCAGCATGGCGGGCGCCTCGGCCGCGTGGCGCTGGTGAAAGTCGGCCAGGCGACGCAGTTGCGATTCCTTTTCTTCTTCGGTGGAGCGCGCCAGTTCCAGATGGCCGGGCGCGCTGTTGCCGTGCGGGTTGCGGAAGGTGTTGACGCCGATGATGGGCAGCTCGCCCGTGTGCTTGAGCATTTCGTAATGCATGCTCTCTTCCTGGATCTTGCTGCGCTGATAGCCGGTTTCCATGGCGCCGAGCACGCCGCCGCGCTCGGCAATGGCTTCAAACTCCTTGAGCACGGCTTCTTCCACCAGATCGGTGAGTTCCTCGATGATGAAGGCGCCCTGGTTGGGGTTTTCGCACTTGGCCAGTCCCCACTCGCGGTTGATGATGAGCTGAATGGCCATGGCGCGGCGCACGCTGTCCTCGGTGGGCGTGGTGATGGCCTCGTCGAACGCGTTGGTGTGCAGACTGTTGCAGTTGTCGTAAATGGCGATCAGCGCCTGCAGGGTGGTGCGGATGTCGTTGAAGTCGATTTCCTGCGCATGCAGGCTGCGGCCGCTGGTCTGCACGTGGTACTTGAGCTTCTGGCTGCGTTCATTGGCGCCGTACTTGTCGCGCATGGCCACCGCCCAGATGCGCCGTGCCACCCGGCCGAGCACGCTGTATTCCGGGTCCATGCCATTGCTGAAAAAGAAGCTGAGGTTGGGTGCGAAGTCGTCGATGTGCATGCCCCGCGCCAGATACGCCTCGACAAAGGTGAAGCCGTTGGACAGGGTGAACGCGAGCTGGCTGATGGGGTTGGCACCGGCCTCGGCAATGTGATAGCCGCTGATGCTCACCGAGTAGAAATTGCGCACCCGGTGCTGCACGAAATACTGCTGGATGTCGCCCATGACCTTGAGCGAGAACTCGGTGGAAAAGATGCAGGTGTTCTGCCCCTGATCTTCCTTCAGGATGTCGGCCTGCACCGTGCCGCGCACGTTTTCCAGCACCCAGGCGCGGGTCTTGGCGGCTTCGTCATCGGTGGGTTCGCGGCCGTTGTCGGTGCGGAATTTGTCGAGCTGCTGGTCGATGGCGGTGCACAGGAACATCGCCAGAATGGTGGGCGCCGGACCGTTGATGGTCATGCTCACCGAGGTGGCGGGGTCGCACAGATCGAAGCCGTCGTACAGCGCCTTCAGGTCATCGAGCGTGGCGATGCTCACGCCCGAGTTGCCCACCTTGCCGTAAATGTCCGGGCGGCGATCGGGGTCGGCACCGTAGAGGGTGACCGAGTCGAACGCGGTGGACAGTCGCTTGGCCGGCATGCCCTCGCTCAGCAGCTTGAAGCGCCGGTTGGTGCGGAAGGCATCGCCCTCGCCGGCAAACATGCGGGTCGGATCTTCATTCTCGCGCTTGAAGGCGAAGGTGCCTGCGGTGTACGGAAAACTGCCGGGGACGTTGTCGCGCATCAGCCAGCGCAGGATTTCGCCGTGGTCGACATATTTGGGCAGCACCACTTTGCGCAGGGTCGTGCCCGACAGGGTGGTGTGGGTGAGGGCAGTGCGAATTTCGCGGTCGCGGATTTTCACCACATAGGTGTCGCCGGCGTAGGCGCGCTGCATATCCGGCCACATGGTCAGCAGCTTGCGCGCGGCGGGCAGCATGCGCGCTTCGCGCTGCTCGGCCAGATCGATGACGGCCTGCACCGCAGAGATCTTGTTCGGGTTGGCCGCGTGCAGCATGCGGCCGCTTTCGCGCAACTGCTGCGCCTCGCGCGCCAGCGTGGCCTGTGTGTCGACGCTGCGGTGATAGCCGCGCACCACGTCGGCAATCTCGGCCAGATAGCGGCTGCGCGCGGCCGGCACGATGGGCGTCTGTTGGGTGCTGTGACGGGTGGTGGCAAGGGGCAGGCGCCCGGGCTTGAGCACAAGTCCATGCGCGGCCAGTCGGGGCTTGATGGCCTGATACAGCGCGGTCACGCCGTCGTCGTTGAAGCGGCTGGCCATGGTGCCGAACACCGGCAGGTCTTCCGGTTTGGTGCTCCAGGCCTCGCGGTTGCGCTGCAACTGCTTGGCCACGTCGCGCAGCGCGTCCATCGCGCCCTTGCGGTCGAACTTGTTGATGGCCACGAAATCGGCAAAGTCGAGCATGTCGATTTTTTCAAGCTGGCTGGCCGCGCCGAATTCCGGTGTCATCACATACAGGCTGGCATCGGCATGGGGCACGATGGCCGCATCGCCCTGGCCGATGCCCGAGGTCTCGACCAGGATGAGGTCGAAGCCCGCCGCCTTGCATGCGGCAATCACGTCGGGCAGCGCCTTGCTGATCTCGCTGCCCGCCTCGCGCGTGGCGAGGCTGCGCATGAACACGCGCGGGCCCTGCCGCCACGGGTTGATGGCATTCATGCGGATGCGGTCGCCCAGCAGCGCGCCGCCGCTCTTGCGCCGTGAAGGGTCGATGCTGATGACGGCGATGCGCAGCGCGTCGTCCTGGTCGAGCCGCACACGGCGAATCAGCTCATCCACCAGGCTGCTCTTGCCCGCGCCGCCCGTGCCCGTCACGCCCAGCACCACACCCTGCGCGGCCTCGGCCCGGGTGTGGAGTTCGCGCAGCAGCGCGGCATCGGCCGCGCCGTTTTCCAGCAAGGTGATGACGCGTGCGAGCGCCTGTGCATCGCTGCGCAGCGCGTTCAGCGCGTGCTGGTCGTCCAGTGGCGGCAGGGGGTGGTCGGCACGCTTGAGCATGTCGCCGATCATGCCCTGCAGCCCCAGCGTCTGCCCGTCCTCCGGGCTGTAGATGCGTGCCACGCCATAGGCCTGCAGCGCGGCAATCTCCTCGGGCACGATGACCCCGCCGCCGCCGCCGAACACCTGGATGTGTCCTGCGCCCTCAGTGCGCAGGCGGTCGATCATGTAGCGAAAAAACTCCACATGTCCGCCCTGATAACTGGAAATGGCAATGCCGTGCGCGTCTTCCTGAATGGCCGCAGTGACGATGTCATCGACCGAGCGGTTGTGCCCCAGATGGATGACCTCCGCGCCCATACCGATCAGGATGCGCCGCATGATGTTGATCGCCGCGTCATGGCCGTCGAACAGCGACGCCGCCGTGACAAAGCGCAGCCGCTGCTGCGGGCGGTAGGCAGCCAGAACCTTGGCATCGGACAGATCGGTCATCGCAGTCTCCTGGAGCGCGGCGTGCATGGCGCCACGGTGGATTGATTGACGTATACGTCAATTCGGAACTGTAGTCGATCTGATGCAAAAGTGAATGAGGTAACGGGTCTGTCTCGGCCGATCGTGCTCTGTCAATATGGAATGCGGTTGCGGCTCAAAGCCTGCTGCAATTCCGGAGCAAGTTGCAAAATGAAGCGCGCGGTCAGGTGTTGTCCATCTCGGTAAACGATCTGTTGATTGCGCTGCGCGCGGCAGATGCCGTCAGGACAGATGGCGTCGCGCATGTCGATCACTGCAACGTGGGGGAAGGGAGCTGCAGCAGTTTTCAATAAATCAAAAATGCCATCTTTTGTCATCGGCTTGAGTACAGTCTGGCAGCGTTCCGGTGATGGCAGCCAGGCAGGCCAATTTGCTTTTGCAGAAAGGCATTCGGGACCGTCGAAGCCCAATTCGGGGGTGGGGCTCAGAATGGCAATTGCGTTTGTGACCGGACTCAAGCGATCGAGCACTGAACGTGTTCCCGAGATCCATTGCTGCGGCGTGAAGCCATAGTGCGTCGATCCCATAATGACCACATCTGGATGCATCCGAACCATGAGGTCGATGGCACGCTCGCGCCACTCATCACAGACGGTGTACATGGATTTGATGCGCGGGTAGTAGTAGCTGATGGCCTGTGCCGAACAGGCTGATTTGGTCAGCACAACGAGCCGCCATCCAGAGCGTTTGAGGTAGATCTCCGCCACGGCTGGAAACCATTGTGCCAGCACACTATCCCCGAACATCACCACAGTGTGGCTAGCATTTTCTGGACCGTAAACGCACTCGGATACATCCGCACTGTGGTACCAAGTGTCGCATGGCTGAGAATAAAGGACGGGGAGATCCATTCTTGCCGTTTGAATCCGGGCCTGCGCAGGGGAATGCAGATTTTGAACAGCTGCTTGTTGCCATGTGCCCATGACAAAATATCCCATAGCCATGCCGAGCGCGGACGGAGCAAACACAATCAAGGCACGTCGCATCGGCAGCCGCCTCACGGGTCGTTCCACTGCGACATAGGTCAGCAATGCCAACATCACACTCAGGGCGATCAGTCCGAGACGAGCAAACCAGTTCGATCCAAAAATCTGACTGCCAAGAATGAGTACAGGCCAATGCCAGAGGTAGAGGCTGTAGGAGAGATTTCCAAGGACTTGCAGCACTGGCGCGCGCAACATCAGGTGCGAGAATGCGCTGGTGGTGTCTCGTTCTGGAGCGTCGAGCAAGACCATAGCCGCGCCAAGGCTGGGCAGCAACGCCCAGAGCCCCGGGTAGCGCAGGTCGTCGGGATAGAGCACGGTTACGGCCAATATGAGAAGCCAACCTGCGGCATTGAGTCGGGAGCACCCGCGCAAGCGATTCAGAAACGCGACGATGCGCTGTTGCGGGAGGGGGTGGTGATCCAGCGCTTGCCGCAGCAGGATAATCAACGCCCCGAGCGCGAACTCCCACACGCGCCCGGGCATCAGATAAAACCCCGCTTCAACATCCGCATATGCACAGTACACCCCGAGGATGAGCGATGCGACGGCCAGCAGGCCAAGCCCGATGGCCAAGCGTTTGCGGCTGAACGGCGCGCCTTGCCATGACCAGATTCCCAGCAGAAACAGCATCAGCCAGGGCCAGATGAGATAGAACTGTTCCTCCACGGCCAGAGACCAGGTGTGCAGGAACAGGTTGCCACCCAGGCCTGCAGAAAAGTAGTTGATGATGCGCGCGGAAAGATAAAAATTGCTCAGCCACAGCGCAGCGGCTTGACCCGCTGCGGCGTCTTCGCGCTGTTGCTGAGGGCTGGCAAGCATCCAGGCGATGCCGGCCACCACGAGCAGGACGAGCAGCAGGGCCGGGAGCAGTCGTTTGAGTCGCCGAGCGTAAAAGGCCAAGGCATTGAAACGCCGTGTGGTTTCAGCCTCGTTGAGGATCAATCCGGAAATCAGATAGCCAGACAGCACAAAAAACACGTCAACGCCAACATAGCCACCCTGCATCCAGGGAATGTGTGCGTGGGCGCCCACAACGATGAAAATGGCAAGCGCACGCAAACTCTGCAAGTCTGAGCGGCGCGGTAGGGATGTGTGTGTTTTGCGGTCTTCCTGGCGCATTTTGTGCATTCTGCAGGAGACTGGCTGGACATTGGTTAGCAGTCAGCCGCCATATCCCCGTTAAAACCCTAAGCCAGCTTTCATACTTCCCGCCTACGCTTGCCATGAAGGCTTGGTTTGCCGAGGCGGCGGCGTTCTCGGTGTCACCCTGGCCTAACCAGGAGACAGTCATGCGCAGACTCTTTTTTCTTGCCCCGGATGTATCCAGCGCGCACGCGTTGGTTGATCACCTGCTGCTCGCGCGCATTCCGGACAAGCACATTCATGTGCTGGCACGCGAGGGCACGCAACTGGGCGATCTGCCCGAGGCGGGTATCGCGCAGCGTTCCGACCTCATTCCTGCCATCGAGCGCGGTGCGGCGGCTGGCGGCACCACGGGGCTGATTGCCGGGCTGGTGGCGGTGGCGTTGCCGGGCATGGCCATCATTCCGGCGGGCGGGATCGTGATTGCGCTGGCGGCTGCCGGTGCGCTGGTCGGCAGCTGGGCCAGCAGCCTGGTGGGGGTGAGCGTGAGCAGCACCCGACTCGCGCGTTTCAAGGAGGCCATCGCCTCCGGTCAGGTTCTGGTGATGGCGGATGTGGCGCATGAGCAGGTGCAGGCCATTCAGGACCGGATGAAGGACTGCTGCCCGACCGTGGCCTCCGAGGGCATGGATACCGACATCCCGGCGTTTCCTTGATGTTGGTCTGAGGTGTTCCTGCTCTACTCAGGCGCCAAGCAGGTCTCTGGCGACGCGGGTGATCTGTGCCACGCCGGGATGGGTGATGCGCCGCTCCACCGAGATGGCGTAGAACTCTTGGTGCATGTCATCGCAGTGGCCCAGCAGGCGCACGCCCAGCTCGCGCTCCAGGTCGGCTTGCAACACACTGGGGGCGGCAAACGCACCCCGTCCTTCGCGGCCGAAAGCGGTCATCAGCGCGCCGTCTTCGAATTCCCCGGCGATCTGTGCGGCAATCTTTTGACTGCCCAGCCACCGATCGATCTGGCCGCGCGCCGCTGAACTGGTTGCAGGCAGCAGCAGAGGCAACTCCGCCAGACAGTGCGGGAAAGACTGCACGGCGCGCGCGTGGAGTTGCGGCGCGGCAAAAAAACTCAGCGTGGTGCGGCCGAGCCGGTGGTTGAATGCACGCACATTCACATGCGCGGGCAAGGGGGCGTCCGCAATCACCAGATCGAGGCGATGGACGGCGAGATCGGCCAGCAGATCGTCCATTTCGCCTTCCTCGCAGACCAGCCGGGGTGATTCGTCCCCTTGCAACGCGGGCTCGATCAGCCGGTAGGCAATGGCCTTGGGCACGGCGTCGGTGACGCCGATGCGCAGCGGTGCGGTCGGGCGTGCGGGTTGATCGTGCTGCAGCGCGGCTTCCAGTTCGGCGCCCAGGGTGAAGATGTCGTCCGCGTAGCGCAGTGCAAGCTGGCCCGACGCGGTGAGCTCCAGCCCGCGCCCGTTCTTGCGAAACAGCGGCTTGCCCAGTTGCTCTTCCAGCAACTTGATCTGCCCGCTGAGGGTTTGTGGCGTGATGTGCAGCTGCTTTCCTGCGCGCACGATGCCGCCGGTCTTTGCGGTCACCCAGAAGTAGTGCAGGTGTTTGAAATTCATGCCGGCGTCCTTCAATCAGTTCGAATAAATCGAAATGAAAAATTCATAAATACGAATTTACGCGAAGTGTTTGCGTGCGTAAAGTGACGCCATCGACTTTTCACTGGAGCTTGACATGAACGACAGCAATGCCTGGGGCAAGCGTGCCGTGGTCTATTCATCCGGCACTGCCACCGCCTCTGTTCCCGCCCATCGTGTGCTGCGCAACACCTATGCACTGCTGGCGCTGACCCTTACGTTCAGCGCGGCCGCAGCGACGGTGAGCGCGGCGCTGAAACTGCCGCATCCTGGCATCATCATCACCCTGTTGGGGTATTTCGGCCTGCTCTTTGCCACCTACAAACTGAGCCAAAGTGCGTGGGGTCTGGCTTCGGTGTTCGCCCTTACTGGGTTTATGGGTTACACCTTGGGGCCCATCGTCAACCATTACCTAGCGATGCAAGGCGGCAGCGAGATCGTGGCCATGGCCTTCGGCGGCACCGCGCTGATTTTCTTTGGGCTTTCGGCTTGGGTGCTCACCAGCAAACGGGACTTCAGTTTCATGGGCGGCTTCCTGTTTGCCGGCATGATCGTCGCGCTGCTGGCCGGTCTTGCCGCGGTGTTCTTTCAGATTCCAGCCTTGTCACTCACGGTTTCGGCTGCGGTGGTGCTGCTCATGTCGGGGATGATTCTGTTCGAGACCAGCCGCATCATCCAGGGTGGCGAGACCAACTACATCCTCGCAACCGTGAGCCTGTTCGTCAGCATTTTCAACCTCTTCACCAGCCTGCTGCAGTTGCTCGGCTTCATGAGCAGCGACGACTGAGGGACGAGCGATGAAATGCCCGCATTGCACCGATACCACGCTGGTGATGGCAGAACGCCACGGCATCGAGATCGATTACTGCCCCGCTTGCCGTGGCGTGTGGCTCGACCGTGGCGAGCTCGACAAAATCATCGAGCGCGCTGCCGCAGCAGAACGAGCGGCTGGCCAGCGTGCTGCGCTTGCTGTGCCGCAACCTGTGCAGCAGCAACCGGCTGACCAGCAGCCTCACCGGCGATCGGACTTTGAAGACAGCGATTTCCGCAACAGGCATGGCGACCCGCGCTACGGCAAGCCCTATAAACGCAAGTCGCTGCTGTCGGATCTGTTCGATTTCGATTGACACTTTTGACTGACACATCAGGCGCTCCAGCCGTGTCATTCCTTGGGGGCTGATGCCCCTTTTTTCATGCGCTTCTGAACTCTCATGGACATGTTGAATACCTTGTTTTTCGGCCATGCCATCTGGCTTTGGCTGGTGTTTGGCGGCGTGGTCGTGGCTTTGCTGGCGCTCGACCTCGGTGTGCTGCACCGCGATGGTGGCGAGATCGGCGTGGCCGAGAGTCTGTGGCTGTCTGCGGGTTACATCGCCGTGGCGATGGTGTTCGGTGGCTGGCTGTGGTGGCAGGTGGGCGCGCAGGCGGGGATGGATTACTTCACCGCCTACGCGGTGGAAAAAAGCCTGTCGCTCGACAATGTGTTTGTGATTTCGCTGGTGTTCGGCGCGTTTGCCGTGCCGCGAGCGTTGCAGCACCGCGTGTTGTTCTGGGGCATTCTGGGCGTGATCGTGCTGCGCGCCATCCTCATCGGCGCGGGCGCCACGCTGGTGCAGCAGTTCCACTGGGTTTTGTACATCTTTGCCGCCTTCTTGATCTACACCGGCATCAAGATGCTGTGGGCCGCAGACCATGCGCCCGACCCGATGCGCAACCCCGTACTGCGGCTGATTCGTCGCATCGTCCCCGTGACCGAGCAACTGCACGGCAAGGCTTTCTGGGTGAAGCTGCCCGACGCCAGCGGCCGCATGCGCCGCTTCGCCACGCCCTTGTTCATGGCCTTGGTCACGGTGGAACTGGCCGATCTGGTGTTCGCGGTGGACAGTGTGCCGGCGGTCTTTGCCGTCACCTCCGATCCCTTCGTGGTGTACACGAGCAATCTCTTCGCCATCCTCGGCCTGCGGGCGCTTTACTTCGCGCTGGCGGCCATTTTGCACCGCTTTGCGTATCTGAAATACGCGCTGGCGCTGGTGCTGGTGTTCATTGGCGGCAAGATCATCGCGGCAGAACTGATCGGCAAGATTCCCTCCGCGATCAGTCTGGCCGTGACCTTCGGCCTGCTGGCCGCTGGGGTGTTGTTCTCGCTGTGGAAAACGCGCGAGGCAAGTGTGATCAAGCCTGCCGGGCGATGACGTCGAGCAGCGCGGCGCCGTAAGTGTCGCGCTTTTTATCACCCACGCCGGAGATGCCGCGCAGGGCGTCGAGGCTGTCCGGGCGGGCCAGGGCGATGGCCTGCAGCGTGGCGTCAGGGAACACCACGTAGGCGGGCACGCCGTGTTCCTTGGCAGTGGCGGCGCGCCAGGTGCGCAGGCGGGCGAACAACTCGGCATCGGCGCTGGACAGCGTCTGCATGGTCAGACGAGTGCCAGTGGAACTGGAATTGCCGCTGCTTGCGCGGCGCTTGCGTTCGCTCCCCGGCTCGCGGTGCTTGAGATAGATGCGTTGCGTGCCCTTGAGCACGGCGCGGCTCGCGTCGGTGAGGTGCAGCACGTTGAAGTGCGCGGCGTCCACTTCGACGAGCCGCTGCGCCACCAGCTGGCGCAGCAGCAGGCGCCAGTCGGTTTCACTCCAATCGGCACCGATGCCGAAGGTGGACAGGGTGTGGTGGCCATGGCGCTCGGTTTTGTCGGTGCGCTTGCCGCGCAGCACGTCGATGAGGTGGCTGGCGGCGAAGCTGGTGCCGCTCGACTGGCCGCAACGGTAGATGGTGGACAGCAGTTTCTGCGCGGCCTCCGTGGCGTCGATGAGCTGTGGCGGATTCAGGCAGTTGTCGCAGTTGCCGCAGGGCGTGCTGCTTTCGCCGAAATAGCCCAGCAGGCGCACGCGGCGGCAGTCGGCGGCCTCGGCCAGCGCCAGCATGGAGTCGAGCTTGGCGGTGGACAGGCGCTTGTAGGTGTCGTCGGCGTCCGAGAGATCGATGAGGCGGCGCTGCTGCACCACGTCCTGCAGGCCATAGGCCATCCAGGCTTGCGCGGGCAGGCCGTCGCGCCCGGCGCGGCCGGTTTCCTGAAAATAGCCTTCGATGGACTTGGGCATGTCCAGGTGCGCAACGAAGCGCACATCGGGCTTGTCGATGCCCATGCCAAAGGCGATGGTGGCCACCATGATGACGCCGTCTTCGTCGAGAAAGCGCCGCAGGTGCGCTGCGCGCGTGGCAGTCGGCAGGCCGGCGTGATAGGGCAGGGCGCGCAGGCCGTTGCCCGCAAGCATCTGCGCCACTTCCTCCACGGTGCTGCGCGACAGGCAGTACACCACGCCGCAATCGAGCGGATGCTCGGTACGAATGAACTGCAGCAACTGGGCGCGGCCGTCGCGCTTTTCCACCACCCGGTAGCGGATGTTGGGTCGGTCGAAACTGGAGACGAATTCAGCGCCATCCTGCAGCAGACGCTGAACGATCTCATGCCGTGTCGGAGCGTCTGCGGTGGCGGTGAGCGCCACGCGCGGCACGGCGGGCCAGCGCTCGCGCAGCACCGAAAGCTGGCCGTACTCCGGGCGGAAGTCGTGACCCCATTGCGAGACGCAGTGCGCCTCGTCGATCGCAAACAGCGCGATGCGCAGATCGTCGAGCAAGGCCATGCCGGATTCGCTGAGCAGCCGCTCCGGCGCCATGTAGAGCAGGTCGAGTTCGCCCAGGCGCGCAGCGCGCTGCACGGCTCTGGCCTCGGTGGCATCGAGGGTGGAGTTGAGAAAGGCGGCGCGAATGCCCAGCTCGCGCAGCGCGGCCACCTGGTCCTGCATCAGCGCGATCAGCGGCGACACCACGATGCCCACACCCTCGCGCAGCAGCGCCGGGATCTGAAAGCACAGCGACTTGCCGCCGCCGGTGGGCATGAGCACGAGCGCGTCGCCGCCGTGGGTGACATGGTCGATGGCCTGCGCCTGCAGGCCGCGGAATGTGGTGTAGCCCCAGACATGCTGCAGCGCATCCAGGGCGGTGGGGAACTTCATCGGCATGGCGCCATTGTCGCAGCGCCGCCCTGGATGCTTACTTGCGCATCAGCGTGGACTTGCCGAACAGACTTTCGATCAGATCGACCGCCACACGTGCGGTGCGGTTGCGCTCGTCGAACGCGGGGTTGAGCTCCACCACATCGAGCGAGGCGAGCCGCCCGGTGTCGGCGATCATTTCCATGCAGAGCTGCGCCTCGCGGTAGGTCGGGCCGCCGGGAACGGTGGTGCCCACGCCGGGGGCGATGTCGGGGTCGAGGAAATCGACATCGAAGCTCACGTGCAGATGGGTGTCGGCATCCAGCCCGGCCAGCGCCCGGTTCATGGTCTCGCGCATGCCGTATTCGTCGATGAAGCGCATGTCGAACACCTCCAGCCCCACGGCGTGCACCAGGCGCTTTTCCTCGGCATCGACGCTGCGGATGCCGATCTGGCGGATGCACGATGACTGCAACTGCGGCGCCGGACCCCCCAGCGTGGTGAGCGCCTGCGGCCCATTGCCGCACAGACAGGCCACCGGCATGCCGTGCAGATTGCCGGTGGGGGTGACGGTGTGGGTGTTGAAGTCGGCATGCGCGTCGAGCCAGAGCACGCGCAGCTTGCGACGGTGCGCGCGGCAATGCTGCGCCACCGCGCTGAGCGAGCCGATCGCCAGGCTGTGGTCGCCGCCGAGCAGGATCGGCAGCGCGCCCGCCTGCAGCGCAGCGCCCACGGTGCGGTGCACCGCGGTGTTCCAGGCGATGACCTCGGGCAGGTGGCGATAGCCGTCCACCGGCGGCTGCCAGGGGTTGTGCGGGCCGATGAGGTTGCCGCTGTCATGCACTTCCAGACCCAGGCCACGCAGCGCCAGGTCGATGCCGGCCACGCGCAGCGCTTCGGGCCCCATCGACGCGCCGCGGTCGCCCGCGCCGATGTCGGTGGGCGCACCGATGAGCTGCACCGGGGCGCGCTGCCTCATGCGGCGGCCTCGGTGTCGGCGACCTCGGCGTTTTCCACCTCGAACGCCTGCTCGATCACCTCCCACGCCTGCTCGGCAGTCTCGACGAAGTGAAACAGATGCACGTCTTCCGGCGAGATCATGCCGGTTTCCACCAGATAGTCGAAATTGATCAGCTTGCGCCAGAAGCTCTCGCCGAACAGCACGATGGGGCGACGGCGCACCTTGCGCGCCTGCGTGAGGGTGAGCACTTCGAACAGCTCGTCGAGCGTGCCGAAACCACCGGGAAAGCACACCAGCGCGACCGAGCGCATCAAAAAGTGCATCTTGCGAAGCGCGAAGTAGTGGAACTGAAAGCACAGCTCCGGGGTGATGTAGGGATTGGGGCGTTGCTCGTGTTGCAGCACGATGTTCAGCCCGACGCTCTTGCCCTGCGCCTCGTACGCGCCGCGGTTGCCCGCCTCCATGATGCCGGGGCCGCCGCCGGTGACGACGACCAGCGGCGCATCGGCGTCGCAGGTGGTGCGCGTGACGATGGCGGCAAAGCGTCGCGCCTCTTCGTAGTAGCGCGACATCTCCACCTGCATACGGGCGCGGGCGACGTCCTGCGCATCGCCGCTGGCGATCGCGTCTGCCAGGCGCTGCTGCGCCACGTCCTGCGGCAGGATGCGGGCGCTGCCGAAGATCACGATGGTCGATTCGATGCCGTGCTCGGTCTGGATGATCTCGGGCTTGAGCAGCTCGAGCTGCATGCGCACCGCGCGCATTTCCTCGCGCAGGATGAACTCGGTATCGGTGAAGGCCAGCTTGTAGCTGCTGCCCGGCTGGTCGTAAGGCGAGGGCTCGATGGCAACGATGGCCGCATCTTCGCCCGCGCTCGGAAAGTTGCGGTCGATCAGGTGATTGCGCTTGTGGCGCAAGAGACGTTGTTTGTTCATGCAACAAGCATAGCGAATCGGTTTGACCGCGAAATCCGGTTGCGCAAGTTTCGGCAAAGAGATGTTTCGCTGTGCCGCCGTGGTTACGTTTTCAAACGGCATTGCGCGGTGAATCGACCTAAAACCCACGCATCAAGAGACCAATGAGGAGCACAACATGGCCAGCGTTCACATCCCTTCCTCGGCTTCGGCCGCCGCGCCGCAGCACCGCATCCGCAAGGCGGCGGGCATCTGGAGCCTGCTGTTTGCCAGCCTGACGGCCATCATCGGCTCGGGCTGGCTGTTTGCGCCGCTGACCGCAGCCACGCAGGCCGGTCCAGCGAGCATTCTGTCCTGGGCCATCGGCGGGGCGGCCATTCTGGTGCTCGCCTTTGTCAATGCCGAACTCACCAGTGCGTTTCCGGGCATGGGCGCCGTCATCACCTTCCCCAAGCTCAGCCACGGCCATCTGGCCGCGGCGGTGGTGAGCTGGGTGGTGTTTCTCGGCTATGTGACCGTGGCCCCGGCGGAGGTGCTGGCTGTGGTGACCTATGCCAACAACTACCTGCCGGGCATGGTCGACACCAAGACGTCGCTGCTCACCGACACCGGCATGGCGGTGAGCATCGCATTGCTGGGGGTGTTCATCCTGATCAACGCCTGGGGCGTGCGCGCGCTGCTGCGGCTGGGCAATACCCTGATGATCTGGAAACTCATCATTCCGGTGCTGGCCATCGTGGCGCTGATGATTTCGTCGTTCCATGTGGGCAATTTCACCGCGCAGGGTTTCGCACCTTTCGGCGCCAAGGGCACCATCGCGGCAATCGCGACCTCGGGCATCGTGTTCAGCTACCTGGGCTTTCGTCAGGCGATCGAACTCTCGGGAGAAGCCACCAATCCGCAGCGCGATGTGCCGATCGCCATCATCGGCTCGGTGCTGATCGCCGGTCTCATTTTTGTCATGCTCGAAGTCGCGCTGATCGGCGCGGTGAACCCGGCAGACATCGCGCAGGGCTGGGCCAAGCTGCACTTCACCGGGGTGTCCGGCCCGTTCGCCGGGCTGGCGGTGATACTGGGCATGAGCTGGCTGGCCATCCTGCTCTACATCGACGCGGTCATCTCGCCCGCTGGCACCGGCCTGGTGTATGGCGGCACCACGGCCCGCGTGGTCTACGCCACCGGACGCGACGGCCTGTCCACGCCCTGGTTCGCCAAGCTCAACAAAAACGGCGCGCCGTCCACCGGGCTGTGGATCACCTGGATCGTGGGCATTCTGTTCTTCCTGCCGTTTCCGTCGTGGCAGAAGATCGTCACCTTCATTTCATCGGCCACCGTGCTGGGCTACGGCATCGGCCCGGTGGCGCTGATGACCCTGCGCCGCAGTCTGCCGATGAGCACCTACCCGCGGCCCTACACCCTGAAGGGCGCGAGCCTGTGGGCGCCGCTGGCGTTCATTGTGTCCAACTTCATCATCTACTGGTCGGGCGCGGGCACGGACAACTTTCTGTTCGGGGGCCTGGCGGTGATCTTTGTGCTGTTCATCATCGGTCAGGCCATCACCCACGGCGGCAAGCTCAGCCACCTGCAATGGAAAGGCGCGTGGTGGCTGGCGCCGTATTTCTTCGCCATGTGGCTGGTGACTTACCTGGGCCCGAAGGATCTGATCGGCGGCACCGGCATGCTGACCTTTTATCAGGGCATGGTGGTCGTGGTCATCATCAGCATCGGCATCATGGCGCTGGCCGTCGCCAGCGGCCTGCCGGAGCCGGAAGAAGCGCGCGAAGTGATTGCGATGACTGGCAAGACGCGGGGTTGACGGATGTTGCGCCGCGCCGAGGCAACGCTGAACAAATCCCCTGCGCGCTGCGCATCCGGGCAGCGGGTGGTCTGCGGCGTGGCACATCCTCGCCATGGCGACGGCTGTGGCTGCGGTGTGTGCCTTGCATCCCATCCCGCCTGGGGGCAAACGCGGGTGCACACATAGCGTGAACAGCGCCTAATCGTGCCGCCGGTCGATGTCTGACTGTTCGTAGTACGCGCGCTTGTTCGCGTACATCTGCTGGTCGGCGCGGTTGACTGCGGCCTCCAGGCGCTCGCCGAGCATGCAGGTGGCGATGCCCATGGAAAAGCTCAGGCTTGGCGACTGGTGGAACTGGTTGTTCAGGTCGATGAGTTCGAGCAGACGCTGGCACAACGCCTGGGCGCCGCTGGCGTCGGTGTCGGGCAGCAGCAGCACGAACTCGTCGCCGCCCACGCGCGCGGCGTCGTGCGGCTTGTCCACGCTCTTGCCCAGAACTTCACCGGCGCGGCGCAGCAGCGCGTCGCCTGCGGCGTGGCCGAGATCGTCGTTCACGGCTTTCAGGCCGTTGAGGTCGAGCATGATGACGCTCACCGGCCAGGCCTCCTTGCGCTCCAGGCGGTTGATTTCATCGGCAAAGAAGGTTCGGTTGCGCAGGCTGGTGAGCACGTCGTGGTTGCCCAGATATTCGAGATACGCCTCGGCCTTCTTGCGCGCGGTGATGTCGGTGAGCGAGACCAGCACCATCGCCCAGTCATCGTCATGTCCGGGCATGACGGCGAACTGCATGTGGGCATTGATCGGGCGCCCGTCCAGGCTGTAGTTGATGACTTCGCGCTGCTGGGTGAGCTTGCCGTTCCACAGGTCGATGAGCTGCTCGGCGAAATGCACCCGCATGTCGTCACGGAACACGCTTTGCAGATGGCGCAGCAGGTGTGCCTTGTCGGTGGCGCCCACCATGCTCAGGGTCTGCTGGTTGACGTCGAGCACGCGGATTTCCTGCATGCAGCGGTCGATGAATTCGGGATGCACGCGCAGGAAGGTGGTGAAGTCGGTGATGCCTTGGGCGCGCAGCATGGTCAGCAGGCTGCGCACCGCGCTGAAGTCCTCGACCCACAGCGATACCGGGGAATGCTCGAACAACCCGCGAGCGTATTGCTCGCTGGCGTGCAGCTTGCGCTCGGCGCGCAGGCGCTCGGTGAGATCTTCGACCGAAAGCAGCACCCGGTCCCAGGTCTGCTCATGGCCGGGAAGCACATGGGCGTTGAGCGCAATGTCCAGGCGCCTTCCGCTCAGGGTGTAGTTGACGGTCTGGCTGCTGTAGCGGGTGGCGCCTTCCCACAACTGGATCAGCTCTTCCAGATGGTGGACATGCATGTCGTCGCGGAAGACGCGGTCGAGGTTGGCCACCAGATGCGTCAGATCGCGGGCTTCGAACAGTTCCAGGGTGCGGCGGTTGACCTGCAGCACCTGAATGCGCGCGGAGCACTCGGTGATCCGCTGCGGGTCTGCACGGAACCAGGCGCGCAGATCGGTGACGCCGGCGCTGCGCCATTGCTCGAAAAGCGCGCGCAGCGCACTGAAATCCTCGACCCACAGCGACACGGGCGCCAGCTCGAACATGTCGGAGAGCGCGTCTTGCGGGCTTGGCTGGGTCATGGCGGGGGTCTTCGATGGCGCGCGTTCGGCATGGCGCGATGGGGCGAATGATAGAAAGCGCCCTGCCGCTCGGACGCACCAGAAGGTGCAGGAAAGCCCGAGGTCTGTGCATTTTTTCCTGTTTACCCCCGGTAACAGCGCACGCGCGCCTGAGCCGATACGCTCACTCCGAATGCCCACGACAGTGTTGGGTGAGCAGGAGGAGCAGTGATGCAGTACCGACAATTGGGAGCCGATGGGCCGGATGTCTCCGCTCTCGGCCTGGGATGCATGGGGATGTCCGAGTTCTACGGGCAGGGCGATGATGCGGAATCCGTCGCCACCATTCAGCGCGCCCTCGATCTCGGGGTGAATTTTCTCGATACCGCCGACATGTACGGCGTAGGACGTAACGAAGTGTTGGTCGGCCGTGCCATCGCCGGGCGACGCAGCGAGGTGTTTCTGGCGACCAAGTTCGGCAATATGCGTGGGCCGAACGGCGAATTTCTCGGGGTCAACGGCCACCCGGACTATGTGCGCAGCTGCTGCGAGGCCAGCCTCAAGCGCCTGGGGGTCGAGGTCATCGATCTGTACTACCAGCACCGGGTCGATCCGAATGTGCCCATCGAAGACACCGTGGGCGCGATGGCCGATCTGGTGCGCGCGGGCAAGGTGCACTATCTGGGCCTGTCGGAAGCGGCACCGGCCACCATCCGCCGGGCGCATGCGGTGCATCCGATTGCCGCGTTGCAGTCCGAGTATTCGCTGTGGACGCGCGACCCCGAGGGTGAGTTGCTCGACACGGTGCGCGAGCTGGGCATCGCGTTCGTGGCCTACAGCCCGCTGGGACGGGGGTTTCTGACCTCGCAGATCAAGTCGCTCGACGACCTGCCGCCGGACGACTGGCGCCGTCGTTCGCCACGTTTCCAGCCGGAGACCTTCTCGCGCAATCTGCGCCTGGCCGAGACCGTGCGGCAGATGGCCGAAGCCAAGAACTGCACCCCGGCGCAGTTCGCCCTGGCCTGGCTGCTGGCGCAGGGCGACGATGTGATCGCCATTCCGGGCACCAAGCGCCGCCGCTATCTGGAAGAAAACGTTGGCGCGCTGCGGGTACGGCTGACCACGGCGGACCTGATCCGTATCCACCAGGCAGTGCCGCCGGGCGCAGCCAGCGGCGAGCGCTATCCCGAGGCCGGCATGCAGGCGGTGAACCGATGATCGTTTAGGGCCTGTCCCCGAGAGACGATGGTGCGTCAAGTCAGTAACATGCACTGACATTCCAAAACAAGACGTCCACATGCCCGCAGCCGCGCTTTCCGATGCTTCGATTCTTCAGCTTCTGACCTCGGCGCAGCGGCCGATGCCCTCGCCCAGCGCCGTGGCGCTGGAACTCATGCGCGCGCTCGACCGCCGGGATCTGGGCATGCGCGACATTGCCAACATCGCCCGCAAGGACCCTGCGTTGGTGGCACGCATGATCCAGCTGGCCAACTCGGCCATTTTTGCCGGGATGCGCCCGGCGGTGGCCATCGAGGAAGCGGTGCTGCGCATCGGCACAGGCGGGCTGGCGCGGCTGGCCATCGCCATGTCGCTGATACAGGCGAGCAAGTCCGCCACGGTGGAGGGCTTCGATCTGCGGCGCTACTGGATGACCTCGATCCAGCGCGGCCTGGTGTTTCAGCATCTGTCGCAGCGCGTGGGCAAGATGCCCAGCGCCGAGGCGTTCAGCCTGGGGCTGCTGGCCGATGTGGGCCTGCTCGCCATGGTGGTGAGCCTGGGTGTGGAAGCGGTCTCGTCCGATGCGGCCGACTCCTTGCAGGCCTTGGGTGAACAGCAGCGCGCGCGCTACGGGTTCGATCAGGGCGATGCCAGCGCCGTGCTGCTTGGGCATTGGGGCTTCCCGATGACGCTGGCGCAGGCCGTGCGGTTCCGGCCCCTGCCCGCCGAGCCAGGCGACAGCCGTGAGGCGCAACTTGCCGAATGCGTGGCGCTGAGCCGCAGCTTGCAGTTGCACCCGGACGGCATGGAGCCGGACGCCGGGTTGATGCGTCGGCTGGCAGAACATCTCGCCTTGACCGAGGCCGATCTGCAGGGCGTGCTCGCCAGTGCGGCGCAGGACATGGCCAGCATGGCCTCGGTGTTCGAGATGAAGCTGGCGCAGAAGGAAGTCGATGCCGAATTCGACCGCTTGCGCCGCGCGCTGGCAGCGCCGCCGCTGTTGCTCGACCCGGTGGCCGAGCAGGTGCTGGTGGTGTCGCAGGACGACGGGCTGCGCGCAGGTCTGCGGCAGGCGCTGCAGTCTGCCGGGCACGCCGTGGTGGACGTGGCAACCCCGGCTGCCGCGATCGACATTCTGCAGGTGCAGGGGCTGCGTGTGGTGGTGCTCGACTGGGCCGATGGCAGCGAGATGGCCGAGCTGTGTCGCAGTCTGCGCAAGCAGCAAGGGCCGCGGATTTATCTGCTGGCGCTCTCGAGCGGCATGGATCCGCACAGCGTGCTCAGCGCTCTGGATGCCGGGGCCAACGATGTGCTCTCTGCCCCAGTGCTGCCGCAGATGCTGATCGCCAAAATCCAGACCGGCGCGCGTGCCACACGGGTGCTCGCGGCGGCCGAGGTCGAGCGCAGCCACAGCCTGCGCACCCAGCGCACCCTGGAGCAGCGCAATGCCGAGTTGCTGCAGGCCGCGGGTACCGACGAGCTGACGGGGCTGGGCAACCGACGCGCCCTCGACGCCTACCTGCCGATGACCTTTGCGCAGGCGCTCAGCGAAGGGCAGGCGCTTGCCTGTCTGATGTTCGATCTGGATGAATTCAAGGTCATCAACGACCGGCTCGGTCACGATGTTGGCGACCAGGCGCTGCGTGCCGTCGGGCTGGTGCTGCGCCAGCAGTCGCGCGGCTTGGACTTTGTCGCCCGCGTGGGCGGCGAGGAATTCATGATGCTGTGCCCGCAGACCGGGGCAGACGCCGCGCTGCGCATTGCCGAGCGCATCCGGCTGGCCATTGCCGCGCCGCAGCCCGACCTGCCGCCGCTGTCGGTCAGCGTGGGGGTGGCGGTCGGTGCGGCCGGATTTGCCGACTCCGCCAGCCTGATCCGCGCAGCCGATCAGGCGCTGCTGCAGGCCAAGCGGCTGGGCCGCAACCGGGTGTGCCTGGCGCCGACAGCTTCCGCGGCTGCAGGCTAGGGCCTGTTCACGCTATTGGTGCACCCGCGCCGGGGGTCTGGGCGGATGCAATGCGAGGCGCAGGCCGCGCCGTGGTGTGTTGCACCACAAGCGGACTGCAACGTGGCAGTGCGCCGCCCAGCCCCCCGGCCCGCAGGGTTGCCCCCAGGCGGTGCGTCTGCGGCGTTGTCAGCCAGGGGCAAGGCGCCCAGCCTTGCCCCTGGCCTCCGCCTTGCATCCATCCCCGCCTGGGGGCAACGCGGGTGCACCAATAGCGTGAACAGGCCCTAGGGGGCCAGCAGGTGCATGTCCTGCTGCCGGATGCGCAGCTCCAGGGCATCGCCACTGCGCACGGCCAGCTCGCGCCACAGCGCGGGCAAGGCGAACGCCTGCACTTCCAGACCGCAGGCCAGCGCGCAGCGCAGCCGCCACAGCGGGCCTTCACAGCGGGCGTCGATCAAATGAACAGACAGAATGATGTCTCCAGCCGCGACGTGCGCAGGGCGTGCATCTGAAGCAGGGCAGGGGTGCACGGCTTCGGCCCGCACCGCCAGGGTGAGGCGGTCTCCGGGCTGCGCTGCGGTTCCAGCGGGCAGGGCGCCCACCCAGTCGAGCACCGCGTGTTTGTCGAGGCCGAGCGTGACCACCGTCTGCTGACCGCTGTGGCGGACCGCTTGCACCTGCAAATCCCACAGATTGTCCACCCCCACCAGGCGGGCGGTGCGCAGGTCAGCCGGATGATCGAAGACCCGCTGCGGCGTGTCGACCTGCAGCAAACGGCCAGCCTCGATCACGCCGACCTGATCGCCCAGCAGTCGGGCGTCGCTGGGGTCGTGGGTCACCAGCACGGTGGTGATGGCGCGCTGGCGCAGCAGCGCAGCCAGGGTACGGCGCAGCGCGGGGCGGGCCTCGGGGTCGATGGCCGCCAGCGGTTCGTCGAGCAGCAGCAACTCGGGCGCACCGACCAGCGCCCGTGCCAGCGCCACCCGCTGCCGCTGGCCGCCGCTGAGCTGGTGCGGATGGTGGCGCAGCCAGGGACGCAGTTCCAGCGCGTCGAGCAGATCGTCCAGGTTCGCCTGCGCGCCACGGCCAAAGCGCAGATTGCGTTCGATGTTCCAGTGCGGAAACAGCGCGTCGCGCTGGAACATGTAGCCGATGCGTCGCGCCTGAGGCGGCAGCGCGGTCAGATCGCGCAGACCCAGATGCAGCCGCCCTGCACGCACGGGAAGGAATCCGGCGATGGTGTCGAGCAGCGCGCTTTTTCCCGCGCCGTTATGGCCCAGCAACACCAGGGTCTGGCCCGCTGGCACCTGCAGGCTGACTGTGGCCGATTGCCACGCGCCGATGCCCCATTGCAATCCGTCCAGATGCAGGCCGCCGCCGGTGCAAGGCTCCTGCACTGTTCTGGCGCCCGCGGCAAATGGGATCGGTGGGGTCAACGCAGCCATGCAGCAGGTGTGTGGCGGGTGCGCAGCGCGCGCGCGGAAATCAGCAGCCGCATCGCCCAGAACAATGCGAGCACGATCAGCAGGAACAGCACCGAGGCCGCCACCGACTGCCGCAGACCCGATTGCAGGAATAGGTCGTAGATGCGGATCGGCGCGGTCATCGGGTAATACGCCAGCAGCACCACGGCAGCGAATTCGCCGATGGCGCGAGCGAAACACAGCGTCAGCCCCGTGCCGATGCCCCGCGCCGCCAGCGGCAGGGTCACGCGGCGAAACACCTCCCACGGCGCCGCGCCCTGGATGCGCGCAGCGCGCTCGATCTGCAGGTCGACGGCCTCGAAGCCGCCGCGCGCCGCGTTCACCGCATACGGCAGGCCGACATAGCTCATCGCCAGCACGACGGCGGCAAACGTGCCCCAGAACTCCAGGCCGATGCGCGCCAGCGGTGCGCTCAGCCAGCCGTTGCGGCTGAACACCAGCAGCAGCGCGATCCCGGCAATGGTGTGCGGGATGGTCAGCGGCAGATCGACCAGCGCCTCGACCGCGCTCTTGCCGCGAAACTGCTGCCGCGCGAGCACATACGCCAGCGGCACGGCGAACACCGCAGCCAGCGCCGTGCTGGAGAGCGCCGCCGCCAGGCTCAGCCCGATCGCGCTGCGCACATCGGGCATCGCGGCCACCTGCCGCAGATCACCCAGCGTGGGATGCAGCAGCAGCGCCAGCAACGGCAGGGCGATGAACGCCAAGAGCGTGGCGCCGATCAGCCAGAACACCCAGAACATCGGGCTGTGGGTATCACGCGGCAACATGACCCGCTTCCCTCTGCAGCGCAGGCTCTCGGGGTGGGCGACCGGCACGCCCGCAGGGCCGCCCCAAGGGCGTGCCGCCCCTTGAGGGGAAAGCCAAGCGCAGCGCAGGCTCTCGGGGTGGGCTCATTCCGTCCAGGCCACCGTGAGCCCGCGCAGCGCCGCCGGGACCTTGTCGCGGTGCATGGCGTAAGGGTGCTTCAGCGCAATGAATCCATTGGCCGCGATCACCTTCTGTCCTTCCGGCCCGAGCAGGTAGGCGATGAACTCCTGGGCCAGTTTGGGATGCGGCGCGGAGGTCGGGATGGTCAGCGCGTAGATGATCGGTCGGCCCGCGAGATCGCCATTCTTGGTCTGGGCCTTGGCCTGGGCGTACTCTGCGGCGTATTTCGGATCGCTCAGGTTGATCTGCGGCGGCAGGTCGAGCGCCTCCAGGTGATGCTGCACCGCATCCGAGCGGTAGATCGCCAGGTAGTCGATCTGCCCGAGCTGCAGCGCCGAGATCAGATCGGTCTCGGTGTCGCGCAGATTGCTTTCGGGCGAATTGGCCAGCACCTTGGCCGCAAGATCGGGCTGTTTGTAGTACCGGCTGGCCAGATCGAGCATCTGCAGGGTCTGGTAGCCCGACGGGTCGGTGTTCGGGTTCGAACGCCCGATCTGCACCCCGGGCTGCGACAGCACCTTCCACCAGTTGTCCGCATGGATCTCCTTCGCGCCCTTGCTCTTGGGGGTGTAGATGAAGGTGATCGCGTTGCCAAGAAAGCCGATGGCCCAATTCGCAGTGGGCTTGCCGCCTTCCTGCCCGGTGAACATGTATTTGGGGATGACCGAGTAATCGGCCACGGCCACCACATCGGCGGGTTGATGCAGCACGGTGACCTGCTTGACCATTTTCACGCTGCCGCCAAACTGCGGCTGCACGGTCACGCCGGGGTGCAGCTTTTCGAACCCGCGCGCCAGGGTGGTGAAGGTCTTGCCCAGCGTGCCGGCGGCAAAGAGGGTGAGGGTTTCAGCCTGCGCCGAGGTGCAGGCGCAGCCGACGGCCAAGGCGAGTGCGGCCAGTGCGGTCGCGGTGGTTTTCTGGGTGCGCATGACGAGCCTCCTTGCGTTGTGCATTTCGAGCATAACGCGGGTACTTGCGACGAAATGTATCCAAATCCGACGGCGCAGAAAGGAATGAACGCTCAGCCGACCGCGCGCGGCGGGCGCAGCGCTGACTTGGGACGAAACGCCACGCACACCGCAGGGTCGGTTTCCAGATACGGCCCGCCGATCAGGTCGATGCAGTACGGCACGGCGGCAAACAGCCCTGGAACCACATTCGCGCCGGAGGCATCGCGCACGCCTTCGAGGGTTTCGGCAATCGACTTGGGCTGCCCCGGCAGGTTGATGATCAGCGTCTTGGCGCGGATCACCGCGGTCTGCCGCGACAGGATGGCCGTGGGCACGAAGTGCAGGCTGATGCGCCGCATCTGTTCGCCAAAGCCGGGCATTTCCTTGTCGGCCACGTCCAGCGTGGCTTCGGGCGTGACATCGCGCGGCGCCGGGCCGGTGCCGCCGGTGGTGAGCACCAGATGGCAGTGTTGCGTGTCGACCAGATCGACCAGGGTCGAGGCGATCTGCAGGCGGTCGTCCGGAATCAGGCGCTCGACGAAGGTCAGCGGATTGCGCAGCGCGCGGGCCAGCCACTCGCGCAACGCGGGCAGGCCTTTGTCTTCGTAGATGCCGCTGCTGGCGCGGTCGCTGATGGAAACGAGGCCGATGCGCACCGCATCGAACGGGGAGGAATCAGAAACTGGGGAGGGGTTCATCGTCTGCGGGATGGCTGGGGGTGTCATGGGCGGCGATGGCCGCCTTGATGAACTGGAACAGTTGGCGGGTCAGGCGCGGCGGCTTGTCCACGCCCACTTCGGCACGTGCACCGCGCACGAGCTGGCGCAACTGCTGTGCATCGGTACTCGGGTACTTGTCGAGAAATTCGGTCTGCGCCGCATCAAAGGCCAGCAGGTGGTCGCGCCAGCGTTCCAGCGCATGCATGCGGGCCACGCTGGCGCGGTCGTCCTGTGTGGCGGCAGCAAGGATGGCGCGCACCGCTTCGGCGTCGGTCGAGCGCATGAGCTTGCCGACATAGAGCGTCTGCCGCTTGCGTCCGCCATGCGCGGTGATGCGCTGGGCTTCGAGCACAGCGTCGCGCAGCGCCTCGGGCAGGTTGGCCTGACGGATGGTGTGCGCGGGCAGGGCGATGAGCTGCTCGCCCAGCTCCTGCAACGCGAGCATCTCGCGCTTGACCTGGCTTTTGCTCGGTGGACGATCGTCTGGCGGAGCGTCTGCGGAGTCGGTGGGGCGATGCGGGAATTTCATGCCTCTTATTATCCGTTGACTTCAGACGCACCTCAGCCGACCGTCCATCCCGGGCGGGGCGCAGAGCAAAAACAAGGAATTCCATATCGTGGGACGTTTCGCCTACAGCAAATCGCAGTTTCAGGACCTCGCCCAGCAGGCGCTCGACCAGGCCCGCAAGGCTGGCGCGACCGACGCGCAAGTCGAAGTCTCCGAAGGGCAGGGCATGTCGGTCGGCGTGCGCAACGGCCAGATCGAAAACGTGGAGCACAACCGAGACAAGAGCCTGTCCATCAGCGTGTTTGACGGCCAGCGCCGTGGCCACGCCAGCACCTCCGATTTTTCTGCCGAGGCCATTGCACGCACGGCGAAGGCCGCTTTCGATATCGCCCGCTATACCGCCGAGGACGACTGCGCCGGGCTGCCCGATGCGGATCAACTCGCCATCGGTCAGCCACAGGGCGCGCTCGACCTCTATCACCCGTGGGACCTGACGCCGCAGGCCGCTGCGAAGATCGCCCTGCGCGCCGAGCGCGCTGCGTTCGCCGTCGATCCACGCATCCGCAACAGCGAGGGCGCAAGCGTGTCTGCGCAGGAGTCGCACTTCGTCCTGGCCAACAGTCGCGGGTTCTGCGACGGCTATGCCACCTCGTCGCACAGCCTGTCCTGCGCGCCGATCGCCGGCCACGGTGACGACATGCAACGCGACTACTGGTGGACGTCGGAATGCGATCCCGCCGACCTGGCATCGCCCGAGGCCGTCGGCCGCTATGCCGCCGAGCGCGCGCTCTCCAGGCTGAAGGCGCGCAAGCTGTCCACGCGCAAATGCCCGGTGCTGTTCGAGTCGCCGCTGGCTTCGGGGCTGATCGGCAGTTTCACCCACGCCATCAGTGGCGGGGCGCTCTATCGCAAATCGTCCTTCCTGCAGGACAGCCTGGGGCAGCCGGTCTGGGCCGACCACATCGACCTGATCGAAGACCCCACTCTGCCCAAACGCCGCGGCAGTTCACCGTTCGACAGCGAAGGCGTTGCCACCCGCAAGCGCGCGCTGGTCGAAGGTGGCGTGGTGCAGGGCTACCTGCTGGGCACCTACTCGGCGCGCAAGCTGGGCATGCAGACCACGGGCAACGCCGGGGGTGCGCACAACCTGCTGCTCACCAGCCGGCTCACCCAGCCCCGGGATGACCTGCGCGCCATGCTGCGCAAGCTCGACACCGGGCTGTTTGCCATCGAGCTGATCGGTCACGGCATCAACTACGTCACCGGCGACTACTCGCGTGGAGTCATGGGTTTCTGGGTCGAGGGCGGAAAGATTCGCTATCCGGTGCAGGAGATCACCATCGCTGGCAACCTGCGCGACATGCTGCGCAATGTGGTTGCCGTCGGCGCCGACACCCACACCTACGGCAGCAAGACCACGGGCTCCATCCTGATCGACGGCATGACCGTGGGCGGCGCAGGCTGATCTGCAAGCACATGCGCTCCAGCCGCCTTCGGGCGGCTTTGTTTTTGTGGAGTGCGCGAATGCGGCACTTCCACGCAAAGCAGATTCACACCGAAGTCACGAATCTATCGTGCTAACCCGTAAGGATGCGACCGGTTACACAAGTTACGATCAGTCGATCGGGGCGGTGATCCTATACCGCACAAGAAATGACATCCCGATGCTTTCAACTTTTCCTTCGGAGACTCCATGGAACGTCGTTCATTCGTGAAACATGCTGGCCTGGCCGGCATTCTTGCGGCGGGTACTGCACCTGCCGTCATGGCGCAGCAGACCGTGCGCTGGCGCCTGGCGTCGAGCTTTCCCAATTCGCTCGACACGATTTATGGCGCGGCCAATGTGTTCGCGCAAAAGGTCAAGGAACTGACCAACGGGAAGTTCGAGATTTCGGTGCACGCAGCCGGTGAACTGGTGCCCGCGTTCGGCGTGGTCGACGCCGTGCAGCAAGGCACGCTGGAGTGCTGCCACACCGCGCCGTATTACTTCTTCGGCAAGGACCCGACCTTTGCGCTCGGCGGCACGGTGCCTTTCGGCTTCAACTCGCGCCAGATGACTGCCTGGATGTTCCAGGGCAACGGCCTCAAGCTCATGCGCGAGTTCTACAGCCAGTACAACATCGTCAACTTCCCCTGTGGCAACACCGGCGCGCAGATGGGTGGCTGGTTCCGCAAGCCCATCAAGAGCCTGGCCGACATGAAGGGCCTGAAGATGCGCATCGGCGGCTTCGCCGGCAAGGTGATCGAGCGCATCGGCGTGGTGCCGCAGAACATTCCCGGCGGCGACATCTATCCCTCGCTGGAAAAGGGCACCATCGACGCCGCCGAGTGGATCGGGCCGTACGACGACCTGAAGCTGGGCTTCTACAAGGTGGCCAAGAACTACCTGTATCCGGGCTGGTGGGAAGGTGGCCTGGAACTCGATCTGTATGTGAACAACAAGGCCTACAACGCGCTGCCTGCCGACTACAAGGCCGCCGTGGATGCCGCGACCGCCTATGCACACGTCAACATGCAGGCGGCCTACGACGCCAAGAATCCGCCGGCGCTCAAGGAACTGGTGGGCAAGGGCGCCAAGCTGCAGGGCTTCCCCAAGGACGTCATGGAGGCTGCCTACAAGGCGGCCAATGACCTCTACAGCGAACTGTCGGCCAGCAACGCCAACTGGAAGAAGGTCTACACCGACTGGGTCAAGTTCCGCAACGACGACATTCTCTGGTTCCGCTTCGCGGAAAATGAGTTCGACCGGTTCATGTCCACCCGCAAGCTCACCTGAACGCTCACGGTAAAAAAGCCCGCTCCGGCGGGCTTTTTGTTTGGGCTTGGCATCCATCAATACAATCAGACGCGCTTCGACAAGCAATGTAGCAGTTGTAACAAGCGTCAACATCCCAGGAGACCCCATGGAACGCCGTTCATTTGTCAAACACGCCGGCCTGGCCGGAATTCTTGCCGCGGGTGCTGCCCCGGCTGCTGTCATGGCCCAGCAAGCGGTGCGCTGGCGCCTGGCCTCAAGTTTCCCCAACTCGCTCGACACCATTTTCGGCGCCGCCAACATCTTCGCGCAGAAGGTCAAGGAGGCCTCCGGCGGCAAGTTCGAAATCAGCGTCCATGCTGCGGGCGAGCTGGTGCCTGCATTCGGCGTGGTCGACGCCGTGCAGCAAGGCACCGTGGAGTGCGCGCATACCGCGCCGTACTACTTCTTCGGCAAGGACCCGACCTTCGCACTGGGCTGCGCAGTGCCCTTCGGCATGAACTCCCGCCAGATGAGCGCCTGGATGTATCAGGGCAACGGCCTCAAGCTCATGCGCGAGTTCTATTCAAACTACAACATTATCAGCTTCCCGCTGGGCAACACCGGAGCGCAGATGGGGGGCTGGTTCCGCAAGCCCATCAAGAGCCTGGCCGACATGAAAGGCCTGAAAATGCGCATCGGCGGCTTTGGCGGCAAGGTCATGGAGCGCATCGGCGTGGTGCCGCAGAACATCCCCGGCGGCGATATCTATCCCTCGCTGGAAAAGGGCACCATCGACGCCGCCGAGTGGATCGGGCCGTACGACGACCTGAAGCTGGGCTTCTACAAGGTGGCCAAGAACTACCTGTATCCGGGCTGGTGGGAAGGTGGTCCGCAACTTGATCTGTTCGTCAACCAGAAGGCCTACAACGCGCTGTCTCCCGAATACAAATCGATCGTCGAGATCGCGGCGTCGCACGCGCACATCAACATGCAGGCCATGTATGACGCCAAGAACCCGCCGGCGCTCAAGGAACTGGTGGGCAAGGGCGCCAAGCTGCAGGGCTTCCCGAAAGATGTGATGGAGGCTGCATTCAAGGCGTCCAACGATCTCTACAACGAGCTCTCCGCCAGCAACGCCAACTGGAAGAAGGTCTATACCGACTGGGCCAAGTTCCGCAACGACGACATTCTGTGGTTCCGCTTTGCGGACAACGAGTTCGACCGTTTCATGGCTACCCGCAAGTTCACCTGAATCTGCACTGCACGTTTCTGAAAAACGCCCCGACATGCGGGGCGTTTTTCATGGCGATGTCCCGTTCGCTGTTGAACGGTGGTGAGTGACGGCTCCGGGTGGGGATGCTACGCGACGCGCTGAATGCCCTGTGTGGTGTCAGCAGGTGAGCGCTGTGCGAGGGCGTGCAACAAGGTCGTCATCTGGTCGCAGCCGCGCAATCGGCGCATGCGCGGAGCGGCGTCGTTCAAGGCGCTGGCAACCCAGCGCAGCACCATGGCCCCGTCGCTCCAGCGCTTGACGTTGCGGGTGTAGCTGGCGACCAGTCCGTTGAGGTTCTCGATCGGGTTGGTCGTGCGCAGGGTGCGGTACAGCGCGCCGGTGATGCCCAGGGTCTGCAAGGTCAGTGTGTCCTCCAGGCCCTCGCGCAAGCTGGTGGCAGCCCCGGGGTGCTTGGAGGCCAGAGAGCTGGCCAGACGTTGCAGCTGGCGCCGAGCCAGGTCGGCGTCGCTGGCCGCATAGGCATCGCGCAGCGCGCGGTTGACGCTGGCGTGCAGGGTCTTGGGCAGGTGATCGAGGACGTTGCGACGCTTGTGCTCCTGGCAGCGCTGGATGAGGGCTGCGCAGCCGAAGGTTTGCGTGATGGCGCGGCGCAGCGCCTTGCCGCCGTCGACCACCCACAGCCGTGGGCGCTTGGCATCGAGGCCGCGGTCGATGAGATCGGACAACAAGGCGGCCACGACGCGGGCGGCTTCGCTGGAGCCCTCGCGAATCCCCAGGACATGCTTGCCCGCGGTAAGCGTTCAGCCAGCGGCGTGATTGCGCTCGAGCTATTGGGTGGGTAGATGCAGCAGCATCAGGCAGCAGTCTTCACGCGTCGGGCAGTGCGCCGCTGCACCGCCTTGGTGGTGTGCGATGGGCATACTGCTGCGACGCACTCGGTGAGGTTCACCGCTGCCAGAAGCATGAACTTGATCGCATCGGTTTTCACGTCCAGCAGGTCGTGATCCTGCAGGCGGCTGTAGACGAACGCCAGCAGGTTGGGCTCGGCGTGGGAGTCGATCTGCTGCTGCAGCGCCTGCGCCTGCTGCAGCGTGGTCAAGCCGTCGAGGAAGAGCATCTTCGCCACGAGGCGGTCGAGGCAGCGATCTTGCAGATCCTCGCAGACCATCGGCCATGCATGTCCGCTGATCTTCATCGCCTGGTACACCACGAAGAGGATGTTGAGGATAATCTCGACCTGCTCCAGCCTGGCGCCCAGGCGCGGCAGGACCAGCACACTGGCAAGCAGCGTGGGCTGGTGCGCATGGATCTCGTCGGCGAGCGCCTCGCGCGCGCGCAGATCCATGCGGTCGACGGTGAGGATCGCCTGGGCAACAATGCGCGTGGAGATCCGCTGCGTCATCGGGGCGCGGCCCTGTCCAGGTCCGAGCACAGCGGGTCCTGCCCGAAGTGCTGCGTCCACAGCCTGGGGGTGAGTTCGACCACCCGGGACTGGGGATGTCGGCCCACGCGCTGCAACACGTCGACCAGATAGGTGTACGGGTCGATACCCTGCAGCACGCAGGTGGCGATGAGGCTTTGCAGGATGCCCACATGGCGTGCGCCGACCTCGCTCCAGCAGAACAGCCAGTTGCGCCGCCCCATCGGGATCGGACGCAGCGCGCGCTCGATGTGGTTCGTGTCGATGGGCACCGCCGGGTCATCGATGAACACTGACAGCGCTGCCCGTCGCTCTCGCACGTAGGCCAGCGCTTTGGTCAACGGATTGCTCGGCAGCAGGCCCTGCTGCGCGAACTGCTGCTCGACCCAGGCGAAGAACGCCTGCACCCGCGCCCGGCTGTGGGTGGCGCGATGCGCCAGCTTGGCCGCACCCTCCCACCCGGCGGCGCGGATCTCGGCCTCGATACGGTACAGCGCGGTGATGTGCTGCAAGGCTTGCGTGGCCGCCCGCGGCTCGGCGTCTTGCGCCTCGAAGAACAGGCGCCGCGCGTGCGCCCAGCACTGCGCGTGGGTGACTCCGGTCTGCCTCGCATAGCGGGCATAGGCCGCGTAGCCATCGCTCAGCAGCACCGTGCCACTGGGCAACTGTCCAAGAACTTGGCTCACATGCTCATGGCGGCGCGAGGCGAAGTGGGGGAAGCACACCTCGTCGTGCTCGCCATACACCGGCCAGAAGTACGTGCCCTTCATCTTCCCCGGCCCGGCGCGGCCGGCCTTGATCGGGGTCTCGTCCATCGTGATCACATGCCCGCCCAGGATCGAGGCCAGCTGCGCATCCACGATGGGCTCGAGCAGCGCCGCAGTCTGCTGCATGAGCTGGGTCAACCAGGCCCGGCTGAGCTTGAAGCCGGCATCGGCCAGCCGCTGATGCTGGCGGTACAGCGGCAGGTGGTAGCGGAACTTGTCCACCGCCATGCCGGCGACGAAACTCACGTCGGCGCGGCTGCCCTCGAACACGCTGGCCGGCGCCGGCGCGCAGTGCAGGGTCGCGGTGTCGAGCCGCTTGATCACCGGGCGCACGTACTTGAGCGCCACATAGGCGCCCGGGCGCTGCGCCAGGCGGTAGCTGACCTTCTCGCCGATGACCTCGTACTCCTCGGCACGCAACCCCTGCGCCTGGGCGCACGGCAGGTGGATGACCTGCACCTCGACCCGCTCGGCGTCGAAGAACGCCGTCGCGTCCTGGTCGCCAGCACAATCTGTCGTGCGTGCGCGCCGCGTGTGCCCGGCCACTTGGCGTCCAGCCTCGGGGGCTTGTGGCGGGATCGGCAGATCACCCAGAATCTGGCCGAGATGAAGTTGCTGCGCATCGGCCACGCTCTGCAGCCGTTCGCTCTTGCTGCCGAAGATCTGTCGCCTGAACCACGCCAGTTGCCGCTGCTGCTCAACGATGGTCTGCGCTTGCGATTGCAGCAACCGCACGAGAGCCTCAACCGCCATGCCCGCCACGATCTGGGCGGTATAGGTCTGCACTTGAGCGGGGTCTGCACGCATGAAAGCATTGTGCCCATGGCAAAGCCCGAAGGGAATCGGGCTTTGCCACATTGCAAAACCCGTTATCGCCACTCCACGTGTCGATGCCGCTTGAACTGCCGCGTCACCTGCAGCCCCTCGAGCAGGAGCTTGAGCGCGGTGAAGTCGATCTCGGCGCTGCGCTGCCCGCCCCAGTCGCGCACAAAGCGGCCGGCCTCCAGCCGTTTGCTCCACACGCACCAGCCGCTGCGATCGAAGTACAGCACCTTGATCTGGTCAGCCCGACGGTTCGCGAACACGAACAGATGCCCGCCCAGCGGGTCGACCTCAAAGCCCTGGCGCGCCAGCGCGTACAGCCCGTCGTAGGACTTGCGCATGTCGGCAGGCTGCCCATACAAGAAGACCCGGATGCGCCCCTCAGGAAAGAACATCAGCGGCGCACCAGATGCAGGCTCATGCCGCCGCCCAGGTCCAGCCGCAACTCCATGGGCGCATGCATGCCGCCGGTACCGACTTCGCCCAACTCGATGAACCCCGCGGCACGCTGCTCCATACGCCCAGTCTTGGCCGTCACGGGCGCAGCCTTCACCTTGCCCGACAGCCGCTCACGCCAGCGCCGATAGCTGCTCACACACACTCGCTCCTGCCGACAAAAGCTCTTGAGCGTCAGCCCCGAGGCCGGGAAACGCTCAATCACGTCGCGCCAGCACGCCTCGTCCAGGTGCCGCCGCCGCTTGACCTCGGCCACCTCTGCCGCGTCGTTCTCCATCTCGAATGTCTCCTCATCCCTGCGATGGGAAACATTCTTCGTGGGATCCGAAACGAACGAAAGAACGCCGCTGGCTTACCGGTTACTGCCCGCGCGCGCATCGACCCCCAAGGCGATGAGGACCACGCGATCGGCAAAGTGGATGCCATCAATCATGATGACGGGCAGATCCAAGGTGTCGAGCCGCCGGTTCAGCCAGGCGTCAAGCTGCTGCTGGCTGAGTTCTTTGAAGCGGCGCGACACGGCGCTCTTGGACGCACACGAGCGGCGCACCTTGGGGGGCAGCGGACCCAGCGTGCTGGCGTAGCGCCGCGTGGACACCCCAGCGGCCACCGCCGACAGCGTGGCCGCATTGAGCGGGTCGGCCCCTGCCGCCCAGGCAAACGTGGGCAGGGGAAGTTCCCCGCCATCGAGGGCGCGTGCCCTTGGCCGGCGCATGTCGATGCGCTGCCCGCCCAGCACCACGCGGCTGCTGGTGTGCCCACCGCGCACGGCGCGACGCTGGGCATTGGGCACGCCCTTGGGACCGCACAACGCCTCTCGGTCGGCTTCCATCATCACGTCCAGCACCCGCCGACCGGCTTCGATGCACAGCCCGTAAAACGCTTGCTGCACGTCCTGCAAAACGCCTTGTAATGGCATCGAGATCTGAACTTGGGGCTGCGCGCATGCGCGCGCCTTGGACTTCGTGCGAGACTTCATCTTGGTGGTTCCTTTCTTTGCTTGCGAGGCACCCGCATGCTCGCATGCGGGCGAAAGGAGCCGCCACCTTCACACTATCCGTTCAACAGAGTTCGGGACATCGCCTTTTTCATGGCGCAGGAACCGCTGCTGGAGAATTGAGCGGGCCTTGCGCCATCGCCACTGCGAGATGGTCGATCAGCGCGCGTACGGCAGGCGACACAAAGCGGCTGGGCGGATAGAGCGCGTAGGCGTCACCGCCATAATTGCCTTGGAAGTCCCATTCCTGCAATACCTGCACGGCGGTCCTGCTGTCCAGGGCAGAGCGAGCCACATAGTCGGGCAGCGAGCAGATACCCAGATCAGCCAGCATGGCGTCGAGTCGCAGTGCACTGTGGTTGACCGCATAGCGTCCATTCACCTCGACTTCAACGGCAGAGTTGCCGTGACGGAAGCGCCAGCGCCGGTCCTGCGCGTCTTCCCCCAATACCAAGCAGCTGTGCGCCGCCAGATCGGCCGGATGGAGAATGGCCGGGCGGCTGGCGAGATAGCAGGGCGTTGCGCACAGAACCTGCTGCACCGGCATGAGCTTGCGCGCAGCAAGCCCTTCGGGCGGTCTGCGTGTGACCTGAATGTAACCGGTAAGCCAGCGGCGTTCTTTCGTTCGTTTCGGATCCCACGAAGAATGTTTCCCATCGCAGGGATGAGGAGACATTCGAGATGGAGAACGACGCGGCAGAGGTGGCCGAGGTCAAGCGGCGGCGGCACCTGGACGAGGCGTGCTGGCGCGACGTGATTGAGCGTTTCCCGGCCTCGGGGCTGACGCTCAAGAGCTTTTGTCGGCAGGAGCGAGTGTGTGTGAGCAGCTATCGGCGCTGGCGTGAGCGGCTGTCGGGCAAGGTGAAGGCTGCGCCCGTGACGGCCAAGACTGGGCGTATGGAGCAGCGTGCCGCGGGGTTCATCGAGTTGGGCGAAGTCGGTACCGGCGGCATGCATGCGCCCATGGAGTTGCGGCTGGACCTGGGCGGCGGCATGAGCCTGCATCTGGTGCGCCGCTGATGTTCTTTCCTGAGGGGCGCATCCGGGTCTTCTTGTATGGGCAGCCTGCCGACATGCGCAAGTCCTACGACGGGCTGTACGCGCTGGCGCGCCAGGGCTTTGAGGTCGACCCGCTGGGCGGGCATCTGTTCGTGTTCGCGAACCGTCGGGCTGACCAGATCAAGGTGCTGTACTTCGATCGCAGCGGCTGGTGCGTGTGGAGCAAACGGCTGGAGGCCGGCCGCTTTGTGCGCGACTGGGGCGGGCAGCGCAGCGCCGAGATCGACTTCACCGCGCTCAAGCTCCTGCTCGAGGGGCTGCAGGTGACGCGGCAGTTCAAGCGGCATCGACACGTGGAGTGGCGATAACGGGTTTTGCAATGTGGCAAAGCCCGATTCCCTTCGGGCTTTGCCATGGGCACAATGCTTTCATGCGTGCAGACCCCGCTCAAGTGCAGACCTATACCGCCCAGATCGTGGCGGGCATGGCGGTTGAGGCTCTCGTGCGGTTGCTGCAATCGCAAGCGCAGACCATCGTTGAGCAGCAGCGGCAACTGGCGTGGTTCAGGCGACAGATCTTCGGCAGCAAGAGCGAACGGCTGCAGAGCGTGGCCGATGCGCAGCAACTTCATCTCGGCCAGATTCTGGGTGATCTGCCGATCCCGCCACAAGCCCCCGAGGCTGGACGCCAAGTGGCCGGGCACACGCGGCGCGCACGCACGACAGATTGTGCTGGCGACCAGGACGCGACGGCGTTCTTCGACGCCGAGCGGGTCGAGGTGCAGGTCATCCACCTGCCGTGCGCCCAGGCGCAGGGGTTGCGTGCCGAGGAGTACGAGGTCATCGGCGAGAAGGTCAGCTACCGCCTGGCGCAGCGCCCGGGCGCCTATGTGGCGCTCAAGTACGTGCGCCCGGTGATCAAGCGGCTCGACACCGCGACCCTGCACTGCGCGCCGGCGCCGGCCAGCGTGTTCGAGGGCAGCCGCGCCGACGTGAGTTTCGTCGCCGGCATGGCGGTGGACAAGTTCCGCTACCACCTGCCGCTGTACCGCCAGCATCAGCGGCTGGCCGATGCCGGCTTCAAGCTCAGCCGGGCCTGGTTGACCCAGCTCATGCAGCAGACTGCGGCGCTGCTCGAGCCCATCGTGGATGCGCAGCTGGCCTCGATCCTGGGCGGGCATGTGATCACGATGGACGAGACCCCGATCAAGGCCGGCCGCGCCGGGCCGGGGAAGATGAAGGGCACGTACTTCTGGCCGGTGTATGGCGAGCACGACGAGGTGTGCTTCCCCCACTTCGCCTCGCGCCGCCATGAGCATGTGAGCCAAGTTCTTGGACAGTTGCCCAGTGGCACGGTGCTGCTGAGCGATGGCTACGCGGCCTATGCCCGCTATGCGAGGCAGACCGGAGTCACCCACGCGCAGTGCTGGGCGCACGCGCGGCGCCTGTTCTTCGAGGCGCAAGACGCCGAGCCGCGGGCGGCCACGCAAGCCTTGCAGCACATCACCGCGCTGTACCGTATCGAGGCCGAGATCCGCGCCGCCGGGTGGGAGGGTGCGGCCAAGCTGGCGCATCGCGCCACCCACAGCCGGGCGCGGGTGCAGGCGTTCTTCGCCTGGGTCGAGCAGCAGTTCGCGCAGCAGGGCCTGCTGCCGAGCAATCCGTTGACCAAAGCGCTGGCCTACGTGCGAGAGCGACGGGCAGCGCTGTCAGTGTTCATCGATGACCCGGCGGTGCCCATCGACACGAACCACATCGAGCGCGCGCTGCGTCCGATCCCGATGGGGCGGCGCAACTGGCTGTTCTGCTGGAGCGAGGTCGGCGCACGCCATGTGGGCATCCTGCAAAGCCTCATCGCCACCTGCGTGCTGCAGGGTATCGACCCGTACACCTATCTGGTCGACGTGTTGCAGCGCGTGGGCCGACATCCCCAGTCCCGGGTGGTCGAACTCACCCCCAGGCTGTGGACGCAGCACTTCGGGCAGGACCCGCTGTGCTCGGACCTGGACAGGGCCGCGCCCCGATGACGCAGCGGATCTCCACGCGCATTGTTGCCCAGGCGATCCTCACCGTCGACCGCATGGATCTGCGCGCGCGCGAGGCGCTCGCCGACGAGATCCATGCGCACCAGCCCACGCTGCTTGCCAGTGTGCTGGTCCTGCCGCGCCTGGGCGCCAGGCTGGAGCAGGTCGAGATTATCCTCAACATCCTCTTCGTGGTGTACCAGGCGATGAAGATCAGCGGACATGCATGGCCGATGGTCTGCGAGGATCTGCAAGATCGCTGCCTCGACCGCCTCGTGGCGAAGATGCTCTTCCTCGACGGCTTGACCACGCTGCAGCAGGCGCAGGCGCTGCAGCAGCAGATCGACTCCCACGCCGAGCCCAACCTGCTGGCGTTCGTCTACAGCCGCCTGCAGGATCACGACCTGCTGGACGTGAAAACCGATGCGATCATGTTCATGCTTCTGGCAGCGGTGAACCTCACCGAGTGCGTCGCAGCAGTATGCCCATCGCACACCACCAAGGCGGTGCAGCGGCGCACTGCCCGACGCGTGAAGACTGCTGCCTGATGCTGCTGCATCTACCCACCCAATAGCTCGAGCGCAATCACGCCGCTGGCTGAACGCTTACACCTGAATCATGAGATCGACGCCGTCGCGGATGGCGTCGACGTTCTGGTCAGTTGCCATGAGATGCACGTTCACTTCAGGAAATTTCTCCAGAAAGCGCAACAGCACGGGATGCAGCACATGGCGGGCAAACGCCTTGGGCGCGCTGATGCAAAGCCGTCCATGCGGGGCGCCTGCCTGACGCTGCGCCACTTGCATGACGTCCTGCGCAGCACTGGCCAGTTCGCTGCAGTGGACGACAGCGGCGCTTCCTGCTTCCGTCAGGCGGAGTTGCCTTGTGGTGCGCTGAAGCAACCGCACGCCGAGTTCGCGCTCCAGCCGCGCTACCTGACGGCTCACGGCAGATGGCGTGGTACCAAGATGCCGCGCCGCTGCAGAAAAACTCCCCAATTCGGCGACGCGCAAGAACGCCACCATTTCCGGCAAGACGGTCAAAAACGAATTTGTTCCCACCACGCAATGATCCTGTTCCGGCTGAGGCCCTCGTCCGTTCGCCATGCCCACCCAACAATGGGCGACGGCACCATCTGACGCAGACGAATCGATGACAAATCCATTGGAACATCACCCAACCCCTTCTGCCTCGGCACACGCGCTGTGGCGCGCCCAATTCGGCGTGTCCGATGTCTTGCTGCTGATGGTTGCCGCTGTCTGGGGAGGCAGCTACGCCGTGACAAAGCAGGTGACGCTGCTGTGGCCGGTGCTGGACTTTCTGACATTGCGCTTCGGTCTGACCTGTCTTGTCCTGCTCCCGGCTCTGCGGCTCTTGTTCACCCCAAAAGGGCGCGGCGGGCTGGCGGTGGGGGGAATTCTTGGTGTCAACCTGCTGGCCATCTTTGTTTGCGAAACCTACGGTGTCACCCTGACGAGCGCGGCGAATGCCGCTTTGCTCATCAGTCTGTGCGTGGCGCTGACGCCGCTCACCGAGTGGCTGCTGCTCGGGCAAGCACCGTCCATGCTGACTTGGCGGGCGGTGGCGCTATCCGTCCTTGGAGCTGTCCTGCTGACTTCAACTGCGGGATTTGGGCGGCCAGGACTGGGAGACGTGCTCATCCTGCTCGCCGCCTTGCTGCGCGCCATCATGGTGACGCAAACCCGGAGACTTGCGACCCGCCACACATTGCCCGCGTTGACGCTGACTGCGCTGCAGTCCGCCGTGGTGACGCTTGGGCTGCTGGCGCTCACCATCATCCTGCATGGCCCGCACTGGCCTGCGCTTCCCAGGCAGATGAGTTTCTGGGGTGGCATGATGTTTCTGGTTTGTAAGCGTTCAGCCAGCGGCGTGATTGCGCTCGAGCTATTGGGTGGGTAGATGCAGCAGCATCAGGCAGCAGTCTTCACGCGTCGGGCAGTGCGCCGCTGCACCGCCTTGGTGGTGTGCGATGGGCATACTGCTGCGACGCACTCGGTGAGGTTCACCGCTGCCAGAAGCATGAACTTGATCGCATCGGTTTTCACGTCCAGCAGGTCGTGATCCTGCAGGCGGCTGTAGACGAACGCCAGCAGGTTGGGCTCGGCGTGGGAGTCGATCTGCTGCTGCAGCGCCTGCGCCTGCTGCAGCGTGGTCAAGCCGTCGAGGAAGAGCATCTTCGCCACGAGGCGGTCGAGGCAGCGATCTTGCAGATCCTCGCAGACCATCGGCCATGCATGTCCGCTGATCTTCATCGCCTGGTACACCACGAAGAGGATGTTGAGGATAATCTCGACCTGCTCCAGCCTGGCGCCCAGGCGCGGCAGGACCAGCACACTGGCAAGCAGCGTGGGCTGGTGCGCATGGATCTCGTCGGCGAGCGCCTCGCGCGCGCGCAGATCCATGCGGTCGACGGTGAGGATCGCCTGGGCAACAATGCGCGTGGAGATCCGCTGCGTCATCGGGGCGCGGCCCTGTCCAGGTCCGAGCACAGCGGGTCCTGCCCGAAGTGCTGCGTCCACAGCCTGGGGGTGAGTTCGACCACCCGGGACTGGGGATGTCGGCCCACGCGCTGCAACACGTCGACCAGATAGGTGTACGGGTCGATACCCTGCAGCACGCAGGTGGCGATGAGGCTTTGCAGGATGCCCACATGGCGTGCGCCGACCTCGCTCCAGCAGAACAGCCAGTTGCGCCGCCCCATCGGGATCGGACGCAGCGCGCGCTCGATGTGGTTCGTGTCGATGGGCACCGCCGGGTCATCGATGAACACTGACAGCGCTGCCCGTCGCTCTCGCACGTAGGCCAGCGCTTTGGTCAACGGATTGCTCGGCAGCAGGCCCTGCTGCGCGAACTGCTGCTCGACCCAGGCGAAGAACGCCTGCACCCGCGCCCGGCTGTGGGTGGCGCGATGCGCCAGCTTGGCCGCACCCTCCCACCCGGCGGCGCGGATCTCGGCCTCGATACGGTACAGCGCGGTGATGTGCTGCAAGGCTTGCGTGGCCGCCCGCGGCTCGGCGTCTTGCGCCTCGAAGAACAGGCGCCGCGCGTGCGCCCAGCACTGCGCGTGGGTGACTCCGGTCTGCCTCGCATAGCGGGCATAGGCCGCGTAGCCATCGCTCAGCAGCACCGTGCCACTGGGCAACTGTCCAAGAACTTGGCTCACATGCTCATGGCGGCGCGAGGCGAAGTGGGGGAAGCACACCTCGTCGTGCTCGCCATACACCGGCCAGAAGTACGTGCCCTTCATCTTCCCCGGCCCGGCGCGGCCGGCCTTGATCGGGGTCTCGTCCATCGTGATCACATGCCCGCCCAGGATCGAGGCCAGCTGCGCATCCACGATGGGCTCGAGCAGCGCCGCAGTCTGCTGCATGAGCTGGGTCAACCAGGCCCGGCTGAGCTTGAAGCCGGCATCGGCCAGCCGCTGATGCTGGCGGTACAGCGGCAGGTGGTAGCGGAACTTGTCCACCGCCATGCCGGCGACGAAACTCACGTCGGCGCGGCTGCCCTCGAACACGCTGGCCGGCGCCGGCGCGCAGTGCAGGGTCGCGGTGTCGAGCCGCTTGATCACCGGGCGCACGTACTTGAGCGCCACATAGGCGCCCGGGCGCTGCGCCAGGCGGTAGCTGACCTTCTCGCCGATGACCTCGTACTCCTCGGCACGCAACCCCTGCGCCTGGGCGCACGGCAGGTGGATGACCTGCACCTCGACCCGCTCGGCGTCGAAGAACGCCGTCGCGTCCTGGTCGCCAGCACAATCTGTCGTGCGTGCGCGCCGCGTGTGCCCGGCCACTTGGCGTCCAGCCTCGGGGGCTTGTGGCGGGATCGGCAGATCACCCAGAATCTGGCCGAGATGAAGTTGCTGCGCATCGGCCACGCTCTGCAGCCGTTCGCTCTTGCTGCCGAAGATCTGTCGCCTGAACCACGCCAGTTGCCGCTGCTGCTCAACGATGGTCTGCGCTTGCGATTGCAGCAACCGCACGAGAGCCTCAACCGCCATGCCCGCCACGATCTGGGCGGTATAGGTCTGCACTTGAGCGGGGTCTGCACGCATGAAAGCATTGTGCCCATGGCAAAGCCCGAAGGGAATCGGGCTTTGCCACATTGCAAAACCCGTTATCGCCACTCCACGTGTCGATGCCGCTTGAACTGCCGCGTCACCTGCAGCCCCTCGAGCAGGAGCTTGAGCGCGGTGAAGTCGATCTCGGCGCTGCGCTGCCCGCCCCAGTCGCGCACAAAGCGGCCGGCCTCCAGCCGTTTGCTCCACACGCACCAGCCGCTGCGATCGAAGTACAGCACCTTGATCTGGTCAGCCCGACGGTTCGCGAACACGAACAGATGCCCGCCCAGCGGGTCGACCTCAAAGCCCTGGCGCGCCAGCGCGTACAGCCCGTCGTAGGACTTGCGCATGTCGGCAGGCTGCCCATACAAGAAGACCCGGATGCGCCCCTCAGGAAAGAACATCAGCGGCGCACCAGATGCAGGCTCATGCCGCCGCCCAGGTCCAGCCGCAACTCCATGGGCGCATGCATGCCGCCGGTACCGACTTCGCCCAACTCGATGAACCCCGCGGCACGCTGCTCCATACGCCCAGTCTTGGCCGTCACGGGCGCAGCCTTCACCTTGCCCGACAGCCGCTCACGCCAGCGCCGATAGCTGCTCACACACACTCGCTCCTGCCGACAAAAGCTCTTGAGCGTCAGCCCCGAGGCCGGGAAACGCTCAATCACGTCGCGCCAGCACGCCTCGTCCAGGTGCCGCCGCCGCTTGACCTCGGCCACCTCTGCCGCGTCGTTCTCCATCTCGAATGTCTCCTCATCCCTGCGATGGGAAACATTCTTCGTGGGATCCGAAACGAACGAAAGAACGCCGCTGGCTTACCGGTTACTCTGGTTTTGCTCTGCACGATATTCGCTTTTTCGCGCAGAACTATGCGGCAGCTCGCACCAGTCCAAGCCGAGTGTCGTTGTTGATGGGCAGCGAGCCGGTATTCGGCGCCCTGTTTGCCGTACTCTGGCTGGGCGAGCGGATGACCCTGCTGGGTTGGGTGGGCGGGGCCTTGATGGTGCTGGCTGCGTGGTATGCCACGCGCAGGCCCGCAGTGGTCGGTGCGTAGAGCGGCTATGCAGACTTTCCGTCTCGCGTCCAGAGCTTCGCGAGCCCGTGCGCAGCCAGCGCGCAAACCAGGCCCACCAGGGCGCCGCCCAGGACGTCTGCCGGAAAATGCGCCCCCACCGCGATGCGCGACCAGCAGACCCACAGCACGAAGATCCACAGCAGCGCACCCCAACGCCGTGGCAGCGAAAAGGCGAAACTCGCCGCAAGAACTGCGGCGAACGCTGCGTGTCCGGACGGAAAGCTGTGGACGAACCTGGGCTCGCCCAGCACATGCACCGCCTGCGCACCGAGCACCGACAGCGGCCGGGGAAAGTTGGCCAAGGGTTTGAGCAGGCCATAGATCGCCAGATAAAGCAGCAGATTGGCCCAGGCATAGACCAGCACGCTGCGCACCGGCAGCACGCGCGGCCAGCGCATGGCAAGGGTCAGCGCCAGGCCCATATAGACCGGCAGCAGATGGTGATCAGCCAGCGCTGTTCCCAACCGTGCGGCGTTGTTCCACACCGCGTTATCGCCCGCGTGGTTGATGGCGAGGAACAGCCGCGCGTTCCAGCCGTTCCAGGCGTACCAGGGAGATTGCGGGCTGAGCATCACATCACCCCGAGCGCAAACAGCCAAAGCCCCACACCGGCGGCGGCGCTGACACCGGCCAGTGCGAACAGCCATTTGCGGCGGGTGAGCGCAGTGATCGAGGCCAGCGAGATCGCGATCTGCAGGAAGATCAGCGCACGCGCCATGTCGGTGTGCGGGCGGTTCATGCGCGCGGATTCGGCGTCGGCCTTTTTCGACTCGGCCTCGAGCGATTCGGCCAATGCGCGGATCGATTGTTTCTGTGCCTTGTATTTCGCGATGGATTTTTCGAACTCGGCATGCTTTTCTGCCGGAGTGAGCTGGATGGCAAGTTCCATCAGGTGTTGCTTGGTACTGGCGGCTTGGTAGTAATTCCACTGATCGGTCGCCTGCGCCTTCTTCAGCACGGCTTCGTTCTTGTAGAGCACGACCTCATTCATCAAGTGACTGCCCTGATAGCTGACGATGGCGCCCAGCGCCGCCAGCAGGGCGGTGAAGATGGCGACCCACTGACTCAGGCCGTGACCCTCGTGGTGCGCTGCCTCTTCAAGCTGTTCTTCGTGGGGCGCGTGGACATGCAGACCGGTTTCGCTCATGGTGTGTGGAGGATATGTCGTGGAACGTCAGCCAGATGCTGCCGACTCAGGACGAAACAGAAATCAGGCGGGTGCCAGCCAGGGCATCATGCAGGTATTGCCGATCCTTGCGCAGCAGGCTTGTAGCGGCCCAGAGCAGCACACCGGCGCAAATCAGCAGGCTCATGTTCCGGGGGCCGAGATGCAGCGCGGCGGAAAGCGCCAGTGCGGGCAGTATCCACAGCCAGCACAGCAACGCGCGCCAGAGCGCCCGCCCCACGCTGAGGGCGGTGCCCGCGGTGGTGACCACCCGAATGCGCCAGGTTTTCATGGGCAGCGTCTGGCGGCCGGCGCTCCAGAACCACGTGCCATATGCCGTGAGCACGGTGAACTCGGACCACTGCATGATGGGGCGGAGCACATGCGGGTTTTGTTCGGCGCCGAGGAGATGCAGTACAAAAACAACCAGGGCTGCGGCAAACAACGCAATGCCGAGCAGGATCAGCCCCTCGTAAACCAGACAAGCCAGACGCCGACGCAGCGGCGGGGCGATCAGCATGGGAGTCCGGGTTGCTGCGGAGTCTGCAGAAGCCATTCCATCAAACGCGGACGCCATTCAGTGTGCCGGACAGCGCAGCGGATCGGCGCAGGGCACGGCGCTGGAGGCTGCAGGCAACGGTCGGGAGGCCGACTTCACGGGCGGTGCCGCAGCGGTCGACTTTGCAGCAGGTGCGGGCGCATGCGCCTTGACCGGGGCGGGTGGCAAGTTGTTGTCGCGCTTTTGTTTTTCCTGCAAATACTTGCCGACCTGGCCAGGGTGTGGTTTGGGATGCCGCGCTTCTTCCTTGAGGCGTTCGCGCTCGGACTCCGGCAATTTTTTGTAGGCCTCCCAGGCTTCGCGTCGGCTTTGGACTGGCGCTTTTCCTGTGGAGAGAAAGGTTTCCCGGGCCAGACGCCGCTTTTCCGGGCTGAGATGCGCCCATTCATTCATTCGGCGCTGCAGGATTTGTTGCTGCTCCGGGCTCATTGCGGGATAGCGCGCGGCAATGTCCAGCCATTTTTTCTTGCGGTCGCGGTCGAACTCATGCCAGTCGGCTTGCAATGGCGACAGGATCTGCTGCTGCGCCGGGCTGAGCTGCTTCCAGGTCGGTCTGGCCTCGGCCGCATGCACCGCGTGGCTGCAGACCAATAGAACCAGGAGGCCGGAAAGGAACAGCAGGCGTGCAAGCAGCAGCCGCGTTCGCAAGGTGCGCGAGGAACTGAGCCGGAACGTCATCAGCGTTCCTGTTTGAGGAAACGGGCAAATCCAGGGTCGGCGTAGGCAGCGGGCGGAAGCTCTCCCAGCAGCAAGGCCGTGTCGATATCGGCCGTGACGCGGATGAATTTTTCCTGCTGATAGTCCTGCAGAGCCAGCAGGCCTGCGACCAGAACGAGCAAAGGCAGCACCGCGCTGGTGCGGAACAGCCACGCCTTCCACTGGAACGGGCCGGTGAGCGTCAGGGTGTGACCCTGTTGGACTGCGGTCTGCGCCATTGTGGTGCGCGCCTGATCGAGGGCCATGAGCCGCAGGGCCTTGAGGCGCTCGGATTGTTCGGGCGTGATCTGCTGCTCGGCCAGATGCAGGCGGGCAGCAAGCTGCTGCGAAAGGCGGGCTTCCACTGTGGTGCGCAGCGTGTCGGGTGCGTCGGTTTTCATGCGTAGCCTTGTGCTTTCAGGGCGCGCGCCAGAGAGTGAATGGCGCGCGAGCAATGCGTTTTGACGCTGCCTTCGGAACAGCCCATGGCTTGGGCGGTTTCGGCAACGTCGAGTTCCTCCCAATAACGTAACAAAAACGCTTCCCGTTGACGCGCGGGCAAACGCGAGATTTCTGTTTCCAGATGTTTGAGGACTTGCATCCGCTGCAACTGGGTATCCGCCCCTTCGAGATGCTCGCTGACCTGTTCCAGATCCAGCGTCTCCAGCAAATCGAATTCCCCATCGCCGTCCTGGGTTTCGAAGTCCGACAGATTGCTGAACAGGGCGCTGCGCACCTTGCGCTTGCGGTGCCAGTCGAGAATGGCATTGGTCAGAATGCGCTGGAACAGCAGCGGCAGTTCGTTGCGTGGCTTGTCGGCGTATTTGGTCGCCAGGCTGATCATCGCCTCCTGCACCAGGTCCATGGCGGCATCGTCGTCACGCGTGGAGAACGCGGCGCGCAGATAGGCGCGTTTGTCGATGCTGGCGAGAAAATCGTTGAGTTCTTGTTCAGTGGCCATCGCGTCGGACGCTGTGCGGCCCGTATGGATGAGAAACAACTGATCATTATGCCGTGGTGCATGACGCACGCAAACAAGGCGCTCCAGCGCAAGAGAGGTGCATGCGTCTTGCCGCCAGCGCCTGCGCGTCGTGTGGCTGTTTGGCTGAAAAATCACATGCCACATTGTGAGCCATGCTGCGCTGCACTACACTACTTCGTTCCGTTCAGTCTGAACCTCCTTGCAGCAAAAGGGCGAAGCGCCATTGGCGTGGCCTGCTGCACCCACAACGTTCCTGATTGCACGCGTATCTCGAAGGCCTGCCACAAGCGGGTGCGGAGGGAGACCTGAAGTCTTTCGTCAGAGAAATTCACAAGGTGAACTCATGGAAATGAACCGCGCAGAACACAAGTCGGCCGCAACGGCTGCATCCAAGTCCAACGCGCCTGCCGCGCAGGAACTCACTGGGGCCGAAATCCTGGTGCGCTGCCTCCAGGAAGAGGGTGTCGAATTCATGTGGGGCTACCCCGGCGGGGCAGTGCTCTACATCTACGACGAGCTTTACAAGCAAACGACCATTCAGCATGTGCTGGTGCGGCAGGAAGCCGCTGCCGTGCACGCGGCCGATGCCTATGCGCGCGCCACCGGCAAGGTCGGCGTGGCGCTGGTCACCTCCGGCCCCGGAGCAACCAATGCCATCACGGGCATTGCCACGGCGTACATGGATTCGATTCCGATGGTCATCATCACCGGGCAGGTGCCGACCACGGCCATCGGCCTCGATGCCTTCCAGGAATGCGATACCGTGGGCATCACCCGCCCGGTGGTCAAGCACAACTTTCTGGTGAAAGACGTGCGCGACCTGGCCACGGTGATGAAAAAGGCGTTCCACATCGCCCGATCCGGGCGTCCCGGACCGGTGGTGGTGGATGTGCCCAAGGACGTGTCGCGCCACACCACGCACTTCGAGTATCCCAAGTCGGTGGAAATGCGCTCGTACAACCCGGTGCGCAAGGGCCACGGCGGACAGATCCGCAAGGCGGTGCAGCTGCTGCTTTCGGCCAAGCGCCCCTACATCTATACCGGCGGCGGGGTGGTGCTCGCCAATGCTTCGCCCGAGTTGCGCAAGCTGGCCGATCTGCTGAAGTATCCCTGTACCAACACGCTGATGGGCCTGGGCGCGATGCCCGGCGAAGATCCGAAATTTCTCGGCATGCCGGGCATGCACGGCACCTATGAGGCCAATATGGCGATGCAGCACTGCGACGTGCTGCTTGCCGTGGGTGTGCGCTTCGACGACCGGGTGATCGGCAATCCAGGGCACTTTGCCCAGGTGCAGCGCAAGATCGTGCACATCGACATCGATCCGTCTTCCATTTCCAAGCGGGTGAAGGTCGACGTGCCCATCGTTGGCGATGTCGGTGAAGTGCTGCAGGAGCTCATTGATCAGCTCGAACAAGCCTTCAAGGCCGGCAACAAGAACGACGGCGGCGCTCTGGCGGCCTGGTGGGCGCAGATCGAGGAATGGCGCAAGCGCGATTGCCTGGCTTACGAGCATTCCACCGAGGTCATCAAGCCGCAGGCGGTGATCGAAACGCTCTACGAGCTGACCAAGGATCGCGAAACCTATATCTGCTCCGACGTCGGGCAGCACCAGATGTGGGCGGCGCAGCTCTACAAATTCCCAGAGCCGCGTCGCTGGATCAACTCCGGCGGCCTGGGCACCATGGGCGTGGGGCTGCCCTACGCCATGGGCATCAAGCTGGCCAAGCCAGAGGCCGAGGCGGTCTGTGTCACTGGCGACGGCTCGATCCAGATGAACATCCAGGAGCTGGCCACCTGCCTGCAATACGGCACGGCGGTGAAGATCATCCTGCTCAACAACCGCTATCTGGGCATGGTGCGGCAGTGGCAGGAGATCGAGTACGAAGGCCGCTATTCGCATTCCTACATGGACTCGCTGCCGGACTTTGTCAAACTCGCCGAGGCCTATGGGCATGTCGGCATCAAGGTGGACAAGCCCGAGGAACTGCGCCCTGCGCTGGAGAAGGCGTTTGCGCTGAAGGATCGCACGGTGTTTCTCGACATCGCGGTCGATCCGACCGAGAACGTCTGGCCGATGGTGCAGGCGGGCCGCGGCATTACCGACATGCTGCTCGGATCGGAGGATCTTTAAGGCAGTTCAGCCGCGCTGGACGGCCTGGAGCGCAGCGACCGTGTCTGACCGGATGCGGCCGTCTGCGGATCGGGCGGTGTGCGCATTTCGCTTTGCCCTGCGGCGTTGCAGCAGGGCGCTTTCCCATCAATCTCGCAGCAGCCAGGCGACGCTTACCGGCGCCGCACGAAGCCTGCGCAGAGGAGTGACACCATGAAACACATCATTGCAGTTCTGCTGGAAAACGAAGCGGGGGCCCTGTCTCGCGTGGTGGGCCTGTTTTCCGCCCGTGGCTACAACATCGAGTCTCTCGTGGTTGCGCCCACGGAAGATGCCTCGCTGTCGCGCATGACCATCGTCACCAGCGGCTCGGAGGATGTGATCGAGCAGATCACCAAGCACCTCAACCGCCTGATCGAAGTGGTCAAGGTGGTCGACCTCACCGAGGCCTCGTTCATCGAGCGCGAGCTCATGCTCATCAAGCTGCGCGCCGTGGGCAAGGAGCGCGAGGAGATCAAGCGCATGTCCGATATTTTTCGCGGCCACATCATCGACGTGACCGACAAGTCCTACACCATCGAACTCACGGGCGATGCCGCCAAGCTCGACGCCTTTATCCAGGCGGTCGATGCCACGGCCATCCTCGAAACCGTGCGAACCGGCAGTTGCGGGATTGGCCGCGCCGAACGTATCTTGCGCGCCTGAACGCCGGCCGCGCACTCTTTCCCTTTTCTTTTTCCCTCTTTGCATGTGGACGCGTTTCGACGCGTGCAGTGCACAAATCTCTTACAGCAGGAGCCAACATGAACGTGTATTACGACAAAGACGCCGATCTCTCCCTCATCAAGGGCAAGAAGGTCACCATCGTGGGATATGGCTCGCAAGGCCATGCGCACGCCCAGAACCTGAATGACAGCGGCGTGAAAGTCACTGTCGGCCTGCGCAAGAACGGTGCGTCCTGGGACAAGGCCAAGAAGGCCGGCCTGAAGGTGGCCGAAGTGGAGAAGGCCGTTGAAGGCGCCGACGTGGTCATGATGCTCATGCCCGATGAAAACATCGCCGAGGTCTATCGCAACGCGGTCGAGCCGAACATGAAGAAGGGCGCCGCGCTGGCGTTCGCGCACGGCTTCAACGTGCACTATGGCCAGGTGCAACCCCGCGCCGATCTCGATGTCATCATGATCGCCCCCAAGGCCCCGGGTCACACCGTGCGCAGCACCTACACCCAGGGTGGCGGTGTGCCCCACCTGATCGCCGTGCATGCCGACAAGTCCGGCAAGGCGCGCGATCTGGCGCTGTCCTACGCCGTGGCCAATGGCGGTGGCAAGGCGGGCATCATCGAGACCAATTTCCGCGAGGAAACCGAAACCGATCTGTTCGGTGAGCAGGCCGTGCTGTGCGGCGGGACCGTGGAGCTGATCAAGGCAGGTTTCGAAACCCTGGTCGAGGCGGGTTACGCGCCGGAAATGGCCTATTTCGAGTGCCTGCACGAACTCAAGCTCATCGTCGACCTGATCTACGAAGGCGGCATCGCCAACATGAACTACTCCATTTCCAACAATGCGGAGTACGGCGAGTACGTCACCGGGCCGAAGGTCGTGACCGAGGACACCAAGAACGCCATGCGTCAGTGCCTGAAAGATATCCAGACCGGTGAGTATGCCAAGAGCTTCATCCTGGAAAATCGCGCCGGCGCGCCCACTCTGCTATCACGCCGCCGCTTGACCGCCGATCACCAGATCGAACAGGTCGGCGAGAAGCTGCGGGCGATGATGCCCTGGATCAAGGCGAACAAGCTGGTTGACAAGTCCAGGAATTGAACACCTCTTTTTTCAAGTACGACACCCGGCGGAAGCCGGGTGTCGTACTTGAGGTCCCGGCTTTGCCGTCCGCTTGCTTGCTGGGCGACTAAACTCTCACCATGACTTACCCCCATCCCATTCTCGCCCGCGAAGGCTGGCCGTTCATTGCCAGCAGTGTCCTGCTCTCCGTCATCGTGTGGGCGCTGGCAGGGTTCTGGTGGTCCTTGCCACTGTGGTTGCTGAGCCTTTTTGTCATTCAGTTCTTCCGTGATCCGGCGCGCCCCATCCCGACGGATCCCCTCGCCGTGCTCAGCCCGGCGGACGGTCGCATCGTCGCCATCGAGCCTGCGTTCGACACCTACGCGCAGCGTGATGCGCTGAAAATCAGCGTGTTCATGAACGTGTTCAATGTGCATTCCAACCGTGCTCCGGTCGACGGAACGCTGCGTGCAGTGCAGTACTTCCCGGGAAAATTTTTCAATGCTGATCTCGACAAGGCGTCCGAACAAAACGAACGCAACGCCTTGGTGATCGACAGCGCCGGGCGCGTGGTGACCGCAGTGCAGGTTGCAGGGCTGATTGCGCGGCGTATCCTTTGCTATGTGAAGGCGGGAGAGGGCTTGCAGCGTGGACAACGCTTTGGCTTCATCCGCTTCGGCTCGCGGGTGGACGTTTATCTGCCACTGGGCTCGCAGTCGCGCGTCTCGATTGGCGACAAGGTCTATGCAAGCAGCACCATTCTGGCCGACCTGGCAGCCTGAGATGGCGACCGTGCATCGGCCTGACTCCAGCGAAGCCCGCCATGTCGCGTAACGTGTCGCACTTTCCGCAGCAAGATGCCCGCTCCGCGGTGACTGGGCAGGCTCCGGATCCGGAAACGAGAGTCCCTGCCGAACCGCACAACCAGTCCCCGTGTCCCGACGAGGATCCGACACATCGTCGCAGACGCGGTATCTATTTACTGCCCAATTCCTTCACTGCTGCGGCCCTGTTCTGCGGTTTCTATGCGATTGTCATGGCCATGAGCGGCCGCTACGACTCTGCCGCGACGGCAATCTTTGCGGCCATGGTGCTCGACAGCCTCGACGGGCGTGTGGCGCGCATGACCAACACCCAGAGCGAGTTCGGCGCGCAATTCGACTCGCTCGCTGACATGGTGTCTTTCGGCGCAGCGCCTGCATTGATCGTTTACGAGTGGTCCCTGCGCGGTCTGGGCAAACTGGGATGGGTGGCTGCCTTTGTGTATTGTGCTGGCGCTGCCTTGCGTCTGGCGCGTTTCAACACCAACGTGGCCGTGATCGACAAGCGTTATTTCCAGGGTTTGCCCAGCCCTGCGGCTGCCGCATTGGTCGCCGGTTTTCTCTGGATCATGACAGACGCTGGCGTGCAGGGCGCCCATGTTTCGTGGTTCAGTTTTGTCATCACGCTGTTTGCGGGCATCACCATGGTGACCAATGTTCCGTTCTACAGCTTCAAGGACGTGAGTTTTCGTCGCAGTGTTCCGTTCATCAGCATCTTCCTGATCGTTTTGTTGATCGGCTTGATTGCCTATCAACCACCGCTGGTCTTGTTTGGTCTGTTCGTGCTGTATGGGATCTCGGGGTATGTGGTGTATGTCTGGCACCGCATCAAAGGCCGCCCGGTGAGTGTGATCGCCACCTCCGTGGACGAGCCGGACGAACGCGGTTTGCATTGAGCACGTGCAGGCTATTGACAAACAGTTCAATCCTCGCAACAATAACGGTTTTACGCGGGAATAGCTCAGTTGGTAGAGCGCAACCTTGCCAAGGTTGAGGTCGCGAGTTCGAGCCTCGTTTCCCGCTCCAGATTCTCGAAAAAAAGGGAAGCCAAGCTTCCCTTTTTTGTGCTCGGTGCGCGTGGACTTGGCCCAGCAAGATCGATGTGCACAGATCCTGGCCCGACGCAGCAAACCGGGACGTTTTTGCGTACGATCTCGCTCCTGTTGCGCAAAAGCCCATCACCCGGCGGGGTGGCAGAGTGGTTATGCAGCGGCCTGCAAAGCCGTCTATGCCGGTTCGATTCCGACCCCCGCCTCCAATATCCAGCGCTGCTGCTTGCCCGGATGGCGAAATTGGTAGACGCAGCGGACTTAAAATCCGCCGCCTTCCTGAAAAGGGGCGTGCGGGTTCGACCCCCGCTCCGGGCACCAGGGTTGACGCGCCGTTGCCAGATGGGTCCGCGGGTTCCCCGTTGATCCTCCTGCGAGACATCTGACCGATATGCCCTGCCGCGCCTATTCGCGCAAACAATGGGTACGGCGCGCTCTTGTCATTCCAACCCGATAAGATGCAGCCATGCGAATTCTCTTAGCCAATGATGATGGGTATCTGGCCCCCGGCCTGGCCGCGCTGTACGAGGGCCTGCGTGCGCGGTGGGATGTGACGGTGATCGCGCCTGAGCAAAACGCCAGCGCGGCGTCCAATGCGCTCACGCTCAACAGGCCTCTGTCGGTCTATACCGCGCAAAACGGTTTTCTGTATGTGAATGGCACGCCGTCTGACTGTGTGCATATCGCGCTGACGGGTTTGCTGGATTTTCGCCCTGATCTGGTGGTCAGCGGGGTGAACAACGGGGCCAATCTGGGCGACGACACCATCTATTCTGGAACGGTCGCCGCAGCCACGGAGGGCTACCTGTTCGGCATTCCGGCGCTGGCCATTTCGCTTGTCGAAAAGGGCTGGAAGCATCTGGATACCGCGGTGGCGGTTGCGGTGGATGTGGTTGCGAAGCTTGCAGAGGAAATGCCGCAGCAGGCGCAGTTGCTCAACCTGAACGTCCCCAATCGTGCGCTGAATGCCTTGGGTGGCGTGCGCGTGACGCGCTTGGGCAAGCGGCATCCGAGTCAGCCGGTGGTCGTGCAGAAGAATCCGTATGGCGACACGATTTACTGGATCGGCGGGGCGGGCGCAGCGATGGACAAGCAGCAGGGGACGGACTTCGATGCCATTGCCCAGGGCTGTGCGTCACTGACTCCACTGCAACTGGATCTGACGCACCACGCGCAGCTCGAGCAATGTGCGGCGCGCTTTGAAACGCGGGGACTTGCGTGAGTTCGAGTGGCAAGTCGTCGCGCTTTGTCCACTGGCCCGTGCGCATCACGCAGGTCGCTGACCGCGCCGGAACGACCCAAACGTCCGCATCACCGCTGCGAACGCCGCCGACCGGCGGGGCGGTATTCCCTTCGCGAAACAGGCAGGACGTGACGCAAACCGCACTCACGCAGGGGCCGTCGCGTTGTTTGCCGCGACAGGTCGGCTTGGATTCGGACGCCGTTCGCAAAGGCATGGTGGACAAGCTCAGGCAGTTTGGCGAGTTTGACGAACGCGTGCTGCAGGCCCTGCAGGCAGTTCCGCGGCATCACTTCGTCGAGCCGGGGCTTGCGGCGCAGGCGTATCTCGACAACGCATTGCCGATCGGCTTTGAACAGACCATCTCCAAGCCTTCGGTGGTGGCGCGCGGTCTGGATGCAGCACTCAAGGCGCTGGCGCCGCGTGCCAATCTGGGCAAGGTGCTCGACATCGGCACCGGCTGCGGCTATGCCGCCGCAGTCACCGCGCGGCTGGCGGTGGAGGTCTACAGCGTCGAGCGCATTCGCGCCCTGCACGATCTGGCGCGCAACAATCTGCGCGCCCTTCGGGTGCCGAATCTGCGCCTGATTCTGAGCGATGGCATGCTCGGTTGTGAGCAGGGCGCCCCTTTCGATGTGATCCTGTCCGGAGCTGCTGCGCTGACCGTGCCACAGGCCTGGCTCGATCAACTCGCGGTAGGCGGTGTGCTGATCGCCCCCATTGGCGACCCGCAGCAACTGTTGCTCTACCGTAAGCGATCGGCGACGAGATTTGATGTCAAACCGCTCGAGGGCGCAAAGTTCGTCCCTCTAAAATCCGGCTTGACCTGAACCCAAGCCCCACACCATGCGCATCGCACTCTTCGCTCTCACTCTGTTTCTCGCTTCGGTCCTGGGCGCGTGCACCTCGGTTCCGCTGTCTCCCGTGCCTGTCGAGCAGAAGAGCTTCCAGCAACTCACTCCGAGCCAATCGGCGCCGCCAGCCACCGTTGCTGCTGCGCCTGCAGGCATAGCGACTGCAGCGTCGGCATCGCTGGCGGGGCAGCCGGGCTACTACACCGTGCAGCCGGGAGATACCTTGCGGCGCATCGCCCTGCAGTACGGCACCACCTGGCAAGCCCTGGCGCAGTGGAACAACCTCGCCGATCCCAATGTGATCGAGGTCGGGCAGGTGCTGCGCGTCACGCCTCCCCAGGCGGCAACACGATCGGCAGAGGCATCTGCACCGCCTCTGCCCAGTGGAAGCACGGCGCAGAGTTTTGCCGTGACGCCGCTGGCACCTGTGGCGCCTTCCATGCCTGCCACCGAGGCGACCACTGCGCCTGCGGCCAAGCCGTCGACGCCGCCCGTTCTGCCGCGCCCTGCGGCCTCTGCGGCCTCTGCGGCGCCGGCGCCCAGTGGGCCGGCAGTCATCGCCAGCAATCTGGCGACGGCGACGCACGACGGCCTTGTCTGGTCCTGGCCCGCAAGCGGCAAGATCATTCAAGGATTCAACGGAACGACCAGCAAGGGCATTGACATTGCGGGAAATCTGGGCGACCCAGTCTATGCCGCGGCTGGCGGACGTGTGGTTTACGCGGGCTCCGAGCTGCGTGGCTTCGGCAAGCTGATCATCATCAAGCACAACGACGATTACATCAGCGTCTACGCCCACAACAACGTCATGCTCGTCAAGGAAGGCGAGGCGGTGAAACGCGGACAGAAAATTGCGGAGATGGGGTCGACGGATGCGCCGCGCGTGGAACTGCATTTCGAGATTCGACTGCGCGGCAAATCCATTGATCCAGTCGGCTTGCTGCCCAAGCAGCCCTGATCCTGCAGCATGGCTCGCACCCGCAAGTCAGACTCCCGTTCCAGTGCTGCACCCCTTGAGACGGGCTGCGTTCCTGAGAATGGGGTGACTGACGCTACCGCTGATGGTCAGCGCGTCGACGCGTTGAATGGCCTGGCGCAGTTGCAGGCCGCTGCGGCGTCGGCACAGCCCGCGCCCGCACCGGAAGGTGCGCCGTGCCCACCGGCTTCACTGGCTGCGATTGACGACGAATCGGGTGTCAGTGCGCTTCAGTCCTATCTCAACCAGATCCGCGCCAAACCCCTGTTCACACCAGAACAGGAGTTCGAGATGGCGACCCGCGCCAAATCGGGCGAGTTCAGCGCGCGCCAGGCCATGGTCGAGCACAACCTCCGTCTGGTGGTCAGCATCGCCAAGGCGTATGTCGGGCGCGGAGCCGCCTTGGGCGACTTGATCGAAGAGGGCAATCTCGGCCTGATTCACGCGATCGAAAAGTTCGAGCCTGAACGCGGGTTCCGCTTTTCGACTTACGCAAGCTGGTGGATCCGCCAGAGCATCGAGCGTGCCTTGATGCAGCAAGTCCGCACCATCCGTTTGCCGGTGCACGTCATCCGCGAGCTCAATCAAGTGCTGCGGGCGCGCAAGCACCTGGAACAGGCCGCGAGTTATCGCGGGCAGACATCCGTCGAGGACATTGCGGCACTGCTGGGGAGAAACGCGGACGAGGTCGCTGATCTGCTTGCGCTGGCCGAGCAGCCCACATCCCTCGATGCCTTGCGCGAAACGCAGTCCGGCGAGAGCTATGCCGATCAGTTTGCCGATCAGGATGCGCAAAGCATGGAAGAGCAGACCCAGTCCCGGGAGGTCGAGGCGCTGGTCGATTCCTGGGTCGGCGCCCTCGCCGAGCGCGAGCGTGAGATCATCGAAGCGCGATTCGGTTTGCACGGCCGCGAACTGGAAACCCTGGAATCCCTGGCGCAGCGCCTCGGTCTCACGCGTGAACGGGTCAGGCAAATCCAGCAAGAAGCCCTGCTCAAGCTCAAGGGGCGCCTGGCGCGCAACGGAGTCGACAAAGGGGCCCTTCTCTGACGTGCCGACAGATCGCCATTCCATGATCCGCACCCCCATCGTCGCGTTCGATATCGAGACCATTCCAGACCCCGACGCGTTGCGTGCCGCTGGCCTGGCAGATCCCGGGCTGGACGACCATGACACCGTCTTGCAGGCGCAGACGCGGCGCCTTGACAAAACCGGGAGCGATTTCCTGCCAGTGCATTGCCAGAAGGTCCTGGTCATTTCCTGCACCTTCCGCAACCACGAGGGCCTGAAAATTCACTCCTTCGTCGATCACGGCGGACAGGAAGGGCAGGTGGTGCAGAGTTTCTTCCGGGTGATCGAAAAGCACGCGCCACAACTCGTCTCGTGGAACGGTGGCGGTTTCGATCTTCCCGTACTGCATTACCGGGGTTTGGTGCATGCCGTCGTTGCGCCGAAATATTGGGACATGGGCGAAGATGACCGGGAAATGAAGTGGAATAACTACATTTCCCGGTATCACACCCGTCATCTGGACTTGATGGATCTGCTTGCGCTGTACCAACCGCGGGCAAACGCCCCGATGGATGTGCTGGCGAAGCTGTGCGGTTTTCCCGGCAAACTCGGCATGGACGGCAGCAAGGTCTATGAGGCCTGGCGCGCAGGGCAGACCGATGATATTCGGCGTTATTGTGAAACCGATGTCATGAATACCTACCTGCTGTACTGCCGCTACCAATTGATGCGCGGCGGTTTGTCTGTCAACGAGTATGCCGATGAAATTCAGGTCGTGCGTGAAACGCTGGGCACACTGGCGGCGCACGAGGCGCACTGGCAGGAATATCTGGCCGCCTGGCCAACCCAGTCTCCGCCTGCAGCGTAGGGCGCGCGCCGACGCGGCCGCGCTGCTGGGCACCACCGAGATTTCGAGGCGGCATCTGTTCCAATAGATGGCATGGAACAACGTGAACGCATGGAATGGCTGCAGATCGATGGCCTGGATCTCGAAGGGCGTGGCGTCGGCCGCAGTGAAAACGGCAAAGTGGTCTTCGTTTCCAATGCCTTGCCCGGGGAGCGAGTTCAGGCCAGCATCGCACGCAGCAAGCGCAATTGGGAGTCCGGTACAGCGATTGCCTGGGCCAATGTGTCCAGCAGCCGCGTGACGCCCAAATGTCCTCATTTTGGGATCTGTGGGGGGTGCAGCATGCAGCATGTCGACCCCTCAGCCCAACTGGCCTTCAAGCAACGCACCCTGGAAGATGATTTCTGGCACTTGAGCCGACTGCGGCCGCAAACCCTGCTGCGCCCCATTGCCGGGCCCAGCTGGGGCTATCGCACCCGGGCACGGCTGACGGTACGCCTGGTGATCAAGAAGGGCGGCGTTCTTGTCGGATTCCATGAAAAAGGATCCAGTTATGTTGCAGATATGCGCAGTTGCGCGATCTTGCCGCACAAGGTGTCTGACCTTCTGCTGCCACTGCGCACGTTGATTGCCAGCCTCTCACGCCCCGAGCGGGCGCCACAGATCGAGTTGGCCATGGGCGACAGTGTGACCGCACTGGTCTTGCGGCATCTGGAGCCATTGACCGAGGAAGATCGGCAGCTTCTGCGCGACTTTGGCGCCAGGCACGATGTGCAATGGTGGCTGCAGGCCAAGGGGCCGGATTCCGCTGTGCTGCTCGACGGCGACGGCGCACCACTGCGCTACGGCCTGCCGGAGTTCGGCATCACCATGCCATTTCGCCCGACCGATTTCACCCAGGTGAACCCGCAGATCAACCGAGTCATGGTGGCGCGCGCTCTGCGGCTTCTGAATGCGCAGGCAACAGACCGGGTCATCGACTGGTTCTGTGGCCTCGGCAATTTCACCTTGCCGATCGCCACACAGGCGCGCACGGTGCTTGGCATCGAAGGCAGTGCCACATTGGTCGCGCGCGCGCTGGATAATGCCCTGCAGAACGATTTGCAGGACAAGGTGGCATTCACGGCGCGCAATCTATTCGAGATGGACGCTGCGGATCTGCGCGCCTACGGTGAGGCGGATCTGTGGCTGGTCGATCCGCCGCGCGATGGCGCGCTGGCTCTGTGCAAGGCCCTGGTGGAGGCGGTTGGCGGAAAGTCGCTCTCGCGAACAGAGGGCACGGAGATTGAGCATTTGCCCTCGGAGCAGGGCGGGGAACGGGTGCCGTTCAATCCGCCACGGCGAATCGTCTATGTCTCGTGCAACCCGGCAACCCTGGCGCGGGATGCCGGTTTGCTGGTGCATCACGGCGGCTACACCCTGCGTGCGGCCGGTGTGATGAATATGTTCCCGCATACGGCGCATGTGGAATCGATGGCAGTGTTCGAACGCGACTGAATACAACGCCCATGTAAAAACGCCCGCGACAGCGGGCGTTTTTACTGCGGAATGCCAGTTTTCAGCGGCGACCGCCACCGCTGAAAAAGCTCAGGATCGACAACAGGTTGACGAACACGTTGTAGATGTCGAGGTAGATGGCCAGGGTTGCCGTGATGTAGTTGGTCTCACCGCCATTGATGACGCGCTGCACATCGATCAACATGAAGGCCGAGAAAATGACGATGGCCACGACCGAGAAGGTCAGCATCAGCGCAGGCAACTGCAGCCAGATGTTGGCGATGCCTGCCAGGATCAGCAGGATGACACCGACAAACAGCATTTTCGACAGGCCCGACAGATCGCGCTTGACCACATTGGCCAGCGTGGCCATGGCGCCGAAAATGACCGCCGTACCGCCGAAAGCCAGCATGATGAGTTGCGGTCCGTTGCGCATGCCCAGCACAAAGCCGAGCATCTGCGACAGCATCACGCCCATGAAGAACGTGAACAGCAGCAAGAGCCCAACCCCGGTGCTGGAGTTTTTGGTCCGTTCGATGCCGAACATCAGACCGAAGGCGCCGACCAGGAACACGATCATGGTCATGCCGGGGCTTTGCGCCATGGCCAGGTTCAGGCCGGTTGCCATGCCGATCCACGCCCCGATGACGGTGGGGATGAGCGACAGGGCCAGCAGCGAGTAGGTCTGCCGCAGAACCTTGTTGCGCACGGTTGCTGCGCCGCCCGGCTGGGCGTAGATGGTGTAATCACGTTGCTCGTTCATGGAAAGACTCCGTTCCTTGATGTGGAAACTGTAAATGAGACTAGCACACGCTAAATACGTTCCACTGGCTGCATTTCAATCGCCGCGACATGAATTTGCAAGCAATGTGCGTGCGCTTCAGTCTGGGTTCAGGCTGCCTGGGGGGCGGTGCCGTAGACCTCGGCCACTCGGCGCAGCGCGCTGTCCAGTGTGAGATGGTGATTTTGTGGGCCGTGGACGGCGATTTTCTCGGAACCGAGCACATTGCCCAGGCGGGCGCAGTCCGCGAGCGTCCAGCCGTGTGACAGGCCGTAAAGCAGCCCGGCGCGGAACGCATCGCCACATCCCGTAGGATCGCAGACGGTGCGGGCGGGTACGCCGGGAATGTCGACCGGCGCGGCGCCATCGCTCCAGATGCGGCAGCCCAGTTCGCCGCGCGTGACCACCAGGCCTTGCACTTGCGTGGCGATGTGCTCGAGGCTCCAGCCGGTGCGTTCCACCAGCAATTCGGCCTCGTAGTCGTTGACTGCGATCCAGCTCGCCTTGGCGATGAAATCCCGCAGATCCGCGCCGTCGAACATGGGCATGCCCTGGCCCGGATCGAAAACGAAGGGGATGCCGGCCGCGGCAAGTTGCGCGGCGTGGTCGATCATGGCTGCGCGGCCGTCGGGCGCGATGATGGCCAGAGTGACCCCGGCGTCCAGTGGCACGGGCAGTTCGTGCGCCCGGCCCATGGCGCCGGGGTGGAAGGAGGTGATCTGGTTGTTGTCGCGGTCGGTGATGATGTGCGCCTGCGCGGTGTAACTGCCGAGCAGTTGGCTGACGTGCGTGCGCGGGATGCGCAGCGCATCGAGCCGGTCGAGGTAACTCTGACCGTCCTCACCCAGCGCGGCGAGGATGAGCGGGTCGCCGCCCAGCAGCGCCAGGCTGTAGGCGATGTTGCCGGCGCAGCCGCCGAACTCGCGCCGCATCGTGGGCACCAGAAAGCTGATGTTGAGGATGTGGACCTTGTCCGGCAGGATGTGCTCGGCAAAGCGGCCGTCGAAAGTGGTGATGGTGTCGAACGCGAGCGAACCGCAGATCAGGGTGGACATGAGGTTCAGCCTTCGAAGCGCAGGGCAGGAAAGAGAATGACGTCGCGAATGCTGGGCGCGTCGGTCAGCAGCATGACCAGCCGGTCGATGCCGATGCCACAGCCGCCCGCCGGTGGCATGCCGTATTCCAGCGCGCGCACATAGTCGGCGTCGTAATACATGGCTTCGTCGTCGCCGGCTTCCTTGGCCTGGACCTGGGCCTGAAAACGCGCGGCCTGGTCTTCGGGATCGTTCAGTTCGGAAAAGCCGTTGGCGATTTCGCGGCCGGTGATGAACAGCTCGAAACGCTCGGTGGTCTGCGGGTCGGCATCCGAGGCGCGGGCCAGGGGCGAGACTTCCACGGGATAGTCGACGATGAAGGTCGGCTCCCACAGCAGATGCTCGGCGACTTGTTCAAACAGGGCGAGCTGCAGGGCACCAAGCCCCATGCCCTTGAGCTTGTGCGGGGCGTGGTCGGCGTCGAGTCGGCGCAGCTCGCCGCGCAGAAAGCCGTCGTCTGTCAGTTGGGCGTCGGTGTAGTCCGGGGCATGCTTCTGGATGGCCTGCGTGAGGGTCAGGCGGGCAAACGGCGCACTCAGGTCGAGGGTGCGGCCCTGATGGGTGAGTACGGTGGTGCCGCAGGTGCGTTGCGCAGTGTTGCGGATCAGCGCCTCGGTGAAGTCCATCTGGTCGCGGTAGGTCCACCACGCGGCGTAAAACTCCATCATGGTGAACTCGGGGTTGTGCCGCGGGCTCAGGCCTTCGTTGCGGAAATTGCGGTTGATCTCGAACACCCGCTCGAAGCCGCCCACCAGCAGGCGCTTGAGATACAGCTCGGGCGCGATGCGCAGATACATTTGTTGATCCAGCGCATTGTGGTGTGTGACGAAGGGCTTGGCCGCCGCGCCGCCCGGTATGGGGTGGAGCATCGGCGTTTCCACTTCCATGAAGCCCGCAGCAAGCATTTCGCCGCGCAGCGCCGCAATGGCCTTGCTGCGCAGCGCAAAGCGCTCGCGCGACTCGGGGGTGACGATCAGATCGACATAGCGCTGGCGGTAGCGGGTTTCCAGGTCTTCGAGGCCGTGGAACTTGTCCGGCAGCGGGCGCAGGCTTTTCACCAGCAGCCGCACCTGCTCGGCCTTGATGGTCAATTCGCCCGTGCGCGTCTTGAACAGCACCCCCTCACAGCCGATCCAGTCTCCCAGGTCGTCGTGCTTGAACGCCGTGTGGGCCTCTTCGCCGGTGACGTCGTTGGACACATGGATCTGAATGCGCCCGGTACTGTCCTGCAGGGTGGCGAAACTCGCCTTGCCCATGACCCGCTTGAGCATCATGCGGCCTGCTACACGCACGCGCACCGCCGCTGCGTCCAGCGCCTGCGGCTCGTCACCGCCATGCTGCGCCTGCAGACTGGCGGCGTGGTGCGTGGGCTTGAAGTCGTTCGGGAATGCGGGGGCGATCTTGCGCAGTGCGGAGAGTTTGGCGCGGCGCTCGGCAATCAGCGGGGAGTCATCGGTGGCGGGCGAGTGGGAAGCGTCGTTATTCATGCAGGTGGGAGAGACGGAGGGTCGGGGCGGGCCTCGGGCCCCGTGGAAACGGGCGCATACCGCAGCCGCGCAAGCGTGGCCAACGCCAAGCACCAGGATTTTACCCGTGCGCTTCAAAAAAGAAGGCACCCGACAAGAGACCAATCCAGAACAGACCGATGAGGCCTGCCTGCACTGCAGCATTGGCCATGCCGAATCGCCACCGGGCTCCGGCAAATCCAGCAACCGTCTTGCTGACGCCGTTGGCGGAGAGTGCAAAGCCAATGGCCAACATGGCCTGCAGGGAACTGAACGTGCCATTGGCCGCGAACTGGGCGGCCGAGGCAGACGCTGCATGGGCATCCGCAAAGCCGGCCAGGCCCGTGGCGATGATGGCGCCGCTGTCGCCCAGCCAGATTCGCGCCCAATCGGCGACGAGCAACACACCGGCCAGGATGGAAGCAAACAGCAAGGCATGCAAGGGCTTGAATGGGCGCATTTCTGCGAACTGCGACAAGCTGGCGGAAGGCGATTCGTCGCGAGGGCTGCCGCGCCACAATGCACCGACGGCAAGCAATGCGCCCACGCCATACAACCCAATCGCAGGCAGCAGACTGGCCAGCAGGGTCGGCTGAATCAAGGCAACCAGAGCGGCCAGTTCGATCACGGTGGCCAGATTCGACAGCAGGGCCGCACGCAGGCAATCGGTCTGCGCGGCAGGTTCCAGCCGCGCCCGCTGTGCCATGCTGGCAATCGTTGCGGTGCTCGAGACAAAGCCGCCTGCCAGACCTGAGAGCGCCAGACCGCGTCGACTGCCCAGCGCCCGCACGCCCAGATGCCCGAGCGACTGGATGGCCATCACCAAGACCGCCAGAAGCCACAGAGTGTGCAGGTTCAGCCCGGCAAGCCACGCGATTTTCTGGTCAGGCAGCAGTGGCAAGATCACCAGCGCAGCCGCAGCCAGCATGAGCGCCGATTCCATTTCTGCGTTGCTCAGCACATTGCGCACAAAGTCATGCAGTGTGCTTTTTGCCGCCAGCACCCCGGCGACGACTGCAGCCAGCCCGGCCGCCCAGCCCGGCGCCTGCTGTGCCAATGCGCCGATCAGGACGGTGAGAAGCAGCGCGAATTCGGTGGTCAGCCCAGGGTCGGCCTTGCGGGTCTGCAGATAGCCGGAGAGCGCCAGCAGTCCGAACGCCGCAAGAACCACCGCCAGCACCAGCGCCCCCAGAGTGGCCGCCGCAGCGCCCGCGAGCGACGCCAGCACGAAGCTGCGCAACCCCGCAGGAGATTCCGGCGGCTGGCTGCGCTCACGCTCGACGCCGATCAGCAGACCTGCGCCGAGGGCGGCAGCCCAGGGGAGGAGGGAGGGGTCAGCCATGGAATGGAAGGGGGCTCGATCAGGGCGCGGGGCAGTCGCCGCCGAGGTCGGATTCCTCCAGACGCAACCGTCCCGATTTGGCCAGCACCAGGTCACGCACATTGTTGAGTATGGGGGAGCGCACGCACAGCCGGATGCGCCCGGCGGTGAACGCGCCACTGGCCTGCTGCGCAACCCCAAGGGGCGTGAAGATCACGGTCTTGCGCAAGGGGCTGTTGGCGAACACTGTGATGCCCTGCGGCACTGCGACTGCGGTGTGCACCAACTGCTCGCCAGCATCCGGCTGGCCGTTGCGGTTGTTGTCGAAGAAGATCATCCAGCCTGCTGCCCAGTTCCACTGCGCCGCATCATGGCATTTCGGCGGCACTCCGGCGCACAGCGCGACAGGGCGTTGATGCGAAATGGCGGTCTGCCGTGCCAGCGCAAACGCTGCGGCCAGGGCGTTGGTCGTGGTCGCCAGCCGGTGTTGCAACAGCCAGCCATGTAACCAGGGAACTGCCCAGGTCGCCAGCAAAGCGGCGATGGTCAGCGCGGCCAGCGCCTCGATCAGGGTGAAGCCGCGACGCCTCCGCCGTCTTGACCGGCGGCAGCACAGCAGGGGAAATGCGCCAGTGCTCTGCATCGCCGCCTGCCTGCGGGACTGCGATCAATTCGCCCAGCACTTGGCGGTACCGCCGGTGCCGGTTGCCGACTTGGTGCCGAGTTGGTCGATGCTCAGCGTGCCGCAGGCGGTGTCGCGGGCCGCCTGCGCGGGCTGGGGTTTTGCCGTGACGGTGAACGCGTCATTGGTTGCGACCACGCTGAAGTCGTAGTCTGCCCCGGAGTTTTGCGCGCTGGAGCAATCGAGTGGGGCTGCAGGTGGAGTGCCGACCAGACTGTTGTCGTTCCCGGCTGTGTCCTGGTCGTACCGCAGATTCACCGTGTAGTAGCGCTCCATGGCCGCTGCGTATTGCGCCACGCATCCTTCGGCTGCGGCGCGCTTGGTCTTGACCACGCTGTTGACGTAGGACGGATAGCCAATCGCGGCGATCACCGCGATCACAGCGACCACGATCATCAGCTCGATCAGCGAGAAGCCTGTCGATCGAGGGCGGCGGCTGCCGCCAGGGTTTGGCGCAGGCAGGTTCATGGTGAGTCGCTCCAGACGGTTGAAAAGGGTCGTCATCACAGGCTCAGCTCGCGCCAGGAGACCCGCCCGACACTGCCGGACGGAGACGTGATCGGCCCGAGGTTGACCGGCGAGCCCGACAGGTTGTTGAACTGCAGCATGATCTTGCCATTCTTGTCGTAGCTGCCCGTCACACCCGCTGCCGGGCCGACCGGGTACACCACGCCGTTGTACGCCACATTGACGGTCACGCCCTTGTTGTTGATATAGGTCGTGACCCCCAGACCGAAATCGGTACTGAAGTTCGCGCCGGTGAACGGATCGACCAGCATCACCGCACCCGAGGGCACGGTGTTGCAGGGATCGCTGACCTTCGGGATCATGGTGGTCACCAGCGCCAGGCCACCGATGAACTGCGTGCGGTTGAGAATGCGCTCGCCGGATTGCGTGGACAGGTCCATGTACCAACCCACCTTGCCGTCCATGTCGTTGGTCGCTGCTGGACTGGTGGCGCGCAGCAGGTTGCCGTTGCCGGCGCTGTCCTCCTTGATGATGCTGCGCTCGGTCAAGTCCTTGCGCTGGGTGGTGAGGGAAGCCACGGTGGGGGCGCCCGATCCAGTGACATCAGTGGCAACCCGCAGGCCATACCAAGTCTGCACCTGGGTGGATTTCACGTCGTTATCGTCCAGATAACGCCCGGTGCCGAACAGCGCCCATGTGCTTTGCTTGCCCTTGGTGCTGTCATAGCTCAATGCGACCAGGCTGGTGATCGGCTGCGGATTGCCGTTTTTGTCGACCGCCTGGAAGATGCTGCTGCCGACTCCCAGTGGCGAGGTCAGGTCGAATTTCCACAGGTTGCCGTTGAGGTCGCCAGCGTAGGCGGCGGTCGAGATGCCGGTCTTGCTGTCGGGCTGCGCCACTCCCGGCTCGGCCAGGCCGTCATTGAGCGCACCGCCCACGGAGGGACGGACGTTGAGTGCACCGGTCGCCAGGTCGAATTCCAGCAACGCCGGCATATTGATCTTGCTGTTGTAGCCGTTGCCCAGGTAAGCCACCCAGCGGGTGCTGGTGCCGTCCTTGATCTGCGCGATCACCGGGGCGCCGGTCATCTGGCCGATGTAGTCGCTGCAATTGCTGGCGACAGTGCCGCCGCAGGTGCCGGTGTCCCCCGCTGAACGCTCCCAGAGCAAGACCTTGGGCACTGGTTTGGTCGGGTCGGCCATGCTTTGCGCCAGTGCGTCGAAATTGGCGGGGTTGGTAATGTCCAGCGCATACACGGTCTTGGCTGGTCCGCGGCCTGTGGTTCCCACAAGAATGGTGCGCCAGATCTTGCCCTGTCCATCGCCGGTGTCGAGGTAGACGTTCTGCGTGGTGATCTTGCCGTCGTTGAAATACTGGTGCGGCACCGCTTGCGCGCCGGTCACTCCGTCGACCACGCCGTATTGCGGGTTGGCGAGGTTGGTGATGCCGCCCGCGCTGTTCGCCGACTGCGCCAGCACTGCAGCAGGCAGGAAGGCAAACACCTCCTGTCCGGCGGGTTTGTCCGGGTCGGGCGTGCCGTCGATATTCAGCGCCTGCTTCACACGGAAGGCATGCAGCATGCCGTCATTGGCAGCGACATACACCAGAGGATTGCGTGTGGACTGGTTCGCAACGAAGGTGCCATAGGTCGGGGCGCCCGCAAAGGTGGCGTTGACATACAGTGTCTTGTCGGGCGCTGCGACATACACCGGCGTTGAGGAAATCACATCTCCCAGCAGCACCTTTCGCTGGCGCAGTGTGGTGTCGGAGTTGTCGCCGCGCAGGTAATTGAGCATGGCGGCACGGGTGGTGGACTGCTTGGTGCCGTTCACGTAGTAATCCAACCCCTGCAAGAGCGTTGCGTCAAGGCCCGGCAAGGTGTTGCCTGTGCCGAGCACGAAGGCCGTCGGCGTTTGCGCGTTCGTGGTGCTCGCCAGGCGATTCATCGTCCAGATGTTGCGGTTGGCGGGCGCGGGAAACGCATTGTTCACCGCCCAGGCGGGCACGTAGGCCTGCGCAGTGGCGTCCCACATTTCCGCACCGAGCGCGCCGCTCCACTGCCCGGTGTAGTAGCTGCCGAGGAAGCGGTACAACGCATCGGTGCTGCTCGACGTGCTGGTGCCAGACAGCGTGATCGCGTTGCCTGCGCCCTTGCGGTCGGCAATCTGCGCCAGCGCGGACTTCAGACCGCTGATGAATTCGGTCGGATTCTTTGCGGAGAAGAAATCACCATGCCCGTTGATCGCGGCGTGCAGCAGGTCGGCGATGTTGTTGATGCTGTCCGCTTGCGGCTTGGGCCAGGTCATGCTGGTCACGCCATTGGGCGGGGTGCCGGTGCGCGCCCATTCGAACAGCTGTGGCTGTGTGAGCGAGGTCGGTGTGATTCCCGTCGGGGTGAAGCCCAAGCCCATGGTGAAGGTGGTCATGTGCTGCCAGAACGCCGGGTCGCTGGGTGTGGTCGGTACATTGTTTGCGGCGAGTGGGCGTAAATCGTCCTGCCAGTATTTCATCGCCACATCGGCGAGCGTATTCGAATAGCTGTCCAAATAAGGCTGGGTCGCGATGCGCTGATAGGTTGCAGGTGCAGTAATTTTGGTACCGTTCGTTCCATCAACGTTGTCCACACCGATAGCGCCATCGCTATCAGTATTCCAGAAGCCATCGGTGGTCAGAATGGTGAATGCGGGTCGGCAGGTATATTCTGATTTGTCAGTTGCGCTGGTCTGCCAGGGTTGATCCGTTTTATAGTATTCACCAACGGCTTTGAGTGCGGAGCGCAACGGCGTGCCGTTGTTGGGCGTGATCGTGGTGATCCAGTCCCAGAAATTGGCCTTTTGCGTCCCGGCAGAACCATCGCCGAACGGCTGGACGACCGCGAGTTTGTTTAGCGCATTTGTGGGGGTGCTGAAGGAATAAGGAGCAGGGGACGAGGGAATTTTTGCCGTATTTCTTCCGTTGATGGAACCAAAGCCGAAGCGATAATTTTTGTCCAGCCCGGAAAGTGCTAAGGTCAGGCCGGTCTTGGCCATCAGGATGCGGGTGCGGTAGTAAGAGTACCAATTCGCGATGTTTTGACCGGCAGGGATGCCAGCGGGAGCGGCAACGCCACTCTGGTCGCTGCTACCGTAGCAGTTGGAAAAAAATTTGCAGTTATCCGATACTGTGTAATAGCTGTAATTGGCGCCATTTTGTACGGTAAAGGCAAATGCGTAGTAAGTCTTGCCGTCCGAGTTAGTCGATTTATAAAATTTGAATGTGCTGCTGCCGGTAGAACCTTGCCATCCGTTGAGATTAGTTGTTCCTGTGCTGGAAAATGGATCGCTCAGTGCGTTTGGGAAAGAACTGTTTCCATAAGAATTGCCTTGGGCGTCCACGGCAGGTAAATAAGTCACAGTTGGGTTGTAGTACACCCCGTTGACTGCTGAGTTTCTTAATCCTTTGTCGAGATCAGTTGAGGAGAGATAGCCGTAGTCCGGCATGACGCTCCATGACATCGACCCCGAATCGTCGAGCATCAGCACCAGATTCGGCGGGATGGGTTTTTGCAGGATCAGCGGGCTTTGGGCCACGCTGACGGCGGCCTGGGCGATTGGCGTGGCGGCAAGCAGGGAGGACAGGGAGAGCACGAGGGCTCGGCGCGTGATGGAACGGATGGAGGACATGGCGGACTCCGTCAACAGTGTTTTGGGCGAGGGCATCATGCGGTTCAGTTGGTGCGGTAGATGGCTTGCACCACCACCTGCGCGCGGTTTTGCGATGGCGCGCCGTTGGCTTCGGGGGAGTTGGCGCGTGCGGTGATGCGGTAGCACTGCCCTGCAGTCTTGAGCGAGCCGCCACCGCCCTGGTTGTTCTGGTCATTGGTGAACTGGAAATTCCCGCCGTCGATGCTGCATTGCCCCATGTACTGGATGAGGTAAGACGGGTTGTTGCCGTAGGCGGTGACGATTTTTCCGGCGCCACCGCTGGCGTCCTTGGCGGTCGGCGGAAAGGTCCAGGCAGAAGCGGGCACTGCGCCGTCGTTTGCCGGGTTGTCGCTGCAGGGATTGTTGGCGCAGTCGGTGTAGACCTCGCTGAACGTGGCGGGATTGGGCGGATTGTTCGGCGGCAGGATGGTCGACGCTGCGAATTGCAGCGAGGCTTCGGCGACCTGGAACGCCTGGGTGCGGTCGACCGTGTTGCCGGCCATTTTTTCTTCGGTGCTCGACAGCCGGATGGCGGCCAGGCCGATGATGGTGATGACCAGCAGCAGGATCAGCGAAACGATCAGCGCCACGCCCTGTTGCGCCTTGGCGGCATCGACGCGTTGGGAGGTGAGGGTGGAAAGACGGGATGGTTTCATGGTCAGCGCACGCGGATGGTGGTGTCGAAGGTGCGAACCAGGCGCTCCTGGGCGGCGGCATTGACGTTCTGCGGGTTGGTCACGGTCTGCAGAGTCAGGGTCAGGTGGACCGCGGAGACGGTGTTCCAGGCAGCGGCGGCAATGTCGCCTGCAGCGACGAGATTCGGGCCTGCGGTGAGGTAACTGACCTGCAGATTGGTCACCCCACGGACGATTTCGTCAGAGACCAGTGCATTCCCGGCGTAATGCGCGCGATACAGCGACAGCGTGCCGTTCGGCGCACCGGCACCGGCCGGGCCGACATACCAGGCGTCGGCGTGGTAGGGGGCAACATAGGCCGACGGGCTGAACGATTGACAGGACGCCAGTTGCGCCGAGCTGTTGCCGGGTGTGCCGCCACCGGCCATCGGCAGCCCGCCGCTGAACGCTGCAGCCTGAAAGATGTAGCTCTGCGTACCGTCGCAGGCGAGCACCAGATCATTGGCAGCAATGTCCACGTCGCTCGGGGCGAGTTGCATGGGCACGATGGCCGTGCAAGCAGCGCCGGGCGTCACGCGATTGCCGCTGACCACGCCCGCACCTCGGGTGACCAGCGCGGCGAATCCGCCGGAGGGGGCCGGCGTTGCGGGCAGTGGATCGAGGTTGGCCGCGTCGTTGACGCCGAACAGGCCGGCACCATTGACCCACCGATACCATCCGTTGCCTGCGAGCATGTCGTTGACCGCGCTGTTGCCGCAGGGCGTGCTGCCAGCCTGGCGGATGTCGCGCGCCATCAGCTCGAACGCGATGCGGGCGTTGTCCTGCAACTGGCTCAGACCGCCGGTGGTGGTGTAGCTCTGACGGCTGGTCAGCAGCACGCTGACCACGGCGCCAATGACCACCAGGCCAAGCAGCATGGCGACCATCAGCTCAACCAAGGTCAGCCCGGCCTGCCGCAAGCGGTGGGAGGGGGAGATGGAGCGCTTCATAATTGGGTCCAGAAGGTCAACGTCTGCGCGGCCTGCCCAGCGGTGGCCTTGCTTTCGTTGAAGGTCAGGGTGATGCGGCAATTGCTCGCGGTCACGTTGGCTCCGACTGGTGCGCAGGCCACGGTGCCGCTGGCCTTGGAGCCAAGGGCGAACAGGCCGCCGCGCAACCGTGCGTCGGCTGGTGCCGGCTTGCTGCTGTCATACCCCAGGCACCAGTTGCGCAGTTGCGCCTGTGCCAGGGTGCCTGCTGCATTTGGACAGTTGTCTGCGGTGACGGTGGTGTTGTAGTTGCCCAGCAGCGCGTTGGCACGGTCGGCGCGCATCGTGTCAAACATCGAATAGGCAGCGATTGCCGCCTGGGTGCGGCCGAGCGAGCTGGCGTTGTCGGCAACAGTCTTGACCTGCAGCACGATGATGCCCAGGATGCCGATGGTCAGCACCGCTGCGGCAACCAGGATTTCGAGCAGCCCGACGCCGCGCTGTATGGCGCGGCGGGGGGACGAGAGGCCGCGCAACCGCGGCGCGGTGTCATTTGCAGTTCGCATTGGGAGCATCCGCCTTGCAGGACTGGGAATCGGTACAGCTTGCAACCGTGGTGCCGGTGTAGAGGTAGATGCAGCGGTGGTTGTCGCTGCTGATGGCATTGCTGGAGAGATCGAGCACCAGTCCGGTGTAGCCGGTCGTGGCGTTGAGCTGCTTGAGCAGCCCCATCGGGGTGGCGACCAGGTTCTGAACCGCGGGGGTGGAGGTGATGCCCGCGGAAACCGGCGCCGCCTGGGTGATGGGCATCGAAGCACCTTGCGCTGGAATGGCAAACATCGAACCATCCGCGTTGAGCTGCACATCCATGCGCCGCTTGACTGCCTCGGTGCGCGCCTGAGCCAGCAGGCTGACCGCGTTGTTGGCCTGCGTGGTGAGGCGACTGGAAATCATCAGCCGGTTGAAGCTGGGCACGGCCAGGGCAAGCAACAGTCCGGCAATGACCAGCGTCACCAGCAGTTCGATCAGGGTGAAGCCGCGTAGCCGAGCCGGCCTCGGCAACTGCCGAAAGAGGGCCCCAGGCGCCACTGCGTCCCGCGAAACATGTGAAAGCAAAGCCGTCATGATGTGTCTGAATGTGTTTTTTCACATTCTGACTGGCGACATGCCAGCGGCATGAAACTTTCCGACGAGCGGTCGTCTAGAGCCGACGAACGGCGTTTTGTTACAAATTTCGTCGCTTCAGAAGGGCAGACGCAAGGAAAATTGGGGGTCAGACGATGGCCACCCGACTTGCGGCAATGGCTGTGAGATTGCGGCTGAGCCACAGCGCCTGGGCGCGGGGCCCGTTCACTGCGTCGCAGTCCCAATCGGACAGCACCTGGCGCAGCAGGCCGTTGCTCCAGTGGTCGCGGGGACGGTGGGTGTGGCCGTGGATCATCCAGCGGGCGTCTGCGTGGGCCAGCCAGCGGTGTGCCTCTTGCGGGTCGGCATCGGCCCAGTTTTCCGGGCGGGATTGCGCTGCGCTGCTGGCAGCGCGCAGGGCGAGGGCCTGCTGCACGCGGACGTCAAGTGGTTGCGCAAGAGTGCGGCGTTGCCAGTTCGTCTGGCGCACCTGTTCGCGGAACTGCAGGTAGGCCGTATCGGCAAGGCAGAACTGGTCGCCGTGGGTGAGCAGGATGCGCGCGCCGTGGAACTCCAGAAGCGCGGGATCGGGCAGGAGCTGAGCACCAGTGGCTTGCGCAAAGTCGGCGCCGAGCAGGAAGTCGCGGTTGCCGTGCTGCACGAACAGGGCATGGCCGGACTGGGTGTAATCGCGCAGCGCGGCGGCAATCTGTTGCGCACAGCGTGCGTCGTTTGGGGCGACGGTCAGCGCGGAAGGCGTGAGCAGATCGTCCCCGATCCACGCCTCGAACAGGTCGCCGAGGATGAACAGGGCCTGCGCCTTGCGGGCGGGGCCGTTCAGCCAGTCCAGGAAAACCTGCACGGTGCGTGGGCTTTGCGCGCCCAGGTGCAGGTCGGAAATGAAGGCGATGCGGCGCCAGTTTTCAGCTGCGATCAATGGCGCCGCAATGGGGGGAGTGGATGGGGCGCGCGACGTGTGGGCAGCCACGGTGGAAGCTGGCGGCTCGCGCTGGGTCGCTGTGCTGCAGGCTCAGACTTCGACCGCCTTGAGGATGACCACGTCGTCCTGCGGCACGTCATCGTGGAAGCCCTTGCGGCCGGTCTTGACGCCCTTGATCTTGTCGACCACATCCTGCCCTTCGACCACTTTGCCGAACACGGCGTAGCCCCAGCCTTGCGCGGTGGGCGCGGTGTGGTTGAGGAAGGCGTTGTCGGCCACGTTGATGAAGAACTGCGCGGTGGCCGAGTGCGGGTCGGAGGTGCGCGCCATGGCGAGGGTGTAGCGCTCGTTTTTCAGGCCGTTGTTGGCTTCGTTTTGGATGGGAGCGAGGGTGGGCTTTTGCTTCATGCCGGGCTCGAAGCCGCCGCCCTGGATCATGAAGCCGTCGATCACGCGGTGGAAGATGGTGCCGTCGAAATGGCCCGAGCGCACATAGGCCAGGAAGTTTTCGCAGGACTTGGGGGCGTGCGCGGTATCGAGTTCGATGCGGATGTTGCCGTGGTTGGTTTGGAGTTCGACCATGATGGACTTTCGGTAGGGGTAGTCGGGGTCAGTTGAGGAGTTTGGCGTCTTCGATGACGATGGGCTTGACCGGCACGTTCTGGAACGGGCCTTCGTTCTTGGTCGGTACGGCGACGATCTTGTCGATCACGTCCATGCCCGAGATCACCTTGCCGAATACGGCGTAGCCGTAGCCGTCCGGCTTGGGGTAGTCGAGACTGGCATTGTCGACCACGTTGATGAAGAACTGCGAGGTGGCCGAGTTCGGGTCGGCGGTGCGGGCCATGGCGATGGTGCCGCGCAGGTTGCGCAGTCCGTTCTGGCTTTCCAGAGGGATGGGCGCGCGGGTGGGCTTTTTCTGCATGTCGGCCGTGAAGCCGCCGCCTTGCACCATGAAGCCGGGAATCACACGGTGAAAGATGGTGCCCTTGTAGAAGCCGCTTTTCACATAGTCGAGAAAGTTGGTCACGGTCTTGGGGGCGCGAGCGGGGTCGAGCTGCACGACGAAGTTGCCCAAGGTGGTGGTGAACTCGACCTTGGGTTGTGCGGCTGGTGCGTCAGCAGCCTGCGCGGCGGGGAGGGCGGTTGCAGACGCCAGGCTCAGCGCAGCGATGACAGGGGCGATGCGTTGTCGCACCCGCAGCCACAGGCTTGCGAATGGCGGGCGGGAAGGGGAGGTGAGACTGTGGTCCATCATGAAACGCTTCCTTGGAAAATGAGTTGCCACTGCGCGCTGCGTTGCGCCCAGTATTGGCGGTACAGGGTGTTGTCCGGCGAATCGGCTGCACTGTACTGCACCACGATTTGCCCCGGGTATTGCAGGATGGTCAGGGCGCCGGGGTTGACAGGGGTTGTCTTGGCGGGTGAGGGCGAGGCGGCCGCGGTGGCGGTCAATGCGTCCTGTGGGCGCAGACCCATTGTGGCGGAGCGGGTGATGTCGGCCTGCAACTGTGCGGTGACGCGCTGGCGCTGCGCGGTCCATTGCGCCGCATCCAGCCATTGCACCTGGCGGGTGATCACCACGGGCGTGCTGCCCGCCGGGGTGTCGGCCATCAGGCTGCGCACGTCCGGGTTGGACAGCACCACGCAGCCGTCCGATGCCAGTGGCACGCGGGCGTAACTGTCGGGCGGGGTGCCGTGGAGCCAGACGCCAAAGCCGGTGTGGCCCTGCTGCTTGTCCCACTCGTTGGGGTAGTTCAGCGTCAGCGCTCCGGCGCCATACAGCGGCTTGAGGTTCTTGGCGCCGATTTTCCGGGTGATGAAATAGATGCCCAGCGGCGTTTTCATGTCGCCCAATTGGGTTTTGCCGGCGCCGAGCTTGCCCTGACTGAAGTAGTAGCTGGCTTCGAGTTGGGGAATGCCGTTGCGCTGGTGAAACAGGTAGAGCCGCGAGCGCGCGGTATCCACCACGATGGCGCGTTGCACATCGGGGGCGAGCGCCACCAGATTGGCTGGAATGGCCCCGGCTGGCGGTGGCGCGGTATACGCGCCAAGCCGTGCCAGCGCCTCGGCGCGAAGTTCCAGGATGCGGGTGTTTTGCAGCGCGAGTTCCTGCGCAAGCGGGGGCGCAGGCGCGGCGGCAAACCCGGCGGTACCGCCCCGACTGGCCTGCAGCACATCACCCAGCAGCAGTTGCGCCAGAGCGAAATGAGGATGGTCGCGCACCAGTTGTTCGGCCTGGGCGCGGGCAGCGTCCAGGTGGCCGGCGGCGACTTCGGCGTAGGCGTGCAGCAGACGACGCTCCGCGCCATCCTGACTGGGGTGGCTGCCCAGGGTCGTGGTGAGCTTGAGCAGTGTGCGGGCGGACACTGCGGCAGACGGCGCGGAGGCCGGGTTGCCATCGGTGGCGAGATTCAGGGCGTGCGCTGCGCGATCCTGCTGCAGGACGCCGAGCCTGTTGGGCACCGCGTTGTAATCGGTTGCGGCCCGGGCAGCGAACACCAGCGGCACGCACAGCAACATCCAGGGCAAGAGTTTGCGCAGGGCAGGGCGGCGCGTTGGGCGGCGAGTTGCGCGATTCATCGGCAGCACAGTTTGCAAGGATGTGTGGACCAGGAGGGCAATCCGGCTCAGCCGACGATTTCACGCACGATCAGCCACTTGCCGTTCTCGCGCTGCATCTGCAGGGTTTTCGGGCCGTCGAAATCGAGCGCACCCGCGGTGTAGTGCTGCCGGAAGCGGGCGGTAGCCTTGTCGCCGTCGACCTGCACCTTCATGTCGTGCACCTTGACGGTGATCTTCGCCTTGTCGGAAATGCGGGCACGGCGCTGGTCTTTCCAGCTTGCCAGACTCATGCCCTTTTCCGGTTTGAAATTGGGCGCGTAGGCAGCAAAGTAGCCCGCCAGATTCTTGCTCTGCCATGCAGCGGCCCAACGCTGCACCGCATCGGCCACGGCAGTCTGTTCTGCTGCGGCATTGCCGGCGGGCTCCTCTGCCGTGGACGTGGGCTTGGGTTTTTCAACCACCGGCGCAGCAGCCTCCGGTGCAGCAGGAGTCGGTTGCGCAACGTGGGTGGGCTCAGGCTTGGCAGCGGGCTTTTCCGCCGCAACCGGGGCCAGCTTCGGAGCGGGGGGCGGAGTGACGGGTTTTGCTTCCTTGCCCGGTTGCGCTGCACTGACTTTCAGCGCCGCTGTGGCCGGGCTCTTGCCCTGCTCGAACAGCTCGCGGATCAGATTGAGCTTGACCTTGGCGCTGGCGTTTTCATCGGGCGCGAGCTGCAGCGCTTTCTGATAAGCCTGGCTGGCGAGCTTGGCATAAATGTCGCCCAGATTGGCCTGCGCTGTGGCATAGCTCGGATTGGTGCGGATGGCCATGTCCAGCGCCGCTCTGGCCTTGTCGTACTGGCCTTGCTGGGCGTAGAGCACGGCAAGATTGTTGTACGGCTCGGGCAGTTCCGGATATTGCTCGGTGAGCGACTGGAAGATCTGGATGGCCTGCGCATCTTTCTTCTGCTCGGTGAGGATGACGCCCTTGAGGAACTGGTATTGCGGGTCTTTGGGCTTTTGCGCCAGCAGCGTGTCCACCTGTTGCAGCGCGCCCTGCAGGTCGCCCTTCTGCAGGCTCTGGTTGACACTGGCCGCGTCTGCCGCCCAGACAGACGGGGCACTCATGGCGAGGGCGATCAGGGAGGCGAGAAGACGGTTGCGCATAGGTGCTGGGATGGTGGTCAGGAGACTGGACAGGCGCCGTGCTCAATGGCGTTGCGCGGGGCGGACTCAATTCGCGGCGGATCAAGCCGGAAAGTGGCTGCTTGTGCTAAGTTTTTGATTTTATCCGGGGACACCGCGCGCCTGCGCACAAGCTGATGTTCCCAAACACACTCCCATGACTGCGTTGCACCTTCACAATACCCTGACGCGCGGGAAAGACCGCTTTGTGCCCATCGAACCCGGTCATGTCCGCATGTATGTCTGCGGCATGACCGTGTACGACTATTGTCACATCGGGCATGCGCGGGTGATCGTGGTGTTCGACCTGCTGCAGCGCTGGCTGCGGGCGCAGGGGCTGCGGGTGACCTATGTGCGCAACATCACCGATATCGACGACAAAATCATTCGCCGCGCGCAGGACAACGGCGAGACCATCCGTGCACTGACCGACCGCTTCATTGCCGCGATGCACGAGGATGCCGACGCGCTGGGGGTCGAGCGTCCCACGCATGAGCCGCGCGCCACCGACTATGTGCCGCAGATGCTCGACCTCATCGGCAAGCTCAAGGCGCGTGGACTGGCCTATCGCGACAGCGCGGGCGATGTGAACTTTCACGTGCGCGCCTTTTCGGGCTACGGCAAGCTCTCCGGCAAGTCGCTCGATGAATTGCGCGCCGGCGAACGGGTCGAGGTGGATGCCGCCAAGCAAGACCCGCTGGACTTCGTGCTGTGGAAGGCCGCCAAGCCGACCGAGCCGGACGAGGTGAAATGGCCCTCGGCCGATGGCCCGGGCCGCCCGGGCTGGCATATCGAATGCTCGGCGATGAGCTGCGCGCTGCTGGGCGAAACCTTCGACATCCACGGCGGCGGCGCCGACCTGCAATTCCCGCATCACGAAAACGAAATTGCGCAGAGCGAGGGCGCACACGGCAAGCCCATGGCCAATGTCTGGCTGCACAACGGTTTCGTGCGGGTGGACGGCGAGAAGATGTCCAAGTCGCTGGGCAACTTTTTCACCATCCGAGACATCCTCCGGCATGTGGACGCCGAGACCGTGCGGCTGTTCATCGTGCGGGCGCACTACCGCAGCCCGCTGAACTACAGCGACGAGCATCTGCAGGACGCGCATGCCGCGCTGACCCGGCTGTACACCGCGCTCGATCCGTTTTCCGACCTGCCCCCGGGCATCGACTGGAACCATCCGCGTGCGCAGGCCTTCGCCGCGGCGATGAACGACGATCTCAACACCCCGGAAGCCATGGCCGTGCTGTTCGAGCTGACCACCGACATCAACAAGACCGGTGACGCCACGCTCGCCGCCTTGCTCAAGAATCTGGGGGGCTTGCTCGGCTTGCTGCAGCAACGCCCGCGCGAGTTCCTGCAAAGCAAGGCGGCAGCGGTGGATGCCGCCTGGGTCGAGCAGCAAGTCCAGGCCCGCGCCGCCGCCAAGCAGGCGCGCAACTTCGCCGAAGCCGACCGCATCCGCGCCGAGCTCGCCGCCAAGGGCATCGTGCTCGAAGACAAGCCGGGCGGGGTGACGGTGTGGAGAGCGGCGTGAAGGCGACCGTGCGTTCCAGAGAGGGGGCAACGGCTTCCGCCGCTGTCCTGGCTCTCGACTGGGACAAGGCGTGCAGCCATTTGCAGCGCACCGATCGCGTGATGCGCAAGCTCATCAAGACCCACGCAGGAACGCGGCTGCAGAGCCGGGGCGATCCGTTTCAAACCCTGGCGCGCTCCATCATCGGCCAGCAGATTTCCGTCAAGGCGGCACAAACCGTGTGGGACCGGCTGTGCGCCGCCGTTCCGCAGGTCGCGCCGCGTCACTTGCTGGAGGTTGAGGAAGAGGCCCTGCGCGCCTGCGGGCTGTCGGCTCGCAAGGTTGGCTATGTGCGCGATCTGGCGGCGAAATTCCACGCCGGGGAGGTGCATCCGGACAACTGGCAGGACATGCCCGACGAGGCCATCGCCGCCGAGCTGCTGACCATCCGCGGCATTGGCCGCTGGACCGCGGACATGTTCCTGATCTTTCACCTCATGCGCCCGGATGTGCTGCCGCTGGGCGATCTGGGTCTGATCAAGGGCGTGAGCCAGACCTACTTCGCCGGAGAGCCAGTCACCCAAAGCGAGGTGCGCGAGGTGGCGGCGGCCTGGGCGCCTTGGCGTTCGGTGGGGACTTGGTATATTTGGCGCAGTCTGGACCCGGTGCCCGTCGAGTACTGAGTGCCCCCGGGGTCGACTCGCCGATTCGCTTCCCGTGGGAGTCAAGGAAACCCGAGGAGGCCCCGCGTTTCCCTGAGAGCGACCCCGGCCAGACCCAATTTCGAGGTGAATATGAGCAAAAAAATCTTTCTCGATTTCGAGCAGCCTGTTGCCGAACTGGAGAACAAGATCGACGAGCTGCGCTATGTGCAGGACGAATCCGCCGTCGACATCTCCGAGGAAATCGGGCGCCTGCAGAAGAAGAGCCTGCAACTCACCAAGGACCTCTATTCCAAGCTCACCCCCTGGCAGACCACACAGATCGCACGGCATGCCCAGCGGCCCTACACCCTCGACTACGCCGGCCTGATCTTCACCGACTTTCATGAGCTGCATGGTGACCGCGCGTTTGCCGATGACCTCTCCATCGTCGGCGGTCTGGCGCGGCTGGGTGGGCAGGCCTGCATGGTGATCGGCCACCAGAAAGGGCGCGACACCAAGGAGCGCGCCCTGCGCAATTTCGGCATGCCCAAGCCCGAGGGCTACCGCAAGGCACTGCGGCTGATGAAACTGGCGGAAAAATTCCACCTGCCCATCTTCACCTTTGTCGACACCCCTGGCGCCTATCCCGGCATTGATGCCGAGGAGCGCAGCCAGAGCGAGGCCATCGGCCGCAACATCTACGAAATGGCGCAACTGCAGGTGCCCATCATCTCCACCATCATTGGCGAAGGGGGATCGGGCGGGGCGCTGGCCATTGCCGTGTGTGACCAGTTGCTGATGTTGCAGTACTCCATTTATTCGGTGATCTCGCCGGAAGGCTGCGCCTCCATTCTGTGGAAAAGCGCCGAGCGCGCTCCCGAAGCCGCCGAGGCGCTGGGCCTCACCGCGCATCGGCTCAAGGCCCTGGGTCTGGTGGACAAGATCGTCAACGAGCCTGTGGGTGGTGCGCATCGCGACCCCGCCGCCATGGCCGCGTCGCTCAAGCGGGCGCTGGGCGAGTCGCTGCGGCATTTTCTGCACACCAAGCCTGCCGATCTGGTGCAGCAACGGCTTGAGCGTCTTCAGAGCTTCGGCAAATTCGAAGACACCAAGGCCGCGGGCCGCTGACCGTCCGGCACGCAGCGTCGTCACGCGCCGTGCTGAGCAATCCTGCGCTTGCGGCGCTGCAGCGTTTCGCGGCGCAACACCCGGACATCGCGTCCGCTGGGCGCATCGGTCTGGCCTTCAGCGGCGGCGCGGATTCCACCGCCTTGCTGCTGGCAGCCCGATCCTTCTGGGGTCGCCAGCGGCTGATTGCCCTCCATGTGAATCACGGCCTGCAGCCCAGCGCCCCGGTGTTTGCGGCCCATTGCGCACGGTTCTGTGCAGCGCAGCAGTTGCCTTGCGCCGAGGCCCAGGTATCGGTCGATGTGGGCCGTGGGCAGAGTGTGGAGGAGCAGGCGCGAGATGCACGTTACCTGGCGCTTGCAGAACTGGCGCGGCAGCAGCGCTGCACGGTGGTGTTGCTGGCGCAGCATGGCGATGATCAGGCAGAGTCGGTGTTGCTCGCGCTGCTGCGCGGCGCAGGGCCACGCGGCCTGGCAGCGATGCCCGCTCGCATGCTGCGCCACGGGGTTCTGTTTGTACGGCCCTTGCTCGACTGCGGCAGCGCGGAACTGCGCGCCTGGCTGACTGCGCAGGGTGTGGCCTTTCTGCGCGATCCAATGAATGTCGACCCGGCCTTTCGCCGCAGTCGCATTCGCGCCGAGCTGTTGCCGGTGATCGCGCAACTCGAACCCGCCTACCGGCAGACCCTCGGCCGAACCGCCGCGCTCTGCGCCGCCGCAGATGCGCAGATGCAATGGCGTGCGTCGGACGATTTGCGGCGGTGCGCCGTCCCCAATGGCCTTGATCTCGCCGCCTTGCGATCGCTGGGCGCAGAGCGGCTCAGCGAGGCGTTGCGCCTGTGGCTTCGCCTGCGGGGCCAGCGACTGGACCGGGCCCGCACCGATGAGTTGGTGCGCCAGGTTCTGCGCTCGGCACAGGGGGCGCATCACCTGGAACTGCAGTTGCCACTGGGTGTTGTGCGGCGCCAGGGGAGGTTACTGGTTTTTCACCCGAGGGATCCCGTTCGCCCGAGAACATAGAATGTCTGGCTTTCTGCGAGGCAACCAGGCGCGCCGTGCGCCGGGTGATGTCGACTTCGCAGCTCTCGAACGCATTTCTCATGGCACTCATCGTCCAGAAATACGGCGGCACCTCGGTGGGGTCGGCCGAACGGATCAAGAACGTCGCCCGCCGCGTGGCCAAGTGGCACGAAGCCGGGCATCAGGTGGTGGTGGTGGTGTCGGCCATGTCGGGCGAAACCAATCGCCTGATCGCACTGGCCAAAGACATCCAGCCTCACCCGGACCCGCGCGAACTCGACGTGGTCGCCTCCACCGGCGAGCAGGTCACCATCGGTCTGCTGTCCATGGCGCTGCAAGCGCTGGGCCACAAGGCGCGCAGCTATACCGGCGCACAGATCGCGGTGCATACAGACAGCGCATTCACCAAGGCGCGCATCGAATCCATCGACTCTGCCAAGCTCAAGGCCGATCTGGCGCAGGGCATCGTGCCCGTGGTGGCTGGTTTTCAGGGCGTGGATGCGAACGGCAACATCACCACCCTGGGGCGTGGCGGCTCGGACACCTCGGGCGTGGCGCTGGCGGCAGCGCTGCAGGCCGATGAATGCCAGATCTATACCGATGTCGATGGCGTTTACACCACCGACCCGCGCATCGTTCCCGAAGCCCGTCGGCTGGACACCATCACCTTCGAGGAAATGCTGGAAATGGCCAGCCTGGGCTCCAAGGTGCTGCAGATCCGCTCGGTGGAATTCGCCGGCAAGTACAAGGTGCGCCTGCGCGTGCTCTCCAGCCTGACCCCCTGGGACCTTCCGCTGGACCAGGAATCGCGCAGCGGCACACTCATCACCTTCGAGGAAGACGACAACATGGAACAAGCCGTGGTATCGGGCATCGCCTTTGCCCGCGACGAAGCCAAGATCATCGTGGTCGGTGTGCCCGACCGTCCAGGCATCGCCTATCAGATTCTCAGCGCCGTGGGCGACGCCAACATCGAAGTCGACATGATTCTGCAAAACCAGAGCGTGGCCGGCTTCACCGATTTCACCTTCACCGTCGGCCGCGGCGACTACGCCCGCGCCCTCGACATTCTCAAGACCACCGTACAGGCGCACATCGGTGCCAAGGAAATCCTGGGCGATCCGAAAGTCTGCAAGGTCTCCATCGTCGGCATGGGCATGCGCTCGCACGCAGGTGTGGCCAGCAAGATGTTCCGCACGCTGTCAGAAGAGGGGATCAACATTCAGATGATCTCCACCTCGGAAATCAAGGTCTCGGTGGTGATCGACGAAAAGTACATGGAACTCGCCGTGCGCTCCCTGCACAAGGCATTCGACCTGGAACAAACAGCCTGAGCGCCCAAAGTTTTTACAAAAAGGGCAGCAACAGCGCATTGCATGTAATAATTGCGGACTTTGCTGATGGCGTCCCCAAAACGGATTGCCGGGAGCAACGGAGACGTGACCGAGTGGCCGAAGGTGCTCCCCTGCTAAGGGAGTATGCGCCAAAAGCGCATCAAGGGTTCGAATCCCTTCGTCTCCGCCAAGTTCTCTATTCAAGCCCATGATTTCATGGGCTTTTTTCTTTTTTTGTCAAGTGCGGCCTTGCCTGCGGTCTCACTCGCATGTGGAGATGAACGAATTGTCCACAGGTCGCGTCCGCCATGCGCTTTGATTTTGTTTGCAGGCCGCATCCATAGGGGTGTACCCATGTCTGAGCAGACGACGCTGACTTGCAGTGACATCGAGTGCGCGGATAATCGCAACTTTTTGTCACAAGGGTCAGCATGGACGCGCATTCCGCCATCGTGGTGGTCATACTCGGACTGGTCGAGGGCATCACCGAGTTCCTGCCCATTTCCTCCACCGGACATCTCATTCTCGCCGGCAGTCTGCTGGGCTGGGTCAGCGACAAGGCCAAGGTGTTCGAGATCGCCATCCAGAGCGGGGCGATTCTGGCTGTGATGTGGCACTACCGCGCGCGCATCGGCGAGGTGCTTGCCGGACTGGGGGCAAGCGATGCCGCGCGCCGCAACACCGCCTGGCGCTTTGCCGCCAATGTGCTCATCGGCTTCCTTCCGGCGGCCCTCTTGGGACTGCTGTTCGCCAGTGCGATCAAGCGCTGGCTGTTCGCGCCGGTGCCAGTGGCACTGGCCTTCATCATCGGCGGGTTGGTGATTCTCTGGGCCGAGGCCTGGCAGAAGCGCTCGGCGCAGCATGTGCGGATCCACCAGGTGGACGACATGCGCGCGGCCGATGCGCTCAAGGTCGGCCTCGCACAGGCGTTTGCCCTCATCCCGGGCACCAGTCGCTCGGGGGCGTCGATCATCGGCGGCATGTTGTTTGGCCTGAGCCGCGCTGCGGCCACCGAGTTTTCCTTCTTCCTCGCCATTCCCACCCTCTTGGCCGCGACTGTGTACGACCTGGTCAAACACCGCGCCCTGCTCAGCCTGAGCGACCTGCCCACCTTCGGCCTGGGCATGGCAGTGGCTTTCGTCTCGGCCTTGATGGTGGTGCGTTGGCTGCTTCGCTATGTGGGTGGCCACAGCTTCGTGCCATTTGCGTGGTACCGGCTGGTGTTCGGAGCGCTGGTGCTGGTCACCGCCTGGGGCGGCTGGGTGAACTGGTCGGGGTGAGTGCGCCGGGGAAAGGCGCCTGGGGGAAGACGCCTTACCGCGCGGTGAACAACAGATCCCACACGCCGTGGCCGAGGTTCAGGCCGCGGCGCTCGAACTTGCTGACCGGGCGCCAGCTTGGGCGCGGAGCGTAGTCTGCTGCAGTATTGGTCAGCCCGGGGTCGGCGCGCAGCACCTCGAGCATGTGCTCGGCATAAGGTTGCCAGTCGGTCGCGCTGTGCAGATAGCCGCCAGGCCGCAGCCGACTGACCGCAAGTCGCACGAACTCCGGCTGGATCAGCCGACGCTTGTGGTGACGCTTTTTCGGCCAGGGATCGGGAAAGTAGATGTGCAGCCCGGCCAGACTGTGTGGCGCGATCATGTGCTGCAACACCTGCACCGCGTCGTGCTGCACGATGCGCAGATTGGTGAGCTGCGCATCTTCGATGCGCGCAAGCAGCGCGCCCACGCCGGGTGGGTGGACTTCCACACCGATGAAATCGGTCTCGGGCCTGCAGGCTGCGATCTGCGCCGTGGCATCTCCCATGCCGAAGCCGACCTCGAGCACCATCGGCGCAGCGCGGCCGAACACGGCGGGCCAATCCATCGCGGCATCGGCATACGGCACGATCCAGCGCGGACCCAGTTCGGCCAGCGCGCGGCGCTGCGCCTCGGTGGTGCGACCGGCGCGCAGCACAAAGCTGCGGATGCCGCGATTGCGAAGCGCGGCGCGGTCGGAGTCATCGGGTGGGAGGTCTGCCGTCATGGCGAAAGAATCTGGCACGCGCCGGAAGGATGTTGAGTTGAAGGGAATCGAAGGGAGCGATCGTTTCATGGGGCATTTGGCATGTCGTCATGCCGCCAGTTACCCCAGGCAATACCCCGCGAAAAAATCAAGGCGGGGTTCGTTTCCCCCCCCCCCGCTCAAGGAGGACGGGCGACCACGAGAGAAAGTGTACAGAGATGCCGCCAGCACATTGCCCACGTCCTGGCGCTTGTCGGCCAGGATGGCCCACATCTTCTCTGGGGTCAAGCAGGTCTGGATCACCCCGACGACAAACACGATGAGCGCCAGCAGCATCAGCACCTTGGACACTTCAAACGCGAAGAAACTCAGTGTCTTGCCCCGGAGGGGGAGCGCTGCACAAACGGTGCCGAGCGATGGGCTGGAGCGGGTGAAGGGAATCGAACCCTCGTATGCAGCTTGGGAAGCTGCCGTTCTGCCATTGAACTACACCCGCAGTGTGCCAAATTTTTGGATTATAGGCAGGCGGGCCACGCGCCTGCGTTGCGCTGCGAGCGCGCCCCGGACAGAAGCGACAATGGCGACATGCCTTGTCCGTCACATTCCGATTCCGTTCATCTGGCCGCACCGGTGTTGCGCGGGCTGGCGCCGATCGTGCATCCAGGCTGTCGCCTGCTGGTGCTGGGCAGCTTTCCCGGGCAGGCATCGCTGCAGGCGCAGCAGTACTACGCGCATCCACGCAATCAGTTCTGGCCCCTCGTCGGCGATCTGTTCGGTCTGGACCTGATGCGTTTGCCCTACCCGCAGCGCATCGAAGTGGTGCGCGAGCGCGGCCTGGGTATCTGGGATGTGTATGCCCAATGCCGCCGTGCGGGCAGTCTGGACAGCGCCATCGTTGATGCGCAGCCCAACGATCTGCCGGGGCTGATTGTGCGTCTGCCCGCTCTGCGGCTCATCGCGCACAACGGTGGCGAATCCGCCCGTGCGATGCGCATCACCCGCAGCCTTGGCGTCGAGGTGCGCCGCCTGCCGTCCACCAGCCCGGCCAATGCGAGCTGGAGCCTGGAGCGCAAGCGCGCCGCATGGCGCGAGGCCTTTCTTGCAGCAAACCTCATCTGATTCGATATGCCCCGCACACCCACATTCCCCGCTCCCACCCTGTCCGAAGAGGACGGCGTGCGCCATCTGCACCTGGGCACGCCCTGGATTCAGGGCAGCATGCGCATTGCGCGCCCCAACGACATCGAGCTGGACTATGTGCAGCGCATGATGGCGTGGATGCTGCTGCTGCCGGACAAGGCCTGGCGTGGCGGCACGGCGGTGCAGCTCGGCCTGGGTGCGGCGGCGATCACCAAGTTCCTGCGCAAGCGGCTGCGCATGCCCTGTGTGGCGGTGGAGTTGAACCCAGGCGTCATTCTGGCGGCGCATCGCTGGTTTGCGCTGCCCGCGCCCGATGCCAAGCTGCAGGTGCTGTGCATGGACGCCGGTGTGTATGCCGCCGACCCGGCCAACGCGGGCCGAGCCGTTGTGCTGCATGTGGACATGTACGACGAGCAGGCCGCTGCACCCGCGCTCGAATCCGCGGCGTTTTACGCCGACTGCCGCCGAGTGCTGGCAGAGCAGGGTGCGATGGTGGTCAATCTGTTCAGCGGACCGGGCAATGTGCGGGTTCTGGAGCGCAATCTGCAGCGCATCAGTGCCGCGTTCGACCAGCCCGGTGACAGCGTCTGGCAGCTGCCGCCCAACCGTGACGGCAATCTCATCGCCATCGCCCTGCGCGATGCGTCGCAGAGTCCGCTGCCCACGCGCGCGCAGTTGCTGGAGCGCGCCGACGCCGTGGCCGAGCGCACCGGTGGCTTGCCCGCGCGGCGCTGGGCGCGGTTGCTCAAGCGCCTGCGTCCGGCGCGTTGATCCGGCGCGGCAGGGGCCTGCCCTACACTCGGCCTGATGGACGCCCCACGCACTTCCTCCCGCCCCGCAGACCCGCTCAACGTGCCCCATGCGCGCGCTGCACAGACCGCGCCGCCCGCAGCGCAAGGGCGGCTGGATTGGCGCGAGCTGTTGCAGTGGCTGGAGGCCGACGGCCTGATCGACGCCGCCAGCGGTCGCTACGGCTGGGAGCGTTGCGCACATGCCAGCGGCAAGCTGCATCCGCTGCAGCGGGTGGCGCTGGCCGGGCTCAAGCGTCTGAGTGACAGCCGCAGTCTCGATCTGGATGTGCTTACCGAATGGCTGGCGCAGCGCGCCGGGCTGCCGTATCTGCGCGTCGATCCGCTCAAGGTCGAGATCAGCAAGATCGGCGATCTCATGTCCACCAGTTACGCCGAGCGCCACCGCATCCTGCCGGTGGCCGCCGGGCCGAGCGAAGTGACCATTGCCACCTGCGAGCCGTTCGATCGCGGCTGGGTGCCCGAGATGGAGCGCATGCTGCGCCGACCCATCAAGCTGGTGGTGGCCAGCCCGGCGGACATCACCCGCTACACGGTGGAGTTCTTCAACCTCGCGCGCTCGGTCAAGCATGCGCAGAAAAACGGCAGCACCGGCGGCGTCAACCAGTTCGAGCAACTGGTGGAACTTGGCCGCAGCGGCAAGGCGCTCGATGCCAACGACGCCGGGGTGGTGCAGGTGGTCGACTGGCTGTGGCAATACGCCTTCGAGCAGCGGGCCTCCGACATTCACCTGGAGCCGCGGCGCGACATGGGGGTGATCCGCTTTCGCATCGACGGCGTACTGCACACGGTCTATCAGGTGCCCGGCTCGGTGATGGGCGCGATGACCAGCCGGGTCAAGCTGCTCGGCCGCATGGACGTGGTGGAAAAGCGCCGCCCGCAGGATGGCCGCATCAAGACCCGCAGGCCCAGCGGCGACGAGGTGGAACTGCGTCTGGCCACCATGCCCACGGCGTTCGGCGAAAAGCTGGTGATGCGCATTTTCGACCCCGACGTGGTGGTGCGCGACATGCCCGCGCTGGGCTTTCCGCAGCAGGAGGCGCGCGACTGGCAGCGCCTGACCAATCAGCCCAACGGCGTCATCCTGGTCACCGGGCCGACCGGCAGCGGCAAGACCACGACGCTGTATTCCACCCTCAAGCGCCTGGCCACCGAGGAGGTCAACGTCTGCACCGTGGAAGACCCGATCGAGATGGTCGAACCCGCGTTCAACCAGATGCAGGTGCAGCCCGCCATCGACCTCGGCTTTGCCGAAGGACTGCGCGCGCTGATGCGTCAGGACCCGGACATCATCATGGTTGGCGAAATCCGCGACCGCGAAACCGCCGACATGGCGGTGCAGGCCGCGCTCACCGGGCATCTGGTGCTCTCCACCCTGCATACCAACGACGCGCCGTCGAGCATCACCCGCCTGCTCGAACTCGGCGTGCCGTCCTACCTTGCGAGCGCCACGCTGCTGGGCGTGCTGGCGCAGCGCCTGGTGCGCACCTTGTGCCCGCATTGCAAGCAGCCCGACGACACCTTCGACCAGGAGGCGTTTCGCGCCGCGGTCGCGCCGTGGAAGCCGCAGTCCGAAGTGCGGCCTTACCGCCCAGTGGGGTGCGTGGAATGCCGCAACACCGGGTATCTGGGCCGCGTCGGGCTGTACGAGCTGCTCAGCTGCAGCGAGGCGTTGCGCGCGCTGCTGGTGCGCAGCCCGGAGCTGGCGCCGTTGCGCGCGCAGGCGATCAAGGACGGCATGCGCCCGCTGCGCCTGGCCGGGGCCATCAAGGTGGCCGAAGGCATCACCACCCTCGACGAAGTGCTGCGCGCCACCCCCGATCCGCAACGTTGACCACCCATCAGGAGCCGCCGATGAAACCCCGCAGACTTGCCCTTGTCACCCTGTTGTCCCTGAGCGCTGCCGCTCCCGCGCTGGCCTTCGATCTCGGCAATCTCACCAACCAGCTCAGCGGTGCGCTTGGCGCGGCGCAGGCGCCCGCACAGCAGACCACGCCGCAGGGCGGCGGCGCGGCCTCCGGCGGGGTGAATGCGGCAGTTGCGGCGCTGAGCACCGGCGAGGTCGATCAGGGGCTCAAGGAAGCGCTGTCGCGCGGCGCCGACATCGCGGTGAAGGAACTCGGCCGCGAGAACGGCTTTTACGGCAATGCCAAGTGGCGCATCCCCCTGCCGCCCGCAATCGAGAAGGCCAGCGGCCTGATGCGCATGGCCGGCTTGGGCGCGCAGGCCGACCAGCTCGATCTGGCGATCAACCGCGCCGCCGAAGCCGCCGTGCCCGAGGCGAAGACGCTGCTGGTCGGCGCGGTCAAGAGCATGAGCGTGCAGGACGCCAAGGGCATCCTCACCGGGGGCGACGAGGCTGCAACCGACTATTTCAAGCGCAAGACCGAAGCGCCTCTCACGCAGAAATTCCTGCCCATCGTCGCCCGGGCCACCGACAAGGTCGGCCTCGCCCAGACCTACAACCAGTTCGCTGGACAGGCCGCGCAGTTCGGCCTGATCAAGACCGACCAGGCCAGCATCCAGCAATACGTCACCCAGCAGGCGCTCGATCGCCTATACCAAGCCATCGGCGAACAGGAAAAAGCCATTCGCACCGACCCTGTGGGCACCGGAAGCAAGCTCCTGGGCAAGGTGTTCGGGGCGGCATTGGGGCAGTGATGGCGGCAGGCCTGCCGCATGCCCGGCACACACGCCCGCTGATGCGGTGCGCCGGTCAAGGCAGGTCAATGACCGGCGCCCGGCAATCGAGCTTCAGTCGAACTGTGGGGTTTCCACCCCGAGCACCTTGTGCAGCTTGGGGCTGGTGGTGGTGTACTGGAGGTGGATTTTCTTTTCCGGGAAGATGAAGGGCGCTGCACCGAAAGCGGCCAGAGCCGCCTCGTGGAAGCCCGACAGGATGAGTTTCTTTTTCCCGGGATAGGTATTGATGTCGCCAACGGCAAAGATGCCGGGGATGCTGGTCTGGAATCTTTCGGTATCGACGACGAGTTGCTTGCGTTCGATCTCCAGTCCCCAATCGGCAATTGGGCCGAGTTTTGGCGACAGGCCAAAGAACACAAGCAGCATGTCAAGCGGCAGGCGGCGGGTGATGCCATCGTTGCCGGTGACCTTGATCATGTGCAGACGACCTTCGGCGTTTTCTTCATAGCCAGTGACCTGGCCGACGAGAAATTGCATCTCGTGTTGCTCGCACAGGGCGTGCATCTGTGCGACCGAGGCCGGGGCCGCACGGAACCCGTCGCGGCGATGGATGAGGGTGACGCTTTCTGGACGGTGCTCCGTGGTCTGCACGAAATGCAGCGCCCAGTCGAGGGCCGAGTCGCCACCGCCGACGATGACCAGGTTCTTGTCTGCGAACTGCTCTGGATTGCGCACGCGGTAGAACAACTGGCTGCCTTCGAATTTCTCCAGCCCATCCACCTTGAGGGTGCGTGGCTGGAAGGAGCCCACACCGGCTGCGATGAACACGGTCTTGGTCAGCAGTCGGGTGGACTTTGTGGTTTCCACCAGGAAGCGACCATCCGCTTGGGGTTCCAGGGTGGTGACTTCCTGGCCGAGATGCAATGTTGCGCCAAAGGGCTCGATCTGCTTGAGCAGGTTGTCGGTCAGTTCCTGCCCCGTGCAGACGGGCACGGCAGGAATGTCGTAGATCGGTTTGTCTGGGTAAAGCTCCACGCATTGCCCGCCGGGGTGGGCGAGGGTGTCGATGACGTGGGCCTTGATTTCGAGCAGCCCGAGCTCGAAGACCTGGAACAGCCCAACCGGGCCCGCGCCGATGATGACGGCATCTGTCTCGATGATGTCTGTTGCGACCGTGCTGGCCTGCGGGGCGGGAGAAGCGTCGAACATGTCCATGCGGATGGAAAAGGCAAAGGGGAAAGAACGGGGCGGCGTGCCGCTGGATTCACGATGCAAGCGCGATGGTCAGCGCTGCAGGTACTGCATCTTGTCCGGCTTGTCCTTCCATTCGTCCGCATCGTCCGGGGCGGGTTTGCGCTTGGTGATGCTGGGCCACTGGCGCGAGAGTTCGGCGTTGAGCTTGATGAAGGCTTGCTGATCCCCCGGAACGTCCTCCTCGGCATAGATGGCGTTGGCGGGACACTCGGGCACGCAGACCGCGCAATCGATGCATTCGTCCGGATCGATCACGAGAAAGTTCGGGCCTTCGCGAAAGCAGTCCACCGGACAGACATCGACACAGTCGGTGTATTTGCAGCGAATGCAGTTTTCGGTAACGACGAAAGTCATGGGACGGGCTTGAAGGATCAAAAACGTCGAATTTTAACTGTCGACGCTTCGGTCGGTCTGCGTCAGGTCAAAACCCGCTTGCCGCCGTGGCGGTCGCAAAAAAAGCCACCGTGTCCGCCTAGGGCCTGTTCACGCTATTGGTGCACCCGCGTTGCCCCCAGGCGGGGATGGATGCAAGGCGGAGGCCAGGGGCAAGGCTGGACGCCTTGCCCCTGGCTGACAACGCCGCAGACGCACCGCCTGGGGGCAACCCTGCGGGCCGGGGGTCTGGGCGGCGCACTGCTACGTTGCAGTCCGCTTGTGGTGCAACACACCACGGCGCGGCCTGCGCCTCGCATTGCATCCGCCCAGACCCCCGGCGCGGGTGCACCAATAGCGTGAACAGGCCCTAGTGGACAACGGTGGCCCGCTTGTGATCGATCAGGTCTTGCGCGGTGTGGCGAGTTGTGCACTGGACGGGGTGTGCACACGGGAGCCCGCACGCTGCCAGACCTCGAAGGCGATCATGCCCGTGACCATGCTGCCGAAGAACAGCCATTCCTGCCAGGTTGACGCGCCAAGCGAGGCAAGCGACGGTCCCGGGCACAGACCCGTCATGCCCCAGCCCACGCCAAAAATGGCGCTGCCCAGAATGAGCTTGCCGGTGATGCCGCTGGTGGTTGGGAAGGCGACTTTTTCGCCAAGAACCGTCTTGGTCCGGCGCTGTGCCATCTGCATGGGGACAAGCGCCACAAGCACCGCAGTGATCATCACCAGAATGAGGCTCGGGTCCCAGGGGCCGGCGATGTCGAGGAAGGCGATGACCTTGGCAGGATCGGTCATGCCCGAAACCAGCAGGCCGATGCCGAACAGGATGCCGCAGAGAAAGGCGAGTGTTTTCATGACTCAGGCTCCTCCCACCACATGCCGCATGACAAATGTGGTGACGACGCCCATGCCGATGAAGGTGGCTACTGCAGTCATCGAGCGGGGAGAAAAGCGGGCCAGGCCGCACACTCCGTGTCCGCTGGCGCAACCCGATCCCAGCCGCGTGCCGAAGCCGACGATCAACCCGCCGATGGCGATGATGGGCCAGGATTCGCCGTAATGTGCGCCGGGAACCGGACGAAACAGCACCCAGATCAGGGACGCGACAACCAGTCCGCTCAGAAACCACAGCCGCCAGGGCATCGGACGCTTGCCCTGCATGGCCTCGCTGATGGCCCCGCCGAAAATGCCGCTGATCCCGGCGATCTTGCCGCCAGCCAGCGCCATGGCCCCGGCTGCTGCGCCAATCAGCGCCCCGCCGAGAATGGCCGTGCCGGGCGTGAAATGCGCCCAATCGATATGGAACATTTGTCTCTCCTTCGTGACATTGCATGTTGTCTCTGGTTTTATGGACGCCATGCCAGTGATCTGGTCAGGCCGTTTTGCCGTGCCGTGGCGACATGCAAGCGCCGCGGCACAGACACACTCTCATTTGCCCGGCGGATCGCTTCCGCCGTGGCAGTAAATCTGGTAAAGGGTCATCAGGACGGCACTCGCCGCCGGACTGGCCAGGCTGTAATACACGCGCTTGCCTTCGCGACGGGTTTTCACCAGACCCTGGGCGCGCAGCACGGTGAGTTGCTGCGAGAGGGTCGGCTGGCTCACGTCGCAGGTGGCTTCAAGGTCGCTGACGCAGATCTCTCCGCGGTTGATCTGACACAGAATGAGCAAACGATCTGGATTCCCCAGGGTTTTGAGCAAGGCGCCAGCCTGCTCCGAGTTCCGGCGCATGGCGTCGACACTGGGGATTTCATAATCTTGGGCGCTCGACATTGACTTGCCTCAATCAGGTAAAACCTAATAAGAAAACAATATATGCTTTTGTATAGTGTTCCTGCAATGCATCACGCCCTAGGAGATACCCGCATGAGTACGCAGACCCCCACCGTTCAAAGCTGGTTTCACGCGCCCACGTTCACGGCCACCCACTGCATCATCGACCCGCAGACCAGGCACTGCGCCATTCTGGACAGCGTGCTCGACTTCGATTACGCCTCGGGCCGCACCAAGACCGACTTTGCCGACCAGATCGTGGCCTTTGTGCGCGAGCAGGGCCTCACCGTGGACTGGCTGCTCGAGAGCCACGCGCATGCCGACCATCTCTCGGCAGCGCCCTATCTCAAACAAGTGCTCGGCGGGCAGATCGCCATTGGCGAGCACATTCAGGATGTGCAGAAAGTGTTCAGCCAGGTGTTCAACGACCGCACCATGCCCACCGACGGCTCGCCGTTCGATCATCTGTTCAAGGACGGCGAGACCTTTGCCATCGGCAGCTTGCAGGCCCGGGTGATGCACACCCCCGGCCACACCCCGGCGTGCGTGACCTATCTGGTGGGCGACAGTGCCTTTGTCGGTGACACCCTGTTCATGCCGGACTACGGCACGGCGCGCTGCGACTTTCCCGGGGGTGACGCGCACGTGCTTTACCAGTCGGTGCACAAGCTCTACAGCCTGCCGCCGCAGACCAAGCTGTATCTGTGCCACGACTACATGCCTGGCGGGCGCGAGCCGATCTGGCAGACCACGGTGCAGGCCGAGCGCGAGGGCAATATCCAGCTCAACGCCCGCACCACCGAGGAAGAGTTTGTCGCGTTTCGCAAGCAGCGCGATGCCAAGCTGAGCATGCCCGCCCTCATCCTGCCTGCGGTGCAGATCAATGTGCGCGCAGGCGAACTGCCCAGGGCGGAGGGCAACGGGGTGAGCTATCTCAAGGTGCCCGTGAACGCGCTGTAAGCGAACTCTGCAGGGCTGCGGGCTGGTTAGACTGCAGGTTTTTTGCCCGCCATGACCGATTCCGTCCCTGCCACCCACCATCCCCATGCCAATCCGCAGGCCGCAGCACAGCGGGTGTTGCAGGCGCTCAGCGCCGAATTGCAACTGCCCGCTGCGCAGATTCAGGCGGCGATCGAATTGATGGATGGCGGTGCGACCGTGCCCTTCATCGCGCGCTACCGCAAGGAGGTGACGGGCGGCATGAGCGACGATCACCTGCGCACGCTGGAGGAGCGTCTGCTCTATTTGCGCGAGCTCGAAGACCGTCGCGCCGTGGTGCTGCAGTCCATCGCCGAACAGGGCAAGCTCACGCCTGAATTGCAGGCGGCGATTGTCGCGACGATGCAGAAACAGGAGTTGGAAGACCTCTACCTCCCTTACAAGCCGCGCCGTGTGACCCGGGCGCAAAAAGCGCGCGAGGCCGGTCTGGAGCCGCTGGCCGACTTGCTGTGGCAGCAGCCGCAGACCGATCCGCTTCTGGCTGCAGCGGAGTTCGTCCGCGCCCAGGGCAGCGCCGACGCTGCCGACACGTCCACGCCGCAGGCCTGCCTGGACGGCGCACGCGACATCCTGAGCGAGCGCTGGGCCGAAGACCCGGCCGTGGTCGCGCCGATGCGCGAATGGCTCTGGCAGACCGGCCACCTCATCAGCCAGGTGCGTGCCGGAAAGGAGCAGGAGGGCGCCAAGTTTCGCGACTATTTCGACTACGCCGAACCACTGGGCAAGGTGCCCTCGCACCGCGCGCTGGCGGTGCTGCGCGGGCGTGCGCAGGAGGTGCTCGATGTTCGCGTCGACCTGCCGCCGGTGCCAGAAGGCAGCGCGGCGCCCACGCTGGCGGCCATGGCCGAGGGGCGTCTGGCTGTGCTGCTGCGCTGGGGTCATCAGGGCCGTGCCGCGGACGACTGGTTGCGTCGCGTGCTGCAGTGGACCTGGAAGGTCAAGCTCTCGCTGACCCTGGAACGTGAGTTGCTCGCGCGGCTGCGCGAGCAGGCCGAGAGCGTGGCGATCGACGTGTTCGGCGCCAATCTGCGCGATCTGCTGCTGGCTGCACCTGCCGGGGCCAAGGTGGTGATGGGGCTGGACCCCGGCATCCGCACCGGCGTGAAGGTCGCCGTGGTCGATGCCACCGGCAAGCTGCTGGAGACCGCCACCGTCTACCCCTTCGAGCCGCGCCGCGATGTGCAGGGCGCGCTGGCCACGCTGGCGGCGCTGGTGCAGCGTCACGGTGTGCAACTCATTTCCATCGGCAACGGCACCGCCAGTCGCGAGACCGATCTGCTTGCGGCCGAGTTGCTGCGCCTGGTCGCCATGCCCGGACTGACCAAGCTGACCGTGAGCGAGGCCGGTGCCTCGGTGTATTCGGCAAGTGCCCTGGCCAGCCGCGAATTTCCCGATCTGGACGTGAGCCTGCGTGGCGCGGTGTCCATTGCCCGCCGGGTGCAAGACCCGCTGGCCGAACTGGTGAAGATCGACCCCAAGAGCATCGGCGTTGGTCAGTATCAGCACGATGTCAACCAGACCGCGCTGTCGCGCAAGCTCGACGCCATTGTCGAAGACTGCGTGAACGCCGTGGGCGTGGACCTGAACACCGCCTCGGCCCCGCTGCTGGCCCGCGTGGCCGGGCTCAGCCCGCGCATCGCCGAGCAGATCGTGCTGCACCGCGACCAGGCCGGCGCCTTTGCCAACCGGCAAGCCCTCAAGGCCGTGCGCGGCCTGGGCGACAAGACTTTCGAGCAGGCTGCGGGCTTTCTGCGCATCAACGGCGGCGACAACCCGCTCGACCGCACCGGCGTGCACCCCGAGAGCTATCCACTGGTGGAAAAGGTGCTGGCTGCGGCCGGCCAGCCGATCCAGCTGTTGATGGGCAACCGCGACGTGCTGCAGCGCCTGCGCCCCGAGCAGTTTGTGGACGCCCAGTTCGGTGCGTTCACCGTGCGCGACGTGCTGGCCGAGCTGGAAAAGCCCGGCCGCGATCCGCGTCCCGAGTTCCGCACCGCCAAGCTGCTCGACGGCGTGCACGACATCGCCCAGCTTCAGCCGGGCATGCAGCTTGAGGGCACCGTGACCAACGTCACCGCGTTCGGCGCCTTTGTCGACCTCGGCGTGCATCAGGACGGGCTGGTGCACGTCTCGCAGATGGCACAACGCTTCGTGAACGATGCCCGCGAGGTGGTCAAGACCGGCGACATCGTCAAGGTGCGGGTGGTCGAGGTGGACGTGGCACGCAAGCGCATCGCCCTGTCCATGCGCCCGGCCGACCCGGCGCGCGACGGCAACCGGTCGCAGGGCGGCCAAGCGCAGCCCGCACGCCCGCCGCGGCAGGACGGTGGCCGAAGCGGTGACCGGGGCAGCCACCACCGCGCAGGCGGCACCCACGCGCCGCACAGCACCGCGATGGCCGATGCCTTTGCCAAGCTCAGGCGATGACCGGCTTTTTGCTTCCAGATCAACCTCTTTGACATCATCGCGCTTGAAAATCCCCTGCTGACGCCGTATCTATGCGGCAATTCAGGACGGAGGATTCCATGCGGATCGAAAAACTCACCACTCAGTTTCAAGAAGCGCTGGCCGATGCGCAGTCGCTCGCGGTCAATCATGGCAATGCCTACATCGAGCCGGTGCATCTGCTGCACGCGCTGCTGTCGCAGGAGGGCCCGAAGGCGTTGCTGGCCCGCTCGGGGGCCAATGTTCCCGGGATGACGGCTGCCGCGGCGCAGGCCATCGACCGCCTGCCGGAAGTGGAGGGCACCGACGGCAATGTGCAGGTCAGCCGCGAACTCAATGGCCTGCTCAATGTCACCGAAAAAGAGGCGACCAAGCGCAACGACCAGTTCATCGCCAGCGAGCTGTTTCTGCTTGCCGTGGCGGACGACAAGGGCGAGGCTGGACGCATCGCCCGCGAAAACGGGCTGAGCCGCAAGTCTCTGGAGTCCGCCATCGAAGCGGTGCGCGGCGGCCAGGCCGTGGACAGCGCCGAGGCCGAGGGTGCACGCGAATCGCTCAAGAAATACACCATCGACCTCACCGAGCGCGCCCGCCAGGGCAAGCTCGACCCGGTGATCGGCCGCGACGACGAAATCCGTCGCACCATCCAGGTGCTGCAGCGTCGCACCAAGAACAACCCGGTGCTGATCGGCGAGCCGGGCGTGGGCAAGACCGCCATCGTCGAAGGGCTGGCGCAGCGCATCGTCAACGACGAAGTGCCCGACAGCCTGCGCGGCAAGCGCCTGCTGGTGCTCGATATCGCACTGTTGCTGGCCGGGGCCAAGTTCCGCGGCGAGTTCGAGGAGCGGCTGAAGAACGTGCTCAAGGAACTGGCGCAGGACGCTGGCCAGACGCTGGTGTTCATCGACGAAATTCACACCATGGTCGGCGCGGGCAAGGCCGAGGGCGCGATGGATGCGGGCAATATGCTCAAGCCCGCGCTGGCGCGCGGCGAACTGCACTGCATCGGCGCGACCACGCTCGACGAATATCGCAAGTACATCGAAAAGGACGCCGCGCTGGAGCGGCGATTCCAGAAGGTGCTGGTGGATGAGCCCAGCGTGGAAGACACCATCGCCATCCTGCGCGGCCTGCAGGAGAAATACGAGGTGCACCACGGCGTGGAGATCACCGACCCGGCCATCGTCGCTGCGGCCGAGCTGAGCCACCGCTACATCACCGACCGTTTCCTGCCGGACAAGGCCATCGACCTGATCGATGAGGCGGCGGCCAAGATCAAGATCGAGATCGACTCCAAACCGGAGGCGATGGACAAGCTCGACCGTCGGCGCATCCAGCTCAAGATCGAAAAGGCCGCGGTGGAAAAGGAAAAGGACGACGCCTCGCGCAAGCGCCTGGCGCTGATCGACGAGGAGCTCGCCAAGCTCGACCGCGAATACGCCGACCTGGAAGAAATCTGGAAGGCCGAGAAGGCTGCGGTGCAGGGTTCGGCGGCGATCAAGGAAGAAATCGACAAGATCCGCTTCGACATCGAGGAACTCAAGCGCAAGGGCGACTTCAACAAGGTGGCCGAACTGCAATACGGCCGCCTGCCTGAACTCGAGCGCAAGCTGCACGAGGCCCAGGCCAAGGAGACCGCTGCTGGCGAAGACAAACCGCAGGCGCGCCGTCTGCTGCGCACCCAGGTGGGCGCGGAGGAGATTGCCGAGGTGGTCAGCCGCGCCACCGGTATCCCGGTGTCCAAGCTGGTGCAGGGCGAACGCGACAAGCTGGTCCACATGGAAGAACGTCTGCACCGCCGCGTGGTGGGGCAGGACGAGGCCATTCGCGCCGTGTCCGACGCCATCCGCCGTTCGCGTGCCGGGCTGTCCGATCCGCGCAGGCCCTATGGTTCTTTCCTGTTCCTCGGCCCCACTGGCGTGGGCAAGACCGAGCTGACCAAGGCGCTGGCCGAATTTCTGTTCGACACCGACGAGCACATCGTGCGCATCGACATGAGCGAGTTCATGGAGAAGCACTCGGTCGCCCGCCTGATCGGCGCGCCGCCGGGCTATGTCGGCTATGACGAAGGCGGCTATCTCACCGAGGCGGTGCGCCGCAAGCCCTACAGCGTGGTGCTGTTCGACGAGGTGGAGAAAGCGCACCCGGATGTGTTCAACGTGCTGTTGCAGGTGCTCGACGACGGGCGGCTCACCGACGGACAGGGCCGCACCGTGGATTTCAAGAACACGGTGATCGTGATGACCAGCAACCTCGGCTCGCACCAGATCATGGCCATGAGCGGGCAGCCGCAGCAAGCCATCCGCGACGCGGTGTGGGAAGAAGTCAAGGCGCATTTCCGCCCGGAATTCCTCAACCGCATCGACGAGGTGGTGGTGTTCCACGCTCTGGGCGAAAAGCAGATCGCCGAGATTGCGCGCATTCAGTTGCGCGGGCTGGAGGCCCGTCTGGCGCAGCTCGACATGCGGCTCGATATCAGCGACGCGGCACTGGCTGAAATCGCCCGCGCCGGCTTCGATCCGGTGTTTGGTGCACGGCCGCTCAAGCGGGCCATCCAGCAGCGCATCGAAAACCCGCTGGCCAAGCTCATTCTCGAAGGCCGCTTCGGCCCGAAGGACGTGATTCCGGTCAACCTCAAGAACGACCAGATCGTGTTCGAGCGCGGCTGAGCTTGGGCGCGTTCAGCTCTTGATCCACTTGAGGAAGTCGGCGTACGCCTTCGGGCTGCCGACTTCCCAGCCGGTGATCTTGAGCGTGCGGTTGAGCCGCTCGGCTGAAGCGCCCAGCAACGCGGCGCGGGCTGCGTCGATCTGCCCTGCCGGAGTGTTGGGGGCTGCGATCAAAGCCCAGAATGGCATGGGCTGATGCTGCAGAAGCACCCCACCCCTGGCGGTCAATTGCTTTGAAAACACCGGGGTTACTGCGCCTATGACGGCAGTATGCATCTGCTCCATCAGGCCGACCACGGCGTCTTGCGACTTGACCTGTGCCTGGATGGGGGCCGCGTGGGCGTTGTGTTCCTTCCACATTTTCTTGCCGACATGCTCGACCAGACTGTTCTCCACACTGAGGATGACTGCGGAGGGAGAAGTCCAGACCTGAGCAACGGGCACGCAGGTCGCCGGAACTTGTTTGGTCAAACCAAGCACGGCCAGACTCTGGCCACCCAGGGCAATCTCTCCGGGTTTGCCGGGGCAGGGCAGGGCAACTAGGTCTGTGCCGAAACCGATCGAGTCTTTGGCCACTGCAACCAGCTTCCAGCCCTTGGCCAATAACAGCGCAGTCTGGTTGGGCGGTTTGATGAAGGCAAACTGGAACGAACCACTGCCTGTCTGTGCTGTCTTGGCGTCGAACGAGCCGTCCCAGATCATCTTTTGCCCGGTTGCCTTGCCCAGAAGTTCTGCAAACGGAGCACCGATGCTCTGGACTTCCATTTGGTTGCCGTAAAGCAGGCCATTGTTGATGCCCAGCACCGCCTCTGCTGCGAGTGCGGCCTTGTTTGCGGCGCTCGGCGCCGCGTTCGCCGAGCCAGGCAGGCAGAGACAGAGCGCAAGCAATGTGACGACAGAAAAAGCCACGGCCTGGCGGACGGCGCCGGGTAATGCAAGCAGAGGACGTTCCATGAGATTTCCAAAGGAGGGTAAACGCCCTGCAGCATAAATTGTCATGCGGCGCTGCAGACTTATCGCAGCCCCTGATTGCAATCCCGCCTGAAGATTTTTTGTGTGTATCTGGTTGTGATGAACGCAATGGGCGGTGACGGAACCGGAACTATTGGTTCTGCCCAGGCACACTCAAGACACTCTGCACAGGACAAAATCGTCTCATGACCAAGATCATCACCATCGTATGGACTGCGCTGATCGCCATGGCGTTGTCAGGATGCTCGCCGCAGCCGCAACAGCAGAAATGGGCGATGGACTACATCGGCCCCAAGGACATGCTGCCCCTGCAGTTCAGCGACGTGAAGTCCAGCAGCGGCATGCCGGTATCAGCGGCCAACTTTCTCGGCAAGGTGGTGGTGCTGTATTTCGGGTATACCCATTGCCCGGATGTGTGCCCAACGACCATGGCGCATCTGGCGCGTGCGGTGCAATTGCTGGGGCCGCAGGGAAGGGACGTGCAGGTCATCTTTGTCACTGTCGACCCCAGGCGTGACACGCCGCAGGTGCTCGACGCCTATGTGCATGCCTTTCTGTCGAATGGGGTTGGCCTGACTGGCACGGTGGCGCAGACCAGGGCGCTGGCCGATCGCTACCACGTCAGTTACTCCTACGGCAAGCCTGATGCGCATGGCAACTATGTGGTCAACCACAGCGCGGCGATCTACGTATTCGGGCCGCATGGCAACGGACGGCTGATCGGCACCGACCTGACGCCCCCGGCCGGAATCGCGCACGATGTGCATCAGCTTCTGGCCGACGCGCGACCTCGCTGGTGGCAGAACCTGCTGTAATCAGTTGCGGGCGTAGCCCTGGATCTGCAATGGGCGGTGCAACTTGTTGATGACCACAACCCCTCTGCCAGGCGGCAGGGCCGTGATCGACAGGGTTGTGTCATCCGCCGGGGTCAGGTGCAAGACGTCGATGGCAGTCATCGGGGCATGCGGGGCATTGGCGGCATGGACCGTCAGTGCTGCGGTCGCCAGAGTGGTGAGCCCTCCAGCCAGCAGGGCTTTGAGCAAGGCACGTGTGGACATGGTGCATTCCAGAAGGGTTGTAGCGCATTGGAGCGGTTTTGCGCCCGTGGGTTGCATGGGGTGTGGTAAGCAGTTGTGACAGTCCGCCAGGCGCGTGGATTTGTGCGAATGGCACGGCACAATACGGTCAGTGTTGAACAAGGAAATCAGCGGAATCGTCATGTCGTGTTTTCAAACCCTGTCCCGTTCGCGCCGCCTCTTGCTGCTGGGCGCGCTGGCGCTGCCGCTGGCGAGCTGCGGCCACAAGTCCGATCAGACCTGGCAGCTCAACAACATCACCGGTGTGATGCCCGATCTGGAATTCAATCTCACCAACGATCTGGGGCAGAAGGTCACCGCGCAGAATTACAGGGGCAAGATCGTGCTGCTGTATTTCGGCTACACCCATTGCCCGGATGTGTGCCCGACCACCATGCAATTGATGTCGAACGCGGTGCAGCAACTCGGCCCCGAAGCCAAGGATGTGCGCATTCTGTTTGTCAGCGTCGATCCCAAGCGCGACAGCGACGCCATTCTCAAGGCCTACACCCAGGCCTTCAGCCCCAATGCGGTGGGGCTGACCGGCACGATGAAGCAAATCGATGCCATCACCCGCCGCTACCGCGTGGCGTTCAGCTACGGCAAGCCCGATGCGCAGGGCAACTATGTGGTCGACCACAGCGCCGGCGTGTATATCTTCGGCCGCAGCGGGCGCATCCACCTGCTGGGCTCGGACACCAACCCGCCCACAGCCTGGGTGCATGATCTCAGGCAGTTGATTGCAGACGAAAGCTGAGTTTTGAGCACGCGCTGCAAATGAAAAAGGCCCGGGCTGTCCGGGCCTTTTTCATCAGCGGCAGACGGGCTATTTCGATGCGCCACTGGCCGCTTGCTCGGGCTGCAGAGCGCGCATCACCGCGGCGGCGGGGTCTTCCTCGGCCGCCGGGGCCGCCGGGGCGCTGCCGCCTTCGGCGGGTGTCGCTTCCGAACCACCGAAGCTCGGCGGGGCGATGGACTCATAGCTGTTGTCATCCATCGGTGCAGTGATTTGCACTTTGTCGATATCCACCGCCTTGTGATGATCCAGGCCGCTGGTCACCAGGCCAGGGAAGGCGATGATCAGGCCCACCATGATGATTTGAATCAGCACGAACGGTACCGCGCCCCAGTAGATCTGCCCAGTGGTGACGCGCGCGATGCGCTTGCCGGTTTCCTTGTCGGTGTAGTCGTCCTTGGCGGCAACGCTGCGCAGATAGAACAGCGCAAAGCCGAAGGGCGGGTGCATGAACGAGGTCTGCATGTTCACTGCCAGCAGCACACCGAACCAGATCAGGTCGATGCCCAGCTTCTCGGCCACCGGCCCGAGCAGCGGAATGATGATGAACGACAGCTCGAAAAAGTCGAGGAAGAACGCCAGCACGAACACCAGGATGTTGACCACGATGAGAAAGCCCAGCACACCGCCCGGCAGGCTGGTGAGCAGGTGCTCCACCCAGACACGGCCATCCAGACCCTGGAACACCAGATTGAACACCGTGGAGCCGATCAGGATGAACAGCACGAAGGTGGACAGTTTGGTCGTGGTGTTGAGCGCCTGCTTGAGCAGACGCATGTCGAGGCGCTTGCGCATGACTGCCATGATCAGCGCACCCACCGCACCCATCGCCCCACCCTCGGTCGGCGTGGCCACGCCGAGGAAGATGGTGCCCAGCACGAGGAAGATGAGCGTGAGCGGCGGCACCAGCGCGAAGGTCACGCGCTCGGCCAGGCGCGACAGCAGGTTCAGCCGCAGCGCGCGGTTGAGCAGCGCCAACACCAGCGACAGGATGACGCCGAAGGTCAGCGCCACTACGATGGTCTCATCCAGCGCCGCGGTGACCTCGTGACCGGCGCGCCAACTCAGCAGCGCGCTGTAGTTGTTCGACAGCACGATGCTGGAGATCAGCACCAGCCCAAACAGAATGCCCAGGGAACGCAGGCCGCTGTCGCCATTGGGTTCGCGGATGGTGCGGGCCTCCGGCGGGAGCGCCGGAGCCCATTGTGGTCTGAGCATCGTGATGCCGATGACATAGCCGAGATACAGCCCCGTGAGGATGAAGCCGGGGATGAACGCGCCCCTGTACATGTCGCCCACGCTGCGACCGAGCTGATCGGCCATGACGATGAGCACCAGAGACGGCGGAATGATCTGCGCCAGAGTGCCCGAAGCGGCAATCACGCCCGATGCCAGACGGCGGTCATAGCCGTAGCGCAGCATGATGGGCAGCGAGATCAGCCCCATCGAAATCACCGAGGCCGCCACCACGCCGGTGGTTGCCGCCAGCAGCGCGCCCACCAGAATGACCGCGATGGCCAGGCCGCCGCGGATCGGGCCGAACAGCTGGCCAATGGTCTCCAGCAGGTCTTCGGCCATGCCGCTGCGCTCGAGCAGCAGGCCCATGAAGGTGAAGAAAGGAATGGCCAGCAGCGTGTCGTTCTGCATGATGCCGATGATGCGCAGCGGAATGGCCTCAAGCAGCGCCTGGGGCATCAGCCCCAGCTCCACGCCGATGAAGCCGAACAGCAAGCCGCAGGCGGCCAGGCTGAACGCCACCGGAAAACCCACCAGCAAGAACACGACCAGCGCCGCGAACATGATGGGCGCGATATTCGCGATGAGGAAGGCGGTCATTTACTTGGCCTCCTTCTGCTTCTGCGCCAGAACGAATTCGGCGAGTTCCTCTTCGGCGGTCTTCTCGTTCTTTTTCACCAGCGGATCGTCGATCAGCCCGCGCAGAAACGCCACGCGCTTGATCAGCTCGGACACGCCCTGCAATCCGAGCAGGGAAAAGCCGATGGGCAAGAGGATGTAGACCGGCCAGCGGATCAGCCCGCCGGCGTTGCTCGACATTTCACCCGAGGCCATGGCGTTGATGACCGTGGGCAAGGACAGTCGCACCACCTCGAAGACGAAGGGGAACAGGAAGAACACGATGCCGATGATGTCGATCCAGTTGCGCCCGCGCGGCGAGAGTTTGCTGGAGAGCACGTCGATGCGCACATGTTCGTTGTGTAAAAAGGTGTAGCCGGCCGCCAGCAGAAACACGGCAGCGAACAGATACCACTGGATTTCCAGAAAGGCATTCGAGCTGTAGTCGAAGGCCTTGCGCACGACGGCATTGATCGCGCTGATGATGGCGGAGGCCAGAATGAGCCAGAGAGCAAAGCGGCCCACGCGGTCGTTGAGCCAGTCAATCCCGCGGGACAGGGCAAGTAAGGCGTTCAAGACATCTCCCGATTGTTTTGTGAACGATTTGGTCGTGGCTGTTGTCCGCAAACATTGTCATCACGATGCGGCCGTGGGCGACAAGATGGAAACAAGCTGCGGCCGAAGTATAGAGATGTAACAAAATCGGGCTGAAGGGTTCAGGCCCGGGTTTGCCCGAATGCGAGGGGGTGAAGCAGTCGTGCGCGCGGCGGCGGTAATCGCCACCACAGCGCGCTGATCAGGCGCGCACGTCGATTCCGGCGGCGCCGTGCGCGAGCGAGCCAATCATGGCAGCCTGCGCAAAGCCTTCGTCGCGGAAGATGCCCAGCACCGTCTCCACCTGGTCGGGGGCGCAGGCGACGAGCAGACCGCCGGAGGTCTGCGGATCGGTCAACAGGGTGCGGGCCAGCGGGTCGAGATCTGCGGCCAGCGCGACTTCAGCCCCATAGCTGGCCCAATTGCGGCCAGAGGCGCCAGTCGCCATGCCGGCGCGGGCCAGATCCATCACGCCTTCGATCAGGGGCACGCGGGAGAACTCCACGCTCGCGCGCAGACCAGCACCCCGACAGACCTCCAGCAAATGGCCGAGCAGGCCAAAGCCGGTGACATCGGTGATGGCGTGCACGCCGTCCAATTGCGCCAGACGCTTGCCCGGGGTGTTGAGCTTTGTGGTGGTGGCAATCATGCGGGCGTAGCCGTTCGCATCGAGAGCCTCTTTTTTGAGCGCGGCAGACTGGATGCCTACGCCCAGTGGCTTGCCCAGCACGATCACATCTCCCGCCCTGGCGCTGTCGTTGCGACGGATGTGGTTCGGATGCGCCAGACCCATGACCACCAGCCCGTAGATGGGTTCGACCGAGTCGATGCTGTGCCCTCCGGCGATAGGAATGCCGGCTTGCGCGCAGACCGTTTCGCCACCACGCAGAATGGCGGACACGGTGTCCAGCGGAAGCACGCCGATGGGCATGCCCACCAGGGCCAGCGCCATGATGGGCGTGCCGCCCATGGCGTACACGTCGGAGATGGCGTTGGTCGCGGCGATGCGGCCGAAGTCGAACGGATCATCGACGATGGGCATGAAAAAGTCGGTGGTGGCGATCAAGGCCTGTTCGGGATTGAGCAGGTAGACCGCCGCGTCGTCGGACGATTCGGTGCCCACCAGCAGCGCCTCGGGGCGTGGCAGCAGCGGCGCATGTTTTTTCAGAATCTCGCTCAACACGTTCGGCGCGATCTTGCAGCCGCAACCGCCACCGTGCGACAGCGAGGACAGGCGGGGTGCAGACGAGGGGGCAGTGGGCTGGTTCATGGCGAAATTGCTTGGGACGTTTCGGAGTGTCAGATCGGGGCGGTGTCGTCCTGCCAGTCGTGGCAGAACTGCAGGAAGCGGGCCAGGGCTTGCGAAAAACTCTTTTTCTGGTGGTGCACGATGTAGAGCGAACGGTGCATGGGCGGGAGCGGGCTGCGCACCGTGACCAGACGGCCGCGTTCCAGCGCGTCGCGCACCAGCCGACGTGGAATACACGCCAGACCCAGCCCGGCAATGGCGGCGGCGCGGATCGACTCGGAACTGCCGAGCACCATGGCATGTTCGAAGCCCTGCAAGTGTTCCAGCAGCAAGGCTTCTACTGTTTCGCGTGTGCCGGAGCCCGGCTCGCGCAACAGCCAGCGCGCGGTGCGCAGATCGTCCAGGCTGACCTCGCGTCCGGCCAGCGGGCTATCCGGCGCGCACACCACGACCAGCGTATCCCTGAGCCAAGGGCGAATGACCAGATCGTCGCGATGGCAGGCGCCTTCGACCAGACCGAGGTCGACCTCGAATTGCGCCACCGCGTCGGCAATCGCCTGTGTGTTGCCGACGCGCAGACAGAACTGCGCCGCCGGAAAGTCGCGGCAGAACGCCGCCATGATGTCGGGCAGGATGGCATTGCCGACCGTGCTGCTGGCGCCGATGCGCAGCGCTGCGGCACCCGCGCTGAACAGGTCTTCGATGCCGCGCGTCTGATCCAGGATGGCCATGGCACGCGGCAGCAGCAGGCGGCCGGAATCGTTGAGCACCAGGCGCTTGCCCACGCGGTCGAACACGCGCTCGCCGAGTTGCGTTTCCAGTTCCGCCAGGGCTGCGCTCACCGCCGATTGCGACATGGCCAGCGTGTCGCCCGCAGCCGTGGCGCTGCGACTGTGCGCGATTTCCACCAGCACCTCCATCTGCCGCAGGGTCAGTCGCATCGCATTGATTGATTCTGTGGATTCATTTCAAAACAAGCATAAGACAGGTGGCTGGATTTTTATCGTCTGCGGCGCCAAAAAAACCTTTCTGGCCTGGGAACTTTGGTCCTGGAGAAAAATCTGAGTTGTTGACGAAAACGATCGGGATTTGTAACATTGGCCCTCTCGTTTCGTCGGGTATTGTTCACTCCGGCACTGTGTAATGTCAGCTGCAGCCACCCAGGCAAAGGCGCAAGACGTTGCAACTGGCCGCCACTGATCTGTTGAGGAGAGCCGCCATGCGACTGACCACCAAAGGACGTTTTGCAGTGACCGCCATGATTGACGTGGCGATGCGTCAACATCTGGGCCCTGTGACCCTGGCTGGCATCAGCCAGCGTCAGCATATTTCCCTGTCCTATCTCGAACAACTCTTCGGCAAGCTGCGCCGCCATGAACTGGTTGATTCCGTTCGCGGGCCCGGCGGTGGCTACACCCTGTCGCGCAAGTCCGAAGAAATCAGCATTGCCGACATCATCATTGCCGTCGATGAACCGCTCGACGCCACGCAGTGCGGCGGCAAGGAAAACTGCCACGGCGAGGACGCAGGCCCCTGCATGACCCATGACCTGTGGGCGCAGCTCAATGCCAAGATGGTGGAGTTTCTCGACTCGGTCAACCTCAAGGGTCTGGTGGAACAGAACCTCGCCAAGGGCGTGACCGTGGAAGAGGTGGCCGTCACCCGCAAGCCCGTGTCGTCCCTGCCAGTGACGGCCAAGCCGATCAAGGTCAAGGCGCCCAACTCGGTCTTCAATCTGGCGCAGACCCTGGGTTGACGCCTCGAGGCGTCGAGGCTGAAACCTGGCCGACTCCTGTTCGTCTGTTGTCCTGGCAGCCCGGCGCGCGGTTGCAACCGCCGCTGGTGCTGCACCACATAAAAACCGTTCCCTGAGCATTCTCATCATGTCCACGACACCTCATCTGCCCATCTACATGGACTACGCCGCGACCACACCGGTCGATCCCCGCGTGGTCGATGCCATGATTCCCTGGCTGCGCGAGCATTTCGGCAATCCGGCGTCGCGCAGTCATGCCTGGGGCTGGGAGGCCGAAGCCGCGGTGGAGACGGCGCGCGAGCAGGTCGCTGCGCTGATCAATGCCGACCCCAAGGAGATCATCTGGACTTCCGGTGCCACTGAATCGAACAATCTCGCCATCAAGGGTGCTGCCGAGTTTTATCAGGGCAAGGGCAAGCACATCGTCACCGTCAAGACCGAGCACAAGGCTGTGCTCGACACGGTGCGCGAAATGGAGCGCCGCGGCTTCGAGGCAACGTATCTCGACGTGCAGTCCAACGGTCTGCTCGACCTCGACGTGTTCAAGGCGGCGCTTCGACCCGACACCATTCTGGTGTCGGTCATGCTGGTGAACAACGAGATCGGCGTGATTCAGGACATCCCCGAGATCGGCCGCATCTGCCGCGAGCGCGGCATCATTTTTCATGTGGACGCTGCGCAGGCCACCGGCAAGATGGTGATCGACTTGCAGGCCTGGCCGGTCGACCTGATGAGCCTGGCCTCGCACAAGACCTATGGCCCCAAGGGCATCGGCGCGCTCTACGTGCGGCGCAAGCCACGGGTGCGTCTGATCCCGCAAATGCACGGCGGTGGCCACGAGCGCGGCCTGCGCTCGGGCACGCTGCCCACGCACCAGATCGTCGGCATGGGAGAGGCCTTCCGCATTGCCAAGGCCGAGATGGGTGCGGGCATCGAGCGTGCGCGCATGCTGCAGCAGCGCCTGCTCGACGGGCTGAAAGACATCGAAGAGGTTTATGTCAACGGCGATCTGGAACGCCGCGTGCCGCACAACCTCAACATCAGCTTCAACTATGTCGAGGGCGAGTCGCTCATCATGGCCATCAAGGGCATTGCAGTGTCCAGCGGATCGGCCTGCACCTCGGCCAGCCTGGAGCCGTCCTATGTGCTGCGCGCCCTGGGTCGCAGCGACGAGCTGGCGCATTCCTCGCTGCGCATGACCATCGGCCGCTACACCACCGAGGAAGAGATCGACTCTGCGGTGCGCCAGTTGCGCGACAGCGTGGCCAAGCTGCGCGACCTTTCTCCGCTGTGGGACATGTACAAGGAAGGCATCGACATCAGCACCATCCAGTGGGCCGCGCATTGACCTCGCATCGGCCTCACAATGGCCCTCCCGCATCAGGGTTGTCCGAATAGCCGACAATAGCGATCAAGATTAAAACGCAGGTGTCAGCCCTATGCGGCGGACCTGCATCAAGGAGAACGCATCATGGCCTATAGCGACAAAGTTGTGGATCACTATGAAAACCCGCGGAACGTTGGCTCGTTTGCCAAGGACGATCCGCAGGTGGGTACCGGCATGGTGGGTGCGCCAGCCTGTGGCGATGTCATGAAGCTGCAGATCCGCGTGAACGACCAGGGTGTGATCGAGGACGCCCGCTTCAAGACCTATGGCTGCGGTTCGGCCATTGCCTCCTCGTCCCTGGTGACGGAATGGGTCAAGGGCAAGACGCTGGATCAGGCGCTGGAAATTCGCAACAGCCAGATTGCGGAGGAACTGGCGCTGCCACCAGTGAAAATCCACTGCTCCATCCTGGCGGAAGACGCCATCAAGGCCGCAGTGAGCGACTATCAGCAGCGGCACGGGCTCGGCGCCGCGCAGGCGCCGCGCAGCGCCGAGGCGCAGACGGCCTGACTCAGACCGCCTGACGCAGACCGTTCCACACCACGGAAAGACATCAGCATGGCAGTCACATTGACCGAACGCGCTGCGCAGCAGGTGCAGCGCCATCTCGCCAAACGTGGCTCGGGCGTTGGCGTGCGTCTGGGCGTCAAGACCACGGGCTGTTCCGGCATGGCCTACAAGCTCGAATTCGTCGACCATGCATCCTCGGAAGACCAGACTTTCGAGAGCCACGGCGTGAAGATCCTGGTCGATCCCAAGAGCCTGGCCTATGTCGATGGCACCGAACTCGATTTTGTGCGCCAGGGCTTGAACGAAGGTTTTGCGTTCAACAACCCGAACGAAAAAGACCGCTGCGGCTGCGGCGAGTCGTTCCGTATCTGATCCGGCAAGATCATGTGCCGTTCCATGCAGACGTCTTGATGGATTTGTCCCATTCGCCTCGGTCGTCTCAGTTGCCGCGCTTGCCGGAGTCGCACTTCGACCTGTTCGGCCTTCCCGAAAAGTTTGCACTCGATCTGGCACAGTTGGAGCGTGCCCGGCTCGCGGTGCAGACGCAGATCCATCCAGACCGGTTTGCCGCTGGCACAGACCGCGACAAGCGCCTGGCCATGCAGTGGGCCGCTCAGGCCAACGCCGCGTACCTCGTCCTGAAGAATCCGGTGCAGCGGGCAGCCTACCTGTGCGAACGCCGCGGGGTGCCGGTGCAGGCGGAGAACAATACCGCCATGCCCGCCGATTTCTTAATGCAGCAGATGCAATGGCGCGAAGCCCTTGAGGAACTGCGTGATGCGGCGGATGCGGCGGGTTTGCAGGCCTTGCATGCGCAAGTGCAGGCGCAGCGCACGCAGCGCATGGCCGCCATCACCCAGGCGCTCGACGTGGACAATGCTCCGCAGATTGCTGCCGAGCAGGTGCGCGCCTTGCTCTTCCTGGACCGCTTCATTGAAGAATTGCGCCGCGCCGCAGACGCCCTGCCGCAACGCTCCGATTGATACCGCACTGATCCTTCGCGACGTGCCCCGCAGACTGATCGCCTGATTCTGCGGCCGACGCGACAACGCATTCCTCCACATGGCTCTGCTGCAAATCTCCGAACCTGGGCAATCGCCCGACCCGCATCAGCATCGGCGCGCTGTCGGCATCGACCTGGGCACCACCCACTCCCTCGTTGCCGCAGTGCGCAGCGGTGCGCCGCAGTGTCTGCCGGATGCACAGGGCCAGGTGCTGCTGCCTTCCGTTGTGCACTACCACGCCGATGGCCGCGCCGAAGTGGGGCTTCGCGCCCGCGAGGAGCAGGCGCTCGACCCGGCCAATACCATCGTGTCCGTCAAGCGCTTCATGGGGCGCAGTCCGGCTGATCTGCCCGAACACGCGCTGGCGCATTACCGCATCGCAGACGATCCGCGCATGGTGCGCTTTCAGACTGCGGCGGGCGAAATGACCCCGGTTCAGGTGTCGGCCGATATCTTGCGCGTGTTGCGCTGGCGTGCCGAAGAGACCCTGGGCGGCGAACTGCTCGGCGCGGTGATCACCGTCCCCGCGTATTTCGACGACGGCCAGCGCCAGGCCACCAAGGACGCGGCGCAGTTGGCCGGGCTGCATGTGCTGCGGCTGATCAATGAGCCCACAGCAGCCGCGCTGGCCTATGGCCTCGACCGCGGTGCCGAAGGTCTGTATGTGGTTTACGACCTCGGAGGCGGCACATTCGATCTGTCCGTGCTGCGTCTGAGCAAAGGCGTGTTCGAGGTGGTCGCCACCAGCGGCGACACCGCCCTGGGGGGCGACGATTTCGATCAGCGCCTGATGGACCTGATGCTGACCCAGGCAGGTGGTCCCGCGCTGTGGTCCGCACTGACCCCCAGTCAGCAGCGTCAGTGGCGCATGGCGGCACGCACGGCCAAAGAGGCTCTGAGCGACCATGACAGCACATCCTGCTCGGCACCTTTGCCTGATGGCACCACCTGGAGCGGAACGCTGCGCCGTGCAGAGTTCGAGCAGGTCAGCGCCGATCTGGTGCAACGCACCCTGAGCCTGTTGCGCCGCGCCCTGAGCGATGCCCAGGTGCAGGCAGCCGAGGTGCAGGGCGTGGTCCTAGTGGGCGGGGCCACACGCATGCCCATGGTTCGCGCAGCGGTGCAGCACGCCATGGGCAAGGCGCCGCTGACGGACCTCGACCCCGATCAGGTGGTGGCGCTGGGCGCAGCCATACAGGCCAATGCGCTGGCCGGCAATGCCGGGGCGGACGATGTGCTGCTGCTCGACGTCATTGCCCTGTCGCTCGGCATAGAAACCATGGGCGGGCTGGTCGAGCACATCCTGCCGCGCAACAGCACCATTCCCCAGGCGCGTTCGCAGGACTTCACCACTTTTCGCGATGGCCAGACCGCCATGGCCATTCATGTGGTGCAGGGCGAACGCGAACTGGTGAGCGACTGCCGCTCGCTGGCGCGCTTCGAGCTGCGTGGCATCCCACCGATGGTGGCGGGGGCCGCGCGCATCCGCGTGACGTTCGCCGTGGATGCCGACGGCCTGCTTGAAGTCAGCGCCCAGGAACTCACCACCGGGGTGCAGGCGCAGGTGCAGGTCAAACCGGCCTATGGGCTGGACGACGCGCAGATAGCGCAGATGCTGCAGGACAGCTTTGCCCACGCCCAGGACGACCGCACCGCGCGCATGCTGCAGGAAGCCCGGGTGGATGCGCAGGCGCTGCTCGCCGCCACGCGAACCGCCATGCAGCTTGACCGCGATCTGCTCAGCCCAGAAGAAGACGCCCTGATTCATGCCGGCATGGCCGCGTTGGCGCAGGCCGAGCAGGGCGCAGACATCGATCAGATTCGCAACGCCACCGACGCGCTGACCCGCCAGACCGACGCCTTCGCCGCGCGCCGCATGAACCGCAGCATTCAGCGCGCCCTTTCGGGCCAGTCGGTCGACCAGATCGCACGGCTGACCGACGCGCAGCCCTCCGGCACACGCTGAACCATTTCCCCTCTCTTTCCGCACCATGCCCATCATCACCGTCCTGCCGCACTCCGAATACTGTCCTGAAGGCAAGCAGGTGCGTGCCGGGCGTGGCACGTCCATTTGTGAAGCCTTGCTGGAAAATGGCGTGCCCATCGAGCATGCCTGCGACATGCAGTGCGCCTGCACCACCTGCCACGTGGTCGTGCGCAAAGGCTATGAAAGCCTGGGCGAGCCCGACGAAAGCGAGGAAGACCTGCTCGACCGCGCCTGGGGCCTGGAGCCCACGTCGCGTCTGTCCTGTCAGGCCATCCTGTCCGATCAGGACGTGACCATCGAGATTCCTAAATACTCGATCAACCACGCCAAGGAGCACGGTTAGGCAAGCCGCAGCAGACCGGGTGGCGGCCCCTTGGCCCCCAGCAATCGGCTCAGCAACAAGCGATAGGTATCGAGGTCGAAGCCGCCCGGCGCGTCGTCACGCCGGCCTTCGAGCAGATCGCTCAGTTCCGTCTGGCTTCGCACTGTGGCGAGATGCCGCCACTGATCGAACACATGAATGTCCGTGCGTTCGCGCTGTGCGTCATGCTCGCGCAGGCCGATCGGCCCGGCATAGGGCCAGGCTCGCAGCCGCTCCGCTGCCAGTGCCAATTGCAGGCGGACATGGTGTTGCTCGGCAGTCTCCAGCCCACAGCAGACCCCTTTGCACCGACCGATCTGTTGCGCAAAGCACCGCCCCTTGCCCGATTCCAGTCCCAGAGCCTGCGGGCATAGTCCGTGACGTTCCGCCAGCGTGCGCAGGCTCTCGACTGCTTGTCGCTTGCTGCGATAGGTGCCATACAGGCGCTGGAACTGCCGCGGATCGAGATCGTTACCACGCACCAGGGTGAGCAGTGGTCGGGCATCCGGGCTGTCCGCCAGACGCCACGCACACAACTGGCGTTCGCTGCGCAATTGCCGGTTGAGCAGGGGCTGCAGGGACTTGACCAGCCGCGCTTCCAGCAACAGGGCACCAAGTTCTCCAGCGGTCTCTCGCCACTCCACTCGCCGTACCTCCTGCGCGATGCGCATCTCCTTCGCGTCGCGGTGATCGGCCTGAAAGTGCGACAAAACCCGGCTGCGCAGCCGCACGCTTTTGCCGACGTAGAGCGGAATCTCACCCTCGCCATAGAAAAGATAGACGCCAGGGCCGTCGGGAATGTCGTCGATCGGTGTTTCCAGTTGCGGCGGCACGCTGGCGCTGCCACGCAGCAACTCCTGTGCAGCAGCCCGCACCACAGGCGCGCCGCGTTCCGCCATGGCGATTCCCAGCCACGCGTGCAGCAACTCCACGTCCCCCATGGCGCGGTGCCGTGCCGTGGTGTGCAGGCCATGACGGCGCATGATGGCGTCCAGCCCGTGTCCGCGCGCCTGCGGGTACAGCTTGCGCGACAGGCGCACGGTGCACAGCGTTTTCACCCGCAGGTCCACACCTTCACGTGCCGCCGCCTGCTTGAGAAACCCATGATCGAAACGCACGTTGTGCGCCACCAGAACCGCGCCGTCGAGCAGCGCGAGCAAGTCCGGCAGTACCGCGCCAAATTCGGGCGCATCCGCCACCATGGCGTCGTCGATCCCGGTGAGTTGCTGAATGAACGGCGGGATGCGCTGCCCCGGCTGGACCAACCGGCTCCACTTCGCCACCACATTGCCCTGTTCCACCCGCATCGCGGCCACTTCGGTGATGCGGTCATGCACAGGGTTTGAGCCGGTGGTCTCGAGGTCGAGCAGAACGTAGCAGGGCAGCATGATGCAATTGTCTCTGCAACGAACAAAAAAACCGCGGCATCAGCCGCGGTTCGTCGAACGGGTGATGGACTGGATCAGTATTTCCAGCCCAGCGACACACCCAGGACGTTTTGGCTCATGCTGAGCGTTTCGGTCCCGGTAAAGCCGAAGTTGCCCGGCAATGGTCCCGAGACCGAATTGCCGAATGCGTGGACATAGTCGAATGAGACTTCCATGTTCTTCGCCACGGCATAGGTCGCGCCCAGGGTCAGGTGATCTTTGACCACGCCGGGTGCCAGGGTATTGAACAGAATGTTGGACGAGTCGATCGGGTTATCGCCATGGTTCCAGCCCGCGCGCACCGTCAGCGCTTCGTTGACCTGGTATGCGACGCCCAGCTTATAGACATTGATGCTCTTCCAGGAGAAACCCGGGCCATTGGTCTGGCCGCCGAGCTGCCCGGGAAGCATGCCATTTGCGATCGCGGGGATGCTGCCGTAGTCGATGCGCACCACATCAGCGGCAACGGTCAACGCTGGCGTTGCTTTCCACGCAACACCGACACCGTAGTTCGCCGGAATGTTGAATTTTCCACCCTCGGCGAACAAGCCGCTGTACTTGCCGAAACTCTGCATATGCGTTTCAGACTGGTACGTTGCGCCTAGGGACAGCGTCGGTGTGAGCTGCCCGATCCAGCCGATCCGCACTCCTACACCATTCGAATCCGAATGGCCATTATCGGAGCAGTTCGAGGGCGCCGCCGAAAGAAAGGGGCCGTTTGGATTATTTGTAATGGGGAAGTGGCAAAGAGCCTGCAAACCATTCGCCCGGAAAGATTGATGAACCAAATTCAGTGCAATCCCGATCGAGTTCGAGTCATTTACTTTCATCGCAAAGGTCGGCGCGATGAACAGCTGCTGCAGGTCTACGCCAGTGCCTTTCTGGAAAGGCGGAAAAATATTCGAGTAACCCGTGTTCAGGCCACCGTTGCCATAGACGCTCACACCAACCGACATCGTCGGGTTGAGCATGTAGTTCACGCCAAATTCAGGAATGATGAATGTTTTGGTATCGTTGCCGCCGTAGCTGCCGCCAACTGGAGAGCCCATGAAGGTCGCGTCCGAGCTGAGGCTGGCGTTACGCTTGGGCTGGAATGCGCTCACGCCAAAATCCAGGCGATTGCCAATATCGACCATTCCGGCAGGGTTGATTGCGGCAGCTAGGGCATCTTGCGGGAAAGCGATCCCAACGCCACCCATCCCCACGGATTTCACACTGAACCCAGGTTGAAAATAACCGTTGGTCGCGTGCGCAGCGGGAAGGGCGATGCCGGCCAGGGCCAGCGCGAGTGCCAGTTTCTTGAATTGCATTCTGTTATCTCCTACCGGGTGGGAAACCCGGCCTCCATCGGTGGTTGATAGCGCCGCAGAATCACGGCGATGGCTCGAAATACTGAATTGAGTATTTGAGGCTTTCAGGATGGTAGGAGAGCCAGCGCATACACCACATTGTGTTTAGTGTTGATTGCACAACAATGTGAATTGTTGTAGCAGTCAGCCGATCCGCTGCCCAAAAATACTGCCAACAGTATGCGCGGCAAGTGCCGCTGTTGATTTCAGAGGTGCGCAGCGGCGGGCTCAGGCCGTGGGTGGCACATAGCCTTGTGGCATTTCGGCGCCTTCGCCGAAAAAATATTTCTCCATCTGCCGCGCCAGGTATTGGCGGGCGCGGGCGTCGGCGAGGTTGAGACGGTTTTCATTGACCAGCATGGTCTGGTGCTTGAGCCAGGCTGCCCAGGCTTCCTTGGATACGTTGTTGTAAATGCGCGCACCGAGTTCGCCGGGGTAGGGGGCGAAATCGAGGCCTTCCGCCTCGCGGCCGAGTTTGATGCAGTGGATCATGCGGGTCATGGGGGTGTCCTGTCAGGATGAAAGAAAAGGGGCGACGGTGCCTGGATGGCCGTCGTCTGGAGAGGATCAGTTCAGGTGCTTGACCAGCACACGCGAGCGGCGCTGGTCGTCGTAGCGCAAGCGGCGCTCGGGCGGCAGCCATTCGCGCTCGACCAGCACGAAGCCGCGCTTGAGGAACCAGTGCATGGTGCGGGTGGTGAGCACGAAAATGCTCTGCAGGCCCTGCGCGCGGGCGCGCTGTTCGATGTGCTTGAGGATGCGCTCGCCGTCGCCCTGTCCCTGCGCCGATGGGTGGACGGTGAGCGCGGCCATTTCGCCGGTCTTGTGTGCCGGGTAGGGGTAGAGCGCGGCGCAACCGAAGATGATGCCGTCGTGCTCGAGCACGGTGTAATAGCCGATGTCGCGCTCGATTTCGGTGCGGCTGCGCTTGACCAGCACGCCCTGCTCCTCCAGCGGCTCGATCAGTTGCAGGATGCCGCCGACGTCGTCTGCGGTGGCCTGGCGCAGATGTTCGAGGTGCTCGTCGGCGATCATGGTGCCCACACCGTCGTGGGTGAACAGTTCGAGCAGCAGCGAGCCGTCGATTGCAAACGGCACGATGTGCGCGCGCGCCACGCCGCCGCGCACCGCGCGCACCGCGTGGCGCAGGTAGAACGCAGTGTCGGTCGGTTGCTGCGGGTCGGGCAGGCGGGCGAGCAGTTGCTCGGCCTGCGCCACGGTGAGCTCGGGAATGAGGTTGTGCGCGTCGTCGATCACGCCATCCACCTCGGTGATGAGGATGAGCTTTTCCGCCTTGATCGCCGCCCCGACGCTGCTGGCCACGTCTTCCATGCTGAGGTTGAAGGCTTCGCCAGTGGGGGAATAGCCGAAGGGCGACATCAGCACGACCGCGCCATATTCCAGCGCGCGCTGGATGGTGGGCGCATCGACCTTGCGCACCAGTCCGGTGTGTTGGAAGTCCAGGCCGTCGATCACCCCCACGGGGCGGGCAATGATGAAATTGCCCGACACCACGCGGACCGTCGCCCCGGCCATCGGCGTGTTGGGCAGGCCTTGCGAGAAGGTGGCCTCGATCTCGAAGCGCAGTTGCCCGGCGGCTTCCTGCGCGGCGTCGAGCGCCACCTCGTCTGTCACGCGCATGCCGTGCGAGTAGCGCGCCCCCACGCCCTTTTCGCGCAACTGGGCCTCGACCTGCGGGCGAAAGCCATGCACCAGCACGATGCGCACGCCCATTGCCGTGAGCAATGCCACATCCTGCACCAGGGCATTGAGCAGCCCGGCGGCGATCAGTTCGCCGGCAATGGCCACGACGAAGGTCTTGCCGCGATGGGCGTGGATGTAAGGCGCGACGGAGCGCAGCCAACCGACGAATTGTTCTTGCTGGGCAATCATGCCGCGATTATCCGAAAATGGCGGGTTGCTTTCCGATTTTGTTGTCTTCCATGCCCGAACAGATCTTCGCCCGTCCACCCCACCCGCGCAGGCCCGCGACACCGCGCCCGCCCGTGGCGGCCACGCCGGTGGGCGCGGTGCGGTTTCCGGAAGGCTTGCCGGTGTCGCAGCGGCGCGAGGACATCGCGCAGGCGCTGCGCGATCATCAGGTGATCATCGTCTGCGGCGAGACCGGCTCGGGCAAGACCACGCAACTGCCGAAGATCGCGCTGTCGATCGGCCGCGGTCTGGGCGCGGGCGGCAGCGGGCTGATCGGCCATACCCAGCCGCGGCGGCTGGCGGCGGTGAGCATCGCCCGGCGCATCGCGCAAGAGCTGGACAGCGAACTCGGGCAGATCGCCGGCTACAAGGTGCGGTTCAACGACCGGCTGCAGCCCGGCGCGTCGGTCAAGCTGATGACCGACGGCATTCTGCTGGCCGAGACGCAAAGCGACCCGCTGCTGCGTGCGTATGACACGCTGATCATCGATGAGGCACACGAGCGCAGCCTGAACATCGACGTGCTGCTCGGGTATCTGAAGCAGTTGCTGCCAAGGCGGCCCGATCTGAAGCTCATCGTCACCTCGGCAACCATCGACGCCGAGCGCTTTGCCGAGCATTTCCGCTCGGCCAAGGGGCCGGCGCCGGTGATCGAAGTCTCGGGGCGGCTGTACCCGGTGGAGGTGCGCTGGCGGCCGTTCGGCCAGGACAAGGGCGACGACCGCGACCAGGCCGCGGCGATCTGCGATGCGGTCGACGAACTGTGGCGGATCGGGCCGGGCGACATTCTGGTGTTCCTGCCCGGCGAGCGCGAGATTCGCGACACCGAGGCCGCGCTGCGCAAGCATCATCTGCAGACCGGGCGGCAGGCGGTGGACATCCTGCCGCTGTATGCGCGGCTGTCGCAGGCCGAGCAGGAGCGCGTGTTCGCCAGCGGCGGCGCAAGGCGCATCGTGCTGGCGACCAATGTGGCCGAGACCTCGCTGACCGTGCCGGGCATTCGTTATGTCATCGATGCCGGGCTGGCGCGGGTCAAGCGCTACAGCTACCGCAACAAGGTCGAGCTGCTGCAGGTCGAGCCGATCAGCCAGGCCGCGGCGCAGCAGCGCGCAGGGCGCTGCGGGCGGGTGGCCAACGGCGTGTGCATCCGGCTGTATGACGAAGCCGACTTTCTGTCGCGCCCGCGCTTCACCACCCCGGAGGTGCTGCGTTCGTCGCTGGCGACGGTGATTCTGCGGATGAAATCGCTTGGGCTCGATGCGATCGAGGACTTCCCGTTCATCGACGCGCCGCCGGGCAAGGCGATTGCCGACGGCTATCAACTGCTGGCCGAGCTCGGCGCGGTCGATGCGCGCAACGCGCTCACGCCGCTGGGCCGGGAGCTCGCGCGCCTGCCGCTCGACCCGCGCATCGGCCGCATGATTCTGGAAGCGCGCAACCGCGAGTCGCTCGCCGAAGTGCTGATCATCGCCGCGGCGCTGTCGGTGCAGGACCCGCGTGAGCGTCCCGCCGAAGCCCAGCAGGCGGCCGACGAGGCGCACCGGAAATTCGCCGACGAGCGTTCGGAGTTTCTCGGCTGGCTCAAACTCTGGGCGCACTACAACGCAGCGGTCGAACACAAAAAGTCGCAGCGCAAGCTGTGGGCCGACCTGCGCGGCCAATTCCTTTCGCCGCTGCGGCTGCGCGAGTGGCACGATGTGCACAGCCAACTCCACACCCTGGTCGCCGAGCAGGGCTGGCGGCTCAACACCGCCCCGGCGACCTATGAACAAATCCACTGCGCGCTGCTCGCCGGGCTGCTGGGCAACATCGGCTACCGTGGCGACGACGACCCGGCGTATCTGGGCGCGCGCGGCATCCGTTTCGCCATCCACCCCTCCTCGCCGCTCGGGCGCAAGGCCGGGCGCTGGATCATGGCCGCCGAACTGGTCGACACCACCCGGCTGTACGCCCGCGGCGTGGCGCGCATCGAGCCGCAGTGGCTGGAGGCCGTGGGCGCGCATCTGCTCAAGACCAGTCTGCTCGACCCGCACTGGGAAAAGCGCCCGGCGCAGGTGACTGCGTTCGAGCGCGCCACGCTCTACGGGCTGGTGGTCTACAACCAGCGGCGGGTGGACTTCGGCCGCTTCGACCCCGCGCAGGCGCGCGACATCTTCATCCGGCAGGCGCTGGTCGAGGGCGAGTGGGACTGCAAATGGCCGTTCTTCGCGCACAACCGCGCGCTGATCGCCGAGATCGAGAAACTCGAGCACAAGGCGCGGCGCCTGGACGTGCTGGTCGATGACGAACTGATCTACGCCTTTTACGACCGGCACATCCCGGCAGACGTGCACAGTGGCGCAAGTTTCGACCGCTGGTACCGCGACGCGGTGCGCACGACCCCCCGGCTGCTGTTCCTGCAGCGCGACGAACTGATGCGCCACGAGGCTGCGGGCATCACCACCGAGACGTTTCCCAACCGCCTGCGGCTGGGCGCGCTCGAATTGCAGCTCGAATACACCTTCGACCCCGGCGGCACGCGCGACGGGGTCACGGTGCTCGCGCCGCTGGCCGCGCTCAACCAGATTCCGGCGCAGCGGCTGCAATGGCTGGTGCCGGGCCTGCTCAAGGAAAAGATGTTTGCGCTGCTCAAAAGCCTGCCGCAGCGCCCGCGCGCGCGGCTGGTGCCGCTGCCGCAGACCGCCGAGGAGTTCGCGCAGCAGCTCACCGCGCCCGAGCGCTTCGGCCAGGGCGACCTGCTCGATGCGCTGCGCGATCTGGTGCGCGAGCGCACCGGGCTGGCGCTGCAGCGCACCGACTTCAAGCTCGAAACCCTGGGGCCGCATCTGTTTTTTCATGTGCAGGTGATCGACGCGCACGGCCGCCGCATCGACTCCGGGCGCGACATCGACAAGCTGCGCGCCGACCACGGCCAGGCCTCGCGCAGCGCCTTTGCCGAACTCGCCAAGCTGCGCACGCGCCTTCCGCAACGCGAGGCGCAGACGCCTGCGGCGTCGCCGCAGGGCACGAACGCTCCCCCGGTTGCCGTGCCAACCGACCAGCCCGCCGATGCGCTCCGGGGCCTGACCGACTGGAGCTTCGACGCACTGCCCGAGTTGCTGGAACTGCGCCGCGGCGCGCACACCCTGATTGGTTTTCCCGCACTGCTCGACAAGGGCAGCGTGGTCGATGTGGAGGTGTTCGACACCGCCGAGGAGGCCGCGCGTCTGCACCGCGGCGGTCTGCGGCGGCTGTTCGCGCTGCAGTTGCGCGAGCAGATCCGGCATGCGGAAAAGAGCCTGCCCGGATTTCAGCAGTCCGCGATGCTGTTCCTGTCGCTGGGCACCGCCGAGATCCTGCGCACGCAGATCATCGACGCCGCGCTCGACCGCGCCTTTCTGTCTGAGCCGTTGCCAGCGGACAAGGCCGCGTTCGCGCAGCGGCTGGCCGAGGGCAAACCGCGATTTCAGCTACTCGCCGCCGAGGTGGCGCGGCTGGCCGGGCAGATTCTCGAAGGGTATGCGCAGGTTCAGAAAAAACTGGCCGGGTTCAAGAACCAGCCCGAGCTGACAGCAGACATTCGCGCGCAGCTGCAGGCGCTGCTGCCCGCACAGTTCATCGCCCAGACCCCGGTGGCGCAGATCGGCCATTTCCCGCGCTATCTGCAGGCCATCCTGCGGCGGCTGGACAAGTTCCGTGCCGATCCGGAACGCGACGCCCAGTTGCGCGCCCAGCTCGCGCCCTGGCTTTCGCGCTGGCAGCGCGAGGCGGCGCAGTATCGGGGCATCCTGCCGCAGCGGCTGCAGGACTTGCGCTGGCTGCTCGAGGAGCTGCGGGTGTCGCTGTTCGCGCAGGAGCTGCGCACGCCGATGCCGGTGTCGCTCAAGCGTCTGGAAAAGGTCTGGGCGCAGTGGGAAGGGTGATGCGGGTTTACCCGCATCAACAGATAGAAACTCCTTGATACATCTCAAGACGGCCCGATGCCGGACTTCTACGATGCAGGCATGTCGAGTTCCAGTCTTCCCCTGATCGGCGCCCGCGGGCAGCAAGAGGCGCCTGTGCCCCTGTCCGGCGACGGCGGCTGCTATCACTGCAGTCTGCCGCTGGGCCAATCGCCGGTGCGCATGGAACTCGATGGCCAGTGGCGCAGCTTCTGTTGCCAGGGCTGCGCGGCCGCTGCCGAGATCATTGTGCAGGGCGGGTTGTGCGCGTATTACGACCGCCGCACCGCTGGCGAAGGCGCGATCGCTGCGCTGCCGCCAGAGGAAATCGACCGGCTGCATCAACAATGGATGGCGCTGGCCGATCCCGCTTTTCTCGCCGCCTACGCCACTGCGCTGGGTGACGACAAGTGGAGCACCCAGATCGCCGTGGACGGCATTCACTGCGGCGCCTGCGTCTGGCTGATCGAGCAGCGGCTGCGCGCGATTCCCGGCGTGCTGGCCGCAACGGTCAACTACTCCACGCGCCGGGTTGCGCTGCAATGGGACGCGCGCACGGTGCAACTGCCACAGGTGTTCCAGGCGCTGGCCGAGGTGGGTTACCGGCCGTTGCCCAACGCGCGGCATCAGAGTGAACTCAGCCACCGCCGCGCGCGGCGTCTGGCGATACTGCGCACCCTGGTTGCCTGGCTGGCGATGATGCAGGTGATGATGTTCGCCTGGCCCGGCTATATCGACCCCGAGGGGTTGAACTCGGCTGAGCAGGGCATTTTCCAGTGGGGCAGCCTGGCGCTGACCCTGCCGGCGCTGCTGTTCTCCGGCTGGCCGTTCCTGATGGGCGCGCTGCGTGATGTGCGCAATCGCCGTCTGGGGATGGACGTGCCGGTCACCCTCGGCTTGTGGAGTGCGTTTGCCGCAAGCGTGTGGAGCGTGGCGCATGGACAAAGCCATGTGTATTTCGATTCGGTGGTGATGTTTCTCGCGCTGCTGCTCACCGCGCGGCTGATCGAGGACGGGCTGCGCCAGCGCAGTCTCAACGCCGCCGAAGAGCTGATGGAGCAACTGCCCGCCGCGGTGCGGGTGCGCGCCAGCGCCGCGGACGATTGGCGCAGCGTGGCCATCACCCAGGTGCGCGCGGGCGACGAGGTCGAGCTGCCCAGTGGCAGCGCTGCCGCGGTGGACGGCGTGGTGATCGGCGGCAGTTCGCTGGTCGATGAGGCGCTGCTCACCGGCGAGAGCCGCGCAGTGCCCAAGCAGGTGGGCGACACTGTGCTGGCCGGCAGCATGAACCGCCAGTCGCCGCTGGTGCTGCGCGCAACACAGACCGGCGCTGGCACGCGCATCGCGCAGATGGTCGAGCTGATGCAGCATGCGCTGGCGAGCAAGCCACGCTCGGCGCAGATCGCCGATGTCGCGGCGCAGTGGTTCACTGCGGGGCTGTTGCTGGTGGCGCTGTTCACGGTGGGGCTGTGGTGGTGGCTGGACCCGGCGCGCATCATGCCCACGCTGATCGCGGTGCTGGTGGTGAGCTGCCCCTGCGCGCTGTCGCTCGCGGTGCCGGCAGCGCTGGCCGCGTCCACCGCGCAGCTGTCGCGCCACGGGGTGCTGCTGGCGCGCGGGCATGCGCTCGATCGCGCGCCCAGGGTCGATCTATGGCTGTTCGACAAGACCGGCACGCTGACCACGGCCGAGCCCGTGGTCGCGCAGGTACGGGTGCTCGACCCGGAGTTCACGAGTGAGCGGGTGCTGGCGCTGGCGCGGGCGATGGAGCAGGGGGTGCAGCATCCGCTGGCGCGTGCCTTCGCTGCCTCGGCGGCAGAAGGCGACCCCGTCGAGCCCGTGCAGGATCTGCGCGTCGTCGCGCATGGCGGCCTGCAGGCCCAGTGGCGCGGGCATACATTGCGCCTGGGGAATGCGGCGTTTTCCGGCGTTGCCGATGCGGCGCCGCCTGAGCGCAGCGACATCCCGCTGACCCGCCTCGGCCTGAGCCTCGATCAGCGGCCGCTGGCCGTATTCGACATTGCAGAAACCCTGCGTCCGGGCGCAATGCAAGCCCTGCAGGCCTTGCGCAGCAGCGGGGCCGAGGTGGCTGTGCTCTCGGGGGATGCGCCGCGCACCGTGCAGGCATGGGCAGCGCAACTTGGGGTTGCGCAGGCCGAGGGCGGGCTGAGCCCGGAAGACAAGCTCGCGCGTGTGCGCCAGTTGCGCGCCCAGGGCAGGGTGGTGGCGATGGTGGGCGACGGCGTGAATGACGCCCCGGTGCTGGCCGCTGCCGATCTGTCCGTGAGTTTCGCAGGCGCCGCGCCGATTGCACGGGCCGGAGCGGATGTCATCCTGCACCATCCCGACATGCGGGCCCTGCCCCGGCTGGTGGACACAGGCCGCCGCACGGTGGGCGTGATGCGGCAAAACCTGATCTGGGCCGTGGTCTACAACCTGCTGGCCATTCCCCTGGCCGTGGCGGGCTACATCACACCCGTCTGGGCTGCTGTGGGGATGAGTTCTTCCTCCCTGCTGGTGGTGCTCAATGCCGCCCGGCTGGCGCGGCGCGAGCGATCAGCAAGAACGCGCTGAAGGCGGAACATGGAAGGCTCCCTGCTCATCCTCATTCCCATCAGCGTGGTGCTGGTGCTGCTCATCGTGGGGGTGTTGTGGTGGGCTGCGCGCAGCGGCCAGTTCGACGATATGGAAGGCCCGGCGCACGCCATTCTGATGGATGACGACAGTCCAAGGACTGATGTGAAAACGGACAAGGCAGCCAGCGAAAGCGCGCCGACCAAGTCGCCTGACTGATGCGAAATGCGGCGGTGTGTCGCATTGACACATCCGCATCCCTAGTGCTTTCCCTTACTCGTTGCAATGTGTTGATACATGTCAACTTGGTGTATCTATAAGTAAATGATGATGTTCTACATTACGGTTCGTTTCCTTTTATCAACAGGTGGAGCAGATGAGTGATCTGACGCTGAAGCAGACATACAACTATGCGCTGGTGCGCAAATTCACGGTGATGACCTTGGTCTGGGCCGTCGTGGGCATGCTGGTCGGCGTGTTCATCGCGGTGCAACTGGTCCTGCCCGACATGACCTATGGCATGGAATGGCTGAGCTGGGGTCGCCTGCGTCCCCTGCACACCAACGCGGTGATCTTCGGGTTCGGCGGCACGGCACTGTTCGCCACCTCCTACTACATCGTGCAGCGCACCTGCCAGGTGCCGTTGTTCGCGCCCAAGCTGGCCGAGTTCACCTTCTGGGGCTGGACGGCGGTGATCGTGCTGTGCGCCATCACCTATCCGCTGGGCATCACCAGCGCCAAGGAATATGCCGAACAGGAATGGCCGATCAGCCTGTTGATCGTCGTGACCTGGGTGGCCTATGCCATCGTGTTCTTCGGCACGGTGTTCAAGCGCAAGACCCCGCACATCTACGTGGCCAACTGGTTCTTCGGCGCCTACATCATCACCATCGCCTTGCTCTACATCGTCAACAACATCAAGCTGCCGATCAGCCTGCTCTCCTGGAAGAGCTACTCGGTCTATGGCGGCGCACAGGACGCGATGATTCAGTGGTGGTACGGCCACAACGCGGTGGGCTTCTTCCTGACCACCTCGTTCCTGGGCATGATGTACTACTTCATCCCCAAGCAGGCCGAGCGCCCGGTGTATTCCTACCGCCTGTCGATCGTGCACTTCTGGGCGCTGATCTTCACCTATATGTGGGCCGGCCCGCACCACCTGCTCTACACCGCGCTGCCCGACTGGACGCAATCGCTGGGCATGGTGTTCTCGCTCATCCTGCTCGCACCCTCCTGGGGCGGCATGATCAACGGCATGATGACCCTCTCGGGCGCCTGGTACAAGCTGCGTGAAGATCCCATCCTGAAGTTCCTGATCACCGCGCTGTCGTTCTACGGCATGTCGACCTTCGAAGGACCGATGCTGTCGGTCAAGACGGTGAGCGCGCTGGGCCACTACACCGACTGGATCATCGGCCATGTGCACTCTGGTGCCATGGGCTGGGTGGGCATGATCACCATGGGCAGCCTGTACTACCTGATCCCGCGCCTGTGGGGCCAGACCCAGATGTGGAGCAAGAAGCTCATCGAAGTCCACTTCTGGACCGCGACCATCGGTGTGGTGCTCTACATCGCCTCGCTGTGGGTGGCCGGCGTGACCGAGGGCCTGATGTGGCGTGCCATGCAAGCCGATGGCTCGCTGACCTACAGCTTCATCGAAAGCGTCAAGGCCGTCATTCCGCTTTACGTCATCCGTGCCATTGGCGGATCGATCTACCTGTTCGGCATGTGCCTGATGGTCTACAACGCCTATCGCACCATCCGTCAGGGCAAGCCTGTCGACGCCCCGGTGCCCGCGCTGGCCCCGGCCCACGCCTGATCACTATCCGGAGACATTCATGGCTTCTTTCAGTCACGAGACCATCGAGAAAAACGTGGGTCTGATGATCGTGCTGGTTGCGATTGTCGTCAGCATTGCCGGGCTGGTTCAGCTCGTGCCCTTGTTCTTCGACAAGAGCACCACCCAGCCCATTCCTGGCGTCAAGCCATACACCGCCTTGCAGCTCGAGGGGCGCGATGTGTATCTGGCCGAGGGCTGCTATCTCTGCCACTCGCAGATGATCCGCCCGCTGCGCGCGGAGGTCGAACGTTACGGTCACTACTCGGTGGCTGGCGAGTCGGTTTACGACCACCCGTTCCAGTGGGGCAGCAAGCGCACCGGCCCGGATCTGGCGCGCGTGGGCGGCAAGTACTCGGACGAATGGCAGCGCCTGCACCTGCGTCAGCCACGCAACCTGGTTCCCGAAAGCATCATGCCGGCCTATACCTGGCTGCAGCACCAGCCTGCTGATGCCGGGCAGATCCAGGCCAAGATGCGCGCCATGCGCACGTTGGGTGTGCCCTACACCGACGCCCAAATTGCTGCAGCTCCGCAGGAGCTCGAAGGCAAGACCAAGGAAGATGCGCTGATCGCTTATCTCCAGGGGCTGGGCACGGCGCTGAGCAACTACAAGTCCAAGGCCAACTACATCAACTACTGAGGAAGCGTCATGTCCTTTGGCTCGATCGTTCTCGTTCTCTCCATGGTGGTTTTCGCTGCCATTGTGTGGTGGGCGTTTTCTCCGCGTTTCAAGAAAACGCATGAAAAGGACGGAATGATCCCCTTCCTTGACTCCAAGAATCATCCGCCCGAGTCCTTCGACAAGGGCGGTGACTCCAAGACCTCCGACAAGTCCAAATCATGAACCAGTTCTATTCCCCCGGGTGGGCCTTCTGGATCGGCGGCGTCACCATTGTTTCCATCATTTCCCTGTTCCTGTTCCTGCGCGGCACTGCCAAGCAGACCGTGTTCCGAGACAAGGCGGGCAATCCCATCGCCACCACCGGCCACGTCTGGGACGGCGATCTGCAGGAGTTCAACAACCCGCTGCCGCGCTGGTGGATGGGCCTGTTCATCCTCACCTTGGTGTTCGGCGCGGTCTATCTGACGCTGTACGGCGGCCTGGCGTTCTACAAGGGCGTGCTCGGCTTTTCCAGCGACAAGATGTACCAGCAGGAATCTGCCGCGTTCGAAGCGCGCGTCGAACCGCTGTATGCCGCGTACATGAAGACGCCCATCCCCGAATTGGCAGCCAATCCGACGGCCATGGCCACTGGGCAGCGCATGTTCCTGACCTACTGCTCCCAGTGCCACGGCTCCGACGCAGGCGGCACCAAGGGTTTCCCCAACCTCACCATCCACAACGCCAATGCCTGGTTGTATGGCAACAGTCCCGACGTTCTGGTGGAAACCATCACCAACGGCCGTCTGGGCATGATGCCTCCAATGGAAGCGGCTGTCGGTGGCAAACCGGGTGTACTGGCCGTCGCCAACTATGTGCGCAGCCTCAGCGGCATGAACCATGACGCGAAGCTGGCTGCGCAAGGCAAGCCCTTGTTCGCCACGGCCTGTGCTGGCTGCCATGGCGCCGATGGCACCGGCAACAAGGCGCTGGGCGCGCCCGATCTGGCCGATCCGAAGCGCCAATGGCTGTTCGGCTCCAGCATCGAAACCATTTCGCACACCATTGAAAAGGGCCGTGCCGGACAGATGCCGGCGCAGAAGGACTTCCTCTCGCCAGAGAAGATCCATCTGCTCGCAGCCTATGTCTACAGCATCAGTCATGGGGCAGCAGCGGCCAAGTAAGCCGCCGTCCCCTGCATGAGATTTTTCCGGCATCGCTTCGGGGTGCACGCTGTGCGCCCCGAAGCCGCTTGAATCACCCCCGATTTTTGAGCCACGACCGCGCAATGAACGCCAAGGCACCTGAGCCCAACGAAGACGATATCTCGGCCTCTGAAGAGTGGCTTTATGAGGTTCGCAAAAAAATCTACTCCCGCTCGGTCACCGGCTGGTTCAACAACTGGCGTGTGTTCATGGTGGTGTTCACGCAGGCGCTGTTCTACGGGCTGCCCTGGCTGCGATGGGATGGCAGGCAGGCGGTGCTGCTCGATCTGTCCACCCGCAAGTTCTATTTCTTCGGCATGATCCTGTGGCCGCAGGACGTGATCTTTCTCGCCCTGCTGCTGATCATTTCCGCCTACGGGCTGTTCCTGTTCACGGCCATCGCCGGGCGTCTGTTCTGCGGCTATGCCTGTCCGCAGACGGTCTACACCGAAATTTTCATGTGGATCGAACGCAAGGTCGAGGGAGATCGTCTGGCGCGCATCCGTCTGGACGGTTCGGACTGGAACGCAAAAAAAATCAGCAAAAAAGCCCTCAAGCACGGCCTGTGGATCGCAGTGGCCCTGTGGACGGGGTTCACCTTCGTCGGCTACTTCACGCCCATCCTGGCGCTGGCAGGGCAGGTGATGAGTCTGAGCCTGAGCCCCTGGCAGACCTTCTGGATTCTGTTCTACGGCTTCGCCACGTATGGCAATGCCGGATTCATGCGCGAGCAGGTGTGCAAATACATGTGTCCCTACGCGCGCTTCCAGTCGGTCATGATCGACAAGGACACCCTGATCGTCACCTACGACACCGAGCGTGGCGAGCCGCGGGGAAAGCGCGGCAAGAATGTCGATCCGCGTGCGCAGGGCAAGGGGGATTGCGTGGACTGCAGCATCTGCGTGCAGGTCTGTCCGACCGGCATCGACATCCGCGATGGGCTGCAGTACATGTGCATCGGCTGCGGTGCCTGTGTGGACGCATGTGATCAGGTGATGGACAAGGTGGGCTATCCGCGCGGCCTGATTCGTTACTCCAGCGAAAACGCGCTGAAGAACAAGTGGACCAAGCGCCAGCAGTGGGCGCATCTGTTCCGCCCGCGCATTCTCATTTACTCGGCGCTGCTGTTGGTCATGGTGGGGCTATTCGTTGGCGGCCTGGCCACGCGCGATCCGCTGAAGATGAACATCATGCGCGATCGCGGGGTACTCTCGCGCGAGATCCCGGGCGGCTTGGTGGAAAACATCTATCAGATCCAGTTGATGAACACCACGGAAACCGCAAGGAAGATCCGCATCGAGGTCAAGGGAATCGACGGCGTCGCTGTGCATGACCGCAATGTCTACGAGGTGCCGGCGTCGACCAATATCCTGGAACCGCTGGAAGTCACCATCCCGGTCGACAATGCGAAAAAAGGCATCTACAAGATCGACATCACCGCCGTGTCAGAGGATGCAACGCCGATTTCCGCATCCAGCAAAACCACATTCATCGTGCCCTGAGCGCACGCCTCACCGGAGTTGACATGCACGCCGCCGCCCCCCGCCCCTGGTACCGCGAACCCTGGCCCTGGTTTCTCATTACCTTGCCCCTGATCGCGGTGGTCGCCAGTTTCTACACCATCTATCTTGCAACGCGCGCCCCGGACAGTCTGGTGACCGATCACTACTACAAGAAGGGACTCGCTGTTGGCGGGGATATTCAGCGCGAGCGGCATGCGCAGGCTCTGCATCTCACCGGGGTCATGTCGGTTGCAGCAGGGCGCATTGATCTGAAACTCAATCAGCCCATTGCGCAGCACACCCTGCGTCTGACGCTGCGCCATCCCCTGTCGAATCAGAAGGATGTGCAGATCGATCTGCATCGCAACGCCTCGGGGCTTTACAGCGCGTTTTCTCCGCCTCTGGAAGCCGTGCGCTACCGGGTGCACGTCGAAACCGCAGATTGGCGCCTGGCGGGCGTGTGGGTTCCCGGAACGATGCTGACACTTGAGCCGGGCGTTTAGGGCAACACTGAATCAGTCCTTGTGATGATGTGCGCCGGGCGGCGGGATGGGATGCAAGGCGCACACCACAGCCATAGCCCGAGCTATGGCGAGGATGTGCAACGCCGCAGACCGCCTGCAGGCCGGATGCGCAGCGCGCAGGGGACTTGTTCAGTGTTGCCTTAACTAAAAAGGGCTCCGCATGGAGCCCTTGTGCCAAAGGCAAAAGAGAGCCGCTGAACTGCCGACAAGCTCTCAGCTCTGCGGCATGAGAAGTTCTGCCAGGGCCTTGCGATCGGTGATGCGGATCTGGCGTTGCGCCACATGAATCAGTCCGGCGGAGTGGAACTTGGACATCAGGCGGCTGACCGTCTCCAGTTTCAGACCGAGGTAACTGCCGATTTCTTCCCGGCTCATGCGCAGCACAAACTCATCGGGCGAGAGGCCGCGCGCCTTGAAGCGCTCGGACAGATCGAGCAAAAACCGTGCGAGCCGCTCATCGGCGTGCATGCTGCCCAGAGAAAACTGGTCTTGCTGCGCTCGGATGAGCTTGTTGCCGACGATGCAGTGCAATTGATGTTGCAGCGAGGGCAGATCGCGGGTGGTGGTTTCCAGGGCGCGCAGATCGATTTCGCAGGCCTCGCTGTCTTCGAGTGCCACGGTGTCGGTGAAGTAGGTATGCTGGCCCAATCCTTCCAGACCCATCAGTTCACCCGGAATGTGGAAGCCGACAATCTGCTCACGGCCATCCGGGCTGGTGACATATGACTTGAACGAGCCTGCATGCACCGAATAGACCTTGGTCATCGACTGGCCGGCACTGAACAGCATCTCGCCCTTCTGCACGCGGACGGTGGCCTGGATCACGTCGCGGATGCGCCCCATTTCCGACGGTTGCAGCGCGATCGGCAAACAGAATTTGCTTTGAAAGCACACATCGCAGGGATGGGGTTTTTCCATCTGCGTGGCGGTTGGAGTCGGGGTCGATTTCATAAATTGCGATGTTGCGATATTTGCTTCGATTGGTGTTTGCAGAATACAGCAGAATGCGATGAATACAACCATTCCACTGACCCTTTTGTTGATGGGGCTCACGGGCGGGCTGCACTGCGCGGCGATGTGCGGCGGTTTGGTCGTGGCGTCCGAACGGGCCCAGTCCGAGCATGTGCTGCTCCCTGCACGGCGGCTTTTTCTCAATCAGGTGCAATTGCAGAGCGCACGGGTGTTGTCCTACGCCATTCTGGGGGGAATCGCCGGGCTGATCGGCGCGGGCGTTTGGGCCGCCAGCGCGCGTCCTGTGCAACTGACTTTGTTCACCCTGGGCAATCTGGTGCTGGTTGCCGTCGGGCTGTGGATGGTGCTGCAGCAGGTGGCTTCTCCGCGCTGGATGGCCTGGCAGCAGAAATGGGTCGGCGGTGGCTGGCTCGGGCGCGGCCTCACGCGGCTGACGCAGCCGCTGCTGTCGCGGCTGCTGCCGTTCAATACCCTGCCCAAGCGGATTGCTGCCGGCTTGCTCTGGGGGCTGTTGCCCTGCGGGTTGGTGTACTCGGCGCTGTCTCTTGCCTTTCTCAGCGCCACGGCCTGGGAAGGTGCGCTGGCCATGCTGGCCTTCGGTCTGGGAACGCTGCCGCACATGTTGTTTGCCGGTCACACCCTGCGGTGGATCAGCCAGCGAACCAACCAACGCTGGTTTCATATCGCCGCGGGGACCGTGTTGCTGTTGTTCGCCGCCTACGGATTCTGGAAACTGTTCAACGCCAGCACCGAGTTGCCCATGGGGGGTTGCGCCTGAGAGGGGTCAGGTGATGTCGAAGGTGTGGATCTGGAAGCGCCCGGCGCGCTGATCTGCGAAGTAGCGCTTCAGGGTTTGCGCCACACTGCGAAAGGCGATCTGTTCCCAAGGAATATCGGCCTCATGGAACAGTTTCACTTCCAGGCTTTCCTCGCCAGCCAGCCATCGCGGCTGGGCGAGCTGCCCACGGTAGAAGAAATACACCTGACTGGCGGGCAGCACATTGATGACCGCGTACAGCCCGCCGAGTGTCACCTCCGCGCCAGCCTCTTCGCGGGTTTCGCGCAGGGCACCGCCTTCAGTGCTCTCGCCCAGCTCCATGAAGCCAGCGGGCAAGGTCCACAGCCCGTAACGCGGTTCGATCGCACGTCGGCAAAGCAACACCTGTTGCTCCCAGGCTGGAATGGTGCCAACGATGTTGCGCGGATTCTCGTACTGGATATGGCCGCAGGCTGGACAGACGGCGCGAGGCCGGGAGTCGCCCTCGGGCACGCGGTAAGTGACTGCTGCGCCGCAGGCAGTGCAATGGCGGATGGGCGGGTTGTGCATGGGATGAGTGGACAGGTCAGACGCCAGCTTATTGCGAAACCCGGCGCGGTGAAACCTCGGACTTGTGCTTTCAGACCGAGATGCCGCTGAACGGCTTGACCTCGGTCAGAACGAAGCTGGATTTCACATCTTCCACGCTTTCGTGCTTGAGCAGGGTTTCGAGCACGAAATGGGCGTAGTGTTCCATGTCCTGCACATGCACGCGCAGCAGGTAGTCCATCTCCCCGGTCATCGCCAGACATTCCACCACCTCGGGCCAGCCCTGCACCGCGGCGCGGAACAGCTCCTGCGGCGAGCGCTGGCTGTTGGCGCGGTGTTTTTCCAGGCGCACGCTCAGCAGTGCGCTCAACCCCAGCCCGAGGGCGCGTGGGCTGACCACCGCACGGTAGCCTTCGACGACGCCAATCTGCTCGAGCCGTCGGATGCGCCGCTGCACCGCCGAGGCCGACAGGCCGATCTGCTCGGCCAGCCGCTCCTGCGTGAGCCGTGCATCCTGCTGCAGGAGGGCCAGCAGCTTGCGGTCGATACGGTCGAGCGCGTCGGGCGAGGGCTTGCGCATGGCAGTCTCACAAATCGGTGCGCACCGCCCACAGCTCGGGGAACAGCACCGTGTCGAGCATGTTGCGCAGGTAGGACACCCCGCTGGTGCCGCCGGTGCCGCGCTTGAAGCCGATGATCCGCTCGACCGTGGTGACATGGCGAAAGCGCCACAGCCGTAATGCATCCTCCAGGTCGACCAGTTCTTCGCCCAGTTGGTACAGATCCCAGTGCGGCTCCGGCGCGCGGTACACGGTCAGCCAGGCCTGCCGCACGGTGTCGCTGGCGGTGTAGGGCTGGGTCCAGTCGCGCTCGAGGTGGTCTTGTGCGATCGGCAGGCCGCGGCGGGCGAGCAGTTGCAGGGTTTGGTCGTACAGGCTGGGCGCGCGCCACGCGGCGTCGACCGCGGCGAGCCGGTCTGGCCGGTGGGCGTGCGGGCGCAGCATGGCCGCGTTCTTGTTGCCCAGCGCAAACTCGATGCAGCGGTATTGCCAGCTCTGGAAGCCGCTGGACGATGCCAGATACGGCCGCAGCGCGGTGTATTCGCTCGGGGTCATGGTCGCGAGCACGTCCCAGGCGTGCACCAGCTGCTCCAGGATGCGCGACACGCGCGACAGCATCTTGAATGCAGCGGGCAGCGCGTCGGTGCGGATCTGGTCACGCGCGGCATGCAGTTCGTGCAGCATCAGTTTCATCCACAGCTCGCTGGTCTGGTGCTGGATGATGAACAGCATCTCGTTGTGCGCGCCAGACAGCGGGTGTTGCGCGTCGAGCAGGGCGTCGAGATGCAGATAGTCGCCGTAGCTCATCGACTCTGAAAAATCGAGTTTTGCGCCCTCTGCGTGAAGCTGCGCCTCGCCGCGAGCGGGTTGCTGTGCGGTGCTCATGTCACGGCCGCCTTGCGGGCATGGCGTGCCTCGCGCCAGATGCCGCGGTCGAGCACCTCGCGCAGCGCCTGCACCGCGTCGAACACGTCGACGAAGCGCAGGTACAGCGGGGTGAAGCCGAAGCGCAGCAGATCGGGATCGCCGTGCGCGCTGTCTCCGGCGCGGAAGTCGCCGATCACGCCGCGCTCGATCAGCGCCTGCATCACCGCGTAGCCGTCGCCGTCGAAGGTCAGCGACACCTGGCTGCCGCGCCGCTCGGGCTCGATCGGGGTGGCGATCGTCACCGGGTGTGCGCCGAGTTGCTGCTGCACCAGGCGGATGAACAGATCGCTCAAGGCCAGCGACTTGCGCCGCAGCGCGGTCATGCCGCCCAGCGGCTCGGCAGCGAGCACCGTGTCCACGCCACACTCCAGCGCGGCCAGCGACAGCAGGGTCGGGGTGCCGCAGAGGTAGCGGGCGATGCCTTGCGCCGGCTGGTAGTCCGGGGTGAACACGAAAGGCGCAGCATGTCCGTGCCAGCCGGAGAGCGGCTGCTGCACTCGGTCGACATGGCGTGCATGTACCCAGACGAAAGCGGGCGCGCCCGGACCGCCGTTGAGATATTTATAGCCGCAGCCGATGGCGAAATCGGCTTGCGCGCCGTTGAGATCGACCGGCACCGCGCCGGCCGAATGCGCCAGGTCCCACACCGTCAACGCGCCTGCGGCATGGGCAGCGGCCGTGACTGCGGCCATGTCGTGCAGCGCGCCGCTGCGGTAGTTCACCTGGGTGAGCAACAGCACGGCGACATCGTCGCGCAGGCGGCTCGCGGCCTGGCCCTGTTCGACCAGTTCGAGTCGTGCGCCGTACTGCGCGGCGAGCGACTGCGCGATGTACAGATCGGTCGGGAAATTCTCGCGCTCGGAGACGATGACGCGGCGCTGCGGCGCGTCGATGCGGGCGATGGATAGCGCCGTACTGAGCACCTTGTACAGATTGATCGAGGAGGAATCGGTCACCACCAGTTCGTTCGGTGCGGCGCCGACCAGGCGGGCGATCTTGTCGCCCAGGCGCTGCGGCAGGCCGATCCAGCCCGCCGTGTTCCAGCTGCGGATCAGCCCCTGCCCCCATTCGTCGGCGATCACCTGCTGCACGCGGGCTGCAGTGGCGCGGGGCAGAGCGCCGAGCGAGTTGCCGTCGAGATAGATCGCACCGTCCGGCAGAACGAACTGCTTGCGCAGCGCGGCCAGGGGATCGTCGGCGTCGAGCGCGCTGCAGTCTGTGCGTTGGATCAGGGTCATGGCGATTGCGCGGGAGAGGGGGCGGGGGAAACGGGGCGGCGCAGCACCGCGCGCACCGGCGAGGCGCAGGCGCCCAGCAGCTTGAGCGGCAGGGCGATGAGTTCGTAGTCGCCCTCGGGCACGTCGTCGAGCACCAGGTTTTCGAGCACGCGCAGATCGTGGCGCAGCAGGCGGGAGTGACTGTCCAGGGTCTTGCTGCTTGCCGGGTCGACAGAGGGCGTGTCCAGGCCGATCAGCCGCACGCCATGCGCGGCCAGCCAGTCCACGGTGTCGGGCGCGAATGCGGCGAATTGCGCCGACCAGACCGTCAGCGCCTGGCGGCGGGTGCGCACCAGCACCCGCGGCGGAAGGTCGGCCTGCGCATGCAGGAGATGACGCACTGCGATCAGATCTTCGCAGTCCAGCGCGTGGATCACGCGGCAGGGGCCGAGGTAAGGCGCGAGATCGACCGTGTCGATGCTCGGGGCGTGGTTCGCGTAATGCAGCGGCGCGTCGGCGTGCGCGCCGACATGCGGCGACATCCGCACCGCGCTGAGGTTGACTGGGCAGCCGGGGCCGAGCCGGGCGGTCCACTCCAGGCTGTAGGGAGCGTCACCCGGGAAGATCGGGGCGGACGGGGAGATGGTGGGCGAGATGTCCCACAAGCGGGTCATGGCGCGGCGCTCGGGTGCTTGGATGCGGCTTTGCGGATGTGTGCAGCTTAGGCCATGCTATTGCGGAAACCGCGCAGGATTTACCCGAATCGGTTAGAAAACACGCGCAGAACGACGAAAACCTGCGCAGGCCAGCGCCTACATTGTGTGCACCCGCAAACCAGGAGCACATCGCATGGACACCGCGTCTTCCTCGAACCCCATGGGCACCGACGGCTTCGAGTTCGTCGAATATGCCGCGCCCGACCCGGCCCAGCTCGGCGCGCTGTTCCAGCAACTCGGCTTCAAGGCCATCGCCCGGCATCGCCACAAGGACGTGACGCTGTGGCGGCAGGGCGGCATCCATTTCATCGTCAACGCCGAACCCGATTCGTTCGCGCAGCGCTTTGCGCGGCTGCACGGCCCGAGCATTTGCGCGATTGCGTTTCGCGTCAACGACGCGGCTGCGGCGTACCGCCGCGCGCTGGAACTCGGCGCCTGGGGATTCGATGCGCACAGCGGCCCGATGGAGCTCAACATCCCGGCGATCAAGGGCATCGGCGACAGCCTGATCTATTTCGTCGACCGCTGGCGCGGCAAGGGCGGGCGCAACGGCGGCATCGGCGACATCTCGATCTACGACGTCGATTTCGAGCCGCTCGACGGCGCTGGGGCCGAGCACCTTGGCGCCGGGCTGACCACGATCGACCACCTCACGCACAACGTGCACAGAGGCCGCATGGGCGAGTGGGCCGACTTCTATACCCGGCTGTTCAATTTCCGCGAGATTCGGTATTTCGACATCGAGGGGCAGGTGACCGGAGTCAAGAGCAAGGCGATGACCAGCCCGTGCGGCAAGATCCGCATTCCGATCAACGAGGAGGGGCAGGAACGGGCCGGGCAGATTCAGGAATACCTCGACCGCTATCACGGCGAGGGCATCCAGCACATTGCCCTGGCAACCGACGACATTTTCGCCACGGTCGAGGCCTTGCGCCGCGCCGGGGTGCAGTTTCTCGACACCCCGGACACCTACTACGAACTGCTCGACCGCCGATTGCCCGGGCATGGCGAGGATGTGGCGCGGCTGCGCGCCAACCGCATTCTGCTCGATGGCGCGACCCAGCCGCAGCGCCGACTACTGCTGCAAATCTTCACCCAGACCGTGATCGGCCCGATCTTTTTCGAGATCATCCAGCGCAAGGGCGACCAGGGTTTTGGCGAAGGCAATTTCAAGGCGCTGTTCGAAAGCATCGAACTCGACCAGATGCGCCGCGGTGTGCTGCAGACGCAGCCCGTCTGATCTGCGAGGCTCCCATGTCCAGCGTTCCCGTGACCTATGGCGAAGCCAGCATCACCCCGCGTGGCGACTATACCCATTGCGCCGCGGACTACACCTGCGCGCAGCACTGGGAGCGCTACACACCACAGGAGCATGCGCTGTTTTCCCGGCTGTATGCGCGGCAGATGGCGCTGGTGCCGGGCCGGGCGTGCGATGCGTTCGTGCGCGCGCTGCCCAACTTGCAGGCGCAGGACGGCATTCCGCGGTTCGAGGACATCAACGCGAGCTTGCTGCCGACCACCGGCTGGGAGATCGTCGCGGTGCCCGGGCTGATTCCGGAAGCCGCGTTCTTTTCTCTGCTCAGCCGCCGAAGGTTTCCGGTGACGGTGTGGTTGCGCCGTCCCGAGGAGTTCGACTACATCGTCGAGCCCGACCTGTTCCACGACCTGTTCGGCCACGTGCCGCTGCTGTTCGAGCCGCGCTTTGCCGACTCCATGCAGGCCTTCGGCGCGGGCGGGCTCAAGGCCGACGGGCAACATGCGCTGCAGTATCTGGCGCGGCTGTACTGGTACACGGTCGAGTTCGGCCTGCTGCGCACGCCGCAGGGCCTGCGCATCTACGGGGCGGGCATTCTGTCGTCTGGCGGCGAGATCGAACACAGCCTTTTCAGCCCGCAGGCGCGGCGGCTGCGCTTCGATTTGCTGCGCCTGCTGCGCAGCCGCTACCGCATCGACAGCTTTCAGGCCACCTATTTCATCATCGACGACTTCGAGCAACTGTTCAATGCCACCGCACCCGATTTCACCCCGCTCTACGCCCAGGCCGCAGCGCTGCCCGATATCGCCCCGGGCGTGGTGTTGCCGGGCGAGGTGGTCGAGACGCTGGGCGTCCGTGGCGCGCGCGTTTGAGCATTTGAGCTTGGGTGTACCTCTTCCTCACCCCAACCGCACCCGTGGGAGGGAGCAGGCCTGACGACCTCACTCCGCGTCGGGCTGCCGCGCCGGCGCGGCGCGGGCGAACGCGTCCAGCGTCTCGCATGTGGCGCAGATGCGCTGCACCGTCGGTAGCCCATCCAGGCTGCAGCCAAAGCGCCGGGCGTTGAACACCTGCGGCACCAGGCAGCAATCGGCCAGCGTGGGCGCATCGCCATGGCAGAACCGGCCGGTGCGCGCATCTTGGGCAAGCATTTTTTCGACCGCCTGCAGCCCGCGTTCGACCCAGTGGCAGTACCACTGCGTCTTCTGCGTCTCGCTGAGGCCGAAGCGCTGGGTGAGGTGTTGCAGCACCCGCAGGTTGTTGATCGGGTGGATGTCGCAGGCAATCGTCTGGGCGATGGCGCGGATGCGCGCGCGGTCTGCAGCCTTGCCCGGCAGCAGCGGCGGGGTGGGGTGGGTTTCGTCGAGGTATTCGATGATGGCCAGCGACTGGGTGAGGATTTGCCCGTCGTCGTCCAGCGTTGGCACAGTCTCGTTGGGGTTGAGCGCGGCATAGGCGGGGTCATGCTGCTGGCCGCCGCCTTTGAGCAGATGCACCGGCACCGCATCGAACGCCAGACCCTTGAGATGCAGCGCGATGCGCACGCGGTAGGCCGCGGAGCTGCGGAAATAGGTGTAGAGCTTCATTCCGGCAGCGCCTGCACGCGGTTGTCGATTGCGCCGAACAGGCTCTGCCCGGACGCATCCTGCATGTCGATGCGCACCCGGTCGCCGTCGCGCAGGAACGGCGTGGACGGCGCGCCGTGTTCCAGCGTCTCGTAGGTGCGCGCCTCGGCGATGCAGGCATAGCCCACGCCGCCGTGCTCGATCTTGGAGCCCCACAGCCCGCCTTGCTTGTTCGACACCGTGCCCGCGCCGATGATGCTGCCCGCTGCCAGCCGCCGCGTCTTGGCCGCATGCGCGATCAGCTGGGCGAAGTCGAAGGTCATGTCCACCCCGGCGTTGGGCTGGCCGAACAGCCGGTCGTTGACCCACACCCGCAGCGGCAGATGCAGCTTGTTGTCGCGCCAGGCAGCGCCCAGGGCGTCTGGGGTGATCGCCACCGGGCTGAACGCCGATGCGGGCTTGCTCTGAAAGAAGCCAAAGCCCTTGGCCAGCTCCGCGGGAATGAGATGGCGCAGCGACACGTCGTTGACCAGCAGCACCAGGCGGATGGCCTGCGCCGCCTGCGCGGGCGTGGCGCCCAGCGGCACCTCGCCGGTGATCACCGCGACCTCGGCCTCGAAGTCGATGCCCCAGCTTTCCTTGGCGATGATGGGGTCGCGCGGGCCGATGAAGCTGTCGGAGCCGCCCTGGTACATCAGCGGATCGGTGTAGAAGGTCGCTGGCACCTCCGCATTGCGCGCCTTGCGCACCAGCTCGACATGGTTGAGGTAGGCCGAGCCGTCGGCCCATTGATAGGCGCGCGGCAGCGGGCAGTGGCAGGCAGCGGGGTCGAAGGGCTGCGCGTGGCGCGCCTGCCCGGCCTGCAGCTGCTTTGCGGCATCGCGCAGCAGCGGCGCGCAGCGCTGCCAGTCGTCGAGCGCGGCCTGCAGGGTCGGCGCGATCTCGGGCACGGGCAGGCAGGTGGCCAGGCGCTCGTCGACCACGACCAGCTCGCCGTCGGCAGACGCCGTCTTGAGAGTAGCCAGCCTCACTGGAACATCTCCTTGTAGCGACCGTCATGCATCCAGGCGGCGTGTTTGGGCGCTTTGCGGGTGCGGCTCCATTCTTCGAGCATGTCCCATTTGACCGCGTCGAGCGCGGCGTGCATCTTGGGGTTGGCGGTGTTGCAGGCGAGTTCGAGGCGGTGGCCGTTGGGATCGAAAAAGTAGATCGACTGGAACAGCGCGTGGTCGGTCGGGCCGATCACGTCGATTCCGGCGTCCTGCAGGCGCTGCTTGGCTGCGAGCAGCGCGTCCATCGATTCGACCTCGAGCGCCAGGTGCTGGGTCCAGACCGGGGTGTTGGGGTCGCGGCCCATCGCCGGCTGCGTCGGCAGCTCGAAGAAGGCCAGCACGTTGCCCTGTCCGGCGTCGAGGAAGATGTGCATGTAGGGGTCGGGCTCGCCGGTGGACGGCACGGCATCTTCGGCGATGCACAGCACGAGTTTCATGCCCAGATGCTGCTCGTACCAGCGCGCGGTCTGCAGCGCGTCCTTGCAGCGGTAGGCGACATGATGGATCTTTTGGACCAGCATGATGCGTCTCCTGTTTTGTGATGGACAAACTCTAGTCGCAAAACAGGCGGTTTGCAGGTTCACTGCAGCATGAAGGTCTGATATTCCAGCTTGCGAAACAGCCGCTGCAGCAACAGCATGCCCAGGATCAGGGTGATGAGCAGGGCGACACCGAAGCCGTAGCCGAAAAACGCCGGGCCGAGGTGGATCGAGACGGCGCTGAGCGCAAAGTTGAGTACCGTCAGCGTCGCGGTGATGAAGACCACGTCGCGCCGACGGTCGAGGTAATAGAACACGTTGAGCACGGCCAGCAGCATCACCTGAAAGCTTGCCGCCACGGCCTGCACCAGAAACAGCGGGATGTACAGGCTGCTGATGCCGATCCAGTCAAACAGCGCGGGAACGAAGGTGTAGACCGCCAGCAGCGTGAGCGCCTGCACCTTGAGAATCTGGTAGAGCCCTTCGCGCACCACGCCCTGCATGCCGTCGTGATAGCGGGCGATGTCCTGCAACGCGCCGCCCTCGCGCACTGCGGTGTAGAACTTGTCGTACCACTCGACAAAATCGGTCTCGAACTTGACCAGAAAAATGCCCATGCCGGGGATGACGCACAGATACGCGAGAAACACCGGCAGGTCGTAAATGGTCGAGGCACGCAGCGGGCCGATGACCGGGGTGGACGTGCCCGCGGTAAACCAGAAGGTGAGCTTGTCCGCCCACACGCCGAGGTTGTAGAGCACACCACCGGCGATCAGTGACAGGTACATCTGGCGCGGGCGAAAGCACGCCAGGCTGATGGGACGCTCCACCGGAAAGTTGCGCAGCACCAGCCAGAGCATCAGCACCCACATCACAAACTGGCCACCGAGGAAGCCCAGCAGCAGGCCGTCCAGTCCCCAGGGGCGGGAGAAGTAGGACAGCAGCACCGACATGCCATAGCCCAGCGCGTACAGCCCGACGATGGCGCGGTACTGTTTCAGGCCGGAGAGGAATACCGTGGTGATCCACAGATTCGACAGCAGCGTCAGCCCCACCACGATGAGCACACGGTACAGATTGCTCACGCCGTCAAAGCCCAGCAGCGCCACCAGCCAGCCGAGGATGCCGCTGACCGCCGTGGTCACCAGCACCACGCCGAAATAGGCCGGAGCGATGTCGTCCTTGCGCTTTTCGAACAGCCGGTCGGCCACCCAGCGGGTGAAGCCCAGCTGCAGCCCGCCGGTGAGGATGAGCGAGGCCATGATGAGATAGGTGACCGTCACCTGGAACTGGGTGATGAGCGTGTCCGGCGTGACCACGCCGAGCGACAGCACCCCCACCGCGATCAGGCCGATGATGGAGAACACCCACGGCCCGGAACTGATGATGGACGCGTAGGTGTAGGCGCGCAGCAGCCCGAGATAGGACTCGGTGCGCAGCAGCTTGCGCAGCTCGAAACCGATGCCGGCCATCTAGCTGGCCCCCACGTTCGGGCTGCGCCCTCTCTGCCCCCCGAGGGGGCTGCCGCCGCCTTGAGGCGGCTCGGCGGCGTCGGCGGGTACCCCCACATTCGGGCTGCGTTCCTGCTGCGCCGCGGCGATCGTGCTGTCTCCTCCCCCACTGGGTGGGGGAGGTTGGGAGGGGGAGTCTGGTCCATCGCCGTCTGCATCGAGCGGCGGTTCGCCGCGCAGCCAGGTGGCCACGGCGCCGACATCGTCTGCAAAGCCCGCTGCGCGTGCAGCGCTGCGCTGCAGGGCGTCGTCGTAGACCGCGCGGTATTTGTCGAACATGATGGGCTGGGTGTAGTAGCGCTCCACCCGGGCGATGCCTGCCTGGCTGGCGGCCTGCCAGCGCACGGGATCTCCCAGCAGCTCGGCGCAGGCTTCGCCCAGCGCCTGTGCATCGGCAATGCCGACCACGGCGCCGGAGGCACCCAGCGCCTCGTCTTCCGCGCCGAGGCCGTAGATGAGCTGGCGGCAGGACCCCACGTCGGTTGTCACCGAGGGCACACCACCCGCATAACCTTCGAGCATCACCAGCGGCAGGGCTTCACTGATGGACGACAGCACGACCAGCCCGACCTTGGGCATCAGTTCGGTCAGCCGCTGGAAGCCGAGGAACTTGAGGGTGTCACCCAGTTGCAGGCTGTCGGCCAGCTCGTGACACTCGCGGGCGTACTCCGGGTGTTCGTCCTCCGGCCCGGCGATCCAGCCTTCCAGCCCGGGCAGGCGGTTGCTGGCCACGCGCACCGCGCGGATGAAGGTCTTGATGTCCTTGATCGGCACCACGCGGCCGATCAGACACATCACCAGCGGCGGCGATGGCGGCCGCTGCGCGCGCGTGGCGGCAAACGGCGGCACGTTGATGCCGTTGGCGATGCAGCAGGTGGTGACGGGGTCGGCGCCGTCGGCGATCTGCCGCAGACGATTGGTTTCATACAGCGCGATCACCGGATCGGCCGCGTCGTAGCACATGCGCCCGAGCGACTCGAACAGCCGAATCCACAGCTGGCGAAAATACCCCGCGTCGCCCGCAGTGCGCTCGAGCACCGGGGTGTTGTCGCTGATCCAGCTGGCCGAGAACAGGTCGATGCGCCGCTCCTTGGTGTAGATGCCGTGCTCCGACAGGATCAGCGGCTTGTCGTACAGCCGCGCGAGCACCGCGCCCAGATACCCGGCATAGCCGGTGGAGACCGTGTGATAGACCCTGGCGCGCGGCAATGTGCGGGCCAGCGTCGCCAGGGTCCAGATCGGGGTGTGCATGGTGCGCACCGTCCAGAAATAGTCGACGAAGGACGGGTCGGTGCAGCGCAGCTGGTACTGCTCGGTCAGATACGCCCAGGACTGGTGCGAATGCAAAAAATAATGCAGGTCGAGCTTGTCCTGCATGGCTTCGAGACTGGCGCGCAGCACCTCGGCGCGGCTGGCGCGATCCTTGCCCTCGCGGATCAGGGCGTGCAGCTGCTCGACCAGTTCGGCCGTCCTTGTGTCGCCGCGTTCCTCGCGTGCCGCAGGCAGCACCGCCTCGCTGAACAGGTAGTGATGGGTGAGCCCGACCACATTCGCGGGCATCTGGTAGCGGGCCTTGCCGTAGTCATCCTCGCGCGAGCCGAGAAACACCAGATGAAAGCGCAGGTGGGGAAAGCCGCTGACGATCTGGTGCACCCAGCTCGACACCCCGCCGGACACATAGGGGTAAGTGCCCTCGAGCAGCAGCATGACGTCGATGTCCGCTTCGTCGTCGCGCGGCTGCGGGCGGGTGTCGGTGAAATCGGGCTGGGACATGGCGGTCATGGCGGGTGGGTTCAGCTCAGCAGCAGCCGGTCGGCATCGCCGATCTCGGGCGGTGTGGGTGTGATCACCGGTTCGGCACGCACCTCGCCAGCGCGGGGCACTGCCGGTTCGTCACCGATAGTCAGCCCGGCTGCGCCGGTGGTGAGCGTCTGCCACACGCGCACCACCGGGCGCAGGCGAGGCGCCACCTGGCGCGTGCCCAGGGGGTGCAGGACGGCGGGGATGCGGTTGAACCGTCGTTCGATCCATTCCAGCTCGGCGGCATAGGGCCGCCACAGCGTCGGGCTGGCGCCTTCCGAGGTCAGGCGCTCGAGCACCGTGCGGGCGTCGGCGGTCTTCCCGGCGGCGAGCGACAGGCGCAGAAACATGAGTTGCAGGCTGGTGTCTTGCGGCAGCGCCTCGCGCGCGATGGCGCAGTAGTGCAGCGCCTGCTTCAGGGCGAAGTCGCGCAGGTCGCCCTGCGCCAGTCCCTGGTAGATGAACTCCATCTGCAGTTCGGCCACGCGCTGCGCGGCGCGGGCCAGTGCCGGGCCGTTGCCCGCGCCTTGGCGCACCACGTCGACTTCGCGCAGGGCGTCCTGCAAGGTGTCGGTGAGGCGCTGCTCCCAGGTGTTGCTGATGCCGTAGGCGAGCAGGCGGATTTCCTCGTCGGGGTCGGACAGCAGCCGGCGCAGTACCGGCAGGGTCATGCGCGGCGTCATTTCGCGCAGCGCCAGCACGGCGCGGATGCGTTGCGCCGGTGGCTGACTCTGGTCCATGGCGATGCGCGCGGTCTGGCCAGCAGGCAGGTCGCGCCGCTGGTCCTCATCGACATGCGACACCGCGAACACCTGCAGCTGCGGCGCTTCGCGCAGATGGTCGGTGGCCTTGAGACGCGCGGGCAGCCACTGCGCCAGTCGCGCGGCGATCAACAGCCCGAACACGCCGATGATCGGGAAGAACAAGGCAAGCAGGGTGAGCAGGCTTAGGGACAGGCGGCGCGGCCGGCGCAGCGCCTCGGGCAACAGCGTCCACAGCAGAAGGCCCACCAGCACGGCGGCCGCGCCATGCACCAGCCAGAACAGCAGCAGATGTACGTCATTGCGACTGACGAGCAGCCATGCCGCCACCGATTCGAGGGCGACGATGAGCGAGCAGAGCTTGTAGAACAGCGGGTTCATGGGCGTTCGCCCGCCTGTGGGGTTGCGGCGCGCTCGGGCGGTGCCGCCGCGAGCAAGCGGCGCAGTTCACGAAAGGCCGGCGCACCCGAGACCTCGAGAAAGTCCAGCGCGAAGGCCTGATCCGGGCGCTGGTTGCTGCGGCCGAGGATCTGTCCAAGCTGGGTCACCATGTCACGCCGGTAATTGGCCAGACCGGCGGAGCTGAGCAGCGGCAGCAGCACCACCAGAGCGGGTTTGCCGCCGCGGCCCTTGAGCGTCCAGGTCGAGCTTTCCACCGGCTGCAGTCCGGCGAATTCGGCCAGGGCGTCGTCGCTGACCCGGCCCTGTCCGCTCCACACCGCGCAGTAGCTGCGCAGCTTGAAGTTGCGCCCGAGTTCGCTGAGCTGCGCCCATTCCTGCTGCAGACCGATGGGAGCCTGCACCCAGGCCGAGCGCACGTCCTCGACCGCGAGTTCGAGCTGGCTGAAGTCGAGATACGAGGCGCACAGCACCTGCAGACGCTGCAGATTGTTTTCCTCGAACGACATGAAGGGCATGGTGTGCACGGCGAGCAGGGCGTCCACCTCGTCATATTCGTCCAGCCGCAGCGGTGCGGCGAAGACCCAGGGATTGTTCTCCTGCGATTCATTCAGCGCGGCCTGGGCGATGTGGACCGACTGGTGTGTTTCCAGACTGCGGCCGATCAGCACATCATCCTGATCGAGCGGGGGCAGACTCTGCCCCAGAGACGCTGCCAGTCGCCACTGCAGGCCATCGGGGCTGATCTCGCGCACAAAAATCCCCGCCTCGACCAGTCGGCACGACTGGCTGAGCAACTGCAGAAAGGCGCGCGGATCGGGCAGCGGGCGTGGCGCAGGCAGCCCGGCGATCGCTTCGGGCGCGGCCAGCGCAGGCCGGTTGCCCTGGAAGGTGAAGGTGCGCCGCAAGTCGAGCAGCGCGTCGCGCAGGGTCATCGGCCGGTCGGTGAGTTCCTGCTCCAGCGTGGACAGCGCCTCCTTGATGACGAACAGCCGCCGCTTGGTGCGCTCCAGCCGCGCGGTGAGGTCTTTGGTCACTTCGCGGTGTAGCACCTGGCGGTTGCGGAAGGCCGCGCCGAATTCGCCCAGGATCAGGGTCATCAGCATGCCGCCGAGAAAGAACTCGGCGGGAAAGGGCGCTGCCGGAATGGTCTTGAGCAGAAGAAGAGGGCCAAACTTCCAGAACGCGGCGTAGAACGCCACGCCGAACAGCCCGTAGCCCGCGCCATAGCGCACCGCGATCAGCCAGGGGCCGAACCAGGCCCACGGAAACCCGGCATGCGCGCCCAGCGGATCGTCAGGGCGCAGTTTCCAGCCCAGCCACAGCACCAGCACCGGCAGCAGCACGCTCTCGACCATCGCCACCAGCCGCCCGGACTGGGTGTTGGGCCGCCAGTAGCGCAGCCACTGCCAGCGCACGCGCGCGCCTTGCCCGCGCATGCGGCGGGTGACGCGGGTGGAGAGCTTGTCGAGTTTCATGCGGTGATGTGCAACGCGAGGTCAGGGTTTGGCGGCGGACTTGGTGGTGGCCGCGGTGACGCGGATGCCGCGCAACAGCGCCTCGATCTGCGATTGCCCCACGGCGGCCAGCGCCTGATAGCCCCAGCCCGAACGACCGCCGCTGGCGCTCCAGACCACCTGGCCGGTGGTCACATCGGTCACTTGCAGGGTGACGCCCACGGCGGGCTCGCTGTCCACTCCGGTCTTGTAGCGCCACTCGGTGACCGTGCCCGACAGCGCGTAGCGTGCGCCCTGCTGCCTGGCCCACGCCAGTGTCTGCGCGCTGCTGGCTGCGGGCTCGGCGTCGAGCGGGTTGTCATTTGCCTTCTGCGGGTAGACCACCACATCGCTCAGGCCCTTTTGCTGCAGCAGCGACACGGTGATGGCCTGTGCCCGGCGCTCGACCAGCGGCGTGTCGGTGGCATTGGCGAGCGGCAGCACGGCGAACTTTCCATCCGCCGGAATCGAGAGCGTCTGGCCGGGCAGGGCGGTCACGGCACAGCCTGCGAGCAGCACGGCCGCGGCACCGGCCAGACCGAGTGCTGCGCGGCGTGTGGGGGAGGGTAGGGTCATGGAATTCTCCTGCATCATCATCAAAGAAAAGAACGCGGTCAGCGGCCGAACCACAGCCGGTATTGCACACTCCACTGGCGGTTCAGGCCCGAGGTGTTCTGCTGGCGCTGGTAGGTCAGGGACAGTTCGTCCGGGCCGAACAGCGGGCCGTGAATGCCCAGATTCAGGTTGTTGGTCAGTCCCAATCTGCGCGATTGCAGCACATCGACCTCGGCATACGGCAACCAGCGGCGGGTGTAGGTGTCGCTGTGCGCCATGTTGAACCCCAGCCCCAGGCCGAGGACATCGTCGCCCGCGGGGATGAAAAACGCCGCGTTCGGCGCAGTGCCGCCCGGCACCAGCGAAGCGTAGGGCGGCAGCGGCGGATCGGCATTGGCGCTGAAGCGGTTGGAATAGCCCAGCAGCTTGACACTGAGGTCGGGCTGCTCGCGGCGGAACCAGAAGCCCAGCTCGAACTGGGTGCTGGCGCCATGCCCCAGCGGGTCACCACGGCGGGTGTCGTAGGACATCACCGCCGTGCTCAGATTGGCCCAGACCCGGCCGAAGTCGCGCGACAGCCGCAGCTGCAGCCGGTCGCGGCTGCCAGCAATCTGCAGCGGGCCGGATTCGTCGGCCACGGCGTTGTGCTCGGCCTGCAGTTGCGCGCGCACATTGCCGGGCAGCTGCGCGGCGGCGTCGATGCGCCAGCCGTTGAGCGTGCCGACTGCGGTGTTGTGCGTCAGGGTGCCGCCGAATTGCGTGCGCTCGCCTTGCCACTGCGCGCCGATCTGCGCATCGCTCCAGGTGGAGGGCACGCCGACCAGCGCGGCGGTGTTGTTGCTGTGCATCGTCTGGCGACTGGCCTGCGCCTGCAGCCGCCACTGCCCGCCCAACTGCAGCGACAGACCCAGCACCGGCCCCTGCCGGACCACATTGTCGATCTGACGATGCTCCAGCGTGAGCGTGGCGCGGTGCGCCAGCGCGAGCTGCTGTTCGGCGGTCTGCCGCGCCAGCGCCTGCAGCGCCGGGTTGTCCTGCCCGCGCTCGGCAGCGTCCTCGAGCACCTGTTCGGCTGCGGCCAGCGCCTGCTGCGGGTGCCCGGCGATGCGCTCGGCCTCCGGCTTGTCCTGGGGCAGCAAGTGACGCGCCGCGCCTTGCTGCAGCAGGTGGTTGACGGCCTCGCGGTCGTTGTCGCGCAGCGCCATCTGCAGTTCGATCGATTGCCGCGCTGCCGGGGTGAGCACCCGTCGCGCCAGCCACCAGCGCGCGGCGGAATTGGTGTCCAGACGCAGCAGCCAGTCGGCAATTGCGGCGTTGGCCTGCAGGGCTTGCTGGCTGGTGAGTGTGCCGCTGCGCAGTTTGCTGCGCAACTGGTCCAGCAGCGCCTGCTGGCCAGCGCCATCGAGACGGCCGTGGCTCAGGCGCAGCCGAGCGAGCAGGTCGTCGAGGTCCTTGTCGGTGGTCTTTCCCGGCGCGGCGGGTTTGCGCGGCTGTTGCAGCAACGCCCAGGCCTGGTTGTAGGCGGCTTGGGCGCGGCGATCGTCCCCTGCCTGCGCCAACAGATCGCCATAGTTCAGCAGCCAGAGCGCATCGGCTTTTTTGCGGGGGTACATCTGCTTGCTGTAGCGCAGCGCGGCGGCGCTGTCGCCCAGGGTCTGCGCCGCGGCCGAAAGCACGTCCAGGCCATCGGGCTGGCCCTGCAGGTTGCGGGCGTAGCGCGCCATGTCCTGCCGCAGGGCGTCGAGGGCATTGGTGTCGATTTCCATCCACAGCAGCGCGATCTGGTTGTCGGCATCGCCGGGAGACAGGTGCAGCGCGGTGCGCAGGTCGGCCAGTGCCAGATCGGTGCGGCCCAGCGCGCGCCAGACCTGGGCGCGGGCGGCATACATCTGCGGCTGCGCGCGCAGCGCGGCGCCTGTTTCGCTGCCCAGCACCACGCGCTGCCACTCCTCGATCCCCTGCTGGCTGGGCTGACGCAGCAGAGCCTGCAGCCACAGCAGCCCCAGCGCTTCGGACGGCGCCCGCGCCCAGGCCTGCGGCAGCAGATGCAGCGCGGCGGCATCGCCCTGCGATTTTTGCGTGAGGATGACCAGGCGCTGCAGTTGATAGGGCTTGATGCGGTCGCGCAGATCGGGGGTGTCCCAGATGCTGCGATAGGCAGCTTCGGCGTTGCGCTGCTCGCCCATGTCCCAGGAAATGTCGCCCAGCAGGCCCTGATGCGCGGCGAGCAGGGCGGTGTCGCTGCATGGCAGGGCCGCTGCAGCCGCTTCGCCTTCGATGCGCGCCGAGCTGGATGGAGCGGAGCCGCAGTTCAGGCTGGCCGGCAGGTGCTGGGTTGCTTCCAGGACCCGCCGTGCCTGCTCGAACTGCCCGCTTTGCAGCAGTGCAATTGCGTAGTCGATGCTGCCGCGCAGATCGAGGGTGCCGCGGCGCAGCGCCTCGGCATATACGGACAGCGACGCGTCCACTTCGCCCAGATTGCCCAGCAGCCAGGCCAGCGCGGGCAGCACCGACGGCTCCTTGACCGCAGCCTGACGCAGAATGCGCACCGCCTGCTCCGGGTGGCCGCGCACTTCCAGCGCCTGCGCATATTGCAGCCATTCGGCGGCGGTCAACGTGGTGTGCGCGGCGCGCTGCTCCCAATACACATCCATGCCGCGGCTGGAATACAGCGCCAGCGCCAGGCGGTGCAGTTCGTCGAGCGCGTGGCGGCTGAACTGGGCACGCAGCAGCGCGATCCACTGCTGCATCGCCGCGTCGGGCTGGCCGCTCCACTCCAGCACCTGCGCGCGGCGCTCGGCCCAGGCGCGGTTGCCCGGCTGCCTGGCCAGCGCCGCATCGGCCAGATGGACCGCGCCGTGCAGATCGCCCCCGGCCAGCAGCACCTGCCAGGCCAGATCGAGCTGTTGCGCAGTCAGCGTCTGCCCGAGCTGGCCTGCAGGCGCATCGAGCGGAACTGCTTGCCGCAGCCAGCGCGCGGCATCAATCGGCAGATTGGCCCCCAGCGCCAGCCGCACCATGAACCAGGCCATCTCTGTCGGCACGGTCTGCGCGCCCAGCGCCGCGGCAGCTCGGGTGTAGGCCAGCGTGGGTTGACTGGAGGCGAGCAGGGCGTTTGCCCCCGCCTGAATCAGACCCAGCCGTTCGGCGGGCGTGACCCGGGTCTTTGCTGTGTCGAACAGCACCTGCGCAGCCAGGGTATAGGCATGCAGGCCGACGAGCAGTTGCGCGGCCTGCTGTGCGGCAGCGGACGGCAGCGGCAGGAACCGGGTCACCATGCCGGTCAGGCGTTGCACCGCCTGCGGCTCGTCCAGCCCCTGCAGCAGGATCAGGGTGTCGCGCCAGGCAGTAAAGCTGTTCGGCACGGTACGTTGCAGCAGCGTGGATAGCGCCTGGCGTGCCTGCGCTTCCTTGGCGGCCTGCCCCAGCGCGCGGGCGTCGAACCAGCGCTGCTTCCAGATCTGCAGCCGCAAGGCGTCTGCTTCTGGGCTGTGCACCGAGGCGAGCGCATCGAGCGCCTTTTGCTGCTGGCCGATGCGCAGGTAGCGCTGAGCCAGCATCAGCCGCAGGTCGATGTCGCCGCCGCGCAGGTGCACCAGGTGCCGCAGGTAATCGATGGCCAGCGCGTTGTCGCTGCTGGTGGCCAGCAGGCGCATCAGGTTCTGCCCGGGATAGACCAGCGCCAGTGTGCCGGCGCACAGCAGCCCCAGCCCCAGCAGGGTGCCGCGCGGAAACAGACGGCTGCGCTGCGGATCATCGGGAGAGATGTGCAGCGGGTCGCGTTGGGCGGGGCGAGGTGGTTCCTGCATCTGCGCCAATTGTCGGTCAGGCCCGCTTCAGGGTGAGATCGACTGTGGTGCCGCTGCCACTCACGCGCACACCGGCCGATGTGGTCTCGACAGTGGTGCCTTTGCTGCCCTGAGCAGCCCAGCCGGCAGGCAGTTGAAAAACCGCTTCGACCGGCAGATGGCCCTGCAGACTGATGTGCACGCTGCTGTCGGCTCGCACTGCCCAGCGGGTGATGTCCGCATTGGCCTCGATCAGCCGCGGCGCGGCATTGCCCGCAGCCCCGCTCTGCAACAACACCTGTCCAGCGGTGGCATGCAGATAGCGACGCTTGGCATGTTCGTTCCAGCCGGCGAGGTTCTGGCACTGTGCGAGCTGCGGCGTGGCGGCCGAGGTTGGCTGGGCCCACTGCCGCAACTCGGCACCGCTGCGCAGCCGCCAGCCACCGGAGAGCCGCCGCGCGACCGTGGCCTGTCGCCAGTCGTTGACGCTGCGGAAGTATTGGTGGCCGTAGATTGCGTGCGTCGGCTGTCTGAGTACCCACTGATACACCGTGTGCAGGCTTTTTGCTCCGGCGGCCTTGGTGACGATGTAGGGGTGGTAGTAGAGGTCGATCGGCTTGAAGCGGCGCGGCAAGTCGGTCATCTGATAGCTCTCGACGATGCGCTCAAACCCAAAAAACGCCCCTGTCCAATTGTGTGTGAGTGTCTCTTCATTGGAGCAGGGGGCATAGACCTGAAAGTATTTCCCTTTTGGAATGCCCATGGGCCAGATGTCCGACAGCGTGGGCCGGGTCTTGTTGATCGGCGCACCGCCTCCGTTGATATTGCCCAGGCCGTATTCGTAGGCCATCGCCACGGCTTCATCCGGCGGGTTGCAGTCTCCGGGCCAGAGAATCATGTTGCACGTCTTGCCCGGCGGGCAGAGCTTGTCGTCGATGTACTGCGCGGCCCCGATGACATTGCTCCTGGTGCTGAAGGTGTAGTTGGGCAGCGGCAGGTAGTAGCCATACGGATAGGCCTTGCTCGGGGTGCCCAGGCTGTGCGTCTTGCTGGCCATCACCCAGTTGAACGGATGCGACCAGGTATGGCTGCCCACCTCGACCCAGGGCAGGGCATACATGCGCCTGGCCCATTTCTGCGAGGTATCGGCCAGCTTGGGGTAGAGGCCCTCGTGGCTGATCTCGCCGATGATCACCGAGGCCAGCGTGGGGACCTTGTATTTTTCGAGGAATTCGCTGACCAGCACCTCGCAGGCCAGCGGCGAGCCGGGTTGATCGCAGGCGTTGGGCCAGCCGTCGCCGTCGAAGTGCACGAAAAACACGCGCCGCCCGGTGCGGGTGGTGATGTCGGGCATCGGGTCGTCGCCGACCCGCAGCGCCGCGCGGAAGAACTCGACCGGGTCGATCGCCCAGCGCGTGCCGGTGTTGCCCGGCAGATTGAACAGCCCGAACGCCCCCATCGCATAGCCACCCCAGGGGGTGATGGCTGCGCCATCCATGGTCTTGCCGTCGGCGCCGGTGGCCTGCAGCCAGACCTGCGCGCCGGGGCCTGCCACCAGCGGGGACGTGTCCTGGGCGCCGATCAGCGGGATCACCTCGCCATTGGGCGTGCCCGGAAGTCGCTGTACCTTGATCGGCGCGGCAAGCGCATCGTTGCCGACCTGCGCGCCCAGCTCGGCGAGCACATCCAGATCGGCGTAGCCGAGTACGGCAACCGGCACACTCTCTGCCTTGGCGCGCCTGAGCAGCGCGCGGATGTCCGCAGGCACCTTGCCGTCATCGGGATAGAGCACGATCGCCGCATACCGCCCGGCCAGCGGCTCGGTGATGGCGGGCGCGCCGACATAACGATATTCGGGCACCAGGCCCAGATATTCCAGCGGCATCGCGCCATAGAGATGCGCGCTTTGCGCCTGCAGCTCGGGGCTGTCGCCCTGCTCGCACGAGTGCAGCAGCAGCACGCGGCGCGGCACCAGTTCCACAGACCCCACACCCAGGCTTTCCAGCGCAGGATCGGCCACCCAGGGAATCAGGCCATGCGCGGCGATCTTGCGCGCGGTCTGCCGCGCCAGCGCGCGATCGGCCGGGGCGCAGTAGTCGATCGCGATGCATGGCAGATTGAACCGCGTGCGCATGTCGCCAAACCGGGCGAGCAGCCAGCCGCGATCTGCGGCGCTGACCTCCACGTAGCGCGAATCGCCCTGGTTCCAGCCGCTGTAAAGCGACTCCGCCGCGACCGCGAGGATGTTCGGCGCCAGTGTGGCATCGACCAGCTCGAAGCCGCGGTTGAGCATCAGGCGGATGCCGGGGAACGCCGTGACCAGACCGCGCAGGGTTTCCGTCAGTGCCTTGGCCTGCTGCGCCTGCGCCGCCGGGGTTTTGGCCAGCAGTTGATACGAATCCAGCGTATCGAGGAAAAAGGCGCGAAACCCAGCGTCCCACAGCGGCTTGACGATGCGCTCGCGCAGAAACTGCGGCCAGCCCGCGGCGGTCTGATCGACCACGCGCGATCCCCAGGCAGCGTTCGATGCCGGCAGCCAGGCCTTGGGCATGTCCGCGACATACGGACGCTCGGGCGTGACCTCACCGACCGAGACATACGCCAGCGCCAGCGTGTCTGGGCTCAGAGCGGAAACGATGTGCGGGTCTTGCGCCAGCGCATGCTGCGGCTCCAGCACCACCCAATCGAATGCGCGCAGGTCGTCCACCGGAATGCGCGCGCCGTAGTAAAAAGCGACAGCGGGCGTGGTTTCAGGGCTTGCGGAGCCTTGCATGCAGTCGGGGCATTGTCCGCATGCACAGGCGGCAGCTTGCGCGGCGGTTTCTGCGGCACCCGCCCCGAGCAGTCCCAGCCCAAGCAGACTCTTGCGCCCCAGGGGGTTGGCGAACAGGCGACTCTGGGCGAGGGATTGCAGAAAATGACGGCGTTGCATGGGCGGCTTGATTGATTGGATTCAACGTCAGAGCCTCTCCTGACCGAAGCGGTTCCGTGAATCAATACGTGTAAGCCCCAGATTTTCCAGGTTTTTCACGCTGTTTGCCCAAGCGATTCCCTCGTTTTTCCCAGAATTGTGATTTTTTACATTGATTGCAAGATGTGGACTCCCCAAGAAGGCTGACTGCATGCGCACCCACTCGATCTGGCTCGACACCCACGCCCATCTGGACGCGGCCGAATTTGGCGGCCAGGCGCAGGAGGTGGCTGCGCGCGCGCGCCTGGCCGGGGTGGCGAGCGGCGTGATTCCAGCGGTGGAGCGTAGCCGCTTCGCCACGGTGCAGGCCTTGGCCCGGCAGTGCGGCTGGGCCTATGCGCTGGGCATTCATCCGCTCTACGTCGAACGGGCGCACGACTCCGATCTGGACGCGCTGCGGCGGGAGGCAGAACTGGCGCTGGCAGACCCCTTGTTCGTCGGCATCGGCGAGATCGGACTGGACTTCTTTGTTCCCGGACTGGACCGGGATCGGCAACAGCATTTCTACGCCGCGCAGTTGCGCATCGCCCGTGACTTCGACCTGCCGGTGATCCTGCATGTGCGCAAATCGCAGGACGCTCTGCTTGCCGGATTGCGCCGCACCGGGTTTGCTGCCGGACGACCTGCGGGCATCGCCCATGCGTTCAACGGCAGCATGCAGCAGGCGCAGGGCTTCATCGATCTGGGCTTTGCGCTGGGCTTTGGCGGCGCGATGACCTTTGAGCGCGCGCTCAACATCCGCCGCTTGCTGGCGCAGGTGCCAGACACCGTGCCCGTGCTCGAAACCGACGCTCCCGATATGCCGCCGGTCTGGCTCTACCGCCCGCGCAACGCGCCGCCGGAGATGCCCCCCGCGCCCAATTCGCCGGAGCAGTTGCCTCGCATTGCGCAGACCATGGCGGTGCTGCGCGGCTGGTCGCTGGAGCAGACCGCGGCGCAGACCACATCGAATGCCCTGCGCGCCTTGCCGCGTCTGGCGGGCATGCCTTCCCTGGTGGCAGGTTTTCCGCCCGTTGCGACGGCGGCGCCTTGATTTTTGCGTGTTTGACCGCATGTGCCTGCGCAGGTTTTTTTCTTTTCGTTTCCCTCACACACCATGAGCACAGAACAAACCACCGAAACGTCTGCCCCCGCGCATACCCATGCTTTCCAGGCCGAGGTGCGCCAGCTATTGCATCTCGTGACTCACTCGCTGTATTCGAATCGCGACATCTTTCTGCGCGAACTCATCTCCAACGCCTCGGATGCCTGCGACAAGCTGCGTTTCCAGGCCATTGATGATGCCGCGCTGATGGAGGGCGATGCCGATCTGCGCATCCGCATTGCGGTCGACGCGGACGCCCGCACGCTGACCATCAGCGACAACGGCATCGGCCTGAGTCTGGATGATGCGGTGGAACATCTGGGCACCATCGCCAAGTCCGGCACGCGCGAATTCATGCAGAAGCTTGGCGACAAGCAAAAGCCCGATGCCGCGCTGATCGGCCAGTTTGGCGTGGGCTTCTACTCGGGGTTCATGGTGGCCGATCGCATCACCGTGGAGTCGCGCAAGGCTGGCATGGCCGAGAGCGAAGGCGTGCGCTGGGTGTCCGACGGCACGGGTGAGTTCACCGTGGAAACCATCCACCGTGCCAAACGCGGCACCGACGTCATCCTGCACCTGCGGCCCGACGCCGAAGACACGCCGCATGAGGACAAGATCGACAAATACCTGCGGGTCTGGACCCTCAAAGACCTGATCGGCAAATACTCCGACCACATCTCCCTGCCCATCGAGATGCGCAAGGAGCGCTGGGACGCCGAGCAGAGCAAATACGTCGCCACCGACGAGTGGGAACAGATCAACAGCGCGGCCGCACTGTGGACGCGCAGCAAATCCGACATCACCGAAGCGCAGTATCTGGAGTTCTACAAGCAGCTCAGCGGCGACAGCAACCCGCCGTTGCGCTGGACGCACAACCGCGTCGAGGGCCGCAGCGAATACACCCAACTGCTCTACATCCCGTCCAAGGCGCCGATGGACCTGTGGGACCGGCAGCAGAAGGCCGGGGTCAAGCTGTATGTCAAGCGCGTGTTCATCACCGACGATGCCGAAAGCCTGATGCCGACCTACCTGCGCTTCGTGCGTGGGGTGATCGACAGCGCCGATCTGCCGCTCAACGTCTCGCGTGAAATGCTGCAGGAAAGCCGCGATGTGCGCGCCATCCGCGAAGGTTCGGTCAAGCGCGTGCTGGCCATGCTCGAAGACCTGGCGGGCAGCGAAGACCAGGCCGAGCGCGACAAGTACGCCGCGTTCTGGAAGGAATTCGGCGCGGTGCTCAAGGAAGGCTTCGGCGAAGACTTCGCCAATCGCGAGCGCTTGGCCAAGCTGCTGCGCGCCGCCTCCACCCACAACGAGGATGATGCGCAAAGCGTGTCGCTGGCCGACTATGTCGCGCGGATGAAGGAGGGCCAGAAGGCCATCTACTACATCACCGCCGAGACGCCGAAAATCGCTCGCTCCAGCCCGCAGCTCGAAATCTTCCGCAAGAAGGGCATCGAGGTGCTGCTGCTCACCGATCGGGTGGACGAATGGATGCTGGGCTTTCTCAACGATTTCGAGGGCAAGCCCTTGCAGTCGGTGGCGCGCGGTGCGGTCGATCTCAGCGCGGTGAAGGGCGAGCAGGACAAGCCAGAGGAGGCCAAGGACGACTCGAAGCAGTCCGCCGATCACCAGGCGCTGATCGCGCGCTTCAAGGAGGCGCTGGGCGAGCGGGTGCAGGATGTGCGCGTGTCCGAGCGTCTGGTGGATTCTCCCGCCTGTCTGGTGGCAACCGAAGACGGCATGAGCGCCCATCTGGCGCGCCTGCTCAAGCAGGCCGGGCGCAATGAAATGCCCACCAAGCCCGTGCTGGAGATCAACCCCGGCCATGCGCTGGTCCAGCGCGTGGCACAGGACGAAACCCATGCCGGCGATCTGGCGCAGGTGGTGTTCGATCAGGCGCTGCTGGCCGAAGGCGGTCAGCTTGATGATCCGGCGGCCTATGTGCGCCGGGTCAATGCATTGCTCGTCGGTTGAACCCGGGCGTGCAGCGCGAACGCACCGAGCGGCAATCGCTGGGTGCGGTACGCTGGGGGTGGTCAATTCACCCAGCTCACCACGCTGAGCATGGCCAGCAGCAGCATCCACAGCAACACCGAGCGCCACACCAGCCCCACCACATTGCGCAAGTGGGCGGGCTGGGGAATGGCGCCGGGCATCTCAGCGGTGCTGCCCGCCCGATCGATTTCGCCCTCCTGCGTCCAGCCCGGCTCCGTGGGGGGGGCGGGGGGCAAACCTGCGGTGGCGCCCAGCCGAATGCCGACCGCACCAGCGGCTGAGGCCAGCATCACGCCTGTGTTGCGGTTGGGCCAGAGCTGCGCATAGCCGCGCCAGACGTCCACCGCATCCTCGAAGTTGCCCACGATGGCATAGCCACTGGCAGTCAATCGGGCCGGGATCCAGTCGAGCAGGTCGAAGGCCTTTTGCGCAAAGCTGCGCAGGGCCGGGCTGGCCTCGCTGTCGGCCTGGTTCCATTTGCCCGCCACATAGTCGCTGAGGCGATACAGCACGGCACCCGCCGGACCGATCGGCAGGATGAACCAGAAAAACACCCCCAGCACATAGCGCTGCACCGACACCAGTGCATGCTCGATGGTCTGCTGGGTGATGTCGCTGGTGCTCATGTCCACCGTGTCCAGCGCCTTCCACTGCTTGAGCAGACTGCGTGCAGCCGAAGCATCGTTGTGATTGAGCGCATCCTGGATGTCGGTGAAGTAGTGACTGAACTGACGAAAACCGAGGGTGAAATACAGCACCGCAATATTCCATGCCAAGGCCAGCAGCAGGCTGTAGTGCACGGCGAGAAGGTAGATGGCCAGCGTGATGAGGCTGGGCAGCAGGACGGCGATGAACCAGGCGGCGACGCCGTGCCGCGATTGTCCCGCATCGAAATTGCGCGAGGCCAGATCCGCCAGATGCTGCCGAAGCCGATAGACGGCGCTGCCACGACCCAGGGGCTTGAGCTGCTCGATCAGCAGGGCGATCAGGACGGAGAGAAAAGCCATGCGTCTATCCTACGCAATCAGCAGCCGATACAAGTTGCGCAGCATCGCCGCCGTGGCTCCCCAGATGACATAGCGTCGGTCGCCCTCGACATACGGCATCACCAGAAACCGGCGGCGCAGCGCCGCAGACTGCAGGGTGTCTTCGCCTGTGGGCGTCCACTCCCGGTGCTCGTGGTGGCGCGGGTCCATGAGAAAGCGCAGGGGCACTTCGAACACTTCACTGACCTCATCCGGTTGGGCCTGCATGCCCTCGGTGTGCTCCAGCAAGGCAACGACTGGCGTCACCGCATAGCGCGAAGCGGTGCAATACAGGGGCAGGGTGCCGAGCACTTCCGTTCCTGCCGGATGCAGGCCGATTTCCTCGTGCGCTTCGCGCAGGGCCGTGGCGGCAGGGTGGAGATCCTGGCGATCGCAACGACCACCGGGAAAGCTGATCTGACCGGCATGCTCGTGCAGCGCAAGGGTGCGACGGGTGAGCAGCACCTGCACGCCGTGCGGGCGTGGCACCAGCGCAACCAGCACCGCTGCGCCGCGCAGAGGCAGGCTGCTCAGGCGCAGCGAATCTTCAAACAGTTCGGGTTGCCAGGCGGGCGGGCGGGCTAAGCGTTGCCGCAGTCGCTCCGGGGTGAGATCGACGTCCGGCACGGCGGGCAAGGTGTCGTCGCATCCGAGGAAGCGTGCGTCCTCGGGGTCGATGGTCTTGGCGCGGGATTCAGACAAGGTGAGTGGGGCGGGGCAACAAAAAAGCCGACATGCGGCGCAAGTCGGCTTTTTGGGCATGCCACGCTGGAACGTGGCGCTGCTTCAAAAGATCAGGCTTCTGCCGTCGCGGTCTGTTGGGTTGCAGCAGAGCGAAGCACCAGCTTTTCCTTGATGCGGGCCGACTTGCCCGAACGGTCGCGCAGGTAATACAGCTTGGCACGGCGCACATCGCCACGGCGTTTGACTTCGATGGAGGCGATCTGCGGGGAGTAGAGCTGGAAGGTGCGTTCCACGCCTTCGCCAGCGGAAATCTTGCGCACGATGAAGCTGGAGTTCAGGCCACGGTTGCGCTTGGCGATCACCACGCCTTCATAGGCCTGGTTCCGTTTGCGGTTGCCTTCAACCACCTTGACCGACACGACCACGGTGTCGCCGGGATTGAATTGGGGAAAGTTCTTGCCAGCGCTGACGCGGGCGATTTCTTCCTGTTCGAGGGTTGCGATCAGATTCATGTTGGGGCTCCAATGATCTTGCTGTCTGGATTTATCAAAGGTGTTGGCCGTTGCTCGCAAGCGCGTCACGCGCAGGAGATGTCGTGCAACGAAAACAGCAGAGGATCAAACCTGTGGAGTATAGCCCAAAGCGCTCAGGAGCTTGAGGTCGCTTTTGGTGAGGGACTGTGTCTTGGTCAATTGTGCGATCAGGTCCGGGCGGCGTTGGAGGGTCAGCCGCAGGGATTGCTCGCGTCGCCACTGCGCGATACGCGCATGGTCGCCGCTGAGCAATGCCTCGGGAACTGCCTGGCCGTCATAGACCTCCGGGCGGGTGTAATGCGGGCAGTCGAGCAGGCCGTTGGAGAAACTGTCCTGTTGTGCAGATTGCGCGCTGCCCAGCACGCCAGGCAGCAGGCGGCTGACGGCATCGAGCAGCGCCAGTGCCGGGATTTCCCCGCCCGACAGCACAAAGTCCCCGAGACTGATTTCGGCGTCCACCCGCCGATCGATCAGGCGCTGATCGACGCCCTCATAGCGGGCACACAGCAGCGTCACTCCGTCCGATTGCGCCAGGTCGTCCACCAGCTTCTGGTCGATGCGGCGTCCTGTGGGAGAGAACAGCCAGACCGGCGCAGCGGGCTGTGCCGCTCGCTGCCTCGCCGTGGCAATGGCGTCGAGCGTGCGTTCCAGCGGTTCGGCCAGCATCACCATGCCCGGGCCGCCACCGTAGGGGCGGTCGTCGATGGTGCGGTGGGCGTCGGTGGTGAAATCGCGCGGATTCCAGCATTCCAGTTGCATCTGCCCCGATTCGAATGCCCGGCGCGAGACGCCATGGTGCTTCAGCGGCTCGAAGTAGGCGGGAAACAGGCTGATGACATCGAAACGCGGCATGGCGTCAGTCGTAACTGGCGTCCCACTGCGCGACGATGGTTCTGGAGGGCAGATCAACCGAGTCGATGTAGGCATCGACAAAGGGAATGAGCCGCTCGCGCGTCTTGGCATCTGGGCTCACGCCCGGGATCTGCAGGCGCAGGACCGCGTGGGCAGCGCTGTCGAGCAAGCCGATGACCGTGCCCAGATCGTCGCCTTGCGGGCTCTGCACCTTGCAGCCGATCAGGTCGGCCCAGTAGAACTCGCCGGACTGTGTCGGGGGAAAGTCTGCGCGGCGGACGGCGATCTGATGGCCGCGCAGGGCTTCGGCCGCGCTGCGGTCTTCCGAACCATCGAAAAGGGCGACGATCGCGCTGCCGTGACGACGCGCCAGACGCACCTGATAGGGCTTTTCCGCTCCGTCGAAGCCCGGTCGGCTCAGCCACCAGGTCTTGGCCTTGAGCAGCGCGGCGGCCTGCGGATCGTCGGGTGCAACTTTCACCCAGCCACGCACGCCCCAGGCATCGAGCACGTGGCCGACTTGGTAGAGATCGTCCGGCGCAGTCACGGCGGCTAGGTTGTCAGGCAAGCAGAAAGCAAAAAGCGGCGTGAAGACACACTGTCTGCCCGCCGCTCTCAGGCAAGAATCTTGCGGTTCAGGCTGCAGCCGGAGCCGACTTTTTCGCGGTTTTCACCAGACGCTGCACAGTGGGCGAGACTTGCGCGCCGACACTGGTCCAGTGGTTCAGGCGCTCTGCAGCGATGTGCAGGGGCACTTCGGCACCACGCGCAACCGGGTTGTAATAGCCCAGACGCTCGATGTAGCGGCCGTCGCGGCGACTGCGGGAATCGGTGGCCACGATGTGGTAGAAGGGGTGCGACTTGGCGCCGGCACGGGTCAAACGGATCACAACCATTTTGCTTCCTTGTCAAAAAAACGGGGCCTGCGGGGTTGACCGTGGCCAGTGATGAGGGCGTCTGTTCTGCCCGCCGTCAACCGCCAGTGTGCGGGTCCTGGACGACCCCACACGGCGATGCTTCGCGGTGTGGGGCGCCTGGGACAAGCTCTGGACGGTCGTTTGGTCCGGGCATTTCAGCCGCTTCAGTGTCGATTCAGCGCTTCTCCTTTTACTCGGCATCGCTTCAGGGCAAGGCGCGTGCGGATGAGGAAAAGCAACACTCGGATAAACTCGTCATTATAAACACGACCAATGCGCGCACAGCACCCCATGCCGGAATTTTCGATACGCCCCGCCACTGCAGCCGATCTCGCATCCATCACGGCAATCTACCGTCACCACGTCCTGCATGGCACGGGCACTTTCGAGACGCAGCCTCCAGACCAATCGGAGATGCAGCGCCGCATGCAGGAGGTCGCGTCCCGCGGTCTGCCCTGGCTGGTCGCCACACGCGATGAGGGCGGTCCGGTGATGGGCTTTGCCTACGCCAACTGGTTTCGTCCAAGGGAGGCCTTCCGGTTCACCGTGGAGGATTCCATCTACATCGCACCGGAAGCGCAGCGCCAGGGACTGGGCGGGCGCCTGCTCGACGCACTGATCGACGCCTGCACGGCATGCGGCGCGCGGCAGATGCTTGCGGTCATCGGAGACGCCGCCAATGCCGGGTCCATCGGCGTGCATGGTGCCAAGGGATTCACCGAAATGGGGCGCTTGCCTGCGGTGGGGTGGAAATTCGAGCGCTGGCTCGATGTGGTGCTGATGCAACGTGCGCTTGGCGCTGGCGCCGAGACAACCCCTGCCTGAGTGCGGACCATGACCAACCAAACGGGTTTCAGAAACAAATTCATGGCCTCTTTGCTGGCCCTGCTGACCGGCGTCTTCGGCGGGCATCGCTTCTACCTGCATGGCTGGCGCGATTCCTGGGCCTGGGTGCATGGCCCTTTGTTCGTCGTCGGGCTGTATGGCCTGTACCGCTTCGTGCAGAAGGGTCAGGATGACATGCTGACCTGGGTGCTGCTCGGCGTGTTTGTCGCCGTGGTGATTGCGGTCGTGGTGCAGACCCTGGTCATCGGCCTGACCTCGGATGAGAAATGGGATGCGCGCTGGAACGCCGCCCAGAGCCGCCGCAGCGCGAACGGCTGGGGGCCGGTTCTGGTGGTGATCTTCGCGCTGTTCATGGGCGTGGGCTCGCTGACCGGCGGGCTTGCCTATGTCCTGCAGCGGTTTTTTGGCGGCAATTGATCACAGCGGGCCGAGCCGCTCGATGCGCTGGCCCTCGGCAATGCGCCGGGCAGCCAGTTCGGCAGCAGCAACGCCTTCCAGTGTGCCCTCCGGCCAGACCTCGGCCAGCGGGGCCAGCACAAAGGCGCGCTGCACCATGCGGGGGTGTGGCAATGTCAGCTCCGGGGTCTGGCGGTGCAGGGTGCCGTACATCAGCAAGTCCAGATCGAGGGTGCGTGGGGCATTGACGGCGCCGCTGGGGCGCTCGCGACCCATGTTGGATTCGATGCGCAGCAGGGCGTCGAGCAGCGCGTCCGGCGACTGGGCGGTCTGCAGCTTGATGACCGCATTCCAGTAGTCCGGCCCGCTGGATTGTTGTGGCGCGGTGCGGTAGAGGCTGGAGCGGGCCACAACCCGCACCAGCGGCAAGGCATCGATGGCCTGCACTGCAGCCCGCAACGCGGCAGCGCCGTCGCCCAGATTGGCGCCCAAGGCGACGAAGGCCACGACATCGTCGGCGCAGGACATCGGGATTCAGTTGTTCTGTGGTGCGTCGGAGCCGTTGCCGGACTCGGGGGCAGCAGCCGGCTTTTTGCGCCGCCGCCGCCGTTTGGCCTTGGTCGCTGCGCTGGGTTGCGGGGCGGAGGCCAGCATCTCGGCGCGGATGTCGGCGTCGGCGAATTGAAAGTCGTCCCACCATTGCACCAGTTCCTGCTCGGCCTGGCCGCTGCGGGCGCGCAGGCTGAGAAAGTCGAAGGCGGCGCGAAACCGGGGATGCTCGACCAGGCTGTTGGCGTAACGCGGCGTGCGGCGCTCGAAGCGCGATTGCAGCGACCAGATTTCCCGCATGTCGGTGGCAATGCGCCGCTGAATGGCCAGTCGCTCGGCCTGTGCCGCAAGCACTTCGTCCGCGGCCTGGTCGAGGGCCATCAGGGGGGTGATGCCCTCTGCCAGCAGGGTGTTCCAGCGTTGCTCCACGTCGTGCCAGAGCAGACAGGCAAACAGGAAGCTCGGGCTGGCGGTCTTGCCCTGGGCGATGCGCGCGTCGGTGTCTTCCAGCGCCGAGGTGATGAAGCGCTCGCCTTCGGGCTTTTCGAGCACCGGATCGAGCAGCGGCAGCAGGCCGTGGTGCAGCCCCAGGCGGCGCAGTTGCTGCAGCGAGGCGACGGCGTGACCGGTCTGCAGCAGCTTGATGGTTTCGTCGAACAGGCGCGCGGCGGGGACGTTGGCCAGCAGGTCGGCGCTGGTGGCAATCGGCGCGAGCGTGGCGGGGTCGATGTCGAAACCCAGCTTGGCGGCGAAGCGGGCGATGCGCAGCATGCGCACCGGGTCTTCGCGGTAGCGCGCAGCGGGGTCGCCGATCATGCGCAGGCGGCGCTTCTTCAGGTCGTCCATGCCTTGGTGGTAGTCGACCACCACGTCGCGGATCGGGTCGTAATACAGCGCGTTGATGGTGAAGTCGCGGCGCTCTGCATCGTCGTCCAGGGTGCCCCAGACGTTGTCGCGCAGCACGCGGCCGCTGCTGTCCACGGCCAGGGTCTTGTCGGCCAGCGCCTTGCGTGAGGTGCGCTCGTTGCCGCTGACCGACTCGGCCGCCTGCGCGTCGTGCAGTGCGCGGTAGGTGGAGACTTCGATGATGTCGCGCCCGTACATGACATGCACGATGCGAAAGCGTCGGCCGATGATGAAGGCGCGCTTGAACAAGGGCTTGACCTGCTCGGGCGTGGCGTTGGTGGCGACGTCGAAATCTTTCGGCTTGTGGCCCAGCAGCAGGTCGCGCACGGCGCCACCCACGATATAGGCCTCATAGCCGGCTTGCTGCAGGGTCTGCACCGTGTTGCGGGCGGTGGCTGGAATGCGGCTGGCGTCGATCTGGTGCTCGCTGCGCGGCAGCTCGCGGCGGCGACCACGGCGCTGTGTCGAGCCCTGCGCCTTGTCGGGGTTGAACAGGCGGGAGATGAATTTTCTGATCATGGATGGTGCAACTGCAATGTGGGCCAGCCCTTTTCGCGGGCAAGCTGGGCCAGCAGCGGATCGGGGTGGACAACCACGGGATGGGTGGCGTGTTCGAGGAGGGGGCGGTCGTTGATCGAGTCGCTGTAGAACCAGATCTGGTCGAAGTTGCCCCAGCCCAGCCCCAGCGAGGCCAGCCACTGTTCGGTACGGACGATCTTGCCTTCGCGGAACGACGGCGTGCCCACCCAGTTGCCGGTGTAGCGGCCCTGGGCGTCACGTTCGAGTTCCACACCGATGAGATGCTCCACGCCGAATGCATCGGAAATCGGCCGGGTGACGAAGGTATTGGTGGCGGTGACGATGCAGCACAGATCGCCCGCCTCCTTGTGGCGGTCGACCAGTTGCTGCGCGGCGGGCTGCATTTGCGGCAGCACCACGTCGCGCATGAACGCCGCGTGGGCCGCGTGCAGTTCGGCAAGGTCGCGCCCGGCGATGGGTTGCAGGGCGAAGCGCAGGTAGGCGGCGAGATCGAGCGTGCCGGCCTTGTACTGGCGATAGAACGCTTCATTCTGCTGGCGGTGCTGTTCTGCGTCGACCCAGCCCAGCTCGGCGACGAATTGCCCGAAGGCGTGGTCGGAGTCGAAGGGGATGAGGGTGTTGTCGAGGTCGAACAGAGCGAGCTTGCGCATGGAGTGTGATGACATGGTGTGGAATGCTCAGTCGCCAGAGGTCTCGTGCGGGGCGGTTTGCAGCAATTGCGGCTGCTCCGCCAGGAGGGCCTTGAGCAGAGGCACGGTGGCTGGGCGCTGCGTGGCCAGAGCATAGCGGTCGAACGCGGCCATCAGGACGGACAGGCGGGACAGGTCGCGGCTGAGGTGGGTTTGCATGTAGTGCAGCAGTTCGGGGCTGAGGGCATAGCCGCGGTCATGTGCCAGGCGTTGCAGCACCCTGGCGCATATGGCGTCGTCCGGTGGGCTCAGGCGCAGCGCCAGGCCCCAGCTCAGACGGGTGCGCAGATCGGCACGCAGCGGCAGGGCCGCCGGGGCCGTGGTGCCGCTGGCGAGAAAGGCAAGTCTGGCGGTGCGCGCGGCGTTGTACAGGCCGAACAGCCAGTCCTGCTGCCAGTCGGCGAGGTGTTGCGCGTCATCCACCGCCAGCAGCCCGCCGGCGCTCTGCGTCAGCAGATCATGGACATCCGGCCAGGAGGAGGCCGGCGTGCGCGGTGTGAGCAGCAGCGCCCAGCGGCCCTGCTGCTGCAGCGCATGGCACGCGGCCCACAGCAGATGACTCTTGCCGCTGCCGGTTTCGCCCCAGAGGTAGAGGGCGCTGTGGTCGCGCTGTTGCAACAGATCGTGCAGGGCCTGCAGCGCCAGGGCGTTGTCGCGGTGTGTGCCGACCTCGAAATTGTCCAGTGTCTGGCTTGGCTCCCAGTCCAGTGGCAGGATGTGCTGGCGCGCGGCCAGACTGGCGTTCGGTGCAGGACGTTGCGGTGCAGTCGAGGTCATGCGTCAGACGAACAGCGCGCTCTGGCGGTACCAGGCCAGCAAGCGGCGCGCCACAACCAGCAGCACCGCGCCCGCAGGCAGCGCCAGCAAGATGCCCCAGAAGCCAAACAGCGTGCCAAAGGCCAGCAGGATGAAGATGACCAGCAGCGGGTGCAGGCCGATGCTCTCGCCGACGAATTTGGGGGTGACGTAGAGCGATTCGATCAACTGGCCGATGCCGTACACCACGGCCACTGCGATCACGCCATACCAGCTCAGGAACTGCAGCGCGCCGGTGAGCAGCGCCAGCAGCAGCCCGAGGCCGAAGCCCACATACGGCACGAACACCGCCAGCCCGGTGAAAATGCCCACCGGCAGCGCCAGGCTGAACCCGGCGATCGTCAGCCCGGCCGAGTAGTAGAACGCCAGAATGAGCATCACCAGCAACTGCCCGCGCAGGTACTGGCCGAGGATGACGTCGCAGTCGTGAAAGAAGCGCAGTACCGCGTCGCGGTGCCTGGGAGGAATGAGCGCGCTCAGCCGCTCCAGTGTCTGGCCCCAGTCGAGCAGCAGGTAAAAGGCCACGACGGGAATCAGGGTGAGATTGCCCAGCAGCACCAGCAGGCCGATGCCGCCCGTGCTCGCAGAACGCAGCAACAGCGCGGCCCAGTCCTCGCCATGCGAGCTGAGATATTTGGACAGGGTCTGCCGCACGCTGGCTGGGTCGAAGTTGACATGCACGTCGAACCGCGCGAGCAGCGGCGTGCCCCAGTCGACGATGGTCTGCAGCAGCAGCGGAAATTTTTCGCGGATCAGCGGCACGATCTGGCTGACCACCGGCACCAGCAGCAGGAACAAACCGACGAACAGTCCGATGGCCACGGTGATCGCCAGGGCCGCACCCAGCGCCCGCGGGATGCGGCGGCGCTTGAGCCGTTCCACCAGCGGGTGCAGCACATAGGCCAGGGTGATGCCAACGAGAAACGGCATCAGGATGCTGCCCAGCAGCCAGACCAGCCACAGCGCCACCATGCCGATCGCAAGCCAGATGAGTGCGTTTTTCAGGGCGGGTGTCAGGAGCATGAGACGCGGGGCTTGTATTTGCGGCAGAGTGCCTGCGAGAAAGGTTGGCAGGCGAGGGTGGGCGGGCGCCAGAACGACGCACTCTAAAATCGGAACATGTCATTTTATGCGGTGCAGGGCGCCAGACGCGCCCGATGTCGCCCGCCGCCTGTTTGCAGGTGGATGGGCCCAACGCCCGCCAGCCCTGCTTTTTCAACCCCTGCCCATCATGCAAAAAACCCCCTTAACCTATCGCGACGCCGGCGTGGACATCGACGCCGGAGACGCGCTGGTGGATGCCATCAAGCCTCTGGCCCGGCGCACGCTGCGCGACGGTGTGCTCGCCGGAATCGGCGGCTTCGGCGCGCTGTTCGAGGTGCCCAAACGCTACCGCGAGCCGGTGCTGGTGTCAGGCACCGACGGCGTGGGCACCAAGCTCAAGCTGGCGTTCGAGTGGGACCGCCACGACACCGTGGGCATCGACCTGGTGGCGATGAGTGTCAACGACGTGCTGGTGCAGGGCGCCGAGCCGCTGTTCTTTCTGGACTATTTCGCCTGCGGCAAGCTCGCTGTGGAAACCGCCACGCAGGTGATAGGCGGCGTTGCGCAGGGCTGCGAGCAGGCCGGCTGCGCGCTGATCGGCGGCGAGACTGCGGAAATGCCGGGCATGTATCCGGCGGGCGAGTATGACCTGGCCGGTTTCGCCGTCGGCGCGGTGGAAAAAAGCGGCATCATCGATGGCCGCAGCATCGTGCCGGGCGACCGTGTCATCGGTCTGGCCTCCAGCGGGGCGCATTCCAACGGCTATTCACTGGTGCGCAAGATCATCTCCCGCACCCAGCCCGCCGACTTGCCGCAGACCCTGGACGGGCAGGACTTCCGCAGCGCCGTGATGGCGCCCACCCGCATCTATTGCAAACCCGTGCTGCAGGCGCTGGCGCAGCACCCGATCAAAGGCATGGCGCACATCACCGGCGGCGGCCTCAGCGAGAACATTCCGCGCGTGCTCCCCGGAGGTGTGCAATGCGTGCTCGATCCGTCCACCTGGGGGCAGACCGAGCTGTTCGCCTGGCTGCAGCGCGAAGGCGGCATCGACGACGCCGAAATGCGCCGCACCTTCAATTGCGGCGTGGGCTTCGTGCTGGTGGTCGATGCGGCCGACGCCGACGCCGTGCTCGCCACGCTGCGGGCGCAGGGCGAGACCGGCTGGATCATCGGCGAGATCGTCGCGCGGCCGTCTGCCGACGCGCACCAGGTGCGCTATACCGCCTGACGCCGCGCCCGGCTCACTGGAACGCCACCTACTGGAACGCCACTTCGTCGAAGCTGCGCAGCTTGCGGCTGTGCAGCCGTCCCATGCTCTGCTGGCGCAGCCGGGCAATGGCGCGCAGACCGATGCGCAGGTGCTGTTCGACCTGCTGGCGGTAGAACTGGTCGGCCATGCCGGGCAGCTTGAGTTCGCCGTGCAGCGGCTTGTCGCTCACGCACAGCAGCGTGCCGTAGGGCACGCGGAAGCGAAAGCCGTTGGCCGCCACGGTGGCGCTTTCCATGTCGAGCGCGATCGCACGGCTCTGGCTGAAGCGCCGGTCGGGGCCGGGGTAGGGCAGCAGTTCCCAGTTGCGGTTGTCGGTACTGGCCACGGTGCCGGTGCGCAGCACGCGCTTGAGTTCGTAGCCGTGCAGCTGGGTGATGTCGGCCACGGCGCCCTCGAGCGCCTGCTGCACCTCGGCCAGCGGCGGAATCGGCACCCACAGCGGCAGCTCCTCGTCGAGCACATGGTCTTCGCGCACATAGCCATGTGCCAGCACATAGTCTCCGAGGCGCTGCGAGTTGCGCAGCCCGGCGCAGTGGCCGAGCATGATCCAGGCGTGCGGCCGCAGCACCGCGATGTGATCGGTGATGGTCTTGGCGTTGGCCGGGCCGACGCCGATGTTCACCAGGGTGATGCCGCTGTGGTCGGGCATGACCAGGTGATAGGCCGGCATCTGCGGCAGCCGCGCCGGGGGCTGGCCCGCGGTCTGCGCCGGTGCCGCTGCGCCGGCGCGGGTGGTGACCACATTGCCGGGTTCGACGAATGCGGTGTGGGGCGGCTGATCATCGCCAGCGCTGCCTGCAGGACGGGCCATCAGCGCATGCGCCAGCCGCACGAATTCGTCCACATAGAACTGATAGTTGGTGAACAGCACGAAGTTCTGGAAATGGGCGGGGGCGGTGCCGGTGTAGTGCTGCAGCCGGTGCAGGGAATAGTCGATGCGCGGTGCGGTGAACAGCGCCAGCGGGAAGGGCTGGCCTGCTGGCGTGTCGTGCGTGCCGTTGGCAATGCCGTCGTCCATCGCGGCCAGGTCGGGCAGGTCGAAGATGTCCCGCAACTGCTGGCGCTGCTCGGGGCTGAGCTGGCCTTCGACATGCGCCTGCCCGGCAAAGCTGAAATGCAGCGGAATCGGCTGCTCGCCCACAGCGACTTCCAGCGCCACCCCATGGTTGGCCAGCAGCAGCTGGAACTGCGTGCGGAGATAGTCGGCGAACAGGTCGGGGCGAGTGAGGGAGGTTTCATACAGCCCGGGTGCGGCGACGAAGCCGTAGGCCAGGCGCGAATCCGGCCGCGCCACGGTGTCGATGCGCACCCGCACGACCGGATAGCAGGCGCGCACCCGCCCTGGCGGCAGCGTGCCTGCGATGAACGCGGCGAATCTGTCGCGCAGGTGGGTCACTGCGGCCTCGTAAAGCGCCTGTACCTGCTCCAGCGCGGCTTGCGCGTCGTTGAACACGGCGCTGGGAACAGGGGCAGGGCAATGCAGGGCGTGTTGGCTGTGCGGCATGATGTGGGGAAGGCGTGAGGATGTGCGCTATTGTCCACCGGGTTGTTTTCATCCGCGTGGCAGCATGACGCTGGCGGGGAATCGAATATGCTTACCCGCTTGCCTGTACCGAATCCTTTTCCATGCGCATCCTGAGCTGGTTTTTGCGGCTGGTGGTGTTTCTGCTGCTGTTTGGCCTGGCGCTGAACAACCTGGAACCCGTTACCCTGCACCTGCTGTTTGGCACCCAGTGGCACACGCCGATGATCGTGCTGCTGTTGACCGTGTTCGCCCTGGGCGCGGTGCTGGGCGTGCTGGCGCTGCTGCCTTCCTGGATGCGGCACAGGCGGCGCGCAGGCAGGCGAGCCGACAAGGAACCGGCAGCCGCCATGACGTCGAGGGCGCCTGCCGCGCCGACCGAATTTCCGCAGCAACCGATCGACAGGCCGATCGATGGAGTTTGACCTGTGGTGGCTGCTGGTCCTGCCCCTGATGTTCGCGCTGGGGTGGCTGGCCTCGCGCGTCGATCTGCGGCAGGTGCGCACCGAACACGCCCTGCGCCGCGACGCGCCGCAGGCGTATTACCGCGGCCTCAACCACCTGCTCAATGAGCAGCAGGACAAGGCGATCGACGCCTTCATCGAAGCCATGACCGCCGATCCCGACACGGTCGATCTGCACTTCGCCCTGGGCAATCTGTTTCGCCGCCGGGGCGAATACGAGCGCGCGGTGCGGGTGCATCAAAACCTGCTCGCCCGCGCCGACCTGCCACGCGAGGCGCGCGAGCGCGCGCAGCTCGCGCTGGCACAGGACTTTTTCAAGGCCGGGCTGCTCGACCGCGCCGAATCCGCCTACCAGGACTTGCAGCGCAGCGCCTATGCCTCGCAGGCGCTGACCGCATTGCTGCAGATCAGCGAACGCACGCAGGACTGGAACAGTGCCATCGCCCGCGCCGGCCAGCTGGAGCAGCGCGCCACCGGGACCTATCAGCGGCAGATCGCGCAATACTGGTGCGAGCTGGCCGCGCAGCACCACGCCGCAGGGCGTGAGGCGGACGCGCAAGCCGCGCTGGACGCCGCATTGCAGGCCGCGCCGCAGGGCGTGCGGCCGCGGCTGATGCGCGCGCAGTGGGCAAAGGAGCGCGGCGATCTCCAGCTTGCCCTGCAGACCCTGGAGTCGATCGACCTGGTCCAGCCCGAATTTCTCGCGCTGGCTGCGGTGCAGATCGCGCAGTTGCGTCAGCAGCTCGGGCAGGTGGAGGACGGGCTGGCCTGGCTGCGGCAGCGGCTGGCGCAGACCCCGGCGATCGACCTGCTCGACGCCGTGCTGCTGCTCGACCCCGATCCCGCATCCCGGGCGCAATGCGCACAGCAATACCTGCAATCGCACCGCAGTCTGCTGGCACTCAAGCGCGTGCTCGAACATCCGATGCCCGGTGCCACCGTGCCCGAGGCGGCGGCCGCGATGCAGGGTGCGGTGGACAATGCGCTGCGCAGCCGCCAGCGCTACCGCTGCGCCGCCTGCGGGTTCGAGGCACGGCAATATTTCTGGCATTGTCCAGGCTGCCAGGGCTGGGAAACCTACCCGCCACGCCGCCTGGAAGAACTCTCCCTCCTTGGATCATGAACGCAGAACAACTCGCTCAATCCCGCGTGCTCATCGTCGGCGACGTCATGCTCGACCGCTACTGGTTCGGCGCGGTAGACCGCATCTCGCCCGAAGCGCCGGTGCCCGTGGTGCGGGTGCAGCGCGATGAAGACCGCGTCGGGGGCGCGGCCAACGTGGCGCTCAACGCCGCGATGCTTGGCGCGCAGACCACGTTGCTGTCGGTGGTGGGCGCAGACGAGCCGGGGCGCAAGCTCGCCACCCTGCTGGTCGACACCCCGATCCGCAACGCCATGCGGCAAGACCCCACGCTCAAGACCACGGTCAAGCTGCGCGTGGTGTCGCGCCAGCAGCAGCTCATCCGCCTGGACTTCGAGCAAAAGCCCGACCACGAAGTGCTCGCCGCGATGATGGAGCGCTATGAACATGAGCTGACGTTTCACGACGTGGTGCTGCTGTCGGACTATGGCAAGGGCGGGCTCGAACACCTCGACCAGATGATGAATCTGGCGCGCACCCAGGGCAAGATCATCCTGATCGACCCCAAGGGGCGTGACTACAGCCGCTATGCTGGGGCCACGGTCATCACCCCCAACCGCGCCGAGCTGGCGCAGGTGGTCGGCGAGTGGGGCAGCGAGGACGAACTCACCGCCAAGGCGCAGGGGCTGCGCAAAAAACTCGGCATCAAGGCGCTGCTGCTGACCCGTTCGGAAGAGGGCATGAGCCTGTATACCGAGCAGGGCGAGCTGCACATCCCGACCGAGGCGCGCGAGGTGTACGACGTCTCCGGCGCGGGCGACACGGTCATCGCCACACTCGCCGTGGTGCTGGGCGCGGGCTGCGCGCTCGAAGACGCGGTGCGCACTGCCAACCGCGCCGCCGGCATCGTGGTGGGCAAGCTCGGTACCGCCACCGTCACCCCGCAGGAGCTGTGGACATGAGAGCCATCGTCACGGGAGCCGCCGGGTTCATCGGCAGCAATCTGGTCAAGGGGCTCAATGCCCGCGGCATCACCGACGTGATCGCGGTGGACAATCTCACGCAGGGCGACAAGTTCCGCAATCTGGTCGATCTGCGCATCAGCGACTATTTCGACAAGACCGTGTTTTTCGAGCAGTTCGCCCGCGGGCATTTCGGCAAGGTCGAGGCGGTGTTCCACCAAGGCGCCTGCTCCGACACCATGGAGCACGACGGCCGCTACATGCTCGACAACAACTACCGCGCCAGCAAGACCCTGCTCGACGCCGCGCAGGCGCAGGGTGTGCGGCTGCTCTATGCCTCCAGCGCCGCCACCTACGGCGCCAGCAGCACCTTCCGCGAAGACCCGGCGTTCGAGCAGCCGCTCAACGTCTATGGCTATTCCAAGCTGCTGTTCGACCAGGTGGTGCGCCGGGTGCTGCCGCATGCGACCGCGCAGATCGCGGGTTTTCGCTATTTCAACGTCTACGGCCCGCGCGAGCAGCACAAGGGCCGCATGGCCTCGGTGGCGTTTCACCATGTCCACCAGTACCGCACCACCGGGCAGGTCAAGCTGTTTGGCGAGTACGGCGGCTATGGGCCCGGGCAGCAGGAGCGCGACTTTGTCTGGATCGACGACGTGGTCGCGGTCAATCTGTGGTTTTTCGACCACCCAGGCAAGAGCGGCATTTTCAACCTCGGTTCAGGCCGCGCCCAGCCGTTCAACGACGTGGCGCAGACGGTCGTCAACACCCTGCGGCAGCAGGCGGGCAAGCCCGCGCTGGCCTTGGCCGATCTGGTGGCTGTCGGCGAGATTGCCTACATCCCTTTCCCCGACGCGCTGGTGGGCAAGTATCAGTGCCACACCCAGGCCGACCTCAGCCACCTGCGCGCTGCGGGCTGCACGCATCACTTCGCCACGGTGGAAGAGGGCACCGCGGCGTATGTGCGCGCGTTGACTGCGCAGTAGCTCAGCGTCTTGCCTGCAGCACGGCGAACACCACCTCGCGCGCGCTGCCTGCCGGCAGGGCAACCCCGGCATCGGCAAGGCGGGCCTGCACGAAGCTGCAGGCCTGCTCGATCCAGCCGACGACTGCAGTCTCTTCGGCGTCGAGCACATCGGCGATATCGGCTGCGCTCAGGGTGTCGAACACGCTCAGCAGCAACGAGCGCCGCCAGGTGATCGGCAGCGTCTTGGCCAGATCGAGTGCATACGCCTGTTCGCTGCGCTGCCGTGGCTCGGGCTGAGGCTGTTCCTCGTCGCTCTCGGCTTCGGCGGCCTCGTCGCTTTGCGGCTCGGGTGCGGGCAGCACATCGGCCAGGCTCAGCGTGTCGTCGGGCTGGAAGTACTCGTACATGTCCTCCTCGACCATGGCCTCGGCCTGATCGTCGGCATCGGGTGCCACGGTGGCGTCGATCGATTCGGCCTGTGCATATGGCCGCACCGCGGCCACCTCGCGGTCGATGGTCTTGAACAGATTTTTGAGCAGCTGCTGGTAGACCTTGCCTGCATCCGGCGCCTCGCCCCAGGCCGCGCGGGTGTGCGCCGCGGCCTCGTCGATCACGTCGTTCACGCTCGGATAGCCCTCCGGCAGATCACCACTGGCGCGCAGATAGGCCAGCTCGCGCGCGGCGACGGGGGTGAGCCGTTGCAGCAGCGCCTCGACACTCTGCTGGGCCTGTTCGGCCACCGGGGCAGGCAGCGCGCCCAGGCGCTGCTCAAGCACGCGCAGCCGCTCGCGCCGCAACTCGCGGCGATCGCGATTCTGCCCGTGCAACTGGGCGAAATGCCGCTGCGCCTCGCGAAACAGCCGCTTGACCGCGCGCTCGCTGATCGCCGGAACCTGCTCGCCACGCGCACTGGCAGCGAAAATTTTCTTGCCCGGCAGATGCATGTGCAACTGCACCTCGAAGCCATGCTGCAGCCGGGGCGGCCGACGCAGCGTGGCGTGCAGCACGCCGGCATCTGCGCCATGCGCCACCAGCAGCGGGCGCAGCTGCCGAGACGCGAATTCTTCCAGGCTGGCCTGCCAGGTCGTGGTGTCGTGCGTGGCCAAGCCTTCGAAACGCGGTTTGATGATCATGGGCTGACTCCTCGTCGTTGCGAGCCGCTGGGTGCGACCCGTTCTCTTTTGACAACTGGGTGCAGCGCGGCGGTTTTCAACGCACTTGAATTTGACTTGCTTGACCCGCATCAAGCGGACGGCCGATGACTGCGCCGGTCAAGATCGCCGCATTGGCCGGTGCGACGAGGCCCCTGGACATCACCGACGGGTTGCTGCTCGAGCGCGATGATCGGCTGCGGGGGGATTGAACCTGCGGCACAGTCGCCACGGCGCCTCAGCGCATGGTGCCGCGTGCAGAATCGCGCTGCATGACCCCCAGCAAGGCCATGCCCAGCAGCATCACCGCTGCGGTGACCAACAACGCTCCGTGGTAGTTGCCGGTGCGCGAGGCAATGTAGCCTGCCATCGCGGGAGCGACCATCTGCGACACGCCGTAGCTCAGCGTCAGCCGCGCCATCGCCTTGGCCGGATTGGCCGGAAAGCGGCGACCGATGAGCGTAAGCGTCAGGCTGACGATGCCCACGAAGGTGCCTCCATACAGCACCGCGCTGAGCAGGTTCAGCGCCACGTTCGCCGTGATGGCGGGCAATACGATGGACACGGTCTGCAGCGCGAAGGCCAGCAGCAGCGCGCCAATCTCGCCCCAGGCGCGGGCAATGCGGTCCCAGACAAAGCTCGACGGCGCCGCTGCCAGCCCCACGATGACCCACACCCAGCCGCCCTTGCCCGCCAGCAGCGGCAACTTGTCCAGAACGGCGACGATGAACGTGGCGCTGATCACATAGCCGAACCCGGCGCAGAAATACATGGCCGTCATCAGCAGCATCCAGCGCCGGGGTGGTGCGGGCGCTGCGCCGTGCACCCCGCCCGCAGGCAGCGGCGCTGCGGGTGCAGGCGGTGGCAGCCACAACCAGGCCGGCACGAAAAACACCAGCCCCAGCAGCCCGAGCGCCATCCACTGTTGTGCCCAGTTCAGCCGGTCCATCATTGCGCCCACCGCCAGCCCCGAAACCACGATGCCCAGCCCCAGCCCGGTGAAATGCAGGCCCAGCTCGGGCCGGTGGCCGTTGCGGATCAGCCAGTTCAGCGCAAGGCCCGAGGCCAGCAGCAACCCCGCCGTACTCGACAGCCCGGAAACAAAGCGCAGCACGGCCCACAGCGTGGGGTTGTCGGTGAAGCCCAGCGCGGCGGTCGTCACCACCGCGAGCACCAGGCCGATGCGGTAGAGCACGAATTTCTGCTGCAGATTGCCCACAGACGCTGCGAGCATCGCCCCCGAGATGTAGCCCGCGTAGTTGAACGTTGCCAGCCAGCCTGCGGCCACTGCAGTCAGCCCGGCCTGGCTGTGCATCACCGGCAGCATCGGCGTGTAGGCAAACCGCGCCAGGCCCACGGTGAGAATGAGGGCGCAGATGCCTGCAAACAGCACGCGCAGACGTTGTGCTGAGCTCGAGGTTGGATTGGAGACGGTTTGCATGCGGAAGATGGCGTCCTGGCTGCGATGCTATTGATCTTTACTTAATTAATGACACTACCAGAGCGTAGCCTGCATCCAGCATGCGGCAATGATCGAGGGGCGTTTCTGAGCGCTCTTGAGCTTGTTGCGCGCGGTCGTGTGCAGCTCGCTCAGGTCGGCGGGGCAGTAGTTGGCCAATGCGTGTCGCTTCAGCCAGGCCCACAGGTACTCCACCGGGTTCAGGTCCGGCGCGTAGGGCGGCAGGAACGCGATCTGGATGTACCCATCCAGGCTGTCGAGGTATTCGCGCACGAGCCGACTGCGATGCGCCTTGAGACCATCCCAGATCACCAGCAGCGGCTGCTTCAGATGGGCCTTGAGCGCTTTGAGGAATTCGACGATCTCCTCCTTCTTGATGCTGCCCTCGTGCAGCCGAAACAGACAGTTGGTGCGCGTCAAGCCGGCGATCACCGAGACGTGGTTCCAGTTGAAGTGGAACTGGATGATGGGTGTGTGCCCCCTGGGCGCCCAAGTGCGCACCCGGGTCGGGCGCTCGCTGATGCCCGATTCGTCCACGAAGACGATCAGGCGACCTTCTCGCTGGGCTTTTTTTTAAGCGCCGGCCAGGTGCTGCGCTTCCAACTGCGCACAGCCTCTTCGTCTCGCTCGATGGCGCGCTTCTCGGGCTTTTGCGGGCTAAAGCCCAGTGCGCCCAGAATGCGCCAGACATGCACTTCGCTGAAGGACACGCCGTACAGACGCTCGATGAGCAGACGCACCCGCTTGAGCGTCCATCACTCGGTTCCAAATCCGTGCTCGGTGGGCCGCTGCAACAGCGCGCGGCGCAACCCCTCCAGTTGCTGCGCATCCAGTTGCGCCGGGCGTCCTGGCGACATGGCGCGCAGCGCATCGATGCCGCCTTCATCGAGCCGGGCCTTCCAGGTGTACACGGTCTGGCGCGCCACCCCAACCGCCGCTGCTGCCTGTGCGGGCGTCTTGCCTGCCAGCAGCAATCGACCAGCTCGCACCCGTTTGCGTGTTGCCTCGTCCATCTTCTTTCTCATGCAACCAACCTCCAATCACGCTGATGATCGGATAACGTTTGAGTATGCTATTGGTTGTCATGTTTTATGTAAATCTCTATAGGCCGCAAACCCCGCACCCGGCTTACGGCAACACTGCATCGGTCCTTGTGATGATGCGCGCCGGGCGGCGGGATGGGATGCAAGGTGCACACCGCAGCCATAGCCGAAGCTATGGCGAGGATGTGCAACGCCGCAGACCGCCTGCAGGTCGGATGCGCAGCGCGCAAGGGGCTGGTTCAGTGTTGCCTCACATCAGCACATGCTCGCCCGCGTTGTTCTGGCCGAGGATGATGTAGTTGACCTTGCGCAGGTCGGCCAGTTGCGTGCCGCCGGCATAGGAAATCGCGCTCTGCAGGTCTTCCTCCATCTCGCGCAGGGTGTCAGCGATGCGGCCCTTGAGCGGCTCCAGGATGCGCTTGCCTTCGACATGGCGGTGCGCGCCCTTGTTGAACTCCGAGGCGCTGCCGAAATACTCCTTGTAGAGCTGGCCATCGACCTCCACCGTCTTGCCCGGCGACTCCTCGTGCCCGGCCAGCATCGAGCCGATCATCACCATGCTGGCGCCGAAGCGCACGCTCTTGGCAATGTCGCCATGCTCGCGGATGCCGCCGTCGGCGATGATGGGCTTGGTCGCCACGCGCGCGCACCATTTCAGCGCCGAGAGCTGCCAGCCGCCGGTGCCGAATCCGGTTTTCATCCGGGTGATGCACACCTTGCCCGGGCCGATGCCCACCTTGGTGGCATCGGCGCCCCAGGCCTCGAGGTCGATCACCGCCTCGGGGGTGCCGATGTTGCCGGCAATCACGAGGGTTTGCGGCAGCCTGTGCTTGATGTGCGCAATCATGCGCTGCACGCTGTCGGCATGGCCGTGGGCGATGTCGATGGTGATGTAGTCCGCCCCGGTACCTTCGGCGGCGAGCTGGTCCACCAGCGCCATGTCGTCGGCCCTGACCCCGAGCGACACCGACACGAACAGATCCGCGTCGCGCATCTGCCGTGCAAACGCGGCCACGTCCACATCGAACCGGTGCATGATGTAGAAGTAGCCGTTGGCCGCCAGCCAGCGGCACAGCGGCGCATCCACCACGGTTTTCATGTTCGCTGGCACCACCGGCAGGCGAAACCGCCGCCCGCCGAAGTCGGTGGACGGATCGCATTGCCTTCGGCTGTCCACCCGGCACTTGCGCGGCAGCAGCAGAATGTTGTCGTAATCGAAGATGTCCATGATGCACTCCACACTGCGCGCAAAAAACCGGGCGGCATGCATTTGCGGCCCGGTGGCGCATTCTATGGCCCCCTCCCCACGCCGTGGAGGGCGGGGTGAGGAAGACCACGCGCCCTAAAATCCGTCCATGTCCACCCTCCTGCATAACCTCAACCCCGAGCAGCTTGCCGCTGTCACCCTGCCCGCGGAAAACGCCCTCATCCTTGCCGGTGCGGGCAGTGGCAAGACGCGGGTGCTGACCACCCGCATTGCCTGGCTGATTTCCACCGGGCAGGTGTCGCCTGCGGGCATCCTGGCCGTGACCTTCACCAACAAGGCGGCCAAGGAGATGCTCTCGAGGCTGTCTGCGCAACTGCCCATTCCGGTGCGCGGCATGTGGATCGGCACCTTTCACGGCCTGTGCAACCGCTTTCTGCGCGCCCACTGGCGCGAGGCCGGGCTGCCACAGACCTTCCAGATTCTCGACATTCAGGACCAGCTCTCCAGCATCAAGCGGCTGCTCAAGGCGCTGAATGTGGACGAGCAGCGCCACCCGCCCAAGCAGGTGCAGTGGTTCATCAACGGCGCCAAGGATGGTGGGCTGCGGCCTGGTGATGTGGAGGTGCGCGACCAGCAAAGCCGCCAGCTTGCCGAAATCTATCTGGCCTACGAGGCGCAGTGCACCCGCGACGGCGTTGCCGACTTCGCCGAGCTGCTGCTGCGTTCGTATGAAATCCTGCGCGACAACGCCGCGATCCGCGCGCACTACCGCCAGCGCTTCCGGCACATCCTTGTCGATGAGTTCCAGGACACCAACCGCCTGCAATACCAGTGGCTCAAGCTGCTGGCCGGGCCGGCCGAGCCGCAGCCGGCCTGCGTGTTTGCCGTGGGCGACGACGACCAGAGCATCTACGCCTTTCGCGGCGCGCATGCAGGCAATATGGACGACTACCAGCGCGAGTTCGATGTGCGCCACCTCATCAAGCTCGAGCGCAACTACCGTTCGCACGGCCACATTCTCGACAGCGCCAATACCCTGATCGCCAACAACGCCCGTCGCCTGGGCAAGAACCTGCGCACCGAAGCCGGCGCGGGTGAGCCCGTGCGCGTGTTCGAGGCGCCGAGCGACTATGCCGAGGCCAACTGGCTGATCGAGGAAATCCGCCAACTGCTGCGCGACGGCCTGAGCCACAGCGAGATTGCCGTGCTCTACCGCTCCAACGCGCAGTCGCGGGTGATCGAAGGCACGCTGTTCAACGCCGGTCTGCCCTACCGCGTGTATGGCGGCCTGCGGTTTTTCGAGCGGGCCGAAGTCAAGCACGCGCTGGCCTACCTGCGCCTGCTCGACAACCCGCAGGACGACACCGCCTTCCTGCGCGTGGTCAACTTCCCGGCGCGCGGCATCGGCGCCCGCACCCTCGAACAACTGCAGGACGCTGCCCGGCTGCGCGCGGTGCCGCTGAGCGACGCGGTCGATGCCCTGGGCGGCCGCGGTGCCGCCAGCCTGCAGGGCTTTCTCGATCTGATCGCCCAGCTGCGCACCCAGACCGCCGCGATGAGCCTTCCCGATCTGGTGCGCCAGGTGCTCGAAGCCAGCGGCCTCAACGCCCATTACCGCGAGGAGCGCGACGGCCAGGAACGGCTGGAAAACCTCGAAGAACTGGTCAACGCCGCTGCCGCCTTCGTCACTCAGGAAGGCTTTGGCCTGCAGGCCACCGCGCAGCAACGGCAAGCGATCGGAACGGCCCCAGGCGCGGTGGCCGACGGTGTGGACGCGTCAGGCGGCATCGACCCCGCCACCGGCGAAACCCTCTCGCCGCTCACCGCCTTCCTTACCCATGCCGCGCTCGAAGCCGGCGACAACCAGGCGCAGAACGGGCAGGATGCGATCCAGATGATGACCGTGCACGCCGCCAAGGGCCTGGAGTTCGACGCGGTGTTCATTACCGGGCTCGAAGAAGGCCTGTTCCCGCACGAAAACGCGCTGAACGCGGCCGACGGCATCGAAGAAGAGCGCCGCCTGATGTACGTGGCCATCACCCGCGCCCGCAAGCGGCTCTACCTCAGCCTGGCGCAGACCCGCATGCTGCATGGCCAGACCCGCTACAACCTGCGCAGCCGCTTTCTCGACGAACTGCCGGCGCAGTCGCTCAAATGGCTCAGCGCCAGGCAGCCCGGTTTCGGCGGCGGCTTTGGTGCCGACCCGCACAGCACCTGGAGCTACACCCCGAAGACCGTCGTGCCCGCGTTCAACCCGCCCACGGCCAAGCCCACGCACGGCCTGCGCAGCGGGCAGGCGGTGTTTCACAACAAGTTCGGCGAAGGCGTGGTGCTCAGTCTGGAAGGCAGCGGCGACGACGCCCGTGCGCAGGTCAAGTTCCACCGCCACGGCACCAAGTGGCTGGCGCTGAACATCGCCAAGCTCACGCCGGTGTAGCGGCGCGGTGGTGCAGCGCCTCTCCCTCCCAGCCGCCCCTACGGGGTGGGGGAGGGGCTTCTCCCTCCCCGCTGGTGGGGAGGGCTGGGGTGGGGAGGAGCGTCTGGCCCGTCAGCGTGAGGCCGTCCGGCTGCGCGATGCCTTTGGCGCGGGCAGCAGGCTGGTCAGCCGCTGTTACAACGCGAACACAAACGCCACGCGCGGCGCATCGGCGCGATCGCCGCGGTAGCCATAGGCCGCGTCCACCGCACGGTCGTTGGCCTGATGCGCACGGCGCAGCTCGGCCGGCATGCTCAGCGGGTCGTGCAGATCGGCCAGGATGGCGTCGAGCGGGCGCGGGCGTCGAGAATGGATTGGGCAGCGCTCTCGATGGCCGCACGCTGCGCCTCGTTCGGCTGCGGCCAGGGGAAGTTGTTGTAGACGATGCTGGCGGGTAGCGATAGCGACTCTCCAGCCTGCCGCCCACGGCGCGCAGCCAGACGTTGTGCAGGCGGGCATGGACGGGACGGATCGGTCAAAGCCCGTGGGATGCGCTGACCGCTTGGGCCGTATTGCGGCTGCGGTGTTGCGATGGTGCCGGTGAGAGGAGTCGAACCCCCGACCTTCGCATTACGAATGCGCTGCTCTACCAACTGAGCTACACCGGCAAAGCCCGTAATTCTATACCAGGCGGGCGTCTGGTCCGGGCTTTGGTTTGGACTTTATGTGGCACCGGCGTGGTAACGCTGCAGCAATTCGACCTCCTCGCGGGAACCGAGCATGACGCTGCAGCGCTCGTGCAACGACGTGGGGGCGATGTCGAGGATGCGCTGGGTGCCGTTGATCGCCGCGCCGCCGGCCTGCTCGACCAGAAAGCTCATGGGGTTGGCTTCATACAGCAGGCGCAGCTTGCCGGGCTTGCCGGGTTCGCGCTGGTCCCAGGGGTAGAGGAACACGCCGCCGCGCATCAGGATGCGGTGCACGTCGGCCACCATGCTGCCAACCCAGCGCATGTTGAAGTCGCGTCCGCGCGGGCCGTCCTTGCCCTGCAGGCATTCGTCGATATAGCGCTTGACCGGAGGCGCCCAGTGGCGCATGTTGGACATGTTGATGGAGAACTCGCTGGTGCTGTGCGGAATCTGCAGGTCGCGCTGGGTGAGGACGAAACTGCCCTGCTCGCGGTCGAGGGTGAACACGGCCACGCCATGCCCCAGGGTGAGCACGAGCTGGGTTTGCGGGCCATAGACGCAGTAGCCCGCAGCGACCTGCCTGTTGCCGGCCTGCAGGAAGTGCTGCTCGGTGACGTCGGGCGTGCCCTTGGGAATCTGCAGCACGGAAAAGATGGTGCCGATGGTGACGTCCACGTCGATGTTGGACGAGCCGTCGAGCGGGTCGAACAGCAGCAGGTATTCACCGCGCGGGTAGTCGTCCGACACGGGGAACACGGTGTCCATCTCTTCCGAGGCCATCGCGGCCAGATGCCCGCCCCATTCGTTGGCGTGGATCAGTACGTCGTTGGCGATGATGTCGAGCTTTTTCTGCACTTCGCCCTGCACATTGCCGGTGCCTGCGGAGCCGAGCACATCGCCCAGCGCGCCCTTGTTCACGGCAATGCTGATGCGCTTGCAGGCGCGAGCGACCACTTCGACGAGCAGGCGCAGATGCGGGGTGATGGTGCCGTGCTCGCGTTCCTGCTCGACGAGGTAGCGGGTGAGGTTGATGGATTGGGTCATGGATGAGATCGTTGGAATGGATCGGGAGGGGCGGGAGGCCATTCAGGGCGCCAGGGCGCGCTCGATGATCTCGCGGGTGTCGGCGGACAGCGTGGTGCTCTCTGCCACTGCGCGCAGCGCCTGCTGTGCGGCGTCGCGGTAGGCAGGGGCGAGCTTGCGCCAGCGGTCGAGGGCGCGGGCCAGCCGGGCGGCAACCTGCGGGTTGATGGCGTCGAGCGCCTGCACCTGCTCGGCCCAGAAGGCGTAGCCCGCGCCGTCCGCGCGGTGGAAGGCGCCGGGGTTGGCCTGGCAATAGGCGAACAGCACGCTGCGCGCGCGGTTGGGGTTGTGAATGGAGAAGGCAGGGTGCCGCATCAGCGCGCGCACGCGGTCGAGCTGGTGACCGTCGTGGTCGGGCGCACTGGCCTGAAGCGCGAACCACTTGTCCATGACCAGCGCCTCATGGGCAAATTGTGCGGCGAAGCGCTCCAGCGCGGGCCTGGCCAGATCGGCGCCGACCTGCACCAGGGCGGAGAGCGCGGCGAAACGGTCGGTCATGTTGTCGGCGTCCTTGACCTGCTGATAGACGCGCCCCAGCCACTGGGGCTGCCCCAGTTCGCACAGATGCGCCTGCGCCAGATTGCGCAGTGCGCGGCGGCCGCTGCTCGCGAAGTCGGGGCTGTAGCCGCCAGTGGGGGCGAGCGCGTCCCAGGTGGCTTGCCAGTCGCTGGCGAGATGCTGGGCAAGGGCCTTGCGCATGCCCCTGCGGGCTTGGTGGATGCGGGGCGGATCGACTTGGTCGAGCTGTTCGGCGATGTAGGCCTCGCCGGGCGGGGTGAGCAGCAGCTCCTTGAACGCGGGGTCGAGATGCGGGTCATGCAGCACGGTGCGCAGGGCGTCCAGGTAGGCCGCGTCCAGGTGCATGTCCTCGCCACGGACGGCGCGCAGCAGCCGCGCCAGCGCCAGCCGCTGCGCCGCCTCCCAGCGGTTGAACGGATCGGCGTCATGCGCCAGCAGGTGCAGCAGGTCGGCGTCGGCATAGGCGAAATCGAGGATCACCGGCGCCGAGAAGCCGCGCAGCAGCGAGGGCGTGACCGCCTGCGCCGTGATGCGCTCGAAGGTGAACGTCTGCTCGGGCTCGATGAGCACCAGCACGGTGTCGGTGCCGTGGTCCTGTCCGTTCAGCCACAGCGGCAGGGCGGCGCCGTCTGGCCCAAGCAGACCCATGCGCACCGGGATGACCTGCGGCTGCTTGCCGCTCTGGCCCGGGGTGTCGGGCAGGGTCTGGCGCAGGGTGAGGGTGTAGGTGCCGGCAGCAGGGTCCAGCGTGCCGCTGGCGTGCAGGCGCGGGGTGCCGGCCTGGCTGTACCAGCGCTTGAACGCGGCCAGATGCTGCGCCAGCGGCGAGCCGGGGTTGGCGTCGGCCATGGCCTGGGCGAAGTCGTCGCAGGTCACGGCCTGGCCATCGAAGCGCTGGAAGTACAGATTCAGCCCCGAGCGGAAACCGGCGCGACCCACCAGGGTCTGCATCATGCGCACCACCTCGGCGCCTTTTTCATAGACCGTGGCGGTGTAGAAGTTGTCGATCGCCTGGTATTGCTCGGGGCGAACCGGGTGGGCCATCGGGCCCGCGTCCTCGGAGAACTGCGCGGTGCGCAGCACGCGCACGTTCTCGATGCGCTTGACCGCACGCGCCGATTCGCCGCCCGCGGCAGCGGCCAGGTCCTGGCTGAACTCCTGGTCGCGGAAGACGGTCAGCCCTTCCTTGAGACTGAGCTGGAACCAGTCGCGGCAGGTGACGCGGTTGCCCGTCCAGTTGTGGAAGTACTCGTGGCCGACCACGCTCTCGATGCCGTCATAGTCGGCATCGGTGGCTGTGGCCGGGTTGGCCAGCACGTACTTGGTGTTGAAAATGTTCAGGCCCTTGTTTTCCATCGCGCCCATGTTGAAGTCGCTGACCGCGACGATCATGAAGCGATCGAGATCGAGGCTCAGGCCGAAGCGCTGCTCGTCCCACGCGATCGACTTGATAAGCGATTCCATCGCGTGCTCGGTCTTGTCGAGGTCGCCCGCGCGCACATAGACCTGCAGCAGATGCGTTTTTCCCGAGGCAGCGCGCACGGTCTGCTCGCGGCACACCAGGTTGCCGCCGACCAGGGCGAACAGATAGCAGGGCTTGGGGAAGGGGTCGTCCCACACCGCCTCGTGGCGGCCGCCCTCCAGGTCGGTCTGCGAGACCAGATTGCCGTTGGACAGCAGCACCGGGTATTTGGCCTTGTCGGCGCGCAGGGTGACGTGAAAGCGGCTCATCACATCAGGACGGTCGGGCCAGTAGGTGATGCGGCGAAAGCCCTCGGCCTCGCACTGGGTGAAGAACGCGCCGCCCGACATGTACAGACCGGCAAGCTGCGTGTTGGCCTGCGGCACGTTGAGGGTTTCGATCTCCAGGGTGAACGCCGCGGGCAGCTTGTCGAGCACCAGGGTGTTGCCGTCCTGGCGGAAGGCGACGAACTCGCCGTTGACCTTCAGGGTCAGCAGGGTGATGTCCTCGCCGTCGAGCACCAGCGGGGCGGTTTCTGCCGCGCCCTCCACCCGGCGCACGGCCATGCGGCTGTGCACCCGGGTCTTGGCGGGGTCGAGGTCGAAGCGCAGGTGCACGCTGTCGATGGCGTAGGGCGGCGGGGTGTACTCCGCCAGGCGGGTGATGCGGGCGGGGGAGTCGGGTTTGGCAGTCATGGCAGTGCGGAGTTCAGCGGGCGATGAAGAGTCAGAGGCCGGATTTCAGGCTGGCGGTGATGAAGTCGTCGAGATCGCCGTCGAGCACTTTCTGGGTGTTGGAGATTTCGACGTTGGTGCGCAGATCCTTGATGCGGCTCTGGTCGAGCACGTAGCTGCGGATCTGGTGGCCCCAGCCCACGTCGCTCTTGGTCGATTCGAGCGTCTGCTGCTCGGCCATGCGCTTGCGCAGCTCGTGCTCGTACAGGCGCGAGCGCAGCATCTGCCAGGCCTCGGCGCGGTTCTTGTGCTGCGAGCGATCGTTCTGGCACTGCACCACAATGCTGGTCGGGATGTGGGTCAGACGCACCGCGGAGTCGGTCTTGTTGATGTGCTGACCACCGGCACCGCTGGCGCGGAAGGTGTCGGTGCGCACGTCGGCGGGATTGATGTCGATCTCGATCGAGTCGTCCACCTCGGGGTAGACGAACACGCTGGCAAAGCTGGTATGGCGCCCGCCCGAGGAATCGAACGGACTCTTGCGCACCAGGCGGTGCACACCGGTTTCGGTGCGGAGCTGACCGTAGGCGTAGTCGCCCTCGACTTTGATGGTGGCGCTGCGGATGCCGGCCACGTCGCCCTCGGTCTCTTCCATCACCTCGGTCTTGAAGCCCTTGCGCTCGCAGTAGCGCAGGTATTGGCGCAGCAACATGCTGGCCCAGTCGCAGGCTTCGGTGCCGCCGGCGCCGGCCTGGATGTCGATGAAGCAGTTGCTCGGATCGAGCGGGTTGGAGAACATGCGGCGGAACTCCAGCGCCTCGACCTCGGCGGCGGACTGTTCCGCATCGGCCTCGATGGCCTCGCAGGTGGCGTCATCGCCTTCCTCGCGGGACATCTCGAAGAGTTCGCGCTGGTCGGCCAGTGCGGTGGTCAGTTTGTCCAGCCCGAGCACCACCACCTCGAGCGACTTGCGCTCGCGGCCCAGTTCCTGCGCGCGTTTGGGGTCGTTCCAGACCTGCGGGTCTTCCAGCGCCCCCACGACTTCCATCAGTCGCGCCGATTTGGCATCGAAGTCAAAGATACCCCCTTAGCGCTTGAACGCGCTGCTGGAGGTCGGCAATACGGTTGGAGATGGCGTTGAGGCGTTCTGCGTCCATGATGCGTGTGTCTGTGTGAGCCCCCAGGGCCAGGCTCTGCCCAGCCCGCCCCCCGCGGGGGTCAGGGAAACGTGGGACGGTCCGGCGCTTCCTTGAAAGGCAAAGTGCGCTATTTTCGCACCCCTCGTCGCCTTCCTGCTCAATCCACTCTGGTTCAGACTGGCTTGAAGAATTCCTTGGCCTTGTCGAACCAGGATTTGGCCTGCGGCGAATGGCGATCGCCGCCGCGCTTGAGCGAGTCGTCCAGCTCACGCAACAGGCGTTTTTGTTCCTCGTTCAGCTTGATCGGCGTCTCCACGGTGATGTGGCAATAGAGATCGCCGGGATAGCTGGAGCGCAGGCCCTTGATGCCCTTGCCGCGCAGGCGGAAGGTCTTGCCGGTCTGTGTGCCCTCGGGCAGGTCGATCTCGGCCCTGCCGCCCAGCGTGGGCACGTCGATGCTGCCGCCCAGCGCTGCCGTGGCCATGCTCACCGGCACATGGCAGTGCAGGTCTTCGCCATCACGCTCGAACACGGCGTGCTGCTTGATGTGGATTTCCACGTACAAGTCACCCGGCGGGCCGCCATTGATGCCCGGTTCGCCGTTGCCCGTGGAGCGGATGCGCATGCCCGAATCGATGCCTGCGGGAATCTGCACTTCCAGGGTTTTCTGCTTCTGGATGCGGCCACGCCCGTGGCAGACGGTACAGGGCTCGGGAATGAGTTTGCCCGTGCCGTGGCAGGTCGGGCAGGTCTGCTGCATGGCGAACGGCCCCATGCGCTGCGCCACCTGCCCGCTGCCGTGACAGGTGGTGCAGGTGATGGGCTTGGTGCCGGGCTTGGCGCCGCTGCCGTGGCAGGTGCCGCACTCCTCCCAGCCGGGGATGCGCAGGTTCTTGGTGACGCCATGCGCGGCGTCTTCGAGGCTGATTTCCAGCGAATAGCTCAGGTCGTTGCCGCGATAGACCTGCGGACCGCCCCCGCCGCCCCGACGTCCGCCGCCGAAGATTTCGTCGAAGATGTTGCCGAAGTCGCCAAACCCGCCGGCGCCCGCGCCGAAGCCGCCTGCTGACGGATCGACCCCGGCATGGCCGTACTGGTCGTAGGCGGCGCGCTTTTGCGTGTCGCACAGGCACTCGTAGGCCTCCTTGACGACCTTGAATTTCTCCTCCGACTCCTTGTTGCCGGCATTGCGGTCGGGGTGATGCTTCATGGCCAGCTTGCGGTAGGCCTTCTTGATCTCGTCTTCCGAGGCGTTCTTGCTCACGCCCAATACTTCGTAATAGTCACGTTTGGCCACGGGTTCAGCCTTGAAAATCGGTTCAAAAACAATGGACAAACGGGAGGGCCGCGGATTTCAGGCGGACCTCCCGTCGGGGGACTTCAAAACGCAGGGATGATCAGGCCTTGCCGTCCTTCACTTCCTTGAACTCGGCGTCGACCACGGTGTCGTCGCCAGCGGCCTGGGTACCCCCGCTGCCGGATGAGGCACCCCCGGCAGCCCCGGCTTCAGCGGCCTGGCTGGCATACATCTTTTCGCCCAGTTTCTGGCTGGCGCTCAAGAGTGCCGCGGTCTTGGCTTCGATATCGGCCTTGTTTTCCGACTTGATGGCTTCTTCGGCCGCTTTCAGGGCATCTTCGATGGACGACTTTTCGCCAGCATCCAGCTTGTCACCGTATTCGGTGAGCGACTTGCGCACGCTGTGCACTGCAGCGTCTGCCTGGTTGCGGGCGTCGACCAATTCACGCTTCTTGTGGTCTTCTTCCGCATTCATCTCGGCGTCGCGCACCATGCGTTGCACTTCTTCTTCGCTCAGACCGGAGTTGGCCTTGATGGTGATCTTGTTCTCCTTGCCGGTGCCCTTGTCCTTGGCGCTGACGTGCAGAATGCCGTTGGCATCGATGTCGAAGGTCACTTCGATCTGCGGCGTGCCGCGCGGGGCCGGCGGAATGCCTTCCAGGTTGAACTCGCCCAGCAGCTTGTTGCCGGCCGCCATTTCGCGCTCGCCCTGGAACACCTTGACCGTCACCGCAGGCTGGTTGTCGTCGGCCGTGGAGAACACCTGGGCGTGCTTGGTCGGCACCGTGGTGTTCTTGGTGATCATCTTGGTCATCACGCCGCCCATGGTCTCGATGCCCAGCGACAGCGGGGTGACGTCGAGCAGCAGCACGTCCTTGCGGTCGCCCGCCAGCACCGAGCCCTGGATGGCGGCGCCCACGGCAACGGCCTCGTCGGGGTTCACGTCCTTGCGCGGTTCCTTGCCGAAGAACTCTTTCACCTTCTCCTGCACCTTGGGCATGCGGGTCATGCCGCCGACCAGGATCACGTCGTCGATGTCGCCGACCTTCACACCGGCATCGGTGATGGCGGTGCGGCAGGGCGCAATCGTGCGTTCGATCAGCTCTTCGACCAGCGACTCCAGCTTGGCGCGGGTGAGCTTGAGGTTCAGGTGCTTCGGCCCGGAGGCATCTGCGGTCACATAGGGCAGGTTGATCTCGGTCTGGGTGGAGCTCGACAGCTCGATCTTGGCTTTTTCTGCCGCGTCCTTCAGGCGCTGCAGCGCGAGCACGTCCTTGCTGAGGTCGACGCCCTGTTCTTTCTTGAACTCGGTGATGATGTAGTCGATGATGCGCTGGTCGAAGTCTTCCCCGCCGAGGAAGGTGTCGCCGTTGGTGGACAGCACCTCGAACTGCTTTTCGCCTTCGACATCGGCGATTTCGATGATGGAAATGTCGAACGTGCCACCACCCAGGTCGTACACCGCGATCTTGCGGTCACCCTTGCCGTGCTTGTCCAGACCGAAGGCCAGTGCCGCGGCGGTTGGCTCGTTGATGATGCGCTTGACATCGAGCCCGGCGATGCGGCCGGCATCCTTGGTGGCCTGGCGCTGGCTGTCGTTGAAGTAGGCCGGCACGGTGATCACCGCTTCGGTCACCGGCTCGCCGAGGTAGTCCTCGGCGGTCTTTTTCATCTTGCGCAGCACTTCGGCGCTGATCTGCGGCGGCGCGAGCTTCTTGCCGCGCACTTCCACCCAGGCGTCACCGTTGTCGGCGCGGACGATTTTGTAAGGCATCAGGTCGATGTCTTTTTGGACTTCTTTTTCTTCGAACTTGCGGCCGATCAAGCGCTTGACTGCGTAGAGCGTGTTCTTGGGGTTGGTGACCGACTGGCGCTTTGCCGACGCGCCCACCAGAATTTCGCCGTCTTCCATGTAGGCGACGATGGACGGCGTGGTGCGAGCACCTTCGCTGTTTTCAATGACCTTGGGCGTGTTGCCCTCCATCACCGCCACGCAGGAGTTGGTGGTGCCGAGGTCGATGCCGATGATTTTTGCCATGGGAATTCTCCGTTTGTGCCGCGCCGCGTGGCGCTGATTTCTGACTGCTCTCTAAATAAGGAGGTCTGCCGCGAATTCAAGCCTGCGTGTCAGGTGTGCATCGCAGGAGGAACCAGGGCAGGGTTTATTGCGCCACGGTGACCAATGCGGGTCGCAGCGTGCGATCTGCAATCCGGTAGCCCTTCTGCAGCACCGTGACCACCGTGCCTGCCGCCTGCTCGGCGGGTTGCACCGAGATGGCCTGGTGCAGCGCGGGGTCGAACTTGTCACCGGCAGCCGGAGCAATTTCCTGCAGGCGATTGCGCTCGAAGGCCGACTTGAGTTGGCTCAGGGTGAGTTCCACGCCTTGCTTGAGCACTTCGGGTTTGCCGCTGGTATCTGCCAGCGCCGCTTCCAGGCTGTCCTTGACGGGCAGCAGGGCTTCGGCAAAGCTCTCCACCGCGAATTTGCGCACTTTCGCGGTTTCGTCTTCGGCGCGGCGGCGAATGTTTTCCACTTCGGCGCGGGCGCGCAGGAGCTGGTCGTTGAGTTTGCCGATTTCTTCTTGCGCCTGCGCCAGTTCATCCGTCAGCACAGGCTCGGGAATCAGATCCTGATGCGGCGCGCTCTGTGCGTCCTGCGGATCAACGGTCGGGGGGGTTTGGGGATCAGTCTGCATGGAACACCAGGCCGTAAAAAAGACCTTTTCACCATGGAGGTGTTTTTGCGGATTTCAAGAGCTGTGCCGCCTGCTTGCATGCCTTTTGTGCGCGCGGGCCAAAAAAATCCCCCGAAGCGGAGCTGTCGGGGGATGTCGACTGGGAGCTGCGGCGAGGCCGTCAGCCCTTCCAGAGCGTCAGACCTTACTGGGCCTTCTTCTCTTCTTTTTTCATTTCCTTGTGCTCGGCCTTCTTGTGGTGGGTGGCCTTGTGGTGTTCTTTCTTCACTTCCTTGTGGGCTGCGGGCTTGGCAGCCTCGGGAGCGGCCGGAGCCGGGGTTTGCGCCATGGCAACGGTGGCGAACAGGGAAGTGAACAGAACGGCAGCGATTTTCTTCATGGGATGGTCTTTCAAAAAATTTTGGATGGAAACGATCCAGACCGGATCGATGTCTTAATGCGTGCCCTGGCGGATCGGTTGACACAACTTCACGGAATTTGCAAAACCCTGGGCGCGGCAGACGGATAATGCACGCTGTTCGTCGTTCCCTCGCGTCGTTGCGCGCCTGTCATGTCCGAATTTTCCGTGCTGTTCGTCTGTATGGGCAATATCTGTCGCTCTCCAACTGCCGAAGGCGTGTTTCGCGCCAAGGTGCGAGAGGCCGGGCTGGAGAGACGGGTGCGGATCGACTCCGCCGGCACGCACGCCTTCCACGTCGGCTCGGCGCCTGACCTGCGCAGCCAGCGTCAGGCCAGCCAGCGGGGTTACGACCTCTCCGGCCTGCGCGCCCGCGCCGTGGAAGAGGCGGATTTTTCGCGCTTCGACCTGCTGCTGGCAATGGACTGGGACAATCTGGCGCTGCTGGAGGAGCAATGCCCGCCGCAGTACGCATCCCGCTGTCGACTGTTCCTGAGCTTTGCGCCACAGGCGCCGGTGGCGGCCGTGCCCGATCCGTACTACGGCACGGAGCGCGATTTCGAACGCGCGCTCGACTTGGTCGAGCAGGGTTGCGACGGGCTGTTGGCCTTTGTCGAAAAACAGTTGCTGCTGCGCGCCTGAGCCAGGGCCTGTTCACGCCATTTGTGCACCATTAGCGTGAACAGGCCCTACTGCGCCTCCCGGAAGGGCAGACGCTCGCGCAGGTGTTGCTGGTGATCCTCGAGGGCGGCGGATTCGCGCTCCAGATAGTCTTCGATGGCCCGCGCGAATTGCGGATGCGCCAGCCAGTGGGCGGATTGCGTGGCCACGGGCTGCAGGCCGCGCGCCATTTTGTGTTCCCCTTGCGCGCCGCCCTCGAAGGTGGTGTAGCCGTGCTCCAGGCACCAGGCGATGGGCTGGTAATAGCAGGCGTCGAAATGCAGCGCGGGGACATGTTCGACCGCGCCCCAGTACCGGCCATACGCAACGCGGGTTTGCGGATCGAGCAGCACGAGGGAACTGGCGATGGGCTTGCCGTCGCGTTCTGCCTTGAACAGCAAGCAATTTGTCGGCATCTCCTGTCCAATGGCTTGGAAAAACGCATGATTCAGATAGGGTGACGAGCCGTGCAGCGCGTAGGTCGTGTCATAGCAGCGGGTGAAGAATGCCCAGTCCGCCGCAGTGATGGCCGTGCCCTGCAGCGCGTGGAACACCACACCGGCATCCCGCACCTGACGCTGCTCCTGGCGAATTTTCTTGCGCTTGTCATGCCGCAGACTGCACAGAAATGCGTCGAAGTCAGCCCAGGGCGCGGTGTTTTCGGCGGGCGGGTTGCGCCAGTGAAACTGAATCGTGGTGCGTGGCAGCAGCCCGAGCGCATCAAACCACTGCGCTTCCTGCGGATCGAGAAACAGTGCGTGGAACGAGCTGAATCCGCTGCGTTTGGCAACAGCCAGAATGCTGCGCAACAGGGCCTTGCGCGCAGTCGCATCGCGCCCCAGCAGTTTGGCGCCTCCCACCGGGGTGAAGGGCACGGCGAGCAGCAGCTTGGGGTAATAGGGCAGGCCGTGCTCCGCATGGGCGCGCGCCCAGGCCCAGTCGAACACATATTCGCCGTAGGAATGGGATTTCACGTACAGCGCGCAGGCGGCGGCGAGTTGGTCGCTGCGGTCGCGCAGGGCCAGCACGACGGGCTGCCAGCCGGTGTTTGCACCCACGCATTTGGTGCGCTCGAGCGCGCTGAGCCAGGCGTGGCACTGGAAGGGCGTGGTGCCCGGGGTGGCCTGTGCCAGCGCGTCCCACTGCGCGGCAGGCAGTGCGCCCACTGCGTCCAGCAACTCGGTGCGAAAATCCTCATCCATGACCATTCGACTCGCTGTTTTGCAGTGCAATCCGGTAGTGGGCGATCTGGCGGGAAACGCCGCGCAGATCACGCACCTGTCGCGCCGCGCCCACGCCCTGGGCGCGCAGGTGGTGTTGACCCCGGAACTGGCGTTGACCGGCTATCCCCCGGAGGATCTGCTGCTGCGTCCGGCGTTTCTGCGCGCCAGTGCAGACGCATTGAAGCAGCTTGCCCATGACCTGTCGGACCTGCCGGAATTTTGTCTGGTGGTCGGGCATCCGCTGGCGCTGGCCGGGATGGAGGCGCCACGCCTGGCGTCGACCCAGCAGGCCGTGGCCTGCAACGCGGCGTCTTTGCTGCGCGGCGGCGTGGTGGAAGCCACGTATTGCAAGCACGAACTGCCCAACTATCAGGTGTTCGACGAGCGACGCTATTTCGCCTCGGGCGATCAGGCGGTGGTGTTCGAGGTCGGCGGGACGCATTTCGGCATCAATATCTGCGAGGACGCCTGGCTGCCGCATGCGCCGCGCAGGGCCAGGGCGGCCGGGGCGCAGGTGCTGCTGGTGCTCAACGCCTCGCCGTATCATCGCGGCAAGACAGCGGAGCGCGAGCGGGTGATGCGCCAGCGCTGCCTGGAAAACGACATGGCGCTGGTGGCGTCGCAGATGGTTGGCGGCCAGGACGAGATCGTGTTCGACGGCGCCTCGTTCGTGCTCGATCGCACAGGTGAGCTGGTGGCGCGCGCACCGCAGTTCGAGGAGCACATCCTGCTGGTCGATGTGGCTGGTGGCGAGGTGCTGCGGCAGGAGCCGGCGCATGTGGCCGCGCTCAAGCCCGATCACGCCGAGGTGTACGACGCGCTGGTGCTCGGGGTGCGCGACTACCTCGGCAAGAACGGCTTTCCCGGCGCGCTCATCGGCCTGTCCGGCGGGGCGGATTCGGCGCTGGTGCTGGCCATTGCGGTCGATGCGCTCGGCGCGGACAAGGTGCGCGCGGTGATGATGCCGTCGCAGTACACCGCGCAGATCTCGCTCGACGACGCCGCCGACATGGCGCAACGCCTGGGCGTGCAGTACGACGTGCTGCCGATCACCCCGCTGTTCGACGCGTTCCGCAGCGCGCTCTCAACGCTGCTGCAGCCGCATCCGGGCGATACCACGCTGGAAAACATCCAGGCGCGCATCCGCGGCACCCTGCTGATGGCCCTGTCGAACAACAGCGGCCGCATCGTGCTGACCACCGGCAACAAGAGCGAGATGGCGATGGGTTACGCCACGCTGTACGGCGACATGGCGGGCGGTTTTGCGGTGATCAAGGATGTGACCAAGACCCTGGTGTGGGAGCTGGCGCGCTGGCGCAACGCGCACGCGGCAGCGCAGGGGCAGGCCGAGGTCATTCCGCAGCGCATCATCACCCGCCCGCCCAGCGCCGAACTGCGCCCCGACCAGACCGACCAGGACAGTCTGCCACCCTACGACTTGCTCGACGGCATCCTGCAGCGCTACATGGAGCAGGACCAGAGCGCCGAAACCATTCTGGCTGCGGGCTACGCGCGGGCCGATGTGCAGCGGGTGGTGCATCTGCTCAAGCTGGCGGAATACAAGCGGCGTCAGGCCCCGCCGGGCATCCGCATCACCCACCGCGCCTTCGGGCGCGACTGGCGCTATCCCATCACCTCAAAATTCCGGGAATCGTTCTGATTTCTGCCGCTTTGCGCATCAGCAGTTAAATTTCGCTTTTAGATCCAACACCCAGGAGCCCGACATGAAACTCATCACCGCCATCATCAAACCGTTCAAGCTCGACGAAGTGCGCGAGGCGCTGGCCGAAATCGGGGTGACCGGCCTGACGGTGACCGAGGTCAAGGGCTTCGGGCGGCAGAAAGGGCATACCGAGCTGTACCGTGGCGCCGAGTATGTGGTGGACTTTCTGCCCAAGGTGAGGGTGGAGGCCGTGGTCAAGGAAGATCAGGTGGATCGCGCCATCGAGTCCATCGTGAAAGCGGCGCGGACCGGCAAGATTGGCGACGGCAAGATTTTCGTCACCAGTGTCGAGCAGGTCGTGCGCATCCGCACCGGCGAGACCGGCGAAGTCGCGGTTTGATCTGTCTGGAGTTCCAGTCGCCCCCATGCCGCGCGTTCACATCCTGCCTTCGGGCACCGACCTGCTTGCCGATCCGGAAGAAAACCTGCTCAAGCTGCTGCGCAAGCACCAGGTTCCCATCCGTTACTCCTGCAGATCCGGGGAATGCGGCTCGTGCAAATGCTTCCTGGAATCGGGCAATGTCACGCTGAAAACCTACGATCCCAAGGCGCTGCCGGAGGCCCAGAAGGCCGCCGGGGTCATTCTGGCCTGCCGTGCGGTGCTGCACGAAGACATCACCATTCGCCTGACCGACAGCGACGATCTCATCACCCACCCCGAGCGCAACCTGCTGTGCCGGGTGGTGGCGCTGGAGCCGCTGACCGCCGACATCTTCGCGCTGCGGCTGCATATCGAATTTGCCGACATGGAGGGTATTCCCTTCACTTTCTCCGCAGGCCAGTACGCGCAGATCGTGGTCAATGTGGACGGACAGGAAATCGCGCGCGATTTCTCCATGGCCAGCACGCCGGTCGATGCCGAGTATGACGACATTCTGGAGTTCCACATCCGTCGCACGCCCACCGGGGCCTTGAGCAGCCTGCTCGGTGGCATGATCCGACCCGGCGCCCAGTTGCTGGTGCGCGGGCCGATGGGGACGAGCTATTTCCGTCCGCGCCACGAGGGTCCGCTGGTCGCGGTGGGCGGCGGCACCGGCCTGGCCCCCATGCTCAGCGTGGTGCAGACCGCGCTGGACAACGGCAAGCTCGAACCTGTGATGTTGTTCGCGGGCTTTCGCAATCAGGCCGATGTGTACGGCCTGGAGCAGATGGAACAGATGCGCCGCGGCTACCGCAATTTCAGCTATCACATCGCACTCGACGAAGCGCAGGACGGTGATCCGCCGCAGGCGGTGCATCGGCCCCTCGGGGCCTATCTGCTGGAGCAAGTGACCGATTTCACGGGTGCCAAGGTCTATCTCGCGGGTCCGCCGGCCATGGTCGAAGCGATCAGCGCGTCCTTGCTGGAGCGCGGTGTCTCCGAGCGCGACCTGCATGCCGACGCGTTCTACCCACCCGTGCCTGCAGCGCAGCCGGTCGGCGCCTGATCCGCCCGGCGTCGGGAACTGCCGCCGCAGGGATTAAAATCAACTGAAAACACATCGGGCGCATTCAATCTTGCACAGCGCCTGCCTTCGGGCACCTGCGGCACAGCGGAAACCTGCCGACTGTCGTCGCCTCATACCGGGACTTTATGAACACGCATGAGGCCAAGCGCGTCCTCGAGACTGCGCTGATCTGTGCTTCCCAAGCCTTGTCCGTCGCCGAGTTGCGACGCCTGTTCGACGACACCATCGCCGCCGACACCGTGCGCGCGCTGCTCGATGAGTTGCGCACCGACTGGCAGGGCCGTGGCGTGGAACTCGCCCAACTGGCCCAGGGCTGGCGCTTCCAGAGTCGTGCCGAAATGCAGCCTTTTCTCGATCGGCTCTACCCTGAAAAGCCGCAAAAATATTCGCGCGCCGTGCTCGAAACTCTGGCCATCATCGCCTACCGCCAACCCGTCACCCGGGGCGATATCGAAGAGATCCGTGGCGTGGTGGTGAACACCCAGATCATCCGCCAGCTCGAGGATCGCGGCTGGGTCGAGGTGATCGGTCACCGTGAGGCGCCGGGCCGACCGGCACTGCTGGCCACGACCCAGCAGTTTCTCGATGATCTCGGCCTGAAGGCGCTCGACATGCTGCCGCCGCTCGGAGAACGCGGCGAAACCCCGCCCAGTTTCGACGGCCTGCAGCAGCGCCTGCCCGAACTCGGCATGACCGACGATGCGCAGGACATCGCACCGACCCAGGCGCACGCACCAGGCGACAGCCAAGCTGGGCCTGGTGTTCCGGACAACGGGCAGCCATCCCCGATTTCCCATCGCAGTGTGCCGTTCGGCGCGTTGCCCACCGACTGAACCCAAACGGATCGCACCATGAGCAATTCCGACCCCACCGAGACGCCCGAGATTCCCGCAGCGACCGAGGCTGTGCAGGCATTGGCCGACGGACCCGCCGCAGTCGAAGCCCCGGTGCGCAAACCGCGCGCTTCCACCCGGCGTGCACCGCGCAAGACCGCGGCGATGCCGACCGAGCTGACCGACAGCGCCGAGCAGTCAGCGCCGGCGGTGGAGCCTGCCCCTGATCCTTTGACGGCCGAACCCCCGACGCACGTTCCGGTGGATGCGCTGCAATCCGCTGAAATGCAGCCCGCGCCTGCGGCCGATGCGCAAGCCACACTGCGGGTGCGGCCTCCGCGCGCGCCCAAGCCGCCGCGTCGCGCGGCTGAGCCACCCGCCGAGCAGGACGACAGTGCGGTGGAGCCTGATGCGGCAACATCGCCGATGCCGACAGCCGGGGTGCAAATCCAGGATGTGATTTCCGGCACCTATGACCAGGCGGCGGACACCGCGCCGGTCGTGCGTCGCGTGCTGGCACCCGCCGAAGACGCACCCAAGCTCCACAAGGTGCTGGCACAAAGCGGCGTGGGCTCGCGCCGCGAAATGGAAGATCTCATCCTCGCCGGACGGGTGTCGGTCAACGGCGAACCCGCGCATCTGGGTCAGCGCATCCTGCCGACCGATCAGATCCGCGTCAACGGCAAGATCATCAAACGCCGCCTGCGGCCTGCGCAGGCCCGGGTGCTGGCCTATCACAAGCCCACGGGCGAAGTGGTCTCGTTCAAAGACCCGGAGGGGCGTCCGACGGTGTTCCAGCACCTGCCCAAGTTGCAGGGGGCCAAGTGGACCGCCGTGGGGCGACTGGACATCAATACCGAAGGCCTGCTGCTGTTCACCACCTCGGGTGACCTGGCCAACCGGTTGATGCACCCGAGCTACGGAGCCGAGCGCGAATATGCGGTGCGCGTGCTGGGCGAACTCGATGCCGCCGCGCGCGACGAGCTGCTCAGTGGTGTGCAACTTGGCGACGGCCCGGCCAAATTCCTCAGTCTGGACGAGGCGGGTGGCGAGGGTGCGAATCGCTGGTGGCGCGTGGTCATCTCCGAAGGTCGCAACCGCGAGGTGCGGCGCATGTTCGAGGCTGTGGGGCTGACAGTGAGCCGCCTGATCCGCGTGCGCTATGCCAGCGTGGTGCTGCCCGCCGGGCTGCGTCGCGGCGATTTTGTCGAACTCGACAAATCCGCTGTGCAGGCCCTGCAAGGCAAATCTCCGGACGCCGCCACGCAAGGCGACCGGCCGCCGCGGCGTCATAACGGATCGCAACAGGCGGGCGAGCGGCGCAACGACAGCCGCGGCGGACGCGGTGGCCGGGGTGGGCGCAGCAAGGGGCAGGGTGGTGGGCAGCAGCAACCTGGGCCGGACAGCTATGCGCGGACCACGGTCGAGGCGCTGTTCGGCAAAAGTCCGGTGGTGCGCAGCAACAGCTGGGGCGGTGTCGAGGGCAATTTTTCTTCGGCTGCGAAGCCGGGTTCACAAAAGCGCCGCAAGGCGGGCGGAAAGCCACAGAATTCGCAGCCCGATCCGATGAAGACCAGCTTTGGCTACATCCACAAGGACGCGGGACAGAAGCGCAGCGGCGGTGGCTTGGGCGGCGGGCCTTCGGGCGGACGCCGACGCACCGGCGGCGGCAACCGCAGCGGCCGCTGAACCACGGAAAATGGACACTGCTGCAGCGCATCGCATTCCATGCGCTGCCCTACAATGATCGATTAACCCTTTGATTTCAGGAGCAAAGTATGACCATTGAGCGCACGCTCTCCATCATCAAGCCCGATGCCGTTGCCAAGAACGTGATCGGCCAGATCTACACCCGTTTCGAAAACGCCGGCCTGAAAATCGTGGCTGCGCGCATGGCGCAACTCTCGCGTGCCGAGGCCGAGGCGTTCTACGCGGTGCACAAGGCCCGTCCCTTCTTCAAGGATCTGGTCGATTTCATGATCTCCGGCCCGGTGATGATCCAGGTGCTCGAAGGCGAAGGCGCCATTCTGAAAAACCGCGACCTGATGGGCGCGACCGACCCGAAGAAGGCCGCTCCCGGCACCATTCGCGCCGATTTCGCCGACAGCATCGACGCCAACGCCGTGCACGGCTCCGACGCTGCGCAAACCGCTGCGGTCGAGATCGCCTTCTTTTTCCCGGCCATGGCGATTTACTCTCGCTGAGCACACGCTGCGCCCTGGTCCCCATGTCCGACGCACCCGCCGTCACCAACCTGCTGCAGTTCGACCGAACCGCACTGGTCGAGTGGTTTGCACGCCATGGGCATGCGGCGTTCCGAGCGCGGCAGGTGTTCCGCTGGATTCACCAGAAGGGCGTGGCCGATTTCGATGCCATGAGCGACCTGGCCAAGCCGCTGCGCCAGTTCCTGCGCGAACAGGCCGCGGTCGCGGCGCTGCCGGTGGTGACCGAGTCGCGCTCTGCCGACGGCACGGTGAAATGGCTGTTCGACGTGGGGCAGGGCAATGCGGTCGAGGCGGTGTTCATCCCCGAGGCGCAGCGCAACACCCTGTGCGTGTCGTCTCAGGCGGGTTGCGCGGTGAACTGCAAGTTCTGCTCCACCGGCCATCAGGGGTTCAGTCGCAATCTGCAGACCTGGGAAATCCTGGCACAACTCTGGCATGCCGAATTCACCATGCGGCGCGAACTCGGGCTGGCTCCGGGTGAGCGCGCCATCTCCAATGTGGTGATGATGGGCATGGGCGAGCCCCTGCAGAACTATGGCCAGCTGATCCCCGCGCTGCGCACCATGCTCGACGACGACGGCTACGGCCTGTCGCGACGCCGCGTGACGGTCTCGACCTCGGGCGTCGTGCCCATGATCGACCGACTGGCGCAGGATTGCCCGGTGGCGCTGGCAGTGTCACTGCATGCGCCTGTCGATGCGCTGCGTGACGAACTGGTTCCGCTCAATCGCAAATATCCGCTGCACGAGCTGTTGGCGGCGTGCAAGCGTTACCTTGCATTCGCCCCGCGCGACTTCATCACCGTTGAATATTGCATGCTCGATGGCGTGAATGACACACCGGCGCTGGCGCAGGAACTGGTGCGCCTGGTGCGTGCTGCGCAGGTGAATTGCAAGTTCAACCTCATTCCATTCAACCCGTTCCCGGAGTCCGGGCTCAAGCGCTCCGCTGCGACGCGCGTCTCGGCCTTTGCCCAGGTGCTGCTGGACGCGGGCATCGTGACCACGGTGCGCAAGACCCGCGGTGACGATATCGACGCCGCCTGTGGTCAACTCGCTGGCGAGGTGCAGGATCGCACCCGCCGTGTCATTCGGATGCAGCAGGCGGCGGTCACGCCAGCCGCCCAGCTGAGCCATTGAGGGAGAGATTGCCCATGTTCTTGCTTCATCGCGCGTTGTCTGTTGCCGGGCCTTGGCGTGCGGCCTTGCTCGGGGTTTTGCTGGCCGGTGCAGTCCTGCTGGGCGGCTGCGCAACGCAGACGCAGCGCGCGGCAGACATGGGTTCGGGCGCGGCCCTCAGCACGTCCGAAACCGCCGTGCTCAAGCGCGTGCAGTTGCGGCTCGAACTTGCGGAGGGGTATTACCAGCGCGGGCAGTTCGCCGTGGCGCTGGAAGAAGTGAACAAGGCGCTCGCGGAAAAATCCGACTTCGTGCCGGCCTACACCATGCGTGCACTCATCTACACGGCCCTGAACGACAGCGCCAAGGCAGATGCGAATTACCGGGAAGCGCTGCGGCTGTCGCCAGACAACGCAGACGCGCTGCACAACTATGGCTGGTTTCTCTGCCAACAGCGGCGCTATCCCGAGTCGTTTGCCCAGTTCAACAAGGCGCTCTCCATCCAGAATTACCGCTACCCGGTACGAACCTATCTTGCGCTGGGGGTCTGCCAGTACCGGGCCAATGATCTGGCTGCGTCGGAGAGCACGCTGAAGAAGGGGTTTGCGCTCGACCCGGCCAACCCGGCCGTGTCCACCAATCTCGCGGTTGTGCTCGACCGTCTGGGCAAGGCCAAGGAGGCGCTGTTCTACATCGCCCGGGTCAACAGTGGGCAGTACGCCAGCGCGCAGTCGCTCTGGGTCGGCATCCTCATCGCGCGCAAGGCGGGCAATGCCGTGGATGCGGCGCAGTGGACCAACCAGCTCGAACAGCGCTTCCCCGATTCGCGCGAAGCCATCGCGGCGCAACAGGGCCGGTTCGACGATTCCGCACTGCTCAACTACTGATCGCGCATGTCCGAGATCACACCCGAACTGATCCAAAGCCGCACCCAGGCGGGTGCTGCACTGCGCGCGGCGCGTACCGCCGCGGGTCGCAGTGTCGAGGAGCTCGCAGCGCAACTCAAGGTCACGCCGTCCAAGATCGCTGCGCTCGAATCCGGCGACTGGTCTGCGCTGCCTGACGAGACCTTTGGCCGCGCGCTGCTGCGCAGTTGCTGCAAGGCGCTGAAGGTGGACGCGCAACCCATGCTCGATCTGCTGCCAGGCGCCCCGGTGCTGCTCAGCGCCCAGGCGTCGGATGCGGATGCCGATGACATGGCGAACATGCCGGAGCGGGCGCTGCCGCGTACCGGCTCCGGTGTGCATAAATCGCGCGGCATGCTGTGGCTCGCGGCTCTGATCGTGGTGCTGGCCGCAGTGGTGTATTTCTGGCCGGCGCTGCGCGGGCTGGTGGACGGGCTGCAGCCCAAACCGGCATCGCCCGCGGCTGAACAGGGTGTCGTGCATGAGGCGGTGCCCACGCCTTCCCAGCCGGTACGCGCCGCTTCCGCGCCTGTTGGCCTGCAGTCTTCACCCGCGCTGGCGGCGTCTGCCCCTGCCGTGCCTGCGTCGAGCGCTGCGGCGTCCGCGCCAGTGGTTGCGGCGGGTGGCGCGGCACTGCAATTCACCGCAAGCGCACAAAGCTGGGTGCAGGTGACTGCCCAGGGCGGCAAGGTGATTTTTTCGCAGTTGCTGCAACCCGGGTCGCCGCAATCGGTTCAGGTGCCAGCCGGGAGCGCGCCGCTGACCGTGGTTGTGGGCAATGCCCCGAGCACCACGCTCACCTACGCGGGCAAGCCGGTCGATCTGGCCCCGGCCACGCGAGGCAATGTCGCTCGACTCACGCTGAAATAACCCGCCCTCTCATGCAATTGCTCGATCCGCCCATCCCCGAAGCCGTGCCCGCACGCCATGTCACGCGGCAGGCGCGTGTGGTGTGGGGCGACACCGTGGTCACCGTGGGCGGCGATGCACCGGTGCGGGTGCAGTCCATGACCAACACCGACACGTCCGATGCGATCGCCACCGCGATCCAGGTCAAGGAACTGGCGATGGCCGGCTCGGAACTGGTGCGCATCACGGTCGACACGCCCGAGGCGGCTGCAGCGGTTCCGGCGATCCGCGAGCAGCTCGATCGCATGGGGGTGTCGGTGCCACTGATTGGCGACTTCCACTACAACGGCCACCGCCTGCTCACCGACTATCCGGGCTGCGCGCAGGCGCTGTCCAAGTACCGCATCAACCCCGGCAATGTGGGCAAGGGCGAAAAAAAAGACCGGCAGTTTGGCCAGATGATCGATATTGCGCTGCGCCATGACAAGCCGGTGCGCATCGGGGTGAACTGGGGCAGTCTGGACCAGGAATTGCTCGCCTCACTGATGGACGCCAACGCGCACCGGGCACAACCCTATGAAACCCGGCAGATCATGGCGCAGGCGCTGGTGCTCTCGGCGCTCGAATCGGCGCAGCGCGCGCAGGAGCTGGGCATGAGCCCGGCGCAGATCCTGCTGTCGTGCAAGGTCTCGAATGTGCAGGATCTGATCACCGTGTACCGGGCGCTGGCGGCGCGCTGCGACTACCCGCTGCACCTCGGGCTGACCGAGGCTGGCATGGGCACCAAGGGTGCGGTGGCCTCGACCGCCGCGCTGGCGGTGCTGCTGCAGGAAGGCATCGGCGACACCATCCGCGTGTCGCTCACGCCCGAGCCCAACGGTGCGCGCACCGACGAAGTGACCGTGGCGCTGGAAATCCTGCAGGCGCTGGGGTTGCGCGCGTTCACGCCGTCGGTGACCGCCTGCCCGGGCTGCGGTCGCACCACCAGCACCTTCTTTCAGGAACTCACCCAGACCATCGACCAGTTTCTGCGCGCGCAGATGCCGGTGTGGCGCTCGCGCTATCCCGGCGTGGAGCAACTGCGTGTGGCGGTGATGGGCTGCATCGTCAACGGCCCGGGCGAGAGCAAGCATGCCGACATCGGCATCAGCCTGCCGGGCACGGGCGAGTCTCCTGCGGCGCCCGTGTTCATCGACGGCGAAAAGCGCATGACCCTGCGCGGCGACAACATCGCGGCCGAATTCCAGACCATCGTCGAACAGTACGTTCATCAGCGCTACGGCGCAGCACACCGCCATCCCGATCGGGTGGCCTGATCCCCATGGCAGACAGACTGAGTGCCGTCAAAGGCATGAATGACATCGTGCCGCCCAAATCGGCGGCCTGGGAATGGTTCGAGCAGCAGGTGCGCGAACTGATGCGCAGCTACGGCTATCAGAACCTGCGCACCCCGATCGTCGAATACACCCCGCTGTTCGTGCGGGGCATCGGCGAGGTGACCGACATCGTTGAGAAGGAGATGTACAGCTTCACCGACGCGCTCAACGGTGAACAGCTCACCCTGCGGCCCGAAGGCACCGCCGCGGTGGTGCGCGCCTGCATCGAACATGGTTTGCTGCACGATGGCGGCAAGCGGCTTTGGTACACCGGGCCCATGTTCCGCCACGAGCGCCCGCAGCGGGGACGCTACCGGCAATTCCATCAGGTCGGCGCGGAAGCACTGGGCTTTGCCGGGCCGGATGCCGATGTCGAACTGATGCTCATGGCGCGGCAGCTGTGGTCGCGCCTGGGGGTGAGCGATCTGGTCACGCTGGAAATCAACTGTCTGGGGCAGGCCGACGAGCGGGCGCGCCACCGGGTCGATCTCATCCAGTATCTGGAGCGACACGCCGACCAGCTCGATGCCGATGCGAAGCGCAGGTTGCACGCCAACCCCTTGCGCGTGCTCGACACCAAGAACCCGCAGATGCAGGAGCTGGTCGCTGCCGCGCCGCGGCTGATCGACTATCTGGGCGAGGCATCTTTGGCGCATTTTCATGGCGTGCAGGCGTTGCTGCGCGCAGCCGGCCAGCCCTTCGTCATCAACCCCCGGCTGGTGCGCGGGCTCGATTACTACAACCTCACCGTGTTCGAGTGGGTGACCGATCGCCTCGGCGCACAGGCCACTGTCTGTGCCGGCGGGCGCTACGACGGCCTGATCGAGCAGATCGGCGGCAAGCCTGCACCGGCATGCGGCTGGGCGCTGGGCGTCGAGCGGGTGCTCGAACTGCTGGTCGAGGCCGGTCAGGCTGCGCCCGCGAGCGTCCCGCATGCCTACGCCGTGCTCACCAATCCGGATTTGATGCCACGCGCCATGCCGGTGTGCGAGGCCTTGCGTGCCGCCGGCGTGCAGGTGCAGTTGCATCTGGGCGGCGGCAGCATGAAATCGCAGATGAAAAAGGCAGATGCCAGCGGCGCGCGCTGGGCGCTGGTGTTCGGCGAGCAGGAAATGCAGGACGGGCAGGTCGGCATCAAGGATTTGCGCGGTGCGCAGGATGCCCAGCAACAACGCCTGGTCGCGCTGGAGCCGTTGCACAGCCTGATTTCTGCATTGCTCTGAACCGGCACCCTAAAATCACCCACTTTCGGCCGACGACCTCTCATGAGCTACAACTTCGAAGAACAAGAACAGATCGCCCAGTTGCGCCATTTCTGGGAACGCTGGGGTACGCAGATCTCCGCTGGCGTGCTGGCCGTGGCGCTCGGCTTTGCCGGGTATTACGGCTGGCAATGGTGGCAGCGCAACGAGGGCGTGAAGGCGGCTGCGGTGTTCGAGCAGGTCCAGGTGGCGCTGCAGAGCAACAGCCCGGACAAGATTCAGCAAGCCTGGACCGTGATGCAGTCCAAGGCGCCAGCAAGTGCCTATGCCGGCATGGCAGCGCTTGCCGTCGCAAAGGCCCTGCACGACGCAGGAAAGAATGCCGAGGCCATCACCATCCTGAAGTGGGCGGCCGACCACGCCGAAGGCAAGAGTGAGCGTGCGGTGGCCCGGCTGAACCTGTCGGCCCTGCAGATCGACGCGAAGCAATATGCCGAAGCGGACAAGACCCTGGCCGAGGTTCCAGAGCCGACCTTTGCCGCACTCTTTGATCTGCGCCGGGGCGATCTCGCCGCCTTGCAGGGCCAGCGCGATGCGGCGCGTCAGGCGTATGAGGCTGCGCTCAAGGCCTTGCCCGCAGAGTCTTCCGAGCGCGCTGCCGTGCAGCAAAGACTTCAAGCCGTTGGCGGGGGTGCAGCATGAAGATGCGTCCGATTTCAGAAGCATGCTGCCCGCACGGGGGGCGATGGACCCGCGTGGGGCGCATGGCCCTGCCGCTGCTGCTGGCAGCGCTGCTTGGCGCCTGCGCCTCGGGCTCCAAACGTCCCGATCCCACCCCCTTGTCGCCGGTGGTCAACATTCTCACCGTCAAGCAGGTCTGGACGCAGCGCATCGGCGATGTCCCGGCCTGGTTCCAGACGGCCACGCTGCCCGGAGCCGTTGTCGTCGCTTCGGCTGACGGACAAATCATGCGCCTCGACAGTGCGACCGGGCAGATCGTCTGGTCGGCCAAGGTGCCGTCGGGCATCAGCGCCGCCACCGGCAGCGATGGCACGTTCACCGCCGTGGTCGACAAGAACAACGGATTGATCTCCATCGGTCCCAAGGGCCAGTTGCTGTGGCGTTACCAATTGCCCACCACGGTCCTCACGCCTCCCACCGTGACTGGAGGACGCATCATCGTGCAGGGCGCGGATCAGCGCGTGCTTGCATTCGACGCGGCCTCCGGCAAGCGTCTGTGGCAGGCCGACAGCCGTGCCGCCTCGCTGCTGGTGCAGCAGGCGGGCGGCATGGTGGTGCACGACGGTCTGGTGATGATCGGCACCGCGCTCGGGCGCATCGACGCCTACTCTCTCAACGACGGTCTGCCGCGCTGGCAGGCCACGCTGGCACGTCCGCGTGGTGTCACCGAGGTGGAGCGCGTGGTCGGCATCACCGGCCAGCCCGCCTTGCTGGGCTCCACCGTCTGCGCCCGGGCCTATCAATCCACGGTGGGTTGTGTGGACGCCGACACGGGGCGCATTCTCTGGACGCGCGCTGCCGATGGTTACACCGCGCTGAGCATGAATGACCAGGAAGTCGTCGGCACGCAGGCGGACGGCGATGTGCAGGCCTATGCAGCGGCGGACGGCGTGCCGAGCTGGACCAATTCCCAACTGAAGTATCGCAACCTGAGTGCGCCGCTGCTGGTCGGGCGCACGGTCGCGGTGGGCGACTATCAAGGCTATATCAGCTTCCTGTCGGCCAAGGACGGCAGCATTGTCGGCCGCGTGTCCACGGATGGCAGCGCCATTGCGGTGGCTCCGGTGGTCGTGGGCAAGACCATGGTCGTGGTCACGGCCAAGGGCGGGGTCTACGCCTTCGTCCCGGACTGAAGCGGATGACCCCCATCGTCTCCCTGGTCGGGCGCCCCAATGTCGGCAAGTCCACACTGTTCAACCGCCTGACGCGCTCGCGCGACGCCATCGTCGCCGACATGCCGGGCCTGACGCGCGACCGGCACTACGGCATGCTGCGCATGGCCGACCGCCCGGTCATCGTGGTCGATACCGGCGGTTTCGAGCCCGTGGTCGATACCGGCATCGTGCACCAGATGGCGCGGCAAACCCGCCAGGCCATTGCCGAATCCGACCTGGTGGTGTTCCTGGTCGATCTGCGCACCGGCCTGAGTCCGCAGGACCTGCACATCGCAGCAGAGCTGCGCAAGACCGGCAAGCCGATTGTGCTCGCCGTGAACAAGGCGGAGGGCCGCCACGGGCACCCCGCGCTGGCTGAATTCCATGAACTCGGCCTGGGCGAACCGTTTTCCATCAGCGCCGCGCATGGCGACTCCGTGCCCGATCTGCTCGAGCGCATCCTCGCCATTCTGCCGCCCGAGCAGCCCGACGAGGCGGTCGAACCGGTCGTCGAGCCCGAAGCGGCGCTCCCGGAACCAGGGGCGACGCCTGCGCCGCCGCAGCGCGTTCACAGTCTGCGCCTGGCCATTGCCGGGCGGCCGAATGTCGGCAAGTCCACGCTGGTCAATGCGCTGGTGGGTGAAGAACGGGTGATCGCCTTCGACATGCCGGGCACCACGCGCGACGCCATCGAAGTGCCCTTCGAGCGCGATGGCCGCAAGTTCATCCTGATCGACACCGCGGGCTTGCGGCGCAAGGGCAAGGTGTTCGAGGCAGTGGAAAAATTTTCCGTCATCAAGACCCTGCAGGCCATCGAACAGGCCAATGTGGTCGTTCTGCTCCTGGATGCCACGGAGGGCGTTTCCGATCAGGACGCGCACATCGCCAGCTTCGCGGTCGAGGCGGGCAGGGCGCTGGTGCTGGCAGCCAACAAATGGGACGCGGTGGACACCTACGGTCGTGAACGCCTGATGGTGGCGATTCGCCAGCGCCTGCCTTTTGTGAGCTTCGCCCGCTTTCACAGCATTTCGGCGCGAACGGGCGCGGGTCTGAACGGGCTGATGAAATCGGTCATCGCCGCACATGCCGCCGCCTACCGCAAGCTGTCGACGCCCAAGCTCACACGCGCGATCATCGAGGCCGTGGCGCAGCAGCAACCGCCGCGCGTCGGCCCGGTCCGCCCCAAGCTGCGCTATGCCCACCAGGGCGGCACCAACCCACCCATCATCGTGATCCACGGCAGTGCGCTCGACCGTGTTCCGGCGACCTACACGCGCTATCTCGAGGGACGGTTGCGTGAAAAATTCGATCTGACGGGCACTCCGTTACGGGTGGAGTACCGAAGTTCGACCAATCCTTACGCGCGGGATGATTGAACTGGGCTGGAAACACCCACGGATCGCCACCCATATCAGCACTATGTTATTTTGCGTGCTCTTGCATTCCGGGCCACGAATGCCATTTACGCTTTCCTCACACAACGGAGAATAAGATGAGTAACAAAGGGCAGTTGCTACAAGACCCCTTCCTGAACCTGCTGCGCAAGGAGCATGTGCAGGTGTCCATTTATCTGGTCAACGGCATCAAGCTGCAGGGTCACATCGAATCGTTCGATCAATATGTTGTGTTGCTGCGCAACACCGTCACGCAGATGGTCTACAAGCACGCGATTTCCACCGTTGTTCCCGCACGTCCCGTCACATTCCAAGTTGGTGAGCAAGAAACCCCCGCAGCCTGAGGGCCCTGGGCGCGCTGCGCTGGTCAGTGTGCAACAGCGGCGTCCGGCGTCGGGCGACGCCTTGGCTGAACTGGAGCAACTGAGCAGTTCCGCCGGTTATGCGCTGGCGGGAGAGATGTCCTGCGTGCGCGCGCGGCCCGATGCCGCAACCTACATCGGTTCCGGAAAGCTGGAGGAGTTGGGCGAGCTGGTCAGTACCTCGTCGGCCGACACCATCATTTTCGACAATGCCCTGAGCCCCATCCAGCAGCGCAACCTGGAAAAGGCCCTGGGCAAGCCGGTGATCGACCGCACCGGACTGATTCTTGAAATCTTCGCCCGCCGCGCCCAGAGCGCAGAGGGCAAGATGCAGGTTGAACTGGCGCGCCTGGAGCATCTGGCCACGCGTCTGGTGCGCGGCTGGACCCACCTGGAGCGCCAGACCGGAGGGATTGGCGTGCGCGGCGGCCCGGGCGAAAAGCAGATCGAACTCGACCGCCGCATGCTCGATGACAAGATCAAGATGCTGCGAACCCGCCTGGGCAAGCTCGGGCGTCAGCGCATGACGCAGCGTCGCGCGCGTGGTCGCACGGGTGCGTTTCGCGTGGCGCTTGTGGGTTACACCAATGCCGGCAAGAGCACGCTGTTCAATGCCCTGACCAAGTCCAAAATCTACGCGGCCGACCAGCTGTTCGCCACGCTCGACACCACGACGCGCAAGTTCTATCTGGCACCGCAGGTCAATGCCACCTTGTCCGATACCGTGGGCTTCATCCGCGATCTGCCGCACACCCTGATCGAGGCGTTCAAGGCCACGCTGGAAGACACCTTGCAGGCCGACCTGCTCCTGCATGTCGTGGATGCCAGCGCGCCCATGCTGCACGAGCAGATGGACGAAGTGCAGTCGGTCTTGCACGAGATCGGCGCGGACGACATTCCCCAGTTCTTGATCCTGAACAAATCAGACCTGTTGCCGGTGAACCTTCAGGTTACACATGGTCACAACGATGCAGAGGGCATCAACGCGCGTGATAGCATGCCTCGCTTTGCGGTCAGCGCCCTGAAGGGCACAGGGCTTGCAGCGCTCAAGGATGCCTTGCTTGAAGCCGTTCTGGCAGATCCCCGTTTCCAGTCTGTTTCGCCAGTTTTGTCCGACACCACTCACCTCTCCGCATGACTTCCTCCCGTTTTTGGCGTGCATCTCCTGCTGGGCACACAGTACTGCGTGCTCGCGCTTGGCGCGGTGTCTGGCCTGCTTCGCGCGTGTTCACTCGCCTTTTCAACCTCAACGATCCGCGCTGGGGCAAGGACGAGGGTGGGAACAGCAACCAGAACAACAACCAGGACCCGAACCGTCGTCCCGGCAACGGCGGCCCCCCCGATCTGGACGAGCTCTGGCGTGACTTCAACCGCAAGCTTAACGGGCTGTTCGGCAAGAAGCGCGGTGGCAATGGTGGTGGCATGGGAACCCCTCCGCAGCGCCCGGACCTCTACCCATCGGCAAAAGGCATGGGGGTCGGCTTTGTCATTCTGGTCCTCATCGGAGTGCTTGGCTGGCTGTCTTCCGGGTTTTTCATCGTGCAGGAAGGACAGCAGGCCTCCGTCACGCGCTTCGGCAAGCTGGCCTACATCGCCGATGCCGGATTCCACTGGCGTTTGCCCTACCCCTTCGAGGCTGACGAAATCATCAATGTCTCGCAGGTCCGCTCGGTCGAAGTCGGGCGAGGCGGGGAGGTCAAGGCCACTGGGTTGCCCGAATCGGCCATGTTGACCGAAGATGAAAACATCGTGGACGTGCGCTTTGCGGTGCAATACCGCATCGACAACGTGGTGGAGTATCTCTACAACAATCGCAGCCCCGACGACGCCGTGTCGCAGGCTGCGGAAACTGCCGTGCGCGAGGTCGTCGGCAACAAGACTCTCGACTATGTGCTGTACGAAGGGCGTGAGCAAGTGGCCAGCGACGTCCAGGCCTTGACGCAGAAAATTCTTGACCGTTACAAAACCGGGATCGTCATCACCACGGTCACGCTGCAGAACGTGCAACCGCCCGAGCAGGTGCAGGCCGCGTTTGATGACGCGATCAAGGCGGGTCAAGACCGGGAACGCCTGAAGAACGAAGCGCAGGCCTACGCCAACAACGTCATTCCGCGTGCGCAGGGCACGGCGTCACGCCTGATCCAGGATGCAGAGGCCTACAAGGCCCAGGTCGTTGCGCAGGCGCAAGGCGATTCCTCGCGCTTCGACCAAATTCTTCAGCAGTACGAAAAGGCGCCGCAAGTCACGCGCGAGCGGATGTATCTCCAGACCATGCAAGACATTCTCACCAGCGTTTCCAAGGTCATGGTGGATTCGCGCAGCAACAACAACCTGCTTTATCTCCCTCTCGACAAGTTGCTGCAGCAATCTGCGGGCAAGCCGTCATCGTCTGCGGTGCCCGCGCCTGCCGCCCCGGCCGCGGTGCCCGCCCTCCCGGCGGCCTCGGTGGGTGCCTCGCCCAGTGCGGTGGACAGTGCCGCTGCGCTGCCGGACGGCACGGCACCCGCTCCGTCCAGAACGTCGCGCGATACGCTGCGCGAGCGCAACTTCCAGTAAGGACGGAGACATGAACAAAGTCATTCTGGCGATTGCCGCCATCGTCGTTGCGCTGCTGGTGCTGTCATCGAGTCTGTTCGTGGTGGATCAGCGGCAGTTCGCCGCTGTCTTCGGCCTGGGACAGATCAAGCGCGTCATCAGCGAACCGGGTCTGTATTTCAAGGTTCCAGCGCCTTTCGAGAATGTGGTGTTTATCGACAAGCGCATCCTGACCCTGCAGAGCCCGGATACCGACCGTTTCATCACCGCCGAGAAAAAGAACGTGGTGGTGGACTGGTATCTGAAGTGGCGCATCACCAACCCGACCGAATTCATCCGCAGCTACGGCGGCGACCAACGCCGTGCCGGGGATCGCCTGTCACAGATCGTCAAGGCTGCACTGAACGAGCAGATCACCAAGCGCACCGTGCGGCAGGTGTTGGCGTCGCAGCGGGATCAGGTCATGCAGGATGTGCAGGCTGGCATTGCCAAGGACATCAAGGGCACGGGGATTCAGATCGTGGACATGCGTCTGACTCGGGTCGATTTTGTTGCCGCCATCACCCAGTCGGTGTATCGCCGCATGGAGGCCGAGCGTCAGCGCGTGGCCAATGAGCTGCGATCGACAGGCTACGCCGAGGCCGAAAAAATCCGCGCCGAAGCCGACAAGCAGCGCGAAATCGTCATCTCCCAGGCCTACAGCAAGGCCCAGACCATCAAGGGTCAGGGCGATGCCGAGGCGTCCTCGATCTACGCCAAGTCGTTCGGGCAGAATCCGCAGTTTGCCGAGTTCTACCGAAGTCTGGAAGCGTACCGCGCCAGTTTCAACAACAAGTCCGACGTCCTGGTGCTCGATCCGAACAGCCAGTTCTTCCAGTTCTTCCGCAGTCCTGGAGGTTCTGCGCCAAAGTCGGCCAAATGAAAAAAACCCCGGGTTGCGCATCCGGTTGAAGCGCGCCCGGGTCTCGGCTGTCTATGCTGGACTCCCTGCTCCTCGCTCTTGGCCTGGTTCTGGTGCTCGAAGGGCTGATGCCCTTGCTTGTCCCACGCCAGTGGCGCGCGACGTTTCGCCAACTCATGGCCTTGACGGACGGGCAACTCCGGTTTGTCGGCTTGATTGCCGTGCTCGGTGGCCTTCTCCTGGTGCTTCTCCTCAAGTAAGCTGAGAGGTTGGCGCGGATTGTCGCGTCGCCATTTTTTGCGCGTTCCATGAGCAACTGGCGTCTTCCTGAATACTTTTCCGATGTGCTGCCCCGCGAGGCGGCGATCATCGAACAGCTGCGCCGCGCCTGTCTGGACACTGCGCAGCGCCATGGCTATGCCCTGGTCATGCCGCCCTTGCTGGAGTTCGTCGACTCGCTGCTGTCAGGCACCGGGCAAGACCTCGACCTGCAGACCTTCAAGCTGGTCGATCAACTCTCCGGCCGCGCACTGGGCTTGCGTGCCGACATGACACCGCAAGCCGCGCGCATCGATGCGCATCTGTTGAATCAGGATGGAGTGACGCGCGTCTGCTATTGCGGCAGTGCCGTGCGCACGCACCCGGAGGGTGTCCATGCCAGCCGCGAAATCCTGCAATTCGGTGCCGAGCTGTACGGGCATTCGGGACTGGAGGCCGATCTGGAAGTGCAGCAACTGTCCATGGCCTGTCTGCGCCTGGCCGGGGTCCATCACGCGGCGCTCGATCTGGCGGACAACCGCATTGTCCGTGGTGTGCTGTCGGGCCTGCTGCTCGGGCCGCAGGACATGGAGGCCATTCTGGATGCGCTAGCCAGCAAGGATGCAGGAGAGCTTCGTTTGTTGACGCGCGCATGCACAGCGCAGCAGCGCGAGGCCATTCTCGTTCTGCCGGAGCTGTATGGCGATGCGCAGGTTCTGCAGGAGGCGCGCCGTGTCTTGCCGCAACACGCGCTGATCCAAGGTGCGCTGGATGATTTGTCCACTCTCGCGCAGCACCACCAGCAGCAAGGCGTGACGGTGCAGATCGATCTGGCCGACATGCGTGGCTACCGCTATCACAGCGGCGTGATTTTCAGCGCCTATGCGCCGGGCTATGCGAATGCCGTGGCGCGAGGCGGGCGTTACGACGAAGTTGGCGCGAGTTTCGGCAGGCCGCGAGCAGCCACGGGCTTTTCCATGGATCTGCGCGAGGTGGCTGGACTGGCTGATGCCACTCCACCGCGCGCCGCCATTCTGGCCGAATGGTCTGATGCAGCCGGTTTGTCACAGGCGGTCGCCGATTTGCGACTGCGCGGAGAAACCGTGGTGCAATTGCCCTTGAATCAAATCGAATTGGCGCGCGCCAGCTATGGCCGCCGACTGGTGCTGCGCAATGCCACCTGGCAGGTCGAAGACCTGGCCTGATTCGCCTCATACCGATTCTTTGACTGACTGATACTGAAAGAACACCGCGTGAATACTGGACGTCATGTTGTTGTGGTGGGTACCCAATGGGGAGATGAAGGCAAGGGCAAGGTCGTCGATTGGCTGACCGACCATGCGCAAGGCGTGGTGCGCTTCCAGGGCGGTCACAATGCAGGGCATACCCTGGTGATCAATGGGCACAAGACCGCGCTGCAACTCATTCCCTCCGGCGTGATGCGGCCCGGCGTGGCATGCTATGTGGGCAACGGCGTGGTGGTCGACCCGGAGCATCTTCTGCTCGAAATCGCGCGGCTCGAAGCCGCGGGTGTGGATGTGCGCTCCCGGCTGCACCTGAGCGAATCCTGCCCTGTGGTTCTGCCGACGCATGTGGCGCTCGACAAGGCGCGCGAAATCCGGCGCGAAAACGATGGCAGTGGCAAGATCGGCACCACGGGCAAGGGCATCGGCCCGGCCTATGAAGACAAGGTGGCGCGTCGCGCCATCCGGCTGCAGGACCTCAAGCATCCTCAGCGGCTGCAAACCAAACTCGACGAAGTGCTCGACCTGCACAATTTCGTGCTCAAGAACTATCTGCACACGCAGCCGATCGACGGCAAGCAGGTGCTCGATTCCCTGCTGAAGTCGGCTGAGCAGGTGCTGCCGCTGCTGGCCGATGTCGGTTATGGCATTCACCAGGCGCATCTGCGTGGCGACCGCCTGCTGTTTGAAGGCGCGCAGGGCTCCTTGCTGGACATTGATCACGGCACCTATCCCTTCGTGACCTCGAGCAACTGCGTGGCTGGTACGGCCGCCGTGGGTTCGGGTGTGGGCCCCGGGATGCTGCACTATGTGCTGGGCATCACCAAGGCCTATACCACCCGGGTCGGCAGCGGCCCGTTTCCGACAGAACTGCCGACGGACCAGGCGGGCAGTGTGGGCGAGCATCTCTCGCGCGTCGGTCAGGAATTCGGCACGGTCACTGGACGCGCGCGGCGCTGCGGTTGGCTGGACGTTGCGGCGCTCAAGCGCGCGGTCATCATCAATGGTGTTTCGGGTCTGTGCATCACCAAGCTCGATGTGCTCGATGGGCTGCCGACCATCCGTGCCTGCGTGGGTTATCAGCTCGACGGCGTGCGGCGTGATGTGCTGCCGCTCGACGCCGACGAGATCGAGCGCTGCGAGCCGATCTATGAAGACTTCCCCGGCTGGGCACAGAGCACCAAGGGGCTCACTACCTGGGATCAGCTCCCGGCGGCCGCGCGCAGCTATCTGCAGCGCGTCGGTGAATTGATCGGCGCGCCGATCGACATGGTGTCCACCGGCCCGGATCGCGAGCACACGATTGTGCTGCGGCACCCGTTTCAGGCCTGAGTGTCAGCCGCGCATCAGGCAGATTTCCACTTCCAACACGTTCACAAAGGTTTGGCCATGCTCAGCGAGGACGGAAAGCATCTCTATGTTTCCTGGGACGAATACCACGCCCTGATCGAAAAGCTCGCGCTGAAGGTGCATGCCTCCGGCTGGGAGTTCGACCAGATTCTGTGCCTGGCCCGAGGCGGGGTGCGGCCGGGCGACATCCTGTCGCGCATTTTCAACAAGCCCTTGGCCATCATGTCCACCAGTTCGTACCGCGAAAGCGCCGGGACGGTGCAGGGGCGCCTGGATATTGCGCGCTACATCACGCTGCCGCGCGGCGAGCTTGAGGGTCGGGTCCTGCTGGTCGACGATCTCGCCGATTCAGGCGAAACCCTCAAGGCGGTGGAAAACCACCTGCGCAGTGGCAGCGGAAAAATCACGGATCTGCGCAGCGCGGTGATCTGGGTAAAGGGCATTTCCACCTATCTGCCCGAGTACTACGTGGACATGTTGCCCACGAGTCCGTGGATTCACCAGCCATTCGAAGAGTATGACGTGCTGCGGCCGGCCAAGCTGGCCGAGCGCTGGAAAATCTGAGTGCGCTGCAGATTTCGGCTCATCGGCAGTACTGGGCGATGAGTCCGGCGATGCGGGCGTGTTCTGCAGCGCGCTCGGCGTCATCCATGATGGTGCGCTGTCCCTGAGCGTCGATCTGCACCATGCGTTGTCCGCTGTCGAGAATCTGAAGCTGTTGTTGCGCCTGCAGGCAGTTCTGCTGGTTCTGCAGCGCCTGCTCCTGTTGTTGCCGCAGTTTGGCCTGCTCCTGCGCGGCCTGATCCGCCGCTTTTTTCTCCGCGATCTTTTTCTCGAGCGCACTGCTCGCCTGCTGTTTTGCGCCCGCAGGCGCGGAGGACGGAGAGGCTGCAGCCGCTGTGGTTTGCACCGGCGCAACCGTCTGCGCTGGCCGCTGCAGGATGTTGCGCGCCGGCACCGTGGGCGGAGGGGGAACATCGCTGTAATGCACCACGCCCTGGGCATCGAGCCATTTCCACTGGGCTGCCTGGACGGTCTGGCCGACCAGCAGGAGGGCGGGCAGAGCGAGGGCGGCTCTCAGCAGCACATGGTGGCGAGACTTGGCGGATTGCATGAAAGGGTGCATGGCGGTTGACCTCAGGACATGCCGCAAGCTTAGCGTCTTCGCGGGGGCGGCTGCGTGTTTGTCTGGCCTGCAGGCTGACCTTGCCCCTGGAATTCGTATCCCATAGCTGACTCATGCACTGGCTTGCCTTGGTTTGTTGGCGAGCCAGTTTTCTTCGAACCGCATCGGGCTGACATAGGCCAGGGTTGAGTGCAGCCGGGTGCGGTTGTACCAGAGCATCCAGGCGACGGCTTCGTCCATCGCTTGGCGACGTGTCTTGAAGCGCTGCCCATGCAACCGCTCCACCTTGAGCGAACCGAATAACGTCTCGCTGCAAGCGTTGTCCCAGCAGTTGCCTTTGCGGCTCATTGAACTCGTGATCCCATACTCGGCCAGCACGTCGCGGAAGTCCTTGGCAGCGTACTGGCTACCGCGGTCGCTGTGGAAGATGAGCCCGGCTTTCTTGCTCGGATGGCGCTTGAACCAAGCCATGCGCAGGGCGTCGATGACGATGTCGCGCGTCATGTCGGCGCGCAGGCTCCAGCCGATCACCTGGCGGCTGAACAAATCAATGACCACGGCCAGAAACAGCCACCCTTCGTCGGTGGCGATGTAGGTGATGTCACCTGCCCAGACCTTGTCGGGCTCGGCCACGGTGAACTGCCGGTCAAGCAGGTTGGGGGCAATCGGGAAGTCATGATTGCTGTCGGTGGTGACCTTGAAGCGCCGCTTGCCACGGGCGCGGATGCCATGCCGTTGCATGAGCTTCTGGACACGCTCCTTGCCCACGCGGATGCCCCTGGCCAGCAGTTCCTTCCAGGTGCGCGGCCAGCCGTAGCTCCCACGGGTCTCGGCGTGGATGGCCTTGATATGCACCAGCAGCGCATCGTCGCTGAGATGGCGTTGCTGGGCCGTGCTGGCGGCCCGCACGACGTGCGCGTGGTAGCCAGCCACGCTGACCTCCAGCACCCGGCACTGCACCGAGATCGGCCACACGCGCCGGTGGCGCTGGATGAAGGCGTACTTCACGTCGCTGCCTTTGCGAAGTACGCCGTCGCTTTTCCCAGGATGTCGCGCTCCATCTTCACACGCGCCAATTCGGCCCGCAGCCGACTGATCTCCATCTGCTCGGCGCTGACGACCTTGCTGTCAGCCCCCTTGAGCTTGCCGTGCCGCTGGGCTTTGACCCAGTTGAACAGCGTCTGATCCACCACGCCCAGTGTGCGGGCTGCCGCAGCGATGCTCTGGCCGCCCTCGACCAGCCGCACAGCCTCTTGCTTGAACTCGAGCGTGTACCGCGCCCGCCTTGTCGTCTTCGTCATTTCCGTTCTCCTTGCTTGGATTGAATCACTCAGCAAGGGATACGTTTTTCACGGGCAAGGTCAGGCTGCCGCCCGCGTTCGACCCCTATAATTTCCTTTTGCCCGGAGGCATCTATGCGTCTTGTAGGAAAAGCGCTGACTTTCGACGATGTGTTGTTGGTCCCCGCGTATTCCCAGGTGTTGCCCAAAGACACCAACCTTGCGACTCGCCTGACTCGCAATATTTCCCTCAATATCCCTCTGGTTTCGGCCGCAATGGATACGGTGACCGAATCCCGCCTGGCCATTGCCATGGCGCAGGAGGGGGGGATTGGCATCATCCACAAAAACCTCAGCGCCAAGGCGCAGGCCACCGAAGTGGCGCGGGTGAAGCGCTTTGAATCCGGGGTGCTGCGCGATCCCATCACCATTTCGCCCATCGTCAAGGTGCGCGATGTGATGCAGCTCTCGCGTCAGCATGGCATCTCCGGTTTTCCGGTCATCGAGAACGGCAAGGTCGTGGGCATCGTCACCAACCGGGACTTGCGGTTCGAAACCCGCCTGGACACGCCGGTGCGCGACATCATGACACCGCGCGAACGGCTGATCACCGTGCCGGAGGGTGCGCCGCTGGAGCAGGCCAAGGCCCTGATGCATCAGCATCGTCTGGAACGCGTGCTGGTGGTCAATGCCGAATTCGAACTGCGCGGGCTGATGACGGTCAAGGACATCCAGAAAGCCACGGAGCGGCCCAATGCCGCACGCGACCCGCAAGGCAAGCTGCGCGCGGGCGCGGCAGTGGGCGTGGGCGAGGGCACGGAAGAGCGTGTCGAAGCGCTGGCCAATGCCGGTGTCGACGTGATCGTGGTGGATACCGCGCATGGCCACAGCCAGGGCGTGCTCGACCGGGTGCGCTGGGTGAAGCGCAACTTTCCGCAGATCGAAGTGGTCGGCGGCAATATTGCCACGGGCGCCGCTGCCCTGGCTCTGGTGGATGCAGGTGCGGACGGCGTGAAAGTGGGCATTGGCCCGGGCTCCATCTGCACCACGCGCATCATCGCGGGCGTCGGTGTGCCGCAGATCACCGCCATCGCCAACGTGGCCAAGGCGCTGGAGGGCACGGACGTGCCGCTGATCGCGGACGGCGGCATCCGCTATTCCGGCGACATCGCCAAGGCGATTGCTGCAGGTGCGTCCACCGTCATGATGGGCAGCATGTTCGCCGGCACCGAAGAGGCGCCGGGCGAGGCCATTCTGTACCAGGGCCGCGCGTACAAGGCATACCGTGGCATGGGCTCGATCGGGGCCATGAAGGCTGGCTCGGCCGATCGCTATTTCCAGGACGGCGCTGAAATGTCTTCCGCTGCGGGCAATGAGAAGTTCGTTCCGGAGGGCATCGAAGGCCGCGTGCCGCACAAGGGTCCGCTGGTCGCCATCATCTATCAGCTTGTCGGTGGCGTGCGCTCGTCCATGGGCTACTGCGGTTGCGCCAGCATCGATGCGATGCGCGCTCAGGCCGAGTTTGTGCAAATCACCGCGGCCGGCATGCGCGAGAGCCATGTGCACGACGTGCAGATCACGCAGGAAGCGCCCAACTACCACGTCGACTGACGCACCTCCCATCACCGACTCCGCGACAGCGTCAGCCTTCATGCACGACAAGATCCTCATCCTCGATTTCGGCTCCCAGGTCACCCAGCTCATTGCCCGCCGCGTGCGCGAGGCACATGTCTATTGCGAAATCCACCCCAATGACGTGAGCGACGAGTTCATCCGTGAGTTCGCGCCCAAGGGCATCATTCTGTCGGGCAGCCACGCCAGCACCTACGAAGATCAGGACTTGCGCGCCCCGCAGGCTGTGTGGAATGCCGGGGTTCCGGTGCTGGGCATCTGCTACGGCATGTTCGCCATGACCGTGCAGCTTGGCGGTGAAGTCGAGCCCAGTCAGCACCGCGAGTTCGGCTATGCAGAGGTGCGCGCACGCGGACATACCCGGCTGTTCGACGGCATTGAAGACTTCACCACGCCGGAAGGCCACGGCATGCTCAAGGTCTGGATGAGCCACGGCGACAAGGTCACGGCCATGCCGCCCGGCTTCAAGCTCATGGCCAGTACCCCGAGTTGCCCCATTGCCGGCATGGCCGACGAGGCGCGCGGCTATTACGCGGTGCAGTTTCATCCCGAGGTCACGCACACCGCCAAGGGGCGCGAGATCCTGGAGCGCTTTGTGCTGCAGATCTGCGCGGCCAGGCCGGACTGGGTCATGCACGATCACATCGGCGAAGCGGTCGAGCACATCCGCTCCCAGGTCGGCAGCGAGGAGGTCATCCTTGGCTTGTCGGGCGGGGTGGACTCCAGTGTGGCGGCTGCCCTCATTCATCGCGCCATCGGCGATCAGCTCACCTGTGTGTTTGTCGACCACGGTCTGCTGCGGCTGAATGAAGGCAAGGCGGTCATGGACATGTTCGCCGGGCGGCTGCATGCCAAAGTGGTGCATGTCGACGCCAGCGCCCGTTTCATGGCTGCGCTCGCCGGAGTCAGTGATCCCGAAGCCAAGCGCAAGATCATTGGGCGCGAGTTTGTCGAGGTGTTCCAGGCCGAGGCCGCCAAGCTGAAGAATGCCAAGTGGCTGGCCCAGGGCACCATCTATCCCGACGTCATCGAGTCCGGTGGAGCAAAGACCAAGAAGGCCACCACCATCAAGAGCCACCACAACGTCGGCGGCCTGCCCGAAACGCTGGGGCTGAAACTGCTGGAACCTTTGCGCGACCTGTTCAAGGATGAGGTGCGCGAACTTGGCGTGGCGCTGGGCTTGCCGCATGACATGGTGTACCGCCATCCCTTCCCAGGGCCCGGTCTGGGGGTGCGCATACTGGGGGAGGTCAAGCCCGAATACGCCGATCTGCTGCGCCGCGCCGATGCGATTTTCATCGAGGAATTGCGCAACTGGCGCGACGAGGCAAGCGGCAAGAATTGGTACGACCTCACCAGCCAGGCTTTCACCGTGTTCCTGCCCGTCAAGAGCGTGGGCGTGATGGGCGATGGCCGCACCTACGACTATGTCGTGGCACTGCGTGCGGTGCAGACCAGCGACTTCATGACCGCAGACTGGGCCGAACTGCCCTATGGCCTGCTCAAGAAGGTCAGCAGCCGCATCATCAACGAGGTGCGCGGCATCAACCGGGTGACCTACGACGTGTCGAGCAAACCGCCGGCCACCATCGAATGGGAATGATTCCACGTCGGGCAGTGGCTGGCATCACAAAGCATCAAATCGTGCGTAAGTTATCGTCAACATTGAATTGTTTTCTCGGTATAGTTGCATTGACAGGCATCGAGAGGCAACGCCAAGCACCATTTTTTAATGGCATTGTGGGTGGTACTATTTCTTTCTGATGCCATGAGTTGTACCTGATGCCATGTCGCATTGAACGAGCGACATGGTATGAAAACAGCATAAACATCTGATATTAAAGGTGTTTTTTCTGTTTTTCGGGATGTTTAAATCATGGTATTGGAACTCGCGCGGGGCCAAGACCATGCTGACTGATACCAAACTGCGAAGCCTCAAGCCGCAGGACAAACTCTACAAGGTGAACGACCGGGATGGCCTCTATGTGGCCGTCACCCCTGCGGGATCCATATCCTTCCGCTACAACTACTCGATCAACGGTCGGCAGGAGACCATCACGTTCGGACGCTATGGCGTCGGCGGCATCACTCTGTCGGAAGCCCGTGAACGCCTGGGCGAGGCCAAGAAGATGATTGCGGCCGGGAAGTCACCTGCAAGGGAGAAGGCGCGAGAGAAGGCACGCGTCAAAGACGCCGAAACCTTCGGTGCGTGGGCGGAAAAGTGGCTGCGTGGCTACCAGATGGCCGACTCCACCCGCGACATGCGCCGGGCGGTCTATGAGCGCGAGCTAAAACCTAAGTTTGGCAGCCAGAAGCTGGTCGAAATCACGCACGAAGACCTGCGGGCGCTGACCGATGCCATCGTGGAGCGCGGTGCACCAGCTACCGCGGTGCATTCGCGTGAAGTCGTTCTCCAGGTCTACAGGTGGGCGATCGAGCGTGGCCAGAAGGTCGAGAACCCAGCAGAGTTGGTGCGCCCCACCTCCATCGCCAAGTTTGAGCCGAGAGATCGTGCACTGACGCCCGATGAGATCGCCCTGATGTACCAGTACATGGAGCGCATCGGTACCGCGCCATCCATTCGGGCGGCGGCCAAGCTGCTGTTACTGACGATGGTGCGCAAAAGCGAGCTGACGAACGCGACGTGGAGCGAAATCAATTTCAGCGAGGCGCTGTGGACGATCCCAAAAGAGCGCATGAAGCGGCGCAACCCGCATCTGGTGTTCCTGTCCAGGCAGGCGCTGGACATCTTCATTGCTTTGAAGACCTTTGCCGGTGGTTCAGACTATGTGCTGCCGTCGCGCTATGACTCTGATATGCCAATGAGCAGCGCGACGCTCAACCAGGTGTTGACGCTGACGTACAGGCTTGCTCAGAAGGAGGGGAAACCCCTTGCGAAGTTTGGGCCTCACGACCTGCGGCGAACGGCAAGTACGCTGCTGCACGAAGCCGGATATAACACCGATTGGATCGAAAAATGCCTTGCCCACGAGCAACGTGGTGTGAGGGCCGTCTACAACAAGGCCGAGTACCGAGAGCAGCGCACAGCCATGCTGCAAGACTGGGCTGACATGATCGACGAGTGGACGGTCAAGCGGTCGCGGCCATGTGAGTAATGCCAGGGCGCGTGGCATGCGTCCCAGATGATTTACGCGCCTCGATCCATTCTTCAACCTCGGCCAAGTCCCACGCGACGTTTCTGCTGGTTAGAGCGATGCGGCGGGGAAACTCTCCCCGCTGTTCCATGTTGAAGATGGTTCGCTCAGATAGCGGGATCATTGCCAGAAGTCTTTTGCGGTTGATTAACACTTTATTGGGTTTTGTATGTACAGGACTCATTTCACATCCCCACGCACGGTTGCACCGCATCTACCAGCCGTTCCACCGCCTCTCCCGCCGTTGGCATGATCGGGAAGCTGCACGCCAGCATCAGGTTGGCTGGCAGCCCGAAGTCCTCCACCAATCCGCCGTCGAGCTTGTCGCGTGCGCGGCCATCACAGTCGTGCCAGACCTTGCGCAGCATGGCTGACCGCTCTGCTGTGTGCCAGTAGTCGCCGATCCAGCCAGCCACTGGCTTGCCGATGGCGTAGGCGAAAGCTGCCTCGAATACTGATCCGCTATCCGGTTCCGAGCCGCGGAATGGGCTCAGGTTCACCAGTACCGCATCACAGATGCGCAGAAGCCGCAGATTGTGCTGATAGATTTGTTCTGCTGCGGGAAGTGGCCCCTCTGTGTGCAGCTCAAGGCCATCAATCGGCGCCACAGCATCCAGACCGGCTTGTGCGCATGCCGCCCGCAGCCGGGCATATCGCTCCTCCCGATCCTCGAAAAACAGGTCTGGTCCGGCCAGATAGACGCGTGGCTTGCTCATCGACGCTTTCCTCCGAATATTTTTGCCGTAACCCACACTGCAGCAATCGCGACAATCGCTAGTCCGGCCGTCTGCACGATCGACAGATGCCGCGTTGTCTTGAAAATCACGTCATAGACCAGCCCATGCACCACCGAGCTGACGATCATGTGCCCGATGTCCAGATGCATCACGCATCCTCCAAAGCGATTCCCTGGGCCATCACCGCAGCCAAGCTGGCGACGGCAGATACGCATGCATCCCGATGTGGCAGGTGCCCCCACCGCAAAGATGCCAAAGCAGCCCGTGCGGGCTGAAGCCCGATCGCGCTATGGCCCAGGGCTTGCATAGAGGACTCCGCCTGGTCGAGGCGGCGAATGGCCGCTTCGATGTCGGCCGGGGAGGGCCGCAGGCCGATGCGCGCGAAGGCGATCACCCGTTGCGGAAGTTCGAGCAGGTCGTTGTGCATGGCTGTTCCTTAGTTTGGTGTTACATCCGCCTGACGCGGGACATCATCCGGCGAATCTTGAATTCCCAGGCAGCTTGCCTGTAAACGCCCCACAGCCGCTTTCCGATTGCCCAAAGCAGTCGGCCCAGCGAGAAGAGAATGGGCGACAGGACAATCAGCTTGACCCAGAGCGGCGCCATCAAGAACAGGTGGCCGAGGGCGTAAAGCACGATCATCATGATGACGATGGTCACTCCGGCGTTCTGCATGTTTGTTCCTTTCGTCAGAAGGCGCCCGGCTGCGTCTTTGCGTTCTGCATGCGCTGGTAATACGCATTGGCTGCGAGGTCGCATGCCGGGTCATAGGTCTTTGCCTGCTCCTTGACGAGGGGGTTCAAGTAGCCGTTGTTCGCTTTGCACCAGATGTTTTCTTGGTCGTTCTCCTTGGGGTGTGCGACGAACCAAGCCTGATCGTGGCCACTGTATGGGCTGGGGCCGCTGCTTGTCGTCGAAGAGACACTTGGCGTTGACTTACCGCATCCCGCCAACAGCCCAGCGGACAGCAGCGCGACTAATGCAATCGAATGTTTCATTGAAAACTCCCTCAAGTCGTGAAAATGGAAGAACGGGCACCGCAAGCCTCCCTGAGCATGAAAAATTGCTCCAGAAATAGCGCAGCCCAACGCTGTGGTGTCGCGCCCACCAGAGCAGCATGCCCATCGTGCGGCGCAACACCTTCAAGTATGGCCCACGGTTGGTTGACGTTCATGTCAAACCGTAATACATCCCGCCGTTCTGTCGCCAGCGCCACACGATCTGCATGCTTCACGATGTCACGCCAGTCATTCATCGCATCACGCAAGCCGAACGCATCCAAGACAGAATCCTCAGCTTGGTGTTCGAGATCAGCCCATGTTGCTCCAAGCGCGGCCTTGATCGGTGTTGGCACATCGCCGACATAGGCCTCATGCGCGTCATGCATCAGCCCGCACAGCATGGCCTCCGCCGGTGCGTCCATCGATTCCAGGATGCGTACCACCAACAGGCTGTGCTGTGCCACCGAGTAGTGCTCGGTACAGTGCCCGCCGAAACGGCAGATCAGCGACAGCGCGTGAGCGATGTCTGCGATTTGCACGTCACGCACCCTTAACCTGCCGGGCAAATAATCGATGCCCGAATGGGACATCATGTGCATCGGCAGGCTAGTCTGCGGTCGGCTCCCGAGCCATGCTGATGCCTCGGCCTGTGCATCGTCGTAGGCTTCGAGGTCTGATTCGCCAGCAGGAAAAATGCCACCGCCGATTTCCTCGCCGTTCTCCAGGAGGCGCAATCGCCAGCCGCCGCCAAGCTCATCGGAGCGGGGTTCTATTCGGTAGCCGTAGTCCATCACAGCCGCGCCTCCACGCTGCTGCGACCAAGCATGGGCATCGGAGCAGCGCCCTGCGCGATGCGCTCTGCGCGGGCAAGAAGACCCTGTGCATAGCCGCGCCGGTAAGCATCGCGCCGCCACAGCGCAGGATCGGGGGCGCGCCCGGCGCTGCCATCGCGCTCCCCTACGAGGGAATAGTCCACTTTGAATGGCCTGTAGAACATGGTCGGCGCTCCTCAGATGTCCTCTGTGTCGGGTTTTATGGTGAATGTCGCCTTGGACATGTCCACCGGCCTGCGGGCCGCAGCGACTGGCGCGGCAACAGCCTGCTCAGGCTGCGCCTGCGTCTGTTCTTGCGGCTGCGCCCCGGATTTACCACCCAGCAGGATCAGGTCAGTGCCAACCACCTCGGGCGTGAAGCGTTCAACGCCGCCCTTGTCTTCCCATTTCCGGGTGCGCAGGTAGCCTTCAACGAAGCACTGGCTACCCTTTTTGAGGTAATCGGAGGCGATTTCGGCACGGCGGTCATAGAAGACGACGCGCGTCCATTCGGTCTCTTCCTGCCGCTCGCCGTTCTTGTCCTTCCAGACGCGAGTTGTGGCAATTTGCAGATGGGCGACGGCCAGGCCGTCCGGTGTGTAGCGCACCTCCGGGTCGCGACCGAGGTGGCCGATCAGTTGAACCTTGTTGAGAGAGGACATGCTTCACTCCATCGAGGGGATGGAATGAATAGTAGCGAACGCTAAACATTAAAGCAATAGCGTTCGCTAGCTATTTGTCATGATTAGGGGAGACACATATAGAAACAGCTTTCGTGGGCGGAAAAAGGCCGCCCGGAGGCGGCTTCTTTCAGTGTCGGTTCAATCTATGCAGCGTTCGCCCACTCGATCACGCGCTCGGCCAGCGCGTCGACGGTGGATTCCATCTCGACATGCAAGATGGGATGCGCGCGAAACAGCACGGTATCTAGCGCGCGGTCGATTTGTTGGGCTTCTTTTTCCTTCGGCATCGGAGGGCGAAGAATGAACAGGCCTTGGCGCTGCTTCTTTCCGAAGCGAGCCGCGAATTCCATGTCGAGGACAGCATCCATCAGGTGAGTGCGGACGGTTTCGGCTCCATAGTCTGTACTCTTCAGCGTGCCAACCGCATCGCGCGTAACAAAAGGCGCGTAGACGGAACGCTTGCCGCGGGGGGTATCGAAGGAAAGAAATGGGGTGTCAGTCAAAATCTCTTCCGCGGCGAGTTGAAGTGTCTTGCGAATGCAGTCGCTCACCAGTCGTAGCGCCCCATCGTCGTCGATGCGTGTGCGTGCGTCTGCTTCCTTGATTGGAATGGCTGCTGTCACCTGCTGCTCAAATGCGGCGTTTAGAAACTCTGGAAGATTGGAGTTGTAGAACGGGCTGGGATCGGCAAACTCGATCTGTGTCGAGGGCGAACCCTCGCCCGCAAGCGCACATCGCTTCGCGACATGCGCAAGTGCGATGATGTTGGCCGCTGACTCGCCGTACAGACATTTCAATCGCCCAGGATCTTCCATTACTTTCGCATGGCGCACGCCATTTGCGTCCATGCCGGCGACACCGATATTGAATCGCTCGCTTGTATAGGGATCAGGGGTGCACCGAATAACAAACCACTGTCCAGTCTGCTGCAGATTGAGCGAAGGCTGTGTCTTCAGCAATGAATCAAACGTGTTCATATCAGTAGGCCAAGACGACTGCGAAACCAGCCAACGACTTCGTGTGAGCGTCGCCGAATCGCTTCCGCACTCGCAGTAGCGCGTCCAGTTGCTCCCACTTGAATTGCCTTGCTGAACTCGGGTTGAATCTCATAAAAGAGATCCACTAGAACTTCAGCTGCAGCGATGATGCCCGTTTTTAACCTAGGCGACAATGCCTGAATTGGGGCAAGGTCTTCGATAAGCTTGCTGCGTGCCCATACTTGTGGTTCGTACAGGCGCTCTGTGGGGAATGCCGCGCCACCCAGAATGGCTTCATGGTCGAAGATTTCGATGGATCGTGGTCCGGTGAATGCCAAATTGCCGATGTTACGGTCGCTGTTGCCCAAGAGTTGATCGGCAGCGATGATCGACGCGAATGCAGCGCAGGCATGTAGGCGCCGAGTGACTTCATCCAGTTGCTCTGGGCCGAGCGGCTGATAAATTTGCTTGGCAGTTCCCTCGAATCCACGGGCGGCCTCCAGGCTCGCAAAGGCCAGAGTGGCCTCGTCCGACCCAAGCACTGGGGCAGGAAGCACAGCGCCTTCTGAGCAAGGTACACCCAATCCACTCAGGAGGGTGCACGCAAGCGCCTCATTGAAGAGTCCAAATGGCTCGGTCACCGAAAAATGCTTGACGTAAGCCCGCCGAACTTGGCCCTGGAAGCGGATCAACGCCAGGTGGGTCTCGCGTAGACCGCCGTGAGGTGGTCGTGAGGGTGCGCCCGGCACTGGGCCCAAATAGGCATCCACCCCCAGCAGCGGTGGTACGCGAATCGTCATTTTTTCAAGAAGCCGGGAATATCTTGGTTTGCTGTGGGGGGGGTGCCTACGAAGTCGTTGGTCGACACGGCGGCCCGTGTGTTGTGGGTGGTCGAGGACTGCATGAGTTTTTCTAACGCTTCGCGTATAGCTAATTCGCCAGGGTGGAGGGCGAGGGCGTGCAATAGATCGGCCACGGCCTCGCGCTTGTCTGGGGCGACCCGATGGACTGCGAGCGCCAGTTGATCGAGGATCTGCGAGAGAGTCAGTTCATGGGGCTGGGCTTGAATGATCGGGGGCGCGCTGGAGAACCATCCATTCAGCTTGGGAATGGCGGTCACGATCTTTATGACCGTTTTTTCTGTAATGGCCTTGCCCCCGGAAAGCATCTGACGGACAAACGCTCCATCCTTGTAGCCAAGCCGACGCCCGAAGGCTGCTTCATTTCCGCCAAATTCCTCATCGATGACGCGCTGCAGTATGCGTCTTCGGCTTTCCTGAACATCTTCTTTAAGCATGCAGCGAAAGCTATCACGCAATAGCATAGCGTTCGGCCCTTGTGAAGCATAGCGAACGCTACTAATATGCGGAGCCATGGAACTTCTCGAATACATTCGTGGACCGGGTTCAAGTGCTGCCGGGCTTGGGCGAAGCCTCGGGATCGCCCCCGCGTTTCTTTACCAGATCGCCCACGGCAAGCGTAAGGCGAATGCCGCTCTGTCCCGATCAATAGAAAGGGCTACAAGGGGCGCCGTCATGCGCTGGGACCTGCGCCCAGACGACTGGCACTTGATCTGGCCCGAACTCATCGATACCGCCGGTGCGCCCGCGATCCCAACACAACAAAGACGAACTCCATGACCGAGCATCGTGAAATCCGTCATTTCCATCTCTTCTGCGGCCTGGGCGGTGGCGCCAAAGGGTTCAACAAGGCGCAGCCGCGAATCCCCGGCATCCAGGGCCGCATGCGCTGCATCGGCGGTATCGATGTCGATCCAGCTGGCATTGCGGATTTCTCGCGGCTGGCCGGTGTCCAGGGCACGGTGCTCGATCTGTTCGACCGATCGCAATACCGCGATTTCCATGGCGCCGAACCTCCTGCAGCGTGGCAAGAGGCGTCGCCTGCTGATATCCAGCAGGCCGCAGGGAATGAGCGACCACACATCGTGTTCCTGTCAGCGCCGTGCAAAGGGTTCTCCGGGCTGCTCTCGGAGACGCGCAGCAAAACCACCAAGTACCAGGCACTGAACCGCTTGACCGTGCGCGGTGTCTGGCTGATGCTCGAAGCCTTTGGCGACGACCCGCCGGAATTCGTCCTGTTCGAGAACGTGCCGCGCATCCAGAACCGCGGCGCGCACCTGCTCAGCCAGATCACATCACTGCTGGAGCAGTATGGCTATGCCGTTGCCGGCGCGCCGCATGATTGCGGCGAACTGGGCGGGCTCGGGCAATCTCGCAAACGCTACCTGCTGGTCGCTCGCCACCGGGAGAAGGTTCCCCCATTCCTCTACGAGCCGCCGAAACTGGCGTTGCGCAGCGTGGGCGAGATCATCGGCCGGTTGCCGGTGCCCGGCGATGGAATCGGTGGGCCGATGCACCGCATGCCACAACTGGCGTGGAAGACCTGGGTGCGCCTGGCCTTCGTCGAAGCGGGCTCGGACTGGCGCTCGTTGAACCGGCTGACCGTCGAAAACGGCCTGCTGCGCGACTATCTGGTCGTGCCGAAGATGCACGATGGCATGGTGACCACTTCTATATCAGCGGCCTTCGCTATCGCTGATCCCCGATTCGACGGACAGCGCAACGACTACATGCAATATGGGGTGATCCCGTGGGGACAGCCCACTGGGGCCATGATCAACGTGAAGTCCCCTGGCCAAGGCAAATTTGCCGTGGCCGACCCCAGGCACTTCGGGCCATCGAAGCACGGCAACGAATTCCGTGTGGTCCGGCGGCGAGATGTTTCCCGCGCTGTCACAGGCGGCCATGGCCCAAGCCAGTGCGTCGCCGATCCACGGGGCGGGACTGACCCGGCAAAGCTGCACAGCAAATACGAGGTGGCAACATGGGATGGTTCAGCGCGCACGGTCATCAGCGGCAGCAACACGGGGCAGGGCGCCTTTGCGGTCGCTGACCCGCGTCCTGGGCTTGCCCGCGACAAGGGCGATCATTACCTGACAGCCGGGCACTACGGCGTCACCGCCTGGGACGCCCCAAGTGGAGCCGTCTCGGCGGCTGCAGGGCACGACAACGGGCGCTGGAGTGTTGCCGACCCGCGAGAGCCTGCGTGCTGCTTTGATGTCGCGGAAGAGGCAGGAGCGCCCTGTGAAATGCCAGGAGCGAATGACAAGCTGGCGGCCAGGATCGTCGCGGAGGACAGAACGTGGCATCGCCCATTCACGACGCTGGAACTGGCCGCGTTGCAGAGCCTGGTGGATCCGGAGGAATGGCTTGAGCTGGAGGGACTGAGCGACAGCGCATGGCGGGAGCGCATCGGCAATGCCGTGCCGCCGGATGCGGCGCAGGCCATCGGCGAAGAAATCGGCCGCACGCTGCTGCTGGCCTGGGCGGGCGAGACCTTCCAGTTGTCCGCGACACCGCTCTGGGTGCGCAACATCGATATCGCAATGTCCCTGGACGTGCCGCAGTTCATCCTCGGAGATTTGTCATGAATCCAGGCATGTCCAACTCCCTGGGTCTTGTCATGGCTCTGCGCATGCGGCGCGCACAGATTCAGACCCACTGCACTGACCAAAGGACCGGCGTCATGACAGCTTCAGGTGGCACCTACCTCAATGAGACTGAACGCCGCGCCGCCGCAGATTGGCTGCGTGGTCAGCTTGACCGTGGCGAAATTGAGCCCGATCTGGCGGCGTACTTCCTTGCACGCCTCGAAGACCTGAAGTCTCCCTTGATTCGCTTTGCCCCTCTGGGAGTAGGCGAAGGCCCGTTTTTGACCCCTGACGAGCGAATGCGACTTGCGGTCGAAATCAGGCAGGAGCTGACTGCGGGAACGCTGTCGGCTGACTCCCAGAAGGCGCAGTTGCTTCCCGCGCTCGAGAACGTACTCAGTGTCCCCTTTGTTTGGCGATCAGACATCAAGGATGCCAACGACCATGGCTAAACCTAGTCTCAATGGCAGGTCGTTGCCAACAGCAACGGGTAAATATCTGAAGCCTTGGATAGCCCTTGCCTCGCGGGCAATCACACCGCCATGCGGAATGATCCCAGCGGCGCAGAGTGAGGCCATCATGGTGAAGTCAACAAGCTCCATGCTTGGCAGGGTAAGCCATGCGTGGAACTTGATGCGGCCTGAATCTGGATGTCCACGTGCCAGCCACTCGTCCACGTCTTCACGAGAACACGAATGCCAAGTTGATCCCGTCGTCGTCTCAACCGCACCGATCGTCAAAACGGGTTCAACGCCCGTCAACATCGCCACCCGTGGCCGCAGGGCCGCATGGATCGGCAAACAACGCCCAGCGACCAGCTTGAGAGGGGGCGGTGTGCCGACAAGCCGGAGCAACTCCTCGACAAAAGAGGCCTCATGCGCATTACCCAGGAATGGTGCCACCTTGGTAGGGCTGTCGGGGATGGCAAGGTTTCTGGCGCATGAGAACGCGACGGCCTCGCGGAATAGTGTTTCGTATTCGTGCATTGCAATCATCCATGAGAGAGCAAAACAGCATACGAGGACGGTTGGATGGCTCTGCTCGAATGTCGCACCGCGCTGTAGTGAGGATCTCCTCACCCCTTCATGGGGTTTGCGTCAGCCCATCGGTCGGCAACGGCCGGTGGGCGCTTTTTCTTCTCGTTCGGCCTTTGGCGTAAAAGGAGCGTGCATCCATGCAATTGCATACTGATCCGGGAATCGAGGCTCTTCCTCAACCGCTCACACCGTCAACGTGCGACCTGCGCGCCATGCCGCACATGCCGCTGGACGTGACGCGGCTGCTGAACTCCGATTTCATCGCCCAGACCGATTGTCACGCCTTCAAGGCCGGCATGACGCTGATGCTCACAAGCTGGCAGCAGGTGCCCGCCGCCAGTCTGCCAGCAGACGACAAATCCCTGGCCTGGTTGGCCCATGTCGCACCACGACGCTGGAGTCGTATCAAAGATCTGGCCCTGCGTGGCTGGGTGCTCTGCAGCGATGGGCGTCTGTACCACCCTGTGATTGCCGAGTTCGCCCTGGACGCCTTCGACAAGGTGCGTGAACGCCTTGACGACAGCGTGCCGTCCCGACGGATCAGCAGCAGCGCCGAGCGCATGCGTCGCCTGCGCGCACGGCAGAAGGCCGAGCGTGACGCCGCGTCACAAGCGTCACATGTGACGCAGGATGTGACGCACAGTGACGTCACACCCGTGACGGAAGTGACGTCACATGTGACGCCCCCTCCCCAGACCCCACCCCATAAAGAAGAAAAAAAAGAGAAAGGGAGTGACGCGTGTGACGCGTCACATGTGACGCCTGGCGTGACGCCCGTCATCGCGTCACGGCCTCAGCGTCACCTCCCCATCCTGCAGGCCATGCCTGCGGCTGCAGACGCTGACGCGTCTTCGCCGCCCCCCATTCCTGAAGGGCAAGCCCAACCCCAAACCGTCAGCAAAGACAAGCACAAGGTGCAGCTGACCAGCGACGAGCAGCACATCGCCGCGACGCTCTGGCAAAGCTACGCGCAGGCCTTTCAGGAACGGTACGACGCGCCCCCTCTGCGGGACGGCAAAGCGAACTACCAGCTCGCCAGCCTCGTCCGCAGTCTGGGCCAGCAGGCACCGGCCGTCGCCGTGCACTACCTGCAGAGCAACAACGACTGGTACGTCCGCAAAGGCCACGACCTCGGCACCCTGCTGGCTGACGCCAGCAAGGTGCGCGCCGACTGGATTGCCGCAAGCAAACGCGCAGCCCAACTCGACGCCGTGCGCATGCGAAATCACCAATCGGTGCAAACAACCACCCAGCCCAAGGCGCCCGCGCCGCAAGCCATCCAGAAAGCGCTGGCCGACTTGCAGCAGAAGTGGACACGTCCTGTCCCTGCTGCGACCGGCACCTGAGTCCTCCACCACCCTGACCATCACCATGCAAGCGACCACCATGCAACCCAACAAAGCACTCCCCCTGGACTTCGGCGCCACCGGCGCCGATCCGCAGCAACTGCGGGCCATTCCGCTCGTCGCCATCCACACCGACGGCGACTTCACTGTGCGTCGGCTTGATGCAGAGGCTCTGGACGATCTGGCCAAGAGCCTGGAGATCGTCGGCCAGCTTCAGCCCATCGGCGTGCGCGCAGCAGGTGCGAACTGGAACCTGGTGTACGGCGAACGCCGCGTGCGCGCCGCGCGGCTGCTCAACTGGGGCACGTTGCTCGCGCGTGTCTATCCACCGGTCGGTGCCGCCGCCGTGGTGCTGCGCGCCACAGAGAACATGCACCGGCAGGAATTCAGTCTGGAAGACGCAGCGGCGACCGTGCTGCGTCTGGTGGAGGCCGGGATGTCTCCGCCCAGCATCGCCAAGGCGCTGGCCCGCCGGGAATCCTGGGTGACTGGCATGCTTTCCCTGGCCCGCAACCCGCTTGCACGCGACCTGGCGTCACTTGGACGCCTGCAGTCAGTCTCGGCCTGGGAAGAGTTCTCCTCGCTCGACGCTGCTCAACAGCGCGGCATCGTCGAATCCAGCGATGTGATCACCGTTGCGCGTTGCGAGGCGGCGCGCAAGGCCTGCCAACAGCAGTCGCAGAAGCGACAGCAAAAGCTGCTCGATGCACCGCCGCAGGCCACGCACCCCACACCCGCTGAGGCACCTGACGAACAGGGAGCCAAGGACGTGTCTGAGGAATCGAGCGAGCCCGTGCTGAAGGTGCGTGTGAGCGCTGCACTGTACCGAGCCCTGAAGCAGATCAGCGAGCAAGAGCACCGCTCCGAGGAAGATGTCTTGCGCGAGGCGCTGGACGCTTGGTTTGCCACCCACCCGATCGCAGCCAGCCATGTCTGACGCACAAAGCCTGTATGACAGCATGGTCGGCGAAGCCCACAAATTCGCATCCGTGAGCACGCTCAGCGTCGAAGACGTGCGCCAGACGCTGTATCTGATGTGCCTGGAACGCGCAGCCGGTATCGACGGCTACAACCCACTGGTCGGTTCAGAACGAGCGTACATCATGGGCCGCATGTGGGGCCTGGTGGAGCGCTGGCGTGCGATGCGATCTCTCGAAGACGAGGAAATGGAAACGGCGCAAGCACCCAGCGTGGAAGAATCGCTCATCACCGTGCAGCAGCGGCAAGTCGAAGAGCTGATCAGGAATGATCTGCATGGCACCGATCGCGAGGCACTGCCAACGCTGCCGACCATGGTCGCTTTGGTTGCGCACAGGGAGCGTACTGTGCGCGAAGTGACGCGACGATGGGGCGTCGAGAGCGGCCATGGGCGGAAGAAGCTGAGTGAGGCGGTGCGCAAGATTGCGGGGCAGTGAGCAAATTGAAGAAGACGAAGGTGGCACGTGACTGCACCAAAGCTCGCCATTTTCTCTGTTGGTACCAGATTTCAGGCGCCGGGCGCTGCTCAAGGCAATGAGCAGTGATATGAGTCACCACCGAGCCGCCAGTCCGTTTCCTTTGGGATAGAGCGGGCTGGCTTGTGGCGTCCAGCTCACCACAGGCTTTACGGGCGGTAGGGCCGCTCCTGCCGCCGTCCATTGCGCCATCCGCCCACCAGGAATGGCTGGTACCGTCACCCCGGCCTTGCTGTAAACCTGCGCACCATACTTTGCCCCAACGGGGCTGGCCAACTGCCCCGTGTTGTACGCCGACAGCGTGGCACGCAGGTCGGCGGATCGTTTCCAGCCTTCCAGCAGCACCGCCTGCGCTGCTCGCAGGTTCTCGCAGGGCTGCAATACCTGATCGATGCTCATGCCCAGCCGTGGCAGATTGCGGCTGTTGATCTGTGCCAGGCCGATGTCCACCGAGTGGCCCTGAGCGATCAAAATGCGAGCGATCTCCGCCGCCTCGGTCAGGCTTGCTGGCCGATAGCTCTTTCCAGATGTATTGTCGTGCAGGGCAAGCGGGTTGCCCCCGCTTTCCTGCTGCACGACCGCAGCCATCGTGACCGGCGCGATGGCCGGAGCGCACTGTTCGAGAAGCGCTGCGGCACTCATGATTCGCGGGTGGCATCGAGCCGGGCACCGAGAGAACCCCCGGCTACGGCACAGCCGTTCCCGGACGCTCCGCGATTCCCGCCCCACAACATGCCGCGGAGCATATCCACGGCCGGCTCGATCAGCCGATAAAAAACGAGGGCAGCAATGATGGATGAAAAAAAGCTGATGTTCATGGCGGTTCCCTTCGGGGGGCGCACCCCTGCGCCCTTCCAAGACTCTGCAGACCGGCCCGCTCCGCAGAGTCTCCATATCGTCCACACACCGTCAATGGAGACTTCATGCGCCTCATCATTGCTGAAAAACCGTCTGTCGCTCAAGCCATCGCCGGAGTCCTCGGCGGCGCTAGGCGAGGCGATGGCTTCATCGAATGCCCGCCAGTCAAGACTCGCGTCACCTGGTGTTTTGGACACCTCTTGGAGCAGGCAAGACCAGAGGATTACGTCCAGGGCGGCAAAGTCTTGCCTTCACACCTTCCTGTCATTCCCGCCCCGTGGCGGCTACAGCCCCGAGACGGTGGCGCAGGCAAGCAGATCAAGGTGATCCGCGATCTGCTCAAAGACGCCACCGAGGTGGTCAACGCTGGCGATGCGGATCGCGAAGGGCAACTGCTGGTGGACGAGGTGCTGCTCTTCCTGGGTTGGAAAGGCAAGACATCGCGTCTGTGGCTGTCCAGCCTGGACGACGAAAGCGTCCAGCGCGCACTGGTCACCGTCAAAAGCAATGACGCCATGCGTCCGCTCTATGAATCCGCGCTGGCGCGTCAGCGCGCCGACTGGCTGATGGGCATGAACTGCTCGATTGCGCTGAGCCGCAATCTGCAAGCCGTGGGTGTTCAGGGAGCCTGGAGCGTCGGCCGGGTGCAGACCCCGACCCTGGCACTGCTGGTCGACCGCAAGCGCGAGATCGACCACTTCAAGCCCCGCGATCACTACCAGGTGGAGGCCGCACTCGATGGCGACACCCGTGCGCTGTGGCAGATCCCCGAGGACTTGCTCATTGATGGGCTGCTTCTGGACAAGGCCGCAGCCGAGGCGGTCGCCAAGGCTGTGGAGGGCCAGAAAGCCACGGTGGAAAAATTCACCCGCAAGACCGGCGAGCGTGCAGCCCCGCTGCCGTACACCCTGGGTGCCCTGCAGAAGGTGGCCAGCAGCCGTCTTGGCCTGTCCGCGAATGACACCCTGGCGGCAGCGCAGGAGCTCTACGAGGCCAAAGTCGCCACCTATCCGCGAACCGATTGTCCGTACCTGCCGACCGAGATGCACGGTGCGGCAGCGGACATTCTCAAAGTGATCGGCGGCGAGGGCATCGCAGGACTCGATCCGGCGCGCAGGCATGCGGCCTGGAATACCAGCAAGGTCGAGGCGCATCACGGCCTGATTCCGACCGGGCAGAATCCGGATACGGTCAGCCTGTCTGCCAACGCCAAGCGAGTATTCGACCTGATCCGGGAGTCATACATCCGCCTGTTCATGCCGTCCGAGAAATTCGAGACTCGGGAAGCGATCTTCGTCTTCTCGACCGGTGAGCATTTCAGGGCCGCGGCGCGCATTGTGTTGGAGCCGGGCTGGACGAAGCTCGGCGCGCAGGACGAGGGGGAGGGCGAGTCAGCCGAAGCGAACGGCAAGCTGCCGATCCTGGCCGAAGGTCAGATGCTGGCCTGCTCCGCAGTGCAGATCCTGTCCAAGCGCACCGTGCCGCCGAAACCCTACACCGACGGCACGCTCATCGCCGCCATGACCGGCATACACAAGCTGGTCACCGATCCGAAGCTCAAGGCCCGGCTGAAGGAGACCTCCGGCCTGGGCACTGAGGCAACGCGGGCCGCGATGATCGAAGTTCTCATCGCCCGCGAATACGCTGAGCGCAAGAAGAAGGAAATCCACCCTACCGAGCGCGGTGTGCAGCTGATCGACATGTTGCGCAAAGTCGCCCCCGAACTTGCCGACCCCGGAACCACCGCCCTGCAAGAAGATGCGCTCGCCTCTGTCGCCAGCAGCCGCATGGCGTTCGACGCCTTCATGGCAGCCCAGCTCGACAGTATGCGCGAAGCAACCCGCAAGTTGCTCGATGGCCAGCTCGGCGCAACGACGGCAACATTCAATGCCTGCCCGGCCTGTGGAGGCAGCCGCTGCGCGAAGCTGACCAGCAAGGCTGGGAACGCCTATCACCGCTGTATGGACTGCCAAGTGGCGTTCGGCGACGACGCGGGCAAACCCGGCAAGCGCTTCGAGGACAAGCCGATAGGTGAGGGCGAGCAGAAGACATCGGGTGCTGCCGGCCCGAAATGCCCGAGCTGCAAGAAGCCGACTTTCAAGAACGAAACCAGGACCGGCAAGGCGTATTACCGGTGCGGCGGATGCAAGAGTGCCTGGTGGCCGGACCGCAAGGATGAAGGCAAGCTTGGAGGAAAATGGGAGCCAATGAAATGAATGAAAATAGATCTCCTGAAAGGCGAGGATCAGGTCTGTCCATTTTGAGATCCACGCTGCGCTCTCTTCCCCTTGCTTTCTTTCCGCCCTTTCGCCTGCATGGCAATATAGTTACAAGGGCTTAGGAATGCTTGTCTCACCTCGGTAATAGACGCCTCTGATGGACACCCGCGGCGCATTTTTCGCGACCAAGACGGGCGCAAAATTGCTTGAAAGTACAGCCATATTATCCCGCGGAACTGGATAGCTCGACGGGTTGGTCGGTGGCGTTGGGCGTAACACTGGAGTTCGAGTCGCTTGTTGCTCGGGGCGTATTTGTCCTGATAAATGACGATGCCGCGGATCGTCGGATTTGAACGGCACCCACCGCACGACTTGCCCCCGCCGCGCACCTGCAATGGACCATCCATCATGAACCACTCTGCACATGTGTTGCCGTCCCGGCAGCGTCTTCTGGTTCTCGGCGGCGGGCGCGGAGGAACCGCCATGCTCGAACTGTTCCTCGGCGATCCGCTGGTCGAGATCGTCGGCGTCATGGACAGTGATCCCCAGGCCCCGGCCATGGCCCTGGCTGCGCAGCAGGGGATCGCGTGCTTCACCGATCTGACGCAAGCCATCGCGGTCTGTCGCCCTTGCATGGCGTTCAACCTCACCGGGGACGAGGCAGTCAGCACCTTTGCGCAGGAACACCTGGGCAATGCCAACGTGGTCGGCGGATTTCAGGCGCACTTTCTGTGGAACCTGCTGACACGGCTGAAGCAGACCAATGACCAGATCACCCATCTGGCCTATCACGACGCCCTCACGGGCCTGCCCAATCGCACCCTGTTCTACGACCGCCTCGCCCAGGCTATTGTCAGGGCCCGCCGCGCGCAGGAGAGGTTTGCCGTGCTCTACCTCGATCTGGATGGCTTCAAGACGGTCAACGATTCCTTCGGCCATGATGTGGGCGATGCCCTGTTGCGAGAAGCCGCGCGGCGTATCCAGGCGTGCGTGCGCGAGTCCGACACCACGGCCCGGATGGGCGGCGATGAATTCACCGCGATCCTGAACGACATCAAGGCGCCTGAAAACGTCCAGCGTGCAACCGACTGCCTGCTGCGTGCACTTTCAAGCCCGTTCGTTCTGAGCGGACGAAACTGTCAAGTCGGCGCCAGCATCGGAGTTGCCATCTACCCGGACAACGCCACGACCGCCGAACAGTTGGTCAAGAGCGCAGACGCCGCCATGTACTGGGCCAAGCAAGGCGGCAAGAATCGCTGCCGATTGTTCGGCCAGTGAATTTCAAGATGGAATCGCATCAACACACAGAATCGCCATCATGGACAACACCAAAAAATCCATTGAACACAGTCAGGTCGATGTGGACTGGAATCACCCCGAACTGCAGGCCCTGCTGGCCAAGATCGAGGGCCTTCGCCTGGACAATCGCGGCATGTTCAAACCCCGCCCCGTGGTCATCCGCACCTTCTGGCCCCAGGCCGATGTGCTGGGCCCAGGCACCCTCACCGGCAATGATGGCAAAGGCAATTGGGTGGTGATGACGGAGTTCCCCATGGACATCGGCACGGGGCTGACCATCGGGCAGGAGATCGAGGAACTGGGCACCACGGTGCATTACCTGTGTGAGGTGCGGCAGTGCCGGCGGGGGCAGCGCCCCGAAGATGTCGATCGCCCCGTGTTCATTTCCACCTTGTTCTGTCAGCGCAGCAAGACGCAACCATGACCCTGAACTTCTTTTCCGCGACCAAGGCGCACCAGGACTGGAAAAAGCGCCTGCTGCAGTGCGTCTGTGACAACTGCAACGACAACCTCGATCCCGAACGGATTGCCAAGGACAACCTCTGCGCTCTGGGGATGTGGCTTTATGAGCGCAAGGCCCAGAATCCCATCCTGTCCAAGGACGCGAACGCGCTGTTCACCCGCCTGCTGGAAGAGCACGCCCAGTTTCACCTGGCAGCCGCGCAGGTCGCCAGAATGGCCTTGGAGGGACAACGTCAGGAGGCACTCACCCAGTTGCAAGGTGGAGACTACGCACGCATCTCCAACCGAGTCATTGCCACACTCGGTGAGTTGTATCTCAAGCGGCGTGAATTTGGGATGGATTAGCTGCAGTGTTTGAGGACTACGGCGGTTGCCATGCACTGACCCCAACGACCAAAAATCCCGCGATCGCGTGAACAATTTCACGCCATCCCCTAAAGATTGCTGCCACCTCGGGGTTCTACCCCTGGATCGACTTTACGTTCACCATAAAAATTGCGTCAGGTTGATGTCAGAAACCTCAGCTTCGAGCAAATCAATTCTGACATTGATTTTTCGCAAAAGAATGGAGACATGCAGTGCACACTACGGGGATGGGTCTAATGGGAGACCGTGTCTGGAGGAGACGATATTCGGCGCCTCAATTCTGGCGGCAAAGCGCGAATTGCGGCCACGACGAAACGACTGACGGATTGGAGCGGGACGACCATTCATCAGTGCGCGTAAGGACATGACGGCATGATGGATCAACTACTGCCGCCGTGTGAACAGCCCATTCGATTGGTGCCCATTCGGGGTGAACCAGAGGAAGCCTCGTCCTGGCGCGTTCTCAGCCTTCCTTGCGAGCATTCCACCGGATCCGTCAGCGGTGCACATGAGCGCGAACGGCTACTCGTCGCACTTGCTGGAGCGCTGGGAGGATTGATCGATCCCGCCGACTGCGCATCGGTCATGCAAAGCCTCATCGAGGAAATCGTGACCGCGTCTGACCAAATTACGCTGGCTTGGGCGTGGATTGGCAAACCGGAGGATGAGGCCATTGCGCCTCTATGCGTGGCAGGACAAGAGGAGGTTTTCGGCCGCGCGATGCGTATCAACCGCGACCCTACGACTGCACACTGCCCGATCTTTCAGGCGCTAACGCAACATCGCATCATCTATATGCCCATGTCTCCACGCAGCCCTTACAAACCATGGAGGCGTGCAGCTCAACAATATGGCTTCGAAGAAGTGCTTGCCGTTCCGATTGATCTTGATGTAACGGGTCAACACGGTGTGGTTGTGTTTTACGCGGTTGAGCGGGGCTACTTTGCCCGTATCGGGATGCAACCCTTTCGTGCGCTCGCCAAGCTTGGCCAGGTTGCTGTGCATCAAGCACAGCTCATCACCCGCCTCCAAATCCAAAGTTCGATCGATCCGTTGTGTGGCACGCTCAATCGCCACGCGACTGAGCAAATTCTGGAACAAGAATTTTCTCGTGCGCGACTCAGCCACGACGGCTTTGGGCTGATCCTGCTTGATCTTGACCGCTTCAAGCTCATCAACGACTCCTACGGACACATGGCCGGAGATGAAGCCCTGCGCGAAACCGTCTCCGTGCTGCGTCGACATGTCAGGTCCTCGGATCACATCGGACGGTGGGGAGGTGAGGAGTTTCTTGTCATCCTCCCTCACCAAACGATTGAACAGGTTTATGCCACGGCCGAGCGATTGCGCAGAGCAATCGAGTCGATCTGCGTCAAGCATGAAGGTCGCTGCATCCAATTCACCGCAAGTTTTGGCATCACGACATGGTCAGGTCAGTCCTGCACACCGGAACGCCTGATCTCGCGACTCGATTCATTTCTCTATGACGCAAAACGCTTGGGGCGCAACCAGGTGCGAGGTGCTGACGGGCGCGGCAGCGAGACGCTGTCTCTCGGAGCGCAAATCCAGGTGGCGTTGGAGACCCAGCGCATGCGTGTGGCGTATCAGCCGTTGGTTGACCTGCGCACTGGCGCTGTGGTCGCACAGGAGGCACTGGCCCGACTGATTACAGCTGAGGGCACCGTCATGCCAGCCAGCGCTTTTATCGGTGCGGCACACCGTCTGCGCATGGAATGGCGGATCGACGAAGCTGTATCGCGCCAAGCGCTGGCGCACTGTCTGGCGAGCACGCAGCAGGGTGTACACCCTCAAAGACATCTCATCAATTGTTCGGCGGATTTTCTGGCACGTCCGGACTGCATTGAAAGATTGCTCAGTGCCGCAGAACGCAATTGCGCGGATTGCGCTGACGTGTTGCATGGCCCGCACAAGCCAGTCATCATTGAAGTCACCGAGCGCCAGTTGCTCGGCGATCCCGCAAAAACGCGGCAACTGCTACAGCCCTTGCTCGATTTCGGATTCGAACTCGCTGTGGATGACTTCGGGAGCGGCTACTCGTCGTTTCTGTATCTGCTCGACCTTCCGGTGCGCTACCTCAAAATCGAAGGCGAACTCGTGCGCCGCTCTGTGGGGGAGTCACGCGCACGCACCATGATCGAGGCCATTCAGGCCATGGCTCGGCGCTTGGGCATTTGCACCATTGCCGAGGGCATCGAAGACCAAGCAACCTGCGACTTGATGCGCGACCTCGGTATCGACTGGGGACAAGGTTACTTGATAGGACGGCCGGAAATTTCCTGAAAAAGAACCCAGAGGGAGGAGAAAACATGTTTCATATTGACTATGCCCTGTTTGCACCCTGGCACGCGCTGGCTGGTGGCGTGATGATCGGAGCGGCCGCCGGCATCATGGCGCTGTTGGGAGGAAAAGTCATGGGTTGCAGCGGAATCGCAGGTGGCAATTTGCATGATCTGATCGAAGGCATACCCACTCAGGCCTGGCGATGGTCGTTTTTGCTGGGGGTCCTGTTGGGCACCGTCGGGTGGCTTGTACTTGAGGGGCCGATTCCCGGCGCATCTCAACCTCTGCCCTGGCTTGGTTACACCGTCGGAGGATTGGCTGTTGGCTTTGGCACACGGCTGGGTTCAGGCTGCACCAGCGGACATGGCGTGTGCGGAATTCCCCGGTTGTCCCAGCGTTCGCTCGTTGCGGTGGCCTGCTTTTTTTGCACGGCCATGTTGACCGTGTTCATTTCCCACCATCTTGTGTGAGGCAAACCATGATGAATCTGATTGCCATGGTCTGCGGCCTCTTGTTCAGTCTCGGTCTCTTGGTCTCTGGCATGGTTGATCCGGATAAAGTGATCGGCTTTCTGAATATCGCCGGGCATTGGGACCCCAGTTTGGCGTTCGTGATGATTGGAGCAATCCTCACCAATCTACTTCCGATGCGGCTGGCCATGCGGCGCAAGGAATCCATGTTGTTGCACTGCCCAATGGATCTACCGAAAGCGTCGCAAATCACCAAGCGTCTTGTCTTTGGCAGCGTGATTTTCGGCCTGGGTTGGGGTTTGAGCGGCATCTGTCCTGGTCCTGCTCTGGTCAATATTGGTACTGCACAGCCCGATCGCTTGCTGTTTTTTGTGTTTATGGTTCTCGGCATGGGGGGCTATGAAATCTGGAATCGGCAAATCTCGAACCAACGTACCCCCGTCGCACATTTTTCTGACGCATTGGAACTTCTGCCATTGGGACGAGAGATCCAGCCGCCGCTGCGTGCCAAACTTGCCGCGCAGGGAGATGGCCATCAGATGACGATCCTGATTGATACGCCGCTTTCTGTGGGTGAACGGTACTGGGTGATGCAATCAGGACAAACGCGGCGACAGGCGCGCTGTTATGTGGTGCAACACTTTCGCCCAGGCGTTCGAGAGGGCGACATAGCCAGCGCCGTCCTGGTTGCTTATCTCTTACTCGACATTCCTGAGCCAGCCCTTGTCGATGACTCAGCCAGTTCACCATTGAACTCTGCGCAAAAGGAAATGGCATGACAACGACGTTAAGCGAGAGCACAACGCGCGATGCCGCACGCTCTCATCTGTTGCTCTGGGCGATTCCAGCCCTGTTGATGACATTTGGTGAGGAGGGATGGCGTTTGCAGGAAAGTAACGCTGCAGCCGACGAATTTGCGATGGCAGGCGGAATCGACTTGTCGCGCGATGCCCCCACTTGGCTGCCGAGCACGGCCAAGGATTTAGCCTTGTCGCAAGACGGCACCGCAAACCGCCAGTCACCGAAATTCCTTGGGGTGGAAAGGCAGATCGGAGCGAGACCATGCCGGCTGCACATCACGGCCTGGCCCAGTGCGCAAGACTTGCTCCTCGTCCAGATGATTGATCTTTCAGCACGTCAGTTTGCCGAGACAACCACACGCGATGTCATCAATATTGTCAACAGTTCGGGCAGGGTTCTGGGGCAGACTGCTGACCAGATCTATGCCACCATCGAGGGCGTTGAGCAGGGTCTACGCACCACGGAAATGAGCGAAGTCGATAACAGGACGCATGTCGACTCGCTCGTGGGCAATGTCAAATCAATCTCGACGATTGCATCGGATATTCGCGCCATCGCATCCCAAACCAATCTTCTGGCCTTGAACGCGGCAATCGAAGCAGCGCGGGCCGGCGAAGCGGGGCGCGGATTCGCCGTCGTCGCCGACGAAGTCAAGAATCTATCGCGGCGGGTTCAAGCCGCGACCCAAAGCATTACCGAACTTGCCGACGGAATCCGTGGCGTGTCCGGGGGAATCAAATCGGCATGCCATGCGTCGATGCAATCCGTCGAGGCTTCGCACGCTCTGCTCGAACGTTCAACAGCCGATGTAATGCAGATGCGGCGGGTTTCGCATGTTTCCAGTCTTCGTGCAGCGAAAGGCGGTCATCGACTTTTTGTTTTCCGCGTGCAAGGAGATCTGGAACGTGAGGCGCCGTTGCTCAAGCCTGATAGTCTGGCCACGCACCATAGCTGCGGCCTCGGGGATTGGTATGAGGCCAATCGCAGCACGCAGCTGGGACGGCTGGCCAGTTTTCAGGCCCTGGAGAAACCGCACGCCCGCCTTCATGAGTTGGTGCGTGATTTCGCCAAGCTCCTGCAGGAAAGGCAGCGGCACAAGGCGCTTGGGCTCATGCAAGATATCGACCGAGAACTGGAGATACTGCTAGCTGCCATCGACACATTGATACGCGAAATTGAAACCGTGCTTGAGGGATGAGATACCCCCAGCTCACCAGGCATGTCGTGCCCCGATGCCAGTAAACAAATCGAGGATTTGAGTGGACGATGACACGATCTGAAATTTCCAGTGCACTGGTGATGCGAGCTTTCGACGCCATCCCGGAGTCCTGCGTGCTGACCGATGCCGATCAGACCATCATCACGGTCAACCGTGCCTTCACTGCGCTGACCGGCTACACGGAACAAGAAGTGATTGGACAGACCTGTCGCATCCTTCAAGGACCACGCACCGACCCCGTCGCACTCGAAAAGATGCGCCTGGCCATCCAGGCCGGGGAGGTATTCCGCGGATGTCTGTGCAACTATCGCAAGGATGGCACGACCTTCTGGAACTCGATCACGATCACCCCATTGCGCGATGCCAAAGGCCAAATCACCCACTTCGTCAGTGTGCAGCGGGATGACACAGAAAAGCATCAAATCTGGGAAACCCTGCGCGAGCAGTCGATTCATGACCCCCTGACCCACCTGCCCAATCGGGCCGGGTTGGTGCAGCACCTCACTCTGGCAATTGCCAGAGCGCAGCGCGATCACAAGATGGTGGCCCTGGGCATCATCGACCTCGACGATTTCAAGCCCGTCAACGACACCTGGGGACATGCCGCCGGTGACATCCTCCTCGCCGAATTCGCACAGCGTCTAGGCCATCAGCTTCGCGCGGTCGACTTTCTTGCTCGACTCGGTGGCGATGAATTCGTGGTGGTGTTGGAGGGGCTGGCATCCGAACAACTCCAGAGCCAGATCGTCAATCTGGCGCGTCGTTTGCACACGGCAGTCGAAACCCCTTTCGAAGTCATGCCCAGGCAGTTTGCCGAAGTCGGCATGAGCATGGGCGTGGCCATCTACCCTGGCGACGGGCAGGAACCCGACGCCCTCATGCGCTTGGCCGATGCTGCGCTGTATGAGGCGAAGTCACAAAAAGCGAACCGTCCGCATTGGTGGCGTTGTCACAGCAGCCTCTGCGAGGGCGGATTCGAGCAACCATCCCTCTATCTGCCCAGCGAACTCGACGCCTATGGGCCCAAAGCCAGTGAACTGCTCATTCAGATCCAGGATCACCTGCAGCATGTCGGTGCGCAGTTTGTCCGGGAGTTTTATGCCGAAGTACATCAACGGCGTGAGCCATCAGCCATCCTCGGGCATCTCAGTGCCGAGGAATATGCGCATTTGCAGGACAAGCAGATGGAGCATCTGCGCCAGTTGCTGTCCCCTGCGACATCGGAATCCCAGCACCAAGCGCAAGCTGCGCAACTGGGGCAAGTCCACGCCTTGATCGGACTGGATGCCAGCGAGATGATCCTGGCCATGCAGGATTACACCAGTCTGGTCCATCGTGCGATTCAATCCCTGCCCTGGCGTAGCGATCGCCGCACGGAACTCATGGGTGTCATCGGCGAGCGGCTCAAACGAGAAATGCATTGGGAGCTCCAAGGCATGCGACAGATCGAGCAAGCGCGGCAGAGCGTGCTCGCCAATCTCGATTCGATGGCCGAGGACTGGAGCCGCAAGCAGGAAGGCAGCCTGATTGCCATGGCACTGCAGGCCTTGCTCCGCCACTTACATGGGCTTCGGGGTGCCGCTTATGGTGAAGCGGATGCACATGGACAGATTTCCCCGGTTGCCGAGGCAGGGGTTGTCGAGATCTATCTGTCGGACCTGTCGCAGTCCGGGGTGGCGCTCACCTTTGATCCTCAAAATCCGCAGGTTGGCCAGAGCAGTACTGTGCGCGCCTGGGTGACTGGCCAGATTGCAACCGTGCCAAACTACGCAACGGTCGACACGCTCGCCGATGTGGCTCCCATTGCGCGCAAGCATGGCATTCGCAGTGCAGCAACCGTGCCGGTTTTCGATATTCAAGGCAATCCGGTCGGTGTCATTACCCTCTTTGGTGGCTATCCATGCCAGTTTGAGTCCTGGGCGGCACAACTCTGGCTACGTTCATTGCAACAATTTTTCCAGCGCCATGCCAAATCAATCTCGGCAGGTCGCGCTGCGATCGGCATGCCGTCGTCACAAGAACGCCAACGCTATCGGCGCTTACTGCACAGTGATCGCCTCAAGATGTTCATGCAGCCCTTGGTGGATCTGTACACCGGGCGTTTGGTCAAGGTCGAAGCTTTGGCGCGCCTGCAAGACGGATCGGACTGGATCACGCCTGGGACCTTTCTTCCGGCTCTGGGTGCGCATGATCTCATTCATCTGTTTCGGAACGGGCTGTCGCAAGCACTGCAGTGGCTGCATCGCTGGGATACCGATGGGCTCGTGCTGGACGTCAGTGTCAATTTGCCTCCAACCGTCCTGGTTTCGCCCGAGTGTGTCGACTGGGTGCGTCATGCCTTGGAGGCAACCGGAATCGACCCGCATCGATTGATCCTGGAGCTTCTCGAAACGGAGGACATCGAGAACCACGCGGCCCGCGACAAGGCCATTCAATCCCTGGCTGAACTCGGCGTGCAATTGGGAATGGATGATCTTGGGTCGGGTTACAGCGGCCTGCAACGCTTGCAGACTCTGCCGTTTCATGTCGTGAAAATCGATCAGGCCGCCGTGCGGCAGGCAATGGAAACGCCGGACCGATCGATTCCGTTTTTGGGCGCCTTGGTCCGAATGACGCAGGCCATGGGCATGCGCGTGGCGATGGAGGGCTTGGAATCCGAAGAACTGATCGAGATGGCGGCCTGTCTAGGGGTGGACTGGGGACAGGGCTTTGCCATAGCCAAACCGCTTGCGCCCGAAGCGATTCTGGCATGGGCGGTCGACTGGAACTGGACGCTCGATCCGGATCGACCGCGACATGCGCTGGGGAAGCAGGCCCAGATTTTTCGACAGGAATCGTTACCCTTCGACTGGAAACATGCGATTGAGACTCACAAAAAATGGAATGTGGCCTTCTTTGAACGTCTAAGGGGTCAGGGCAAACCATTGAATTGGAAAGTGGTCTGCCGTGATGATGTCTGTCAGCTGGGCCGCTGGCTCTATCGCCACCGTCAAACCGATGTACCAGCGTTGCGATCCTTGTATGAGCAAGCCCTGAAGACGCATGCCCAGTTTCATCACATGGCGGGGGACTTGGTGCGTCGTGCCGAACAAAATGGAGATGTCGTCAATGTTCTGGCGGAACTGCAAAATGGTGCTCTCGTCGACCAATCGAATCAATTGATCCATCTCCTGAATGCGCTCAGTGAGGCATCGATGAAGTTTTGAAGTGTTTGTGCCAAGTGGTCGTGTCGAAAGAAAATTGACTCGTAGGCACTTTGCATCGTTTTGGAATGGCTACTCATCGGCCTGAACGGCATCTAGGCCGTCTCGCGCAATGGCCGATGTCGACCCGCCCCATAAGAGTCATTCGCTTTATGAGAAGCGGACTCACATACGCCTCCGCTTCTCGAAATTCACCTGCAATTGCACCGGTCAGCCCCCCTCAATCGAGACCGGATCGCGAGAGGGCCGGCCGTTGACTCATGGACTTGGCCGTCTCGATGGCGTTGTCTCAAAAACTGTGGTTTGTGAGGCGATGCCATTCCGCAAAAAGCGAGCCGATGAGGACTGCGCAATGTTTCGTTACGTTGCGACACATGTCCTGCATTGACGAATCGCCTTTACAGAATAACAATGATTCGCATTACGTTGATGGAGCGGCAATGCGAATCATCCAGTGGACCCGAGGCTTAGCTTGTGTGGGCGGCTTGTTTCTCGGCGCGCAAGCGCAGGCGCAGTCATGGTCGGTGCAGCCATGCGATGTGGACGACTACATCACCAAAGCCATCGGGATCGAGGAACCATGGTTAGAAAATGCGGCCTATGTCTTTGCCCAGACCAACACCAATGGCACGCCACGGTCGCTGACGCTTTCCCCTGAGATCGAGGGCCAGTTCAGTGAGCGTCTGGGCATGGAGCTCGATCTTCCAGCCTACACCGCGAACGCGCCTTTCGGGCGTGGAAATGGAGCGTTTGGCCCCGTCGCAGCGGGATTGAAGTTTGCGGCTTTGCATACCTGTGATTTGAGCGAGGGGCGTGCCAGCCTATTGACGGCCGAAGTGGAAGGCCAGTACTGGGCCGACCCGCGCCCAAGTGTGCTGCCGGGGCAAGGCAATGCGGTGACGGCTCAGGTGATGTGGGCGCAGCTCTGGTATCCCTGGTTCACCCAGGGAGAGGCTGGCTATACCCAACGCATCGGGACGGGTATCGCCAGTGGCTGGTTCCTCAACACCAGTTTGGGGCATGCCATAGGGACTGCTTATGCTGCGCAAGTGGAAGTGGAAGTCGACAACCAGTTGGTCATGGACGACGGACGGCGGGGTATGGAGGGAAGTGTGATGCCACAAATTGCTTACCACCTCACACAACAATGGCTGCTGGCCCTTGGTGAACAGGCGTCATTTCAACAAGGTACGTCGCATCCGCAATGGTCCACTTGGGTGATGCTGGAGCGGGAATTCTGAGGTGATGGGCTAAGAACTTATCCGTAAATAGATAAAATGACGCTTCGAGTCGTGGCGTGTGCGGCGTGGGAGCGATACGGTGGCCAAGCGGGTTGCGTCGTGGGTTGTGACAGATGCATTCTGGGAGCGAGTGGAGCCGCTGATTCCGCAGCGGGCCGTGCCGGCGGACAAGATCTATCGACGCAAGCCTGGCGCGGGCCGACCGCCGAAGCCGGCACGGCAGGTGTTCGAGGCCATCGTGTACGTGCTGCGCACAGGCTGTCAGTGGAAGGCACTACCCAAGGAGCGGTTCGGCAGCGCCAGCGCCGTGCACAAACGCTTCCTGGAATGGGAGAGGGCCGGCTTCTTCGAAGCGCTGTGGAAAGCGGGCCTGGCCGAATACGACGACATGCAGGGCATCGCCTGGCGATGGCAGAGCGTGGACGGTGCGATGATGAAGGCGCCATTGGCGCAAGAAGCGGTCGGGCCGAACCCGACCGACCGGGGGAAAAAAATGGGAGCAAGCGCCACCTGCTGGTGGACGGCCGTGGCGTCCCGTTGTCGCTCATCGTGACCGGGGCGAACGTCAATGATGGCAAACGCCTGGACGAAGTCCTGGGTGCCATCAGGGTCAAGCGTGAGAGTCCGCCGACGAGGCGCCACAAGCATCTGTGCGCCGATGCCGGCTACCGCAGTGCCGACAATGCGCGCACCAATGACAAGCACGGCTATATCCCCCACGTCGTCGACCGTCGCAGGGAAGCGGACATCAAGCGGCGCGACCCGAAGAAGAAGGCCCGGCGCTGGGTCGTCGAGGTTTGCCATAGTTGGTTCAACCGATTCCGCAAGCTACTCGTGCGCTACGAAAAGCTCGAGCGCAGCTTCCTCGCACTCAACCACCTCGCCGCAGCCATCATCGCGTTTCGGAAAGTGCCGCTCAAGGTCAACATTATTTACGGATAGGTTCTAAGGCTACGCTGAACAGCCCGCCGCGTTCAGCGTAGCCTTAGCCCAGCACATCCCGCAGCGCGATGTTCACAGAGTTGACGTCAAATCCAGCCGGATCAAATGGGCCACCAAACCACCGACGCATCGCCTTGTGTTCCTCATGGGTCGGGTCGAGAACAGCCTCCAGAAAGCTGAGGTAGCCAGGAGGCCCACCCACGTCCTCTGGTGGACAGGCATTCTGCCCTTCCAGGCACTGCGGCCAAGTGTTGTACTCGGGGTCGGGCTTGAGAAGCTGCTCCACGGTCACGACATGGCACCAATCGTCGCCGAAGTCATAGGTGTAGATGAAGTTATGCATGCTCGTGCCCAGCAGATCAGCCAGGCGGAAGTCCTTGTCGAGCTTGGCGGGCTTGTCAACCGGGTACTCATCCAGAGCCATGCCGTAGCGCTGCCCTTCGATCTCGAATTCGTGAAGGTGGCTGTTCGTCCACCCCATGATTGTTTGAATCACCCGATCCAAGCCCGCCAGAGTGATGGCACCAGGCACCCAAAACCGGCGCCAGACCCTCGGCTCGATATAGAGCAGCTGAATGTGCAGCTGATAGATGCTCTTGGCGGGTGCGCGGCGACTGGTGGTCTTTGCGGGCAGCATAGCTAGGCTCATGTGGTCAGTGCTTGATATTGTGCCTTTGCGCGGTGTGCGGGAGTTGGATTGTGCTTTGGAGATGCACAGAAAAATTCCTCGCGCAATGCAAGCCGTGGAAGCTCTACAAATTGTGTGTCTGATGGCAGTGCTGGCCTGATTCGACAGAACTACCGATTCACCGCCGTCACCACCGGCACTCCCATCAACCGCGCCCACGCCCGCGTGCTCGCTTCCTGAATCGCAGGGGCTGCATTCCCTGGCGTGGCCCACCAAGTATTGGACTGCGCCAGGATCACAGTAGGCCGTTGCCACAACGCCTCCAGCCATGTCCATGGTTGCACCTGCTCCACGCAGAGCGCCGCCCAAACCCGCTGCCCATCCAGATCAAACACCTGCTGCCACCATGCCGGGTGCAGGGTGCGCGGATTCCAGGGCTGCCAGTCACCACCCAACAGCAGCCCGGCAGCCACAGCAACGGGTGCGGAATCAGCCCGGCCGTGCTCAACCCGCACCACCGCATCGTGCGCACCGGCCTGCACACCCAGCAGCCAGACTTGCGCACGCGGTACCGCAGCCGCAAACTGCGCCTGCGTACCGGCATACCAGTCCGGCAAGATCGCTTCGGGGAAAACCACGACCCGCGCTCCTGCACCTTGCTGCAGTCCTGCACCGATGCCAGTCTGGTTATTCTGAATATCCGCCAGGACGTTTCCATTGCCAGGCCGGATAAACGTCCGAACACCTATCCAGCCCTCAGGCGCTGTAGGGTGGATCACAGACCAAGCCAGCGCGTTCATGAAGGCACCCGTCGCCAGAAGCCCGGCAACAGCGCTCAGTCCGAAACGCCTGCCCCGCGCCGCCGCCGGTAACGTCCCGACGAGCGCCACCAGTGCCACAACGCCGAGCCATCCGCTGCCTGGATACAAGACCCCCATCGCGTTCATCGGCGACAACCATCCGATAACCCCCAGAGGGGGTAGAGCCGTCAGCAACAATGCCGCCAGCAGTCCGCCACGGCGTGATGGCAATGCCCATGGCAGCGCAAGCAGAATGGACGCAGTCAGCCAGCCTGCGATGGCAAACCCCGCATGTTGTGCGCCCCAGTAGCCGAGCACGGCGCTGACGATGGGCCAGCATCCTGTCAAGTAATAAGCCAGGGCGACGGTCAATCGCCTCCACCACTTGCTCTGACAGGCGACGAGAACCGGCAGGACAAGTGAACACGCTGGCCCCAGCAAACTGCCACCGCCGAGCAGCCAGGCACCGCCGGCCGCAACAGCGCCCGGTGTGGCGAGCGCCCAGCGGCTACTTCCGGGCGTGCTCATCGGCGTGCGGGCTGGTCGCGGTCAGCTTCTGAATCATCTGCTGCTGCATCTGAACGGTAGGCTCCAGCTGCCGTTTGCCCCACCAGGAGCCGATGAACAGCGATCCGGCAATGACCACACCAAGAACCGCCATTGAGGCCAGCGAGATCGGCTCGCGCAAGGCTTCCGACACGGCGGACTTGACCACGGAGTCATCAACCTTCACCGCCACCGGGCGCGCTGAAGCATCTTGCAGGGCACGCAACCCCTGCAATATCGGGTTCAAGTCCACCTGCACTGCATCGCCCCGTCCCGATTCCAGCACCGCTGCCTTCACCGCAGCCAATACGTCCGCCCTAGGCGTACTGCGCGCCCAACCCCAGGCGAACAGCGTGACATGCGGCGCATTGGTCGGGTCGTCCACCTCAAATCCGGCCCTCTGCAAGATACCCAGAAGTGAGCGGATTTCCTTCCATTCGTTTTCGGTAGGCAAACTGCCGAGAGCCTCCATGAACACTTGCTCTGAGTTGCTGAAGGCCATCACACCACCCCCTGTTCGATCGTTTCAACCTTCTCCAGCGCGGCACCGACGCGTTTGAGCCACGACTGCAGTGCGAGTTTGAATCCATAGGGCAGTGGGCGACCATCGATTCCGGTGGCCAACACCTCATGGAACGGGCGGCGCCCGATCATCACGGCGAGTTGATCGTTCATCTCCGGCAGTTCGGCCTCGACCCAGGCCCCCTCGTCCACCAGGCGTTGACGCAGAGCATCGGCCTGCCAGAGTAGGAATTTGTCAGCCGAGCCGAAAAACAGGTTCTTCACCACCACGCCCGCCTCATAGCGGGTGGGCATGTTGCGCAGGCGGTAATCCAACGCACGGATGCTTTCCTGGGTGCGGCTGAGCAGCCATACCGGCATGGCATTGGCCTCTCGTAGCACCTCACCCACGATGTGGATCGAGCCGTCAAAGGCCCGCGTGCCGATCTGGGCCGGCATGTTGATGATGATGCGGTACTCATTCGTCTGGGCAGCTGCGCTGATCGTTTCCAGCCGCGTGCCCAGATCGATCCATCCGCTCTCGGTCGAGAGATCGAGCAGCGCGGTATGGGCGATGCCATTGCCCGGCTTGAGTCCACCTTCGCCACAGACATCAGGGTTGGACAGGTCGGCGTCGTAAACCACCAGCCGTGGCCGGGTCTCCTCATCCTGGGTCAGGTAGTGATGCACCAGCGCCCGGGCGGCCAGGCTCTTGCCCACGCCCCCCTTGTCGCCGTCGATGATGAAAGTCTTGAGCATGATGGTTGCCTTTCAGAGGTAAGCCGGGGAACGCCCCCGGAAGCGACCGGTGGCACCGGCGATCAGCGGTTGTGCTCGCCGATGAATTTGCGCTGGGTCTCAGGCGGCATCTCCAGCGACTTGCGAAAGATGTAGTCGTCGTCCGATTCGCCGGGCATCAAATCCGACCAGTCGGCCCAATCGGGCAGCCGGGCGCTGGGAATCGTCGAGTGCTGGGTCGGTTTGCCCTCGGCGCTGGGCGCCTTTGGTGCGGGAGCTGCTGCAGGCGCCGTGCCCTCCGCTGTCTTTGGTGGGGCGTCCTTGGATTGCGCTTTCCGCTCCGCCTGCTTTGGCGGCATGGCGGCTGGTTTCGGCTTTGCTCTCGCAACGTCCCCAGCTGGGCGGGTCACTGCGGCGTTCGGTAGATCATGCAGACGGTGCCGCTCGCGGATATAAGCGAGCGCATAGCGCAGATCGGCAGAAGGCACGGCAGGAAGGTGGGACTGAATCAACGCCAGAACCTCGTTCACAGACGCACCATCCTCGAACATGCCAACGATGACGGGCTCAAGGCTGCGGACGGTGTTCAGCGCGAACTGCCGTGCCGTAGCCGCAGCTTTGGCGCTCTGGCGGGCGCGGCGGGCGGCCAGCAGCGCCGCCGACACGGCGCCGAGTTGCGCGTAGGCGGCCTGGGCGTCGAAGACGTGATCTGGCTTATCGTCTTTCTCGCTCATGTTTTTCTCCAGTGTTGCGGCCCGCAGGGAGTGGGGCCGATGCCTGGACTCTGCGGGGCGGCCCGCGCCGTGTGCGACAAGGGAACCGCGGAGAACCGGTAGGAGGCCGTTCGGTGGCGCGTCGGAAACGATCGGGAGCAGATCGGAGCGCGCCGGTGACCGGTCGGTTGCAGTCGGGTGTCGGGCGGAGCCTGACCAAGTGGCGTTCGTGTGCGTTTGGAGACGGGCCGCAGGCCGGTCGGAAAACGTCAGACGAACCCTTACCTTGCAAGGATTTTGTCCACAGTTCGAGATCCGAACGCCAACCGGACGGCTTCGGACTGTGCCCGGACGACTTCGGAAGTAAACGGAACGATGCCCAAATCAACCGAGATAACGACGCACTATGCTGTGCTGATGAAACCACTTCCACCCATGCGCGTGATGCTGCGCGCCAAACTGCACAGCGCCACGCTGACCGGAGCTGATCTTCACTACGAGGGATCGTGCGGCATCGACCAGGCACTGCTGGATGCCTGCGACATCCTTCCAGGTGAGCAGATCGAGATTTACAACGTCACCACCGGCGCACGTCTGAGCACCTATGCCATCGCCGAAACCGAACACAGTGGCCGTATCACCCTCAATGGCTCTGCGGCCCGCCATGCCGCTGTCGGCGATGTACTGATCATCTGCGCCTACGCGCCGATGGATGACGCCACGGCGCGGGCATTCCACCCACGCATCGCTTTGCTCGGCGAGAACAACTGCATCAAGATGATGAAGGATTGAGGCTGGTGAGCGCGGCCAGTGCACCGGGTGCGTCGCCCAAGGCTGTGGCCAATAGCGCAGGGTCGTTTTCCTCAAGAACAGCCGTCAGATATTTGGCGCATGCGCCGGAACGACGAGTTTCAAGAACGCGGGACAGTTGTCAGCGGCAAGAACAGAGTAAGCGGCGAGGCTGGCAAGGCAATGAAGCCATGATGCCGGTAGAACGCTGCTGCCGCCTCGTCTTTGGCGTCGACGATCAGCGCAAAGGCGGCAATCTCCGAACGGGTGGCACGGTCGAGCGCATCGGCCAGCAGAGCTCCGCCAAGACCTTGTCCTTTGAATGCTCGATCGACGGCCAAGCGGCCCATGCGAACGGCGGGCACGGTCGGATAGCGCGGCAGTTTCTTGCCGGTGCTGGCCGGAAGATCGGCGAGCAGCAGGCTTGCCGATGCCAAGGTGTAGTAACCCACGATACGCTGCCCGTCCGCCAGGGCCACGAAACAGGCGGCTACGCGACGGCGAATGTCCTGGGTGACTTGCTCGCGCAGGTAGCGATTCAGCGGATCCGAATCGCTATGGAAACCGGCGCGGTCATGTCCTGCATCGAGCGGCGAGAGTAGGTACGGTGCTCGGCTCATTCCGTGCGCAGGAGCTTGCTACGGCGAGCGAAGGCACGCTCCAACGCAGGGGCCGGTTTCGGCGGCGACAGCAGCGCTTGTGCGAAACATTCCTGATCGGCCAGAGACAGGCGAATGACTTCAGCTTGCTCGATCGCGCGCTGCGCGGCATCCTGCACGGCAGACACAACGAAATCAGTCATGGTGCGCCCCTGAATCTCGGCGGCACGCTTGAGCATCGAATGCAGATCGGTGCTGATTCGGGCTTCCAGACGGGCGGTAGAGATGGTGACGGGCATGGCTTTGTCCTCCTGATGCAATCATACGGCAGAATGCCGTACAAGCCAAGGCGGGAATCTCGGCGTTTCCGGCTCACCTCCCGATCTCCCTCTCGCGCTGCCTGCCAACGGCATCGTTGAACTGCGCGATGGCTGGCCCTGCATCGTCACCGCGCCTTGAGAGCGCCCGGCCAACAGCCAGCGCAACCAACTCCCGGCCCTCTCGCCCTTGCTGCACGGCACGATCATGCGCGGCGATGAATGCTTTCACTGGCCCGGCGCTATGGTCGCCGCCTATCCACTCATCAAGCGCACGCTCCATCGCTTGCACGGCGGGATCGGCTGCCTCTTTCTGAGGCAGACCAGTTCCCGCCTGTGGTTGCAAGGGCTTGGCGACTTCGGGCCGTGACTTCTCCACAGCCGATGGGGATAACCCCCTCGCCTCGTTCTGCATCCGCACCTGCTCATCCTTGACCACGCCTTGCAAGTCGGCATCCGTCACCTCGATCCCCAGCCGCACCGCCTGCCGGGCGGCCCGCTCCCGGAACTCGGCGCTTCCGGTGATGTCCACCTTACCGCCGAACTTCTGCGCCGCCATGCGCAAGGCCGCTTCCAGGCTCTCGTCGCTCTTGTCGTGCATCACGATGCGCGGGCCAGTGTCGGTGAACTTGTCCCGGCCATCTGAACCCCGGTACAGCACCAGTTGCCGTTTCTGGTCGATCTGCGCTTGCAGCCCGGCCAGCGTGAGCTTGCGCAGCGGGTCGAGTTCTTCGCCCTCGATGCCGTCCACCGCTTTGTTCTTGTTGCGCTGCTCGCGGTAGCGAATCCCGCGCAGCGCGGCCTGCGCCGCTTCATCGCCCCGTGCGGCCTCACGTTCCAGCCATGTGCGCCAGACTTCCTGTTTAGGCAGCTTGGCTGAGAGCGCCTTGCGTTCTGTCGCCTGGCGCTTCTGCAAGGCTTCGCGCTCCTGCGCCGCCCGCAGTGCCCACAGCGACTGCACCACGGCCAGCGGCTGGCCCTGCTGCCTCGCCTGCTCGGGCAGGGCCTTGCGCTCCTGCCGCATTTGCGCGGTGAGTTCCTTGCGTTCTTGTTGGTGTTGGATGCGTAAGGCAGCGCGTTGCTGAGGCCGCTGCGCACGCCCTGCCGCTTGCTCGGCCTCGAAGCGAGCAGCGAGCGCTGCGCGCGCATCGGCACGGGCCTGTCTGCGAAGGGCGCGTTCGTCAGGATCGCGTTTGGGTTGTTTGCCCGTTGTTTTGTGGCCCTGGTGCATACTGTTTTTGACGTATAGCGCGTAAGGGGCCGGCTTTTGCGGCGGCAGTTCCGGGCCTGGGATGAAGGGGCCGAGGCGCTTTTCCAGTTCGGATTTGCTGGCCCAGCGACCTAACTGGGAAGCCTTGGCGGCCAGGATGCGGCCGTCGTCAAGCTGGGTGGTGACGACCAGACCGGAGCCTTTGGTTTGGATGGTGACGCCGTGCTGCGCCAGGGCCTGGTGAGCATCCGCCCAGGTGGCGCCGGGAGCCTGCACGACGGCACGCAGGTCTTGGGAAGGGCGGGCGGCAACCCAGGACTGAAAGGAATCAGTGCCCAGCCTGTATTCGGCTGCTGTGGCGCTTCGTGTTAGCCGTGGATTGCCCTCCTCTTTCAACAGCCCCCGCATTCTCCGTTCGGCCCGGCTCATGCGCACGATGGTCGGCCCTTGGTCGGTGTCCAGGGTGATATAAGGGCCATTCGCGCGGGCGTAGCCGAATTCCAGTTCGAGCTCGCGCATGCAGCGGTCGAGGATGAAATAGTCTTTTTTGAACGGCGGCTGAACGTAACCGGTAAGCCAGCGGCGTTCTTTCGTTCGTTTCGGATCCCACGAAGAATGTTTCCCATCGCAGGGATGAGGAGACATTCGAGATGGAGAACGACGCGGCAGAGGTGGCCGAGGTCAAGCGGCGGCGGCACCTGGACGAGGCGTGCTGGCGCGACGTGATTGAGCGTTTCCCGGCCTCGGGGCTGACGCTCAAGAGCTTTTGTCGGCAGGAGCGAGTGTGTGTGAGCAGCTATCGGCGCTGGCGTGAGCGGCTGTCGGGCAAGGTGAAGGCTGCGCCCGTGACGGCCAAGACTGGGCGTATGGAGCAGCGTGCCGCGGGGTTCATCGAGTTGGGCGAAGTCGGTACCGGCGGCATGCATGCGCCCATGGAGTTGCGGCTGGACCTGGGCGGCGGCATGAGCCTGCATCTGGTGCGCCGCTGATGTTCTTTCCTGAGGGGCGCATCCGGGTCTTCTTGTATGGGCAGCCTGCCGACATGCGCAAGTCCTACGACGGGCTGTACGCGCTGGCGCGCCAGGGCTTTGAGGTCGACCCGCTGGGCGGGCATCTGTTCGTGTTCGCGAACCGTCGGGCTGACCAGATCAAGGTGCTGTACTTCGATCGCAGCGGCTGGTGCGTGTGGAGCAAACGGCTGGAGGCCGGCCGCTTTGTGCGCGACTGGGGCGGGCAGCGCAGCGCCGAGATCGACTTCACCGCGCTCAAGCTCCTGCTCGAGGGGCTGCAGGTGACGCGGCAGTTCAAGCGGCATCGACACGTGGAGTGGCGATAACGGGTTTTGCAATGTGGCAAAGCCCGATTCCCTTCGGGCTTTGCCATGGGCACAATGCTTTCATGCGTGCAGACCCCGCTCAAGTGCAGACCTATACCGCCCAGATCGTGGCGGGCATGGCGGTTGAGGCTCTCGTGCGGTTGCTGCAATCGCAAGCGCAGACCATCGTTGAGCAGCAGCGGCAACTGGCGTGGTTCAGGCGACAGATCTTCGGCAGCAAGAGCGAACGGCTGCAGAGCGTGGCCGATGCGCAGCAACTTCATCTCGGCCAGATTCTGGGTGATCTGCCGATCCCGCCACAAGCCCCCGAGGCTGGACGCCAAGTGGCCGGGCACACGCGGCGCGCACGCACGACAGATTGTGCTGGCGACCAGGACGCGACGGCGTTCTTCGACGCCGAGCGGGTCGAGGTGCAGGTCATCCACCTGCCGTGCGCCCAGGCGCAGGGGTTGCGTGCCGAGGAGTACGAGGTCATCGGCGAGAAGGTCAGCTACCGCCTGGCGCAGCGCCCGGGCGCCTATGTGGCGCTCAAGTACGTGCGCCCGGTGATCAAGCGGCTCGACACCGCGACCCTGCACTGCGCGCCGGCGCCGGCCAGCGTGTTCGAGGGCAGCCGCGCCGACGTGAGTTTCGTCGCCGGCATGGCGGTGGACAAGTTCCGCTACCACCTGCCGCTGTACCGCCAGCATCAGCGGCTGGCCGATGCCGGCTTCAAGCTCAGCCGGGCCTGGTTGACCCAGCTCATGCAGCAGACTGCGGCGCTGCTCGAGCCCATCGTGGATGCGCAGCTGGCCTCGATCCTGGGCGGGCATGTGATCACGATGGACGAGACCCCGATCAAGGCCGGCCGCGCCGGGCCGGGGAAGATGAAGGGCACGTACTTCTGGCCGGTGTATGGCGAGCACGACGAGGTGTGCTTCCCCCACTTCGCCTCGCGCCGCCATGAGCATGTGAGCCAAGTTCTTGGACAGTTGCCCAGTGGCACGGTGCTGCTGAGCGATGGCTACGCGGCCTATGCCCGCTATGCGAGGCAGACCGGAGTCACCCACGCGCAGTGCTGGGCGCACGCGCGGCGCCTGTTCTTCGAGGCGCAAGACGCCGAGCCGCGGGCGGCCACGCAAGCCTTGCAGCACATCACCGCGCTGTACCGTATCGAGGCCGAGATCCGCGCCGCCGGGTGGGAGGGTGCGGCCAAGCTGGCGCATCGCGCCACCCACAGCCGGGCGCGGGTGCAGGCGTTCTTCGCCTGGGTCGAGCAGCAGTTCGCGCAGCAGGGCCTGCTGCCGAGCAATCCGTTGACCAAAGCGCTGGCCTACGTGCGAGAGCGACGGGCAGCGCTGTCAGTGTTCATCGATGACCCGGCGGTGCCCATCGACACGAACCACATCGAGCGCGCGCTGCGTCCGATCCCGATGGGGCGGCGCAACTGGCTGTTCTGCTGGAGCGAGGTCGGCGCACGCCATGTGGGCATCCTGCAAAGCCTCATCGCCACCTGCGTGCTGCAGGGTATCGACCCGTACACCTATCTGGTCGACGTGTTGCAGCGCGTGGGCCGACATCCCCAGTCCCGGGTGGTCGAACTCACCCCCAGGCTGTGGACGCAGCACTTCGGGCAGGACCCGCTGTGCTCGGACCTGGACAGGGCCGCGCCCCGATGACGCAGCGGATCTCCACGCGCATTGTTGCCCAGGCGATCCTCACCGTCGACCGCATGGATCTGCGCGCGCGCGAGGCGCTCGCCGACGAGATCCATGCGCACCAGCCCACGCTGCTTGCCAGTGTGCTGGTCCTGCCGCGCCTGGGCGCCAGGCTGGAGCAGGTCGAGATTATCCTCAACATCCTCTTCGTGGTGTACCAGGCGATGAAGATCAGCGGACATGCATGGCCGATGGTCTGCGAGGATCTGCAAGATCGCTGCCTCGACCGCCTCGTGGCGAAGATGCTCTTCCTCGACGGCTTGACCACGCTGCAGCAGGCGCAGGCGCTGCAGCAGCAGATCGACTCCCACGCCGAGCCCAACCTGCTGGCGTTCGTCTACAGCCGCCTGCAGGATCACGACCTGCTGGACGTGAAAACCGATGCGATCATGTTCATGCTTCTGGCAGCGGTGAACCTCACCGAGTGCGTCGCAGCAGTATGCCCATCGCACACCACCAAGGCGGTGCAGCGGCGCACTGCCCGACGCGTGAAGACTGCTGCCTGATGCTGCTGCATCTACCCACCCAATAGCTCGAGCGCAATCACGCCGCTGGCTGAACGCTTACGGCTGAACGGCAATGAATTTTTCTGGATGCACCCGGTTGATGACCAGGTGCACATGATCATTGTCGGTGTCGCGGTGGGTGGCCCATGCGGCCTGATGCTCACCGTATCCCAGAGCATTCATGACTTGCTTGCAGGCGTGTTCGGCCTGCTTTGCAGTCGGGTGTTCTCCCTCTTGCCAGGTGATGGCGACGTGATAGACGGGGTTGCCTTGGAAGCGGCCCTTGCTGAAGCATCGTTCAGCGGTGGAGTCGCAGGCCGCGGCCAAGTCTTCAGCGTAGGCCAGACGGTGTTCGTCGAGCGACCAGTAGAGCCGTTCTTCCGGGATGTTGAAATGGCCACCGTCCAGATTCTGTCCAGGCGGCAGCTCCTCGTTGGCTCGCATGACATAGCGCATGACGTTGCCGAAACCCTTGCTGGGTGCCCCAGGCCTGAGGGTGATGACTTTGGCGAGCATCAGGGTGTCCTGCGGAGTTGAGCCGCAGTGCGCTGGAGATCTTCGACCAGCTTCCACCACTTGCGCCGATCTTCTGTGGTGGCCCAGCCCTTGTCCTTTGGGTAGAGGAGCTTGAGCAGCCGACCGAGCTGGTCAATGCTCTTGGCTGTGTCCTTGTCGGTTCGGCTGACCACTGGCTTCAGCAGGGATCGATCTCGGACAAGTTCGGAGACGGATGACCCGGCATGTGCAGCTTGTTTGCGCAGGTCTGCGATTTGTTTGGCCGTCATGCGGACGGTGATCCGCTGCAATTTGATCTGCTTGGTTTCCATGCAATGACTCTGTAGAGTGGCCCGGTTGGCGTTCGGATCTCGAACTGTGGACAAAATCCTTGCAAGGTAAGGGTTCGTCTGACGTTTTCCGACCGGCCTGCGGCCCGTCTCCAAACGCACACGAACGCCACTTGGTCAGGCTCCGCCCGACACCCGACTGCAACCGACCGGTCACCGGCGCGCTCCGATCTGCTCCCGATCGTTTCCGACGCGCCACCGAACGGCCTCCTACCGGTTCTCCGCGGTTCCCTTGTCGCACACGGCGCGGGCCGCCCCGCAGAGTCCAGGCATCGGCCCCACTCCCTGCGGGCCGCAACACTGGAGAAAAACATGGCATCCCCCGGAAAACTCTATGTCGTCGGTTTTGGTGGAACAGACTATCTCGTGCGCGCATTCACGCAGCGCGGTGCCGCCAAGGGACTGATCCGATCTCTCACCGACTCCGCCCTCGAAAACACCCGCCCGGCCAGCCAGGACGACATCCTGGAACTGGCGGGCAATGGTGTGCGCCCCATCGACGTGACCGCAACCGAACCCGAGGAGCCGTCCGCCGCCGGGAGTGAGGAGTGAGCGCCCAGCAGCTCACCCACGCCCGCCAGTCCGAGGCGCTGCGCCGGGCGATGGGATCGGAAGTCCTCGCGCCGCTCGATGACCCCAAGGTCGTCGAGATCATGCTCAACCCCGACGGCACCCTGTGGGTGGATCGTCTCGGCGAGGGCATGCGGCAGACGGCAAGCATCGACGCCGTGCGGGCGCTCACCATCGTCAACACAGTGGCGGCCATGCTCAATACCGTGGTGACGCCAGAACGTCCCATCCTCGAATGCGAACTGCCACTTGATGGCAGCCGTTTCGAGGCCCTGATTCCACCGCTGGTGGAACGCGCCAGCTTCGCCCTGCGCAAGAAGGCCACCCTGGTCTTCAGTCTGGCCGACTACGTTGCCAAGGGCATCATGACCCAGGCACAGATGCGGGAAATCGAGCAGGCCGTTGCTAGCCGACACAACGTGCTTGTGTGTGGCGGCACCGGAACCGGCAAGACCACGCTCGCCAACGCCATCCTCGATGCCGTGGCCCGAATCGATGGCGAACACCGTGTGGTCGTCATCGAGGACACCCGCGAGCTGCAGGTCAACGCCGAGAACGTTGTCTTTCTGCGCACCAGCGACAACACCGACATGACGCGGCTGCTGCGCGCCACCATGCGGCTGCGCCCCGACCGCATCGTTGTCGGCGAAGTGCGCGACGGCAGCGCTCTGGCGCTGCTCAAGGCCTGGAATACCGGCCATCCCGGTGGCGTCGGCACCGTCCACGCCAACGACGCCAGCGCCGCACTGATCCGTATCGGCCAGCTCATCCAGGAAGCGGGCGTGCCGCCCAACCCGGAGTTGATCGCCGAGGCGGTCAACGTTGTCGTGTCGATCAAGCGTACCGCCGACGGGCGCCGCGTCGAAGAAGTGGCCGCCGTGCGCGGCTGGTCGGCCAGCGGTGGATTTCATGTCGAGCGCATCGCGTGACCCAAACGGGCCGGCCCGCAGAGTCAGAGCATGGACATCACACAAACCTCCGCATTCCTCGACTTCGCCCGTATGCATGACGTGCATATCGATCCACATCGCCTGCAGGCCGATGGGCGCATCCACCGTGCTGATGTGGGCGACCGCCCCAATGGCAGGAATGACGCCGCCTATCTCCTGCGCGAAGACGGCACCGGATGGGTGACCAACTTCAAGGCAGACGGTAAACCCATTGCGTTTCGTCCGGAACTGGCGCGCGAGCTTACCCCTGAGGAAAGGCAGAAGGCCGATGCTGCCCGAGCCGCTTGGCAAGCGCAGCAGGCCGAACGCCAAAAGGCCGCGATCAGTGACAGCTTGGCGCGCTGGGAAGCCAGCCACGCCCCGAACAATTTCCCCTATCTGCAAAGCCCGTCTCTTCCAGCCGCCGGATTGCGGCAGCACAGCGCGCAGTTGCTCGTGCCGATGATCAGCCTCAGCGACGGCGAGCCCGGCTGGGTTGGCATGCAGCGCATCGCTTGGGCAGAGCCCGGGCAGTCGCCCGACAAGCGGTTTGTTGCCGGAACGCCCACGCAGGGCGCGTTCGCGGTCATCCCCATTGACGGTCATGACCCTGAAGCGCCGCTTCGCGCCTTCGAATCCGCCCGCACGGCACCGCGCGTTGTGATGTGCGAGGGAATCGGCAACGCGCTGGCGATTCACAAGGCGATCGGACTGCCCGTCATCGCCGCGCTCTCGGCGCAGAACCTGCCTGATGTGGCACGTGCCCTGCACGACCAGGTGCAAGGCCGCATCACCCTCTATGCCGACAACGACGGCGAGCGCGCAGCCCACAAAGGGCAGGCCAACGCCCTCAAGGCCGCCCGCATCCTCGGCAGCTCCCGCGCTGACATCGCCCTCCCCGAAAAACCGGGCGGCGTCACGCCCCCCGGCTACGACGCCCGCGACCAGCTCCGCGATGGCGGTACGGACGCGATCCGCAGCACCCTGGACCGTGCAGTTCCGGCCTGGATCTTTCAGCGCAGCCTGCCAAGCCTCGCGCAATCCACTGGGCCAGGACATCAACCCAAACCCATCACCCCCCACCTCAAGCAGGAGAACACGATGAACAAGATCGACAAGGCACAAGAGCAACGCGATTCGCTGCCGACCGCACAGGTGCAGACCGAACAGACGCCACCCCCTGACCAGCTAGAACAGAGCCAGCAGGCCACGTTTGCTGACCTCAACGCTGCGCTGGAGCAGGCCGAAGCGTCAGCGGCTGCGCCCGATGTGAGGCAAGTCACCGAGAAGACGACACCGCTCGGGAAGGAAAACAACGCTCCGCAATGGAGCGAAGCCTCCCTGCTTGACGCCTGGCGCGAAGCGGCGCGGCCCGCTCGGGAGACACGCGCCAAGGCGTGGCAAGACCTGAACGTGAAGCATCTGGCGGCAAGAGAGGATTTGTTCGCCAGCCTCGCGCAGCAGCGCGCCGAGATCGTCAAACAGCGCGGCGACCTCGATTTGCATGCTTTCGAGGCTGCAAAACAGATCGAGCACCTGCAAAAGTCGCAGATGGCAGAGCGTAAGACGCTGGCCAGCGGGCTGCCCATGGTGCCGACGCTGCGCGAGTTCCTGGAGCCGCATGCCGAGCGCGATCCCGTGGCCGCCCGCATGCTGGAACAGGAGAATGCCCGCGACCCTGCGCAGGAGAGTATTCGCGGCAAGCGCACGGCCGCGCTGGAGCCCGAAGCTCTTGAAGGCCTGACCCACGACATCGACGATGGACCGCCCAAGTCGGTGCACTATGCCCGCGACGGCGAGCGGGTCATGAGCGATCACGGCGAGCGCGTCGATCTCTATCAGGTCGATGACCGTGAAATCGAGGCCGCCTTGCGCCTGGCCGAACAGAAATTCGACATGGACAAGGGGCTGCAGCTCACCGGTAGTCGCGAGTTCCAGGAACGCGCAGCCGAACTCGCTGGACGCCTGGGTCTGAAAGTGCAGAACCCCGATCTGCAGCACACCTGGCAGGCTGGGCGTCTCCAGGCCATGCAACGCGACGAGCTGGCCGAAGACGTTCGTCTGACGGCTCCGGCGGTCGGGAAAGGAAGCGTTGAGCCTGCTCGCGTCAGCCGCGGCGACGATAGCCGTACCTACGCGGTCGATGCCCAATTCATGCAGGCCGAAGCGCTGCTAACCAAGCTCGACCACCATGGCTGGGACGGTCTGGACCGCGCCTCGCGCTACCAGCCTCTGACACCTGGGCAGCGCGCCCAGCTCCAGGGCCATGACGAACAGACCCAGCTCATCGATGACAAGGATCACCTCACCCCACTGGGCGAACGTGTCACCGAGCGCATGTGGGCCAAGATCGAGGCCGAGCGTGCGCAGCTGCAGCAGCAACTGCGCACCCGCAACATCGACGAAGAGCTGGAAAAGCGCCAGGAGCAAGAGAAGGAACGCGCGCAGGAAAAGGCCGAGGACAAACATGAGAAGGCCGTCGAACGGGAGATCGTCGCCCAAGAGCGCGCGGAGGAGCGCGAGATCGAGACAGTGCCGCGCGCGCACAACCGCCAACGGCCGGGGCAACCCAGCCGTGACATTGGTTTGGGCGGCTGAGCATCCGGGGCCACCCCGCAGAGTCAGGGTAGGGCGTCAATGCCTGATGCCCGCCTTGATCCATTCTTCTGGAGACCGTCATGCAAACCCCCGAAACCCTGCCAACCGAACCGACAGACGACTCGACTGAATTCGTGATCCTCCAAGCGCCCGATCGCGCAGCCGCTGAAGCGCTGGGCGCGGACATCGACGACACCGAAACGGAGGCCGAGCATGTCTGAGAACACCAAGCCCGAGGCGGCCGCTGCCAAGCCCCCGCGCGACCTGCGCCAAGAACTGACCACCAAACTGGTGCAGTCGCTGGAGCAGGGGCAGATCCCCTGGAATAAACCCTGGGTCGGCCAGGGTCTGCCCCGGAATATGGAAACCGGCCGCGAATACCGCGGTGGTAACCGCCTCATGTTGCTGCTGGAACAGGCCGACCGTGGCTACGTCGATCCGCGCTATGGCACGGTCAAGCAGATCAACGCGTTGGGTGGCCGCGTGAAAAAAGGCGAGCGAGGCATGCCCGTCGAACTCTGGAAGGAGCAGCCTTTCTATGAGCGCAAGGACATCACCGTCACCCTCAATGACATGCGCGTCAAGGTTTTTGCCGAGAAGAATGGCATGGCGCAGATCGGTATGCCGACTGACAAGGAAGACACGCTGCGCGTCAAGACCGGCGATCTGCGTGTTCAGCAGCGCACCAAGGACGGTCAGCAGGATTTGAGCTGGGCAGATGCCCGCAAACTCGACGCCTGGACCGCTCGCGTGCATACGGTGTTCAACGTCGCGCAGTGCGAGGGCCTGAAGATTGAACCGCTGGCTCCCGCACCGAACTTTGACACGGTGGCGCGGGGTGAATCCATCAAGGCCGCGATGGCCCGCGATGGTCTCAGCTACGCCGAACATCCCCAGCACGCTTTCTACTCGCCCAAGCGGGACGAAGTCTCGCTCCCGCCGCCCGGCGCCTTCAACTCCGAGCCAGGCAAGGACGACGGCGCCGCCCGCTACTACGGAACCCTGCTCCACGAAATCGGCCATGCCACTGGGGCAGCGCACCGCCTGAACCGCGAGGGCATCACCGGCGGGCACCGGTTTGGCTCCGAGGGTTACGCCAAGGAAGAACTGCGCGCCGAGCTGTTCAGCATGTTCATGGCTGCCGAAACTGGTATCCCTCATGATGAGGAGCAGCACAAGGCCTACATTCAATCTTGGGCCAAGGTGCTGAAGAACGACAAGAACGAAATCTTCCGCGCTGCGGCGGAAGCAGGCAGGGCGGTTGACTATGTGCTCGACAAGGAGCAGAGCCTGCAGGTGGCGCAGGAGCGGCTGGCATCCGTCAAGGCGGCCGAGCTGGCGGCGCAGGCGCTGGATGGCAAACAGTCGGCGTCCAATCTCGGCAAGTACTTCCAGCAAATCGAGGACGATCTTGACCGACAGGTCAACGACATCCTCGACCATGCGGAGCAGCCGACCAAGCAGCCCCTGCGTGAGCTGCGCCGCGAGTCCATCGACAACCTCAATCCAGACCTGCGGCTCGGTGTTGAGGCTTACAGCTTCCTCGCCGTGGACAAGGGTACTGGCGCGTATGCGTTTGATGAATTCGCCGACATCATCAACGCCCGGTACGACTCGCCGCAAGCACGCGCCATCGCTGATGCATTCCGTGCCGTACCGGATGGCGTTCTGACAGTCAATGCGAACCGCACGGTTTCCATCGACTTGCCCGCTGTGCGTGACCAAGTACCCCAGCACGAACTCGCACCCAGACCGCCGACGCTGCGCGAAGCCCTTGAGGAGGATGGCTGGAAATTCAAGGCATCGACGGGCTCCTATGAAAAAACATTCGTCCTGACCAAGGACAAGAGCAGGGGCGGCGAGTTCACATACGGGAAGTCTGAAGTCGAAAAAATCCTGATCGCCAAGACCGCTGCACAGGGGCTCGTCATCGAGAGTGGCTGGGATGATGTCCCTGTGCCGGGGACGGCTGGCGTCGCGCCCAGGGAGGCGGCCCGGTTGCTTGACGCCGCAGCGAAAGAGCGCCTTGCCACAGAGCATGCGCACCTTCGTGTTGTGGCGGTTCGTGGCGCGAATGAACCAGCCAGACCGCAATCCGGGGAGCAGGAACAGGCACGCCACAAGGCGCCCCACGAGATGACCTTTGCCGAGTTCCGCGCGGAAGCCAGCGCAGTCAAGCTCGGGCCGGGTCACGGGCGGCAATGGGAAGTGTTCGACGGAAAGCAGTCTCTGGGGTTTGCCGACGGGCCGACGGAGGAGGGCGCACTGCGTCAAGTGCACAAGCGCGAAGTCAACAACGCGCTGTATGGCAACCAGCTCGACGCGCCAGCCTACTTGCACACATCCATGCCGCCGCTGCATGTTCTGGCTGAGTATCCCGATCTGCAGAAGCAGTTCGCGGGAGTCATTGAGGCAAGGCAGCCAGCGGCAATCCTTGCGCAAGAACCCATGCAACAGCAAGGAAAGTTCAAGTCCGTCGAGATCGATGCTCCGGCGGCCTGGGGCAGCGCTCTGGTGAACCGGGATGAGAGTGGCCTTAGCCAGAGCGAAGCCGCTTGCGTCAAGGAATGGGTCGCGAACCAAGGAATCGGCTGGCCGGTGTCCATGTCAGACCAGACCTTCATGGGCCGTCACGAGGGGCTGCTGACCGAAATGGCGACCTATACCTTCCTTGTCCCGGAAAAGGACATCGGCCTGAGCGGAGTCGGTGGCAAACAACCCACCACACCGGAGATCACGAAGCCAAGCGCCTACGACGAGGCGATCCAGAACTTCGTCCTAGGTGGCGGCGCCGAGAAAGACGCCCGCTCCATACTGGACAGTGAACTGGCAGGCGACTTCGACCCGAAGCACCTGCCGAAAGCATTGGTCTTCCACGGATTTGCCAAACCAAGCGGTGCCGAGAAACTGGCCACTGCCATCCTTGCCGAAGAGCACCAGAAGATTCTGGACAAGGAGGATCGCAAGGCCTCCGAGTTTCATATGGCGCAGCAGGTCGAAGAGGCTGCGGGCAAGGACAAGCCGAACGGGGCGGAACGAGCGGCCGACAAAACCCCCGATCGGGCTGATGACGACAAACCCGAGCGCCCAGCGCGGCCGCGCCTGCGTCAGACCAGTCGCAAAGTCGCCTCTATGGAGCGCTGATCCAGCAGACGCCCAGCGGCAGGTGGCGCAAAACAGCCGCAGCGCGCGACCGGATTCCTTCCGCTTCTGGTGATCCTTGCCGGGGCGCACGCCGACTGGCCCACGTCACGGGCGACTTCCCCTATCTGAAGAGGCAGCACAGCCATGAGCACACCATCCGAAGCCATCTATCACATCCCCAAGGCGCAGAAAGACATCACCCGCTTCGTCTGGACAGGTCTGGGTCTGTTCCTCATGATCGTGGTGCTGTCCACTTGGGCTGCGACCGAGTATGCCGCGTGGGGCTTCGGTTTCAGCGCGGCCTTGGGCGAGCCGATGGTCCCGCCGTGGTTGTATGCCCCATTCGACATTCTGATCTGGACCTTCAAATACAACCGCATCGAGTACGGCCAGGCCGTGCTGGATATTCTGGAACGCGCCCACCTCATCATGGGTGTTGGCGGCTTCCTCTCCCTGGTGTTGCCCGTCGGCATTGCTTACCGCCGATCGCGCAAGGCCGATGCCGAGCGCAACGACCTGCACGGCTCGGCGCATTGGGCAACAGACACCGAAGTCGCAGCCGCTGGCATCCTGCCCGACGACAAGAACAAGGGCGGGGTGCTGTTCGGCGCCTGGAACGATGGACAGCATGTGCGCTACCTGCGGCACAAAGGGCCGGAGCACATGATGGTGTTCGCACCCACCCGCTCCGGCAAGGGGGTGGGCATTGTCATACCGACCCTGCTGGCCTGGGACCAATCCGTCTTGGTGCATGACATCAAGGGTGAGAACTGGGCCTTGACCAGCGGATTCCGCGAGAAGGTGCTGGGGCACCGGGCCATCAAGTTCGATCCGACCTCGCCGGATTCCGCGCGGTTCAATCCCCTGCAGGAAATCCGCATGGATGGCAACCTGGTGAAGGATGTGCAGAACATCGCCACCATGATCGTCGATCCCGACGGCAAGGGCCTGAACGACCACTGGGCCAAGACCGGCTTCGATCTGATGACGGGGGTGGTGTTGTTCGTTCTCCTTTACTGGGACGGCAAAGGGCCTGAAGCCCGCCTGCGCTGCCTTCACACGGTTCAGGCCATTCTTTCCGACGGCGGCCCGATTCGCGAGATCGCCAAGGAGGCAGCCGCCCGCAATCAGTCTGAAGATGCTGAGCCGATGGAAGGTTCGCAGGCCGTGATGACCTACATTCGCGACGTGGCGCTGGAGAAGGGGGCACAGAGCACCGACCCCCATGCTCGCACCGGCTGGGCCGCAGTCGCGCAGGCCAGCCAGTCGTTTCTCAACAAGGCGCCCAACGAAGCCTCTGGCGTGCTCTCCACCGCCCTGTCTTTTCTCTCCCTCTACCGCGACCCCATCGTCGCCGAGAACACCCGCGTCTCCGATTTCACGCTGGAGAGCATCATGGGTGGCGCCGACGTGAACGGCAAGAAGGAGGCCCGCAAGACGGCGCTGTACCTGGTGGTGCCGCCAAGCGACAAAGACCGGCTCAAACCCCTGCTGCGCCTGGTGATCAACCAGGTGGTGCGGCGCCTGACCGAAGGCATGGACTTCGATGCGGGCGGGGCGAGCAAGAGTCGCTATCCCCATCGCCTCCTGCTTCTGCTCGATGAGTTTCCCAGCCTGGGCAAGCTCGACATCTTCCAGGAGGCCCTGGCCTTCATCGCCGGTTACGGCCTCAAGGCGCTGCTCATCGTGCAGGACTTGAGCCAGCTCTTTGCCGCCTATGGCAAGGACGAATCCATCATCAGCAACTGCCACATTCGCGTGGCCTACGCCCCGAACAAGATCGAGACGGCCGAGCTGCTGTCCAAGATGGCCGGGCAGGCCACCGTCAGCCATACCCAGCGGCAATACAGCGGCAACCGGCTTGCCGTGCTGTTGCAGAACGTCAACACCAACGAGCAGATCGTGCAACGCCCGCTGCTCACGCCCGACGAATGCATGCGCCTGCCCCCAGACGACGAACTTGTGTTCGTTGCTGGTCATGCCCCGGTGTACTGCCAGAAGATCAAGTATTACCAGGACGCGGCGCTGGCTGAGCGCATCAAACTCGGGGCGGCGACATCGACGGGAAGAATGTCAAAATAAATGGACAAATTACTTGGAAAGCACAAAAATGTCCTATATGAAGGACATTCAAGTGCGTCAACTTCCATCGCTGAATGCGCAGGACCTCGGTCGCGCATTCCGTGCCGAGCGCAAGGCCCAGGGCAAAAGCCAGGCCGGAATCGCTGCGCAGATCGGCACCAAGCGCCAGACCATCGTAGCCTTGGAAGCGGGCCGCAACGTGGGTCTTTATACCGTGTTTGCGGCTCTCGCCGCGTTGGGAAAGGGGTTACTGATCGCCGACCCGCGTGCCGAACTGGATCGACTCGATGAGTATTTCGGTGATGAAGACGAAAGAGCTTGAAGTCTCCACTCCACAGGGAGATGCAGGCCATCTGCGCCGCGAATCGCAATACGTCTTCAATTACAACCGCGGCGTCGACCTGTCGTGTGAGATTTCGCTGACCATGCCGCTGCGGGCGCAGAGCTATAGCGGCAACGTGTTGCCCCCTATTTTCACGATGAACAGGCCGGAAGGCTGGCTGGCACAGGAGCTTGTGCGCCGCATGGCAAAGCAGGGCCCCGTTGACGACATGCGCCTGCTTGCCATCACGGGCGATCACCAGATCGGGAGGTTGCGCTTCAGTGAGCCGAACACGCCTGGGCGCGGCAGGTCGGCTCAGATCGGGCTGCGCGAGATTCTGACGGCCGGATCATCCGCCGAGGTCTTCGCCTTCCTGGTTGATCAGTACGTCGATTCAGGAATCTCCGGCGTTCAGCCAAAAGTCATGGTTCCTGACGCCGACAGGCCGCTGCCCCCAGCAAGCAGATCCACTGCCACTGCGGCTGATCTGATCGTCAAATCGGGCGGCGATCAATACCCTGGATTGGCCGCCAATGAATTCCTTTGCATGAGTGCAGCGCGTTATGCGGGGCTGGAGGTTCCTGAGTTCTGGCTGTCCAACGATGGTCAGCTCTTTGTCATGAAACGCTTTGATATCGCTCCAGACGGCGCCCGCCTTGGCTTCGAGGACATGGCCGTGCTCATGGGCAAAACCGCCGATCCCTATGGGCGCTACAAATACGAGGGCAGCTACGAGAACATCGCTCGGGCGGTGCAACTGTATTGCGGTGCCGAAGCCCCGCATTCCCTGGGCCGACTGTTCGAGAGTGTGGCTCTGTCCATGATGGTGCGCAACGGAGACGCGCACCTCAAGAACTTCGGGGTGCTGTACTTGCACCCGCATGCCGCACTTGCGCCCCGCCTCGCCCCAGCCTACGACATCGTGACGACCACGGTTTACAGCTATGAAGATGCGCGCACCGGCATACAACTGAATGATCGCACCCTGGCCCTGAAGCTGGCCGGCTCCAAGTCCTATCCGTCCCGCGAGCAGTTGATTGACTTCGGACGGGCGGCCTGTCACGTCAACAACCCTGCCGAAGTCGTTGAGCGGATCGCCGACGGCATGTCCCAGGCACTGGACGAACATGCCGACCTGCTGTCCAGCGCCATGGGCAACAACCTGCGCGAAGAGTGGGATGCCGGAAGACTGGCGTACACGGCAGACCCTCCCCGTCAGGCACGCGTTCTGTCTGTGCCAAAAACTGATCGAAGAGGGCTGGACGAACCACCGTCGCAACAGGCTGATCGTCCTAAACCAGCCCGCAAAACGTCTCGCCGCGACCTAGGTCGTTGAGTTTCAGCCAACACACTACCCGGGGCCACCCTGCAGAGTCAGGGTAGGGCGCAATGTCGCGCCCTGCGAAGCAGGAGCCCGGCATGAGCATTCCCTACGCCAGCGAACAGGCAATCACCAGACCACGCAAACCGCGCTGGGAACGCGCCGCCATTCCTCTCGCCGCCCTGGCGGCGACCGCCGTGGCCGTCAACGCTCTCTGGTGGTATGGCTGGCGGATCAACTGGACGGAGAGCGAGCCGCTGGGTTTCTATCGCCTGCTGCCTGTGGATTCCAGAACGGCGATCCCGCGCGGCGCCCGTGCGGCGTTCTGCCCCCCGCCCTCGGTGACGCCGCAGGCCTTCCCGTTCTACATGAAGGGCGACTGCCCTGGTGGTGGCATGCCGATGTTCAAACAGATCGTGGGCATCCCTGGCGACCGCATCACCGTCACCCCGCAATCCGTCAGCATCAACGGCCAAGCCTTGCCACACAGCGGCCAACTTCCTGGCTCCCCGACCTACCCCAGGGTGCATCTGCCCTACCAGCACGGCACCTTTGTGCTCGGCCCCGACCAATTCTGGGTCTATGGCAGCGGCGCGCGCCCAGACCTGGCGGGCCAAAGTTTCGACAGCCGCTACTGGGGGCCGATCACCCGACAGGACATCCGGCGGGCGGCTCCTTGACTGACGGGCCACCCCGCAGAGTCAGGGTAGGGCGCCGATTTCCTGCTCCCTATTTCCTTCCTCGTGACCTCGAAAGGCATTTCCATGAAACGCTTCAAACTTCTTTCTATTCACCATCGTCTGCGTGCCGCAGTCGTGCGGCGCAGTCTCCTGGCATCCGCGGTCTTCGCCGCCACGATAGCCGACGCCTTCGCTACCGGCGCGGGTGGTCTGCCCTGGGACAGCGCCGTTAGTACCCTGCAGAACGATCTGACTGGTCCGGTCGCCACGGCGATCAGCGTCATCGCCTTCCTCGCTGCAGGCGCTGCCCTGGTGTTCGGAGAAGAACTTGGTGGCATCGCCAAGAAGGCTCTGTACGTCGTCCTGGGGGTGGCCTTCATCGTCCTGGGCAACAAGTTTCTTCAGGTGCTCGGTCTGAGCGGCGCCATGGTGTTCTGAACCCCATGATGCACCCCGCCCACACCGAAGCCGGGCGCGGCGGGGAGACGACTCCCCGCCCCCAACTGTCCGAGATGCTGCTCGCCGTTGTGCAGGCCCTGGTCGAGCAAGGTTGGGGCTTGCCGCAGATCGTTGCTGCCATGCGCTACACGGCCGACTTGACCGAATTCACCGACCGCGTGACCGGAGTTCCACAATGAACGACACCAAAACCCCCATTCATGATTCTCTCAATCGTCCCATCCTGATGATGGGAGGCGAGCGCCAGCTCGTGCTGCTGCTGGCCATCGTCGCGGGCATCTTCATCTTCTCACTGGCGAAACTCTGGGCCGCGATCATTGGCGTCACCCTGTGGATGGTTGGCCAATGGGCGTTGTCGCGCGCAGCCAGCTACGACCCGGTGCTGTCGAAAACCGGTAGCCGCCTGTTGAAGTACCGTCGCCACTATCCGGCGCAGGCCTCGCCCTTCGCTAAAGCGCGCGAGGTGCGGTCATGATGGCGCTCAAGGAGTTCCGCACGGCGGCCTATGGCCTACCCGATCTGCTGCCCTGGGCGGCGTTGGTGGACAACGGCATCGTGCTGACCAAGAGCGGTGGCCTGATGGCCGCCTGGGAATACCGTGGCCCCGACCTGGACTCCTCCACGCAGGAGGAGCTGGGCGCAATGGCCGCCCGGGTCAACGCCGCCCTCAAGCTCGGCGACGGTTGGATACTGCATTGCGACGCCGTGCGCTCCCCTGCGCCCGGCTACCCGCCCCCCGGCGCATTCCCCGACCGCACCACACGACTGATTGACGACGCCCGGCGCAACAGTCACGAACGCAGTTTCATCGGCTACCGAAGCCGCTTCATCCTCACCGCGACCTGGTTCCCCATGCCGGATGCCGCCAGCAAGACGGCCGACCTGTTCGTCGAGGGCAGGGTCAAGGCCACGGCCAGCCGCAATCTGGAGCGATTCAAGGAGCAGATCCGCGAGTTGGAGGCAAGGCTGTCGACGCTGCTGGACATTCGACGACTGACGGACACCATCGATGCGCGCACGGGCGTCATCACCAGCCCGATCCTGGCCCATCTGGAGCAGTGTGTCAGCCTGCTGCCGGACCGCCGCCCCTTCCGCATGGCGCATACGCCGATGTATCTCGATGCCGTGCTGGGTCAGCACGACTTCACGACTGGCTTCGTCCCCCGCATCGGGCGCCGCAATCTCTCCTGCATCGCCCTGACCGGCCTGCCGCCCGAGAGCTTCCCCGGCATTCTTGATGTGCTCTCGCGGCTTCCTGTGTCCTACCGCTGGAGCAGCCGCTTCATCTATCTCGATCCTGGGCAGGCCGAGAAGACGCTCAATAAATATCGCAGCAAGTGGGCGCAGAAGCGCAAGAGCATGATGAACCTGCTGCGCGAGAACGCTGGCGGCCAGGCCACCCACATCAACGCCGATGCAGACCGCATGGCCAATGACGCCGTGCAGGCCCTGGCCGAAGCCTCCAGCGGCATGGTGCTGTTCGGCTATTACACCAGTGTGCTGTTGCTCTCGCACGAAGATCCGGAAGTGCTGGATGAATCCACCCGCGAGATGGTCAAGCTCATCGAGAACCGTGGTTTCGGTGCACGGGTGGAGGACGTGAATGCCGTCGAGGCCTACCTTGGCACGCTTCCCGGCAATACCGTCGCGAACGTGCGCCGCCCCATCATCCATACCCTCAACCTGGCCCATTTGCTGCCGCTGACCGCCGTCTGGGCTGGACCCGATACGAACCCCTGTCCGTTCTACCCTCCCAACAGCCCGCCGCTGCTACAGGCCAAGACCGATGGTGGTACGCCGTTCACCCTCAGCCTGCATGCGGGTGACCTGGGTCACAGCGCCATTCTTGGGCCGACGGGCGCCGGCAAGAGCACCCTGCTGGCCCTCGTTGCGGCCCAGCAGTTCCGCTACCCCGGAGCGCAGGTCTTCGCCTTCGATAAAGGCTATTCCATGCTGCCGCTGTGCTGGGCGGCTGGCGGCGAACACTACGACATCGCCGGCGAGCATGGCGATCTGGCCTTCTGTCCCCTCGGCCGCGTGAACGAATCCAATGAGCGCGTCTGGGCTGCGGAGTGGCTGGAACAGCTCTGCGAACTGCAGGGTGTCAAGGTGATGCCGCACCACCGGCAAGAGCTGTTCCGCGCCGTCAACCAACTCGGTGCCTCGACGGAGAAGATGGCGCAGCGCACCATGACCAACTTCCTGGTGCTGCTGCAGGATCAGACCCTGCGCGAAGCCCTGCAGGCTTATACCCTGCGCGGCATGGCTGGGCATCTTCTCGATGCCGAAACCGACAGCCTGGGCGAGGACGTGTTCCAGGTGTTCGAGATGGAGCACCTCATGAACAAGGGCGACAAGCTCGTGCTTCCTGTGCTGGCCTACCTGTTTCATCGCATCGAGCAGCGCTTCAAGGGACAGCCGACGCTGCTGATCCTGGACGAGGCCTGGATCATGCTCAGCCATCCTGCCTTCAAAGCCAAGATTCGGGAATGGCTCAAGGTGCTGCGCAAGGCCAATGTCGCCGTGGTGTTCGCCACCCAGTCGCTCACCGACCTGGTGCGCTCGGGCATCGCCGACGTCATTTTCGAGTCGTGCCCGACCAAGGTTTTTCTGCCCAACCCTGAAGCCGAGACCGAGAACATCCGTCCGCTCTATGAAGGTGTGGGCCTCAATGCGCGGCAAATCCAGATTCTGGCCTTTGCCACCCCGAAACGCCAGTACTACGTCATGCACCCGGACGGCCGTCGCCTGTTCGATCTCGGCCTGACCGGCCCTGAGCTGGCGTTTGTCGGGGCCAGCGGCAAGAACGACATCGCGCGCATCCGGGAGCTGCGCGAGACCCTAGGCAATGCGTGGCCCGCCCAGTGGCTGCGCGAACGCGGCCAGTCTGATGCCGCACAACTGTGGGAGAGTTATCAGTGAAATCCTTCAAACACACCCTTCTTGCTGCTGCACTCGCCGCGGCGGCCACCTGCCATGCGCAGACCTTCCAGGCGAGCGCGCCCGCACCGGCGCCTGTCCCGACCGCGCAGCAGAGTCTGAGCACGGCCGCGAATGCCAACGGCACCGCGACCTACAACGCGGGCATGTCCTATTACAACCAGCAGGCATATCAGGCTGCTGCGAACACAGCCCAGGACATCTCCAACCAGGACGCCCAGAACGTCGGCAGCGGTTATGGCGGCGGGTTTGGCGCCACCGACGCATGGCAGCAGGCCGCTGACCAGGCGCAAACCGTGGCCAACCAGAACCAGGCGCAGGCCGACAATCAGATCCCGATCCAGAACCAGAACGAAGCGCAGCAGGGCAGCAGCCTGAGCAGCGCAACGAACGCCGCGCAGCCGACGGCACAGTCCAACAGCACGGCGGCGCAGAGCGCGGCAGGGCAGGGCAGCAGTCAGTCTTTTGCCGACATCGGCGCCCAGACCAGCGTCCAGCAGGGTCAGCCCTCGGTGACGAACAACACCGGCGAATACATCATCGCCGGTGCGGCAACCCAGGCGCTGATGAATGGGTTGGCAACGAGTGGGTACAGCGCCAACATCGCTGCCTATCAGGCGGCCCAGAACGCTGCAGCCTGTTCGGGCTGGAATGCAGGCTGCGCAGCATTCTGGTGGGCTGTCAACGCCTCTGAGCAAGCCATCGCGAATACGGCCTACGCCAGCAATGTCGCGGCAGCTCCGGTGCTCGGCACCGCGCTCGACGTGGCCGCCGCCGCATCCGCTCTCAAGAGCGCGCAGGGCACGCTGAACCAGATCAGCAGCATGACGGGCGTGCAGCAGGGGCAGACCGCCGGCGCCACGACTGCATCGGCCGCATTCAACCAGACCAGCAGCCAGACCGGTGTTATGCAAGGGCAGCCGCAGACGGGCACCGATACCAGCTACACCGGCGCTGCCGATGCTCAGCAGGCTGCGCTGGGCAGCGCCGCGCAGCAGAACCAGAATGCCACCGTTACGGCAGCGCAGGCTGGGATTGCAGCCTTGAACGCGCAGTATTCCCGCGACGCCGCAAATCAGATCGCCAGCTACGACACCAACCAGGCGCAAGTCACCGGCGATCCCGACTGGACCTCGGCTGCGCAGATTGCGCAGCAGGAGGTGACGAGCCAGGGCAACATCTACGACGCCCAGGCGGCGATCCAGAGCCAGGCCATTGCCACCGGCAACACCACGGCCGCGCAGGCAAGCGCCATGGCGCCCGGCATCGGAAACACCCTGAACACCGCCGCGCAGAGTGCCGCCACGACGCAGGCCAACACCACCCTGCAGGCCATCGCCGCCCAGTCCGGCACCGCACAGTAACCCAGATCCCGAAAGGAGCCCATCATGAACAAACCACGCATCGCCCTGGCCGCCGCCCTGGCCACCCTTGCCATTACCCCTGCACACGCCACCGGCGCAATCGCCGGTGCCACCTTCCCTGAACAGATCGTGCAGGAACTCACCTTGGTGGAGCAGTACGCCACCCAGGCGCAGCAGTTGCAGGCCCAGTTCCAGCAGGTCTACAACCAGGCGGTGAACATGGCGAACATCCCTTCGCAACTCTGGCCCAACATCACCAGCCAGCTCAGCAACCTGGTGAATCTGGTCGGCAACGCTAAAGGTCTGTCCTATGCCGCAGCAAACACCGTTTCCGCAGTGCAGTCGCAGTTCGGCGCGCCCAACGCCGTGCTGACCAATTACAACAAGAGCCTGCAGACCTGGACAGGGAATCTGGACAGTCAAATTGCCGGCGTGCTGCAGCAGTATGGGTTGAACGCCTCGAACTTTCAGACCACCCAATCGGCACTCGCCGCCATCCAGGCACAAAGCAATTCAGCAGCGGGCCGCAAGGCGGTCATGCAGGCGGGCAACCAGATCGCCGGTCTCATGGTCAACCAACTGCAGGGACTGCAGTCTGACATCCAGGCGGGCAACCAGGCCATGCTGAATTACATGGCCATGCAGGCGCACACCCAGACGGATCAATCCAACAGTGTGACGCCGATCCTGACTGCACCGACCCAGCCGGGCGCATTCTGAGGAGAGTCATAATGCGAGCAGACACCGTCGTCTCCTGGCGGAACATCCGCCCCACTGCGATGCAATGGGTGGCACTCGCCGGACTGTTGCTGCTGGTCGCGGCGGTGTCCGTCACATATGCCGCACCCGCCCCTACCCCTACAGGGGGGCCGGGTGGGCAAGGCTATCTGGACACCATCAGTTCACAGTTCCAGGCCGCCACCACGGGTTGGATGACCACGGCGCAAGGCTATGCCTTCAAGATTTTTACGGCTCTTGCCGCCATGGACTTGTCCTGGTGGGGCATCAAGCAGGTCCTCAAAAAGAACGACCTTGCCGATTTCATCGCGGGGGCAACCCTCAAGATCGCCTCGATCGCCTTCTTCTACACCATTGTCAAGTATGCGCCAACCTGGATGCCGCTGATCACGTCGAGCTTCATGAACATGGGTCAGGCGATCGGCGGCGCGGGGGCGGCGACTGCCTCTCCTTCCGGCGTGATGTCGATGGCGTTCTCCGTGGTGCATCAGCTGTATCAGGTCTACAACAACGCTCCTGGCGGTATTACGAACATCGGCACCAATTTGTTTCTCGCCATTGTCATTGCGGCAACGTCTCTGCTCGCCTTAATCGGCTTCGGCCTGGTGGCACTGCAGTTGCTGATGACGCTGATCGAAACCTACCTGGTCGGCGGTGCCGGTCTGGTGATGTTGGGCTTCACCGGTTCCGGCCTGACCAGCAGCTTTGGTGAGAAATACATCGGCTACCTGGTCAGCGTCGGCATCAAATTGCTGATGATCTACGCCATCATCGGACTGGGCCAGAATCTGGTCAACAGCGAACTCTCCTACATCGCGCGATACACGTCAGGCAATTCACTCCCCCCAACCGATCTGCTGACGGTCGGTGTCAGCATGCTGATCTATGGCGTGATCGGCATGCAGGCCCCCGGCCTGGCCGGTAGTCTGATGAACGGCTCACCCAATATGTCCCTGGGCAATGTGGCTGGCGGCGCGGCAGCCATTGCTGGCGGACTTGCAGCCGCCGGCGCTGCGGGCGTAGCCGGGTACGCTGCTGCAACGAAGGGGCTCGACAAGTTGGCGGGCCTCGTGGGCGCAGGCAGCGGCAGCAGCGCATCCGGCGCGGGCGGCGCGATAGCTGGGGCGGAGAAGCTCGCGGCTCTTGGGCAGGCCACAGGTGCGGCATCGGGCGCTGGCGGGTCTTCCGTCGGCGGGATCATGGGAGCGAAGGGCGGCAGCATTGGTGGTCTGCCGTCTGGCGGCGGATCAGGCAGCGCAGGTTCTGTAAAGGGAGCCAACGTCTCGCCGGGCGTCGCAGGCGTCGGTCAGGCCGCGCAGGCCATGATGGAGGGCAAGGGCATTGCGGATGCTGCGAGCACGCCCATCGGGCCACGTCTGGCGCAATCGAGCGCGGGATCGTCCGGCCCGGCGTCTGGCGCTTCACCCAGCCCGTCTGGGCGTCCTGGTACTGGCCCGGTGCCTGCAGCTGGCCAGCCCGGACAGAGTGTCGCGGCCAAGGGGACGATGGACAGCCTGGGCGCGCCGGCGAGTGCTGATCTCGATCAAAGACTTGCGCAGGAAAGCGGCGCGAGATCCAGCTCTGATCGGGAACCGTTCGATGCCTTGAGAGAGAACCTGGGCAAAGTGATCGATAAGAAAGATGACATTGCTCGCCACGAAGGTGGTGGCGGCAGCGGTATCCAGATCCGTCTCGGCCACACGGAGCATTGAGATGGCCGATGACAAAAACCGCTTGCGCAGACAGGTCGTGGATGAGGTCAGTGCAGGCTTTGCCCGAGCAATGCGCAGCGACCGCAAGGGGTTTGCGATTCTGTTGCTGCAAGTTGTCAACGCCGTCTGGTTCGCCGCGCTCTGGGCGCGCGGCTTTCAGCCTGTTCTGCCCGTCATGGCTTGGGGGCTTTTCTTCGTGGTCTCACTGGCCGCCATGATTGCTATCGAACGCACGAGGTAGCGTGCGCACCACCCTGCACAGACACAGGTTTCAACCCAAGGCCCGCCGATTGCGGGCCTTGTCGTGTCGCACAGTGCGAATCGGCTGAGCTTTCAGCCAATCCCCCCGCTCCCCACAGCAATTCCCGCTGCGGGCCACTCCGCAGAGTCAGTGTAGGGCGCCACATTCCGGCGCCGTAACCCTGGAGAACGGAATGGCCGAAGCCAACCCCTACCTCAACGCCCGCCGCGAGTGGGACGAGCGCTACGGCGACGCGCTCGCTCGGGCAAAGAACTGGCGGCTCGCCGCCTTTGCCAGCCTGGCAGTAGCCTCGATTGCCGTTGCCGGCATCGCCTATGTCGGCGGACAAAGCAAGATCCAGCCCTTTGTTGTTGCGATCGACAAAATGGGCAATCCGGTCGCGATGGCCCAGCCGATTGGTGGCAGCGCGGTCAGCCAGCGCATCATCGAGGCGCAGGTCGCAAACTGGGTATGGAACGCGCGCACTGTCGTTCCTGACGCCAATGCCCAGAAAGCCCTGATCGCCAAGGTCTACGCCATGGCCGGCACCAATGCCGCCGCTTACCTCAATTCCTACTACGCAGCGCATCCGCCTTTTGGGGATTTCACAGTCAACGTCACCATCACCAGCGTCCTGCCTGTCAGCAAGGACACCTGGCAGGTCGGCTGGGACGAGCTGCGCTACGAGGGTGGACAACCCAAGCCGGTCGAACACTGGCGGGCCAACATCACCACCGGGCTCGATCCGAAGATGGCCGACAACCCCCAGGTGATGCTCAACAACCCGCTGGGCCTGTTCGTCAAGAACGTGACCTGGACGCAGATCGTCGGAGGCGCGCCATGAGTGGATCAATGGCACCGCGATACCAACTGACGCGAGCGCGCTTGACAGGGCGCAACCTCACGGCGTTCGTCCTGGAGACAGCAGGGATGGCATTGCTCGTCTGCGTGCCCATCGTCTGGGGCTTCATGCCCTTGATTCTCCCATTCGACCCCGCGCCCTATGCCATCGGGCTCGGTGTCCTCGGCCACCTGCTGCTTCTGCTCGGCCTGCTCACGCGCCCGCGCATCCTGCGTCCCGATTTCGTCAATTCCATCATGCTCTATCAGGAGGATCAAACATGATTCCCAGCAAAACCCTTCTCACCCTGACCCTGATTGCCGCAGCGGCTAGCGCCCAAGCTGGTATGCCCTCGGCGGCTGCATCGCAACCGAAGTTGGACATCAAGACCGCCGCCTCGATGCCGTTGCAGACCAGCCACCAGATCTACGATCTCAAAGCACCGATCCCGCTGTCCTGGCGGGCGACCACGGCTGCGGCTCAGACCTGGCTCGACACCGGTAACGCGCCGAGCATGGTTGGCACCAATGGCATGGTGATGTACGCATACGGCCAGAGCCAGCCCACCATCACCTGCGCACCGCTGCACATCTGCGTCATCAATCTGCTGCCGGGCGAGCACATCACCAACCTGTCCATCGGCGACAGTGTTCGCTGGCTGGTGCAGCCCACTGACGCCGGAAAGACGCCGGTCGTTGTGGTCAAACCCACGGCGGCAGGCCTGACAACGAACTTGGCTGTCACCACCGACGCAGGCCGGGTTTACTACATGACCTTGGTCAGCGACAAACACAGCTATGTGCCGCAGATCGGCTTCTACGATCCGCAGCAACTGGTCATCAACATGGAGCAGCAGGCAGCGCGGCAGCGCGCCGCCGAAGCAGCACAGACCGAAGCGAAGAAGCAGGAAGTCGTCGCCCCCATGGGCAACATCGACCCCTCAACCCTGGACTTCAACTACACCTGCAAGCTCGATGGCGGCCAATCTGACCTCGAAAACGACGACCTTCTTCCTGTGCGTGTGTTCTCCGGTGGTGGTCACACCTACCTGCAGATGCCCGGCAAGATGCGCTACACCGACGCGCCTGCGGTGTTCAACGTCACCGACGACACCACCGAGCTGCTCAACAGCCGTCTGGTGCACGGCTACTTCGTGATCGACAGCCTGCCGCAGAAGTTCAAGCTGGCCGTTGGCGTCGGCAAGGGCGCGCGCAGCGTCACCTGCGAACACGCGCAGGCCAGCACTGGACCAAGCTGGTGGACGCGCTAAAGGAGCCCATGATGACCGACACAACGCAATCAGGCACCCCCGAGGCCGACCCCATCCTGCTTGCGCAGGACGTGGACGGCGCCGCCGCCGACAAGAAAAAGAGCCTGAGCATCAAGGGCACACCAAAGGAGGGTGGTGCCTGCCTGAGCAAGAACTTCAAGAATGTGGCCTTTGTTGCCGGTGGCGTCATCGCTGGCGGCATGGTCATCGGCATCATGACGGCCGGGAACAAGCCATCAGCCCCCGCCGACGGCAGCGACGCCGGCGCCCAGCAGGTCGGGCAGACGAGCCCGGACATCGCCGCGATGCAGCGCGCCGCAGCCCGCGCCGCTGCACCGACCTCTGGAGCGTCGAGCCCGGTCAAAACCGCCGCTGCGACAGCAAGCTCCCCCGGATCTGCGCTGCAAACGCCAGGCGCGACGCTCTCGACGACCAACAACCAGCAGCAGCTCACTCCAGCCCAGAAGTATCACCAGTGGCTGGAAGAGCAGCACTACAAAGACCTGGAAGGTGCCGTGCTGGCCGCCCAGAGTGCGCATCTGTCCAAGGTCGGACTGGAATCACCGAGCGGGGGACAGCAGTCTTCCGGCGGCAATACTGCCGATGATCTGCGCCGCCTTGCCCTGGCTGCCGCCCCCAAATCTGGCGAACAGGATCAGGCCCTGCAGAAAACCCTGGCCGCCCTGCAGGGCGGTGCAGGCGCAGGCCAGCAATCGCCTCAGCAACAGAACAAGGGCTTCCTGGATGCCGCACAGACCAAGGGCGAAAACGGTTACTTGCCCGCCGCTGTGCAGCCGCCGCTTGCCCGGCACGAACTGTTCGCAGGCAGTGTCATTCCGGCTGTCATGCTCAGCGGCATCGACAGCGATCTGCCCGGCACCATCAGCGCTCAGGTGCGCCAGACCGTCTATGACAGTCTGAATCCGTCGGTGGTTGTCATCCCTCAGGGGACGCGCCTGATCGGCGAATACAGCAGCGAGGTCGCCTATGGCCAGAGCCGCGTTCTGGTGGCCTGGAGCCGGTTGATCTTCCCCAATGGCGCCACCATCGACCTGCGCGGGATGGAAGGCACCGACGGCAAGGGCCAGGCCGGGTTCCACGACCAGGTGGACAACCACTACCTCCGCGTCTTCGGCAGTGCCATCCTGATGAGCCTGCTTGGCGTCGGCGCCCAACTGAGCCAGCCGCAGAACTCCGGCGCGCTCAACACCCCGTCGGCAAGCCAGCAGGCGGCAGCTGCCACGGCGCAGCAGCTCAACAACGTCGGTACCAACCTGCTCAATCGCAACCTGAACATCCAGCCGACGCTGGTGATCCGGCCGGGCTATGCTTTCAACGTGCTGGTGAACAGGACAATGATCCTGCCGCCGTATGGGGGACTGAACCGCCCCGGCTTCTGAGGGGCTACAACTTTCAGAGAGAGGTCGGGACCGCTATCGGCCACTACCGGTCTATCACGCGTTCGCCGGAGCCGCCATTCGCGTGACTGCTCAACTCTGGAACCCGTCGGAGAGCCAACGCAAGCTGATCGGCGGGCATTAGATGGGGTTCTTGGGAACGTCAGCGATGCTCGAGGTTTCGGCCCACGACAGATGCTGGATCAACCGTCTCGTTCTCCGGCTTTGCGGCGTTCAGACCGCCAAAGCCGGAACCCAGGCGTAATAGCCATTGAGCAGATAGACCCCGAACAGAATCAGCGTGATGCCGCCAGCAGCCTCAAATAGACGTCGGTAAGCATCGAAGTGCCGGAGGTTCTGCAGCCATCCCAACGACCACGCGCCCACGGCCACGGGAATCGCCCGGCCGAAGGCGAAGGCCAGCAACAGGCCCATCCCCAGCCATGGCGAACCTGATGCCGCGGCGACGCCGATCAGCACAGCCAGCGCAGGGGTGCAAAACGGACACACCGCAACCGAGAACGGGATGCCCAGGGCAAACGCACCCCATAGCCCCTTGGGACGGCGCGCACGCAAGGCCAAGGCTGGCAGGGGCAGGCGGATCCAGCCCGGCCATAGCAGGCCCATCAGAATCAGCAGCGGTCCGAGGAACAATCCCCATTGGCGCCCCAGCAGATGCTCGACCCAGGCACCGCCCAAGCCGGCGATCAATCCCAAGAGCCCGTGGATGAACAGCATGCCCAGGATGAACATGGTGCCGAAGGCCCAAGCCTGGCGGGCCTGCCTGGCCTTGGTGACGTAGGCCATCGAGACAGGAATGGCGGCTAGCGCCACGGGATTGATGCTGAAAGCCAGCCCGGCCAGGAAGCTGACACCCAGAGCCGCCGTGCCGGCATGTTCCAGGGTGGTGCGAAATAGGGATGGATCCATGGGTCAGCACTCGTCCCGCGCAAGCGGTTCCAGGGCCGCACAGAGCTGTTGCGGCGTCGGCAGTTTGGGAAAGAGCAAATCCCCGTTGACGGCCAGCGCCGGCAGGCTCAGAACGCCGAGTTCGACGGCACGGTCGAGTGCCTCCAGCACATTGCATTCGCACCACTGAACTTGCGGGAAGCGCTGCAGGGCGGCGGCCTTGAGCTGGGTGCGGGCGCCATCACACTGGGTACAGCCCGGGGAATAGAACAGTTCGATCTGCATCAGCGTGCCCCGTTGGACGCAGTCAGTTCGGCGCTTTCGAGTGCAGCCAGTATGGGGCAAGCATCCAGGGGATAGCGTTCCTGGTTGCAATCGGCAATCAGGCGGCCCAGGGCGTCGGACATGGCCTTGAGCGCCTTGATACGGCTTTCGAGCTGTAGCTTTTTCTCGATCGCCCGTTTGCGCATATCGCCGCAACAGGCGGCGTCCGTGGCACGCAGATCGAGCAACGCGTGGATTTCCGCCAGCGTAAAACCGCAATGCTGGGCCTGCTTGATGAACCGGATGCGACGCGCAGCCTCGGCGTCATAGAGTCTGTAACCCCCTTCGGACTTGGAGGTGGGGGCAATCAGGCCCTCGCGTTCGTAGAAGCGCAGGGCATCGGGCGTGGTTTGCGCCAGTGCAGCGAGTTTGCCGATGGTCAGCATGGATTGTTTTCTGCCGTTCAGGAGCATGACATGCCTGGCCCCAACATCATCGCGGGGCCAGGCGATGCAAAACGCTAGCGCACCTGGCCGAGACCGGCCACGCGCAATACGGCTTCGTCGACACCGCGCCCGGCACAGCAACCGGCGAGTTGGCCGTCGATGGCGACCGCGGGAACCGAACGCACGCCCAGCGCCTTGGCACGCGCCGCAGCCTTGATGTCGTGCATGTCATGCACGACAATGTCGCAAGACGTGCAGGCAACGCGCTTGACCAAGGCCACCACGTCTTCACACACGCCGCACCCGGCGCTGAAAACTTCAACCTGACGTTGTGTTGCCATGTCAGAACTCCTTCGTTTGAAACACCCATCTGTCTTGGCATGATCCCCGGGTGAACAAAGACCTGCCGCATCGCGATGGATGCACTCTAGACCTTGGAGTGAGGTCCAGAGTCAAGGGATTTTTTGGCGTGCTGTTCATCTTCGGGATGACTGCCTTCATTTTCATCGCCGAAGTGACAGAAACTTTTCGGCCGACGTCATGCCTTTGCGGCAGTTTGGGCAAAGCATGCCACCCTAAAAAGTTTACACAGAAATTCCTCTCTGAATCGAATAGGATCGGTATGCGCTGTGGTGCGTCGCACGCATGTTCGCAGCCGCCTGCGTGACGAGGGCAGCACCATAACCAATTTTTGCTGGAACTCCGGCAGGCATGCAGGACTCAAATATCGATTTGCATGATGACGCTCGCTTATATCCCCTTGCTTTTCTCAATAGCCTGATTGCATGAACACCTTGCGTGTCGTCCTGCTCACCGTCCTGCTGGCGTTGCTGCCGCTGCAAGGCTGGGCCGCTATGGGCGATGCCACGACGTTCACGGCCATGCTGAGTCACTGCCCCGGACGAGATCAAGCTTTAATGGGGGCATCGCACGCAGACTTGTCGGCCACAGACCTGCAACAGTCACAGCATCCCCTCGATTCCTTTGAACGCAGCCGTGAAGTGAGGCCGGACGGCCGCCTGGGCCACCCGGTAGCCGGACATGCCCTTTGCCCCGTCCCCTGCGGTATCGCTTTAGCGACGGCTTCCGCGCCATTCGCTTGGCACTTTGTACAGAACGCAGCTTCCATGCCGCAATTCCACACACGCTTCGTCGCCAGTGCGGCGCCTGACGCCCCTTATCACCCGCCCAGGGTCTGATCACCCCTCAAAGCCGGCATTCGTCCGGCCTCAGCGCTGCGGCAGCAGGTCAATCTGCGAGGTCGCCCTCTGTCCCCGGCTCGTCCCAACGACCAGCCTCCGGACCCGGTCCGAGAGCATCGTTCCGCGATGAAACTGGGCGAGCCGATCACCACAGCCTTCTTGAAAACATCGATCGAGGTGAAATCATGCGTGTGCGTTTCACAATTGCCGCCACTGTGGCGTTCGTCATGGCCGGCATGGCCTATTTTGTCCTGGCCAGGAAGCCGGCTGTCCCGCAGGCGACGTTTGTGCTGCTGACTGGAAGAACCCTTTCGACCTCTTCCCTGCGAGGCCAGGTCTATCTGGTGAATTTCTGGGCCACGAGCTGCGCTACCTGCATCAAGGAAATGCCCCAAATGGTCAAGACGTACGAGCGATTCGAGGGAAGGAATTTCGAGTTCATCGCGGTGGATATGAGCTATGACCCGCTGTCTTATGTGACCGACTACACCTCGACCCGGCATTTACCGTTCAAGGTTGCCAAGGACGCGGATGGCCACCTGGCACGCGAGTTCTACGACGTCCGCCTGACGCCGACCACGTTTCTGGTCGACAAGCAAGGGAACGTCGTCAAGCGAATTCTCGGCGAACCCGACTTTCCCGAGCTTGATCGACTGATCCAGCACGAACTGGCTAAAAACGCTTGAAAGGACCAAGCCCCATGGACATCTCACTCATCCTCGAAGTCCTCCTCGCGGTCGGCGCAGGCATGCTGCTCAACCTGACGCCATGCGTGCTGCCGGTCATTCCAATCAAGGTTCGCACCATCCTGCGCGCCGCCGGTGCAAAGCCGGCGACACGTGCTTTGTCCGCCGGTCTGTTCGCTGCGGGGTCCCTGTTGTTTTTCACACCCCTGGGGCTGGCAACAGCTCTCCTGCATCTTCAATGGGGCGTGCTGTTCCAATCGCGAGCCGTGCTGATCGGCCTGGTCATCATCCTGCTGGTGATGGCGGTGATGAATTTCACGGGGCGCAGTTTGCCGATTCCTCCCATCATCGCGAGAATGGGAGGTGGGCGTTTCGCCGAGCCGCTGGTCTCCGGCCTGGTCAGTGCCCTTTTGTCGACGCCCTGTACCGGCCCCTTGCTGGGTGGGATCCTTGTGTTTGCCCTCACCCGGCCAACTGTCGACATCGTGATGATATTCATCGCGATTGGTCTTGGCATGGCTCTGCCCTACGCCATTCTGCTTCTGAAGCCCGGACTTCTCGATCGGCTGCCACGTGGAGGGGCTTGGACTGATATCGTGCGTCAAAGCTTCGGCTGGCTGCTTGCCGGCGCCGCGATTTTTTTCGCGCAAAGTCTGTTTCCCGCCAGCGTGGACAAGGCGCTATGGTTCGCATTTCTTGCTGGGATGATGTTGTGGGTACTCGCAACGAGCCTTCGCGCCACAGATCGCGCCTCGCGCTGGGCCGCGCCACTTTCGAGCTTGCCCGCACTGGCTTTGGTTTATCTGAGTGCAGGGATCTGGCCCGTCCCATCGCAGGGCATCCCTTGGCAGCCGCTTGAGGCAACACAAATCGCCGAGATTGTCAATCTGCATCGCCCTGCGCTGGTCGAATTCACCGCACAGTGGTGCCTGAACTGCAGGTTTCTGGAGCAAACCGTCTATGGCGACGCGCGCGTTGTGCAAGCCCTGCGCACCCGCGGTGTCGTTCCCTTGCAGGTTGACCTAACCCGCCCGAACCCAGAACTGCAAAGTCTCCTTGCCGCCTACGGCGGGGCTGGCCTGCCGTTCGTGGCGATATTGAATCCACATGGGCGAGAGATCGGCCATCTTTCCGGACTGTTCTCGGCCGATGCGCTCGTCCGAGGTTTGAATGCCATCCAACCATAAAGGAATTTCGATGAAACCAAAACTCCGGCGCATGGCCGCCGTCTCGCTCATTGCCCTGACCGTCTTGATCGGCGCTGCCTTGCTGTTCCATGCCGCGTATCCCGACCCTGGCTTGACCCCGGCTGCTGCCGGCGATCTGGTCGATTCCTCCGCCAAGGTTGGTGCCAGTGCCGCGATCAATGGCCCCAATGCGGTGGTGACGCTGCACATTGACGCGGGTTGGCATGTCTACGCCAATCCGCCGTCGGCGCCCTACTTGATTCCTGTCACGGTGGTCGCGCAACGCAGTGGCCGTACGTTAGCGATCCAACCTCTCTATCCACCCGGTCAAGACATCGGCCTACATATCAACGGCAAGACCATACGGGTCTACGAGAACGGTACACGCATCGCTCTGCCAGGTCTGTCAAGGCTGCGCGATGTCCGCATACAGGTGCAAATCCAGGCTTGCGCCGACAAAGGGCTATGCCTTCCACCGGCAACGATCGTTGCGACGACCCAATAATCTCATCGCTTCAGCGCTTTTCCGCCCGTAGAGCGGGCCCCGCTCGCGTTTTTCTTACGGAGTTGAACGATGGATGGTCGTGTTTTTCCCTTGCTCGTCGTACTTGCCTGTGCCGTGCTTCCGCCCGGCGCCTTGGCTGCGGATGCCGCCCCGGCCGCAGCGGCGAGTGCGGCGCAACCGTCGTGGACGAACGCCAGGCACGCTTTCACCGTGCAGTTGATCCAGCTCAGCCCAGACAGTGTGCGCGCCTTCTACGAGAACATGGGCTATCCATCCAAGGCCATCGATGCCATTGCCCGGGTCTGCGTGTTCGGAACCTCGATCCGGAACAACGCCAAGGTTCCTATCACCTATGACGTGGCCGCCTGGAAGGCCGTGACCCCGGATGGCAAGGGGCACCCGCTGATCACCAAAACCCAGTGGCTGCACCGCTGGCAGCCACTGGGCGTGCGTTCGGACTGGTCGGTCCTGCCGGCGCAGCAAACCCTGCAGCCCGGGGATTGGGCCCAGGGGTTCACCACCGTCGACTTGCCGCGCGGCGCGCGGTTCAAACTGATTTTTTTCTGGAGAGAGCATGGAACGCAACACCAAGCCACATTGGCCGGACCGCAATGCGCGGGGGCCACGCCTGATCAACCCTGAGCGCCGCCAGGTGCTGTCCTGGCTCGGCGGCGCCGGGCTGCTGGCCGTTGGCGCGGCGCGCGCCGCACGCGCCGCCGACCCGGCGCAGGACCACGCGCTCGCGGTGGTGGAGCCGCCACGCCCGGCGCCGGCATTCAGCTTGCAGGACATCAACGGCAAGACCCACCGCCTGGCCGATTACCGCGGCAAGGTGGTGCTGGTCAACTTCTGGGCCACCTGGTGCCCTCCGTGCCGGCAGGAAATGCCGTCCATCGAAAGGCTTTACCTGGCGATGAAGGGCCGCCCCTTCGAGGTGCTGGCGCTGGACCAGGGCGAGACCCTGAACAACGTTTTCGCCTACATGGGCCAGCTCAATCCATCACCCACCTTCCCGGTGTTGCTGGACCAGCACAGCGAGGCGGCGCATGCCTTCGGTGTGATGGGCATTCCGACGACCTATCTGGTCGACAAGAATGGCATGATCGTCCGGCAGGCCGTCGGCGGGCGGGATTACGACAGCCCTGCGATTCGGCAGGTCATCGAGGCCCTGATGCGCTGAACAGTCCCTGATCAGGCCACGGCGAACTGGCCCATCATCCCTTGCAGGCTGAGGTGCCGGACGGAGGCATCCGGCCCGCGGCGTCGAAATGGAGGCGATTTTCGCGGGCAATCGGCCCTGCTTGGCGGCGGGAGGCGCGGCGCGAAGCGGTAGAAGGCGACACTCAAGCAAGATTTTTGAGAACGCCAAGCCGCTGTTGCCGGGTGCCACCCCTGCCACTTCATGTGGAGCGCTCACTCCACCAGAATCTTGCCGACCATGCCAGCTTCCATATGCCTGGGCATCGTGCAGGCGAAGTCGACGGTCCCGGGCTTGCCAAAGCGCCAGATCAGCTCACCCTTGCTTCCAGGCGGTACGGCGACCATATTGGGCTCGGCCCCATCGGTCATATCGGGCATAGCCGCCATCATCTTTTCGTGCTCCTTGAGCTCGGCCATGCTCCCGATCGTCATCTCGTGCTTGATTTGGCCACGGTTGATCAAAACAAACCGAATCGTTTGTCCCGGCTGCACATGGATGACATCCGGCGTAAAACGCATCGAGTCGTCCATCGTGATGTCCACGTTTTTGGTGGCGGCCGTTGCTTGACCAGGATTGCCGATGGAAGATGCGTCGGCGTCCGCGTCGGCATGAACCGATGCGTGGGGGGCAGAGGCCGCATTTGCGGCAACCCCTGACATGCCCATGCCCTGCATGTTCATACCTTGCATATTCATGCCCTTCATGGCACCAGGCATTGCGGCAGCCTCAGAGGACACGCTTGCGCCACGCTTCGGCGTGGCCTCGTGTGACGGATTCTCGACTCCGGACGCATTCGCGGCGGCAAGCGCAAATACGGGCCATGCGCCAAGCAGAAGCATGGACAGTCGGATTTTCTTCATCTTCATATGGGTATCCTTTCGTCAGCCTTAAAAGTACAACAGCGAATCCGTTGAAAACCAACGGGTCAGAACCAGAAATGCAAGCCAGCGACGATGGCCGTCTGGCGTGTCTTTTCGCCCGCAATGCGCGCGTAGTCCGCGCTGCGGCCAAATTTCCCGCTCCATTCCACGCCGACATAGGGCGCGAACTGGCGCGTGAACTCGTAGCGCAGGCGCAACCCGGCGGTCGCATCGGACAGCCCACTGCCGATTTGACGCGCCGGATCATCCTTGCCATACAGGTTGGCTTCAACGCGCGGCTGCAGTACGACGCGCTGGGTGATCAGCAAGTCGTAACTCGTCGCCAGACGCAGCGCGCTGCGTCCCGCGTTGCCCAAATAGCCTGTGGCCTCGACATCGAACCAATAGGGTGCCAGGCCCTGCACCCCGAACGCCAGCCAGTTACGGTCGGGTCCGGAGCCGTTGTCGTGACGCACACCGAGCTGCGTGTCCCAGAACGCGGCAACCGCGTGCCCCCAGAGAAGCTCGGTTCGGGCGTCCTGCAGGCGTCCTTGCGAGACATCGCCCTCGGCCTTGATCACCAAGCGGTTGAAATCGCGGCCGAACCAGGCCTGCACGTCGTAGGCGCTCCAGTTGCCGTCGCGCGTATAGGCGCGCTCCAGGCGATCGACCAGCACCGAGCCGAAATTCTCCTGGTCCGCAAGGCGCGGCGGCTTGACTCCAGGCGGGATAAAGGGTCCGGTCGTCAGCGTGTAGCCACCGGAGTACGCATCGGCGCTGCGCGGCTGGTTGGGAGCCGCCCCCTTCATGTTCCCGTCAGCCGCCGCCTGCGTGGCCGCGCCCGTCCCTTGCATCTGCATCCCCGGCATGTCCATCCCATTCATGTCATTCGGCGCTGCCGCGGGCTTTGAAGAGGGCGTGGGAATTGCCTTTGACGAAGACGGGGTGGTTGCATCCATTCCCTGCATGTTCATGCCGCCCATGTCGCCAGACATTGCAGGCGCCTTCGTCGGCGAAACGGGGTGATCGGCCGGGGAGGAAGCCGAAGCAGCAGGAGATCCCATCCCTGGCATGCTCATCCCTGGCATGTCCATGCTTTGCGCCCAGACCGGCGCAATCGCCAGACCGGCGATCGCCAATGCCAGAGCTTTGTTGATGTGTTGCAGTCTCATTGATTTCATCTCCTATGGCCGCGGTGGTCATGACACCAGAATCTCGCGGAACATCCCCGCGTCCATGTGCATCATCAAATGGCAGTGCCAGGCCCAGCGCCCCAGCGCGTCGGCGCTGATGCGGTAGCTGACCTGCTGCGCCGGCTGAACCGGGATGGTGTGGCGGCGCACCTGGAATTGGCCATCCGGGCTCTCCAATTCGCTCCACATGCCGTGCATGTGCATCGGGTGGGTCATCATCGTGTCGTTCACCAACACCATGCGCAGGCGCTCGCCATAGCGGAAATGCACCGGTGTCGACTCCCCGAACGGCACGCCGTCGAACGACCAGGTGTAGCGCTCCATGTTGCCCGTCAGATGCATCTCGATCGTGCGACCGGGCGCACGCGGGTCGATCGGGCCACCGATCGTGTGCAGATCAGCCAGGGTCAAGACGCGTCGGCCGTTGTTGCGCAGGCCCACGCCAGGATCGTCCAGATTTGTCCGTGGGTGGTCGACGCGGGCGTCGACGCCGGGACCGTATTCGGCCGGCGCGTGCCGCACAGCAGGTTCCGTGTCCATACTCATCCCTCCCATGTCCATTCCCGGCATCGAGCTCATGTCGTTGCCCATCATGTCGGCCATGGTCAATTGCTGGCGTGGGTCCATCGGCGGAACGGGCGCGGCGAGACCCGGCCGGGCAGCCAGCGTGCCGCGTGCGTATCCGGTACGGTCCATCGATTGCGCAAAGATCGTGTACGCCTCGTCTCTGGGGCGCACCAGCACGTCATAGGTTTCCCCAGGGCCGAAGCGGAACTCGTCTACACTCACCGGCTCCACGTCCTGCCCGTCGGCGGCAACCACCGTGAGTTTCAGGCCGGGGATGCGCACGTCGTAAAAGGTATCACCCGAGCCATTGATGAAGCGCAGTCGTGCGACCTTGCCCGGCACGATGGGTGCGAACCAGTTGCCGGCAGGGGTGACGCCATTAGTGAGATACGTCAGCGTGGCGCCCGATAGATCGGAAAGGTCGCCCGGACTCATGCGCATCTGCTCCCACATCGCGCGCTTGTCGAGTGCCGCACGCAGTCCCTCGCGGGAGACATCGCGGAAGAAGTCCACCGCCGTCGGCTCGTGGTAGTTGTCAAAACCGCTGTCGTCCTTGAGCTTGGCCAGGACGCGCATCGGGTCTTCGTCCATCCAGTCCGACAACAGCACCACATGATCGGTCTCGGCGTGTATGGTCTTGCCCTGCGCGGGCTCGATGATGATGGCGCCGTACATGCCAGTTTGCTCCTGCATGCCCGAGTGCGAGTGGTACCAGTAGGTGCCGGCCTGCCGGACCTTGAAGTGATAGACGAAGGTCTCACCGGGCGTGATGCCCTTGAAGCTCATTCCAGGCACGCCATCCATCTGAAAGGGCACGAGCATGCCGTGCCAGTGGATCGACGTCGAACGGTTCATACGGTTGGTCACACGAATCGTCACCGTGTCGCCTTCCTTCCAGCGCAGCGTCGGCCCTGGAATCGATCCGTTGATCGTCGTCGCGACCCGAGGTTTTCCGGTGAAATTGACCGGAGTCTCGGCCACCGTCAGATCGAATTCGCGACCCCGCAGCTCCGGGGCCGTCCCGGTTGCGGTGGGCGCCGCTTGCGCGTGCGCCGCCCATGGGGCCAGCCCCAGCATGACGCCGCCAGCAGCCAACCCTTGCACGAAGCGCCGCCGTTGAACATGGACACCTTGTGGCCGGATGAGGAGATTGCGTTGCATGGTTTCGGCTGCTCCCGTTCAATGGAAAAATTTGAATGTGAAGCGTAGACAGGGTGTGCTTTCATGCGGATGACCACGGCATTACATTGATGTCATCGTCCTGTCATGGTCGCGGCAGATTCGGCGAACTACATTGAGAGTATGCTTCGGTCTTGGGGCGCCGGCGAGGTAACGCAGATGAAACTTCTGATCGTCGAAGACGAAGTCAAAACCGGGGAATATCTACAGCAGGGTCTCAGAGAATCGGGGTTCGTCGTGGATTGGGCGCGCAACGGCCTTGATGGCCATCATCACGCGATGATCGCGCCGTATGACCTGATCGTGCTCGATGTCATGCTTCCCGACATCGACGGATGGCGCATCCTCCGATCCCTTCGCGAGTCGGGCAACGATACGCCGGTGTTGTTCCTCACCGCGCGTGACGCGGTGGAGGATCGCGTCAAGGGCCTTGAACTCGGGGCCGATGACTATCTGGTCAAACCATTTGTCTTCACCGAGTTGCTTGCACGGGTACGCACCCTGTTGCGACGCGGGCGCGCCCCAACGCAAATCGATCAACTTGAGGTCGCCGATCTGGTGCTCGATTTACCGCGGCGCCGTGCTACGCGGGCCGGCACCCGAATCAACCTGAGCAGCAAGGAGTTCGCCTTGCTTGAATTGCTGATCCGTCGTCAGGGCGAAGTGCTGCCTCGGTCCCTGATCGCATCCCAGGTTTGGGACATGAACTTCGACAGTGACACGAATGTGATTGATGTTGCCATTCGTCGGCTGCGAGCGAAGGTCGACGATGGTTTCGAGCCCAAGTTGATCCAGACCGTGCGCGGTATGGGTTATACCCTGGACGTCCCCGATGGGCGTTGAGAACCGAACACGCCGCCCCATGTCGCTGGCGGTTCGCGTCACAAGTCTGGTTGGCTTGGTGACAACGGCGATATTCGTACTCTCTGCATGGGGCATCGAATATTCGATCCAGCGGCATTTTTCCCGGATGGATCTGGCCGAACTGCAATCAGCTTGGGCATCGGTGGATGCAGCGCTTCATCGAGATGGGGCTTCTTCGTCTGGGGTGGCACAGTCCCACGAACTCGTCGACGCGATCGCGGGAGGCCACGATGTGTACTTTGTCGTCCGTGACGCTAATGGCCGGCTGCTGTACGGAACGACTGCACCAGATCTCGATGCCTTGGGCGAAAAGGTGCCCGCCACCACGCATTTGACTTTAGATACGCTCCATATCTGGCGAACCGATCACCACGTCTACCGAGGAGCGGTCTTGCGTAGTGGCAACAAAACGGTCGTCGTCGCCACTGCGATCGACTTCCACCTCCAGTATTTACGGGAATTGCAGAATGCTCTTTGGGCGGGGACGTTGATGGCAAGCCTCATCAGCGTTCTTGTCGCAGCCTTAGCCGTACGCCAAGGGCACGCGCCGCTGCGCCGCATCAGCGCGCGCATGCGAGAAATGACAACTGAGCGGCTGCACACACGCCTCGATCCAAAGCATGTTCCAGTCGAACTCGTGGATCTGGCGGCCGCCTTCAACGCCATGTTGACCAGGATCGAGCAAGGCTTCGCGCGTTTGCGTAACGTCTCGGCCGACATCGCTCACGAGCTGCGCACCCCTGTGACCAATCTCACGACGCAAACCCAGGTCGCGCTGTCAAAGGCCCGGGACGTGGACGCCTACCGGGAAATCCTGTATTCGAACCTTGAAGAATTCGAGCGTATGGGCGCGATGATCAGCGACATGCTGTTCCTGGCGCAAGCCGAGCAGGGGCCGATGCGACGCGACGCCGCGGGAATTGACCTGCATGCGGAAATACGCAGCTTGTTCGACTACTTCGAAGCCTGGGCGGAGGACCGTGGGGTCTCGCTCGAACTGAACGGGCAAGTCGGCCGAGTCGAGGGTGATCGGGAGATGTTGCGCCGCGCACTCAGCAACCTGATCGCCAACGCCATCCGATATACGCAGCACGGTCAATCCGTCCATCTGCGCTTGTCGCAGGACGAGCGGTGGGTCAGGATTGAAATATGTAATCCCGGCAACATTCCATCCGAACATTTGCCCCATTTGTTCGATCGCTTTTACCGCGTGGATCCTTCGCGCCAGCGCCGTGGCGAAGGGGCGGGGCTCGGCTTGGCCATCGTCAAGTCGATCGTCGAAGCGCATGCCGGTCAAGTCGAGGTCACGTCCGAGAATGGAAAAACATGCTTCAGCGTGCGATTGCCGGGGGCGCATCTCAGCTCTCAAGTCACTCACGCCAAGTAGTTGATTAACAATGAGTCTTTTGAGCGACTTTCGGGCGATTTGCGGCCCTGGCCCGATTACCTCGCTAACTTCTCACGCGGCAGGCTTGTACGCATGTCTCTCCCTCCGCTGGCGGTTTCATGCCAATGACGTTTCGCCTCACGTGACGAGCCTCAGCCCATCCACGTGATTCAGAACGAGCTTGAACCCTGAGCCTTGGGAAAGGGTTGTCATGCCAATCTCGGCAAGCTCGACGTCAATACGTGTCAGACCGCGCATTTCAAGGACTGAGCGCGGACGAAGCCGTCGGCAGTGGCGGGGCGCTCAACGCAACCTGGATTTGCTGCTCCGCCTGAAGGCGAATTTGGACGATTTGCCGCAGGATTTCGGCAACTGCAGCGCCGGCCTTGGCCTGTGCCGCCGGATCGGGCTTGGCCACGGAGTTGACCGCCAGCAGGTTGGCGCGAGCGGTGTAGAGCTGCGGCTGCAAGGCGCCTTCCTGACGCAAGGCCTCAGCCTGAATCTGTCCAATCCGCACGCGCTGCTGCGGCGTGACCAATTCCTGCCAAGAACCCCTGGCCGCCGGCCAGATGCCCCCGCCCATCATGCCGTAGCCATAACCGCCGTCGTCACCATAGCCGTGATCGCTCTGAACGCCGAGCGCACCCCAGTCCCCGACCGGGCCGTTCATCATGCCGTAGCCGGATCGTGGCCCCCACCAACCGGAACTTTCACGCCAGGTGGGCGGTGCGCCCGCGTCCCATCGCTGGCCCCAGAAGGGGGCGACGCCGAATTCGGGGATCAAGAGTAGGTAAAAAGCGAATAGCACGATCGCCAGTGCAAGCAGCCACTTCGGTAGCGGTTTCATGATCTGAGCCTCAACTTTCCAGTTCGCGCCGCATGCGGTCATAGGTCTCGTGGTCGATGTCTCCGCGGGCGTAGCGCTCCTTCAGGATCTCCAGGTGCCTTTTGCTGTCAGATCGCACCCCGGAATCGCCCGAATGGCCCGTGAACAGCCATCGGATCAAGCCCACAACTATGGCGAGAATCAAAGCCCACCACACCAGCATGAAGAGCCAGCCCAAACCGAAGCCGCCCCATCCGCCCATCATTCCATATCCATAGCCCATGACCATGCTCCCATTGGATGTTCACAATAACCAGGCACCGACCGGCTGGACCGAATCAGCGCCTTGATGATGGCACCGACGCAGCCCTCAGGCGCGCAGGGCCTCGGCGACGCGCTTGAGCTTGTCGCGCACTTCACCGCCGAGTTTGTCTACCTCGGGACGTTTGACCATGCCGAGCACGGCCGCTGGGTCCATGAACACCACGCTGACCCCGCCGTCCGCCTCTTCCCGCACGACGACATTGCAGGGCAGCAGCGCGCCAATATCCGGCTCAGCTTGCAGGGCCTGATGGGCATAGTGCGGATTGCAGGCCCCGAGGATGAGGTAGGGACGTTCCTCGATGCCGAGTTTGGCCTTGAGCGTGGCGGCCACGTCGATGGTAGTCAGGACGCCGAAGCCCTCATGTTTCAACGCTTCGGTCGCCGCTTGCACGGTGGCCTCGAAGCCTTTGGGGCTGGTCACGGTAAAGACATAGTCACTCATGGGTCAATCTCCGGGTTTGAGGAAAGAACGGGTTGAAGATGGTGGTGCACGGTCCTTGATGGCATCGTCTGGCGCATGGCTCTGTCGGCTGCATGTCACGCCTGCGCTGTTGCTACCTGCGGCCCGGCCACGGCGTTCGTGGCCGGGCCGATGCGAATGCCGGTCAACCGGGTGCGCTTGAGCATCAGGGCGTTGACTGCCACCAGCGCCGAGCTGCCCGACATGGCGAGCGCCGCCACTTCGGGACTGATGGTGAAGGGGTAGAACACCCCTGCGGCCACTGGAAACGCAATGACGTTGTAGGCCACTGCCCACCACAGGTTCTGATGCATCTTGCGCAGGGTGGCGTGCGACAGCACGATCGCGCCGACGACGTCGAACGGATCGCTTTTCATCAGCACCACGTCGGCGCTTTCGATCGCCACATCGGTTCCGGCGCCGATGGCGAAGCCGACGTCGGCCTGCGTCAGCGCCGGTGCATCGTTGATGCCGTCGCCCACCATGCCGACCCGCTTGCCCTGCCCTTGCAACTCCCTGATCTTGGCCGCTTTGTCGCCGGGCAGCACGTCGGCCAGCACGATGTCGATGCCGATCTCGCGGGCGATGCGCTCCGCCGTCGGCCGGTTGTCGCCGGTCAGCATGGCCACCTGCACGCCCCTGGCGTGGAGCGCCGCCACGGTGGGCGCGGAGGTCGGGCGCACAGCGTCGGCAATGGCGATGAGACCCATCAAGCGCCCCGCACGCGCGACGTGCACCACCGTCATCCCCTGCCCCTGCAGCCGCTGCGAATCAGCCTCGAGGCCGTTCATGTTGGCCTTGTCGAGCGCTATCAGCTTGTCGTTGCCCAGCAGCACCACCTCGCCCCCCAGTTCGGCCCGGGCGCCCATGCCGTCGATGTTGGTGAACGCGCTGGCGGGTTCGAGCGCAAGACCCTTGGCGCTCTCGAGGATCGCAAGCGCCAGTGGATGCTCGGAGAGCTTTTCGACGGCCCCGGCCGTTTTCAGCAGTTCGTCTTCGGCGATGCCGGCGGCCAGGACCAAGTCGACCACCTCCGGCCGCCCCAGGGTCAGCGTGCCGGTCTTGTCGAAAACCACCACGTTCAACTGGGTCGCATCCTCCAGCGCGGAGGCGTTCTTGAACAAGATGCCGTTCATGGCGCCGAGCCCCGTTCCCACCATCACGGCCATCGGGGTGGCAAGGCCCAGGGCGTCCGGACAGGCGATGACGAACACGGTGATGGTCAATGCCAGCGCCAGCAGCAGCGGCTGCCCCAGGATGACGTACCAGGCGACGAAGGTCGCCACGCCGATCAGGACGGCAATCACCACCAGCCATTGCGATGCGCGGTCGGCCAGCAATTGCGCCGGCGCCTTGGAGTTCTGCGCCTCCTGCACCAGCTTGACGATCTGCGCCAGCGCGGTGTCGGCGCCCACCTTGGTGGCGCGGTAGCGCAAGCTGCCGCTCTTGTTGATGGTCGCTCCGATCACCGCGTCGCCGGGTTTTTTCCCCACCGGCATCGACTCGCCGGTCAGCATCGACTCATCGACCTGCGACGCGCCTTCCAGCACCTCGCCATCCACCGGAATCTTGTCGCCGGGGCGGATGAGCACCACGTCGCCCGGCAGCACCGCGGAGGTTGCCACCGTGATTTCCGCACCGTTGCGCAGCACTGTCGCCTTGGGCGGCGCCAGATTCATCAACGCGCGGATCGCCTCGGAGGCACCGGCGCGGGCGCGCATTTCAAGCCAATGCCCCAGCAGGATGAACACCAGCAGCACCGATACGGCCTCGTAGAACTGCGCCCCCTCGAAGAGAAAGGTCGTGCCGACGCTGAACAGATAGCCCGTGCCGATGGAGAGCACGACCAGCACCGCCATATTGAGCACGCCGTTGCGCAATGCGCGAGCCGCTGCGACGAAAAACGGCCAGGCCGGATAGATCACCGCGGCGCTGGCCAGGCCGAACAGCCAGTCCTTGAGCGCGAGACCGAACGGCGGCGCCGGCGGTGCGAACAGCCCGCCCATGGGCGAGTACACGAACAGCGGGACCGTGAACAACAGGCATACCCAGAACCGGTTGCGCATGTCTCGCGCCATGTCACGCGCGTCCATGCCGGCACCATGGCCCATGTCGTGCGCCATGGCATCTATTCCGGGCGTGCGACCGGAATGGGCGTCGCGTTCGGCGCCTTGGAGCCTGGCTCCGCCATGCACCACTCCAGCCTTGTGCGCACCCTGGGCATGCACCATGGCATGCTCCTCGCGCGGCTCGCACAGATGGTCGGGAACCGACTCGCCGCGGCAGTGGTAGCCGCAACGCTCGACCTGCGCCTGCAGTGCAGCCAGGTTGGTCAAGGCCGCGTCGTACACAACCGTGGCGCTGCCCGCGACGTAATTGACCTGCACGTCGGCGACGCCCGGCAGGCGCCGGAGCTTCTTTTCGACCCCGCGGGCGGAAAGGCTCGACACCAGCCCGGAGACATCGATGACGCTGGTGGTGTTCATAGGGACCGTCTTGTTCCTAAATTGGGTGGCTACGCTGGCGGACCGGAACCTTCGCCGCTTCTCACGCTACGGTGAACTGCCCCATCATGCCGTTGCCTTCATGTTCGAGGATATGGCAGTGGTACATGAAGGGATGTGCATCGTCTGCGGGCTGAGTAAAGCGCGCGGCCATCCGGACGGTTTCGTTGATGCGCACGAGGACGGTGTCCTTCCAGCCCTGTTCCCACTCCGGTACCTCACCGCTGTTGCGCGACAGGAGGCGAAGCGAGGTGCCGTGGCAATGGAACGGATGGGCCATCATCGCATCGTTGCGCACCTCCCAGACTTCGTTGCTGCCAAGACGCACGCGCTGGTTGATCACCGCCATGTCCATGAACTGGTCATTGATGGAAAAAAGCCTCGCGCCGCCGATCCCCAGACTCATGCGGCCCGGACCCGAGTCGGGCGGGGCGCCGCGCTCCACGCCGCCACCCATGCGCATCATTCCCGAGTCGCCTCCGCCCATCATCCGTATGCCCTGCAGGGTGAAGCGGCGTACAGGCGCATCGGGCCGCAACGCGGCGTACTCGGCCATCCGTGCCGGCAGCACGGTTTTCGCCGCATTTGGCGCAACGACCCGAAGCTGAAGCAGATCGAAGCCGTTGCGGTCCCAGCCATCCGTATGCATCGGCGCGCCATTGAGGGCCGGGACCACGGCACCCGAATCGCTGCGCAGCACCAGAGTCTTACCCAGGTCGCGGGATAGATCGACGAAGATTTCGGCGCGTTCCCCCGGCGCCAGCACCAGCCGACGCATCTCCACCGGACGTTCCAGCAGGCCGGCGTCGGTGGCGATCGCATGGAACGCGCGCCCATCGCTCAATGCAAAGTTGTAGAAACGCGCGTTGGAGCCGTTCAGCAGACGCAGACGCACCCGTTGCGCCGGCACCGCGGCATAGGGTTGCTCGCGGCCGTTGACCAGAAAGCGGTCACCCTTCATGCCCATGAGATCCATCATCGAGGTCATGTACAGCAGCCGGCCGTCGGCGGCCATGCGCCGATCCTGGACGATCACCGGAATGTCGTCCACCCCCCCAGGTGCACGGCAGACCGAGGCGAGCGTCCACTCCGTTATCGATGAGCAGTAGCCCGGCCAGCCCGGCATAGGCATGCGCCCCCGTGCGCGTCTCCGGACGAGGGTGGTACCAGAGCGTCGCGCCAGGCTGGGGTCCAGGGTGAAGCGATAGTCGAAGGTTTGACCGGGAAGGATCAGACTTTGCGGACCACCGTCCATCGATCCGGGCACATGGGCGCCATGCCAATGCGTGGTGGTCGACTGGTCGAGGTTGTTGGTCACCGCGATGCGCACCGCGCGCCCCCGCGGCACGCGCAACGCCGGGCCGAGCAGCGGGCCGTTGTATCCCCAGGTCGGGGTGCGCGTTCCAGCTACGAGTTCGCTGGTGCCGACACCCATGCGCAGGGCATAGTGGAGCACACCGGCGCGCTCCTCACCGGAGATCTGCGGGGGAATCGCCAGAGGGCGCGTGAAAGCTCCTGCGTTCATCGTCGCGGGTTTGAGCAGGCCAGGCTCCATGCCCATCATTCCGCCCATGCCACCACCCATGGCTTGGGCGGACGCGCCTTTGCGCAGCGCGGGGGCGGCGAGGACCGCCAGCGCGGCTGTGCCGATCAAACGGCGTCGGCTCAGTTGCAAACCCGATTCGGTTAGCGTGGAAAGAGCATTGGACGTCCCGGAATCGGACATGGAAGATATGGAAGGACACTTGCGCTTCTTCATTTGGATACTCCCTTCGTCTCCCGCCAGAGATGGGCACTTTGCGCACTACTGATGTTTCCCGAATCTGTGACTGTCTGAACCTCTCCCCACCCCAATCCTCCCCCATCTCGTGGGGGAGGCCCGGAGGGGGAGCCTTGCGCGCTGCCTTGCGTCTGTCGCCCATTCTGGAAATCTCAATAGCCAAAAGTCGATGGACTCTAGTTTGTCGTGCAGCGTGCTTCCACTTTAGTGCCGCGACGCTGTCCCATTCATGACAGCGCCATTAAAACTTTGTCATCTCTCGCCGACCGACGCCTACGCTCACACCGACACGCCACCTGGATGATCCGCTCCGGACCGATTGACCGGTTCCGCATGGCATTCGCAGGGCTCGCCGGCCGCGGCGTGTCGCAGGTTCTGCAGGATGCCGCATGCGCTCGCCGTTCGGTTGACCTGACAGGACTCGCGCAGCGCGTGCAACTGCTGCTCCAGCAAGCGCAGCGATTCGACCTGATGATGAATGCGCGCGATCTGCCGGTCGATCAACTGGTTGATGTCGTCGCACGCCGATTCAGGATGCTCCTGAAAGCTGAGCAATACGCGCACGTCGGGCAATCCCATGCCCAGCGAGCGGCAGTGCCGAATGAAATTGAGTTGCACCAGGTGATCACTGGTGTAGTTGCGATAGCCGTTGCCCTCGCGAGAGGGCGCGTCCAGCAAGCCCTCGCGTTCGTAAAAACGCACCGTCTCCACGTCGCAGTGCCCGCGCTGCGCCAATTCCCCGATTCGCATCTTGCATTCCCCTGTCGTCTAAAGGTACTTGACCCTGTAGCAGGTACAGGCTGTTCAATGATCGCATTGTTCACCGAGATCCGCCATCATGAGCCAGCACGACCCCATCAGCACAGCGTTACGCCTGCCTGCCCAGGCGCAAGACCATGGACCCACCTGTGACCACGATCATGCGCAGGATCATGGCCACGACCACGGCCCTGATGCGCATATCCATGCCCACGCGGGGGCCGATGCCTGCTGCGCCCCGGCGACACAGACCGACTGTCTGACGGGTGTTTGCAAAACCAATCCGGCACCCGAAGGGACCAGCCGGGTTCGCTACCGCATCGACAAGATGGACTGCCCCACCGAGGAGCGCCTGATCCGCAACAAGCTGGAGGTCATGCCCGGGGTCGTCCAACTCGACTTCAACCTCCTGCAACGGGAACTCACGGTGTATCACCGTTTGGAGCAGCCGCACGAGATTACTGCAGTGCTGAGCAAGCTGGACATGGCACCCAATGTGCTGGAAGCCAATGCGTCGGTGTCTGTACTTCCCCCGGCCCTGAGCCCACGGCAAAAAGGCCTGCTCGCCGTGGCTGGCGTCGCCGCGGTCGCGGCCGAGGCCATCGCCTGGTCGACCGGGCGAGAGACCTCATCGATGGTGATGGCGCTTGCCGCTGTGTCCATCGTGAGCGCCGGCCTGCCGACCATCAAAAAGGGCTGGGTCGCGCTCAAGAACCTGACCCTCAACATCTACTTCCTGATGTCCATCGCGGTGACCGGGGCCGTGGCTCTCGGCAAGTGGCCGGAGGCGGCGATGGTGGTGTTCCTGTTCGCCGTGGCCGAGGCGATCGAGGCGCTGTCGCTGGAGCGTGCCAGGAACGCGATTAAGTCGCTCACGGCCATCGCGCCGGAAACCGCCGAGGTCAAGGCTGGCGAGGCCTGGCAGGCCAAGCCGGTGGCCGAGGTGGCCGTCGGCAGTCGCATCCGGGTGCGCACCGGCGCGCGGGTGCCGCTGGACGCGCGCGTCGTGTCCGGCCGCGCGGCGCTAAACCAAGCGCCGATCACCGGGGAAAGCATGCCCGTGGACAAGCAAGTGGGCGACCCGCTGTATGCAGGCAGCATTGTGGCCGATGGCGTGGTGGAAGCCTCCGTCACGGCCTCGGCCGGTGACAGCACCTTGGCCCGCATCGCCCTGGCCATTCAGAGCGCGCAGTCACAGCGCGCGCCGACCCAGCGTTTCGTCGATCAATTCGCGCGGTACTACACCCCAGCGGTGGTGGTCTTCGCCATCGCCGTGGCCATCCTCGGCCCGCTGCTGAGTGGTGGAGGCTGGAGTTCCTGGCTGTACGAGGCCCTGGTCATGCTGGTCATCGCCTGCCCCTGCGCCTTGGTGGTCTCCACGCCGGTCACCGTGGTCAGCGGTCTTGCGGCGGCGGCCGGGCATGGCATCCTGGTCAAGGGCGGGATCCATCTGGAAGGCGGCCGTCTGCTCAAAGCCGTGGCGCTCGATAAGACCGGCACGCTGACCCGCGGCAAGCCCGCACTGACCGATGCGATCCCGCTTGGCGACATGACCATCGCGCAGGCCTTGCGGATCGCCGCCAGCCTCGACGACCACAGCACGCATCCGGTCGCCCAGGCGCTGGTTGCCGGCTGGCGCGCGCAGCAGCCAGGGTCCACAGTGCTGCCCGTCGAGGATTTTGGTGTGCTGCAAGGGCGCGGCGTTAAGGGCAGCGTCACCGGCCAGCTCTGGCATCTGGGCAATCATCGCCTGGCCGAAGACATCGGGGTCTGTTCGGCGGCGCTGGAGGCGCAGCTTGCCGTGCTGGAGCGTGCCGGCAAGACCGCCATCGTGTTGTGCGACGCGGCTGGCCCCGTGGCCGTTTTCGGCGTCGCCGACACCCTCAGGCCAGAGAGCGCGCAGGCGGTTGCGGCCCTCAAGGGGCTGGGCGTCGAGCCGGTCATGTTGACGGGCGACAACCCGGCCACGGCAAGGGCCATTGCCGCTCAGCTCGGCATCGCCGATGCGCGAGGCAATCTGCTGCCACAGGACAAGCAGGCCGCCGTTGCCGAACTGCATGCGCGCTACGGTTCGGTCGGTATGGTCGGCGACGGCGTGAACGATGCGCCGGCGCTGGCGCGCGCGAACATCGGCTTTGCCATGGGGGCGGCCGGCACCGCCACGGCGCTGGAAACCGCCGATGTCGCCATCATGGACGACGACCCGCGCAAGATCGCCGACTTCATCCATTTGAGCCGGCGCACCGCCGCAATTCTCAAGCAGAACATCGCCCTAGCGCTGGGCATCAAGGCGGTGTTCTTCGCCTTGGCCCTGAGCGGCGTGGCGACCCTGTGGATGGCGGTGTTCGCCGATGCCGGGGCCAGCCTGTTGGTGGTGTTCAACGGCATGCGGCTGCTGTCGCTACGACGTGCAACGGTTTGATGTTCTGGGTTCATGGTTTCACAACAAGGAGATGCCGTCATGAAATGCCACGTCTGCAAGGAAAGTACCCTGGTGATGACCGAACGCCAGGGCATTGAAATTGACGACTGCCGCAATACCGCGGCGTTTGGCTCGATCGCGGCGAGCTTGACAAGATCATCGAGCGAAACCACCAACAGGAGGCGGCCAGCGCACCACAGCAAGTGAGCCGCCCATCACCACAGCCTGAAAGTCATGGCCAAAACGGCGACCACCACGGCGGTGGCAAACATCAGGGGCGCTATGGCCCGATGCCGGGCCGAAAATCGTTCTGGAAAGAAATTTTCGACTGAAGCTGCAAGGCGTTTCAGCACCGGACGCGTTGGCCGCGAGGCCACGCGCAACACGGCTTCGTCGACACCGCTCCCGGCACAGCACCCGGCGCTGAAAACTTCAACCTGACGTTGTGTTGCCATGTCAGAACTCCTTCGTTTGAACACCCATCTGTCTTGGCATGATCTCCGGGTGAACAAAGACCTGCCGCATCGCGATGGATGCACTCTAGACCTTGGAGTGAGGTCCAGAGTCAAGGGATTTCTGAACACGATAACCATCTTGCGGTGTGGTTTACGAGCCGCGCCGGAAGCACGCTGAACGCCATCACGCGCACGAACCGACAACACGTCGGAATGACGTCACCGCACGACAGCAATCTTGGTGACGATGTACTGTCCCGATGGTCCCTTGGCCAGATCGAAATTCACTGTTTCTCCCGCCTTGAGTTCGTTGAGCATGCTCTTGCTCCGCACGCCGAAGTCCATGGTCATTCCCGGCCAGCCCAGCGCCTTGATCGCCTGGTGCGTGATATTCACCGTGCCGGTGGCGGCGTTGACGCTGTTGATGGCCCCGTGAGCCATAAAGCCATTGGTCGCGGTGGCTGGATCGGACATGCCCCCCATGCCCCCACCATTCATATTGCCCATACCCGGCATCGCGTTCGATGCTGCAAAAGTAGGCGACATGGCTGCCGCGGAACCGATCAGAATGAGGGCGAGGTCGAAACGTTTCATCGAGTTCTCCTGTGTTGATCCATGATGTTTGTGGGTAGGTGCGAGCCACGGCTCGTCTGCGGCGAGTGGTGGCCACCCCGGCGCACGACCCTCAGGGCCATGCGCCACAGGGGAGGTTACTTCTGCATCAAGAATCCATGCTCCCTCCAGCAGTCCAACGGGTTGCGCACGGCTGGCTTGTCCATCAATTGGCCATGCATGCGAAAGCAGGCTTGAATTTGCGCCTCCCGGGCCTGCACCCCATTGCTGCCCGCAGCAAACGCCGGGTAGGCGGCGCCCAGCATCAGCAGGGGGGTGATGACGACCAACAGTTTCTTCATGGCAATGCTCCAGTTAATCGAAATGCAGCAGCGCTGATCCAGCAGACCTGGGGCCGGCTGCTGTGACAACCCAGATGGAAAACTTCGTATTGCCAGGCAGACTGGTGTCGCCAGTTCTGCCAAGCCGCGCATGCAGGTCTCACATCATCCCGCGCATCATCGCCGGCATGCCCTCTTTGGCGAAGCGGTCGAGCTCGCGCGAGTGCGCCTTGATCACTGCGACCATCTCCGGGTCGGTGGAGGTCTCGGTCACGGCCACGCCGTCGGGCAGGATGTCCAGTTTGCGTTGATATTTCGTCGGGTGGGCGAACATCTGCGGCACGCTGTTGCTCATGGGGTAGGGGAAAGGGTGGTTCTGATCGAGCCGTGCATACATCTCCACCACATGCTTCTGGATGAGCGCTGCAGTCGTGGGGTCGGCCGAGGTGGTCACGTCATGCACCCCGTTGGGCAGCTCGGTCACCTTGCGCTGAATCTGCTGGTGAACCTTGAACAATTCCATGCCGGTGCGCATGGGGCCGTTCATGTTCTCGGGCGACATCATGCCGCCCTTGCCGCCACCCATCATCCCTCCACCCATCATGCCCTGGGCCTGGGCGGACGGTGCGCCGCGTCCGGTCAAAAAGCCCACGACGGTTCCAACAAAACCCACAACGGTAGTCAAAAATGTACGACGTTGCATGATGAACTCCTGGTTGCAACACACGGAACAAACGACGAAAGGAAACCGATCATGATGACTTCTGTCTGCATGTCGGGGGGCGGCATGGCCCTCATGGGGTTGTTCGGACTGCTGGTGCTGGCCTTCATTGCGCTCGGCGTGGCGGCGCTGATCAAATACCTCTTCTCCAGCCCAAGGCTTTGACGCCGCAAGCTCCTGAAATGCGTGCGCCCTGCACACTGAGATCGGCGTTTGCCCAGCAGAGTTCTGGAAGCAGCCGAGCCCGGCAGCGGTGTGATTTGCCCCTGCTCAAGGGCGGGCAAGCTCGGCCGTTGCCGCATTTGCTTGACCCCTTTGGGCAAGTCTGCTTGCGGCCGATTCATGGCGTTCATGAAACCACCTCCAGCCTGGGACTCTCGCCCAGTCCCAGGCGCTGCTTCTGCCACAGGGCGTAAACCGCTGGAATCACCAGCAGCGCCAGCAGGGCGGCGGTCAGCATGCCGCCCACCATGGGTGCGGCAATGCGCTTCATCACGTCGGCGCCAGCGCCTTCGCTGAACATGATGGGCAGCAGGCCGCCGACCACCATGGTCAGGGTCATCGCCATGGGCCGCAGTCGCAGCAAGGTGCCCTCGACCACGGTCTGCTTGAGATCGTCCCAGGTGCTGAGGCGGTCTTGAATCTTGCGTCGCTCCAGCGCCGCGTCGAGATACAGCAGCATGACCACGCCGAACTCGGAGGCCACCCCAGCGGTGGCGATGAAGCCCACGCCCACCGCCACCGAGAGCTTGTAGCCGAGCCAGTCGACGTACCAGAATCCGCCCACCAGCGACAGCGGCAAAGTCAGCAGGATGATGGCGACCTCGGTGAGGTTCTTGAAGTTGAAATACAGCAAGAGCGCGATCAGGCCGATCACCGCCGGCACGACGATCTTCAGGCGCTGCACGGCCTGCTCCAGCGCCTGGTACTGCCCCACCCAGTCGAGTGTGAAACCGGGCTGCAGATGCACCTTCTGCGCCAGGGCTGCTTGCGCCGCGGCCACGTAGCCGCCGATGCTGGTGCCGGGCTTGAGGTCGATGTACACCCAGGAATTCAGCCGGCTGTTGTCGCTGGTGAGCATGGGCGGGCCGCCCTCGATGCGCAGCGTGGCCACCTGCGCCAGCGGAATCTGGCTGCCCTCGGGCGTGGCGATGCGACTTTCCATCAGCGTGGACAGCGATTGACGCAGTTCGCGCGGATAGCGCAAGATGATGGGGAAACGCTCCAGACCGTTGACGGCGGTGGACAGGATCTGCCCGCCGATCGCTGTCTCGACTAGGCGGTTCACATCCGCCACCGAAAGGCCGTAGCGCGCGGCGGCCAGCCGGTTGGTGTCGACCACGATGTAGCGCCCACCGGTGGCGCGCGCCGCATAGGCGTTCTGCGTACCCGGAACGGTTTGCAGCACGGCTTGAATTTCCTGCCCTAGTCGGTTCAGCGTGTCGAGATTGCTGCCGGTGACCTTGATGCCCAGCGGCGTTTGCAAGCCGGTGGTCAACATGTCCACCTGACCCTTGATCGGCTGGGTCCAGGTGTTCGATACGCCTGGAATCTGCAGCGACTGGTTCAGCTTCTCAATCAGCTTGGCGGTGGTCATGCCGGCCGGCCAAGTGCTGCGGTCTTTCAGGTTCACGACCGTCATGAACATCGAGATCGGCGTCGGGTCGGTCGCGGTCTGCGCCCGCCCCGCCTTGCCGAACACGCTCTCCACTTCGGGGAAGGTCTTGATGATGCGGTCGCTCTGCTGCAGGATCGCGGCCGATTGGCCGATGGAGATCGACGGATCCTGCGATACCGGCATGTACAACAAGGTGCCTTCGTTCAGGGGAGGCATGAACTCCGAGCCGAGATGCTTCCAGGGGAAATACAGACTGGCCACCGCGACGATGGCCAGCACGATCACCACCCAGGGAGCCCGCAGCACGCCGTGGATCAAGGGGCGGTAGAGCCAGACCAGTACCTGGTTCAAGGGGTTTTTCCCCTCCGGGCGGATCGGCCCGCGAATGAACCACGCCATCAGCAGCGGCACCAGAGTGATGGACAGAATGGCGGCTGCCGCCATGGCATAGGTCTTGGTGAAGGCCAGGGGCCGAAACAGCTTGCCCTCCTCGCCGCCGAGCGCGAACACCGGCAGGAACGACACCGCGATGATCAGCAGCGAAAAAAACAATGCCGGACCGACCTCCGCGGCGGCGACCCGCGCCTTCATCCAGGGATCGGCATGCGGGTCGTGCTCCATATGCTTGTGCATGTTCTCGATCATGACGATCGCGGCGTCGGTCATCGCGCCGATGGCGATGGCGATGCCCCCCAGAGACATGATGTTGGCCGGAATGCCCTGCGCCCACATCACCAGAAAGGCGGCGAGGATGCCCAGCGGCAGCGACACGATGGCCACCAGCGCCGAGCGCGCACGCAGCAGGAACAGGAAGGACACCAAGGCGACGATCAGTGATTCTTCCAGCAGCTTCTCGGTGAGGGTGTGGATGGCACGCTGGATCAGCGGCGCTTGGCTGTAGGTGGTGACGATCTTCACCCCGGGAGGCAGGGAGGGCTGGATGGCGCGAATCTTGTCCTCGACGTGTTGAATGATGGCATCGGCGTTCGAGCCCTGGTTCATCATCACGATGCCGCCGACCACCGCGCCCTCGCCGTTGAGGTCGGCGGCGCTGTTGGGCAGCTCCGGCCCGAACTGCACGCGGGCGACGTCTTTGAGCGTCAGCGGCACGCCGCCGCGCGCCGCCAGTGGCGCGTTTTCCAGGTCCCGCAGCGAGCGGATGTAGCCGGTGGTACGCACCATATAGCTGGCCTCACCCAGATCGACCACCGAGCCGCTGGTCTCGCCGTTCGCGGCGCGAATGGCATCTTCCACCTGAGGCAGGGTGAGGTTGTAGGCCAGTAGGGCCTGCGGGTTCACCACCACCTGGTATTCCTTGACCATGCCACCGACCGTGGCGACCTCGGCCACGCCCGGAATGCTTTGCAACTGGTATTTGAGGAACCAGTTCTGCAGGGTGGTGAGCTGGCTCAGGTCCTGCGTGCCACCGGTATCGGTCAGGGCGTACATGTAAACCCAGTCCACCCCCGAGCTGTCCGGACCCAGCGCCGGCGTCACCCCGGGCGGCAGTTTGGATTGCACCTGGCTGAGATACTGCAGCACCAGATTGCGCGCCTGGTAGATGTTGGTTCCGTCCTTGAAGATGACGTAGACGAAGGAGTCGCCGAACATCGAGTAGCCGCGCACGGCGCGCGCGCCGGGAACCGACTGCAGGGTGGTCTCCAGCGGATAGGTCACCTGGTCCTGCACCACCTGCGGCGCCTGCCCGGGGTAAGAGGTCTTGATGATGACCTGGGTGGGCGAGATGTCGGGGATGGCTTCCAGCGGCGTGTTGCGCACCGCCAGGATGCCCGCGGCCAGCAGCAGCAGCGCGCCGATCACCGTCAGGCTGCGGTTCTCGAAGCACCACTCCATGAGTCGCCGGATCATGGGGCGCTCCGGCCAGGGGCCATATTCATTCCGGCCATCGATCCCGCGTCAGGGGGCGCTGCTGCTGGTCTCACGGGCGGAGTAGCCGTCGGCGCGGGCATGGGCCCGGCAGCGCCGGCTTGCGGGGAGCTCGCTGGCGGCATGCCTGACATCGCCCCCGTAGCGGGCATGCCACTCGCTCCACTCGTGTTGGCTTGACCGCCGAGCATGCGCGCCTTGACCGACTGGAACTGCGATTCGGAGTACAGCAGGAACTGGGCGCTTTCCACCACCTGGTCACCCACCTTGAGCCCTCGGGCGATGACCACCCAGCCGTTCGCCTCGGGACCAAGCGCAACCTGCACCGGCAGGAAGTGGCCGCCCGCCTGCGCCAGCATGGCGTAATCGCCATCTTGCGTGCGCAGCACCGCGCTGCTCGGCAGCGCCAGCGCGGTTTGCGCCTGAGCCTGCACCGTGGCGTTGGCATACATGCCCGGGCGCAACATGCCGCCGGGGTTGGCGAAGCTCAGGCGCGCGGTGATGGTGCGAGTTTGCGGATCCAGCGTGGGGTAGAGAAAGTTCAAGCGCCCATCCCAATTCCTGCCGGGGTAGGCCGGGAGCTGGAGCTGCACGCCGTCGCCCAGACGCACCCACGGCATCTGGTAGTCGTACAGCGCCACATTGACCCAGACCCGATCCAGATTGGCGATCTCGAACAGGCTGTTCTGCGACGAGACATAGCTGCCCTGGCGAATATTGAGCGCCGTCACCACGCCGCTCTCGGGCGCCAGGATGGGAACGTCGCGCATCGGTTGGCCCGAGGCCTCCAACTGCTTGAGCGCTGCCTCGGGCAGGCCCAGCAGCAGCAGGCGCTGTTTGGCTGCGGCCAGCAAGCCCTGGTTGTCGGGGTGACTGCCGGTGTGGCTATCAGTCGTGCCCGCTAGCTGGCGCGCGATGCTGTATTCCTGCTGCGCGGCGTACAACTCGGGCGAGTAAATCTCCGCCAGCACCTGACCGCGCGCCACCGCATCGCCCACGGCACGCACCTTGAGCTGCACCACCCAGCCGGAGAAGCGCGGGGTGACGATGGTGACACGGTTCTGGTCCACCGCCACGGTGCCCACGGTCTGGATCGCCTGGCCCAGGGGGCGCATCTGTGCGGTCGTCAGACGCACGCCCAGGTTTTGCGTCAGACGCGGGTCGATGTGCACTCCGGTGTCGGCCCCTCCGGTTTCGGCCTGGGCGTAGACCGGCACGTAATCCATGCCCATGTTGTCCTTCATCGGATGGTCCGCATGGATCGCCGGATTCATCGGGCTGGCCCAGTACAGCACCCGGCGCTGCGGCGCCGCAGCCGGGGCGTAGACCGGCACATAGTCCATCCCCATGTTGTCTTTCATCGGGTGGTCGGCGTGGATGGCGGCGTTCATCGGGTTGGCCCAGTACAGCACCTGGCGGCTTGCCGGCGCTGCTGCGGAAGCTGTTGCGGAAGCCGGGGCCGCCGCGGTGTTTGCCGACTCGGCTTGCGAGGCGCCGTGCGGCAGCCAGCGACTGCTCCAGAGGCCCGCGCCGAGGCCCACCAGCAACAGGCCGAGGCCGAGAGTGAAGGTTCGCAAATTCATGGCTGCTGCTCCGAAGGCGTGGTCAGGTAGTCGAGTTCGGCCTGGGTGGCCAGCAGATCCCGGCGCAGTTGCAGGGTCTGGAGTTCAAGGGCAAAGACAGCTTGCTGCGCCTTGAGCACGTCGCCCATGCTGGCGCGGCCGTTGCTGTAGGCGGTGAGGGTGGAGTCATAGGCCTCGTGCGCCAGCGGCAGCATCTGGGCGTGCAGGCGCTGCCACTTCTCCTGCTGGCTGCGCATGCGCGCTGTGGCCGAGCGAATCTGCTGCTGCAAGGCCAGCCGCTGGTCCTGCTCGTCGTAGCGGGCTTCCATCACCTGGGCGCGCGCGCTGTCGAGTTCCTGGTCCAGCCGATGGCTGGAGAAGATCGGCAGATTCATCGACACCCCAGCCGAAAAATAGTTGGGGGAGCCCGGAACAAAGCTCTTGCCGTAGGAGGCGCCCACCGTGATGGCTGGCCGGAAATTCGTCTTGGCCACTTGCACGCCAGCCTGCGCGGTCAGCACCTTGGCCTGGGCCAGGCGCAGCAGTGGCTGGCCTGGGGGAGCTTGCTCCGGAGTCATCGCACCAGGCGCCAAGTTCGGCCAGGCAGGATCGATCTGCGGCGCATGCTCGCTGCCGAGTGCCTGAGCGATGTCGGCCAGGGCCGCTGCTTCATCGGCGGCGAGCGCGCTTTGGTCGTTGCGCAATTCGTCCTCGGCGAGACGGGCGCGCAACACATCGCTCTGCGCTCCGCTGCCCGCACGGTAGCTGGCCATGGCCGCGTCGACGTTCTCACGCGCCAGCGACTGCTGCCGTTGCACGGTCGCCATGGCCTGGCGCGTGTACACCGCCACCAGCCAGGCGCGTCGCAAAGCGAGAACCAGTTGCGCCCGCTTGGCTTCACGGCTGAAGCGTTGCTCCGAGGCTTGCGCCTGCAGCTTGCTCCCTTCGAGGGCCAGCTTGCCGATGGGTGAAAAGCTCTGACTGACGCCAACGCTGAGCATGGTCATGCCTTGCTGGGTCAGCGAAAAGCTGTTGGTGGGTAGGTTGACCGCGTCGAACGACACATGCGGGTCGGGCAAGTGCGTGGCCGCTGCAGCCTGATGCTGGAGAGCGCGGATGCGCTGTGTGGCTGCTGCCAGACTCGGGTTGGCTTGTGCCAGTTGCGCCTCGGCGGCTCTGAGGGTCAAGGGTGCATCTTGGGCTTGGGCAGCCACGCTGGCAAGCAGCGGACCGAGCAGAAACATCAAGGGGAGAGCCGCCACCCTGCGCTTTGAACAGGCGGTGGCAGATCGCCGGGCGAACGCACGGCGGCACTGAAACATGAGGGACATCGCTTTCCTCTTCGGCAGATGGTGCGCTGCAGAGTTGCAGCGTTGATCGCAAGGCGAACACGCGCATCGCCCGGTCAAAGTTCACCGGGCTTGCTTGCTGCCGAAGGGGTCAAACTTGGAGACGCGCCGCGAGGAAAGACGGTCTGGAGGGGGGTGGGGGCTCAATGCGCTGAATTTGCCAGTTCAGCAAAGCGGGGCGGACTTGCGGCACCAGCATCACACGCTGGATCAGCGCGGCGGGGCCAATACCAAAGCTCTTGATCGTGCTGGCTGGAGCCGCTGCGTTCAGGTCTTGGCAGGCTGCCTGACAAAACGCACGCTCAACCCTTGCGCTGTCCTGGCTAGAAACTTGTGCTTGTTGCCCAGCAGCTCCCATGGACATGGAGTCCATGGTCGGCATACCCGGCATATTCGCGCAGCAAGGGGCCGGAACAACCACCGGACGCGCCATGGCGACTTGCATCCACGGCAGAAACGCCAATGCGCAAACGAACGCCCAGAAGCGGGAGAAAGTTCGGAAGGAACGCATGGGCTTGGATGGGTGCATGGGACGATGAAGGTGGCTGATGATAGCGAAGGTTCCTTGCTCGTCAATCCCCTGCCCCGCCCAATGCCGATCCATCTCATGATCACCTGATCGTGTCCCCGTTCGATGGAGACCAGCGCAATGAATTCAAACACCCTATCCCCCTATAGTGTTGGCATGAGCCACACCATCCGAGAAAGAACCAAACTTCTCAACCGCGTGCGCCGCATTCGCGGCCAGGTCGATGCCATCGAGCGTGCTCTGGAGAGTGATGCGGGCTGTGAGCAAGTCATGCATGCCATCGCGGCTTGCCGTGGTGCGATGAACAGCTTACTGTCCGAGGTCGTCGAAGATCACATCCAGACCCACCTGATTGATCCCCGCAAGGGCCAACAGGATGAATCGGCCGAGGCTGCCGCCCAGTTGATCGACGTCGTGCACAGATACTTCAAGTGAGCGCATCCATGTCCGCGACCCCGTTTACCCATGAGCATGAGCATGTGTTTCTCGGTCAGGACCATGACCGCAATGCCCGCAAGACCCGGGCCGTCATCGCCCTGTGTACCGGGGTGATGGTCATCGAGATCGCTGATGGGGTTCACTTTGGCTCGCTGGCGTTGGTCGCCGATGGCCTGCACATGAGCACTCATGCTGCAGCCATGCTGATCGCCGCCATGGCCTACCACTACGCGCGCCAACATGCCCATGACGCTCGCTTCAGCTTCGGCACCGGCAAGGTGGGGGATCTGGCGGGTTTCTCCAGCGCCATCATCTTGGCCATGATCGCTTTATTGATCGGCTATGAGGCGATTGCGCGCTTCATCCATCCGGTGGCCATCGATTTCAATGCTGCCATCGCCATTGCCTTTCTCGGCCTGTTCGTCAACATCCTCAGTGCCTGGCTGCTCAGTGGCAATGAGCACAGTTATGGACATGCGCATGGTCATGTCCATGGCGCGGCAACCGCGGACGATGCCCAGTTCGTGGACACTGCCACAGGTCGCGTGCGGGTCGAGATTCATGAGGATCGCGTCCCGCCGAGGTTTCGCTTGCGTTGGCAAGATCAATCAGGCCCACCCACAAGCCTGCTGGCGTCGCACATGTGGATGGAGACGATTCGTCCTTCCGGGCAACACCAAACGTTTCAGTTTCAAGACCAGGGCGGGTACTGGGAATCGGTCGATACCATTCCGGAGCCGCATGCCTTCGAAGCACGGTTGCATCTGAACATCGGGGCAACGGTGGTATCTCGAACCCTGCACTTTGCAGAGTCTGAGGGCCATGACCATGGTCATGCAGACCATCACCGGGATCACAATATGCGCGCCGCTTTCGTGCATGTGGCTGCGGACGCCGCAGTTTCCGTGCTGGCCATTGTGGGGCTGGCAGCGGGCAAGTTCTTCGGCTTGAACTTTATGGATCCCGTGATGGGTATCGTCGGCGCGGTGGTGATTGCGAACTGGTCCTTCGGTTTGATCCGGGATACCGGCGCCATTCTGTTGGACGTCAATCCGGATGCCGCGCTGAGCCAGTCCATCCGCAAGGTCGTGCAGGAAGCGGGCGATGAATTGGCCGACTTGCATCTGTGGCGCCTCGGACCTGGGCACCTCGGAGCGATCGTGGCGGTGAAATGCAAAGATCCCACCCGGGATGCGTTGTACTACCGGCACAAGCTGCAAGGCTTTCGGGATTTGTCGCATTTGACGATTGAGGTGGAAAAAAGGCCGATAGCTTTGTAAGCCGGTCAGTGCTGACATGGCGCGAGCGTGCCCCAATGCCAGATCAGGCCGATACGCTGTCGGCGGATAGACATGCTGTATGGCTGCTCGACCCCGGAACCAGTCATTGGAACACCGGCGATACGAACGACGGGTAGGGGTCGAGACTTGCCACTCATGCCCGATGCATTCAACTCCCCATTCCAGATGACTCTTTTTTGGTCTATGCAGATGATGCTTGCAGGGGTTCTGGATCGAGGCGTCCGTCAAACGGTGGTTTTCTGAACACTCCGTAGAGTCCCAGTTTTAGATCGCCGAAGCCGCCGATGAGTGTTAATATACCCGTCAATTTTTCAGTGTTCTGATTCCGTCAATGAATCAACGAATAGGATACGCCCGCGTATCGACCGATGACCAGCACCTAGACCTGCAGCGCGACGCGCTCACGTGGGCTGGGTGCAGTGCGATCTACGAGGAAGCGGCCAGCGGTAAGAGTGCAGCCCGCCCGGAGCTTGAGCAGTGCCGAAAGGCGCTGCGGGCTGGGGATACCCTTGTCGTCTGGCGGCTGGATCGGCTAGGCCGCAGTTTGCCCGACCTGGTACAGATCGTGGCCGATCTTGAGCAGCGCGGCGTCGGATTCGAAAGCTTGACAGAAAAGATCGAGACGAGCGGCGCGGCGGGCAAGCTGCTTTTCCATGTGTTCGCGGCATTGGCAGAGTTTGAACGCGGCTTGATTCGAGAACGGACGCAGGCCGGGCTGGCAGCAGCCCGCGCCCGCGGCCGGGCCGGTGGTCGGAAGCCGAAGTTAGACGACCAGCAGGTGCGCGAGATCAAAGCCCTGTTGCGCGATCCAGATATTCAGGTGGCCGAGGTAGCCCGCCGGTATGGCGTGTCCCGAACCACCCTTTACAAGCACGTCGGCGTCGTCATGCCGCGTCAATGAGCACTTGGGATGGCCCAACAACTAGACACTGCATACAGCGTGCGCAGCAAGGTTTCTCCTAGAGCTGTTGCAGTCCCTGTATGCCCGGTCATGGCGGCTACTGAGGCTTTGGCGACAGAGGGGGGGCATGAGGCTCGCGGGGCTATTTTCACGCGCTCTGAGGTGGTGGATTTCATTCTCGACCTGGCTGGCTACACGGAGGATCAACCGCTTTACGAAAAGCGGCTTTTGGAGCCGTCATTCGGTGGCGGCGACTTCCTGCTGCCGATCATTGAACGGCTATTGAGTGCATGGAGGGCGGCAAGGCCGAACGGTTCCGCGCTCAACGAGCTAGCCAATACGATCCGAGCGGTAGAGCTGCACCACGACACCTTTCGCAGCACCCAAGCCGCTGTGATCGCGCTGCTCAAGCGCCAGGGGGTCGCCGCGAATGCAGCGACCGCCTTGGCTGGATGCTGGTTGTCGCAGGGCGATTTCCTGCTGGCACCGCTGGAGGGGCAATTCGATTTCGTGGTGGGTAACCCACCCTATGTTCGTCAGGAACTGATCCCGGCGCCACTACTTGCCGAATACCGCAGCCGTTACCTGACGATGTATGACCGGGCCGATATCTACATTCCATTCATCGAACGGTCGCTGTCGGTCTTGTCGGATGGTGGCCGCCTGGGCTTCATCTGCGCGGATCGCTGGATGAAGAACCGCTATGGCGGGCCGCTGCGCAGCCTCGTAGCCGAGCGATTCCACCTAAAAGTCTATGTCGATATGGTGGATACACCGGCCTTCCACTCCGATGTGATCGCCTACCCAGCCATCACCATCATCAGCCGTGAAGTGTCGGGGGCAACGCGCATCGCTCACCGTCCGGCTATTGACCGTGCGACGCTGACCACACTTGCAGACTTGCTCAGGGCCCCTATGCTGCCGAAAGGAACCGGCCTGGTGCGCGAACTGGCCCGCGTGACTAACGGTGCTGAGCCGTGGCTGCTGGAGTCATCCGACCAGATGGCGCTCATTCGCCGTCTGGAGGGTGCTTTCCCCCTGCTGGAAGAGGCGGGGTGCAAGGTTGGGATCGGTGTCGCGACCGGCGCTGACAAGGCGTTCATCGGGGACTTCTCAGCTCTCGATGTCGAGCCAAGCCGGAAGCTGCCGCTGGTGACAACCAAGGACATCATGACTGGCGAGGTGCAGTGGCGCGGTCAGGGTGTCATCAACCCCTTTGCCGAGTTGGGCGGGCTGGTCAATCTTGACGAGTACCCGCGCCTGCGCCGTTACCTTGAGGCCCGCCGAGAGGCGATTGCTGGTCGTCACTGTGCGCAGAAAGCTCCGGCCAACTGGTATCGCACGATTGACCGCATCACCCCGGCGCTGGCTGCGAGGCCGAAGCTCCTGGTCCCGGACATCAAGGGTGAGGCGCATATCGTCTTTGAAAGCGGCGAGCTGTATCCCCATCACAACCTCTACTACGTCACCTCAGACGACTGGGATTTGCGGGCATTGCAGGCTGTGCTGCTGTCTGCTGTCTCACGTCTGTTTGTGGCGACCTACTCAACAAAAATGCGGGGTGGTTTCCTGCGCTTCCAAGCGCAGTACCTGCGCCGAATTCGCATCCCACGCTGGGCGGATGTGCCCGAGACGCTGCGCCGTGAACTGGTCGAGGCTGCAATCAAGCGGGACGTGCAAGCCTGCAACCGGGCTGTGTTCAAGCTTTACGGACTGAGTCACGAAGAACGATCTGCCCTCGGAGGCAATGGAGAATAAATGGCACTCGATCTCGCCAACTACGAACAGAAAGCCCGCGAGGCCGTGAAGGCGTTTTGGGGCAACCGCGAAGCAGCAAGACAAAAGCAAATTGAGTCGGGCAAAGCCGACCAAGGTGAACGTGCAGGAGTTACCGCTGGCAAGAATATGGATGGGTTCTTGGCCTTGGTGCTCGACATCATCAAGGCCAATGGGCTAGCCCACGCCGAGATTCACCAGAACCGGGCAATGCTAACCCTGCCCGGCTAATTCCGCCCGACGAAGCTGTGGGATCTCTTGGTGATCTACAAGGGGGAGCTGATCGCAGCCATTGAGCTGAAAAGCCAGGTAGGCCCCTCGTTCGGCAACAACTTCAATAACCGAACTGAGGAAGCCATCGGGACGGCCCATGATCTATGGACCGCCTTCCGTGAAGAGGCTTTCGGCAAGCAACCGCGTCCCTTTGTTGGGTGGATGATGATGGTCGAGGATGCGCCGGAATCGCGCAAGCCTGTCCGTGATTCGTCGCCACACTTCCCAGTGTTCGATGAGTTCAAGGGTGCGTCCTACCTCAAGCGGTATGACTTGCTGTGTCAGCGACTGGTGCAGGAGCAGCTTTACACCACCGCTGCCGTCATCGCCGCAGAGCGCAGCGCGGTGGATACCGGAGATTTCACGGAGCTGTCGTCGATGACCAGCCTCAGGACATTCGTATCTGCTCTGGCAGGTCACATCGCGGCAGAGGCAGCGCGGTTGGGTTGATAGCTGCCGAAATCAAGTGAATTAGGGGGGAGCATGAGCGATCAGTACACCTATGCGAAATTCTGGCGCTGCGCGCTCCAGGTCAATCCCGTCGGTTACAACGGTACCTATCGAGGAGCCGATCACGGGCTGGATGAGGCGGGGTACAACCAAGCACTCCTCCAGAAATGCCTTGAGCTGGGCATTACGGTAGTCGGCTTGGCCGACCACGGCAGCGTGGCTAGCGTCGATGCGTTGCGTGAGATGCTTCAACCGCACGGGATTGTGGTGTTCCCCGGCTTTGAGATCGCCTCGAACGACAAGACCCATTATGTCTGCCTGTTTTCCGAGGAAACGACAGGACAGCAGCTCGAGCGCTACCTTGGCAATCTCGACCTGCTTGACCCTGCAGATGGTGTCCGCCCGTCTCGATTGAGTTCCGAGCAGTTGATCGAGAAGGTCGATCAGCTTGGCGGCTTCATCTACGCTGCGCATTGCACGCAGGACAGTGGCCTCCTGAAGAACCGGCTCAATCATGTATGGAAGCTACCCAAGCTGCGCTCGGCCCAGATTCCGGGGGCGGTAGATGACTTGGCGGGGGTGGAAAGCGATTTCTACCGCAAGGTGCTGCTGAACAAGGACGATGCCTATCGCCGCGAGCGGCCCATAGCTGTCATCAATGCCAAAGATGTCGCCAAGCCGGAAGACTTGGAGCAGCCGGGAGCCACTTGCCTCATCAAGATGACGCGGCCCAACTTTGCGGCGTTCAAGGTGGCCTTCCTTGACCCAGGGTCGCGCATCCGCTTGAACTCGCAGCAGGCCGAAAGCCCGATTGGCAAGGTGCTCCGCATGACGGTCACGGGTGGCTACCTGGATGGCGTCCGCGTGGACTTCTCCGATCACCTCAACACGGTCATCGGCGGTCGAGGGACAGGTAAATCGACCTTGCTCGAATGTCTGCGCTATGCCTTGGACTTTCCACCCAAGGGCAAGCAAGCCTTGAAGCTCCATCAGGAGATCATCAAGGAGAACCTTGGCCGCGCGGCGGGCCGATTGGAGCTGGTGGTGGTGTCGTCATCTCAGAACGGCAAGCAGTACACAGTCTCACGGCGTTATGGTGAACCGCCGATTGTTCGTGACTTGGGCGGCAACGTTTCCACCCTTCTCCCGAGAGACTTGCTGCCCGGCATCGACATTTATGGGCAGAACGAGATTTACGAGCTGGCTCAGGACGAAACCAGCCGGGTGCAGTTGCTGGATCGCTTCCTTCCACAGGACGGGGACTATGAGACGAAGAGCGCTGACGTTCACCGCCGCTTGACCGAGAACCAGCGGAAGCTCGTGAAGTCCTTGTCCGACCTCGATGACGTGAAGGCGCAGGTGGATCGCCTACCGAAGTTGGAAGAGCAGCTACGCGGGTTTGAAGAACTGGGCATCAAGGAGAAGCTGGCCAAGACCTCTCTGCTCGCCAGAGAGCGGGAGATTGCCAAGAGTGCCACGGAGAGCGTGCAGTCTCTGCGGGATGCCCTTGCCGATTTTTGCGACAGCCTGCCCGACCTCGCCTTCATCAACGATGAAGCCCTCGAGGGGCTGCCCGATGTAGCCCAGTTGGTTGCGGTGCGCACGACGCTGGAGGGGGTCAGCCAAGGCTTCACAGGCCATCTGACAGCCATGACGGCTTTGTTGGATGAGGCGTCAGGCCAGCTCACTGCTCAGCAAGAGGCTTGGCAGCAGGCCATCCAAGGGCATGAGGCCGAACTGGAGAAGGCGCTTCGGACGCTTCCTTCGGCAGCGGGTAAAAGTGGGCAGGAAGTCGGTGCTGCCTATCAACGGCTTATGGGTGACATCGAGCGCATCAAGCCAATGAAGGCAAAGCTGTCAACGCACGAGGGTCAAGGCAACACCTTGAGGCAAGAGCGGCGCAACCTGTTGGCCGAGCTGTCCGACCTACGAGGGCAGCGCATTCAGGCCCTGCAGAAGGCCGCAAAGCGCCTGAACAAGCGACTTGAAGGCAAACTCAAGATCGAGATCGTGCCGGAGGCCGATCGCTCTCCGCTGCTGAACTTCCTGCTGGGGTGTAAGCTGGAAGGCGTTGGGGAAAAGCGATTGGCGTGGATCGAAGAGGCTGAGACGATCAGCCCTTTGTCGTTGGCTCAGTCGATCCAGAATGGTTCGGCCGATGTTCAACTGGACTGGGGTGTCACTCAGATGGTGGCCGAGGCGCTGACCAAGCTCCAGCCATCGCAGCTCATGGAGTTAGAGGCACTGGAGCTGGATCATCGGGTAGACATTTCCCTGAACGTCGCTCACGGTCAGGCTGACCCGGTGTTCCGCCCGTTAAGCAAACTATCGACTGGGCAGCAATGCACGGCGATATTGCACATGCTACTTCTGGAGAACGCCGACCCGCTGCTCATGGATCAGCCGGAGGACAACCTAGACAACGCCTTCATCGCGGAACGAATCGTCACCGAGCTGAGGGATGCCAAGACCAGTCGGCAATTCCTGTTTGCGACGCACAACGCGAACATCCCTGTGTTTGGCGACGCTGAGTGGATCGGCGTCTTTACTGCGGCTGAGAATCAGGGCTGCCTTGGGCTAGAGGCACAAGGGTCGATTGACGTGCCGGTGATTCGGGATCAAGTTGCTAGCATTCTGGAAGGAGGGCGCGATGCCTTCATCCAGCGCAAGGAAAAGTATGAATTCTGAGATGCTGCGTCAGCGGACTGCACAAGGAGCGGAGATGAACAAGTGTGAGCCAGAAGAGCCAGCATTTCTTGATGATGACGGCCCCAGTGACGACCTTCCACAGATCTTTACAACCACCAACATCCGAGAGCTGTATGGGTGGCAGCCTGGGGAGACTCTGGACGAAGCCATGGCTCGTCATCTGGCCGGGCGTGACTTGTCCAAGGCGGGGAATTGAAGGTGTATGGTACTTTTCATGGCATTGTGCAAGTGTGAATATTTAAGTTATTGTTTCTGATGAATATTTTTCCCATGTTTACAATAGAATGGGAGTGATGCGATGCGCATGCTGTTCGGGCTCATCGGCTTGTTGCTCACTTTGCTTGTTCTGGTCTGGCTGGTGCGCACGCAGTTGACCGGACAGGTCGGTGTGTCAACACAGTCCGCGACGGCGGGCGCGCAGGGCGGTCAGGAACAGTCGGCATCGGCGGCGCTCAAGCAGTTCAAGCAATCGCTGGACAAGGCGCTCAAGGCGCGTCCGGCCAGCGTGCCTGAATAGGCCGATATGCTGAATCAAGTTTCTTCAGATTCCGAGGCCGACCGCGCGTTCATGCACCTGGCGCTCGATCAGGCGCAGAACGCCTGGCTGCTGGGCGAAGTACCGGTCGGTGCGGTGATCGTGCGGGCAGGGCAGGTCATTGCCACCGGCTACAACCGGCCGATCGGCGAACATGATCCCACCGCGCATGCCGAGATCGTCGCCCTGCGCCAGGCAGCAAACCTGCTGGGCAATTACCGCCTGCCGGATTGCACCCTGTATGTCACTCTGGAGCCCTGCGCGATGTGCGCCATGGCCTTGTTGCATGCGCGGCTCGCTCGCGTGGTGTTTGGTGCCCGTGATCCCAAGACTGGTGCAGCGGGCAGTGTGGTGGACCTGTTTGCCGATCCCCGGTTGAATCACCACTGCAGCGTCACCGGCGATGTCGAGCAGGCCACGTGCAGCGCCTTGCTGCAAGATTTTTTCCGCGAACGTCGCCGGGCGCAGAAGTTGCCGCAAGGTTCCGTGCACGACGGGTGTCTGGCGGGCATCGAAGTCACCGAACTCGATATCGAGCCGCCCTTGGTGTAATGGCGTCTTGTCTCTGCTCTGTTTCCGCACACGTTCATGTCGACACCCGATTCAATTCCAGAACAGCACATGAAGCGCGGTCTTCTGCGCCTCGTCTCTCCCGCCGGTGCAGTGCAGGACGCCGCGCGCCTCGAACTGGCCAGAGCGCACCTGGAGGCGCTGGGTTTTCGCGTGCACGCCGGGGCGCAGGTCTTCGCGCGGGTGCAGCGTTTTGCTGGCACGGATGCCCAGCGCCTGCGTGCCCTGCACGATGCTGCGCGCAGCAAGGCTGATGTGGTGATGATGACGCGCGGCGGCTACGGCTTGAGCCGCCTGCTGCCCGTCATTGATTACCCGTTGCTGGCCGAGGCCATCAAGACGCGCAGGCAGATGTGGGTGGGGCACAGCGATTTCACCGCCCTGCAGTTGGCCCTGCTCGCCAAGGCCGGAGTGGTGACCTTCAGCGGGCCGATGGCCGCCTATGACTTTGGCGACAAGACCCCGGACGACATCACGATCGACAGTTTTCTGGATGCGGCGGACGGCACGCTTGAGGCGGTGGGGTTCGCCTGCGACGATGCACCGCGCGGCTTCGACGTCACAGGCATTCTCTGGGGGGGGAATCTCGCCATGGTCGCCAGTCTGGTCGGCACCCCCTATCTCCCGCGTGTTGGCGGCGTGCTGTTCCTTGAGGACGTGAACGAGCATCCCTACAGCATCGAGCGCATGTTCAGCCAGTTGCTCCACTCAGGGGTGTTGCAGCGGCAGAAGGCCGTCCTGCTCGGACAGTTCACGGCATACAAGTTGAGCGCCCATGATGCGGGTTACAACCTGGATGCCGCTGTCGATTGGCTGCGCGCGCAACTCAAGCCGCACGGCGTGCCCGTGCTGACCGGATTGCCTTTTGGCCATGTGCGCACCAAGTTGACCTTGCCGCACGGGGTGCGCACACATGCGCTGCGCGATGGAAGCGAGGTTTTCCTGTTTTTCCCGCACGCCGGACACTGACGCCGCCCTGCAGGCGGGCGCTTTACTGTGACTGCCTGTGCTGCTGCTCGTACTCGCGCCGCAGGCGTTCCTGCTCGCCGGGTGGCAGGCGCTTGAAGCGCTGTTGCTCCTGCAGGATGCGATCGCGCTGCTGCGGCGGCATTCTTTCCCACTGCTGATACGAACCCTGACCATCGCGCTGGTTCGCCCGTGCCGCTGGCGAGAACACCCCTGCGCTCAAGGCCGCCGCAATGGCGACGGATAGGAGGCTGCGGGCAAGGGTTTGCCCGGAATGGAACCGATCAGGCCGGATTGCCATTTTGAAGTCCCTGTTGCAGCATCTGCGGATGGTTGGACAGCCACTGATAGAACTCGATGTTCTGCACCGCGTCCGCGACCTGCGGGCTGAGGCTGCCGGGATAGTTGCCTTCGTTCGAGGTGAGATGGGGCACGCTGATGAACACCGCCAGCGCCAGGGAGGCGGTTGCCATGCCAGCGGCGAACACCCGCGGCCAGCGCACGGCGCGCGGAGTGCGCCGGGGCAGACGTGCCGCAAGCTGGGGCAGGGGGCCGAGCTGGGCGCTGAGGCGTCGGCCGAACTGCAGCGCTTCCTGACACCGCGGGCAGTGCTTGAGGTGCATTTCCATTTGCGCGGCCTGTTCAGCCGACGCCAGACCACTGCGATAGTGGTCGATCTGAGCTGGGGTGAGGTGGTTTTGGGTGGTCATGATGTCACCTGATGCAGGCAAGTCAAACTTTAGCGGGATGGTCCGATTCAAGCAATTCCCGCAGACGGGTAAGGGCGCGCATGTGGTGGGTTTTCACGCTGCCTTCACTGACTTTCATCGCCATTGCGGTGTCCACGATGGACAGTCCCTCCATTTCGCGGAGCAAAAACGCCTCGCGCTGGCGTGGGCTGAGCGCGGAAATCGCATCGGCAATGCGCCCTGCAAGCTGACCGTTGGCAACTTCAGCCTCGGGCCCCATCGCGGTATCGGCCACGGATTCCCAACTGGGTGGCTGATCCTCCTCTTCGTCGCTGGAGAAGAAAAAATCGAAAATCTTCTCCACCTTGCGCTTGCGGTGCATGTCGGTGATGCGATTGCGCAGGATGCTGTAGAACAGCGGCGCCCATTCTTCTGGCGGACGATCCTGGTAATGGCTCACCAGCTTGAGCAGGCTGTCCTGCACCACGTCGGCGGCCATGGCCGCGTCGCGAAGCTCGATGAGTGCCACGCGTGTGGCGCGAACACGCACCTCGGCGCAAAACCGGTTCAGTGCGCTGGAGGTGGGTGCTGTGGCGTCACTCACGCGCACAGGGGAGAGAGCGTAGACATGATCCATAGCATAGTGGGCCAGTTCGGGCGAGTGGTCACAGGGCGAAAAAGGTGCGTTTGCCTGAAGACAACGCAGCGATCGGCGCGGTGATGACAGGCCATTCGGGGCGTGAGCATCTTTTTTCGGCGGTGGCAACGCGACGCACTCCGAATGCGCCTTCGTAGAATGCCCGCTCCAACTGCTTGCCCGCACGGTCCATCCAAGTGAATCCCCGCCTCGATCTGCTTCAGCCCTATCCCTTTGAAAAATTGCGCGTTCTGACGCAAGGCGTCACTCCGCCTGCGCAGTTGCGCGCGATCAGCCTGGGGATCGGCGAGCCCAAGCATCCCACGCCGCAGTTCATCCGCGATGCACTGACCGCGCATCTCGACGGCCTGGCGGTGTACCCCAGCACTGCCGGAACCACGGCGTTGCGGCAGTCCTGCGCGCAGTGGGCGCACCGGCGCTATGGCATTGCCCTGGATGCGCAGACGCAGGTGCTGCCGGTCAACGGCTCGCGCGAGGCGCTGTTCGCCATCGCGCAGACGGTGGTGGATGCCAGCCGCGACGCGGCCACCGTGGTCTGCCCCAACCCGTTCTACCAAATCTACGAGGGGGCAGCGCTGCTGGCCGGGGCGCAGCCGTATTTCGCCGCGGTGGATGCGCAGCGTAACTTTGCGGTGGACTGGGCGGCGGTGCCAAGCGAGGTCTGGCAGAACACGCAATTGGTGTACGTCTGCTCCCCGGGCAACCCGACTGGCGCGGTGATGCCGCTGTCGGAGTGGAAGCTGCTGTTCGAACTGTCCGACCGGCACGGCTTTGTCATCGCCAGCGATGAGTGCTATTCCGAAATCTGGTTTGGTGACCAGCCGCCGCTCGGGGGCCTGGAGGCAGCGTGGCGACTGGGGCGGACGGATTATCGCAATCTGTTGATGTTCACTTCCCTGTCCAAGCGCTCCAACGTGCCGGGGCTGCGATCGGGTTTCGTTGCCGGAGATGCTGCGCTCATTGCCGCCTTCACCCGCTATCGCACCTATCACGGCAGTGCGATGAATCCGGCGGTGCAGGCCGCGAGCGCGGTCGCCTGGGACGACGAAGCGCACGTCGCGCACAACCGCGCGCTGTACCGCGAGAAATTTGCCGCAGTGCTCCCCATCCTGCAGTCGGTGATGGACGTGCAATTGCCGGACGCCGGGTTCTACCTGTGGGCTGCAACACCAGGCGATGACGCGCAGTTCGCCCGCGGCCTGCTCGAAAAATACAATGTCACCGTTTTGCCCGGCAGTTACCTGGCGCGCGCGCAGGGCGGCGCCAACCCGGGCAGTGGACGCATCCGCATGGCGCTGGTTGCCTCCGTGGATGAATGTACCGAAGCGGCGCGCCGGATTGCCGCTTATTGTTCCGATCTCAACCCCTCACAGTGAACTTCACCATGACGCAACAACTGCAGACTCTCATCGATCAGGCCTGGGACAACCGCACCAGCTACAGCCCGGCCAGCGCCCCGGCCGAACTGCGCGAGGCGGTCGGCCATGTGATCGATCAGCTCAACGTGGGCAAGTTGCGCGTGGCCGAGCGGGTGAACGGCGACTGGGTGACGCACCAGTGGCTGAAGAAGGCCGTGCTGCTGAGCTTCCGCCTCCAGGACAACATGTCGATGCAGGCCGGCGATCTGCATTTTTTCGACAAGGTGCAGACCAAGTTTCACAATCTGAGTGAAGAACAGATGCGTGCCACCGGCGTGCGCGTGGTGCCGCCGGCCGTGGCGCGGCACGGCGCTTACATCGCGCCCAATGTGGTGCTGATGCCGTCCTATGTGAACATCGGCGCCTATGTCGATGAAGGCACGATGGTCGACACCTGGGCCACTGTGGGCTCGTGTGCGCAGATCGGCAAGAACGTGCATCTGTCGGGTGGCGTGGGCATTGGCGGGGTGCTGGAACCCATCCAGGCCAACCCGACGATCATTGGCGACAACTGCTTCATCGGCGCGCGCTCGGAAGTGGTGGAAGGCGTGATCGTCGAGGACAACTGCGTCATCTCGATGGGCGTGTACATCGGCAAATCGACCAAGATCTACGACCGTGCCACGGGTGAGGTGAGCTATGGCCGCATCCCGGAAGGCTCCGTGGTGGTCAGTGGCAATCTGCCCAGCAGCGACGGCAAGTACAGCCTGTATTGCGCGGTGATCGTGAAAAAGGTGGATGCGCAGACGCGCTCGAAGACCAGCATCAACGAACTGTTGCGCACTTGAGCAAACCAGGCGCGACGCACTGCAGTTTCAGATCACAAAGGGGGGGTGTATGTCGGCAATGGAGCGTTTGTTCAAGCTGATGGCGGAGAAAAAGGCGTCTGACATCTACATCAGCCCGCATGCCCCCATTCTCATCCGCATCAACGGTCACGCGGTGGCGGTCAACCGGCAGGTGCTGACCCCAGAAGAGCCGTTTCGTCTGCTGGCCGAGGCCGTGGGGCACGAGAAGGCGGCGGAGGTCACCCGCACCGGGGAACTCAACATCGGCCTGCCGCGGCCAGGACTGGGGAGCTTTCGCATCAGCGCGTTCCGCCAGCGCGGCAGCGTGGCCATGGTGGTGCGCTTCATCCCGGGAGAAATCCCGGCGCTGGAGTCGCTCAACCTGCCCGGCGTGCTGGCCGATCTGGTCATGGAAAAGCACGGCCTGCTGCTGATGGTGGGCTCCACCGGCGCAGGCAAGAGCACCACCCTGGCGGCGATGATCGACTATCGCAATGCCAACAAGACCGGCCACATCCTCACGCTGGAAGAGCCGATCGAATACCTGTTTTCCAATCGCAAGTCCATTGTCAATCAGCGCGAGGTCGGCATCGACACCGAGTCGCTCGCTGTGGGCCTGAGAAATGCGCTGCGCCAGGCGCCAGACTGCATCATGATCGGCGAAATCCGCGACCAGACGACCATGAGCGCGGCGCTGCAATACGCCCTGTCTGGCCACCTTTGCCTGGCCACGCTGCACGCCAACAACAGCTATCAGGCGCTGAACCGCATTGTCGGTTTCTATCCGATGGATCAGCGTGCCGCACTGTTCAACGACATGGCGTCGGGGCTGCGCGGCATCGTCTCGCAGCGGTTGCTGCGCGCCAGTGCCGGAGGGCTGACGCCAGCGGTGGAAATCATGCTCAACACCCAGCTGGTGCGGGAACTGATCGAAAAGGGCGATTTCTCCGGGGTCAAGGAGGCGATGGAAAAATCCATGGCCGAAGGCTCGCAGACGTTCGAGCAGGCACTGGCAGCCATGGTGGTCGATGGCGTGGTCAGCCGCGAGGAAGCGCTGGCCTATGCCGACTCTCCCACCAATCTGCTCTGGAGGCTGGAGAACGATTCAACCCTGCGCAAGCAGGCCGCGCCGGCCGAAGCCATCGAAGACGACACCCCTTCCTTCACCGAGATCACTCTCGACCTCGATTCCCCGCGTTAAGCGCGCACACGACCGCCGCATGTCTCCCACCCAAACCCTGGTTCACGATCTCATCTCCCGCCACTCCGTCACCCCGCGCGATGCGGGCTGCCAGCAGGTCATCGGCGCACGTCTGGCCGCACTGGGCTTTGCCTGCGAGACGGTGGAAAGCGGCCCGCCTGACTTTCGCGTGACCAACCTCTGGGCGCTGCGTCCGGGCGCGGCAGACGATGCTTCAGTGCTGGTGTTTGCCGGCCACACCGATGTCGTGCCCACCGGCCCGCTCGATCAGTGGCACAGCGACCCGTTCGTGCCCACCGTGCGCGAGGGGCGGCTGTACGGTCGCGGGGCGGCCGACATGAAAACCTCGCTGGCCGCGATGGTGGTGGCCGTGGAGGAATTTCTTGCCGCGCATCCGCAACCCCGGGGCGCAATCGCCTTCCTGCTGACCAGTGATGAAGAGGGCCCTGCGCGCGACGGCACGGTGAAGGTGTGCGAGCTGCTGGCCGCCCGCCGTCAGCGGCTGGACTGGTGCATCGTCGGCGAGCCCACCTCCACCGCAACCCTGGGCGACGTGATCAAGAATGGGCGGCGCGGCTCGCTGTCCGGGCGGCTGACCGTGCGGGGTGTGCAGGGCCATATCGCTTATCCGCACCTGGCCAGGAACCCCATCCATCTTGCCGCTCCCGCGCTGGCCGAACTGGCGGCAATCACCTGGGACGCGGGCAATGCCCACTTCCCGCCGACGTCCTGGCAGATGTCCAACATCCACGCTGGCACCGGAGCGACCAATGTCATTCCAGGGGAGGTGGTGGTGGATTTCAACTTCCGCTTTTCCACCGAATCCACGCCGGAACAATTGCGGCAGCGCGTCCATGCGGTGCTCGACCGCCACGCGCTGGATTACGCCATCGACTGGACATTGGGCGGAGAGCCGTTTCTCACCGCGCCGGGTGCGCTGTCCGAGGCCTTGCAGGCCGCCATTCGGGCCGAGACCGGTGTGCAGGCGCAGCTTTCCACCACGGGTGGCACGTCCGATGGCCGTTTCATCGCCAAGATCTGTCCGCAGGTCGTGGAGTTCGGACCGGTCAACGCCAGCATCCACAAAATCGACGAATGGGTGGACGTGAGCGCGCTCGACCCGCTGAAAAACATTTACCGCCGCACCCTCGAGGCGCTGGTGGCATGACCCCCACTGCGGACACGCGGCCGCACGACTCTTCCCCGGCGACACTGGGCGACGCGTGGGCCGAATCGGCGCACGCACTGGCTGCCGCGTCACTGGATTACGGACATGGCTGCGCCAGCGCCGAGGAAGAGGCGGCCTGGCTGGTCTTGCATGCCGCGGGGTTGCCCGCCACCGAGGCCGATCGGCTCGACATCCATGCCGCCCAGCCGCTGACCGATCGCCAGGTTCAGCAGATTCAGCAGATCACCGCACAGCGCATCGCCAGCCGCCAGCCGCTGGCCTATCTGCTCGGAGAGGCCTGGTTGGCTGGACTGCGGTTCACGGTCGATCCGCGGGTGATCGTGCCGCGTTCCTTCATTGCCGAACTGCTCGACCAGGGCGCTCTCGATCCCTGGCTTGTTGCGCCGCCGCAACGTGTGCTGGACATGTGCACCGGATCGGGCTGTCTGGCCATTCTCGCCGCGCTGGCCTGGGAGGACGCGCAGGTGGACGCCGCCGATCTCTCGCCGGACGCCCTGGACGTGGCACAGATCAACCGCGCCGATTACGCGCTGCAGGATCGCGTCCGGCTCATCGCCTCCGATCTGTGGAGCGCTTTCGCCGCCCGGCCGGGCGAAGGCTATGACCTGGTGCTGTGCAACCCGCCCTATGTGCCCACCTCCAGCATGCAGGCGCTGCCCGAGGAATATCGCCATGAGCCCGCGCTGGCGCTGGCCGGTGGAGCCGATGGCATGGATCTGGTGCGGCGTTTCCTGCGCGAGGCGCCAGTCCATCTCGCGCCGCACGGCGTGATCGTGCTTGAAGTGGGCAACGAGCGCGCGGCGTTCGAGGCGGCATTTCCGCAACTGCCTGCGGTCTGGCTCGAGACCGAACTTCACCTCGAGGCCGTCTGCCTGCTGCTTGCAGACGACTTGCGTGCAGCGTTTGCAGCCGGAGTGGCAGCATGATCCGCCTCACCGACATCGTGCTGCGCCGGGGCATCCAGGTCGTGCTCGACCACGCCAGCCTCACCCTGCATCCCGGCGACAAGGTGGGTCTGGTGGGCGTGAACGGCGCTGGCAAGACCTCGCTGTTTTCGCTGCTGCTCGGCACGCTGCATGAAGACGCGGGCACTCTGGAAAAGCCAGCCAACTGGCGCCTGGCCACGGTTGCACAGGACGTGCCCGATACCAACGCCACCGCAACCGACTTCGTGCTGCAGGGCGACGTGGCCCTGTGCGCCGCACAGCGGGCGCTGCAGGCGGCCATGAGCGCGCCCGAGCACGACGAGGCGGCCAGCCACGACCTTGGCGAAGCGCAGCATGCGTTCGAACTGGCCGACGGCTACACCGCACGGGCGCGGGCCGAGGCCTTGCTGCTCGGGCTGGGTTTCAGCGTGGCGGAATTGCACAAGCCCGTGCAGCAGTTTTCTGGTGGCTGGCGCATGCGGCTCGCGCTGGCGCAGGCGCTGTTCGCACCGAGCGACTGCCTGCTGCTCGACGAGCCGACCAATCACCTCGATCTCGACGCGCTGGTCTGGCTGGAGCAGTGGCTGAGCCGCTATCCCGGGCTGCTGCTGGTCATTTCGCACGACCGCGAATTTCTCGACGCCATCTGCCGCGTCACCGTGCATCTCGACGGCGGCAAGCTCACCCGCTACGGTGGCAATTACACCCTGTTCGAGGAACAGCGCGCTGAAAAAATCATGCAGCAGCAGGCGGCGTTTGCCCGGCAGCAGCAAGATATTGCACGGCTGACGCGCTTTGTCGAGCGCTTCCGTGCCAAGGCAACCAAGGCGCGTCAGGCGCAAAGCCGCATGAAGGCGCTCGAGCGCATGGAGCGGCTGGCGCCGGTCTATCTCAGCGGCGCCCTGCGCATCGAGCTGCTGGCGCCGCTGAGTCTGCCGCAGCAACTGCTCACCCTGCATGACGGGTGCTGCGGCTATGGCGTTCCCCCCATCCTCAAGGGCGTCAGCAAGGTCGTGACCGGCGGCCTGCGCCTGGGCATTCTCGGGGCCAACGGGCAGGGCAAGTCCACCCTGGTCAAGACCCTTGCCGGTGTGCTTCCTCTGCTGTCGGGCCAGCGCATCGAGGGCAAGGGACTGGTGATTGGCTACTTCGCCCAGCAGGAGGTTGATGTGCTGCGGCTGGATGAATCGCCGCTGCAGCACATGCAGCGTCTGGCGCGCGACATGGCGCCGCACACGTCCGAGCAGGAATGGCGCAACTGGCTGGGCCGCTATCAGTTCGACGGCGACATGATGCTGCGCGCCTGCGGCAGTTTTTCCGGCGGCGAAAAGGCCCGCCTGGCGCTGGCGCTGGTCATCTGGCGCAGGCCCAATCTGCTGCTGCTCGACGAGCCCACCAATCACCTCGATCTCCCCACACGCGAGGCGCTGGCCATGGCGTTGCAGGACTTCGCCGGCACTGTGCTGCTGGTGTCGCACGACCGCGCCTTGCTGCGCGCCACCTGCGATGCCTTCTGGCTGGTGGCCGACGGTCAGGTGCAGGACTTCGACGGCAGCCTCGACGACTACCAGCAATGGGCCCTGGCGCGCACCCGACAGCGCCAGAGTGCTGCCCAAGCCAAGCCCCAGATGCAGGCGAGCGTGCCCGCGCCCGAGCTGACTTCGCTGGATCGCAAGGAAGCCCGCCGCCAGCAGGCCGAACAGCGGCAACAGCGTGCGCAGCGGCTCAAGCCGATCAAGGCCGAGTTCGACAAGGTCGAGACCGAAATGCGCCAGCTCGAAGCAGACCGCACGGCGCTGGAAGCTGCGCTCGCGCAGCCCGGTCTGCCGACGGCAGAACGCGTGGAGCACAGCAGACAGCACCACGCCCTCTCCGAGCGCATTGCCCTGCTCGAAGATCGCTGGCTTGAACTGGGGGAACAACTCGAAGCGCTGCAGTCGGTTTGAGTCGGCGCACTCCGCTCGAAATTTGATCAATGCGGATATGCGGACCTGTTGATCCGAGTAAATTGGTCAGCCTTTCATCGTCAGGTCAGCCATCGGCTGACTGCGATCATCCCCGGAGTTCTCATGAAACAAACCCTGCTGCAAGAAAAATACCCTGTCTATGTTGCCGAAGTCTCCAAGTCCGAGACACGTTACACCACGGTCGGCGAAGTCGTCGACTACTTCAAGGAAAAGATCGCTTCCAACCCCAAGGTGAAATTCATCGCCGTGTTCGACCATTTCGAGCACACCACCAACATCGGCGGCGCCATTGCCCCGGAGATCAAGGCAGCGGCGGAAGTGATTTTTTGCTTCGGCATTGCATTGCCCAACCCCATGGTGCTCGCCGTGCGTCCGCGCTCCATCGGCATTGCCGACATGGGCGACAAATTTGTGGTCACCTTCCTCGAAGCACCCATGGCTCCGGCCAACGAAGCCATGGAAGCCTGGACAAAAGGGTTGCACAACAAGGACTGAGAACGCCCCCCACGCCTCGTCCACAATGATCGAGCAGCACCCCGACACGTTCGGCGGTGCTGTTGTTTTCTGCAACGCGTCAGCCTGGTGGCCTTCGGGCCACGCGCCAGAGCAGCACGGCAAAGCAACTCGCCGCGACTGCCAGGCCCGTCGTATTTCCCATCCAGAAACCCGCGGCGCCCTGCAGCGCAGGCGGGGTGAGCCCCAGGATGTCGAACCCCAGCATATAGCCACCGCCCAGCCCGATGCCCCAGAGGGACAGCGCATACAGCACGCTGGGCAACACTGCGATGTGGTAGGAGCGCAGGACGAAGGCGCTGCTCGATTGCACCGCGTCAAACACCTGATAGAGCGCGATGAACAGGAAGAGATGATCGGCCACGCGCTGCACCTTGGGGTCGGCGGTGTACCAGCCGATGATGTGGCCCCGCTCCAGCCAGACGATCAAGCCGATGGCCACCGAGAGCAAGGCTGCGGTTCCCACGCCACTCCAGGCCATGTGGCGCGCAGCGCGGATGTTGCCCGCGCCGAGATGCTGGGCCACCACCGAGCCCGTTGCGATGGAAATCGACAGCGGCAGCATGTAGAGCACGGTGGCGAAATTGGCGGTGATCTGGTGCGCGGCCAGCACGGTGTTCCCGAGGCGGGCGATGAACAGCGCCATGAAGGTGAAGGCGGACACCTCGACCAGCAGACTCAGCCCGATCGGCCCACCCAGGCGAAGCAGATGCGCCTGGGCAGCCCAGTCGGGCCATTCCCAGCGCGACAACGCGGCAAACGGGTGCAGCGCGGCGCTGTATCGATGCTGGAGCAGTGCCACAGCCAGCAGACCGTACTGGGTCAGCACCGTGGCCATGGCGCAGCCGGCTGCGCCGAATGCTGCAATGCCCCGCAGACCAAACTGATCCGGCAGCAGAAACAGAGCATTGAGCAGCAGTTTGACCAGCAGACCGCAGATCTGCAGGCCTGCCGTGAGCAAGGGTCTGGAGATGGCCTGGCTCAGCGCCGCATGCACCCGGAACGCCAGCGCGGCCGGCAGTCCGAAGGCCAGGATGCTGAGGTAGCGATCGACCATCGGATCGTGTGCCTGCCCGGTGAGCGCCAGCAGTGGCTGCGGCCAGAGCAGGACCGCCATGCCGACGACGCACAGGCCGACAGCAAGCCAGAGTCCCTGCCGATATCCCTCTCCCACGACCCGTGGTGTGCCTGCGCCGAAGCTGCGCCCCAGTGTGGGCAGCAGCGACTGGGTGACGCCCGAGAGCGCCACATACAACGTGATGTAGATCGCCTGGCCAATGGAGAGGGTGGCCAGATTGGCCGTGGTGGAGTAATGCCCGAGCATCACCGTGTCGGCCACGCCAAAGCCGATGACCGCAAGCTGGCCGATGAGCACGCTCACGGCCAGTCGCAGCAGATCGCGCAGTGACCGCATGCCGCGTTCAGCGAGGGGCTGGCGTCAGCCGCTGGTAGAGCAGGATCGGCTCGTCCCGTTCACCGGGGCGGCCGCCGCGCCAGATCTGCCGCCACTGCGCCGCAGGACCGGGGGCATGCGTGCCCAGTGCATAGGGGCAGTCTGCCCTGGAGAAGGCAAGACGGCTCCAGTAACCGATCAAGGCTTGCGAGGTGAGGTCGATTCCAGAAGGCTGCAGGCAGGGCGTGCCGACCCGCATGGACAGTGCGCTGCTGGTGCGCACCGCATGGGCCACGCTGATACCGACGAAGCGGTAGGTGCTGGCGTAGTTCAGTGCCGGCATCCACAGGCTGCCGACCAGCACCCAGGCGAGCGTGACTCCGCTGGCCGACAACACCATGCCCTTCCACAGCGGGTGACGATGGCGTCCGGTGCGCCACATCACAATCGCCGTCCAGGCCGCGGTGGCCAGCAGCGAGATGCCCACCGTGAACAGATCGAGGTCGAGATGAAAGCCAGGCGCAAGTCGAGCAATATTGGCTGCGGGCTTGGGCGGCCAGCCCGTCAGCATGGCCAGCCACATCACCCAGACCACCAGCGCCAGCAGACTGTAGAGCAGGACCGCGAACCAGTCGATTGCCGCCAGCCCGGCACGCCGCATCACAGGCAGCGCGAAGCCGGCCAGAATGGCCATCGGCGGAAGGGACAGCAAAAAGACCTTGTCGTTGTTGCCGAGCGCCAGGGCGCTGAGCAACGCCAGCAGGGCCAGCGCCCAGGCTGGTTGCAGGTGCCTGGCATGCAGTGATTCGCGCCAGCGCCACAGGGCCCACAACGCAAGTGGCCAGGCTGGCCAGGTGAACCAGACGCCAATGCGGAAAAAATTGCCGATGCCCTGCCATGTCGGCCATTGACCGTGCAAGGACCAGCCGAGTTGCGATTCGGCCCACAGACCCGATGCCAGGCCGAGCAGCAGGGCGAGCAGGGAAGGCCAGTGGCGTCTGTCCAGCTCACGCCGTAACAGCAGTGCAAGCGTGACTGTCAACAGCACAGCGAACCAGCCGGCCGATGTCAGTGCCAGGCTGAGCAGTCCCAGTCCGATCACCGCGGCCCCGGCTCCCGCCCTGCGCGGATGCAGCGACACGCCCAGCAGTACCGCGCTGACCGCAGCGAGCTGCAACACCTGGGTCGAGGCTTCATGGCCGCGGCCGAGCAAGCCCAGCGTGGCCAGCAAGGTGAGCAGCACGCCATCGGCGATGGCGCGGGCATAGTCGCGCGATGCAATCGGCGGCCCAAAGGCCGGCGGCACAGGTTGCGCCGCGTCATCGCGCGCAAAGTGATAGGCCGCATACCAGGTCAGGCTCATGCTTGCACCGAGCGCCAGCATGAACGGCAGCCGGGAAGCCAGCACCGGGCCGATCGATGTGCCGAGGGCCTGAATCGACAGCGCGCCCAGCCAGTGGGTCAGCCAGCCATCGCGGATGACATGGCCGTACAGCTGCGGGTGAAACCAGTCGGTCGCGCCCTGCGCCATTTGCCACATCACCGCGAAATTCAGGCCGTCTGAACGCCAGGGATCGCGGCCGATGAAGCCAGGAAGGATGTAGGCCACACAGAGCAGCAACAGCAGGGGACGCGGCAGTTTGGTGACCGCGTCGGCCTTCAGCGCGGGGCGCGTCGGCGGCCTGCGGGTCTGTCCGTGCGAGAAGGCCGAACTCATCGGGAGAATCTTCGGAATGGGCGTTGCGTCTGATCTGAAAAAGACAACGGGCAGCCGCGCTGCCCGTTGTCTGCATCTGCATCGGGTCGTGACAACCCGGACTGGCCGCCAGGTGCTCAGGCCTTGCCGGTCGCCTTGGCGAATTTCTGGCGGAACTTCTCGACGCGGCCACCCAGAGTGTCGACGCTCTTTTGTTGACCGGTGTAGAAGGGATGCGACTCTGCGCTGGTTTCCACCTTGTACAGGGGGACTTCGCGCCCATCGTCGAGCTTGATGGTTTCGCGTGTCTGCGCGGTGGAGGAGATGATGATTTTCGAGCCGGTGGACAGGTCGAGGAAGCAGACGTCGCGGTATTGAGGGTGGATTCCAGGTTTCATTTCAGTTCCTTGGGGTTCAGCTAGCCGCCGACGCGCGTGAAAATCATGCAGCAAAAGCATGCAGGGCTACACAACAGTCTGCAGTCGGTACTTGGCAAAGGGCGAGATTATCGCAGATTTTTCTGGCGTGGCCTCAACCACCGCGGCGCATCATGTCGAAGAACTCGGCGTTGTTCTTGGTCTGCTTCATTTTGTCGAGCAGAAATTCCATCGCCTGAATTTCGTCCATGGGGTAGAGCAGTTTGCGCAGAATCCAGGCTTTCTGCAGGACTTCCGGCTTGAGCAGCAGTTCTTCGCGGCGCGTGCCGGAGCGGTTGATCAACATGGCCGGATAGACGCGTTTTTCGGACAGGCGACGATCGAGGTGGATTTCCATATTGCCGGTGCCCTTGAATTCTTCGTAGATCACCTCGTCCATGCGGCTGCCGGTGTCGACCAGCGCGGTGCCAATGATGGTCAGCGAGCCGCCCTCCTCGATGTTGCGCGCGGCACCGAAAAAGCGCTTGGGTCGCTGCAGGGCGTTGGCATCGACGCCACCCGTGAGAATCTTGCCGGAAGTCGGGATGACCGTGTTGTAGGCGCGCGCCAGGCGCGTGATGGAGTCGAGCAGGATGACCACATCCTTTTTCAGTTCGACCAGACGCTTGGCCTTTTCGATCACCATTTCCGCGACCTGCACATGGCGCACTGCGGGTTCGTCGAAGGTGGAACTCACCACTTCGCCGCGCACAGAGCGCTGCATTTCGGTCACTTCCTCCGGGCGCTCGTCGATCAGCAGCACGATGAGCACCACCTCGGGATGATTGGCGGTGATGGCATGCGCCAGGGCCTGCAGCATCACGGTCTTGCCGCTCTTGGGCGGGGCGACCAACAGACCGCGCTGGCCCTTGCCGATCGGCGCAATGATGTCGATCACGCGGCCGATGATGTTTTCCTCGCCCTTGATGTCGCGCTCCAGACGCATGTGCTCCGTGGGGAACAGCGGCGTCAGGTTCTCGAACATGATCTTGTTCTTGTTCTCTTCCGGGGTCACGCCGTTGACCCGGTCCACCTTCACCAGAGCAAAGTAGCGCTCGCCGTCTTTTGGCACGCGCACCTCACCTTCGATGGAGTCGCCGGTATGCAGATTGAAGCGGCGGATCTGGCTGGGCGAGATGTAGATGTCATCCGGCGACGCCATGTAGCTCGACTCGGGTGCGCGCAAAAAGCCGAAGCCATCGGGCAGGACTTCCAGGCAGCCGTCTCCGAACACCTGCTCGCCGTTACGCGCCACACGCTTGAGAATGGCGAACATCAGTTCCTGCTTGCGCAGACGACTTGCGTTCTCAATCTCGAACGATTGCGCCATTTCAAGCAGCTTGGAGACGTGTGTCGCTTTGAGTTCGGACAGATGCATGGTGAAAAGCTCGGGAGGGGAAGTCTGCAGTCGGGTCCGTCGTGACCTGAACTGTGCATGAACCTGGACATGGCCCACGCGAAGCAGCAACAAGAGAGAGGGGGTAGAACAGGCCGTGTGGGGGGTATCACGGCAGGCGATTGGCTTTGAGTGACCAAGCGCCGAAAGAAGTTGCGCGGTGGCGGTCATCACGACCGCGACCGCACAACTGAGGCAAATTATAGATGGGCGTCGACGAAGGCGGTCAGTTGAGACTTGGAGGCCGCGCCAACCTTGTTGCCCGCAAGCTCGCCGTTCTTGAACAGCAGCAGGGTGGGAATGCCGCGAATTCCGAACTTGGCAGGGATGGAGCGGTTTTCGTCCACGTTGACTTTCATGATGGCGAGCTTGCCTTGGTATTCGCTGGCCATCTCGTCCAGGGTCGGGGCGATCATGCGGCAGGGGCCGCACCACTCGGCCCAGAAGTCCACGAGCACGGGCACGCCAGACTTGAGCACATCCTGCTCGAAATTGGCGTCGTTGGTATGTTTGATCAGTTCGCTAGCCATGGTCACCTCGATAGAAAGATTTGATGGGGATTTTGACACAAATTGCCGCGGTGGCGCTGATCGCAACGGACTGATCCTGAATCAGTGACTGGGCAAACACCTTGGAGAATCGCAAGTCCGACCGCATGACGGCAAGGGCGGGCGATGCCGGAATTGGGGTGACGAGCCGTTCCCCCGGCACTCTCGGTAAACGGCTGTGGCTGCTTCGTTCCCGACCTGACCAAGTTCACCGCGCCGCGATGCGAGGCGGCCCGTCATTGCGCATTCTATGTTGTTTCGTTCCGGCGGGCCTCAGGGCCGATCCGCTTCATGCTGACTTTCGCCTCTTGCGGGATGCGCGCTTCAGTTGCCCGCTTCATCCATCAGCGCCCGGGCCTGGGCAATGTGGCCGCGGTAGGCGTCGAAAATCTTGCGCAGCGCGGTGTCCATGTCGGCCTTGGGCGCCCAGTTCAGATCGTGCATGGTGTTGGCGATCTTGGGCACGCGGTTCTGCACGTCCTGGTAGCCCTTGCCGTAGTAGGCGCCAGAGCTGGTTTCGACGAGTTGGACCTGTTTGGCGGAGTCAGCGTATTCAGGCACGGAGGCGGCGATGCGCAGCATGCGCTCGGCCAGTTCGCGGATGGAGTGATTGTTGGCCGGGTTGCCGATGTTGTAGATCTGGCCGCTGGCCACGCCATCCCTGTTCTCGATGATTTTCATCAGCGCGTCGATGCCGTCGTCGATGTCGGTGAAGGCGCGTTTTTGCTGACCGCCGTCGACCAGGCTGATGGCCTCACCGCGCACGATGTGGCCGAGGAACTGCGTGACCACGCGCGAGCTGCCTTCCTTGGCCGAAAAGATGTTGTCCAGCCCGGCGCCGATCCAGTTGAACGGACGAAACAGGGTGTAGTCCAGCCCTTCCTGCTGGCCGTAGGCGGCAATCACCCGGTCCATGAGCTGCTTGGAGCAGGCATAGATCCAGCGTGGCTTATTGATCGGGCCGTAGGTGAGAGGCGAGTTCTCGGGGTCAAATTCGGCGTCACTGCTCATGCCGTACACCTCGGAGGTGGACGGGAACACCAGACGTTTGCGATGTTTGACCGCAGCGCGCACGATGGGCAGGTTGGCCTCGAAGTCGAGCTCGAACACGCGCAGCGGCGCCTTCACATAAGTGGCGGGTGTGGCGATGGCTACCAGCGGCAGGATCACATCGCACTTTCGCACGTGGTATTCGATCCACTCCTTGTTGATGGTGATGTCGCCCTCGAAAAACTTGAAGCGCGGATTGCCGGTCAGTTCTTCGACACGGTCGGCATTCATGTCCATGCCGTACACCTGCCAGTCGGTGGTGGCGAGGATGCGTTTGGAGAGGTGGTGGCCAATGAACCCGTTGACGCCGAGGATGAGGATTTTTTTCATGATTGCAGTCCTGCGAGGCTTGAGAATTGTTGTGCGCTCAGGGGGTGACCGGGCTGGTCAGCGGCCCAGAGTTCCAGGAGGTGGATCACGCCGCCATCGGCCGCCCTGGCGAGCATTTGCCCGCCAGCGACAGCTGGGCCGACCGGGGTTGATGCCGCGAGCAGCCCGGCCAGTTCAGGACGCGCCAGGCGGGCGCGGGCGACGATGAACCGATGGCCGCCCAGATCGAAAAAGGCGCCGGGGTAGGGCGGTGCGACAGCGCGGATGAGGTTGTAGACCGACTGCGCCGGTTGCGCCCAGTCGATGCGGCCATCTTCCGGCTTGCGGCCGCCAAAATAGCTGCCTTTGGCGAGCGCGTTGGCGCGGCGCGGAACCTCGCCGCGCTGCAGTTGGGGCAACACCGTCCAAAGGGCAATTTCGGCGGCCACGGTGAGTTTGTCGAACACGTCTTTGGCCGTGTCGTCGGGCAGGATGGGCACGGCCTGCTGCGCGACGATGTCGCCGGCGTCGGGCTTGATGTCCATGACATGCAGCGTGGCGCCGGTCTCGGTTTCGCCATGCAGCACGGCCCAGTTCACTGGCACGCGGCCGCGATATTTCGGCAGCAGCGATCCGTGCATGTTCAGCGCGGCAATGCGCGCCGCGGCCAGCAGCGGCGCAGGCAGCATGCGACGGAAGTAGAAGGAAAACAGGTAATCGGGGGCAAGTGCGACCACCCGATCGATCAGTGCGCCGTCCACGGCCTCGTCCACATAGGCCACCGGAATGCCCGCTTCGACCGCCACATCGGCGACGCGGTCGAACCAGAGGGTTTCGGTCGGGCTGTCCGGGTGGGTGACGACGAGATCGACTTGCACGCCGCGCGCCAGCAAGGTCTTGAGGCAGCGCACCCCGACATTGTGATAGGCAAAGACGACGGCTCTCACGTTGTGGCGGCCTGCGTCTGGGCTGCAGGGTTGGAAGCGGGCGTCTGGTGCGGCACGAACACGCCCGGCTCGGGTGGTAAATCCTGCAGCACCGCCTGCACCAGATAGCGTGGGCGGCCGCGCACCTGTTCGTAGATGCGGCCGATGTATTCCCCCAGCAGGCCGATGCTGAACAACACCACGCCGAGCAGGAAGAAGGTGATGGCGAACAGCGTGAACACGCCCTGCACCTGCGCGCCCTCGATGAAGCGTTGCACCATCAGATAGAGGAACAGCGCGCCGGAGGCCAGCGACAGCAGGATGCCCGAGTAGGACATGAGCTGCAGCGGTACCAGCGAGAACCCGGTGACCAGATCGAAGTTCAGCCGGATGAGCTTGAACAGCGAGTATTTGGAGTCACCCGCCTGTCGCTCCTCATGGGCCACCTCGATTTCGGTGGGGTGGAGTGCGAAGGTGTAGGCCAGTGCCGGGACGAAGGTATTGGCCTCGGTGCAGCGGTTCACGGTGTCGACCACGTCGCGGCCGTAGGCGCGCAGCATGCAGCCCTGATCGGTCATGCGCACGCTGGTGATCTTTTCGCGGATCCAGTTCATCGCCCGGCTGGCGTTGCGACGGAACCAACTGTCCTGCCGCATGCGGCGAATGGTGCCGACGTAGTCATAGCCCTCGCGCATCTTGGCCACCAGATGGACGATTTCCTCGGGCGGGTTCTGCAGATCGGCGTCCAGGGTCACGATGATGGGCGCGCGCGTGTGCTCGAAGCCGGCAAGGATGGCCATGTGCTGGCCGTAATTGCCGTTGAAAAGCACCACGCGGGTCACGTCAGGGCGCAGCCGTTGCTGCGCGGCCAGCAGCGCGGCGGAGCGGTCACGGCTGCCATCGTTGACGAACAGGATTTCGTAGGGCTCGCCCAGTGCGTCGAGCGCGGGGTAGAGGCGGGCGAACAGGGCGGGCAGTCCGGCTTCTTCGTTGTAGACAGGAACGACCACCGAAACGGCAGGATGAGAATGCAAGGTCATAGGCCGAATTGTCGCAGCACGGCGTCGAGGGTGTCAGTCACTCGGGCCACGTCGCTGTCGCGCATCGCAGGGAACAGCGGCAGGGTGAGGATGGATGCGCCCACGGTCTCGGCATGTGGAAAATCGCCGGGCGCAAAGCCGCGCGCACGGTACAGGCGGAACAGATGGATCGGCGGGTAGTGCACGCCGGTGACGATGCCGCGGTCTTTCATCGCCTGCATCACGTCGGCGCGGCGCAGATGCGGCGGCAACACGATCTGGAACATGTGCCAGTTGCTCTGCGTGAAATCGCGCGGCGGCAGCTGCACCCCGCGTGCTTGCAGCCCGATCGCGTCGAACGCGGCGAAGTATTGCCGCGCCAGATCGCGCCTGCGGGCGTTGAATTCGTCGAGCCGCTGCAGCTGCCCCCAGCCGACGCGCGCGGCCACGTCGGTGAGGTTGGACTTGCCGCCGACCACGTCCACCTCCATGCCGTCGAGCCCGCTGCGCCGCACGCCCTGCAGCCGCAACCGGCGCGCCAGGTCGGCGTCGGCATCCGGCGGCAGCACCAGGCAGCCGCCTTCGATCGACGTGATGTTCTTGTTCGGGTGAAAGCTGAACGAGGCGAAATCACCGAAGCTGCCGATGCGTTTGCTGCCCCAGCTGCTGCCGATGGCCTGCGCGGCATCCTCGATCACCCGCAGCCCGTGGCGCTGGGCGATCGCGTCGATGGCGTCCAGATCGGCAGGCAGGCCGGCCAGGTGCACCGGCAGGATGGCGCGGGTGCGCGGGGTGATCGCCGCCTCGATGCGGCCTGCGTCGATGTTGCGCGTGGCCGGGTCGATGTCGACGAACACCGGCGTCGCACCTACGGTGAGGATCACATTGCTGGTCGCCACCCAGGACAGCGGCGTGGTGATGACCTCATCGCCCGGGCCGATGCCCAGCAGCCTGAGCGCCACCTCCATGGTCACGGTGCCCGAGGCGAAGGCCAGCACGGTGCGCCCGCCAAAGTAATCGGACAGCGCCTGTTCGAACCGGGCGCACCACGGGCCGGTGGTGATCCAGCCCGAGCGCAGCACCTCGACCACCCCGGCGATGGTGTCGTCGTCGATGTCGGGGCGGGTAAAGGGAAGGATGTCTTGAGAAGTCATGCGAGACAGTTCAGGCGCGGGCGACGATGACGACGCCCGCGATGATGACGGCGATGCCGACGACCTTCTGCACGGTGAGCGCTTCGCCGAACAGCCACCACGCGGCAAAGGCTGTGACGACATAACCCAGCGACAGCATGGGGTAGGCGATGGAGACCTGCACGCGAGTGAGCGCCAGAATCCACACCCCGACGGAAACCGCGTAGAACGCCAGGCCCAGCAGAATCTGCCATTGCAGCGCAAAGTGCAGACCGGCGTGCCAGATGTTGCCTGCAGTGAAATTGAAGCGCCCCACGGTCTCGGCGCCGGCCTTGATGAGCAGCTGCGCTGCGGCGTTCAGCAGCACGCCGGTCAGCACCAGGGCGAAGGCGACCGCGCTCATCGCATCGTCTCCGTCACTGCAGGCGGCGTGAGCGACGCGCCTGTGTTCCACGCCGCTGGCAACTGGGCCGCAGCCACTTGCGCCGCATGGCCGTAGTCCTGACCCGGCTTGGCGATGACGACGAAACGCGGGCTGCGGTAAATCACGGTCATCGGCAGGTGCAGCGCCTGCAGCGCGGGCAGACTGGACGGCGGCAGCAGTGCCAGCGGCAGCTTGTCCGTCTCCCAGCGTTTGGCGAAATCGGCGTAGGTCGGCACCCACAGCCCGGGTTGCTGCGTAATGCCGAAATGCAGTTCGCCCTGGTATTCCACCAAGGTCACGGTGCGGTCGAGGTAGAAAGGCAGGGTCTGGTCGTAAGTACCCACCGCGTAGAACGGCTGGCCCGGGTGAATCCACGGACGGATGGCAGTCACCACGTCCTTGGTCGATGCGGTGCGGCCCAGGATCTGGAATTGCTGAATCCCCAGGGAGAATCCGAGGGTCATCGCCACACTGACCAGGAGCACCGCCGCGGTGCGTCGGCCTTGCGTTTCCCAGCGCCAGGCCATCAGGCCGCTGCCCAGCGCCAGAACGGCGGTGCCTTCCAGCCACCAGCCGAACTGCTGATACAGCGCGCCGGGGGTGGTCGCGTTGCCCAGTCGGTGCAACTGCGTGAAGCCGATCACCGCCGCCAGCCCCAGCAGCGCCAGCAGCCCAAACTGCCAGCGCAGCGCGCCGCGTTGTGCCCGGTCGAGATGGTCGCCAATCAGCAGCGCGATGGCCGGGAAGATGGGCAGGATGTAGGACGGCAGCTTGGATTTGGAAATGCTGAAAAAGACAAAAATGAACACCGCCCAGATCAGCAACATGCCCTGGGCATGCAGGGTGCGCCCCCGTGCATCGCCAAAAGCCGCACCGCGCAGCGCAGGCTGGGCGGTGCTCCTGGCCAGCGCCGGAACCAGACTGCCCAGCCACGGCAGCACACCCAGAATCAGAATGGGAAAGAAATACCACCACGGACCCGGGCGCTTGAGCTCACTGGTGAGAAAGCGGGTGAACTGCTGGTAGATGAAAAAATAATCGAAAAACTCGGGGTTGCGCGCCTGCACCCAGACGAACCACGGCGCGGCAATTGCCAAAAAGATGAGCAGGCCACTGACGATGTAGAGCCGCGTCCACAGCCGCCAGTCGCGATAGATCAGGGTGTACAGCACCAGGGCAGCGCCCGGCAGCAGGATGCCGATCAGTCCCTTGGACAGCATGGCCAGCGCCATGAACGCCCAGCAAGCCCACATCCACCAGCGGGTCTGGGTGCGGCTGGCATCGGGTCGTTGCGCGAGCAGAAAGGCCATCAGACTTGCGGACATGGTGGCGGCAGTGCCCATGTCCAGCGTGTTGATGTGGCTCATCGCGTTCCAGTAGAACATGCTGGCCAGCACCGCCGCGGCAAACACGCCCGTGCGGCGGTTGAACAGGCGCGTTCCGGCCCATCCGGTGAACAGGACGGAGAGCAGCCCGGTCAGCCCGGTCCACAGCCGCGCCTGCCATTCACCGAAGCCAAACAGCTGGTACGTCACCGCCGTGGTCCAGTATTGCAGCGGCGGCTTTTCGAAGTATTTGAAGCCATCGAGCCGCGGGGTGACCCAGTCACCGCTCACCACCATTTCACGCGGAATCTCGGCGTAGCGTCCTTCATCGGTGGGCACCAGATCGCGCCAGCCTAGCGTGCCCAGCCAGAGCACGACGAGGGCGGCAAACAGCACCCAGATCAGACCGCGGCCGGGGCCGGGGTCGGAGGCGGAAAAGTCTTGCGAGGAAGGCGACATGGGCAAAAGGAAGGTCGATGCAAGGCCGGTGCAGGCCGTTGGCGATCTGCCGGATAGCCGAGCATGGTAACGGGCGATGCCTTGCAGGCAACTGAGCGAAGGTGCTGCAATGGCCGGCAGAAAACAGGAGATCACCATGCGCTGGCCGACCCACGCCGTCACCAATCAGGTGCCGCCGCTGCAGGATTACAACCTCTTTGTCGCCGATCCCGCCCTGCGGGAAGCGTTGTTGCGCGGCGGAGCGGCCTGGGCGCAGCCCGCGCTGATGCAGCAGGGGCAGGAACTCGGGACCGCGTCCTGCTTCGAGCAGGGACGTCTGGCCAACCGCTTCGGCCCCGAACTGCGCGCCTTCGACGCACGTGGATTTCGCCGTGACCAGATCGCGTTTCACCCCGCGTGGCACGCGCTCATGGCCGACATCGCCCGGCGCGGGCTGCACACCGGTCCGTGGGCACAGCCCCGGCCTGGCGCGCATGTGGCGCGGGCGGCCGGGTTCATCCTGCAGACCCAGATCGAGGCCGGGACCATGTGCCCGACCACCATGACCTATGGCGCGATTCCCGCGCTGTCGCGCGATCCGCAGCTGGCGCGCGACTGGCTGCCCACCCTCCTGCGCGCGGACTACGACCCGAGCGATCAGCCGTTTGCGCACAAGCGCGGCGGACTGATCGGCATGGGCATGACGGAGAAGCAGGGTGGCTCCGATCTGCGCACCAACACCACCCAGGCCGTGCGCGACGGCGCGGACGGCTGGCGGCTGACCGGGCACAAGTGGTTTTTCTCGGCGCCGCAGTGCGACGCGCATCTGGTGTTTGCGCAGGCACCGCTTGGCTTGAGCTGCTTTTTCGTGCCACGCTGGGCGCCGGACGGCAGCAAGAACCCGGTGCTGATCCAGCGGCTCAAGGACAAGCTGGGCAACCGCTCCAACGCCTCGGCCGAGGTGGAGTTCCAGGGCGCCTGGGGGCATCTGCTCGGCGAGGAGGGGCGCGGCATCCCGACCATCCTGGAAATGGGTACCTACACCCGGCTGGACTGCGTGCTCGGCACCACCGGGCTGATGCGGCAGGCGCTGAGTCAGGCGGTGCACCACGCGCGGCACCGGCAGGCGTTCGGTGCCGCACTGATCGACCAGCCGCTGATGCGCAATGTGCTGGCCGACATGGCGCTAGAGGTCGAGGCCGCCATCGCGCTGGCGATGCGGCTGGCGCAGGCGTTCGACGCGCAGCACGACGAGGCACAACTGCTGCTGCGCCGCCTGCTGACCCCGGCAGGCAAGTTCCGCATCTGCAAGCGCGGCGCCGAACTTGCCGCCGAAGCCATGGAGGTGCTGGGCGGCAACGGCTATGTGGAAGATGATGTGCAGGCGCGCATCTACCGCGAAATGCCGGTGAACTCCATCTGGGAAGGATCGGGCAATGTCATGTGCCTGGACGTGCTGCGCGCCTTGGGCAAGAACCCGCGCACCACCGACGCGCTGATGGCAGAACTCGCCCCGGCACAGGGTCGCAACCCCCATTTCGACGCACATGTGCAGCACCTGTCCACCGCCCTGCGCAACCCGGACGATGTGCAGAGCCGCGCCCGTGCCCTGACGCACGACCTCGTGCTGGCCGTGCAGGCTGCGCTGCTGTTGCAGCATGCGCCCGCATCCATCGCTCAGGCGTTCTGTGCCTCGCGCCTGGGCGGGCAATGGGGCGGCGGATTTGGCACCCTGCCGCAAACCACCGACTTCGACACCCTGCTCGGCAGGGCGCTGCAGACGGATGGATTCAATTCAGAATGCGGAACTTGATCGGCACCAGCACCCAGGAGGTGATGGCCTGGCCGTTGCGGGTCGCAGCAACGAAGCGCCACTGGGCTACCGTCGCTTCGGCCGCTTCATCCAGCCGCGCATAGCCTGTCGAGGACATGAGCTTGACCTGCAAGGCCCGCCCATCCGCGCCGACCTGCACCTTGAGCAGCGCGGTGCCTTCTTCGCCCAGCTGCCGCGACAGGCGAGGATAGGGCGGAGGCGGATTGTCCAGGTAGTCCGCCTTGTAAGACGCCATCGTTTCCACGGCGGGAGTGGCAGCGGGCGGCGTGGAGGCCGCGACCATTGGCGCGTGTCCCGGCTCGGTGTCCTGTCTGGGTGCAGCGATCGAGGCGGGTGCTGAGGTCCGGGCAGGCGCCGGAGTCTGCGCCGTTTGTGGCGAGGTGACCGGCGTGGCATCGGCAGGCGGCGCCGGCGGCTGCGGCTTGGCTGGCACGGGTTTTTGCGCCGCGACCTTGGGTGCAGGTGTTGCAGCTTTCGGCCCGACCGAAGCCGGGCGGGGTGGTTCGGCTGCCGGAGCCGGGGCCACTGCGGGAGCGGGCGTCGGTGGCTGGGGCTGGGGTTTCGCGGGTTCCAGCATCACCCAGTCCATGCGTTGTTCGGGTCTGCTCGGGGGAGGCGCTGGGGTGAACACCAGCCAGGCCAGCAGCAGCCCGTGGGCAAGCAGCACGATGACTGCGATCGCAATCAGGGGAAACGGTCGGGGCAGGGTGGGGAGGGTGTTCATCAAGCGGACGGCGCCAAGGACTTTGCGCCAAGCGCGTGAATATAATCTGACAGATTTTGTGCGCCTGAAGCGTCGCCGTCCTGTGGCGAACACCAAAGGGGCGCGAAGGCCAGGCAAGGCGGCTGTCCAGGCGCTTGCGCGGCCCGCGCCCAAGACACGTCAGATCGACTGGCGTGTCGTTCCAATATCCGGGCGCTCACCGGAGAGTTTTCATGTTGCCCATGCTGCCCAAAGCCGTTCTGGTTCTCGCCGACGGCTCGATTTTTCGCGGACTTTCCATTGGCGCAACCGGGCAGACTGTCGGTGAGGTGGTGTTCAACACGGCCATGACCGGCTACCAGGAAATCCTCACCGATCCAAGCTATTGCCGCCAGATCGTCACCCTCACCTATCCGCATATCGGCAATGTGGGTGTCAACGCGCAGGACGTGGAGGCGGCCAGGGTGCATGCCGCCGGCCTGATCATCAAGGACTTGCCTCTGCTGCAGTCGAACTATCGCAGCGAGCAAACACTCGATGCCTATCTGCGCGCGCAGGGCACGGTGGCGATTGCGGGGATCGATACCCGCCGACTGACCCGTCACTTGCGCACCCGGGGTGCGCAGAACGGCTGCGTCATTGGCTTGGCCGCAGGGCAGGACATCAGCGACAGCGTCATCCAGACGGCGCTGGACGCCGCGCGCGGCTTTGCCGGGTTGGCCGGCATGGATCTGGCCCGGGTCGTGTCCACCACGGCGTCGTATGCGTGGAAGCAGACCGACTGGTCGCTGGAACAGGGCTATGGTGAGATGACCGCGCCGAGCCGTCATGTGGTGGCCTACGATTTCGGCGTGAAGTTCAATATTCTGCGGCTTCTGGCCGCGCGTGGCTGCCGCGTGACGGTGGTGCCGGCGCAGACCCCGGCGGCCGAGGTGCTGGCGATGCGCCCCGATGGGGTGTTTCTGTCCAACGGCCCGGGTGACCCGGAGCCCTGCGATTACGCCATTTCTGCAACCCGCAGCATCATCGCTGCGGGCATGCCGACCTTCGGCATCTGCCTGGGGCATCAGATCATGGGGCTGGCGGCGGGCGGCAAGAGCTTCAAGATGAAATTCGGCCACCACGGCGCCAACCATCCGGTCAAGGATCTGGACACCGGGCGGGTGTCGATCACCAGCCAGAATCATGGTTTTGCGGTGGATGCGGACAGCCTGTCCGACGCTGTACGCATCACCCATGTCTCGCTGTTCGACGGCACGCTGCAGGGCTTTGCGTGGAAGGACAAGCCCGCCTTCTGCTTCCAGGGCCATCCGGAAGCCAGCCCGGGGCCGCACGACATTGGCTACCTGTTCGACCGCTTTGTCGGCCTGATGGACCGGGCCTGAGCCGGGGCACAGCAGATGTTCGGCGTGATCAATCTCTGGACTTACGTGCTCGGGGTGATTTTCATCGTCCTGTTGCCTGGACCGAATTCGCTTTACGTGCTCAGCGTGGCTGCGCAGCGCGGGGTGCGTGCGGGGTATCGGGGCGCGCTGGGGGTTTTTCTCGGCGACACGGTGCTGATGGTGCTGGCTGCAGCCGGGGCCGCCTCGCTGCTGGAAACCAACCTGACCCTCTACCACCTGGTGCAGGCGGCAGGTGCCTTGTATCTGGGCTGGCTGGGCATCAACATGTTGCGCGCCGCCTGGACGCGCTGGCGCACGCCTGACACCGGCCTGCATGCGCAAGCGCCGCAGCCCCACCCGCACCCCGACCTGCCGGGCCGGCGCCATGAAGATCCGTTTCGCAAGGCGCTGTTCATCAGCCTGCTCAACCCCAAGGCCATCCTGTTCTTCGTGTCGTTCTTCATCCAGTTCGTCGATCCGCACTACCCGCATCCGGCGCTGTCGTTCGCCATTCTGGGCGCCATCGTCCAGACCTTCAGCCTGCTGTATCTGTCGGTGCTGATCTTCGGTGGCGTGCGGGTCGCCGATGCGTTTCGCCGCCGCCGCCGTCTGTCCGCGGTGACGATGGGCGCAACCGGCGCCGGATTTTTCGGATTCGGTATCAAGCTGGCGCTGGCTGCCACCGCGAAAACACACTGATCTTTCACGAATTCATCTGCCTAAAGAGACTCGCCCATGCCCAAGCGCAGCGACATAAAAAGCATTCTGATCATCGGCGCTGGCCCCATCATCATCGGCCAGGCCTGCGAGTTCGACTATTCCGGAGCGCAGGCCTGCAAGGCGCTGCGCGAGGAGGGCTACAAGGTCATCCTGGTCAACAGCAATCCGGCCACCATCATGACCGACCCGGAGACGGCCGATGTCACCTATATCGAGCCCATCACCTGGCAGGTGGTCGAGACCATCATCGAGAAGGAGCGGCCCGATGCCATCCTGCCGACCATGGGCGGGCAGACCGCGCTGAATTGCGCGCTCGATCTGCACCACAACGGTGTGCTTGAAAAGTATGGCGTCGAGCTCATCGGCGCCAAACCCGAAGCCATCGACATGGCCGAGGATCGGCAGAAATTCAAGCAGGCCATGACCCGCATCGGCCTGGGTTCGGCGCGCTCGGGCATTGCGCATTCGCTGGAAGAGGCCTGGACGGTGCAGAAGAGCATCGGCTTTCCGGTCATCATCCGCCCGAGCTTCACCCTGGGCGGCACCGGCGGCGGCATTGCCTACAACCCGGAAGAGTTCGAGAGCATCTGCAAGCGCGGCATCGAGGCCTCGCCCACCAGCGAGTTGCTGATCGAAGAGTCTCTGATCGGCTGGAAAGAGTTCGAGATGGAGGTCGTGCGCGACAGCGCGGACAACTGCATCATCGTCTGCTCCATCGAAAACCTCGACCCGATGGGGGTGCACACCGGCGACTCGATCACCGTGGCCCCGGCGCAGACGCTCACCGACAAGGAATACCAGATCATGCGCAACGCCAGCATCGCGGTGCTGCGCGAGATCGGCGTCGATACTGGCGGCTCCAATGTGCAATTCGCCGTCAATCCAAAGGATGGGCGGCTGATCGTCATCGAAATGAATCCGCGGGTGAGCCGCTCTTCGGCGCTGGCGTCCAAGGCCACCGGCTTTCCGATTGCCAAGATTGCGGCCAAGCTCGCCGTGGGCTACACCCTGGACGAACTGCGCAACGACATCACCGGCGGCGTCACGCCGGCTTCCTTCGAGCCGACCATCGACTATGTGGTCACCAAGGTGCCGCGTTTCGCTTTCGAGAAATTCCCCCAGGCCGACTCGCGTCTGACCACGCAGATGAAGTCGGTCGGTGAAGTCATGGCCATGGGGCGCACCTTCCAGGAGAGTTTCCAGAAGGCGCTGCGCGGTCTCGAAGTGGGCGTGGACGGCATGAACGAAAAAACCCAGGACCGCGAGGTGCTGGAAAAGGAACTGGGCGAGCCCGGCCCCGAGCGCATCTGGTACGTGGGCGACGCGTTTGCGCAGGGCATGAGCCTGGAGGAAGTGCATCAGCTCACCCGCATCGATCCGTGGTTCCTGGCGCAAATCCAGGACATCGTGCAGACCGAACTCGATCTGGAACGCAACCATGCGCTGGACAAGCTCGACCGCGACACGCTTTACGCGCTCAAGCAAAAGGGCTTTTCCGACCGGCGGCTTGCCAAGTTGCTGCACACCACCGAGACCGCGGTGCGCAACCGCCGCCGTGCGCTGCAGGTGCGCCCGGTGTTCAAGCGTGTGGACACCTGCGCTGCCGAGTTCGGTACGGAAACCGCCTATCTCTACTCGACCTACGACGAGGAATGCGAGGCTGCGCCGACCACGCGCAAGAAGCTCATGGTGCTGGGCGGCGGGCCCAACCGCATCGGCCAGGGCATCGAGTTCGACTATTGCTGCGTGCACGCGGCGCTGGCGCTGCGCGCCGATGGGTTCGAGACCATCATGGTCAACTGCAACCCCGAGACGGTCTCGACCGACTACGACACCTCCGACCGTCTGTACTTCGAGCCGCTGACCCTGGAGGACGTGCTGGAAATCGTCGACAAGGAGCAACCCGTCGGGGTGATCGTGCAGTACGGCGGTCAGACCCCGCTCAAGCTCGCACTCGATCTCGAAGCCAATGGCGTGCCCATCATCGGCACCAGCCCGGACATGATCGACATGGCCGAGGATCGCGAGCGTTTCCAGCATCTGGTCGAACACCTGGGCCTGCTGCAGCCGCCCAACCGCACCGCGCGGTCCGAGGCCGAGGCGCTGACCCGGGCCGAAGAAATCGGCTATCCGCTGGTCGTGCGGCCAAGCTACGTGCTGGGCGGGCGGGCGATGGAAATCGTGCACGAACAGCGCGATCTGGAACGCTACATGCGCGAGGCGGTGAAGGTGAGCAACGACTCTCCGGTGCTGCTCGACCGCTTCCTCAACGACGCGATCGAGTGTGACGTCGACGCGATCTGCGACGGCACCCAGGTGTTCATCGGCGGTGTGATGGAGCACATCGAACAGGCGGGGGTGCACAGTGGCGACTCGGCCTGCTCGCTGCCGCCGTATTCGCTCTCGGCGGCCACCGTGGCGCGCATCAAGGAGCAGACAGTCAAGCTGGCGCATGGCCTCAAGGTGGTCGGGCTGATGAATGTGCAGTTCGCGATTCAGCAGCAGGACGGCGAAGACCGCATCTACCTGCTCGAAGTCAACCCGCGTGCCTCGCGGACCGTGCCCTATGTGTCCAAGGCCACCGGGCTTCAGCTTGCCAAGATTGCGGCGCGTTGCATGGCCGGGCAGAGTCTGGCGCAGCAGGGCGTCACTGCTGAAGTCACGCCGCCGTATTACTGCGTCAAGGAAGCGGTGTTTCCGTTCAACAAGTTCCCTGGGGTCGATCCCATCCTGGGGCCGGAGATGAAGTCCACCGGCGAGGTCATGGGCGTGGGCCGCACCTTCGGCGAGGCCTTCGTCAAGTCGCAGCTCGCCGCGGGCACACGCCTGCCCGACCCCAAGGCGGGTGGCAAGGTGTTCCTCTCGGTCAAGCAGAGCGACAAGCCCGACGCCGTGGAAGTCGCTCGGCAACTGGTGGCGATGGGCTTCGGCGTCGTGGCGACCCGCGGCACGGCCGCCGCCATTGCCGCAGCGGGAGTCGAGGTGCAGGTGATCAACAAGGTCACCGAAGGCCGGCCCAATGTGGTCGACATGATCAAGAACAACGAGATCGTGCTGGTCATCAACACGGTGGAAGAGCGCCGAAATGCCATTGCCGATTCGCGTGCCATCCGCACCTCGGCACTGGCCGCGCGCGTGACCACCTACACCACCATCTCTGGCGCGCTCGCCGCGGTCGAAGGGATGAAGCAGCTGCAGAAAGTCGCGGTTTATCCGTTGCAATCGTTCGCAAACGCGTAAAATTCCAGGCACCTGAGCACCGCAGCGCAAGTGGCTGCGGTGCTCGTTTTTTTCATGGTTCTACGGAGGCCCGAACATGGCGACCCCCATGACGCGCAGAGGCGCGGAACAACTCAAGCAAGAGCTGCAACGGCTCAAGACCATCGAACGTCCGGCAGTGATCCAGGCCATCGCCGAAGCGCGCGCGCAGGGCGATCTGTCGGAAAACGCCGAGTACGACGCGGCCCGTGACAAGCAGGGCTTCATCGAAGGCCGCATTGCCGACATCGAGGGCAAGCTCGGTACCGCGCAGATCATCGATCCGAGTGAACTGCAGGCTGACGGCCGCGTGGTGTTCGGTGCCACGGTGGAACTCAGCGACGAAGCCAGCGGCGATGAAATCACCTATCAGATCGTCGGAGATGATGAGGCGGATCTCAAGCAGGGCCGCATTTCCATCAACTCACCGATTGCGCGTGCGTTGATCGGCAAGGAGTCCGGGGATGTCGCACAGGTCGCCGCTCCCGGTGGCGTGCGGCGCTACGAAATTCTCGCTGTCCACTACAAATGAGCAGCCTGCGCGCCCGCTGGTTTTTGGCTGCGCTCTGGCTCGGCGGGATGGTTGCGGTCGGTCTCATCGGCGCGCCAACCGCCTTCGCGACCGTGCCGGAAAAGATGGTGGCCGCTGCGGTGGCCAGCCGCATGTTCTACATCATGGCGCTCGCCGCCATTGGGTTCGGGGTGCTGATCGCCGTGCTGGAGCGCGTTGGCAGCAAGGCCACGATGTCCGCCGATTTTCTGCTGCCGCTGGGCGGGATATTTTTTGCCGTACTGGGCGAGTTCGGTGTGGTGCCCCGACTGCTGCAGGCCGCTTACAGCCATTCCCCCCAGGCCGGCGTGTGGCACGGCGTGGCCAGTCTGGTGTTTGCCCTGCAGGCCGCGTGCGTGGCGGCTTACGTGTGGCGCCTGCCTGCGCGCAGTCGCAACTGAAGGCGGCAACGTCTGCGCCGCTTCACCTGCAGCATTTCAGCCGCGCGATGATTTTTTCGCACTGCTCAAGCGCGGCTTGGCGCGCTTGACCTTGCCGGTAGCGGTCAGGCGCTGATTGCCCAGCAGGGTGATGCGCTTGACCTTGGCCCGGTGGGTGGGGCTGCTGGAGGGGATGACCAGCTTGACGGTACGCGGAGATTTGCCGCGCCGCGTGGTGGTCGCCTCATCCTCCCGGTCCACGCGCGGCGTTTTCGGCACCGGGCGGTAGATCACCAGCAGTTTGCCAATGGACTGCACCGGTGCGGCGCCCAGGGTGTCGCAAACGGTGTGCAGGATCGCAGCGCGTGCGGCAGAGTCATCGCCAAACACGCGCACCTTGATCAGCCCATGCGCTTTCAGTGCCAGATCGATCTCCGCCATGTTCGCCGGGTTCAGGCCTTGCTCGCCGATGAGCACGACGGGCTTGAGCGGATGGGCTTGCGCGCGCAGTGCGCTGCGCAGTTGCGGGGTGAGTTCCAATGTGGTCATGATGCTTGCGCGCCGGCGCATCTGTGTGCGCTGCGTGTTTTGAAGTCTTAATGTCGTATTGTCCTTGAAGAATCCATGTCGAGTGCGAAGAAAAACAAATTCAGCAAAGCCTGGCTGCAGGATCACCTCAACGATCCTTATGTGAAGATGGCGCAGCGCGAGGGCTATCGTGCCCGCGCCGCCTACAAACTCAAGGAAATCGACGAGGCGGAAGGGCTGCTGCGGCCCGGGCAGATCATTGTGGACCTGGGCAGTACGCCGGGCTCCTGGTCTCAGTATGCGCGCAACCGCTTGATGCGCAATGGCGTGCTGCAAGGCACCATTTTTGCACTCGATCTGCTGCCCATGGAGTCCGTGCCCGACGTGCATTTCCTGCAAGGCGACTTCCGGGAAGACGCCGTGGTGAACGCGCTGGAGGCGCTGCTTGATGGCCGCAGGGTGGATGTGGTGCTGTCCGACATGGCGCCGAACCTGACCGGCATTCCCTCGGCCGATGCCGCCCGCATCGAGCACCTGAGCGAACTGGCGCTGGACTTCGCCAGGAACTGGCTGCAACCGCAGGGTGCGATGGTCATCAAGACCTTTCATGGCAGCTACTACAGCCAGATCGTCAAGGAGTTCAAGCAGACGTTTCAGCAGGTCAAGGCCGTCAAGCCGCAGGCCTCACGCGACAAATCGGCAGAGACGTTCATCCTGGCGCGGGTGCTCAAGAAGGCCGCCGAATAAGAGCGTGCCACGGGCCATATGACCCTCTCGGAGGATGTAAACGAAAACAACATCTCGTGCGTTATGCTCGGATCGGGGCATGCGGACACGAGGCGGCAGATGGTGAAGAAGGCGCAGGATGAGCAAGCAAGACGACCGGGCCGCAAGCCCTCTCTGGACGCTGAACACACCACAGTGCTGCGTGCGATCACCCAGGAGCAGCCACGCGCGTCGTTGGACGAGGTGACGCGCGAGTTGCTTCGACGCACGGGCGTCAAGGTCAGCACGGTGACCGTGCGCAAGGCGCTGCGCGAAGCCGGTATCGAGCGACTCAAGCCGCTGCGCCGCGCCGGTGAGCGCGCTGCCGTGCAAGGGACGGCGCCCAAGCGCTACGGCTACACCGCCGCGCACCGCCGTGCCGATGGCGCCAGCGGCATGAACACCGATTTGACCGATGCCGAGTGGGCGTTGGTAGCGGACCTGTTCGAGCGCGATGGCCAGCGCGGTGCGCCACCCCGCTACGCGCGCCGCCAGATGGTCAACGCCTGCTGCTACGCGCTGCGCACGGGGTGCGCATGGCGGTTGTTGCCCAAGACCTTCCCGCCCTGGCAGGCGACCTACATGTCGTTCAAGCGCTGGGCTGCGGCCGGCGTGTTCGAGGCCCTGCACGACCGGCTGCGCCAGCAATGGCGCGATCGCATGGGCAGAGCCCCCGAGCCGACGGCCGCCATCATCGATGCGCAAAGCACGCGCAGCACGGCCCAGGGCGGCAACACCGGGTTCGACGCGGGCAAGAAGGTCAAGGGGCGCAAGCGCCATCTGGTGGTCGATACCCTGGGATTGCTGCTGGCCGTCACGCTCACGGCAGCCAGCGTGCAGGATCGTGATGCGGCGGCCGAGGTCGTGGCGCAGGCCTGCACCAAAGTCCCGGGACTGAAAAAACTCTACACCGACGCCGCCTACGGCGGCAAATGCGCCGTAGGCATCGAGCTGACCCACGGCATCAGCGTGGAGGTCGTGCGTCACCCCGGCAACCGCAGCACGGGAACCTGGCAAGACGCGCAGCAGCCCCTGTGGCCCGAGACTGTTGCCAAGGGCTTCGTCGTGCAGGCCAAGCGCTGGGTGGTCGAGCGCACGCATGCCTGGAACGAGCGCGCACGCCGCCTCATGGCCCATCATGATCGTTCCACCTGGGCACCGCTCGCCTGGGTCTGGCTGGCCGAAGCGCGTATCCTCGCGACACGATTGGCAGGGTAAATCATTTCGTTTACACCCTCTCAGGCTTGCCTTTTGTCAAATTCGATCGGATTGGTGAAATCAATAGCCCATTTTGGTAGATCGGTTTTCTGGTTTCTCCCCGCTTGCGCTCTTGAAATGCCTAAAATGCGACGCATGTCCTGCAACTGGGTTTGCACTGTTTCTGGAGGTTGGTTTTGAACAATCAATGGTTTTCCAAAATTGCGATCTGGCTGGTGATCGGCCTGGTGCTGTTCACGGTGTTCAAACAGTTCGACCGTCCTCAGCAGTCCACGGATGCGGTGAGCTACACCCAGTTCATGCAGGATGCGAAGAATGGTCGCATCAAAAAAGTCGTGGTGCACCAGAGCGGCATTCTGGACGTGACCACGTCCGAGGGGCGCAACTTCAGCCTCACCTCTCCGGGTGATCTGTGGATGGTCGGTGACCTGGTCAAGGACGGTGTCGAGGTGGTTGGTGCCCCGCGTCAGGAGCAATCCTTCCTGACACAGATTTTCATTTCCTGGTTCCCGATGCTGCTGCTGATCGGTGTCTGGGTCTACTTCATGCGCCAGATGCAAGGTGGTGGCCGCGGGGGCGCGTTCAGTTTCGGCAAATCCAAGGCCCGCCTGCTCGATGAATCCAGTAACAACGTGACCTTTGCCGATGTGGCAGGTTGCGACGAAGCCAAGGAAGACGTCAAGGAGCTGGTCGATTTCCTCAAGGACCCGCAGAAATTCCAGAAACTCGGCGGGCGCATCCCGCGTGGCGTGCTGCTGGTCGGGCCTCCGGGCACCGGCAAGACCTTGCTCGCCAAGAGCATCGCCGGCGAAGCCAAGGTGCCGTTTTTCACGATTTCGGGTTCCGATTTCGTTGAAATGTTCGTCGGTGTCGGTGCGTCCCGTGTGCGCGACATGTTCGAGAACGCCAAGAAACATGCGCCCTGCATCATTTTCATCGATGAAATCGATGCGGTTGGCCGTCATCGCGGCGCTGGCCTGGGCGGCGGCAACGACGAACGCGAACAGACCCTGAACCAGATGCTGGTGGAAATGGATGGTTTCGACACCAATCTCGGCGTCATCGTGATTGCTGCGACCAACCGTCCGGACATTCTTGACCCCGCGCTGCTGCGCCCAGGTCGCTTCGACCGTCAGGTCTATGTCACGCTGCCAGACATTCGCGGTCGCGAGCAGATTCTGCAGGTGCACATGCGCAAGATTCCGGTCGGCAGCGACATTCGCGCAGACATTCTGGCGCGTGGCACCCCGGGTTTCTCCGGCGCAGACCTGGCCAATCTGGTCAACGAAGCCGCATTGTTCGCCGCACGCCGCAACGGGCGCCTTGTCGAGATGGAAGATTTCGAGCGCGCGAAAGACAAGATCATGATGGGTGCCGAGCGCAAGGGCATGGTCATGCCCGAGGAGGAGCGCCGCAATACCGCCTATCACGAGGCCGGCCATGCGCTGGTGGCGATGTCGCTGCCCAAGTCCGATCCGGTGCACAAGGTCACCATCATTCCCCGTGGTCGTGCCCTGGGGGTGACCATGCAACTGCCCGAGAACGACCGCTACAGCATGGACAAGGAACGCATGCTCAACATGATCTCGGTGCTGTTCGGTGGGCGGATTGCCGAGGAAGTGTTCATGAACCAGATGACCACTGGGGCATCGAACGACTTCGAGCGTGCCACCCAACTTGCGCGCGACATGGTCACCCGCTACGGCATGACCGAGTCCCTCGGGCCGATGGTCTATGCCGAGAATGAAGGCGAAGTGTTTCTCGGCCGCTCCATCACCAAGACCACGCACGTGTCGGAGCAGACCATGCAAAAGGTCGATTCGGAAATTCGCCGCATCATCGACGAGCAATACGCACTGGCCCGTCGCCTGATCGAGGAAAACAAGGACAAGATGCACGCCATGGCTGCTGCCTTGCTCGAGTGGGAAACCATCGACTCCGACCAGCTGAACGACATCATGGCCGGGCGCGAGCCGCGTCCGCCCAAGCTGCCGCCCAGCAGCGGACCCAGCTCTGCGCCGAAACCGCCGCCTGCCCCCTCAACGGGAACGACGACGGATGCACCGTCGGCCACAGCAGCCTGAGCGTCATCCTGTCAACAACGGCCCGGTCGATGACCGGGCTTTTTTTTGGAGTGATTGAATTGGCGCAGCAATGGCTCGCAGGACGATTCCACCTGCAATTGGACAGGCCCCTGGTCATGGGCATTGTCAACGTCACCCCGGACTCCTTCTCCGACGGCGGGCAGCATGCCGAACCGCGCACGGCAATTGCGCATGCGCGCACCTTGCTCGAGCAGGGCGCAGACATTCTCGACATCGGCGGCGAGTCGTCACGCCCTGGCTCCCCGCGCGTGTCGCATGCGCAGGAGTGGGATCGCATTGCTCCAGTGTTGCGCGAAGTCGTGCGCTGGAACGTCCCGATTTCGGTCGATACCTATCAGCCGGACACCATGCGTCTGGCACTGGACATGGGGGTGGACATCATCAACGACATTCGTGCCCTGCGTGTGCCGGGCGCTTTGGATGTGGTGGCGGCCTCGACGGCTGGCATCTGCCTGATGCACATGCTGGGGGAACCTGGGACGATGCAGCAGGCGCCGCACTATGCGGATGTCGGCCGCGAGGTGCACGCCTTTCTGCTCGAACGCGCGCAGGCATTGGAGTCGCGCGGTGTTGCGGCATCGCGCATCGCCCTCGATCCGGGGTTTGGTTTTGGCAAGACACTCGAACACAATCTCGCATTGGCACATGCGCTGGGCGAACTGGTTGCCGAGGGCTATCCGGTGCTGATTGGCGTGTCGCGCAAGTCCATGCTGGGAGAAATGCTCGGGCGGCGCGTGGATGACCGGCTGGCTGGCAGCCTGGCGGCTGCACTGGCCTGCATTGCGTCGGGGGCGCAGATCGTGCGTGTGCATGATGTTGGCCCGACGCTGGACGCGATTAAAGTGTGGCATGCCATGCGCGCGTGAGCCGATCCCAGCGGGCCGCGCGCCAATCGAATTCTTGGAGAGGGTGATGAGCAGAAAGTATTTCGGAACCGATGGAGTGCGCGGTCTGGTGGGCAAGAGCCCGATCGTGCCGGAGTTCGGCCTGCGTTTGGGACACGCTGCAGGCAAGGTGTTGCGCGCCCAGGGCGTGCAGCGCCCCACGGTACTGATCGGCAAGGACACGCGCATCAGCGGCTACATGCTCGAAGCCGCGCTGGAATGCGGTTTCGCCGCAGCCGGTTGCGACGTGGTGCTGGTCGGGCCGCTGCCCACGCCCGGTGTGGCATATCTCACGCGCGCGCTGCGGCTCGATCTGGGCGTGGTCATCAGTGCATCGCACAACCCGTTTGCCGATAACGGCATCAAGTTTTTTTCCGCGGGCGGCAGCAAACTACCCGATGTCTGGGAACTCGAAGTCGAAGCGGCCATGCCGGAAGCCGAGGGCTGCGTGCCCTCCGAACAGCTCGGAAAGGCCCGTCGGCTGGACGATGCCGCTGGGCGCTATATCGAGTTCTGCAAAAGCACCTTCCCGAACCACCTCACCCTGAAGGGTCTGCGGCTGGTGGTCGATTGCGCGCATGGCGCCGCCTATCACATTGCCCCGGCGGTGTTCCACGAACTCGGCGCCGAGGTCATTCCCATCGGTGTGCAGCCCGATGGTTTCAACATCAACAAGGACGTTGGCGCGACCGCTCCGGACGCGCTGATCCGCGCTGTGCGCGCGCATCACGCGGACTACGGCATCGCACTCGACGGCGATGCAGACCGTCTGCAACTCGTCGATCGCCATGGCCGCCTGTTCAATGGCGACGAACTGCTTTACCTGCTCGCCATGGATCGCAAGCCGCCCGGTGTGGTGGGCACGCTGATGACCAATCTGGCGGTTGAAAAGGCGCTTCAGGCCCAAGGCATGGAGTTCGTCAGGGCTGCTGTTGGCGATCGCTACGTCCTAGAGGAATTGCTGGCCCGTGGCTGGCAACTCGGCGGTGAGGGTTCGGGGCACATGCTGCTGCTCGATCGTCACACCACGGGGGACGGCATCGTCGCCGCGCTGCAGATGCTCGAACTCGTCGTGCGCACGGGCCGCAGCCTGGGCGAGCAGCTTCAGGCCGTGCAGCTCTACTCACAGACGCTGCTGAACGTCAAACTGCCTGCCGGCCTGGATTGGAAGAACCACGCCGGTTTCGCGCAGGCGCGGGCCGCAGCCGAAGGGCAGATCAACGGCAGCGGACGCGTGCTCATCCGCCCGTCTGGTACCGAGCCCGTGCTGCGCATCATGGTCGAGCATGCCGACCCGGGTGAAGCGCAGCGCCATGCCGATGCGCTGAGAGAGGCGCTGGTCGGTTCATAAGGGTGTGATTCTCCGATCTTTGCGCCCTCGCAAAGATGAGATTGTCACGTTATCGTCATAATGCGTTCTTAGGATGGTAACGTGCTCGGAACTGCACGTTCATCCCAAGGAGAGTTTTATGAAAATCAATCGTCGATCGTTTGCCAAGGCGGCCATCGCGGTCGCAGTGGCAGGTGCTGTTGGAACGGGTGCCATCACCTCTGCATTCGCCGGCGTGAGCCTGACTGGTGCGGGAAGCACCTGGGTGTATCCGCTGGTCGCCAAGTGGTCTGCCGCCTACGAAAAGCAAACCGGCAACAAGGTCAACTATCAGTCCATCGGCTCGGGCGGTGGCATTGCCCAGATCAAGGCCGGAACCGTGGCCTTCGGTGCCAGCGACATGCCGCTCAAGCCGGAAGAGCTCGAAAAGGAAGGCCTGATTCAGTTTCCCACCGCTGTTGCGGGGGAGGACCTGGTGATGAACCTGCCGGGCATCAAGCCGGGTGAACTCATCCTCAGCGGCCCGGTCGTTGCTGACATCTATCTGGGCAAGATCAAGAAGTGGAATGATCCGGCGATCGCCAAGCTCAATCCGGGCGTCAAGCTGCCTGACATGAACATCACCGTGGTGCACCGCTCCGACGGCTCGGGCACCACCTTCACTTTTGCCGACTACCTGTCCAAGGTCAGCCCCGAGTGGAAGGAAAAAGTCGGTGCCAATACCTCGCTGAACTGGCCGACCGGCGTGGGCGGCAAGGGCAACGAAGGCGTGGCGGCCTATGTGCAGCGCATTCCCGGCTCCATCGGCTATGTGGAATATGCCTATATCCTCGAGAACAAGCTCAACTATGCCCGCATGGTCAACCGTGACGGCAAGGTTGTCAGCCCAAGCCTCAAAGGCTTCCAGGACGCAGCCGCGCATGTGGATTTCAACAAGGCAAAGGATTTCTACGTCATCCTGACCGACCACACCGGCCCGGATACGTGGCCAATTTCCGGCTGCACCTGGCAGATCCTGAGCAAGAAGGCGCCCAAGGCAACCAATGAAGAAGTCACCAAGTTTTTCCTGTGGGGCTTCGAGAATGGCCAGTCCATGGCAGAGTCGATCTCTTTCGGGCCGCTGCCGCAGAGCACGGTGGATGTGATCAAGACCTATTGGAAAACCAACCTCGGTATTTGATCGATCAACAGGCGAATTGACATGAGTGCATCCGGAGCTGTAGCAAGCCAAGCGCTTGACAAGGACGCTTCGGAGCAAAAGTCCGCAACGAAGGCCGGTTCTTCGTTTGCGGATTTTTTGTTCCGCAAGGGGACGGGCCTGGTCGCCCTGATTGTGGCGGTCACATTGCTTGCCGTCATGATTTCTCTCATCATCGAGGGGTGGCAGGCGCTGCATACCTTCGGATGGAAATTTCTTGTCACCACGACCTGGGACCCAGTCACCAATGAGTTTGGTGCGCTGGTGTTCATTATTGGCACACTGGTGAGTTCTGCGATCGCGATGCTGATCGCAGTGCCTGTGAGTTTTGGTATTGCACTCTTTATTTCTGAATTGTCACCGAATTGGCTGCGTGGGCCGGTTTCGGCGGTGATTGAATTGTTGGCCGCCATTCCCAGCATCATCTACGGCATGTGGGGTTTGCTGGTTTTCGCACCATGGTTCGGAAATATCGAACCATGGATCAATGATCATTTGGGCGCTATTCCAGGCATTGGTGTTTTGTTTCAGGGTCCCCCAATGGGTATCGGCATGCTGACGGCCGGCATTGTGCTTGCGATCATGGTGATTCCCTTCATCGCGTCCATCATGCGAGATGTGTTTCTCATTACGCCACCCGCCCTCAAGGAATCGGCTTATGCGCTTGGTGCAACCACCTGGGAGGTCGCCCGCAATGTCATTTTGCCTTATACCCGAACTGCGGTGACTGGCGGTATCTTTCTCGGGCTAGGGCGCGCGCTCGGTGAGACCATGGCAGTGACGTTCATCATTGGTAATGCGAACAATCTCAGTGCGAGCCTGCTGATGCCCGGCGCTTCGATTGCGTCGGTGATTGCCAATGAGTTCACTGAGGCCACAACGAGCCTATATAAATCGTCGCTGCTGGCGCTCGGCCTCGTGCTGTTCGTCATCACAGTGATCGTGCTGGCACTGGCCAAGCTGTTGCTGTTGCGTCTAGAGGCGACACAGGAGGGCAAGAAATCATGAACTCACTGTATTTGCGCCGTCAGTTGATCAACAAGATCAACATGTTCATCGCGGTTTTGATGACGATTTTCGGAATTTTCTGGGTGGTCTGGATTCTTTGGACAACCATTCGCTATGGTCTTCCTGCTCTGAACCTCCATTTATTTACACAGGATACTCCACCTCCAGGTACCGAAGGCGGCGGCTTGCGCAACGCCTTTGTTGGCAGCATTGTTCTTCTGGGCATTGCTGTTGTGATTGGCACGCCGATCGGCATCCTTGCCGGAACGTGGCTTGGAGAGTTTGCTGTCAAACGCAAGATTGGCGGTGTTGTGCGTTTTCTCAATGATATTCTGCTGAGCGCGCCATCCATTGTGATTGGTTTGTTTGCCTACGCGATTCTGGTTGATCCTCTCGGTCATTTTTCTGCATTCTCCGGGGGTGTTGCCCTCGCGCTGATTTTGATTCCGGTGGTCGTGCGCACGACGGATGAAATGCTGCGTCTCGTCCCAGGATCATTGCGTGAGGCTGCAATCGCCCTGGGCACACCCTACTGGAAAATGGTGACAAAAATTACCTGGAAGGCAGCTTCGACTGGCATACTGACCGGGGTGATTCTGGGTATTGCACGCATTAGTGGAGAGACAGCTCCATTATTGTTCACGGCGCTGAACAATCAATACTTCAGCTCGGATATCTGGCACCCGATGGCAAATCTTCCGGTTGTCATCTTCCAGTTTGCCATGAGCCCCTATGCAAACTGGCAGCAAATGGCATGGGCGGGTGCGTTTATTGCCGTCGTATTCATTCTTGTCCTCAGCGTCGGTTCGCGTTGGCTACTGCGCCGTGGCGGTGGCAAAAGCTGAGCATCAATCAATTTTCTGAATGTGATCAATTATCTGGTGCCTGCAAGATGGAAACTCAAACTGCTACCTCCCGACCTCCAGCTGTCTCGGTTCGTCAGTCCTCGCAAGCGGGTTCTGCCGATCATCCAATCAAGATTCAAACCAGGAACCTGAATTTCTTCTACGGAAAATTCAAGGCCATCAAAAATGTTCATCTCGATATCCCGCAAGGTCAGGTGACCGCATTCATCGGTCCTTCTGGCTGTGGAAAATCGACGCTGTTACGGATGTTCAACCGCATGTATGAGCTCTACCCGGAGCAACGTGCCGAGGGGGAGATCAATATCGATGGTGAAAACATCCTGACCAGCAAGAAAAATGTGTCCTTGATTCGGGCCAAGATCGGCATGGTGTTTCAAAAACCCACACCGTTTCCGATGTCGATCTACGAGAACATCGCCTTCGGCATTCGCCTCTACGAAAAGCTCTCGCGCTCCGAGATGGATGAACGCGTTGAAGCCAGTCTGACCAAGGCCGGGCTGTGGAATGAGGTCAAGGATAAATTGCAACAGAGCGGAATGGGTTTATCTGGCGGTCAGCAGCAGCGCTTGTGCATTGCGCGTGGGATCGCGATTCGCCCGGAAATCCTGTTGCTGGACGAGCCGACATCTGCGCTCGATCCGCTCTCCACAGCAAAGGTCGAGGAACTGGTGACGGAATTGAAAAAGGATTACACCGTCGTGATTGTGACCCATAACATGCAGCAGGCCGCGCGCGTGTCTGATTTCACCGCCTATATGTATTTGGGTGAACTGATCGAATTCGGCGCGACGGATCAGATTTTCCTGAAGCCAAAAAAACAAGAGACCGAAGATTACATCACGGGTCGTTTTGGCTGATTGTGGCGGGTGATCACAGATCGCCAACTAAGAATGATCAAAAGGAGCTTTTCATGGAAAACAAGCCGCATCTTTCAACCCAGTTCGACACCGAAATCAACGCTGTCTCCACCCGCGTGCTCGAAATGGGCGGGCAGGTCGAGTCGCAACTGGCGCAAGCCATCTATGCCTTGCGGCATCTCGACGGCGAAGCGGCGCGCAATGTGCTGCAGGTGGAAAAGCGCGTGAACCAGATGGAAGTCGACATCGACGCCGACATCACCCAGATCATCGCCAAACGCCAGCCCACCGCACGTGATCTGCGTCTGCTGGTGGCCATTTCCAAGACCATCACCAATCTGGAACGCGCGGGCGACGAGGCGGCGCGCATTGCGCGCATGGCCCGAGACATTTCCGAGTCGGGCACATCGGTTTCCATGGGCATCAGCGATCTGCAGCATGCCGCCGACCTGGCGATCGATCAACTGCGTCGCTCGCTCGACAGCTTCGCCCGCCTGGACGAAAAGGCCGCGGTGGAAATTGTCGAATCCGACAGCAAGATCGACGACGAGTTCGATGGCTTCACCCGCAAGGTCATCACCTATGTGATGGAAGATCCGCGCGCCATTTCCACCATGCTCGATCTGATGTTCGTGGCCAAGGCCATCGAGCGCATCGGCGACCATGCCAAGGGCATTGCCGAGTTCGTGATCTACATCGTGCGCGGCACGGACGTGCGTCACAACAAGGCAGCGTTCCGCGAAGTGGCCGGATCGCTCTGATCCACGCCCCAGTTCCCGAGAGCACCCGCATCATGAGTCTGTCCAGCAACATCCTGATCGTTGAAGACGAGCCCGCCATTGCCGAACTGCTGGCAATGAACCTGCAGCACGCGGGGCATTGCCCCATCCGGGCGGGCAGCGCCGAGGAGGCGTTGCGCGTGATCCGCGACGTGCTGCCCGATGTGCTGCTGATCGACTGGATGCTGCCGGGCATGTCGGGCGTGGCGCTGGCGCGGGCACTGCGTGCCGATGCGCGCACCAAGGGCATTCCCATCATCCTGCTCACCGCGCGCAGCGAAGAGGGCGACAAGGTGCAGGGCCTGGATTCCGGGGCGGACGACTACATCACCAAGCCGTTTTCACCCAAGGAGCTGCTGGCCCGTATCCGCGCTGTGCTGCGCCGTCGCGCGCCGCAGCTCACCGACGAGCAGGTGGAGCTGGGTGGCCTGTCTGTCGATCCCTCCAGCCGTCGGGCGCTGTTCAAGAGGGCTGGCGCCGATCCGCTCGAAATCCGCCTGGGGCCCACCGAGTTCAAGTTGCTGCATTACCTGATGGCCCATCCCGAGCGGGTGCACAGCCGCGGCGCGCTGCTCGACAAGGTCTGGGGCGATCATGTGTTCATCGAAGAACGCACGGTGGATGTGCACATCAAGCGCCTGCGGGAGGCACTGTCGCCAGTGAACTGTTCCGACATGGTGGAGACCGTGCGTGGGGCGGGCTACCGTTTCACTGCGCAGAGCCGCGCAGTGCAGGCTTCTGTCGCGTGAAATTGCGTCGTCCCGGACTGCACAGGCTCTGCGTCGCACGTCTGACAATGGGGTTCGGAGCGGTCCTTGCATCTGACTGCAGCCTGTTGCGGGCTTCAACATGATCTCTGTCGTCTGGCGTCTGACCATCATCCTGCTGCTCGTCGTGCTGGCCGCAGCAGCAGGTGGACTTCTGGGCGGTCAACTCGGCGCGATGGCTGCTGCGCTGCTGGTTCTCGTCGGCGCGGTGCTGCGCGATTCGCTGGCGCTGTCCCGCCTCATTCGCTGGCTCAAGGCGCCAGACGCCACGCCCGTGCCGAACGGCACCGGCGCCTGGGCCGAGGTGTTTTATCGCGCGTCGCGCCAGTTGCGCCTGTGGACGGTGCGGCTGCGCTATGAGGAGTCGAAGCTGGAGCGTTTCATCGAGGCGCTGCAGGTCTCGCCCAATGGCGTCATCCTGCTCGACGAGAACGACCAGATCGATTGGTGCAACGCCACGGCGGCACATCACTTCGGACTGGACGCGCAGCGCGACCTGCGGCAGCACGCCGTGCATCTCATCCGCAACCCGGAGTTCGTGGCCTATCTGCAGGCGCAGCAGTATCACGAACCGCTGCACATGCACCGTGCCGGCGGGCGCGGGCAATTCACGCTGAGCGTGCAGATCTTTCCGTATGGCGACCGACAAAAGCTCTTGCTGTCGCAGGACATCACCCAGCTGGAGCGCACCGAGGCGATGCGACGCGATTTCGTGGCCAATGTGTCGCACGAGATCAAGACGCCGCTGACCGTGCTCGGCGGATTTGTCGAGACCATGCGCGACATGCCGCTGGATGACGCGCAGCGCCAGCGTGTGCTCGACATGATGCAGGCCCAGTCCGACCGCATGCGGCATCTGGTGGACGATCTGCTGGCGTTGGCGCGGCTGGAAGGCGACCCCTACCCGCCCACCGAGCAGGTCATCGAGATGGTGCCGATGATGGCGCAATACAAGAACGAGGCGCTGGCCCTGTCTGGTGGACGGCACCAGATCTCTGTGGACGTTCGGACCGATCTTGGGGTGCGCGGCAGCCCGCAGGAACTGCATTCCGCGTTGTCCAATCTGGTGAGCAATGCTGTGCGTTATACCCCCGAGGGCGGCACCATCCGGCTGGAGTGGGATGCGGTGTTCGAAGACTCCCAGCCGAAATACGCCGAGTTCAGCGTGACCGACACCGGCATCGGCATTGCGGCAGAGCATATTCCGCGGCTGACCGAGCGCTTCTACCGCGTCGATCGCGGGCGCTCGCGCGAGTCGGGCGGCACGGGTCTGGGCCTGGCGATCGCCAAGCATGTGCTGCTGCGTCACCAGGCCGAATTGCTGGTGCACAGCATTCCGGGCAAGGGCAGCCGCTTCGTGGTGCGCTTTCCGGCTGCGCGGCTGGCGGCAGCCTCATCCCAGGCGCCCAGCGAGTCGTTGAAGGCTGCCTAGCGCTGACAGGCCCTAACTTTTTCCGCCCAGCCGCGAATGCATGAGCACCTGGTGGCAGCTCAGGCGGCTGCGTGAGCCGCGCGGACGGTGATAGTTGCCGTCGCTGTCCATCTCCCAGGCATTGCCGGGGTGCTGCCATTGCATGCGCAGACCTTCGCGGATGACCTGCGCCTTGATCTTGTTGTCGAGCAGCGGCACGGCAATTTCCACACGGCGGCGCAGATTGCGTTCCATCCAGTCGGCCGAGGAGATGTAGACCTCGGCATCACCGCCGTTGTGGAAGTAGAACACCCGGGAATGTTCCAGAAACCGGCCGATGGTCGAGCGCACGCGGATGTTGTCGGACAGTCCCTCCACGCCCGGACGCAGCATGCACGCCCCGCGCACCAGCAGGCGGATTTCCACCCCGGCTTGTGACGCCGCGTAGAGTGCCTCGATCACGGTGGGCTCCAGCAGGGCATTGACACGCGCCCAGACGCGTGCTGGCTTGCCGTTGCGCGCATGGTTGGCCTCGCGCGCGATCGCGGCGAGCACGTTGTCGAGCAGGGTGAACGGCGACTGCCAGAGCCGCCGCAGTTGTTGCACCTGGCTGGAGCCGGTGATCTGCAGGAACACGCGGCGCGCGTCTTCGCAGATTTCAGGGTTGGCCGTCATCAGACCGAAGTCGGTGTAGAGCCGCGCGGTGCGGGCGTGATAGTTGCCGGTGCCCAGGTGGGCATACATGCGCAGCATCTTGCGGCCGTTGTCTTCCCGGGTTTCGCGACGCACGATGAGCAGCATCTTGGCGTGGCATTTGAAGCCGACCACGCCGAACACCACATGCGCGCCCGCAGCCTCCAGGCGCGACGACCAGTTGATATTGGTTTCCTCGTCGAGCCGCGCCATGAGCTCGAGGACCACCGTCACTTCCTTGCCATTGCGCGCGGCTTCGATGAGCGCGTCCATCAGCTCGGAATTGCCGCCGGTGCGGTAGATGGTCTGCTTGATGGCGACGACGGCAGGGTCGCGCGCGGCCGTGCGGACCAGATCGACCACGGGAGCAAAGGAGTCGTACGGGTGGTGCAGCAGCAGATCGCGCGTGCGGATCAGGTCGAAAATTTCGGCGTCGACCCCCGGCCAGTTGGCGGGCAGGGCAGGCAGATAGGGCGGGAACAGAAGCTGCGGTTCGTTGACGGATTCGAGAATCTCCTGCAAGCGCACCAGATTCACCGGCCCGTCCACGCGGTAGCAGTCTTGCGGCAGGATATTGTTCTCGCGCAGCAGCCGGTCAATGACCGCATGCGGGCAATCCGCAGCCACTTCGAGCCGCACCGCGTCGCCAAAGTGCCGGGCACGCAACTCGCCCTGCAGCGCCGCGCGCAGATTGGTGATGTCGTCGTCGTCGATGAACAGCTCGCTGTTGCGGGTGACGCGGAACTGATGCACGCCGCGCACCTCCAGCCCCGGAAACAGCTGCCCGGCAAACGCCTGCATGCACGACGACAGCAGCATGAAGCCGTAGCGCGCATCGCACAGCTCGGGCGGCAGGGGAACGACGCGCGGCAGGGTGCGTGGGGTCTGCACCACGCCGAGTTCGATATTGCGTCCAAAGGCGTCGGTGCCTTCCAACTGCACCGCAAAGACCAGGTTCTTGTTGATCACGCGCGGGAAGGGGTGCGCAGGATCGAGGCCGATGGGCGTGAGCAGCGGAGAGACTTCGGTCTCGAAATAATGCTGTGCCCAGGCGCGTTGCGCGTCGGTCCAGTCGGACAGCCGGTAGAGACGGATGCCCTGTGCGTCGAGCGCGGGCAGCACGGCCTGCTGCAGCACGCGGTACTGATCGGCGATCAGGGCGTGCGCGCGTGTGGAAATCTCGGCCAGGGCGTCGCGCACCAGCATGCCGTCGGGAGTACGCGCGCTGGGGTCGGCTTCGAGCATGTCCTGCAGCGTGGCCACGCGGGTTTCGAAAAACTCGTCCATATTGCTCGACACGATGCTGAGAAAGCGCAGGCGCTCGAGCAGGGGATTGGTGTCGTCGAGCGCCTGGAACAGCACGCGACGGTTGAATTCGAGCGTGCCGAGTTCACGGTTGAGCAGGCGGGGAGGAGAGTCTGAATGGGACATGAAGGGTTCGAGCAAGAAACAGCTGGCATTTTGCCAGTGCAGACGGCAATCCGAGCGAGAATGCTGGCTGACGATGAAATCTTGATGACAACGTTCAAATGCATGTCATCAAACGGAGTTTCAATCCACTTATGCCCACTCTATTGAATCAACATCTCGCCGCGGTCGATCTGGGGTCGAACAGTTTTCGCATGCTCATCGGCCGCGCGCAGGACAGCGCCGCCGGGGTGCAGGTCTATCCCATCGACTCGCTGCGCGAGCCGGTGCGCCTTGCGGCGGGGCTGGATGACAAGAAATACCTCTCCGAAGCCTCGCAGCAGATCGCCCTGCAAACCCTGCAGCGCTTTGGCGAGCGGCTGCGCCAGTTTCACCCGGACCGGGTGCGCGCCGTGGCCACCAACACGGTGCGCGTGGCCAAGAACGCGCCGCAGTTTCTGCAGCGGGCGCAACTGGCGCTGGGCTTTCCGATCGAGGTCATCGCCGGTCGCGAGGAGGCCCGGCTGGTCTATATCGGCGCGGCGCATTCGGTGTCGGTGGTGCAGGGCAAGCGGCTGGTGGTCGACATCGGCGGCGGCTCCACCGAGTTCATCATCGGCCAGGGCTACGAGCCGGGATTGATGGAGTCGCTCTACATCGGTTGCGTGTCCATGAGCCAGCGCTTCTTTCCCGGCAATCAGGTGGACGAGACCACCATGCGCGCCGCCGAGATTGCCGCGCGCAAGGAAATCCAGATCATCGCGGCCGACTTCAAGCGCAATGGCTGGAGCCATGCAGTGGGCTCCAGCGGCACGGCGCGGGCGCTGGCCGACATGATCGGCGGCAGCCGCCTCAACCCGCCGGACCAGCCGGGTGACATCACCCTGCAAGGTCTGCGCGAGTTGCGCCGCGTGTTTGTGCGCGCGGGCAATCTCAACAAGCTGCGCATGGACGGGCTGAAGCCGGACCGCGTGCCGGTGGCAGCAGGCGGGCTGGCCATCATGCTCGGGGTGTTCGAGGAACTGGGCATCCAGTCCATGGAGGTTACCGATGCCGCGCTGCGCCTGGGCGTGCTGTACGACCTGCTCGGACGCGAGCAGTCGCAGGACATGCGCGAGGTCACCGCGCTGCAGTTCATCCAGCGCTACGGCGCCGATCCGCAGCAGGCGCAGCGGGTGAGTGAGGTGGCGCTGCGGCTCTATGCACAACTGCGGCCCGATGCGTCAGAGGCGGAGCAGCGCCTGCTGCGCTGGGCCGGGCAACTGCACGAGATCGGTCTGTCCATCTCGCACAGCGCGTATCACAAGCACTCGGCCTACATCGCCGCGAATGCCGACATGCCCGGGTTTTCGCGTGGAGAGCAGGCCGCGCTGGCGCAACTCGTGCTGGCGCACACCGGCAAGCTGAAAAAGCTCAGCGCGACCGATCTGGAGAGCCTCGATCTCGATGCGGTGATGGCGCTGCGGCTGGCGGTCATTCTGGCGCGCAACCGTACCGCAGTCGACCTGGACGGGTTGCGGCTGCGCTATCAGGCCACCGGTGTCAGCCTGCCGGGTGCGCGGCCCGCGATGGACATCCTGGCGCCCGAGCCATGGCTCAAGGCCAACCCGCTGACCGAATACAGCCTGCGGCAGGAAGCCTCCGAATGGGCGCGGCTGAACTGGAACGTCACGTTACACAGTCTGGCTTGATTCCGGCATGACTGCAGCGTAACGTTTGTGCAGAGCCCTGCTGGATGCAGGGCCACCACAGACAAGGAGCGCTTCATGCAGATCATCCTGACGCGACACGGCGAGGTCGAGGGCATTCATCCCGAGCGCTTTCGCGGCCGCATGGAACTGGAACTCACCCCACTGGGGCGGCGGCAGGCCAAGGCAGTGGCCGCGCGCATCGCCGCCGAGTTTGTACCGCAGGCAATCTACACCAGTCCAATGAGCCGGTGCCGTGACACCGGCGCCGAAATCGCCGCGGCCTGCAGCCTGAGCGCGCAGGTTCTGGACGGGATCAACGACCTCGATTACGGCCAATGGCAATGGAAAACGCACGATGAGGCGAAAGTGGCTGACCCGCAGGCCTACGCACTATGGAAAAGTGCGCCGCAATGGGTGCGCTTTCCGGGCGGCGAGTCGCTGCAGGATCTCGCACTGCGGACTGCCGATGGCCTGCGTGCGCTGCTGCATCGCCACGCCGATCACGCCGTGGTGCTGGTCGGGCACGACAGCGTGAACCGGGCGCTGTTGCTGCAGGCACTCGATTTGCCGTTGTCGGCCTACTGGCGCATCGTGCAGAAGCCTTGCTGTCTCAACCTGTTCAGCGTGGATGCGCAGGGCAGGGTGAGCCTGCAACTGGTCAACGACACCGCGCATCTTCACGGTCTGACATGAGCACGGCGATTCCAACGCCATGTCCGTTCTGCCAGGACATGCCCCGGGTGTTGCGCAACGAACTGGCTTTCGCGGTGTACGACCGCACGCCGGTGAACCCTGGGCATCTGCTGCTGATCCCCTTTCGGCATGTGGCCGACTGGTTCGACTGCACTGCGCAGGAGCAGCAGGCGCTCCTTGAACTGGCTGCGGAAGGCCGGGCACTGCTGTTGCGCGAGCGCAGGCCCGACGGTTTCAACCTGGGGGTGAACTGCGGGCAGGCCGCGGGTCAGAGCATTTTTCATGTGCATCTGCACCTGATTCCGCGCTACACAGGCGACATGGCGGAACCGCTGGGCGGAGTGCGCGGGGTGATTCCGGCGCGGCAGAAGTATTGAATGCCCCATGTGTCAGGTGCGCTTGCAATTCGATGCAATTCGGGCGCTCGAATGCATTGACCCTGCGGGTTTCGTGACTTAAATTCAAACCATGCTGACGGCGATGGAGTTCGCCGTTCAATTGCCGACAGGGGTCTCGCCCCGGGCTGATGACTCCTACCTCGTTCATGTGCGCAGTGCCTTGCTGTCTGCGCGCCATCAGGGGGAGTCGAGGATGATCGCATCCACAACATTCGAGCGTGTCTGGTCGCTGCCGCATCCACCGGACCGTTCCATGTCGGTTTCGCACCTCTCCTGTGTTGTTCCTGCTTCGTCCACCTGTGCGCGCAGGTGAGCGCGCGTTCGCTTGCCACATTCTGAAAGGAGATTCGCATGCCTTCCATCACGTCGTCCATTCTGGGTCAGGTCGATGAGCGCCTGTCTCACCTTCCCTTGTCCTGCAGTGTGGTGCTTCCGGGAGGGCAGCGGGTCGGCCCCAGCAATGCGCAAGTGGAAATGCGACTGCGCGACAAGCGTGCGCTGTGGCACATCACCACCGGGCAGATTGGCAAGCTGGCAGAAGATTATGTCGAGGGCTTGGTCGATATTCTGGGCAATCTGCGCGACCTGATGCGCATTGCACCGGTATTGCTCGATGACGACCCGCGCAACGAGCCATCTGCTGCGACCGCGCGGCTGTGGCATGGCCTGCGTCGCACCCTGTGGGAGCACAGCCACCACACCCGCGAGAAGGACGCTGCGCAGATCCAGCATCACTACGACGTGTCGGACGATTTCTACGCCCTGTGGCTTGACCCGCGCCGGGTGTATTCATGCGCGTATTTCGCCGACCCGGCGATGACCCTGGCGCAGGCGCAGGAGGCCAAGCTCGACCATATCTGCACCAAGCTGATGCTGCGGCCGGGCGAGCGTTTCATCGACATCGGCGCGGGCTGGGGCGGGCTGCTGCTGTGGGCTGCAGAGCATTACGGCGTAGACGCGACCGGCATTACCCTGTCCAAGAATCAGTATGCCTATGTGAACAGGCTGATCGTGCAAAAAGGCTTGCAGGGTCGGGTGCGCATGCTGCTGCAGGACTACCGCGATGTGGACGAATCGCAGCCATTCGACAAGGTCGCCTCGGTGGGCATGTGCGAGCATGTCGGTCGTCCCAATTTGCCTGTGTATTTCAGCAAGATCCGTCGCCTGCTCAAGCCCGGCGGGCTGGTGATGAACCACGGCATCACCGCGGGCGGCGTGGACAACAGCCAGCTCGCCGGAGGCATGGGCGATTTCATCGAGAAATACATCTTCCCTGGCGGGCAACTGGTGCATGTCAGCGTGATGGCCGAAACTATGACCCGCGGCGGGCTGGAACCGCTGGACATGGAATGTCTGCGCCCGCACTACGCCAAGACCCTGTGGCACTGGGTGGACGCGCTCGAGGACCGCCTCGACGAGGCCCGCCGGGTGCTGGGCGACAACGCCGAGAAGACTCTGCGCGCTTACCGCCTGTATCTCGCGGGCTCTGCCATGGGTTTCGAGCAGGGCTGGATTTCGCTGTTCCAGATCCTGGGCAGCCGCCCCGATGGCGTGGTCGAAGACCGTTTCGACAGCGACCACCTGCTGCGCGCGCGGCAATGCGTCTACCCCTTCACGCGCGGCTATCAATATGCAGGCAAGGTGCAGGCGGCTTTGCCGCAATCGCAGACCACGCCTGTACCCGCTGAGGCCGAGGGCTGAACACTTGACTGGCCGACCCGGACCTGCTTCACAGACCTTCGAATGGAAAAAGAATGAGCGCGTCACAATCCACCATCCTGGTGATCAATGCCCTGGAAATCCTGGACTCGCGTGGCACGCCCACGGTCAAGGCAACCGTCACGCTGGAATCCGGCGTGCGCGCTTCGGCGGCGGTGCCGTCGGGTGCGTCCACCGGCAGCAACGAGGCGGTGGAATTGCGCGATGGCGACCCTAAGCGTTACTTCGGTCGGGGCGTGCGCAAGGTGCTGACCCATATCGAGGGGGAGATTGCCGCGGCGCTCAAGGGGCATGATGTGTGCGATCAGGCGGCCATCGACGGCGCGCTCATCGCACTGGACGGCACGCCGAACAAGGCGCGGCTCGGCGCCAACGCCCTGCTGGCCGTCAGCATGGCTGCTGCGCGGGCCGCGGCGCAGGTGCGCGGCAAGCCGCTGTACCGCACGCTGTGCGATGCGCCGTCCAATCTGCTGCCCATGCCCATGTTCAACGTGCTCAACGGCGGCCTGCATGCGCCGGGTAGCAGTCTGGATTTCCAGGAGTTCATGCTCGTGCCGCTGGGCGCACCGAGTTTCAGCGAAGCGGTGCGCTATGGCGCCGAGACCTATCACGCGATCAAGGAACTGCTGCAGGCGCAGGGACACTCCATCGCAGTGGGCGATGAAGGCGGCTTCGCGCCCAAGCTCATGGGCGGCAACCAGTCAGCCTGCGAGCTGATGGTGCGCGGCATGGAGCGCGCGGGCTACCGGCCGGGGGAAGATCTGGCCATCGCGCTTGATCCGGCGTCCACCTCGTTCTACAGAAATGGCCGCTACCACCTGCATCGCTCGGGCAATCAGGTGCTCGACAGCCAGGAGATGGTGGATCTGTACCGGAGTTGGCTCCATGTCTTTCCCATCGTTTCCATCGAGGACGGTCATGCCGAGGACGACTGGGACGGTTTTGCCGCCATGACCCGGCAGCTCGGCGACCGGATTCAGATCGTCGGCGACGACAACTTTGTCACGAACACCCAGATCATCCAGCGCGGCATCGACGAGGGCACGGCCAACGCCTCCCTCATCAAGCTCAACCAGATCGGCACAGTCAGCGAGACCCTTGCCGCAGTGCGACTGTGCCAGAGGGTCGGCTGGGGCACAGTGATGTCGCACCGCAGCGGCGAGACCGAAGATGCCTTCCTATCTGACTTCGCCGTGGCCGTGGGCGCAGGGCAGATGAAATCGGGCGCGCCCGCGCGCAGCGAGCGCCTGGCCAAGTACAACCGCCTGATGGAAATCGAGGCCGAACTGGGCGACAGCGCCGAATTCGTCAATCCCTACCGCCGCTGAGGGGGTGGCATGGCGACAGTTCCTGCGTTCTACAGCCTGGCGTTTCCCACGGCGGCACAGGAAGCCGCGCAGCCACCAGGCGACGATCTGCGCGACGTGTTTCACGACCTGTTCCTTGAGCCGATCTTCGCTGCGGCGTTCGGCGCCTATCTGCCGCGCGAACAACCGTCGCTCTATGTGGCCGGTCGTACCGATGATGAGGCGCCATACCGTGCCGAAGTGCTCACGCTCCTGCAGGCGCTGTATCGCGCGCCCTTGCAGGATCTGACCGTGCTGCGCTACCGGCAGGATGCGCTGCGCGACATCCAGCAGGCGCCGGTGCTGTCTGCGCTGCAAGGCTTCCAGCAGGCCATGCGCGGCATGCGTGAGCACCTGCGGCGGGCCAAAAGAGCCTACAACGCCATCGAGGGCCAGCGCTGGTTTGTCGATGCTGCAGTGGCCTACGGCCACGCGGTGAACGCGCTGCAGCAGGCGCTGCTGGCGGCAGACCTGCAGTCAATGGCCATGCAGGCCCTGCGCGCGCATGTGGCCGCGCTGTGCGCCTCGGATGCACTCAAAGCCTGCATGACAGAGGCACAGGCGCTGGTGGACGCGCTGGCGCAGGTGCGGTATGCAGTGCGCATCGACGGCACCACGGTGTCCGTGCTGCAAGACCCGGGTGAGCCCGACTACACCGCGACCGTTGCCGACACCTTTGCCCGTTTCCGTCAGGGCGAGGTCAAGGACTACAGGACGCAGTTCAACCCGACATCTGGGCTGAACCATGTCGAAGGGCAGATTCTCGACCGCGTGGCTCTGCTGCATCCAGCGGTGTTTGGGCGGCTGGCGCGGTTTCGCAGCACGCAGGCTGATTTCGCCGATGACCGCATGTTGCGGCTTGACCGCGAACTGGCCTGGTTTCTGTCCTGGCACGAATTCACCCAACGTTTCGTCCGCGCCGGTTTGCCGCTGTGCGTTCCGCAACTGATGACCGAGCCGGGCGGAATCGACGCACGCGACGCCTACGACATGGCGCTGGCGCGGCAATGCGTGGAGGCGAGGCAGCCGGTGGTGTGCAACGACTTTGCACTGACGGGCGAGGAACGCCTGCTCGTGGTCACCGGGCCGAATCACGGCGGCAAGACCACTCTGGCGCGCACGGTGGGTCAGTTGCACTATCTGGCTGCACTTGGTCTGCCAGTGGCCGCACGCAGCGCCAGTCTGCTGCTGTGCGATCGGGTGTTCACCCACTTCGAGCGGGTGGAAGACATCACCAACCAGCGCGGCAAACTGCAGGACGATCTGGTGCGCATGCACCACACCCTCACCGCGGCGACGCCGCGCAGTCTGGTGCTGATGAACGAGATCTTCTCCTCCACCACACTGGACGATGCGCTGTGGCTGGCGCGGCGCATCATGGCGCGTCTGTCGAACATCGGCGCCGCCTGTGTTTTGGTGACGTTTCTCGATGAGCTCGCCACCTTCGACGCACACACCGTGAGCATGGTCGGCCAGGTCGATGCCGACGATCCCACCATCCGCACCTTCAAGGTGCTGCGGCAGGCTGCCGATGGCAAGTCGTATGCGCTGGCGCTGGCACGCAAGTTTGGCGTGACCCGCGAACAACTGCTGCAGAGGATTGCGTCGTGAAGGCTCATCTGCTGTTTCCTGACCGCGATTTCGATCCCAAGGCCGCTGCGCCTGCGCAGTGGCTCGAAGTGGCGCAGGATCTTGAGGTCAACACGCTGCTGGCCGCCATGGCGCATGAAGACGCCTTCCTGCTCGATGTGGCCACCCGAGTGCTCATGGCCGCCAGCGGCGCGGGCGACGCCCGGGTCATCGCCCACCGGCAGGACGCGCTGCGCGACGCGCTCGATCACCCGGAACAGGTGCGCGCGCTGTATGCCCTGGTGGTCGAGGCCATCGACAGCCGCAAGAAGCATCTGTTCGGCCTCGGACTGTTCGGCCGCTATCCCAGCTTCAATCTGCGTGGCGCGGTGGAATTGCTGCAGACCTTTGTGCAATACCTGCACCGCCTGCGACAACAGGCCGACAGTCTCGCCAGCAGCTTTCGCTCCGAGGCGTTTGGCGCCCTGTTTGCTTCCCTGCAGCGCGATATCAGCGACGCTTATTTCGACCAGGTGCAGGAGCATCTGGACACACTGCGATTTCGTCACGGCGAATTGTTCAGCGTCAGCCTCGGACCGGGCAACGCGGGCCGGGACTATGTGCTGCACGCGGGCAATGGCAGCCGTCCCGGCTGGCTGGCGCGACTGCTGCACAAGGCGCCTCCCGAGTTCACCTTCCGCCTGCCCGACCGCGATGAGGCCGGAGCGCAGGCCCTGTCTGAACTGGTCGATCGCGGTCTCAACGACGTGGCCAATGCCATGGCGCAGGCCACCGATCATGTGCTGAATTTTTTCGAGCTGCTGCGCGCTGAACTCGGCTTTTACGTCGCCTGCCTCAATCTGCACCAGCGTCTCACTGCGCTCGGCGGGGAGGTCTGCATGCCCGAGTTTGCGCCACAAGGCGCGCTGCGGCTCTCGGCCCAGGAACTGTACGACCCCACACTGGCGCTCACCCTGCAGCGCGCGCCAGTGTGCAATGCGTTTGCAGCGGACGGCAAGTCCCTTGTGGCCGTGACCGGTGCGAATCAGGGTGGCAAGTCCACTTTCCTGCGCTCGGTCGGCTTGGCTCAGCTCATGCTGCACGCCGGCATGTTTGTCGCGGCGCAGTCTTATGCGGGCGAACTGGCCAGCGGGGTGTTCACCCACTACAAGCGCGAGGAAGATTCAGGTCTGCAGGGCGGCAAGCTCGACGAGGAACTCGACCGCATGCGCACCATCGCCCAGCACATTCGGCCCGGCGCACTGTGGCTGTCCAATGAGTCCTTCGCCTCGACCAACGCGCGCGAAGGCTCGGAACTGCTGCTGCAGGTGGTCGATGCGCTGCGCCAGCGCGGCATCAAGGTGGCGCTGGTCACACATCTGTTCGACGCAGCCCGGCACCTGCGTGCGCAGGACCCAGACCGCGTGTGCATGCTGCGCGCCGAACGCCGCGACGACGGCAGCCGCAGCTTCCGTCTGGAGCCTGGAGACGCGCTGCAGACCAGCTTTGGCGCGGATCTGTATGCCGAGGTGTTTGGCGCGGATGCGCAGTGATTCCGGTCACTCAGCTCGCGTCTGGAAAACGGCTTTGAAGCTGACGCATGGCGTGCTCACGCACGGCATGCGCCGGGTGCTCCCGGGCCAGGCGCTGCAGCGCCTGGGCAAGCGTCGGGGTCTGGGGCATCTGCGCCAGGCTGTGCAGGATTTCCAGGCCCTCGATCACGTCACCGCTGTGCTCCAGCGCGCAGTCGGTCAGCGCGTTGATGGTCAGTGAATCGGCCTGCTTGCCCAAAGCGATGATGGCGCCCATGCGAGTTTCGCTCAAGGGGTGATGCAGGGCGTGGATCAGCCTGTCCTGGTAGGACGTGTGGCGGGCGTAGTCGTCCAGATTGGTGCCGCAATCGGGGCAGACCGCAGTGCCGGCGGGAATCTGCGCAAAGCACCAGGTGCAGAAATGAACCTGCGTGGGCTCGCCCATCGTCTGTCGCTGCTAGATCAAGCGGCGGTCGGTGACGTCGAAATAATGTCGCGCATGCACCACCAACTGGTTGTTCGAGGGATGGTCCACGGTCTCCACCGCCAGCACACGGTCGAACACAGCCGGGTCGTGGTGATGCAGATGCTTCAGCAGCCAGAGTTTGGCCTGGCCGGGCCCGGTGATGAGAATTTCATGGGCATCTTTGAGCGACTCCGCCACAGCGTGGTAATAGTGCTGATCCTCGATCAGCTTGCCCGCGCCGATGGTGTTGGCCTTGTGGTGCAGGTGTTGATGCGGATGCGGCGAATGCACGATGGACTCGCGGACATGCTCTGGATCGACGAAAAACACATGGGCTTCGTTGTGATCGATCCAGACGACGGCATGCTTGCTCGGATTCATGGTTTGTCGCGACATGTATCGCGCTCGTGGACAGAATAAAAAGACGGCCCGGCGCAGCGCCGGACCGCAAGACGGAAACGGACCCATTCAGTTGCAGCCGCATTGCGCGGCCCAGTAGACGATGTGCCCGGGCGGCACCATCTCCTGGATGCGGGGCAGCACGGCGTCGACCACCTCGGGTTCATCGAAGAATTCCAGCACCAGCGGCAGATGCACGCTCAGGCGCAGCAGGTCGTCCGCGTGCACCTCTCCCTTGCTGCCGAAGCCGGCCACGCCACGGAACACCGTGACGCCATGCACCTTGTGTTCCTCGTGCAGCAGTTTGAAGATGGAGCGCATCAGATCGTGGCCCCCCACCTTGTCGCCCTCCTTGATGTAGATACGGACCATGGTGACGGATTTGCTGCTCATGACGAGACTCCCATGTTGCGTGACAGAAAGGCGCCGAAAATGGCCGCCGCGATGGACAGCACGACAGACGCGGCGACATACAGCCCGGCCTTGACCATTTCGCCGTTCTCGATCAGATTGAGCGACTCCAGCGAAAAAGTCGAGAACGTGGTGTAGGCGCCAAGCCCACCCGTGAGAATGCCGGTGCGCAGTTCCGGGCTCAGGTTGAGGCGCTCCAGGGTTTCAAAAAACAGAAAACCCATGAGAAAAGAGCCAAGAATGTTGATCGACAGCGTGGCGAAGGGGAAGGAGCGCCCCAGCACGCCCTGCACAACAAGGGTCTGGCCGTAGCGGGCAAACGCGCCGATGATGGCGAAGATGGCGATGAAGACGTAGGTCATGCGAAAAATCCAATGAGGATGTAGAAGAAGAAAAAACCGCGGAAATGTTGCGGCCGTGTCATGCTCAGGCCGGACTCCACACCAGCACCAAGCCAAAAATGACGATCAGCAGCACGCCGATATACGCGATGTAGGCGTTCATCAGACCGTTCTGCAGGAAGCGCAATTGACGTGCCAGCCATTGCACCGCTCGCACCGCAGGGGTGAACAGCAGCGGCCCGAAAATCGGCGCCTGCGAATAATCGAACTGCAATTCTTTCAGGAAATACGCCTTGCCCTCGAACTGCCGTGCCACCGCGTTGCGCGGGCGGTAGACGAAGTTGTAGAACACCCGCATTGCGTTGGAGAATGACAGCGCCGTGGTCGCTCCGGCATGCGCCGCATAGTCCTCGCCGCCGCACCACAGCGCCGCATGGCGCACGGGGAAGCGACGCTGTGTCCAGACCAGCACCAGCGGAATGAGCGCCAGCAGCGGCACCGCGATCACCAGCAGCGCCGGGGAGATGAAGGCAAAGCCCGCCGAGAGTGGCACCAGCAGCCAGCCGTGGGTCATGGCTTGCGGAACCTGCACGGCAGGCCAGGCGGAGGCGGCCATCTGCGGTAGCCACAACACCAGGCTGACCGCGAATGCTGGCACGGCCAGCCCGGTGATGAGCACCGCGGCACGCTGCAGTGGCGTGAGCATGGTCTGGTGCTTGCGATGATGCGCGCCGTGGACTTCGTTTTGTCCCAAGAGCCCCACGCCGAACAGCTTGACCATGCTCGCCAGCGCGATCGCAGCGGTCAATGCCATGCCGGCACCGGCCAGCGCCAGCGCGATGCGCGAGCCGTCGGTCTTGAGGGTGAAGTCGTGGAACAGGCTCTGGAACAGATACCACTCGCTGACAAACCCGGCGGTGGGCGGCATGGCCGCCAGACTCATCGCGCCGAAGACTGCACCCAGCCCGAGGGTCAGCGGTGCATGGCGCAGGATGGCGCCTTGCCGCAGGTGGTAATTGCCCTGCAGCGTCGCGTCGGCATCGGCGCTGAGAAACAGCGTGCCTTTGGCCAGGCTGTGGCCCATCAGATGCAGCATGCCCACCGTCCAGGCCAGGCCCGAGAGCATGTCCTCGCCGCCAGCGCGAAACACCAGCGCTGCGCCCAGCGCGGTAACCGCCACGCCAGCGTTTTCGGCCGACGAAAACGCCAGCAACCGCCGCCAGTCGTTTTGCTGGAAGGCGTAGAGAATCGCCAGGATGGCGGTGAAGGTGCCTGCAACCAGCACGACGACACCAAAGGCTGCCAGCCACGGCGGCGTGCCCATCCATTGCAGCAGCGCGCGGCCCAGAGCGAAGTAGGCCGCATTCATCACCACGCCCGACATCAGCGCGCCGGTAGCACCGCTGCCGCTGCCATAGGCGCCCGGATACCACTCGTAAAACGGCAGCAGCCCGAGCTTGGCGCCAAAGCCAGCCAGCCACAACAGACCGAGGAAAAAGGCGGAGGCCACGCCCCATTGCGTCCACTGCAGCGCGTAGCTGCCGAACGCCAGGCTCTGGCCGAGCATCAGCACCGCAAGCAGCAGTGCCACGCCGCCGACCTCGAGCAGCGCGAGCATGAACAGGCTGTCGTGCCCGGCCTGCACGCTGCGGTGATCGGCCAGCAGCATCAGGGCGCCGCCGAATCCCATGACCTCCCAGGCGATGAGAAAACTCGCGCCGTCCTGCAGCCCGTAAACGCCCAATGCCCCCAGCAGCGACAGTGCCGCCCCCGCCGCCCAGCCGCGCGACGGCTGGATGCCGCCGAGCAGGCCGGCGAAAAATGCGGGCAGCAGCGCGGGCAGCATCAGCCACAGCGCGGCGGCGTCAGGCTGAAAGATCACCGGTGTATCGCCCAGCATCAGCACGGCCTGCGCCGCGCTGCCGCCAGGCAGACCCCACAGCGCGCCAATGGCAGCCAGCGCGCAGCCCAGCGCCAGCAGCCAGCGCGGCAGGGCAGTGCCGAGCAACAGATCGGTCAGCAACGCCAGCACCCAGGCCAGTGCGGCCAGGCCAAAGGCAGTCAGCGTGACGGCGTCAGGCGCGCTCATGCTGACCTCCATGTACCCGCTGCGGGCGGCGGCGCAGCAGCAACAGCAACGCCTCGATCAACGCCGCCGGGTTGGGCGGGCAGCCCGGCAGCCACACATCCACCGGCAGCATGCCGTCCAGCCCCTGATGGCAGGCGTAGCCGCCGCCATTGGTGCCGCCGCCGGTGGCGCAGGTGCCTGCGGCCATGACCCAGCGCGGCTGCGGCATGGCGTCATAGGTGCGCAGCAGTGGCTCGCGCATCGCCGCGGTCACCGGGCCGGTGACCAGCAGCAGGTCGGCAAAGCGCGGCGAGGGAGTGAAAAAGATGCCCAGGCGGTGCAGGTTGTAAAAGGGGTTCAGCAGGGCCTGCAGCTCGCTTTCGCAGCCATTGCAGGAACCGGCGTCGACATGGCGGATGTGCAGGCTCTTGCCGAAGGCCTGGATTTCCTGCGCGAGTTCGGTGGTGCTCGCGGCTCCCCCTCCCGGCCTCCCCCACGCGGTGGGGGAGGGGGTTGAAGCTCCCTCCCCACACTGTGGAGAGGGTTGGGGTGGGGCGGCTTGGTCGTCACCGAGGTTGAGCAAATCTGCCCTGTCGCGCACGCCGAAGGCCCAGTCGTGGCTGGTGCTGAACGCGCCTTCGGGGCAGACCTCGGTGCAGAGCTGGCAGCCGACGCAGCGGGCGTAGTCGAGCTGCACCGCGCCTGCCGTGCTGCGGGTGATGGCCGAGGCGGGGCAGGCGGCAACGCAATCGCTGCAGCCGGTTTGCACGCTGCCGCAGCGCGCGGCATCGAAGCGCGGCAGCCCGAGCACGCCGTCCTGTCCGTTCGGCCCAGGGCCGTCGGGCCAGGCGGTCGTGGCGCGGCCCTTCTGAATGCCAAACCAGGTCCACACAGGCATGGTCGTTCTCCTCTGTTCAGCGATCGGCGCCGGCGATGGACAGGCCGAAGCTGGCTTCGTTGATGGCGTAATCCATCATGTTGCTGTCCTCCACGGTAAAGGGAAACACCCGCCAGTTCGAAAACGACGGCTCCTTGATCTTCACCCGCAGCAGGCGCTGCCCGCCGTCGTCCAGATGCACGGCATAGAGCAGCCCCCCGCGTGTGGCTTCTACCCAGCCCAGTCCCTCGTGGTGCGGGTCGACCTCTTCCATCACGTCAAAGCGCAGCACCGCCCCAGGCTTGGTGCGGCCGATGGTCTGGCGGATGATGGCGAGCGATTCGCGCAATTCCTCCATCCGCACCCGTGCGCGTGCACAGGCGTCGCCAGCCTGGTGTACCGGCACCGCAAAGCGCACCTTGGCGTAGTTGGCGTAGGGGTGGTCGCGGCGCAAGTCGCGGTCGAGATGGCTCGCTCGTTCGATCGGGCCAGTGGCGCCCTGGTCGAACGCCACCTGCCGCAGCAGCACCCCGGTCGTCATCAGGCGGTCGAGATGGCTGCGGGTGTTGTCCAGACGGTCGATGTAGCGGGCGATGTCGTCACTGATGGCATCCAGCGCCTTGTCCAGCCCGGAGATGTCGAGATCGCGGCGCAGCCCGCCCGGGACGATCAGCCCGCGCAGCAAGCGGTTGCCGGTGAGTCTTGCGTTGATCTGCTTGACCCGCTCTTCGAGCAGATGGCCTTCGGCCTCGCCGACCTTGAGCGTGGTGGTCTTGGCCAGATGGCCCAGATAGTGCAGATGGTTGTACAGCCGCTCGAGCTCGGCGAGGATCATGCGCAGGTAACGCGCCCGCGGCGGCGCGCGCCAGCCTGTTGCGCCCTCGACCGCCTGCGCGAAGGCCAGCGCGTGCGCCACAGAGTCGATGCCGCTCACGCGCTCGGCCAGCACGGCGCCGGTGCGCAAGGTCTGCCCCTGAAACCGCGCCTCCATCGCCCGGTGCTTGTAGAACAGCCTTGGGTGATAGTGCAGGATGCCCTCGCCGATGTAGAAGAACAGGAACTGCGCCGACTCGACGATGTCGGCGCGCACCGGGCCGAAGGGCAGGCGCTGGATGTCCGGCCCGAGTACCTGCGGCACGGTCGGCGGCTGCGGCGAAAAGTCCAGCGCTGGGGCTGCCGGGTCGAACGGCGTGCGCAGAGGCGCTGGCTCACGCGGCATCCCCTCGTGCAGCACCAGCGGATGCGGCTCGGGATGCCCCGTGAAGCGCAGGCCATACAGATCCATCATCTCGCGCTCGTACCAGCCCAGCAGCGGCAGCTTGCTCGCCAGCGACGGCAGGGTGTGATCCTGCGGGCGCACGCGCCAGACCTTGTACGGCAGGTTCGCGCCCTGGCTCAAGACGTAAATCACGTCCATGCCGCCGTCGGCGCAACCGCAGGCATAGGCCATCTGCATGCGACCGTGCGCGCTGGGCGCGTCGCCCAGTTCGGTGAGCAGACTGTCGGCCGCCGTTGGCAGTTCGGCGGGACTCAGGACGGATGTTTCGCAGTGGCGCATGTCAGCTCCGATATGCGCCCGGCAGGGCAGGTGACTGGCTCATCTCACACCTCTCCCAACTGCTGGGCGATCCCGGCCAGATGCGCCCAGATCGGCGGCAGCCACCACAGACCGAGCAGCAGGATGGCGGCCAGCGCCATGGCCATGGGCGCAACATGCACGAACTTCAATTGGAGATGAGGCGCATGCTCCGGCCGCGCCCCGAAATACATCGCGCGGAAATGGTTGAGAAAGCCGATGAAAATCACGATCAGCAGGCCCCCCATCCACCACACCGCCCACGGATTGGCGCTCTGCATGCCGCCGCGCAGGATGGTGAGTTCAGACAGAAACAGGCCGAACGGCGGGGCTCCGGTGATGGCCACTGCACCGGCCAGCCATACTGCCCCACTGCGCGGAAAGAAGCGCAGCACCCGGCGAATTCTGGCGATCTCCTTGCTCTCGTAGGCGTGCATCATGTTGCCCGCACCGAAGAACACCAGGCTCTTGGTCAGCGAGTGGTTGAGCATGTGATAGAGCGCGCCGATCACCCCCAGCGGCCCGCCAAAGCCGAAGCCCAGAGCGATCACGCCCATGTGCTCCACGCTGGAGTACGCGGCAAGCCGCTTGACGATGGTCTGGCGGCTGATGAACAGCGCCGCCACCAGCAGGCTGAACGCGCCCAGCACCACCAGCGCGGTGCGCGCGGAGGTTTCGACCGGCGTGTGCGCGACGATTTGCAAAAACCGCACGATGCCCAGCATGGCGCAGTTGAGCAGCGCGCCGGACAGCATCGCCGACACCGGAGCCGGGCCTTCGCTGTGCGCGTCGGGCAGCCAGGTGTGCATCGGCGCCAGCCCCACCTTGGTGCCAAAGCCCACCAGCACCAGCAGGAAGGACAGCAGCAACAGCAGCGGCTCCGCCTTGGGTGCGATCATCGCCAGATTGGCCCAGGTCATCGCGTAGACCGGGCCAAGGATGAAGGTGCCGGCCCAGTAGAACAGCACCGTGCCCAGCAGTGCCAGCCCCAGGCCTGCGGAAACGATGACGATGTATTTCCACGCCGCCTCGATGCTCTCTGGCGCGCGCTGGAAGCCAACGAGAAACGCGCTGACGATCGTTGTGAGATCGATCGCGATCCAGTACAGGCCGGGATTGTTCTGCGCCGGGGCAAAGAACATGGTCAGCGCAAATGCCGCAAACAGCGCGTAGAAGCGGTGCAGCCGCGCTTGCTCTCCATGCATCCAGCGCATATAGCCGATGGCATAAATGCTGGACAGCAGATAGACGATGGCCAGGCAGAACATCACCCATACGCCGAAGGCGTCGAGCAAGAGATAGCCGTTCAGCGCGGTTGCGCCCTGCGCCGGGGTGGCGAACAGCAGCACCACGGTGAGCACGAAGTCGATGACGGCGGCACAGAGATTGAGCATTTCGGCCACACGGCTGCGGTGCGAGATCCAGCTACCCGCCATCGCCAGCGCGGTGAAGATCCAGATGGCGTAAAGGAGATTCCAGATCATCGCCTCACCCCACCAGCCGCGTGAGTTCACGGCTGCTTGTGGTGCCCACTTCCTTGTGCAGGTAGCGGATCAGCATGCCGAAGGTGGAGACGATGATCAGCAGGTCGAACAGAATCACCATTTCCAGCAGCAGGGGCATGCCTGGCACCAGGATCTGCGAGCCAAGAAAAATGCCGTTTTCGATCACCAGCAGACCAAGGATGGAACTCACAGCCTCGGCGCGCAGCACCAGCATCAGAAAACCGATGAGTTTGAGGCTGAACATGGCAGTCAGCGCGAGCACCGCGATGTTGTCCACCAGGTTCATGCGCACGCCCAGCCTTTGCGCCACGGCGTACGAGAACAGCACCAGAAAGCCGCCGAGCACGATGCTCGACGAGGGCTGGAGCAGTGGCGTGAACTCGCGGTTCTGCTTCAGGTCGTTGACGATGCGCAGCAGCAGATAGGGCAGCAGGCTGCCGCGGAACAGTGCGGTGAGCGCGGCGATGAACACCAGCTCGGGATAATGCCCGCTGATGCCGATGGCAGCCGACAGCGCCGCGATCACCCACGACTCGGCGGCAAACGCCAGGATATGGTTCTTGATCCAGTGCGAGCCCAGCATCACGAAGGCCAGGATCAGCGCGACGATCACCAAGAGACTGAAGATCGACGCTTGCACGCCGCCGAGATGGAAGATCAGCATGGTGTCATTCCTCAAACCTGCCGCGCGACGATGGCGAGAATGGCCATCAGAAAAGACAGCGCCAGCGGCTCCTGATAGCGATAGAACCGCAGCCGCGACTGCGCGGTGTCGACGAACACCATGACCAGACCGAGCAGTGTCCACTTGGCCAGCAGCGCGAGGGTCGCCCCCAGCAATCCCAGCGCCGTGCCCTGCATCGACAGCCCCCAGGGGATAGTCAGCACGTTGAGAAAGATGGTGTAGAGAATGGCCTGCTTCATCCACGACGCCCACTTGAGCAGCGCCAGCAGCGGGCCGGAGTATTCGAGGATGCGCGCCTCGCCGATCATGTAAATCTCGTAGTGGATGCTCGAATGGATCGGCAGGCGCTCGGTCTCGACGGTCAGCAGGATGAAGAACGCTGCGACCAGGAACAGATGCGCCGGGCTCCAATACACCGCCGGATCGGCAACGAGCAGATGGTTGACGACGAACGGCAGCATCGCCTGCGCCAGCAGGGTGATCCCGACGAACACCATGATCAGTGTGGGCTCGGCCAGAATGGCGAGCATGGCCTCGCGGCTTGACCCCAGGCCGCCATAGGGATGGCCGCTGTCCAGACCGGCGAGCAGGATGGCGAAACCACCGAGCGTGAGGATCAGCCCGCCGCCGAGAATGTCTCCCATGTCGGAGAGCGGCAGCGGATAGTTGGTCAGCACCGGAATGAGGATGGGCACCGTGAGCATGGCGGCAAAGGCCACCACCGGTGCGGTCCAGAACACCCACGAGGCCGTCTGCGGTACCACGATTTCCTTGCGGAACCACTTGAACAGATCGCGGTAGGGCTGAAACAGACTCGGCCCGGTGCCGCGCTGCACCTTCTCCTCCATCGTTGCGATGAAGCCGTGCAGCAGGGGGGAGAGCAGCGCAATGACCAGCACCTGGCACACTTGCTGCAAGACAACATCGACGCGCATCACTCCTCCCTGACATGAAATGCAAGCAGCACAGGCCACTTGCAGCAGGTAGGAGTCATCAGCGATGGGCCTGGCCCGCGCGGTTGTTGGCGAACTCCATCGCCCTTGTTCTGTGAAGCAGTCTAGGAGTTCGCCGTGACAGGGGTCAAGCGCACATCAGTATGTAAACGTAAGGAAAGTCAAAGGATGTAATCATCGCGCCAGTGCGCAATGCACGGTCACAACTGCGCCGAGGACCATTCCGGTGGCAAACTGGGTGTGCAAGGACTACAACAGCGGAAATTCTCTTCTGGAGGCCACGCATGGATGCCGACAACCCGCAGCACATGGCCCTGCCCGCCGAGGGCATGCGGATCGAAACCGATTCCTTCGGGCCCATCGAGGTGTCCGAAGCCCATCTGTGGGGCGCGCAGACGCAGCGTTCACTGCAGCATTTCGCCATTTCCACCGAGCGGATGCCGCACGAGTTCATCCGCGCGCTCGCGCTGGTCAAGCGGGCGTGTGCCGCCGCCAATGTCGATCTCGGCAAGCTCGATCTGCGCACGGCGCAGGCCATCATCGAATCGGCGGACGAAGTCATTGCCGGGCGCTATCCCGACGAGTTTCCGCTGGCGGTCTGGCAGACCGGCTCGGGCACGCAGACCAATATGAACATGAACGAGGTGCTGGCCAACCGCGCCTCGGTGCTGCTGGGCGGCGGGGTCGGCACGGCGCGCATCGTGCACCCGAACGATCAGGTCAACATGGGGCAGTCGTCCAACGACATTTTCCCCACGGCAATGCACGTGGCCGCCGCAGCGCAGACCGTGCAGGCGCTGCTGCCAGCGCTGATTGCGCTGCGCACCACGCTGCAGACCAAGGCCGATGTGTTTGCCGACATTGTCAAAATCGGCCGCACCCACCTGCAGGACGCCACGCCACTGACTCTGGGGCAGGAGTTCTCCGGCTACGTCGCACAGCTCGACCTGTGCCGCCGCGCCATCGATGCGGCGCTCAATCCGGTCTATGCGCTCGCGGTGGGCGGCACGGCGGTGGGCACTGGGCTGAACACCCATCCCTCGTTCGGTGCGCGCGTCGCCGCGGAACTGGCGCGGCAGACCGGGCTGCCGTTCACCAGCGCAGAAAACAAGTTCGCCACGCTCGCGGGCCACGAGGCGCTGGTGTTCCTGCACGGCGCGCTCAAGACCCTGGCTGCGGCGCTGATGAAGATTGCCAACGACATCCGCTGGATGGCTTCAGGGCCGCGCAGCGGCCTGGGCGAGATCCGCATTCCGGAAAACGAGCCCGGCAGCTCGATCATGCCCGGCAAGGTCAACCCCACGCAGTGCGAGGCGCTGACCATGGTGTGCGCGCAGGTGTTCGGCAACGACGTGGCGATCAACATCGGCGGCGCGTCGGGCAATTTCGAGCTCAATGTATTCAAGCCGCTGATCGCGCACAACCTGCTGCAAAGCCTGCGGCTGCTGGCCGATGCGATGGCGAGTTTCGACCGGCATCTGGCGCGGGGCATCGAGCCCGACCGCGCCCGCATCAACGAGCTGATGCAGCGCTCGCTGATGCTGGTGACCGCGCTGGCGCCGCACCTCGGCTATGACCGCGCCGCGACGATCGCCAAGGCGGCGCACCACGGCGGCACCACCTTGCGCGAGGCCGCACTGGCCTCGGGCTGGATCAGCGCGGAGGAGTTCGACCGCTGGGTGCGGCCGCAGGACATGGTGGGCGCGCGAACGTAGACGGATTCAGGCGGTCTGCAGCAGCAGGGACTGCAGGCCGTGATAGGCCGGGTTTTCCATCCACTGAGGCGCGGCCTGAGCCAGCCGCAGACCGGGCCAGCGCGCGAGCAACTGCCGCAGCGTCATTTCGGCCTCCAGCCGGGTGAGCGCCGCGCCGAGGCAGGCGTGGATGCCGGAGCCGAACGCCAGCGCGCCCGGATCGGGTCGCAGGATGTCGAGCCGATCGGGGTGTGCGTGGCGTGCCGGATCGCGGTTGGCCGAGCCGATCAGCGGCAGGACCAGATCGCCGCGCTCCAGCCGCTGTCCGTGCAGGGTCAGTGCGGTTGTCACGCGCCGACCGGTGTATTGCACCGGGCTGTCGAAGCGCAGCAGCTCGCGCACTGCGCCCGGTGCACGGTTGGGGTCGTCCAGCAGGCTTTGCCATTGCTCCGGGTGGTTGAGCAGGGCATGCAGGCCGTTTCCCAGGAGATTGCGGGTGGTCTCATGTCCGGCGAACAGCAGCATGGCGCATTGCGCAAGGAGTTCTGCGTCATCCTTCAGCGCGCCTTGCGCACGTGCCTGGCGCAGCGCGGCAAGCAGCACGTCGGGGTCGTTCGGGTGCGAATGGAGCAACTGCTGATGGAAATAGTCGGTCAACGCCAGCACGCTGTCCTGAGCGCGCAGCGCCAGGGTGTGCGTGGGTTGCGGCGCGCCGATGAACGCGGCCAGATCGTCCGACCAGCGCAGGAGATCGGCGCTGTCACTCGGATCGATGCCCAGCATCAGCGCGATCACCTGCACCGGCAAGGGTCGGGCAATGTGCGCCATCGCATCGAATGGCTGGGCCGGGGGGATGGCATCGAGCAGGGCATCCACGATCTGCGCGATGCGCGGCCGCAGGCGCGCCACGGCCTCGGGGCGGAAGGCTGCCTGCATCAGAGAGCGGACCCGGCCGTGCTCGGGAGGGTCGAGAAACAGCAGGGCACGGGAAAACAGGCGCTGAAATCGGGCCAGTTCGCCGCGCGCGGTCTGCACGTCGTTGATCCAGCCCCCCGTGCGTTGGGCGGAAAACCGCGGATCGCGCAGCACAGCCTCCACATCGGCATGCCGGGTCAGTAGCCAGGCGCCACCGAAGAATTCCGCGCTCCAATGCAACGGCCCGGCCTCGCGCAGTGCCTCATAGGTGGGGTAAGGGTTGGCGAGAAATGCGGCATCGACCAACGTCCGCTCCAGCAGCGCCGTCATCGTGCGAAGACCTGCCGCAGACCGACTGGATCGAGGTGGTGCAGGATGGCCTGCGGGCTCGGCTCGGACAGGCGGGGGACATGGCCGAGCGCGATCGCGCCATGCCGAGCCCACAGCATCTGCCGCAGGGTGGCGAGGTTGTCGTCCATCCAGGGCATGGTCGGATCGACGGTGTTGCCCACCCAGCCGATCAGCCGCAGTCCGCGTGCCTGCACGCCTTGCGCCGTGAGCAGGGCATGATTGAGACAGCCCAGACGCAGGCCGACGACCAGCACTACCGGCAGGCCAAGTGCCTGCGCCAGATCGGCGGTGTCGCGCTGCGTGTCCAGGGGCACGACGAAGCCGCCGACGCCTTCGACCACGAGGGCATCCGCCTTGCTGGCAAGGTGACGGGCGGCGCGCAGCAAGGCGTCGAAATCGATCACACGGCCTTCCTGTGCAGCGGCGAGATGTGGCGCACAGGCTGCCCTGAACTGGCAGGGACCGACTTCTGCATCGGTGAGCGGAACCGAGCCGGCCTGGCGCAACAGCTGTACGTCGGCATTGACCCAACGGCCATCCATCTGTTCCAGACCAGCTGCGACCGGCTTGAATCCGGCGCTGCGCCAGCCCTGAAGCACGCACCAGTGCAGCAGCGCGGCGCTGACATGGGTCTTGCCCACTTCGGTGTCGGTGCCGGTGACAAAGCATCCGCGCGCTGCAATCGGCTGTTTCATCGGAAATCGCGGGCAATGCCGTGCAGTGCGCTGAGCAGGTGTTCGATGTCTTCGGGGGTGTGTGCGGCGCTGAGGGTGATGCGCAGACGCGCCGTGCCCACGGGCACGGTGGGCGGGCGAATGGCGGGAATCCACAGCGCCTGCGCGTCCAATGCCGACGAGAGCGCCAGCGCCCGCGCGTTGTCGCCCACGATCAGGGGCTGAATGGGCATGTCGGAGGCGCCCAGCCGCCAGCCGAGCGAGGGGAACTGGTCGATCAGGTTCTGCAGACCGCTGCGCAACTGGGCGATGTGTTGCCGCAGCGTGGCGCGGCGCTGCGCGCCTTCCGTACTGGCGATGAGATTCAGGCTGGTCTGCAGCGCATGGGCCAGCGCGGGCGGCGCAGCTGTGGTGAACACCGCGCTGCGGGCAGTCTGCATCAACCAGTCGATGATGACCGGGTGCGCCGCGACGAAGGCACCGGCGATGCCCGCTGCCTTGCCCAGCGTGCCCATCAGAATGAAACGTTCGCTGCGCAGCCCGGCATGCGCGAGGCTGCCCTCACCCTGCGAGCCGAGCACACCGAAGCCATGGGCATCGTCGAGGATCAGCCAGGCATCATGCTGCTCGGCCAATGCCAGCAGGGCGGGCAGATCGGCCCTGTCGCCATCCATGCTGAACACGGTATCGGTGACGATCAGGCGCAGCGGGGTGGTGCAGGTTTGAAGCTGGCGCTGCAGCGTCGCAAGGTCGCGGTGGGGATAGCGCTGCACCTCGGCCTTGGCGAGCCGGGCCCCATCGATCAGCGAGGCATGGTTGAGCTTGTCGCAGAACAGCGTGGCCTGCGCATCCCCCAGCGCGGTCAGCAGCGCCAGGTTGGCCATGTAGCCGGTGCTGAAGGTCAGCGTGCGCGACTGCGGGATGTAGGGTGCCATCCAATCGGCCAGGAGATTTTCCAATGCGTCGTGCGCCAGTGAATGGCCGCTGACCAGGTGCGAGGCGCCACTGCCCGCGCCATAGCGGCGGGCGCCCTCGGCAATCGCCTCGATCAGCGCCGGGTGATTGGCCAGACCGAGATAGTCGTTGCTGCAAAAGCCCAGTCGCTTGCGCGGCTGTGAGTCGACCGACTGCGGCCCACCGCAGACCTGCTGCTGCGGGGCGCAGGCGGTCGCAGCCGTGCGGCGTTGCCGTTGCAGGCCTTTTGCCGCGCGCTCAAGCAGTTGCTGGTTCAGATGGTCGATGAGCATGGGGATTGGGCTGATCAAGCACATCGTCCAGCGTGGCGCGCACCTGCTCTGCCAGCCAGCGCGACAGCGAGGCATCCAGCACATAGGGCGGCATGAGGTAGACCGTGCGGCCAATGGGGCGGATGAGCAGTTCGCGCGCCCGGCCAGCGAGATGAAACCGCTCGGCAAAGCGCGGGCCGGCATACGGCTCGCGCACGTCGAATGCCCAGATCATGCCGATCTGGCGGACATGCTCCAGGCGCGGATCGTCGCGCAGCGGGGCAAGGGCTTCGGTCAGCGCGCGCGCTTGCTGTGCATTGTCCTGCAGCACGGCGCTGTCACGGAAGCGGTCGAGCACCGCCAGCGCGGCCCTGCATGCCAGCGCGTTGCCGCTGTAGGAGTGGGAGTGCAGAAATCCTCGGGCGACCGCGTCGTCGAGGAAGGCGGCATAGATCGCGTCGCGCGACAGCACCACGGACAGCGGCAGATAACCCCCGGTGATGCCCTTGGACAGGCACAGCAGATCGGGCCAGATCGGTGCCTGTCCCGCAGGTGCGGCCTGCTCGAAGGCGAAGAATGTTCCGGTGCGGCCGTAGCCCACGGCAATCTCGTCGGCAATGAGCAGCACCTGGTGGGCATCGCACAGCGCCCGTGCCTCGTGCAGGTAAAGCGGATCAAAGAACGCCATGCCGGTGGCGGCCTGCACCAAGGGCTCCAGAATGAGCGCGGCGATGTGTCGGGAGCGCGCCTCGAACAGGGCGCGCAAAGCGGCCACGGCGCGGCGTGCCACGTCGGCAGCGGTTTCGCCCGGTTGCGCCTGCCGTGCGTCGGGCGACATGACCTGATGCGCGCGCATCAGCAGCGGGTCGTAGGCATCGCGAAAGATGGCCACATCGGTGACGGCGAGCGCGCCGAGGGTCTCGCCGTGATAGCTGTGACGCAGGCAGACGAATTCGGTCTTGTCCGTCTGCCCGCTGTTGCGCCAGTAATGCACGCTCATCTTCAGCGCGATTTCCACCGCAGACGCCCCATCGCTGCCAAAAAAGCAATGGCCAAGAGCGTGGCCCGTCTGTGCCGACAAGCGCTCGGCCAGTTCGACCGCGGGGGAATGGGTGCAGCCAGCGAGCATGACATGCGGCAGTCGGTCGAGTTGGTCCTTGAGCGCGGCGTTGATGCCGGGATCGGCGTGACCGAACAGATTGACCCACCAGGAACTGCTGGTATCGAAATAGCGGCCTCCGGCCTCATCGAACAGCCACGGCCCTGTGCCGCGCACCATCGCCAGGGGCGGAGCGTGCTTCGCACGCAGCATCTGCGTGCAGGGGTGCCAGACGGCCTGCACGCTGCGTTGGGTGAGAGATTGGGGCTGGGACATGGGCGCCTGTCGTTGCGATGGGCGCCGCACGCCGATCGTCGTTGCCAAGCGGTAGGAGTGGACTGCGGCGCATCCGCAAAGGCGCGCATCTTACAACGCGGCCCAACGAGATGGCTGGTCGCTCAGGCGCCCAGGAAATGCCGGGCGTAGCGCGGATTGACCTGGCTCAGGCGCAGCAGCACCGGGAAGTCGGCCACGCCGAAGTCCGGGTCCCAGGCCGGGGCGCCGCAGACCTTGGCGCCTACGCGCAGATAGCCCTTGAGCAGCGCTGGGGGCTCGACGGCGAGGTCTTGCCGCAGGCGTTGGATCGGCAGCGGCAGCCGGGGATGCACCCGGTCTTCGATCGCCGCCAGGTGCGTGCGCAGCAACTGCGCCCACAGACTGGCGGCCGTGTGACCGCCGCAGTGCATGGACATGCTGGCGCAGCCGATCAGCGCGTCCAGTCCGTGCCGCTGCATGTATGCCGCAATGCCGCTCCACAGCGCCAGGATGACCGCACCGCTGCGGTAGTCGCGGTGCACGCAGGAGCGGCCGATTTCGAGCAGCCGCGGCTTGAGGTGATACAGCCGGGTGAGGTCGAATTCGGTCTCGGTGTAGAGCGTGCCGACGCGCTTGGCCTGATGCGGGGGCAGGGCGCGATAGGTGCCGATGAGGCGCCCCTCGGCGTCGCGCACCAGCAGGTGATCGCAGTACGGGTCGAACAGGTCGATGTCCAGACCTGGCTCGGGTGTCTTGATCTGCGCGCCCATTTCTTCGACGAACACCTTGTAGCGCAGACGCTGGGCCTCGCGCACTTCGTCGGCATGCCGCGCCCAGGCCACGGTGAAATTGTGTGCCGGGTGTTGCGCGGCAGTTCCGGCGTCGGGCTGAATGCTCTGCGGATGAGTCACCAGCCGCTGCGCGGCGTCGTCGTCGAACATGGGGTCTCCTTCATGTCAGTCCATGAAGAAGATAAGAAGGCAGCGTGACGGTTCGGTGACGTTTGCGTGAATTTGGTGTGACAGTGCAAGGAAAGTGACCAGACGTGTTCAGTCGCTCAGCAGGTCAGCGCTGATGCAGGCGCGCAGGTTGCGCTGGATGCCGGAATCCCGGCTGCGCTCCACCGCCCACAGCAGCCCGCTCTTGCGCAGCGAAAACTGCTGATCACAGCCCGTGATCCAGTACAGCCCGGCGCGGCCCATGGTGGGTTGATGGCCGACGAGAATGAGCGCGCCGCCCTCGCGCGGGAACTCCGACACCACCGAGAGCAGCTCGGCCGTGTCCGCTTCCGGGCGCAGACGCGGGTCGGCCACCGGGTAATCGCTCAGGTGCTGCGCGGTCTGCCGCGCACGGGCAGCCGGGCTGGTCAGCACCGTCCAGGGCTTGGGCAATTGCGACTTGATCCACGCGGCCACCAGGGCGGCGTCGCGGCGACCCTGCTTGGTGAGGCTGCGCCGCAGATCGACGTCGTCGCCCTGGGCGGAGCCCGGTGCGTCTTCCGCTTCGGCGTGACGCCAGAAAATGACATGGAAATTCGGCATGTTAGGGAGCAGCGTTCGGGCAAAGTCAGAAGCGCTCAAGGATACACGTCCGAGATGTCAGGAATTTGTAAACCTCACTGGAACAGTCGGCTTGGTCGGCGGGACAGCTTGCAAAAATCAGGACATGGCCCGACTGCCTGGTGAAAAATCAGTGCTGCATCACCGCGAGGAACACCGGAATGGACACAGCGCCCAGCACGGTGGACAGGCTGACCAGTCCGGCCACATAAGGGCCATCTCCGCCCATGCGCGCCGCCAGCACATACGCGCTCGATGCCGTGGGCATGGCGGCAAACAGCACCAGCATCAGAGCCTGCAGCGGCGGCAGTTGCAGCGCAGCAGCCAGCGCCATCGCAGAGAGCGGCAGAAGCAGATGCCGAATGGTCAGGAACCACAGGCCCACGGGCAATTCCCGCCCCAGTCCGCGCCACTGCAGCCCCGCGCCGACAGTCATCAAGCCAAGCGCGATGGACGCGCTGCCCAGGCGGTCGAGCACGGGCAGCACCAGGCCGGGCAGCGACCAGCCCATGCCATGCACCACCAAGCCGGCCACGGTGGCGAGAATGAGCGGATTGCGCAGGATTTCGCGCAGCACATTGGCCTGGGCATGCTGGGCCAGCGCCCACACCGCGGCAAAGTTGCACAGCGGCACGCCGATGGCAATGAGCACCGCGACCAGCGACACCGCCTGCGCTCCGCCCACCCGGTCGGCCACCGCCAGCGCGATGTAGGAGTTGAACCGAAACGCGGTCTGCACTCCGCTGGCCACGCAGCGTCGGTCTGCCTTGCGGAACCAGAATGCGGCATACGCCAGGCCGATGCCGATGAGCAGCATCGCCGCTCCGGCGATCAACAGATCGGCACTGCCACGCAGACTGGCATGGCCGCGGCTGGTGGTGGAAAACAGCAGGGCCGGAAACAGCACGAAGTACACCAGCCGCTCGACGCCGTCCCAGACATTGCGCTTGAGCGGCGTGAACTGCACCAGCGCCAGACCGAGCACGATCAGGCTGAAATCGGGAAACAGCAGCAGGGCGTCGTGCAGCATGACAGGGCAGGGTGATGGCGCGGGGCAACGCCGTTCAGGCGAGGCTCGACGCCTGGGGTCAAAGCCGCGAATCGCGAGCTTCCTCGGCATCGGAAGACGCGTCGGTCGGCTCGTCGGGCTTGCGCTGCACCAGCACCTTGTCGATGCGCTTGCCGTCCATGTCCACGATCTCGAACGTCCAGCCGCCCCAGTCCACGATGTCTCCGGTGGCGGGCAGACGTGCGAGCAGCAGCATGAGCATGCCCGAGAGGGTGTTGTAGCGCTGCTTTTCCTCGTCGGGCAGATGCGCCAGGCCCAGGCGGGTCTTGAGGTCATCGACCGTGATGAGGCCGTCCATCAGCCACGAGCCGTCGGCGCGCTGCATCGCCCACGGTTCTTCCGACGGGTGCGACTTGAACTCGCCGGCAATGGCCTCCATCAAGTCCTGCACGGTGACGATGCCCATGGTCTGGCCGTATTCGTCGATCACCATGGCGGTGTGCTCGGCGCTTTGCCGGAAGGTCTGCAGCAGCTCCAGCCCGGTCAGGCTTTCGGGTACGAAGGTCGCGGGAATGGCGGCCTTGCTCAGATCGTCGATGCCCTCGCGGCGAATGAAGCGGCCCAGCAGCTCCTTGGTTGACACCAGCCCGACCACGTCCTCCAGCCCGCGCTTGACCAGCGGAAAGCGCGAATGGGTGGACTGCGCGATCTTGTTGAGGTTTTCGCTCAGGGGCTGATCGACATCGAGATACTCGATCTCGTTGCGCGGGGTCATCAGCGAGGCAATCTGCCGGTCGTCGAGGCGGAACACGTTGCGCACCATCTCGTGTTCCTGCTCCTCGATCACGCCGGCGTCCGAGCCCTCTTCGAGCACTTCGTTGATTTCGGCCTCGGTCATCTGCGGCATGGTGTTGTGCCGCACGCGCAGCAGGGTGAGCAGCAGGTCGGTGGAGATCGACAGCAGCTTGACGAAGGGCGCCGCGCCGCGGGCGATCCAGGTCATCGGCCGCGCCATCACCATGGCGATGCGCTCGGGAGCGAGTTGTCCCAGCCGCTTGGGCACCAGTTCGCCGATGACGATGGACGCAAACGTGATGATCAGCACCACGATGGCCGTGGCCGACGCTCCGGCAAACTTGGGCAGCAGCCCCAGTGAAATCAGCCAGTTGGCCACTGGCTCGGAAAACGCCGCCTCACCCAGAATCCCGTTGAGCACGCTGATGGACGTGATGCCGATCTGCACCGTGGACAGCAGCCGCGTGGGCTGCTCGGCCAGGTGCAGCGCGGTGCGCGCGTTGTCGTTTCCGGCTTCGGCCAGTGCCGTGAGGCGGGCACGGCGCGCTGTGACCAGCGCGATCTCCGACATGGCGAACAGGCCATTGAGCAGGATCAGGCCGAACAGAATCAGCACTTCCATGACGGACGCTCCAGGGGGGACGAAACACAGCGAGAGGCACGCGCCCGCAAGTCAACCGGCAAATCGACCGGCTCCGCGCAGGGCAGGGGAGAACAGGCAGGCGTACCGATGCGCCGCGGCGGCGCATGGAACTGGACGGTTGTTGCAAACCCGGCAAGATCGCCGGGCAACAAAGGTTCAGGGTCAGGATCCAAGGAGTGCGTGTCGGAATGGACAGCGCATTCGGCCTATGCTTTGCGCTGGTCTGCAGGGCAAGACGCCCGAGCAGGTCAGTGAAAAACAGACCGGAACACTGCGGAGCCCATTCCATGTCGAGTCAAGAGCAGTCCCGATTAGACCAAAATCCCCAGACGGCTTCACAAATGCAACAGTTGTCGACACGTCTGCAGCACCACCCCTACCAGCCGCCACCCGGATTTTGCGCGGTAGAACCCGGCGTGCACCATGCCTCGACCGTGATGTTCCCGAGCGTGGCCGCGATGCGCGCACGCGACTGGCGCAGCAAGGACGGCTACACCTATGGCCTGCACGGCACGCCCACCACCTTCCTGCTGGAAGAGCGACTCGCCAGCCTGGATGGCGCCCGTCATTGCCTGCTCTGCCCCTCGGGTCTGTCGGCCATCACCCTGATCGACCAGGCGCTGCTCGTGCAGGGCGATCATGTGCTGCTGCCGGCCAATGCCTACGGCCCTGGCCGCGAATTCGCCGAACGCCTGCTGGTTGGCTGGGGCATCACCTCCAGTCTCTACGACCCGCTGGACACAGCCGAACAACTCGCCGCACGGATGACCCCGGCCACCCGCCTGCTCTGGCTGGAGGCGCCGGGCTCGGTCACCATGGAAATGCCCGATCTGCGCGCCCTGGTGGCCGCAGCAAAAGCCCAAGGCGTGCGCACCGCCATCGATGCCACCTGGGCTGCGGGCATTGCGCTGCAGCCCTTCGATCTGGGCATCGACATCGTCATGCAGGCGCTGACCAAATACCAGAGCGGCGGCGCCGATGTGCTGATGGGCAGCGTGAGCACCCGCGACGACACCCTGCACGAAAGGCTGCTGTTCACGCACATGCGCCTGGGTCTGGGCGTTTGTGGCGACGATTGCGCCAAGGTGCTGCGCGGCCTGCACTCTCTGCCGCTGCGCTATGCCGCGCACGACGCCGCTGCCCGCCGCATCGCCGCCTGGCTGCAGACCCAGCCGCAAGTGGCCGTGGTGCTGCATCCGGCGCTGCCGGACAGTCCCGGGCACGCCTTCTGGACGCGCGATTGCACCGCCGCCGCCGGGTTGTTCAGCGTGGTGTTCGACGCTCGTTACAGCCCGGTGCAGATCGATGCCTTCGTCGATGCGCTGCGCCTGTTCAAGATCGGCTATTCCTGGGGCGGCCCGGTCAGCCTGGCCGTGCCCTACGACGTGCAGACCATGCGCCCCGCCGGTCAGTGGCCGCACAAGGGCGGGCTGGTGCGGCTGGCCATCGGCCTGGAAGACGCGGACGATCTGATCGCCGATCTGGCGCAGGCCATGCAACGGGCGATGGGCTGAATTTGGCTGTCATCAAACCCGGGTGCAGATGCGTTGTCTGGGCATCATGCGTCTTTCGGGGAAATCCATCATGTCTCGGTCTGGTCTGTTGTTGAGCGGTGCGGTGTTGCTGTCGTTGCTGGGTGGTTGCGCCGTGGTGCCGCCGTCGCAGTCGTATTCCTCGGCTGACGCGGTGCCGCGGCAGCCGGTCTATCAGCAGCCGGGCTATGCGCCATATGGCACGCCGTATGGCGGGCAATACGCCCAGCCGGGCTACACCCCCTCGTCGGCGTATGACAACGGTGACGGCGCTGCGCCGCCCGCGTATGCGGCCCAGCCGTCCTATGCGCCGCAACCGACCTATGCACCGGCTCCGGTGGCGCAATCGGCTTTGCCGGGGGCCGCGTTGGGGGCTCTGGCCGGTGGGGTGATCGGCTCGCGCTTCGGCTCGGGCAATGGGCGCACGGCGATGGCGGCGACCGGCGCGGCGCTGGGCGCAGTGGTGGGGGCAAATGCCGCCAACCCCTATGGCACGCAGATCACCCCGGGCACGGTGATCGGCGGCGTGGTCGGCGGTCTGGTGGGCTCGCGCTTCGGCAGCGGCAACGGCAAGACAGCGGCCGCCGCGCTGGGTGCCGCGGTGGGGGCGATGGCCGGGTCGCAGTATCCGGCCGTGGGTCTGCCATAATCTGGCCCGACCTCATTCGAACCAGCGCAGCAGGCTGTCGAGGCCGCCGTGGTCGATGGCGGCGGTGGCGGCTTCGCGCACCTTGGGTTTGGCGTGGTAGGCCACGCTGAAGCCCACCGCCTGCATCATCGGCAGATCGTTGGCGCCGTCGCCGATGACCAGCACTTCGCCGGGGTCACAGCCCAGGTCGTTGCAGAACGCGAGCACGGCCGTCTTCTTGGCGGCGCCGTCGATGATGTCGCCGACCAGCTTGCCGTCGAGCGCGTCGCCCTGCACGCCCAGCACATTGGCGGCGACGCGGTCAAAGCCCAGGCGCTGTTTCAGTCGGTCGGTGAAGTGGGTGAAGCCGCCCGTGACGAGCTGGGTTTTCAGCCCGGCGGCCTTGGCCGCAGACAGCAGGGTTTCGGCGCCGGGGTTCAGACGCAGGACGTCGGTGTAGAGCCTGTCGAGCGCGGTCAGCGGCACGCCAGCCAGCAGCGCCACGCGCTGACGCAGGCTGGTGGCGTAGTCGGCAATCTCGCCACGCATCGCGGCGGCGGTGATGGCGGCGATCTCGTCCTTCTTGCCTACTGCGGCGCCGATCTCATCGACAGTCTCGATGTTGATGAGGGTGGAGTCCATGTCCATCGCCAGCAGCTTGAAGTCGCCCAGATGCAGCCCCGCCGGGATGATGGCCCAGTCGATGTGGTGCGTGCGGCAATAGGCGTCTATCGCATGGCGCGTGGCGGCGCCAGTGCTGCGGATGTCGCGCAGCCGTGCGCCGTTGTGGCCGCGGTTGGGGCCGTTGTCGTCGGCAAACTTTTCCAGGCTGATGGGCGCGGCGATGTGGCAAAGCTGGTCGAGGTTCTCTTGCGACAGTGGGGTGGTGTGGCGCTGAATGACAAGATGGTGCATGGCAGGTCTGGAGGAGTGGCGAGGAGTGTGTGGGACGGTCTGTCGGCGTTGATGCATCAGGCCAGCGCCGCCTCGGTGCGCGGCGTGCCGAGCTGCCTGAGGACGTCGCGGATGAGCTGGGCGCGCTGCGCGGCGTCTTTCGTCGCGCGTTCGATGCGCAGGCGGTCGTTGCCGCTGAGCTTGATGTGGCGGTGTTTCTGGATCAGGTCGATGATGCGCGCCGCGTCCACCGGCGCATCCTTGCGGAACTGCAGGATGGCCACTTCTTCGGCCGCGTCGATCTTGGTGATGCCGTAGGCCTGCGCCATCAGCCGCAGACGGTGCGTGTCCACCAGCGCCTGCGCGGGGGGCGGCATGCGGCCGAAGCGATCGACGATTTCCTCGGCCACGCTGTCGAGCTGCGCGCTGGTGGTGGCGCTGGCCAGCCGCTTGTAGAGCGACAGCCGCGCATGCACGTCGCCGCAATAGTCGTTGGGCAGCAGTGCGGGTACGTGCAGGTTGATTTCGGTGGTCACGCCCAGCGGGTTGAGCAGATCGGGTTCGCGTCCGGCGCGCAGCGCCTTCACCGCCTCGGCCAGCATGTCGTTGTAGAGCGCAAAGCCGATCTCCTGCATATTGCCCGACTGCTGCTCGCCCAGCACCTCGCCGGCGCCGCGGATCTCCAGGTCGTGCATCGCCAGATAAAAACCCGAGCCCAGCTCTTCCATCTGCTGGATGGCCTCCAGCCGCTGTCCGGCCTGCTTGGTCAGGCTCTGCACATCGGGCACCAGCAGATACGCGTAGGCCTGGTGGTGCGAGCGCCCGACGCGGCCGCGCAGCTGGTGCAACTGCGCCAGACCGAACTTGTCGGCCCGCGCCATGATGATGGTGTTGGCGCTGGGGACGTCGATGCCGGTCTCGATGATGGTCGTGCACAGCAGGATGTTGAAGCGCTGGGCGTGGAAGTCGCGCATCACCCGCTCGAGGTCGCGCTCGTGCATCTGGCCGTGGGCGATGTCGATGCGCGCCTCGGGCACCAGTTCCTCGAGCTGGCGCCTGCGGTTCTCGATGGTCTCGACCTCGTTGTGCAGGAAGTACACCTGACCGCCGCGCTTGATTTCGCGCAGGATGGCTTCGCGCATCACCGCGCTGCTTTCGCTGCGCACGAAGGTCTTGATCGCCAGCCGTTTTTGCGGCGCGGTGGCGATGACGCTCAAGTCGCGCAGCCCTTCGAGCGCCATGCCCAGGGTGCGCGGAATGGGGGTGGCAGTCAGCGTGAGCAGGTCGACCGAGGCGCGCAGCGCCTTGAGCGCCTCCTTGTGGCGCACGCCGAAGCGGTGTTCCTCGTCGACGATCACCAGCCCCAGCCGGTCGAACTTGACCGTGGGCGACAGCAGCTTGTGCGTGCCGATGACGATGTCCACCGTGCCGCGTGCGAGACCTTCGAGCGCCGCGTTGATCTCCTTGGTGCTGCGAAAGCGCGACATTTCGGCAATGCGCACCGGCCAGTCGGCAAAGCGGTTGCGGAAGGTCTCGCAATGCTGCTCGGCCAGCAGGGTGGTGGGCGCGAGCACGGCGACCTGCTTGCCGCCCATCACCGCAACGAACGCGGCGCGCAGCGCCACCTCGGTCTTGCCAAAGCCCACGTCGCCGCAGACCAGCCGGTCCATCGGGCGCGGGGAAATCATGTCCTGCACCACGGCGTGAATGGCTGCGGCCTGATCGGGCGTTTCCTCGAAGCCAAAGCTCGCGGCGAAGGCTTCGTAGTCCTGCGGGGTATAGCGGAACGCGTGGCCCTGATGCGCAGCGCGGCGGGCGTAAATGTTGAGCAGTTCGGCGGCGGCGTCGCGCACCTGTTCGGCGGCCTTGCGCCTGGCCTTGTCCCACTGGCCGGAGCCCAGGGTATGCAGCGGCGCGTCGTCCTGCGCGGCGCCGCTGTAGCGGCCGATGAGGTGCAGTTGCGAGACGGGCACATACAGCACCGCGTCGTTCGCATAGACCAGATGCAGGAACTCGGCCGGGCCGTCGCCCAGATCGAGCTCGGTCAGGCCCTGATAGCGGCCGATGCCGTGGTTGGCATGCACCACGGGATCGCCGGGCTGCAGTTCGGCAAGGTCGTGGATCAGGGCATCGACATTGCTGGCCTGCTCCTGTTTGCGGCGGCGGCGCTGCGCCGGATTGAGGGCGAACAGCTCGGTTTCGGTCAGGACCGCCAGGCGGTCGGCCGGCAGGGCAAAGCCGCGCGCCAGCGGGCCAACGGCCAGGGCAAAGCCGGTGGTGCCGCTGACGAATTCGTCCCAGCTTTCGGCCGGCTGGGCGGACAGGCCGGACTCCTGCAGCAACTCGCGCAGGGTTTCACGGCGCCCGGCGGACTCGGCCAGCAACAGCGCGCGCTGGTTGTGCTGCCTGCCCGCCTCGAGCCAATTCGCCAGCCGGGCCAGCGGACGGGTGGCGCGGCGGTCGGCGGAAATGTCGGGCAGCGCGGCGCTCGCGGGCTTGGCGTCGGCGTCGGCAGCGGTTTCGTCCCGGGGGCGCAGCGCCAGCTGGGCATAGGGCTTGATGCGGGTGAAAAACGCTTCCTCGCTGAGGAAGAGCTGGTCGGGTGCGAGGGCAGGGCGCTCCGGGTCGTGGCGCAGCAGGCGGTGGCGATCTTGGGTGTCGGTCCAGAAGGTTCGGATGGCGGCGGCAATATCGCCATGCAGCACCACGCGCGTCCGAGGGCCGAGAAAGTCGGGCAGGGTGGCGGTGTGCTCGAAAAACAGCGGCAGGTAATACTCGATGCCGGGTCCGGCCACGCCGCTGGCCATGTCCTTGTAGAGCGGGCTGCGGCTCGGATCGCCCTCGAACACTTCGCGCCATCGGGCGCGAAAGCGCTTTTGCGTGGCTTCATCGAGCGGAAACTCGCGTCCGGGCAGCAGGCGCACCTCCTTGACCGGATAGAGGCTGCGCTGGGTGTCGGGGTCGAAGGCCTGGATCGAGTCGATGGTGTCGCCGAACAGATCGACCCGGTAGGGCACTGGAGAGCCCATGGGGTGCAGGTCGATCAGCCCGCCGCGCACCGCGTATTCGCCCGGCGCCATCACCTGGCTGACATGGTTGTAGCCGGCCAGCACCAGCTGGGCGCGCAGGGCGGCCTCGTCGAGCGCCTCACCCTGGCGGAAGTCGAAGGTGTAGGCGGCGAGGAACTCGGGTGGAGCCAGCCGCTGGATCGCGGTGTTGGCCGGGGCGATGACCACGTCGATCTGCCCGCTGTGAATCGCCCAGAGCGTGGCCAGGCGCTCGGAGATCAAATCCTGGTGCGGTGAGAAGCTGTCGTAGGGCAGCGTTTCCCAGTCGGGCAGCAGACCCACGCGCAGCGACGGCGCGAACCAGCGCACTTCGTCGAGCAGGCGCTGGGCGTCGGCGGCTTCGGCGGTGACGACGAGCCACGGCCCGCCCTGCGTGCTGCCGGTGGTGCACAGCTCGGCGAGCAACAGGGCGTCTGCACTTCCGCTGGGTAAGGCCCAGCTCACACGCTGGCCGGGTTTGAGCGCGGGCACTTGGCTGCGCAGGGCATGGACAATAGACGACATGGTCAAATTTTCGCCCAAAGTGCGCCTTCGCCTTGTGTCCTGATGCAAATGCCGTCCCATTCCACTGCGCTTTCCCCCCGCTGCCATGCCCTGATTCCCTGCGCGGGAAGTGGATCGCGCCTGCCCGGCGAGGTGCCCAAGCAATACCGCACCCTGCTGGGCGACTGCGTGGTGCAGCACACGGTGCGGGCGTTCTTGCGCACCCCGCGCATCGCTTCGGTCGCTGTCGTGGTGCAGGCCGGTGATACGCAGGCGGCGGCTTGTCTGCGGGCCGATCCGCGCTTGTCCGTGCTGCCTCTGGGCGGCGCAAGCCGCGCGCACAGCGTGCTCGGCGGCCTCGACGGTCTGCTGCAGGCGGGCGCGCTGCCGACCGACTGGGCACTGGTGCACGACGCGGCGCGCTGCTGCATCACCCCGGAGCTGATCGACCGGCTGATCGACACCTGTGCGACCGATGCGGTGGGCGGCCTGCTGGCGCTGCCCCTGCCCGACACCCTCAAGACCGCCGACACCGCAGGCCGTGTGGCCCGCACCGAACCACGCGAGGGCCGCTGGCTGGCGCAGACGCCGCAGATGTTCCGCATCGGCTCGCTGCGCGAGGCGTTGCAGGCGGCGATTGCGGTCCATGCCCCACCCACCGACGAAGCCGGGGCGATGGAACAACGGGGCTTGCAGGCGCTGCTGGTGCCCGGCGCCGCGTTCAATTTCAAGATCACCTATCCCCAGGACCTCGAACTGGCGCAGGCCGTGCTGGCCTTGCGCGCAGGAGATTCCGCATGACACAGATCCGCATCGGCGAGGGCTTTGATGTTCACGCCCTGGTCCCCGGCCGCAGGCTCATTCTCGGCGGCGTGACCATTCCCCACTCCCTCGGCCTGCTCGGCCATTCCGACGCCGACGTGCTGCTGCACGCCATCACCGACGCGCTGCTGGGCGCAGCGGGGCTCGGCGACATCGGCCAGCATTTCCCCGATACCGATGCGCGCTTTGCCGGCGCGGACTCCGGCGAACTGCTGCGGCAGGTGCGGCACAGCGTGGTGCAGCAGGGTTGGACGGTGGGCAATGTCGATTGCACCGTGATTGCGCAGGCGCCGAAGCTCGCGCCCTATCGCGACGCGATGCGCCAGCGCATTGCCGAGCTGCTGGAGCTGGATGTCGCGCAGGTCAACGTCAAAGGCAAGACCACCGAGCGGCTGGGCTTCGTGGGCCGCGGTGAGGGCATCGCCGCCAGCGCGGTGTGCCTGCTGCTGCGCGCTTGAGCAACGACCATGCACAAGGAACGCACCATGCACATCGTCCATTTGCTGCGCAGCGTTGCACTCGCATGCACCCTGACCAGTGCCACCGCGGCCTGCGCTGCGCAGCCCGAGGTCAATACCGGCCTGCCGCAGGTCACGCTCAAGGTGGGCGGGCACGTCCTGCGCGCGGAGGTGGCAGCCACGGCCGAGCAGCAGCAGACCGGGCTGATGAACCGCCGCAGCCTGCCCGCGAATCACGGCATGGTGTTCGTCTGGTCGCAGCCGCAGGCGGTGTGCATGTGGATGAAGAACACCTTCATTCCGCTGTCGGTGGCGTTCATCGCTGCGGATGGGCGCATCGTCAACATCGCCGACATGCAACCGGAAACTGAAGACGTGCATTGCGCACAGACCGATGTGCGCTACGCCCTGGAAACACCGCTGCACTGGTTCTCGCGGCATGGAGTGAAGCCCGGCGCGCAGGTGACCGGTCTGCCCCTGTCTGCGCGCTGAACACAATTGGTGACAACTGCGTGCGGTGCGGTTGTCGCCGCCTGCAGGGGAGTTCCGTTGATTCGACACGGCCGCACTTTCTCTTGTCGAACAGCAAAGGAATCCCAACATGCACCCAGTTCTTCGTCCGGCATGGCTGTCCATGCTGACTGCAGGCGCCCTGCTCAGCACGCCGCTGGCGTTTGCGCAAACGCCCTGGCAGGCGGCGCATCCGAATCGTGCGCAGGTCATCCAGCGCGCCGATCGTCTCGATCATCGCATCGACCACGCCAGCCTTGTCGGTGAGATACCGCCGTGGCGCGCGCAGGCGCTGCACCTTCAGGTGGCGCGGGTGCGGTGGCAGCAGCAGGCGGTGGCGCAGCGCCACGGCGGCGGCCTGCCGCGTGCACAGTGGCTGGCGCTGAACCGGCGCGAGGCTGCGATCAGCCGGGAGATCGTGCAATGAAGGCGCTCGTGGCATTGACACGGGCGCGCCGAGTGCGTCTGGCCGCACTGGCGCTGGCGAGCAGCATGCTGCTCGGGGGCTGTTATGTGGCGCCCATTGCACCGGCGCAGGTCTCCGGCGCAGTCATCGTGCGGCCCGAAGGTGGCGGCTGCTGGCACCGGGCGCATTGGGGCCCCTGGGGAGTGTGGCACCCGGGCCATTGGGGCGTTTGCGGCTGAACGGGGCGCGATCATGGAAACACGCACGATGCCCGCTCTGCAGGATCTGTCGCGCCGCCGATTCCTTGGCGGTCTGGGCGCAGCCGGGCTGGGGCTGACGGGTCTGGCACCGCAGGCCTGGTCGCAAACCCAGCAGACCGCAGGCGCCGCGCCCGATCTGGACGCGGCAGCGCAAGCCCGCCCGGTGGCCTTCCTCGACCGCATCGGCTGGGGCGCAAGCGCTGCACAGCTGCAGGCCTTGGCCCAGGCTGGTGCGACGGCCTATCTGAACGCACAGTTGCAAGCGCAGGCGACCCCAGGGCTGCCGCCGGAGCTGAGCGCACAGCTCGCCGCCCTGCCAGTGAACCAAGCGCTGGACGCGTTGATCCCGCCCATCGTTCGGCAAGAGCGCGACATCCGCCGCACAAGAAGGGACGGGCAGACAAGCGACGCGCAGCGCGTCCAAGTCCAGCTCAATGCGATCAACCGCTTCAAATTCGCGCTGGCGCAACAGGCGGCGGCGCAGCAAGTGCTGCTCGCCCTCTACGCGCCCAACACACTGCATCAGCGGCTCACCTGGTTCTGGGTCAACCATTTCAACGTGTTCCGCGCCGGCAATGTCGGGCCGATGCTTGCCGACTACACCCAGCGGGTGATCGCGCCGCACGCGCTCGGGCGCTTTCGCGACCTGCTGCGCGCCACCATGTTCTCGCCGCAGATGCTGCTGTATCTGAACAACGCGCAGAACGCCCGCGGCCACATCAACGAGAACTACGCCCGCGAAGTGATGGAGCTGCACACCCTGGGCGTGGGCAGCGGCTACACCCAGGCGGATGTGACCAATCTGGCTCGGGTGCTCACCGGCCTGGGGGTCGACCTGCTCGGCGAGCCGCTGCGCGTGCGTCCGGTCTGGCGTGCCGAACTCTGGCAACAGGGGCTGGTGGTGTTCAACCCCGCGCGGCACGATCCCGACCCCAAGGTCGTGCTTGGCCACACCCTGCAGGGGCGGGGGCTGGAGGACATCGACGCGGTCATCACGCTGCTGGCTGACCATCCCGCCACCGCCCGGCATGTCAGCACGCAGCTGGCACAGTATTTCGTTGCCGATCATCCGCCGCCCGCGCTGGTGGCGGCGATGGTGGTGCGCTGGCGGCAGAGCGGTGGTCAGATCGCCGCGGTGCTGCAGGCGATGTTCACCCATCCGGAGTTCATCGCCAGCCTGTCGCAGCCGCAGTTCAAGGACCCGGTGCGTTATGTCTTCTCGGCCCTGCGCGCCAGCCTGGGGGATGAGCCGATCCGCAATCCGCAGCCGGTGCTGGCGATGCTGCAGCGCCTGGGCGAACCGCTGTTCGGGCGGCAGACGCCGGACGGTTATCCGCTCGATGCCGGCGCCTGGGACAGCCCGGGGCAGCTGACTGCGCGGTTCGAAGTGGCGCGGCAGATCGGCGTTGGCGCGCCGATGCTGTATGCCGAGCCGCCCGCGCTGTTGACGCAGGCCGCACCGATCGACGGTGATGCGGCAGACGGCATGGAGATGAGCGCCGTGCCGCCCGTACCGCCGCCCGCCAAGCCGCCGCGTCGCCCGCCGCCCGACCTGGCGCGCAGCGCGGTGTATCTCGCGCAGCAAAACCAACTCGGCATCGCCACGCTGCGCGCGCTCGCGCAAGCCGACGACCGCGTGGGCTGGAACGCGCTGTGGCTGTCATCTCCCGAATTCATGCAAACCTGAAGGAGCCTCGCATGCAACGCCGCCGTTTTTTGCAAGCCGCTGCCGCAACTGCGCTGGCCGCGCCCACGACCCGGCTGTGGGCCGCGCCGAGCAGCCAGGGCCAGCCCAAGTTCATCCTGGTGTTCCTGCGCGGGGCGTATGACGCGACCAATCTGCTCGTGCCCTACGCCAATGCGTTCTATTACGAATCCCGCCCGCACATCGCCGTGCCCCGGCCAGGCAGCGCGACCGACGCGGCGATCGCGCTCGATGCCGACTGGGCATTGCACCCGGCGCTGCGCGACGCGATGTTGCCGCTGTGGCAGGCCGGGCAGCTCGCCTTCGTGCCCTTTGCCGGCACGCGCGACCTGACCCGCAGCCATTTCGAAACGCAGGATCACATCGAACTCGGGCAGGGCGCGCAGGCGCGCGATTTCAACGACGGCTTTCTCAACCGTTTGGCGCAGCAGCTCGGCGGGCGCGCGCAGCCGATGGTGTTCACCGCGCAACTGCCGCTGTCGCTGCGTGGGCAAGAGCGCGTGCCCAATCTGGCGATCGCGCAGGCAGGCAAGACCGGCATCGACGTGCGGCAGCGCGCCCTGATCGAAAGCATGTGGAGCGGCTCGGCGCAAGGCGCGGCCGTGCGCGAAGGCTTTGCGGTGCACCAGACCGTGCGCCGCGACATGCAGCAGACCGACTGGCAGGCCGAGATGGTTGCCGCGAGCCGCGGCGCGGTTGCGCCCAAGGGATTTGTCGCCGAGGCGGTGAAAATCGGCGCGCTGATGCGCGAGAGCTTCAACATCGGTTTCATCGACGTCGGCGGCTGGGACACGCATGTCAACGAAGCAACCACCAGCGGCGCGCAGGGGCAGCTGTCCGACAAGCTCGCGGCGTTGGGCCAGGGGCTGGCCGGCATGGCGCGAGCGATGGGGCCTGCATGGCGCGACACCACCGTGGTCGTGCTCAGCGAATTCGGCCGCACCTTCCGCGAAAACGGGAACCGTGGCACCGACCACGGCCACGGCACGGTGTACTGGGTGCTGGGCGGCGCGGTGCGCGGCGGGCGCGTGGCCGGCGAGCAGATCGTGCAGTCTCCCGCAACCCTCAACCAGAACCGCGACGACCCGGTGCTCACCGACTACCGCGACCTGCTCGGCGGCGTGTTTCAGCGGTTGTGGGGGCTGCGCGCGCCGCAGGTGCAGGCGGTGTTTCCGGGCGCGCAACCGGTCGATCTGCGGCTGCTTTGATTCAGCCCTGCCGCGCGATCCACGCGGCGATCTCCGGCCAGGCCTCTTCGAGCGTGCGCGCGCCCATGAAAAGGCCGACATGGCCGCCAGGGACGATGCGTTTTTCGATTTTTTTGGTGGGGTGCCGCACAGGGTTTCGGCGGCGAACACCTGCGGCGCGGTGGTGATGTCGTCGCTTTCGCCAGCCAGCAGATACAGCGGGCAGGTGATGTCCTTGAGATTGAGCGTGCGCCCGAGCGCGACATACTCGCCCTTGGCCAGCAGGTTGCGCTTGAACAGCTGGTCGATGACCTGCAGAGACCAGCGCCCCGGCAGGTCGAGCGGGTTTTCGTACCAGCGCTCGAACGCCTCGGTCTTGGACAGCCACACCGGGTCGTCGATGTGCTCGTACAGGTCGATGTGCTCCTGCACATCGTGCTGCTCGGGGTGCATGTTCTTCCACCCGGCGAGCATGAACTTGCCGAGCATCAGCCCAGCGCCTGACGGGGTCGGGCAAACACGGGGCGGCGCGGCGTTTGCCTGAGAGCGTCTGCATCAGGCTTTGGCCTTTTGAGCCTTTTGATCGTCCGCGATCATCGAGGTGAGGCCGGTGTGGGGTGCGATCACCAGCGTTGGCGTGCCCCGCGCGTCGTCCGCCGAATCGTCGCACAGGCCGGGGGTGCGCAGCGTCAGCCGCACGCTGTGCGCGGTGGCCAGACGCGGCTTGATCCCGCCGTGCAGCCGCAATTCCTCGTCGAGAAATTTGACATTGCGCGCAGCCAGCTCCAGCCCCTGCGCGGCCATGTCGGCAGCGAGCTGCATCGGCCAGAAAAACGGCACATTGATCTGCGGCGTTGCAGCGTTGTCGGACGGGGGCATGATGTTTTCCTTCAGGCAATGGCGAAGCGGGCGAACAACGGGCGTTTGAGCAGCGTATCGAGCAGCAGGGTGAAGACGGCGGTGGCCAGCAGGATGGCCCCGACCACCAGCCAAGGCAGCGCGGCCATCAGCACGCCGAATCCGGCGAGCAGGCTCACGGCGATCACATCACCCAGGATGGCTGCGGCCATCCATTTCGACGGCGCGAGCCGCCACATCGGGCCGTCGCTGCGCAGCAGGTAAATCCCCGCCTGGTTGCCCAGCACCAGGATCAGGAACACCACGGTCTGCAACTGCGCCGCGCTCAAACCCTGCGACTGCGCCCAGAGGTAAAGACCCGCGGCGAACAGCAGGCTCAAGCCTGCCAGCACGATGGACGCGCCCATCAGCCGGCCCACCTGCCAGCGCTGCGGCAGCGCTGCAGGCTGCACCCGGTCGGTGGCGATGCTCATCGTGGCAAAGTCGTTGGCAAACAGCATCAGCACGATCAGCAGCGGCGAGATGACGAAGTGCCCGGTGAGCAGCAGACCGAGGGTGAGGAACAGCACGATTTCCAGCGTGCGCAGCACCTTGTTGAGGGTGTAGGTGAGCATGCGCCGGTGTACCTGCCGCCCGGCACGCACCACGGTGAGCACGCCAGACAGCCCCGGATCGGTGAGCACCACACCCGCTGCGGCCTTGGCGACGTCGGTCGCGCTGGCCACCGCGATGCCCAGCTCCGCCTGGCGCAGCGCCGGCGCGTCGTTGACCCCGTCGCCGGTCATGCCGGTCACATGCCCGGCCTGCTGCAGCGCGGCGACGATGTGGTGCTTGTCTTCGGGCAGCACGCGCGCGAACAGATCGCACCGCTCGGGGTGTTGCAGCGCCTCGGGCGCGGCCTGACACACTCGCGTGCCCAGACCGAGCTGCGCGCCGATCGCGCGCGCGGCGACTTCGGCATCTCCTGTGGCCATGCACACGCGCACGCCGAGCCGTTTGATCTGCGCGATCAGATCGGCCGCATCGGGGCGCGGCGGATCGGACAGTCCGACCGCGCCGAGCAATTGCAGCGCATCGCCGTGGCCTGCGGCCACAGCGAGCACGCGCGCCCCGCTGGCGGCGAGCTGCTTTTCCGCGGCATGGAGCGCGGTTTGCTGTGGGCCGTCCAGATGGCACAGCGGGCCGATGATGGTGGCTGCACCCTTGACCGCGCGCCAGGGCTGGCCGTCGACGGTGTATTCGCCTTCGCTGCGCCGCGTGGCGGGGTCGAAGGGGTGAAACCCGGTGCGCGCCGGGGCGCCCTCCAGCAGCTTGCGCTCGCGCGCAGCGCTGAGCAACGCCAGATCCAGCGGGTCTTGCGTCGCGTCGTCGCTGGCCAGCGCGGCGGCGCGCAAGACGGCGTTTTCATCCGTGCCTGGCGCCAGTGCTGTGGCCGCGGCAAAGCGCAGGCTGTTCTGCGTGAGCGTGCCGGTCTTGTCCGAGACCAGGGTGTCCATCGCCGCGGCTTCTTCCACTGCGGGCAGGCGCGTGACCAGCACGTCAAGGTGTGCGAGTTGCTGGCTGCTGACCGCGGTCGCCAGGGTGTAGGTGGCCGGCAGCGCGACCGGCACCGAAGCGACGAGCAGCATCAGCGCGAACACCGCGGTATCGAGCAGCGGCAGGTCGCGCCACAGCGCATAGCCGATGACCAGCGCGACCAGCACGGCGTCGAACGCGACCAGGCGCTTGACGATGGCGAAGATGGTGCGCTGCATGTGGCTGGGGGCGCTGGATGCGCGCACCAGCTCGGCGGTCTGGCCGAAAACCGTATGCGCGCCGGTTGCGCTGACCACCCCGCTGGCCTCGCCCTGACGCACGATCGCGCCGGTAAAGGCCGGCTTGCCGGGGCCTGCATCGACCGGCAGCGACTCGCCGGTCAGCGCCGCCTGGTCGAGCGACACCGCACCGTCGAACAACTGCAGGTCGGCCGGGACGATGTCTCCAGCGCGGACGTGCACCACGTCTCCCGGAACCACCTGCGCCGCCGGGATTTGCTGCCAGCGCGCATCGCGTAGCACCCGGGCGCTGACGTGCAGTTGCCGGCGCAGCAGCGCCAGCGCGTCCTTGGCGCGCTGCTCCTGGACGAACGCGACCATGGCGTTGAACACCAGCAGCGCGGCGATCACCAGCGCCTCGAATCCCCGGCCGAGCAGCAACTGGAGGACGATCACCGCCTCGAGCATCCACGGCACTGGCGCCCAGAACTTGATCAACAGTTGCCGCCAGGCGGGGATGGTGCGCTCGGCGATGGCGTTGGGGCCGAAGCGGGCCAGCCGGGCGGCGGCCTCGGCGGCGGTAAGACCCTGCGCCGTGTCGGTGGGGGGCAGGTCATCGGTTTGCGCCGCGCGTGTGGTGCTGGGTGAGGCGGATGAGGCGTGCATCGGGGCTCCCTGGCGGCGCTACGGGCGCAGCGCGCGCGCCAGTGGGGCGATGAGCTGCGCTGCATCCATGCCGGCGATCTGCGCGCCCAGCAAAAGCGCTTCGGCACGGCGGAACACCAGTTTGATGAAGCCCTGCGTCTGCCCGTAGATCTGCGCGCGCGCGTCCTGCGCGTAGTCGTAGCGGGTCACTGCCACGGCCCTTGTGTTCATTCAAGACTCCCTGAGGTTCATGCCAGCAGCGCGGCGGCCTGCAGCGCCATCACGCCTTCTTCGTCGGTGGGCAGGGCGAAAGCGGGGATACGGCTGTCGCCGCGGGTGATGCGGGTCTGCCCTGCGGCGTTGGCCTGCGCGTCCAGCGCCACGCCCAGCCAGGCCAGTGCGTGGCACACGTCGGCACGCACCCGTGCGCTGTGCGTGCCGATGCCGCCGGTGAACACCAGCGCGTCGAGTCCGCCGAGGTCTGCGGCCAGCGCGCCGATGTGATGCACCACGCTGGCGACGAACACCGCGATCGCCTCGGCCGCGCGCGCGTCGCTGCTCTGTTCCAGCGTGCGCAGGTCGTCGCTGATTCCCGACACGCCCTTGAGCCCGCTGTCGTGGTAGAGCATGGCGGTGACCTGGGTTGCGTCCAGCTGCTCTTCAGCGATCCAGTGCAGCACCATCCCGGGGTCGATCGCGCCGCTGCGGGTGGACATGACCAGCCCGTCGAGCGCGGTAAAGCCCATGGTGGTGGTGACGCTCTTCAATTGCCGCAGACCGCACAGGCTTGCCCCGCCGCCCAGATGCGCGACGATCACCGCGCCCTGCGCGCGCGCGCCCAGCAGCGCAGGCAGGCTGTGGGTGATCGCGTCATACGACAGGCCGTGAAAGCCGTAGCGCTTGAAGCCCTTGTCGTGCCATGCGCGCGGGATGGCGTAGCGGCGTGCAAGCGGGGGTTGCGTGGCGTGAAATGCGGTGTCGAAACACGCGATCTGCGGCACGTCGGGCAGCCGCGCCGTGGCTGCGTCCACCCCGGCCAGCCCCGGCCCCTGGTGCAGCGGGGCGAGGCTGCGCAAATCGTCGAGCGCTGCGCGCACCTCGGGGGTGATGCGCTGCGCGCTGGTGTAGCGCTCGCCGCCGTGGACGATGCGGTGCGCAACCGCGGCGATCTCTCCCAAGCCCGCCGGGGCGATGACGTGGTCGAGCAGCGCGTCGACCTCGGCGGCGATGTCGCCGCGCGGCGTGTTCGAGGCGCTGCGGTGCGTTTGCCCTTGCGCATCGCTCCAGCGCAGCAGTGCCTGGCCGTCGTGGTTGTCGATCTCGCCGCGTATCAAGGCCGCGGGCAGCGACGGGCCGGCGCAGTCGGCGAGCGCGAACAGCGCGAATTTCAGGCTGGCCGAGCCGGTGTTGAGGCAGAGCAGGGTGGGGGCGGGCATGGCGCGGTTCACGCGGTCTGCGTCTTGTCGGGTGAGACGTCGGTGGCGTCCAGCTGGCCAGCGGCGCGCAGCAGGGCCTGGCGCTGCAGCACGGCGAGTGCACACGAGGCCAGCCGCGCCTGCACGCCGTCGGCACGGCTGGTGAGGATGATGGGCACGCGCGTGCCGACCACCAGCCCGGCGATGGTCGCGCCGCCGAGGTATTCGAGCTGCTTGGCCAGCATATTGCCCGATTCCAGATCGGGGGTGAGCAGAATGTCGGCCTGTCCGGCTACCGGCGATTGGATGTCCTTGGTCTTGGCCGCGGCGAGCGAAATCGCGTTGTCGAACGCCAGCGGCCCGTCGAGGACGGCGCCGGTGATCTGCCCGCGGTCGGCCATCTTGCACAGCGCCGCTGCGTCCAGCGTGGCGGGCATGCGGGCGTTGACCGTTTCCACCGCGGCCAGCAGCGCCACGCGCGGTGTGGCAACGCCCAGCGCCTGCGCCAGATCGATGGCGTTTTGTGCGATGTCGCGCTTGGTGTCGAGGTCGGGGGCGATGTTGATCGCGGCGTCGGTGATGAACAGCAGGCGGTCGGCAGCCGGGGCATCGACGACGAACACATGGCTGGCGCGCCGCGCCGAGCGCAAGCCGGTGGCGGGGTCGAGCACCGCGTGCATCAGTTCGTCGGTGTGCAGCGCGCCTTTCATCAGCGCGCCGACCTTGCCATTGCGCGCCAGCTCCACCGCGCGTGCGGCGGCGGCATGGCTGTGCTCGGTGGACAGCAGCTGCCAGGGCGACAGGTCGATGCCCGCAGCCTCTGCCGCGGCGCGGATGCGCGCTTCCGGCCCGATCCACACCGGCTCGATCAACCCGGCCTGCGCCGCGTCGATCGCGCCCTGGATGGACACGGCATTCACCGGATGCACCACGGCCACGCGCATCGGGTGCAGACCCTTGCAACCTTCGCGCGCCCTGGCCACCAGCGCGAGCAGGCGCTGGCCCGGGTCGATCAGATGCAACTGCGGCAGATGGGTGCGGGGGCGGCAGACTTTTTCGGTCGGCGCCTGCACCAGCGCGTGGCCGCTGACCACGATCTGCCCGCGCTGGTTGACCACTGCGCAGTCGAAGCGGATGCGGTGCGTGTCGGCAAACTTCTCGCGCGCAGTGACCGACACGGTGACCGTGTCGCCCAGCAGCACCTGCTGATGAAAGGTCAGCGCCTGATCGACATACACCGTGCCCGGCCCTGGCAGTTCGGTGCCGAGCAGGTTGGACAGCAGCGCGCCGCTCCACATGCCGTGCGCGACCACTTGGTGAAACGGGGTGCTGCGGGCGAAGTCGGCGTCCACATGCGAAGGGTTGGCGTCGCCCGACATCACCGCGAAGGTGGCAATGTCGTTCAGCGTGAGGGTGCGCTGCAGGCTGGCGCTGTCGCCCACGGCGATCTCGTCGAAGGTGCGGTTGCAAAGGGTGTCGGTCATGCGCGTCTCGGGAGGAGGGGGGGATTCAGCGCTGCAGCACATACTCGCCCGGCGCGTTGGCCAGCGGAGGATGGTCCACGCTGCCGCAGGCCGGCGGGTCGACCTGCTGGCCGCTGCCCTTGGCGACCAGCCAGCGGCTCCACAGCGGCCACCACGAGCCTTCCTCGGCCTGCGCCAGCGGTACCCAGTGATCCGGGTCGAGGTAGGGGCGGCCGCCGGGGTGCACCGCCCAGCGGTAGTGGCGGTGCGGATGGCCGGGCTCGCTGACGATGCCGGCGTTGTGCCCGCCGCTGGTGAGCACGAAGGTCACTTCGGAATCGGCCAGAAGGTGGATCTTGTAGACCGACTTCCACGGTGCGACATGATCGGTCTCGGTGCCGACGACGAACCACGGCGCGGTGACGTTTTCCACTGCGACCGGCTTGCCATCGACCTTGTAATGCCCCTCGGCCAGCGCGTTGCGCAGGTAGAGGCTGCGCAGGTATTCGCTGTGCATGCGGTAGGGCATGCGGGTGGCGTCGGCGTTCCACGCCATCAGGTCGTTCATCGGCGCGCGCTCGCCCATCAGGTAGTCGCGCATGATGCGCGACCAGATCAGATCGGAAGAGCGCAGCATCTGGAAGGTGCCGGCCATCTGCGAGGTGTCGAGAAACCCCTGCGACCACATCAGATCCTCGAGAAAGCTGACCTGGCTCTCGTCGGTGAACAGGGTGAGCTCGCCGGCCTCGGTGAAATCGGTCTGCGCGGCGAACAGGCTGATGCTTGCCAGCCGCTCGTCGCCGCGCCGCGCCAGCGCCGCAGCGGCGATGGACAGCAGTGTGCCGCCCAGGCAGTAGCCGGTGGCATGGACCCTGCGGCCCGGAACGATCGCGCCCACCGCATCGAGCGCGGCCAGCGGGCCGAGATGCAGGTAGTCGTCCATGCCCAGATCGCGATCGTCGGCAGTGGGGTTTTTCCACGACACCATGAACACCGTGTGGCCCTGATCGACCAGAAATTTCACCAGCGCGTTGTGCGGCGACAGGTCGAGGATGTAGTACTTCATGATCCACGCCGGGATGATGAGCACCGGCTCGGCGTGCACTGTCGGCGTGGTCGGGCTGTACTGGATCAGTTCCATCAGCCGGTTGCGCAGCACCACCTTGCCCGGGGTGACCGCCACCTCAAACCCGGGGCGGAACTGCTCGACCCCGGCGGGAGGCCGCCTGTCGATCAGCCGCTGCAGATCGTCCTGCCAGTTGCGCAGCCCTTGCAGCAGGCTGGTGCCGCCGGTGGCGGCGGTGCGCTCGAGCACCTCCGGGTTGGTCCAGAAGAAATTGCTCGGCGAGACCATGTCCATCCACTGTCGCGCCATGAAGGCCACGACCTGCTCATGGTGCGGCGATACCCCGCGCACGCCATGCGCTGCGGCATCGACCAGTTGTTCGCGCAGGAGGAAGCGCTGCGCGATCAGGTTGAACGGAAACTGCTGCCACTGCGGCGCGGCAAAGCGCCGGTCGGTCGCGGGCGGGGTGATGCAATCCGGGCAGGGGGTGCGGTCGCCGCGCAGCGCATGCGCACCCAGTTCGGCGGCGTAGCGCAGCCACTGGCCCTGCAGTTGCAGCGCCTGCGCCGCCAGGCTGGCCTGCTTGCCGGGCGAGGCCGTCATGTGCATGGCCCAATCGGCAAACGCCAGACCGAGCGCGGCCGGCGACAGCCCCAGCGTGGCGCGGGCCGACAGCGCGTGGATCGCGCGGTCGATCATGTCGCGCTGGGCCTGATCGCGGTCCGGCGGTGGCAGCGGAGTGCTTGAGGACGGCGGCAGGGGGATGACAGGCCGCGGCATTTCGGAGACCCCGTTGCGCGGCGCGGAGGGGACGGCTGCCGTCGAGACGGCAGCCAGTTTCAGCGCCGCTTGCTTGCTTGCGGATGCGCCAGCCCCCGATTTGCGTGGCGAAGCACGTCGGGGGCGGGGCTGGAGTTCGCTCATGGGTCTCTCCTCAAGGAAACGCAGGGCCGCCCCAGGTTGCCTCGACCCCCCTCGGGGGGTGAGGCGGCGAGTCAGCCCGGGGGGGGCGCGCAACAGATCACTGCATTGGAATGTCGCAGTGCAACATGGCACTTGATGCACGTCAAGCCGGGCGGGTCAGCGGATGTCAGCGCGGTCATGGAATGCAACGCCGTGTGTCACAGGCTTTGCCGCCGCCATGCTGCAAAATAGCACTCCCTGATGAAATCACGAGAAAGCCTGTCATGCGCGTCACAGTCATAGGAGCGGGGTATGTCGGTCTGGTCACCGCGGCCTGCTTTGCCGACGTCGGCAACAAGGTCACCTGCATCGAACGCGACCCGGCCCGCCTGTCCGCGCTGCGCGAACGCGCCGAGGTGCCGTTCTACGAGCCTGGTCTGAGCGATCTGGTGCGGCGCAATATCGAGCAGGGGCGGCTGACCTTGAGCCCGAGCATCGCCGAGGGTCTGCCGGGTTCGCAGGTGTGCTTCATTGCAGTGGGCACGCCGTCGCTGCCCAGCGGGCAGGCCGATCTGTCGCAGGTGGAGGGCGCTGCCGCCGAGATCGGTCGCGCGATGACCGGGCCGCTGGTGGTGGTGCAGAAATCCACCGCGCCGGTGGGCACCATCCCCAAGGTGCGCGCACTGGCCGAGGCCGAGCTTGCCAGGCGCGGCGTGGACCATCGTCTGGGCGTGGTGAGCAATCCGGAATTTCTCAAGGAAGGCTCGGCCATCGAGGACTTCACCCGCGGCGATCGCATCGTGCTCGGCAGCGACGATCCGCAGGCAATCGCCACCATGCGCGAGCTGTACCGCCCGTTCAACCGCAATCACGAAAAGATCATGGTGATGGACGCGGCCAGCGCCGAGCTGACCAAATATGCCGCCAACGCCATGCTGGCCACGCGCATCTCGTTCATGAACGAACTGGCGCGCATCGCCGAAGCCGTGGGGGCGGACATCGAACAGATCCGCAAGGGCATCGGCGTCGATCACCGCATCGGCAGCCACTTTCTCTACGCCGGCGCCGGGTATGGCGGCTCGTGCTTTCCCAAGGATGTGAAGGCGCTGGCGCACACGGCGCGCGAACTCGGGCTGCACGCCGAGCTGGTGGAAGCGGTGGACGCGGTCAACCAGCGGCAGAAGCTGCGGCTGTTCGAGAAGATTCACGACCATTACCAGGGCGCGCTGGCTGGCAAGACCTTCGCGGTCTGGGGCTTGGCGTTCAAGCCGAACACCGACGACATGCGCGACGCGCCCAGTCTGGACCTCATCACCGCGCTGCTGCAGGCGGGCGCGACAGTGCAGGCCTGGGACCCGGTGGCGGTGGACATGGCGCGGCGTCTGCTGCCCGCGCAGCCCGCGCTGGTGTTTTCCAAGGACGCGACTGCGGCGCTGCAGGGCGCCGATGCGCTGGCAGTGATTACCGAATGGCACGCCTTCCGCTCGCCCGATTTCGGCGCGCTGGCCGCCACGCTCAAGGACCAGGTGGTGTTCGACGGCCGCAATATCTGGGACCCGGAATTCGTCCGTGCCGCCGGGCTGCGGTACTACGGCATCGGCAGAGGCTGAAGCGCTGCCAGGCCGACCCCCTCCCAGCCTCCCCCCCAGTAAGGGAGGAGAGAACAGCGCTTCGCGCCTGCTTCGGATGCCCTCCCAGCCTCCCCCACGCGTGGGGGAGGTGGAAAGCGTTGAAGCCCTAAGGTGTGATCGGCACGATCTCTTTGCCGTAGGGAAAAAACGCCAGTCCGGCCAGCTTGATGTGCTGCAGGGCGAACGGAATGCCGATGATGGTGATGGCGCACAGCAGCGCCGACACCAGATGCCCCAAGGCCAGCCACCAGCCGAACAGAATCGCCCAGATCAGATTGCCCAGCGCACTGAACCCACTGCCCACCGCGCCACTGGGCTTGTCGGCCACCATGCGGCCGAATGGCCAGAAGCTGAACGCGCCGATGCGAAACGCCGCGATCGCCCACGGAATGCCGATGATGGTGATGGCGCACAGCAGCGCGGTGAACCACCACGCCAGCCCCATGACGAAGCCGCCGAGGATGAACCACAGGATGTTGCCGATCAGTCGCATGGGGTCTCCAGGTTGAAAGGGTCGAAACCGCATTCTGCGTGAAAGCGCAGGCTGGCCTGCGGATTGCAAAGACAGGGCAGGAGTCCTGCCGGAACCGGCTGAGGCGCTGATGCGAGAGCGGGTTTTGCCGTTCTTTGCGTCAAGCACCCGACGGCGGGACGCACAAACGTCAGGAAACCGTCGCCATCATGTCGCCCTCTGCCTTGCCCGATCCGCTCGCCTGGACCGAACTGCTGCGCGTGTTTGGCGGACTGGTTGCGGTGATCGCGGTGTTCGTTGCCGCGCTGTGGCTGCTCAAGCGCGTCCAGCCCGGCATGCGCGCCGCCAGCGGCCCGATGCGGGTGCTCGCCACGCTGCATCTGGCGCCGCGCGAAAAGCTGCTGCTGGTGCAGGTGGGTGGGCAGCAATTACTGCTCGCGTCGAGCGCGCAGGGGCTGACCTGTCTGCACGTGCTGGCCACGCCGGTCGATCTGCAGCCGCCCACCGCGGCGCCCGGGGTTGCTGCGGTCTTGCCCGCCAGCTTTTCCGACTGGTTGCGGCGCGCCGTGGAGCAACGCGCAAAGGCCAGGCCATGAGTCGTTCGACGTCACGCCTGCTCGTGCGCGCGCTGACCGCAGCGGCGCTGTGCATGCCGCTGTGGGCGAGCGCGCAGGCGCTGCCCGCGTTCACCGCCACACCGGCAGCCGGGGGCGGCACCGAATACAGCTTGAGCGTGCAAACGCTGCTGTTCATGACCGCGCTGGTGTTCCTGCCGGCGATGCTGCTGATGATGACCGCGTTCACCCGCATCGTCATCGTGCTGTCGCTGCTCAAGCAGGCGCTGGGCACGACCACGGTGCCGCCCAGCCAGGTGATCGTCGGGCTGTCGCTGTTTCTCACGTTTTTTGTCATGAGCCCGGTGCTGAACCAGGTCAACGACGTCGCGGTCAAGCCGCTGATGGACAACCAGATGTCGATGCAGCAGGCGCTGCAGGCAGGGGCGGCGCCGTTGCGCGATTTCATGCTGCGGCAGACGCGGCAGGAAGACCTTGCGCTGTTCGTCAAGCTCTCCGGCCACAAGGCGCTGGACAAGCCAGCGGACACGCCGATGACCCTGTTGATCCCGGCGTTCGTCACGTCCGAACTCAAGACCGCGTTCCAGATCGGCTTCGTGATCTTCATCCCGTTTCTGATCATCGACATGGTGGTCGCCGCGGTGCTGATGTCGATGGGGATGATGATGCTCTCACCGGTGACTGTGTCGTTTCCGCTCAAGCTCATGCTGTTCGTGCTGGTCGGCGGCTGGGACCTAGTGATCGGTTCGCTGGTGCAAAGCTTCGTGCACTGAGGAAAGGTAGACCCCATGACACCTGAATCCATCACCACCATCGCGCAGCAGGCGCTGTGGGTGACCTTCCTGGTGGCGCTGCCGCTGCTCGGCGTGGCGCTGGTCGTCGGTCTGCTGGTCAGCCTGATCCAGGCGGCCACGCAACTCAATGAAATGACCCTGAGCTTCGTGCCCAAGGTGCTCGCGATGGGGCTGGCCGCGGTGCTCGCCGGGCCGTGGATGCTGCATGTGATGATGGACTTCACCATCCGGCTGTTCGAGAGCATCCCGCATCTGATCAACGGCGGCTGAAGGCAGTGAGGCCATGATCCATTTCACCAGCACGCAGATCGAGACCTGGATCGGCGCGTTGTTCTGGCCCTTCCTGCGGGTGCTGGCCATGTTGTCGGCAGCTCCCGTGTTCGGCATGGGCAGTGTGCCGGTGTTGCTGCGCGTGGGGCTTGCGGTGCTGGTGGCCGTGGCCATCGCCCCGGCACTGCCTGCCATGCCTCCGGTGCAGTTCGGCACGGCTGCGGCATGGATGCTGGTGGTGCAGCAGCTGCTGGTGGGCGGGGCGATCGGCTTGTCGATGACCCTGATTCTCAGCGCGGTGCAGCTTGCCGGCGGGGTGATCGGGCTGCAGATGGGCATGGGTTTCGCCACCCTGTTCGACCCGGTGCAGGGCGTGCAGGTCACGAGCCTGGCGAGCTTTCTCAACATCCTCACACTGCTGCTGTTTCTTGCGGTCAACGGCCATCTGGTGCTGCTGGCGGTGATTGCGCGCAGCTTCAGCCTGCTGCCGGTCGCGCCCAATCTGGGGCTGGCAGCGCAGACCTGGCAGCTTCTCGCGCAGGCGGGGACGGCGATTTTCAGCTTGGGACTTGCGCTGTCCGCGCCGGTGCTGGGCGTGCTGCTGATCGCCAACCTCGGCCTGGGGGTGCTGACCAAGCTCGCGCCGCAGCTCAACCTGTTTGCCATCGGCTTTCCGATGTTTTTCATTCTGGGTTTTGTCGCGCTGTATCTGGTGATGCCAGTGATGCAGAACGTGGTGCAGCATCTGGTCGATGTCGGGCTGAATCTTTCCGGCCAGGTGTTGCAGCAGGGCGCAGCGCGCTAGGAGCAGGCAGATGGCCGAAGACAGCGCACAGGAAAAGGAATTACCCGCCTCGCAAAAGCGCAAGCAGCTGGCGCGTGAAAAGGGGCAGGTGGCGCGATCGCGTGACCTCACCTCCGCGCTGTTGCTGCTGGGCGTGGCGGTGCTGGTCACCAGCCTGGGCGGCTGGTTCTACGACACCGCCCGGTCGCTGCTGCACACCGGACTCACCTCCGCAGCGCTGGCTGCGCAGGACCCGACCGCGATGCTGCAGGCCGCAGGCAAGGTGGCGCTGATCGGCGTGCTGCTGGCTGCGCCGGTGCTGGCGCTGACCTTTGTCGCCGGTGCAGCAGGCGGGGTGGTGATGGGCGGCTGGGTGTTCAGCACTCAGGCGCTGGCGCCGGATTTCAGCCGCCTCGACCCGATCACCGGCATCAAGCGCATGTTCTCCATCACCGGTCTGGGCGAACTCGGCAAGGCGCTGCTCAAGGCCATCGTGATTGGCGTGATCGCGGGCCTGGTGCTGCTGAGCCAGCGCGGCGCGTTGCTCGGGCTGTTGCAGGTGGAGCCGAACCTCGCGCAGACCCAGCTCGGGTTGATCGCGGCCAAGGCGTTTTTGTGGATGGCTGCGGGCACGCTGCTGGTGGCTGCGGTGGATGTGCCGTGGCAGTTGTTCCAGATGAACAAGCAGCTCAAGATGAGCCGTCAGGACATGCAGGATGAAATGCGCGAAAGCGAGGGCAATCCGCAGATCAAGCAGAAGCTGCGCGCGCTGCAGCGTGAGCGCGCGCGCAAGCGCATGATGGCCGCCGTGCCCAGGGCGGACGTGGTGGTGACCAATCCGACGCATTACGCCGTGGCGCTGGCCTACAAGGAAGGCAAGAACCGCGCCCCGGTGGTGCTGGCGCTCGGGGCCGACCGGGTGGCAGCGCGCATCCGCGAGATTGCCGCCGAGCATGGCGTGCCGGTGATCGAGGCGCCGCCGCTGGCGCGCGCGCTGTTTCATCACGCCGAACTGGAGCAGGAAATTCCGGTGGCGCTCTACAACGCCGTGGCCCTGCTGCTGGCCTATGTCTTCCAGTTGCGCGCCGCACCGCAGATCGCCCAGGCGCCGGATGACTGGGCCATTCCTCCAGACTTTGCAGTGAACGCGTAAACCACCATGGCGACTTCCCCGACTTCGAGTTCCATCACCGTGCCGGCCTGGCGCACGCTGCTGCGGCGCGTGGACTGGCGCATGCTCACCGCGCCGGTTCTTGTGGTGCTCATCCTGATGATGCTGGTGGTGCCGCTGCCCACCGTGCTGCTCGACATGCTGTTCACCTTCAACATCGTGCTGTCGCTGATCATCATGCTGGTCACCCTGTACCTCACCCGGCCACTGGATTTCTCGGCATTTCCCACCGCGCTGCTGTTCACCACCCTGCTGCGGCTGTCGCTCAATGTGGCGGCGGCGCGGGTCATCCTGCTGCACGGGCAGAACGGGGAAGGCGCCGCAGGGGCCGTGATCGAGTCCTTCGGCAAGTTCGTGGTCGGGGGCAATTACGCGGTGGGCATCATCGTGTTTGCCATTCTGGTGGTGATCAACTTCGTGGTGATCACCAAGGGCGCGGGGCGCATCGCCGAGGTCAGCGCGCGCTTCACCCTGGACGCCATGCCGGGCAAGCAGATGGCGATCGACGCCGATCTCAACGCCGGGCTGATCGACCAGGAAGAGGCCCGCAAGCGCCGCGCCGAGGTGGCGCAGGAGGCCGACTTCTACGGCGCGATGGACGGCGCGAGCAAGTTCGTGCGCGGCGACGCGGTGGCCGCCATTCTCATTCTGTTCATCAACCTGATCGGCGGACTGGTGATCGGCGTGTTCATGCACGGCCTGAGCCTGCGCGACGCGGCGCAGAACTACACCCTGCTGTCCATCGGCGACGCGCTGGTGTCGCAGATCCCCGCGCTGGTCATCTCGATGGCTGCGGGCATCGTGATCAGCAATGTGTCCACCGGGCAGGACGTGGGGCGGCAACTGGTCAGCCAGTTGTTCACCCATCCGCGGGTGCTGGCGATCACGGCGGGCATCCTCGGACTGATCGGGCTGGTGCCGGGCATGCCGCACCTGGCCTTCCTCGGCGCTGCGGCGGTGCTGGGCGGCGTGCTGTGGTGGCAGCTCAAAAAACAGAAGCAGGCCGCAGCCCAGGCGCAGGCCGCCCCCGAAGCGGTGCCGCCCGCCGAGCCGGAGGAGGTGAGCTGGGAACAGATCGAGCCGGTGGACACCCTCTCGCTGGACGTGGGCTACCGGCTGATTCCGCTGGTGGACCGCAATCAGGGCGGCGAGCTGCTCGGGCGCATTCGCGGGGTGCGCAAGAAGTTCGCGCAGGAGATGGGCTTTCTGGTCGCCTCGGTGCACATCCGCGACAACCTGGAGCTGCGTCCCGGCGGCTATCGCATCGCCCTCAAGGGTGTGGATGTGGGCAGCGGCGACATCTTCCCCGACCTGCTCATGGCCATCAACCCGGGGCAGGTGATGGGCGAGGTGCAGGGCACCCCGACCAAGGACCCCGCGTTTGGCCTGCCTGCGGTGTGGATCAACAAGGAACAGCGCGACCGTGCGCAGGCGCTGGGCTACACCGTGGTCGATCCCAGCACCGTGCTCGCCACCCATCTGCACCACCTGCTGCAGACCCATGCGGCCGACCTGCTCGGGCGCGAGGAGGTCGAAGGTTTGCTGGCGCATCTGTCCAAGCGTTCGCCCAAGCTGGTGGAGGACCTGGTGCCCAAGCTCATGTCCGCCGACCGGCTGCGCAAGGTGCTGCAGAATCTGCTGACCGAGGGCGTGCCGATCCGCGACATGCGCACCATTGCCGAGGTGCTGGCCGAAAACGCCGCGCAGGTGACCGACACCGACGAACTCACCGCCCGGGTGCGGCTGGCGCTGGGCGCCTACATCGTGCAGAGTCTGTCGCCGAACGGGCAGGAGCTGTCGGCCGCGGTGCTCGACGGGCAGCTGGAACAGATTCTGCTTTCCAGCCTGCGCGCCGACCCGCAGCAGGCCGCAGTGGAACCCGGGCTGGCGCAGCGCCTGATGGACAAGGCGCGCGAGCTGATGCAACGCATGGAAGCGCAGGGCGCGACCGGCGTGCTGCTGGTCAGTGCGCCGCTGCGACAGTTCCTTGCCCGTCTGCTGGCGCGCAGCGCACCGCGGTTGCGGGTGCTGTCCTATGCTGAAATTCCCGACCAGAAACAGGTCAAGGTCACCGCCACGCTGGGCGCATGAACACTGGAGCCGCAATCGTGAAAATCAAACGCTACACCGGAACCAACACCCGCGAGGTGCTCACCCGCATCCGCAACGACCTCGGCGCCGACGCGGTGATCCTGTCGAATCGGGAAATCGTCGGCGGCGTCGAATTGATGGCGGCGGTGGACTTCGACGCCAGCCGGTTTCCGTCGGAGGAGCAGGAAGGGGAGGCGGCGGCGCCTGCTGCGGCTCCCCAACCCAACCCTCCCCACACGTGGAGAGGGAGTGAAGCGGCTGCGGGCGAGACGGCCAGCGCATCCGCTGCCGGAGGAGGCCGGGAGGGGCATCCGAAGGCAACGCCTGGCGCCGCTCTCTCCTCCCCCACGCGTGGGGGAGGTCGGGAGGGGGAAGGGCAAGACCGCCCCACTCCCAACCCCGCCGCCGACCTGCCCCTGCCCGCCGTGGCGCGGGTGCCCGCCCCAATGACGCTGGAGCAGAAGGACGCCGCTGCGCTGGCAGTTGCTCCCAAGCCGCCCGCACATTCGGCGGTCCGTCCCGATGCCCTCCAGCCGCGCCCCGATCGGCTTGTCGCGCCGCAGGACGAACTCGGTACCCTGCGCCATGAATTGCACGATCTGCGGCAGTGGATGCAGTCGCAGATGTCCGGTCTGGCCGACGCCGGGCCGCTCACTCCGCTGGGCGAGCAGCTGCAGGCGCTGGGCTTTTCCACCGCGCGGGCACGGCAGCTCGGCAGCGACGCGCTGAACCTGCGCGGGGCGCTGGCCGCGTATCTCGGCAAAGGGCTGCAGGTGGCGGCCGATCCGGTGTCGGCTGCGGGTATCTACGCCCTGGTCGGGCCGACCGGCGCGGGCAAGACCACGACCATCGCCAAGCTCGCTGCCCGGCTGGTGCTGCGCCACGGCACCGCGGCGGTGGCGCTGATCACCACCGACACCTACCGCATCGGCGGGGTCGAGCAACTCAAGATCTACGGCCGCATCCTTGGCGTTCCGGTGGCGGTGGCGCGCGACGGCGAGGAACTGCAGCAACATCTGCGCGAATTCGCCGACAGGCGCTACGTGCTGATCGACAGCATCGGCCTGAGCCCGCGGGATGCGCGCATGGCCGAGCAGATGCAATGGCTGCAGGCGCTGGGTGAGCGTGTCACCCGGCTGCTGGTGGTCGGCGCCGGGCTGGCTCCGGCGGCGTATGCCGAACTCTGGGCGCTGTACCGCCGCCTGCCGGTGGCCGCAGCCATTCTGACCAAGCTGGATGAAAGCCCGAGCTTCGGCGCGGCGCTGCAATGGCTGGTGGAGAGCAGCGTGCCGCTGTGGTTCTACACGGACGGCCAACGTGTGCCCGAAGACCTGCATGTGCCGTCGCTGGCTAAGATCACGGCTTTGCTCGAGCACGATCCCGTGACCCGCTTCGATTCCCCCGCCGTCCAGCCTCCCGCCGCCGCAACCGCCGTGGCGTCGGCGCGTTCGGCCTGATGCCATGACCCGGGACAACCTCATGGATCAAGCCGAAGGACTGCGCCGCCTGCAGCGCCCGCCGACCAAGGTCATCACCGTGGCCAGCGGCAAGGGCGGAGTGGGCAAGACCAATGTGGTCGCCAATCTGGCCATCACCCTGGGACGCGGCGGCCAGCGGGTGATGGTGTTCGATGCCGACCTCGGGCTGGGCAATATCGACATCCTGCTCGGGCTCACCCCGCGCCACAACATCTCGCATGTGCTCTCCGGCGAAAGGCAGCTCAGCGACGTGCTGGTGCGCGGCCCACAGGACATTCTGGTGCTGCCCGCCTCCAGCGGCGTGGCCAGCATGGCCTCGCTCGATATTGCCACGCAGGCGCGGCTGATCGATGCGGTGAGCTCCCTCGACATGCCGCTGGACTATCTGCTGGTCGATTGCGCCGCCGGCATTGCCGGTGACGTGCTCACCTTCAGCCGCGCGGCGCAGGACCTGATCGTGGTGCTGTCCAACGAGCCGGCCTCCGTGGCGGACGCCTACGCCCTCATCAAGGTCCTGAGCAAGCAATACGGGCTCAAGCGCTTTCACCTGCTGCCCAACATGGTGCGCGATGCGCGGGAAGGGCAGGCGCTGTTTGCCAAGATCACCGGCGTGGCCGACCGCTATCTCGATGTCTCGCTCGACCTGCTGGGCAGCATTCCGCTGGACGCCGCGCTGCGTGCTGCGGTGCGCAGCCAGCGCGCAGTGGTCGAATCGGCGCCACAGAGTGCGGCGGCTGCGGCCTTTGCCGCACTGGCTGCGCGGGTGCAAGCCTGGCCGTTGCCGCAAGGGCCGAGCGGGCGCATCGAATTCTTCATGCAGCAGTGGCTGCGCGCCGAGCAGGCCGCATGAGCGGCGCGGCATTCACGACAGTGCGATCCACGGCATGAAGCCCGGCCTCTATCCCGCCCCGGAATCCCGCGAGGAGCGGCTGACCAAGCATCTGCCCATGGTGCGGCGTATCGCCGGGCAGATGGCGGCGCAGTTGCCGGCCTCGGTCGATTTTTCCGATCTGGAGCAGGCCGGCATGATCGGCCTGTGGGACGCCCTCGACCGCGGCGAAATGCAGTCGCCAGCGCAGTTCGCCACCTATGCCGCCATCCGCATCCGCGGCGCCATTTATGACGAACTGCGCAAGCTCGACTGGCTGCCGCGCCGCAGCCGTGCCAAGGAACGGCAGATGGAGCGGGCCGAAGCGCTGCTCACCCAGCGCCTGGGCCGCCATCCCGACGATGCCGAGATTGCCGCGCATCTGGGCTGGGAACTGGCCGAGTATTACGACGCGCTGGCCGAGACCAGCATGCAGCTGGTCTACCTCGAAGACCTCACATCCGACAACGGCGGTGACTATGCCGACCGCACCGCCGACCTGGCCAGCCTGCTGCCCGAGGAACTGCTGCAGGACGCCGAGCTCGAGCGCGATCTGCAGGCCGCCATTCTCGATCTGCCCGAGCGCGAGAAACTGGTGCTGTCGCTCTATTACCAGGAGGATCTGCAGCTCAAGGACATCGGCCGGGTGCTCGAAGTGAGCGAATCGCGCGTGAGCCAGCTCATGAAACAGGCGGTGATGCGGCTGCGTGCCCGCCTGCAGAATCACCAGCAGACCGCCAAGCCATAGCAACAAGCCAGACAGGGACGGAACATTTCATGGATATCTTGACCATCATCGGCATCGTGGTTGCGCTCGGCTCCATTCTGCTGGGGCAGATGCTCGAAGGCGGGCACATCAGCTCCATCATCCAGGGCACGGCGTTTCTGATCGTGATCGGCGGCACCACCGGCGCGACCATGCTGCAGTTTCCGCTCAAGGTGTTCATCCGCTCGCTCAAGATGTTGCCGTGGATCGTGCTGCCGCCCAAGGGCGATCCGCAGGACAGCATCAAGCAGATCCTGGAGTGGAGCGATACCGCACGCAAGAACGGGCTGCTCGCGCTCGAGGCCGTGGTCGAGTCCGTGCCCGATCCCTTCGTGAAAAAGGGCCTGCAGATGCTGGTGGACGGCACCGATCCGGAAAAAATCCGCTCCACCCTCGAACAGGAAATCGGCGCGGTCGAGCATCACGACAGCCAGGCCGCGAAGGTGTATGAATCGTCCGGCGGCTACGCCCCGACCGTGGGCATTCTGGGCGCGGTGCTCGGTCTGATTCACGTGATGGAAAACCTGGCCGATCCGAGCAAGCTCGGCGGCGGCATCGCCGTGGCCTTCGTCGCCACGGTGTACGGCGTGGGCTCGGCCAATCTGTTTTTCCTGCCGGTGGCCAACAAGCTCAAGGCCCTTGTGCACAATCGCTCCAAGCTGCAGGAAATGCAGGTGGACGGACTGGTGGCCATCGCCGAGGGCGAAAACCCGCGCATCATCGAAGGCCGTCTGCAGAGCTATTTCGCGCATTGACGTTTTCGCATTGACGCTTCGAAGGGGGCCCCATGGATGACGCAACGATCAACCCGGTCGGCGCCTATGACCCGGTATCCCGCCTGCCCGAAGGCGGCGGGCGTGGCAGGCAGGAGCCTTCCGGAGGCAAGCCGCCCGCGAAGCGCCCGGCGCCGTCCGCGCCTGCCGCCCCTGCGGCAGACTCCGGCCCTGTCGATCTGCCCGACCCCGATACGCCCCGCGGCCGCCACATCGACGACCGCGCCTGACCGCCTTCTCCCCTTCTCCTCTCCGTCTGCCGCCGCCCGCATCATGACCCTGATCCTGCTGATCGCCGCCGCCCTGATCGTGGCGCTGCAAATCGCGCTGACCTTCACCCTCAAGCGCCTGCTCGACCTGCTCGCGGCCACGCGCGATCAGGTCGATGCCCTGCAGCGCCGCGTGCACAGCCTGGAACAGGAGCGCGACGCCAGGGTGCCTCCGCCCTCGGCGCTGTTCACCCTGGCTCCGCGTGCCGAACCCGCGCCCCCGCCCGAGCCGACGCCAATGGTGGAGCCGCCGTTTGCCGCTGCGCCCGAGCCCAGCGCGCCACAGATCGACCCGACCGGCTTTCCGGTGCTGCACGAGCCCGCGCCCATGCCCTCGGCAGAGTCCATCGGCGCGACGGTACGCGAACTCGCGCGCCAGGGGTTGCCGGTGCGCGACATCGCCGAGCGCTGCGGCCTCAGCGAGGCCGAGACGGAGCTGATGATCCGCCTGCGCCAGGAGCCGATCTGATTCTGTGATGCGGCGATGAACAGCCCGGTCACCCTGAACGGCGTGGCAGCCGCCACGCCCGCCGCGGCAGCAACAACCGGCACGCCGCAGACCGGCGCCTTCACCGCCACGCCGGGAGCGGCCTTCGACGCCGAAGTCGTGCAGGTGCTGGCGGCAAATCCGGCGTCCAGCGCCGCTGCAGAGTCGCGTTTGCAGACCCAGGTGATGCTGCGTCTGGGCAATGCCCTGGTTGCCGCGACCTTGCCCGGCCCGCCGCCTCAGGTCGGCGCGCGATTGCCGCTGGTCTACCTCGGCGCGCAGAACGGCCAGCCGCAATTTCTGCTCACCCCGCCCGGGTCGCAGCAGACGGCGGTGCAGGCGCTGCTGTCCGGGCCGGGGCAGTTGCTCGGCCTGCTGCAGCAGATGGACGCGGCTTCAGGCTCCACGAACACCAGCGTCGGCGGGCAAGGCACGCGGGCGGCGGCGGTGACGGCCCCGCCCGTCTGGACCAACCCGGCGCAACCCGCACAGCAGGCCGCGCAACTGCTGGCCAGTGCGCTCGGCAGCAGCGGCCTGTTTTACGAGAGCCAGCTCGGCGCCTGGGCGCAGGGGCAGCAACCGCTGTCGGCACTGCTCGCGCAGCCGCAGGGCAAGCTGTCGCCACTGCTGCAACAGCCTGCCTCGGCGCAGGCGCAGGCTGCGCCCACGGCCGGTCAGGCCCATGCTGTGCCTGCCGGTCAGACTGGGCAGCCGCCCCGGCCCGCCACGCTGCCTCAGGCCCCCGCATCCTCCGTGGGGCCATCTGCCGACGCCGCGCCAGCGCCGCGCCACGCGGGCCTGGCGGCCTACGGCGCGGTACAGGCAGCGCCACAGGCGGCCAGCGATCCGGTGCAACTGGCGGCGCGTCTGCCAGCGGAGTTGCACGGCATCGTGCAGCAGCAACTGCAGTCGCTGATGCAAGGCCAGGTGCTGTGGGAAGGGCTGCTATGGCCGGGCCAGACCGCACGCTGGAGTCTGCGGCCCGACCCGGACGGCAGCTCGGCGCAAGGCGGGGCTGCAGCGCAGCGCAACTGGAGCACCCAGATCGATCTGGATCTGCCGCAGCTCGGTGCGGTGCAGGCGCAGCTGCAGTTGCGCGGCAACCAGGTCGATGTGACCCTGCTGCGCAGCGAGACGGCGCAGCAGCGCATCGACCCGGCCCTGCCGCAGTTGCAGGCCGCGCTGCGCGCCGCCGGTCTGGAAGTCGGCGGGGTGCAACTGGGCGTGCTGCCGGGGAGTGAGCCGTCGTGAGTGCGCCGCAATCCAACCGCAATCCCGCCCTGCCGCTGGCCGTGGCGCTGCGCTACGACGCCGACGCCAGTGGGGCGCCGAAGGTCGTTGCCAAGGGGCAGGGCCTGGTGGCCGAGGCCATCGTGGCGCGTGCCAAGGAGGCCGGGGTGTATGTGCATGAGTCGCCGCAACTGGTGCAACTGCTCATGGCGGTCGATCTGGACACGCAGATTCCCCCGGCGCTCTATACCGCCGTGGCCGAACTGCTGGCCTGGCTGTGGCGGCTGGAAGCGGGTGCGGAGTCGCAGGCGCCGCCTTTACATTTGCCGTGAGGCGCTTGCAATACGATTTCGTTCAACCCACCACTTCGCCCCGCTGCTCTCATGCCCACCATTGCCGAACAGGCGCGCGCCACCCTCAAACGCCTGGTCGAACTCAAGCTGCAACCCACGCCCGAGAACTATCGTCAGGTGTTCGACAGTCTGCATCAGGGCGACGGGGCGCAGACCCCGGAACCCCTGCCGGGCGCCAGGGATTGGGGCGCGGCGCTGCGCCGCTTGCTGGAGCAATGGGAGCGCTCGCAGGCCGGGCTGTCGCAATTGCAGAAACGCCAGCAGATCGAGCGCCTGACGGCCTTGCCCACGGCGCAGGCGCTGTGGGCCGAACTCGGGCAGACGCTCGACCGCTGGAGCGCGCTGCAGGCGAGAAGCGGGAGTGCTGCGGCATCCACGCCGATCGAAACCCGCGAGGCGGAAGCGAGCCGGGATGGCAGTGCGTGGCGCGAACTCTGGCTGCACACCCTCAGGCATGGCGTGCAGCCGTTCTGCGCGCACGACACGGCGCAGCGCCTGCTGCGCGATCTCCTCGCGTCGGCAGACGGCGGTGCACAGCCCTCCGAGCTGAGTCCGCTTGCGCGGGAGGTCTGGCTGGCCATCGACCGCGAGCAGACCACCGAAGACGCCGTGCGCAACGGCCTGACCGAACTGGCGGAGCTGCTGCTGGGTCATCTCGGCGATCTGGTGCCGCAGCCCTGGGTGGGGGTGCAGGCGGCTGCGATTCGCGAGCAGTTGCATGCGCCGCTGGCGCCGGAGCGCATCGAGCAGGCGCAGAACGCCGTGCGCGATCTGCTGGTCCGCCACAGCGTGCTGCGCAAGAGCGAGGACGACGCCCACAGCACCGCCAAGGCGCTGATCGACTTGCTGGTGCGCAAGCTGGGCGACTACGCTGCCGAGGGCGGTGAATACAACCAGCGGCTCGAAGGGCGGCTGACCCAACTGCAGGCCAGCCGCGAATGGGACGAGATCCGCCGCCTGGTGCAGGAGGTGCTCGACGACAGCCGCAGCATGCAAAAGCGCAGCGGCGAACTTGGCGTGCATCTGGCCGAGGCGCAGCGGCAGGCGCAGGCTGCGCAAGAGCGCATCCGCTCGCTCGAAGGCGAGCTCGAGCAGGTCAGCCAGCAGTTGCAGGAAGACCCGCTGACCGGCGCGCTCAACCGCCGTGGGCTGGACGCCGAGTTTGCCCGCATGCAGTCGCGCGCCCTGCGCAACGGCCAGCCGCTCAGCCTGGCCCTGCTCGACCTCGATCATTTCAAGGTGGTGAACGACACCTATGGCCACGACACCGGCGACGCCGTGCTCAAGGCACTGGTGAGCCTGGCCACGCGCCTGGTGCGTCCCTCCGACCGGGTGGCGCGCATGGGCGGCGAGGAGTTCATGCTCATCCTGCCCGACACCCCGGTGCAGCAGTCGCAGGTCGTGGTGCAGCGCCTGCTCATGGCGTTCAGCGAGCAGACTCTGGTGCAGGACAGTGCCGGGCGTCGCATCGCCCTGAGCTTCAGCGCCGGGGTGGGCGAGTTGTGCCCGGGTGAGGATTTCGCCTCGGTGTATCAACGGGTGGACGCCGCGCTGCTGCAGGCCAAGCAGGCCGGACGCAAGCGGGTGGAATTCGCCACCCCCTGCGAGGGCGCCAAGGGCGGCGGCAGCCTGCCAAAAACCGCGCTGCGGTACTTCGATTTGCGGGGATGAGGACGGTTCGCACCGAGAAGACATCCCCACCCCAACCCGCCCCACCCGTGGGGCGGGAATCTGTTTTCTCCTCCCCCACGATGTGGGGGAGCTTGGAAGAGGGAACGAGCATTCCCCGCTACCGCCATCGGCTACTGCGCCATTGAACTCCGCTCCGCGAGGTTGCGTTGCGCCTCGTCCTGCACCCATTGCCGGGCGCGCTGGCCCAGGCCGGTGTGCGGGTCGGTCGGGTCGGTGGACCAGTGGAACAGCCGCAGCCAGGCCAGCACTTCGGCGGGCGGCATGGGTTTGGCCAGCGCGTAGCCCTGGCCGGCATCGGCCCCCAGCACCGCGGCCACCTCGACCAGCGCCGGGGTTTCCAGACCTTCCACCACCACCTGCAGGCCCAGGGCCTGGGTCATGCGCACCAGCGCGCCGATGAAGCCGATCATGCCGCCGGCCTCGGCCTCGGTTTCGCCGGGAATCTGTCGCACCAGCCCCTGGTCGATCTTGACGGTGTGGAAAGGCAGGGTGCGCAGGCGCAGCAGGCTGCTGTAGCCGCTGCCCAGATCGTCCATGACCAGCCGTGCGCCGGTGGCGGCCAGGCTGTGCACCGCGCGGTCACGTTCGGTGCCGTTCTGGAAGTCGGCGTCCTCCAGAACTTCGAGTCGCAGCCGGTCGGGGGCGATGTGGCGCGCGCGCAGCGCATCATGCACCCAGCGCGCGCATTCGGGCATGAGCAGCACCTCGGGCGGCAGGTTGACCGAGAGATCGAGGGACAGCCCGGCCGCGTCCCACTGCGCGAGCTGATCGAGCGCCTGCTCCAGCCCGAGGGTGAACAGGCGGGTGAGCTCGGAGGTGCCGAAGGATGGCAGGAACTGACCCGGCCCGATCAGCCTTCCATCTTCGAGCCGCAAGCGGGCCAGTGCCTCCATGGCCACGGGCTTGCCGCTGCGCAGATCGACCACGGGCTGGTAGTGCATTTCCAGGCCGCCGCTGAACAGGCGGTGGCGCCAGGCACGGCGGTCGCTGGCCGGCAGCAGGGTGTCTTCGCGGCGAGTCATCAGACCGTACAGGCCGCGCTCGAACAGTTGCTCCAGCCCGCGCAGGAAGCTGCGCATGGACTGGGTGTCGAACATGCCGGGGTAACGGCCATACAGGCCCATGACCGCCAGCATGCGCCCGCGGCTGTCCTTCACCGGGACGGCTGCGGAACTGCGGATGCCCACGCTGTGCGCCGCGGCGCGCCACGGAGCCATGCGCGGATCGGTGACATAGCTGACATTGGTTTCGATCTGCTCGCTGCGCCAGCAGCGCGGATGCGGTGTCTGGCCGAAGGGGCTCTGCGGGTCGAGTTGCAGCGGGGCGATCGCGGCTTGCTCGATGGCCTGCATGTACGCGTCGAAACTGCCTGCGGTGAATGCGGGCACGAATTGGCCTTGCGCGTCGGGCTTGTAGATGACCGTGGCCGCCACGCCTGGCAGTGCCGCCACGGACTGCAGCACGGTGCGCGCCAGATCGGCCCACTGGGTCAGGTCGGGCTGCATCTGCTCCAGGCCGAACAGCATCTGCAGGTATTGCTCGCGCAGCGCCTGCGCGCCCTCGCTCTGCCATTGCAGTTCACGCTGCAGCCGCGCGGTGACGACATGGGCAAGGGCCGCACGGTCGGGGCTGCGCACCGGCGCTTCGGCCAGCAGATCGTGCAGGCTTTGCAGATACCAGCCCATGCTGCTGACCAGCGCGCCGGTGCTCACGCCCACCAGGGTGTGGATGGCGCCCGTGTGTTGCGCCTCGTCCTGATGCGTCTCCTTGGTCAGATCGGGCCGCAGGATGTGCAACAGGCGGGCATGCTGTCGCTGGCGCAGTTGCACGTGTTCCTCGGCAGACAGGGTGGACAGCAGCGCCGCGGACTCCGGGTCCTGGCCCAGCGCGGTATAGAAGCGCTCGACAAAGGCCGTTGCGTTGCGCTCCAGCAAAGGGCCGATGAGACCGAGCAGACGAGACGTGGTCTCGCCGTACGGATCGACGTGAACGGGAAGCTCGGCCGCCTTGGTGGCTGCCTGCTCCAGCGCGTCGCCCCATTGCTGCCACCAAAGGGTGCGGTCCGCCTTGTGCGCCTTGCTGGCGTAGAGCGCGGCGTCGGCGTGGCGCAGCAGCACTTCGGGCTGCACGTCATCGGCGGGATACAGGGTGAGCCCCAGGCTCATGCCCACCTTGGCCAGCACGCCGTTGCCCAGGTCGAACGGCGTTTCGACCGCGCCATGAATGCGATCGAGCACGATGGGCAGATCGGCTGCCTGCGCCACCCCTTCGAGCACCAGCACGAACTCGTCGCCCCCCAGCCGGGCCACCAGATCGGTTTCGCGCACCGCGGCCTTCAGCCGTTCGCCCAGTTGCCGCAGCAGTTGATCGCCAGCGGCGTGGCCGTGGGTGTCGTTGACCGGCTTGAAGTCGTCCAGATCCATCACCCCGACGGCCAGCAGGGTCTTGTGGCGTCGGGCGCGGGCCATGGCCAGGGGCAGGTGATGCTCCAGCGCCAGGCGGTTGGGCAGGCCGGTGAGCGCATCGTGGCGGGCCAGGTGGCGCTGCTGCGCCTGCTCGGTTTCCAGCTCGGCCTTGAGATCGATCTCGCCCAGCGCGCGCTCGATCAGGCCGGCCACGCGGCGCAGCAGGGCGTGCAGGCCGTCATCCAGGTCGTTGCCGTTGAGCAGCACCAGCACCAGCACCGCCCAGCGCGCACCCGCACGGCGCAGGGGCAGGGCCAGCGCCAGCGGCTGCCATTCGGGCAGCGAAAAGTCGGCCCAGGGCTGCAGCAGCGGGGTGTCCGTGCGATGGTCCTGTGCTTCCATGCCGCTGCGCCAGGCGCGGGCGAGGGCATGTGTGGCCTCGTCGCTGACTCGCAGCGGCGCCTGGGCTGCCAGCACCTCGGCGCCGTTGCCGCCTGCAGCCAGCGGCTGGGCGACCGCGTGGGCATCCGGCCGGGCCACCCAGACAGCGGCGAACAAGCCGGTTTCGAGCAGGCGGGTGCAGGCGTTGTCCAGCACTTCCTGGTCATTGCGCGCACTCATCAGGACATCGATCTGCGCGAGCACCGAGCGCACCAGTTCCTGCTGGCGCGCGGTGCTTTCGCGCGCCTTCAGTTCGGCGGCGGCGAGGTCGAGGCGATCCAGGCCGCGTCCCAGGCTGCGGGCGAGTTCTTCGAGCAGCTCGCGCTGCTCGCGGTGGATGTGCCCCTTGCCCTCGCGGTAGATGCAGAAAATGGCGTCGAGCCGCCCGGAGCGCCAGACCGGCAGCGCGGCCATGCTGCGCAGGCCGTGGTGCTGCATGCGGTTCAGCCACGGCACGATCAGACCATCCGAGCCGTCGCCTTGCACGAACACCGGCTGCGCCTGCCGCCATGCGGTGCCGAAAGGTCCCTTGCCAGCGGGTTCCTCGGCCAGGACTGACAGTTGCAGGCCGCTCAGGTAGGCCGTGCGGCCCTCGGCGGCGAGCACCTGCGCCTGTCCACTGGCATCGGGGCGGCCCACCCAGGCCAGCGCCATGCCACCCGCCTGCACGCAGATCCGGCAGATGGCCTGCAGCAGCGACGCTTCGTCCTGCGCCTCGGCCACGGCCTGATTGGCCTGCGCCAGCGCGGCATTGATCTGCGCCAGACGCTGCTGGCGCTCGGCCGCGCGCAGAATCAGCCGACCGCCGATGACCTGCAGCACCAGCAGCAACCCCCAGGCCAGCAGCATCGGCCAGTTCTGCCGCCACCACAGCCCGGTGAGTGCCGAGACCGGCAGGCTGGTGAAGGCCACCACGCCGTGGCTGCCCAGCCGCTGCCAGGCGCCAATGAGTTCCGCGCCGCCCGCGGACTGCACCGGGCCCTGGAAAAACCCGCGTGTGCGGTCTGGGTGTGCGGCGATCTCGCGCGCCAGCACGCCGCGCGCCGGTGCCTTGGCCAGCGCGCTGCGGGTGTGCGGCAGCGGCGCGGGCAGGCGCGCCAGCAGATAGCCGTCGCTGCGCAACAAGCCGATCGCAGGGACCCAGCGGCCCTTGCCGTCGAACGCCGACAGGCTGTGCTGCAGCTGGGTCAGCGCAGCCTGCAGCCCGACGTTGAACACCAGCACCACCTTCGAGCCGGTGTGCGGCACGTGCAGCGCGCAGCGCGCCGGGGTGATGGTCTGTGCGGGGTCGAGCGGGTCGGGCTGCGGCCGGCCAATCTGCACCTTGCCGGGGTTGTTCAGCGCCTGCGCGAAGCCGTCTGACGAGGCGAAATCCGGCCGGGCCGGAATCGGGCGATCGACCTGCGCCTCGGTGGCCAGCAGCGTGCCGTCGGGCGCAACCAGCGAGATGCCGTCGATGGAGGGCACCAGCCTGTCCATGTCGCGCAGCCAGGAATCCGGGGTCAGCAGCAGGCCGACGTCCTGGTCGACCTGGTGCTGCGCCATGCGGCAGGTGGCCTGCATCTGGTCGTAGCGCTGTTTCATCGCGTCCGACCAGAACGCCGCCTCGCTTTGCAGGATTTGCTCGACGCCACCTCGGTTGCGGTCCCAGCTGGTGTAGAGCGCCAGCGCCACGCCCGCGGCCAGCACCAGATTGGCCAGCAGGACGAAGACGAGGATGCGGCGGCGGTCAGCCTGGAAACGGGCGTTGTGGGGCATACGAGGAAAGAGTCAGACAACGCCCGGAATTACAACAGCTTGCGCAGGGAGTCGAAGGTGTTTTGTCCCAAAAGTTGATTCAGTGTGGAAAAGTGGACGCATCAGGGCACATCGGCGCGCGGACAGGATCAGATGTAGGCCAGCCGTACCGCACCCCAGTGACGTTCGCCCACGCGCACCGGGCGCGACAGCTCCTGCATGATCTCGCCGGTGTCGCGGGCATAGACCTGCAGCAGGTACGGGTTGGTGTTGCGTGCTGCGGCCAGACCCACCGGGTCGTTGAACAGGCGCATCGAGCGGTTGCCCACCAGATCGGTGGCGTAGTCGCCGGTCAGCGGGCGGTCGAACACGCTGTTGTGCGCGGCGGCATAGCCGTTGCGGTCGACAAGCAGCACAAAGCGGTAGTGCTCGCTGCGCGCCAGCCAGGCGTCTTCGATCGGCTGGATGCGGGTCTTGATGAACTCGGTGAAGCGGGTGCGGAATTTCTGCGGATTGGTGCCGGCCACCGGCTCGTACTGCTCGTCGAACAGCGCCTGTTCGGTGAGCGCGCCGCTGGCCAGCGCCTGCGCGAGCGCGGCCTCGATTTCCTTGCAGACCCCATCGAGATCGCGCATCACCTGGCTGGTCTTGGAGGCGGTGACGAATTGCGTGGCCGCCTCGAACAGACTCTGACTGGCGTTGAGCGACTGCTGCACCTCGTCGGCGATGCGCTCGGACGTGGCGATGGTCTGGCGCGCGTTGTCCTGCACCGTGCTGGAGAGCGCGGCGAACTGGCCATTGATGGCACGCACCCTCTCCACCTCCTGCCCCAGTTGCGCGGACACCTTGTTCATGCCGCTGTGCATGGCGTCGATGCTGCGGGCGATGTCCTGGAAATTGCCCGACATCGCCGTGGCCAGTGCCTTGCCGCTTTCCATCCGCGCGGCGAACTCGGTGGTGGACTGCGTGACCACCTGCAGGCTGCGGCTGACTTCCGCGGCAAAGCTGGCGATGCTCTCCACCGATTTCTGCGTGTTCATCGCCAGCTTGCGGATTTCGTCGGCCACCACGGCAAAGCCGCGCCCGGCCTCGCCCACACGGGCAGCCTCGATATTGGCGTTGAGCGCCAGCAGGCTGGTCTTTTGCGCAATGTCCTTGATCACCTGCGTGACCGCGGTGACCTGCGCAAAGCTCTTGCCCAGGGTCTGGATCTCACTCTGGTTGTTGCTGGTGGTCTGCGCGAGCTGCTCGAACACCTCGCGCGCCTCGAAGGCCTCGCGGGCGCCGCGGCTGCTCAGCAGGTTGATGCTCTGCGACTCGGCGCGTAGTGCCTCGGTCTGTCCCTGCACGCCGACAATGCCACGGATGAACCGCTCCAGGCTGTCGCCCATTGCGGCGATGCGCTCGGTCTGCGCCTTGGCATGGGTCTGCGCGTCCTGCGTGGCGGTGCGCGCCTCGAAGCTGATGCGGGCAATGCCGTAGGCCACGCCGGTGGCGTTGTGCGTGGTGGTATCCACCAGATGCGTGACCAGGGCCAGAAAGCGGTCGAGATCCTCGCCGCAGCCCGGAGGCACCGGCTGGCGCAGATCCACGGGCCGCTCGGCAAGCAGGTGCCGCAGGAATTCGGCCGGAGAGCGGTTGCTGATGTCTTCTGGAAGCGTGGGCGTGGTATCCATCGGTCGATCCGCTTGAATGAAATGACGTGGCGCTCAGTTGTGCGCGGCAATGGCCTTGCGGATGGTCTGCGCCAGTTCGTCGGCGACGAACTTGGCCACATAGGCATCGGCGCCCACGCTGCGGGCGTGGTCTTCATTGGCCGAGCCCGACAGCGAGGAGTGGATGACCACGGGAATGTTCCTGAAGCGCTCGTCCTGCTTGATGTGGCGGGTGAGGGTGAAGCCGTCCATCTCGGGCATTTCCAGATCGGTCAGAACGAGCTGCACCTTGTCTTCCACCCGCTTGCCCTCGGCGCGTGCCTCGTTGGCAATGGTCTGCAGGCGTTCCCACGCTTCCTTGCCGGTCTTGGTGCTGATGAAGGGCGCCTGCAGGGCCTGCAGGGCCTTCTCGATTTGCGTGCGGGCGACGAAGGAGTCGTCTGCCGTGAGGATGACCGCGCCAGGCCTGAGCCCCAGCGCCGGGCCCATGTGGTGGGTGTCCTTCACCTCATGCACCCGCGAGGGCAGCACGTCGCGCAGCACTTTTTCCACGTCGAGCACCAGGGCCAGGCGGGTGGTGTCCTCGCCCTCCAGCCGGGCGATGCTGGTGACCATGCCACCCACGGCGTTGGCCTCGGCGGACAGCACCTTGCTCCATTCCAGCCGCACGATTTCTTCCACTTCCTCGACCGCAAAGCCCTGCACCGAGCGCTCGTACTCGGTGACCACCAGGATGTTCAGCCCGGTCTTGGGCGTGCAGCCCACCACACCGGGCAGGTCGATGACGGGAATGATCTGCCCGCGGATGTTCGCGACTCCGAGCACGTGCCTGGGCGCGCCGGGCATGACCGTGACCTGCGGCATCACCAGCGCCTCGCGCACCTTGAACACATTGATGCCGAACAGCTCGCGCCGCCCCGACTGCGGCTCGGCGCCGAGGCGAAACAGCAGCAGCTCGAATTTGTTGGTGCCGGCGAGGTTGGAGCGTTCGTCGACTTCTTGCAAGACATTGGTGTTCATGATGTGGTCCTGTGTGCGAAATGGGTTCAGGGAATCTGGCGCATCAGCGCCTCGAGCCGCCCGGTGATGGTGTCGCTCAGGCCTTCCAGGCGAGCGGCGAGTTCGGTGGTGCGGGCGGTGTTGTCGGTGCGGATGGCCTCGACCAGCGCCTGCCCGGTGCGGTGCACGTCCTGGTGCACGGAATCCACGCCGGCAAACCCGGCGTCGCTGCCGAAGTAGGCCGCGCCCGCGCCGAAGTACCACTTGCCGAAGAAGCAGCCGTGGAAGTTGGACACGTCCATGTCCACCTTTTCCTGTTTCTGTGCGGCGGTCAGCAGCTGGCCGATCCACTGGTAATGCATGGCCAGAGACACCCGCAGGGTGACTGCGGTGTCGGGCCATTTGGAGACTGCGGTCACGCCGGTCTTGAGCTGATCGCGGGCGGTGCGGATCAGGCCCATCATGGCCTCGAAGCGCTGCACCAGCACCTGCATCAATTCGGCGGCCTGCTCGGCGTCGAGGCGCTGGCGGTCGGCGTCGCTGACCAGTTGCCGCATCAGCCCGGTCTGCTCCACCGTGACCGTGCGCACCTGCGCCAGCATGGACTTGACCTGCGCAAGCGTCTCGCCGGTATTGGTGACCAGCGCGCCCACGCGCTGCACCCGCTGGACCGAGCGGGCCATGTCGGTGCCCACGTCGGACGACTGGTCGCGCAGGTTGTGGGTCAGTTCTTCGATCTCGTGGGTGATGCGCGCGGTCTTGCGCGCCAGGTTGCGCACCTCGTCGGCCACCACGGCGAAACCGCGGCCGTGCTCGCCGGCGCGGGCGGCTTCGATGGCGGCGTTGAGCGCCAGCAGATTGGTCTGCGAGGCGATCTCGCTGATGCCCGCAGTGAGTGCCTCGACCGAGCGTACCGCGTCGACAAAGCCGGTGAGCTTGGTCTCGGTATTGGCGATGAAGCGCGACACGTCGGCCACTTCATCCAGCGTGGTGGCAATCGCCTGGTCGCTGCGTTCGACCGATTCGGTGGTGGCATCCACCCGCTCGCGCAACGCGTCGAGCTGGGTCTGGGCGGTGTGGGTATGGGTGGCGGCGCTCTGCAGCCGCGCGGCCATGTCGCCCACGCGCTGCGACAGACCGTGGATGTCGTGGTCGAAACCCGCGGTGCGGCTTTCGGCAAACGCCAGTGACTGGGTGGTGGTGCGCAGCGCGTCCACGCCGTGCAGCAGCATGGTGCGCACCGCGCCGAGCTTGTCGGCCCAGTCGGCGGCGTCGATCAGGTCGATGTCGCGCAGCGCGCCGTCGCCCTTGCCGGTGAGGAGGTCGAGCACGGCCTGCAGCACGCGCTCGCGGTCCTCGCGCACGCGCTCCAGCAGGCCACCGGGGGGGATGTTTCTGGTCTGGCCCTCACCCCAACCCTCTCCCTGAGGGAGATGGGGCGGCACGCTGGTGTTGGTGCGCTGTCCCTCACCCCGGCCCTCTCCCAAAGGGCGAGGGGGCATTTCACTTCCCCCGTTGCTTGAGAGAGGGAGTTTTTCTCCTCCCCCATGCAGTGGCAGAGGTTGGGTGGGGGCCGACTCCTGCGCATCCACAAGAGCGGTCATGTCGGGGCTGGCGGTTTCCACGAGTGCCTCCTGGTGTCCATTGGTGCGGTGTCAGCCCGCGTTGCCCTTGGCCTCAATGGCATCGCTGAGCGCCTGCAGGCGGTCGATGATCAGATCTTCCTGCTCGCTGAGCGAGGCGGAGAGGCGGGCCACCTGGTCGCGCTGTCCGCCATGCACGGCTTCGAGCAGTTGCCGGGCGGTGGCGTGAATCTGCGCATGCGGGGCTTCGAGGGCGCGGAAGGCCGACAGGCCGCCAAACGTGGCCTGGCCCTGGCTGTCGTACCACTTGCCCAGGCGACAGTTGTGGTGGTCGCTGATCTCGGAGGGCAGCTTGGCCTGCTTGTCCTTGGACGCCTCGGCAAGGATGTGGTTGACGAAGTCCTTGTGGTCTTCCTGCGCCGACCGCAGCATCATCTGCGTGGCGCTGGACTGCATATTGCTCACCTGATTGTTCATGCGCACCACGACCGACTGCACCAGTTCGAGCTCCTTGCCCGAGCTGGCGCTGGTGACCGCGATGTCGTGCGCCTGCTGGCCGATGGAGGTGGTGTTGGCTTCGACCTCGGCGGTGGCGGCCTGCACCCGGCGGGCGAGGTTGCGCACTTCGTCGGCCACCACGGCAAAGCCGCGGCCATGCTCGCCGGCGCGGGCGGCTTCGATGGCGGCGTTGAGCGCCAGCAGGTTGGTCTGGTAGGAAATCTCGCGGATGTTGCGCACGATGGTGCTGATGGCGCCCACCTGCTCCTGCAGTTGCGCCACCGCCTTGCCATTGCCCTGGATGGCCCGCCCCACATTGCCGATGGCGGTATCGACCGAATTCATCGATTGGCCAATGTCGCCGGCTGCGCCGTTGAGGGTGCTGACCACTTCCTTGAGGCGGTCGCTGACGGCGCTGACGTCCTTGAGATGCGAGATGTCGCGCCAGCTGGCGTGAAAGGCAATGACCTGCCCGGCAGGGTCGCGCACCGCGACAAAGATGAGCGCAAAAGTCACCTTGCCCACGGGCATTTCCTGAACGTGCTTGTCCAGGCTGCCGTCGGCCAGACGGCGCAGGATGGCGCGGATGCGCTCGGGGTCCTTGTGGAATTGGTGAATGGAGCGGTGCAGGGCGTTGCGCACGTCGGCGCCGCGCAGGGACGTGTTGAGGGTGCTGTGGAACCGCTCCATGGTTTCGCGCGCGGTGCGGTTCATGTAGAACACGGCGTTTTCCATGGCGGCGTCGGCTTCGGCCAGCATTTCCAGGCTGTCGAGCGGCTCCAGGGCTTGTTGCAGGTAGTGCAGGGCGGTGGCATCCATGATGATGGGATGGGTTGAGTTGGGTTGAAGGGGGCTTACTCGACGGCCGAGCCGACCTTGAGCGCGTCAAACCAGTCGATGAAGCGCTTGACGTTCTCGCCTGTGTAGATTGCGCCGTGCTGCGGGGCGAGAAAGTCGATGTCCATCCGGGAAACGCGCTCGCACCAGTTGCGCTTGGCCGCCATCGACGGCATCCAGCGCTTGTGAAAGTACTCGGCAGACTTGATGTGCTCGTCGAACGCGGCCGGGCTCTCGATGTTGCGGCGATCGACGAACGGCGCATGCCCGGCAGGCAGGAGCGCGGCGCCGACGTCGCCGCAGAACAGCACCTTGGCAAACGCGTCGTACACATGGAAATTGGCCGAGGAATGCAGGTAGTGCGCGGGCACGAACTGCAGCCGGGCGGAGCCCAGGGTCATTTCGCCGCCTTCATCCGGAATGTCGCGCAGGTCGGCGTCGAGCGCGCCGTAATGGCGGATGAAGCCGCTCCACAGCTTGGGCACATACCAGGCGATGGTCGGGCTGCAGGCGTTCCACAGCGGCAGGCTGGAAGCGATGTCCGGGTCCTGGTGGCTGACGAACGCCGCCTTGAGCGAGCCGGGCGGCGCCACCTCGACCAGGGCGCTGAACACCTGCGGAAAGATCTCGAACCCGCCCGGATCGAGGATCAGGGTCTGGTCGTCCACGCTCAGGGCGTAGACATTCGAGTCGATCACGCGGCGCTCGCCCTGGTCGTAGATGATGTTCCAGTGGTGGTTGCCCTGGCTGAAGAATTGCAGCGACTTCATTCGATGATCCTTTCAATCTGTTCGCGATAGGTGCGCAGCAGGTCCTGCACTCCGGTGACGGAGCGGTCCATTTCCAGTGACACCTGGCTCAGGGGCGCATTGACCGCCCCCTTGAGCGCTGCCTCGATGCGGCCATTGACCACCACATAATCGAGCTCGGCGATCACGGCCTGGAAGCGGTCGAGTGCGGCATTCAGCGCCAGTCCAGCGCGGCGGCTGCCCGCAGCGTGGCGGATCTGCATGTCGGACTGGTGCCGCAGGCGCTCGGCAAGCGCCGGGCAATGCGCTGTCGAGGCGTTCTGGATATTGCGCAGGCTGCCCATCTGCTGCACGTCGCGCAGGGTTTCCATGAAATGCAGCATCAGCGGGTTGATGAGCTGCTGCACCTGGTCGGCAGCGGCCTGCATGGCCTGCGCGCCCTCGCGGAAGGCCTGCGCCACCACGCCGTAACCGGCGAGTTCCTTGCCGTGGCGTTTGACCAGCACCTGGGCGTTGAGCGCCTTGCGGTCGATTTCGCGCAGGCGCTTTTTCAGCGCGCCCTGGAAGGCGTAGGTGGCGTCGGCCACGGCGATGAAGTCGCGGCGCAGGGTTTCGATGGAATGGTCGTCCATGCCGGTTTCGCGCGGCCGTTCCGAAAGAACCGGCATCCCATCTGGAGGAGACGACTGCGGTGTGTCTGGTGGGAGTTTCATGTCAGCTCTTGCGTTGCACCCGGGCCAGCGCGGCGCCGTCGAGAATGAGCACCACTTCACCGTTGCCGGATATGGTGGCGCCCTGGTAGAGGGTGTCGTTGGTGGAGATGTCGAGTGGCTTGACCACCGAGTCTTCGGTGCCCATCGCCTCGGACACCACCAGCAGGCCCTGTTCGATCAGAATGCCCTCGCTGGGCTCCTTGTTCAGGTCGATCGGGCGGTCCTGCAACAACAGACCGAGGTCGATGTAGGGCACCACGCGGTTGCCATCCACCTGCACCATCAGCCGCCCGGAAATGGAATGCACCTGCGCCGGGTCGATGGCCAGCAGGTTTTCGATGGCCGCCACCGGCAGGGCGTAGGTTTCGCGCCGCAGGCGGAAATACAGCACCGGCAGCACGGCCATGGTCAGCGGCAGTTCCAGGGTGAGCGTGCTGCCCTTGCCCAATGTGGTGTCGATGTCGATGCGCCCGCGCAGTGCGGTGACGGTGGAGCGCACCACGTCCATGCCCACGCCGCGGCCGGAGAGTTCGCTGACCTGCTCCTTGGTGGAAAAGCCGGGCAGAAAGATGAGTTCGAGCATCTCGCGCTCGGACAGCCGTGCGGCCTCCTGCGCAGCGATGACGCCCTTGGAAATGGCGTGCTGCATGATTTTCTGCGCGTTCATGCCACGGCCGTCGTCGCCCACCTGGATCTGCACCTTGTCCCCCAGATGGCGCGCGGCCACATGCAACACGGCCTCTTCGGGCTTGCCGGCCTTGCGCCGTACATCGGGCTCTTCGATGCCGTGATCCAGCGCGTTGCGCACCAGGTGAATCAACGGGCCGGACAGGGCATCGACCACGGTCTTGTCGATTTCCACATCCTCGCCTTCGATGTCCAGCCGCACTTTCTTGCCCAGGCTGCGCGAGGCGTCGCGCACCACGCGCGGCAGGCTCTGGAACAGGCGCTTGCAGGGCTGCATGCGCAGCCGCATGACGGTGTTCTGCAGATCGTTGACGGCCAGATCGGTCTCGCGCGCCAGCCGGGCCAGGGTTTCGTCTTCCTGTGCCATGCGGCCCACGGCGGCGCTCAGGCGGTTGCGCAGCAGCACCAGTTCGCCCACCTGATTCATGGCCTGATCGAGACGGTTGGAATCGACGCGGATGGAGGTTTCTTCCGTTGGAGCGCCGTTGCCGCTGCGCGGGGCGGGTGCCGCAGGTTCCGCCTTCGGCGCAGCAACTGGTGTGGCACGGCTGACCATGCCGGGCGCCTGCCCGGCGCCGTGAAGCTGGTCGAGCACGCGCTCGAATTCGTCTTGCGTGATCGTGTCCTCAATGCGCGTGGTTGCTTGCTGACCCTTGGGGGGATTGCCGTCGCCTTGCTGCGCATCTGCGGCAGCAGAGGCCGGCGCCGCGAGGCCCGGCGCCTGCCCGATGCCGTAGAGGCTGTCGAGCACGCGTTCGAATTCGTCCTGGGTGATGGTGTCGGAATCTGTGGTGGGGGCGGCTTCCCCAGCAGCGGCGCGGCGTTCGACGTAAAGCCCGGTGCTGCCGCCTTCGCGTGGCTCCTGCGTGACCCACAGGCCTGCGGCGCTGGGCGCAGGGGGCGGGGCGCCTGGGGCGGGCGCAGGTGCGGGGACCGGCTCCGGCGCGTCGTGCGGCGCGTCGCCCCGGGCATAGGCCTGGATGTCGCGCCCCAGATCGGCCGGGCCGGGGGGTGGGTTCTCGCCGCGCGCCATGTCGTCGAGCATGGAGCCGATGACGTCTGTTGCGCGCAGGATGGCGTCGATCATCGGTGCGGTGGCGCGCAGCTTGCTGGCACGCATCTTGTCGAACAGGTCTTCGAGGTGGTGGCACCAGTCCACCATGTGCTGCGCTTCCAGAAACCCGGCGCCACCCTTGAGGGTGTGAAAGGCGCGGAAGATGGCGCTGAGCACATCGGGATCGTCGGGGTTGGATTCCAGGCGCAGCAACTGGTCCTGGGCCTGGCTCAGCAACTCGCGCGACTCGGCGAGGAATTCCTGCAGGATGTCGTTATCCATGATGGTGGGGCGCTCGGTTTACAGGCGGTCAGATGCCGAGGTCGCGCAGCAGGGCGTCCACGTCATCCTGGGCAAAGCTCGGTCCGGCATAGGCCGGGACACCGTTGAGCGGTGCGCTGCTGGCGGGCGCTGTGGCAGCGACGGCAGGTGCACGCGCGTCGAGCTGCGGGCCGAGCTGATCGACCGCGGCGCGGATGCGCTGCTCCACGGCCTGCAGCAGATGAATGGTCTTTTTCAGCCGCTGCCCGGCCAGATCCTGGCCTTGCTGGCTGGCGAGAATGGTGTGGAACTGCTGCTCGATGCGGTCGAGATTCGCATCGATGAAACCGCCATGCGTGGCGCGAATGGTGGCCACTTCCGCAAACCCGTTTTCCACCGCTTCGAGCGTGGCCATGGCCTGGGTTTCGGTCAGGCGCAGGGCTTCTTCGAGTGGATGGCTGGCTTCGGGCAGGTCGCTGGAGGCCGCCATGATGCGGCGCACGCCTTCATGCAACAGGGCGTCGGCCTCGGTGAGGCTGTGCAACGCATGATGGACCATGCCCACGTTGGCTGGCTCTGCCACGCTGGGGCTGACGCCGTCGATCTCGGGGCCCGTGCGCGTGCGACTCATTGCGCGACTCCTGCTGCGGCGCCCAGCCGCGCCATGATGGCGTCGAGCTTTTCCTTCAGGGTCTGTGCGGTGAAGGGCTTGACGATGTAGCCGTTCACCCCGGCTTGCGCCGCGGCGACAATGTTTTCCTTCTTGGCTTCGGCCGTGACCATCAGCACCGGCAGGCTGCGGATGGCCGGGTTGTCGCTGGCGCGGATGCGCTTGAGCAGGTCGATGCCCTGCATCACCGGCATGTTCCAGTCGGTGACGACGAACTCGATGCCTCCGGCCTGCAGTCTGCGCCAGGCTTCTTCGCCGTTTTCCGCTTCATCGATCGTGCCGGTGACGTAGCCGGTCTGCATCAGCAGGCCGCGCACAATGCGGCGCATGGTGGGAAAGTCGTCAACAACCAGGAATTTCAAGGTGGGCCTCGCGATGGTTCGTCTTGCGAAGCATGTAACGGCACGTCGCAGGCGAACTTGAATCGGGAACGAGCGCGCTGTGGCAATGGGCTGGCGCGCTTGTTGCAGGTCAACAGTCCTCAGACTTTTGCTTGCCGCGCCTTGGCATGGGTCAATAGCATGTCGCCCATGTATGAAAAGTTGAATATCGCGCAGGATGCAGCGCATCGGCCCGAGCAGCAGGCGGCCTTGCTCGCCCTGCTGCGTGCGGTGCAGCCCGAGCTGGATGCCGTGGTGAATGACTTCATCACGCGGTTCTACGACGAGCTGCTCAGCCAAACCCGGTTTTCGCGCGTGCTGGGCCTGTTGTCCGAATCCGAGTTCGCGCAGCTGCGCAAGAACCAGGAGCGCCATCTGCGCAGCCTGTTTGCGGGCCGCAGTGCGGCGTCGGCGCATGTGGCGCGGCATGTGGGCCGGGCGCATGCGCTGACCGGCATCGACGCGTCCTGGCTGGTCGATTCGTATGGGCTGTACACCCGGCTGCTGATTGCTCACTTTGCCGGGTGGGTCGACCCCACCGAGCGGGCAGATCTGCTGGGGTACTTCTTCTTGCGCCTGCAGGAAGAGCTGCAATGGCAGATCGAGGGCCATGAAGACATCGGTCGTCAGCTCGACGGGGCGCTGGCGCGCATCGATTCGGCCATCCTGACCGCGCACACCCTGAGCGATCTGTTGCGGTCGGTGCTTGGCGCGCTCGAGAACATCGAAGGTGTGGTGGCTGGCACGCTGGGCAGGCCCGATGCGGCGGGCGTGCTGCAGTTCGAGCATGCATTTGGCAGCCGCTTCAAGTCGCTCTATCTCGATCGCATCGGCGCCGACGGTGTGGCGCCGACCCTGGTGCGGGGCGATGTCGCCGAGGGTCTGGGCGCTTCGGGTCGGGCCTGGCGCAGTCGCCAGGTGCAATTCACCGCGTCCTACTCCAGCGACCCCGCCATCCTGCCGTGGAAGGCGCTGGCGCACGAACTCGGGGTGCCCAGCGCGGTGTCCATCCCCATCCTCGATGCGTTTGGCCAGCCCATTGCGCTGATGGATCTGTACAGCAGCTATCCCGGTTTTTTCACGAATGCGGCGCGCAAGGTGTTCATCGAGCATCTGCAAAAGATTCTCGGCCTGGCCTTCAGCCGCTATGCCACCAGCCCGTCGGGCGTGGTGCCCTATGCGCGGCGGCAGTTCTATGTCGATCTGCTCGATCACGACGGCCTGCAGATGCTCTATCAGCCGGTGGTCAGCCTGCGGACCGGGCGGCCCGTTAAGTTAGAGGCACTGGCCCGCCTGCGGCGGCAGGATGGCGCGGGCATGGTCGCCCCGGCCGAGTTTCTTCCCGTGCTGGGCGCGCAGGACATGTGGCGCCTGTTCAGCCTGGGGCTGGAGCAGGCGCTGCATGCGCGCCATCGCTGGGCGCAGCAGGGGGTCGACATGGATGTCTCTGTCAACATGCCGCCGGTGGCGCTGAGCGATCCGCGCTATGTCGAGCGGGTGGAACAACTGCTGCGCAGCCACGCGCTCGAGCCGCGCCGCCTCACCCTGGAACTGCTGGAAAGCGGCGATCTCGACGCCTCCGAGCGCCGCGACGCGCTGCTGGCGCGGTTTCGTGCCACCGGCGTGCGGCTGGCCGAGGACGACCTCGGTTCAGGCTACAGCTCGCTGCTGCGGCTCGACAGCTTTCCCTTCGACGAGGTCAAGATCGACCAGGGGCTGCTCGGCGGACTGGGCAAGGCCCCGCGCCGCGCGCTCGATTTCATTCAGCACCTCACCCGCCTGGCACACGATCTGGGTAGCCTGGTGGTGGTCGAGGGACTGGAGTCGCCCGGACTGGTGGAAGCCGCCGTCATCCTGCAGGCCGACGCCGGGCAGGGCTACGGTCTGGCGCGCCCCATGCCGGCTGAGGCCGTGGTGGACTGGGTGCGCAGCTTTCATCTGGAGATCGACCGCGACCATCCGCGCACCGCTCTGGGGGTTTACGCCGCGCATCTGCTGTGGGAAATGCGCCTGACCTACATGACGCCCTGGCCGGATGCCCTGCCGCTGGCCGCGCGTGCGGCCACCGCGCTGCACAACTATATTGCGGTGCAGGGGCTGGAAGGCGGTCTGCTGCATCAGGCGTACGGGCGACTCATCGCCGCCTTGACCGAGGGTTTGGAGACGACAGAGTTCCGGCAGGCGCAGGTGGAGATGCGGCGGCAGCTCGACCAGCTCGTGCGGGCGGAGCTGGGGTTGTAAAACCTGCACCAGACGCGGTGCCGCGGTTTTTGCCAAAAAAGTCACACTTGCCCTAAAGTTCGCCTTCAGCGTGCCGTTGAGCCTGGCAACAGGAGAGAATGCCACCATGATTCCCATCCAGAATTCAGCCGTATCCAGCGCGTCGGGCGCGAGCAGCGGGGTTGCGGCAGCCTCGTCCCGCCCCTCGGCAGCAAGCGCGCGCGGCGCCGGTGCGGGCGCTGCGCAAGGGCCACAATCTGCCGGTGCCGAGCAGGTGTCCATTTCCAGTGCAGGCCAGATGTTGCAGATGGCCAGCACGCAGGGTGCCACGCCGCCGGCCAGCGATGCGCGCATCGCCGCGCTGCAGGCGGCCATTCAAAGCGGCCAGTATGCGGTCGATCCGCAGCGCATCGCCAGCGGCTTGCTGCAGGACAGTCAGGCCTTGCTGGGCGCGGTCAAGCCCTGAAGCATCATGTCAACCCCGGCCGAGAGCATTCTTCGCCAGCAGCTGGACGCCTTGCAGGCCTTCGACCGCCTGCTGATTGCCGAACACGCTTGTCTGCTGCAGGCCGGTGTCGATCAACTCCCCGCGCTGACCGAGCAGAAAACCGCCCAACTCGCTGCGCTGGGGGCCATCGAGCAGCAGCGCCAGGCGGCGTTTCGTGAGGATGCAGCCGCAGGCGCTTCTGCGCTCTGGGCGCAGGTGCAGGCTCTGGCGAAGCAGGTGTCGCAGGCCAATCAGCGCAACGGTGCCATGATCATGGCGCTCATGCGCAATACCGAAGGCGCCTTGCACATCCTGCGCGGCACCGCGGATGGGCTTGGTCTGTATGGGGCGCAGGGGCTGGGACAGGCTGGCGGCGCCGCAGCGCGGCTGCTGGTCAGCGCCTGATCTGCGGTTGATTGCCCCTCGGTTTTTGCCCCGCACCGTCCCCCCTCACTCATGCTCATTCTCACCCGTCGCCCCGGAGAAGCCATCCGGATTGGCGACAACTTTCGCGTGGTGATCCTGCAGTCCGCGCCCGGCAAGGTCCGGCTGGGGATCGAAGGGCCGATCGACCTGCGCATCCTGCGCGAAGAACTCTATGCGCAGATCCGCCAGGACAACCAGGCAGCGGTTGCGCCGCAGGGTGTGTCGCTGGCGCACTGGATTTCCGCACCGGCGGAGGGAGATGCAAGGTGACGGCCACGGAGCAAATCGAACCCTCTACGACCGCCGCGCTGTCGGCCGCCCTGCTGCCCACCCGTTTCGGTCCACTGCCGTTTCAACCCGGGCAGATCTGGATTGCTGCAACGCCTCTGCCCGGGTTCGAATCCCTGCAGCGTTTCGGGCTCATCAGCCTGCAGGCCGAGCGGCCCTTTGTCTGGCTGCAGTCGCTGGATGACCCGGCTGTCAGTTTTCTGCTGGTTCAGGCTGTGCATTTTGGGTTGCGGTTTGCCCACCTGCCCGCAGGCACGCTGCCGATGGTGATGGTGTTGCTGCCCGGGCAGGGCGAGCGCACCTTGCGGGCGCACCGGCAGGCGCCCTTGCTGTTCGACGCGCAGGCGGGCACGCTGTCCCAGCATATTGTCGAAGCCGACGAGGTGGAGGGGGACGGCGTGTTTGCACCGCAGGCCGAGGCAGCCGAACCTGCAGGATTCGCCGAGCGCGTGCTGGCCCTGGCGTGAACAGCCCCTAGGAGTCTGTCGGGCTTGGGAATCGCGGGCTGCAAAAGGGCTGTGCGGCGCGCTGCGGCAGCGGCTTCTTGCCCCATGGCCCCCAACATGGGGCGGCAAATCCGCCGTCACATCGCATCCCCACAGCCCTCATTCGCCATCCGCGCCCCAAGCCCGACTGACTCCTAGCGTTTGGCCTCGCGCAGCAGTTCGCGGTCGCGCCGTTGCACATAGTTCTGCAGGCGCTGTTCGAAACCCGGTGCCATGTTCAAAAACTGAATGCCGAGCTGGCGCACCGGCTGGCGGGTCTTGGTGTCGCGCAGACTGCCCACGTAGCGCACCTCGGCTTCAACGGCGAGTTCCACATCTTCCAGACTGAAGCGCACCAGCGGAATGTATTCACCCGTGGTCAGGGCATAGTCGAGTGCGGAAGGCACCAGCAGGCGCATGCCGTTGACGCTGATGTCGTGGCACTGGCCATACAGCGGCTTGGCGCCGCGGCGCTGGATGTCCACGGTGCTGAGATCGCCCGGCGCCACGGACACGCGGAAAAAATTGCGTCGCTGCAGGTAATAGATCAGCTCGGGATAGGCGATGCGCAGCGCGCCATAGCCCTCAAAATCGATGCGCTCGATCAGCTTGGACTGAAAGCCGACGAACACGCCCTCGTAGCGGCCAATGGTGAAGAACGGTGCGTGATTTTCCAGCCGACGGTTGCCCGAGTCCGGGGTGAGTTCGTCGATGATCAGCCAGTGCTTCGGGCGATTGATCGCCAGCAGGGTGGAGGTGAATTCCTCCGCCCGGTCGTGCGGCAGAACGGCCAGCGGCTCGTGCCGCTCGATGATCTTGTGCAGCACATGGTCGGCCTTCTGCTCGGAATCGACCTGATATTCCTCGCGGAACAGCTTGGCGGTGACTTCTCTCATGGGCCTGGCCGATCAGATGCCGAGCTGCTCCACCCACGACAGCGCGGCCAGATGGACCGAGCTGACGCGCCAGCCCTGGATGCCCAGTGCGGAGGACAGGAAGTCGAGATTGTCGAAGTCGCGCTGCTCGACCGCGCGGGCGAGCTGCAGATAGCTGCCGAACACGCCGCTGTCATTCTTGAGCGCCATGACAACGGGCTCGGACAGGGTGATTTCTGCCAGTGCCTTGTCCATCGGCACGCCCAGCATCACGTCGAGCATGGAAAAGATGCCGACGACAAAGGCGTTGTCGGCATCTTCCGCCGAGAGGGTGTCTTTCGCCAGCAATTCCATCATGCGCCCGCGGGTGATCGCGGTGCGCGCAATGGCTGGAGACGCGGCGCTGCCCGGCACGGTGGCCAGCAGCAGCGCGAGCCAGCGGAACAGTTTCTTGTAGCCCAGGATGGCCGCAGCGTGGCGAAACGAAGTGACCTCGGACATCAGGCCGAAACCCGAGGAGTTGATGTAGCGCAGCAGCTTGAAGGACAGTGCCGGGTCACGCTTGAGCACCAGCTCGATTTCATTCAACTCAGCCTGGCGCATGACCAGATTCATCAGTTGCAGCACATTGGCATGTGCCGGGTTGATGACCTTGGCGCTGATGGTCTGCGGCCGCGCGAAGTAATAGCCCTGAAAGTAGTGGAAACCGGCGTCGAAATAGGTCTTGAACTGCTCCGGCGTTTCCACCCGCTCGGCCACCAGCCGCAGGTTGCGGTGGCCTTCGGCCTTGCGCTGCAGGGCGACGGCCACATTGGCCGAGATGCTCTGCACATCGGCCTTGATGAAGCCGAGGAACGGCAGCCAGGCGGCGTAAAGCGACGCGGCGGCAAACGGCCCCGCAGCGAGCTGAAAGCCGCGTTCGCGCAGCGGTTTGAGGGCGGCGGCCACTTCGGCAATGCCGATGGCGTCGTCACCATAGATGCGCGGCACTTCGAGCACGATGCGGTCGGGGAACACGATATCGAGATGCTCGGCCTTGAGGTCTTCGACCACGCAGTTGATGAAGGCCAGCTTTTCGCCGAACAGGTTTTCCGAGCCGATGTTCGACAGCGCGTTGAACAGCAGCACGCTGTCGGTCTCGGCGCTGTGCTGTGCGGGGGCCGTCTCGGCGGTGGCGCTTTCGCGCGCGAAGAGCTCATAGCCCACGATCTGCTGCTTGCGGTCGACGATGGGCTGCCGGGCGATGTGTGTTTGCATCACGGCGCTTGCCGTGTCGGGCAAGGCGGTTTCTGGCGGATTGGCTGTGCTGTTCATGAGGGCAGGGAAAAAGCCGCAGGCGTTGTCCTGATGCTAGCAGCGGCCCGCCAGTGCGGGCCTGCGATGTTGCGTAAAAGCAGCCAGACGCAAATCAGCGCAGCCACGCCTTCAGCCAGGTATCGAGATGGTCCTCCATCATCCAGTTCGCCAGCACCTTGGCGCGCAGCGCATCGCCCTGGGCGCGCAGCGCCGCACGGTCGGACACGGCTTCGCGCAGCGCGCGCGTCCATTCGCGGTAGCGATTGGTCACCCGGGTGACGGGAAAGTCGCCCTGGTAGGGCACGAGGTCCGAACAGATGACCGGATAGCCGAGGATGCCGTACTCCAGCAGGCGCAGATGGCTCTTGGCTTCGTTGAATGCGTTGTCTTCCAGCGGCGCCACGGCCAGATCGAGGTCGAGGGCAGCGAGCTTGGCGGGGTACTGGTCGAGCGGCACGCCGGGGTGAAATTCCTTGACCACGGGCTTGAGCGCCTCCGGGCACAGGCCGAAGAACACCCAGTCCACTTCCGCCGCGGTGTCGCGCACCATGTCGAGGATCAGCTCCAGATCGCCCGTGTGGCCGACGCCGCCGGCCCAGCCGACCCGCGGCTTGCTGCGCTCGGCCCGAGCCGGCTGCAGCTGCCCCCAGCGCGCGGCTTCGAGGTAGTTGGGCTGCACCACGACCTCGTCGGTGAAATGCGCATAGGCCTTGGCCAGCGGCTCGGTGGCCACCACCAGCCGGTTGCACAGCCCGGCGGCCTTGCGAAAGCGCTTGGCGATGTCCTTGTGGATACTGCTCTTGTGCACACTCTTGTGCGGCAGGTTGGTGATGAGGTCGTCGATCTCGAACACGCGGAACGCACGGCTGGTGCGGGCGTGGCGCTCCAGTGCCTCGATCTGCGGCCATTCCATCTGTCGTTGCACCACCAGGCTGTCGGGCTGCATGCGCTCCATTTCGGCTGGCTCGTACAGGCGCATGGTTTCCCAGCCTTGCGTGCGTCCCGCGCGATTGAGCGCGCGCATCGGCGCGATGATGCGGTACTCGCCGCAGCCGTCGCGGTCGGCCGGGTGCACCAGCACGCGCGGGCGCGGGCGCCAGGCCGGGTCCCAGGAAAGCGGCGGCTGGTCTTCCAGCAGAAAGTCGGTGCTGGCCAGACTGAGGTGGCGGTTGTAGGCCGGGTCGAAGGCAAGCTGCGGCAGCCACCTGGCGTACATCGCATCCTTCTCGGCGGCGAAGCGCTTGAGCTTGTCCTCGTTCGGCTTGGCTTCTGTCTTGCCCTTCTGACTGGCCGAGCCTTCGTGCATGACCAGCGCAAAGGGCGTGAACACGATGCGCAGACCGGCTTCGCGCACCTTCAGGCACAGATCGATGTCGTTGTAGGACACCTTGAAGGCCTGCTCGTCCAGCCCGCCCAGCTGCTGGTAAACGCTCTTGCGGATGAGCAGGCAGGCGCCTGTGACGGCAGACAAGTTCTGGGTGAGTTGGGCGCGGCCGAAGTAGCCACGGTCCTCCGGTGGTCGGCCAATGAAGGGATGTTCTGCCGGGCCGCGCATGCCCAGAATGACCCCGGCATGCTGGATCTTGCCGTCGGGGTAGAGCAGCTTGGCGCCGACGATGCCCACATCCGGCCGAACAGCATGGCCCATCATCTCGTCAAGCCAGTCGTCGTGCAGCGCGGCGGTGTCGTTGTTGAGCAGCAGCAGGTAGCCGCCGCGCGCCAGGGCGGCGGCAGCATTGTTCATCGCCGAAAAATTGAACGGCCCCGGCTGGCGTACCACGCGCAGACGGCCGCCAAGTTCGGCCTCCTTGGCCTCGATTGCAGCCAGATAGTTGCGCGCCTCGGGCGTCTGGCTGTCGTTGTCGATGATCAGGATTTCGTAGGCGGGGTACCTGGTCTTCTCGATCACCGACTCGATTGCCCGCTGCAGCAGCGGCAACTGATCGCGCGTGGGAATCAGGATGGACACCAGCGGTGGAACGTCCGGCACTGGCCAGCGCACGCGGAACGCCGGCGGAAACGGCCCAGCCTGCACCTGCGCGGCAATGCCCAGCCGCTCGAAGTGGCGCTGCAGCGCAAGCTGTCCGGCCTCCAGAATTTCGGGTACCGACTTCTGCGTGTGCCCCGAGCCCTGCAGCCGGTGATACAGCACCTCGGGCACGTGGCCGATGGCCGCATCGCCCGCGCCGCTGCGCTGCAGATGCTCCCAGGCGCGCAGCAGCAGGTCGTAGTCTTCCGCGCCTTCGGCCTGCGGATCGAAGCCGCCCAGCGCCGCGAACAGATCGTGCCGGATCAGCAGCAGTCCGCCCACATACGGCAGGCTGCGCAGATAGTCGAGGTTGAAGTCGGGCTTGCAATGCGGGTTGACATGCTGGCCGTCTGGCGTGAGGTTGTCCTCGTCGGTGTAGACGACCTGCCACTGCGGATGCTCGCGCACTGCGTGCGCAATGCGAAACAACGCGTCGGGCGCGAGCTGGTCTCCGGCGTCGATCAGGCCGAGCCAGTCGGCGGTGCTGGACAGTAGCGCGCGGTTTGCCGCGGTCAACATGCCGTCTGCGGCAGGGCGTGGTGATGGCTCGATCAGCGACTGCGGGGCGAACCATTGTGCAGCGATGCTGTCGTGGCTGGGCTGGGACGGGATTTGCGCGTTGGGCAGCAAGGCGAGCGCGATCTGCGGTGGCGGCGCTGCGTCGTTTTGCCAGTTGGCAATCGCCTGATCGGCCCAATCGCGCTCGTGCGGCAGCCAGCGGCCTTCGGGCAGCCAGGCGAGCGTGGGAACGGCTGGGTGCGTTCTGGTCTGTGCATTCTGAGCGGCGGGCACCGGATTGAGCGCAGAGGCGAAATCCAGCATGCGGCGGGTCATCTCGGCCAGGAGTTGATTCGAGGCCGCGATCTCTGCGATCTCCCCTTTACACACCATGCCCACTCCTGCCGCGAGAACCCGAAGATGCTCACGCAAAAAAGACGGACTACGGCGATTGCCCTGCGAGGTGATTTGGTCGGCATGGACACGGTAGCCACCTAGCGGCATGTCGATGAACCCGAAGACTGCATGGCGTTTGAACATCAACCGAATCCACAGCTCCCAATCCGAGACAAAGCGCAGAGTAGGATCGAAGGGCTCAGCAGCTACCAGGGTTCGCCGCACCAGGCTAAAGGTGTCGATGAAGTTGGACAACAGCAGCGACTCCGGCTGGGTAGAGTACCGCGAGGCGGGATGCGTCTTGATCCAGTCCGCGTAAAAGTCCCCCACGCGATTGCCAGCAGGATCGATCAGGTCTTGACCAGGTACCCAGACATCGACCTCGGGACGCGCCGCAATTTGCATGCTGAAGGTCCTGAGCGCTTCGGGGTAGAGGACATTGTCGGCATCGAGAAACAGCACCCAATCGCACACACTCTGTGCAATAGCCGTATTGCGCGCGGCTGCAGCTCCAGCGTTGGCGGTGTGCCTGAATGCTCTGATCTGCTCGTGCGCCTGCGTCCAGGCCGCCAGCAGCGTTGCTGTCGAGTCATCCGAGGCGTCATCGACGACCAAAGCCTCACAGTGCAGTTGGCTATCACCCGAAAGGGTGCGCATGGCATCAACCACGCTGCGCAAACAAGCGTCCAGATGTTTTTCTGCGTTGTAGGCGGGAATGATGATCGACAGTGAGGTCATGCGGATGTGGTGGGTGACGCCTGTGGCGACTCGTTGTGATCTCAGAGATACTGGAACAAGCTCAACCCCTGCACTTGCGTAAACGCCTTTTGCGCGGCTTGCAGGGCGGTGAGGCTGGCCTGATAGTCGGTGATGACTTGTGGGTAATTGATGCTGCTGAGCTGGGTCTGCTGGGTTTGCAGTTGCAGGGTCAGGCTGGCGTTTTGCGTCTGCACGGCCTGCACCTGCTGCAGGCGGCTGCCGATGCTGGCCTGTGTACTCAGCAGATTGGTCTGGCTCTGGTCGAGGCTGGCCAGGGCGTTGCTGATGGACTGGGCGCGCAGGGCGTTCGATCCCGAGGTCTGCGCCGAGGCGGAAAACGCCTGTGCCAGCGATTGAAAGGTCTGGAACAGGCTCTGCGGGGCGGATGCGCCGATGGTGAAACTGTCGCCTGCCGCAGGCGTGCCGACGATGGGCACGGTGATGGCTGGATTGCCGCCTGGGGGCAGGCCGATGCTCATGCCGGGGGTGAAGCTGCCGCTGCTGATCGCACCGGACGAGAACACACCGCCCGTGCCGCTGCTCACCGCATAGGTCATCGAGCCGCCGCTGCCGCTGAAAGAAATCTGGTACTGCGTGCCGTTGACCTGCAGGATTTGTTGGGCCGCCGCGGTGTTGTTGACCGTGCCAGGGCCTGCGGTGGCGCCGCCAGTGTTGCCGCTGGATGCCGCGACGCTGAAGGTGCCGTTGCCCGCACGGGCGTTCATGAACAGGGCGCTGCCGGGGTCTGAGATGGCGGTGTTCAGGCTGGGGCCGAGGGCAAGCTGGTTCTGGCTGCCGTCGCCCTGGTAGAGCACGCTGCCATTGGCCTGGATGATGAAGGGCTGGGTGCCGCTCTTGCTGCCAGCAAAGAGGTAGTTGCCCTGGCCGTCCTGGGTGTTGGCGTACTGCGCGAGTTGCTGCACATAGCCTTGCATGGTGGCGGCGGCGTTCTGCAGATCCTGGCTGCTGACCGTGCCGTTGTTCATCTGCACGGCAAGCTGCCGCACCTGATCGACCAGGGTGCCCACGCTCTGCAGTGTGGCGCTCTCGAGTTGCAGCGCGTTCTGCGCGTTCTGGCCGTTCTGGGTGTAGGTTGCCAGCCGGTTGATCTGGCCGGTGAGGGTGACGTTCTGCGCAGCGGCGACCGGCTGATCGGACGGGTTGACCAGGCTGCTGCCGGTGGAGAGTTGCTGGCTCAGGGTGTTGAGGGTGTTCTGCTGGTTGAGAATGCCCGTCAGGCTGGCGGCGTAGAACTGTGACATGCTGATGCGCATGCTGTGTCTCCTTACCCAACCGCCTGCAGCAGCGAGGTGAACAGGCTGTTGCCCACCTGAATCGCTTTGGCTGCGGCCTGGTAGGCCTGCTGATACTGGATGAGCCTGGTGGCCTCTTCGTCGAGGTTCACGCCCGAAACCGACTGCTGCGAGGACACAGCCTGCGCCGCCACTGCGGTTGCGGCATTGAGTGCGCTTTGCGCCTGGTTGCCCTGCGAGGCGACCTGGCTGACGAGTTGCGCATACGCGCCTTCCAGCGAGGTGCTGCCTCCGGCCAGGGTCTTGGCGGTCTGCAGCGCGGCCATCGCCTGCGCGTTGCCGCCGTTGCCGCCACTGGCCGGGCTGAGGGTGAACGCGTCGCCCGAAACCGCAACACTGCCAGCCAGGGTGACGTTCCAGTAACCGCCGGGTGGGTTGTTGTAGGGAATCGAGAGCACCTGCCCGCTGCCGCCGAGGGTGACGCTGCCGGTGGCAAGCACCCCGCCCGAGCCCGACGTGACCTGAAAGCCGACCGCGCCGCTGGTGCCGCCGCTGGTCAGCGTGATCTGCAAGCTCACCGGCGGGCTGCTCGCGCCGAGGTTGGCGCCAGCCACCACCAGGCTGCCGGCGCCGCTGGTGGCGCTGTATTGCCCCGCGGACAGGGTGAGGTTGCCGAGGTTGGTGTTGATCAGACTGCCCGACTGCATCTGCCCGGCGCTCGATACATACGGTGCGGCGGCGGCGATTTTTGTGGGGTCCGACAGCAGCGACTGAAAGTTGAGCGCGCCCAAGCGGGTGGGCAGCACCTCGAAGCTGTTGCCGGCCTGCGCGCCGCTGACGTTGACTTGCACCCCATCGAAACTCAGGGTGGTGGTGCTGCCGGACGTGGCCGAAGTCAGTGCGGCGGCTTGGCCAGTGGATAGATTGGTGGCCGTCCAGTTGCTGCCGTCGAAGCCCAGCCGATAGTCGGCGGTCGTCAACGCGCTGGCATCCACCACACTGCCGCTGATCACTGCGCTGCCGGTATTGGCCGAGCTGGCCAGCACCTGCACTGGCCCGGCCTGGAACATCGCGGCGCCGAACTGACCGTTGAGATCGAGCCCCTGCGCCTGCTGGCTGTTCATGGCCGAAGCCAGACCGTCGGCAATGCGGCCCAGCGCGTTTTGCGCCGGTTGCAGCACCTGGCTGCGGAACTGCAGCAGCCCGCCGAGCGTGCCGCCTTGCAAGCCCTGCGAGATGACCGCACCGTTGGCGGCGTAGGCCACTTCGGTCTGCGCGGGGTCGTAGGCATTGGGCACGGCCTGGAGATCGAAGGACTGCGCCCCGGCGACCAGCACCTGGCCGTTGCCGGTGAACACATTGACCTGATTGCCGTCCTGCGGCAGCACGCTCACCCCCACCTGGCTGGAGAGCTGGGTGATGAGCTGGTCGCGCTGGTCGAGCAGGGAATTGGGCGTGCTGCCGGTGCCCGACAGCGCGTTGATCTGCACATTGAGCTGGGCGATCTGCTGCGTCAGGCTGTTGATGCTGATGATGCTCTGGCCGATCTGCTGGTTGACGCCGGTGGAGGCGGCCTGCAGTTGCTGTGCGGCACTCTGAAAGGTCTGCGCCAGCCCTTGCGCCTGGCTGATGAGGTTCTGCCGCGACGGCATGTCCGACGGGTTGGCCGCCACCTGCGCCACGCCGCTGGCGAAGAACTGGTTGATCGCGGTGCTCAGCCCGGCGTTGGTGCCGGCCAGCAGGTTGACCACCGGTTGAAGCTGGGTGTTGAAAGTATTGGCGCCGCTGGCCGTGGCCGCGGTGCTCCAGACCTGCGATTGCAGGTAGGCGCTGTAGCTGCGGGTGACCGCGTCGATCTGCGTGCCGTTACCCAGATACTGCCCGCCATACAGGCTGGGCGTGAGGGTGGATTGCACCGCCGCCTCGCGGCTGTAGCCGGGCGTGTTGACGTTGGCGATGTTGTTGCCCGTGACCTGCAGCGCAGATTGCGCCGCCTGCAGGCCGGTGAGGGCATTGCTGACCAGACCACTGATGCCGGACATGTCAGCCTTTCGCCAGTGTTTGGCCCTGCGATCCGCCATAGCCCTTGGCGGCGCCGGTTGCCGGGCCGTAGGTGGGCTCGGGTGTCTGCTTGCGCGACTGGGCGATGGCCTGCTGCAGCGCAGCGCTCCACACCGTGAGGGTGTGCTGCAGCGCCAGGGTTTCGTCTCGCAGGGCATTGACTTCTGCGGTGAGTTCGGGCGTGCGCTCCAGCGCCGGGTCGCCGGATCGGCGGCGCGCGGTGTAGCCATCGAGCGCGTCGATCAATGGCTGCCAGATGGGCGCCACGGGCAGCGCGCCCTCGGCGCCTGTATTCACCAGCGCCTGACGCTGCTGGCGCAGCACCTCGGTCAGCGCGGCAACGAGCTGGCGTTCATCCGGAGGAGTCTGGGGCTGGGACATGGCGGTGCGGTCTGGACGCAGGATACACAAGCAATAACGTCACCGATCCACGGGACTTGAGGTCAGGCCAAGCTGATCGAGTGCCTGCTGCATGCGCGGGCTGCGGGCAATGGCCACCAGCTTGGCGGCATAGTGCGGGTCGGTGGCGTAGCCGCTGCGCTGCAGCGCGGTGGCAAAGGCCGAGATGTCGTTGCCCTGATCGCGTGCCGCCTGATAGCGCGGCCGGGCGAGCAGGGCGGCGTAGTTCTGCACGCTTTCACGCACGTTCTGGTAGGCGCGGAAGGCTGCCGTGCCGACCGAGGCCACGCCGTTGCGGAATTCCTGCGTGAGGGTCTGCACCGTGTCGCCGCTCCACCCGGATCCGGCCTTCACACCGAACACGTTGTTGCCCGGGGTGTGCTGCCCCCAGCCGGTTTCCAGCGCGGCCTGGGCCAGAATGGCCACCGGGGCGACGCCCAGCTGTTTTGCCGCGGCCTGCACACTGGGCAGGATGCTGGCGATGAACTGCCGGGCCTGATCGGCAGCACTGCTGCTGGCGCTGGGGGTTGCCGCAGGCGTTGCAGGCGCCGGTGTTGCCACCGCAGTGGGCGACGCGGCAGATTGCAATGTAGGAAGAACCGGCACGGCGTGTTGCCGGTAGGCGCTCAGGGGCTCGCGCGGCAGGGTGGCGTTCGCCGCGCCAGCCAGAGGCAGCATCGCGGCGTTGAGGGCCGCAGCGCGCGCGCCGGGGGTGGGCTGTGCGCCCTGGGCGGGCTGCGCCGCCGCAGCGGCTTCACTGGCGGCGGGCAGGGCTGAAGGTGCGTGCGCTGGGCTCGGTGGCGTGCCGTAGCGGCTGGACAGCTCGCGCGCGATGAAGCTCGCCAGACCGATGCCCTGGCCCTGACTGATGGTGGTGGCGAGCTGCTGGTCGAACATCGACTTGAACATGGGCCCGGCGGTATCGCCCAGCATGTCCGGCCCCAGGCTGGTGGCGTTCATTGCGGTGAGCATCTGCTGCATCAGCAGCGCCTCGAACTGCTGCGCCACAGCCTTGATGGCCTGCGGGCTGCGCGGGTCGGCATTGGCGGCAGCCTTGAGCTGGTTCAGTCCCTGGAACGACAGGCTGTTGTCGGCAGCCGCGCCGCTGGGCGGCAGCGGCGCAGACGGCAGGGTGGGCGGAATGGCCATGACGGGGCTCAGATGACGTCAAGCTGCGCGTGCAGCGCGCCTGCAGCCTTCATCGCCTGCAGGATGGCGATCAGGTCGCTGGGTGCGGCGCCCACGGCGTTGAGCGCCCGCACCACGGCTTCGAGGGTCACGCCTGGATTGAACATCAGCAGATTGGCCTTGTCCGCCTTGGCCTTCACGTCGGTCTTGGGTACCACGGCGGTCTGCCCCGCGCCCAGCGGGTTGGGCTGGCTCACCTCGTATTGCGTGCTGATGGTGACCGACAGATTGCCATGCGCCACGGCACAGGCACCCAGCGTGACGTTCTGGCCCAGCACCACGGTGCCGCTGCGGGCGTCGATCACCACCTTGGCGGGGGGCGACTCGGGCGTGACATCGAGCGCCTCGACCTGGCCAAGAAAGGCGGTGCGCGCGCCAGCGGTCAGCGGCGCCTGCACCTGAATGACCCCGGCGTTCAGTGCCGTGGCCGTGCCCGCGCCGAACTGCTGATTGATGCGGTCGGCCACGCGGCTGGCGGTGCCGAAGCTCGGGGTGTTGAGCGACAGCGAGATCGGGCCGGTCTGGTCGAAATGGCTCGCCACGGCCCTTTCTACCGTGGCGCCATTGGCGATCATGCCGGCTGTCAGAAAGTTGACCTGGGTGCTGTTGCCGCCGGACGACGCGCCAAACCCGCTGACCACCACATTGCCCTGCGCCACGGCGTAGGTCTGGCCGTCCGCGCCCTTGAGCGGGGTCATCAGCAAGGTGCCGCCCGCCAGGCTGGCGGCATTGCCCACGGCGGACACGGTGATGTTGATCTGCTGGCCGGGCTGGGCAAACGGCGGCAGATTGGCCGTGACCATGACTGCCGCCACATCCTTGGGCTGCAGGTTGGAGGCGACGCCCGGCGGCAGGTTGATGCCCAGGCGCTGGAACATCGACAGCAGCGACTGCGTGGTGTAGGGCACCTGCGTGGCCTGGTCGCCTGTGCCGCCGAGGCCGACCACCAGCCCGTAGCCCACGAGCTGATTGACGCGCACGCCCTGCACGCTCGCCAGATCGCGGATGGCAGCGGCCTGCGCGGGCAGCAGGGCGGCGAGAGCCAGCGTCAAGGCGCAAGTAGCGCGCAGCAATGTGCGCAGGATGGTTTGGTTCATGGCGAGGAGTGCTTGCATCAGAACGGCCACAGCGACAGGAAAAAGCTCGTCAGCCAGGGCACCTTCGCGGCGGCATACACGTCGCCGGTGCCGCTGTATTCCACGCGGGCGTTGGCGATCTGGGTGCTCAGCACGGTGTTCTGCGGGCTGACGTCGGCAGCGCGCACCACGCCGGCCACGCGGATGTATTCATGCCCGCCGTTGAGCATGACTTCCTTCTGCCCGGAGATTTCGAGATTGCCATTGCTCATCACCTGCACCACGGTGGCCTGCAGCGTGGTGGTGAAGGTGTTGCTCTGCGAGGTGGCGCCGTTGCCGCCGAACTTGCTCGACGACGTCAGCCCCATCGAGGGAGAGTAGCCGCCCACGGTCAAGGGTTTGCCGAAAAAGCTCGACAGACCGGCGCTCACGCTGTCGGCCTTGTTCACCGTGGTGTTGGTGGACTTGGTGGCGTTGGCGTTTTCCTGGATCAGCACGGTGATCAGGTCGCCCACGCGGTGCGCCCGGCTGTCCTCGAACAGCGACACATTGGTGCCCGGCTGCCAGATCGCGCCGTTGGGCGCGTGGGCGTTCATCGGCTCGGGCTGCGCCGGAATGGGCAACGGTTTGAGCGCTTCGTTGCCCAGGTGCTGCTGCGGCATGGCGCAGGCACCGAGCAGCAGCGCAAACACGGCGGCGAGCAGCGGGCGGGAGGAGCGCGGCGCAGACATGGCAGTCATCACAGGTTGTTGTTCACGTACTGCAGCATCTGGTCGGAGGCCTGCACCGCCTTGCTGTTGACCTCGTAGGCGCGCTGGGTGGAGATCATGTCCACCAGTTCGGCGACCACGTTGACATTGGACGACTCCAGATAGCCCTGCTGCACCGAGCCCAGGCCATTGAGCGTGGGCTGGCCGGTATTGGGCGCGCCGCTGGAGCCGGTCTGCAGATAGAGGTTGTCGCCGATGCTCTGCAAGCCGGTGGGGTTGACGAAGCTGGCGAGCTGCAACGCGCCGACCTGCTGCGGCGCGGCCTGCCCCGGCAGGGTGACGGACACGGTGCCGTCGTTGCCGATGGTCAGGGTCTGCGCGCTGGCCGGCACGGTGATCGTGGGCTGCACCAGATAGCCGCTGGCCGTGACCACCTGGCCCTGGTTGTTGAGCTGGAAGGTGCCGTCGCGGGTGTAGGCGATGGTGCCGTCGGGCTTGAGCACCTGGAAGAAGCCCTGACCGTTGATGGCGACGTCGAGCGAGTTGCCGGTCTGCGTGAGGTTGCCCTGCGTCATCAGCCGCTCGGTGGCCACCGGGCGCACGCCGGTGCCGAGCTGCAGGCCGCTGGGGTATTGGGTGCTTTGCGACGACTGCGCGCCCGGCTGGGTGAGGTTCTGGTAGAGCAGATCCTGAAACACGGCACGCGAGCCTTTGAAGCCGCTGGTGTTGACGTTGGCCAGGTTGTTGGCGATCACGTCCATGCGGGTCTGTTCGGCTTCGAGGCCGGTTTTTGCAACGTAGAGCGAGCGGATCATGGCGGGTCTGGGCGGAATCTGAAGCGGCAAAAAGGCGGAAGGGGGGATCGGTTCGATCAGCTCACGCTGAGCAATTGCGACGCGGCCTGATGGTTCTGGTCCACGGTCTGCATCAGCTTGGTCTGGATTTCGAAGGCGCGCGTGTTGTCGAGAATCTGGATCATGGCCTGCACCGGGTTGACATTGCTGCCTTCGAGCGCACCCACGGCAAGCTGTACATTGCCGTCGGCGGGTGCGGGGCCTTGGGTGTCGCGGAACAGGCCGTCGGCGCCGCGCTGCATCTGGCTCGGTGGCGGGCTGACCAGCTGGATGCGGTTGATCACCACCAGCGCATTGGGCTGGCTGCCCACCGGCACGCCGGAGATGGTGCCGTCCGCGCCGATCTGCACCGACTCCAGCGGCGGCAGTGAAATGGGCGCGCCGCCCTGGCCGAGCACCGGACGGCCGTCACTGGTGGACAGGATGCCGTTGCTGCTGACCTGCAGATCGCCGTTGCGGGTGTAGGCGGTGTCACCATTTGCTGCCTGCACCGCAATCCAGCCGGGGCCCTGAATGGCCACGTCGAGCGCGCGGCCCGTGTGATTGATCGGCCCCTCCTGCAGATTGGCGCTGTTGCCCTGCACCGTGGTGTAGACGCCGCTGGGCACTGCGTTGCCGTACACCGGCAACGCGCGGAACTGTGCCTGCTCGCCGCGATAGCCGGTGGTGTTGACGTTGGCGAGGTTGTTGGTCGTTGCCGCCTGCTGCTGCAGGATGGCGCGGGCGCCGGTGGCGGCAATCCAGAGGGTGTCCATGATGTCGGTTCAGATGGGCGGTTGGATCACAGGGTAAGCAAGGTCTGGACCACCTGGTTCTGCGTCTTGATGGTCTGTGCATTGGCCTGATACGCCTGCTGCGCGACGATCAGGTTGACCAGTTGCGACGACAAATCGACGTTCGACTCTTCCACCGCGCTGGACTGCAGCGAACCCAGCCCGCCGGACTGGGGACTGCCGGTCAGCGGCGGGCCAGACTGGTAGGTCGAGGCGTAGTAGTTGTTGCCCACCCGCTGCAGGCCCTGCGGTGCCTTGAAATTGGTCAATGTGATCTGCCCCAGCGTGGCCGATTGGCCATTGGTGTAGCGCCCGAAGATCACCCCGCTCGGATCGATGGAGAGGTTGCTCAACTGGCCGACGCCGTAGCCGTCGTTGACGATGTTGCTCACCGCTGAAGGCGCGTTGTAATTGGTCGATCCGGCGAAGTTCAGCGCAATGGTCGAGCCCGACGCGCCGTCGGACCAGGTCAGCCCGTTGATCGTTCCGCTGGCCGCGCCGCTGACCGCACCGGTGGACGTGAACTGGATGGACAGCGGCCCGCCGCTGGTGATGCCGCCGCTGCTGGTGGTGCCGTCGACGCTGTAATACACATTCCACTGTTGCCCCGAGGTTGAACCTGAGGTGAGCACGTAATAGGTGCTCAGCAGATGCGAGGTGCCCAGACTGTCGTACACCGTGCTGGTGGTGGAATAGTTGTAGGTGGTCGGATCGTTGATGTTGAACGGCGTGCCGCTGGCTGGCGGGGTCACGGAGGCGTTGAGATTGAGCGCCACGGTCGCGCTGGTCGTGGCCTTGGGCGCCAGGCTGGTGGCCGTGATCTGCAGCGGCCCGCTGCCGCCGGTGAGCGCGCCGCTGACCGCCGGGGTGCCGATGAGCTGCCCGCCTGCGGCATCGACGATGTAGCCGTTCTTGTCGAGCTGGAACTGGCCGTTGCGGCCATAGACCGTGGCGCCGTTGTAGTTGAACTGGAAGAAGCCGCTGCCGTTGATGGCAATGTCCAGCGGATTGCTGGTGGCGCTGATATTGCCCTGCGAAAACTGCTGCGCCACGGTCTGCACCGAGGTGCCGATGCCCACCTGTCCGTACTGCGGCGCGGTGCCCGCAATGGCCGTGGCGTAGGCGTCGGCGAACTGCGCGTTGCTCTGCTTGAACCCCACGGTGTTGGCGTTGGCGATGTTGTTGCCCATCACCTGCAGGTCGGTCGAGGCGGCTTTCAGGCCAGAGAGTGCGGTTTGGAAGGTGCTCATGGAATTCCCCGAAAAAAGACGTTGTGCGTTGTGGGCGGTACGGTCAGGCGCTTACATCACGCCCTGGATGCTGGACAGCGGCACCGTGCCGCTCTGCCCCTGAAGCTGGAGTGACGGGCCGTTGCTGCCACTCAGGTAAACCGACTGCACCTTGCCCGTGCCGAAGGGCACGGCGGCCACCGCCTGACCGCTGCTGTCCGTGGCGGTGACATTGAAGGTGTAGCTGCCGGAGGGTGCCTTCTGTCCTCCGCTGGTCGTGCCGTCCCAGCTGAAGGTCTGCACCCCGGTGGGTAGCGCGCCGAGCTGCAGGGTGCTGACGGTCTGTCCGGCGCTGTTCTGCACCTGTACCTGCACGTTCTGCGCGGCCGAGGCCAGCGTGAACCCGCCGGCGGTGCTGCCGCTGGCCGGCAGGCTGATGCTGTTGTTGTCGAACACCACGGTCTGCCCCACCAGATTGGCCGCCTGCAGGCCCTGAGTCTGGGCCAGTTGCGCGGTGAGCGTGGCCATGCTCTGCTGCAGCCCCTGCACCCCGCTGGCGGTGCTGAACTGCGCGAGCTGGGCCGACAGATCCTGATTGCTCAGGGGGTTCATCGGGTCCTGGTTGGTGAGCTGGGTGACCAACAGCTTGTAGAAGGTGTTGACGTCGGCCAGGCCACCCAGGCCACCGAGGCCGCTGGTGCTGCTGCCGGAGGTGCCGCTGCTGCTGGACTGCAGCGAGGAGAGAAAGGCGTTGGAGCCGATGGGGGAGGTGCTCATGGCAGTCGTCCTTCAGGGTCACTGACCCAGGGTGAGGGTTTTCAACAACAGGTTCTTGGTGGTGTTCATGACGTTCACGTCGGCCTGATAGGCGCGCGAAGCGGAAATCATGTTGACCATTTCATCGACCGGATTGACGTTGGGATAGCTGACATAGCCGTCCTTGTTCGCCAGCGGGTTGCCGGGGTCATACACCAGCTTGAGCGGGCCGGGCTTTTCCACCACGCCGGCCACCTGGACGCCGTTGACCCCGGCAGGCATGCCGGGGCCGGTGAGCGGCTGCGCGGCAAACACCACTTCGCGGGCGCGGTAGGGCTGGCCGTTGGAACTGACCGCAGAATTGGCGTTGGCCAGATTGCTGGCCACCACATTGAGGCGATAGCTCTCGGCATTCAGGCCGGAGTTGGCAACGTCGAGGGCGGAGAACAGGGACATGGCGGGGCTCGCAACAATCGGGACGACGCATCAATTGCCGGTGATGGCCGAGGTCAGGGTCTTGATCTTGCCGGTGAGAAAGGTCAGATCGGCTTCGTACTGAATGCTGTTTTTCTGGAATGCGGCTTGCTCGCGGTTCATGTCCACCGAGTTGCCGTCGAGCCGCACGGTGTTGCCGGCCTGGTAGGCGACAAACTCGGCGCCAACGGGAGCAATACGGCCCGCGAACTGGCGGGGCTGTTCGGTGTTGAGCGGCAGCCCGCCGGTTTGCTGGCCGGACAGGGCCGCCTTGTAGGCCGCAGAAAAATCGAGATCGACCGCCTTGTAGCCCGGCGTGTTCGCATTGGCGATGTTGGCCGACAGCAGTTGCTGGCGCTGCGCCCGCAGGTTGAGGGCGGTTTGCAGCGGGGCGAATTCACGGTCGAGGGCGGAGAGCATGGCGGTTGGTCGGGTGGGTCTGTGGCGTCTTCACTGCAGATTCCATGCCAAGGCCTGCTCATCGGTGTGCGCCGGGAGCCGCCCGCGCAAAGCGGCAATCCGCCCTGTTCCAAGCGGCAAAACCTTGCCGGTCTGCCGCCGCTGGCGGCGCCAGCCCGTTGCGCAGCCAGAACGGACCGGACGGTCGCTGGCTGGTACGGACCTTGCACTGAACGGACATCCAACATGCGTGTTCCTGTCTCTTGCCCTGTTCCATGCCTTCTGTGCATTCCCCCTTCTGTCCGCGGCGTGGCGTGCCATGGTCTGCGTTGCGCGCCGCAGTCGCTCTCGGCCTGGGCCTGATCTGGGCAACTGCGGTGTGGGCCCTGCCCGCCGTGCAAAGCCCCGCCAGCATCCGCGCGGCGGCCGAGGCGTTCGTGCGCGCGGGTCTGCCTGCTGGGGCCGCCAGGGCGAAGATCGAAGTCCAGGGACCGGCGCCGGATTTGCGCTTTCCGCTGTGCACGGACCTGCGCACCGCCTATTTCGGCAATCCCAATCCCTACGGCGCACAAACCGTGGAGGTGCGCTGCGCCGCGCCGCAGGTCTGGTCGCTCTATCTGCCGGTCCGGGTGGATCAGCAGCAGGGCGTCGTGGTGGTGGCGCGGGCCCTGCAGGCCGGGCATGTGCTGAGCGCGGCCGATCTCACCACGGTCGAGCGCGATTCCGCCCACCTGCCGCCGGGCGCGGTGAGCGACGCGCAGACGCTGGTTGGGCAGGTGCTGCGGTACAGCGTGGCTGCGGGCCAGCCGCTGGTGCAAAGCATGCTCACCGGGCCGCAACTGGTCCACTACGGCCAGCCGGTCAGCCTGGTGGCGCAGGGCATGGGGGTGCGGCTGGTGGCGCTGGGGCAGGCGATGGCCGACGGCCGCGTCGGCCAGTCGGTGCTGGTGCGCAATCTGCAGTCGGGCCGGGTGGTCAGCGGGGTGGTGGACGCGCAGGGGCAGGTGGTGGTGCCGCTGAATTGATCGGGTGCAGCCTGCGTCAAAAAACCGTCTTCTTGGCCAGGTTTGCATCCGGCAAGTCCGATTGCAGGTGTTTTGACCTTGTCAATCAGCAGGTTGGCTGTCGGATTCCTGTCTTTTTTGATGGAAATCGCGTGGCACCGGGTTTGCTATGCAGGGGATATCTCCCAAGGAGGACCCCATGCGCGCCATTGCCTTGATGCCCAATGCCGACATTTCCGAATCATCCGACGCCCCGGCCCCCGCGCTTGCGCTTGTCGAGGGCGGCCAGGCTGCTGCGGCGCTCGACGCCACGCTGGAGGCCGAGACCTCGGCGCTGCGTCTGGCGCGGCAAATCTACGCTGCCTGGCTGCAGCGCTGTCTGCGGCAAGGCGCGTACCGCCACAACCCCGGAGCGATGGCGGCCCTGCCGCGTGCCGCCATCGACCATCAGCTCGACCGCGCGCTGCAGTTGGCCGGGGCCGAGGCGGCGGAACTGCTGCCCCTGGGTGCGTTGCAGCGCAGTCGGCTGACCACGCTGTGCGGCCTGATCGCCACCCTGGCCGGAACCGACAAGCAGCATACCCGCGCCGTGCAGACCTGGGATCGGCTGATCGATCTCGGTCTGGAGGTGCTGCAGGGCTTTGCCGACATGGAAATCGTGTTTGCTGCCCAGCGCGCCGCGCACGATCCCCTCACCGGCCTGCCCGGGCGGGCGGCGCTGCAGCAGCGCCTCCAGGCCGAGCAGTCTCTGGCCCTGCGCCACGGCCGCAACTGCGCGGTGGTCATGGTCGACATCGACCACTTCAAGGACGTGAACGACCAGCACGGCCACCAGACCGGCGACCGCGTGCTGGCGGCATTCGCTCGCGTGCTGCGCGGCGCGCTGCGGCCGTATGACGGGGTGTACCGCTATGGCGGCGAGGAATTCGTGCTCGTGCTGCCGGGCGCCACGGCGGCACAGGCGGTGCGCATCGTCGACCGCATCCGCCAGTCCGTCGTCGCCAAGCCACTGGTGCAGACCCAGGCCGGCGGATTGCACCTGAGCTTCTCTGCCGGTGTGGCGGCGCTGACCGAGCGCGCCGTCGCCTCGACCCTGCGCTGCGCTGATCAGGCGCTCTACAGCGCCAAGGCCGAGGGGCGCGACCAGGTTCACCTCGAATCCTGCGCATGAACAGGGTGCCTCTTGCTGCGTGGCGCTGCACGCACGGCGGTCTGGCGCGGGGCATGCCTGCGGGCTGACCGGCCATGGCTGCAGATTCCCTCCATCGCCCGCTCAGCGGCCTGCGCCACGCCAGCGCGCAGGATCTGCAGGCGGCGTTTCGCGTGGACGCGGAGGAATTTCTGCGGCTGTTCATCCTGGGCCTGCAGCCACAGGCGCAGCGCGACGACACCCTGCAAGCGTTGGGCAATGCCGCCGAAGCGCTGCGCGGCATCCGCATCGGCGCAGATTTCTTGCAGCTCGGCGCGATCAGCGCGTTGTGCCGCCAGGGCGAGCAGGACCTGCTGCGCCAACTGCCGTTGATTGCTGCAGGCGCCGCCTTGCAGTGGGATGCCCTGCGCGGCGTGATCGACGGCCTGCGCCAGCAGCTTGCGATCTGGAGCGGGCAGCCGCTTGCAGCCCAGGCGCCCGCACCGCCCGTTGAGCCCGCGCCTGCACCCGCCGCAACGCGCCCTTCGCCCGAGCCCGAGCCAGAGCCAGAGCCAGAGCCAGAGCCAGAGCCAGAGCCAGAGCCAGAGCCAGAGCCAGAGCCAGAGCCAGAGCCAGAGCCAGAGCCAGAGCCAGAGCCAGAGCCAGAGCCAGAGCCAGAGCCGACGACGGGTCAGACCGACAGCCTGCCAGAGCCACGCCAGATCGCGGTGCAGACCGCAACGGTCGGCCCTTGGGTCGTTGCCGTTCCGGCAGACGGTGTGCAAGCTGACCTCGGGCCCGACGCGCCACAGTGGATCGGCCCCGGCGGTGAGTTGCTCGTGCTGCACGACGACCGCGCCTGGCCGGCGCTCGATCTGCCCACCCGCTGGCATGCCGCAAACGCCACACCCGCGCCGGGCAGCGCGGTGCTGATGCTGCGGGCAAGTCCGGACGCGTCGCCGTTCGGCTTGCAGGTGGATGCGATCGGCAGTCAGCATGCGCTGGTGTTCTGGCCGCTGCCCCCTGCGCTGCAAGCGCTGTGCGGCGTGCAGGCCGCCGCGTTGACCGGGGTTCCGTGGCAGCCGGAAAGCGAACAGCCGGTGTTGCTGCTCGATCTGAATTGGCTGCAGGCCGGGGTGGGCGGATGAACGGGGCGTCCTCCTGGCTGCAGTTCCGGCTCGGCGACCAGACGCACGCCCTGGACGCCTCGGCGGTGCGGCAAATCCTGCGCGCGCCCCGGCTGATGCCGCTGCCCATGACCACCGCGCTTGCGCAGAGTCCGGGGCTGATGGCCTGGCAGGGCAGGCCCTTGCTGGTGCTCGATCTCGGCGCGTGCCTCTTGCGGCGCTCCAGCCTGACGGGGCCGGATGCCCGCTTTCTGGTGTGGACGCAGGCGCAGCAGGCCGGCGTGCTGGTGGTCGACGGCGTCGGCACCTTGCTGCGGTTGTCCACCACGACGCTCACCCGCCACTGGGCGCCGACCCAGCCCGGTCTGCCGCCACCGTGGAACGCGATCCGCGGTGTGCTGCATGCGGGCGACACACCGGACATCGCCCCGGCAGGCCTCGATCGTTCCCCTGCCATGCCGATTGCCGTGTTCGACGTGGCCGCGCTGTGGAAGGCCTGCTGGGACCGGCTGCACCCGGCAGACCGGGAGGGGGTGCGATGAAACGCACGCCGCAACGCAGCCTGCTGCTGTTCTGGCTCATCGCCCTGGCCTGGGGCGGCGGCATGGCCGCAATCGCCTGGGTGTCTCCTGCGCAGCCTGCGCTGCTGCTCACGGCCTGGGGCGCAGGCGCTGCCTTGCTCCTGCTGCTGGCGCTGTATCTCGGCCTGTCGTTCCGGCTCGATTTGCTGCAGGTGCAGCAGGTGCTGCGCGAGGCCCGCGCAGATTCGCAGGCTGGGGAGGCAGGCAAGTCGGCCCTGGCGCCCCTGTGGTGGCCGTTGATCGAGGCCGCAGCGCAGCAACCTGCGCCCCAAGCCCAGCCTGCGCCGGAGCAAGACTGTATCAACGCCCAGAGCAAGGCGCAGATCGACACGTTGCAACAGGCCCTTGCCGCAGAACGTGCGCACGCCAGTGCCTGGCAGCAGCAAACCGCACAGGCGCAGGCCGAACTGCGGCTGCTGCAGCGCCAGGTGCAGGAGGCCGCGCAGGCGCTGCTGCCGCTGGAATCTGCCCTGGCAGCGGCCAACCGGCTTGCGCGCGCCACGGTCGAGGCTGTGGCGCCCGAACAAGATCAGGGCGAAGTTCTCGGCACTCTTGCAGTCACCCTGGACCGCTTGACCGAGGAATTTGCCACGCAGGCCCGCGCTGCAGACCAACAGGAAGCCGCAGCCGCAGCGCACATCCAGGCCCGCGGCGCGCAGCATGTGCAGGCGGTTGCGATGCTGCGCCAGCGAGCCGGGCAATTGCGGCAGGTGGTCGACGATCTGCAATTGTTCGGCCTGAATCTGCGGCTGCAACTCGCGCATCTGGCCAGCACGCCCGGGGTCGAGGTGCAGTTGTTCAGGCAGACCGAGGCCGATCTGGACGCGCTGCTCGCGGGGCTGAAGACTCTCGGTGCGGATGATCTTCCGTTGCGCCCCGCAACGGACACGGCGGATGCGCCAGCGCCGCTTTCGCAAGCGCGTGCGCAGTTGCTCGCGCATCTTCAGCTTGCCACCGCACAAATCACCGCCGCTGGTCAAGACCTCGCCACGCGCAGCGCACGTGCGGCGCAGGCAGGCGCCCAGTGGCACACGGCGGCAGAACAACAGGCGCAGCAGCTCGCCCCGTTGCCGCAGCAGTTGCAGAACCTGCGCAAAGCACTGCAGCAGGCGGCGCAAAAGAATTCCTAAAGTTTCATTTCAGCGTGCCGTTATTCGCACTGCGGACAATGTCGTCCGTCTCCGGCATGGATGCCGGAAGCACCACGGCGACGGAGCTCCATCATGGCCATTTCCGGCATCATCAATACCAACGTCAACGCGCTGAACACGCTCAACGCCCTGGGCGGCACGTCCAGCAGCCTGAGCACCTACATTCAGCAGCTGTCCACTGGCAAGCAGATCAACGGCCCTGCGGACAACCCGGCGGGCTACGCCATTTCGCAGCGCTTCCAGACCCAGATCAACGGCCTGAACCAGGCAGTTTCCAACGGCAACCAGGCCGTCTCCCTGGTGCAGACCGCCACCGGCGCACTGCAGAACGAAACCAACCTGCTGCAACAGATCCGCACCATCGCCGTGCAGTCGGCCAACGGCTCGAACACCGCGCAAGACCGGGCCTCGCTGCAGGGCGTGGTGTCGCAGTTGCTCGCCCAGGTGCAGACCATTGCCACGCAGACCCAGTTCAACGGCCAGAATCTGCTGGATGGCACCTTCAGCGGTCAGCAGTTCCAGGTCGGCGCCAATGCCAACCAGATCATCAACGTCTCGGTGGCCAACGCCAACTCCAACGCCATCGGGAACAATGTGATGGGCGCAGTGGCATTCGGCACCTACTCCATCGCCAATGGCACAGGCGGCGGTGCCACCAATAACGGCTACGACGCAGGCAACGCCTTCACCATCAGCAACGGATCGGGCAATTTCACCGCGGGATCAGTGTCGGTGTCCGGCTATGCCGGAGCGGCCGCGATCAACGTCACCACAGATGAGTCGGCCGCGAATGTGGCCGCGTCGATCAACGCCATCAGCCAGCAGACCGGCGTGACTGCCACGGCCAACACCAGCGTGGCCTTCACCGTGACCACCGGCAGCTTCAGCTTCAGCATCGGCAATGGCACAAGCGGCAGCCCGACCAATGCGGTCAACATCTCGGCCAATGTCACCAGCGTGGACCCCACCGGCTTGAGCGGACTGGTGTCGGCGATCAATGGCTCCACCGCACAGACCGGCATCGCCGCCAGCGTGAATTCCAGCAATCAACTCGTGCTCACCCAGAGTCAGGGGCAGAACATCCTGGTGTCCGGCTTTGCCGGTACGGGCACGCTGCGTGGTGGAACGACCTTCACCCTGGGCACTGCGAACACCACGGCACTGATCCAGGGTTTCACCCAACTGCAATCCACCCAGGGCTACTCGCTGGGCAACGCCGGCTACATCGGTCTCAACAGCATCAGCTCGCTGTCGGCCGTGTCCACGGTGGATGTGTCGTCGGTGCAGGGCGCCAATCAGGCGCTGTCGATCATCGACCAGGCGATCAACACCCTGAACCAGCAAGGCGGCGCTTTGGGTGCGATCCAGAACCGGATCCAGGCTTCGGTGCAGAACGTGCAGACCACCGCGACCAATCTGCAGGCCGCGCAGTCCGTGGTGCAGGATGCCAATATCGCGCAGGCGACCACGCAGCTGTCCAAGTACCAGATCCTGCAGCAGGCGGGCATCTCCACCCTGGCGCAGGCCAACGCGTTGCAACAGAGCTACCTCAAGCTGTTGCCGTAAGACGGTTTTTCTGTTGGCTGTGGCCCAGGTTCGCATCCGGCGACCTGGGCCGTTTCCTTCTTTATGCGCCGCGCCGACGCAGCAGAACAATTTTCGGCGGCCAGCCTCAAGTCCCTCGCAGGCGTGTCGTCAAGATGAATGCGGACAGGGTTGTCCGTATTCGGCACGGATGCCGGATTTCCCCATAGCAAAGGAGCTCCATCATGGCCATTTCCGGCATCATCAATACCAACGTCAACGCGCTGAACACGCTCAACGCCCTGGGCGGCACGTCCAGCAGCCTGAGCACCTACATTCAGCAGCTGTCCACTGGCAAGCAGATCAACGGCCCTGCGGACAACCCGGCGGGCTACGCCATTTCGCAGCGCTTCCAGACCCAGATCAACGGCCTGAACCAGGCAGTTTCCAACGGCAACCAGGCCGTCTCCCTGGTGCAGACCGCCACCGGCGCACTGCAGAACGAAACCAACCTGCTGCAACAGATCCGCACCATCGCCGTGCAGTCGGCCAACGGCTCGAACACCGCGCAAGACCGGGCCTCGCTGCAGGGCGTGGTGTCGCAGTTGCTCGCCCAGGTGCAGACCATTGCCACGCAGACCCAGTTCAACGGCCAGAATCTGCTGGATGGCACCTTCAGCGGTCAGCAGTTCCAGGTCGGCGCCAATGCCAACCAGATCATCAACGTCTCGGTGGCCAACGCCAACTCCAACGCCATCGGGAACAACGTCATGGCGGCCAGCGGCACCATTTACAGCACCACGGGCGCGGCCGGCAGCAATGGCTATGCCGCAGGCCAGGCTTTCACCATCACGGCTGGCGCTGGAGCCTTTACGGCCGGCAATGTCACGGTGTCCGGCTCTGCCGGGGCCAGCGGCGTGGCAGTGACGGCAACCGAATCGGCAGCCAGCATTGCTTCCTCGATCAACGCCATCAGCCAGAAGACCGGCGTGACCGCCACGGCCAACACCAGCGTGGCCTTCACCGTGACCACCGGCAGCTTCAGCTTCAGCATCGGCAATGGTGACACCACAACGGGTGGACAGACCAATGCCGTGAACATCTCGGCCAACGTCACCAGCGTGGACCCCACCGGCTTGAGCGGGCTGGTCTCGGCCATCAATGGTTCCACCGCACAGACCGGCATCGCCGCCAGTGTGAACTCCAGCAACCAGCTCGTTCTGACTCAGAGCCAGGGCGAGAACATTTCCATCACCGGGTTTACCGGCAACGGCACGCTGGCTGCTGGTGGTTCGACGGTTTCGAGCACTACCCAAACGGCGCTGGTGCAGGGCTTCACCCAGTTGCAATCGACCCAGGGCTATTCGCTGGGCAACGGTGTTGCCATCGGACTGAGCAACATCAGCTCGCTGTCGGCCGTGTCCACGGTGGATGTGTCGTCGGTGCAGGGCGCCAATCAGGCGCTGTCGATCATCGACCAGGCGATCAACACCCTGAACCAGCAAGGCGGCGCTTTGGGTGCGATCCAGAACCGGATTCAGGCTTCGGTGCAGAACGTGCAGACCACCGCGACCAATCTGCAGGCCGCGCAGTCTGTGGTGCAGGATGCCAATATCGCGCAGGCGACCACGCAGCTGTCCAAGTACCAGATCCTGCAGCAGGCGGGCATCTCCACCCTGGCGCAGGCCAACGCGTTGCAACAGAGCTACCTCAAGCTGTTGCCGTAATCCGGCTTGATCGTTTCTCCAGAGGGTTTCCCCGGGCCGCCGTCAGGTGTCCCGGGGGTTTTGCCATCGGCTGCATGCTTTTTGTATGGGGTTTCATCTGCCTGAATGGAGGCATCATGGACGTTCAAAATGCAGTGGGGCTGTCTGCGCTGGGCACGGTGCAGCCGCAGACGCCCAGGATGACTGGCTCCGCAGCGGCGCCCGGCTCAGGCGTGGCGCAGCCGCAACCCGGCGCGGCGGCCGCAGTTGCTGGCGCCGCATTGCCACCTCAGCCTGCGGTGCCCCCCGCCACGCTGGCGCAGGCAGCCGACACCCTGCAGAAGCAGGTCAGCCAGCAGGCGCCCTCGGTGGCGCTGACTGCCGCGCTGGATCCTGGCGGCTCGCACCCAGGGCAGTTGCTGGTGGAGCTGAAGGACAAGCTGACGCAGCAGGTGTTCGTGCGCTACTACGTCCCGGCGGAACAGGTGGTGAAGGCGGCCGCGCAGGGCGCCGATCAGCCGATGACCCCGGGCAGCCTGCTGCAGGAAAAGGCCTGACCCGCAACCACGCATCGACGCCTGTGTTTCGCCAGGCAGGCCCTACAGTTCGGGCTGGGGGTGTCGTTAAGGTCAACAAGCGGGAACGCGTTCGGAGCACAGCATGTCGTCGGTGTCCATTTCAGGGTTGGTGAGCGGGATCAATGTGCAGTCGCTGATCACGTCGCTGTCGGCGGCGTATCAGCAGCCCATCACCCTGCTGCAGAACCAGCAGAAGTCGTACCAGTCCACGCTGAGCGCCTGGGGTTCGGTGCAGAGCAGCCTGTCCAGCCTGCAATCCACGGTGGCCGGGCTGCAGAACGTCACCCAGCTCAACAACCGCACGGTCAATCTGAGCAATTCCAGCGCGGTGTCGGGCACGGCCAGCGCCAATGCGCCGCTGGGCACCTATTCGCTGAGCAATATCGTGCTGGCGCAGACGCAGAGCATCTACTCGCAGGACTTTGCCTCGGCCACCAACACCGCGGTGGGCACGGGCACGCTGCAGATTCAGGTGGGCAGCGGTTCGGTGACCAATATTGCCATCGACAGCAGCAACAACTCGCTCAACGGCATCGCCGCGGCGATCAACCAATCCAACAGTGGAGTGAATGCCGCGGTCATTTTTGATGGCACGGGCTATCGCCTCACCCTCACGGGCAACAACACGGGCGCGGCCAATGCGTTCACGGTGCGCACCAGCGGGGCGACCGGTTCGCTGGGTGCGCTGAGTTACAGCCCGGGCGTGTCGGGTGGAATGACCGAGAGCCAGACGGCGCAGAACGCCTCGGTGAGCATCAACGGCCTGGCCGTGACCAGTGCCACCAATACCGTGAGCGGTGCGATCCCCGGGGTGAGCCTGAACCTGCTGCAGGCCAGCGGTTCGACCACGCTGACCGTGGCCAACGACACCAGCGCCTTTGTCACCTCGGTGCAGAGCTTCGTCACCGCCTTCAACACCACCATGGGGACGTTGAACCAGCTCACCGCGTTCAACCCCGGCTCGAACGGCGCCTCCGGCCAGAGCGGGCCGCTGATCGGCAATGCCGGCATCCAGACCCTGCGTACCCAGTTGCTCAACCTCATCAGCGGACAGGGCATCGGCACCACGCCGGGCAGCGCCTATGCCTCGCTGGGCGCGGTGGGTGTGAGCCTGGCGCAGGACGGCACCCTGGTGCTCGACAGCGGCAAGCTCGGCTCCGCGCTGCAGAGCAATTACAACGCCGTGGCGGGCTTGTTCGGGCAGGTGGGGACAACCACCAATGCCAATGTGCAATATGTGGGCGCCGGCAACAGCACCCAGCCGGGCACTTATGCGGTGAACGTCACCTCTGGCGCCACGCAGGCCAGCGTCACGGCGTCCAATCCGGTTGCCAGCGGCGGCATCACCAGTGCCGAAACTCTGGTCATCGGCTCCGGCGCCACCAGCGTGTCGGTGCAGCTGGCCTCGGGTTCGACCATCGACGCCATCGTCGCCACGGTCAACGCCACGTTGAGCCAGCAGGGGCTGAGCAATATTTCGGCGGTCAACAACAACGGCAGCCTGCAATTCCAGTCGGCCGACTACGGCAGTGCGCAGAACTTCACCGTGGTGTCCACGCAGCCAGCGTCTGCCGGCAGCACCGGCATCGGCACCACCCTGCTCAGTGCCAAGGGCACGGATGTGGTGGGCGCCATCAATGGTCAGGTCGGCACGGGCGCAGGGCAGCAACTCACCGTCACCGGGCCGGGTCCGGCGCTGGGACTGCAGGTCAGCATCAGCGGACAGGCCACCGGCAGCCTGGGTTCCATCACGGTGAGCCAGGGTTTGTATCAGCAGATGAACGCCATCCTGACCCAGGCGCTCAACACCCAGAGCGGCTTTGTCTCCGCTGCCACCAGCGGGCTGAACAACACCATCAAGGGCATCAATCAGCAGATCACCCAGTTGCAGGCCAGCGCAGCGTCGCAGACCGCGCTGCTGCAACAACAGTTCAACGCCATGCAGACTCAGGTGGCGCAATTGCAGTCGGTGGGACAGTACCTCACCGCGTTCTTCAATCCGAGCAACAGCAGTTCCAGCTCCAATTCCAGTTCCAGTTCCAGTTCGACCGGCGGCTGATCGCCGCCACACCAGGAGAGTTCGATGAGTGCAGCAGCCTTTGCCATGCGTGCCTACCGCCAGGTGGAAAGCCAGGGCGTCCCCGCGGACAAGCTCTATGTCCTCGGGCTCGATGGCATTCTGGAATATCTGCGCCGTGCCGAAGCCGCCCTGCGCCAGCCGGACGGCAAGGATTGGCCGCTCAAGGGGCAGGCACTCGGCCGTGCCTACCAACTGGTCGAGCATCTGCTGGCCGTCCTGCCCGATGGTCCGCAGCTCGCCGAGCAGCCGGTGGGCGAGCGCCTGGAGCGGGTCTATACCTATCTGCTGGCGCGTCTGGCGCAGGCCAACATCTTCGACGACCTGCAGGCCATCGACGATTGCCGGACCGTGGTGACCGCGTTGCGCGATTCCTGGCTTCAGGGGCTGGAGCAGGCCGCCTGAGATGCGCCGTTCCGTGGCAACACGGATTGGCCCGCCTTTTGCTGCAATGGGACAATGCGCGACAGACTCGCAGGAGAACGCCATGTCCCAGTCCCATGCACCCGCTGATTTCCCCGATTCCCGTTTCTTCGCGAGCCACCCCGAGGCGCTGCATGGCGCGGTGGCGGCAGTGCAGCTCGACGGCGTGTTTCCGCTGGACTGGGTGGACGAGCTGAACCCGCCGCAGGGACGCACCGAGGTCATGTCCGACAACAACACCCTGCTGCGCGCCCTGCTGATGCTCGACGAGCCGCCGGTGTCGCACGAGGCCGAGCACGGCCGCAGCGACCCGATTCAGAACCTGGAGCGCCGGGTCGATCTGCTGCTGCTCATGGCCAGCGCAGCGCTGCGCGGGCTGGGCAACCTGCCGCCCGAGCGGCCGTGCGCGCTGTCGTCGCGCAAGCTGCGCTGGGCCAGCGAGCAGCCTCTGGAGGTGGGGCGTCGTCTGTGGGCGCGCATTTATCTGCGCCATCGCATCGCTCTTCCGCTGCTGCTGTCGGGGCGCATCACGGAGCTGCACCCGGATCGCGGCCAGTTCTGGCACACCCTGGAACTCGACCCGCTCGATCAACAGGTGCAGAACGATCTCGACCGGCTGATCTTCCGTCATCATCGCCGCCAGGTGGCGCGGCAGCGCAAGGGCTTATGACCGCTGTATGAGCGCTGCATCCTGAACGAGTGAAACCATGGGCCGCAAGAAAGCGCACGAAGAACACGAGAATCACGAACGCTGGCTGGTGTCGTATGCCGACTTCATCACCCTGCTGTTCGCCTTTTTCGTGGTGATGTATTCCATTTCCTCGCTGAATGAAGGCAAGTACAAGGTGCTGTCGCAGACCATGATTGCCGCGTTCACTGGGCAGCCGACCACGCCCAATCCCGTGCAGGTGGGGCAGCCGTTCAACAGCATGCCGTCCGCCATCGATCTGCCGCCCATCCCCAAGCAGCAAAAGCCCGAGATCATTCAACCTGGCCGGGGCGGGCCGGGTGCCAAGGAAGTGCAGAAAACCCTCGAGGGCGTGGCCAGGCAGATCCAGACGCTGCTGGCCAGCGCCATTCGCAAGGGTGACGTGCAGGTGCGCATGACGCCGCTGGGCGTGGTCATCGATATTCACGACACGGTGCTGTTCGCCTCGGGCCAGGCCGATCTCACGCCGCAGGCGCAGGAGCTGCTCAACCAGATCGCCGGGGTGCTGCAGGGCGTGGCCTATCCCATCCAGGTCAACGGCTTCACCGATGACCGGCCGATCAACACGGCGCAGTTTCGCTCCAACTGGGCGCTGTCGTCGGCGCGGGCGGTGTCTGTGGTGGAAATGTTCATTGCACAGGGCGTCAAGCCCGATCAGCTTGTCGCTGCCGGGTATGGTCAATATCATCCTGTCGCAAGCAATGGCACCGCCAAGGGCCGCGCGGCCAATCGCCGCGTCAGCGTGGTGATCGTGTCGCCCCTCGGCAATGCGAACGTGAACGACACGCCCATCGTGCCCGCCGAAGCGCCTCCCGCACAGCCCGATGCCGCTGCAGCCGCCACAACGTCCACCCCGCCGCCCAGCCACGGAACGCCCTCTTGAACGACGATCTGCAACCCCTGAAAAACCGCCTGCGCTGGCTCAACCGCAGCATTCTGGCGCTTGGCATCCTGATTCTTCTCGGACTCATCGCCTGGGCCGTGGTGGGGCTGCGCAAGCCCGCAGTGGGAACCACCAGCACAGTGATCCACCCGGCGTCCAGCGCATCGAATCTGCTCACGCGGGCCGCTTCCGCAGTGGTGGCGTCCAGGCCCCGGCCCGCCGTGAGCACGGCGCAGCAGGAAAAAGCTGCGGCAGCGGCGATGGATGCATTGTCCGCCGCCAGTGCGCCGCAGGCTGCAGGCGTTGCAGCGAAGGCTGTTGCCGCCTCGGCACCCTCCGCCCAGTCCAGGGCGCCCGAGGCATCCCAGCCCGCCCTTGCCCCAACTGCGGCCCTGCCGCCGGTGGCCCAGGCAGCGGTGGCCAATCCGCAACCAGAGCCCGCATCCAAGTCCGAGCCCAAACCCGAACCAAAGCCGCAGCAACACAAGGTGACCACGCAAGATCACAAGGCCACGGCACAGCCCAGGCCACGCACGGCAACGGCCAAGCTGCAGCGCGTGGGCGCGGTGCCGGTGTGCCACAGGGCAGGCTGGTATGTGCAGGTGGGGGCGTTTGGCAAGCAGCAAAGCATCGACCGTCTCGCGCAGCACCTGCACCGGGCGGGCTATACAGAGGTCTGTGTCGCGACAAATGAGGTGCGTGGTCTGCGGCTGTTCTATGTCGGTCCTTACCGCAATGCGGCCGCCGCGCGTGCTGCGCGAGCGCCGCTGCACAAGCTGACTGGGACAGAAGGCATCTTGCGCAAGCTGCCCTGATCGCCATCGCAAGCGCAGCTCGACTGGTCGGGCTGCGAGAATAACCCCATGCTCGATGACCGCCTTGCCCCGATGCTGAACACAGACGGCTCCGACCTGCTGCTGGGCGAGAGTGCGCCGATGCGTGCACTGCGCGAGCAGATCCGCCGTGTGGCACAGACCGACAGCACGGTGCTGATCCTGGGCGAATCCGGCACCGGCAAGGAACTGGTGGCCCGTGCGGTGCACGGCTGGTCGCCACGCGCGGCGCGGCCGTTCGTTGCGGTCAACTGTGGCGCGATTCCCGGTGAGCTGATGGAAAGCGAGCTGTTCGGCCATGAGCGCGGCGCGTTTACCGGCGCCATCACCGTGCGCAAGGGGCGGTTCGAGCTGGCCGGGCGCGGCACGCTGTTTCTCGATGAAATCGCGGAGATGAGCCCGCCGTTGCAGGTCAAGATTCTGCGTGTGCTGCAGGAAAAGAGCTTCGAGCGCGTGGGCAGCAGCGAGGTGCTGGCATCGCAGGCGCGCATCGTCGCGGCCACGCACCGTGATCTGGAGCAGCAGATCGGTCTGGGCCGTTTCCGCGAAGATCTGTTCTACCGCCTGCATGTGTTTCCGCTGCAGGTGCCGCCGCTGCGCGAACGTGGCGACGACATCCTGCAGCTCGCCGAGCACACCCTGCAGCGTCTGGAAGCGCAGGGGCTGGGCCGGGTGCGGCTGGGCGACGGCGTGCAGCAGGCCTTGCTGAGCTACCGCTGGCCCGGCAATGTGCGCGAGTTGCAGAACCTGATGGAGCGCCTGCTCATCCTGCACGCCGGCTCCATCGTGCGGCTGGCCGACCTGCCGCCCAAGATGCGCACGGGCGATGCGCTGGCCACCGACGTGCCGTCCCTGCCGCAAGCGCCGTCCCCCGCCTCGACGGGCGAAGACGACCAGGACGGTCTGCATGCCCTGATGGACGCAATGGCCGAACCGGCGCTGCAGCCGGTGCTGCCGCCCGAAGGTCTGGACTTGCGCGCCTATCTGGAGAGCATCGAACGCAGTCTGATCGAACAGGCACTGGAGCGCAGCCGCCATGTCATTGCCCATGCCGCGCAGCATCTGGGCCTGCGTCGCACCACCCTGGTGGAAAAAATCCGCAAATACGGACTCGGTACCGAATCACGCGAGCAATGAGGCCGCACGGCTGCCGAGGCGTCAGAAAATCGTCACCATGCAGGCCCTGGATTTGCTAACGTGTCGGTGTTGCCTTCTGCTGCGCTTTCCCGCCTGTTGCCGACTCCCATGACTTCGCCGCGCATTCTGCTGATCGACCATGACGCTGCGCGCGGGCAGCTGCTGCGTGATGCGCTGCAGGGCGCAGGGTGCGTTGCGCAATGGCATGACGCACAGGACGCAGCGCTGCAGGCGGTGGAGCAGGGCTGGTCGCCGGATCTGGTGTTTTGCGATGGCGATGCCCCCGGCGCTGACACCGCGCGCATGCTGTCCCGGTTGCACGCCCTGCGCGGCAGCTTGCCGGTGCTGATCGTCTCCCGCCACGGCACGGTACAGGCGGCCGTGCAGGCGCTGCAGAATGGCGCGGCAGACTACCTCAGCGCGCCGCTCGACGTGGCCGAGGCGCTCGCCAAGATTCGCCAGTTCGTCCCCGGCGCGGCTGCGCTGAGCGTGCCGAAGGACAAGCCTGCTGGGGCAGCGCCTGTCTCTCCACGCGCGGCGCAGGTTGCGCCCGCGCCAGGAGAGGCCGCCCGGCTGGTGGCCGAATCGGCAGCGATGCAGGGCATTCTGGACATCGCCCGCCGCGCGGCGCAAACCGATGTGACCGTGATGCTGCTGGGCGAGAGCGGCGTGGGCAAGGAGGTGATGGCGCGGTTCATCCATGCGCAGTCGCCGCGTGCGGCCGGGCCGTTCATCGCGATCAACTGCGCGGCCATTCCCGAAACCCTGCTCGAGGCGACGCTGTTTGGCTTCGAGAAGGGCGCGTTCACCGGGGCGGGACAATCCGCGCCGGGCAAGTTCGAGCAGGCGCAGGGCGGCACCCTGCTGCTCGACGAAGTGACCGAAATGGCCCCGGCGCTGCAGGCCAAGCTGCTGCGCGTGTTGCAGGAACGCGAAATCGAGCGCCTGGGCGGGCGCAAGCGCATCGTGCTCGACCTGCGGCTGATCGCCACCAGCAACCGCGATCTGCAGCAGGCGGTCAAGCAGGGCGTGCTGCGCGAGGACGTGTATTACCGCCTGAGCGTGTTTCCGCTGCAGATTCCGCCGCTGCGCCAGCGGCGCGACGACATCCTGCCGCTCGCGCAGGCCATGCTCGCGCGGTACGCCGCGCAGTTCGGCCTGCCGTCCGTGCCGCAACTCGACAGTGCGGCACGACAGGCCCTGCTGGCGCACGATTGGCCCGGCAATGTGCGCGAACTCGACAACGTGATGCAGCGCGCCGCCATCCTCTGCCAGAACGGCCGGATTGCAGCGGGCGATCTGCTGTTCCCGGCGTCCGTGACCGAGGGTGCTGTGCGTGCCTTCACGCCGCCCGCTCCAGCGACAGCGCTGTCTTCGGGCGATCTCGGCAGTGAACTGGCACTGAGCGAACGCCAGCTCATCGCCGACGCGCTGCAGCAAAGCCAGGGCTCCAAGTCGCTTGCCGCGCAGCGTCTGGGCATCAGTCCGCGCACTCTGCGGCACAAGCTGCAGAAGCTGCGCGAGGCCGGGATGGGCTTGCCCGATTCGTTCTGATCGGCAGGGTGGAATGGCTTTTGCTTGAAATGGACAACATGCCGGTTTTCAGCCGGATGACTCGACAATCCATCGCCGGAGGCCTTCATGCAAATCGACCCGATGCAAAGCGTTCTCGCCCAGATGCGCAGTCTGGCCGCGCAGGCTGCGGCGCGTCCTGATGCTGCAGGCGGCAATGCGGCGGCCGCGCTGGGCGCCACCGCGGCTGCGCAACAGACGGATTTCGCTGCCACCCTCAAGAGCGCACTCGACGGTGTGAATGGCGCGTTGCAGCAGGCCAACGCCCTGCAGCAGCAGTTCGTCTCGGGCACGGGTGACGTGAGCCTGAGCGATGTGATGCTGGCCTCGCAGAAGGCCAGCCTGTCATTTCAGGCGGCGCTGCAGGTGCGCAACAAGCTGGTGTCGGCGTATCAGGACATCATGAACATCCAGGCCTGACATCCAGCGACGACAAATTTTTGACACTCCGCCATGGCCACGACTGCCTCCGCCGCGCTGCAAGACCCCCTGGGCGCATTCCGTCAGATGAGCATGAACCAGCGGTTCACCTGGCTGGCGGGGCTGGCCGCGCTGATCGCGCTGATCGTGGTCACCCTGATGTGGACCAGCCGCCTCGACTACCAGGTGCTCTACACCAACCTGTCCGAGCGCGACGGCGGCGCAGTGATCGGCGAGCTGCAGAAACTGAACATCCCTTACCGCATCACCGGTGGCGGCGCGGTGATCGAGGTGCCTTCGCAGCAGGTGTACGCCACGCGCATGAAACTGGCAGCAGACGGTCTGCCCAAGGGGGCTGGCGTGGGGTTCGAGGTGCTCGACAACGAGCCGATGGGCACCAGCCAGTTTGTCGAGCGCATCAATTACCAGCGGGCGCTGGAAGGCTCGCTCGGCCGCACCATCGAGGCGTTGTCGGCGGTGGATGCCGCCACGGTGCATCTGGCCATTCCCAAGCCGTCGGTGTTCTTGAGCGAGGCGGAAAAGCCCTCTGCCTCGGTGTTGCTCAAGCTCTATCCGGGGCGGGTGCTCAGCGGGGCGCAGGTGGCGGGCATCGTGCATCTGGTGGCCTCGGCGGTGGCGGGGCTGAACGACCAGAATGTCAGCGTGGTCGATCAGGACGGCAATCTGCTGTCCGCCGGGCCCCGCGCGGATAGCGGCATTCAGCCTGAGCAACTGGCCTATCGCAATACGGTCGAGCAGCAGTACCGCAAGCAGATCGAGGCATTGCTGGCGCCGCTGGTGGGCAGCGACGGCGTGCGGGTGGCGGTGTCGGCCGACATCGACTTCGCCAAGACGGAATCCAGCTCGGTGTTCTATGGCCAGGGCCATGTGCTCAGCCAGCAGCAGCAAAGCACCAATTCATCGGGCAGCGGCACGCTGCCCGCTGGCGTGCCCGGGGCACTGTCCAACCAGCCGCCGGGCGGCGTGACCGCGCCGTTCACCGTGGGCTCGGCGTCCGCCCCGCTCACGCCGCAGCAACTCACCCAGATCACGCCCAGCCTCAAGACGCTGGCGCCCACGACAGCCAGCTCCTCGGCCACAACCAATTACGACCTCGACAAGACCGTCAGTCACACCCAGCAGCCTGTCGGCGTGGTCAAGCGCCTGTCGGTTTCGGTTCTGGTGAACGATCAGGCCAAGGGCGGCAAACCAGTGGCCATGAGTGCGGCGCAACTCGGGCAGATGAAGCAATTGGTGGAAAACGCCATCGGCTTCAGCAGCCAGCGCGGCGACACGGTGAGTGTGATCAACATGCCCTTCACCGCGGCGCAGAAAGAGGCCGAGAAATCGCTGCCGTGGTGGCGGCAGGCCTGGCTGTGGGATGGGGTGCGTCAGGCCGCGCCCTACCTCATTGCACTCATCCTCGGCCTGATGGCCTACCGCGCCATGCGCAAGGCCATGGGCGGGGGTGGCACGAAGAAGGGCCGCCGTGGCGAGCCGTCCGAGCCGGAAACACCGACAGCAGGCGACGCCGAGAGCCGTGCGCCGCAGGCGGTGGGCCCGGGCGGGCCGGAACTGGCGGCGGCCGGCATGCCCGCCGGGGCGCTCGCGCCCGATACTGTTCACCTGAGCAATACCCTGGAGACGGATGCCGCGATCTCGCGCGAACTGGTCAAGCAAGACCCGCGGCGGGCGGCGCAGGTGGTGAAGGAGTGGCTGTCCGATGGCCAGTGAACAAGCCGATTTCACCGGGCTGGATCGGGCCGCGGTGCTGTTGCTGAGTCTGGGCGAAGACCAGGCGGCCGAGATCATGCGCCACCTCGGTCCGCGCGAAGTGCAGCGCCTGGGTGTGGCCATGTCCAAGCTCAGCCGGGTGAGCACCGACCAGGCCCATGCGGTGATGCGCGAGTTTCGCGAAAAGCTCGAGCAGCAGACCGCGCTTGGGCTCGGGGCCAGCGAATTCCTGCGCGGCGCGCTGACCAAGGCGCTGGGCGGAGAGCGCGCCAACTCGCTGATCGAGCGCATTCTGCACGGCGGCGAATCGAGCGGGCTGGAAAACCTGAAGTGGCTGGAGCCGCGCGCCATTGCCGAACTGATCAAGCTCGAACATCCGCAGGTGGTGGCGCTGGTGCTGGCGTATATCGATCCCGAGCAGGCGGGCGAGGTGCTGCATTTCTTGCCCGAACGTCAGGCGGGAGAAGCCATGCTGCGGCTGGCCGCGCTCGACGGCCTGCAGCCCAGCGCGCTGCGCGAGCTCAACGAAGTGCTGGAAGAGCAGCTCTCGGGCGATTCGCAAAGCGTGCAGGTCAGCGCGGTGGGCGGGCCGAAAGTCACCGCGGAAATTCTCAACCGGGTGGAGACCGCGCTGTCGTCGAGCATCATGGAGCATCTGCGCGCGCAGGACGAAGACCTCGCGACCAAGGTGCAGGACCAGATGTTCGTGTTCGACGACCTGATCAACGTCGACGATCGCAGTCTGCAGACCATGCTGCGCGAGATTTCCTCCGAAACGCTGATCCTCGCGCTCAAGGGCGCCAACAATGCTCTCAAGGACAAATTTCTCGGCAATATGTCCAAGCGCGCCGCCGAAATGCTGCGCGATGACATGGAGGCCAAGGGCCCGGTCAAGCTCAGCGAGGTGGAGGGCGCGCAAAAGGAAATCCTGCAGATCGCCTCGCGTCTGGAGGCCGCCGGGCAGATTCAGCTCGGCAGCGGCGGCGGCGAGGCATTGGTCGGTTGAGGTCCATGCTCCAGCGCACTGACAACCATTTCGCGCCATGAGCCGCATCATTCCCAGGGAAGACGCCCAGACCGCACGGCGCTGGCAGCCGCAGGACATGGGCGACCAGACCGCGTCGGCAAGCGGTGCTGCGCGCCAGACCACCGGCGGGCCGCCCACCGCGCAGCAGTTCGAGGCGGTCTATGCCCAGGCCGAAGCGCAAGGACTGGAAGAGGGCAGGGCTGCTGGGCTGGAACAGGGCCACCGCGAGGGCTTTGCCGCCGGGCACGCCGAAGGGCTGGCGGCAGGCCGTGCGCAGGCGCAGCAGGAGCGCGAGGCCTTGCGCGGGCTCGTCGAGCGCCTGGCCCAGCCGGTTGCCGCACTGGATGCCGAGGCGGAAACTGCCCTGGTCGCCCTGGCGCTGGAACTGGCGCGGCAGGTCGTGCTGCATGAATTGCGCACCCAGCCCGAGGCCATATTGCCCATCGTGCGTCGGGCGCTGGCGGCGTTTCCGGCGCAGGCCGGCACGCCCGGGCTGCGGCTGCATCCCCTCGATGTGGACCTGCTGCACACTGCGGCCCCCGAGTTGGAAGCCAGCGGTGTGGTACTGCTGGCCGACGAACACCTGCAGCGCGGCGACGTCGTTGTCCAGTCTGCCGCCCCGGGGCAGACCGCCATGCCCGACCGCCGCTGGCGCGGCCGCAACCGCGACACCCTGAGCGAACTCGACCTGCGGGTGGAAGAACGCTGGCGGCAGATCATGGCCCGGCTGTTCGAGGAGGGCTTGCAATGAGCGAAGCGCAGCCGGTGGCCGCCCGTCTGCCGGGTGCCTCCAACCGCCTGCACACCCTGCGCCGACGGCTGCTGACCGGCGGCGCCCTGCCGCTGGCCTACAGTGGCAGTCTGGTGCGGGTCCGCGGGCTGATTCTGGAGGCGCAGGGGCTGGAGGTCAGCCTGGGAGAGCGCTGTCGCATCAGCACCGAGCAGAACCGCTTCATCGATGCCGAAGTGGTGGGCTTCAACGGCGACCATGTGCAGCTCATGGCACTGGGCGAAGTGCAGGGGCTCACACCGGGCGCGCGGGTGCATCCGGTGCCCGGCGACATCCGCATTCCGGTCGGGCCGGAACTGCTCGGGCGGGTGCTCGACGGCAATGGCCGGCCGCTGGACGGCGCCGGTTCGCTGCTGGCGTCGCACTACACCACCCTGTCGGCCAAGGCGATCAACCCGCTCGGCCGGGCTCTGGTGCGCCAGCCGCTCGACGTCGGCGTGCGCGCGATCAACGCGCTGTTCACCGTGGGGCGCGGTGCGCGCATGGGGCTGTTTGCGGGCAGCGGCGTGGGCAAGAGCGTGCTGCTGGGCATGATGGCGCGCAACACCAATGCCGACATCATCGTGGTCGGGCTGATCGGCGAGCGCGGCCGCGAGGTCAAGGAATTCATCGAGGACATTCTTGGTGCGGAGGGTCGCGTCCGTTCCGTGGTGATTGCTGCGCCTGCGGACGCCCCGGCGCTGACCCGCATCCGCGGCGCGCGCCTGGCCACCGCGATGGCCGAGTATTACCGCGACCAGGGACTGAACGTGCTGCTGCTGATGGACTCCATCACCCGCTACGCCCTGGCGCTGCGCGAAGTGGCGCTGGCCGCGGGCGAGCCGCCGGCAGCGCGCGGTTTTCCGCCCTCGGTGTTTGCCAAGCTGCCGGCCCTGGTGGAGCGGGCGGGAAACGGCCCGGAAGGCGGCGGCAGCATCACCGCGTTCTACACCGTGCTGATGGAAGGCGACGACCAGCAGGACCCGATTGCCGACAATGTGCGCGCGATTCTCGATGGCCACATCGTGCTCAGTCGCCGGCTGGCCGAGCAGGGGCATTTCCCTGCGATCGACCTGCAGTCGTCGATCAGCCGGGTGATGCCAAGCATTGCCAGCCCGGTTGAGCTGCGCCGCATGCAAAAGCTCAAGGAAATGCAGTCGCGCTACACCAGCCAGCAGGACCTCATCGCCGTGGGCGCCTACACACCCGGCGCCGATCTGCAGCTCGATCAGGCGGTGCAGGCGCACACCGCCATCCGCGATTTCCTGGTGCAGGACATGCATGCCGCCGTGAGCCTGCCGCAGAGCCGCCAGGCGCTGGCCGATCTGATGACGCCATATCTGCCCGACTTGTCGGGAATTTGACGCCGCGGAAGCAGAGATCGCACGGGGTTACATGGCCTGCAGCCATGCTGGGTTTACACTTTGTGTGAATCTGATTCGCCGTATCGCGCATGACCTACAACAACACGCTGAGCCCCCAACGCCTGGAGACACTGCAAACCCTGCACGCGCAGGCGGTGGAAGCCAGTCAGACCGCGGGCCAGTTGGTCGGGAAGCAGCAGGAGGTATTGCGGTCGGCGCAGGCCAAGCTCGAACAACTCCAGAGTTATGCCGCGCAATATCGGGAACAGATGCAGACGCTGGGCTCGGCCGGGTCGGCATGGAGCCAGGTGCGCGATCTGCGTGGATTTGTCGACCGCATCGAAGCCGCCATTTCCGCGCAACAGGCCGAACTGAACCGACAGCAGGACCGACTGACCGAGCTCTCCGCGCAATGGGGCGCCGCGCGTCAACGCGAAAAGGCGTTTGAGGTGTTGATCGACCAGCATCAGGCGCAAAACCGCCAGGGCCAGAAAGTCAGCGCCCTGAAAAATCTGCAGGAATGGGCCGTGCGCCGCGCCTCGCAGTTCTTGCCGAGTTCGCAACAGCGATCGGATTTTTAGACGCCCTCTCGGCAAGGCCGCAACGTCCCGTGTTCTTGGGTCGCTCGCGCGGGGGCTGTTCGGTGGGCACAGGTGCGCAATGTCGCTGGCGCAGGTTTTGCTTTGCATGGGCATGTCGTCGCCAGAACCGTCACCATGCCGCTGATCATTCCCGTTCCTCCAACGCCTGCTGCGCCGCCGCCCGAGGCGGCACAGGCCGCAGTTGCAAGCGCGCAGCAAGGACAGACTGCGCCACGGTTTTCCGACGCGCTGTCGCGTGCGGGGCAGGCGCAATCCGGGCCGGCCAGCGCGCCGAATCTCGCCAATGCACAGGCCCAATCCGGTGGAAAGGCGCCCGCTGCGGCAGACGCGCAAAAGCCCGCGTCTGCTGAAGCAGCGAACACAACAACGCAGGCCAAGACAAGCGACCAGCAACAACCGACTCCCGACACGGCCTCCGGCAACGCCGATGCGGCTGCGCTGGCGCTGCAGGTCGACGGCGCACTGCAGGCGGCAACCGTCCTCACTCAAAGCGGCAAGAACTTGCCGCACGGCAGCCGCAAATCCGATGCCGCCGAAGTGGCCTCTGCCGCGCCGGGACAGGCGTTGGGCATGCTGCTTCGCGTGCCGCAGGCCGGGCAGCCCGCAGCCACCACGCAACCAGGCGTCGCCGGCCCGGCCGTGGCAACGCAGGCCGTTGCGTCGGCACCGGACCGGCAGGATGCAGCACTGCAGGTTGCGCTGTCGACATCCGCGCCAGACAACGCCAGGCAGGATGTGCAGCCGAACGCCCGGCCCGGCGGCGCACAGGCCGTTACCGACCCGTTGCCCGCCTGGCTGCAAGGCGCGACAGCGAGCGGCGCAGGCGTTGAGCAGCCTGGTCGTCTTGCCGTCCAGCAAGCGCAGTCCACGGCGGTTGCAGAGTCTGCAACCCTGAATCCGACGCCAGGCAACCGCCCGGACCATGCCGCAGTGTCCACAGCGCCCGGCCCCTTGCCGCAATCCATCGCGCTGGCCTTGCCCCAGACGAGCCAGACCTCGCAACCGCTGGTGACTGCGGCGGTGCATCCCCCGGTTGGGTCGCCCGATTGGGGGCAGGCGATGAACCAGCAAGTCCTGTTTGCCGCACAAGGACAGCAGCAGTGCGCCACCCTCCACCTCAACCCACCGCAACTGGGGCCCCTGGAAGTGCATCTGCAACTGCACGACGGCCAGATCCAGGCGCAGTTCGTCTCCCCGCATGCCGTGGTCCGCCAGGCGGTGGAAGCTGCCCTGCCGCAGCTGCGCGATCTGTTCACCGGCGCCGGTCTGTCGCTGATGCAGACCTCGGTCAGCACCCAGGGCGGGCAGGGAGAACGCCAGCAGCAGACGCGGGCGCAGCGCAGCGCGCCCGGCCTGGCGGCGATCGGCGAAACAGGGACACAGCCCACGGGCGCGACTGCCATGTCGCCGCTACGCTGGCAGCAAGGCATGGTGAACACCTATGTCTGACGCGATCGCAGCGAGGACGGCGGAGGCGATGGGCCGGCACGCATCCCTTCAGATGTCGCGCTTCCGTGCCGTTAACCCGACAGGCGAAGAGGCATTGATTGCCCTTCAGGCGCAATCGGCGCGCACGGCGCGCGCCACCCTCAGCACATCGGGAGTCGGGTATGGCAGAACAAGAGTCCAAGGCCAAGGAAAAGGGCGGCGGCAAAACCAAGCTGATCATCATCATTCTGGTGGCGGTCATCGTGCTGATGGCCGGTGGTGGCGCGGCGGCATTTTTCCTGATGAAGCCCAAGGCGGCGCCCACCGCCGCCGAGCTGGCCGCGCAGGCTGCTGCCGAAAAGGCGAAAAACATGCGTTTCATCAGCATGGAACCCTTCGTCACCAATCTGCAGAGTACGGATGGCAACGTTCACTATCTGCAGGTCAAGATCGACTTGAAGACCTACGATCCGTCTGTTGAAGGCAAGGTCAAGCTCATGACGCCCGAACTCCGCAACAACATCCTGCGCATCCTTTCTGCCCAGTCGACCGACAAGATCGAAACGGTGGAGGGGCGCGATCGCCTGCGTCAGGACATCCTGGATTCCGTGAACAAGGTGCTCGAAGGCGCGCCCGCGGTGGCGGCGGCAGAGGGCGGGCATGGTGGCGGGGGCGAGGCGGCGCATGCGTCGTCGGGGCACGACGGCGCGCCGATCGAAGGCGTTTACTTCACCGCGTTCGTGGTGCAGTGACATGATTTCCATCGCAGCTGTGTGGAACTGACATGGTTCAGGACGTTCTCTCCCAAGACGAGGTTGATGCGCTGTTCGGCGGCATCGCAGGCGAAGAGCCTGCGGCCGAGCCGGAGGCCGAAGAGGAAGGGGGCGTGCGTGCCTACGACCTGGCCAGCCAGGACCGCATCGTGCGCGGGCGCATGCCGACGCTCGAAGTCATCAATGAACGCTTTGCCCGGCTGTGGCGGGTCAGCCTGTTCAATTTTTTGCGGCGCTCGGCGGAAATCTCGGTGTCGGCGGTGCGGCTGACCAAGTACAACGAGTTCATCCGCGGTCTGGTCGTGCCGAGCAACCTCAATCTGGTGCAGATGAAGCCGCTGCGCGGCACGGCGCTGTTCATCTTCGACCCCCGTCTGATTTTCAGCGTGGTCGACAATTTTTTTGGTGGCGATGGGCGCTTTCATGCCCGCATCGAAGGCCGCGACTTCACTCCGCTGGAACAGCGCATCATCAAGCGCATGCTCGACATGGTGTTCAAGGAGTACAAGACGGCCTGGGCACCCGTGTTGCCGCTGGAGCCGGAAGTGACCCGCTCCGAGGTCAATCCGCAGTTCGTCAACATCGCCACCCCGACCGAAGTGGTCATCGTCACGACCTTCGATGTGGAAATCGAAGGCGGAGGTGGCAGCCTGCATATCTGCATCCCCTACAGCATGGTCGAGCCCATCCGCGATCAGCTCATGACCGGCATGACCACCGACCGCAGCGAGGTCGACCATCGCTGGGTCAAGGCGCTGCAGACCGAAATGCGCGAAGCCGAAGTGGAAATGCGGGTGGAACTGCTGCAACGCCAGATCCTGGTGCGCGAACTGCTGAGTCTGCGTGTCGGCGATGTGCTGCCGGTCGAGATGCCGGAGACCGTGATTGCGCGGGTGGATGGCATTCCCGTTCTGCTCGGCGACTATGGCCGCCACGACGACAAGATGGCGCTCAAGATCCGCCAGCAACTCTTCCCCGAGGTGCCCGAGAAGGCGCAACTCCTGACCCAGGGCGCCCACTGATTCAGACCCCACAAACGCAGGACATCCCATGGCAGAACACACCCCCACCGATACTGCAGCCACCGACGATCTGGCGGACTGGGGCGAGGCCATGGCCGAGCAAGACGTCGCAACCGAAACTGCCGCAGCAAATGCGGCAGCCGCGGCCGCACAGCCCAAGGTTCAGCCCGCGCCCTTTGCAGAACTCCGCGCCGAGCAGGGCAGCACTGCGCCGAACAACCAGCTCGATCTGGTGATGGATATTCCGGTCACGCTCTCGGTCGAACTCGGACGCACCAAAATCCAGATTCGCGAACTGCTGCAACTCGCGCAGGGTTCCGTGGTCGATCTCGATCGCCTGGCCGGAGAGCCGATGGATGTGCTGGTCAACGGCTTTCTCATCGCGCGTGGCGAGGTGGTTCTGGTGAACGACAAATTCGGCATCCGCCTGACCGATATCGTCAGCCCCACAGAGCGCGCGCGTCGTCTGGCCTGACCCCGCGCGACATGCGGCAGCGCAGCCATCAAAAAACCGGAGCAAAACATCCAGGCCAGCAATTGACACGCATCGAGTGACATGCATCTCATGCGGCCACAAAAAAAGCCCACAGCTTCGAACTGTGGGCTTCTCTGTCTTCAACACCGCATCTTGCAGGTTCTTTTCTTGGTTCTTGGTCGGGGCGAGAGGATTCGAACCTCCGACCCCCTGCACCCCATGCAGGTGCGCTACCAGGCTGCGCTACGCCCCGACGACCAAAGCAGGTAATCTTACACCATTCCTTGCGGCCCGATCAAATCAGCGCGGATCTTCAGCAACTCGGCACGCAGTTCATGCAGGGACTGGATTGATGCGTGCGTTTGCAGCGCGTCGTCGCCAGACCGCGTTTCTGTGCCCTGGATTGTGTTGCCTGACTGGAATTCATCGCTTGCCGTATCGCCCAGCCGCGCCCGCGCGCCGCTGATGGTGAATCCCTGTTCATAGAGCAACTCGCGGATACGCCGGATCAGCAGAACCTCGTGGTGCTGGTAATAGCGTCGATTGCCGCGACGCTTCATGGGGCGCAACTGCGAGAACTCCTGCTCCCAGTACCGCAGCACATGCGATTTCACGCCGCACAATTCGCTGACTTCGCCGATGGTGAAATAGCGCTTGGCGGGGATGGGAGGCAACGCGGGAATGGCGTTCATGAGTGCGGCGGGATGGGCGGCAAGTTCACGGAAAGGCCGTGCAGACAGCCTGTCCGTATGGTGTTGTGAGACGGCAATTTTGCCGCATCTCTCTGGCGCAAAGGTAAAACATCAAGTCGCCCACGCCGAAAATTTGCAGAAGGCGGCATGCGTTTGTCCCGGACCGAGCACCCCGGAAACTACTGCGCGCTGCTGGCTTGCGGTTCTCCCACGAGAGACTCGTATGTGCCGTAGAACGACAGGATGTAAGCCAGGAAGATGGCGATGACCACGGGCATGCTGAGTGTGGCAGCCAGGGTTTCGCTGGCACCCATCAGGCTGGCGATGAGCACGATGAGCGTGGGCAGGCTGAGGAACAGCAACAGCCATTGCACCGCATAGACGGCAAATGCCTTGAGGTTGCGCAGGCTGAGAACAAAGCTGAAAAACAGCGCCTTGACTGGCGGCATGTCATGCCAGGTGATGAGCGGCGGAGCCAGCCAGAACGCGAGTGACACGGGGATGTAGGCCAGCGTGGCGGCGACGGCGCCGAGTCGCAGGCTGCCATCGGCAATCGCGCTGGCTGGGGGTTTGTCTCCCAGCAGCAGGAGGCGCAGCATGGCACCGCCGTCGAACAGCGCGCCCGCACCCAGCACCAGGAGCACCGCCAGGGTGTAGAGCACACCCAGGATCACCAGATTGCGCAAGACCACCGGCCCCGAGCGGAACCCGATCAGCAGCACGGTGGGCCAGACCGGCTGCTTCTGCGCGATTTGCCTGCTGGCCTGCATGAAACCGATGGTGCCGAACTGCACCACAAACAGCGGGAACACCAGCCCAACGAGCGGCAGCGCGGAAATGAATCCGGTGACCACGATGTATGCCAGGATCATGAGGAGAGCGGCCCAGGGCTGAAGCATCAGGCGGCGCAAGCCTGTTTGCACCCAGAGCAGGCCCTCGCGGGCAGGAACGGTACGCAGTTGCATGTGTGAAAGGGAAGCAGAGGGCGCTGCGAAGGGGGCAAGGGGGCACGGCGCGGAGTCGGCCGCCTGGGGGCAATGGTATCGGCTGCGCGCGGCCAGTGATGTGCGCCCGTGTTTCAGCCCGCTGCGATGCGCTGGCGCAGCACGCGCTCGAAATGGGCCGGATCGTGCGGAGTCAGCAGATGGGCGTCGCGAGGCAGGTGAAAGTCAGCCAGACGCGAGGTCCAGAACCGCAGCGCCGCGGCGCGCAGGGCATCGGGCAGCAGGGCGCGCTCGGACGGCTGCAGCGGGCGCTCTGCCGTGTAGGCCTGCAGCAGGGCATCGTGGCGGGCAGAGTCGAACGCGCCGGTATCCGGGAGGATGCACCAGTCATTCAGCGCGACGGCGAGGTCGAACACCCAGGTGTCCACGCCGGCGAAGTAAAAGTCGAAAATGCCCGACAGGGTGTCACCGTCGAACAGCACGTTGTCGCGGAACAGATCGGCATGCACTGCACTGCGCGGCAGATTGGCATGCGCGGGCGACGCGGCGATGCGGGCCTGGTGATCCAGTTCCGCGGTGAGAAGTGCGCGCTGCTCCGCCGTGACATAGGGCAGGATGGCCGGGATGGTGCGGGCTTGCCAGTCCAGCCCGCGCAGGTTGGGTTGCGTGCCGGCATAGTCTTGCGCTGCCCGGTGCATGCGCGCCAGCCACTGTCCGACCTGAGCGCAATGCGCGGGCAGGGGTTGCAGCTGACTCTTGCCTTTCAGCCGGGTGACGAGTGCGGCCGGTTTGCCCTTGAGGGTGTGCAGCGTCTGGCCATTGCGGTCGGGCATCGGGTCGGGCACGGGAATGCCGTGGGCGGCCAGATGATGCATCAGACCAAGGTAGAACGGAAGTTGCTCTGCCTGCAGGCGCTCGAACAGGGTCAGCACAAAGCGCCCCCGAGTCGTGCTCAGAAAGTAGTTGGTGTTCTCGATCCCGCTGGCAATGCCTTGGAGTTCGGTGCGTGTGCCCAGGTCGAAACGGGCAAGCCAGGTATCGACCTCGGCGGCGTCGAGCGGAGTAAAGACGGCCATGAAAAATGGTGGGGAATGAAGGGGCGGCCCACATGCGCGGGCCCGGGAGTCATTTGAACGTCAGCACTTTCCACTGTGCCTGACCTTCCATGCGGGCCGGATCGGTGCTGGAGGACACGCTGGGCGGCACGACGTTGTAGGCCGCACCGCCGTGCAGCGGCTGTACATGGATGGATGTGGTGGCGCCGCGCACCTGCTGCTCCTGGATGCGCACGGAACGGTCTTGCGTCACGTTGTCGCGCACCACGGGCTCGGGGTATTTGGGCTTGGGCTGAGCGTCTGGCATTGCCGGTGCAGCGGGGGCGCCCGCCTGGTTTTGTGCGTGAGCCGTCTGCGCCAGACCCATGCTGACCAGCAGCAAGGGCATGCAGCGAGCAGCTAGGAAGAGAGCGATGCGCGATGTGTTCATGCGCCGATTTTACGGCGGCATCGATAATGCGCAGATGAATTCCCCACTGCAATCCGACGCGCACTCCACCTTGTTGCTGGTGGACGGCTCCAGCTATCTCTACCGCGCGTTTCACGCCATGCCCGATCTGCGCGGCCCGGAGGGCCAGCCCACTGGTGCGCTCTACGGCATGGTCGCCATGTTGCGGCGCCTGCGCGAGCAGTATCCGGTGGCCAAGGGCTATCGCTACGCGGCTTGTGTGTTCGACGCCAAGGGCCCCACCTTCCGCAATGCCCTGTACGACCAATACAAGGCGCACCGCCCGCCCATGCCGCCCGAGCTGGCGGCACAGATCGAGCCGATTCACGAGGTGGTGCGGCTGATGGGCTGGCCGCTGCTCGAGGTGCCGGGGGTCGAGGCCGACGACGTGATCGGCACTCTGGCGGTGCGGGCGCACGCTGCCGGCATTCGCACTTTGGTGTCCACCGGCGACAAGGACATGGCACAACTCGTCAACGACCACATCACCCTGGTCAACACCATGAGCAACGAGGTGCTCGATGTTGCCGGCGTGCTGGACAAGTTCGGCGTGCCACCCGAGCGCATCGTCGACTACCTGACCCTGGTCGGGGACGCCGTGGACAACGTGCCCGGCGTGCCCAAGGTCGGTCCCAAGACCGCGGTGAAATGGCTCACGCAGTATGGCTCGCTCGACGCCCTGATCGCGCATGCCGCCGAAGTGGGCGGCGCCGTGGGGCAGAACCTGCGTAACTCCCTGGACTGGCTGCCCAGGGCGCGCGAACTGGTGACCATCGCCACCGATTGTGATCTCGATGGCTACGCACAGGATTTCGACGCGGACCTGCGTCCCGCGCCCGAGGACACGCAGGCGCTGCTGCCCTTTTTCACCCGCTACGGCATGCGGCGGTTTGCGCAGGAAATGAAGGCGCAGGGCGCAGGGCAAGGCTCTTTGCTGGACGATCCGGCCGACCCGCCAACTCCAGCCGCATCCACTGCGAGCGCGCACCAGCCTGCCATGGCGGGGCGCTACGAGACCGTACTCACCTGGCCGCAGTTCGAGACCTGGCTTGCGCGCATCGACGCCGCCGCGCTGACCGCGCTCGATACCGAGACCGACTCGCTCGACCCGATGCAGGCCCGTCTGGTCGGGCTGTCGCTGAGCATCACCCCGGGCGAGGCGGCGTACCTGCCGCTGACGCACCTCTATCCCGGCGCGCCCGAGCAACTGCCGATTGATGCGGTGCTTGCCCGCCTCAAGCCGTGGCTGGAAAGTGCGGACAAACCCAAGCTCGGGCAGAACGCCAAATACGACCGGCATGTGCTGCAGAACGTCGGCATCATGGTGCGCGGCTACGCGCACGACACCCTGCTGCAAAGCTATGTGCTCGAAGCGCACAAGCCGCACGGCCTGGACAGCCTGGCGTCGCGCCATCTCGGGCGAAACGACACCCTGAGCTATGAGCAGGTCTGTGGCAAGGGTGCGAAGGCGATCACCTTCGACCAGGTGGCGCTGGACGTGGCCACGCGCTACAGCGGCGAGGACGCCGATCTCACGCTGCAGGTTCATCAGGCGCTGTGGCCGCGCATCCAGGCAGACACGGGGCTGGCGCGCATCTACGCGCTGGAACTACAGGTCAGCGAGGTGCTGCAGCGCATCGAGCGCACTGGCGTGCTGGTCGACGGCGATCTGCTGCGGCTGCAGAGCAGCGAGCTTGGCGCCAAGATGCAAGCCCTCGAAGCCCAGGCGTATGCGCTCGCCGGCGGGCCATTCAACCTCGGCAGCCCCAAGCAGATCGGCGACATCCTGTTCGACCGGCTGCAGCTTCCCGTCCAGAAAAAGACGGCCTCGGGTGCGCCGTCCACCGACGAGGAGGTGCTGGAAAAGCTGGCCGAGGACTATCCGCTGCCGCGCATCATCCTCGATCACCGCAGCCTGTCCAAACTGCGCAGCACCTACACCGAAAAGCTGCCGCAAATGATCAACCCAGCCACCGGGCGGGTGCACACCAACTACGCGCAGGCAGTGGCGGTCACGGGACGGCTGGCGTCCAACGATCCCAATCTGCAGAACATTCCGGTGCGCACCGCCGAGGGCCGGCGCATCCGCGAAGCATTCATCGCGCCCAAGGGCTGGCTCATCGCCTCGGCCGACTATTCGCAGATCGAGTTGCGCATCATGGCGCATATCTCGCAGGACGCCGGGCTGCTGGCCGCATTCGCCGCGGGCGAGGATATTCACCGCGCCACTGCGGCGGAGATTTTCGGCGTCACCCCGCTGGAGGTCAGCAGTGACCAGCGGCGCATGGCCAAGGTCATCAACTTCGGCCTGATCTACGGCATGAGCGCATTCGGCCTGGCGCGCAATCTGGGTCTGGAGCGCAGCGCCGCGCAGCTCTACATCGATCGCTACTTCGCCCGCTATCCCGGCGTGGCGGCTTACATGGAGCGCACCCGCGCCCAGGCCAGGGAACTCGGTTACGTCGAGACCGTGTTCGGCCGGCGACTGTGGCTGCCCGAAATCCACGCCAGCGGCCCGCGCCGCGCTGCCGCCGAGCGTGCCGCGATCAACGCGCCCATGCAGGGCACTGCGGCCGATCTCATCAAGATGGCGATGATTGCAGTCGATCAGGCGCTCACGCGCGACGGCCTGCAAAGCCGCGTGGTGATGCAGGTGCATGACGAACTGGTGCTCGAAGTGCCCGAGAACGAAACGCGCTGGGTGCGCGAACACATCCCGCGTCTGATGGCCGGTGTGGCCCAGCTCGACGTGCCGCTGCTGGCCGAACTGGGCATGGGGGCGAACTGGGAGCTGGCGCACTGAGGCACGCCGCCGCCGATCAGACGATGCGCACCTGCAGCGGCGCGAGGCCGTCGATCTCGCCGCGCAGGGTCTGGCCGCGCGTGATGGCGCCGACACCGTCGGGTGTGCCAGTGAAAATCAGATCGCCGGGTCGCAGGGTGAACAGGGTGGAGAGACGCGCGATGGTCTCGTCCACCGACCAGATCATCTGCTCCAGCATGCCGTGCTGGCGGACCACGCCATCGACCTGCAGGCGGATGGCGCCCGCGGTCAGTGGTGCGCCAGGCTGCTGTGGCGTGATCGGGCCGATCGGCGCGGACTGATCGAAGGCCTTGCCGATTTCCCACGGACGCCCCTGCGCCTTCATCTGCCCCTGGAGATCGCGCCGGGTCAGATCCAGCCCGACTGCGTAGCCGAAGATGTGCTCAGTCGCGCGTTGCACGGTGATGTCGCGACCCGCCTTGCCGATGGCCACGACCAGTTCGATTTCATGCTGCAGGTCTTGCGTGGCCGGCGGATAGGCGATGTCGCCCGTCTGCCCGGCGGGCACGGCAATGACCGCATCGGCATCACCCGGCTTGCAGAAAAAGAACGGCGGCTCGCGGTTCGGGTCGGAGCCCATCTCGCGCGCATGGGCAGCGTAATTGCGGCCCACGCAATAGACCCGGCGCACCGGAAAGGTCTGGTCGCTGTCCACAAGGGGCAAAAAGGCCAGGGCGTGAGGCGGAAAGACGGTCGACATGGCGCAACGGTCGTTTGGACAGTGAGGGACGGCAGTTTCAGTGTAGAGCGTGAACGGGTTCCAGCGATCCCTGCGTTGTGACAGACCGCGACGGGCGCGTTGCGATCACTTGATCTTCATCAGTGCGTCTGGATATGATTGACGAACGATAAACGTTATCATTTGCACATCAATCTGAAACACGGCGCGGCGCACAGACGCCAGCCGCGTGTTCAGAAATGGAGCAGTCCTCGTCGCCGGGTTGCGGCGCATCAACAGACCAAGATCATGAACATCGGTTCCGAAGTGGTTTCCCTGGCGCAGATTCACCACGGCCAATGCGCCCAGGTGGTGGACTTTGACGGCGGGCGCTCCATGGCGCAGCGTATGGTGATGCTCGGGATCCGCCGCGGCGTTGCGCTGTGCGTGGTGCATGGCCCAGGGGCACGCGGCACCGTGGTGCAGGTGGGCGGCGCGCGCATTGCGCTCGGCCGCGGGGTGACCGACAAGATCCGCGTGATGCCAATGAATGCCAGGGCGCCACAAGGACTGGCTGCATGAGTGCCTGCCACGACCCGGATGGCGCGCTTGCGCCAGACGCTGCGAATGGCCTGCCGGTGATTGCCCTGGCGGGCAATCCCAATTGCGGCAAGACCACCATTTTCAACCTGCTGACCGGCGCGCATCAGCATGTGGGCAACTGGCCCGGCGTCACGGTGGAGCAGCGCCGCGGCACGGCCAGTGCGGCGGGACGCAAGCTCTCGATCGTCGATCTGCCCGGCGTGTACAGCCTGCTTGGCGGCGGCGGCGCTGACCAGGGCGTGGCGCGCAACTTCCTGCTCGACGAGCGGGTCGATCTCATCGTCAATATCGTTGACGCGTCCAATCTCGAACGGCATCTGGCACTGACCTTCGAACTGCTCGAGACCGGCAGGCCGCTGATCCTCGCCCTCAATATGGTGGACGAGGCGCAGGCGCTCGGCCTGGAGCCACAGGTGCAGGCGCTGTCCGAGCAACTCGGCGTGCCGGTGGTGCCGTTGGTGGCGCGCAAGGGCCGAGGTCGCACGGAACTGCTCGATACCGTGTTGCAGGCCTTGAGGCAGCCGCCTCGCGGCGCGATTCCCACCTATGCCGCCGCAGTCGAGCAGGCGATCGACCGGGTTGGCGCGTCCCTCGCGGCAACATCGTTGGCCAAGCGCCGTTTCGAGGCGCTGCGCCTGCTCGAGGGGCTGGTGGTGTCTCCCATGCCCGCAGTGCAGGATGGTGTGCTTGCCGCACAGGCACAGGTGCTCGCGCAGACGGGGGAGGAGGTCGCCGATCTCGTCGCTGCCGCGCGCTTTGCCTGGGCGCATCGGCTCGCGGCCGTCGCCATGCAGCGTGGGGGCAAGATGGGGATGCGCCACCGGGTCACCGATGTGCTCGACCGCGTGGTGCTCAGCGAGTGGCTGGGGGTGCCGGTGTTTTTGCTGGTGCTGTATCTGGTGTTCGTGGTGAGCTTCAGCGGCGGCAACATCTTTCTGGATTTCTTCGACAAGGTATCGTCTGCGCTGCTGATCAGCGGCGTGGGGCATGTGATGCTGCAGGCCGGTCTGCCCGACTGGATGGTGTCGATGGTCGCCGGAGGCGTGGGGGGCGGGCTCAATCTGGTAATCTCCTTCATCCCCCCGATCGGCCTGACCTTTTTGTTTCTCGCGTTTCTCGACGACTCGGGCTACATGGCGCGCGCCGCCTACGCGATGGACCGCTTCATGCGCCGCCTCGGGCTGCCGGGCAATGCGCTGGTGCCCATGGTCATCGGCTTTGGCTGCAACGTGCCGGCGATCATGGGGTCGCGCATCATCGAAGACCCACGCGGCCGGCTGCTCACCGTGCTGATGCAGCCGTTCATGTCGTGCTCGGCGCGGCTGACCATCTACATGGCGTTTGCCGTGGTGTTTTTCCGCGAAAGCGGCGGGCAGGTGGTGTTCCTGCTGTATGTGCTGGGCATCGTGGTTGCGCTGCTGACCGCTTGGATGCTGGGCAAGACCGCGATCCGCGGCGAACCGATGCCCTTCGTCATGGAGCTGCCGCCATACCGCCTGCCCAGTGTGCGCAGCGTCGGGCTGCAGGCCTGGCAGCGGCTCAAGGTGTTCCTGTTCCGCGTGGGCAAGGTGATCGTGGCGATCGGCCTGGTGCTGTTCGTGCTGCCCGGCATCGGCTGGACTGACAAGGGACTGCACGCGACCGACATCGACCACTCCCTGCTGGCGCAGGGCAGCCGGGCGATTGCGCCGGTGTTCGCGCCGATGGGCATCAGCCGCGAGAACTGGCCCGCGGTGTCGGGGCTGCTGGCGGGCGCGGCGGCCAAGGAAATCGTGATCGGCACGCTCAACGGCATCTATCAGCGCCAGCAGGCGGGCGACTTGATGGCGCGCTATCGCGACCCGGATGTGCGCGCGCAGCTGTGGGAAGCGGCCAAGACCATTCCGCACAACGCCGCAGCGTTTTTCGGCAACCTGTTCGATCCGCTGGGCCTGCATCAACTGCAGTCCGCGCAGGATGCCGCGCAGGCCTCGGGCGCGAGCAACGAGACCCTGGCCGGACTGGCCGCCGCGTTCACCCCGCTGTCGGCGTTTGCCTACCTGGTGTTCGTGCTGCTGTATGTGCCGTGCGCCAGCACCATGGGCGCGCTGCGGCGCGAAGTCGGCTGGGGTTGGATGGCGTTTTCGGTGTTCTACGGCATCGGCATCGCCTGGGCTGCGGCCACCATCATCTACCAGGCCGGAACCTTTGCCGCGCATCCGCAGGCCTCGCTGCTGTGGATTGCCGGCTGTCTGGCTGCGTTTGCGCTGCTGGTCGTCGGCTTGCGCGTGTACGGCAGCCGCGCCGAGCGTCGCGTGGCAGCAGGCGGGCTGGAGAGTCTGGCATGAGCGCGACTGTTGCTGCGGTGAACCCGCTGTTCGCGGTGCGCGACTGCCTGCGGCAGCGGCAGCTGGCCAGCGCTGCGGAAATTGCCGCCTGCGTGCAGGTCCCTGTTGCGGTGGCGCAGGACATGCTCGCGCACTGGGTGCAGCGCGGGCTGATCGCGCGGCTGGATGCGCAAGGCGCCACGTGCAGCTCGGGTGCCTGCGCCCAGTGCGGTGCCTGCGGCAGCGGCCGCACTGCCGCCGTGGTGTACCAGTGGCGCGGGCCGCAACCGGCGGCGCAGCCCACGGTCAAGCGTCCGGTTTTGATGCTGCGCTCTGCCTGAAAACGCGCCGTAACGCAGGCACAGGGTTTTGCCGCGCAGTCTTACAGTGTTGGTTTTCCGTTCACAAGGAGAACCGTATGCACAGTCCCATGCTTTACCGGCGCCTTGGGCGCAGCGGCTTGCAGGTCAGTCTGTTTTCGCTTGGCTCGTGGGTCACCTTCCACAACCAGGTCGATGCCTCCGGGGTGCGCGAAATGATGGCGGCCGCACGCGACGGCGGCATCAATTTTTTCGACAACGCCGAGATCTATGCCAACGGCGAGAGCGAGCGGCTGATGGGCGAGGCGCTGGCGCAGCTGAAGTGGAACCGGCTCGACTATGTGGTGTCGAGCAAGTTTTTCTGGGGGATCGACGCAGGCACGGCAGACAAGCCGCGGATCAACGGCCGCAACACCCTCAACCGCAAGTATCTGATGCAGGCGGTCGATGGCAGCCTGCGGCGGCTCAGGCTCGAGTTCATCGACCTGGTCTTCTGCCACCGGCCCGACCCCAACACCCCGATCGAAGAAACCGTCTGGGCGATGCACGACATCATCGCGCAGGGCAAGGCGCTCTACTGGGGCACGAGCGAATGGAGTGCGGAGCAAATCCGCGCCGCCTGGGACATTGCCGACCGCCACCATCTGCACAAGCCGGTGATGGAGCAGCCGCAATATCACCTGTTCCATCGCAGGCGGGTCGAGCAGGAATATGCCCGTCTATGTGAGGACATCGGCCTGGGCTTGACCACATGGAGCCCGCTGGCTTCCGGCCTGTTGACCGGCAAGTATCGTCAGGGAGTGCCTGCGGGCAGTCGCGGCGCGATGCCGAATGTCAGCTTTTTGCGCGATGGCCTGCTGGATGCGCGGAAGAATGCCGCAGTCGGCGAGTTTGAAGCGATTGCACGGCAACTGGGCTGCAGCCCAGCGCAGCTCGCGCTGGCCTGGGTGGCACACAACCCGCAGGTGAGCACGGTGATCCTGGGCGCTTCGCGGCTGACGCAGTTGCAGGAAAATCTCGGCGCGCTCGATGTGCTGCCCCGGCTCACGCCCGACGTGCTTGCGCAGATGGACGCGATTTCCGCACCGCTGGCGGAATGATCGCCACCGTATCAGGCCGTTGGCGCGGTCTGGTGCTCCATCCAGCCCAGCCAGTGCAGCGCGTGATCCCGGCTCTCCCCGCACATCTCGGTGCTGGGCTGCAGCCCGCTGCAGCAGGCCGGGCGCTGCGGGCTGCCGAAAATGGCGCAGAGCAGGTCGGGCGTGAGCTGCACGCAGCGCACGCCTGCGGGCTTGCCCTGCGGCATGCCGGGAATCGGGCTGCTGATCGACGGCGCGATGCAGCAGGCCGCGCAGCCTGGGCGGCAGGCGTGGCCTGCATGCACACCCGCAGACATCAACCGAACAGTTTCTTGGCGATTTCCGCGACATGCTTGCCCTGGAAGCGGGCAATGTCGAGTTCGTTGGCGCTGGGCTGGCGGCTGCCGTCGCCCTTGCTCAGCGTGGTGGCGCCATACGGCGTGCCGCCGGTGATTTCGTCCATATTGGTCAGCCCGGCGCAGGCATAGGGCACGCCGACGACCACCATGCCGTGGTGGAACAGGGTGGTGTGAAACGAGGTGATCGTGGTCTCCTGCCCGCCGTGTTGCGTTCCGGTGCTGGCAAAGACGCTGCCGACCTTGCCGACCAGTTTGCCCTGCTGCCACAGCGACCCGGTCTGATCGAGGAAGTTGCGCATCTGGCCGCACATATTGCCAAAGCGCGTGGGCGTGCCGAACAGGATGGCGTCGTATTGCGCCAGGTCGTTGGGCCTGGCGATCGGCGCGGCCTGGTCGGTCTTGGCGTGGATCGCGGCGACGGTCTCGGGCGGCATGGTCTCGGGCACGCGCTTGATGTCCACGCTGCAGCCCTGCACGCCCCGTGCGCCTTCGGCAATCGCATGGGCCATGGTTTCAACGTGTCCCCAGGTGCTGTAGTACAAAACAAGAATCTTGGCCATATCGGGTCTCCAATCGAGGAATGAGTGCAAATATGCATGAATGCGATGTCCGCGTCGCATCGTGGTGCATTGTGGCCTGACCGCAGAGTGTTCTGCATTCTGCACGGACATGATCCGACGCCGGACAACAGGTATTCCAAAGTAACCATTCAAGCACCCCCATGACCGATCGACTGCCGCAGCATGTGCTGAAGACCCTGGCCCCCGAACGGCAGAGCGCCGATTCGCTGCCCGATGGGGCAGGTTTTGCACGCAACCTGCAAGATCTCCCCGCACAGGACGCCACCTGCCCGATGGATGCGCTGCTGCAGCTGCTTTCCAGCCCCTGGACCACCGCGATCCTGTGGACGCTGCAACGTGATGGGGCCTTGCGCTTTGGCGTGCTGCGCAAGCGCATTCCGGGCGTGTCGTCGCGACTGCTTACGGCGAGGTTGCGGCGTCTGATGGACGCCGGCATGGTGCAGCACATCCGCTGCGACGCCGCCCGTGCCGAGCGACGCTATGCGCTGACCCAGCGAGGCCATGAACTCGGCGCGCTGTTTTCCAGCCTGCATGCCGTGGTGCAGCGCTGGGCCATGGAAGATCGCGACCCGTCCGCGGGTTGATGTCAGCCCGTGCAGCGGCTGAGTCATTCATCAATCTTTCACAACGCGGAGGTACAAAGGGTGTCTCATCCGCCAGGCCACCGAAGGCGTGCTGATCGCGGAGCAGGGCGTGTTTCGTGGTTTGCTGCTGGTTGGTGACCTGCTGCGACTGGTGAGTGAATTCCAGATGCAGGCTGCGCGCCATGCGAATCCGCTCACCCTGTTGCCGGGCAATGTGCCGATCAATGAGCAGATCGACCGGCTGCTTGGTGCGGACGTGCCTTTCACTGCGGCCTATTGTGATCTCGATCATTTCAAGCCCTTCAACGACGTGTACGGCTACAGCATGGGGGATGAGGTCATCCGGCTTGTCGCTGAAATTCTCCGGTCGTCCATCAACTGCGCGGAGGACTTTGTCGGTCATATCGGTGGTGACGATTTCATGGTCTTGACCACCTGTGCAGATGCCTCGCAGCGCTTGCAACAGGTGCTCGATCGATTCGAGGCCGAGGTCCGGCGGTTTTTCGATGCAACTGCGCTGCAGGCGGGTGGCTACATGGCGGAAAACCGTCGCGGGGAATCTCAGTTCTTCAGTCTGCCCAGCCTGTCCATCGGCGTCTTGCCCGCCATGCCGCATCGCTTCGATTCACACCGCGACGTGTCTGCCGTGCTGGTCGAACTCAAGAAGGCAGCCAAGCAATTGCCCGGCAATTGCATGTTCGTCGACCGGCGGCACTATGACGACTTGCCGTCGCAGCCGGCTGCGCGCGTGGCCGGATAAGGCAGGCGGCATGACATCCGATCGGCAACGCACAGCGATTCCGGTTGTGGTCAATGCGGGTCTTGCAACCCTGTTTCTGCTGCTCAACGCCTGGCTGTGGATCCTGCTGCCTCTCTTGCTGCCCCTGCTGCCCGCGCTGGGGTGGAGCCTGCTTCCGGTGGTGCTGCTCACCACGAGTTACTGGTCCGTGCTGCACGAGGGCATCCATGCCGTGCTGCACCCGAACCGGCGGGTGAATGACGCGCTGTCGCGCTGGCTGGCCATTGGCTTTCCTGCGCCGTTTGCGGTGCTGCGCTTTGGCCACCTCAAGCACCATCAGTTCAACCGCACCGCAATCGATCGCAGCGAGGTCTACGACGCGGCGCAGCGCAGCCGTTGGCGTGCGGCGCTGGGGTATTACCCGCAGTTGCTGATCGGGCTGTACGCCAGCGAGGTGGCTGCGCTGCTGCTGGTCTGGCTGCCGCCCGGGCTGTTGTTGCGCCTGGCGCGCCGCCTGCCTGCGGAGCACGGCCTGCCTCCCCTGGCGCACAGCATCGACAGGCAATTGCTGCGTGCGGATGCACTGCGCGCAATCCGTGTGGACAGCGCTGCCTCGCTGACATTGATCGCGCTCGGCGTCTGGCTGTACGGGCCGCATGGATGGATGTTGCTCCTGGCCTTGCTGGGCCGCGGGATGTTGATTTCGTTGACCGACAACGCCTACCACTACGGCACCCCGCTGCATGCGCCAGGGAGCAATGTGCAGTTTGCGCTGAACTTGCGGCTGCCGCGTCTGGCCTCGGCGCTGATCCTGCATTTCAACTATCACTCGGTGCACCACCGCCAACCGGCGCTGCCCTGGTGTGCCTTGCCCGGCGCGGCGCAGGCCGACGAACTTTGCAACGCCCCCGGCTATGCCGCTGCGCTGCTGGCCCAGTTGCGCGGACCCATCGCGTCGCGCGATCTGCCTCAGCGTTCCTGATCGCCGCCGAACGCTTCGGCCAGAAAGTCGATCAGCGCCCGCACCGCGGGCAGCAGGCCGCGCCGCGAGGCAAACACCGCGTGGATGACTTCGGACCGCGGCGCCCAGCCCGGCAGCACATGCGTGAGCTGGCCCGAGGCGATCTGGGAGCGCACCATCATCATCGGCAGTTGCACCATGCCCACTCCAGCGCGCGCCGCCTCGCGCAGCGCCGGCATGCTGGTGGAGACCAGCCGGGGCTGATGGCGCACCGCGGCGTGCGCGCCGTCCGGGCCGTACAGGTCCCACACCTGCGGGCCGCCCAACTGCGCGCCCAGCGCCAGGCTGGGCAGCCCGGCCAGATCCGCCGGGGCGTGCGGCAGGCCAGTGCGGGCGAGCAGGGCAGGGCTGGCGACGAGGCACTGCTGCCGGTTGGCCAGAACACGCAGCGCCAGATCGCTGTCGTCCAGCGGCGTGGGGCGCACGCGCAGCGCCACGTCGATGCCTTCGGCCACCACGTCCACACGGCGGTTGGTGGCTTCGAGCTGCAGTTGCACCTGCGGGAAACGCAACAGGAAGGCTGCGATCATCGGCGCCACCTGCAGGTCCAGCAGGGCAATGGGGCAGGTCATGCGCACCGTGCCGCAGGGCTCGGCATGGGTGCGGGCGATGGCGTCCTGCGCTGCGTCGGCCTCCACCAGCATGGCCTTGCAGTGCGTGTAATACGTCTGGCCGATGTCGGTGACGACGAAGCTGCGGGTGGTGCGCTGGATGAGCCGCGCGCCGAGCTGTGCCTCGAGCAGCGCAATGCGGCGGCTGAGCCGCGACTTGGGCATGCCCAGCGCCCGGCCCGCCGGTGCAAAGCCGCCGTGATCGACCACCTGGACAAAGTAATACAGATCATTCAGATCGCGCATGGGCCGATTGTTCCATTGATGGAACGATGCAGGCAAGGATCGAGACTACCGAATGTGTCGTGCCAACCCTATTCTCGGGTCATCGAAGGGATCGCTTCGTGCAACAGGAGAGTGTCATGAAATCAATTCGCGGTGTGTACAGTGCGCCCCAGCAGCATTGGGTGGGCGACGGCTTCCCGGTGCGTTCACTGTTCAGCTACAACAGCCACGGTGCGCATCTCAGCCCGTTCTTGCTGCTCGACTATGCCGGCCCGGCGCAGTTCGCACCGTCTCACACCCCGCGCGGTGTGGGCGAGCACCCGCACCGCGGATTCGAGACCGTGACCATCGTCTATCAGGGCGAGGTGGAGCACCGCGACTCCACCGGCGCAGGCGGCAAGATCGGCCCGGGCGATGTGCAGTGGATGACGGCGGCGGGCGGCATCCTGCACGACGAATTCCACTCGCAGGCCTTCACCGAGCGCGGCGGCACGCTGGAGATGGTGCAACTCTGGGTCAACCTGCCCGCCAAGGACAAGATGTCGGCACCCGGTTACCAGACCCTGCTGAAGGCGGACATTCCGGATGTGGCCTTGCCGGAAGCGGCCGGGCGGGTGCGGGTGATTGCCGGTGCGTACGACGGGCACCGTGGCCCGGCACGCACCTTCACGCCCATGGACGTCTGGGACGTGCGGCTCAAGCAGGGCGCGCAGACCCGTTTCGACATCGCCGCCGGGCGCACGCTGGCGCTGGTGGTGCTGCATGGGGCGATTGTGGTGAATGGCGATGCCGCGGTGCGGCCGGGCCAGTTCGCCCAGCTCAGCCGCGAGGGGGTGGGGGTGCAGGTCGAGGCGCAGGAAGATGCCACCGTGCTGCTGCTGAGCGGCGAGCCGATCGACGAGCCCATCGTCGGTTATGGCCCGTTCGTGATGAACACGCGGGAGGAGATCGCGCAGGCGATGGCCGACTTCAACAGCGGCCGCTTCGGTCGGATTGCCGCGTGAACGCCTGACGCTACCGGGCGCTGCGGCGGCGTGTTGCGGTCGCAGGCGCTGCCCCTATACTGCGCAGCAAGCTTGTCGGAGCGCCGGGTGCAAGTCCCGGCTGAGACTGCGCAACGCAGAATCCGCTGAACCTGATCGGGCGAAGGTCTTGCACCTTGCTACCCGCGGAGGGAACCAGGCGCCGGTGCAACGGCAGGCATTCATCCATCTTCTGGAGGTTCCATGTCTGCACTGCCCGAATCCCGCTACAAGGTCGACGCCCCCGAGCTGACCGAGCGCATCACCCGCACCCCTTTCGCTGCGTCCAGCAAGATTTACGTGCAGGGCAGCCGTCCGGACATCCGCGTGCCCATGCGCGAGATCAAGCTGGCCGACACGCCGGCCGTGTTCGGCGTGGAAAAGAACGCACCGTTTGCGGTGTACGACACCTCCGGCCCCTACACCGATCCGCAAGTGCGCATCGACCTCGCACGCGGCCTGCCCGCGCTGCGCGCAGGGTGGATTGCCGAGCGCGGCGATACCGAGCGTCTGGCTGCGTTCAGCTCCGACACCACGCGCCGCCACAATGCCGATGCCGGACTGGCCGCCGTGCGCTTTCCCCATCTGCCGCTGCCGCGTCGCGCCAGGTCGGGCGCCAATGTCAGCCAGATGCACTATGCACGCAAGGGGATCATCACTCCCGAGATGGAGTTCATCGCCATCCGCGAAAACCAGCGGCTCGAACTGCTCACTGACGCAGGGCTGCTCAAGCAGCACCCCGGCCAGCACTTCGGCGCCAACATCCAGTCGCGCATCACTCCGGAGTTCGTGCGCGATGAAGTGGCACGCGGCCGCGCCATCATCCCCAACAACATCAACCACCCGGAAAGCGAGCCGATGATCATCGGCCGCAACTTCCTGGTCAAGATCAACGCCAACATCGGCAACTCCGCCACCACCTCCAGCATTGCCGAGGAGGTGGAGAAAATGGTCTGGTCCATCCGCTGGGGCGCGGACACGGTGATGGATCTGTCCACCGGCAAACACATTCACGAAACCCGCGAGTGGATTCTGCGCAACTCGCCCGTGCCCATCGGTACCGTGCCGATCTACCAGGCGCTGGAAAAGGTGGGCGGCGTGGCCGAAGACCTCACCTGGGAGCTGTTCCGCGACACCCTGATCGAGCAGGCCGAGCAGGGCGTGGACTACTTCACCATCCACGCCGGTGTGCGTCTGCCGTTCATCCCGATGAGCGCCAGGCGCGTGACCGGCATCGTCTCGCGCGGCGGCTCGATCATGGCCAAGTGGTGTCTGGCGCACCACAAGGAGAGCTTCCTGTACGAACACTTCGAGGACATCTGCGACATCATGAAGGCCTATGACGTGGCCTTCTCGCTGGGCGACGGCCTGCGCCCAGGCAGCATTGCCGATGCCAACGACGAAGCGCAGTTCGCCGAACTCGACACTCTGGGCGAACTCACGCAGATCGCCTGGAAGCACGACGTGCAGGTGATGATCGAAGGCCCCGGCCATGTGCCCATGCAGCTCATCAAGGAGAACATGGACCGCCAGCTGGAGAAGTGCGGCGAGGCGCCGTTCTACACCCTCGGCCCCCTGACCACCGACATCGCCCCTGGCTACGACCACATCACCAGCGCCATCGGCGCGGCGATGATCGGCTGGTACGGCACCGCGATGCTCTGCTATGTCACGCCCAAGGAGCACCTCGGCCTGCCGGACAAGCAGGATGTGCGCGACGGCATCGTCACCTACAAGATCGCCGCGCACGCCGCCGACCTGGCCAAGGGCCACCCGGGTGCGCAGGCGCGCGACAACGCACTGAGCAAGGCGCGCTTCGAGTTTCGCTGGGACGATCAGTTCAACCTCGGCCTCGACCCGGAAAAGGCCAAGGAATTCCACGACGAAACCCTGCCGAAGGACGCCTTCAAGACCGCGCACTTCTGCTCCATGTGCGGGCCCAAGTTCTGCTCGATGAAAATCACCCAGGAAGTGCGCGACTATGCTGCGCGGCAGGGGGTGGACGCAGAGCAGGCTGCAGCTGTGGGCATGGCGGAAATGTCCGCCGAGTTCCGCGCAGGCGGTGGCGAGGTGTATGTGCACGCCCCGCTGCCGGGCCGCACCCGGGCGGGCTTTTCCCCCTCCCAACCTCCCGCACCAAGTGGGGGAGGGGTCAACACACGAGGAGAGGTCACTCCTTCCCCACTCGTTGGGAGGGCTGGAGAGGGGACGGCCCCTGCAGCGGTCAACGACAAGGCCTGAGCCATGGCGAACCCCGCTGTCGGTTCTGTGGCGATTGCCGGTGCCGGGCTCGCCGGGCGCCTGCTGGCGTGGCGGCTGCTGCGTGCCGGCGTGCCGGTGACGCTGATCGATGCCCGCGCCCGCAGCGATCGCGATCATGCCGCCGGCGTGGCCGCCGCGATGCTGGCGCCCTACGCCGAACTGGTGGTCAGCGACGCCCATCTGTTCGGACTGGGTGAAGAGTCGCTGGCGCTGTGGCCGCGCTGGCTGGCCCAGATCAGGGAGCAGACTGGCGAGGCGGTGTATTTCCGCCACGAGGGCTCACTGGTGGTGGCGCATGCGCCGGACTATCCCGGCCTGGCGCACTATGCCGATCTGATCCGCTTTCGTCTGCCTGCAAGCAAGCGCGACGCGGTGCAGAACCTGGACGGCGAGGGCATCGCCGCGCTGGAGCCGGAATTTGCCGGGCGCTTCGCGCGCGGCCTGTGGCTGCCGCAGGAGGGCCAGCTCGACAACGATCAACTGCTCGGCGCCTTGCAGGACGCCATCCTGCAGGCCATGGCGCGGGTGGGCGGGCAGTGGCTGGAGCGCACGACGGTGCACAGCCTGAACACCCATGCCGTGCGCACCGCGGACGGCGTGGAACTGCGCGCCGATGCGGTGGTGGACTGCCGCGGCGTGGCTGCCGAGTGGCCCGGCATGCGCGGGGTGCGCGGCGAGGTGCTCACCGTGTCATGCCCGGCCGTGAGCCTGCGGCGCCCGGTGCGACTGATCCATCCGCGCTACATGCTCTACATCGTGCCGCGCAGCGGCGGGCGCTTCATCATCGGCGCGACCGAACTGGAGTCGAAGGACGCCGGGCCGATCACTGTGCGTTCCATGCTGGAACTCGCCAGCGCGCTCTACAGCGTGCATCCGGCATTCGGGGAGGGGCGCATCACCCGCGTGGCCACCAGCCTGCGTCCCGCGACCGACGATCATCAGCCGGTCTGGGCGCAGCGCGACGGCGTGTGGCATCTCAACGGCCTGTATCGGCATGGATTTCTCGTCGCGCCGGCCCTGGTGCAGCGCGCAGAGCGCGATCTTCTCGCGCTGCTGGCGCCAACGCGGGCCAGCGCTCAGGAGACGGTGCAATGACGGCTCGACACACCGACGCGGCGCCCATCGCGCTGCATCTCAATGGCGAGGCGCTGCAGACCGCAGGCACAACGCTGGCCGAACTGCTCGCCGAGCGCGGCTACGACACCACACGCGCCATGGCCTGCGCGGTGAATCAGCACTTCGTGCCCCGCGCGAACTGGGCAGATCACAGGCTGCAGCCGGGCGATGCCATCGAGGTGGTCAGCCCGGTGGTGGGAGGATGACATGCAATTGACCGACTCAACCAGGCAAGCGCCAGCGCCGGGACAAGCCGATGCGGTGTCCTCTGCCGGCTCCGCGCTGCTTGCCCAGCCCGACCTGCTGCAGGTTGGCGGCGCGAGTCTGAGCAGCCGCCTGTTTCTTGGCACGGCGCGCTATCCGGCGCCCAGTGTGCTGGCCGATGCGGTGCAGGCGGCGCAGGTGGAGGTGCTGACCGTGTCGCTGCGCCGTCTGGCGCCGGAAACCCAGTCCGGCCAGGCCTGGTGGCAGCGCATCCGCGCGCTGGGCCGCCATCTGCTGCCCAACACCGCAGGCTGTCATTCCGCCGCCGAAGCCATCACCCTTGCGCACATGGCGCGCGAGATTTTCGGCACCCACTGGATCAAGCTCGAAGTCATTGGCGACGACTACACCCTGCAGCCCGATCCCTGGGACACCGTGGCCGCCGCGCAAACCCTGGTGCGCGAGGGATTTGCCGTGTTCGCCTACACCACCGACGATCTGGTGACTGCGCTCAGGCTGCGCGATGCCGGCGTGGCCGCCATCATGCCCTGGGCCGCGCCGATCGGCACCGGCGCGGGCCCGCGCAACCTGCCGGCGCTGCGCACCTTGCGCGAGCGACTGCCGGGCAGTGTGCTGGTGGTCGATGCCGGCATCGGCGCGCCGCATCATGCTGCGCAGGTCATGGAACTCGGGTATGACGCTGTGCTGGTGAACACCGCAGTGGCCGAGGCGGGCGACCCGGTGGCGATGGCGCGGGCCTTCGCCCTTGGCGTCGAGGCCGGTCGCCTGGCCCATCGCGCCCTGCCGATGCGCACGCGCGACGTGGCGCAGGCGTCCACCCCGATGGTGGGCGTGCCTTTCTGGCATCAGACGGGAGCCTGAGCATGGAAAAAGGGCGTGTCGAGGCGTTCAGCGATGGCGTCTTTGCCATCATCATCACCATCATGTGTCTGACTTTGTGCCGAGGCTGTAGAACACCACGCTGTCCTTGAACGGCTGGCTGCGCAAGCCCTGGGCGAGACCGCTGTCCAGCCAGCCCTGCAGCCGCTGGCGCGACACCCAAACGGCAAAGGGTCTGCCCTCGGCGCGGATCTGCCGCACGGCGTTCTGGTCGACGCAGGTGGTCTGGCGCGGATCGTTGCTGCAGCCGAACCACAGGTCTTTGCTGGTGCTGTCGATGACAAACAAGTGCCGCGTGCCATAGAGCAGCAGCGAGGCGTCGTGGTCCTCGAAGGTCTGCCAGGAAAACCACACGGTCTGTACCGGAAGGATCTGCCGCATGACCGCGGCGACGTGTTTTTGCGAGATATCGGGTGTTTTGGCCACGGCGAGCTGCGCAGCGAAATCCACCATGATCACCGCGCTGAGGCTGAATACCGCAAGCCCCAATGCCAGTTTGCGCAGCAGCAGCAAGGTGCCACCGAGAAAGGCCACCAGAGCAACCCCGATGACCAGAGTCGGCAACCAGCTGAATTGCGCCCGCGGCAGGCCCGAGCGCAGCAATTCGGCATGCAGCGGCGGTGTCAAGGTCAACGCCCAAAGACCAAGCGCTGCCAGGCCGAACAGCAGGGCCCCCACTCCCAGGCGGCGTCGCAGTGCGGCATCGCCTTCATCTGGCCGAAGGGCGGCCTGCAGCCGCACACCCAGCCACCAGGCCACCAGCGGCACGACGGGCAGGAGGTAATACGCCCCCTTGTCGCCCGCAGAGGAGAAGAACACGGTCAGCGTGATGGCCGCATTGCGCGCCCAGCGTGCGGACACCGAGGCGGCATCGTTGCCGCTCAGCCGGGGCGCGAACCAGGCCAGCACGGCGAGCAGCGGCACCCATTGAAAAAAGCCGATCAGCAGATTGGGCGCGTAGTACCACCAGGGGCCATGATGAAAGTCATCCGGAATGCGGGTGCCCAGAAACCGGCCGATGGTTTCGTTGACAAAAAAGAACCAGCCGAATCCGGGCAGGATGTCGAGCGCGGCCAGATGCCAGGGCGCGGCGATCAGCAAAAAGAGTGCGATCGCCCAGGGGTCGAGGTAGAACCTCAGCAGTTCATGTCGCGTCCCTGTTCCAGGGGCAACCACGAGTTGCACCACGGCCACCAGACCGAGCAGCAACAGCGCTTCCGGGCCTTTGGTCAGGGTGGAAAGCGCCACTGCAACTGCGGCGGCGCGCAGCCAGGCACGCTGGCGCCGCTCCACCGCGAGCACCAGCAGGGCCAGCGCGGACAGCCAGAAAAACACCATCAGCGGATCGAACAGGATGTTGCGCGCGATCAGCACATAGCCCAGCGCGGTGCCGGTGACCAGCGCGGCAAAGCGCCCGGCTAGCGGCGCGGCCACAGCCCGGCCAAAGGCGATGCAGCCGAGCACCGTCAGCCACGCGGCCAGGGTGTCAGGCAGCCGCGCCTGCCAGGCGCCCACGTCGAAGAGCTTGAAACTCAGCGCCATCAGCCAGTACAGCAGCGGCGGCTTTTCAATGTAGGGCACTCCGTTCAGATGGGGAATGATCCATGAGCCGCCATGCGCCATGGCCAGGGCAATGTCGGCGTAGAGCGCTTCATTGGTATCGCGGATGGGCGCGGCGCCGAGGTTCCAGAACAGGCTGATCGCGGCAATCACCAGCACGACGCCATCGAGCGCAAGCGCCGCATGCCACTTTGTCTGTGCATCCGGCGCGGCTTGCCTCGGCCCGAGTGCAGGCGCGGCCGACGGTAACGCAGCGGACTGCAGGCAGGAGGAAACCGGGGGTGTGCTGACGGACATGTGCGGCGTGAGGCGGGCTGTGAGCGGCTGACAGGAGGGTGGCACCCATGTGCCACGGCTCTATTTTCGCTGAAGCACGCGCACGCAGAAATGAAGGGGACATGTCGATTTCGTCATGTCCGGGGCGGAATGAAAGAGAGCGCTGCGCGGTGCAGCATCGTTTCAATCGCCGCCGCGATCGTCCTCCTCATGATGCCGATCCCAGTGACCGCGATGGCGCCGCTCATCGCGGTATTGCGGCACGGGGGCGTAATAGGGCGGCGCAACGTCATAGCCTGGCGCCGGGACGTATTGCACCGGGGGCGCCACATAAACCGGCTGCGGCGCCACGGGATAGGCGTTGCCGACATTGGCGATCAGTCCGGGCACGCCGATTGCCAGAGACCACAGCGGGGAGTTGTCCGCATGGGCGGCAGGAAGGGCTGCGGCGCTGGAGAGGGCAAGGGCCGTGAGGGTTTTTGCAAGGAATTGGCGCATGGGCATTGGGTTGGGAAAGGTCGACATGATCGAGATGTGTGCGAAGTGGTCACGGAGTCGTGTGATGGGCAGTTGGCTGGCCCCAGAAAAAACCTTGTCCCCAATGCACGCCGATGTCGCGCAGCCACTGGAGTGCCGTGTGGCTTTCCACGCCCTCGGCAATGGTGATGAGGTCCAGCTCGTTGGCCAGGCGCAGCAGGTGGCGCAGCACCAGCGCGCCCTTGGCTGAGGACAGGCCCGACTGCACCAGAGTTCGGTCCAGCTTGAGGTATCGAATGGGCAGGGCCAGCAGGTAGGGGAAGGCGCTGTGATTGCTGCCGAAATCATCCAGTGCCAGCTCGAAGCCAAGATCCAGCAAGGGCTGCAGGTTCTCGCGCAGCCGAGCCGGATCGGCGTCGAGATTACGCTCGGTGATTTCCAGCACCCAGGGTGTCTGGGTGGCCTCGGTGCCGCCCCAGGCCTGCAACCAGTGCAGGTGCTGCTGCGCGAGCTTGTCCATGCAGGCCGGCTGCGCCAGAAACGCGCTGGAGCAGTTCAGAAACAACTTTCCCGGCATGGCGGCCAGCGGCCCGGGCTTCGACGCTGCCGCCATGGCTTGCGCCGTGATGACCGCGTCGATGCGCGGCTCGATGCCCAGACTGGCGGCCGTGCCGATGAAGGCCTCTGCCGCCACCACCCGGCCCTGCGGGGTCAGCAGGCGCGCCAGGGCCTCCTGGCCCATGGCCTGCAGATCGTCCAGACGCAGGATGGGCTGATAGGCCGCGCACAACCGCTGCTCCTGCAGGGCCTGCCGCAGTTGGGCGCGTGGAAAGGCGTCGCTGCTGCGGTCGCACAGGCGCTCTCGCGCCCAGAGGGGCTGGACGCGTGCGTCCGCGGCAGGCACGACCGCAGGCAGGGCGAACTCGGGCGCGCCCATCTCAATGGTCCTGATGGGTGCGGTTCTCCTGCAGGGTATCCAGCGGGTTTTCGTTCATCACGAACAGGGCGTTGGAGCCGCTGGAGCCGTTGGAGCCAGGTGCGGTGCTGAAGATCATGTCCTTGGCGCCCATGACATAGAGCATCTGGCCGGTGAGCGTGCTGGTCTGCCCGGAGGGGTTGGACTGGGTGATGGTGATGCTCGTCGGCGCATTCAGGATGTAGGGCGAGCCGTTGGTGCTGTTGAGCGAGAAACCGGTGAAACTCACACTGACGCCGGGCTTGAAATCGTCATCGCCGTATTCATGACCATTGCCGCCGGGTAGCGCGGGGCTGAGGTTCAGTCCTGCGGTCTGCGGCATCACGCAGGCGCCCAGCACCAGGCCGCCCACGCTGGCGCCGGTGCCCATCAGCCGCACGCCGAACATGCCGCTGGTGCTCCCGCAAGAGATGCCGTCATCGTGTGATGTTCCAGACTGTCCGATCTGCATCCAGCCCGGCTGGCTGTTCTGCGGCACCAGCACGGCGTCGAATCGGGTGAGCACACCGCCGGATTGGGTGCGCCCGCCCATGCGCAGGCCATAGCCGATTGCAGCCCCAGTGGACGATGAGGAGGACGAGGCTCCGCTTGCAGGCGCGCTGGGGGCGGAGGTTGATGCCGTGCTGCCGACCACGAACCCGCTGGGCAGCAGCCCGGCCTTGCCCGCCAGCACATAGGTGTTGCCCTGGCCATCGTTGACCGTCAGGGTCATCAGGTTGCCGACGATCACCCCGGTCACGCGGCCGTCCGCCGAACTGATGTTCCCGCTGGCATCCACCGTGACCACCGTGTTCAGAATCCCCGGGGGCAGCGTGCTGGCAGGCGTTGGAACGGAGGCGGCAGACGCGGTCGAGGCCGGTGGGGTGGGCAGCATGGGCAGCGCGCTCATGCCCGATTGCGCCAGCACACCCTGCAGGCTGTAGGTGCCGGGGGCCACGGCGGGTGCGCCTTGTTCCAGGACGTCGCCGAGGTCGAGTTCGGGCGCCCAGCGCGCATCCGACGCGATGTATTGCATCAGCGCCTTGAGGTTGCCGTCGCAACTCGAACCCAGTGTGGAAGCCGCCGAATTCAGCGCGCTGGACGTTGAAGTCGCCATGCCATTGCGCGCAATGCCGCGCGCCATGTCGTCGGTGTCCGCATAGCCTGCGGGACGGGCGCAGTAGCCATCGGCCACGGCCTTGATGGCAGCGGACAGCGCGAGGATGTCGTCATGGTGCTGCGACAGCAGGGCGGCGTAGAGGGTTGGCGTGAGGTTGGCATAGCTGCCGCCTGCGGCGATGTAGACCGCCAGCGCCGCAGTGGTCACCTGGCTGATGACCAGGTTCGGCAGATTGGCCGAGGTGAGCGACCCGGCTGCGAGGACTGCGCTGCTCGTGCCCAGATAGGCGGTGAGCACGACCTTTCCGTCCGGCGACGTGGCGTTGGCGAACAGCGGAACAGACGTGTTGGGCAGGCTTGCCTGCACGGTGTAGTTGCCGCTGGCGTCTGCCGTGGCGGTGCCGACCACCACCGAGCCGGACTGACCCATCGGCGCACCCGTGGTGAAGGTCACTGTGGCATTGGCGATGGGGGCGTCGATCACCGCGCCCTTGAGTGTGGTGTTGGCCGCAGTGGGGTTGACTGCGGCGGTGCCGCCACCGCCACCTCCGCAGGCGCCGAGGCTCAGCGCCAGAGCGGCTGCGATGGGAAGGAGCTTGCGGGTGCTGTAGGAACGGGGTTGCGCGGGCTGCATGAGAGTCTCCAGTCGTCAAGGGGTGTGCCGCATGGTGATGCGTGCCGGAATAATAGATGGGAAAAAATAACATGCAATAAAAATCTTGCATTACACTGCGATCAACACCACAGCACGTGCCTTCCAGCCACTATGGGACGCCCTCCGCGCCGTCTGCCCAGCACCGCACCGCCAGAGCATCCATTGCCTGCGGCGGAGGATGTGTTGCGGGCGCTGGCACAGGTCATGGCGCCTCTGGCGCGCCTGCTGCTGGCCAGCGGTCTGGACTACACCCGTCTTGCGGCGGAACTCAAGCCTCTGTTCATCGAACAGGCCCGGCTGGAACTGCTGCGCAACGGGCAGAAAGACACGGATTCGGCCATCAGCCTGCTCAGCGGCGTGCACCGCAAGGATGTGCGCGAATGGCGCGCCAATGGCTTGCGTGGCCGCATCGCGCAGGAAATGTCGATCAGCTCGCAGGTATTCGCCCGCTGGGTGCAGGATCCGCTTTATCGTGACCGGCGCAAACGTCCAAAGGCCTTGCCGCGTCTGGGGCCCGCGCCGTCGTTCGACACCCTGGCGCGCAGCGTGACGCAGGACATCCACCCCTTCACCGCACTGACCGACCTGCTGCGCCTGGGGCTGGTGACAGTGAAGACGGTGAAGGGGCAGGAATGGATCGTGCCGCATCAGGACGGCTTTGTGCCGCCGCCCGGCTCACGCGATCTGCTCGACCTGTTCGGCGCGAATCTGTCGGATCACGCGGCTGCGGCCGTCGGCAATCTGCTGGGGCAGTCCCCGCGGCTTGAGCAGAGCGTGTTCGCGGAAGGCGTGACACCCGAATCGGCCAGGGAACTGGGCGAGCTGGCGCGCAGGCTGTGGGCGCAGGCGCGGGCCGACATGATTGCCGAGGCCACGCGGCGTTACGAGGCCGACCAGGGCCGCGCCGATGCCACCTGCCGCCTGCGTTTTGGCGCTTACTACTGGGCGGAGGACGTCGTGCAACAGACGCCCCCGCCCGACCAAACGGCAACGGGAGACGACCGTGACAATGCATAAAAAACCCATGCGCAGCCTCGGTGCCGCGGCGCTGGCTCTGTTGGTCGCCTTGCTGGCGTCCTGTGGCGGCGGGAGCACGGTCGCAACGACCGGCGGCGTCGGCACCGGAGGCACTGGTATCTCCACGGGCACCGTCACCGGTTTCGGCAGTGTGGTGCTGGACGGCACGGCCTACAACAGCGCCAGCCCGGTGTACTACGCGGGCACCGATCAAGACGTGGAGGCGCAGACCGCCTCCACCGCGGTGAATCTGGGCGACCAACTGGAGATTCGCCTCGACGCCCAAGGCCAGCCGAGCAAGGTCGTGATCGACCCCGATCTGATCGGGGCCGTGACCAGCCTCGGTGTCGGCAGTTTCACCGTCAATGGGGTGCTGGTGACGGTCAACAGCAATGCGGCTGCCGGACCGGTGACCTACTACAGCGGGCTGAACGATTTTTCCAGTCTGCAACTTGGCATGCAGGTGGAGGTGCATGGCGCTTACGGCCAGACCACCAGCGGGCAGGGCTATCTCCAGGCCACGCGCATCGCGCAGTTGCCGGGCAGCAACCTGGTCACGCGATTGACTGGCGTGGTCAGTCACCTCGATGCGGCAGGCGGCAGTTTCCAGATCGGCACGACCCTGGTGCAGACCAGTGCATCAACCGTGGTCACGCCCTCCGGCGTGCAACTCGCGAACGGGCAATTGGTCAATGTCTGGAGCAACACGCCGCCGGCGGCCAATGGCGTCATCGCCGCGGGCGCGGTGAGCGTGCGCACCCTGCGTGGGGTGTCTGGGCCGGCGCAGGTCGGCGGGCTGGTGGCGCAGTTGTCCGGCAGCCGTTTCCAGGTTGGCGGCATTCCGGTGGATGCCAGTGCGGCAAGTCTTGCCAGCACGGTGCAAGGGCTGACGAATGGCGCCTATGTGGTCGTGCAGGGGCAGTCCGATGCGAGCACAGGGATACTCACTGCCACGACCGTGCGGTCGTATGCAGATCGGCCTGCCCAGGTGGAATTGCGCGGCACCATCACCGGCTATGTGAGCGCCAGCAACTTTCTGGTGCGTGGCGTGCCGGTGGATGCCTCTGCGGCGAATGTGGCGTTCTCCGGCGGCACGGCCGCCTCGCTGCGCAACGGTGTCTATGTGGACGTGGTCGGTCAGGTGGCAAACGGAAATGGCAATCTGGTGACCGCCAGCAGCGTGAACCTCCTCAGCCGCGCGCCCGATGGTGGCACGGTGGACTATCAAGGCACGGTCGGTGCGGTGAATCTGGCTGGCGGCACCTTCACCCTCACTGCACAGGATGACGGCGCGACCCAGACCCTCCAGGTCACATTGGCCCCGAATGCCGTGTTCAGCAACGGTACGGCGGCGCAACTGATCAGCGGCGCCAGTGTGGAGATCGAGGCGACCCAGACCGCGAACGGCCTGCTGGCCTACAGCGTGTCCTTCCAGGGCGTGACTGGCGCGTCAAGCTCCAGTGAAGGGTCTGCCGCGTCCGTGCTGGAGACCAAGGGCACGCTCTACAACCTCACGAACACCAGCTTCGAGGTCAACGCCCTGACCATCCAGATCAATGGCGTGACGCCCAAGGGTGGAACGCTGGTCAACGGAGCAAAGGTGGAGGTGAGCTTCATCCAGTCCGGCGGGCAGAATCTGGCGCAGCAGATCAGCCTCGATCATTGACTTCAGGGTAAAAAAAGCCCGGCAGAGCCGGGCGAACGGGGGCCTGTCAAGGGGCCTGTTGACGCGATGTGTGTGGTGTCCTCAGTCCGCGTTCGGACCTTCGACACTGTTTTCCAGCACGGCGCCAGTCTGGGCATCCACACCGACTTCGTGCTCGGTGTTGCCCACCTTCAGGTCGAAGGAATAGCGCAGGCCGCTGCCGCCCTTTTCCTTCTCCAGTTCCTGGTCGGTGATGGTTGCACCGGGGATGGTCTTCAGCGCGATAGCGCGGGCTTCGTCCAGCGTCACCTTGGCCTCCTTGGAATACTGTGAACCGTCCATGGCATAGGCGGAGCCGGCGGCACCGGCCAGACCGAGAGCCAGCGCGCTGGCGAACAGAAATGCGGCTTTGTTGCGTTGTTGCATGATCAAACTCCTTGTGTACTCTTGCGAGCGAAACGCCGCCTGGTGCGGCGATCGCAAACCATTTGCGATAGAGGAAGTGTCGTCCTCGAAACTGAGCACTGCCTGAGCAACTCGTCACGTTTGGGTGACATCTGCATACAACGCCATCCCACCACTCTGCATACAGTGTTCGGTCTGTGAATCGACCCACCGAGGACACGATGAAAACGCCTGACACCCTTCAGCCCGCCTCCACAGCGGATGCCCCGCGCGACGCGTCCCGACGCAAGGCGCTGATGGCTTTCGGGGCACTGGGCCTGGCAGTGACCGCACAGGCGCGCGGCGCGGGCATGGGTGGCATGAGCATGGGCGGCATGGGTGGCATGTCCGGCATGGACATGGGACAGTCGCGGCCGGTGGCTGCAGCGCCGCGCGCCGGGGTGTTCAAGCGCGCCTTGCTGGTTCCGCCGGAACTTCACGGCACCGAACAGGACGGTGTGCTGCAGTACGCCCTGCGCATGGCGGCTGGTCGCAGCATGCTGGTTGACGGTCTGCACACGGCGACCTGGGGCTACAACGGCGCGGTGCTCGGCCCCACGTTGCGGGTGCCGCGTGGCAAGGCCGTGCGCATCGATCTGCACAACGCGCTCGATCAGTCCACCACCACGCACTGGCACGGCGCCCATGTGCCGGGCGAGATGGACGGCGGGCCGCAAAGCCTCATCCCGCCCGGCGGGCAGGCCCGTGTGTACTTCACCCTGCAACAACCTGCGGGCTCGCTCTGGTATCACCCTCACCCCGATACGCGGACCGGGCCGCATGTTTATGCCGGACTGGGCGGCATGCTGCTGGTGGACGACCCGGCCGACCAGCATCTTGGGCTGCCACAGCACTATGGCGTGGACGATCTGCCCCTCATCCTGCAAGACCGCCGTATCGCCGCAGATGGCCACCTGCTCTACATGACCAGCATGATGGATCGCATGGGCATGAAGGGCGACCGTTTCCTGGTCAATGGCCGCGAGCAACCTTACTGGAGTGCCCCGGCGCAATGGGTGCGTCTGCGGGTGCTCAATGCCGCCAATGCGCGGATGTTCAACCTGGCGTTTGCCGATGGACGGGCGTTTCACGTCATCGCCACCGACGCCGGTCTGTTGCCGCGCCCGGTGGCGGTGCACAGCCTGTTGCTGGCGCCGAGCGAGCGTGCCGAAATTCTGGTCGATCTACGCCGCGAGCAGGGCAGGCGACTGGTGCTGCGCAGCGATTCCGGTGCGGTCGTGCCCGGGCTGAGTTCCATGCCGATGGACGCCGACCGCGACGACCACGCAGGCTTTGACCTGCTGGAACTGCGCGTCGGCCCGCCGTCGGGCACACGCGGCCACTTGCCAGCGCGCATGGTGGATCTTCCCGTGCTGAAGGCCGACGCCCCGGTGCGGCGCTTCACGCTGCAGGGCATGTCGGGCAGCATGATGGGTGGCATGGGTGGCATGGGTGGCATGGGTGGCATGGGCGGCATGCGCTCTGCCGAGACATCTGGCCCCGGCGGCATGCGTCTCGGAACGGGTGGGGCCAAGCTGTTTTCGATCAACCACCACCACATGGACATGGAGCGCATCGATCAGCGCCTGCGACTTGGCTCCACCGAAATCTGGGAGGTGATCAACCAGGGGCATATGGCCCATCCCTTCCACTATCACAGCACCTCGTTCCAGATTCTCAGCCGTCATGGCGACACACCACCGGCGCACGAGGCCGGGTGGAAAGACACAGTGCTGGTGCGCCACGGAGAAACCGTGCGGCTGATCGCGCATTTCAACCAGCCCGCGAGTGACGCGCACCCCTTCATGTTTCACTGCCACATCCTGGAGCATGAGGACAACGGCATGATGGGGCAGTTCACCGTGGCCTGAACGCAGCCGCCGGATTCAGCCACCGAAATAGCCCGGCAGGATTTTCTGGTGCGTTGTCGCCGGGTTGTCGGCCAGCAGCTTTTTGTCGGTGGTGACGATGATCAGCCCCGCCATCGGGTCGCCGAAGCCGTGCACGGTCGGACGCTTTTTCGCCACGGTGCGCCCGCCCGGCTCCTTCACCAGTTCGGCATGCACCGAGCAGTAATAGAACTGCAGCCCGGTGTGCTTGAACGCAATCGCGTAGGTGCTCACCGGATGTCCTGGGCCGGGCGTCCCCTGCACCGCGCCATCGAAGCGGGTGCTGGTTTTGCCTGTGGCCGGGTCGTAGCCGATGATGGTGTGCGCACCGGTGTCCTGGTCGACGAACACCACGTCCTGCCCGGGGCGCACGACCACCACATTCTCCAGAAACATGTTCGCGCCGTTCATGTGCACATAGACCGGCGGCGCAGCAGCCGCGTTGCTGGCCGGCGCCAGCAGCAGGCCAACGGCCAGGGTTGCGGCGGAGTTGCGCAGCAGGTGAGGGATGCGGCGCGAGGGAGGCGATGTGTGCATGGCGATCTCCTGAACGATGGGTTGGATGCCACCGGCGCGTCCATCGCCGCACCCGGTGGGGAAAGAAACGGTCTGTCATTCAGCCCGTTGCGCCACACCGAAGCGCAACGCCAGCGGGGGCAGCACGAACAGGTTGTAGAGCAGGCTGGTGAGCAGGCCGCCGAGCAGGGCGACGGCCATCGGCCCTTCGATTTCGCGCCCTGGCGCGTGCTGGCCCAGAGCCAGCGGCAGCACGCCCAGGGCAGTGACCAGGCTGGTCATGACGATGGCCGCCAGCCGCTCGGCCACGGCGCGCTGCAGGGTGTCGGCGTTCCACTGCAGACCGCGTTCGCGCTGCAGTTGCGCAGCGTGGGCGAAGATGAGAATGGCATTGCGCAGGCTGATGCCCATCAGCGCCAGCAGGGCAATCACCGCGCCGAGCGACAGCACCCCACCCGACAGCCAGGCGGCGAACACGCCCCCGGCCCACGCGGTAGGCACCGAGAGCAGCACCAGCATCACCTGCCGCGTGGCGGTGGAGGTGGCTGCGCGCGGCGGCACATGAGAAGCCGAGGTCTGGCGCAGTGCCACGCTCAGCAGCAAGACCAGACCGGCGATCACGCCGAACACGTCCACCAGGAGGCGCTGCAGCGTGGCACTGCGCTGCGCCGCCTCGCCCGCGAACTGCAGGGTGACACCGGGAGGCATGGGCACCTGTCGGTCGATGGCCTGTGTCGCGCGCGCCACGAAGCCGGTGAGATTGCCGGATGTGGTGCTTGCCAGCACGGTCTGCACCCGCTGCCCGCCCAGATGCCGGATGTCCGACGGCCCGCTGGCCGAAGCGATGTGCGCCAGTTGTGCCAGCGGCACGAAGCCCAGCGAGGGAGTGTGGATCAGCAGATCGCCCAGCGCCTGCGGGTTGTCGCGGGCGCTGCGGTCCAGCACCACGCGCACCGGCACCGGTACCGCGCCGTGGAACACCGTGCCGGTGATGCTGCCCGCGAATGCGGTGTGGATGGCCTGCAGCACCGGCAGCGGCTGCAAGCCCCACCGACGCAGCGCGTCGGCATGCAGCGCGATGTCGAGCTGCGGCACGCCGGGTGGCGCCTGCACCTGCACCCCGGTGGCGGTGGGCAGGCGGTTCAGCACTGCGGCCACCTGGGCCGCGACGGCGTCGATGGTGTGCAAATGGTTGCCCAGCACGTTCACCACCAGCGGCGCTGCGGCGCCGCCCTCCACGGTGTTGTCCATGCGCTCGGTGAGAAAGCTGTTGACGCGAAAGCTCGCCCCGGCAAATCCGGCTAGAACGCGATCGATGGCAGCCAGCGCCTGCGCCGAATCCGCTCCCGGCTTGAGGTTCACGTCCAGCGAACTGCTCTGCGTGCCCGAGGCATCTGGCGAGAGCGTGGCGCGTCCCGTGTGCTGTGCCACCAGCCGCACTTGCGGCAGGGCTTCGAGCGCCTTCACCACCCGTGCGCCTTCGTCCAACGAGGCCGTGATCGACGCCCCCAGCGCCAGCCGCATGTGCACGACGAATTGCCCCTCCTGCAGCGGCGGCAGAAAGCTGCCACCCATGCCGCTCGCCAGCCACCCTGCGGCAGCCACGAGCAATACGGCGAGCAGCGCGGCGGGCAGCCAGTGCGGCAGCAGGCGCCGCAGCAGGCCGGTGTAGCCGCGCTGGGCGATGCGAACCGGCGCCGGGGTGTGCAGGCGTTGACCGCGCCGGGTGAGCAGCAGCGCAGCCAGCGCGGGGGTGACGGTCAGCGCCACGCCGAGCGAGGCCAGCACCGCCAGGGCATAGGCTTGTGCCAGCGGCGAAAACAGCCGCCCCGACAGCCCCGGCAACAACAGCACCGGCACGATCACCAGCAGCACTGCTGCCGTGGCATAGACCACCGCGCCGCGCACTTCCAGACAGGCCGTGAGGATGACGCGCAGCGGCGGCTGCGGCTGCGCGGCCGCAGCGTTGTCGCGCAGCCGTCGCAGGATGTTCTCGACGTCGATCACCGCGTCATCCACCACCACGCCGATGGCGATTGCCAGTCCGCCCAGGGTCATCACATTGAGCGTGACGCCCATCCACATCAGTACCGTCACGGCGCCCAGAAGCGACAGCGGTATGGCCAGCGAGGAAATCAGCGCGGCACGCCAGTCCAGCAGGGTCAGCGCAATGACCAACACCACCAGAGCAGCGCCCAGCAGCAGCGCATCGCGCACATTGCGCATGGCCAGGGTGATGAAGTCGGCCGGGCGGAACAGATTGGCATGCAGCACGATGCCCTGCGCTGCAAGACTCTCGCGGTGGCGCTGCAGCACCGCCTGCACGCCGCGCGTGACCGCAAGGGTGTTGGCCCCGAAGGACTCCTGAATCTTGAGAATGACTGCAGGCTGCCCGCCGATGCTGGCGCCGCCGATCGCCGGCAGAGGCGCATAACCGACATGCGCCACATCGCCCAACGTCACCGTGCCGTCCGGCGTGGCGCGCAGCACGGTGGCAGCGAGGGTTTGCGGCGTGGTCGCTCCTGCCTGCGCCACCAGCAGCACGCGCTGCTGCGGCGTGGGCATGAAGCCGCCGCCGAGCAGGCCGGTGGCGTTGCGCGTGGCGGCGCGGACCTGCTGCAGGTCCAGATCAAAGCGCTGCAGCGCGCCGGGGTCGACACGCACTTGCAATGCGCGCACCTGCTGGCTGAACACCAGCACATTGGCCACGCCGGGCACGGCCATGAGCTGCGGGCGGATGTCCCACTGGGCGATGGCCTGCAGGTCCATCAGCGTCTTGCGGTGCGAGGTCAGCCCCGCCATCAGCACGGTGCCGGTGCTAGACGTCAGTGGAATCAGCCGCGGTGGCCCCACGCCTGTCGGCAAATGCACGCTGGCGAGGTGTTGCGCCACGCGCCATCGGTCGTTCTGCAGTGACGTGTCGGCTTCGAAATACAGTTTCAGAATGGAAATGCCCGGCAGGCTTTTCGACGCCACCTGCTTCACCCCCAGCAGACCGCTGGCCGCGGCCTCCAGCGGGTCGGTGACCAGCAGTTCCACCTGTTCGGGCGACAGGCCGGGCGCCTCGGTCTGCACCTTCACCATCTTCGCGGCGAATTCCGGGAAGACATCGGTGCGCGCATCGCGCACGCTCCAGGCGGCAAGCGCTGCCAGCAGCACGGCCAGCGCGAGCACCACGCCACGGTGGCGGATGGATCGCGCGATCAGCGCGGCCTGCAAACCGGTGGAAAAAACACCCGAACGCCCGAAGTTGTCTTCACCCTCATGGGCAGCGGGTCGGGCGGAGTCCGGCTCTGGAGGCGTTGGATGTTGCGTCATCAGTCGTCATCTCCGCCGCTGGTCGGCAAGGCGTGTGGCTTGGGCGGTGGTGTGAGCACCAGCCCGGCGCCTTGTGTCACCACGTCCAGCGCTGGCCAGCCCGGCTGCACATAGCCGCCGTGCAGCGGCCAGGCGGTCGAGACCTTGCGGGGTGTGAACCGCAGCGCGTGGCTGGCCGTGGATGTGGCGACGAACACCCCCGCCTGCCCGCCGCTCCACACCACCGCGCTGGCGGGCAGCCAGACGCCGGCCTGCGCCTGCGCCGATTGCACCGACGCCTGCAGACTCAACCCCGGCATCAGACCGTTCGTCGCGGGGGCGACGAGCACTTCGCGCAAGCCCTGCAACTGGCTGGATGCCGCCGCAGCCGGGCCGATCACACGGGCCGACACGGTGTGTGCGCCGCCCGGAATCTGCAGCCGTACTTGTGCCGCTGGGGGCAGCGTGCGGCCGGGTGGCAGACTGAGATCGACGATCAGCTCGCGCCCGTTCAGGATGGACTGACGCAGGCGCGCATCGTGCTGCAGCAGCAAAGTCAGGGCCGGGCCGAGATCGGCGGTGATCTGGGCCTGCGCCACACCGAAGGCCGCCTGCGCGCCGCCCACCTCGGCCCTGGCCTGCACCGCGCCGGCCTGCGCCTGCTGCACGGTGGCGAGCGCGACATTCTGCCCGGCGTCATACAGCCCCTCGGCACGCTGTGTCTGCAGTGTGGCGAGCTGAAGACGGCTTTTTGCGACCGCAATCTGCGCCTGCGCCGCCTCCAGTGCACTGAAGTCGCGCAACAGCGCAGCCGTGCTCCGCACCGTGGCGCTGGCGGTGAACTGCGGGCGATACGCCGCAGAAGCGCAGTGCTGAATCTGCAAACCCGCAGAGGCGCGTTGCGCCGCGGTCCACACCACCTCTTGCGGCAAGGCGGCATGCACCACAGCGGTGAGCAGCCCGGCGAGGAGCAGACCTGCCGTGAGCAGGACGCTTGTACGGGACAGTCGTTTGAAACACGCTTGCATTCGGATTCACTCCGTGCGCCAGACGACGCGGGACAGGTGGGTGGGGTTGGTCTCGGGGAGGGCGCCGGGTCGCCGTGTCTGCGTGGACGCAATGCGCAGCTGCAATGCGGCCTGCAGGGCCGAGAAGGCCTGCCATTGCGCGGCGTGCGCCTGCAACGCGGCCTGTTCCGTCTTCAGCAGCCGCATTTGCGCACGCAGCGTATGTACCGGGCCGATCAGCCCTTTGGCCTGTGCGGCGTTGTCGGCGGCCCACAGGGCGCGGTTCACGGCCATCAACTGTGCACTCTGGCGAGCCTGCTGCCGTGCCGCGCTCAGTGCGGCTTCGGCCTGCTCGATGTGGGCGAGCGCCTGCGCCTGTGCCTGCTGCAGCAGAGCCTGCTGCTGCGCGAGCCGGGCGCGTGCGGCGGCAATCTGTCCCTGATGCTGGTTGAACAGCGGCATCGGCACGCGCACGCCAACCATCAGCCGGTTCACCCCCTGATCGCGCTCGGCGCCCGGAGCGATGGAGGGCGGCACGCCATCGCGCAAGGCCTGCGCCACCTGCAAGGCAGCCTGCGCTGCCTGCACGCGCTGCCAGGCGGCGCGCACATCGTCGCGGCGTTCCAGCGCCGCGCGGCGCAGGCGGTCCAGGCGAGCGGCGTCGGGGTCTGGCGGGGCGGCGTGCAGCTCGAAAAAATCCAGGCGCGCGTGCTGCAAGGCGGTCTCCGGCACGCCGATGGCCGCAGCCAGCGCAATCTGCGCGGCATGGGCGATGCCGCGATCGCGGCTGACCTGCAGCGCGGCATCCTGCGCGGCCTGCTGTGCCAGTGCGGCGGCCAGCGGCGCGTCCAGGCCGGCCTGCGCCCGCGCCGCAGTGCGGCCCTGCAAGGCCAGCGCGGTGTCCAGCACCTGCTGTTGCAGGCGGAGTTGCTGGCGTGCGGCCCAGAGCGCGATGCCCGCCCGTTGCACTCTTGAGCGCACCTGCCAGCGCACCGCGTGCAGCAGCAGCTGCGCGGCGTGCACACCCGCCTGGGCCTGCGCCGTCTGCGCCGCGCGCTGGGCATGCGACTCCAGCAGCAGGCCAATGGCGGCACCCACCGTCCACGGGCTGGGCGCCATCAGCGTTGCGGCGCTGCCGTATTTCAGCCCGAGCTGCAGGCTGGGGTTGGGGCGCTGCCGGGCGATGCGCAGATCGGCTTCGGCCAGCTGCACACTGGCGCGTCCCACCCGCAGGCTGGGGTGGAAATACAGCGCGGCCAGACTCAGGCGCTGCAGCGTCCAGGCTTGCCCGGCCGCTTGTGGCGCTCCGGCCTGCGTGGCGAGAAAGCGCTGCAGGCCGGGATCGGACAGGCTGCGCTGCTCCAGCGCCTGCGCGCTCGCCAGCGGCGTGATCGCGGGCCGCGCGGGCGGCGCACTGGCGCAGCCACCCAGCAGGGCTGCGAGCATCACAGCCAGCAGAGGTTTGCGGTATGCAGGCCGGCAAGGGGGTGTTTCCATGCGCTCATGCTGCGCCGCAAAGTCTGGCGCCGACATGAACGGCGCATGACGATTCCGTCATGTTGCAGACGGATACGCCAGGTTGCCGCGCATCGATCGACAATCGCGCCATGCGCATTTTGATTGTCGAAGACGAAGCCAAGACCGCTGCCTATCTGAAGCGCGGTCTCGGGGAGAATGGTTTTGTCGCAGACGTCGCGGCCGACGGCATCGACGGCCTGCATCTGGCGCTGACCCATCCCTACGACCTCATCATCCTCGACGCCATGCTGCCCGGGCGTGACGGCTGGAGCGTGCTGCGTGAACTGCGCGCGCGCCAGACCACGCCAGTGCTCATGCTCACCGCGCGCGACGGCGTCGCCGACCGTGTCCGCGGCCTGGAACTGGGGGCCGACGACTATCTGGTCAAGCCCTTCGCGTTTTCGGAATTGCTGGCGCGGGTGCGCAGCGTGCTGCGGCGCGGCCCGGCGCGGCTTCCCGATGTGGTGGACGTGGCCGATCTGCGCATCGACCTGCAGCGCCAGCGCGCCGAGCGTGCGGGCCAGCGGCTGGCACTCACGCCCAAGGAATTCGCGCTGTTGTCGCTGCTGGCACGGCGTGCCGGCGAGGTGCTGTCGCGCACGTTGATCGCCGAGCAGGTGTGGGACATGAATTTCGACAGCGACACCAATGTGGTGGACGTCCACATCCGGCGCCTGCGCAGCAAGCTCGACGACCCGTTCACCGCGCCATTGCTGCACACCGTGCGCGGCGTGGGCTATGTCCTGGAGGCACGCGATGCGCAGTGAGGCAGGAGGAGACGCCCCTGCCTTCGCTCCCGCCCCGCTGGCGGGCAGGGCCGGGCAGGGGAGCGGCGCAGCGCGCTGGACCGAGTTTGCGCTGAACCGTCTGCGCCAGTACGGCCTGCCGCCGCGTTCGCTTGCGGCGCGCATGGCCAGCACCTTCGCGCTCACACTGGCGCTCATCCTGCTGGTCGCCAGCAGCTGGGTGTACTGGGGCCTGAGCGCGCGCATGATGCAGGAGGACCGTGAATCGGTGCAGCGCAAGCTCGACACCGTGGCCGCCCTGCTGCAGAACCTGCCGGTGCAAAGCGATGCGCTGCGGCAGGAGGCCGATCTCAAGCTGCCGCCGGATGCGCCACGCGATCTGTTCTTGCGGCTGCGCACTGCCGGTGGTGCGGTGCTGCTGCAGACGCCGGGGTTCAATCCGGCCCTGACCGCTGCAGACTTTCAATGGCCCGACGCGCAGGGTGTGCCGCAACTGCACAAGGCGCATCTGCCGCACGACCTGCATTTCCTTACCGCCATGCTGCCGCTGACCGCCCGCACCACGCCGGGCGCGGCGCCCGAGGCCATGCGCCTGGAGGTGGCGCTCAACCGCACGGCGGAGTCGCGCATTCTGGCTGATTACCGCTTGCGCCTTGCCGTGGTGTTGCTCGCTGCCATCGTGACTGCGGCGGCGGCGGGCTACGGCATTGCCTGGCGGGGCCTGCGCCCACTGCGCCACATGGCCGACGCGGCCCGCGACATCGGCGCGCAGGATCTGCACCGACGGCTGGACACCCGCCAGCTTCCCGATGAGCTGCAGACCTTGGCGCTGGCGTTCAACGCCACGCTGCAGCGGCTGGAAGAGTCATTCGGCCGCATTTCGCAGTTTTCCGCCGACATCGCGCATGAATTGCGCACGCCGCTCTCCAATCTGTGGGGCGGGCTTGAGGTGGCGCTGGGCCGTCCGCGCGAACCGGCGCAGTACCACGAGGCGCTGGAATCGGCGGTGGAGGAATGCGCGCGGCTGTCGCAGATGATCCAGGCCCTGCTGTTCCTGGCGCAGACCGAGCACCCCGATACCGCGCTGCGTCTGGAGTCGCTGGATGTGGAGCGCGAGCTGCGCGCGCTGGCCGAGTTCTTCGACGCCACGGCAGCCGAAGCCGGTGTGCGCCTCGCAGTTCACGCCGCGCCACAATGCATCCTGCAAGCCGACCGCATGTTGTTGCAACGCGCGCTGGCCAACCTCATCGGCAATGCGCTGGCGCATACCCCGCGCGGCGGAACGGTGACGCTGAGCGCCCATCCGCAGGACAGCAGCGTGCGCTTCGAGGTGGTCGACACCGGCTGCGGCATCGCCCCCGAGCACCTGCCGTTTCTGTTCGATCGGTTCTACCGCGCCGACCCGGCGCGCAGCCGAAGCCGCGGCGGACTTGGATTGGGTCTGGCGCTGGTGCGCAATATCGTGCGTCTGCACGGCGGCGAGGTTGGCGTGGAAAGCCGCCCCGGCCACGGCACCCGCATCCTGCTGGACTGGCCCCTGCGCTGAGGCGAGCGGCAACGGGCTGAGGCAGCCCTCACTCAGTGGTCATCACGGTCGTGACCGTGGCCGTGACCTTTTCCGTGGTCGTCGCCGTGACCCTTGCCATGCCCCCGGTCATGGCGATCCGGGCCGTGTCCAGGTTTGGGGCCTTCGGCCCTGAAGCGCCTCCACTGCGGATCACGGTCGTAGCGGTAGGCACGGTCTTGTGCGCGCTGCCAGTCGCGATCGTGGAACTTGCGCAGACCCGGGGGTATGCGCTCGGCAGGGTGCCACGGGCCACCATAGCCCGGGCCGACGTACCAGCGGCCGCCGCTGTTGTAGTAATACACGCCGCCCAGATAGAACAGAGGCTGGGCAATGCCCAGAGCGACATAGCCGCCAAATTCGGGCAGCCAGATCATGGTCGGCGGTGCCGACACGACCACCGGAGGCGGCACATAGACCGGCTGCGGCGCGACATAGACCGGCGGCGGTGGCGGCGTGCCGATGCTGAACTGGATGCTGACGGGTGGGCCTTCAGCATGCGCTGGCAAGGCCAGCGCACCGGCGCCGAGCAGAAGTGCGGAAAGGATCAGATTGGGTTTCATGAGGGCTTGAACGTCTTTGGGGTGAGAACGTTGACAGCAGGGCAAGGGCAAGACGCATGCACAGCCTACTTCAGTGCTGCCCAAGCCCGACGCAGCGCACGGCTTCCTTACACTGCGACAAACCGGGAGAAATGCGCCATGACAACGACACCCTATCTTCTGACCATTGCCGGGCACGACCCGACCGGCGGCGCGGGCCTGACAGCCGATCTGGCCACCTGGAGCGCGCTGGGCTGGCGTGGTGCCAGCATCACGTCGGCGCTGACCGCGCAAAATTCCTATGGCGTTCAGGCCGTGCAGGCAATCGATGTGGAGTTGCTGCGCAGCAGTCTGCGCACCCTGCTGGCCGACGGTGAGCCCGCTGCGATCAAGATCGGCATGCTGGGCAACGCGGCAGTGGCCGAAGAAGTGGCGCAGTTCATCGAGGCACGTGCGTGCCCGGTGGTGTGGGACCCGGTGCTGGCCGCCAGCGACGGCACGCCGCTGTGGACGCAGGCGCACGGCGGCGGGCTGGCCATGCGGCTGGCGCACCGCGCCGAACTCATCACCCCCAACCGGGTGGAGGCCAGCGCGCTGCTCGATCTGCCGGCCTGGGACATGGGGCCACCGCCGGCTGCGTGGATCACCGCGATCCGCAGCCGTTGGCTGGAGCCCGGTGCGCCGAACCGGGCGGTGGTGGTGAAGGGCGGACATGCCTGGGGAGCGCACAGCACTGACTGGTACATCTCCCGCAGCACCGTGCTGCCGCTGGTCAGCCGTCGCCTGCCGCGCAGCGCGCATGGTTCGGGCTGCGTGCATTCCAGCGTGTGCGCCGCCAGGCTGGCCGAGGACTGGAGCATGCTCGACGCCGCGACCGAGGCGCAGCTGCGTGTGCATGCCGGAATCGATCAGGCCGTCACCATCGGCCCGGGTCGTCCCAATACCCGCAGCGATGCGCAACCGAATTGCGATGATCTGCCCTGGCAGCCGCTGCCCGGCCAGGCAGAGGATGCCCCGCCCGAGTTCGCCCGACTGATCGGCCATCTGGGCTTCTATCCCGTGGTCCCGGATGTGGACTGGGTGCTGCGCCTGCTGGAGTGGGGTGTGTGCACCATTCAGCTGCGCATCAAGGATGTCGAGGGCGCTGCCCTGCGCATGCAGATCCGCACTGCGGTGCAGGCGGCACGCGAGGTGCCAGGCACGCAGCTGTTCATCAACGATCATTGGCGCGAGGCGCTGGACGTGGGTGCCTACGGCGTGCATCTCGGGCAGGACGATGTGCATACCGCCGACCTGCCCGCCCTCAACGCGGCGGGGCTGCGGCTGGGCCTGAGCACCCATACCCCGGCCGAGATGTCCCGCGCGCATGCACTGCGGCCCTCGTACATCGCACTTGGACCGGTGTTTCCCACCACGCTGAAGGTCATGCCTTATCGTCCGCTGGGTTTGGAGCGCCTGACGATGTGGCGGCAGTGGCTGTCACCGCGCTACCCGGTGGTGGCCATCGGCGGCATTGCGCTGAACCAGATGCCGGAGGTGCGCGCCACGGGGGTGTCGGGTGCCGCGGTGGTCAGCGCGGTGACGCAGGCCGCCAACCCGCGGCTGGCCGTGCGCGAGGCACTGCACATCTGGCCCGCCTGTGCGGACGAGGCGGTGGCGCAGGCGATGGTGTAGCCGCGTCGCAGGCCGACTGCCTGATGGGGTGTCTTTGTGGTGGCCTTCGGAAAAGTTCGCGCGATTCTGCTGTCAAAAAATGAAATCTCTCTGAAATCTTGCGTCTTCTTTCATCAAAAATGTGAAGCAACGTCGCTGATGCAAACAAATGCAATAGTTTGAATGTTTCGTTTGAAATGACATACCCGCAGGACTATGGTCGATTCAAGACCGGTTGCGACAAGGGTTGTCTGATTGGCGTTTCTGGTCCCCAGGGCGCGGAGGGTTCCGTCCTGGATCACCAACTCACTTCAGGAGAACGCCATGAGCACAAACAAGCCACGGGTTTTGATTCTGGGCGGCAATTTCGCCGGTCTGGGCAGTGCGCAGGAAATCCGCAAATATGCGGGTGATAGCGTCGACATCACCGTGATCGACCGCAAGCCCTATTTGCTGTACGTCCCCAACATTCCGGCTGAGGTGTTCGAGAACCGCAACCCGCAGCTCACCATGACCATGGACATCCTGGAGCCGCTGCACGACATCGGCGCACGCTTCATCCAGGGAGAAGTCACCGCGCTCGACGTGGATGCCAGGCGCGTCGACTATGTGCCGAGTGAGCGCCCGGGTGCGGCGCCCACGTCCACGACCTACGACTATCTGGTGGTCGCGCTGGGCAACCGGCTGGCCTTCGACAAGATCGAAGGCTTCGCCCAGTTCGGCCACACCGTCACCGACAACACCTACGGCGAAGCGCTGCGCCAGTACCTGATGCACGACTACAAGGGCGGGCCGATCGCCATCGGCTCGGCGCGCTTCACCCAGGGCGATGGTGCCAAGGGGCTGGCACCCTATCCTGGCGGCAGCATTCCGTCCGCCGAGGCCGCCTGCGAAGGCCCGCCGGTGGAAACCATGCTGGCCTGTGCCACCTGGCTTGGGCAAAACGGCAAGGGCGGGCCGGACAAGATCACCGTGTTCACTCCGGCAGCGCTGATTGCGGAAGACGCGGGTGAGAAAGTGGTGGGTCAGTTGCTCGACATCGCCAGCGGCATGGGCTTTCACTACATGAACAAGACGCACGACATCAAGCGGTTGACCAAGGAGGGCGTGGAGTTCGCCAACGGCCAGTCGGTCGAGGCCGAGCTGAAAATCATTTTCCCCGACTGGACGCCGCATGCCTTCCTCAAGGGGCTGCCAATCAGCGACAGCGAGGGCTTCATCATCACTGACCTGCTGATGCGCAACCCAAAATACCCCACCGTGTTCGCCGCTGGAGACTGCGCTGCCGTCACTGTGCCCAAGCTCGGCGCCATCGGCCACCAGCAGACCGAGATCGTCGGCAAACAGATCGCCAAGGACATGAAGCGCCTGACTCCGGAGCAAGCCGATGGCAAGCTGGAGCCGGTGGTGTACTGCATCGGCGACATTGGCAACAACCAGGCGTTCTATATCCGCTCCAACTCCTGGTTTGGCGGTGACACCCAGGTGCTCAAGCTCGGCCACATCCCCTATCTGCTGAAGATGCAGTACAAGAACCTGTTCTTCCGGTCCAAGGGAAAGATGCCGCCCTGGGGGCTGGATGCCGCGCGCATCATGGCGGAAAAAATCGCGGGCTGAGCCGCGCACGGGAGACCAAGATGAACATGACCGACACCCCGAACACGGCGCTGGCACCGGCAGCGCCGCAACTCAGCGCCACCCAATGGGCCGCGCTGGGCCGCATGGCCGACCGGTATGCCCAGGCGGAAGAACTGGGCAGCTTCGCAGTGAAGAACCTCGGCGCAGAAATGACCGAGGCGGTGCTCACTCTCACCGAACTCGTGCAAGACCCCAAGCTGTTACCCGCCGTGCGCGAGCTGCTCGCCACGCTGGTGACCTTGTACGAGGTGGGGGCGCTGCGCCAATTGCGCGACAACGCCATCCTGGCGGCAGAAGGCTTGCGCGATACCGATCTGAATTCCACCATGACTCAGATGCTCAAGCTGCCAGACAAAATCAGCGCGGTGATCGACCAGGCGGCGCAGGGCGCCTCGGACAAATCACTCGGCGGCTTCGGCGGCTTGATGCACATGCTGCGCGACAGGGAAGTGCAGCACGGCATCCAGACCCTGGCGCGCATGGCGGGGGCGTTGAATACGCCGACCACAAAAGAGGCGCACTGAACACGCGCACCGAGCGCGCCCGTCGTGTGCGGGTTCAGGCGCCTGGCTGCGCTGGGGGCGTCGCCTGCGCAAGCTGCTCGCGCAGCCGGTTCTTGAGCATCTTGCCCGTGGCCCCCAGGGGAATGGCCGGGACGAACACCACGTCGTCCGGGATCATCCATTTGGCCACCTTGCCCTGGTAGAACTGCAGCAGCTCGGCACGGTCGAGGGCGCTGCCCTCGCGTCGCACCACGACCAGCAACGGGCGCTCGCCCCATTTCGTGTCGGGCCGGGCGATGCACGCGGCCATGGCCACGCCAGGGTGCGCCATGGCGATGTTTTCCAGTTCGATCGAGCTGATCCACTCCCCGCCCGACTTGATCACGTCCTTGGTGCGGTCGGTGATCTGGATGTAGCCGTCGGGATCGATGCTGACCACGTCGCCAGTCGGAAACCAGCCGTCATGCAGCGGGCTGGGGTCGTCGCTGCGGTAATAGTTGCTGGCGATCCACGGGCCGCGCACCAGCAGGTTGCCGGTGCTCTTGCCATCCCAGGGCAGATCAGTGCCGTTGCCATCCACCACGCGCACGTCCACGCCAAAAATCGGCCGCCCCTGCTTGACCTGAATGGCGAATTGCGCCTCCTTGCTCAGTGCCAGGTGCTTGTTCTTCAGGCTGCACAGTGTGCCCAGAGGGCTCATCTCGGTCATGCCCCAGGCGTGCAGCACATGAATGCCCAGTTCCTCTTCGAACGCGCGGATCATCGCCGGGGCGGCCGCCGCACCGCCGATGATGGTGCGCTGCAGCGCGGGCAGCCTGAGCGCGTTGTCGCGCATGAAATTCAGCAGCCCAAGCCAGACCGTGGGCACGCCAGCAGCCAGGGTCACGCCTTCGGCCTGCATCAATTCAAACAGCGATTTGCCGTCCAGCGCCGGCCCGGGAAACACCAGCTTGGTTCCGGTAAGCGCCGCAGCGTAAGGCACCCCCCAGGCGTTGACGTGGAACATGGGCACCACGGGCAGCACGCTGTCGCGCGCGGACAGGTTCATCACATCCGGCAGCGCAGCGGCATAGGCATGCAGCACCGTGGAGCGGTGGCTGTAGAGCACGCCCTTGGGATTGCCCGTGGTCCCGCTGGTGTAGCAAAGCGAGGAGGCGGTGTTCTCGTCGAACACCGGCCAGGTGTACTGCGCGCTCTGCGCAGCGAGCAGGGCTTCATAGCTGAGCAGGCCGGGCAGGGCGGACAACTCTGCCGGCAGGGCTTCTGGCGCGCAGAGTGCAACCCAGTGCCCGACCCCTGGGCAACGTGGGGCGATGGCCGAAATGATGGACGCAAAGCTGAGATCGAAGCACACCACGCGGTCGTCGGCATGGTTCACGATCCAGGCGATCTGATCGGGATGCAGTCGTGGGTTGATGGTGTGCAGGATGCGTTCGCTGCCCGATACGCCGTAGTACAGCTCGAAATGCCGATAGCCGTTCCACGCCAGCGTGCCCACCCTGTCCTGCGCCTGCAGTCCCAGGGCGTCGAGTGCATTGGCGCATTGCGCGGCGCGGCGTTGCACCTGTGCATAGGTGGTGCGATGCACATCGCCTTCCACCCGGCGCGAGACGATTTCGGTATCACCGTGGTAGCGCGCGGCAAAGTCGAGCAGGCCGGAAATCAGCAGTGGATGGTCTTGCATCAAACCCAGCATCGGAGTCTCCTGTTGTTGTGGTAATGCATTGTGACACCGGATGACATTGCCTTGCCAGCCGGGCGCAGCGCTCAGGGCCGGGCTTCCACCAGCCACATCGAGCCGTTGGCCCGGACGCTTTTTTTCGACGACCACTGCGGGTCGAGCACCGTGCCCGCCGCGCCGACTCGAATCCAGGCATAGGCACCCGAGCACTGGTTGTAGCCGTTGTCGTTCTGTCCGCCCAGCGTCCAGCCCGGCGGGGCGAAATAGGGGTTGAGCGGATCGCGCGCCGAACCGCTGTAGTCTGCTGGCCCCCAGAACGACACCACCACGCTGTTCGCGGCCGTGGTGGTCAACGGGGTGCGCAGACCGTAGGGCGCGGTGTTGCTGAAGTCCCAGGCGCCGATGCCTCTGGCACCGCTGAGCACCACGACATACAGGCTGGCTTCGTCCGCACCATGGCCCTGCGCCTTGACCAGGCTCCAGGTCAGCGCAGGACCACCCTGAACGTGTTCGCTGACGTACAGAACGCTGCCCGCCTTCTGATCGGAATAGGTCTGCACCGCGCCGATGCGGCGGTAGACATTGCCGGAGCTGTCGTGGATGGCCTGCAGCGTGGCCGGGGTCTGGGTGAGCGCCTGCACCAGAACCAAAGCGTCTGGCGGCACCGGAAGCGGTGGCGTGGTCAGCACTGGCGAATCGGTGCCTGCCGAGTTGGCCACGAAAGCATGCGCCGCAACGGCGACCCGCCTTGCCGTGTCGTCCTGCGCTGTCGGCCTTTGCGGGCTGTAGGCCGTTGCGCCCACCATGATGTCGGGAACTCCCGTGGTGGCCGCGATGGAGGTGGCGTCGTGCCGCGGACTGCAGGCAGACAGCAGCAGTGCCGCCAGGGCCAGGGTGCCGCAGTGCAGCGGGTTGCATCTCATCCGCACGATCCCACCTCCTGCGCGGCGCGCAAGGGACTTGTTCAGTGTTGCCCTAATCGCCCAGCGCCGCCATGCCACCGACCACGGCGTGCATGCCGGCATCCACATGCAGGATTTCCGCAGTGATTCCAGCCGCCAGGTCGGACAGCAAAAATGCCGAGGCGTTGCCGACCTGCTCGGTGTCCACATTGCGGCGCAGCGGGGCGTTGGCCTCGTTGAACTTCAGCATCTTGCCGAAGTCGGCAATGCCAGATGCCGCCAGGGTCTTGATCGGCCCGGCGCTCACGCCGTTGACCCGCATGCCGCGCGGCCCGAGCGACTCGGCCATGAACCGCACCGTGGCTTCGAGCGCGGCCTTGGCCACACCCATGGTGTTGTAGTTGGGTACCACGCGCTCGGCGCCGAGATAGGTCATGGTGATCAGCGACGGCATGTTGCCAGCCTCGACCGACTTGCTCAGCAGCGGCAGAGCGGCCTTGGCCAGCGCCGGAAAGGAATACGCCGAGATGTCGTGCGCGACGCGGAAGCCCTCGCGCGACAGGCCGTCCATGAAATCCCCGGCAATCGCCTCGCGCGGCGCGAAGCCGATGGAATGCACCAGACCGTCGAGCTGCGGCCAGTGACTGGCCAGATCGCGGAAGGTCGCGTCGATCTGGTCGTCGCTGCTCACATCGCACTCGAACACCAGGCTGCTGCCGAACTCGGCGGCGAAATCGGTGATGCGTTGCTTGAAGCGTTCGCCCACATAGGTAAAGGCCAGTTCGGCGCCCTCGCGGCGGCAGGCCTGGGCGATGCCGTAGGCGATGGAGCGGTTGGACAGCAGGCCGGTGATGAGAATGCGTTTGCCTTGGAGGAATGCCATGATGGGGCGCTTTCGTGAGGATGTCTTGCAGGGCTGCCGCAGGGCTGCGGCAAGTCATGCAGAATTCTCGCATGGCCCATGCCCTGTCTCGTCCGCTGTCTGTCGCCCGCCGCCGTCTGCTGCAAAGTCTGCCGATGGGCTTGTTTGCATTCGCAGACGTCAGGGCCAATCCGCCGGAGCATCCCGCCTACGCGCTGTACGACCAGCCGAAGTATCCGCCGGGTTTCACCCATTTCGACTATGTCAACCCGCAGGCGCCGGTGGGCGGCAGTCTGGTGCTCACCCCGCCGACCGTGGGTGGCAGTTTCGACAAGCTCAACCCCTTCACCCTCAAGGGCAATGCCGCGCCGGGGCTGAACACCCTGGTGTTCGAAAGCCTGATGACCCCGAGCTGGGACGAGCCCAACACCATGTACGGGCTGCTCGCCGAAGACATCGCCGTGGCTGCCGACGGCTTGTCGGTGCAGTTCCGGCTCGACTCCCGCGCGCGGTTTTCCAACGGCGATGCGGTCACCGCGCACGACGTGGTCTACAGCTTCACCACCCTCACCAGCAGCGAGGCCGCGCCGCAGTTCGCCAGCCTCTACGCCGATGTCGCGCAGGTCTTGGCGCCGGATGCGCGCCATGTGCGCTTTACCTTCAAGCGACGCAACCACGAGTTGCCGCTGCTGCTTGCTGGGCTGCCGGTGTTCTCTCCCAAATGGGCGGCGGGGCGCGCGTTCAGCAGTGTGATCGACGCGCCGATCGCCAGCGGCCCGTACCGCATCGCGCGCACCTCGCAGCAGCGCGACATCACTTACGCGCGCCGCGCCGATTACTGGGGCTGGCAGCTGCCCACGCGTCGTGGCCAGTTCAACCTTGCCGAAATCACCTACAAGCTCTACCTCGACGGCACCGCGCGGCTGGAGGCGTTCAAGGCGGGCGAGTTCGACCTGCTGCAGGAATTCATCGCGCGCAACTGGGCGCGGCAATACCGCGGCCCAGGGTTCGACAGCGGCGCGCTCGTCAAGCTCGAGCTGCCCAATCACAACCCGGCCGGGTTTCAGGGATTCGTCGTCAATCTGCGCCGGCCGCAGTTCCAGGACGTGCGGTTACGGCGGGCGCTGGCTTTGGCGCTGGATTTCCAGTGGCTCAACCGCATGCTGTTCTACGGCGCCTACAAGCGCATCGAGGGGTATTTCGCCAATTCGCCGTTCGAGGCGCACGGCGCTCCCGCTGCGGACGAACTCGCGTTGCTCGACCCGCTGCGCGCGCAGTTGCCGGCCTGCGTGTTTGGCGCGCTGCCGCGCATGCCCAGCTCCGACCCGCCGGGCAGTCTGCGCGCCAATCTGCTCAAGGCGCGCGCGCTGCTCGAGCAGGCCGGTTGGCACTGGCGCGACGGCGCGCTGCGCAATGCGCAAGGTCAGGCGCTGGTGATCGACTACCTCGACACCCAGGGCGCGATGTCGCGCATCATCTCGGTGTACGCGCAGGCGCTGCAACGGCTGGGCATCACGCTGAACTACCGCCAGGTGGACTTTGCGCTCTACCAGCAACGCATGGATACCTTCGATTTCGACATGACCACCATCCGCTACGGCGGCAGCACCAGCCCGGGCAACGAATTGTTCGACCGCTTCGGCTCGCGCGCCGCCGGGGTGCAGGGGTCGGACAATGTCTGGGGGCTGCGCGACCCGGCGGTGGACGCGCTGATCGAAAAAGTCGTCGCGGCCACCACGATGCACGAGCTGCAGGCCGCGTGCCGCGCGCTCGACCGCGTGCTGGTGTGCGGCTGGTATTCGGTGCCGCAGTGGTACAGCGACACCTTCCGCGTCGCGATCGCCGCGCACAAGTTCGCCTGGCCGAAGACTCTGCCGCTGTACTACCAGCCCGAGTCCTGGGCGGTGCAGTGCTGGTGGGCTGTATGAAAGCCCTCACGCTCCAGCTTCGCCTGCGCTGCACCCCGCCTTGGGGCGGCCCTGCGGCGGGGTGGTTCTCCATCACAGTGGCGACAAGGGAGCACGCATGAACCTCTGGGCCTACATCCTCAAGCGCGTGCTGCTGATGATTCCCACGCTGCTGGGCGTGCTGACCCTCACCTTCGTCGTGGTGCAGTTCGTCCCGGGCGGGCCGGTGGAACAGATGGTGTCGCAGCTGCGTGGCAAGGACGGCGGCACGGCGGGCGAGGCGGCGACCGCGCAGGGCATCTATCGCGGCGCGCAGGGCATTTCGCCCAAGCAGCTTGCCGAGCTGCGCCAGCTCTACGGCTTCGACAAGCCGCCGCTGCAGCGTTATTTGGACATGCTGTGGCAGTTCGCACATTTCGACCTGGGGCGCAGCTACTACCACCACGAGGCGGTGTGGACGCTGATCAAGGAGCGGCTGCCGGTGTCGATCTCGCTGGGGATGTGGAATTTCCTGCTGACCTACCTGATCTCGATTCCGCTGGGCATCGCCAAGGCGGTGCGACATGGCAGCCGGTTCGACGTGGCCACCAGCATCGCCGTGCTCGTGGGGTATGCCATTCCGGGATTCGTGCTCGGCGTGCTGCTGCTGGTGCTGTTTGCCGGCGGCACCTGGCTGCAATGGTTTCCGCTGCGCGGGCTGGTGTCGGACGGCTGGTCGCAGTTCTCGCTCTGGCACAAGATCACCGACTATCTCTGGCACATCACCCTGCCGGTGGTCGCGTCCACCGCCGGCAGCTTTGCGGTCATCACCATGCTGACCAAAAACGCGTTTCTCGAGGAAATCCGTAAGCAGTACGTGCTGACCGCGCGCGCCAAGGGATTGAGCGAGCGCACCGTGCTGTGGCGGCATGTGCTGCGCAACGCGCTCATTCCCCTGGTCACCGGGTTTCCGGCGGCGTTCATCGGCGCGTTCTTCGCCAGCTCACTGCTGATCGAAACGCTGTTTTCGCTGCCCGGGCTTGGCTTGCTGTCGTATGAGGCGGTGATGCGGCGCGACTATCCGGTGGTCATGGGGTCGCTGTATCTGTTCACCCTGATCGGTCTGTTCACCAAGCTGGCCGCCGACTTGAGCTATGTCTGGGTCGATCCGCGCATTCAGTTCGGAGCGCTGCGGTGAGCGCAATCCTGCCGGCATCGGTGCCTGCGCCGCGCCATCCGTTTTGGTCGCAGGGCTGGGCGCGGTTCAAGGCGCATCGCCTGGGGCGTTGGAGTCTGTGGCTGTTTGCCCTGCTGTTCGGCCTGAGCCTGCTGGCTCCTGTGCTGAGCAACGACAAGCCGCTGCTGGTGCGGTATGACGGGCGGTTCTACCTGCCGCTGCTGCACGACTATCCCGAAACCACTTTCGGCGGCGATTTCCACACCCCGACCGACTATCTCGACCCCTACATCCGCGCCCGGCTGTCTGCACCTGGCAACTTCGCGATCTACCCGCCGATTCCCTATGGCCCCGACACCATCGACTACTTCGCGCAGCGGCCGTTTCCGTCCTCGCCGTCGGCGCGGCACTGGCTGGGCACGGACGACCGCGGCCGCGACGTGCTCGCGCGGCTGATCTATGGCTTTCGGCTCTCGGTCCTGTTCGCGCTGGCGCTCACCGTCACCGGCACCGCGCTGGGGCTGCTGATCGGCGCGGTGCAGGGCTATTTCGGCGGGCGCATCGATCTGACAGTGCAGCGCGTCATGGAGGTCTGGGGGGCGATGCCGGAGCTTTACCTGCTGATCATCTTTTCCGCGGTGTTCGCGCCAGGGCTGGCGCTGCTGCTCATTTTGCTGTCGCTGTTTGGCTGGATGGGTCTGGCCGACTATGTGCGCGCCGAATTCCTGCGCAACCGGCAGATGGACTATGTGCGCGCGGCGCAGGCGCTCGGCCTGTCGCACGGGCGCGTCATGTGGCGGCACATCCTGCCCAACAGTCTGACGCCCGTGGTGACGTTTTTGCCGTTTCGTATGAGCGGCGCGCTGCTGGCGCTGACCAGCCTGGACTTTCTCGGCCTGGGCGTGCCGCCGCCCACGCCCAGCCTGGGCGAGTTGCTCGCGCAGGGCAAGGCCAACCTCGATGCGTGGTGGATTTCGGCAGCGGCCTTCGGTGCGCTGGTGACCATTTTGCTGCTGCTGACCTTCATCGGCGAGGCGCTGCGCGACGCGCTCGATCCGAGGCAGTCTGGAGCGCTTGCCAGATGAGTGGCCAGACGGCAGAGCCTCTGCTGCGGGTGCGCGATCTGCGCGTGCGCTTTGGCGCGCAGACCGTGGTGCAGGGGGTCGATCTGGACATCGCCGCCGGAGAAAAGGTCGCCCTCGTCGGGGAATCGGGCTCGGGCAAGACCGTTTCCGCGCTGGCCCTGCTGCGCCTGCTCGACGGCGCGCAAGTCAGCGGCAGTGTGCAGTTCGACGGCCGCGATCTCGGCAGCTTGAGCGAGCGGCAGATGCGTGCGCTGCGCGGCAGGGACATCGCGATGATCTTCCAGGAGCCGATGACCGCGCTCAACCCGCTGCACCCGGTGGGGCGGCAGATCGCCGAGGTGCTGGAGCTGCACGAGGCGCTGCCCCGCCGCGCCGCATGGGCGCGTGCGGTGGAACTGCTGGCGCAAATGGGCATTGCCGATCCGGCGCGGCGCGCGCTCGACTATCCGCACCAGCTCTCGGGCGGCCAGCGGCAGCGGGTGATGATTGCCATGGCGCTGGCCTGTCGCCCGCGGCTGTTGCTCGCCGACGAGCCGACCACCGCGCTGGACGTGACCGTGCGGCACCAGATTCTCGACCTGCTCGATGCGCTGCAGGCCGAATACGGGCTCGCGCTGCTGTTCATCACCCACGATCTGCACCTGGTGCGCCGCTACGCCCACCGGGTTGCGGTGATGCAGCAGGGCAGGGTGGTGGAAGCTGGCAGGGTGGATGCGGTGTTCGACGCGCCGCAACACCCGTACACCCGCATGCTGCTGCAAAGCCGCCCGCGACGTCTGGTGTCGGCGGCGGCGACCGACGCGCCGCAACAAGCCCCGGTGCTGCGCGCGCGCGATCTGGATGTGCGCTTTGCGCAGAGTGCGGGATTTTTGCGCAAGCGCTGGCACCCGGTGCTGCAGGAGGTGTCGCTCGAACTGCCGGCACAGCAGACGCTGGGTGTGGTGGGCGAGTCGGGCAGCGGCAAATCCACCCTGGCGCTGGCGCTGCTCGGGCTGCTGCGCAGGCAGGACGGGGCGGTCGAGCTGCTCGGCAGCGACCCCGCCACGCTCGACCCCAAGGCGTTGCGCGCATTGCGCGCACGGGCACAGATCGTGTTCCAGGACCCGTTTTCCAGCCTGTCGCCGCGGCGCACCGTCGCGCAGATCGTCGAGGAGGGGCTCGAAATCCACCGCCCCGACCTCGGCGCGGCGCAGCGTCAGCAGCGCGCGCAGGACATGCTGGCCGAAGTCGGGCTGCCGCTGTCGCGCGCCGAAATGCAGCGCTATCCCCATGCATTTTCGGGTGGACAGCGCCAGCGCATTGCGATCGCCCGTGCGCTGATCCTCGAGCCGAACATCCTCATCCTCGACGAACCGACCAGCGCGCTCGACGTGTCGGTGCAGCAGCAGGTGCTGGAAATGCTCGCCGCGCTGCAGCGTCGGCATGGCCTGGCCTATGTGCTGATCAGTCACGATCTGGCGGTGATCGCCGCGCTGGCGCACCGCGTGCTGGTCCTGCACCAGGGACGGGTGGTCGAACAGGGACCGGTGGAGACGGTGCTGCACGCGCCGCAGCAGCCCTACACGCAGGCGCTGCTCGCCGCGTCGGATCTCGCCATTTCGGCACTGTGAGAGTCCTGCTGTTGCGAAAACACAAAGTTTTTCATACAATCCGCTTTTTCGCTGACAGCAATAAAACAGCAGAAATGCGGCAGAGATGTGCAGCAGGAATGAAAGCGTGAAAAAGAAGAGCAGTCGCTTGGTCGTGGTTTACAAGGCACAAAAATGCCTATTTTGATCGTTGCGTTGATCGCTGCGCGGACAGATCGGTGCTGTCCGAGGTGGTGAAGATGCTGAGGACGATGGAGTAGGTTTTTTATGCTGCGGGGCAACAATGCCCCGACGCGGCAAAGAGCACCAACTGGGCGACATCATCGCCCTTTTTTTTTGCGCGTTTTTGGCGGTGGGCGGTTGATGATGCAGGCGGAGTGGTTTGAACAGGCATGAGTGCAACACAGGCTATTGAAACGGCGGTCGCCAGTCTTGGGCTGGAACTCGTGGAGGTGGAACACCTTCCGCGCGGCTTGCTGCGCGTCACCATCGACCACACCGACGGCGCGCCGGTCACGGTCGAGGATTGTGAACGGGTGACGCGTCAGTTGCAGTATGTGTTCGAGGTGGAAAACGTCGATTACGGACGCCTCGAAGTGTCGTCGCCGGGGCTGGACCGGCCGCTGCGCAAGCCGCAGGACTTTGTTCGCTTCGCCGGGTCGGAAATCGACATCGTGCTGCGGGTGCCGTTCCAGGGACGAAAAAAATATCGCGGCGTACTGCTCGAAACCGCAGAGGGTGATGCGCAGGGACGATTTTCCGTGGTGTTGTCAGCGCCTGAGCCGACCACCCAGGCCAAGGGCAAGCCGGGTGCGGCCAGCAGGAAGAAGGCGAAGGCCGCGCGTTTGGCCGACGGGGTGAATCCGGACGCAGAAGACGCGCAGTCCGTCATGAATTTCAGTCTGGCCGAGGTGCGCGATGTGCGCCTCGTGCCTGTTGTCGATTTTGGGAGTGGTCGAAAATGAGTCGCGAGATTTTGATGCTGGTGGATGCCCTGGCGCGTGAAAAGAACGTCGATCGCGACGTGGTATTCGGTGCCGTCGAGGCCGCTTTGGCTTCTGCCACCAAGCGCCTGTACGAAGGCGAGGCCGACGTGCGGGTCCAGATCGACCGCGACACTGGCGAATACGAGAGCTTCCGCCGCTGGCACGTGGTCCCGGACGAAGCCGGGCTGCAACAGCCGGACAGCGAAATCCTGTTGTTCGAGGCCCGCGAGCAGATCCCGGACATCGAGGTGGGTGACTACATCGAGGAGCCGATCGAGAGCATCGCCTTCGGCCGGATCGGCGCGCAGGCGGCCAAGCAGGTCATCCTGCAAAAGATCCGTGATGCCGAGCGCGAGCAGATTCTCAACGATTTCCTGGCGCGCAACGACAAGATTTTCAATGGCACGGTCAAGCGGCTGGACAAGGGCGATGTGATCGTCGAATCCGGCAAGGTCGATGCCCGGTTGCGCCGCGGCGATCTGATCCCGAAGGAAAATCTGCGTGTCGGCGACCGGGTGCGCGCCGTGATCACCAAGATCGACCGTACCGCGCGCGGGCCGCAGATCGAGATTTCGCGGACCGCGCCCGAATTCATGATCGAACTGTTCCGCATGGAAGTCCCGGAGATCGAGCAGGGGCTGCTGGAAATCAAGTCCTGCGCCCGTGAGCCGGGTGTGCGCGCCAAGATTGCCGTGATTTCACACGACCGCCGGGTCGATCCCATCGGCACCTGCGTGGGCATCCGTGGCTCGCGCGTCACCGCCGTGACCAATGAACTCGGGGGCGAGCGGGTGGACATCGTGCTGTGGTCGGAAGACCCGGCGCAGTTCGTCATCGGTGCGCTGGCTCCCGCCAATGTGTCATCCATTGTGGTGGACGAAGAAAAGCATGCGATGGATGTGGCGGTCGACGAGGAAAACCTTGCGCTGGCCATCGGGCGCACCGGACAGAATGTGCGCCTGGCGTCCGAACTGACAGGCTGGAAGATCAATATTCTCAGCGCGGAAGAGTCCGACGCCCGCCTCACACAGGAGGCCGAAGGCATGCGCCGCCTGTTCGTCGAAAAACTCGACGTCGATCAGGAAGTGGCTGACATTCTCATCGCCGAGGGTTTCACCAGCCTGGAAGAACTGGCCTATGTGCCGATCAATGAAATGCTCGAGATCGAAGCCTTCGACGAGGACACGGTCAACGAACTGCGCGAGCGCGCCCGCAACGCCCTGCTCACGCAGGAAATCGCGCGCGAACAGAAGCTGGACGAAATGGACGCGGGACTGAAAGCGCTCGACGGGCTGAGCACCGATGATCTGGCGCTGCTTGCCGAGGCCGGAGTGCTCACGCTCGACGATCTCGGTGACCTCGCCACCGACGAACTTGCAGCCATTCTTCACGCCGACGACGCCCGCGCCGCCGATCTCATTCTGAAGGCGCGCGCGCACTGGTTCAACGCCTGACGGGTGTTCCACGATTCAAGCGCTCCACAGCCCGCCTTCACACGATTCAAGCCGTACCTAGGACACACCATCAATGGCCAGTCATACCGTCGCACAACTCGCAGCAGAACTCGGCAAACCCCTGACCCTCTTGCAGGAGCAACTGCAACAGGCGGGTGTCGGGCCGCGTGCTGCGGACGATGTCATCAGCGAGGGCGATAAGGCCCGCTTGCTCGACTACCTGCGCGCCACGCACGGAGGCGCGGCCAGCGGCGAGCGAAAGAAAATCACCCTGACGCGCAAGCAGACCAGCGAAATCAAGCAGGCAGACGCCACGGGCAAGGCGCGCACCATCCATGTGGAAGTCCGCAAGAAGCGCGTGTTCGTCAAGCGTGACGAGACGGCGCCCGCAACCGAGGCGCATGCACCTGCCGAGGCGGCAGAGGCCGTCATTGATGACGCAGAACTCCAGCGGCGCGAAGCCGAGGCGCAGCGCCAGGCCGATCTGCTGGCGCGTCAGGCCGAAGAACTGGCTGCGCAGCGCGCGGCCGAGCAGGAACGCCGGGCCGCCCAGGAATTGCGCGAGCAGCAGGCACGCGAGCAGGCCGAGCGTGAAATGCGGGAGGCACAGGCTGCCAAGGCGGCACAGGCCGTGACCGTGTCAGCCGACGCGCAGGCGACCCAGGTGACTTCCGAGCAGTCGCAAGAGGCCGACAAGGCAGCGCAGCAGGCCAGTGAGGCCGCCGCAACCCAGGCCAAGGCAGCGAGCGAGCGCATCGCCGCGCAGAAGAAGCAGGACGCCGAAGAGGCGGCCAAGCTTGCGCAGATTCAAAAGCGTCGTTCCGCCGCAGAGGCCGAGGCTGCCGCGATTCGCGACATGATGGCGCGACCGCGCACGGTGCTGCGGGCGGAGAAGCCTGCGCCGAAGACCACCGAGGCGGCCCCGGCGAGCGGCACCATCAAAGGCACGATTCACAAGCCTGCCGCAGGCACGGCGAAGCCCGCTGGTGCAGCAACCACGCCGGGCGCCGGTGCAGCGAAGAAGGACGACAAACAGGTCAAATCCGAGAAGCTGTCCTCGTCGTGGGCGGACGATGCCGCGAAGAAGCGTGGCGCCGCCATCAAGCCGCGCGGCAATCCGACCGGCAGTCCCGGCGGCTGGCGGGGCCCCAAGGTGGCCGCAGGCCGCCGCGGTGGGCGCAACGACCGTGGTGGCGAGCAGCAGGTGCAGGCCGCACCCGCGGAGATGATCGTGCGCGAGGTGCATGTCCCCGAGACCATCACCGTGGCTGAACTGGCGCACAAGATGTCGGTCAAGGCGGCGGAAGTGATCAAGAGCCTGATGAAACTCGGCCAGATGGTGACCATCAATCAGGTGCTCGATCAGGAAACCGCCATGATCGTGGTCGAGGAGCTGGGTCACAAGGCGATCGCGGCCAAGCTCGACGATCCTGAAAACTTTCTCACCGAAGACGGCGAAGCCGCGCACTCCAATGCGGAGCAGCTGCCGCGCGCGCCAGTCGTCACCGTCATGGGGCACGTCGATCACGGCAAGACCTCACTGCTCGACTACATCCGTCGCGCCAAGGTGGCGGCGGGTGAAGCCGGCGGCATCACCCAGCACATCGGGGCGTACCACGTCGAAACCCCGCGCGGCATCATCACCTTCCTCGACACGCCGGGTCACGAGGCGTTTACCGCCATGCGGGCACGCGGTGCCAAGGCGACCGACATCGTGATTCTGGTGGTCGCGGCCGACGATGGCGTCATGCCCCAGACCAAGGAGGCCATCGCCCATGCCAAGGCGGCCGGCGTGCCGATCGTGGTGGCGCTCAACAAGATCGACAAATCGGGCGCCAACCCCGATCGGGTGCGGCAGGAACTGATTGCCGAGGGCGTTGTGCCCGAGGAATACGGCGGCGATTCGCCCTTCGTGCCGGTTTCTGCCAAGACCGGGCAGGGCGTCGATGAATTGCTGGAGCAGATTCTGCTGCAGGCCGAGGTGCTGGAGCTCAAGGCGCCGATCGACGCGCCGGCCAAGGGACTGGTGATCGAATCGCGCCTGGACAAGGGGCGTGGCCCCGTGGCGACCATTCTGGTGCAGTCGGGCACGCTCAAGCGCGGTGACGTGGTGCTCGCAGGCTCGTCCTACGGGCGGGTGCGCGCCATGCTCGACGAAGTGGGCAAGGCTGTGACCGAGGCCGGGCCGTCCATCCCGGTGGAAATCCAGGGGTTGACCGAGGTGCCCAGCGCGGGTGAGGAGATCATGGTGTTGCTCGACGAGCGCAAGGCGCGCGAAATCGCGCTGTTCCGCCAGGGCAAGTACCGAGACGTCAAGCTGGCCCGCCAACAAGCTGCCAAGCTCGAAAACATGTTCGAGCAATTGAACGAAGGTGCGCAGAACCTGCCGCTCATCATCAAGGCCGACGTGCAGGGTTCGCAGGAGGCGCTGATCCACGCGCTGACCAAGCTCTCGACGTCCGAGATCAAGGTGCAGGTGGTCCACGCGGCTGTGGGCGGCATATCCGAAAGCGACGTCAATCTGGCGATCGCGTCGAATGCCGTGATCATCGGTTTCAACACCCGAGCCGATGCGGGCGCGCGCAAGCTGGCCGAGAACAACGGCATCGACATCCGCTACTACAACATCATTTACGAAGCGGTGGACGAGATCAAGGCAGCCATGTCGGGCATGCTCACACCGGACAAGAAAGAGGAGACCCTGGGTCTCGTCGAGATTCGTCAGGTGTTCCGCATTCCCAAGGTGGGCGCGGTGGCTGGCTGCATGGTGCTTTCCGGGCTGGTGCGGCGTTCGGCGCAGGTGCGCGTGCTGCGCAACAACGTGGTCATCCACACCGGCGAGCTCGACTCGCTCAAGCGCTTCAAGGACGATGCGCGCGAGGTCAAGGAAGGCTTCGAGTGCGGTCTGTCACTGAAGAACTTCCAGGACATCGAAGTGGGCGATCAGCTCGAAGTCTTCGAGATCAAGGAAGTGGCGCGGACCCTGTAAGGGCAACGGCCAGACCGAGATGAAGCGCGCAACGCCCAACCGTACCCAGCGCATCGCCGATCAGATCCAGCGCGATCTGGCGGAGTTGATCCAGCGCGAGCTGCGCAACCCGCAGCTCGGCCTGGTGACCCTCACCGATGTGCAGCTCACGCCGGACTACGCCCATGCCAAGGTGTATTTCAGTGTGATCGGTGCCGAGCCGGAAACTGCGCGCCAGTTGCTCAGCGACAAGGCAGGCTACCTGCACAGCCTGCTGTTCAAGCGCCTGCAGATCCACACCGTGCCCACGCTGCATTTCCTGTTCGATCCCACCACCGAAAAGGCGGCGGAGATGGACGGGCTGATCCGCCAGGCCTTGTCGCAACAGGCCAAAGACGACTGACCCGGCGCGGCGCGCGCGGGTTGTACCACCACGATGAATTCCAACAAAACGCCCTGGGAGGCGGTCAACGGCGTGCTGTTACTCGACAAGCCGCGCGGCCTGACCTCGCAACAAGCCCTGTTCCGCGTGCGCCGTGTGCTGCGTGCGGCCAAGGCCGGGCACGGTGGCACGCTCGATCCGCTGGCTGATGGGCTGCTGATGTTGTGCTTCGGCGCGGCGACCAAGTTCGCCCAGCGCCATCTCGAAGCGGACAAGCGCTACACCGCCGTGCTGCAGCTTGGCGTGCGCACCACAACCGATGATGCGGAGGGCGAGGTCGTGACGGCACAACAGCCAGTGCAGGTGGAGCGCAGCCAGGTCGATGCCGTGCTGCCCCGCTTCATCGGCGCCATTCTGCAGACTCCCCCGATCTACAGCGCGCTCAAGCGCGAGGGCAAGCCGCTCTATGCCTACGCCCGCGCAGGAGAGGCCATCGAGATCGCGCCGCGCTCGGTGCAGATTTTTTCCATCGAGGTGCTGGCCCTGCAGGACGGCAGGCTCACCCTCGACGTGCACTGTGGCAAGGGCACCTACATCCGCGCGCTGGCGCGTGACATCGGTGACGCGTTAGGCTGTGGCGCGCATCTGGCTGCGCTCACCCGGACCGCCAGCGGTGGTTTTGCGCTGTCGCAGGCGCTGGGTCTGGAGGCGGCCGAAGCGATGGGAAAGTCGGCGCTGTGCGACAGGCTGCTGCCGCCCGACGCGCTGCTGCAGGCTTTGCCGCGACAGACTCTCGATGCCGTGCAGGCACAGAGGTTTCTGCATGGCGGACGTCTCAGCGGCCTGCCTGTTCCGGCGCACGCGGACCGAGGCGAGGATGTGCGGGTGTATGGCCCGCTCGCCGAGGGCCAGTCCGCCGTGCTGCTGGGTCTCGGCGCCTGGGACGGCAACGTGCTGGCGCCGCGTCGTCTGCTTTGCGCCGATGAACTCTCCACCCCGGTTGTGCCGCAGGCATGGCCCCCGATTTCACAACTCCGAACCCAATTGATCCATCAGGACGCAACACCATGAGCAAATCCATTCGCAATATCGCCATCATCGCCCACGTCGACCATGGCAAGACCACCATGGTGGACCAACTGCTGCGCCAGTCGGGCACCTTCGCCGAGCACGAGAAAGTCGTGGACACGGTGATGGACAACAACGCGATCGAACGCGAGCGTGGCATCACCATTCTGGCGAAGAACTGTGCGGTGAGCTGGGAGGGCACGCACATCAACATCGTCGACACCCCGGGCCACGCGGACTTCGGCGGCGAGGTCGAGCGCGCCCTGAGCATGGTGGATGGCGTCGTGCTGCTGATCGACGCGCAGGAAGGCCCGATGCCGCAGACGCGCTTCGTCACCAAGAAGGCGCTGGCGCTGGGCCTCAAGCCCATCGTCGTGGTCAACAAGGTCGACAAGCCGGGCGCCAAGCCGGATGCCGTGGTGAATGCCGCGTTCGACCTGTTCGACAAGCTGGGCGCCACTGACGAGCAGCTCGATTTTCCTGTGGTCTATGCCTCGGGCATCAACGGCTGGACCTCTCTGGAAGAAGGTGCGCCGGGTGAGCAGTGGGGGCCGGACATGTCGGCGCTGTTCAACACCATTCTCAAGCATGTGCCGCCCCACAGCGGCGATCCGGCAGCGCCTCTGCAGCTGCAGATCTCTGCACTCGACTACAACAATTTCGTGGGCCGCATCGGCGTGGGTCGCATCAATGCCGGCACCGTCAAGCCCGGCATGGATGTGCTGGTGATGGAAGGCCCTGAGGGCGCGTCCTACAAGGGCCGGGTCAATCAGGTGCTGACTTTCCAGGGTCTCGACCGTGTGCAGGTGACCGAGGCCGGTCCGGGCGACATCGTGCTGGTCAACGGCATTGCCGATATCGGCATTGGCGTGACCCTGACCGACCCGCTCAATCCCACGCCCCTGCCCATGCTGAAGGTGGACGAACCCACGCTGACCATGAATTTCTGCGTCAACACCAGCCCGCTGGCGGGACGCGAAGGCAAATATGTCACCAGTCGCCAGATCTGGGATCGACTGCAGAAGGAGTTGCAATCCAACGTGGCCTTGCGCGTCAAGGAGACCGACGAGGACGGCGTGTTCGAGGTGATGGGCCGCGGCGAATTGCATCTGACCATCCTGCTGGAAAACATGCGCCGCGAAGGCTATGAGCTGGCCGTGTCCAAACCCCGCGTGGTGTTCAAGGACGTGAACGGCGTGCGCCATGAGCCGATCGAGCTGGTGACGGCCGACATCGAAGAGCAGCATCAGGGTGGTGTGATGCAGGCGCTGGGCGAGCGCAAGGGTGAACTGGTCAACATGGAGCCGGATGGCCGTGGTCGTGTGCGACTGGAATACCGCATTCCGGCGCGCGGTCTGATTGGTTTCACCAACGAATTCCTCAACCTGACCCGTGGTTCCGGCCTGATCTCCAATATCTTCGATGGCTACGAGCCGCACAAGGGCGAGATCGCCGGGCGCAAGAACGGCGTGCTCATCTCGATGGACGATGGTGAAATCTTCACCTACGCCCTGGGCAAGCTCGATGACCGCGGCCGCATGTTCGTCAAGGCGGGCGATCCGGTGTATGAAGGCATGATCGTGGGCATTCACAGCCGCGACAACGATCTGGTGGTCAACGCCACCCGCACCAAGCAGCTCACCAACTTTCGCGTCTCCGGCAAGGAAGATGCGATCAAGATCACGCCGCCGATCGACCTCAACCTGGAATACGGCGTCGAGTTCATCGAGGACGACGAACTGGTGGAAATCACCCCCAAGAGCGTGCGACTGCGCAAGCGCTACCTCACCGAACAGGAGCGCAAACGCGCTGGGCGTTCAGCCTGAGCGTTCGACCTGATCTGCTGCTGAACGCTGCTGCCCAGCATGGCTGCCGCAACGCATTCGCGCGCCGTGTTCGCCATGATCGGTGCCACGCTGCTGTGGAGTGTCGCAGGCGTGGTCACGCGCCACCTGCATCACCAGGACGGACTCGGTCTGGTGTTCTGGCGCAGCAGTTTTGCCGCCCTCGGTGTGCTGGCCTGGCTGCTCTGGCGGCAGGGGCCGTGTGTGCTGGCGCGTGATGTGCAACAGGCGTCCGGGCTGCTGTGGCTCTCGGCCGTGCTCTGGGGGGTGATGTTCACTGCCTTCATGGTTGCGCTGACCCTCACCACGGTGGCGCAAACCCTGATCGCGGAGAGTCTCAGTCCGTTGATTGCCGCGGTGCTGGGCTGGCTCGTCCTGCGTCAGGTCTTGCCCGGGCGCACCTGGGTGGCGATCGCTCTTGCGCTGTTCGGCATGGGCTGGATCGTCTGGCAAAATCTGCATCACCTCAGCGGCTCCACACAATTGCTGGGTCTTCTCGTGGCACTGGCGGTGCCATTCAGTGCAGCGGCCAACTGGGTGAGTCTGCGGCGCGCTGGAGCCCAGGTGCCGATGCAGGCCGCCGTGATGCTCGGTGCCGTGTTCTCGGTTCTGGTGGTGGTGTTGCCCGCATGGCCGGTGCGCGTGGATTTGCACGATCTGCTGTGGCTGGCTTTCTTGGGCGTGTTTCAACTGGCTCTGCCTGGGCTTCTGGCCGTCTGGGCGGCGCAGCGTCTGGCTCCGGCCGAGGTGGGCCTGCTCGGCCTGCTCGAAATTGTGTTCGGCATTTTCTGGGCCTGGATTGGCGCGGGTGAGCAACCGAGCAGCGGTACGCTGATCGGCGGAGTGCTCGTGCTTTCGGCGCTAGCGGGAAATGAACTGTTCGGTTGGCGCAGTACGCGTCAGGGAGTGCGGGTCGATGCATGAAACGAGATTCCTCTGGGGCGTTGCCCTTGTGGCAAGCATGCTGCTTTCTGCCTGCGGGGGTGGCGGTGCAAGCACTGCTGTCACGGCGGCCAGTCCAGCCAATGCTCAACCGGCCACCGCAGCGCCGAACACCCAATCGCCGACAGTTGCGCTCCAGCGCATCACCCCGATGGGGGTGCTCATTCCCCTGTATGGCTATCCGCTGGTGAGCAGCGGCAGCGGTCCCACGCGCACCACATCACCCAATCCGGCATGGACCACTGTTGCAGCAAATGCTGCCTTGGTGCCAACCATTGCGGTTGTCAACCCGAGCAATGGCCCGGTCGCCTGTACCACCCCGCCGTCGGTCACTCTCAGCGCGTTTCAGCAGGGCATCGCGCAATTGCATCAGGCGGGGGTGACCGTGCTGGGTTATGTCCACACGCTCTATGGACTGCGCGACCCGGCACTCGTCAGCCAGGACGTGCAGACCTATGCACAGTGCTATGGCGTGGATGGGGTGTTCTTTGACGAAGTGTCCAACCAGGCGGGGCTGGCGGCTTACTACTCCGCTGCTGCCGCTGTGGTGAGGCAGAACATCCTGCCCGCCAGCGGCAAGTCGGCCCTGGTGGCGATCAATCCAGGGACTTATCCCGCTGTGTCGATTGCCAACGCAGCAGACATCACGGTGATGCATGAGAGCGCCGACCTGAATCTGTCTCCTGTTCCACTCGCCCTGAGCAGTTATGCCCCCAGCAAGTTTGCCTATCTGGCTCTGGGTATTGGCAATTTGCCGCAGACCCAGACCGCTGCGCTGACCCGTCTGTTCCAACAGGGCGTGGGCTTTGTGGATCTCACCGATCAGGGCAATGGCACCGACCCCTGGGCGAACCTCAGCACAGAATATTCCAGCCTGATTCAGACAATTCAGACCTTGAATCAGACCCTCAACTGAGTTCCACTGATGGTGCCATGCAGTTCGACATCATCATCGTCGGTGCGGGGTCAGCAGGATGCGTGCTGGCAAACCGCCTCAGCGCCAACCCGGCGTGCCGGGTGCTGCTGATCGAAGCCGGCGGATCGGACTGGCATCCCTATATCCGCATGCCGGCCGGCATTGCCAAGCTGGCGGGACACAAGCGCTTCAATTGGGGCTACACCACCGAGCCCGAGCCCCAGTTGAACAACCGCCGCTTGTGGTGGCCACGCGGCAAGGTGCTGGGTGGGTCCAGCGCCATCAATGCCATGTGCTATGTGCGCGGCGCCCCCCAGGACTATGACCGCTGGGCAGAAGCCACCGGCGAGCCAGCCTGGTCCTGGGAGGCGGTGCTGCCGCTGTTTCGCACGATGGAGCGCAACACGCGCGGTGCAAACGCCTTTCATGGAAGCAGCGGCGAGCTTGGAGTCAGCGACCTGCGGCACCACAGCGTGCTGACCGACGCCTTCATCGACGCCGGAGTGTCCTTCGGCCTCGATCGCAACCCGGATTTCAACGGCGCTGCTCAGACCGGGGTTGGGCTCTATCAGGTGACGCAGCAAGGCGGTCTGCGCCACTCCAGTGCAGCCGCCTTTCTGGCTCCGGTGCGCCATCGGCCCAACCTGACCGTCTGGACACAGACCCTGACCGAGCGCGTCCTCATCGACAACGCGCGCGCGATCGGCGTTCAGGTGCGCACCCGCGGTGGCGCATCCCGCCGCATCGAGGCGGGAGAGGTTGTTCTCTGCGGGGGAGCGATCAATTCGCCGCACTTACTGTTGCTTTCCGGAGTTGGCCCGGCAGACCATCTGCGCGAGATAGGCGTCCCCCTTGCGCACCATCTGCCGTCCGTTGGAGAGAACCTGCAGGATCATCTCGACATCTGCACGCTGACGACCTGCACCCAGCCCATCACCTACGACAAAGTCAGCGTACTGGCAGCGGGCCTGCAATTCTGGCTGACGCGGCAAGGAATCGGCACCTCGAACGCGGCGGAAGGCGGTGGCTTCATGCGCTCGCGCTACGCCACAGACGACCGGTGCGATCTGCAATTTCATTTCGTGCCCGCCTTGCTGGATGACCACGGCCGGGGACGCCTGCCTGGGTATGGCTACACCCTGCATGCCTGTGTGCTCCATCCGAGAAGCCGAGGCCAGATTCGCCTGCGCAATGCCGATCCCACTGTGCATCCGCGCATCTTCGCCAACTACCTCTCGGACCAGGACGGATTTGACTTGCAGCGCATGGTCGAGGCTGTGCGCGTTTCGCGTGCAATCCTGGGGCAGTCGGCATTCCAGCCATGGCGTGGGCCAGAGATTTTCCCTGGGCAACACGTCAGCTCCGAGGCCGAGATCATCGAGTTCCTGCGCCAGAAGGCTGAAACCGTCTATCACCCGGTGGGCAGTTGCCGCATGGGGCAGGACGCCGACAGTGTGGTCGACCCACATCTGCGTGTGCGCGGCATTGCTGGGTTGCGCGTCGCCGATGCCTCCATCATGCCCGAGGTTCTGAGTGGCAATACCAATGCTGCCACCATGATGATCGGTCTCCAGGCAAGTCAATGGGTGGGCGCGAAGACCTGACAGCCCCTTTGAATTGGGGGGATCGCCCGGGCTCGGGGATAGACCTGTCACAGCGGATTGAGAACAATTCCGCAAGCCTTTCTCGAATGACCGCGATTCGTGGAAACTGCCAAAAATTTCACAGCACGATTTCAGGCGCCCGTTGCAGAATCGCCATCATGGATGGTTGTTAATGTCGATTCACTGCGCTTGGTTCCAGAGTCTTTGCGTCCTTGCAGCATGTGCCATTTGAGCTGAAAGCAAAAAATGTTCAAGATATTCAATCTTTACATTCCTGCGAGGGCGACGCTCGAACTGTTGATCGATATGGTCATTTCGGCATTGTCTTTCTCCCTGGCAACCTGGACGGTTTATCTCATCACAACGGGTCAACAGGGATTTTCTTACTGGGCAGGGCAGGCGATTTACCCTCTGATTCTTTATGTAGCGTTGAATGCAATCCTCTATACAGCCCTCGGCGTTTACAGAATCGAGGCAGAAAACAGCCTGAAAGACTTTCTGGGGCGAACATCGGTTGCCTTTGCTTTCACATTTTTCCCTGTCTACTGGTTCACACTGATGTTCACAGAGGCAGGCAGCTCATTCAGAGTGCTCGGCTTTGCCTATCTGTTTCAGATGGGATTCCTGATTTTCATACGCTACATCCTGTTGCGTCAGAGCGTCTTGTCGAGCATGACAAGAAAAATACTGATCGTCGGAAATGGTCGCGAGGCGCAGGCGCTTGCCAGACAGATCATCGAAAGACATAGCTCGGCATATTCAATTTCCGGGTTTTATCCCACGGAAAGTGCAGACCAGAATGCCATTCAGCTTCCGGGCAAGGTGTTTGATTCCAGCATGTCACTGGAGCAGGTTGTTCTCGATACCAAGGTCGATGAAATCATCGTCGCCGTGAAGGAGCACCGAGGCGGCGTGCTGCCGATACGCCAGTTGCTCGAATGCCGCATTCTGGGTACGCCTGTTCACAATCTGACGACCTTTTACGAAAGACTCAAGGGCGAAGTTCCGCTCGAGAGCATGAAGGCCAGTTGGCTGATTTACGGCACTGGTTTTACGCAAGGTCATTTGCGTTCCTTGGCAAAGCGCTTGTTTGACATTTTCAGCGCAGGCCTATTGCTGTTGCTCCTCTGGCCGATCATGCTGCTCGCAGCACTCGCCATCAAAATCGAGGATAGAGGGCCCGTTTTTTTCCAGCAGGAACGTGTCGGGCTCTTTGGAAAGACCTTTCTTTGCCTGAAGTTCCGCAGTATGCGCACAGACGCGGAGAAAGACGGGGTTGCGCGCTGGGCCAGCACGAACGATACCCGAATCACACGCGTCGGAAGCTTCATCAGAAAGACGCGTATCGACGAATTGCCGCAGCTCATCAATGTCCTGCGTGGAGAAATGAGCATGGTCGGTCCCCGCCCGGAGCGGCCGACCTTCGTGGACATGCTTGAGAAAGACATTCCTTTTTACGCCATACGGCACAGCGTCAAGCCTGGGGTGACGGGCTGGGCTCAGGTGCGTTATGCCTACGGCGCATCCATCGAGGATGCCAAGAGAAAACTTCAGTTCGATCTTTACTATGTGAAGAACAACAGCGTTTTTTTGGATTTCTTTATTTTGTTCGAGACGGTGCGTGTCGTGATTTTCGGCGAAGGCGCAAGATAATTTCATTTCAGGAAAAGAAAAATGACAGTCGTTGCAGTGGTCGGTTTGGGGTACGTTGGTCTGCCTTTGGCTGTGGAGTTTGGCAAGAAATACCGCACGATCGGTTTTGATCTTTCGGTAGAAAAAATCAACGCCTATTGCCGGCATGTCGATCCCACCGGAGAAGTCAGCCAGGAAAGCCTGAAACAAGCCGTCCTGCTAGAGCCCACGACAGACCCGACCAAGATCAAGGAAGCGGACTTTGTCGTTGTCGCCGTGCCGACTCCCGTGGATGAAGCGCACAACCCCGATTTCAGTCCCTTGATCGGGGCCAGCAAATCGGTTGGAAGGAACCTCAAGTCCGGCGCGATCGTTGTTTATGAATCGACCGTCTATCCCGGGGCAACAGAAGAAATCTGCGTGCCCATTCTTGAAAAGGAATCCGGTCTGAAATGGCAGAAGGACTTTTTTGTCGGCTACTCACCCGAGCGGATCAACCCAGGTGACAGGGAGCATACGCTGACCCGTATCGTGAAGGTTGTTTCTGGTGATACTGATCGCACACTGGATGTCGTCGCGGACACCTACGGGTCGATCATTACGGCAGGGGTTTACCGTGCGAGTAGCATCAAGGTGGCCGAAGCTGCAAAAGTCATTGAAAATACCCAGCGCGATTTGAACATTGCGCTGATGAATGAGCTCTCGCTGATTTTCCACCGGATCGGCATCGACACCCTCGAGGTGTTGAAGGCTGCAGGAACGAAATGGAATTTTCTCCCTTTCCGCCCTGGCCTTGTCGGTGGTCACTGCATTGGAGTCGATCCCTACTACCTGACCCACAAGGCGGATATGCTTGGATATCATCCGCAAGTCATTCTTGCTGGGCGTCGTATCAATGACGGCATGGGTAAATATATTGCTGAACAGACGATCAAGCAGATGAGTCAGGCGGGGATGCCAATCAAGGGAAGTCATGTGATCGTGCTGGGCCTGACATTCAAGGAAAATTGTCCTGATTTGAGAAACTCCAAAGTGATCGATGTCATCCGGGAATTGGACTCATATGGCGTCAACGTCGTCGTGCACGACCCCATAGCAGAGCCAAGCGAAGCCATGCATGAATATGGCGTGAAACTGGTTTCCTGGGATGATCTTCCGCAGGCGCATGCCATTGTTGCTGCTGTCGCACATAACGCCTACAAGGAGCTGCCGACCGAGGAGACTCTTCGAAAACTTCATTCAGGTGGCATTTTCATGGACATCAAGTGCCAGTACGATGCCGCCCAATTGCAGGCGCATGGCGCCCAGGTTTGGAGGCTATGAGGCATCATGCAAATTGACCAACTTCTATCCTCCAATCCGCGATGCTGGCTTGTGACCGGCAGTGCCGGGTTCATCGGCTCGCATCTGATCGAGACACTGTTGAGAAATGGTCAGTCCGTCGTGAGTCTGGACAATTTTTCCACTGGCCATCAATCGAATCTCGATGAAGTGCGGCAGCTCGTGGGAGAGCAAGCCTGGGCGCGTCACCGATTCATCCGGGGAGATATCGTCAACCTCGAGGACTGTCAACGGGCCTGCGAAGGTGTGGACATTGTTCTCCATGAGGCGGCGCTGGGTTCGGTCCCGCGTTCCATCGAAAACCCCTTGGGCACACACGCAGTCAACGCCACCGGTTTCTTGAATATGCTGGTTGCTGCACGCGACGCGGGTGTCGGCCGTTTTGTCTATGCAGCATCCAGTTCGACTTATGGCGATCATCCCGGCTTGCCCAAGGTGGAAGATTTGATTGGCAAGCCCTTGTCGCCCTATGCCGTGACCAAGTATCTCAATGAGCTGTATGCGGATGTGTTTTCTCGAGTCTATGGTCTGCAGACCATTGGACTGCGTTATTTCAACGTCTTTGGCACCCGACAAGATCCGAACGGGCCGTACGCCGCAGTCATTCCGAACTGGGCGAAGGCGATTCGCATGAATCAGCCTTGCATGATCAATGGAGATGGTGAAACAACACGGGATTTCTGCTATGTCGACAACGTCGTGCAGGCCAATATTCTGGCTGGCATGACATCTAACCCGGATGCAATCAATCAGGTTTACAACGTTGCCTATGGTGAACAGACCAGTCTGAATACCCTGCATCAGTTGCTGACGCAGGAAATCATGGCCCTCGATTCAAGTGTCACGGCAAAGGCGCCTGTCTACCGTGACTTTCGCAAGGGGGATGTCCGCCATTCCCTGGCCGATATTTCAAAGGCCAGGCGACTGCTTGGCTATCGGCCGGAATTCAGTGTGCGCGCTGGTCTGAATATCGCCATGAAGTGGTATGTCAAGCAGGATGTTGATGTCGCTGAAGTTCCAGCGCTGTAAGCGGGATCGCTCGGCGATAGATCGGTCAGTCGTGGCGGGGCAGAGTCAACAGGGGGCAAATCAGATCGGTGAGAGAGCTCCTGTGTGTTCCGTCCAGCAGTTTGCCATCCATCCGGCAAGTGTTTCTGCGCTCAGACCAATGGCGCCGCACCTGGTGGCATAACAATCTGCCGCTCGCCCATGCAGCCAGACTGCGGCCAGGATGGATTCCATTCCGGCGGTCGGGCTCTCTGGGCTATGCGGGGCTGCGGCCAGCCCTCTTGTGTCTTGCGGTAGGCGGCCAGGGCGCTGCCCTGCATTGGAAGCGCTCAACAGCGCGGCAATCGCGCCTGCCAACACGTCGCCACTTCCTGCGGTTGCCAGCAAACCATTGCCAGTGGAGTTGATCCAGATGGCTTGCTGCGGCGAGGCGATGACACTTCCAGCCCCTTTGAGCACGACCCAGGCGGAAAGGATTTGCGCAAGGGTTCGTGCGGCCTGCATGCGGTCGGCCTGAACCTGTTCCACAGCGATGCCAAGCAGGCGCGCCGCCTCCAGCGGATGTGGGGTGACGACGGTCGGTGCCGCGCGTTGCCGCAGGGCGATCTGCAGCGCGGAGCCTGGCCCGGCGCGTGCCAGCAGATTGAGGCCGTCCGCGTCCAGAACCAGCGGAGAGGTCTGGGCGAGTGCCAGTTCCAGAGCCTTGTGCGCAGGTGGATCGATTCCAGCTCCGGGACCGAATACGACACAGCCGACCTTGCGCGAACGCTGCAGCAATTCATCTGGCGGGCGCAGCATCAGCTCCGGCGCAACGGGGTCGAACCTGGGGCCTTCTGCATCGAGCAGCCCGACAAACACGCGGCCTGCGCCGAGCCGGGCTGCGGCGCGGGCCGCCAGCAGCGCCGCGCCGGTCATTCCTGCTGCGCCGCCGATGACGATCGCGTCGCCGCGCTGGCCTTTGTGCGCGGCTTGCGGCAAGTCCGGCAGCAGTGGACGCACCAGGTCTGCGCCGATCCGGATTGCAGTTGCGTTTGATGCCGTCGCCTCAGCCTCGGCCGGCAGGTCGAGGTCGTCGACCCACAACTCGGCGCACAGCGGAGCGGCAGGGCCGGTACATAAACCCGGCTTGAGCCCAAGCAGGCTCAGCGTGACCGTGGCACGCACGCAGGCATTGCCACAGGTGCCGCAGTCAGCGTCCAGGCCGGAGGGCAGATCCACGCTCAGAACGGGGGCGTGGGTCTGGGCGTTGAGGGCCTTGATCACCGACGCTGTTGTCTCGCGGACCGAGCCTTTGAGACCCATGCCCAGCAGCGCGTCGAGATACAGATCGGCCTCCGGCAGGGCATCGCCGAGCGTGTGCGCAGCGCATGCCAAGCGTTTGGTCCGGGCCGCGCCCCAGGCCCAGGCGGCATCCGGGGGAAGGCGGCTGGCCCAATCGTCCAGGGTGGTCGCACCGCAGGCCAGAACCAGCACATCGCGGGCCGCTTCTTGCAGATGCATGGCGGCAACGAGGCCGTCGCCGCCGTTGTTGCCGGCTCCAGCGAGAACAACGACGCGCCGCGCATGGGGGAAGCGCGCCTGCACCAAGCGAGCCACGGCCAGCCCCGCGCGCCGCATCAGGGTATGGGCAGGCAGGGCGTTCGCCGCAGCCCGTTCAAGGGAGCGCAGGGCCTGGGTGCCGTAAACAGGTTCGGATTGCAGCGAGGTCAAACGTTTGAGCATGATCTGGTCCTCAAATCAAGCCGAGCATGCCCAGAACGGCTCCGGCGAGCAGGAGCCACAGCGGATTGAGCCGCGTGCGAACCACCAGAACCACGCTGAGCAGGATGAGCGCCACACGTTGCCAGTTGGTCGCCTCTTGTCGGGCGAGCAGCCAGCCCGAAGACAGCAGCAGCCCGACGGTAATGGGCGCCATGCCGTCGTGCATGGCACGCACCCAGTGACGCTCGCTGTGCAGACGGCTGTAGCGAAAGTAGGCCAACGTGATCAGTGAAGACGGCAGAATCAGCCCGATGGACGCCAGAAGTGCGCCGGGCAAGCCCAGGATCTGCCATCCCAGCAGCGCCGCGAACAGAATCATGTTGGGCCCGGGCGATGCCTGTCCGAGCGCCAGCGCCGAGGTGAACTGGGCATCGGTGATCCAGTGCTGTGCCACCACGAGGTAACGGTGCATGTCGGGCAGCAGGCCGATGGCCCCGCCCACCGAGAGCAGGGACCACAGCAGGAAATGCCCGAAAAATGGCATGGCTACAGCAAGCGTGTGCATCAGCCCCTCCGAATACGCAACCAGGCCAGCGCCACTGCCAGCGGCCCCAGGGCCAGCAAGACCCACAGCAGATTCAAGCGCAGCAGACCCACTCCGGCAAACGACAGGGCGACCCAGCCCCAGTTGGGCCAGTGGTGTTGTACTGCGGGGAAGAGCTTGATCGCCATGGCAATCACCAGACCGGCGACCACGGCGGACATGCCCTGCAGCGCATGGGCCACCAGGGGCGTGTGTGCGTAGCTGGCATACGCGACGGCGACGATGAGAATCAGCACCAGCGGCGCTGCCAGCATGCCGGCCAGCGCCACCACGGCGCCGCGCCAGCCGAAGAAGTGCTGTCCCACCATCAAGGCCAGATTGATCAGGTTGGGGCCTGGCAAGACCTGGCCAAGGCTCAGCATTTCAACGAACTGCTCGGTACGCAGCCAGCGTTTGTCTTCCACCAGAATGCGCTGCGCAAATGGCAGCACGCCGCCCACACCCAGCAGGGTGAGGTGGTTGAACACCCAGAACAGCTCCGCCATGTGGCGCGGAGCCTGCGTGGGTTCGGCAACTGGGGGAACTCGGGGCGACGATTTGCGCATGGGGGAAGGGGGCTGTATGGGCCGGTTCATCGGGGATGTGGCGAGTCGTTTTCCACAATACGAAATTAAATCGGCGTGATATGAAATCATCCTGCTGCGATGCGGCTGTCCAGGCTTTCATTGAGCAAAATTTCATTTCGCATCGCAAAAATAAGAATCCAAGTCATTGATTTGAATGGAGATAAATTTATATCTTATATAAGACATAAGACTATGCTGCGCTGCAAAAGTCAACTATGCTGACGCATCGATTTTTCATTCACCTCTGGAGAAGCAGATGGCAAACCGCGAACAGCAAGTGGCACAGTTGGAACAGGATTGGGCGCAAAATCCGCGCTGGAAGGGCATCAAGCGCGGCTATGGGGCGGACGAAGTCGTGCGGCTGCGCGGCTCGTTCATGGTTGAGCATACGCTGGCGCGCCGCGGTGCGGATCGGCTGTGGAAGCAGATGCACGACATGCCCTTCGTCAACGCACTGGGTGCGCTCACCGGCAATCAGGCCATGCAGCAGGTCAAGGCGGGTCTGCAAGCCATCTACCTGTCGGGCTGGCAGGTCGCGGGGGATGCGAATCTCGCCGGTGAAATGTATCCCGACCAGTCTCTGTATCCGGCCAATTCGGTGCCCAGCGTGGTCAAGCGCATCAACAACACCCTCACGCGCGCCGACCAGATCCAATGGATGGAAGGCAAGAACCCGGGGGACGAGGGTTACATCGACTACTTCGCCCCCATCGTGGCCGATGCCGAGGCCGGTTTTGGCGGCGTGCTCAACGCATTCGAGCTGATGAAGGCCATGATCGAGGCAGGCGCCGCCGGTGTGCACTTCGAGGACCAGCTCGCCTCGGTGAAGAAATGCGGCCACATGGGCGGCAAGGTGCTGGTACCCACCCGCGAAGCCGTGTCCAAGCTCATCGCGGCGCGCCTGGCTGCGGATGTGCTCGGGGTTCCCACCGTGCTGGTGGCCCGTACCGATGCCGAGGCCGCCGATCTCATCACCTCCGATGTGGATGACAACGACAAGCCCTACTGCACCGGCGAGCGCACGGTCGAAGGCTTCTACCGGACCAAGCCGGGACTGCAGCAGGCCATTTCGCGCGGTCTGGCCTACGCGCCGTATGCCGACCTGGTGTGGTGCGAAACCGGCAAGCCCGACCTCGCCTACGCCAAGGCCTTTGCCGAGGCCATCCATGCCAAGTTCCCCGGCAAGATGCTGGCCTACAACTGCTCGCCGTCGTTCAACTGGAAGAAGAACCTCGACGACGCCACCATCGCCAAGTTCCAGAAGGAACTGGGCGCCATGGGTTACAAGTTCCAGTTCATCACCCTGGCCGGCTTCCACGCGCTGAATTACTCGATGTTCAACCTGGCCTACGGCTATGCCCGCAACCAGATGAGCGCATTCGTGGAATTGCAGGAGGCCGAATTCGCTGCGGCGCCCAAGGGCTTCACTGCGGTCAAGCATCAGCGCGAAGTCGGCACCGGTTACTTCGACGCCGTGACCACGACCATCGAGAACGAGGCCTCCACCGCCGCGCTCAAGGGCTCGACCGAGGACGAACAGTTCTTCGACCGCAAGGTCGCCTGATATTCGACAGGAGAAAAGCGGGCCCACCCGCCGAGGAGACACAGCCACCCAGCCAACTCGGGTGGCTGTTTTTTTGGCGATTTATTTCACCGAGCCACAGTCATCCCCCAGGCGCTTTCCGGTGACCTGCATCGTGGTCGCGGTGGTCGTGCCCGAGGGCAGGACAGTGTTGATCTGCCAATGGGAATCGAAGGTTTCCGGGCCGGTGGCGAAGGTCCCGGTCTGCGTGACCTTGGCGTCCGGCATATTGCAGTGGAAGGCCCACTGGGTCTGGCCATCCGCAAGGGTTTCATGGCTGCTGGTGCACTGCTTGCCTTCCGCGGGAACGACGACGGTTTCTGGTTTCTGTCCCGGCTTGATGCAGATTTTCATCTCGCGTTGCACCGGCAGAGTCAGGCTGGGGTCGACATGGGTTTCCCCCTGGATGTGCATGTTCCAGAGGCCCGGCCGCATCGGAGCGTCAGCCGCGTGGGCAGCCACACTCAACGCTGACGCCAGCACAAGTCCTGCAAACGGTGTTCGACGCATGTTCAGATCCTTTCAGGCGCGTGGCCGGATGATCAAACCAGAGGAACCCGGTCGGTTCGAGCCAGATCGCGGTGCCGAGTTTCACCCAGCCCGACAACGGCGAGCAGACTGACAAGGGCAGCCAGCGAAATGTAGCCGCCCACCCAGCGCAGGCCGCCGTGCGCCACCAGCACCTGCGCCACATAGGGCGCAAGCGATGCGCCGAGAATGCCGCCGAGGTTGTAGGCCGCGCCCGAGCCGGTGTAGCGCACCGAGGTGGGGAAGATTTCAGGCAGCATGGCGCCCAGCGGCGCATAGGTCATGCCCATGAGGAAGAGGGCGCCGCACAGGAAGATGCCGACCCCCGTGGTCGTTGCGGACCCCAACAGCGGTGCCAGGGTGAAGCCCCAGGCGATGGCAGCCGCCGCCGAGGCAATGAGCACGGCGCGGCGGCCGAGCAGGTCACTCGCCCAGGCCGAGACCACGGTGGCTGCGGCCATGCAGACAATGGCCAGCATCAGCCAGCCCTGCAAGGTGGGCTTGGGCAAATGCAGGGTGCCGACACCGTAGCTCAGCACAAACACCGCGCTGATGTAGAACAAGGCATAGCAGACCACGATGGACAGAGAGCCCAGGACCAGCGGCTTGAAGTGACGGCCGAACAACTCGGTCAACGGCACCCGCGTCGGCTTGTTCTCCGCGGCCTTGAACAGAGGCGTCTCGGTCAGTTTGATGCGGGCATACAGACCAATGAGCACCAGCACCGCGCTGACCAGAAACGGCATGCGCCAGCCCCAGGCCATGAACTGTTCATGGCTGAGCAACACCCCCAGCAGCAGGAACAAGCCGTTGGCGACGAGAAAGCCGATGGAGGGCCCCAGTTGCGGAAACATGCCGAACAGCCCGCGACGGTGGCTGGGCGCATTCTCGGTAGCCAGCAGCGCCGCGCCGCCCCATTCCCCACCCAGTCCCAAACCCTGTCCGATGCGCAGGATGACCAGCAGCCAGGGAGCAAGCTCGCCGATGCGGGCATAGCCCGGCAGCAGGCCGATGAGGGTGGTGCAGATCCCCATGGTCAGCAGCGTGGCGACCAGGGTGGACTTGCGTCCGAAGCGATCGCCGAAATGACCGAACAGGAACGACCCGACCGGCCGCGCGACGAACGCGATGCCGAAAGTGGCGAACGCATTGAGTGTCTGTGCCGTGGGCGATGCGCTTGGAAAAAACACCGGCCCGATGACCAGCGCAGCAGCGATCGCGTACACGTAGAAATCGTAGAACTCGATCGCGGTGCCGATGAAACTCGCGAGAGCGACATGCGAGGTTTTGTTGGCCGGGGAATGTGCGGTGTGCATCCTGTCTCCTGATTGTCTTTTCGAGCAGCCCCGGGGTCGGCTCGCCGACCCACCCCATTGAGAGGGTCAGGGAAAATCGGGGCGGTCCAGCGTTTCCCTGGAGGAATCTACCGGATGGCATGCGTCCGCCGTGTTTCAACATGCAAGTGCGGTCACAACCTTTTTTCCCTGCCAGGCTGTGGTCGGGACAAGCGCCAGATGGCGACGCCACAGCTGAGGATGATGATCATCGCCCCGACTGCCCAGGCCGTGTTGATCCAAGCAAGCCATTGCCGGGAGATGTCCATCCCGCTGCGCATCAGCCCTGTGCGTGACGGCAGCACAGCAGTCCCCGTCGCCCAGCCCGCACAGGCGATGGACAGCCCTTCGGTTGCCAGCCCCGCCACGCCGAGCAGCAGCAGGATCCAGGTGAATCGGGTGTTGAGGCGATAGCCCAGGAGCAGCAGGGCGAACAGGGTGGCGGGCAAACCAGCCCAGACGGCCACGCCCTGGAACAAGGTTGCGCAGAACACCATTACCCGGCTGTCTTTGCGGCGTAGCGGACGAAGTGATAGGACCAGCCTTCGGGGGCAGTGTGTGTCTGGCGCGCGGTTTCGACAAAGCGGCTGCGATCCCATGCGGGAAAGCGGGTGTCGCCGTCGAAGTCGTGGTCGATCTCGGTGAGTTCCAGCCCGTCTGCGAGCGGCAGTGCCTGGGCATAGAGCTGTGCCCCGCCGATGACAAAGGCCAGCGCATCCCCGGCAACGTGCTGCAAGGCCACGTCCAGCGAGTCGGCGTGCTCGGCGCCGTCGGCATGCCAGCCTGGCTGCCGACTGATGACAATGTTGCGCCGCCCCGGCAGCGGGCGGCCCAGAGAGTCCCAGGTGCGGCGGCCCATCAGGATGGGATGGCCGAGAGTGAGCTGCTTGAAATGCTGCAGATCGGCGGGCAGGTGCCAGGGCATGCCGCCGTCCTTGCCGATCACGCCATTGCGCGCCACGGCCGCGATGAGGATCAGCCGGGTCATACCGCGACCGGCGCCTTGATCGCCGGATGATGCTGGTAGTTGTTCAGCACAAAGTCGTCGAAGGTGTAGTCGAACAGACTCGCCGGCCTGCGCGCGAACTCCAGCGTGGGATAGGGGTAGGGTGCACGGCTGAGCTGCTCCTGGACCTGGGCGAAGTGGTTTCTGTAGAGGTGACAATCGCCACCGGTCCAGACGAAGTCACCGGGCAGCAGGTCGGTCTGCTGCGCGATCATCAGGGTCAGCAGGGCGTAGCTGGCGATGTTGAACGGCACGCCCAGGAAGATGTCGGCGCTGCGCTGGTAGAGCTGGCAGCTCAGTCGCCCCGGCTCGCCAGGCTGGCGCGGCGGGCCGACGTAGAACTGGAAAAACGCATGGCAGGGCGGCAGTGCCATCTCAGCAATCTGCCCCACATTCCACGCGCTGACGATGATGCGGCGCGAATCGGGCTGGGTGCGCAGTTGCCGCAGCACCTCGCTGATCTGGTCGATCGTACGGTGTGGATCGTCGGAAGTCGGCGCCGGCCAGGATCGCCATTGCACGCCGTAGATCGGCCCGAGTTCGCCGTCCTCGCGCGCCCACTCGTCCCAGATGGTCACGCCGTGCTGCTGCAGCCAGCGCACATTCGACTCGCCGCGCAGAAACCACAGCAGCTCAAAGGCGATGCTCTTGAAATGCACCCGCTTGGTGGTGATCAGCGGAAAGCCGGCCGACAGGTCGAAACGCATCTGATGGCCGAACACGCTGCGCGTGCCGGTTCCGGTGCGGTCGGTCTTGTCCTGACCGTGGGTGAAGACATGACGCATCAGGTCTTCGTAGGGAGTGGGAATGGTCGTCATGCACAAATCCAGGCGCGGGTCAGCCCGCAATGCTATCGGGTTGCCGTGCGCGGCAGGTGCGTGGGCATCACTGCATGAACTGCAATGCGGCCAAGCTGGCGTAGAGCCCGCCACGTTGCATCAGTTCGGCGTGGGTGCCGATATCGATGATGCGGCCCTGATCCATCACCACGATGCGATCGGCGCGTTGCACCGTGGCCAGGCGGTGGGCGATGACCAGGGTGGTGCGGTTGCGCATGGCGTGTTCGAGGGCAGTCTGCACATCGCGTTCGCTGGCGGCGTCGAGTGCGCTGGTGGCCTCGTCGAGCAGCAGCAGCGGGGCGTTTTTCAGAATGGCGCGGGCGATGCTGATGCGCTGGCGCTGCCCGCCCGACAGCCGCACGCCGCGTTCGCCCAGATAGGTCGCGTCGCCCTGGGGCAGGTCGACAATGAAGTCCTCGGCCTGCGCCGCGTGCGCGGCAGCCCGCACTTCGGCGTCGCTGGCGTCGGGGCGGCCGTAGCGGATGTTGTCGGCCGCACTGGCGGAAAAAATGACGGCGTCCTGCGGCACCAGGCCGATGCGCTGACGCAGCGCAGTGAAATCGGCCTGCTGCACGTCCACCCCGTCGATGCGGATACTGCCTTGCTGCGCATCGTAGAAGCGCAGGAGCAGTTGCAGCACCGTGGTCTTGCCCGCGCCGCTCGGGCCAACCAGGGCGATCGTCTCGCCGGGCTCGATGCGCAGCGAAAAGTCGTCGAGCGCCGGTCTGTCGGGCCGCGACGGGTAGAAAAATCGCACATGATCGAGCACGACTGCGGAGCCGCCGCGCACCGCTGGCAGGGCCACCGGATGCTCTGGGTTGCGCACTGGCGACTGCTCATTCAATAGTTCCATCAGCCGCTCGGTGGCTCCGGCCGCACGCAGCAGGTCGCCGAACACCTCGGCCAGCGCCGCGGCGGAACCGGCGACCAGGCCGATGTAGAGCACCGTCTGCCCCAGCGTGCCCGCGCTCATGCGGCCTTCCATCACCGAGACCGTGCCCAGATACAGGCCGTAGAGCAGGGCACCGAACATGGCGACGATGATGAAGGCGGTGAGCAGCGCGCGCACCTTGTTGCGGCTGACCGCGGTGCGGAAGGCGGTTTCGGCGGAATCGCGAAAGCGCTGCGCTTCGTCGGCCTCCCGCGCATAGCTCTGCACCACCGGCATGACGGCGAGCACCTCGCTGGCAATCGCGCTGGCATCGGCAATGCGATCCTGGCTGGCGCGCGACAGACCGCGCACCCGCCGTCCGATGAGCACCGCCGGAACAACCACGACTGCAATCACGACCAGCACGCCCAGCATCAGGCCGGGGTTGGTGATGATGAGCATGGTCATGCCACCCAGCAGCACGACCACGTTGCGCAGGCCCATGGAGAAACTGGTGCCGACCACGGTCTGTACCAGCGTGGTGTCGGTGGTCAGCCGCGAAATCACCTCGCCCGTCTGCGTGTGCTCGAAGAATTGGGGGCTTTGCCGCAGCACATGGGCATAGACCGCGCTGCGCACATCCGCAGTGACGCGCTCGCCCAGCCAGCTCACCATGTAAAAGCGCGCTGCGGAAAACACCCCGAGCGCCACTGCCAGCCCGAACAGCCCGGCGAAATGCCAGCCCAGCGCAGCGCGGCTGGCCTGGGCGTGCAGCATGCCGGCGTCGATCAACCAGCGCAGCGCCATCGGGAAGGCCAGCGTGCTGCCGGCAGCCAGCAGCAGGAACAGCAGTGCGGCCGCAATGCGTCCGCGATACGGACGCAGAAACGGCAGCAGCCCGCTCAGCGAACGCACGGAACGGCTGCGCGGACGTTTGTCGGTGAGGGGAAGGGCGCGGGACGAGGCGTATTCGGCGGACATGCATTCATTACAGCATGCCGCCTTTGCACCGTGCTGGATGGATGTCAAACCGTGGGCGTCAAGCGGCAGGTTGCGTCGCCGCGTCACCGAGGCCGCGCTCTGCGTCCTGTGCGTCATGGTCGATCTGCAGCACGTCCACCGGCTGTTCCACGCCGGTGCGGCTGTAGCCGATGAAATGCGCCCCGGCTTCGATGTCGAGCGATTGCGCCGTGACATCACCCTCCAGCCTGCCCCGGCCGTGAATGCGCAGTTGCTCGCTGGCATGCACCTTGGCCTTGATGCAGCCATGCACCAGCACGCTGCGGGCGCTGACGCTTTCGCCTTCCACCGAGCCGGTGGAGGAGACTTCGAGGTCGCCATCCACCTGTACCGTGCCGAAAATTGCGCCGTCCACGCGCAGGTTGCCCGCAGTGCGCAAATCGCCACGCACCTCGCTGCCTGCACCGATGTAGGTCAGCGCGGAGGGGCTGCTGGGCATTGCGGCAGCGGCCGTGGTCGTGTTGGCGTCCTTGGCCCAGACGTCGGTGGTCTTCGGAGTTTTCGGCTTGAACATGGGCAAGTCCTATCGTGTGGCGAGAAGGTAGGTGGCGGGGTCGAGCGTCTTGTCCCCGAAGAACACGGTGTAATGCAGATGCGGGCCGGTGGAGCGGCCGGAGTTGCCGGACAGGGCGATGACTTGCCCGCGTTGAATCGGGTCGCCCGGCTTGACCAGGATTTTGCTCAGATGGCCGAACAGGCTGCGATAGCCAAAGGGGTGGTCGATGACCACGCAGTTGCCGTAGCCCGTTTTCCACCCCGCGCTTTCGACCACACCGTTGGCGGTGGCGTGGATGGGGGTGCCGACGTTCACGCCGAAATCGACGCCGTTGTGAAACTCCAGCCCGCGGCCCAGCGGATTGGGACGCAGACCGTAATCGGAAGTGATGTCGGCGGAGCCCGGAACCGGCTCGCCCATCGGCCGCGCGGCTTCCAGTGCGGCCAGGTGTTGCGCCTGCGGCAGCAGCAGATTCAGTCGGGCGGCGATTAGGTCGACCTCGTCGTGCAGCATGGCCGGGGCATTGGCCAGATTCAGCGGCGCGGCGATGCCGCCCTGATTCCTGTTCCTTGCCTCCACCGGAAATTCCTGTGCGCGCTGCTGCACGAACCCGCGCATGGTGGTTGCCAGACTGTCCACTTTGGTTTTCAACGCAAGCAGATTGTTTGCCATGGCGCCGTTTTCGGCCTGGAGTCGGGCGTTGGCAGATTGGGTGGCCGCCGCTTGGGCTGCCAGCCGTTCGGCGCGCTGCCGGGCGTCTGCGCCGGACATCTGCGCCCAAGCCATGTAGAGCGTGATCGCCAGCCAGAGCGCCAGCGCCGCGCCGGCCCACAGCGCCACGCGCCGCAACGCGTCGAGATCGATGCGCAGGCTGTGCGCAGGGTGACCCGGCCGGGTGATGAGGATCTCCAGATGCCGCGAATGCGCCGCCGCACGCGCGCTCTCCGGCTTGCCGAACAGGGCAGAGAGCAGGGCGGGGCGCTTGGGCAGTCGCATCATCGGAAGTGCGCGGTCAAGAGGTCAGCAATTTTATCCATCGGGGGACGTCAACCCCCGCAAATGCAGGTGTCGTGCAGCAGACCAGAATGCTCCACCGGGCGCGGCCGAGGGGGGGCGATTGTGGTCTCACAACGCGGTGCACAAGGCCAAATCCCGCAGTACGCGGTCATCAAAACCTGACTGTATATTGCCTGGATGACAGCACATTCCCCCAACACAACGCCGAATTCCTCTGCGGGTAGCGACGCCATCCGCATCCACGGCGCCCGACAGAACAACCTCAAGAACCTCGACCTGGACATTCCGCTGGGACAGATCGTCGTGGTCACAGGGGTTTCGGGATCGGGCAAGAGCTCGTTGGTGTTCGACACGGTCTACGCCGAAGGCCAGCGGCGCTATGTCGAGACGTTTTCGCCGTACGCGCGACAGTTTCTCGATCGCATGGATCGGCCGCAGGTCGACCGCATCGAGGGCATCCCTCCGGCAATCGCCATTGACCAGACCAATCCGGTGCGCACCTCGCGCTCGACCGTGGGAACCATGACCGAACTGGCCGATCACCTCAAACTGCTGTTCGCCCGTGCGGCGCAGCTGGTTTGCCGCGGCTGCGGCGCGCCGGTCCGGCGGGATTCGGCGCAGAGCATCTCGGAGGACATCCAGCACCGCGCGCGGGAGCGGAGCGGCCTGCGATGTGCGGTGGTTTTTCCGGTCGCCATACCCCAGGGCATGACTGCCGAGCACATCACCCAGCAACTTGCCGCGCAGGGCTATACCCGCATCCTGGGCGAGCGGCAGACGGCGCAGGGCCTGGTGCTCGACGTAGTGCAGGACCGCCTGCGCCTGCCCGCGGACGACACCGCCCGGCTGAACGAAGCGGTGGAAGCCGCGCTGCGCTTCGGTCAGGGCCGCATGGAGGTGCGCGAACTCACCGGTGATTCGGCCGCGCCCGGCGCGCACTGGAAATATTCCGCCGATCTGCATTGCCCAGACTGCGACATCCATTACCGCGACCCGAGCCCCGGCCTGTTCAGCTTCAACTCGCCGGTCGGTGCCTGCGAGACCTGCCGCGGCTTTGGCCGGGTGATCGGCGTCGATCTCGACCTGGTGATTCCCGACCCGCGCAAGACCCTGCGCGCCGGCGCGGTCAAGCCCTGGCAGACGCAGAGCTTTGCCGAATGCCAGACCGATCTGGAGCGCTATGCGCCGCAGGCCGGGGTGCGGCTGGACGTGTCGTGGGCCGAGCTGACCGCGCGCGAACGCAACTGGGTGCTCGACGGCGACCCGGACTGGCGCGGCGACTGGCAAAAGCAGTTTTACGGCGTGCGCCGCTATTTCGACTGGCTGGAAAGCCGCGCTTACAAGATGCATGTGCGCGTGCTGCTGTCCAAATACCGCAGCTACACCGTCTGCCCGGCCTGCGCCGGGGCGCGGCTGAAAACCGAGGCGCTGCTGTGGCGCGTGGGCACGCGCCCGCAGGCGGACGCGGCGCTCGCGGGCGGCTATCAGCGGTTTCGCCCGGTCGGGGTGAACTGGAGCGAACCCACTCTGGCGGCGCTGCCCGGGCTGAGCCTGCACGACCTCAACAGCCTGCCGATTTCGCGCCTGCGGCAGTGGTTCGCCACACTCGCACTGCCCGGCGACATGGCCGCAGCGGCCAGCTCCATGCTGCTCGACAACATCCGCTCCCGGCTGGAATTCCTGTGCGACGTGGGGCTGGGCTACCTCACGCTGGACCGCCAGTCGCGCACCCTGTCCGGCGGCGAGGTGCAGCGCATCAACCTGACCACGGCGCTCGGCACCGCGTTGACGCAAACGCTGTTCGTGCTCGACGAACCGTCGATCGGTCTGCATCCGCGCGATCTGGACCGCCTCAGCGGGGTGCTGCAGCGGCTCAAGGACGCGGGCAACGCACTGCTGCTGGTCGAGCACGACCCGCAGCTCATGCGCGCCGCCGACTGGATGGTCGAAATCGGCCCCGGCCCGGGCGAGCGCGGCGGGCAGCTGGTGTTTCAGGGCACGGTCGCGCAGGCGCTGCAGGCGGACACGCTCACCGCACGCTACCTGCGCGGCGACAAGCGGGTGAGCGATGCGCTGCCGCGCCGCCGCACCCCGCGCCGCGATCAGGCCGGTGGGCTGCTCGCGCCGCGGCTCACTCTCGAAGGCGCACGCGAGCACAACCTCAAATCGCTCACGGTCGAGATTCCACTGGGCGCGATGACCGCGCTCACCGGCGTGTCGGGCTGCGGCAAGTCTACCCTGATCGGCGACGTGCTCTACCCCGCGCTGGCGCGTGCGCTGGGCAAGACCGCGCCCGCGCCCGGCGCGTTCGACCGGCTGCTCGGTGCCGAGCAGCTGGCCGACGTGGTGCTGGTCGACCAGTCGCCGATCGGCAAGACCGCGCGATCCAACCCGGTGAGCTTCGTCGGCGCGTTCGACGGCATCCGCGCGCTGTTCGCTGCGCTGCCTGCGGCGCGCGAGCGCGGCTACACCGCGGGCACCTTCAGTTTCAACAGCGGCGACGGCCGCTGCCCCACCTGCGGCGGCTCGGGTTTCGAGCATGTGGAAATGCAATTCCTCTCGGATGTCTATCTGCGCTGCCCAGATTGCGACGGCAAGCGCTACCGCCCCGAGGTGCTCGAACTGCGTCTGCCCGAGCAGGGCGGCTTTGGCGCGCTCGACATCGCCGAGGTGCTCGACCTCACCGTCGCCGAGGCGCTGCAGCGCTTCCGCGGCCACGCCGAGATCACCCGACCGCTGCAGGCTCTGGCCGACGTGGGGCTGGACTATCTGCGCCTGGGCCAGCCGACGCCGACGCTCTCCGGCGGCGAGGCGCAGCGCCTCAAGCTCGCCGGCTTTCTCGCCGAAGCCGCCAAATCGCGGCACGGACTGGCGCGCAAGGGCACGCTGTTCCTGTTCGACGAACCGACCACCGGGCTGCATTTCGACGACGTCGCCAAGCTGCTGCGCGCGCTGCGCAAGCTGCTCGACGCCGGGCACACCGTGGTGGTGATCGAGCACAACCTCGACGTGATCGCCGCGTCCGACTGGGTGATCGACCTCGGCCCGGAAGGCGGGGATGCGGGCGGCGCGTTGATCTTCGCCGGCCCGCCCGACGAACTCGCCGCCCGCGCCGCGTCGTTCACCGGCCAGGCGCTGGCGCGCGATGCGGCGGCACGCGACCACGCCCCACCCCGACCCTCCCCACAGTGTGGGGAGGGGGTTTTCACCTCCCCCACGCGTGGGGGAGGCCGGGAGGGGGAAGCAGCCAACGCGCCGCTGCTCCTCCAGGCCGCAGAGCCCGCTGCGGCGTACACCGACGCCGCCGGGCCGCACCTCGCGGCCGCGCTGCGCGCCGGCAAGTGCGGGTTCATCGCCATCCGCGGCGCACGTGAACACAATCTGCGCGGGCTCGATGTGGACATCCCGCGCGGGCAGATGACCGTGATCACCGGCGTGTCCGGCTCGGGCAAGTCCACGCTGGCGTTCGACGTGCTGTTCACCGAGGGGCAGCGGCGGTATCTGGAATCGATCAACGCCTACGCGCGGCAGTTCGTCCAGCCGGCGGCGCGTCCGGACGTCGAAGCCATTTTCGGCATCCCACCGACGGTGGCGATCGAGCAGCGCACCAGCCGCGGCGGGCGCAAGAGCACGGTCGGCACGCTCACCGAGGCGTATCACTTCCTGCGGCTGATCTACGCCAAGTGCGGCACGCAGTACTGCCCCGATTGCAACATCCCGATCGAGCCGCAGAGCGCGGACGCCATCGCTGCGCAGCTGCTGCGCGACTGGCGCGGCCAGCACATCGGCCTGCTCGCGCCGCTGGTGGTGCAGCGCAAGGGCTATTACACCGATCTGGCGGTGTGGGCGCGCAGCATGGGCCATACCCATCTGCGCGTGGACGGCGCCTTCGTCCCGACCGATCCCTGGCCACGGCTGGACCGTTTCAAGGAGCACAGCATCGAGCTGCCGGTGGGCGATCTGGTGGTGGGCCCGGACAACGAACCCGAGCTGCGCGCGCTGTTGCGCCGCGCGCTGGCGCTGGGCAAGGGCGTGGTGCTGGTGCTCGCCCCGCTCGATGGGTTGAAGGATGCGATGGCCAGCGGCCAGCCCGAGCCGGCGATGCGCAGCCTGCTGCTGTCGACCAAGCGCGCCTGCCCGGGGTGCGGGCGGAGTTTTCGCGAACTCGATCCGCGGCAGTTTTCGTACAACTCGCCGACCGGCTGGTGCCCGACCTGCTTCGGCACCGGCGAACTGATCGCCGGGTTCGACGCCGCGCAGACCGGCGAAGAAGCGGCCTGGACCGAGGTCGAGGGTGAGAAATCCGCACCGCGCAGCAAGGCAGGCAAGGGCTCCAAGCCGATTCCCGCAACCGAGGCGCCTGCGCCGACAACCTGCCCAAGCTGCCACGGCGCCCGGCTCAACCGCGACAGCCTTGCGGTGCAGTTCCGCGCGCAGTCCATTGCCCAGCTCGCCGCGCGCGATGTGGACACGGCCAGCGCCTGGTTCGATGCGCTGCAGCTCAGCCCGCGCGAGGCCGAGATCGCGCGCGATGCGATCAGCGAAATCCGCAGTCGCCTGGCGTTCCTGCGCCAGGTGGGACTGGGCTATCTCGGGCTGGACCGCGCCGCGCCCACGCTCTCTGGCGGCGAGGCGCAGCGCATCCGGCTCGCGGCGCAACTCGGCAGCAATCTGCGCGGGGTGTGCTATGTGCTGGACGAGCCGACCATCGGTCTGCATCCGCGCGACAACCGCATCCTGCTCGACGCGCTGGCCACACTCAAGGCCAAGGGCAACACCCTGGTCGTGGTCGAACATGACGAAGACACCATGCGCCGCGCCGATCATCTCATCGACATCGGCCCCGGCGCGGGCCGTCGCGGCGGGCAGGTGGTTGCCAGCGGCACCCTGCAGTCCGTGCTGGAGCAGGCCGACACCGCGACCGCCCGCAGCCTCCGTGACCCGATGCCCTGGCCGCTGCAACCGCGCCCGCTCACCAGCACGCAAACCCCTGCGCTGCATCTGCACAGCGCGCATCTGCACAATCTGCAGGGCCTCAGCGCACGGTTTCCGCGCGGGCGGCTGAGTGTGGTCACCGGCGTGTCCGGCTCGGGAAAATCCACCCTGGCACGGGACGTGCTGCTGCCCGCGCTGCGTCAGCGCCTTGGCGGCGATCGCTCCGATCTGCCGAGTGCCGCCGATCTCACCGGGTGGGAAGGCCTGGAGCGCGTGCTCGAAGTCGATCAGTCGCCCATCGGCAAGACGCCGCGCTCGTGCGCCGCGACCTATCTGGGCATCTGGGAAGCGATCCGCCAGCTGTTTGCCGACACCGAAGAGGCCCGCGTTCGCGGCTACACCGCCAGCCGGTTCTCCTTCAACACCGGTCCCGGCCGCTGTCCGACCTGCGAAGGGCAGGGCGCGGTGAAGGTAGCGATGAACTTCCTGCCCGACGTCACCGTGCCCTGCACCGACTGCAATGGTCTGCGGTTCAACCCGGAAACCCTGGCCGTGCGTCTGCGTGGCCGCAACGCCGGGGAGGTGTTGCAGATGGAAGTCGATGAAGCCGTGGAGTTTTTCGGCGCGCACCGCAAGCTGCATCACGCCCTGCAACTGTTGCAGGACGTGGGCCTGGGCTATCTGCAGCTTGGCCAGCCCAGCCCGTTTCTGTCGGGCGGCGAGGCGCAGCGCATCAAGCTGGTCACCGAACTCGCCACCGCCGGAACCCGGCCCACGGTGTATGTACTGGACGAACCCACGGTGGGTCTGCACAAGACCGATACCGAAAAGCTCATCCGCGTGCTGCACCGGCTCACCGACAGCGGCCACACTGTGGTGGTGATCGAACACGACCTCGACATGATGGCCAACGCCGATTGGCTGATCGACCTCGGCCCCGAAGGGGGCAAGGGCGGAGGGCGGCTGGTGAAGCAAGGCACAGTCAAGGATTTCCTGCAAGCGGGCGCTGCGGGCCACACCGCGCAGGCCCTGCGTGACGCCTGGGCACAGCACGCCGCTGGCGGGCAGCGGCCGGTCATCTGAGCAGTCTTATGTCATATACAAGACTGTTTCAGTCCGGCGTTGCAGCGGCATAGAATGCGCGGGTTACACCCTCAGGAGACCCCTCATGGATCAGCACATCCGCATTCCCGCCGGAGAAAAAATCACGGTCAACCCGGACTTTTCGCTCAACGTTCCCGATCACCCCATCATCCCCTACATCGAGGGCGACGGTACGGGCTTCGACATCACCCCAGTGATGATCAAGGTGGTCGATGCGGCAGTCGAAAAGGCCTACGGCGGCAAGCGCAAGATCGCCTGGATGGAAATTTTCGCGGGGGAAAAAGCCACCCGTGTCTACGGCCCGGACGTCTGGCTGCCTGAAATCACCCTGCAGATCCTCAAAGACTACGTGGTGTCGATCAAAGGTCCGCTCACCACACCCGTGGGCGGCGGCATCCGCTCGCTCAACGTGGCGCTGCGGCAGGAACTTGACCTGTATGTCTGCCTGCGCCCGGTGCGCTACTTTCAGGGCGTGCCCTCGCCGGTGAAGCAGCCGGAAAAGACCAACATGGTCATCTTCCGCGAGAACTCGGAAGACATCTACGCCGGGATCGAATGGGCGGCCGAGTCGGACGGTGCGAAGAAGGTGGTGCATTTCCTCATCAACGAGATGGGGGTGAAAAAAATCCGCTTCCCCGACACCTCGGGCATCGGCATCAAGCCGGTGTCGCGCCAGGGCACCGAGCGGCTGGTGCGCAAGGCCATGCAATACGCGATCGACAACGACCGCAAGTCCGTCACCCTGGTGCACAAGGGCAACATCATGAAGTTCACCGAAGGCGCCTTCCGCGACTGGGGCTATGGCCTGGCGCAGAAGGAATTCGGTGCCCAATTGCTCGACGGCGGGCCGTGGATGACCTTCAAGAACCCCAGGACCGGGCGCGATATCGTGGTCAAGGACATGATCGCCGATGCCTTCCTGCAGCAAATCCTGCTGCGCCCCGAGGAATATGACGTGATCGCCACGCTCAACCTCAACGGGGACTACATCTCCGACGCGCTCGCCGCGCAGGTGGGCGGCATCGGCATCGCGCCGGGGGCGAACCTGTCCGACAGCGTGGCCATGTTCGAGGCGACCCACGGCACCGCACCGAAATACGCCGGCAAGGACTATGTCAACCCCGGCTCGGAAATCCTCTCGGCCGAGATGATGCTGCGTCACATGGGGTGGTTCGAGGCGGCAGACCGCATCATTGCCAGCATGGAAAAATCCATCCTGTCCAAGCAGGTGACCTACGACTTCGCCCGCCTGCTGCCCGGTGCCACACAGGTGAGCTGCTCCGGCTTTGGGCAGGTGATGATCGACCACATGTGAGTTCGAGCCTGCGGAGCTCCGCGCACTCTCAGGGACACAGGGCCGCCCCAAAATTCCTTGACCCCCACGAGGGGCAGGTCGGCGAGCCGACCCAGGGGGGCTCAAAAAGAAGACCGCCCTGTGCGGTCTTTTTTCCTGGACGAACCGCATGCGGAAACACCCCCTCTTGCAATCCAGAAAGCCCCCCGCAAATGCATGGCTCGGCACCTGCCTGTCCCAACCTGCGACGCCCTGCGGAATTACCCTCGGAAGCAGACAGACAACAGCAGACCTCCCTACAATTTTGCTCATGGCTGCATCCAATCCAACCCCTCCAGATGACGGCGGCGCTGTCGTCGTTGAACGCCAGACGCTGCGGCTGAAGCCGCCGTCGATGTATCAGGTCATCCTGCTCAACGACAACTTCACGCCCATGGAATTCGTGGTTGTCGTGATTCAGCACTTTTTCAATAAAGACCGCGAAACGGCGACGCAAATCATGTTAAAAGTGCATCAGGATGGGCGCGGCGTTTGCGGGGTCTATACCCGCGACATCGCGGCCACCAAGGTGGAGCAGGTGATCGGTGCGGCCCGTCAGGCCGGTCACCCCTTGCAGTGTGTGATGGAAGCCATTTAGGAGGCTCGTGATGATTGCGCAAGAACTGGAAGTCAGCCTGCACATGGCTTTTGTCGAGGCGCGCCAACAGCGCCACGAATTCATTACCGTCGAGCATCTGCTGCTTGCACTGCTCGACAACCCCTCTGCTGCCGAGGTACTGCGCGCGTGTTCGGCCAATCTGGACGATCTGCGCAAGAGTCTCACCGCGTTCATCAAGGAAAACACCCCCATCGTGCCGGGCTCGGACGATGTGGACACCCAGCCCACGCTGGGTTTCCAGCGGGTGATCCAGCGCGCCATCATGCATGTGCAATCCACCTCCAACGGCAAGAAAGAGGTGACCGGCGCCAATGTGCTGGTGGCCATCTTCAGCGAAAAGGATTCGCACGCGGTCTATTACCTGCACCAGCAGGGCGTCACGCGGCTGGATGTGGTGAACTTTCTCTCGCATGGCATCCGCAAGTCCGAGCCGGTGGAGCCGGCCAAGTCGGCCTCGTCGCCCAGTGATGATGCGGATGAGAAAGAGGGCAAGGAATCACCGCTCGACCAGTTCACGCAGAACCTCAACCTGCTGGCGCAGCAAGGCAAGATCGATCCGCTCATCGGCCGGGAGCATGAGGTGGAGCGTGTGATCCAGGTTCTGTGCCGTCGCCGCAAGAACAACCCGCTGCTGGTGGGCGAGGCTGGCGTGGGCAAGACCGCCATTGCCGAGGGCCTGGCCTGGCGCATCACTCAGGGGCAGGTGCCCGCCATTCTCGAGAACGCCGTGGTCTATTCACTCGACATGGGCGCGTTACTGGCCGGCACCAAGTACCGGGGTGACTTTGAGCAGCGTCTGAAGGCCGTGCTCAAGCAGCTCAGGGAAAAGCCGCACGCGGTGCTGTTCATCGACGAAATTCACACCCTCATCGGCGCGGGATCGGCCTCTGGCGGCACGCTCGATGCCAGCAATCTGCTCAAACCCGCGTTGTCTTCGGGGCAGTTGCGGTGCATCGGCGCCACCACCTTCACCGAGTATCGTGGCATTTTCGAAAAGGACGCCGCGCTGTCGCGCCGCTTTCAGAAGATCGACGTGGTCGAGCCCAGTGTGCAGCAGACCGTTGAAATCCTGCGCGGCCTCAAGTCGCGGTTCGAAGAGCATCACGGGGTGAAGTATTCACCCGGTGCGCTGTCTGCTGCGGCCGAACTCTCCGCCAAGTACATCAACGACCGCCACCTGCCCGACAAGGCCATCGATGTCATCGACGAGGCCGGTGCGGCGCAGCGCATTCTGCCCAAGAGCAAGCAGAAGAAGACCATCGGCAAGATCGAGATCGAGGAAATCATCTCCAAGATCGCCCGCGTGCCGGTGCACAGCGTGACCACCGACGACCGTTCCAAGCTCAGGAATCTCGACCGTGACCTGAAAAACGTCGTGTTTGGACAAGAAGCCGCCATCGACGCGCTGGCCGCCGCCATCAAGATGGCCCGTTCCGGCCTGGGCAAGCCTGACAAGCCCATCGGCGCCTTCCTGTTCAGCGGCCCGACTGGCGTCGGCAAAACCGAGGTCGCCAAGCAGCTCGCGTTCACCCTGGGCGTCGATCTCATCCGCTTCGACATGTCCGAATACATGGAGCGGCACACCGTATCGCGCCTGATCGGCGCGCCACCGGGCTATGTTGGATTCGACCAGGGCGGCCTGCTCACCGAGGCTGTGACCAAGAAGCCGCATGCCGTGCTGCTTCTCGATGAAATCGAGAAAGCGCATCCCGATGTGTTCAACGTGCTGCTGCAGGTCATGGACAACGGCACCCTCACCGACAACAACGGGCGCAAGGCCGATTTCCGCAACATCATTCTGATCATGACCACGAATGCCGGTGCGGAAGCCATGCAGAAATCCACCATCGGCTTCACGACCAAGCGCGAGCAGGGCGACGAGATGGCCGATATCAAGCGGCTGTTCACTCCGGAGTTCCGCAACCGGCTCGATGCAACCATCAGCTTCAAGCCGCTGGACGAAACCATCATCCTGCGCGTGGTCGACAAGTTCCTGCTCCAGCTCGAAGGCCAGCTGGCCGAGAAGAAAGTGGACATCACGTTCTCCGACGCCCTGCGCAAGCATCTGGCCAAGGCCGGGTTCGACCCACTCATGGGCGCCCGCCCGATGCAGCGTCTCATCCAGGACACACTGCGCCGCGCGCTGGCCGACGAACTCCTGTTCGGCCGTCTGGTCGATGGCGGCCGGGTGTCGGTCGATATCGACGAAACCGCAGCCGACAAAGAGAAGATCAAGCTCGACATCACCCCGCCTGAACCACGGGCGAAGAGGAAAGAGGCAGAAGACGCCGCTGTGTGAGGGTTGTTCGTGCCGATTGAATTTGACGCGAGTCAAATTTCATTCGGCACAAGCAAACCATGTTTCACCGCGTGAACAGGTCTGCATCCGCCCGCCTTGCGGCGTGGGTTGTGCAGACCATCTCCAGGCCGTCGGCCGCTGATGCGCATCCAGTCGGGCAGGCCAGTCCATAGCCACGGCGCGACACCGTCATTCGGTGCTGCGCACAACTGGGTTCAGCCGCTGTGGGCGCGCAGGTAGTCGATGGAGGCAGCGGTTTCGGCGCTCAGGCCCTGAGCGTTCTGCGACAGCAGGGCGTTCTCGATTTTCGTTGCCAGGGTCTTGCCCAGTTCCACACCCCACTGGTCAAAGGGGTTGATGCCGTAGAGCCAGCCCTCAACGACCGTGCGGTGCTCGTACAGCGCCAGCAGAGCGCCCAGGTGATAGGCGCTCAGGCGTTCCATCCAGATGAAGGTGGAGGGGCGGCCCCCAGGGCAGGCGCGGTGGTGGGCGGCGCGCGCGGCGGCTTCCTGGCTCATGCCCTGCGACATGAGTTCGACCTGCCAGCTGGAGGCGTCCTTTCCGTTCCACAGCGCATCGGCCTGACCGAGCGCATTGGCCAGCAGCGCGAGGTGCTCGCGCAGATGTTTGTGCCACGGATGCGCGACGGCGACGATTTCGTGGAACACCGGCACAGCCGCCTGGTGCAGCAGCTGGAAATAGGTGTGCTGCACCGGAGTGCCCACGCCGCTGATCACCGCCGGGCCGCTGACGTGGACCGGCTGCATGCCGTCGGCGCTGGTGGATTTGCCCAGCGATTCCATCAGCAGTTGCTGCAGGTACAGCGGCATGCGCGAGAAGGCATCGCCATACAGGCCGATGGACAGCAGCGGCAGACCGAATCGCACGCGGTAGGCGTGCGACAGCCCGGCCATGAGGCCCGGCGCGCTGCTCTCCAGCGGGGTGTTGAGGAAGTGGGCATCCATCGCATGCGCGCCGGCGTGGAGCTGGGTGACCGTCTCGCGGCCAAAGGCCAGCAGCAACACCATGCCGTGGGTACTCCACAACGAGAAGCGGCCGCCGATCTCCGGCATGGAGCGGAAGATCTGATCGGCGGGCAGGCCAAAGCGCTGCAGCGCCAGCTCGGCGTTGGCGGTCAGCGCCACCAGCCGCTCGCGGGCCTTGTCGGCGCCGATCGCGTCTCCGAGCCAGCGCTGGGCAATATCGGCGTTGCGCATCACTTCCTGGGTGCGGAAGGACTTGCTGTTGATGAGGATCCAGGTGCATTCGGGAACTGCTGCAGCCAGCGCGGCGTCGATGGTGGCACCGTCGAGGTTGGCCACCCAGTGCACGCGGCAGCGGGGTGTCTGCAGCACCGACAGCGCGGTGTGGAGCGCGAGCATCGGAGTTTCGGAGCCGCCGGCGCCCAGGTGAATGATGTCCAGCCCCTGCGGTCCAGCTGCCTCGACCTGTGCATCGACCCAATCGGCCATGCGGGCGAATTCGCCGTGCAGAAAATCGGCTGCAGCCTGCGAGGGCGCGTCCATGCCTTGGCTGCCCAGACGCGACAGGACGTGCCAGGCTGGCCGGTTTTCGCTGCCGTTGAGCACCGTCTTGTTCACCAGATCCTGCGGCTTGTTGGGCAGCGCAGCGAGGGTCTTGAGCGCGGTGGCCAGCGCCTGCTCGCCGTGACGGGTGAACTCAAGCCGCAGGCCGGCGGTGTCGATGGTCTTGGGTGTGGGCATATGCGTTGAACAGCCGTTGGGTTGATGTGACGGTACAGGGCAACACCGAACAAGTCCCTTGCGCGCTGCGCATCCGGCCTGCGGGCGGTCTGCGGCGTTGCACATCCTCGCCATAGCTTGGGCTATGGCGAGGATGTGCGCCTTGCAGCCCATCTCGTAACCCGACGCGCAGCATCACAAGGACTCATTCAGTGTCGCCATAGGCTTCAGCTTAGCAAGGGCTTGGTGTGCCAGATCTGCTCGGCGTATTCGGCGATGGTGCGGTCGGAGGAGAACGGCCCCATGCCGGCCACATTGGTGAGTGCCTTTTTCGCCCATTCATCGGGTTTGCGGTAGAGCGCATCGACCTTGGCCTGCGTGGCGATATAGCTGGCATAGTCGGCCAGCAGCATGTAGTGGTCGCCCCAGTTGACCAGCAGGTCGTAGATGCTCTGGTAGCGATGCGGTTCCTCGGGGCTGAAGCGGCCATCGCGAATCGCGTCGAGCACACGGGCGAGTTCCGGATTGCCGCTGACGATGGCCTGGGGCTGATAGCCGGTCATGCGCAGGTCGGTCACTTCGCCTGCGGTCATGCCGAAGATGAAAATGTTGTCGGCTCCGACGTTCTCCTGGATTTCCACATTGGCGCCGTCAAGGGTGCCGATGGTCAGCGCGCCGTTGACGGCCAGTTTCATGTTGCCGGTGCCCGAGGCCTCGGTGCCCGCGGTGGAGATTTGCTCGGACAGATCGGCCGCGGGAATGATGACTTCGGCCGCGCTCACGCTGTAGTTCGGTACGAACACCACCTTGAGCAAGTCGCCCACGCGGTCATCGTTGTTGATGGTCTTGGACACATCGTTGATGAGCTGGATGATGAGCTTGGCCATGTGATAGGCCGAGGCCGCCTTGCCGGAGAAGATCACCACGCGCGGCACGGTCACGCTGCCGGGCTGTTCGAGGATGCGCAGATAGCGGGTGATGACGTGCAGCACGTTGAGCAACTGGCGCTTGTATTCGTGAATGCGCTTGACCTGCACGTCGTACAGCGCGTCCACCGGAATGGTCATGTTGTGATGCGTTTTGAGCCACGCGGCGAACCGCACCTTGTTGCTGCGCTTGGCGGCCTGGAACTTGTGGATGAGTGACGCGTCGCCCAGCATGGGGCGGAGCTTGGCCAGCTCGGACAGATCGCGCCGCCAATGGACGCCAATCGTCTCGTCGAGCAGCGCGGCCAGCGGCGGATTGGCCAGCGCCAGCCAGCGGCGCTGGGTGATGCCGTTGGTCTTGTTGTTGAAGCGGTTGGGCCAGATCTTGGCGAAGTCGGCAAAGATGGACTGCTGCATCAGTTCGGAATGCAGCGCCGACACACCGTTGACCGAGTGGCTGGCGAGCACGGCCAGGTAGGCCATGCGGACCGAGCGCGTGCCCGATTCGTTGACCAGCGAGACATGGCGCATCAGGTTCACGTCGTGCCCGTGCTTTTGCGTCAGGCGGGTGAGGAAGTGGGCGTTGATGTCGAGAATGATCTGCAGGTGGCGGGGCAGCACGCGGCCCAGCATGTCGATCGGCCAGGTTTCCAGCGCCTCCGACATGAGGGTGTGGTTGGTGTAGGAGAACACGCCCTGGCAGATGCGCCAGGCGTCGTTGAACGGCAGGTGGTGCACGTCAAGGAACAGGCGCATCAGCTCGGGAATGGCGAGCACCGGATGGGTGTCGTTGAGGTGGATGGACACCTTGTCGGCGAACTGGTCGAAGGTGGAATGCGTCTGCAGGTAACGGCGCACCAGGTCCTGCACACTGGCGCTGCAGAAAAAGTATTCCTGGTGCAGCCGCAGCTCGCGCCCGGCGTCGGTCGAGTCGTCGGGGTAGAGCACGCGCGAGACGTTTTCGGAGTGGTTTTTCTGTTCGACCGCGCCGAAGTAGTCGCCCCGGTTGAAGGCGCTCAGGTCGATTTCCCTGGTGGCCTTGGCCGACCACAGCCGCAGGGTGTTGGTGGTCGAGGTGTCATAGCCGGGGATGATGGTGTCATAGGCCATGGCCTCGACATCGTGGGTGTCCACCCAGCGGGCGCGGTCGCCTTCCTTGACGACATGGCCGCCGAACTGCACGCGGTACACCACCTCGGGGCGTGGAAATTCCCAGGGGTTGCCGGCGGTGAGCCAGTAGTCGGGCGTCTCCACCTGGCGGCCATCGACAATGGTCTGGCGGAACATGCCGTAGTCGTAGCGGATGCCGTAGCCGGTGCCGGGAATGCCCAGCGTGGCCATGCTGTCGAGAAAGCAGGCGGCCAGACGGCCCAGGCCACCGTTGCCCAAGGCGGCATCGGGTTCGAGGTCGGCAATGGCGTCCATGTCCACACCGAGTTCGGCCAGCGCGGCGCGCAGCGACTCCGTGAGTTTGAGCGCGATCAGGGCGTTGCTGAAGGCGCGGCCGATGAGAAACTCCATCGACATGTAGTAGACCTGCTTGGCGTCCTTGGCATTGCGCGTGTGCGTGGTGTCGAACCAGCGCTGCACCATCAGGTCGCGCACGGCATACGAGGCCGCGTGCAGCCAGTCCACCGGCTGGGCGGACTGCGGGTCCTTGCCGATCTGGAACATCAGCTTGTTGGAAATCGCGCGCTTGAGCGCTGCAACGTCGTGGGGCGGCGTGTCGTGGACAAAGGGGATGGCGGCGGCTTCGGGGATGGGCGGGTTGGGTTCGGGAGTCATGTTGATGCGCGAGAAAGATCGGGGAGGGCGGCGATGTACACCGCGCGGTAATGCTGGGCCGCTTGCGTCCAGCTGAAATTCTGATGCATGCCGGTTTGCCGCACCCGAGCCCAGGCGCGCGGCTGGCGGTACAAGGCCAGCGCGCGACGGACCGCATGACGGTAATCCGCCTCGGAAAAGTTAGCAAAAACGATGCCTGTTGCGGTCGCGTCGTCCAGGGTGGCGAGATCGGCGTCGATCACGGTATCAGCCAGACCGCCCACGGCCCGCACCAGCGGCAGACTGCCATAGAGCAGGCCATACATCTGGGTCAGGCCGCAGGGCTCGAAACGCGAGGGGACGAGGGTGATGTCGCTGCCGGCAAAGATGCGGTGGGCGAGCGGCTCGTCGTAACCCACGCGCAGCGCCACGTGTCCCTTGTGCGACTGCGCGGCGTGGCGGAAGGCGTTTTCGAGCTCGTGATCGCCGCTGCCCAGCACCAGCAGTTGCCCGCCGCCCTGCAAGATGGTGTCAATTCCGGCGAGGACCAGGTTGAGCCCCTTTTGCTCGGTGAGGCGGCTGACCACGGTGAACAGCGGCGCGTCCTTGCTCACCGTGAGCCCGGCTTCCTCTTGCAGCGCGGCTTTGCATTTGGCCTTGCCGGCCAGATGATCGGCGGTGTAATGACGGGGAATGTGGATGTCGGTTGCGGGGTTCCACACCTGGGTGTCGACCGCGTTGAGAATGCCGGTCAGGTCGCTCCGGCGGGTCCGCAGCAGGCCGTCGAGGCCGAAGCCCTGCTCGGCGGTCTGGACTTCGCGTGCATAGGTGGGACTGACGGTGGTGATCTTGTCGGCGTAGAACAGCCCGGCCTTCATGAAGGAGATCTGGCCGTGAAATTCCAGCCCGTCCACCTGAAAGGCCGACGGCGGCAGGCCCAGATCGCCGAATACATCGGCGGAAAAAATGCCCTGATACGCCAGGTTGTGCACCGTGAATACGCAGGGCACCTGCTTGCCCGCAGTGAGTTTCAGACAGGCTGGAACCAGCCCGGCATGCCAGTCGTGGCCGTGGACGACTTGCGGCGTCCAGTCTGGGTCGAAGTCGCGTGCCAGCCGCGCCGCGCACCAGGCCAGTGCGGCGAAGCGGCGATGGTTGTCGGCGTAGGGGCGGCGCTGCGCGTCTTCGTAGGGGTTGCCGGGACGGTCGTACAGGCCGGGTGCCTCCAGGACATACGCGCGCACCGCAGCGCCCTCGGCACCCTGCACGGCAGGAAGCGCGCCCGACAGCACCCTGACGGATTCGCCCCAGGGCAGCGAAAACTGGCCGATGGCGGTGGCGTCCTGCAATCCGGCAACGATGGCGGGAAAGCCGGGCAGCAGCACACGCACATCGCATGCTGCAGTGGCCAGCGCAGCGGGCAGGGCGCCTGCAATGTCGGCCAGACCGCCGGTCTTGAGAAGGGGAAAGATTTCTGCGCTGACCTGCAGCACGCGGAGGCAGCCGCTGCCATCAGGCCGCTGGGTCGCAGCGGGCGCAGCCTGACCGGGAGGACGCGTGTCAGTCATCGTCTTCCTCGTTGAGCTCTGCCTCGCCCAGCGCGCGCAGCATCTTCTTGGTCACCAGCACCACGCCGCCGCTGGTGCGCTCGAAGCGCTTGGCGTCGAGCACCGGGTCTTCGCCGATGACCATGCCCTCGGGCAGCACGCAGCCGCGGTCGATGATGACCTTGTTGAGATGGCACGAGCGGTTGACCACCACATCGGGCAACAGCACGCATTCATTGAGGGTGCAGAACGAATGCACCCGCACATTGGAGAACAGCACCGAGTTGCTGACCGCCGAGCCCGAGATGATGCAGCCGCCCGACACCATCATGTTGATCGTCTGGCCGTGGCTGCCGTTATGGTCCTGCACGAACTTGGCGGGAGGGAGCTGGCGCTGGCTGGTCCAGATCGGCCATTCGGTGTCGTAGAGATTGAGCTCGGGCATCACCGAGGCCAGGTCGAGGTTGGCGGCCCAGAACGCATCGAGCGTGCCGACATCGCGCCAGTACGGCTTGCTCTGCTGCCCGCCCTGCACGCAGGACATCGAGAACGGATGCGCATGCGCCATGCCCTCGCGCACCGCCTTGGGGATGATGTCCTTGCCGAAATCGTGCGAGGAGGCCGCGTCGGCCATGTCCTCCTCGAGCATGCGGTACAGATAGGCGGCGTTGAAGATGTAGATGCCCATGCTGGCCAGCGACATCGCCTCGTTTCCCGGCATGCCCGGCGGGTTGGCGGGCTTCTCGACGAACTCGACGATCTTGCGGCTGGCGTCGATGGCCATCACGCCGAAGGCGCTGGCTTCGGCGCGCGGCACTTCGATGCAGCCCACCGTGACCTGCGCGCCGCTGGTGGCGTGATCCTGCAGCATGATGGAATAGTCCATCTTGTAGACATGATCACCGGCGAGGACGACCACGTACTCGGGCTTGCTCGACTGGATGATGTCGATGTTCTGATACACCGCATCGCCCGTGCCGCGGTACCAGTGTTCCTCGTCGACCCGCTGCTGCGCGGGCAGCAGATCGACCATTTCGTTGAGCTCGGCGCGCAGAAAGCTCCAGCCGCGCTGCAGGTGGCGCAGCAGCGAATGCGACTTGTACTGGGTGATGACGCCGATGCGGCGGATGCCGGAATTCACACAGTTGGACAGCGCAAAGTCGATGATGCGGAACTTGCCGCCGAAATACACCGCGGGCTTGGCCCGCTTGTCGGTGAGCTGCTTGAGTCGCGAGCCGCGCCCACCGGCCAGCACCAGGGCGATCGAGCGGCGCACCAGCATGTGCGGCTGGGTCTGGCGGTCTTGCAGGGACATCGGGCTCAGCGGTTGGTTCTGATTCATGGCAGGTCTCCTGGGTTTTTTTAGGGGGCAGTCGAAAGTCTCAGGTCATCACGCTCGGGGTATCCATTCCGGTGAAATGCCGCACGCGAGCGACTTGTTCGGCCAGCGCCACCAGCGGGGCGAGCGCCTGTTGCGCGGGCAGGTCGTGACGCGAAGGGTCGGGCTCGTGGCGTTCCAGATAGATGCGCAGCGTTGCGCCTTCGGTGCCGGTGCCCGAAAGGCGGAACACAACGCGCGAGCCACTGCGCAGAATGATGCGCACGCCCTGCTTGCTGCTGACGCTGCCGTCCGTCGGGTCGGTATAGGCAAAGTCGTCGGCGATCGCCACCGGCTCGCCAGCCAGCACTGTGCCAGGCAGCCCGGGCAGCGCGGCGCGCAGATCGCGCATCAGCGCGTCGGCCTGCGCGGTGGGAATGCCCTCGTAGTCGTGGCGCGAATAGACGCAGCGGCCATGCTCGGCCCAGAGTGCGCGCACCAGTTGCTCGACCGATTTGCCCGTGACCGCGATCAGGTTGAGCCAGAACAGCACGGCCCACAGCCCGTCCTTTTCGCGGATGTGGTTCGAGCCGGTGCCGTAGCTCTCCTCGCCGCACAGCGTGACCTTGCCGGCGTCGAGCAGGTTGCCGAAAAACTTCCACCCGGTCGGGGTTTCATAACAGGCGACGCCCAGCTTTGCGGCCACGCGGTCCACCGCGGTGGAGGTGGGCATCGAGCGCGCCACCCCGGCAAGACCTGCGGCATAGCCCGGAATGCGCGTGGCGTGCGCAGCCAGCACTGCCAGGCTATCGGATGGCGAGACCACGAAATTGCGGCCGACGATCATGTTGCGGTCGGCGTCGCCGTCTGTTGCGGCACCCATGTCGGGGGCGTCGGCTGCGGCCATGTGCGCAATCAGGTCGGTGGCGTAGACCGGGTTGGGATCGGGGTGCAGATCGCCGAAGTCCTCGCGCGGCGTGGCGTTGACCACGGTGCCTGCGGGTGCACCGAGCTCGCCTTCGATGAGGGCCTTGGCGTACGGCCCGCCGACTGCCCACATGGTGTCCAGCCGCAGGCGAAAGCCGCGGGCGAACAGTGCGCGGATCGCGTCGAAATCGAACAGCGCGCGCTGCACCGCGCAATAGTCGGCCACCGGGTCGACGATCTCGATCTGCGTGTCCAGCAGCCGGTGCGCGCCCAGCGCGTCCAGCGGCAGATCGGGGCTGTCGACCGTGTGGACTTCATGGACCTCGCGCGAGCGCAGGTAGATCGCCTCGGTGACCGATTCCGGTGCCGGGCCGCCGTTGGCGATGTTGTATTTGATGCCGAAGTCGCCGCTGGGCCCGCCGGGGTTGTGGCTGGCCGACAGCACGATGCCGCCGCTGGCTGCGCGCCTGCGGATCACCGCGCTCATCGCCGGGGTGGACAGAATGCCGCCTTGTCCGACCAGCACCCGTGCGTAGCCGTGCGCTGCGGCCATGCGCAGAATGGTCTGGATGGCCACGCGGTTGTAATAGCGCCCGTCGCCGCCGACCACCAGGGTCTTGCCGCTGGCGTCGCCCAGCACGTTGAACAGTGCCTGCACGAAATTTTCCAGATAGCCCGGCTGCTGGAACACGCTGACTTTTTTGCGCAGCCCGGAGGTGCCGGGGCGCTGGCCTTCAAAAGGGGTGGCGGGGCGGGTGACGCGTTTCATGCCGGGGTGTCTCCTGATCGAGTGGGGGCGGTGCCTTCCTGTGTGGCGATCCACAGACTGGTGGGCGGCAGGGTTTGCACCGTGCCCAGACGGTGCGCCTTGCCGCTGTCCTTGCCAGATGCATGTTCACCGAGTGCCGGGGCGACAAATCCGCTGTCGCTGGACAGTCTAAGAATCCACCGCCCCGGCCTGAGGTTGAATGAGGCTTCCTGCCCCTCAGCATTGATGAGAATCAAAACCTGCTGCGCTGCGGTGCCGAGCAGCACCATGAGCGCGCCATGGTCGTCGCGCGCCCAGTCGGCCTGCTCCATCGGCTGGCCATCGGCGCGGTACCACGCCGCGCCGGGCTGGGCAGCCGTGGGAGCAGGCGCCCACCAGGCTCGGCCTTGCAGCAGCGGGACGCTGTGCCGCAGCGCCAGTACGCCGCGCACATAGTCACGCAGCGCGACATCGGCCTGCTGCCAGTCGATCCAGGACATCGGGTTGTCCTGACAGTAGGCGTTGTTGTTGCCGCGCTGGGTGTGGCCCAGTTCATCGCCAGCCAGCAGCATGGGCGTGCCCAGCGAGAGCAGCAGCACCGCCAGCAGGGCGCGGCTCTGGCGCGCGCGGGCGGCAAGGACTTCGGGGATCTGGGTCGGCCCCTCGACGCCGTTGTTGGTGCTGAGGTTGTGGCCGTGGCCGTCGCGATTGTCTTCGCCATTGGCCTGGTTGTGACGGTGCGCGTAGCTCACCAGATCGCGCAGGGTGAAGCCGTCGTGCGCGGTGATGAAGTTGACGCTGCTGTAGGCGCCGCGCCGCGCGGGCGGAAATACATCACCCGACCCCGCCAGGCGGGTGGCGAATTCTCCCGGCGCATTCTGATGCTGCAGCCAGAAGCCGCGCTGGGTGTCGCGAAAGCGGTCGTTCCACTCCAGCCAGCCGGGCGGAAATCCTCCCAGTCGATAACCGCCCGGCCCCAGATCCCAGGGCTCGGCGATCAGCAGGCAGTTGCACAGCACGGGGTCTTGCGCCATGGCGCTGAGAAAGGCGCCGTCGGACTGAAAACCGTAGTTCACCTGCGCGCCACCGCGCGCCAGGGTGATGGCCAGATCGAAACGAAAGCCGTCCACACCGAATTCGGTGACCCACCGGCGCAGGCTGTCCATGACCACACGCAACACCAGCGGGGCGTTGAGGTTGACGCCGTTGCCGCAGCCGGTCCAGTCCAGGGTGCGGGTGGGGTCCTGCGGGTCGAGGTGGTAGTACAGCGCGTTGTCGATGCCGCGCAGCGACAGCGTCGGGCCGGTGAGCGGGTCGAGCTCGGCGGTGTGGTTGTAGACCACGTCGAGCACGACTTCCAGACCGGCGGCATGCAGGGCCTCGACCAGCGCGCGAAACTCGCTGCGCGGCGTGCTGCCCGGCGTGCCGCTCCACAGCCGGGTTTCCGGCGCGGCCCAGGCAATCGGGCTGTACCCCCAGTAATTGCTCAGTCCCATGCGCAGCAGCCGGGCTTCGTCGGCACGAAACGCGATCGGCAGCAGGCTGACCGTGGTGATGCCCAGCGCCTTCAGGTAGGCGATGCAAGCCGGATGGGCCAGGCCGGCGTAGCTGCCGCGCAGCGGTGGCGGCACCTCGGGGTGCAGCGCGGTGAAGCCCTTGACATGCAGCTCGTAGATCACGCGCTGCGCCGGGTCGATGACCGGGCGCGGCTGCGCGGGTGGCGGCAGGTCGGCGACCACGCGGGCCTTGAGCGCGGTGGCGGCGTTGTCGCGCGGATCCGGGCGGTCGGGATGCGCCGGATCGTGGCCGAGGTGGATGTCGCTGCCGTCGTAGCGGCCGACCACCTCGCGCGCGCAGGGGTCGAGCAGCAGCTTGGCCGGGTTGAAGCGGTGGCCGTCGTGCGGCGCCCAGGGGCCGTGCACCCGCCAGCCGTAGATCAGTCCCTCGACCCCGCCCGCGGCGGCGGGCAGCACGCCCTGCCAGATGCCGTCGCGCTGCAGTGGCATCGGCAGGCGGGCGACCTCGGTGCGGCCATCTTCGGCGAACAGGCAGAGCTCCACGGCCTGCGCGTGCGGCGCGGCCAGCGCGACATGCACGCCGTCGGGGTGCAGTTGCGCGCCGAGCGCGGTCACCCGCGCGGCAAGCAGGCCGGGGAGGGCGGGCTTGGTTCTGGCGGCGCGGCGTTGCGCGTTCATCGGCGGCATCAACTGGCAGGGCGGAGGATGACGCAGGCCAGCGGCGGCAGGGTGAGCTGCAGCGAAAACGCCCGTCCGTGCGACGGCTGCGGCGCGGCGCCCTGCAGATCCAGCGGCAGGCCCGAGCCCTCGTACACCGGGTCGTCGGTATTGATCAGCACCTCCCAGCGCCCGGCCTGCGGGACGCCGATGCGGTAGCCGGGGCGCGGTGTGGGCGTGAAGTTGCACAACACGACGAAGGCAGGGCCCTGGCTGGCCGCGCGTTCGAAGGCCAGCACCGACTGCGTGGCGTCGTCGTAAGTGATCCAGGTGAAGCCGCCGGGATGGTGGTCGAGCTGGTGCAGCGCGGGATGGGCGCGATAGGTGAGGTTGAGGTCGCGCACCAGGCGCTGGATGCCGCGGTGTGGCGCGTGCAGCAGCGCGTCCCAGTCGAGGCTGTAGTCGGACTGCCACTCCGACGCTTGTGCGAACTCGTTGCCCATGAACAGCAGCTTCTTGCCGGGATGGCTGAACATGTAGCCAAGGTAGGCGCGCAGGTTGGCGAACTGCTGCCAGCGGTCGCCCGGCATCTTGGCCAGCAGCGACCCCTTGCCGTGGACGACCTCGTCGTGCGAGAGCGGCAGCACGAAGTTCTCGTCGTAGGCGTACATCATGCTGAAGGTCAGCTCGTTGTGGTGGTACTGGCGATGGATCGGGTCGCGCCGCACATAGCTCAGGCTGTCGTGCATCCAGCCCATGTTCCACTTGTAATGAAAGCCCAGACCGCCGCTGCGCAAATCGTCGGATGGCGGGCGGCTCACCCCGGGGAAGGCGGTGGATTCTTCTGCCAGGGTGATGGCGCCGGGGCGCTGCACGCCGACGGTGTGGTTCATGCGCCGCAGGAAGTCGATGGCTTCCAGGTTTTCGCGCCCGCCGAACTTGTTGGGCACCCATTGCCCGGCCGGGCGGCTGTAGTCGCGGTAGAGCATCGAGGCCACGGCGTCCACCCGCAGGCCGTCGATGTTGAAGCGTTCCAGCCAGTACAGGGCGTTGGCCACCAGATAGTTGCGCACTTCGGTGCGGCCGAAGTTGTAGATCAGGGTGTTCCAGTCGTGGTGGAAGCCTTCCTTCGGGTCGGCGTATTCGTACAGATGCGTGCCGTCGAAGTTGGCCAGGCCGTGCGCATCGGACGGGAAGTGCGCGGGCACCCAGTCGAGAATCACGCTCAGCCCCGCGGCGTGCGCGGCATCGACGAAATACTGGAAATCCTCGGGCGAGCCGAAACGCGCGGTGGGGGCGAACAGGCTGATGGGCTGGTAGCCCCACGAGCCGTCGAAGGGATGCTCGCTGATGGGCAGCAGTTCCAGATGCGTGAAGCCCATGTCGCGGGCGTAGGGCACCAGGGTGTCGGCCAGTTCGCGATAGTTCAGCCAGCGCCAGCCATCCGCCTTGCGCCAGGAGCCCAGATGCACCTCGTAAATGCTGATCGGCGCAGCAAAGGCATTGGCCCGCGCCATGTCGCTGCGGATGGGGTGCAGCGGCGGCAGACCGTGCACGATGCTGGCGGTGTTGGGGCGCAGTTCGCTGCGGAAGGCCATGGGATCGGCCTTTTGCAGGATGTCGCCGTGCTGGGTGAGGATTTCGAACTTGTACAGCGCACCCTTGCCCACATCGGGCAGGAACAGTTCCCACACACCACATTCGCGCCGCAGCCGCATGGGGTGGCGGCGGCCGTCCCAGAGATTGAAGTCCCCGATCACCGACACCCGCCGTGCATTGGGTGCCCACACGGCAAAGCGGGTGCCGGCCACGCCGAGCATCTCGCCGGGGTGCGCGCCCAGGCATTCATACGGCCGCAGATGCGTGCCCTCGGCCAGCAGCCAGGCGTCCATCTCGCCCAGCACCTGCGGGAAACGGTAGGGGTCTTCCAGGTCGCGCACCCAGGGTGGATCGCCCGGGTGCAGCGGCGGCCAGGTCACGCGCAACAGGTAGTCGAAGGGCTTGCGGCGGCGGCCCATGCGGGCGCTGAACACCGCCGTGTCGTCCTGCTTCTCGAGCGCGGCAACTGGCGCACCACTCGCACGCTCGATGACCTCCACGGCCAGCGCACCGGGCAGCAGGGCATTGACCCAGAGCGTGGTGCCGCGCGCATGCATGCCGAGCACGCCAAAGGGGTCGGCGTGGCGGCCTTGCGCAAGATCGGCGATGTCGTGTTCGGTCAGCATGGGCGGGGTTCCGGTTCAGTTTGGGTGGCGGTTGTACAGCCGGCCGAAGTGCGCCAATGCCGCCGCATGTCCTGGTTGTACCTGATCCCAGGTGAAACGCCAGCCCCAGTTGCCTTGCGCCGTTCCGGGCGTGTTCATGCGCTGGCTGCTGTCCAGCCGCAGCACGTCCTGCATGGCGAACAAGGCGATGTCGGCCACACTGGCGCTGGCGGCGCGGATCAGCGTCCAGGCGATGTCGCCGCCGTCGCAGGCAAGGTAGTCGCGCACATGGTGGCGCACCGTTTCGGGCGCGCTGGCCCACCAGCCCGCCGTGGTGTCGTTGTCGTGCGTGCCGGGATAGACCACGCTGTCGTGGGTATGGTTATGCGGCAGGTAGGCGTTCTTGCCGCCGTCGTCCTGCCCCCAGGCAAACTGCAGGATGCGCATGCCGGGAAAGCCGAAGCGCTGCCGCAGCGCGGTGACTTCCGGGGTGATGACGCCAAGGTCTTCGGCGATGATGGGCAACGGGCCAAGCGCCCTGGACACCGCGTCGAACAGCGCCGCACCCGGCGCCGCAACCCACTTGCCGCCGATCGCCGTGGGCGCGTCCGCCGGGATTTCCCAGCAGCTTTCGAAGCCGCGGAAATGGTCGATGCGCACCAGGTCCACCAGCGAGAAGGTGGCGCGCAGCCGCGCGATCCACCAGGCAAAGCCCTCGGCCTCGTGCGCTGCCCAGCGATAGTGCGGATTGCCCCAGCGCTGGCCCGTGGCGGAAAAATAATCCGGCGGCACACCGGCCACGACCGTGGGGCGGCCTGCGGCGTCGAGCTGAAACAGGTCGGGCCGTGCCCACACATCGGCGCTGTTGAGGGAGATGAAAATCGGCATGTCGCCCACCAGCTTCACCCCGCGGGAGTGGGCGTAGGCGCGCAGCGCGCCCCATTGACGGAAGAAGCACCATTGCGCGAATGTCCAGAAGTCGATGCGCTCGGCATGCTCCGCCCTGGCCTGCAGCAAGGCCGCGGGCTGGCGCTGCGCCAGCGGGGCGTCCCAATCGCTCCACAAGCGGTCCTCGAAGTGCTCGGACAAGGCCATGAACAGCGCATAGTCGTCCAGCCACTGGGCATGCGCGGCACGGAACGCGGCCAGATCGGCGCGTTCTTGCGGCGTGGCGCTGGCGGCAAAACGCTGCGCGGCGCGCTGCAGGCGCTCCATGCGAAACGGAATGACGCGCTCGAAGTTCACCTGCGCGCCATGCAATCCGTCGATCGGCGCCAGATCGTCGGCGCCCAGCCAGCCGCGTTGCTGCAGTTCGGCTAGGTCGATCAGCAGCACGTTGCCCGCAAAGGCCGAGCTGCTCATGTAGGGCGAATGCCCCACGCCGAGATTGCCCAGCGGCAGGAATTGCCACAGCGACTGCCCGCTGGCCTGCAGCCAGTCGACGAAGTGATAGGCATCCGGCCCCAGATCGCCGCTGCCGTGCGGCCCGGGCAGGGAGGTGATGTGCAGCAGCACGCCGCTGCCACGGGGAAAGCGCATCGCGGTGATGTTGCCACCGAGGTTGCCGTTGTTGGGCGTTGTCATGGGAGGGTGGAGGAGGTGAGGTGTTGGTCCAGCGCCTTGGCCACGCCGAGGAATGCGGGATCGGGGTGATGAATGACAAACACCGGAATGCGGGCGAGATAGTCGGAAAATCGACCCTTGTCCTCGAACCGGGCGCGAAAGCCCGAGCGCTCGAATGCCGCACCCAGCTTGGGCACGATGCCACCGCCGATGAAAACGCCGCCCATCGCGCCCAGGGTCAGCGCCAGATTGGCGGCCACGGTGCCGAGCAGGGTGCAGAACAGATCGACGGCTTGCATGCAGCGGGCGTCGCTGCCGTTCAAGGCGCGCGCGGTGATGTCCGCGGGGGAGGGCCCGCCTTGGGACGGCCCTGCGGCGGGGTGGTGGACGGCCCCCACGCTCGGGCTTTGCCCTCGCTGCCCCCCGAGGGGGTGCACCCCGCCTTGGGGCGGCCCTGCGGCGGGGTGGTGGACGGCCCCCACGCTCGGGCTTTGCCCTCGCTGCCCCCCGAGGGGGTGCACCCCGCCTTGGGACGGCCCTGCGGCGGGGTGCGGGTCGATCTCGCCCAGCCAGGCGTGGAGAAGTTGCAGCCCCGGGCCAGAGAGCAGGCGCTCGGCCGAGACATGGCCGAAGCGCGCCCGGGCGTAGCGCCAGAGGTCGATCTCGCGCGCATCGAACGGCGCGAAACTCACATGCCCGCCCTCACCGGCCAGCGGCAGCCAGGTTCCGCTTGGGCCCGGAATCAGGCCGGAGACGCCAAGACCGGTGCCCGCGCCGAGCAGGCCGATGGCGGCGCCGGGCACAGGCGCGCCGCCGCCGATCTGGCGCAGAGAGTCGGGCGGAAGCTCCCGCAGCGCCAGTGCCAGCGCGGTGAAGTCGTTGAGCACCAGCAGCGTCTCCCAGCCCATGGCGTCGCGCAGCGCGGTGATGGAGAACGCCCAGTCATGGTTGGTCATGCGCACCGCATCACCCAGCACCGGGTTGGCGATGGCAAATGCCGCATGGCGCACTGCGGGCGTGCCAGCGCGCCGCAGCGCCTCCTGGATGGCGTCCTGCACGGTCGGGAAATCGGCGCAGGCCAGGGTGATGATGGGGCTGATCCCCTGCGGGGTCTGCAGCGCAAAGCGGGCATGGGTGCCGCCGATGTCGGCAAGCAACCGGGGATGGAGGTCAAGGTGTCCAGTAGGCATCGAATGAGGCGCGGGTTTGCTGGACGAGGAAACTGATCGGCAGTGCAACGCGCGGCGGCGGCGTGGCGGCCTGCGCATAGACCGCATGCTTGGCCTGTCCCGCAATCGACAGCAGCAGGCGGCGCGATTGCAGCAGTACGGCCAGGCTCAGGCTGATGCGGGCGTGCGGTGCATGCGTTGGTCTGATGGACAGATAGGGCTCGGGGTGGGTGGGGTCGAGTCCCGCGGCCAGCTCGGCGGCACCGGGAAACAGCGACGCGGTGTGCCCGTCCTCTCCCATGCCCAGCAGGGCGACGCTGATGGGCTGTGCCAGTTCGCGGAAGTGCGCATTGGCCCGGGCGACGCAGCCTGCAAGATCTTGTGGATCATCGACCAGCGGCAGGAAGCGCGCCTGCGCCGCAGCGCCGGTCAGCAGATGGGCGCGCACCAGTGCGGCGTTGCTGTCGGCATGGTCTGGAGGGACGACACGCTCATCGACCAGCGTGACGGCCACGCGTGGCCAGTCGATCGGCGCCTGCGCCAGCGCGTGAAACAGCGGGATGGGCGAACGCCCGCCGGAGACGGCCAGCAGCGCCCGGCCCTGTTGCGCAATGTCCTCCGCCAGCGCGGTCTGGATGGCGCACACCAGTTGAGCGACCTGATCCTGCGTGTTGGCGCAAACATGCAGCATGTCTCACAGCTCCTCGTGCCAGGACGCACCGTCGCGCGACAGCAGGGCGCTGGACGCCGCCGGTCCCCAGGTTCCTGCGGTGTAGGACTTGGGCGCCTCGCCGTTGCGCTCCCAGCATTCCAGGATGGGCTCGACCCAGCGCCAGGCTGCGGTGAGTTCGTCGCGGCGCATGAACAGCCCGAGCTGGCCGCGGATCACGTCGAGCAGCAGTCGCTCATAGGCATCGGCGCGGCGCTTCTGCGCAGTGGACTCGAAGTCCAGATCGAGCTTGGTGGGATGCAGACGCATGCCGTCGCCCGGCTCCTTCGAGAGAAAGTGCAGGCTGATGCTCTCTTCGGGCTGCAGCCGGATCACCAGGCGGTTGGCACCCTGCAGCGCGACCGGACCGCCGAACAGGCTCAGCGGCACCGCGCGGAAGCTGATGACGATTTCCGCCAGCCGCTCCTGCATGCGCTTGCCGGTGCGCAGGAAGAACGGCACCCCGGCCCAGCGCCAGTTGGCGATTTCCGCCTTGATCGCCACGAAGGTCTCGGTGCGGCTGTCCGGGGCGATGTCGGCTTCCTGCAGATAGCCCACCACCGGCTTGCCATCGATGGCCCCGGCACGGTATTGCCCGCGCACGCTCTTGCTGGCCACATCGGGCTCGGCAAAGGGCTTGAGCGCCTTGAGCACCTTGAGCTTTTCGTCGCGGATGGCGTCGGCCTCCAGGCTGGCCGGGGGTTCCATGGCCACCATGCACAGCAGTTGCAGCAGGTGGTTCTGCACCATGTCGCGCAGTGCGCCGGTCTTGTCGTAGAACTCGCCGCGTCCTTCCACGCCCAGGTCTTCGGCAATGGTGATCTGCACGTTGTCCACCCATTCGCGCCGCCACAGTGGCTCGAACAGCACGTTGCCGAAGCGCATGGCCATGAGGTTCTGCACCGACTCCTTGCCCAGATAGTGGTCGATGCGGTAGAGCTGGCTCTCGGTAAACGACTGCGCCACCGCGGCGTTGATCGCCTCGCTCGATGCCAGATCGTGGCCCAGAGGCTTTTCCAGCACCACGCGCACACCGGGGTGGTTCAGGCCAACGCGGGCGAGCTGGGTGCAGATGCGCTCGAACAGCGACGGCGCCGTGGCCAGGTAGCACACGGTGACATGCGCATCGTCCGTGCCGAGCAGCGCGGCCAGCGCGTCGAAGTCGGCCGGTACACTGGCATCGAGCTTGAGATAGGTCAGCCGCGCAGCGAAACTGGCCCACGCCGCGCTGGCGAAGTCGGCCTTGAGGTGAGGGCCGGACTGGCTTTGTACCTGCGCCAGATAATCGTCCAGGGTCAGCGCCCCGCGCCCCAGCGCCACAATGCGACCTGCGGGATGCAGTGTGCCGGACTGGTGCGCCTGAAACAGCGCAGGCAGCAGCTTGCGCATGGCCAGATCGCCCGTGCCGCCGAACAGCACCATGTCGAAAGCGGGAGTGGCGGTCATGTCGGTTTTTGTTCGCGTTGTTGTTGCCATGAGATGATCCTGGTTCAGTGTAGGCAGGGGCGGCTGCGGCTGTTCGTCGAGATCTGCATTGTTTTCAGGAAATTGATTGGAATCATGAAACATGTCCCCAGTGTGATCGGCACACGATGAACGGTATGAAATTTGCGTGTCATTTCGACTGCATGATGCCTGAGTAACCTGCAATATCCTTGCCACCTGTCCTGAATGTCTGCCCGCCATGACCCCATCGCCATCCCTGCATCCCATCCTTGCCACCGTGACCGAGCGCATCGTGGAACGCAGCCGCGTGCAGCGGGCGGCGTATCTGGCGCGCATTCGCGCGGCGCGGGGCGGCAAGGTGGAGCGCAGCCAGCTCTCCTGCACCAATCTGGCGCATGCAATCGCTGCTGCGCCCGCACCCGCGCGCATCCTGCTCAAGGAGGTCACGCCCCAGTCGCGCCCCAACCTGGCCATCGTCTCCGCCTACAACGACATGCTCTCGGCGCACCAGCCGCTCGGGGCGTTTCCCGCATGGATCAAGGAGGCGGCGCTGGCTGCGGGAGCCACTGCACAGTTTGCCGGCGGCGTGCCGGCGATGTGCGACGGCGTCACCCAGGGACAGGCCGGCATGGAGCTGTCGCTGTTTTCGCGCGATGTCATCGCGATGGCGACCGCCGTCGCCCTGAGCCACCAGATGTTCGACGCCGCGCTGTATCTGGGCGTGTGCGACAAGATCGTGCCGGGCCTGCTCATCGGTGCGCTCGCCTTCGGCCATCTGCCGGGCATCTTCGTGCCCGCCGGGCCGATGACCAGCGGCATGGCCAATGACGAGAAGGCGCGCATCCGGGCGCTGTATGCCGAAGGCAAGATCGGCCGCCAGGAGCTGCTCGACGCCGAAATGCAGTCCTACCACAGCGCCGGGACCTGCACCTTCTACGGCACGGCCAATTCCAACCAGATGCTGATGGAAATCATGGGCTTGCACCTGCCGGGCAGCGCCTTCATCAACCCCGGCACGCCGCTGCGCGAGGTGCTCACCCGCGCGGCGGCCACGCGCGCCGTGGCCATTTCCGCCGAAGGGACGCAGTACACGCCGATCGGCGAGCTGGTGGACGAGCGCGTGATCGTCAACGGTCTGGTGGGCCTGCTGTGCACCGGTGGCTCGACCAATCACACCATCCATCTGGTGGCCATCGCCCGCGCTGCGGGCATCGACATCAACTGGACCGACTTTGACGACCTCTCCAGGGTCGTGCCAACCCTGACCAGGCTCTACCCCAACGGCAAGGCCGACGTCAATCAGTTCCAGGCCGCAGGCGGCATGGGCTTTGTCATCCGCGAACTGCTCGGCGCTGGGCTGCTGCATGGCGATGTGCAGACCGTGGCCGGGCCGGGGCTGGCGCGCTACGCCCAAGAGCCGGGGCTGGACCGTGGCACGCTGGTGTGGCGCGATGGTGCGTCCGAGTCGCTCGACCCCGACATTCTGCGCCCGGTGCGCAACCCTTTCGCCCCCGATGGCGGTCTGAAGCTGATGCGCGGCAATCTGGGCCGTGGCGTCATCAAGGTCTCGGCGGTCAAGCCCGAGTCCCGCGTGATCTCGGCGCCGGCCATTGTGTTCGACGACCAGGACGAGTTGCTCGCCGCCTTCAAGCGCGGCGAACTCGAGCGCGATTTCGTCGCTGTGATCCGGTTTCAGGGACCAGCGGCCAACGGCATGCCCGAGCTGCACAAGCTCATGCCCACGCTGGGGGTGCTGCAGGATCGCGGCTTCAAGGTGGCACTGGTCACCGACGGCCGCATGTCCGGCGCCTCGGGCAAGGTGCCTTCGGCGATCCACATGACGCCCGAAGCCGCGCACGGCGGGCCGATCGCCAAGGTGCGCAACGGCGACCGCATCACCCTCAACGCCCACACCGGTCAAGTGCATGCCGAGGTGCCGCCCGAGGAATGGGATGCGCGCACCGCGCAAGTCATCGACCTCACGCGCCATCAATATGGCGTGGGCCGCGAGCTGTTCGCCGCCTTTCGTCGCCATGTCGATGGCGCCGAGCAGGGCGCGGCCAGTTTCCAGCATCCCGACTGGGCCGGAGCCTGAGCATGCACACCATGACCCCTCAAGACATGCTCAGCGCCACCGACCTGCTGCGCACCGGGCCGGTGCTGCCCGTCATCGTGATCCGCGACGCGGCCCTGGCGGTCGATCTGGCCGCAGCCCTCGTGGCCGGCGGTGTCCGCACCCTGGAGGTCACGCTGCGCACCCCCGCTGCGCTGGACGCGATCCGCCAGATCCGCGACCGCGTGCCCGGTGCGCTGGTGGGCGCGGGCACCGTGCTCACACCGGACGACTGGCACCGCGCGCAGGACGCGGGCGCACTGTTCGGCATCAGCCCTGGCCTCACTCCGGCGCTGCTGGCTGCCGCTCAAAAGAGCCCGCTGCCTTTCGTGCCCGGCGTGGCCACCGCCAGTGAGGCGATGGCCGCACTGGACGCCGGGTTCACCGCGCTCAAGCTGTTCCCGGCCGAGGCCGTGGGCGGGCGGGCGCTGCTCAACTCGCTGCATGGCCCGCTGCCGCAACTGCTGTTCTGCCCCACCGGCGGCATCAACCCAGGCAACGCCGCCAGCTATCTGGCATTGCCCAACGTGGCCTGTGTGGGCGGCTCCTGGCTGGTGCCCGAGGCGGCACTGGCGGCGCGCGACTGGAGCGCGATCACCGCTCTGGCGCGCGAGGCGTCTGCCCTGCGTCCTGCCGCCTGAGCTTCCAGACGCCCGATCCGTTGTCATTGGGGTGGCGGCTCACCACCCCCGGGGTGATCAAGCGCCGTGCTGGATCGTGTAGGAAATTTTTACATCTTCGTCGGTGCTGCGGGACGATTTCCCGAATCCGGTTTGTTCTCTGCCGCGTAGTTCCTCTTGTCGCAACTGATGCTGGCCTGGACGGCTCGGTTGCGATCACTCCAGTTCTGGAGTGCCACGACCAATCAAGAGGAGCGACAGCATGCAAGTTCATCACTGGAAAAAAACGATTGCAGCCACTGCCATCGCAGGGCTGGGCATCTGGGGAGTTGGCACCGCGCAGGCGCAGGGCAGCCGCCTGCTGGCGACCAGCGGCGTCACCGAGGTGGGCGGCTCGACCGGGGGCGGCATCTCACCCTGGGCGGTGATCGCCGGCTATGACACCGGCGACGAGGTGGGTGGCTCGGTCACCGGCACCTATGTCAGCGTGCCGAACTACGGCCTGACCACGCTGGGCGCGGCTGTGGGCATCCACAACCGTTTCGAGATCTCGGTGGCGCACGAGAACCTCAATGTCAATGTGGGCGCGCTCTCCAGCCTGGGCGTGCTGGGCAATCAAGCGGGTGGTCTGGGCCTCATCTCCAGCCCCAACCCCAACATCAACCTCGGCAACCAGACCATCAGCATGGACGTGCTCGGGCTGAAGGCAAGGCTGTTCGGCGACATACTCTATACCCCGTATCCGCAGGTGTCCGTGGGCATCAAGTACAAGAAGAACAACGACTTCAACAGCAACTTCTCAGGCTTGGGCCCGATCGGCATTCCCAAGTTCTTCGGCGCGGCCAAGGACTCCGGCACCGATTTCTACGTCGCAGCCACCAAGGTGTTCCTCAACGGCATCTTTCATCGCGTCACCCTGGTCAACCTGACCCTGCGCGGCACCAAGGCCAACGCCATGGGTCTGCTGGGTTTTGGCACCAACAGCGCCAACGGCATTGCCGGGGCACTGGGCACCAAGAGCGACAACAGCTATCACGCCGAGCTCGAGGGCTCTGCTGCGGTGTTTCTGCGGCCGGACGTAGCGGTGGGCGGCGAGTTCCGCCAGCAGCCCGACAACATGAAGTACCCGGTCAATGCAGCGGCCACGGCGATCGGCTCGCCCGGGACGATGAAGGACGTCTTCATCGCCTATTTCCCGAACAAGAGCCTGTCGCTCACCGCGGCCTATGCCGATCTCGGCCCGCTGCCGTTCCAGGCCAGCAACAAGGGCATCTATCTCTCGCTCAACGGCACGTTCTGAGCGCAGTTCCCATTTTTCAAGGAGTCAATCATGCGACACCCAATTTCATCCCTGACCAAGCCGCTTGCAGTCACTGCCTTCGTCACCGCCCTGTCGGTTGCTGGCCTGTTCAATGCGCAGGCGCAATCCACCAGCCCGACGCTCTATGAGCAGCTCGGCGGCAAGCCAGCCATCACCAAGGTGGTGCACGACATGGTTGTCAATGTCGCGGCGGACAACCGGATCAATCACTTCTTCGCCAAGACCAATATTCCGCATCTGGAGATGGAGTTGGTCAACCAGGTGTGTGAAGGCACGGGCGGGCCATGCAAGTACACCGGGCTGAGCATGAAACAGGCGCACAAGGGCATGCACCTGAACACTGCGGATTTCAACGCCCTGGTGGAGGATCTGCAGAAATCCATGGACTCCAACAACGTGCCGCTGGGTCTGCAGAACCAGTTGCTGGCCATCCTCGCGCCGATGCAGCCCGACGTGGTGCATCAGTGAGTCAGAGCGGCGGACGCCCGGTGCGTCCGCCGCGTGCCAACCCTTGGAGATCAAGATGCCTCAAGCAAAACAGATTGACCTGAAGCGCCGCGCCTTGTTGCGCAACGGGGGGCTGCTGCTCGCCGTTGCTGGCGCTGCCGCAGTGATTCCCGCGCAGGCGGAAGACGACATGCTCAGCAAGGCGGCCGTGCACTATCAGCCCATGCCGCACGGCGGGCAGCATTGCAGTGATTGCGCGTATTTCATCCCCGGCAATGACGCGACAGCGAAGGGGAGCTGCCGTCTGGTTGCCGGGGCGATCGACCCCAACGGATGGTGCGAGCGTTTCTCGTCCTGACGCCCGCGCCACGCATCACCCATCCTCCAGTCCTTGCAATGGGATGGCATTGCGAGGTTGACAGGGCCTGCCGAGCGCGGGCCCTTTTTTATGAAAAAAACCGCCTGCACGGCGGTTTTTTGGGACGCGGTGTGGTCTGCCGGTCAGACGCGGCTGCGGTACTCGCCGGTGCGGGTATCGATCTCGATCTTGTCACCCGTCGCGACGAAAATGGGCACGGGCACTTCATAGCCAGTGGCCAGCTTCGCGGGCTTGAGGACCTTGCCGGAGGTGTCGCCCTTGATGGCGGGTTCGGTGTAGATGATTTCGCGCACCACGGTGGTGGGCATTTCCACCGAGATGGCCTTGCCGTCATAGAACACCACTTCGACGGCCATGCCGTCTTCGAGGTAGTTCAGGCTGTCACCCATATTGTCTTTTTCCACCTCGTACTGGTTGTAGTCCGAGTCCATGAACACATACATGGGATCGGCGAAATAGGAGTAGGTGCACTCCTTGCGCTCCAGCGTCACGAAGTCGATCTTGTCATCGGCCTTGTACACGGCTTCCGTGCCGCCGCTGGTGAGCAGGTTCTTCAGTTTCATTTTCACCGTGGCGGCATTGCGGCCACCGCGGCTGTATTCGGTCTTTTGCACCACCATCGGGTTGTCGCCAACCATGATGACATTACCGGCGCGAATTTCTTGGGCGATCTTCATTGAACAGTTCGGGGAATTCAGGATAAATGTCTATTCTACCGGGCTGCTGCCACCTTGGGCCTGATGTCCTGCAGACGCGACACGTCATGGACGAGCTGGCTGGCCAGATCGGTCTGTGCCTGCAGCGCACGGGACCATCGGAGTGCGTGGCGCTGCAGCGCGGGCAGGTTGGTCACGTATTCGAGCCATGCCGGAGCCAGATCGAGCCCACGGTTCCATGCGGTCCAGAAGTGGATCACGGTGTCGCGCAGATCGGTGTCGGTGTCTGCGAGATAGCGGTCGAGAAAGGCGTCGAGCTTGCGGTCGTGCGCGCTGTCCTCCTGCGGGTAGATGTGCCAGATAAAAGGCTTCGCCGCCCATTGCGCGCGCACGAAAGAGTCTTCTCCGCGCACGATGCAGATGTCCGCCGCCCAGAGCAGTTCGTCGAAGCGCTCCTGCGGCACATAGGGCAGGGCGTAGATGCTCAGGCTGCCGCGGCTGGTGACCTGGCCGGTCTGCAGCTCCATGTCAAGCCACGCATGAATGGCCGTCATCACCGGGCCGGGGCAGACCCACAGCGCGACCGGGCGCTCCGACGAGGCCATGGTGTGCAGCCAGCCTTCGAGGCGCTGGCGGGCGTAGCTGAACAGCAGCACGGTGAGTGCATGGTCGGGCGGCGGTGGCAGGCCCAGGGTGCGCATGGCGATGCGCTTGGCCGAAGGCTGCATCTGCCAGTTGTCCCGATGCGCAATCAGGTCGGCTTCACGCAGCAGGCCGCCGGTCTTGGCGGTGAAGCCGGGGTAGTAGAAGAACTTCTGCACGCCACCGCTTTGCGGCGAGGGTTTGAGGTGATGCAGGTCGACCAGGGCCTCGGCGCTGAGGTGCTCGAGGTTGAGCCAGACCGGGCGCGGCTGCGCCTTGCCGATCTGGGCGATGAACGCGTCGGACAGGCGGCAGCCGAACATCTCGATCACCACATCGCCCGGCGTGGACTGCAGTTGCCGTGCCCAAGGCACAATCTGCACTCCGGCGATGGTCTGTTCCGTGGCGCGCAACTGCACCTGGGGGCAGATGTGCGAGAACGCCTTGAAGTCGTCCAGAAATAATCGCACCTGCTGCTGATGTTCGGCCACCAGCTGCCGCGCCAGCCGCCAGGTCACGCCAATGTCGCCGAGGTTGTCGACGACGTGGCAAAACAGATCCCACCGATGTTGGACTTTCATGAATATGCCAGGTGACGACGCACCGACCTCCAGATCTTTTTATGACGCGCATTGCCGTTTGTGTCCGCGTCTTGCGGCATTTTTACATCAAGTCAAACAGGAGCATCCAGACTATGCCTGCCAGCCGGTGCCGCCTCTTGGCCCGCTGGACGCGCCGCTGCTCGTCGCTGGGCTGGCGCCGGGGCTCAAGGGCGCCAACGCCTCGGGTCGGCCGTTCACCGGCGACGGTGCCGGGCCTTTGCTTTTTGGCACGCTGACCGCGTTGGGGCTGGCCTCGCGTCCGGTGCCGATTCGCATCACCGATCATCCGTCCACCATTCGGGCAGACGATGGCCTGCAACTGCAGGGCTGCCGCATCAGCAATGCGGTGAAATGTCTGCCACCGGGCAACAAGCCGCTGCCAGCAGAAATCCGCACCTGCAACCGGTATCTCGCCGAAGAAATCAACGCCATGTCCCGGCTGCGGGTCATTCTTGCGCTGGGCAGGGTGGCGCATGACGCGGTGTTGATGGCCCTGGAGCACAAAGCATCCGCCGCGCGGTTTGCCCATGCTGCGGAACACTGCCTGGGTGCCTATGTCCTGATCGACAGTTACCACTGCAGCCGCTACAACCAGAACACCGGGCGTCTGACCCCGCCAATGTTCCGCGCGGTGTTCGAACGTGCCGTGCAGCTTGCCACCTGATCACCATGACGGCTGACTTGTCCCCCGATTCCTCCTCTGATGCGGCACCTGCGCACAGTGCCGAACTGCTCGCACAGGTGGCCGCGCTGCCGCATCTGCCCGGGGTGTATCGCTACTTCGCCGCCGATGGTACGTTGCTGTACGTGGGCAAGGCACGCGATCTGCGCAAGCGGGTATCGAGCTATTTCCAGAAGGATCACGGTGGCACCCGCATCGGGCTGATGGTTTCGCGCATCGTCCGGCTGGACACCACCGTCACGCGTACCGAAGCCGAGGCGCTGCTGCTGGAAAACAATCTGATCAAGACCCAGCACCCGCGCTACAACATTCTGTTCCGCGACGACAAGTCGTATCCCTATCTGCAGATCACCACCGCGCATGCCTTCCCGCGGGTGGCGTATTACCGCGGCGCGACCGACCGTCGGCAGCAGTATTTCGGCCCCTACCCGAACGCGTGGTCGGTGAAGGAGAGCATTGCCGTGCTGCAGAAGGTGTTTCAGTTGCGCACCTGCGAGGACACGGTGTTTTCCAACCGCAGCCGGCCCTGCCTGCTGCACCAGATCCATCGCTGCACGGCGCCCTGCGTGGGCAAGATCAGTGCCGAAGACTATGCGCGCGACGTGGATCATGCGGTGCGCTTTCTGCGTGGCGACCACGGCGTGGTGCTGGGCGATCTGCAGCTGCAGATGCAGTCACTCTCGGAAGCCCTGCGGTTCGAAGAAGCCGCCGTGCTGCGCGACCAGATTGCCGCGCTCTCCGGTGTGCTGCAGCAGCAGAGCATGGAGGTGGGCAGCACGCAGGATGTGGACGTGCTGGCCGTGGCGCTCAAGGGGGGGCGCGCCTGCGTCAACCTGGCCATGGTGCGTGGCGGGCGGCACCTGGGAGACCGGGCCTATTTCCCCAGTCAGGTGCAGGCGGCGCTGGAGGTCGAAGACGCACCCGCAGCCGCGGAAGGCCAGCAGACGGACGCCGCCCGCAGCGCTGCGCATCGCGTGCTGCACGCCTTCGTCGCCCAGCATTACCTCCAGATGGCGCCGCCGCCTGTGCTGGTGTGCGCCGAGCCGCTCGACCCGGAACTGCTCGATGCATTGGGCGAGCATGCCGGGCACCGCATGCAGCAGGTCACCCAGCCGCGCGGCCAGCGCCGCGACTGGCTGGACATGGCGCAAAAGGGCGCACAGATCGCGCTGACCCGACTGCTCGCGGAAGAAGGCTCGCAGCGCGAGCGCACCCTGGCCCTGGCTCAGACTCTGGGGCTGGATGCCGACCAGGCCGAGGGCTTGCGGGTGGAGTGCTTCGACATCAGCCACACCGCAGGCGAGGCGACACAGGCGTCCTGCGTGGTGTACGCCGACCACGCCATGCAACCGGCGCAATACCGCCGGTTCCGAATCAACGACATCACGCCCGGGGACGATTACGCCGCGATGCGCCAGGTGCTCACCCGGCGCTACCGGCGCGTGGCCGAGGCGCAGACGCAGCAACCGCAGGAGACGGACGCGGTCGAAGGCGATGCGCAGCGGCACACCGCCGACAAGGCTCGGCTACCCGATCTGGTGCTGGTGGATGGTGGACGCGGCCAGGTAGCGATGGCGCGCGAGGTGTTCACCGAACTCGGGCTCGATCTCGGCGTGATCGTCGGTGTGGAAAAAGGCGAGGGCCGCAAAGTGGGGCTGGAGGAACTGGTGTTTGCCGACGGCCGACCCAAGCTCACATTGCCCGCCGACAGCGCTGCGCTGATGCTGGTGGCGCAGATCCGCGACGAGGCGCACCGCTTCGCCATCACCGGCATGCGCGCCGCGCGTGCCAAGGTGCGCACCGGCGGTTCGCGGCTGGAAGACATCCCCGGAATCGGCCCCAAGCGCCGCGCAAAGTTGCTGGCGCGGTTTGGCGGCATTCGCGGCGTCGAGGCAGCGAGCGAGGACGCGTTGATGACCGTGGAAGGCATCTCCCGCGAACTCGCTCACACGATCTACAAGGCGATGCACTGAAGCGGTCTTACTTCGCCGCGCCGTGGCCCTGGTGCAGCGAGGCCTTGTACAGCGCGACGGCTTCCTTGAACTTTTCTGCGCCCAGCAGGGCGTGCATCTTGTCCACGCAACCCGCGCGCATGGCCACCAGCGCGGCTTCCTGCTTGCCGATGTCCTCGATCATGGCCTGACGCTCGGGCGTATCGCCCATGCCGTTCATCAGCGCGTCGCGCAGCTGCAGGCGGGTGTTGGCGAGCTTGTCTTCGGCCGCCTTGCGCTTGGCTGGTGCGGTTTTGAGCCACTGGGCGAACTCTTCCTGCTGCTTGGCGTCGAGCTTGAGCGCCTTTTCATGCTGCTTGATGACGGGCACCAGCGCGATGACCGGCTCGCCCAGGTTGTAGGCAGGAGTCTCCGCGCGGGCGAACTGCGCAGGCGCGATGAAGCCAGACAACAGCACGGCCAGCAGTGCGGCACGCTTGAAGGGGACAGGGGAGGTGAACGAACGCATGGCAATCTCCAGAGCTTGAGCCGACGCACAGCGCCTCGGCAAGGTCGGTGAATGTAATGAAATGTGACGATTTCTCTTTTGATGTCATGCAAGTTCATGCCGGGTGCGGCAATCTGTCGCAACCGGGTGCTGCGGGGCGACACCGGCTCTCTGCAGGAGCCGTCGTGAGGTGGCGGACTGATCCGCCGATTGCCGAATTGACATAGATCAAGGGCCTGTCTGGGTGCGACGCGGCGTCGCAGGCAAACGCGCCTACGCTTTCGCTACCTGGTTTTTGACACAGGGTCCACTGGGTCAACCGCCTTGGCGGAGGGGCATGCATCGCGTCTGCGCTCCACGTGCTGCCTGGCACATTCAGGGTTTTCCCAGCGGCGTTTTGTCATCTTGTTCCCTGATCCACATCAGCGAATACTGATGCATGGATATGGCCTCGACGGGCAACGGCGTCAAGACCGTGATCCACCGTCCACACATTGCTTGAAGGAGTTTGTATGTCTGAGCTGATCGGCATGTATCCCACGTGGTACGTGCCCCAAATCGGTACCGCCTGGGTGATGGGCATCATCGGCACGATCCATGTGCTGGCGTCCAACACCTCGGTCGGTGCTGCGGTGCTGTTTGCCCTGCTGGAAAGCCGCTCGGTGCGCGAGAACAAGCCCGAGATCATGCAGTACATCAAGAAGTACGGCATGTTCCTGCTGGTGTTCTCGTACATCTGGGGCTCGGTCACCGGCCCCGGGATCTGGTACTCGGTCACTGTGGCCAGTCCGCGCGGCATTTCCGCGCTGATCCACAACTTCGTCTGGGCCTGGGCGACCGAGTGGGTGTTCTTCACCGTCGAGGTCATCGGGGTGTATGCGCTGGTCTACACCATCGGCAAGATCGACCCGAAGACGCACCTGAAGATCACCTGGACCTTCGTCGTCAGCTCGGTGGCCACGCTGGTGCTGATCATCGGCATCCTGTCGTTCATGATGTGGCCGGGCAGCCAGCGCTGGTATCTCACCGGTTCGGTGTTCGACGCGTTCTACAACCTCAACTTCGCCGCGCAGCTGGCCGACCGAGGCTTCCTCATGCTGACCTCGGCCGCCGTGGTGGGCAGCATCATCGTTGCCGCCATTCCCAAGGGCGATCCGCTGCGGCGCGATGTCGGGCAGACCGTGGCCAAGCTCGGCATCGTCGGGCTGGTGGGCGGCGCGCTCGCCTTCATGTGGTATGTGGCCACGCTGCCGCCCAACGCGCTGGTCATCCTCAAGGATCGTCTGCCCGACTGGTTCGGCCATGTGGATTTCCGCGTCACGACCTTTGTGCCGCTGGCCACCACCTCGGTGCTGATCGGCCTGTATCTGCTGTGGGTCTACCTCAAGCCGCAGTCGGTGCGTGTACCGATCGCGGTGGGCATGGTGGCCATTCTGCTGGTTGCCGGCATCTGGCCGGAGGAGCGCACGCGGGAGAGCCTGCGCAAACCCTGGGTGGTCGGCCAGTACATGTATTCCAATCAGGTCATCGGGCGCGACGTGCCGGGGCTGGGCATCCAGGATGAGGTGCCGCTGATCGCCAAGGACGGCCTGCTCAAGACCGCGGCCTTCGTGCCGGCCGACCTGCGCGTGATCACGCCGCAGAACCAGATGGAGGCCGGGCGTCTGCTGGCGGTGATGTCCTGCGCCAACTGCCACTCGATCAACCAGGACGGTCCGCTGCGCCCGCTGCCCAAGCTGCTGCATGGCACCACGGATGTGGCGATGATCCAGGGCTTTCTCGCCGGGCCGCTGGCGCATGGTTCGGTGCCTTACATGCCCAAGATCGATCTGCCGACCAATGAGCAACACGCGCTGGCCACTTTCCTCGCCGCGGTCAACGCCGGCACGGTGGACGCAGAGGGCCATCTGATCGCACGCGCTGCGCCGGCCGCGGCGCCGCTGCATACCGCCGCGGCGCAGGCCGCGGGCGCACAAGCCATCCAAGCAAAGGACTGACCTCATGGACAACGCATCCGTTTCCGCCATGCTCGGCGCGCTGCAGGACCCGGCGGGCCTGCCAGCACCTGCATGGTTGTTCCAATACCTCAACGTGCTGACCTGGGCGTTTCACATCGCCTTTGTCAACCTGTCGCTGGGCTCCGGCCTGCTGGCCATCATCGCTTTCATGCGCCGTCATCAACCCGCCTGGGCGCGGCTGTCGGTCGCCATGACCGGCGTGGCCAAGATCGCCGTCTCGATGGCCATCGTGCTCGGCGTGGCGCCGCTGCTGTTCACCCAGACCATCTATGACCCGTCGTGGTACACCAGCAACCTGCTGTCGGCATTCTGGGTGATCTTTTTCATTTTCACCCTGGGCATCGGCTACACCCTGTGGTTCGTGTTCTATTTCAAGAACCACGACGTGTCGCACGCCGCCGAGGCGCCTGACACCACGGTCTGGTGGGCCACCGCGGCGCTGTCGCTGCTGATTTTCGACGGCTTCATCATGCATGTGCTGTCGTATCAGGGGCTGTTTCCGCAGAAGTGGATGCAGTGGTATGCGCCCCACGGCGTGCCGGTGATGAACGGCATGGGCATTCACGCCTTCGAGCTGTCGCGCTTTGCCTTTTTCATTGTCATGTCGCTGACCATGACGGGCGTGTTCCTGCTGGGCTATGCGCGTTACTTCCGCGCGCGCGCCGACTTTCCATCGGACTATCTCGACCTGGCGCACCGCCTTGGCGTGAAGACGGCGTACTGGGGCGTGGCCCTGCAGCTTGTCACCGGCCTGCTGTGGGCCTATGGCCTGCCGTCGTCCATGCAGGTGTTCACCCAGCCGCTGTTCTGGCTGACCTTGTTGTTGATCGTCGGTGTCGCACTGTATGCGCGCCAGGTGCCGGTGGGCAGCTCGGCGCTGCAAGCGTATTCGGCCATGGCGCTCTATGCCCTGATGGCGCTGATCGTTTCGGTCGACCGCGAGGCGCTGCGCGTGGCCTATCTGGCGCCGTATCACTACAACCTGGCCTCCAAGCCGCACTATGAATGGGGCGCGGTGATCTGGTTCTTCGCCACGTTTGTGGGAGTTGGTGGTTCGCTGGTCGCGTTCTACACCACCATGCTGTGGAAGGCTGGCAAGATCAAGGGGCTGTACACCGCAGACCGCACGGTGTCCCGCATGGGCGACATTGCCGTGTGGGTCAACTGGAGCTGGATGGCTGCCTTCTTCGCCATTGGCGTGTGGGCCTACGTGCGCAACATCGGCTTTGCCGCCTGACGACCTGCGCTGCGTCAGCCGACGCAGCGCGCTCTCATCGACCTCATTTCGAGCTGCATCATGAATCAACGCAAATTCTTTTCCATCCTCATCGCGGGTCTCTTGCTGGCCGCAGGCAGCGGGCTGGCACAGGCCGCGCCGAATGCCGCGCTCAACGCCAAGTTTGGCGTGTGCTTCTCCTGCCATGGCGCAGACGGCCATGCCATTCTTCCGACCTATCCCAACCTGGCCGGGCAGAACAAGGACTATCTGGTCCAGACGCTTCGTGAGTTCCGCGACGGTACGCGGCCCAACGCCATCATGGGCGCGATGGCCAAGCCGCTGAGCAATTCCGACATCGACCAGATCGCGATGTACTTCGCCAACATCAAGCCGGGGACGAAGTAAAGGCAATACTGAATAAGTCCTTGTGATGCTGCGCGCCGGGCGGCGGGATGGGATGCAAGGCGCACACCGCAGCCATAGCCCAAGCTATGGCGAGGATGTGCAACGCCGCAGACCGCCTGCAGGCCGGATGCGCAGCGCGCAGGGGACTTGTTCAGTGTTGCCTAAAAACAGCGCAACGCCAGGCCACCCGCATTGCGTGGCGTGGCGTTGCTCCGGTCTGGCTCGGTGCGGTTGAATCACCTGTCCGCTAAGCCGCAGCCTGAGAAGGCCGCGGAAGGGTAGAACAGTCTCAGATGCTGCCCTTTTCGGTCGCGCTGTTGACGATGGCGTCAAACTCGGCCTGGGTGATGTATTGCGGCGTGTAGGTCACGCCCTGCTTGGTCAGTTGCGAGATGAACGCGCGCAAGTGGTTGCGTGAGCCTTTCATCAGCTCGCCAAAGACCAAGGCAATGTCGGCGTTGTCGGTTGCCGCGATGCGTTGCTGCAGATCGGCAATGTCCAGATCCTCGATCGTCGCCCCCACGGTGAGAGCGCCGATCAGCGAGGTCTGACCCTGCGCCATCAGGGTGTTGAACAGCTCCTGCACATGGGCATCGTGGAAGACGCCCACGGCAGTGCCGGCGGCCGGATCGGGCAGGCCGTAGCGGGTGAGCAGCAGCGCAACCGCGTCCATGTGCTGCTGTTCGCTGGCGGCAATGTTGCTGAACACCTTCTGTCCCCACTGCGTGAACAGCAGTTGATAGACGTCGCGGGCGAGTTTCTCCTCCTCGCGCATGAACACCAGCGCGCTGGCTTCCTCGGTGGAAAGCGTGGACGCGGGAATGGTGGCGAGTTGGGTGCTGAGTGCGGTGATGGCCGTGGCGGAAGTTGCGTCGCTGCTCGCCGGTGCTGCTGCGACGGCGGTGTCCCCGCCGCCGCAGCCACCCAGAGTCAACAGCGCAGCGCCGAGGATAGAACCCAGAACGAGTCGGCGTTGCATGGTGTGGTCGTCCTTTCGATCAGTGGGTCGAGGTGGCAGGTGCCGTCGGGCTCAAGGCGGGGTCCTGAATGCGCTGCTGATCCCGCTGTTGATCGCGCTGCTGCAGCTTCTGGCCCTGTGCAGTTCCTGGCGCCGTGCCGCTGTTCTGATGCATGTTGCGATGCTGGTACTGGTGTTGCTGCATCTGGCCCGCTCCGGCGCCTGCAGCCGCCCCGGCACCCATGCCGCCACCCATCCCGCCCATGCCGCCACCACCCATGCCCGCGGCGAACACGGACCCTGCGGCACCCACGGCCACTGCGGCAGCCAGAAAACGAAGGACATTGCGTTGTTTCATGATGAACTCCTTGAGGTTGGAAAACTTGAATCAGCGTCGACCACGTCCACTGCCTTGTCCGCCCGCATGGGCTCCGGCGCCCGCCCCACCGCCCGCAGCGGTGCCAGCGGCAGCCGGTCGGGCGGGTGCGCCATCGGACAGCCCGGCCGCCGCTGCGGCGCGTTCCATCCGGCGCTCGTAGCCGGTGCCGAACGGAGAGTCTGTTGCGCCGCGGCCCTGCCCGCCGTCTCCCTGCAAGCCCCGAAGCCCGACGGCTGGGGGCATCGCGGCAGCGGGCAGCGCCTTGCTGACCTGCGCCGCGACACCCGATTCGGCCTGTTGCGCCTGATCGACCGCCACCTGGCGCGATGACTCGAACAGCGCACCCGCGCTCAACCGCGGCTGCTGCGCAGAGGCCAGCCCCATGCCGCAAAGACTCAGGCCGAGGCTGGCCTGCAAGGCAACGCGGGTGACAAGGGCCGGACGAGCGAACATGGTGGGGTGGACAAGGCAGTGAACGTGATCGATGCCGTCATGTTTGTCGGCGCGGGTTTCGCCCGGATGTCCTGCAAGCCTGGCTTGGTTGCCCTGGGTGACGCTGTGTTTCAGCACATTTCAGGCTGCACGCAGAGCGGGCAGATCGGCCTAGACTCCAAGAATGATCGCGATCTCTCAAACTGCACGCATTCTGGTGGTGGACGATGACCCGGAGTTGCGCGACATGCTGCGCGATTACCTCACGGGCAACGGCTACACGGTCGATCTGGCAGCGCATGGCGACGCGATGCGCGAGCGCCTGGCGCAGGCCGCACCGCAGGCTGTCATCCTCGATCTCATGCTGCCCGGTGAGGACGGCCTCTCGCTGGCACGCGCGCTGCGCCGCACCAGCGACGTGCCCATCCTCATGCTGTCGGCGCGCGGTGAAGAGATCGACCGCGTGATCGGCCTGGAGGTCGGCGCCGACGACTATCTGCCCAAGCCCTTCAGCCCGCGCGAACTGCTGGCCCGGTTGCGTGCGCTGCTGCGTCGGGCGCAGGCTGCTGCGCCAGGCGACGCGGCCCAGGCAGGTGCCGAAGTCGGCAAGGGCGTGACGCGCTTCGGCCCTTTTTTGATCGACGCCGCAGCGTTTCGGCTGCTGCGTGATGGTCAGGACGTGGGCCTGAGCGTGGCCGAATTCACGTTGTTGCAAGCCATGGCCGAGCATCCCAATCGCGTGCTCAGTCGGGATCAACTCATCGACTGGCTCAAAGGCTATGAGCGCGATGCCTTTGATCGCAGCATTGACGTGCGCGTGACGCGTCTGCGCCGCAAGATCGAGGACGACCCGGCGCATCCCGTCTACATCCGCACCATCCGGGGCCAGGGCTATCTGTTCAACCCGGCAGGCGCCGCAGCCTGAGCTGTTCACGCTGACGCCGTGCCGCGCGAGTCCCGCCTGATCGACAACGTGCTGCGCACGCGCACCCTGCGCCTGCAGACCGTGCGCGCCATGGTGGTGCTGGTGCTGGCGCTGGAACTGGCGTTCGCCGCGGTGGCGCTGCTGTTCGTGCTGCAGCCCATGGCAAAGCGCTCGGCGCATGATCTTGCCGGGCTCATGGTGCTGTCCGCACAGACCTGGGCCGAATTGCCGCCGCAGACGCGACCGGCCTTTGAACGGGAGTTGCAGGCCAATTACCGTCTCAGCCTGCGACCGGATCTGCCACCGCCCGCCGACACGGGTTTGGTGCATGGCCTGTACATCGGTTATGTCGAGCAGGCGCTGCAGCAACGCGTGGGGCATCCTCTGTACTTCGATCGCCAGACCGATGCGCTGGGCCACGTCTGGTTGTGGACCAGCATTCCTGCGGGCGGGCGCGAGATCGGCGTGGGCGTGGACAATAGTCGCATCCAGACCCAGCCTGTGCGCGCACTGGTCGTTGGGCTGCTGCTGAGCCTGCCGCTCGCGACCTTGCTCGCCCTGTGGTGGGCGCGGCGCATCACCCGGCCCGTGGAAGCCATGGAGCAGGCGGCTGCACAACTCGCGCAGGGCGATACGCCACAACGCCTGCCACAGACCGGCCCGCGAGAACTTGTCCGGCTGGCGGCGCATTTCAATCAGATGGCCACGCGCATCGACACCTTGCTGCAGGCACGGACCAATCTGCTCGCCGGGGTGTCGCACGATCTGCGCACGCCGCTGGCCCGCATTCGCCTCGCGCTGGAACTGCAGCGCATGCAGCCCACCGAGGCGCGGCTCGATCAGATCGAGCGCGATGTGCTGGCGATGGATCGTCTGATCGGCGAGGTGCTGCAACTCGCACGCGGGCTGCAGGCCAGCGCGCCGCAGCAAGTCGCGCTGCTGCCCTGGCTGCTGGAACGTGCGCAGACCCATGCGGACTGGGCGCGCTCGCAAGGCGCAGTTCTGGAGGTGCAGTGCGCGCCGGATCTGCAGGCCTGGGTCGATGTTCACGCGCTGCAGCGCGTGGTGGACAATCTGCTGGCCAATGCGGTGCGCCATGCGCCGGGTCCGATCGTTCTGCAGGCCAGGCCAGCGCAGTCGGCAGGGCGTGTGCGCATCACCGTGCTCGATCGCGGCCCGGGCATACCGTCAGACCAGCTGGACGCGGTGTTCGAGCCCTTCAACCGGCTGGACGCGGCACGCACACCGGGGCAGGGTGTGGGCTCGGGGCTGGGGCTGACCATCGCACGCCAACTCGCGCAGCAGCATGGCTGGCAAGTGGGCCTCCAGGCGCGCGAGGGCGGCGGCCTGATGGCGTGGGTGGAGGTTCCGCAATCGCCTTCAGTCTGAACGGGAAGGCCCACTGTCATCTTGCGCGGCGGCCCGTTTGCGCTTGCGCGCCCGCCACAGCGTCCAGACAACCAGGGCGATGGCGAGGCCACCATAGATGTAGAGCAGGAGGTCGACATGCGACGCAAACCAGTTGGATTGCATGGGTGGGTTCCGGAAGTCGGGGCAGGCAGCACAGGGTGATGACCCTATCATGCCGTAACGGCCCGGCGTGGTGTGCGGCGTGGATTGTCGCGTTCCTGATCCGGCTTACCGTGCAATGCCCTTGTCCAGTCCGGTTTTTCGTCGTCCGTCACCTGTCCTTATCAGTCTTATGTCCACCCGCGCGATCAATCTGCCAACCCTGCTCACCTGGGCGCGGGTGGCGGCCATTCCCCTGATCGTTGGGGTGTATTTCCTGCCGACGGGCTGGCTCACTCTGCCGGAGCGCAACATCACTGCGACGGTGCTGTTCATCCTCAGCGGCATCACCGACTGGCTGGATGGCTATCTGGCGCGCAAGTGGAACCAGACCTCGGCGTTCGGCGCGTTTCTCGACCCCGTGGCGGACAAGTTGATGGTCTCGGCCGCCCTGCTGATCTTGCTGCAGCTCGGACGCGTTGATGCACTGGTCACCCTCATCATCATCGGCCGCGAAATCGCCATTTCCGCGCTGCGCGAGTGGATGGCGCAGATCGGCCAGTCGCGGCGGGTGGCGGTGAGCTACATCGGCAAGGTCAAGACCGCCGTGCAGATGGTGGCCATCCCGTTTCTGCTGTACGGCGGCACGCTGTTCGGCGTGGCCGAGACGGTGCCGATCGGGCAGGTGCTGATCTGGGTGGCTGCGGGTCTCACCCTGTGGTCGATGCTGTATTACTTCCGCATCGCCCTGGCCGGTCTGAAGCTGTCGTGAATGCTTCACACAGCAACGCTGCACAGGGGTTGCGGCGCGTCATGCCCTGGGTGTTCGTGCTGATCTGGAGCACCGGCTTCATCGTCGCTCGCTACGGCATGCCGTACGCGCCGCCGCTGAAATTTCTCTGTCTGCGCTACGCCTTTTCGCTGCTGGTCCTGTTGCCCCTGGCCTGGTGGCTGCGCACGCAGTGGCCGCGTGGCTGGCGGCAATGGATGCATCTGGCGGTCGTCGGCGGGTTGATGCAGGCGGGCTATCTCGGTGGTGTCTGGGCCGCGGTCAAGAACGGCATCCCTGCTGGTACCGTCGCCTTGATCGTCGGCCTGCAACCCTTGTTGACCGCGGTGCTCGTGTCCGCTGCGGGGCAGCGCGTCCACAGTCGCCAGTGGCTCGGCCTGTTGCTCGGGTTCGGCGGTCTGGCACTGGTGGTTCTGCACAAGCTCGAAGGCGGCGAACTCAGCGCGCACAATCTGTCCCTGGCGCTGCTGGCGCTGGGCAGCATCACTGCGGGGACACTGTGGCAGAAGCGCTTCGTGCAGCCCACCGCCGTCTGGGGTGCGCTTGCCGTACAACTGCTTGCCGCCTTCATCCTGAGCGCGCCGTTTGCGCTGCTCGAAGCGGAGCCTGTCATCTGGAACGGCCAGCTGATCAGTGCGTTGGCCTGGTCGGTGCTGGCGCTGACCGTGGGAGCCGGGGCCTTGCTCTATCTGCTCATCCAGCGCGGCGCTGCGGTCCAGGTGACCAGTCTGATCTATTGGGTGCCACCGGTGACCGCGCTGATGGGCTGGGTCCTGTTTTCCGAGACGCTGGGGCCAGCCACCTGGCTGGGCATGGGCATGGTGGCTGCCGGTGTGGTTGCAGTGACCCGCAGCCCCGCGGCGCCATTGATCCGTTCATGAATCGATCGAAGGAGCACGTTCCATGACCATCGCATCAACGCAACAGCCACTGCGCATTGCGGTCATTGCCGGGGACGGCATTGGCCAGGAAGTCATGCCCGAGGGCCTGCGCGCGCTGGACGCCGTGGCGCGGCGCTTTGGCATCGCGCTGCAGCTCGATCATTTCGACTTTGCCTCGTGCGCCTATTACCAGCGCCACGGCAAGATGCTGCCCGACGACTGGAAGGATCGCATCGGAGCGCATGACGCCATTTTCTTTGGTGCGGTCGGCTGCCCGGATGTGGTGCCCGACCATGTGTCGCTGTGGGGATCGCTGCTGCAGTTCCGGCGCGAGTTCGACCAGTATGTCAACCTCCGCCCGGCACGGCTGATGCCCGGGGTGCGCTCGCCGCTGGTGCGGCGCGACGGCAGCGCCTATGCGCCGGGCGAGATCGACATGCTGATCGTGCGCGAAAACACCGAGGGCGAATATTCGAGCATCGGCGGGCGCATGTATGCCGGAACCGAGCGCGAGGTGGTTATCCAGGAGACGGTGATGAGCCGCATCGGCATCGACCGCGTGCTGCGCTACGCCTTCGATCTGGCGCGCAGCCGTCCGCGCAAGCTGCTGACCTCGGCGACCAAGTCCAATGGCATTTCGATCACCATGCCGTACTGGGACGAGCGGGTGCGGGCGATGGCCGCCGACTATCCCGATGTGCAGGTCAACCAGTTCCACATCGACATCCTCACCGCGCATTTCGTGCAGCGCCCACAGCAGTTCGACGTGGTGGTGGCCAGCAATCTGTTCGGCGACATCCTCTCCGATCTGGGGCCGGCATGTTGCGGCACGATCGGCATCGCGCCATCGGCCAACCTCAACCCGGACCGGCGGTTTCCCTCGCTGTTCGAGCCGGTCCACGGCTCGGCGCCGGACATTGCCGGGCAGGGCATCGCCAACCCGATCGCGCAGATCTGGAGCGCGGCATTGATGCTCGATTTTCTCGGTCACCGTGCAGCGCACGATGCCCTGCTGCGCGCGATCGAAACCGTGCTCGACCCGACCAGCGGCGCTCCGCGCACGCCGGACCTGGGAGGGCGCGATCGCACGACCGATCTGGGCCGTGCAATCGCCGGATGCCTGTGAAACCCCATTTCAAGCGCAGCTAGAATGCACGGTCTTGCGCGCGGCTTGCGATGTCGCTGATCCGCCGCATTGACAGGGGCAATTCGTCCCCGCTCTAATCAACAGATCGTCGTTGCGCTGCTGAGAAGGGCGCAATTTTGGCGCAGGGTGTTGCCTTGCGCATCCACATCCACCTAGACCGAAGAGGGACACAAGTGAACAAGGCAGAACTGATCGAACACATCGCCAACAACGCAGACCTGAACAAAGCCCAGGCTGGTCGTGCGCTCGATGCCTTGGTGGACGCGGTGCGTCGCACTCTGAAAAAAGGCGACAGTGTGTCTCTCATCGGTTTCGGCACCTTCGCTGTGACCAAGCGCGCCGCACGTACCGGGCGCAACCCGCGTACCGGCGCGGCCATCAAGATCAAGGCCGCAAAGATTCCGAAATTCCGCCCTGGCAAGGGGTTGAAAGACGCCATCAAGTAATCGTTCCTCCGCTGTGACGGCAAGGGCGGTGCTGCAATGCCCGTGCCGTCCCATCGCGTTGAGCGGCAACCGGGTGCTTAGCTCAGTTGGTAGAGCGGCGCCCTTACAAGGCGTAGGTCGGGGGTTCGAACCCCTCAGCACCCACCATCGGTTGCCAGTTCACGCACTGTTGTTCCCCCATACTTTCCCTTCGTCCTGATCGGCTTGCCATCGCATTGCCATTGAACAGACGACCCACAATGCGACGCCGTTTCGCATTGCACCCCTCTACAAGCCCGCGCCACCATGCTCGAATCCATACGCAAACACAGCAAGCTGATGCAGATCGTGCTGTTCGTACTGATCTTCCCATCTTTTGTGTTGTTCGGCATCCAGGGTTACAGCAGTTTCGAAGGCAAGCAGAATGCGGCGGCCAAGGTCGATGGACAGGTCATTTCCATGGAACAACTTGACGCCGCGAATCGTGAAGAGATTGCGCGCCTGCAAAGCATGCTGGGCAGTTCGGTGGACATCAAGCAGCTCGATACGCCCCAACAGAAGCTGCGCACGCTCGACGGCCTGGTGCGTCAGCGGCTGCTGCAGCTCGAAGCCCGACGCGAACATCTTGCGGTGACTGACGCCCAGGTTCAGCAGGCCATCCTGCAAATTCCGCAGGTGGCGGCTCTGCGCAAGCCGGATGGCAGTTTCGATGTGCAGGCCTACCGCAGTCTGATCGCCGCGCAAGGCATGACCACCGCGCAATTCGAGGCTCAGGTGCGCGAACAACTCATTCTGCAGCAGGTGCTGGGCGGTGTTGCGGGCTCTGTGATCGATAGCCAGGCCCTGGCGACTGCGGCTGCCAAGGCCGCGGCGCAGCAACGCGAGGTTCGCCTGGCGCTGTTCAAGCCCTCCGACTATGTGAACCAGGTGCAGGTGACGCCGGCAGAAGTCGAGGCGTTCTACAAAAACAATACCGCGCGTTTTCAAAAGCCCGAAGAAGCCAACATTCAATATGTGGTCCTGAGCGCAGACGCTCTGGCCGCCGATGTCCAGATCACGCCGGAGCAGGCCAAGGCGTATTACGACGCGAATCTCGCCAAGTTTTCAACCCCGGCTGAACGTCGCGCCAGCCATATCTTGATCACGGTGCCGAGCGACGCCACCCCTGCGCAGGCGAGTGCCGCCAAGGCCAAGGCGGAAGCCATCGCCAGACAGGTCGAGGCGAACCCCGCGACATTTGCGGAGCTGGCCCGAAAAGACTCTCAAGATCCAGGCTCGGCCGACAAGGGTGGCGACCTGGGCTATTTCACCGCCGGTGCCATGGTCAAGCCTTTTTCTGATGCAGTGTTCGGCATGACCAAGATCGGCGAAATCGTCGGCCCGATCAAAACCCAGTTTGGCTACCACATCATCGAACTGACCGGCATCAAGCCCGGCCGCCAGCAACCGTTCGATGCGGTCAAGGCAGACATCGAAAAACAGCTGCAGCAGGAGGCCGTGCAAAAGCGCCTGTCCGCTGACGTGGATACATTCACCAACACCGTGTTCGAGCACCCCGACAGCTTTCAGCCCGTGGTGGACAAACTGCACCTGAAAGTGCAGACTGCAAATGGCGTCACCCGCACCCCGCAGCCCGCGGCGCCGGGCAGCACCAATCCGCTGGCCAGCAAGGCCTTCCTCGACGCACTGTTTGCCGAAAACAGCCTGCGCAACAAGCACAATCTACAGGCCATTCAAATTGCCCCCAACGTCTGGGCATCCGGGCGCGTACTGAGCTATTCAGCAGCCCAGACCCAACCTTTCGCTGAAGTCCAGTCGCGGGCCAGGCAACTGCTCATCGATCAGAGGGCCGCAGATCTTGCGCGCGAGGCTGGAGAAAAGGCGCTGAAGTCACCAGCCGCACTGACCTTTGGTCCGCCCCTGACATTGAGCCAGACTCAGCCGACGCCGGATGTTCCAAACGCAGTCGTCGCCAAGGCGTTCGGGCTCAGCACCGAGAAGCTGCCGACCGTGGCCGGCGTGGACCTCGGTGCCCAAGGCTACGCCGTCGTTCAGCTCGTGAAGACCATCGAAGGGACTGTGCCCACAGAACTGGTCCGCGCCGCTGCCAGTGCAGAGAACCAGACCCTCACGCAAGGCATCATCAATGCGTATGTCGAGGCTTTGAAAAAGCGGTTTGGCGTGGAAATTCTCTACCAGCCCAAGGCCGAGCCCGCTGCAGCAGGTTGACCCACTCGTTGCGCCAGGCCAGCAAGCCGCTCTGGTGTAGAATGTCCGTTTTTCTGTGGTGGCTGTAGCTCAGTTGGTAGAGTCCAGGATTGTGATTCCTGTTGTCGTGGGTTCGAGTCCCATCAGCCACCCCAATCAATTCAGACACTTAGCCCAGCCTAACCCGCTGGGTTTTTTGTTGCGCGGCGTTCATGCAGGCTGTGCAGGGACTTTGCGGAAATCTGGACTTCGCGGGAATGCACACCCCCCATCGGGCGCGTCAGGGGACGCGGGGTGTCAGCTTGCTTGCGCGTGTGGCTTGCTCGGCAAGCCGTGCGATCAGCGGCAGCACGCGCGGCGCGCACAACAAGCCGTCGATGAAGCGCTGCGGAATTCCTGATAGTCCGACCTGCGCACCAACCAGCGCGCCGGTGAGCATCGCCCGTGCCTGGTTTTGCCCGCCGCCGTTGATCGCGTGCAGTACCGCGCTTTCGAAATCGCCGGCAAAGCGCGCGGCGAGATAGTAGGCCGCGGGGAATTGGTGATAGACCGCGCACGGCATGCCGTAGACAAGCGACACTTTCCACGCCGGCTCGATGCGCACATCGGGGTCATGCGCCGCGCGCGCAATGCTTCCGGCTGTGAGCAGCGCATCGGGCGAGGCGAACTCGCCCGGCTGCGCCGTGCGCTCGGCGCCCGTCGGAACTGCGTCCAGCGCGGCGTCGGTGACGTGATGAAACGGCAGCTCGCCGCGGTGCACGCGTGCGAGCAGCTTGGCGGAGATCGCCGCATCCAGCGGTTCGCCCTGCACCAGCAGCGCGAGCACACAGCCGTAGGCGGTGGTCATCGCCAGCACGGTCGGGTCGATCTGAGTCAATGCCGCGTTGGCTGCCACATGCCGGGCGACTGCGCCCAGATCGCAGGCATGTCGCACCGCGATCGCCAGCGTGCGCTCGGCGGCCTCGGTGTTGTCGGCCAGACCGCCGGCCCGACCCCAGGGCAGACCCTGCTGCACCCGCTTGCGCCAGGCCTCGCGCATCGACTGACTGGTGTAGCCGCCGGGGCCGCTGTGCGGCGTTCCGTCGATCAGCGGGAAAAACTCGGTATCGATGCGCCGACAAAAGTCGGTCTCATCGTATCCGCCGCATGCCACCAGGCTTTGCAGTGTGAGTTCGAGCAAAAAGCCGGGTTGCGACGAGTCTCCGGCGCGCAGTCCGGCGTGGTAGCGCCCTGGGCGTGGCGCGGTGTAGTCGTCGATCCAGGGGCCGAAATCGGCGCGCAGCTGGTCGAGGTCGTACACCCAGTGCGGGCCGACGCCCAGCGCCTCGCCGATGAACGCGCCGAGCAGCGCGCCTTGCGCGCGGTCGGCCATGTCGCGCGCGGTCATTGTGCGCTCCCCGGATCGGCGCGGCGCCGCCACAGCGTGAGCTGCGAGAGACTGTGCTGGAACTTGCGCGCGGTCTCGCGGATGACGAAGGGCAGGTCGCGTGGCGGCGCGATGCGCTCGAAGTGCGCATCGAGCAGCGCGTGCAGGCCGTCGAGGGTGGTGAAGTTTTCACCGTCCTTTTTGAAGCCGCCGATCCAGTGCGCGCGCTTGGTGAATTCGGTCAGCCAGGTGTAGGGCGAGGTGATCGCGAGCAGCCCGCCGGGGACGATGCGCCGGTGCACTTCGCGCAAAAACAGCGCCGGCTCGTAGAGCCGGTCGATCAGATTGGCGGCGAGGATGAGGTCGTAGCCGGTATAGACCGGTTTGAGATTGCACGCATCGCCCTGGAAAAATTCGGTGCGCGTGACGCAATCGCTCAGACCGTGTTCGGCCAGGCCATGCTCGTGGTAACTGGCGAGCTCGCCTTCATCGACCAGGGTGTAGCGAATCCGCCCCTGCGCGGCGAGCTGATGGCCGATGCCGATGAAACGCGCGGAAAAATCGATCCCCGTCACGTGCTCGAAATGCCGCGCCAGCTCGAAGCTCGCCCGGCCGGTGGCGCAGCCCAGGTCGAGCGCGCGGCGCATCGGCTGGCCTTGCATCGCCTGCACGCATGACTCGGCAAGCGCCTTGGGGAAGTTGGGCACGCCAAAATATTCCTGACCCCAGTGGAACTCGCAGTACTGCGCGACCTGCGCGTCGGTTTCGTAATAGCTGCTTGCCTGCTGCGGAACCGGCGCGTCGCTGATCACGTAGCGAAACCCGGCGTGCTGGAAAAAATGCCGGCGGAATGCATAGCGCGACCCAGGCAGCGCTTCATTGCCGCAGGATATCCACGATCCGCCTTTGAGGATCGCGTGGCGGTCGTCGAAGGTCGGAGTGGTGAAGTCGTCGTAGACCGGATGCACCTCGAAGCCGTCGAACGGGTAGGTGCAGGTCTCGCACCATTGCCAGACATTGCCGATGACATCGAACAGCTCGCCGTGCGCAAACCGGGTCACCGGACAGCTGGAGGCGAAATGGTCGAGCTCGATGTTTGCCGCCGCGGGCACGGGCTGCGGCGCATCGGGCACGCCGGCCTGCAGCCGGATCGCGTGCCATTCATCCTCGGTGGGCAAGCGGTACGGCTGCCCGGTTTGCCGCGCCATCCAGTTGCAAAATGCCTTGGCCTCGTGAAAATTGGTCTCGACCGGCCAGTCCCACGGCATCGGCATTTCCTCGGCGAGCAGGCGCAGCCGCCAGCCGTTCGCGCCGCGCACCCAGAACGTCGGATGTTCGGCCTGGGCAAAACGCCGCCAGGCCAGCCCTTCTTCGCTCCAGACCGCATCGTCGCGGTAGCCGCCGGCCTCGACAAAAGCGTGGAATTCACGGTTGGACACCAGCGTGCGCCCGGTTTGAAACGCTGCGGTGCGCGCCTCGTGCACGCCGAATTCATTGTCCCAGCCATAGAACTGCGGATCGCGCCGGTCGCGCCCGAGGCGAAACTGCCGAGCGCCGATCGGCACCAGCTCGGGCTGGGGTGGCTCGCCCGCATCGCGGCAAGGCTGCCAGTCCGGATGCGGCTTGACATGGCGCAGCGCATGCTGGCGGATCAGCACCGAGGAGGTTTCCAGATGAATGCGCTCATGCTCGATCCCCATCATCACCACCCACCAGGGGCTGTTCCACCAGCCGCCGCTCAGGTCGAGCGGAAGGCGGGTGATGACGCCGTCGATCAGCTCGCGCGCCCTGGCCCGGTAGTCCCAGACCGCCTGCACCGCAGGCCAGTCGTAGTGCGCCTCGTCCAGATCGTCCCAACTCATTTCGTCGACGCCGACGGCGAACATCGACTCCAGCCGCGGGTCGATGCGTTGCTCAACGATTCCGGCGAGGACGAACTTGTTGATGAAAAAGGTTGCGGTGTGGCCGAGGTAGAAAATCAGCGGGTGACGCAGCGTGATGGGCTTTTTGAAATACGCCTCGTCGCCTTGCAGCAGTTGAAACAGCGACTCGTAGCGATCGAAGGTGGCGTGGAATGCGGCGCGAACCTGCTCGCGCCAGGTGGGCGGCAGGGTTGCGGCAAGCGGCAAGGTGCGCAGGGGGAGAGTCGACATGACGGTTGGCTGTGGGAGTGTGAACCGTTTGTGCGATCCACGCGAAACACAGCGCGGAGGGACTGCACGGCCTGCTTGGATGGCGCCAATGTAATCGAGTGCAAGAAACCTGATCAACGGTGTGAACACTCGGCCAGAATCTTCAGCCCGGGCAGAAAAAAGCCCGCATCAGCGGGCCTTTCGAGCACTGTCAGCGCAGCTCAGCCGAAATTTTTCTCGGCAAAGTCCCAGTTCGCCAGTTTGTCGAGAAAGGTGGTGACAAAGTCAGGGCGACGGTTGCGGTAGTCGATGTAATAGGCGTGCTCCCACACGTCGACGGTGAGCAGGGCCTTGTCGGCAGTGGTCAGCGGGGTTTGGCCGTTCGACGTGTTGACGATGTCCACCGTGCCGTCTGGCTTTTTGACCAGCCAGGTCCAGCCGGAGCCGAAATTGCCGACGGCGGATTTGTGGAACGCTTCCTTGAACGCGGCGTAGCTTCCCCACTTGGCGTTGATCGCCGCAGCCAGCGCGCCCTTGGGCTCGCCGCCCCCGCCCGGTTTGAGGCAGTTCCAGAAGAAGGTGTGGTTCCAGACCTGGGCGCTGTTGTTGAAAATGCCGCCGCTGGATTTCTTGATGATGTCTTCGAGCGGCATGGACTCGAACTCGGTGCCTTTGATCAGATTGTTGGTGTTGTTGACATACGCCTGATGGTGCTTGCCGTGGTGGTATTCCAGCGTCTCGCGCGACATGTGCGGTGCGAGCGCGTCGGGAGCGAAGGGCAGGGGGGGCAGTTCGTGTTGCATGGGCTTCTCCTTGAGTGAGTGGCGGTTGCACGGGTCCAGATCGGTATTCTAGGAATTGCGTGTTGATTCTGCTCAAAGGGATGGGATGGCCTTGCACACCCCTTCAAGTCTGCGCCAGGCGCTGGGCCGCTTCGCGCAGGCTGTGGATGAAGTTGTCCCGCAGGGGGTTGGGCGTCTGGATGGGCTGCAGGATGCCGAGCTCGATGGTGGAAGGCTTGCCGAGCAGTGGCCGGTACTGCACGCCGGCACGCTTGAGGTGACGCAGCGAAGCCGGCACAAGGGCCACGCCCATGCCGCACGAGACCAATCCAATGACAGTCTGCATCTGCCGCGCATGCTGGGTGATGCGGGGCGCAAATCCAGCGGCCTGACACAGGCTGAGCGTGAGGTCGTACAGGCCGGGGCCAATGCTGCGGGGCGGCACGATGAAAGGTTCCTTGGCGAGGGCGTGCAGATCGACCGCGCCGCTGCTCTGCACAGCGGGGTGCGCCGTCGGGGCGGCGAGGATCAGTGGCTCGTGCAGCAGGCTGGTGAAGGTCAATCCAGGTTCATCCACCGGGGCAAGGCCGATGCCGAGATCGAGCTCTGCGGCGCGCAGTTCGCGGATCTGGGCATCGGTCGTGAGTTCGTGCAGTTGCACGTCCACCTGCGGGTAGTGTGCGCGGAAACTCTTGAGCGTCGGGGGCAGGATGCCGAAGTCGGCAATGGAGACAAAGCCGATGGACAGCGTGCCGACATCGCCGCGCTCGCATTGCCGCACCCGCCCCACGGCGTGTTCCAGCTGGGCGAGAACGGAGCGGATGTCCTCGAAAAAGGCCGCCCCGGATGGTGTGAGCGCCACGCCGCGATTGCTGCGCTCCAGCAGCCGCGCGCCGAGCTCATCCTCGAGCGCCTTGATCTGGGTCGACAGCGGGGGCTGCGACACATGCAGTCGCTCGGCCGCCCGCGAGAAGCTGCCCTGTTCCGCAATGGTGATGAAGTACCGGAGCTGCCGCAGTTCCATGATTCGTCTGGCGTATGGCGCCACAATCGAAAATGTATTGTTCAATATAGCCGAGGCTTCGGACAATCTCGGTCCGTATCCATCATTCCACGCAGGAGAACCGCCCCATGCCCGCCTACCGTTCCCGTACCAGCACAGCCGGCCGCAACATGGCCGGGGCCCGCGCGCTGTGGCGCGCCACCGGCATGCAGGATGGCGACTTCGGCAAGCCCATCATCGCCGTGGCCAATTCCTTCACCCAGTTCGTCCCCGGCCATGTGCATCTGCAGAACCTCGGGCAACTGGTCATCGAGGAAATCGAGAAGGCCGGCGGGGTGGGCAAGGAGTTCAACACCATCGCGGTGGATGACGGCATTGCAATGGGGCATGACGGCATGCTCTACAGCCTGCCGTCGCGCGACATCATTGCCGACAGCGTGGAATACATGTGCAATGCGCACACCGCCGACGCGCTGGTGTGCATTTCCAACTGCGACAAGATCACCCCCGGCATGCTGATGGCCGCGCTGCGGCTCAACATTCCGGTAGTGTTCGTCTCGGGCGGGCCGATGGAAGCGGGCAAGACGCGGCTGGCCGGCAAGGTGATTTCGCTCGACCTGATCGACGCGATGGTCGCCGCCGCCGACGACAAGGTGTCGGATGACGATGTGCAGTCGATCGAACGTTCCGCCTGCCCGACCTGTGGCTCATGCTCTGGCATGTTCACCGCCAACTCGATGAACTGCCTGACCGAGGCGCTGGGCCTGTCGCTGCCGGGCAATGGCTCGCTGGTGGCCACGCATGCCGATCGTGAGCAACTGTTCCGCCGTGCAGGGCGCACCATCGTCGAACTGGCGCGGCGCTATTACGAAGGCAATGACGAGAGCGTGCTGCCGCGCAGCATTGCATGCAAGGCGGCGTTCGAGAACGCCATGTCGCTGGACATCGCGATGGGCGGCTCGACCAATACCGTGCTGCACCTCCTGGCTGCGGCACAGGAAGGCGGCGTGGACTTTGGCATGGCCGACATCGACCGGCTGTCGCGCAAGGTGCCCACGCTGTGCAAGGTCGCGCCATCCAGCCATTTCCACCTCGAAGACGTGCACCGCGCCGGGGGTGTGATGGCCATTCTGGGCGAGCTCGATCGCGCCGGGCTGCTCGACAACCGCGTACCCACGGTCCATGCGCCGACGCTGGCTGCCGCACTCGACGCCTGGGACGTGGCGCGCCAGCCTGCCGATGCGGTGAAGACCTTCTACCGCGCTGGCCCGGCCGGGGTGCGCAGCACGCAGGCGTTCTCGCAGAGCTGCCGCTATGACACGCTGGACACCGACCGCGCCGCGGGGTGCATCCGCGATCTGGAACACGCCTACAGCACAGACGGCGGTCTGGCCGTGCTGTTCGGCAATCTGGCCGAGCGCGGCTGCATTGTCAAGACCGCCGGGGTGGACAAGAGCATCCTCACCTTCTCCGGCCCCGCGGTGGTGCTGGAAAGCCAGGACGCGGCGGTGGATGCCATTCTGGGCGGGCAGATCAAGCCGGGCGACGTGGTGGTCATCCGCTACGAAGGCCCGCGCGGCGGCCCCGGCATGCAGGAAATGCTCTACCCGACGAGCTATCTCAAATCCAAGGGCCTGGGCAAGGTCTGCGCGCTGATCACCGACGGGCGTTTTTCCGGTGGCACCGCCGGGCTGTCGATCGGCCATGTCTCGCCCGAGGCGGCAGAAGGCGGCGCCATCGGTCTGGTGCGCACGGGCGATCGCATCGTGATCGACATTCCGAACCGCGTGGTGCGCGTGGATGTGAGCGACGAGGAACTGGCCCGCCGCCGCGCCGAGCAGGATGCCCGCGGCTGGAAGCCCGCCGCCCCGCGCGCACGCAAGGTCAGCCAGGCGCTCAGGGCTTACGCCAAACTGGTGACCAGCGCCGACAAGGGTGCGGTGCGCAACGCGGAGTTGCTCAAGGACTGACCGGCCCGCTCAGGTGGCGCACGAGCGGATCTGGGACGCCTCCAGCAGCAACTGCGCCGCCACCGACGCGGCAATGATCTCTGGCGCCTTCCCGACGATGCCGGAAATACCGATCGGGCAGACCAGCCGCTGCAGCGCGGTTTCCGCAACGCCGCGATCGCGCCAGCGGCGCAGGAAGCGCGCGCGCTTGGTGGCCGAGCCGATCAGCCCGAACCAGCCAATGTCTGATCGCCGCAGGATGACTTCGCCCAGGCGAAAGTCGAGATCGTGGCTGTGGGTCATCACCAGATAGAAGGCGCCGGGCGGGGCGGTGGCGATTTCGGCTTCGGGGGCGTCCACCGCCAGCGCGCGCAGGGTGGACGGCCATGGGTGCTCGGGCTCGGGAGCGAGGACATCGGGCGGAAATTCCTGCTCGCGTTCGTCGATCCAGTCGACGTGGCAGGGCAGCGGGCGCAGCGCCCGCACCAGCGCCCGGCCGACATGGCCCGCGCCAAAGAGTTGCAGATGGAACAGCGGAGTGGGCGAAGGCAGCGCAGAGCTGGCGGCGATTTCGTAGTGCAGCTCGACCTGGCCGCCGCAGCATTGCCCGAGGGCGGGGCCGAGCGCGTGGCTTTCCACATGCGGCGCGGGCGGCTCGCTCGCGATCCAGCGCGCGCGCAACTGCCGCGCGGTTGCGATGACGCAGAATTCCAGATGCCCGCCGCCAATGCTGCCGCTCGTGCGCGTGGCGCCGACCAGCATGCACGCACCCTGTTCACGCGGCGCGGAGCCGCGCACCCGGCTGAGGGTGACCCGCACCCAAGGTGCCTGTTGTGCATCGTCTTGTTGCAGCAGGCTCGGGTTCGGCTCCGGTTTCATGTCGCCTCCGCTGCGCCTTGCGCGCGCACCGCCTCGACCGCGTCGAGAATGGCCTCGGGCGTTGCCGGGGCGCGCAGCGGCGGGTCGATGCGGTGCTCCCCCACGGCGGAGATGGCATCGCGGATCGCCAGCAGCACCGAGAACGGCAGCAGCAGTGGCGGCTCGCCCACGGCCTTGGAGCGGTGGATGGTGGGCTGGGGGTTGGGATGGTCGAACAGGGCCGTCCGCAGCACCGCAGGGCAGTCGTTGGCTGTGGGGATCTTGTAAGTGCTGGGGGCGTGGGTGAGCAGCAGTCCGGTCTTGGGATGCCACACCAGTTCTTCCATGGTCAGCCAGCCCATGCCCTGGATGAAGGCCCCTTCGATCTGGCCGATATCGATGGCCGGGTTGAGCGACTGACCGGCGTCATGCAGCAGGTCGGCGCGCAGCAGCCGCCATTCGCCCGTGAGGGTGTCCACCAGCACTTCGCTTGCCGCCGCGCCGTAGGCGAAGTAGTAGAACGGGTGGCCAGTGAGGGTCTTGGCGTCCCAGTGCAGGTCGGGCGTGGCGTAGAAGCCGTCGCTCCACAACTGCACCCGCGCCGCGTAGGCCTGCTGCACCAGATCGGCGAAGGGCAGGGCGATGCCGCCGGCATGCACCTGTCCACCGCGCAAGCGCACCGCGTCGGCGGTGCCACCGTAGCGTTCGGCGGCGAAGGTGGCCAGGCGCTGGCGCAGGGTGCGGGCGGCGGCGAGCGCGGCCATGCCGTTGAGGTCGGCCCCGGTGGATGCGGCAGTGGCCGAGGTGTTGGCCACCTTGTGGGTGTCGGCAGCCGTGCAGCGCACCATGCCATAGTCCAGCCCCAGTTCCTCGGCGACGACCTGTGCCACCTTGGTGTTCAGCCCCTGCCCCATCTCGGTGCCGCCGTGGTTCACCAGGACGCTGCCGTCGGTGTAGATGTGCACCAGCGCCCCGGCCTGGTTCAGATGCACGACGTTGAACGAGATGCCAAACTTGACCGGGGTGAGCGCCAGCCCTTTCTTGAGCACCGGACTTGCGGCGTTGAAGCGCTCGATTGCCGCGCGGCGCGCGGCATAGTCGGCGCTGCGGGCGAGTTGATCAACCAGCGGATGCAGGATGTTGTCGGTCACACCCTGGCCGTAGGGCGTGTGGTTGTTCTGGCCGACACCATAAAAGTTGGCACGGCGCACCTGCAGCGCATCGCAGCCCAGCCTGCGGGCGATGGTATCGAGCACGATCTCGGTGATCAGCGCGCCCTGCGGCCCGCCGAAGCCGCGGAACGCCGTGTTGCTCTGGGTGTTGGTGCGCGCCACATGGCCGTGGATCGCGACATTGGGCAGCCAGTAGGCATTGTCCACATGGCAGATCGCGCGGGTGAGCACCGCGCCAGACAGATCGGCCGAATGTCCGGCGTTGGCGATGAGCGTGACTTCGTAGGCGAGGATGCGGCCGTCGTCGTCGAAGGCGACCGTGTAGTCGTAGTCGAAGCCGTGGCGCCGTCCGGTGATGAGAAAATCGTCGTCGCGGTCCAGCCGCAGCTTCACCGGCCGCTGCAGCAAATGCGCGGCCAGCGCCGCGCAGCAGGCAAACAGCGCCGACTGCGATTCCTTGCCGCCGAAGCCGCCGCCCATGCGCCGGCATTCCACCTGCACCTGATGGTGCATCCAGCCCAGCATGTGCGCCACCACATGCTGCATCTCGCTGGGGTGCTGGGTGGAACACAGGACCCGCAGGCCCGCGTTCTCGGTCGGCATGGCATACGCCACCTGGCCCTCGAGATAGAACTGTTCCTGCCCGCCCACGCTGAAACTGCCCTGCAGGCGATGCGGGGCCGAAGCCATCATCCGCTCAAGTTCGCCAGGCGCTGTCTCGCGCTTCAGATGCATCGGCGGCAGCACATGCTGGCCCAGCGCGTGTGCCTCGCGCGCGGTGAGCACGGCAGGCAGCGGCTCGGCGCGGATCGTCTCGCGCGCCAGCGCCGCGGCGCGCCGCGCCAGAGCGTGCGTCGTTGCCACGACCAGGAACACCGGCTGACCGAGATAGCGCAATTCGCCGCTGGCGAGAATGGGATCGTCGTGCACCACAGGGCCGCAGTCGTTCGCTGCCGGAATGTCCGCCGCGGTGAACACCGCCACCACGCCAGGCTGGGCGCGCAGCCGGTCAAGGTCGATGGCAAGCAGCTTGCCATGCGCCAGCGGCGACAGCCCGAGCGCTGCATGCAGCGTGCCATGCAATTCCGGCGCGTCGTCGGTGTAGGTTGCCTGTCCACTGACATGCAGATGCGCCGATTCGTGCGGCGGGGTGGAATGCCCCCGCGCTCCGGCAATGCCGTCGCTGCCCCCCGAGGGGGCGCATCCCGCCTTGGGGCGGCCCGGCGGCGGGCTATCGCCCACGCTCGCGCCTCCGCGCAGGGCGGGCCATGCGGTCTCGGGCAGGGGATGGGTGTCTGATGGGGCAAAGTCGGTGAGGTTGGGAGCGGTCGGCAAGGGATCGAACAGCTTGTTCATGGCGCGCTCCTCAAACCACCTGCAGCGTGTCCTGCGGCGCGCGCAGTTCGGCCCAGACGCTGGTCAGGCTGGCGGGCAGCGGCGCATCGGGGCGGGTTTCCAGCCAGAAGCGCCACAGCAGATGGCGCGCCACGCGCTGGCGGTGGGCGCTGCTGGCGCGCAGATCGGTCAGCGGCTGAAAGTCGGCATCGAGTGCCTGCATCGCCGCGCGCACGCTGGCCTCGCTCCATGGTTGGCCGAGCAGCGCGGATTCGGCCTGGGCCGCGCGTTTCACGACAGCCGCCATGCCGCCGAAGGCCAGGCGTACATGCTCGACGCGGCCCTGCGCATTCACCCGCAGTGCCAGGCCGCAGCTCACCGCCGAGATGTCGCAGTCGAAGCGCTTGGACAGCTTCCAGGCGCGCAACTGCAGCGGGGCATCGCCCGTGGCGGGCAGCGGCACTTCGATGGCGCGCAGAAACTCGCCGGGCTGCATCGCGTTTTTCATGTAGTCAGAATAGAACGCGGCCAGCGGCAGGCGGCGTTGGGACGGCCCCTGCTGCAACAGCAGCACTGCGTCGAGCGCGAGCAGCACCGGGGCGCTGTCGCCGATTGGGGAGCCGTTGGCCACGTTGCCGCCCAGCGTGCCGGCATGCCGCACCGGTGGACCGGCAAAGCGCAGCGCCATGTCGCGCAGCGTGGGCCAGTGCTGCACCAGCGCGGCCCAGGCGTCTTCCAGCTGCGCCGCCGCGCCCATGCGCAGCAGCACGCCGTCGTGCTCCACCGCGTGCAGTTCGCGCACGTCGCCGAGGTAGAGCAGATCGCCCACATCGCGGAACTGCTTGTTGGTCCACAGGCCGATGTCCGTGGCGCCTGCAAGCAGGGTGGCCTGCGGTCTTGCGGCGCGCTCAGCCGCAAGCCCATCGACGCTGCGCGGCGCGATGAACTGGTCGATCCGCGCCCGGCCCTGCGCATCGTGGAGGGCCGAGTTGGGCGCGGCGTAGACGAAGGGCTCGGGGGTGTTGTGGGCGATCTCGCGCAGCAGCGCAGCGATCGGCGCGGGGTCCAGGCGCACCGCCGGCGCGTCGAACATCGCCTGACCGGCATCGAGGATGGGCCGGTAACCGGTGCAGCGGCACAGATTGCCGGCCAGATCGTCGGCCAGTTGCTGGCGCGTGGGCCTTGTCCCCGCACCCTGGTGGCGCTCGTAGCTGGCATACAGCGACATGGCGAAGCCGGGCGTGCAGAAGCCGCACTGCGAACCGTGGCAATCGACCAGCGCCTGCTGCACCGGGTGCAGCGCGCGGTCAGGCGCGAGGCGCTGCAGGTCCTCGACGGTGAGCAGCGCCTTGCCGTGCAGCGTGGGCAGGTAGCGGATGCAGGCGTTGACCGGGCGCAACCGCAGCGGGCCGAGCTGCACTGCGCGATTGGCGGCGTGTGCGCCATGGTCATCGCCGAGTTCGGCCACGATCACGGTGCAGGCACCGCAGTCGCCCTCGGCGCAGCCTTCCTTGGTGCCGCACTGATGCGCGTGTTCACGCAGCCATTGCAGCACGGTGGTGGTGATGGGCAGGCCGCTGGCTTCAACGATCTGGCCGCGGTGGACAAAGCGGATGGGCTGGATGTTCATGGTGGTGTCGCGCAGGCGTGCGCTGCAGTCTCTGCAAGGATTGGGCCACGATTCCTGCGCGGTTGACATATGCTGAACTGTATACAAAACATGCAAGGCGGCTGATGCCGCGAGGGGCTGCACCATGAACAATGCGCTGGACTCCATCGACCTGCATCTCATCCGGGTACTGCATACCGTGCTGACCGAATCGAATGTCTCGCGCACCGCGCTGCGGCTGGGCACCACCCAGCCTGCGGTGAGCGCCGCGCTGCGCCGCTTGCGTGCACTCACGGGCGATGAGCTGCTGGTGCGCAGTGGCAACGCCATGGTGCCCACGGCGTTCGGGGCGAGTCTGGTCGAGCCCTGTGCCTGCATCCTGCGCGAGGCGCAGCGCCTGGTGGATGGTGTGCGCAACTTCGACGCGATGCACAGCACCCGCCAGTTCCGCCTGGCCGCGGCGGATTACATGGACCCGGCGTTTCTGCCCGAGCTCATCTCCACCCTCAAGCGCGAGGCGCCGCTTTGCGGGGTGGATGTGCTGCCGCTGACCGCCTCGCTGGATTACCGCCATGCACTGGCCGCCGGTGAGATCGACGCAGTGCTTGGCAACTGGCTGGAGCCGCCGCAGGATCTGCATCTCGCGCCGTTGCTCGAGGACGAGATCGTCTGCCTGGTCGCGGCCGATCATCCGGCGCTGCGCCGTGGGCTCGATCTGGCGCAGTACCTGCAGGCCGAGCATGTGGCGCCGTCGCCATTGCGGGCAGGGGGCGAGGGCGTGATCGACCAGCACCTGCACCATCTTGGACTGCAGCGCAACATCGCGGTGCATTGCGCGTTTTTCAACCTCATTCCAGGCCTGGTGGCGCGCAGTCTGCTGGTGCTGACCACCGGGCGGCGCTTCTGCCAGCGCTATGTGAATGCGGGACTTTCGGTGCGCATCCTGCCCTGCCCGGTGCCGTTTCCACCGCTGACCTACTACCTCCTGTGGCATGCCCGTGCGCATCTCGATGCCGCGCACCGCTGGCTGCGCGCGCAGGTGCGCGAGGCGGCAGCCAAGGCGCCCGGATGATCCGTTTGCACCCCGGCCGATGCGGCGCGGGGCGACTGACTTCGCCGCCCTGAGCGAAGCATCACAACCCGAGGAGACAGCCCATGAATCTGCAGACCCTGTTCAAGCTCGATGCGCATGGCACCACGGTGCGCACCGAAATCCTGGCGGGGGTGACGACATTTCTCACCATGTCGTACATCATCTTCGTCAATCCCGACATCCTGTCCACCACCGGGATGGACAAGAACGCGGTGTTCGTTGCCACCTGTCTGGCCGCGGCGCTGGGCACCTTCATCATGGCCTTCGTCGCCAACTGGCCCATCGGTCTGGCGCCGGGCATGGGGCTCAACGCCTTTTTCGCCTTCACCGTGGTCAAGGGCATGGGCTTCACCTGGGAGCAGGCGCTGGGCGCGGTGTTCATCTCGGGCTGCATTTTCGTGCTGCTGACCATCACCGGGGTGCGATCGTGGCTGGTGGCGGGCATCCCAAAGTCGCTGCGCAGCGCGATTGCCGCGGGCATCGGCATGTTTCTCGCCATCATCGCGCTGTCGAACGCGGGGGTGGTGGTGGCCAATCCGGCGACCAAGGTGGGGCTGGGCAATCTGGCCTCGCTTCCGGTGGTGCTGGCCGCATGCGGCTTTGTGCTCATCGCCCTGCTGGACTATTGGCGGGTGCGCGGTGCGATCCTGATTGGCATCGTCGCGGTGACCCTGGCGAGCATGGCGCTGGGACTGACCAAGTACCAGGGGGTCATCTCCATGCCGCCGAGCATCGCGCCGACCTTCCTCAAGCTCGACATTCTCGGCGCGCTGCATGCCGGGTTTTTCCACATCATCCTGGTGTTCGTGCTGGTGGAAATTTTCGACGCCACCGGCACCCTCACAGGCATCGCCCGCAAGGCCGGGCTGCTCAACGACAGCACGCAGGACGGCCAGAGCGGCTTGGGCCGTGCGCTGTTTGCCGACAGCCTGGCGATCTTTTCCGGCTCGCTGCTGGGCACCAGCAGCACCACCGCGTATATCGAAAGCGCATCGGGCGTGCAGGCCGGCGGACGCACCGGGCTGACCGCGCTGGTGGTCGGTCTGCTGTTTCTCGCCGCACTGTTCATCGCCCCGCTGGCCGCAGTGGTGCCGGCCTACGCCACCGCCCCGGCTCTGCTGTATGTCGCCGCCCTGATGATGCGGGAACTTCTGGAAATCGACTGGACCGACAGCACCGAAGCCGTGCCCTCGGCGCTGGCCGCGCTGGTCATGCCGTTCACCTATTCGATTGCCAACGGCCTGGCCTTCGGCTTCATCATGTACGCCGCGCTCAAGCTGCTCACCGGGCGGGCACGCGACGTGCATCCGGCGCTGTGGGTGGTGGCGGGGCTGTTCCTGCTGCGCTACGCGCTGTTTCCCTCCGACTGACGACCACGACATGACTGTGAACAACCCTGCGCCGCGCCTGGCGCTGTGCGGCGACATCCTGCATTTCCTGCGCGACCCCGGCTGGGGCGAAGACGCCACCGACGCGGTGCACTTCGAGCCCGACGGCTGGCTGCTGATCGAAGCTGGCCGGGTGCACGCGGTGCGCGCCGCCAGCGACCCGCCCGACGCGCGCTGGCCCCGGCAGGACTGGCGCGGCCACCTGCTGCTGCCCGGTTTCATCGACCCGCATGCGCACGCGCCGCAGCTCGATGTCATTGCCTCCTACGGCGCAGCGCTGCTCGACTGGCTGGAGCGCTACACCTTTCCGGCCGAGGCACGCTACGCCGACCCCGAACAAAGCCGCCAGGGCGCCGAGCGATTTCTGCACGCCCTGCTGGCGCACGGCACCACCGCCGCCATGGTGTTCGCCACCGTGCACAAGACCAGCAGCGAAGCGTTGTTCGCCGCCGCGCAGCGCCTGGGCATGCGCCTGATCACCGGCAAGGTGCTGATGGACCGCAACTGCCCCGCCGACCTGCGCGACGACGTGGCGCAGGCTGAAGCTGACTGCGAGGACCTGATTGCGCGCTGGCATGGCGTGGACCGGCTGGCCTACGCTGTGACCCCGCGCTTTGCCGCCACCAGCAGCCCGGAGCAGCTCGCGATGGCAGGCGGCCTGCTGCAGCGCCACGCCCAGCGTGCCGGTGGCCTCTACATGCAGACGCATGTGGCCGAGAACCGCGATGAAGTGCGCTGGATCGCCGAGCTGTTTCCCGACAGCCGCAGCTATCTCGACGTCTACGACCACCACGGCCTGCTCACCCGCCGCAGCATGCTGGCACACGGCATCTGGCTCGACGACACCGACCGCGCCCGCATGGCGCAGGCCGGCAGCAGCATCGGGTTTTCGCCGTCGTCCAACCTGTTCCTCGGCAGCGGGCTGTTCGACTGGGCGCAGGCCGAGGCCGCCGGGGTGGGCGTGGCCCCGGCCAGCGATGTGGGTGGCGGCACCAGTCTGTGCCAGTTGCGCACCCTGACCGACGGCTACAAGGTGCTGGCCCTGCAGGGCCAGCGCCTGACGGCCTGGCAGGGGCTGTACGCCGTCACCCGCGGCGCGGCGCGCGCGCTGGAGCTGGAGCACGAGATCGGCCACTTCGCCCCAGGCACCTTGGCCGACGTGGTGGTGTGGCGCTGGGCCACAGGCACGGTGCAACATCGGCGGCAGGACATGGCACGCAGCTTGCATGAGCGTTTGTTCGCGTGGATGCTGCTGGCGGACGAGCGCAATGTCGCCGCGACCTATGTGCAGGGCCGGTTGCTCTTCAGCGCGCCCTGAACGGTTTGCAACGCTGGCCGTGGCGAACGCTGCGCACCCGCAGGTATAGGACAATCCCGACGCAACCATTCATCCGACTTCCTTCATGCGGCTCGCGCTCGAACACATCAGCAAGTCCTACCCCGGCGTCAAGGCCAATGACGACATCAGCCTGCAGGTCGAGGCTGGGGAAATTCATGCGGTGCTGGGCGAGAACGGTGCGGGCAAGTCCACGCTGATGAAAATCATCTTCGGCGCGGTGCAGCCCGACGCTGGGAGCATCGTCTGGAACGGAGAGCCGGTGCGCATCAAAAACCCCGGCATGGCGCGCGATCTGGGCATTGCGATGGTCTATCAGCATTTCGCCCTGTTCGACTCACTCAGCGCGGCCGAGAACATCTGGCTTGGGCTGGGGCGGGGGATGGCGCTGGCCGAGGTGGAGCGTCGCATCGACGCGGTCGCGCAGCGCTATGGCCTGGACTGCGCGCCGCGCCGCCCGGTGCACACCCTGTCGGTCGGCGAACGCCAGCGGGTGGAAATCATCCGCTGCCTGCTGGCCGCCCCCAAGCTGCTCATCCTCGATGAGCCCACCTCGGTGCTCACGCCGCAGGCGGTCGAGAAGCTGTTCGTCGTGCTGCGCCAGCTTTCGACAGACGGTTGCAGCATTCTCTACATCAGCCACAAGCTCGACGAAATCCGCAGCCTGTGCCACAACTGCACCGTGCTGCGCGCTGGCAGGGTGACCGGCCGGGTCGATCCGGCCAAAGAGACCGAAGCCAGCCTGTCCCGACTGATGATCGGCGCCGACCCGCCCGCGCTGCAGCACCGGCCTGCGCAGCCCGGCGAGGTCTTGTTGCGGGTCGATGATCTGAACCTGCCGGGTGATGGCGAGTTCAGCGTGCCGCTGCAACACCTGTCCTTGCAGGTGCGGGCCGGAGAAATCCTGGGGATCGCCGGGGTGTCTGGCAATGGGCAGCAGGAATTGCTCGGTGTGCTGTCGGGTGAGGACCGGCGCGCGCCTGCCGCGGTGCTGCAACTGGCGGGCGAGCCGGTGGGCGCGCTCGGCCCGGCGCAGCGGCGCTGGCGCGGGCTGCACTTCATTCCGGAAGAACGTCTGGGCCGGGCAACCGTGCCGGTGCTCTCGCTTGCGCAGAACATGCTGCTGACCGCAAGGCCGTCCGAGACCAGTTATCGCGGGTTGATCCGCAGGCGTGTCCTGGGCGATCAGGCGCAGGCGGTGATCGCGCGCTTCGGGGTGAAGGCCAGCGGGCCGCAGGCCGCAGCGCGCAGTCTGTCCGGGGGCAATCTGCAGAAATACATCGTCGGCCGCGAAATCCTCGGCAGGCCGCGCGTGCTCATCGTGGCGCAGCCGACCTGGGGCGTGGACGTGGGCGCTGCGGCGCAGATCCGCGGCGAGCTTCTCGCGCTGCGCGATGCGGGTTGCGCGGTGCTTGTCATTTCGGAGGAGCTCGACGAACTGTTCGAGATCTCCGACCGGCTGCAGGTCATGGCGCGCGGCCGGCTGTCGCCCCCAATTGCCCGCGCCGACGCCACCGTGGAGCAGATCGGCATCTGGATGAGCGGGCTGTGGCCGCAAGAAGGCGCATCGAGCACGGAGGCGGCGCATGCTGCGGCTTGAGGCGCGGGCCGAGCCGTCGCGGTGGATGGTGTGGCTGTCGCCGCTGCTGGCGCTGGCGATCACCGTGGCCTTCGGCGTGGGCATTTTTCTGGCCATGGGCAAGAACCCGGTGCATGGTTTGAGCATGTTTTTCTGGGAGCCGATCAAAAGCCCGTACAACCTGTCGGAACTGGCGCTCAAGGCCACGCCGCTGATTCTCATCGGCCTGGGGCTGGCGGCTTGCTACCGCAGCAATGTCTGGAACATCGGCGCCGAAGGGCAATACATCCTCGGGGCGATTTTCGGCGGCGGCGTGGCGCTGCTGGCCGGAGACCATACCCCGCATGCCATCGTGCTGCCTGTTCTGCTGGCGGGCGTGCTCGGCGGCATGGTGTGGGCGGCGCTGGTCGCTGGCTTGCGCGATTGGTTCAACGCCAATGAAATCCTGGTCAGCCTGATGCTGGTGTACGTAGCGCAGTACCTGCTGGACGATCTGGTGTACGGCCCGTGGAAAGACCCAGAGGGCTACAACTTTCCGCAGACCCGGATGTTTGCCGACCCGACGTTGCTCGGCCACCTGATCGACGGCACGCGGCTGAACTGGGGCTTTCCCATCGCACTGATCGCGGTGGCGCTGGTGTGGGTGTTCCTGTTTCGCAGTGTCGCCGGGTTTCGGCTGCAGGTGGGCGGGCTGGCGCCCGGGGCGGCACGCTACGCCGGGTATTCGTCGCGCAAGGCGCTGTGGACGGTGCTGCTGATGTCGGGCGGATTCGCCGGCCTGGCCGGGGCGCTGGATGCGATCGGCCCGCTGCAGCAGCTCACGCCGCAGGTGTCGCAGGGCTACGGCTTTGCTGCCATCATCGTGGCCTTTGTCGGACGGCTCAACCCGGTGGGCATTGTGCTGTCCGGGGCGCTGATGGCCATGTTCTACATCGGCGGCGAGCTGGCGCAGTCGCGCCTGGGTCTGCCCAATGCGATGACCGGGGTGTTTCAGGGGCTGCTGCTGTTTGCGCTGCTGGCCTGCGACACCCTGATCCATCACCGCATCCGCCTCAAGCGCTGAAGGGAGACAACTCAATGGACATGACCGCCTCCCTCATTGCCACCACGCTGAGCGCGGGAACCCCCTTGGCGCTGGCGTCGCTCGGGCTGCTGATCAACGAAAAGTCCGGCGTGGTCAACCTCGGCGCCGAGGGCATGATGCTGATGGCCGCAGTCGTCGGCTTTGCCGTGGCGCTGCACACCGGCAACCAGTGGGCGGCGTTCGGGGCTGGCGCGGCAGTCGGCGCGCTGCTGGCCGCAGCACTCGGCCTGCTGGTCATCTGGCTCAACACCAACCAATACGCCACTGGTCTGGCGCTGACGCTGTTCGGCGCCGGGTTGTCGGCTTTCCTCGGCATCGACTATGTCGGCAAGACCCTGCCCAACTTCCCGCCCTGGGACATTCCGGGCCTGAGCCAGCTGCCGTTTTTCGGCCCGGCGCTGTTCCGCCATCACCTCATGGTGTATCTCACCATTTTGCTGGCGCTGGGCATGATCTGGTTTCTCGACCGCACGCGCGCCGGGCTGGTGCTGCGCGCGGTGGGCGAGTCGCCTGAAGTCGCCCATGCGCTGGGCTATCCGGTGCGCCGGATCCGCCTGCTGGCGCTGGTGTGCGGCGGCGCGCTGGTGGGCGTGGCGGGGGCGTATCTCTCGGTGATCTACACCCCGCTGTGGGTGCAGGGCATGACCGCAGGGCGCGGCTGGATCGCGCTGGCGCTGACCACCTTCGCCACCTGGCGTCCGGCGCGGGTGCTGCTCGGGGCCTATCTGTTCGGCGGGGTCACCATGCTGCAGTTCTTTTTTCAGGGCAGCGGGGTGCAGGTGCCGTCGCAGTTGCTGTCGATGCTGCCGTACATTGCCACCATCGTGGTGCTGGCGCTGATGTCGCGCAACCCACTGTGGATTCGGGTCAACATGCCGGCATCGATCGGCAAGCCGTTCACCCCGGGGGGGTGAGACCACCGCACCGCGGGCACGATTTTTGTATACAGTTTCGCATCATTCCTTTGGAGGACTCCATGTTCACGACCCGCTTGAAAAAACCCTTGGGTGTGCTGGCCACTGCAGCCAGCCTTGCCGTTGCCAGCCTGATCGGCCCAGCCGGCGCGTCCGCGCAGGCTGCCGAGCCGCTGAAAATCGGCTTTGTCTACGTTGGCCCGGTGGGTGATGCCGGCTGGAGCTTTGCGCACAATCAGGCGCGCCTGGCGCTGCAGGCCAAGTTCGGCGACAGGATCAAGACCCAGTTCGTCGAGAGCGTGCCTGAAGGCCCGGATTCGGCACGGGTGTTCCGCGATCTGGCGCAGCAGGGCGACGGTCTGATCTTCGCCACCAGCTTTGGTTACATGGAGTCGGTGCTGCGCGTGGCCAAGGACTTTCCCAAGGTCAAGTTCGAGCACGCCACCGGCTACAAGACCGCGAGCAACGTCGGCACCTACGATGCCCGCACCTATGAGGGCGCCTATCTCGCTGGCGTGATCGCCGGTGGCATGACCAAGAGCAATGTGCTCGGTGTGGTCGGCTCGGTGCCCATTCCCGAGGTCATCCGCAACATCGATTCCTTCACTCTGGGCGCGCAGTCGGTCAACCCCAAGATCACGACCAAGGTCGTGTGGGTGAACAAGTGGTTCGATCCGCCGAAGGAAACCGAAGCCGCCACCTCGCTGATCAACCAGGGCGCCGACGTGCTGTTCCAGAACACCGACTCGCCCGCTGTGCTGCAGACTGCCGAGAAGATGGGCAAGTACGGCTTCGGCTGGGACAGCAACATGAGCAAGTTCGGCGGCAAGGCGCATCTGGCCTCGGCCACCATCAACTGGGCGCCGCTGTACGAGATGCTGACCGACGAAGTGCTCAAAGGCAGCTGGAAACCCGCGCAATACTGGTGGGGCATGAAGCACGACACCATCGCGTTGCAGGACATCAGCCCTTTGGTTCCCGCAGCGCTGAAAAAAACCGTGCTTGAACGCGAAGCCGGTCTGAAGAACGGCAGCCTCACCATCTGGAAAGGTCCGATCGTCGACCAGTCCGGCAAGGTGGTGCTGCCTGCGGGCAAGGTTGCCGACGACAAGTTCCTGCACGGCATCACCTTCTATGTGAAGGGCGTCGAAGGCAAGGTGCCGGGGCAGTGAGGCGGCATGCCCCGGGCGCGCAGTGCAAGGTCTGATCGCACACGGATCGCGCCCCTGGTTCCGCGGTACAGACAATTCATTGATGCAAGCCTCATCCTTTGCCAGCCTTCCCAACGAGCTGGTGGCGCAGTTGCTGGCCACCAGCCCCAAGGCCGAGCTGCATGTGCATATCGAAGGCACGCTGGAGCCGGAGCTGATTTTTGCGCTGGCGCGGCGTAACGGAGTGACGCTGCGGTATGACGACGTGGACGCACTGCGCCGGGCGTATGCCTTCACCGATCTGCAGTCCTTCCTCGACCTGTATTACGCCGGCTGCGACGTGCTGCGCACCGAGCAGGATTTTTTCGATCTGGCCTGGGCTTATTTTGAGCGGGCCGCGCACAGTGGCGTGGTGCGGGCCGAGCCGTTTTTCGATCCGCAAAGCCATACCGCGCGGGGCGTTGGCTTCGAGGTGTTCATGCCGGCGTTCATCCAGGCTGCAAAGCGGGCGCAGGACGAACTGGGCTTGAGCGTCGGCTGGATCCTGAGTGTATTGCGCCACCTGCCGGAGGACGAGGCGCTGCAGACCCTGCGCGCCGCCGAGCCCTGGCTCGATCACATCATCGGCCTTGGGCTGGATTCGTCCGAGCGGGGGAATCCGCCGGAAGAATTCGCCCGGGTGTTTGCCCATGCCGCGCAACTCGGCCTGCACCGCGTGGCGCATGCCGGCGAGGAAGGCCCACCCGAGTATGTGCGCGGTGCACTCGATGGATTGGGGGCCGAGCGCATCGACCACGGCGTGCGCGCCAGCGAAGACCCGGCCCTGATGCGGCGCCTGGCGCGCGAGCAGGTGCCGCTGACCGTGTGCCCACTGTCGAATGTGCGGCTGTGCGTCGTGGACAGTCTTGCGCAGCACAATCTGCCGCAACTGCTGGCCGCAGGGCTGAAGGTCACGGTCAATTCCGATGACCCCGCCTACTTTGGCGGGTATGTGAACGACAACCTGTTGCAGCTGTTCGCTGCGCAGCCCATGCTGGGCGCGCCGCAGGCCTACATCTTGCTGCGCAACAGCCTGGAGGCGAGCTTTGCCGCAGATGCCGACAAGGCGCTGTGGATCGCCCAACTCGACGCGCTCTGGCGCGATGCGGGATGCGCGGCATGAGCACTGCGCCGGTCACCGCAGAACATGCCGTCGCGCTGACCCGGGCGTGGGTCGACCGGGTGGTGATCGGGCTCAACCTCTGCCCCTTTGCCAAGGCGCCGCAGGTCAAGGGTCGCATCCGCTATGTCTGCAGCGAGGCCACCACACCGCAGGCGCTGCTGCATGCGCTGAGCGGCGAACTGCAGCATCTGGCCGACACGCCGATCGACGTGGTGGAGACCACGCTGCTGATCCACCCGTTCGTGCTTACCGATTTTGCGCAATACAACGCGTTTCTCGACCGTGCCGAGTCTGCCGTGGACGCGCTGGAACTGAGCGGGGTGCTGCAGATCGCCAGTTTTCATCCGCAATACCGCTTCGCGGGTACCCGGCCTGCGGATGTGACCAACGCGACCAACCGCTCGCCGTTCCCGATGCTGCACCTGATCCGCGAGCAGAGCATCGACCGCGCGGTGGCGGCATTTCCCGAGGCCGAACCGATTTACCAGGCCAATATGACCACGATGCGGCGGCTCGGCAGGCAAGGCATCGCCGCGCTGCTGGCGCAGTGCGCGCAAGAGGCGGTCGTGCAGACCCCGGTCGATTGACCCCACAGCGCGCAGGGGCGACCCCGCTGTAGCATCTGCTCACAAATGCACTCTTGGGAGACCACCATGTGGAACAAGGATCTGGATGCGGAGTTCAGCAGTCTGACCCCGGGGCCGACAGACGGCGCGCTGTCGCGGCGCGACTTCGTGCGCTCGGCGCTCGGTGTGGGCTTTGCCGCAGCTGCGGGACCTGTGGTGGCGCAAACGGCCATCAGCACCCCGACAGACGGCCTGCTGGCCGGCGATGTGCAGATCGAGTCGGGCGGACAGAAGATTCCGGTCTATCGCGCCCAGCCCAAGGACAAGTCCGATCTGCCGGTGGTGCTGGTGGTGTCCGAGATTTTTGGTGTGCACGAGTACATTGCCGACGTGGCGCGGCGGCTTGCGCATCAGGGCTATCTGGCGCTCGCGCCCGATCTGTTCGTGCGCCAGGGCGACCCGATGGCCTATGGCACCATTGCCGAGGTCATGAGCAATGTGGTTTCCAAGGTGCCCGACGCGCAAGTGCTGCAGGACCTCGACGCCTGCCGCGAATGGGCTGCAGCCAACGGCGGCAAGGCCGGGCATGTGGGCATCACGGGCTTCTGCTGGGGCGGGCGATTTGTCTGGCTGTATTGCGCGCACGCCCCGGTGCAGGCCGGCGTGGCGTGGTATGGACGCCTGGTCGGTACGCCGTCTGCGCTGGCCCCGAGAAATCCGGTGGATATTGCCAGGGATCTCAAGGCGCCCGTGCTTGGGCTGTATGGCGGCAAGGATCAGGGCATCACGCAGGAGTCGGTGGAACAGATGCGCAAGGCCCTCGCCGCAGGCGACGCCGCTGCGAAGGCCTCGGAAATCGTGGTCTATCCCGATGCCGGTCACGGCTTTCATGCCGACTACCGTCCGAGCTACAACGCCAAGGACGCGCAGGATGGCTGGAAGCGCGCGCTGGCCTGGCTACGGCAGCACCAAGTCGGCGCCTGAGCCGCAGGGCGGGCGCCCGGTGCGCAAGGCCCTTCGGTTTGCAATCCGAGCCGGGGCGTCCGCTCTGGTGCGCGTTCAGCGCACGACAAGCACCGGCAGCTTGGAGTGCGACAGCACGCGTGAGGATTGACTGCCCAGCACGGCCGAGCTCATGCCGCCGCGCCCGTGCGAGGCAATGACGATGGTGTCGCAGCCCTGCTTTTCCGCAACGGCAAGCAGGCCGCGCCAGGCTTGGGCGTCTTCTTCCACGACCGTATCGCAGCTCAGGCCGGCGGCCTGCAGCTGATCGCGCATGCGCTGCAGCGCCACATTGGCCTGCTTGCGCACTTCTTCCTGCCACTGATCCATGCCAACCGGCATGACTTCGATCGCGCCGATGTACGGATACAGGTCAATCACCGAAGCGACGGTGATCTTCGAACCGAACTTCCTGGCCAGTTCAATGGCGTAGGGCAGGGCTTTTTGCGACAGGTCGGAACCGTCTGTGGACAGCAGGAGGTGATTGAACATGGGAGTGCTCCGGTTTTGAAATTGTCGCCGCCGGGTTGAGGAAAAGCCCCCCGGCGGGGTCGTTCAGCGCAGAACCAGTACCGGAATGGTCGAGTGGGTCAGCAGCTTCTGGGTTTCACTGCCGAGCAGCAGCGCCTGCACCCCGCGGCGGCCGTGCGAGGCGATGACCACCAGGTCGCAGCTGCGATCTTTGGCAACATCGAGCATGGCCTTCCAGGGGTGAATGTCTTCGGCAATGACTGGCTCGAAGCTCAGCCCGGCGGCCTTGCAGGCATCCTGCAGCGGCTTGAGCGCGTCCTCGGCCAGTTGGGTGACGTGCACGCGGTACTGGTCTGCCGTGATCGGCACCGATTCCGCCAGACCGGAATACGGATAGGGATCGGTGACATTGAGCCCGACCACCGCAGCGCCGCAGCTCTTGGCCAGCGCAACGGCATGGGGAATGACTTTGGCTCCGGTTTCCGATCCATCGGTGGGGACGAGAATCTTCTTGTACATGGCGTGCTCCGTTGTGGGTGAAAGAGTGATCTGTGTCGTGGTCGGTCCAGCGTCAACCACTGCCCATATGCTGCTCCTGCAATGTATTGCCGTGCTTGCTGCAGATCAAACGGATTTGACGCGCTGCAGGACGGTTCAGCCCCGGCCCTTGGCCACGGGGCGTGCCGGGTCGGCGCACCATTCGCTCCAGGAGCCGGGGTAGAGCAGGCCGCCGTCGAGTCCGGCATGCATCATGGCCAGCAGATTGTGGCAGCCGGACACGCCAGAGCCGCAGTGGTGAATCACGTCGCGCGGGTCCCAGTCTTCGAGCAGGGCGGTGAATTCTTCGCGCAGTTGCTCACGCGACTTGAAGGTGCCGTCGGGCTGCAGATTGGTCTGAAAGAAACGGTTTTTCGCACCGGGGATATGCCCGGCCACCGGGTCGATCGGTTCCACCTCACCGGCGAAGCGTTCGGGTGCGCGGGCGTCGAGCACCAGTTTCTTGGCGCTTTGCAGGTTGTCCAGCACGCCCTGGGCCGGCACGTCGCCAACCAGCGCGGGGCGGCGGATGAAGGTCCCAGGTGCGCGCGGTGCGGGTTCTGCGCTGTCGCTCGCGCCGCCTGCGGCCAGCCAGGCCTGCCAGCCGCCATCGAGCACAGCCACCGCCTCGTGGCCGAGCCAGCGCAGCATCCACCACAGGCGCACGGCGAATCCACCGCCCGAGCGGTCGTACGCGACGACCTGCTGATTCTGGTTCAGGCCAAGCTGAGCCAGCCGCGCGGCGAATGCCTGCGCATCCGGCAGCGGATGGCGGCCGTTGCGCCCGGTCGTCGGGGCCGACAGGTCGCGGTCGAGGTGCATGAACAACGCGCCGGGAATGTGCGCCGCGGCATAGTCGCGCTGGCCCGCCTGCGGGTTGGCGAGGTCGTGACTGCAATCCACGACAAAGACGTCGGGCGACTGCATCAGTTCCGCGGCGGAAATCAGGGTGGTGTAGGGGGTTGCCATGGTGCGATGAACTTCTTTGGGGGATACGCGCGAGCGTCAGGCTGGCACCTGCAGCTTGTTGCGGTACCAGGCGTGGAAATGGCGCATGCCGTCCTCCATCGGCGATTGATACGGGCCGTGCTGGTCGTCACCGCGTTCGAACAGCGCCCTGCGTCCGGCGTCCATGCGCTCGGCGATTTCGTCGTCTTCCGTGCAGGTTTCCATGTAGGCGGCGCGTTCGGCCATGATGAACTCGCGCTCGAACGCAGCGATTTCTTCAGGATAGAAAAACTCCACCATGTTCAGGGTTTTCTGCGGACCCAGTGGATAGAGGGTGGAGACCACGAGCACATGTGGGTACCACTCCAGCATGATGTTGGGGTAGAGGGTGAGCCAAATCGCGCCATGCTCGGGCAGTTTCTTGTCGGAACGGAAGTTCAGCACCGCCTGATGCCACTTGCTGTAGACCGCGCTGCCCGGATGCTGCAGGCCCTCGTGCACACCGACGGTCTGCACGCTCCATTCGGGGGCGAACTGCCACTGCAGCACGCTGCAATCGACGAACTTGCCCAGGCCCGGATGGAAGGGCACGACGTGGTAGTCCTCCAGATAGACCTCGATGAAGGTTTTCCAGTTGTAGTTGCAAACGTGCATTTCGGTGTGGTCGTGCACGAAACCGGTGAAGTCGAACTCCTTGAGCACTGCGAGCTGCTGCATGGTCTGCGCCACGGGGTAGCCGTTGTCCTCGAACAGCATGCCGTTCCAGCGCTGCAGCGGGTATTTCTGCAGATGCAGACAGGGGTCCTGCTCGAAATGCGGCGCGCCGACGAGCTGGCCGTCCAGGCCGTAGGTCCAGCGGTGCAGCGGGCAGACGATGTTCTTGCCGGTGCTGCCCATGCCGCGCAGCATCACCGCCTGGCGGTGGCGGCAGACATTGGACAGTAGCTCGATACCCTCGGGCGCGTGGATCAGTGCCCGCCCTTCACCCTCCTGGGCGAGCGCTGCGTAGTCGCCGATCTTGGGCACCGTGAGTTCATGTCCGAGGTAGCGCGGGCCGGAGCGGAAGATCTGTTCCTGCTCCAGCTTGAACAGATCGTCGTCGAAATACGTCGAAACCGGCAACTGCAGGTGATCCTGCGACAGGCGAATACTCAGATCGGACATGATGGGGGCGCACCTCCGCAATGCGTTGAAAAATGCCAGGGTCAAGATAGTCGCACGATTGTAGAGTCGCCCCATCGCGGCAAAACCGTGTGTCGCGCCTAAAATGCAGAGCTTTCCTCCTTCAGCCATCCGGGTTGCCGTGCACTGACGCGGACATGCCCCGGCCTGACAACATGCCCGCCGCAAAATCCGCCCGCAACAACGATCAGGCTCCGGCCAGCTATGAGCAGGCGCTGGCAGAGCTTGAACACCTCGTGCAGGCGATGGAAGCCGGGCAACTCAGCCTGGACGACACGCTGGCCGCCTACAAGCGCGGCAACGTCCTGCTGCAGTTCTGCCGCAGCAAGCTGCAGGCGGTGGAGCAGCAGGTGCAGGTGCTCGATGGCGAGCAACTCAAGCCCTTGCGTGTCGCGCCCGACGAGGAGGACGACCGTGACTGAGACCCTGCAGAATGCGCGCACGCAAACCGAGCGGGCACGTGCTGACGTGCCGTTCGAGGACTGGATGCGGCAGCACCAGGCGAGGGCGCAGGCGCTGATCGCGCACCATGTGCCGCAGGCTCATCCTGTGGTGCCGCAATTGCATGAAGCCATGCATTACGCCGCAGCGCAGGGCGGCAAGCGCGTGCGCCCGTTGCTGGTGTGGGCGGCCGGCGAATGTGTCCGGGCGGATGAAGCGGCGCTGGACCGCGCGGCCTGTGCGGTCGAGCTGGTGCATGCGTACTCCCTGGTGCACGACGATCTGCCCTGCATGGACGACGACGTATTGCGCCGTGGCCAGCCCACCACCCATGTGCGTTTTGGCGAGGCGCTGGCCCTGCTGGCCGGTGACGCCCTGCAGGCGCTGGCCTACGAAGTCCTCACCCCGGAGGCTGGCGTCGCCCCGGCGCTGCAGGCCCGGCTGTGTGCGCTGCTGGCGCGTGCCTCGGGCGCGGAAGGCATGGCGGGGGGGCAAACCCTGGACATTCTCTCCACTGGCGGCGCCATCAGCGGCGATGACCTGATGCAGATGCACAGTCGCAAGACCGGCGCTTTGCTGAAGGCCAGTGTGATGATGGGCGCAGCCTGCGCCGGACACGTCACGGAGCGACAGCCTGCAGTCGAGCTGGCGCTGGAGGTCTATGGTGAAGCCATCGGTCTGGCTTTCCAGGTGGTGGACGACATCCTGGACGTCACCGCAGATTCCGCCACGCTGGGCAAGACGGCGGGCAAGGACGCGCAACAGAACAAGTCCACCTATGTTTCCGCACTCGGCCTCGACGCGGCACGCCAGTTGGCGCTGACCTTGCGGGACAAGGCGCAGTCGGCGCTGGACACGCTGCCCGCGGCGCAATGCGCGTCCAGCCAGAGGCTGCGGGAGTTGGCCGATCTGATCGTGCTGCGCGGGCACTGATCGCAGGCAACGCGCTGACCAGGAGGCCACCGTGACCATCCCTCGCCAACCCCCTTCTGGCGCTGCTGCGTTGTCGGCACTGGCCGCCGCCACTGCGCTTGGCGCGCTGGGCAGTGCGCTGTGGCTGCAGCGCAAAGGTTTCGCGCCCTGTCCGCTGTGCATTCTGCAGCGCATGGCGTACCTCGGCGTGCTGGGTTTTGCGCTGAGCGCGCTTGGCCTGCTGCGCGCGGGCGCTGCCTTGGCCGCGCGGCTGTCTCAGGGGCTGGCGGCGCTCAGTGCGCTGGTCGGCCTGGGGTTCGCCGCCCGCCACATCGGGCTGGTGCTGCATCCGGGACAGCTCTGTGGCCTGGACCCGCTGGCTGCGGTGATCAACCACTGGAGCGTCACGCAATGGATGCCCTGGATGTTCCGTGCAGACGGTCTGTGCGCTGACACGCCGAAGGTCTTCGGACTGGCGCTGCCGTTCTGGTCTGCTGCCGGGTTTGTCGTGGTGTCTGTCTTGCTGCTTGCTGCCCTGCTGCGCCGCAGCCGTTCCTGATTGCGTTGAACGATGGTGACCTCCTCTTTTCCCTTGCTGTCCCGCGTGTCCTCGCCTGCGGATCTGCGCGCGCTCGACCGCGCGCATCTGCGCCAGCTTGCCGTGGAACTGCGCGAGTTCATCCTGCAGTCGGTGTCGCGCACCGGGGGGCATCTGTCGTCCAACCTGGGCACGGTCGAACTCACCATCGCGCTGCATGCGGTATTCAACACCCCGGAAGACCGTCTGGTGTGGGACGTGGGTCACCAGACCTATGCGCACAAGATTCTCACCGGCCGACGCGAGGCCATGCGCGGGCTGCGGCAGAAAGGCGGCATCTCGGGATTTCCGCGGCGCGAGGAGTCGGTGTACGACACCTTCGGCACCGCGCATTCGTCCACCTCCATCTCCGCGGCGCTGGGCATGGCGATGGCCGCGCAGCGCAAGGGCGAGTCGCGCCGGGTGGCGGCGATCATCGGTGACGGCGCGCTCACCGGCGGGATGGCGTTCGAGGCGCTGAACAACGCCGGCGTCCATCCCGAAGCCGATCTGCTCATCGTGCTCAACGACAACGATATGTCGATCTCGCCGCCGGTGGGCGCGCTCAACCGACACCTCACCGGGCTGCTGTCGGGCGGGCTGTTCACTGCGGCGCGCAGCACGGCCAAGCAGGTCCTCAGCGCTGCGCCACCGCTGCTGGGGCTGGCGCGGCGGCTGGAGGAATACGCCAAGGGGCTGGTCGCACCGTCACCGTTGTTCGAGGAACTGGGAGTCAAGTATTTCGGCCCGATCGACGGCCACGACCTCGACGCGCTCATTCCCACGCTGCACAACCTGCGCGAGATGCACGGTCCCATCCTGTTGCATGTCGTGACCAAGAAGGGGCAGGGCTACAAGCTGGCCGAGGCCGATCCGGTGGCGTATCACGGCCCAGGCAAGTTTGATCCCGCCGTTGGACTGGCGCCAAGCAAGCCCGGCAAGCCGCCCACGTTCACGCAGGTGTTTGGGCAATGGCTGTGCGATATGGCGCAGGTCGATGCGCGTCTGGTGGGCATCACCCCGGCCATGCGCGAGGGCTCGGGGCTGGTGGAGTTTGCCGAGCGCTTTCCGCAACGCTATTTCGACGTGGGCATTGCCGAGCAGCATGCCGTGACCTTCGCTGCGGGGTTGGCCTGCGAGGGCATGAAGCCGGTGGTGGCGATCTATTCCACCTTTCTGCAGCGCGGCTACGACCAGCTCATTCACGACGTGGCCATTCAGAACCTGCCGGTTCTGTTTGCGGTCGATCGCGCCGGGGTGGTGGGGGCAGACGGCGCCACGCATACTGGCGCGTTCGACATTCCGTTTCTGCGCTGCGTGCCCAATATGAGCGTGCTCACCCCGGCGGACGAAAACGAATGCCGCCAGTTGCTCACCACCGGATTTCGCCAGGGCGGGCCAGTGGCCGTGCGCTATCCGCGCGGCAGCGGCGCCGGCGTCGCCGTGTCTGCGGGCTTGAGCGAGCTGCCCTGGGGCAAGTCGCAGCCTCGACGCGCCAGTGCGGCGATACCGGGAAGGCGCATCGCCATTCTCGCCTTCGGCCCAGTGCTCTATGCGGCGCTGCAAGCGGCTGAAACCTGTGATGCCAGCGTGCTCAACATGCGCTTCGTCAAGCCGCTCGATACTGCGGCCCTGCTTGCTGCAGCGCGCACGCACGACGCGCTGGTCACGGTGGAGGAGGGCGCGGTACTGGGCGGCGCAGGCTCGGCCTGTCTCGAAGCGCTGCAGGCAGCGGGGGTGCAGATCCCGGTGTTGACCCTGGGCTTGCCCGACGCCTGGGTCGAGCACGGCGATCCGGCGCAGATCACGGCCGACCTGGGGCTGGATGCCACAGGCATTGCCGCGGCCATTCGCGCGCGTTTTGCCGCGCTGATCACACCGGAACACAAACGCGCAGCAAACGAATGAGTGCGGGCGGATTGCCCGCGCGGTTCACTGTTTGCCGAGGCAGTTGCGCAGATTGTCCGCCAGATTGCGCATCAACTGGGTATAGCCATCCAGGCCGAGCGGGCCTTTGGCGCCGAGCGGGTCGAGGGTGCCGAGGCGGGCGTTGCTGCCCTCGATCAGGGTCTGCACCAAGCGCGGCTCGATTTGCGGCTCGGAGAACACGCACACCACACCGAGCGTCCTGATTTTTTCGCGCATCTGGCTCACGCGACGGGCGTTGGCCATGGCGTCCGGGCTGACCAGAATCGAGCCCACGGCGTGCAGGCCAAACGCCTGCTCGAAATACTGGAACGCATCGTGAAACACGATAAAGGGCCTGGCTTTCACCGGGACGAGTTGCGCGGCGAGTTCTGCCGTCATGGCGTCGATGCGCTGCACGGCCTGTTCGGCGTTGGCACGGTATTGCGCGGCATGCTGCGGATCCATGGCTTGCAGCGCGCCTGCAGCGCTGCGCACGATCTCCTTCGCATTGGTCGGCGAGAGCCAGAGGTGGCCATCGAAACTGCCGGCGTGCGCAGGGTCATGCGCGTCCTGCGTGGCTGATTGCAGCAGGGGTGCGGGGTGCCTGCGCTCCCACTCGCCGCCGCTGCGGGCCGGCAGCAGGCGCATGCCAGGCAGGGTGGACAGGGTAATGACACGGGCGCCAGCAGGCAGTGCCCTGGTGATCTTGGTCAATGCCGGCTCGACATCGGGCCCGATCCAGAACAGAAGCTGCGCCTGTTCCGCAGCGGCGCGCTCGGAGGGTTTGAAGGCGTAAGTATGTGGCGAACTGCCCGGCGGAATCAGCACGGTGGGAGTGCCCACACCGGCCATGACGGCGGCAACCAGATCGCCCACCGGCTTGATGCTCACGGCCACGCGGGGGGCTGTCTGCGCGTGGGCGATGGGTGGGCCGAACAAGGCGCCGATCAGCAGGGCAATGGAAAAAACACGTCGAGCGATGTGTGGCATGGTGACAGGGGAACGGCAAGCGACAAATAGTTATAATATAACAGTTGCAACCAGAATACCCCAACGTGCCCGACACAGATCCTCTGATCCGCCTCGACAACATCAGCCTGCAGCGCAATGGCAACCTGCTGCTTGCAGGCGTGAGCCTGCGTGTGTTGCCGCGCCAGATCGTCACCCTGGTCGGGCCCAATGGCGCCGGCAAGACCACGCTGGTGCGCGTGCTGCTCGGTCTGATCGCCCCAGACGCGGGCACTGTGCAGCGGCGCGACGGACTGGTGATCGGCTATGTGCCGCAGCGTTTCGCGGTGCCGACCAGCCTGCCGATGGACGTGGACGGCTTTCTGCGCCTGGCCGGAAGCAGCACGCCGCAACGGCGGCAGCAGGTGCTTGACGACAACGGCGCCAGTGGCTTGCTGCAGCGCCCGCTGCGCGCGCTGTCGGGCGGCGAGATGCAGCGCGTGCTGCTTGCCCGGGCGCTGCTGCGCAAGCCTGAACTGCTGGTGCTCGACGAACCGGCGCAGGGCCTGGATGTGCAGGGTCAGCAGGGCCTGTACGACCTGATCAGGCGCCTGCGCGACACCACGGGTTGCGGCGTGCTGATGATCTCGCACGATCTGCATCTGGTGATGGCCGCCACCGATGAGGTGATCTGCCTGGAGCGGCATGTGTGCTGCGTGGGCAAACCCGAAGACATCAGCGTGCATCCGGAATATCTGCGGCTGTTCGGACGCGACATGGCCGGGCTGGCGCTGTATCGCCATCACCACGATCATCATCACACCCTCCACGGCGACATCGTTGTCGATGCGCCGCAACAGGAGCGCCGCCATGACTGAATTCCTGCTGCCCGACTTTGTCTGGCGGGCCCTGCTGGGCGGCGTGGGCGTGGCGCTGCTGGCCGGGCCGCTGGGCTGCTTCGTGGTGTGGCGGCGCATGGCCTACTTTGGCGAAACCCTGGCGCATTCGGCCTTTCTCGGCGTTGGGCTGGGGCTGCTGCTGCATCTCGACCCGCTCATCGGCGTGCTTGCGGTGAGCGTGGTCATTGCCGTCGTTCTGGCGCGGCGCAATCCGTCGGACGGTGTGGGCGAAGACACCTTGCTGGGTCTTCTGGCGCATACCAGCCTGGCGCTGGGGCTGGTGGTGCTGGCGTTCATGGAGGATGTGCGGGTGGATCTGTTTTCGTACCTGTTCGGTGACATCCTGGCGCTGCGCCCTGCCGATCTGTGGTGGGTGGGCCTGATCGATCTCGTCGGCCTGACGGTGCTTGCCTGGCTTTGGCAAAGCCTGCTGGCCCTCACCGTTCACGAAGAACTTGCGGCAGTGGAGGGCCGCCGGGTCAGGTGGCTGCAACTGGCCTTCATGGTGGTGCTCGCGGTGTTCGTGGCCCTGGCGATGAAGCTCGTGGGCATCCTGCTGACGGTGGCCATGCTCATCATTCCGGCTGCTGCAGCGCGGCGTCTGGCGCGCACTCCACTGCAGATGGCGCTGGGCGCGGTCGTGGTGGGCGCCGTTTCCGTCGTGCTCGGCATGCTGGCTTCGCTGCATTCCGATGTACCCTCCGGCCCGGCCATGGTGGTGGCTGCCGCTGCCCTGTTCCTGCTGCTGCGGGTACTGCCCGCGCGGGGGTGAACCCCCTGAATTTCCACAAACGGGGCGAGGACGCGCGCAGTCCGGGATAATCCGAGAATCCTTCTCAACAATGCCCCGGGTCGGTGGCGCATGCCGTACTGCCCAACCCGTCACTCCATGAACAAACCCTTCGAAGCCATTCCGGATATTCAAAGCACGGTCGACGAGCGCCACATCGCCATTCAGCGGGTCGGGATCAAGGGGTTGCGGTATCCACTGAGCGTGCGCCTGCGCGATGGCAGCCTGCACCCCAGCATTGCGCAGGTCACGGCCGATGTCGCGCTGCCCGCAGAAAAGAAGGGCACGCACATGTCGCGCTTTGTCGAGTTGCTCGAATCCATGCCCGAGGCGATAGATGGCGCCGCGTTTGCCAGCCTGGCGCGCCAGATGCTGCCCAAGCTGGGCGCCACGGCGGGACGGCTGGAGTTCGCCTTCACGCTGTTTTTGCGCAAGGCCGCGCCGGTGTCGGGCGTGCAGAGCCTGCTCGACTACGAGGCTGGCTGGATTGCCGAGGCGCGCGACGAGCAGATCAAGCTGACCGCCCGGGTGATGGTGCCGGTGAAGTCGCTGTGCCCTTGCTCGAAAGAAATTTCGGACTACGGCGCGCACAACCAGCGTTCACACATCACCATCACGGCCGAGCTGCTGCAGCCGGTGGCGCTGGAAGAGCTGATCCGCATCGCGGAAGAAGAAGCCTCTTGCGAAATCTGGGGGCTGCTCAAGCGCCCGGACGAAAAATTCGTCACCGAGCGTGCCTACGAAAACCCCAAATTCGTCGAGGATCTGGTGCGCGACGTGGCTGCGCGGCTCAACGCCGACCCGCGTATCGGGCGTTATGTTGCCGAGGCGGAGAACTTCGAATCCATCCACAACCACTCGGCCTACGCGCTGATCGAGCGCGCTTGATCTACGGCTCGGCGCGCCGCGCCTTGAGCTGGTAGAGCAGTTCCAGTGCCTGACGTGGGGTGAGGGCGTCGGGGTCGGCGGCGTCCAGGGTGTCGAGCAGATCCCGCAGCGCGGCAGGGACGTCAGGCGCGTCCGGGATCGTGGTGGCGTCGTCTTCAGCTGCCGCAGAGAACAGGTCGAGCTGGGCCTGCTGCTGGCGATGCTGGCGCTCGAGCGCGTCGAGCCGCCGGCGTGCGTCGCGCAGCACTGCGGCTGGCACCCCAGCGAGCTGGGCCACCTGCACGCCATAGCTGCGGCTGGCCGGCCCCTCGTGCACCTCGTGCAGGAACACGATGCCCTGCGGGGTTTCCGCCGCGCCGACATGCACATTGGCCGCGTGCGGGTGGCGCTGCACCATCTCGGTCAGCTCGAAATAGTGCGTGGCAAATAGCGTCAGGCTGCGGTTGCGGTCGTGCAGGTGCGCGGCAATCGACGCGGCTAGCGCCAACCCGTCGAAGGTAGACGTGCCGCGGCCGACTTCGTCCATCAGCACCAGGCTGTGCGGCGTGGCCTGCCGCAGGATGGCTGCGGTTTCGGCCATCTCGACCATGAAGGTCGAGCGCCCGCCGGCCAGATCGTCCGATGCGCCGATGCGGGTGTGGATCGCGTCCAGCGGCCCGATGCGCGCGCGGCGTGCCGGAACGTAGCTGCCCAGATACGCCAGCAGCGCGATCAGCGCGGTCTGCCGCATGTAGGTGGACTTGCCGCCCATGTTCGGCCCGGTGAGGATGAGCAGCCGGCGCTGCGGGTCCAGGCGGCAGTCGTTGGGGATAAAGCGATCGACCCGGGTTTCGATCACCGGGTGCCGCCCGCCTTCGATGTCGATCTCCGGGGTGTCGACCAGCTCTGGACAAATCCAGCCGTAGGTGCTGGCGCGCTCGGCCAGCGCGGCGAGCACGTCGAGCAGCGCAACGGCTTGCGCCGCGCGGCGGATCGAGGGCAGCGTGGGCTGCAGCGCGTCGATCACGCCGTCGAACAGCACCTTCTCGCGCGCCAGCGCGCGCTCCTGCGCCGAGAGCGCCTTGTCCTCGAAGGCCTTGAGTTCCGGGGTGATGTAGCGCTCGGCGCCCTTGAGCGTCTGCCGGCGGCGGTAGTCGGCGGGCACCCTGTCGGTCTGACCGTGGGTGACCTCGATGAAAAACCCGTGCACCATGTTGTATTGCACCCGCAGGTTGGCGATGCCGGTGCGCGCGCGCTCGCGCTGCTCCAGTTCCATCAAAAAGCTGCCGCAATCGGTGTCGATCGCGCGCAGCGTGTCGAGCTCGGCGTCGAATCCCGGGGCGATCACACCGCCGTCGCGCAGGTTCGGCGCGGGTTCGGGCGCGATCGCGCGCACCAGCAGTTCGGCGGCAGTGGGCGGCAGGTCGAGCTGCTGCAGCGCGGTGTCGAGCAGTGCGGTGCGGGCAAAAGTGGCGGCCTGCGCGCGCAGCGCGGGCAGGCGCAACAGATCGTCGCGTAGCGCGGCGAGTTCGCGGGGTCTGGCCTGGCGCAGCGCGATGCGCGCGGCGATGCGCTCCAGATCGGCCATGCCGCGCAGCGCGTCGCGCAGTGCGGGCAGCGCGCCGTCGAGCAGGGATTGCAGCGCGGCATGCCGGCTGCGGGACACCGATGCATCGCGCGGCGGCGCCTGCAGCCAGTCGCGCAGCAGCCGGCTGCCAGCGGCGGTCTGGCAGGTATCGAGATGCGACAGCAGCGTCGGGCCATCGTCGCCGCGCAGCGGCTGGATGAGTTCGAGATTGCGCCGCGCTGCGGCGTCCAGCCGCAGCGCGTGTTCGGCGCGTTCGACCTTGAGGTCGACGAGCAGCGGCAGCGCACCGCCCTGCGTCTGCTCGGCATAGGTCAGCAGCGCGGCGGCAGCGGCGTGCGCCGCGTGCAGCGTCTGCGCACCGAAGCCGTCCAGATGCGCAACCTGTAGCTGCGCGCACAGCTTGCGCAACCCGAGCGCAGCGTCGAAATGCCAGTCGGCGCGGGTGGTGGTGGTGTAGGGCCACGGCGCACTGTCCGGCAACGGCTGACCCTGCGGCCACAGCACCTCGGCCGGGGTGATGCGCGCCAGCCAGTCGGGCAGGGCATCGGCCTCGCATTGCGCCAGGGTGATGCCGCCGCCGCTGAGCGCCATCCACGCCAGGCCCCAGTCGTCGCGCGGTTTTTTCCCCGGCGCGATCGCCAGCAGCACGGCGTCGCGCTTGTCGTCGAGCAGGGATTGCTCGGTGAGCGTGCCCGGCGTGACCACGCGCACCACGCGGCGCTCGACCAGCCCCTTGGCCTGCGCCGGGTCGCCGATCTGCTCGCAAATCGCTGCCGATTCGCCCAGCCTGACCAGCTTGGCCAGGTAGCCGTCGAGCGCCTGCACCGGAATGCCCGCCATGATGACCGGCTCGCCTGCGGACTGCCCGCGCCGGGTCAGCGTGAGGTCGAGCAGGCGGGCGGCTTTTTCCGCGTCGGCGTAGAACAGCTCGTAGAAGTCCCCCATGCGGCACAGCAGCAGCCCGTCTGGATGCTCCGCCTTCATGCCCAGATATTGCTGCATCAGCGGGGTGTGATGTTGAAGTGTCGCGTTCAATTGAAAAAGCGAAAACCGAGAGAGTGCGGATGAGGGGGCGTGGACGCATCGGGCGCATCCGGGATGCTGCGGCGGGAAGGTCCGGCGCCCTCCCGTCGCTTGGCAAGGCTGGCATCCTACTCTTCAGGGGCCGTCCGGACGCCGGGGTTCAAAGTCCTTTTGCCTGCGGCCTTGCGACGTTGCAAGGACAATGCGGCTCGACTTGACTTTCAGTGGCGGACAAGGCGCCTGGTCTCTATGCAATCTCTCCGGCAGTTCTGGCGTGACTGGCGCAGCGGCGAGCTGCGGCTGTTGTTCTTTTCGCTGGTGCTCGCTGTTGCGGCGCTGTCCGCGGTGGGCTTTGTTGCCCAGCGGCTGCAGGGTGCGCTGGTGCGCGACGCCGCGCAACTCATAGGCGGCGACGTGGTGGTGGCGAGTGACCATCCCATTGCCCCAATCTACGTGCAACAGGCACAGGCCAGGGGGCTGCGCCTGATGCAGACTGCGGTGTTTCCCAGCATGGCGCTCGACGTGCGCGGAGACCACACCCGCCTGGTTTCGCTCAAGGCGGTCGGCGCGCATTACCCGCTGATTGCGCAAGTCGTGTTGCGCGACAGTCTGCAAGGCCCGGAAGTGTCGCGCAGCGGCCCGCCGACGCCTGGAACTGTGTGGGTGAACGCCAGTGTGCTCGGCGCGCTGCGGTTGCAGGTGGGTGATCTGCTTCAGCTTGGCGATGCGCGGTTTCGCATCGCTGCGGTGCTGGTGCGCGAGCCGGACACCGGCGCGGGCTTCATCAACTTTGCCCCGCGGGTCATGATGAACCGGGACGATCTTCCGGCCACCGGGTTGATCCAGCCCGCCAGCCGGGTGACCTATCGCCTCGCGGTTGCCGGGCCAGAGAAGGCGGCTGCGGACTATGCCGACTGGGCGCAGGCCCACATTCGCCAGACCGCCACGCGCGGCATGCGGGTCGAGACTGTTGCCGACAGCGGTCCGGCGCAGGAGCAGACGCTCAAGCGCGCCGCCGACTTTCTGCATCTTGTCGCGCTGATCACCGCCCTGATGGCGGCAGTGGCCGTGGCGCAGTCGGCGCGGGACTTTGCCCGGCGGCGCCTGCAGTCCTGCGCCGTGTTCAAGGCGCTGGGACTGCGTCAGGGGGTGCTGCTGCGTCGCTACACCGCCGAGTTTGTCTGGTTGGGCGGGCTGGCTGCAGCGCTGGGGGTTGTGCTTGGCCTGGCAGCGCAGGCGGCCCTGATCGGGCTGCTGCACGGGCTGATCCAGGTGCAGGTGCGCGAGCTGCCCGCGCCCGGCTGGATGCCCGCGCTGTTTGCCGCGGCCACGGGCATGGTGCTGTTGCTCGCGTTCGGGCTGCCCGCCATCCTGCAACTGGCGCGGGTGCCGCCGCTGGCGGTGCTGCGTCGCAGCCTGGGACGGCTGCAGTCCGCGCCATTCATCACGGTGTTCGCCGGCATGGGTGCGTTTGCGGTGCTGCTGTGGCTGCAGGCCGGTGACCTTCGGCTGGGTGCAATTGCCGCGGGGGGCTTCGTCGGGCTGGCCTTGTTGTTCGCGCTGCTGTCCTGGCTGATCACATGGGGGCTGCGACGCTGGATACGCGGCCATGCCGCGACGTCCCATGCGGCAGGCGGGCTGCTGCAGATGGCCATGCGGCAGTTGTCCACCCGGCCGTGGAGCGCAGTGATCCAGATCACGGCATTGAGCCTGGGGCTGCTGGCCCTGGTGCTGCTGGTGCTGATGCGCACCAGCCTGATCGACGCGTGGCGTGCGTCCATTCCGACCAACGCGCCAGATCGTTTTGTCATCAACATCCAGCCGGCGCAGACCAGGGACTTTCTGGCCGCCCTGCAGCAGGACGGCGTGACCCAGCCGGACTGGTATCCGATGCTGCGCGGGCGCCTGGTGGCGATCAACGGACGCGCGGTGTTTGGCCGCGATTACAGCGATATCCGCGCCCGCGACCTGATCGACCGGGAATTCAACCTTTCCGCCAGCGCCACGCTGCCCAAGGCCAACACCGTGGTGGCCGGCAATTGGGAAGACACCGCCGGGCCGAACGCGAAGGGCCTGTCCGTCGAACAGGGAATCGCCAAGACCCTGGGCTTCAAGCTGGGCGACACCCTGACCTTCGACATCGCGGGCCAGCGCGTGTCAGCCCCAGTGACCAGCGTGCGCCACGTGGACTGGAGTTCGATGCACGCCAACTTCTTCGTGCTGCTGCCGCAATCCATGCTCAGGGATCAGCCCGTGACCTACCTGGCCGCCTATCACGCCCCGGGAGACGCGCAGCGCATGGACGACACGCTGGTGCGGCAGTTCCCCAATCTCACCGTGGTGGACGTGGGCAGCCTGCTGGCGCACCTGCGCAAGCTGATCGATCAGGTCATCACCGCGGTGCAGTTCCTGTTTCTGTTCGCGCTGGCGGCCGGGTTGCTGGTGCTGGCAGCGTCGCTGGCGCTGTCGCGCCAGGACCGGGCGCGGGACATGGCGGTGTGGCGCGCGCTTGGGGCGTCGTCGCAGTTGCTGCGGCGCATGGCGCTGCTGGAAATGCTCTGGGTGGGTGCGGTTGCCGGTCTGCTTGGTGCGGCGGGAGCCGCTGCGGTCGGCGCTGCGCTGACCCACTGGGTGTTCCACTTTCCCTGGCAGCCACCCTTGCTGCTCTGGCCTGCGTCCATGGTGGCCGCGGCGGCGCTGGCCATGCTGGCCGGATGGTGGAGCCTGCGCGAGATCCTGCGCCGAGCGCCGGGGCAAAACCTGCGCCAGTTGGGATAGGGGATGTGAGGCCGTTTTTTGAGCGCCGCAAATCCGGGGATTGATTTGCAACAAGCCGATCCGGGGCGCATCTCCCATAATCGCGCAGTATTTTTCTCTGTTTTCGGCGTCCTCTCGCCTCATTCCACAGACTGTCCGCTCCCATGACCTCTGCTGCCATTTCCATCGCTCCCGTCCCTTCCGCGCCCGAACCCGAGGCCAGCACGCCCTATCAGCGGCTTGGCGGCGAGGCGGGGGTACGCAAGCTGGTCGATCACTTCTACGACCTCATGGATCTGGAGCCGCAGTACGCCGATCTGCGCGCCATGCACCCCACCCATTCGGAAGAAACGCGCGACAAGCTGTTCTGGTTTCTGAGCGGCTGGCTGGGCGGGCCCGATCTGTACTCGCCGCGCTTTGGTCACCCGCGTCTGCGCATGCGGCATTTTCCCTATGCCATCGGCACCAAGGAACGCGACGAGTGGATGGCCTGCATGGTGCAGACTCTGAACGAAGTGGACATGGAACCTGACCTTCGCCGCCAGTTGCATGAAGCCTTCGCCGGAACCGCTGACTGGATGCGCAACAAGGCCGAGCAGGGCAATATGCCGGCGGGCAACGTGGTGCACGGCTGAGCTGCGCCAATCCTGCACGGATTCGCCGACACCGATCAGCCGCGCTCCGTGCGCCGCGCGGAGCGCAGCAGCAATACCAGCGCCCCGGCGCCGCCATCACTCGGGCGGGCCTGTACATAGGCCATCACCTCATCGCGCTGCATCAGCCAGCTGCGCACCTTGTGTTTGAGCACCGGCTCGCGCAGCGGCGAGCTCAGGCCCTTGCCGTGAATCACCCGAACGCAGCGCCACTCCCGCTGCAGTGCGGTCCGCAGAAACTGTCCCAGTGCCTCGCGCGCCTCGTCGCGGCGCAGGCCGTGCAGGTCGATCTCATTCTGGATGGTCCAGTGGCCGCGCCGCAGCTTGCGCAGGGTGTCCGAGCCGATGCCATCGCGCCGCCACGACAGGGTGGCGTCGGTTTCCAGCAGATGATCCAGATCGAGCTCGTCCGACATGGCCTCGCGCAGCACGGCCTGTTCATCGCGCACATGCTGCAGCGGTATGGCCGCAGGGGGCTTGCGCTGCAGGCCAGGCGGGGGAGGGTGATCTGGCAGGGCAAGCGGCCGTGCACCGACTGCGGCTGTGCGAAACAGCGCGCGATCGGCCTGTGTGGGTACCGCCTGCGCAGGCGCTGCAGCAACCGGGGCCAGCGCAGTCTGGGCAGGCTGCGGCGCAGCGGGTGGCGACCGCAGGCGCTTGCGCAAATCGTGCAGCGCGTCCAGGCCGCTGGCCTTGTGCGCAGGGGCGCCGTGCTTCACAGCAAGCCTCGCTCCGCAAAGGAAAACACGGTCTGCCGCGTGACCACCAGATGATCGAGCACGCGCACCTCCACCAGGGCCAGGGCGGATTGCAAGGCCTGCGTCAGTGCGCGGTCGGCGGCAGAGGGTTCGGCCACTCCGCTGGGATGGTTGTGCGCCAGAATGAGCGCGCCGGCATTCAGGCGCAGTGCGGCTTTCACGATTTCGCGCGGGTACACGCTGGTGTGCGCCAGAGTGCCGCGCGAAAGCTCTTCCGCCGCAATGAGGCGGTGCTGGCTGTCGAGAAACAGGGCGGAAAAAATTTCCACTGGCTGCGGCCCGAGCCACAGGCGCAGGTAGTCGCGCACGGCTGTGGGCGAGTCGAGCAAGGGTTGCTGCTGCATCTGCTCGTTCAGGGTGCGCCGGGCGAGTTCGAGCACGGCGGCGATTTCCGCGTACTTGGCCGCTCCCAGCCCCTTCACCATGCGCAATTGATCGGCTGGGGCATTGAGCAGACCGTGCAGACCACCGAAACGATCAAGCAATGCGGCAGCCAGGTCGATCGCGCTTTGACCGCGCACACCAGTGCGCAGCACGATGGCGACCAGCTCGGCGTCCGCCAGGGCGTGCGGGCCGCGCGCCAGCAACTTCTCGCGGGGGCGGGCGTCCATGGGGAGATCGGCGATGCGCGTGGCCATGCGGGGTTCCACCTAAAATGTGCCTTTGTCTCGCGTCCATCTTGCGCGTCTGCGCTATTTTGCCTGCCCGTCTCTCATCGTGCCCTGCGTTCAAGCTGATTCCTATCTCACCCTGCATTACCGCCTGAGCGATCCGGGCGGTGTGGATGCGGTGAACACCTTCGGCCATACACCGGCTACGCTCACCCTGGGTCAGGGCCAGCTCAGCCCCGCGCTGGAGGCGCTGCTGATCGGCATGGAGGAGGGGACGCACACCCGATTCGATCTGCCTGCTGGCGCAGCGTTTGGCGCCCGCATCCCTGGATTGCTGCGCTGGGTGTCGCGCAGCGTGGTCGAGGCGTCGCGCGAACGCCCCGGCCCGCAACCGCTGGTCGGTGACGTGTTGCGTCTGCGCCTGCCCACCAGCGCCGATGGCGAACCAGGGCTGCTCACCGCACTGGTGCGCGAGGTGGACACCGAGCGCGATGCGCTGCTGCTCGATTTCAACCATCCCCTGGCGGACTGCCCGACCCAGTTCGAAGTGCACCTGCTCGCTGTGCTGTGACAACGGATTTTCCCCTCATGTCCCAAGATTCTCCTTCGCACGATCAGCCGCAGGTGTTGCTGGCCAACCCGCGCGGATTCTGCGCTGGGGTGGACCGCGCGATCGATATCGTCGAACATGCCCTGGCCCGGTTTGGTGCACCGATCTATGTGCGCCACGAAATCGTCCACAACACCTATGTGGTGAACGATCTGAAGTCCAAGGGGGCGATCTTCGTCGAAGAACTCGAAGCCGTGCCCAAGGGCGGTACCGTCGTGTTTTCAGCGCACGGTGTGTCGCAGGCCGTCCGCGCACAGGCGCAGGCGCTGGGGTTGCGGGTGTTCGACGCCACCTGTCCGCTGGTCACCAAGGTCCATGTGGAAGTGGCCAAGATGCGTCGCAATGGCCTGGAAATCGTGATGATCGGCCACGCCGGACACCCCGAGGTCGAAGGCACGATGGGACAGGCCGACGGCATCCATCTGGTGCAGACCGTGGACGATGTTGCGCGCTTGCCCATCGCGCTGGATGCGCCCGTGGCTTACGTCACCCAGACCACGCTGTCGGTGGACGATGCGGCCGAGATCGTCGCCGCCTTGCGCCAGCGCTTTCCGCAAGTCCACGAGCCGAAAAAGCAGGACATCTGCTACGCAACCCAAAACCGACAGGACGCTGTCAAGGTGCTCACCCCGCAGGTCGATGTGCTGATCGTGGTTGGCAGCCCCACCAGTTCCAACTCCAACCGCCTGCGCGAAGTGGCACAGCGCATGGGCAAGCCCGCCTACATGGTCGATCGCGCAGAGGACCTGCGCCCCGAATGGGTGCACGGCGCGCGGCAGATCGGACTCACCGCCGGTGCGTCGGCCCCAGAAACTCTGGTGGAACAAGTCATCGCCCGCCTCAGACAACTCGGCGCCGTCTCGGTGCGCAGTGTGGACGGCGTGACCGAATCCGTGCAATTTCCTCTGCCCCGCGGCCTGGTTGTCCAAGCCGAACCCTGATTTTCAGATGTCCCTCGTGCCGCCGCCGAGCGCGTGCGGCTCTCCTACTTTCCATTCCCATCATGCTCGACATCACCCTGCTGCGCAAAGATCTGCCGCATGTCATCAAACGCCTGGACACCCGCAAATCACCGCAGCCCTACCTGGACGTGGCCCGCTTCGACGCGCTGGAGGCGGAGCGAAAAACCCTGCAAAAGCGCACTGAAGATCTACAGGCGCGACGCAACCAGTTGTCCAAACAGATCGGTCACGCCAAGTCCAGGGGGGAGGACGTTGCGGCCATCATGGAGGAAGTCGGCAACATCAAGACAACCCTCGAGGCCGATGCCGCCCGGCTGGACGCGCTGCAGGCCGAGCTGTTCGATCTGCTGATGGCCGTGCCCAATCTGCCTGCAGAGGATGTCCCGGTCGGCGCGGACGAAACCCACAACGTCGAATTGCGGCGCTGGGGCACGCCGCGCACCTTCAATTTCCCCGTGCGTGATCACGTCGATATCGGTACGGCACTGGGGCTGGACTTTGAGGCAGCCGCCCGCATGTCTGGCGCGCGCTTTGCCGTGCTGCGTGGACAGATCGCACGGTTGCACCGCGCGCTGGCCCAGTTCATGCTCGACGTGCATACCACCGAGCACGGCTACACCGAGGCCTATGTTCCCTACATCGTCGCCGCACCGGCGCTGCGTGGCACCGGCCAGCTGCCCAAGTTCGAGGAAGACCTGTTCCCCGTCCAGCATGGCGAGGGCGAGAACCACTACCTCATCCCCACCGCCGAGGTGCCGCTGACCAATCTGGTGCGCGAACAGATTCTCGACGCCGACCAACTGCCGCTGCGATTCGTCGCGCACACGCCTTGCTTTCGATCCGAAGCCGGCTCGGGCGGGCGGGATGTGCGCGGCCTGATCCGTCAGCACCAGTTCGACAAAGTGGAACTGGTCTGGATCACCCGGGCGGAAGACTCTGCCGCCGCGCTCGAAACACTCACCGCACACGCAGAGACCATCCTGCAGCGTCTCGAACTACCCTACCGCACCATCGTGCTGTGCACCGGAGACATGGGCTTCGGCAGTGCGCGCACCCACGACATCGAAGTCTGGCTGCCCGCGCAGAACACCTACCGCGAAATTTCCTCGTGCTCCAACATGCAGGCCTTCCAGGCCCGACGCATGCAAGCCAGGTACCGCACAGACGGCGGAAAACCCGAGCTGGCGCACACCCTGAACGGCTCCGGCCTCGCCGTTGGGCGCACCCTGGTTGCCATGCTCGAAAACCACCAGCGCGCCGACGGCGGCATCACAATCCCCAAGGCCCTGCAGCCATACATGGGAGGCCTGTCCGAACTGCTGCCCAACGTCTGAGATATACTTATGTGTTTTTCCGAATGACCGCGGAAAACAAACACCCGGAAAGGTGGCAGAGTGGTCGAATGTACCTGACTCGAAATCAGGCGTAGGCGCAAGCCTACCGAGGGTTCGAATCCCTCCCTTTCCGCCAGATCAACTGTTGCAAAGATGCATAGCCACCCTTGCCGGTGGCTTTTTTGCATGGCAAAACTTCATGCTCTGGCAAAAACAATTCGCCGTCATCCGGCGCCATGAGAGAGTCGATGTTTGATCTTTCAAACTTGCTACATGAATCAAGTCGGCAGCCGTCCTTGGCGGACCGTGCCGCTCCCGAATCAGCAAGCTGACCGCCCGCGCTTCGAAGCAGTCCCAGAGATCGGTTTTGCCCTCTCAGTTCTTGCGCATCGGGCAGGTGCGAATGCCGAGCAAGCTGTAGAGCGGGCAGATACCCACAGCGCCGGCCACCAGCGGCACGACGCCGATCCAGCCCCAGACGCCAATCACATGCGTGAGCGTCAGGCCAATCAGAACAAGTCCCACAATCACGCGCAGCGTGCGATCCAGGGTTCCTTCATTCACAGTGATGTTGTGCTCCTCTTGAGTTGGTCATCGGGCCCGGTGACCTCTTGCAATGATCGCAGACTTCAGATCCCCCGCGGGAATCTCCCAAATCCGGTCGCTCGACCCATTGGTCTCCACGGCAAGTCAGGGACTTTTCTCGCGCTGCTTTGCGGCTGCGAATGCGTCCTTGGCAAGACGGCGACCTTTCCTCAATGACTTGTAGGCAGCCTGCAGCCCCCCGCCAGGTTCTATCGAGTCCGTGCAAGGCGCGATGGCTCTGCGCTTACAGATGAATGCCGAAGGCCGACATGTTCCTGTAGATCATGTAGACCGCAACCACGGCGACCAATGCCGCGAAAATGATGTTCAGCGTGCCTTTGCTGCCCTTGCCCAGATGGGTCGCCAATCGCGCACCGAGCACGCCACCGGCGATTCCCCCTGCGATGTAGAGGCCGGCCACCGTCCAGTCCAGCAGACCGGAACTGGCGTAATTCACTGCTGTGGTCAGACCAAAGGTGCCGACCGAAAACAGGGAAGAGCCGATGGCCGCCAGCATGGGCATGCCGGTGGCAAACACGAGGCCGGGGACGATGAGAAAGCCGCCGCCAATGCCGAAAAAGCCGGAGAGCATGCCCACGATTCCCGCCGACAGGAGCAGCTTCCACATCGAGAACTGCCCCGGATGCCCTGCGAAATCGCCTTCTTTGACCTTTTTCGGCCGGGCCATCAGAACAGCAATCACCAGCATCAAAATGGCAAAGAGGAACAGCAGTTTTTTGCCATCGACTGCCTTGCCGAGCGTCGATCCGACGAAGGCGGCAATTGCACCCATGATCGCGAAAATGACGGCCTCTTTCCAGCGCACATTGCCAGCGCGCGCATGCGGGATGAGGTTGATGTAGGCATTGACAGACACCGCCAGCGCCGTCGTGCCGATCACGACGTGGGGGTTGGGATAACCCACCAGATACAGCAGAAGCGGTACCGCAAGAATGGAGCCGCCGCCCCCGATCAGGCCGAGCGTGAATCCGACTGCCACGCCGGAAACGACGGACAGGATGTGTTGGGTCAGTGTCAGGTCTGCAAGCATGGTGAGAGAAGATGCGGGTCAATATTCAAAAGACGCGTTTTGGTCATTTCCGGTGCAGCATATAAGAACATCCTTATAGGGGCTGTGAGGATTTGTGCGGAACTGTGGCGAGGCAAGATTTTGTTTGGGCAAGGGGATACCAAGGCAACAGGGTGTAATTCGTTCAGCCTGTCTGTGACATGTAGGCCAGCCGTCAGCCAGATTGTCGATGCTGCGCGCGGATCGCCCGCAGGGCTGATCTGCATGACACGATTGTCATGCTCCCTGAAAACAACGAGGAGAATGAAATGGACGGAAAAAAAGCGATCAACCCGGCCCCGCTGGGCTTGTCTGGATTTGCCCTGACGACCTGGCTGCTCAGCATGGTGAACGCAGGCTGGTTTCCTGGGGCGGATGTCCCCATGGTCTTGGCCGCAGCATTTGCGTTTGGCGGCACGGCGCAGTTTGTTGCCGGCATCATGGAAGCTGGGGTTGGCAACGGGTTCGGGTTTGTGGCCTTCTGCGGATATGGCGCTTTCTGGTGGAGCTTCGCGCTGTTCGTCGACTTTTTCTCCAAGGGTGTACAGGGGCCGTTTGTTGGCTGGTACCTCCTGCTCTGGGGCGTTTTTACGACCTATCTGTGGATTGCAACCTGGAAAAAGGGACGTGGGCTGATGCTGGTTTTCACCGCGCTGACGCCGACATTTTTCCTGCTCGCCGCAGGCGCCATGACGGGCAATGGCGGCTTGACGGTGTTTGGCGGCTATCTCGGGTTGCTCACAGCGGCACTGGCGTTCTATCTGGCTGCTGCCGAGATCATCAATGAGGCTTGGGGCCGCGCCGCATTGCCGGTCTGATCATGCTGTTCTGGGCACATGATGTGTCCGAACCAGATGATGCAGCGCCGCATTCGAGAACAGAATCAGCATGAACTGATTCAGCAAAACGTCAGTTTTGCACTGCAGCATTGAGAGATGAGTGCCGCGTCATGCCGGGAATTCCTTCCGGCATGACGCTGTCATCAGATGCGGCTGTCCGTCAGGGCAGACCGGGCACTTGAACACAAGAGCCTGTTCACATCATGAAAAATCGCTGGATCGTTCTCGGCGTGGTCGTGTCTTTGGCCGCGCCCCTTGCCTGGGCCAGTCTCGGCCAGAAACCCTTTCCCACCACGTCTGCTGTCGTCGGGCTGCAGGCCCCGACGACCACGGCAAGAGTCGTGGCCCGCTCGGTGCCGAATGACGTGCAGATCCACTCAAGCGCTGGTCCGCATGGCATCCCCGTGCAGGAATACATCGGCGCAGATGGACGCCTGTTTGCCATCACCTGGGCTGGTCCGCAGCCCGTCAGTGCGGAGACAGTCGTCACACGCTTTTTCCAACAAGTTCACATCGGCGAACCGCACACCGCCCATGGCATGCAAGTGGTCGTGCGCAGTGTTCGCCAGCCTTGGGGCGCCGAGGGCGTGGCTTATGTACCGTCTCTCATGCCCATGGATTTCGACCCCAACGGCCTCGCCCCCTGAACGCCGAGCGCTTCATCGCGCCGATGCCGCACGGGCCCAAAGCGGCTTCAGCCGCGCGCGCAGCGCGTCGTACTCCCGGTTGATGCGCGCGATTTCTGCGTTCTGCCCGGTAATCAGAGTGTTTTCCTGCTGGGTCAGCACCTTGTTCTCGTCGAATTTGGTGCGCAATTCCAGGGGCAGCGGGCCCTGCGGATAAAACTGCGCGTCGATGTTCAACTGCTTGAGTTGGCGCTCCAACGCGGTGAGCTGCTTTTTTGCATCTCGAATCAGTGCATTGGGACGATCCAGATCGTTGAGCCGTGCCTGTTCCAGCGCTGCCTCGTTCGGGTAGCGCAACAGCAGGGCGCGATCTTCCCGCTGCCTTTCACGCTGCTGCCTGGCAAGGCTTTGCGCCGCTTCAGTCTCTTGTGCCGCCTGCGCCTGCTCCTTGGCGGTCAGAATGCGGCGGCGCACCGTGCCATCCGAGCCAATGACTCTGCCCCCGTAGGTCAGACAATCATTGGTCAGGCGGTCACTTGAGACGAGCGTGCCATTTGCGTCCCGACAGAGATAGATGTCCGCATGCGCCCCCTGCGCAGCGCTGAGCAAAAGACAAAAAGAAAGTGCGCGAAAGCGAGGCGGGGTCAATTTCATGGACGGCTCAAGTCGGTGTCCTGCAACAATGTCGAAAGCGGCCGCAGCGGTGACGGATCGCTTGTTTATTGTGCCTTGCTTTTTCCTGCCACAGGCGAGTTCTGCATCGTTTCTTCGACCGACTGCGAAGAGTCCGTTCCCCCGAGTGGCATCGATCATCCAGACTTTCTGAACGCCCATGATGCCTTTCCCAATGCGTGTGACTTCCCTCAATCTCAACGGTGTGCGCTCTGCAGCGGACAAGGGTGTGGATGCCTGGCTGCGGGAACAGGCACGCCCGGACGTGCTGTGCGTGCAGGAACTCAAGGCACTCGATGCGGACATGACCCCAGCATTGCGGGAACTGGGAGGACTGCCCGGCGCCGCGTTTCACCACGCGGTCAAACCCGGATACAGCGGAGTCGGCCTGTACTGGAAGCACACGCCCGACGATGTGCGCATCGGCTTCGGTCATGCCGAGTTCGATGCGGAAGGGCGCTATGTCGAGACCACATACACACTCGCTGGCGGCAAGCGCCTGACCATCGTGTCCGCCTACTTTCCTTCCGGTTCCAGCTCGGATGAGCGCCAGCAGGCGAAATTCCGCTTTCTGACGGATTTTTATGAGCATCTTCGTGCCCTGAAATCTGCAGGAGAAGTGCTCCTGTGTGGCGACGTCAACATTGCCCACAAGGAAATCGATCTGAAGAACTGGAAAGGCAACCTCAAGAACAGCGGTTTTTTGCCTGAAGAACGCGCCTGGATGACACGCTTGCTGGACGAGGCAGGCTATGTCGATGTGTTTCGCCAGATTGATCCGAACCCCGATCGGTACACCTGGTGGAGCAACCGCGGGCAGGCCCGGGCAAAAAACGTCGGCTGGCGGATCGACTATCACCTCGCCACGCCCGGCGTGGCCGCGCGCGCCAAGCCCGGCAGCGCCTGGATCTACACGGAGCAGCGTTTTTCCGATCATGCCCCGCTGACCATTGATTACGCCTGAAGCGGCGCAAGGCGGAGGCAGGCAAAAAGCAAAAAAGCAGCCTGTTGGCTGCTTTTCAGTTCTGGAAATGGGTTCTGCGTGGTGGGCGGTACTGGGATCGAACCAGTGGCTTCCACCGTGTGAAGGTGGCACTCTACCGCTGAGTTAACCGCCCGAGTTGCGCCGCGCTCAGGTGCGGTGCAATCAAGAAAGTCTGTGATTATTGCACATTTTTCGAGTCACTCATTTGCGGGCTGCGCAGGCTGCGGGCGCCAGATGCTCTGGCCCTTGGTTTTCTTGTCGAGAAGCTGAAGAAAGGCCTCGTGGGCCAGGCGGTCGGCTTCGCTCAGGCGTGCAAAGGGCAGCGAGAAGGCGTCCAGTGGTTTTGTGGCGGTTACGGCTTGATGCTGCGGCGCTTCAAGATCGATCACAAGACTGTCCTGTCCGCGTGTGAGGCTGAGGTACACCTCGGCAAGAAGTTCCGCGTCAAGCAGGGCGCCGTGCAGGGTGCGGTGCGCGTTGTCGATGCCAAATCGTCGGCACAGTGCGTCGAGGTTGTTGAACTTGCCCGGGAACTGCATCTTGGCCATCACCAGCGTATCGGTGATCTGCGCAACGTGCTGCCTGAAAGCGGGCTGACTCATGCGGTCGAGTTCGGCGTCAAGAAAGGCGCAATCGAATGGGGCATTATGGATGATGACTTCTGCGTCGCGCACGAACTCCAGCATGTCTGCGGCAATCTGTTCGAACCGCGGCTTGTCCGCGAGGAATTCTTCGGTAAGACCATGAACCTTGAGCGCGTCAGGATGGCTGGCGCGCCCAGGATTGAGATAGGCGTGAAAATGTTTGCCGGTGAGGCGGCGGTTGAACAGTTCGACGCCGGCAATTTCAATGATGCGGTCACCGCTTCCAGGATTGAGTCCGGTTGTCTCGGTGTCAAGCACGATCTGGCGTGTCATGGCGGGTGTCTCAGGCAAAATAGCAGGTCTGTTGCGACGCCGGTCAGGCTTGTCGCAAGCCACACGAAAGCGCGGGCGGGTGGGCTGCAATGCCCGGTCAACGGCTTTCTATCGCACCCCCCCGCAGCTGAAAGCCTACCCCAGATGAATGCGGCCTGAATCGATGCAGGCGGCGCAGACCATGAGCACGAACGATTCCGAGCAGATCCGCAGACGGCGCACCTTCGCCATCATCTCGCACCCCGATGCGGGCAAGACCACGTTGACCGAAAAGCTGTTGCTGTTTTCCGGCGCGATCCAGATCGCGGGCAGCGTGAAAGCACGCAAGGCCAGCCGCCATGCCACCTCAGACTGGATGGAGATCGAGAAACAGCGGGGCATTTCCGTTGCGTCGTCGGTGATGCAGATGGAGTGGCGCGACTGCGTGATCAATCTGCTCGACACCCCGGGTCACCAGGATTTCAGCGAAGACACTTACCGCGTGCTCACCGCAGTGGATGCGGCGCTGATGGTGATCGACGCGGCCAATGGCGTGGAAGAGCAGACGCTGCGCTTGCTCGAAGTCTGTCGCGCGCGCAACACCCCCATCCTCACTTTCGTCAACAAGATGGACCGTGAGGTCAAGCAGCCGCTGGAACTGATGGACGAAATCGAGCGCCATCTCGGCATGGCGGTGGTGCCGTTCACCTGGCCCGTGGGCATGGGACGCGAGTTTCACGGTGTATACGACCTGCGGCTTGATCGCATGCGCGTGTTCCGCCCGGGCGAGGAGCGTGTGCGCGACGACGATCAGATGCTCACAGGGCTGGACAACCCGGAATCGATGCAGCGATTCGGCCAGCCCTATGTGCAGGCGCAGGGCGAGATCGGCTTGTTGCGCGAGGCCGCACCGGTGTTCGACGCGGCGGAATTTCTCGCTGGACGCCAGTCACCGCTGTTCTTCGGCTCGGCGATCAACAACTTCGGTGTGCAGGAAGTGCTCGATGCCTTGGTGGAACTGGCGCCGTCGCCGTTGCCGCGTGCCGCCACGACGCGGGTGGTGCAGCCTGACGAGCCGAATTTCACCGGCGTGGTGTTCAAGATCCAGGCCAACATGGACCCGGCGCACCGCGACCGCATCGCCTTTGTGCGTATCGTCTCGGGGCATTTCGAGCGGGGGATGAAAATTCGGGTCGGCCGCACCGGCAAGGACATTCGCCCGGGCAGTGTGGTCACCTTCATGTCGCAGCGCCGCGAGTTGCTCGACGAAGCCTTTGCAGGCGACATCGTCGGCATTCCCAACCACGGCACGCTGCACCTGGGCGACAGTCTGAGCGAGGGCGAGGAATTGCAGTTCACCGGCCTGCCGTTCTTTGCGCCAGAGATGTTTCGCTCGGTGGAAATCAAGGACCCCATGCGCACCAAGCAACTGCGCACCGGGCTGCAGCAGTTGGGAGAAGAGGGCGCGATTCAAGTGTTCCGACCGCTCACCGGCGGCAGCCTGCTGCTGGGTGCGGTGGGAACACTCCAGTTCGATGTGGTTCAGCACCGGCTGCAGTCGGAATACGGCGTCGATGCGCGCATGGAAGGCAGCAAGTACCGCATGGCGCGCTGGTTCACCTGCGACGATGCGCAGGCGCTCAAGCGCTTCATCGAGACCAATGCGCACCGCATTGCCCACGACGTGGTGGATGCACCTGCCGTACTGCTCACGCATGCCAGCGAACTGCGGGTGATGCAGGAACTCGCCCCGAAGATCCAGTTCCACACCCTGCGTGAACACGCCGGACAGGTGTTCAAGGCCGAGATGCAGGCCTGAGCGTCTTCAGGGCAACGCTGGGTGGGTTCCTGCGATGGCGCCCGCAGGCAGGACGCGCGGCACGCAAGGGCCTTGTTCCGCGTTGCCTCAAGCCGCAGCAGGTTGTTGCAGACTCGGGCAGACCACGCCACGGTAGGCATGCCAACTGGCATGCCCAATCACGGGAAGCACGATGATCCAGCCCACGCCAAAGGGCAGCATGGCCAGCAGGCTGATCACCCCGATCAACGCGGCCCAGCATGCCATGGCCACCGGGTGTTCCATGCAGACGCGCAGGCTGGTCAGCGCTGCGGTGATAGCGTCCACCGGGCGGTCGAGCATCATCGGAATCGACACCACGCTGATCGCGAATACCAGGCCGCCAAACAACACGGCGACCCCCAGATACGCCAGCACGAAGGTCAGATTGGCAGGATCGAGCAACAGGCGCAGCACGCCACCGGTCTCGGGCATGCCCGCGTCGAAGAACAGCGCAAACACCACCAGTGCGGTGCGCCCCCACAGCAGTTCGATGACCAGGAGCAACCCAGCGAAGATCGCCACACTGCCGCGGTGCGGCCACCAGCAGCGAATACAGAAATTCAGCCGTGCCTTGAGGTTGATTTCGCAGCGGCGGCTTGCTTCCATCAGGCCCATGGCCAGCGCCGGGCCGATGAGCAGCAGACCGGCGGCCAGCATCAGGGTGTATTCGGGCGTGCTCGCCAGGGTCCAGGCCAGCAGCCAGCCCAGCGCAGTGAAGATCACGCCATAGGTCAGGCCGACGACCGGGCAGCGGGAAAAATCGCGCCAGCCAGCAGCCAGCCAGCGAAACGGGGTCGACCAGCTCAGGCTGCACACGCTCACCCGCGAGCGGGTTTCGGCAGCCAAGGGGTGATGCTGCGCTTCTTCGGGCGACATATCCGGGTTCTCCTCCATGAAGTGGGTCGCCTGCATCGGGTGACCCATCGACTCTGAAGGCTAAGGTGCGACAAAGCGCCGCACAACCCGGGATACCACGGGGACTCTATCGTGATATCTCGATAAAGCAATGTCACTGTTTCAGTGCTGTCGCGTGCGCGAACGGCGAAGCTCATCCAGGATGAGCAGCACGGCGCCAACGAAGATGGCCGAGTCGGCGAGGTTGAACGCGGGCCAATGCCATTGCTGACCGTGCAGGGTGATGTAGAAGTCGAGAAAGTCGGTCACCTTGCCCCAGAGCACCCGGTCGATCACATTGCCCAGCGCCCCGCCGAGTATGAACGCCAGCGCGAGGCTGAACAGCGCCTTCCCCCGGTTGCGAACCAGCAGCCAGAGAATGAACGCCGAGGCTGCGAGGCTGAGCCCGGTGAAAAACCAGCGCTGCCACCCCGGCTGTCCGGCGAGAAAGGAAAACGCCGCACCGGGGTTGTGGATGTAGACCAGATTGAAAAACGAGGTCACGGGCAGGCTGCTGTTCAGTGGCAGGTCGTGCCGCACCAGCCATTTGGTGAACTGGTCGGCCAGGATGACGAGCAATGTCACCAACAACCAAGGCCAGACATGGCTGCGGCGCGGGTTGCTGGAGTTGGACAGGGCGGAGGGCATGGGCGCTGCTCAGGCGAAGTGACGCGGCTCGCCCGCACCATACAGATTGCTCACGCAGCGGCCGCACAGTCCGGGATGGGCCGGATCGGCATTGACATCTTCGCGCCAGTGCCAGCAGCGCTCGCACTTGGCGTGCGCAGTGGGGTGAACTTCGATGCGTAATTCGCCTTCTGCAGGGTGGAGCGTGGCGCGCGAGGTGATGAGCACAAAGCGCAGGTCATCCCTCAGCCGATCGAGCAGCGCGTGCTCCGCAGGCGGAGCATACAGATCGACTTCGGCCTGCAGCGAGGCGCCGATGCTGCCCTGCGCCCGCAGTGTCTCGATTTGCTTGTTGGTCGCGTCGCGCACGGCGCGGATGCGCGCCCATTGCTCCAGCAGCACGGCGCTGTCGTCCTGCTGCGGCCACTGCCAGTAGGTCTCCACAAAGATGCTCTCGCCCTTGCCGATGAGTGACCAGACTTCCTCGGCGGTAAAGCTGAGGAAGGGCGCCATCCAGCGCAGCATGCCCTGGGTGATGTGCCACAGCGCGGTCTGCGCGCTGCGCCGCGCCAGGCTGTCGGGCGCGGTGGTGTAGAGGCGATCCTTGAGTACGTCGAGGTAGAACGCGCCCAGGTCTTCCGAGCAATAGACCTGCAGCTTGGCGACGACAGGATGGAATTCATACTTGTCGTAATGCGCCAGGATGACGGTCTGCAGATCCCGCGCGTGCGCCAGCGCCCAGCGATCGAGTTCGAACAGTTGCGACAGGGGCACGGCGTGCTGTGCGGGATCGAAGTCGCTGGTGTTGGCCAGCAGGAAACGCAGGGTGTTGCGGATGCGGCGATAACTGTCGACGACGCGGGCAAGAATCTTGTCGTCCCCGGCGATGTCGCCGGAATAGTCGGACGCGGCAACCCATAGGCGGAGGATTTCCGCGCCGAGCTTTTCGCTGGTCTTTTGCGGATCGACGCCGTTGCCGAGCGATTTGCTCATCTTGCGACCCTGGCTGTCGACGGTGAAGCCGTGCGTCAGCAGCCCCTTGTACGGCGCACGGCCGTACATCGCGCAGGCGGTCAGCAGCGAGGAATGGAACCAGCCGCGGTGCTGGTCGTGGCCTTCGAGGTAAAGATCGGCCTCGGGGCCCTCGGCATGCCCGGCTCCGGCATGGCTGCCCTTGAGTACCGTGGTGTGCGTGGTGCCCGAGTCGAACCAGACTTCGAGGATGTCGGTGCTCTTGGTGTAGTGCGCGGCGTCCTCCGCGCAGCCCACGCGGGAGAGGATGTCGGCGGCGCTCGCCTTGCTCCAGGCTTCGATGCCCCCGCGCTCGACCATCTCGGCGGCGATGTCGAGAATCTCCATGGTGCGCGGATGCAACGCGCCGCTGTCCTTGTGCAGAAAAAACGGGATCGGCACACCCCAGCTGCGCTGGCGGCTGATGCACCAGTCGGGCCGGTTGGCGATCATGTCGTGCAGCCGCGCCTTGCCGTTTTCCGGGTAGAAACTGGTGTGCTCGATCGCCTCGAGCGCCATCTGCCGCAGCGTCTTGGGCGCCTTGTCCTTGGTGAACACGCCTTCGCCTTCGTCCATGCGGATGAACCACTGCGCCGCAGCACGGTAGATCACCGGCACCTTGTGCCGCCAGCAATGCGGATAGCTGTGGGTGATGGTGTGCGTGGCCATCAGCCGTCCGGCATCGCGCAGCGCGTCGATGATGCGCGGCACCGCCTCCCAGATGTTCTGTCCGCCAAACAGCGGGAAGTCCGGCGCGTAGCTGCCGTCGCCCTGCACCGGGTTGAGGATGTCGGCATACGCCATGCCGTGCGCGACGCAGGAGTTGAAGTCGTCCACGCCATACGCCGGCGAAGAATGCACGATGCCGGTGCCGTCGTCTGCGGTAGCGTAGTCGGCCAGGTACACCGGGGACAGGCGCCGGTAGCCTGCATCGACCTCGTAGAGCGGATGGCGGAACTCCAACCCGCCCAGCGCCTTGCCGCGGGCGGTGGCGACCACCGTGCCTTCGAGCTGGTAGCGCTGCAGGCAGTGTTCCACCAGAGACGCTGCGAGCACCAGGTAGCCGCGCGGCGTGTCCACCAGCGCGTACTCGAGTTCCGGGTTGAGGTTGAGCGCCTGGTTGGCCGGGATGGTCCATGCCGTCGTCGTCCAGATCACCGCGAAGACGGGTCTGGACGCATCGGGCAGCGCGCTCAGGCCGAATGCAGCGGCAAGCGCGGCGCGGTCATTGGCCTCGAATGCCACGTCCAGGGTCTGCGACTTCTTGTCGGCATACTCGATCTCGAACTCGGCCAACGACGAGCCGCAGTCGAAGCACCAGTACACCGGCTTCAAGCCGCGATAGACAAAGCCGCGCTCGATCACCCGCTTGAATGCGCGGATTTCCGCCGCCTCGTTGACGAAATCCATGGTGCGATACGGATGGGCCCAGTCTCCGAGCACGCCCAGACGCTGGAAATCGCGCATCTGCTGCGCGATTTGCTCGGTGGCGTAGGCGCGGCTCTTGGCTTGCATCTCGTCACGCGGGAGGCAGCGGCCATACTGCTTTTCGATGGCGTTTTCGATCGGCAGGCCGTGGCAGTCCCAGCCGGGGATGTAGGCGGCGTCGAACCCCGCGAGCTGCCGCGCCTTGACGATCATGTCCTTGAGAATCTTGTTGACCGCATGGCCCATGTGGATCTGGCCGTTGGCATAGGGAGGACCATCGTGCAGCACGAACTTCGGTGCGCCGGCGCGGGCAACGCGCAGGCGCTGGTAGACGCCGTTGTCGTTCCACTGCGCAATCCACTGCGGTTCGCGTTTGGGCAAATCGCCGCGCATGGGAAACGGCGTATCGGGCAGATTCAGCGTTGCGCGGTAATCGGGTTGATCAGCGGCAGAGGAGGCGGAGTGATCCATGGGATTCAGGGCAGGGCGGGTGCATCGAACACAGTGCACCAGCGGGACAGAGGAGTGCGGAAACCAGAGGGGGAGCCGCGTGGAACGGACTCACGAAACGGCTCAAGTGAAAATTGCGCCGTCAAATTCGGTCGCGGGTTGTTTGCCGTGCAAGTTGCCCGAACCAGGCGCGTGCCTGAACAGTGTCGTTCTCGATGGCTGCGGTCAGTTGAGCGAGGTCGGGGTAGTGCGCTTCATCGCGCAGTTTGTGCAAGAGTTCCACCTGGACAAGTTTACCGTAGGCATCCCCACTCCAATCGAACACGTGAGTCTCCAGCAAGATGCGTCCGTTGGCCTCCACGGCAGGACGGGTGCCCAGGCTGGATACCGCTGGAAGCGGCATGTCCCCCAATCCGCACACGCGGGAAACGAAGACTCCGGAAAGTGCAGGGCGTGCGCGGTCGAATCGCAGATTCAGCGTGGGGAAGCCGAGTTGCCGCCCGAGCTTGGCCCCGTGCAGGACATGGCCGGAAATCACGTAAGGCCGTCCCAGCAAGGTCTGCGTCGTGGCCATGTCTCCGGCTTGAAGTGCCTGCCGTACGGCCGAACTGGAAATGCGCAGGGCGGTCTCAGTGACGGATGGCATTTGCCGGGCTTCGCCACCTGATGCCTGCATCAAGGCCCGGAACAACGCAAAGTCGCCGGCTCGTCCTGCGCCGAAACGAAAGTCGTCTCCAACCAGAACGAATTGCGCCCTGAGGCCTTTGCGCACAACACGGTCCACGAACTCTGTCGGTGAAAGCGCGGCAACATGCTGGTCAAAGCGCAGCACCACAGCCTGTTCGATGCCGACGTCGCGCAGGGCGCACAACTTGTCTCGCAGCGTGGAAATGTGTGCGGGCGCCTGGTCCGCCTGTCCCTTGAGTGTTGCAAAAAAATCACGCGGATGGGGTTCAAACGTGAGGACGGTCGGCACAAGCCCGCGCTCCTTGGCCGTCTGCACAAGATGGCGCATCAGGGCTTGATGCCCGCGATGCATTCCATCGAAATTGCCGATGGTCAGTGCAGATTGCGATGCCAGCGCATCATGGTGAAGTCCCCGAAAAACTCGCATAAAAAACAATGAGATAAAATGGAATGTTGATGCAGTTTGATAGAACTTTTCGGCATCAATTGTTGTGCGTGCTCGCGGTGTACGTGCACGGTCTGGTTCTGTTGCATCCAGCCCAACTCTGGGGGCACGCCTGATGCGACCGCTCATTGTCTCTGGAATTGCACACCACTTCGCTGGTCAGAACGCGCAGCGTTTTCCGAGTGCGTTGATTTGTCGCGCACGCTGGTTTTTTGCGTGTATAGTTGAAGCGCAGTCGAAACAAGAGCCTGTCCTTTCGAAGCATTGGCGGGCTTGTGACGGTTTCACAGTTGTGATTTCCCGGGCTTGTTGAAGATTTGCACTTTTCTATATTTTCCTTAAAGGTTGATTCATGGCTACCGGTACTGTGAAATGGTTTAACGAGTCCAAGGGCTTCGGCTTCATCAAACCCGATGAAGGCGGCGAAGATCTGTTCGCGCATTTTTCTGAAATTCAATCCAAAGGTTTCCGCACCCTGCAGGAAAACCAGCGCGTTGAATTCACCGTGAAGGCTGGCCCCAAGGGTCCCCAGGCGTCCGCCATCCGCCCGCTGTAATGGCGCGCTCGCAGCTCTCGGCCCCTGGCTGAGTCGCTGCAAAATCAACCGGCCTCTGGCCGGTTTTTTTACGTCTGTCCATCTGCCGCGCGCTGCGGCTTCCCATCATGATCGAAGACCTCATCAGGCAATACGGATACGCCGCTGTTGCATTGGGTGCCTTTGCCGAAGGAGAGACGGTTCTGCTGTTTGCGGGTTATGGCGCGCAACGTGGCTGGTTGCAATGGCCTCTGGTGGTGGCGGTCGCTGCCGTTGCAGCGACTCTGGGGGATCAACTCTTTTTCTTTCTCGGGCACTATTTCGGCCCGCAGATTCTCGCCCGATTTCCCCGCCTGCAGGCCCACATGCCACGCGTGCAATCGATGCTGAAGCGCAATGCGTCCTGGGCGATCGTCAGTGTGCGATTTTTGTATGGCATGCGCATCGCAGGGCCGGTATTGATCGGGATGGCAGGCGTCGCACCGTGGCGCTTTGTCCTGTTCAATGCCATCGGCGCGGCGTTGTGGGCGCCACTGATCACCGGCATGGGCTGGTTTTTTGGCGCGAGCATCGCCCAGGTGGCGGCCCGCCTGCAGATGGGTGAAGAGATCGTGCTCGCGGTTGTCGTGGCCGCAGGGTTCGGGGTTTGGATGGTGCGGCGTTTGCGGCGGCGTTAGATTTTCAACCCCATGGCGTCACGGACTGACTGCATGGTGCTGCGCGCCGTGGCGCGGGCCTTGTCGCAGCCGTCCGTCAGGATGTCGCGAACCAGAGCGGGGTTGTCGAGATAGGGCTGCGCGCGCTCCAGCATTGGCTGCTGCTCTCGCACGATGGCGTCGATGACAGGCTGTTTGCATTCCAGGCAGCCGATGCCGGCCGAGGTACAGCCGCGCTGCACCCAGTCGCGGGTCGCTTCGTCGGTGTAGGCCAGATGGAACTGCCAGACGGGGCAGCGCTGCGGGTCGCCCGGATCGGTGCGCTTCACCCGCGCCGGATCGGTGGGCATGCGTTTGACCTTCTGCTCCACGCTGGCGCGGTCTTCTCGAATGGCGATCGAGTTGCCGTAGCTCTTGGACATCTTGCGCCCATCGAGCCCGGGAAGCTTGGATTCGGGAGTGAGCAGCGCTTCGGGTTCACGCAGAATCTGCCGCCGTCCTCCGCTAAGCTGGGCGCGCAACACGTCCTTTTCGGCGCGTGAGAGTTTGCTGGCGGAAATCAACTCGCGCGCCTGGTCGCGCGCTTCGGCGAGTCCGTCCTGATCAGCGGCGCGGCGCAGGGCGACAAGTTGGCTGCGCACGGCATCCGGCAATTTCGCTGTGGCGGCGCGCGCCTGGGCCTCGATCTGCGGATCCTTGCCGTAGAGGTGATTGAAGCGGCGCGCGATTTCGCGGCTCATTTCAATATGCGGTATCTGGTCTGCACCAACCGGCACGTAGCGTGCGAGGTAGATGAGAATGTCCGCAGCCTGCAGCAGCGGATAGCCGAGAAAGCCGTAGGTCGTCAGATCCTTGTCCTTGAGGTTGGCGATCTGGTCCTTGTACGTCGGCACGCGCTCCAGCCAGGACAGCGGGGTCCCCATGCCGAGCAGCAGAAACAGCTCGGCATGCTCGATCACGCGGCTCTGCACGAACAGCGTGGCCTTGGTGGGGTCGACGCCCGCGGCCAGCCAGTCGATGACCATTTCGGTGGTGTGCGCCGAGATGGTTTCTGGGGTTTCGTAGTGCGTGGTCAGGGCATGCCAGTCGGCGACAAAAAAATAACAGGCGTAGGTGTTCTGCAGTTGCGCCCAGTTTTTCAGTGCTCCGTGGTAATGGCCCAGATGCAGGGCGCCAGTGGGACGCATGCCGGAGAGCACCCGATCTTCTGTGTGCTGTGCGTCAGGGGTGGGTTCAGTCGGGTTCATGGCGAGCTGGCAGGTGCGAGAGCGTGATGGGGTCTGGTTCAGAGCAGCATTTGAAACGGGCTGAGCAGCACCTTGAGCAGCTGCATGGACGCAGCCATCAGTGGACTGAGCCAGAAGGTCGTGACGATGCCGGTGAGCACCAGCGCCATCACGATGAAAAATCCGTAGGGTTCGACGCGCGAGACGGCGATGGCCTGACGCGCGGGCAGCAGGCCGACCAGGATGCGCCCGCCGTCCAGCGGCGGCAAGGGAAACAGGTTGAACACGAACATCACCAGGTTGACCAGAATGCCGGCCTGGGCGACGTCGTAGAAATACACCTCGTTGACGGCAAAGGCATGCAGGCCGACCAGCAGCAATCCCCACAGAAACGCCTGGAAGAAATTGGATGCGGGGCCGGCGAGCGCCACCCAGATCATGTCGCGCTTGGGGTTGCGCAGTCGTCCGAAATTGACCGGCACCGGCTTGGCGTAGCCGAACAGAAAGGCGCCGGATGTGGCGAAATACAGGATGAGCGGCACGAGAATGGTGCCGATGGGGTCGATGTGCCGCGCTGGATTGAGCGAGACGCGGCCCATCATGTAGGCCGTGTTGTCGCCGAAGTAGCGTGCCGCATAGCCGTGGGCCGCCTCGTGCAGGGTGATGGCAAAGAGCACCGGCAGGGCGTAGACGGTGACAGCCTGTATGAGTTGGTCCATGCGACGATTGTAGAAAGGGCGGAAGGCTGGACGCGGCGGGCGGATGGACCCGCTCGGCTCCAGAAATGTATTGGCGGTTGCCGGTTTACTGCAGCGCCGGGATGCCAAGCAAATCGACCGGGCCGCGCCCGATGCGCACCACGACAGGCTCGGTGCCGCACAGATCGACCACGGTGGTGGGTTCGCTCGGGCATGCGCCGGCGTCGAGCACCAGATCGACCTGATGTTCCAGACGGTCGCGGATGGCTTGAGCGTCGTTGAGCGCGTGCTCGTCGCCGGGGAGGATCAGCGTGGTGGCCAGCAAGGGCTGCGCCATTTCCATCAGCAGGGTGTGGGTCACGGCGTTGCTTGGCACCCGCACACCGATGGTCTTGCGCGAGGGGTGTGACACGCGGCGCGGCACTTCCTTGGTGGCTTCAAGAATGAAGGTGTAGGGCCCGGGGGTGCAGCCGCGGATCATTCGATATTGGCGATTGTCCACTCGGGCGTAGTTGCCGAGTTCGGACAGGTCGCTGCACAGCAGGGTGAGGTGATGACGCTCATCGACCTGGCGGATTTGCCGCAGGCGCTGCACCGCCGCCTTGTCGTCGAGGTGACAGACCAGGGCGTAGGACGAATCGGTGGGAATGGCCGCAATGCCGCCGCCATGCAGCACGGTGGCGGCCTGCTTGATCAGCCGAGGCTGCGGATTGTCTGGGTGGAGTTGAAAGTATTGCGCCATGATGGTCGGGGTCAATGCAGCAGGTCCCACACCGGCGCGAGGTCCGCAGGCAGGGGGGGCAGGCGTCCGAGGTCGCAGACACTCTCTCCAGGGCTGTGAAAGTCGGACCCGCGCGAGGCGTAGAAACCAAACTCCAGTGCGAGGTTGGCGTACTTGCGGTGCTGGGAATTGGTGTGGCTGCCGGTGACCACTTCGATGGCCTGTCCCCCCAGGGACTTGAACTGTTCGAGCAGCGCCCATTCTTCGGTGGCGCTGAAGCGGTAGCGACCAGGGTGGGCGATGACGGCGACGCCTTTGGCCGCAGCGATCCAGCCGAGCGCCTCTTCCATCCGGGCCCACGCGTGATCGACATAGCCTGGCTTGCCCGGTGTGAGAAAACGCGTGAACACCTCGTGGGTCTGGCGGCAGACGCCTTGCTCCACCAGATAGCGTGCAAAGTGGGTGCGCGAGAGCAGGGCGGGATTGCCGGCATAGCGCAGTGCGCCGGCATAGACATCGGGCAGCCCCAGATGACGTTCCAGGTCGTGGGCCATGTCCCTGGCGCGCTGGTCGCGACCCGTGCGGATGTGCTGCAGGCCCTGCAGCAACTCGGTGTTGTCGGGTTCAACCCCCAGGGCAACGATGTGCACGGTCTGCGAGGCGAACGATACGGAAATTTCGACTCCAGGGACGAACCGCATGCCCAGTGCGTGGGCCGCAAGACCGGCTTCAGTCAGGCCGCTGAGCTCGTCGTGATCGGTCAGAGCCCAGAGATCCACGCCTTGCGCGTGCGCGCGCTCGGCGAGTTCCGCCGGGGCGAGCGTGCCATCCGACACGATGGAATGGCAGTGCAGATCGGCGTTGAGAGGCGATGGACGAGACATGGGAACATTGTAGGGAGCGCAAATACACTCGACACAATGCGCCCTTCCCGTCATGTCAGCCAGACCCCGGCCACGCAGTGGCTGCGTGCGCAGGGTGTCGATTTCACCGAGCATGTGTACGACTACGTCGATCACGGCGGCGCCGCCTGGGGCGCGCAGGCGCTTGGCCTGCCGCTGCATGCGGTGATCAAGACGCTGATCCTGCAGGACGAGGCGGCGCGGCCGCTGGTGATGCTGATGCACGGTGATTGCGAAGTGTCGACCAAGCAGCTCGCCCGCGACATCGGCGCCCGGCATGTGGCGCCCTGCAAACCCGAGGTGGCGCAGAGGCATAGCGGATATCTCGTCGGCGGAACCTCGCCGTTCGGCTTGCGCAAGGTCATGCCGCTCTATGTCGAGCGCTCTGTTCTGACGCTCGATCGCCTCTACATCAACGGCGGGCGCAGAGGCTATCTGCTCGGCTTGTCCCCGCAGGTGCTGACATCGGCGCTGCAGGCACAACCGGTGCATTGCGCTCTGGCACCCAAGTCTGACGCAACCGACACGCCGGGCAACTTCAGCCGCGCGCCACGCGAGGAAACGCAGGGCCGCCCCAAGTTTCCTTGATCCCCCACCGGAGGCGGGTCGGCGAGCCGACCCTGGTGCCGCTCAATAGAATCACGCACCATGAATACATCAACCCTCGTGGCGCTGATTTTCGCGAGCCTGGCTTACCTGCTGGGTTCGCTGTCCTTTGCCGTGCTGGTGAGCCGTGCGATGGGCATGGCCGATCCGCGCAGCTATGGCTCGGGCAACCCTGGTGCGACCAATGTGCTGCGCAGTGGCAACAAACTGGCGGCCATCCTGACCCTGGCGCTCGATGCATTCAAGGGGTGGCTCGCCGTGTGGCTCGCCTTCGTCATGGGGCCGGCCATCGGGCTGGGTAGCCCGGGCGTGGCGCTGGTGTCCGTCGCCGTGTTTCTCGGGCATCTCTACCCGGTGTTCTTCCACTTCAAGGGCGGCAAGGGCGTGGCCACGGCTGCGGGCGTGCTGCTCGCCATTCAGCCCTGGCTGGGCCTGTCCACGCTGGCCACCTGGCTGATCGTGGCGGTGTTCTTTCGCTATTCCTCACTCGCCGCGCTGGTGGCGGCGGTGTTTGCCCCGTTCTATTACTGGTTCGGCGGTGGACTGGCCTGGGCTACCGATCCGGCCTTGCTGCTTGCGCTGGTGCTCATCAGCGCCATGCTGATCTGGCGTCACCGCGCCAACATCGGCAAGCTGATGCGTGGCGAAGAAAGCCGCATCGGTGGAAAAAAATAGGGCGCATCAAGCGCGCCCGCGCGTGGTCTAGGGCCTGTCGGACTTGAGTCCGATCGGGGGTCATCAGGAAGGCCGGCCGCAATTTTTTGCGATTCCGGGCATGGCGTTGACCTGGCGACCGCTTGTCGGGTCCCGCAGGGCTGCTGGGCAGTTCCTGAAGGCGCTGACGGGGGCATGGACGACGCATGAACCTGTGCCTGTTCACCCCGCCGCATGCAGCACATGCAGGCGCTTGATGTTCCAGGCCATGGTCACCAGATTCCACTCGCCCTGCGCTGCGGCCAGCCCGCGCATGCTCATCTGGCGCCAGCCCATGGCACGCTTGATGATGCCGAAGACGGGTTCCACCGTCTGCTTGCGAAGCCCGTACAGGGCACGCCCGGCCCGGGTCGAGAGCCGATGCGCCATCGCCTGCACCGCATCGTCGGTCGGCACCGCTTGCGTCTGCTCGGCGAAGCGATCGCGCAGCGGCAGGTGGTGCGTCTCGCGTCGCATCGACAGCAAGGGCTCGATGCCCTGCGCTTCGCACGCCCGCACGTTGGCCGCGCTGAAGTAGCCGGTGTCGGCCACCAAGGACTGCGCCTTGCCCAGGCACGGCGGCAACTTCGCCATCGCCTGCAGCGTCGGCACGATCTGACGTTTGTCGTTGCTCGCCTGCGTGACATGCGCGGCCACCACCAGCATCGTGGCCGTATCCACGGCAGCCTGCGCGTTGTCACTCTGCTCGAATCCCCCGCCCGGGGTCGGCATGATGCGCGACTCTTCGTCGGTCAGATTGACCTGATCGCCGTCCTTCGGGCCGGCCTGCGGCGGCTCGGGATCCTTGCCGCGCGGCTTGCCTGCAGCCTGGCGCCGCGCCATCTTCGCCTCATGTTCCTGTTGCTCGAGCGCATGCCGCTCGGCCGCGCGCTGCGCAATCTTGGCCTTGGCTTGCTCGATGGCAGCCAGCCGGTCCTCGCGCCGCGCAATCTCCGCCGGCACGTCCATGCCGTCGGGCACGCCAGCGCCGTCCGTCTTCTCCGCCAGTTCCAGCAGGGCCTGCACCTCCTGGCGCAACTGCGCCTCGATCTTGTTGGCATGACCCCACGACAGCGCCTTGTGCTTGCTGGCGTTGGCCTTGACCTTGGTGCCGTCCAGCGCAATGCTGCCCAGCTTGAGCAGCTTCATCTCGCGCGCCAGAACCAGAACCTGCACGAACAGCGACTCCACTTCCTTGAGAAAGCGCCGCCGGAACGTTGCCAGCGTGTCGTGGTCCGGGTGCGTGTTGGCCGCCACAAAGCGAAACGCCACCGAGTCGTAGGTCGCGCGCTCAATCTTGCGGCTGGAGTGCACCCCGGTGGCGTACCCGTACACCAGCAGCCCCAGCAACACCGCCGGATGATGCGCCGCCGAACCCCGACCCCCATACTGTCGCGTCAGCTCGCTCAAATCCAGGCCCTCGATCACCTCGACCACGAAACGCGCCAAGTGATCATGCGGCAACCATTCGTCCACCGACGGCGGCAGAAGGTAAGCAGTGTCTCGGTCAACAGCGACGAAGCGGCTCATCATGCGGTACGTTGGGTTGCTACCCCTCTATTGTCTCGGCAATCAGCGTCCGGGAAAAGACGCCAAAGTCCGACAGTCTCCTAGTCTCGGAAGTTATTGAACGACAGCGGCGCTTCGTCAATGTCCTTGCGCAGGATGGCCATGGCCGCCTGCAGATCATCGCGCTTGGCGCCGGTGATGCGCACCACATCGCCCTGAATGGCCGCGGTCAGCTTGAGCTTGGAGCCCTTGATGGCTGCGGTGATCTTTTTCGCCAGATCCTGCGGAATGCCGGCCTTGACGGTGATGACCTGCTTGACCTTGTCCCCGGAGATTTTTTCGATTTTCCCCAGGTCGAAGAATCGCGGGTCGATCTTGCGTTTCGCAGCCTTGGCCATCAGCACGTCGCGCACCTGAGCGAGCTGGAAGTCGCTGTCGGCGGTCAGCGTGAGCGTCTTGTCGGCCAGTTCCACCTGCGCCGAACTGCCCTTGAAATCAAAGCGCGTGGCAATTTCCTTGGAGGCCTGGTCGCAGGCGTTGCGCACCTCGACGAGATCGGGTTCGAGAACGGTATCGAAAGACGGCATGAAGGCAACCTGAAAGGGATAATGCAGGGATTTGCGTGACGGGATTTTATGAGCCTGCAGATTGAAACCGATGTGCCGCTGCGTGCATTCAACACCTTTGGCGTGGACGCCACCGCGCATCGCTTCGTGCGTGTGCGCAGCGCGCGCGATGTGCGGCTGATTGTCGATCATCCCGAACTGGGACGCGCGCCAAAATTCATTCTCGGTGGCGGCAGCAATCTGCTGCTCACACGCGATGTCGAGGCGGTGGTGGTCAAGGTGGATATAGCCGGCCTGCGTGTGCTCGAAGACGACGCCCGCTCCACGCTGATCGAGGTCGGGGCCGGGGAGTCCTGGCATGGCGTGGTCGAATGGGCGCTGGATCAGGGTTATGCCGGGCTGGAAAATCTGGCCCTCATCCCCGGTACCGCCGGTGCCGCGCCAGTGCAGAACATTGGCGCTTACGGGCTGGAACTCTCGGACCGGCTGGAGTCGGTGGATGTGGTCGACTTTGTCACCGGACGCAGCGCCACACTGCCTGCAGCGCACTGCCGCCTCGGTTACCGCGACAGCGTGTTCAAGCGCGAGCTGGCGGGCAAATCGCTTATCACCGCCATCCGCCTGCGTCTGCCCAAGCCCTGGGTGCCCGTCACGGGCTATGCCGATGTGGAACGCTGGCTGCAGCGCCAGCACTGCACCGAACCGACTCCCCGCGCGGTGTTCGATGCGGTCTGCGCCATCCGCCGCAGCAAGCTGCCCGATCCGTCTCAGTTGGGAAATGCCGGCAGCTTTTTCAAGAACCCGGTGGTCAACCGCACCATACGCAACGAGATTCTTGAGGAATATCCTGACATCGTGAGCTACCCGCTGGAGGACGGCACCTACAAACTGGCTGCCGCCTGGATGATTGCCGCCTGCGGCTGGAAGGGCCAGTCACGCGGCGGGGCCGGAGTGCACGAACAACAGCCGCTGGTTCTGGTCAATCGCGGCGGCGCGACCGGGGCGGAGATTCTCGCCCTGGCGCAGGCGGTGCAGGCTAGTGTGGAACAGAAATTCGGTCTGCGCCTCGAACCGGAACCGGTGATCGTGTGATGCAGGCCGTTGCCGATTTTTTCGCCTTCCGCACCTTTGTCAGCCTGGATGTCCTGCGGGTGGTCTACGCGCTGGGCGCAATCGGCATGCCGCTGCTGGCCTGGGGCGTCTGGCTCTGGCTGGCGCGCTTTCCACTCTGGAACTGGCTGCGCGGTACCGCCGCGAATGCCGCGCGGCGTGTGGTTTCGCCGCGTTGGCGTCTGACAGGCATCCTGTTGTTCGTCCTGTGTTTTTTGTGCATGGAACTCATGTGGCGCATGATGTTTGAATTCATCATCGCCTACCTGCAGATGCGTGATGCACTGCAATGGCTGGCGCACGGCGCAGGCATGCCCTGATTTCTGCGGGCTTCACGGACATTTTCATTCACTGATCCCATGACCATCCACACCATCCTGCGCATGGGCGATCCGCGGCTGTTGCGCGTTGCCCGTCCCGTGAGCAACCCGACCGACCCGGCGCTGCGCGTGCTGATTGCGGACATGTTCGAGACCATGCAGGCCGCAGGCGGCGTGGGGTTGGCCGCTCCGCAGATCGGGGTGGACCTTGCCCTGGTGATCTTCGGTTTCAACCACAGCGGGCGATATCCCGAAGCGCCCGCAGTGCCGCTGACTGTACTGATCAATCCGGAGATTTCCATTCTCGACGATGCCGAGGAGGACGACTGGGAGGGTTGCCTGTCGGTGCCGGGCCTGCGGGGCTGGGTGCCGCGGTTCCGTCGCATCCGTTATCGCGGGGTGGACGCCGACGGCCAGCCCATCGACCGCGAGGCCGAGGGTTTTCACGCCCGAGTGGTGCAGCATGAATGCGACCACCTGATCGGAAAACTCTACCCCATGCGCATCCGCGACTTCACCCGTTTCGGCTTCACCGAGCAGCTCTTTCCGGGACAGGACATCGGGGACGATTGACCGCCTCGTCCATCAAGGCTTGACTTCGACCAGCCACATCGAACTCGTGGGATTGTTGATGGCTGTCTGCGCAGACCACATCGGGTTCACCGTCGTCCCGGCCGCCGGCACGGTCTGCCAGGCGTCCGCACCGCTGTTGGAGTTCAGCGAGTTGTTGCCGATATCCAGCCGTGTCCATCCTGAGGGTGCGTAGTAATCGTTCGTCGGTGCGCTCTGTGAGCCGGTGAAGTCGGCAGGCCCCCAGAACGAAACGACAAGGCTGTTCGGTCCGGTGGTTACCAGCGGACTTGCGCTGTTGTTCGCCTGGGTGTTGCTGTAGGTCACCTGACCAAGAGCGCTTGCCCCCGACACCACGACGACGAACAGTGTGGCTTCATTGTCTTGGTACGTCGGTGCTTTGTTCAGACTCCAGGTCTGGCCAGAGCCGCCTTTGGCGTTGACGCAGGCATACAGATAACTGCCCGCGCCGACGCCCGCGTAAGTCTGGGCTCCACCAATGCGCGTGTAGGTGTTGCCCATGTTGTCTGTCAGGCTGGAAAAGGTGCCGGTGTTCTGCGTGAGCACCTGAACCAGAATGATCGAGCCCGATGCGGGGGTATTGACCGGCGGTGTGGTCATCGGCGATGTGCCGTAGCCCGACACATCGACCTTGATGGTGTGAGCAGCTATGGTGAGGGCACTGACCGGTGTCGGGGTCGGGCTGGTCGTCGGAGTCGGGGTCGGGGTCGGGGTCGGGCTGGTCGTCGGAGTCGGGGTCGGGCTGGTCGTCGGAGTCGGGGTCGGGCTGGTCGTTGGCGTTACGCCGGATGGGGTGACGCTGGTGGGAGCGCTTGTCGCCGGTTGCGTCGTGCCGATGTCGACATTGCTTTCTGGAGTCGCACCGCTGGAAGTCGAGCCAGAACCACCCCCACATCCTGCGATGAACAAGACACAGGCCAGAACGCAGAGCAGCCGGAACAGGCGAGTGGTGCTGGAGGTGAAAGCCATATCAGTTCCTTGCGAGTCTGCACTTGTCGAGACTCGCTCAATATAGCGCGACCCCATCCCATGCGACAAAATGGCCGCATAGATTGAATTGCCCGGCATTTTGTGCCGCATGTCCTGCGGCAGACCCTAGCGGTCCCTCAGCCGTAACCGTGACTCATCAGCGTGGCCAGCAGAGGGATGATGACCATCACATGCGATTGCGCCATCAACCAGCGCCGCTCCTGCCGGATTTCCGCGGCGGGCGGCGCCCAGCATGCGCTGCGCTTGCCTTGCAGGCTCCACTGCGCGAGCCTGCGGGTGGATGGCCACGACATGACCGCCATCAGCGCCAGCAACGCCACCTTGGCCCAGAGCAGGGGGTTGTGCGAAAGCCATTGCGGACCCTTGATGCCCCAGAACATCAACGCCAGCCCGCTGACCAGCATGGCAGCGAAACTGCCCCAGACCCAGACGTCGAGGCGTCGCAGACGGGCTAGAACGACAACGTCCACTGCATCCACCCGAGTCAGGCTGGTTTTTGCGGTGAGAAAGACGACCAGCCCGAGCATGGCCGACAGGTGGAGGTAAAGCAGCAGGGCGTCGGTCAGCATGGCGTGTCAGCCTGGTTTGTGTCGCATCAACTCGGTCTTTGTTGTCTGCATGGCGATGAAGTGTTGTAGCGGTGGGTGCAGGCAATCCGCCAGAGTCGACGTGTTGAGCCGTGCGTAAAACGCTTCTGCTGCATCGCTGAGCAGGGGACGCAGCAGGCACAGGGGAGTCAGGTTGCAGTGCCCACCGTCCTGACGCAGGCATTCCACCAGTCCCTGGCCGTCTTCCAGCCAGCGAACGAGGTTGCCCACAAGAATTTCATTTGCCTGTTTTTTCAGGCGAACTCCTCCGCCAACGCCGCGCTGGTTGACCACATAGCCCCCCAGTGCCAGTCGTTGCAGGATCTTGATCAAATGTTCGCGAGACACATCAAGTATCTCGGACAATTGCTTGCTGTTAAATGATTTGTTCGGATCGGATGCCAGCACCATCAAGGCCCGAAGTCCGTAATCTGTGAATTGGGTGAGTTTCAATCTGTTACTTGCCTGCGTTGATGCACGTCCCTATAGTGGAATTAAATAGTCCACATAAGGAGCTGCGATGACGCATCCTACTGCGATTCAAAACCCAGAGCCAGAGGGTGGGCGCAGTCTGTTTCGCAAGGTGATGGATGACGCGGGTGCATCGGTGGCGCCTCTCGACCGTCGCGGCGAACTGGCCAGACAACTGCGCGAACGCAGCGGGCTTGACGAGGCCGCGCTGGAGCGTGTGGTGCGGCGCTTCTATGCCCACGCCCGAATTGATCCAGATCTTGGCCCGATGTTCAGCGCGCATGTCGCCGACTGGGAGACGCACTACGCCCGGATGGTGGATTTCTGGGCCTCCGTGGCTCTGCTCGCCGGTCGCTATCACCGCAACGCCTTGCAGGCACATCGCCCACTGGCGCTGCGCCCCATGCACTTTGAACGCTGGCTCGCGCTGTTCGACCAGACGCTGCAAGAGGAAGTTTCGCCCCAGGCACATCAGCATCTGATGAGCATTGCGCAGCGCATCGCGGCCACGCTGAGCAGCCGTCTGTGCACGCGATGATGCTGCGTGCAGGGTATACCCGAACATTTTTACAGATGGACACAAACGATACATCGCCTGTCTGTCCAGGTTGATCCATCACAACTTGCTACATAAGTCAGTTCTTATTCTGTTCACCACACACGCGACATTTTGTCGCACTGCCCTGAGGAGAAAAAACAATGCCTGACGAGATGCCTTATCTGCCCATGCCGGTCGTCAACCCTGATGGTCGAACGCATCCGCAATCCAACATGCCCCTGCCCGACATGCATTACGCCCGGCCCATAGGGGCGTGGGTGATCGTGGCTGCACTGTTCGTGGTCGTCGTTGGCTTGTGGGCGATGGTTGCGACCTATTTCTCCCTCCATGCCTGAGATCCGCCATGTCCACTCCCATTCCTGACGCTTTCGAGGACCGATTCCATCATGTTGCACTGCGGCATGAGCGCATCTGGATCTTCATCGCCCTGGCGATGATCGCGGTGCTGTTCATCGTGGCCGTGTGGTTCGTGGTGCACGACTACGGCCTGGTGGCCAAGACCACCGAGTTCTATTCCAACCCCAACAGTCCGGCGCAGACGGCCGCGTTCCAGGGCTCGGGGGTGAAACAGACCGGGCCCAACAGCTATGACGTGTATGAAATCGGCCGTGCCTGGAGCTGGACGCCGGGCACCGCCACGCCGTTGACCCTGCCCGCTGGCGCGCATGTCACGTTCTACGTCACCAGCGGCGATGTGATCCATGGTTTCGAGGTGCAGGGCACCAGCATCAACCTCACCGCGATTCCCGGTGTGGTCGGGCATGTGAGCTACACCTTCGACAAGCCCGGCACGTTCTACATCATCTGCAATGAGTACTGTGGCGCCGGCCACCAGGCCATGATCGGCAAGATCGTCATCACCGGAGCGAAACAATCATGAGCGCAGCCCTCAGCAACAACGCCTCGCGCATTTTGGCGGTGCCCACTGCCGGTGAACTGGCCGGTGAGAAAAAGATGCTTCTGGCCTTCTGGGTCACGGGCTTTCTGGCGCTGGCCGTCGGCATTTCCATCGGCGTGCTGCAGAGCACCAATTACGCCGGCATCAATCTCTACCCCTACCTGCAGCCTTTCCTCAAGTCCTACTACCAGGGCTTGACCATGCACGGCGTGCTCAACGCCTATGTGTTCACCTTTTTCACCATCTCTGGCTGGCTGATGTATCTGCCGGCGCGCGAGCTCAAGCTCAAGCCGAACATGGGACTGGCCTGGTTCACCTATGCGCTGATGCTGCTGGGCACACTGATGGCCGCATACGGCATGTTCGACAACTCGTCAAGCGTGCTCTACACCATGTATGCCCCCCTCAAGGGCAGCGCCTGGTTCTATCTCGGCATCACGCTGGTCGTGGTGGCGAGCATTCTGCCGCTGTTCGTCGTGCTGGAGATGCGTGCTCGCTGGAAAAAGGCCAATCCCGGGCAGCTGACCCCGCTGGTGACCTATATGAGCGCGACCACGCTGCTGATGTGGCTGCTTGCCGCGCTGGGCGCGGGCACCGAAGCCGTGTTCCTGCTCGATCCGTGGTCGCTCGGCATCGTGCACACCATCGACCCGCTGCTGGCGCGCACCCTGTTCTGGTGGACCGGGCACCCGATCGTTTACTACTGGCTGATGCCGGGGTATGTGTCGATCTACGCCCTGTTGCCGCGTCAGGCCGGTGGCAAGCTGATTTCCGATCCGCTGGCGCGTCTGGCCTTTTTGCTGCTGTTCGTGTTCTCGCTGCCGGTGGGCACGCACCATCAGTACACCGACCCGGGCATCTCCCCGGTGATGAAGGGCATCGTCACGGCGCTGACCCTCTCGGTGGCGATCCCCAGTCTGATTACGGCCTTCACCATCGCGCTCAGCCTGGAATATGGCGGGCGCCGCCGCGGTGGCAAGGGCTTGATGGGGTGGTGGACAGCACTGCCGTGGAAGGATGCCTCGGTGGCGGCGCAGGTGCTGGCGCTGGTGAGCTTCATCTTCGGTGGCGCAGGCGGCATCGTCAACGCCAGCTGGCAGCTCGACAATGTGGTGCACAACACCCTGTGGATTCCCGCGCACTTTCACCTGACCGTGGGCACCATGACCACGCTGGTGTTCATGGGGGTGAGCTTCTGGCTGCTGCCGCACCTCACCGGTCGCAGGCTGTACAGACCGAAACTGGCGCTGTGGAGCGTGTGGCTGTGGTTCCTCGGTCTGATGACCTGGGGCTTTGCCGGGCACTGGGCCGGCATGGACGGCGCGCCCCGTCGTGCCTGGGTATCGGCCCTGCCGCATGACCAGTATTTGCAGCTCTACGGCGCTGTGCATCCGGCGCTGATCATCGTGGGCATTGGCGGCGTGATTGCTGCGGTGGGCGCGGTGCTCTATTACATCGTGTTCTTCGGCACGCTGTTTGGCCAGAAGGACGCCAAGGCGATGGTCGAGATTCCGTTCACGCAGTACATCACCAGTTCCGAGGGGTCTGTGATGGCACGCATTGCCGAACCACTGGGGCTGTGGACGCTGATCACCTTCGTCATCACGCTGGCGGTGTATATCCCGGTGTTCTGGCCAATGCTTACCCATCCGATTCACGCCCCGGGCTTTGTGCTCTGGTGATGGGATGCGCGATGCAGCGTCTGCAAACGAGGCCGGAGCCGTCCGGCAGCCAAGGCGCGGCGGCTGGAAAGCCTCTGCGCTGCGCGCGGCCATCGTGTCGCTCGCGCTGCTGGCTGCGCTCTATGCCTGGTCGCGACTGCAGCCGCACGGCGCGGCGCTGCACGGATCTGTTCTCCAGCCCTTGCCGGCACCGGCATTCACCGGCTTCACAGACACGCAGGGTCGGGTGTTCAGCTGGCGACAGCAGCGCGGCCATGTGGTACTGGTGTTCTTCGGCTATACCCACTGCCCGGATGTCTGCCCGCTCACCCTCGCAGCCCTGGCACAGAGCCTGCAGCGCCTCGGGGCGCTGCGGCAGCGCGTGCGGGTGGTGTTCGTCACCCTCGACCCGCAGCGTGACAGCCTGCCGGTGCTGCGCGCCTACCTCGATGACTTTCTGCCCGATGCGATCGGCCTGCGCGGTGCACCCGCGGCGGTTGCCGCCTCTGCGCGGCAGTGGGACATCAGCTGGCGCCGGGTCGACACCGGAGCCGGTGCGTACTGGATCGACCATACCGCGGCGGTCACGCTGGTCAGCCCGGACGGACGGCTGCTGCTGCGCTATGGCTACGGTCAGCTCACCAACCCAGCCTGGCTGGCCGACGACCTGCGCCATATCCTGGAGCCCTGATGACGCAACACAGCTGGCCGCTGGCGGCCTGGGGCGGGTGGGCCGCGCTGATCGCGGCGCTTCTGCTGGCCTATGGACTGGCCGCATGGCGCGGACGCTGGCCCAAGTGGCGAGCGGCTGTGTTCGGCCTCGGCTGCCTGCTCACGCTGGTGTCGGCCTGGGGCTTGCACAACCCGTTGGCGTCGATGACCAGCTACACCATCGCGTTGATGAGCATGGGCCAGATCGTTTCACCGTTGCTGCTGCTGGGCATTCCACCGGCGGTGCGGGCGCGCTGGCATGCGCCGGCGCATGCCTGGTGGAGTCTCTGGCTGCTCGATGCCTGGGTCGCAGCCGCGGTGTTCGTGATCGTGACCCTGGGCATCAACCTGCCCGGCGTGTTCAACACCGCGCTGGCCAATGCGCTGTTCTCCGGGCCGATCGGCCTGCTGCTGTTGATCTCGGGGCTGATGTTCTGGGCGCAACTGCTGGTGGGCAGCACCAGCCTGCCGGCGCGCTGGATCGCAGGCGTGTATGGCTGGCTGGGCAGCCTGCCGATGATGATCATCGCCGCCGTGTGGGTGTGGAGCGCGCAGGTGCTCTACACCCCCTATCTGGACGTGCTGTGCCTGTGGAACCTCAGCCCACTCGACGATCAGCACTACGCCGGTCTGGTGATGTTCGCGGCAGGCCTGCCCCTGCAGTTGCGCGCGGCCTGGCTGCTGATCATGCCCGAGGGTTCCACGTCTGCCGCGCCCAGCCCCTGAACCAGTCGGCCGCCCCGCATCGCCCGGCGGGCGTGGCCCCATTCACACTTTGACCACACTCCCAAGGATGACCCATGAACCATCGATTTCTCGGCATGATCGCGCTGTCGCTGCTGATGAGCGCTGCCGCGCAGGCGCAGACCGCAACCGGCAATGCCGCTGCCGGCAAGTACGACAGCACCCTGTGCGAAGGCTGCCATAACGCCGCCCACGGCGGATTCAAGACGGACTTTCCTGCGGAATACCGCGCGCCCAAGCTCAACGGCCAGACCGCTGCCTACATCACCCAGAGCCTGCAGGACTACCGCAGCGGCGCGCGCCGCAATTCCACGATGAAGGCTGTGGCCGACATGCTCACGGCCAAGCAGATCGCCGATCTGTCGGCGTATTACGCCGTCGCCAAAGACCAGAACATCCAATGAGGAACACACCGATGAAACGACGGATTGCAGTTCTCGGCGCCACCGCGCTGCTGGCGCTGACCACTGCGGCGCATGCCGCAGACAGCAAGAAGGGTGAAGAGCTGGTGAACAAGGGCGGCTGCATCGCCTGCCACGGCGCGGGTCTGGACAAGCCCATCGCCCCCAACTATCCCAAGCTGGCCGGCCAGTATCAGAGCTATCTGTTCCACGCCCTGCAGCAGTACCAGGCCAAGCACCAGACCCCGCTGTACGGCCGCAACAACGCCATCATGAGCGGCATGGTGGCCCAGTACAACAAGCAGGATCTGGAGGACATCGCGGCCTACATCGCCAGCCTCAAGGGCGATCTGTACATCCGCGACGAAATGCACTGATCCGCGCGCTGCGGCAGACTCCTCGTCACCCAGAGCCGCTATCCTTCGCGGGTCTGCGTGAAGTTGCGAGGATGTCATGGCTGAGGATCAAAACCCGTCCCCGCCGCCTGCGGGGAAAAACCGTCCGGTCATCAATCCCAAGGCGCAGGTGCATCTGGGGTACTGGCTGCTGGCCATCGCCCTGATGTTCCTGGTGCAGAGCCTGTGGTCGTCGTACAGCAATGTGCAGACCGTGCCATACAGCGAGTTCCAGTCCTATCTGAAAGATGGGCGGATCAAGGATGTGGTGATCGGCGACCAGACCATCACCGGCACGCTGAAATCGCCTGACGCCAACGGCAAGAGCATCGTCGTGGCGGTGCGGGTCGAGCCGCAACTCGCTGCCGAGTTGCAGCGCTACGGCGTGACCTATTCACAGCAGTACGCCAACACCTGGCTGTCCGACATCCTGTCCTGGGTGCTGCCTGCGCTGGTGTTCGTCGGGGTGTGGTTTTTCCTGGTGCGCCGGTTTGCCGACAAGGCCGGCGGGCTGGGCATGGGCGGATTCATGTCCATCGGCAAAAGCCGCGCCAAGGTCTACATGGAAAACCGTACCGGCGTGACCTTTGCCGATGTCGCCGGGGTGGACGAGGCCAAGGCCGAGCTCGAGGAGGTGGTCGACTTTCTCAAGCACCCCGCCGAGCACGGCCGACTTGGCGCACGTGCGCCCAAGGGGGTGCTGCTGGTCGGCCCGCCGGGGGTGGGCAAGACGCTGCTGGCGCGCGCGGTCGCGGGCGAGGCGGGTGTGCCGTTTTTTTCCATCAGCGGGTCGGAATTCGTCGAGATGTTCGTCGGCGTGGGCGCGGCGCGAGTGCGCGATCTGTTCGAGCAGGCGCGCGAAAAAGCCCCGGCGATCATTTTCATCGACGAGCTCGATGCACTCGGTCGCGCCCGCGCCGCAGCGCCGTTTGGCGGCGGGCATGACGAAAAGGAGCAGACCCTCAACCAGCTGCTGGTCGAACTCGACGGTTTCGACTCCAGCGCGTCGCTGGTGATCCTCGCCGCGACCAACCGACCGGAAATCCTCGACCCTGCGCTGCTGCGCGCCGGGCGGTTCGACCGGCAGGTGCTGGTGGAGCGGCCGGACAAGATCGGTCGGGTGCAGATCCTCAGGGTGCACGTGCGCAAGATTCGGCTCGACCCCGGGCTCGATCTGGAGCAGATCGCCGCGCTCACGCCCGGGTTCTCGGGCGCCGACCTGGCCAATCTGGTCAACGAGGCGGCGCTGCTGGCCACGCGCGAAAACGCGCAGACCGTCACCCTTGCGCATTTCACCCGCGCGGTCGAGCGCATCGTCGCCGGGCTGGAGAAGAAGAACCGCCTGCTCAACCCCAAGGAGCGCGACATCGTCGCGCACCACGAAATGGGGCATGCGCTGGTGGCGATGAGCCTGCCGGGCACCGATGCAGTGCACAAGGTGTCGATCATTCCGCGTGGCATCGGCGCGCTGGGCTACACCATCCAGCGGCCCACCGAAGATCGCTACCTGATGACCCGCGAGGAACTGCAAAACAAGATGGCGGTGCTCATGGGCGGCCGCGCCGCAGAGCATCTGGTGTATGGGCACTGGTCCACTGGCGCGGCGGACGATCTGGCCAAGGTCACCGACATTGCGCGCAGCATGGTCACGCGCTACGGCATGGCGGAAAAGCTCGGCGGGGTCAGTCTGGAGGAGACGCCGCAGTCCGTTCTCGGCACGCCGAGCCTGCCGCCGCAGCATGAATACAGCGAACAGACCGCGCGCGAGATCGACTGCGCGGTGCGCGAACTGGTCAACGCCGCGTTCGACCGCGCCACCGCCATCCTGCAGGCCAGGCGCGCGGTGCTCGAGGAGGGCGCGCGGCAGCTGCTCGCCAAGGAGACCTTGACCGAGGCGGAGCTCAAGGCGCTGCTGCAGGCCGCGCCGACCGCAGAGACGGCCGCTGCCTGAGCGGTCGCCGTGTTCAGGCCGGCTTGGAGTGCAGCATGCGCGCCGGCAGTGACTGGCGGTCGTAACGGTCGATGCCCAGGCCGGCGATGCTGATCTCGGGCTTGCGCCCGAGCACCAGGTCGCTGACCACCCGGCCCGAGCCGCAGGCCATGGTCCAGCCCAGGGTGCCGTGGCCGGTGTTGAGGAACAGGTTGCGCCAGCGCGTGGCGCCGACGATGGGAGTGCTGTCCGGGGTCATCGGGCGCAGACCGGTCCAGAACGTGGCTGCCGGCAGATCGCCGCCCGGGAACAGATCGCGGGTGACCATTTCCAGGGTTTCGCGCCGACGCGGGTTCAGGCGCAGATCGAACCCGCCCAGCTCAGCCATGCCGCCCACGCGGATGCGGCGGTCGAAGCGGGTGAGGGCGATCTTGTAGGTCTCGTCCAGCACGGTCGAGCGCGGCGCGAGCGTCTCGTCTGTCAGCGGCACGGTCAGCGAATAGCCCTTGACCGGATACACCGGCAGATCAAGGCCAAGCGGGGTGAGAAACGCGCGCGAATAGCTGCCCAGTGCGAGCACATAGCGGTCGGCGGTCAGGGTTTGCTCGCCCATGCGGACCCCGGTGATGCGCAGTCCGTCGCTGATGAGGCCAGTGACCGTCTGCCAGAAGCGAAAGTCCACGCCGAGCGCGTGCGCCATCTCGCCAAGGCGGGTGGTGAACAGCTGGCAATCGCCAGTTTCGTCGTTCGGCAGCCGCAGGCCGCCGACCAGCCGGTCGCGGGCATGCGCCAGACCGGGCTCGACCGTGGCAAGCTGGTCGCGGTCGAGAAGCTGATACGGCACGCCGCATTCCTCCAGCACCGACAGGTCGCGCTGCACCGCGTCGAGCTGCGCCTGGCTGCGAAACACCTGCAGCGTGCCGCCGGTGCGCTGCTCGTAGGCAATGCCGGTCTCGGTGCGCAGCGCCTGCAGACTGGCGCGGCTGTATTCGGCCAGGCGCATCATGCGCTCCTTGTTGATCGTGTAGCGCTCGGCGGTGCAATTGCGCAGCATCTGCGCCATCCAGCGCAGTTGCCACAGGCTGCCGTCCGGCCGGATTGCGAGTGGCGCGTGACGCTGGAACATCCACTTGAGCGCCTTGAGCGGAATGCCGGGCGCGGCCCACGGCGTGGAATATCCGGGTGATACCTGCCCGGCATTGGCGAAGCTGGTCTCCTTGGCACAGGCGTCCTGCCGGTCGATGACGGTGACCTCCGCGCCCGCCTTGGCGAGGTAATAGGCCGTGGTCGTTCCAATCACACCGGAGCCGAGAACAATGACTTTCATTGCAAGCACCCAGAAAATTTTTGATGTGCGAAATTTAGTCGCTCGATTGCAAAAATTTTCCTTGTTTTGATCGTGCATCGCAGTGAAAATCACTGTGCAGACTTCCACTTTTGGTGCGCCAGCACACCATGTACGAACTCGACCGCATCGACCGCCGCATTCTGGACATCCTCCAGCGCAATGGCCGCATCTCCATGACCGAGCTGGCGGGGGAGGTCGGGCTGTCGGCCTCGCCCTGCACCGAGCGCGTCAAGCGCATGGAGCGTGCCGGGGTGATTGCGGGCTACCACGCGCGGGTCAACCCCGAGGCACTGGGCAAGACGCTGCTGGTGTTCGTCGAGATCAAGCTCGCCACCAAATCGGGCGATGTGTTCGACGCAGTGCGCAAGGAACTGCTGCACATGCCCGAGGTGATGGAATGCCACCTGGTGTCGGGCGGCTTCGACTACCTGGTGAAGTTTCGCCTGCGCGGCATGAAGGAATACCGCCACCTGCTCGGCGACATTCTCAAGCGCCTGCCTGTGGCTGCTGAATCGCACAGTTATGTGGTGATGGAGGACATCAAGGAAAGTCTCTACCTGCCCACCGATCGCTGAACAGGACATCCCCATGATCACTCGCCTTCACGTCGGCCCGCGTCTGAGCGAAGCCGCCATCGTCGCTGGAACCATCTATCTCGCTGGGCAGGTGCCCGAGCAGCAACCAGATGCAGACATCGAAACCCAGACCCGCGAGGTACTCGGCCACATCGACCGCCTGCTGGCCGAATGTGGCAGCAGCAAGGCGCATCTCCTCAGTGTGCTGATCTATCTTGCCGACATTGCCGAGATTGCGCGCATGAACGCAGTGTGGGACGCCTGGGTGGCGCCTGGCCACACCCCGCCGCGCGCCACGGTGCAGGCGAGGCTGGCCGATCCGCGCTGGCGCATCGAGGTCGTTGCGGTGGCGCGGCAGATCGAGGTCGAGTAGGTCTGCCCTCGCCAGGCCGCACTGCAAGGGCCGTGCATTCGTCGCAAAATGACGCGATGCATTCCCTGAACAACATCGCCCTGTCCCTGCTCGATCTGGTTGCCGTGCGCGAAAACGCCACGGTGGCCGATGCCCTGCACACCGCCCTGCGCACCGCGCAACATGCCGAGCGCCTGGGCTTTCGCCGCTACTGGCTGGCCGAGCATCACAACCTGGCCGGTGTGGCCAGTTCTGCAACCGCGGTTCTGGTGGGCTATGTCGCCGGGGGCACGCAACGCATCCGCGTGGGCTCGGGCGGCGTCATGCTGCCCAACCATGCACCGCTGGTCGTGGCCGAAGCCTTTGGCACCCTGGCCGAGCTGTATCCCGACCGGATCGACCTGGGTCTGGGCCGCGCGCCCGGCACCGACCCGCTGACCCTGCGTGCGCTGCGGCGTGACCGTATCGAGCGCGAGGACGACTTCCCGCGCGACGTGGCTGAACTGCAGCGCTTGCTTGGCCCCGTCGAGCCCGGTCAGCGCCTGGTGGCCATGCCCGGTGCGGGCACGCAGGTGCCGATCTGGCTGCTGGGTTCCAGCCTGTTTTCCGCGCGCCTGGCAGCGCAGCGTGGGCTGCCCTATGCGTTTGCCTCGCATTTCGCGCCGCGCCTGCTGCATCAGGCGCTTGATCTCTACCGGCAGGAGTTTCGGCCGTCGCCGACACTCGACAAGCCCTGTGTGATCATCGGCGTGCCCTGCATTGCCGCGCCCACGGATGACGAGGCGCAATACCTCGCCAGCAGCATGCAGCAACGGGTGCTCGGCATCCTCACCGGTCAGCGCGGCCGGCTGCAGCCCCCCGTGCCGGATTACCTTGCGCAACGGCATCCGCAGGAGCGCGCAGCCATTCTGGACTTTCTCGCCGCTGCGGTGATCGGTGGCCCGGACACGGTACGCAGGGGCTTTGCCGCCCTGGCGGAATCAACCCTGGCGGATGAATTCATGCTGGTCTGCGATGTGTTCGAGGTCGATCTGCGGCTGCGCTCGCTCGATATCGCCATGCAGGCGATGCACTGAACCCGCCGCCCGGCGCAGCGCGCGCATTGCGCACAATGGCATCTGGCTGCGTTGCAGCGTCAACCCTCGGTTCCCATGACTTCCGTTGCTCGCCTCTACCCGCGTCAACCCCGCCGTTTCAAACCCCTGGCCGGGGTACGCATCACCACCCTGGCGGTGAACCTGCCCGGTCCGGCTGCCGCTGCCCGGCTGCGCGCCCTGGGTGCCGAGGTGCTCAAGATCGAGCCGCCCAGCGGCGACCCGATGGCGCAGATGTCGCCCGCGCTCTACCGCGCGATGCACAGGGGCATCCGGGTACAGACACTGGATCTGAAAACCGCAGCAGGACAGGTCGCGCTGGATGCCCAGTTGCAGCACAGCGACCTGTTGTTCACCGCCTTCCGCCCTGCAGCACTCAAGCGGCTGCGGCTGGACAAGCGCAGCCTGGCAGCACGCCATGTGCGGCTCAGCGCGGTCTGCGTGCTGGGCTATCCGGGCGCGCAGTCCCATCTGCCCGGACACGACCTCACCTTTCAGGCCGAGGCCGGGTTGATCGACAGCGCGCAACTGCCCTCCACCCTGTTGGCCGACATGATGGGCGCGATGCTGGTGGTCGAGGCCGCCCTGGGTGCACTGCTGCAGGCGCGGACGCTGGGCAAGGGCGTGTGGCTGGAGGTCGCCCTGTCCGACGCGGTGGGTTTTGCCGCCGTGCCGCGGGCACTGGGCATGACCGCGCCGGGCAGTCTGCTCGGCGGTGCGCTGCCGGAATACGGCGTGTACCGCTGCACAGACGGTCTGGTGGCCATTGCCGCACTGGAGCCGCATTTCCGCCAGGCACTGTTCGCCGTGGCGCAGGGCGGCACGCGCCGTCATCTCTCCCGCTGGTGCAAGGCGCACTCCGCCGCCGACCTCACGGCCTTGGCCGATCAACACGACCTGCCGCTGTGGGCCTGGACCGCATGATCCAGGGCGCAACCGGACTGGAAGCAGGGCAGCAGGACGTCCCGCCCGAGCAGGATCTCAACCCGCGCATGCGCGCACTGCTGCAGCGCATCGCCCGCGCCGGGCAGACGCCGCTGCATCATCTCTCTCCCGGACAGGCGCGCGCCGCCTATGCCCGCATGGCACAGGTGCTCGACTTTGCCCCTGCGCCGCTGGCGCTGTGTGATGCACTGGACTGCCCCAGCCGCGACGGCGTGCGGCTGCCCCTGCGTCGCTACGCACCGCGTGCAGCGGATTGGCAGTCGCCGCAGCCGACGCTGCTTTATCTGCACGGCGGCGGCTTTGTCATCGGCAGCGCGGCCACGCATGACGCGCTGTGCCGCCAATTGGCCCTGCGCTCGGGCTGGATGGTGCTGTCGCTGGACTATCGCCTTGCTCCGGAGCACCGCTTTCCCACTGCGTTCAACGACAGCTTCGACGCACTGCAATGGCTGCATGCCCACGGCGACCTGATCGGTGCCGACACGCGCTGTCTGGCCGTGGGCGGCGACAGCGCCGGCGGCACGCTGGCTGCGGCCTGTGCCCTGGCCGCGCGCGACGCAGCGCTGCCGCTGGCGTTGCAGCTGATGTTCTATCCGGGCATGGGCAGCGGTCATGACACACCTTCGCAACGCCGCTACGCCCAGGGTTTTCTGCTCGACCGCGATCAGATCGACTGGTTTTTCGGGCTTTACCTGCGCGGCCCGCAAGATTGCACCGACTGGCGCTTTGCCCCGCAGCATGCCGCAGACCACCGGGGGCTTGCCCCGGCGTGGCTGGCGGTGGCCGGTTGCGATCCGCTGCGCGATGAAGGGCTGGCGTATGCCGAGTTGCTGCGCCGGGCGGGTGGACAGGTCACCGCCACCGAATGGCCCGGGGTGACACACGACTTCATCAAGCTGAGCCGCGCGCTGCCGGAAGCCACGCAGGCGGTGGACTCCGCTGCGCACGCGCTGCGTGCCGCAGCAGTTCAGGCGGGCGCGGTCAGCGCGTAGGGCAGGGCGCCGATGTCGATGGCGGGGCCGCTGACATCACCCAGATGCAAGCCCGGCTGCTCCGCGAGGGCAATTTTCAGTTCGGCCAGAGCCCAATACCGTCCGGTGTGATCGGGTGCAGCGTTGACCACCACGCCGCAGGGCTGGCCCGGATCGGTTTCATGCACCAGTTCCTGCCCAGCCTGCAGGGGCGCTGCGCTGGAGACCAGGTAGGTGCGGCGCTTGAGGGTGCCGCGGTACTGGCTGCGGGCCACCACTTCCTGTCCCGGATAACACCCCTTCTTGAAACTCACCCCGCCGATCAACTCGAGGTTGAGCATCTGCGGCACGAACAACTGCTGCGTGGCCAGTGTGATGTGCGGCAATCCGGCGCGAATGTCCTGCAAGGCCCAATCAGATAGAGGAAGCGCGGGCAGGGTGGTCAGCTCGGTCTGATGCGCCTGCTGCGCGGGCTGGGACGCGTCGCTCAGCAGCAGGCAGCGCACCGCCTCGTCGGCCTGCGGCAGACGCAGCAACAGCGCGCCGCTCTCCAGGCGCCGTACGCCCCAGGGTTGGGTCGGTGGCGCAAGGTGAGCCGGGAAATCGGCAGGAGACGCGCCCAGCAGACCGTGGCGCTGCAGTTGCGCGCTGGCATCGTCCAGCGTGCACTTGAGCCGCAGCACAAACATGCGCAGACGCTGCAGCACCGATGCGGCAATCGAGGCATCGAGCAGCAGCACGATCTGCTCCGGCGCCCATTGCAGTGCGATGAAGTCGGCCAGCATCCGCCCCTGCGGGTTGAGCAGCGCCGCCAGCCGGGCCTGATCCGCCGGCCAGTGCTGAAAGTCCTGGCTGAGCTGCGCGTGAAGCAGATCGGCACCCTGCGGACCAGAAACCCGCAGCACGGAAAAACGATCGAGAGGGCAGAAAGACAGTGACATGGAAACCTTTGGCGGACTTGACGGCCCCCTGCACGCAAGGACACGCGGGAAGGGCAGAGGGTCGATTAGGGCAATACTGAATAAGTCCTTGCGATGCTGCGCGCCGGGCGGCGGGATGGGATGCAAGGCGCACACCACAGCCATAGCCGAAGCTATGGCGAGCGAGGGCCGCGCCGCAGACCGCCTGCAGGCCGGATGCGCAGCGCGCAGGGGACTGGTTCAGTGTTGCCTTAGTATAGGAAGCTTCTGCTTCTGGAGCGTGCAGCGGGCATTGTCCAGGTGCAGCACCTCTTTTCCTGGGCTCTGTGCGTTTGCTGCGAAAACTCCTTCTTCTCGGTCTGTTCGTTCTGGCGTTGCTTGCCGGGGCGATGGCCTGGTGGGCCAGCAGCCCGATTGCGCTGCGCGAGAGCCCGCTCGATTTTTCGGTGCGCCCCGGAAGTTCGGCGCTGTCTGCCGCACGACAGATCAACCAGCAGGGCGCGGACTTGCAGCCACGCCTGTTTTACTGGCTGGCCCGTTTGAGTGGCCGGGGTGCGGAACTCAAGGCCGGCAGCTACGAAATCACCCAGGGCATGACGCCGTGGACGCTGCTCGAACGCATGGCGCGAGGGGATCAGACCCTGCTCGCCGTCACCATTCCCGAAGGGTGGACCTTCGCGCAGATGCTGCAGGCGCTCAATACCGCACCAGGGCTGCTGCACGATGCAGCCGGATTGACCGAGGCGCAATTGATGCAGCGCATCGGCGCACCAGCAGGCACTGCACCCGAGGGCGAATTTTTCCCGGACACCTATCTGTATGCCCGCGATTCTTCCGAGCTCGACGTGCTGCGCCGCGCCTATCTGGCCATGCAAAAGCGACTGGCCGCGGCCTGGGCCGAGCGCGCACCGGATCTTCCGCTGAAAACACCGCAGCAGGCGCTGATCCTGGCGTCCCTCATCGAAAAGGAAACCGGCAATCCGCAAGATCGAGACAAGATTGCCGCGGTCTTCATCAACCGTCTGCGTGCGGGCATGCCGCTGCAGAGCGACCCGACAGTGATCTACGGCATGGGCGCGCGCTATCAGGGCAATCTGACCAAGCGCGACCTGCAGACCTTCACGCCGTACAACACCTACGTCATCAACGGCTTGCCACCCTCGCCGATTGCCCTTCCGGGCGAGGCCGCGCTGCACGCTGCGCTGCACCCGGCCCCGATCAAGGCGCTGTATTTCGTTGCCCGCGGCAACGGCAGCAGCCAGTTTTCCGACACCCTCGCGCAGCACAACGCTGCCGTGGCTCGCTATATCCTCAAGACTCCATGAGCGCACTCAATCCTTACCGCCCCGGTCTGTTCATTGCTCTCGAGGGCATCGACGGTGCCGGCAAGTCCACCCAGTTGCACGCGGTGGTCGAACTGCTGCAGGCCGCGGGCCGCAAGGTGGTACTCACCCGCGAGCCTGGCGGCACCGACATTGGCGAAAAGATCCGCATGCTGCTGCTGAACGAACCCATGCGCGCGCCCACCGAAGCGCTGTTGATGTTCGCCGCCCGACAGGAACACGTGCTCCAGGTCATCGAACCCGCCTTGCTCGGCGGCACCGACGTGGTGTGTGACCGCTTCACCGCGGCGACGCTGGCGTATCAGGGCGGCGGCAAGGGCATTCCCACCGAGCGGCTCGAAGCCATCGCGCGCTGGGTGCATCCGGGGCTCTGCCCGGACTGCATCATCCTCATCGATGTGCCGCCCGAGGTGGCCGCGCAGCGCTTGGCGCAGGCGCGCCAGCGCGATCGGTTTGAGCAGGAGAGCGTGGAATTCTTTGCCCGCGTCCGCGCGCACTATCTGCAGCAGGCCGAGGCCGCGCCGAAAAAATGGCTGGTCGTGGACGGCACGCAAGCACCGGAAGCGGTGCAAAAAATCATCATAGATCACTTGAATAATGTTCTCTTGGCATTTGATTCAAAATGAATTCTGCCTGGCTGATTCATGCGCCCCAGGGGTTTGGCAAATGGCGTGCGCTGAGGCAGGCGGCCCATGCCTTGCTGTGTGAATCGCCCGTTGAGAGCACTCCAGACGAACGCGCCTTCGCCCGACTTCCAGCCGCGCTGGCAGCGCGGCGCGCTTGCGGCCACTGCGCCAGTTGCGCGCTGGCTCAGGCGGGCACTCACCCGGATTTGCTGATCGCCGCTCCCGAAGCCCTGTGGCCAGAACTCGGCCTGAACCCGCCTGAAGAGGGAGCAACGCGCAGCGAGTCCAAAACGGCAAGTCAGGACATCCGCATCGAGCAGATCCGCCGCCTGAACGAATGGGCGGTGAGCACCAGCCACCGGGGCAGGGCCAAGGTTGCCCTGGTTTATCCGGCGGATGCACTCAATCCCGCTGCGGCCAACGCCTTGCTCAAAACTCTGGAGGAGCCTCCGGACGCGGTGCAGTTCCTGCTTGGCGCGCACCGGCTCGACGCGCTCCTGCCCACCATCCGCAGCCGCTGCCGCCAGGCTCCCATGCCGCGGCCAAGTGCCGCCGAGGCGCAACGCACAATCGGAGATTCCGCCGTGCAGACGCAGGTGCTGGCCTGGTGTCAGGGGGCGATCTATCAGACCGACCCGGCAAGTGGCCTCGAGTGGGCTGAGTCTCTGCTGGGCGTGGTGTCTCGCTCTGGCGCGTCTGCGGGGTCAACCGCCTTGCCGCCACCACCCGACTATGCCACCGGCGTGGCGGCGCTGCTCAAGATCGGCAGCGATCTGCAGCGCGTGCAAGCAGGCGCCGCCGCGCTCTACCTGCCCCAGCAGCAGCAAGCACTCACGCGATTGGCGCGGCAGATTGCGCCTGCCCGTCTGAGCGCAGCGCTGCGCGAACTGGCTGCAAAACAACGACTCGCCGGGTTTCCCTTGAATCAGGCACTCGCCAGCGACGCGCTGCTCCTAGAATTTGCCCAGCTTTTCTCCACAGGAGACTGATCCATGGTGACCACCCTGCGCCCCGCATCGGCGGCGGCCTCCAGCAAGCCCCGCGTGCTGCAGCTCGCCATCAAGGAAAAACCGGCACTTTATGCGTCCTACATCCCGTTTTTCCCCGAAGGCGGGGTGTTCGTGCCAACACCGCACGAGTACCGGCTGGGGGAGGGCGTGTACCTGCTGCTCACCATCGTCGATGATCCGCAGCGCTATCCGGTGGAAGGCAAGGTAGCCTGGATCAATCCGGCCAATGCGTCCAACCATCGGCCGCAGGGCATTGGCGTGCGCTTTCCGGCAGACGACAAGGCACGGCACCTCAAGGTCAAGATCGAGGAAGTGCTGGGCGCTGCCGAGGCCAGCGGCAAGCCGACCAACACCATTTGAAGCTGTTCACACTGCGCATGCTGACCGACTCCCATTGCCATCTGGCCTATCCGGGCCTGGAAGAACGCCTCGACGCGGTGCTCGCGCACATGCACGACATGGGGGTGGGCCGTGCGCTCAATATCTGCACCACACTGGAAGAGTTTGATGCGGTGCACGCCATTGCGCTGCGCTACCCCGGCGTGTGGGCATCGGTGGGTGTTCACCCGGACAATGAGGGCGTGCGCGAACCCACGGTCGATGATCTGACCGCGCGGGCGGTTCTGCCCCGGGTGATCGGCATTGGCGAGACCGGCCTCGATTACTTTCGCCTGGGCGACCGTACCAGGGCCGACATGGAGTGGCAGCGCGAGCGCTTTCGGGTGCACATCCGTGCAGCCCTGCGCGTGGACAAACCGCTGATCATCCACACCCGTGCCAGCGCAGACGACACCCTCAACATTCTGGCCGAAGAGGGGCAGGGGCGCGCCAGAGGCGTCATGCACTGCTTTACCGAGAATTGGGAGGTTGCCCGGCGTGCGCTCGACCTCGGGTTCTACATCTCCATTGCCGGCATCGTGACCTTCAAGAATGCGCAAGCGCTGCGTGATGTGGCCGTGCAGGTACCAGCCGATCGCCTGCTGATCGAGACTGACAGCCCCTATCTTGCGCCCGTGCCGCACCGCGGAAAAACCAACGAACCCGCCTATGTGTCCTATGTGGCCAGCTACCTGGCGGAGTTGCGTGGCGTCAGCGCGGACATTTTGGCAGAGCAGACCAGCAGCAACTTTTCCCGCCTGTTTTTACAATGAATCAAATAGATGGAAAGAATTTCTGAGGTGAATTGTGAATAAAAATCGGCGCCGTTTCCTGCAGGCAACTGCGGCCATTGCCCTGTCTGCAGGCCCGAGTGGGTGGGCGCGTGCCGGTGCGTACACCGATTTTTTCCGGGCGGTCAACGTGGACGATGTTGGCGCAGTGCGCAGCCTGCTGGCGCAGGGCTTCGACCCCAACGCGGTGGACAGCAAGGGCAATACCGCCCTGTATCTGGCACTGCGATACAACTCCCTCAAGGTTGCCAGACTGTTGATCGACGATCCGCACATTCATCTCAATCAACTCACCCCGGCCGATGAGAACGCGTTGATGATCGCCTGCCTGCAAGGCGATCTGTCCATCGTCAAGCTCATGGTGGAAAAGGGCGCAGAAATCAACAAGCCCGGCTGGACACCGCTGTCCTACGCTGCAACACGCGGCCACACCGACATCGTCAAGTATCTGCTCGATCACTCGGCTTACATCGATGCTGCTGCGCCCAATGGCTCGACTCCGTTGATGATGGCGGCTTACTTCGGCTACGACAGCACCGTCAAGCTGTTACTGGAGGAAGGCGCAGACCCCAGGCTGAAGAACGCGATGGGCTATACCGCCTTGACCCTGGCCACCCAGATGCATCACAAGGACATTGCGGCCATGATCGCCAAGACCATGGGACAAGACCGGCCCAAGGGTTCCTGGTGAGTTGTGGGAATCAGTGAGCGCTGGCGGCAACACCTTTTCGCTGGAGCCGATAACAAGAACATATGTGCATTATGTTAAATAGTTTGCAGACTCGAACGAGGCCATGGCCACACGCAGACTCCCCCTGCATGGACTCGCACGTTGCGCCGAGCAACAGCATGGCTCGGACTCAGAACGGCACCGTGCGCACTCAAGCCGACGACTCGTCTGCCGTTGCAAGCTGATTTTCCGGCGCGACATTCTGAAGCTGATGCTTGAATTTGTGGCTGGCGTGAAAAATGACGACGCGCCGCGCGGCAATGGGAATGATCTCGCCGGTGCGTGGATTCCGTCCAGGCCGTTGCGCCTTTTCGCGCAATTGAAAATGACCGAAGCCGGATAACTTGACGTCTTCTCCCCGCGCCAGTGCGTCGCGGATGCGGTCGAAGAACGCATCGACCATATCTTTGGATTCGCGTTTGTTGAAGCCAATCCGTTCATAAAGCTGATCGGCAAGTTCTGACTTGGTCAGCGTCGGTGTCTGCACCGAGTCGATCTGGATGCGTGCCATGCCTCTCCCTCCTTGGTCGTTCTGATTTCTTTTATCGGCGCGACTCAGTCTCTGAGTTGCGCCCCGGTTTGTTGCCTCACCGCATCAATCAAGGCTTGGCAAGCAGCATCGACCCGTTCGTCGGTCAGTGTTTGCACGTCCTGTAACTGCAGCCGGAAAGCCATGCTCCGAAATGCCGTCTCACCTTGCGGGGTGAACAGGTCGAAAAGGTGGATTTGACGAATGATGCCGCAAACCGCCAGGTTCTGGATGGCAGTTTGCGCTGCCTGTTGCATTTGCGCGTAGCTGATCGTTGTGGGCACCTGAAACGCCAAGTCGCGCTGGACTGCCGGCACACGGTTGATTGGCGTAAACGCCGGTGTCCGCTGGGCCTGCAACAGCGTCGCGTCCAGCTCGAAAACGATGGGGGCGAATTGCAGGGAATAACTCTGTACCCATTGCGGATGCAGTTCCCCGACAACCCCCAGAATTTCGCCATTCAGCAGCACTTGTGCGCTGCGGCCCGGGTGCAGCGCCGGATGCGCGCAAGGCAGCCATTGCAGTTCTCCCGCACCGTGGCAAAGAGCCTGGACATCGCCCTTGATGTCATAAAAATCCACGCGGCGCTCGCCCTCCCCCCACTGCAGCGGCAAAGCAGAGCCATAGGCCAGACCGGCCAGGCGGGTTGGCTGGCGAATGCCGGCAACCTGCATCGGTCCATCCTCAGCCTGATTGTCCCGCGTGAACACCCGACCGAGTTCAAACAGCCGCAGGCGTCTGGCGCGGTGACTGAGGTTGTCCGCCAGCACCTTGACCAGTGACCCGATGAGTGTGGATCGCATGGCCGACATCTGGGCGACGATGGGGTTGAGCAGGCGGATCGGGTTGTCTTGCCCGGCAAAGTCCTGTTCCCACTTGGGGTCGGCAAAGGAGAAATTGATCGTCTCCTGATACCCCAGCGACGCCGTCTTGAGACGCAGCGCATGCAGGCTGCGTTGCGCCTCCGGCACGGGCAAGGGCTGAAGGCGCGCCACAGGCGCCTGCGTGGGAATGTTCTCGTAGCCGTGAATGCGTGCGATCTCTTCGATCAGATCTTCTTCGATTTCCAGATCGAAACGCTCACTGCCTGGCGTCACGATCCAGGCCGGCTCTGCGCCGGACTCGAACTCGGCCTTCAAGCCCAGCCGGGAAAAAATCTCCCCCATGCGTTGCGCACCGACCGGAATGCCGATCACCTTTTCGCAGCGTGCCACCCGCATGCGCACCGGCTTGCGCTGCGGTAGCTGGGTGATCTGATCGTCGGCAGGCCCGGCCTTTCCACCGCAGATCTGCAGAATCAGCGCGGTGATTGCGTCCAGGTGCTCCACGGTCGTGGCATAGTCCACACCACGCTCGAAGCGTGCGGCGGCATCGGTGGAAAAGTTCAGACGCCGCGCCCGTCCGCGAATCGCATCTGGCCACCAGAAGGCGACTTCAAGATAGATGTCGGTCGTGTCCAGCGTGACAGCCGTGGCTTCGCCGCCCATGATGCCCGCGAGCGACTCGACGCCGTTTTCAGCAGCAATCACGCCCATGTCGGCACTCAGGGCGATGGTCTGTCCGTTGAGGAGTTCCAGTTGCTCGCCCTCGCGCGCCCAGCGAACGGTGAGATCACCGCGGATCTTCGAGAGATCGAACACATGGCTCGGACGTCCCAGTTCCAGCATGACGTAGTTGGAAATGTCGACCAGCGCAGAAATGCTGCGTTGGCCGCTGCGTTCCAGCCGCGCCTTCATCCACAGCGGGGTTTCCGCTCGTGCATTCACGCCACGAATCACGCGTCCGGAAAATCGACCGCACAACTCCGGTGCCTCGATGCGCACCGGCAGGCGATCATTCAGCACGGGCACGATGGGATCGAACCGGGGCGTGTGCAGCGAAGCTCCTGTCACCGCCGACACTTCGCGTGCCACGCCGAGCACGCTCAGGCAGTGCCCCAGATTGGGCGTGAGCTTGATGGTGAACACGGCCTCATCCAGCACCAGCAGTGTGCGCAGATCCGTACCGGGCGCGGGGGTGCCGCCCAGCGCCAGCAGGCCTGCGTGGTCGGCCGACAACCCCAGCTCGCGTGCGGAACAGAGCATGCCTTGCGAGTCCACCCCGCGCATTCTGGCGGCACCGATGCGCAAGGCGCCCTGCCCCTCCTGTTGTGGCGGCAACTCGGCCCCGACAATGGCGCACGGCGCGAACATGCCCGTAACCACATTCGGAGCGCCGCAAACGATCTGCAGCAACTCGGCCTGGCCGACATCGACCTGACAAACGCGCAGTTTGTCTGCGTTGGGATGGGGCTGGACATCGCGAACCAGACCCACGACCACGCCGGAGAACTGCGGCGCAGCAGGGCGCACGTCCTCGACTTCGAGACCAGCCATGGTCAATGTCTCGGCCAGCGCATCAGTCGTGAGGTCAGGATTGCAAAACTGGCGCAGCCAGGATTCGGGAAACTGCATGATTGGCTCTTATGTGGATGCTCAGCTCGGTGGGATATTCCCGCGAAATCAGAAGGGAGAGACGTCGGCGCGGCAGTCTTCAGGCGAATTGCTGCAAAAAGCGCAGATCGTTTTCATAAAACAGCCGCAGATCCGAGATGCCATAGCGCAGCATGGTGATGCGATCGAGCCCGCTGCCAAACGCGAACCCGATGAATCGCTCTGGATCAAGGCCAAAATTGCGCACCACGGTCGGGTGCACCTGGCCGGAGCCGGCCAGTTCCAGCCAGCGCCCTTTCAGCGGCCCGCTTTCGAACATCATGTCGATTTCGGCTGAAGGCTCCGTGAACGGGAAGTAGGATGGACGAAACCGCACAAGAATATCGTCGCGCTCGAAAAAGGCCTTCAGGAAACTGGTGAACGTCCCCTTGAGATCAGCCATCGACACATCACTGTCGATCCACAGGCCTTCGAACTGGTGGAACATCGGCGAATGTGTGGCGTCGCTGTCCACACGATAGGTGCGCCCCGGCGCAATGACCTTGATCGGCGGCATCTGCGCCGCATTGGCATGGCGCTGCACATGGGCCCGGGCATAGCGCACCTGCATCGGTGAGGTGTGTGTGCGCAGCAGCAGCGGCTGCCCATGCGCATCCTGTGCGTCCACATAAAAAGTGTCCTGCATCGAGCGCGCAGGATGGTTCTGCGGAGAATTCAGCGCGGTGAAATTGGTCCAATCATCCTCGATCTCGGGCCCGTCGGCCACATCGAATCCCATGGAGCGAAAAATCTGCTCCATCCGGATCCAGCTCCGTGTCAGGGGATGCAGGCCGCCCTGGTTGCCTTCTCTGCCCGGCAAGGTCACATCGATGGCTTGCGCCTGCAACTGGGCCTGGAGCGCCGCTTGCTCGAGCGCTTCGCGCCGCTGCTGCAAGGCTTTCTCGATCGCCTGCTTGGCCAGATTGATTTCCGCCCCCCGCGCACGTTTCTCCTCTGGGGAAAGCGCTGCGAGCGATTTCATCTCCGCAGTGATGATCCCGGTCTTGCCGAGATAACGGGCCTTGGCGTTTTCCAGCGAGGCGGAATCCGCTGCCTGAGCAAATTCCGTGCTGGCTTGATCAATCAGGGTCTGCAAAGGATTCATGAGCGTGCAAATGACTGGAAGTGAACATGCCGCGCCAAACCAATCGGCAACAAAGAACAAAGGCCTGTTGAACAGGCCTTTGCACAGCGAGACACCACCGCACAGGGCGGCGGTTGGTCAGGCCATCGCAGCCTTGACCTGATCGACGATCTTGGCGAAGGCGGCCGCATCATGCACTGCCATGTCGGCGAGCACTTTGCGGTCGATTTCGATGCGGGCTTTCTTCATCCCGTTCATGAACACGCTGTAAGTCAGGCCGGACTGACGCACCGCGGCGTTGATCCGGGTGATCCATAGCGAACGGAATTCACGTTTCTTGGCACGACGGTCACGGTAGGCATATTGCCCAGCCTTCATCACCGCCTCTTTGGCGATGCGGTAGACGTTTTTGCGGCGGCCGCGGAAACCCTTGGCGAGATCGAGAACTTTTTTGTGACGTGCACGTGCAGTCACACCACGTTTGACGCGAGGCATTTAAGACTCCTTATCCTGATTGAAGATTCGAACCGAGGCGACTGGCGCTTCAGGCGAAAGGCATCATGGCGGCGATCTGCTTCAGATCACTGTCATGCACCGCAGTGGCCCCACGCAAGTGACGCTTGTTCTTGGTGGTTTTCTTGGTCAGGATATGGCGCTTGAACGCTTGGCCACGTTTGACAGTGCCGCCAGGACGCACGCGGAATCGCTTTGCGGCACTTTTCTTGGTTTTCATCTTGGGCATGATTGCTCCATTAAATATGACATATCCGCAGGCGGCCTGACGATGAACCAGGCACTTTCAAGCCCACGCACACGAGTTTTGCGGCATTTGCCCATCTGGACAGAACACACGCGGCTGCAGTGGACACTGCAGTTTTTCGCCACTTGCGCAGCAAAAACACGCAACCCACCCCAACGCGCATTCAGGCAACCCGCCCGAACGTGCAGGAGTGGCTTATTTTTTCTTCTTTGGCGCGATGACCATGATCATCTGACGCCCTTCGAGCTTGGGCATCTGCTCGACTTGGCCGACATCTTCCACATCGGCCTTCACCCGTTCCAGAACCCGCATCCCGATATCCTGGTGGGTAATTTCACGCCCACGGAATCGAAGACTTACCTTGCCCTTGTCGCCCTCTTCGAGAAAACGGCGCAGGTTACGCAGCTTGATCTGGTAATCACCATCGTCCGTTGCGGGGCGGAATTTGATTTCCTTGATCTGAATCTGCTTTTGCTTCGCACGGGCCTCATGGTTCTTTTTCTGTTCTTCGTATTTGAACTTGCCGTAATCCATCAAGCGACAGACCGGGGGCGATGCGGTTGGTGCAATTTCCACCAGATCCACATCATGCTGCTCGGCGAGTCTGAGCGCCTCGGAGAGGGAAACCACCCCGATGGCCTCGCCTTCCGGCCCGATCAGACGGAGTTCGGGAAGCGTGATTTCGCGATTCAGACGATGGGCGCGTTTTTCCGGTGTATTACGGCTCTGGAACGTAGCGATGGCTCAAACCTTTCAATTCAGACAAACATTGTGCTGCGAGACCGATGATTTCACTGCCGGTCTTGGCTGCGCGACCGCACTTCCTGGGAGAGTTTTTGCGTCAGCGCCTCCAGGGACAGCACCCCGAGGTTGACATTGCCGCGTGCCCGGACCGCAACTGTTCCTGCGTCTCGCTCCTGGTCACCGACCACGAGCAGATAGGGCACTTTGTTCAATGCATTTTCTCGTATTTTATAGTTGATTTTTTCGTTGCGCAAATCCAACTCGACTCTAAAGCCTTGTTTTGTCAGCGCTTGTGCAACAGTGCGAGCGTAATCAGCCTGCGCATCCGTGATGTTCATCACCACGGCCTGCACCGGCGCGAGCCACAAGGGCATGGCGCCGGCGTAGTGCTCGATCAGCACACCGATGAAGCGTTCCATCGAACCAACGATGGCGCGGTGCAGCATGACCGGACGCACGCGCTGAGAATGCTCGTCGACATACTCGGCGTCCAGGCGTTCGGGCATCATGAAATCGACCTGCATGGTGCCGACCTGCCAGGCGCGGCCGATCGAGTCCTTCATGTGGTATTCGATCTTCGGGCCGTAAAAGGCGCCCTCGCCCGGCAACTCCTGCCAAGCCACGCCGCAGGCTTGCAAGGCGGCACGCAGGGCAGATTCCGCCTTGTCCCAGACCGCGTCCTCACCAATGCGCTTTTCCGGACGCAGGGCGATTTTGAGGGCAATGTCGGTGAAACCGAAGTCGGTGTAGACCTGCATGGCCTGTCGATGGAAGGCAGTGACTTCCGCTTCGATCTGGTCTTCCGTGCAGAAAATGTGTCCGTCGTCTTGCGTGAATCCACGCACGCGCAGCAAACCGTGCAAAGCGCCGGATGGCTCATTGCGGTGGCAGGAGCCAAATTCCCCGTAGCGAATCGGCAGATCGCGGTAGCTGCGCAGGCCAGAATTGAAAATCTGGATGTGCCCCGGGCAGTTCATCGGCTTGACCGCAAACTGACGCTTCTCGGACTCGGTGAAGAACATGTTCTCCGAATAGTTGTCCCAGTGCCCGGAACGCTTCCACAGGCTGACATCCAGGATCTGCGGCCCCTTGACTTCCTGATAACCGCTGTCGCGATAGACCTGCCGCATGTATTGCTCGACCGCCTGCCACAGCGCCCAGCCTTTGGGGTGCCAGAACGCCAGGCCCGGCGCCTCTTCCTGGAAATGGAAGAGATCGAGTTCCTTGCCGAGCTTGCGGTGGTCGCGCTTTTCCGCCTCTGCCAGCGCGTGCAGATACGCCTCCTGATCTTCCTTCTTCGCCCAGGCGGTGCCGTAGATGCGCTGCAACTGCGCGTTGCGATGGTCGCCACGCCAATAGGCACCGGCAACCTTCATCAGCTTGAAGACCTTGAGGCGGCCAGTCGAGGGAACGTGCGGCCCGCGACACAGATCGGTGAACGCGCCTTCCGAATAGAGCGAGACATCTTCACCAGCGGGAATGCTGGCGATGATCTCGGCCTTGTAGTGCTCGCCCAGCGATTTGAAGTAGTCCACCGCTTCATCGCGCGGCAAGACCTTGCGCAGCACGGGCTCGTCCTTGCGTGCGAGTTCTGCCATGCGCGCCTCGATCTTCTCCAGGTCTTCTGGAGTGAATGGGCGCTTGTAGGCGAAGTCGTAGTAGAAGCCGTTGTCGATCACCGGGCCAATCGTGACCTGCGCATCGGGATAGAGATCCTTGACGGCATAAGCCAGCAGGTGCGCAGTCGAATGACGAATGATCTCCAGGCCCTCGGCGTCTTTCTCGGTGACGATGGCCACTTCGGCATCCTGCGTCAATCGGTAACTGGTATCGACGAGTTTGCCATCCACTTTGCCGGCCAGGGCGGCCTTGGATAAACCGGCGCCGATGGACTGCGCCACTTCGGCGACGGTCAACGGCGCATCAAACTGGCGCTTGGAACCGTCGGGTAAGGTGATCTGAATCATGGTGTGTTCGCCTGAATGAAAAAAGGTGCGGCCGGGCCGCACCTTGTCATGTTTCTGCACGTGCGTGCGGTCCTCTGCAAGTCAAGGGGTCTGCAAACGAGTTCGAAACGGTGACATGGCGTGCATGAGCGATTTGGGTGAGTCGAAGGGGCATCCCCGTGCGACGGGATTGCTCTGTTGATGACGACTTGATTGTGACTGTTTGATCTCGGCGTCCGCTTTTGGCGATCAAGATCGCCGTCGCGCGCCGAAGCGGGTGTCACAAGCCTGTCTTGGAAGTTGCAACCCGCAAGGGCAAAAAGGAGATGTTAACTGATCGCCTTTGAGTCGGGCCGGAAGTCCACAACCTGTTCATTCCCTGTTGGGAATCTGAATTCACCCGGTTGCTGGTCAATTTGACCTGCAGGGCGTTGACACAACGCAAAGCGCTCGATTTGAACCTGCGTTGCATGTCAGAACCTTGTTGCAAAGTTCTGTTCGAATGTTGCATTCGATGACAGGAGTCCCGATGCAACGACGAACCTTTGTTTTCTCTGCAGCGATCACGGCACTGGCCTGGCCCGCGCTGGCCTTGGCGTCCCCGCTTGCGGTGGGCGACGCCTTGCCGCAATTGCAGTTTGAAAATCAGCACGGCAAGATGGAAGCATTTCCTGGCGCAGGTACCCGTGTGGTGTTGTTCGCCATCGAAAAGGCGCCTTCAGACGAAGCCAATACCTTTCTCACCAATCTCGGGGTGGAGGGCATGCGCAAGGAAGGCATCGTGTTTCTGGCGGACATCAGCGGCATGCCGGGCTTTGTGACCCAGAGCTTCGCCTTGCCGAAAATGCGCAAGCGTCCCTACTCCATCCTGCTGGCCAACAAGGCGGATCAGGCTGCTTTCATGCCGCATGAAAATGACGCAGTGACCGTGCTGCAGGTCAATCAGGGCAAGATCACGCGCATCACATTTGCCCGCGACGCGGCTGCCATCAGGGCCGTGGTCGATTCGCACTGATCAGATCAGCTCACCGATCAGGTCATGTCCGTCCGCGCGGAGGATGCGCACTCTGACGAACTGGCCTGCTGCCTGCGCCAGACGCATTTTCTGCGAAGCCTTTTCAGGCGGCAGGACATGGACCTTGCCGTCGATTTCTGGCGCGTCCGCATAGCTGCGGCCCGTGCCGCCTTCGCGGCTGGCCTGATCCAGCAGAACCCGCATCACCTGTCCCACGCGCTTTTGCAACTTGCGTGTGGACACGGCTTCCGCCACGGCCATGAAGCGGGCGCGGCGTTCCTCGCGAAGCGCATCGGGCACAGGGTTTGGCAGCGCGTTCGCAGACGCGCCCTCCACAGGCGAGTAGGCAAAGCAGCCCACGCGGTCGAGTTCGGCTTCCTCGATGAAATCGAGAAGCGTCTGAAATTCCTCTTCCGTTTCTCCGGGGAATCCGGCGATGAAGGTCGAGCGCACCACCAGCTCTGGGCAGATGGCGCGCCAGCGGGCGATGCGCTCCAGGTTGCGCTCGCCACTGGCCGGGCGCTTCATGCGTTTGAGCACATCCGGGTGGGCATGCTGCAGCGGGACGTCGAGATAGGGCAGGATGCGCCCCTGTGCCATCAGTGGCAGTACCTCATCCACATGGGGATAGGGATAGACGTAATGCAGCCGCACCCAGGCGTCATGCTCTGCGGCCAGCGAGCCCAGCGCGTCGACCAGTTCGGTCATTCGAGTGCGAATGGGACGGCCATCCCAGAAGCCGGTACGGTACTTCACATCCACGCCGTAGGCAGACGTGTCCTGACTGACGACCAACAGTTCCTTCACCCCGGAAGCAAACAGCGCGCGCGCCTCGTTCAGCACATCGCCGATTGGGCGCGAAACCAGATCGCCGCGCATCGCCGGAATGATGCAGAAGGTGCAGCGATGATTGCAGCCCTCGCTGATCTTGAGATAGGCGTAATGCTTGGGGGTGAGCTTGATGCCGGCGGGCGGCACCAGATCGACGAACGGATCGTGCGGCTTGGGCAGGGCCGCATGCACGTGATGCAGCACTTCGTCGGTGGCATGCGGGCCGGTGACCGCCAGGACCTTGGGATGGACCTCGCGCACCAGATTGTTGCCCGTGACTGCATCGCTGCGTGCACCCAGACAGCCGGTCACGATGACCTTGCCGTTCTCGGCCAGAGCCTCGCCGATGGCGTCCAGGCTTTCCTGCACGGCCGCATCGATGAAGCCGCAGGTGTTCACAATGACCAGATCGGCGCCGGCGTAGCTCTTGGAGGTGGCGTAGCCCTGCGCCCGCAGTTCGGTAAGGATGCGCTCGGAGTCAACCAGCGCCTTCGGGCAACCCAGTGAGACAAAGCCGATCTTTGGTGCGACCGGCGTTGTGCCTGCAGGGGGAGAAAGTTGTTGTTCCATCCCGCGATTGTCGCTGAAGGGCAGACCGCGCGTGATGCGCGGGCCGCTCTGCCCGTCACTTCTTCTCTGGCGGCTTGAACGCGCCGAGCATCTGCTTGGCCTGCTCCTGCATCTGCTCCTGCATCTGCATGTAGAGATTTTTGCTCTGTTCGAGATAGCTGCCCATCATGTTTTGCAACATGGGGCTTTGCACATTCAGAAACTGTGTCCAGGCTTCGGGGTTGAGCGCAGCGCTGTCGTAGACCCCACGCGTTTGCTCCGACAGCTTGTTCTGGATGTCGATGAAGGCCTGCACATTCTTTTCCAGATAACTGCCCATCATGCCCTGCATGGCATGGCCGTAGAAGCGGATGATCTGTTCGAGCATCACCGCGCTGAACATGGGCACGCCCCCGCTTTCTTCCTCAAGAATGATCTGCAGCAGGATGCTGCGGGTGAGGTCTTCGCCGGTCTTGGCATCCTGCACCACGAAACGCGTCCCGTCCATGACGAGTTGCTTGACATCGCTCAGGGTGATGTAGGCGCTGGCCTCGCTGTCGTACAGGCGGCGATTGGGGTACTTTTTGATGACGCGCTGCAAGGAATCGGGCTTGGGCATGGGGAAACGATCTGGATCAGGAGAAAGGTGTGCGGAAGGAATTCTTGTCGCGATTGAACCATAACCCTCGGCCGAAACCACTCAGACTTCCCCGGAAGTCCATCAGCTCATGTGCAGGCCGCCATTGCAGGAGAACTCGGCGCCTGTGGTGAATCCGGCATCCTCGCTGGCGAGCCAGACAACGATGGAGGCGATTTCTTCCGGCGTTCCAAGGCGCTTGACCGGTATCGAGGAAATGATCTTGTCGAGCACATCCTGGCGGATGGCCTTGACCATGTCGGTCAGGATGTAGCCCGGCGACACGGTGTTGACCGTCACCCCCTTGGACGCCACTTCCAGCGCCAGTGACATCGAAAAGCCGTGCATCCCGGCCTTGGCCGCGGCGTAGTTGGTCTGGCCAAACTGCCCCTTTTCGCCGTTGACCGACGCAATGTTGATGATGCGTCCCCATCCGCGCTCCACCATCCCGTCGATCACCTGCTTGGTGACGTTGAACATGGAATACAGATTGGTGCGCAGCACCAGGTCCCAGTCCTCGTAGGTCATCTTGCGCAGCACGGCGTCGCGGGTGATGCCGGCGTTGTTCACCAGAATGTCCACCTGACCATGTTCGGCAAACACCTTCTGGAATGCGGCCTTGGTCGACTCCCAGTCGGCCACATTGCCTTCCGAGGCATAGACGTCATAGCCCTGCGCCCGCATGGTTTCCAGCCAGCCGTCCTTGCGGCTGGAATTGGGGCCGCACCCGGCGATGACCTTGTGCCCCGCCTCGCACAGCCGCTTGCAGATGCCGGTGCCGATACCGCCCATACCTCCCGTGACATAAGCCACCTTCTTGCTCATCGTGATCTCCTCATTTGGTTTGAATTGTGTTCCATCCGGTCAACGCTCCAGCGCCATCGCCACGCCCATGCCGCCGCCAATGCACAGAGAGGCCAGTCCCCTCTTCGCATCGCGTCGCTGCATTTCATGCAGCAGCGTGACCAGAATGCGGCAGCCGCTTGCGCCGATGGGGTGGCCGATGGCGATCGCGCCGCCATTGACGTTGACCTTGCTGGTGTCCCAGCCCATTTGCTGATTGACCGCAATGGCCTGCGCGGCAAACGCCTCGTTGATTTCCATCAGGTCGAGGTCTTGCGGCGTCCAGCCTGCGCGCGACAGACAGCGCTGCGAGGCCGGAACCGGGCCCATGCCCATGTAGGCCGGATCGAGCCCGGCGTTGGCATAGGCGCGGATGGTCGCCAGAGGTTTGAGGCCCAGTTCGGCAGCGCGCCTGGCGCTCATGACCACCACCGCAGCAGCACCATCGTTGAGCCCCGAGGCGTTGCCCGCCGTGACCGATCCGGTCTTGTCGAACGCGGGACGCAGACCGGCCAGGCTGTCTGCGGTGACGCCGTGGCGCACGAACTCGTCGGTGGCGAAGGCCACTGGATCCCCCTTTTTCTGCGGCAGCATCACCGGCACGATTTCGTCGGCGAAGCGTCCGGCCTTCTGCGCTGCCTCGGCCTTGTTCTGGCTGGCGGCGGCGAAGGCATCCTGCATCTCCCGGGTGACGCCGTATTTTTTTGCCACGTTTTCTGCGGTGATGCCCATGTGGTACTGGTTGAACGCATCCCACAGGCCATCGACGATCATGGTGTCGATCAGCTTCCAGTCACCCATGCGCTGGCCATCGCGCGAGCCCGGCAGCACATGCGGCGCGGCGCTCATGTTTTCCTGCCCGCCGGCCACCACGATGTCGGCATCGCCGTCACGGATGGCCTGCGCGGCCAGCATGACCGATTTCAGTCCCGAGCCGCAGACCTTGTTGATGGTCATCGCGGGCACCATGTCGGGCAACCCGGCCTTGATGCTGGCCTGGCGTGCGCCGTTCTGCCCGATGCCTGCCTGCAGCACCTGCCCAAAAATGACCTCGGACACCTGCGCCGGTTCGAGTCTGGCACGCGCCACGGCTTCCTTGATGACCAGAGCGCCCAGGTCGACCGCAGGCACCTTGGCCAGCGTGCCGCCGAATTTTCCAACCGCAGTCCGCACGGCGGAGACGATGACGATGTCATTCATGGGGTAAGTCCTTTACGAAGTGAAATGAACATTCCATGCCTCAGGCGCGCACCTTGACGTAGCGCCCCGGCGCGGGTTCGATGGGCTTGTAGCGCGCGTTGCCGGGCTTCCTGGGCGCAGCGATTTCCGGTCCGGCCTGCTTCGCCAGCCAGCCGGCCCAGTCGGTCCACCAACTGCCCGGATGTTCGATCGCGGCATCAATCCACGCCTGGGCGGTAGATGGCAGCTTGCGCTGCCCGCTGGGAGAGATCCAATGGCTGCGCTTGTTGCGCCTGGCCGGGTTGATGACCCCGGCAATGTGTCCAGACGCGCCCAGTACAAAGCGCATGGGGCCGCCCAGGATCTGCGTGGTTTCATACGCCGTCTTCCACGGCACGATGTGGTCTTCGCGCGAGGCATAGACATAGGTCGGCAACTTGACTGACTGCAGCACCAGCGGCACCCCGGCCACGGTCAGCGCGCCGGGCTGGCGCATGCGGTTTTCCAGGTAGGTGTTGCGCAGATACCAGGCGAACAGCGGGCCGGGCAGATTGGTCGAATCGGAATTCCAGTACAGCAGGTCGAACGGTGGCGGCGTTTCGCCCTTGAGATAGTTGCCGACGACGTAGTTCCACACCAGATCGTTGGGCCGCAGGCTGGAGAAGGCCGTGGCCAGCTCGCGTCCGGTCATCAGGCCGCCCTGGCCCAATGTCTGTTCGCGCAGGGCCACCGAAGCCTCGTCCACATACACGCTGAGAATGCCGGTATCGGTGAAGTCCACCATCGTGGTCAGCAAGGTGGCGCTGTGGGCAAATTGCTCGCCGCGCGCCTGCAGCACAGCCAGCGCATTGGTCAGCAGGGTGCCGCCCACGCAAAAGCCCAGTGTGTTGATGGTGCCGTCGCTGCGTCCTGCAGCAATGTCGCGCACCACCTCCATGGCGCGGATCACGCCGTCCTGCACATAGTCGTCCCAGGTCAGATGGCCCATGCTGGCGTCCGGATTGCGCCAGGACATGACAAAGGTGCGATGGCCCTGCTCCACAGAAAACCGTACCAGCGAGTTGTCCGGCTGCAGGTCGAGGATGTAGTACTTGTTGATCGACGGCGGCACGAACAGCAAAGGCCGCGCATGCACCTTGGCAGTCAGCGGGGTGTACTCGATGAGCTGAAACAGGTCATTCTCGAAGACCACCTGCCCCGCCGTGGTGGCCACGTTGCGCCCCACTTCAAAGACCGATTCATCGGTCTGTGTCAGGCGCCCCTGTTTCAAGTCCCTGAGCCAGTTCTCCAATCCTGCGCGCAGACTGTCGCCCTGGGTCTGCACCGCCTTGTTCAGCGCCTCGGGGTTGAGCGGCAGAAAATTGGAAGGCGCTGCGGCGTCTACCCACTGCTGTACCGCAAAGCGCAGTCTTTGCCGCGTGGGTTCATCGGCCTTCACACTGTCGGCCAGGTCGAACAAGGCACGGGCGCCCAGCAGATACAGTGCCGCCGTGTAGCTTGAGATGCGGTTCTCGCTCCAGGCGCCCGAGGAAAAGCGCCTGTCATCGGCAGCGAGCGCAGCCGGGTTCGATGCATCCGGCGACAGCAAAGTGCTCCAGAGCTGGCGGAATTCAGCGAGATAGCGCTGCTGCAGTTGCTGCAGGCGCACCGGATCGACCTGAACGCCGGACAGGCCCGGCGCACCCGAGCCGTTCACCCCGCGCAGCATGGACGCCCAGGCCTGCGACATCTCCGCCATTGGGCTGCCCTGTACGCCAGACAAAAACGGTGGCGCGGCCTGATGGGTCGAATGCGCTTGATCCATGGGAGGTTGGAGCGAGGAGGGCTGCTGATTGAGGGGCCGCGTCGATGCGGCAACTGGTCACGGCATTCTTGAGCAGGGATGTGACGGTGTCAACGGGAAACAGGCCGGCGTGGTTCATTCAACCCAGATGCAAGCCGCCTGACGCCCTGTGACCGCCTGCCTGCGGTAAGAATAAAACCGTTGCGGGTTGCCCACCGTGCACAACCCTCCCCCGGCAATCTGCCCAGGCTGCATGCCTGCGGACTCCAGCCGCAGGCGTGCGAGTTGCCAGAGGTCGGCCCACCATTTTCCGGGCTTGCCCGGTTTGAATGCGTCCGCCGTCTGTGCATGCCGGTCGACAAACGCCGCGCGGACCTCCTCCCCCACTTCAAACGCCAGTGGGCCGATGGCTGGGCCGAGCACCGCCTGCACGTCCTGTGCAGCGCAGCCCGCACGATCGCAGAGCCTTTGCAGACTGGCCTCCAGCACACCACCAGCCAGGCCCCGCCAGCCGGCATGCGCCGCAGCCACGGCACGGCCATCCGGCGCGGCAAACAGCACGGGCAGACAGTCGGCCACGAGCACGGTCGCCGCGACGCGCGGAAGACTGGTGCATGCTGCATCTGCGGTCGGCTCCGCGCCGAGGTCGGTCAGCGCATCCAGATCGGCAACCTCCACGCCATGCACCTGCTGCAGATAGCGCGGCTGCGCTCCGCCCATGGCGTGTTGCAGGCGCTGACGGTTCTGCGCCACCAGCGCCGGTGCGTCGCCCACATGCGTGCCGAGATTCATGCCTGCGCCCATGCCGTCAGGCGCCCGCGCACAGGCATAGGCGCCGCGGCTCACCCCGCCCGCGCAACTGGTCAACAGCGCGTGCACCCGGGGATTGCCCGGCCAGACAACGCGCAGCCAGGGCGCATGGCGCTGTGCCTCGCCGAACCAGGAGGGAACAAAGTCGGTGCACTGCGGAAGGCGGATTGTCATGGGGCGATGGCTTCAGAGTGTGAGGGCCGGCCAGTGTCTGGGATCGATCTCCTCGGGCGTGCCGCCGCAGAGGTCCCAGAGCGCGGCGATGTCGTCCGGGATCGGTGCGACGCAGTCGATCGAGGCGTTGCTTGCGGGGTGGCGAAAACCCAGCCGTGCCGCGTGCAGCGCCTGACGCGCCAGGGGCAGATCGGGCCGGACCCGCCCGCCATAGACCGGATCGGCCACCAGCTCCAGCTTGGCAAACTGAAGGTGCACGCGGATCTGATGGGTACGCCCGCTGTGCAGCTTGCAGCGCAGCGCGGTCAGCCGCCCCCAGGGAGTCTCGCGCTCGGCCAGCGGGGTGAAATCGGTGCGGGCGGGCTTGCCGCCCTGCACCACCGCCATGCGCAGGCGATCGCGTGGGTGGCGGGCAATGGGTGCATCCACGTTGAACGACCGGTCCACCTGGCCCCACACCAGCGCCAGGTATTGCCGATGGATGGTGCGCGCCTGCAGTCTGCGCACCAGTTCGGTCTGTGCCTCCAGGGTGCGGGCGGTGACCATCAGGCCGCTGGTGTCCTTGTCGAGGCGGTGAACGATGCCCGCGCGCGGCAGCCCGGCGACTTCCGGATAGCGCGCCAGCAGACCGTTGAGCAGGGTGCCGCTCCAGTTGCCGGCTGCAGGATGGACCACCAGACCCGCCGGCTTGTTGAGCACGGCAAGCGCTGCGTCCTCGTGCACGACATCCAGCGGCAGATCTTCAGGCGCGAATGCGGTGTCTTCCGGCAGGGCGGGCACGGCCACGCGCAGCAACTCGCCAGCGCGCGCCTTGTCGCGCACCCCGGCGCGCTGTGTGCCCATGCGCACCAGACCGCTCTCGCACCATTGCTGCAGGCGGCTGCGGGAGTATTGCGGAAACAGCGCAGCCAGCACCTTGTCAAGCCGCTGACCCGCCTCGGACTCGGGAATGATGGCCTCGAGCACGCCCGGGTCGATGGGCGCGTCGCCTTCATCCGGTTCGTCGGGATCGGAGTCGATCGCGCTCCGGAAGGCAGAAAGGGAATGCTTGGTCATGGAGACGGGGCGCAGGGGCTCCCTATAATCCGCAGGCTCTACACCACCCTGGGTCATTGCTATGCGTGTTGCGTTGGATCGTCTTTGGACGCGGCGACTGTTGGGCGCCGCCGCTGCGGCGCTGTTTCTGGGCCTTGCGGGCTGCGCGTCCACGCCATCGAAAGACGAGACCCTGGGCTGGTCGTCGACCAAATTGTATGCAGAGGCCAAGGACGAGATGAACAGCGGCAACACCGACAAGGCGGTGAAGCTGTATGAGAAGCTCGAATCCCGCTACCCCTACGGTCTGCTGGCGCAGCAGGCGCTGATCGAAATTGCCTACGGCAACTACAAGCAAGGCGAACGCGCGCAGGCGCTGGCGGCCACCGACCGCTTCCTCAAGCTCTACCCCAACAATCCCTATACCGACTACGTGCTGTATCTGAAGGGCCTGATCAACTTCAACACTGATCAGGGCTGGTTCTCCTTTCTGTCGGACCAGAAGCTGTACGAGCGCGACCAGGCTGCGGCCAAGCAGTCGTTCGAGAGCTTCAAGGAACTGGTTACCCGGTTTCCCAAGAGCAAATATGCCCCCGATGCCATCCAGCGCATGCGCTACATCGTCAATTCGCTGGCCGAGTATGAAACCCATGTCGCGCTGTTCTATTACCGCCGCGGCGCGTATGTGGCCGCAGCCGACCGGGCGCAGCGCGCGATCGAGAACTATCAGGACGCGCCATCCAACCAGCTCGCCCTGGCGGTGCTGGTGCATGCCTACGGCAAACTTGGCATGACCCAGTTGCGCGACGACGCCGAGCGTGTGCTCAAGCTCAACTATCCGCAAAGCGTCTACCTGACCGAGGGTCTGCCGCGCCGCGACGACCCGTTCTGGAAGCTCTGGTAAACGTTTCAGCGCATCAGCCGCAGGAAATCCTGCGCGTCCTCGGCGCGGCTCACCCGGCCGAACGGTGGCAGGCTGGCAAGCAGTTGCCGCCCCCAGCCGGTTGCGGTCAGGCGCCGGTCGCACACCACCAGCACCCCACGGTCGGTTTCGGTGCGGATCAGCCGCCCCGCGCCCTGCTGCAGTGACAACGCTGCCTGCGGCATGCTGTAGTCGTTGAAACCGCTGCGTCCCTCGGCTTCGATCTGCTTGAGCCGCGCGGCGGTGAGCGGGTCATCTGGCGGGGCGAACGGCAGTTTGTCGATGATCACCAGGGTCAGCCGGTCGCCGGGCAGATCCACCCCTTCCCAGAAACTCTGGCTGCCCACGAGTACGGCCTGCGCAGTCGCTGCAAAGCGCGCAAGCAAGGCTGGCTTGGACTCCTCGAACTGTTCCAGCACAGCCCGTCCGGGCAGCAATTGCCGCAGGGTCTGCGCAATGCTCCTGGCGGCGCGCAGAGTGGTGGTGAGCACGAGGGTGCCACCCGCGTTGCAGGCGGCCAGTTGTGCCGCCAGCGCGCCAACGGCTTCGGAATGTCCGGGCTGGTTGGGCATCGGCAGGTCTTGCGGCACCAGCAGCCGCGCCTGCGCCGCGTAATCGAAGGGACTGGCCACGCGCAGTTCGCGGCAGCGCGGCTCGATGCCCTGCTCCACCGGCGCGCAGCCGCCGTGTTCCGGCGTCAGACCGAGTGCGGCGCGCGCGTGACGAAAATTGCCGCCGACGCTCAGGGTGGCGGAGGTGAAGATCCAGGCCTGACTGCGCTGCGCCAGCAAGGCGGCAAACGCCGCAGCAATGGACAGCGGCGCGGACTGCAGCCGCAGATGTGCGCTGCCGACATCGGCCCAGCGGACCTGGGGTGCTGCGCCTTCGTCACCCCCGGCGGCCGGGCTCTGCCAGTTGCCGAAGGCCTGCTGCAGCGCGGTGCAACGTTCCACCAGCCGCGCGAATTCCGGCGCGGCTTCCTCGTGGGCAGACAGAACGGCGGCGGTGTGCGCCAGCTGCGCCTGCAGATCGTGCAGGGCCACGTCCCAGCCGGGCAGACAGAGCATCTGGGGCTGGCTCAAGCGGCCAGGTGCCTGCGGCGCAACCAGACGCAGATCGCGCGCAGCCCGTTCTAGCGCGCCACTCAGGGTCTGCCAGTCGGCCAGGCCCTTGGCATGCTGCAAGCCACTCGCCAGGACGTCGCGGCTGAGATCGACCACCTGTGCCGTGCCGCAACGTGCGCCGAGAAACTGCACGCCGATCTCGGCAAGCTGATGCGCCTCGTCCAGGATCAGCGTGTCCGCGGTGGGCAGCAATTCGTTGACGCCCTCGCCGCGCAGCGCCAGATCGGCGAAAAACAGATGGTGGTTGATGATGACCACGTCCGACGCCATGGCCTCGCGCCGCGCCTTCATCACAAAACAGGCCTTGTAATCCGGGCAATCCGCGCCAAGGCAATTGTCTGTGGTGGAGGTGACGAGAAAATGGAGCGCCGAATTCTCCTCCAGCCCCGACAGCGCGGACAGGTCGCCGCGCGCATCGGTCTTGGCAAACTGTTCGATGCGGCGCAGCTGTGCATGCGCATGGCGGCCATGCACCCACTCCGCTGCGCGCTGCAGGCGGTAGAGACAAACATAATTGGAGCGACCCTTGAGCACGCAGGTACTGACCGCAGCGCCCAGCGCCCGGCGCGCGGCCGGCAGGTCCTTGGTATAGAGCTGATCCTGCAGATTGCGCGTTGCGGTGGAGATGATCACCCGTCCGCCATGCAGCAGCGCAGGAACCAGATAGGACAGCGTCTTGCCGGTGCCCGTGCCGGCTTCGGCCAGCAGAATGGCGCGATCGGTGATGGCCCCGGCCACGGCCAGCGCCAGCGCGCGCTGGCCTTCGCGCACGGACCACTGCGGCAACTCGGCCTGCAGCGGGCTGCCCGGTGAAAACAGCGCGTCGCAATGTTCGGCCAGCGCCGTCTGGGCTGACGGAGGATGCGCGGGATCAGCGTGCATGCCGCCGCCCGCCACAAGACTGTGTTGCGCGCCACCTAGAATCCGCGTTTTGCGTTTGCTTGTTCATCCACGCCTTCTGCTTTGCCCGACCAGCAGGCCTGATCTGTCCGACCCACCGCTGGCAAACCGCCGATTCTATGGACCCCACTGATCATTACCCGCCTTCCCGCCTGCCGCCGCTGCCCAAGCCGGTGCAGCATCAGGCGGGAACGCGCTGGCGGCTGAACGCGGCAAGCGGGCTGCACAAGGGTGACAGACCCTATCAGCAGGACCAGCTGCGCGTGATCGCGCATCCGCGCGTGCAGGGCTGCGTGCTTGCGGTGATTGCCGACGGCATGGGCGGAAAGAGCGGTGGCCGCAAGGCGGCAGATCAGGTGATGCTCACTGCGCAGCAGTTGTTCGAGCGCTACCACCCCGACAGCGATGATCCGCACGCGCTGCTGCAGCAGATCGTGCAGGAGAGTCACAGCATGATTCGCCTCACCGCCCTGTCCACCGAACAGGAGCCGCATTCCACCGCGGTGTGCGCACTGTTCCACGCTGACGAGGGCCGCTGCTACTGGTCGCACGTGGGTGACAGCCGCCTCTACATCTTCCGCGACGGCCGTTTATTGCTGCGCACCAAGGACGATTCGTATGTGCAGACCCTGGTGGACAAGGGCGAAATCACCGAGGCCAAGGCGCGCAATCATCCGATGAGCAATGTGCTCACCTGCAGCCTGGGCATGTCGGAACTGCCGATCAAGCCGGTCGAAGAAAGCGCGCTGGCCCCTGGCGATGTGCTCATGCTGTGCAGCGACGGCGTGTGGCACTACTTCACCGACCAGGATCTGGAAATCGCCACCTCCAAGCTGCAGGCGCGCGAATGCTGCCAATATCTCATCGACAAGGCCCGTACCCGCGCCGGGGGGCGTGGCGACAACCTGGCGATCATCGTCATCGATCTGGTGCGGCTGCCCCCGCCGGGCGCGTAGGCCTCTGGGCCTGTTCCCGCTATTTTTTCGCCCTCCACGCCGGCTGGCGTTTGTCGATGAAGGCTTGCACGCCTTCGAGTGCGCAATCGTCGAGCATATTGCAGGTCATGGTCTGCGCTGCCAGTTGGTAGGCCGCGTCGATGCCGGCCTCAGCCTGGCGATAGAACATCGCCTTGCCCATGCGCACCGCCGCCGCGGGTTTGTCCAGGATGCTGCCGACCAGGCGCTCGACCTCCACCTCCAGCGCATCGGGCGCAGCGACGCGATTGATCAGGCCGCGCTGCTGCGCGGTGGCGGCGTCGATGAATTCGCCGGTCAGCAGCATTTCCATTGCCTGCTTGCGCAGCACGTTGCGCGACAGCGCCACGCCCGGCGTGGAGCAGAACAGCCCGTAGTTCACGCCAGAGACCGCAAACCGCGCCTCGCTGCTGGCCACGGCCAGATCGCAACTCGCCACAAGCTGGCAGCCAGCCGCCGTGGCAATGCCGTGCACCTGGGCGATGACCGGCTGTGGCAGGCGCATCAGCCCGGTCATCACCCGGCCACAACGGGCAAACAGCTTTGCGTAATAGGCGTGCGAGGGATGGGCGCGCATTTCCTTCAGGTCGTGCCCGGCGCAGAATGCCCGACCCGCGCCGCGCACGATGACCACGCGCGTCACATCGTCGTGCATCAGCGCGTCGATCTGCTGCTGCAGTGCGTGCAGCAGCGCCTCAGACAGCGCGTTGAATGCCTGCGGACGGTTGAGAGTCAGCCGCACCACGCCGCGTGAATCGGTCTCGCGCAGCAATACGTCCGGGCTGTAGGATGGATCTTGCATCATGAGTCTCCTTGATCTGGAGCCATGGTGCCACGGCATCACCTGGGTGGGCAAGTGTCGCCTTCGCAATGCAACAGGCGATCGAGCTCGGTGATGCGGCTGCGGATTTGGTTCGCCTGGCAGGCATCCATCCGAGTCTGCCACTGCGGCCCTCCCCGATCGAGCGGGCCAACGCGGAACAGACAGTCCGCATTCACCCAGCGCCGCCACAGGTTTTGCGCATGATCCAGCCGCCGCTCGGCATAGGTGCCCATGACCTTTTGCAGTTCCAGCCGGTAGAGATGCCGCATGCGGATATTGAGCGCGTGGCGGGTCTGCGCCGCGCAGGCCGCGCTGTCGGGCTGCGCGCGGCACATGGGCGGCGGCTGGATCGGGGCAGTGGCGGCCAGCGCCAGCCCAGATCCGCCGATGGTCAAGAGAACCCCACCCAACATCGACTGCCAACGCATCGCATTGCTCCACCGAAAAACCTCATGGAGCTGCGCCGCAAGCCGCGGTTCCGCGGCGTTTCAATCGGTCACAACGCGGCCTGGTAATAGCGGTTCTGCGGATGCCGCACCTGGGCGAAAAAGTCCCAGCGTTCGGCGAGCATGCCGGCCAGGTGGCTCACCAGCGCCAGCGGCCAGGACACGCCCTGCCACGCCTGCGGCGTGCCCAGCACCAGCAGCAGCGGCAGCACGAAACCCAGCAGCACAAAACTCCACCGCACGCCCGCAACCCACGCCGCACTGCGGCCGTGGAAAAACTCGTGGGTATTGAATGCGCGCGCGGTGAAGCCCTTGGAGGTCTGGCGGATCGTGGGATGAGAGATGCCGATTGCGGTCTGCATCGATCCCGCCGGAGTCAGCCGCCGCAGCCGCAGCAGCGCCGCCAGCCGTCCGATCAACGCAAGCACCAGCAACACGGCAGCCGCGCGCTCGTACCGCGCCGCATCCGGGGCGAGCATCGATTGCGCCAGGCAGGCCGCGAGCAAGGCGCCGCTGGCCAGCCCCATCGCGATGAAGTTCACCACGGTCAACGGTGTGGCCCATTCGCGCAAAAGCCGCACCCCGGCATAGATCATCGCGGTGCATCCCCACAGCACCAGCGCGCAAACGATCAGCAGCGCCGCCAGCGCCGCGGGCCAATCGCCCAGTGCGTGCAAGGCCAGCTCGCCCAGCGCGGCAGCACCGAGAAAGGCCGGTAGCGCAATGACCTCGCGCGACAGCCAGGAGGTGCGCCACATCGCCGCGGCGCGCCAGGCACGCTCGGGCCGGCCGAGGTGGGCGAACGATGCGCCCAGCCCAACCAGGCCCAGCCCCAGAATTGTCCACAGACTGAGTTCCCAAAAGCGCAACCAGGACGCCGCATCCGCAACGCCCAGAAACGCGGGCAGCGCGACGACCACCGCCAACCCCTGCGCGCAGCCCACCAGCGTGGTGAGCAGCAAAACGGAAAACGCTGGACGCATGGCTTACTCCGTGCCCGCTTGCGCCGTTCGGCGGGCATGTCCGTCGAACACCGCGCCGAACAGCCGGGAGAACAGGCTGCGCGATTCCATCTCCACGGCCTCGGCCTGCGGCTGCGCGTGCGCAGCAGCCCGGCCTGGCGCGCCCTGCCGCTGCGGCTGCGCCTGCACTGCGTCTTCACCGGTCGCTGCGGGTTGCGGCAACCGGCGCGGCAGGTAGTGGTTCGCGGGTCGCGTGCCGAGTTCGGGCATCAGTGCATAGCCGCCACGATCGCGGATGGCGCGCGACACCTCGGAATCGGGGTCGTGCACATCGCCGAACAGCCGGGCGTTGGTCGGGCAGGCGTTGACGCAGGCCGGGCGGCGCTGTGCCGGCGGGATGGTCTGGTCATGGATGCGGTCCACGCACAACGTGCACTTGGTCATCACGCCACGGTCTTCGTCGTACTCGCGCGCGCCGTACGGGCAGGCCCAGGCGCAGTACTTGCAGCCGATGCATTTGTCGGCATCGACCAGCACGATGCCGTCCTCCTTGCGCTTGTACGACGCGCCGGTGGGGCAGACCGGCACGCACGGCGGCTCCTCGCAGTGCAGGCAGCTCTTGGGGAAATGCACCGTCTGCGTGTGCGGAAACTGCCCCACCTCATAGGTCTGCACCCGGTTGAAAAACACCCCCAGCGGGGTTTCGCCGTAAGGATCGTGGTCGCTCAGATGGCCGGCAGCCCCGGAAGTGTTCCATTGTTTGCAGGAAGTCACGCAGGCATGGCAGCCGACGCAGACGTCGAGGTCGATGACCAGCGCGAGTTGGGTCATGGCTGTTCCTTTGCTCTGGATTTGCCGCGCCCGGCGACATAGCGCAGCACGCGGACCTGCGGCAGGTTCGGCGCCTTGTGCGGCAGCGGCTTGGGCGGGTCGAACTGCGGCCAGCTCTGCGCCGCCTTGGGCGGCGGCGCGCCGTCCTGCTGCGGCGGCGCGTCGGCAGGGGCGATCCGCACCCGCACGTCGTACCAGCCAGCCTGGCCGGTGACCGGGTCGCTGTTGGACAGCGTGCCCTGCCCCGCGCCGAGCGCGGCTGCGGGAAGCTCGTCGCGGATCAGGTGATTGAGCAAAAACCCGGTCTGCGATTCCTCCGCGCGCGGGTGCAGCCCCCAGAAGCCGCTGGCCTTGCCGATGGCGTTCCAGGTCCACACCGTGCCGGGCTCGACCGCCTCGCTGTACTGGCAGCGCGCGCGCACCCGGCCCCAACTGGATTCGATCCACAGCCAGTCGCCATCGGCGATGCCCTGCTGCCGCGCCACCACCGGGTTGACATACAGCCGGTTGTGGCCATGGATCTGCCGCAGCCAGGCGTTTTGCGAATCCCAGGCGTGGTACATCGCCATCGGCCGCTGGGTGACTGCGGCGAGCGGATAGCGCGCCAGGTCGGTGGCGGCATGTTCCAGCGGCGGCTCCCAGAATGGCAGCGGGTCGAAATGGTGCGCGACTCGCGCGCGCAGGTGGTCGGGTGGCTGCCGCCCAGGCCGCGGCCCCAGTGCGGCAAGGCGAAACTGCTGCAGCACATCGCTGTACAGCGCGATGATGATGGGCGTGTTGCGTGAGCGCCAGCCCACGCTTTGCGCAAAGTCGAGGTAGTCGCGGTTCCAGTTGCGCCGGTAGCGCAGCGGCTCGGGCAGCGGGTGGTGATGCACGCAGTTGTTCTGCGCGTACATCTCCCATTGACGGGGGTTGGGCTCGCCCTTGAGCGACTTGCTGCCGTCCGCCCCGCGCCAGCCCGAGAGAAAGCCGATCCCCGACCCCGGCGCGGTCTCGTAGTTCACGATGAAATCGGGATAGTCCTTGTACCGGCGGCTGCCGTCGGGGTTGACGAACGCGGGCAAAGCAAGCCGCGTGGCGAGTTCGACCAGCACCTCCTGGAACGGCCGGGTCTGCGCCAGCGGCGGCAGCACCGGCACGCGCACCGAGTCCATCGGGCCGTCGAATTCGGAAATCGGGCGGTCGAGCAGCGACATCGCGTCGTGTCGTTCCAAATAGCTGGTGTCGGGCAGCAGCAGGTCGGCAAACGCGGTCATTTCGCTGTGGAACGTATCGCACACCACGAGGAAGGGAATGCGGTAGCTGCCATCGTCGCGCTTGTCGCGCAGCATCTGCCGCACCTGCACCGTGTTCATCGCCGAGTTCCACGCCATGTTGGACATGAAGATCAGCAGGGTGTCGATCGGGTACGGGTCGCCGCGCCAGGCGTTGGTGATGACGTTGTGCATCAAGCCGTGCACTGCCAGCGGGTACTCCCACGAGAACGCCCTGTCGATGCGCAGCGGGCTGCCGTCGTCCATCAGCGCCAGATCGTCGGGCGAGGTCGGCCAGCCCAGCGGCGCGCCGTCGAGCGGCGTGTCGGGGCGCACATCCTGCGGGCCGCGCGGGTTGCGCACCTCGGGCGGCACGTCCTTGGGGTAAGGCGCCTTGTGGCGAAAACCGCCGGGGGCGTCGATCGTCCCCAGCAAGCTCATCAGAATCGACAGCGCGCGAATGGTCTGAAACCCGTTGGAATGCGCGGCAAGTCCGCGCATCGCGTGAAACGCCAGCGGCCGGGTCTGCAGCGTGGCGTGCTTGTGTCCGCGCCAATCGGTCCAGGCGATCGGCAGGTCTTCGCTCTGGTCGAGCGCGGCCTGCGCCATCTCCTGCGCGAGCCGCCGGATGCGCTCGGCGGGAATGCCGGTGATGTCCTGCGCCCACTGCGGGGTGCACGCCGCCACCTGCTCGCGCAGCAGTTGCAGCGCCGGGGCGACTGGGGTGCCGTCGGGCAGGCGGTAGTGACCGCTCAGCGCGGGCTGCGCGCCTTCGCTCCACGCGGGCACCGGGCGCTGGGTCGGCACATCCCACCACAGGCGGTGCAGCGCCTGATCGCCATCATTGCCGGCAGCGCCTGGGGCGGGAACGAACAGCCCGTCCTCGGCATGCCCTGGCTGCACCCGCACGAGCTGCGCTCCGTTGGTGCATTCGGCGGTGAACGCGGTGTCGATGCGCCCGGTGCGCAGCAGTTCGTGCACCAAGGCGAGCAGCAGCGCACCGTCGGTGCCGGGGCGGATCGGAATCCACTCGTCGGCGATCGCCGAATACCCGGTACGGATGGGGTTGATCGAAATGAAGCGTCCGCCTGCCCGCTTGAACCGGGACAGCGCGATTTTCATCGGGTTGCTGTGATGGTCTTCTGCGGTGCCGAGCATCACGAACAATTTGGCACGCTCCAAGTCGGGACCGCCGAATTCCCAGAAACTGCCGCCGAGCGTGTAGATCATTCCGGCGGCCATGTTCACCGAGCAAAATCCGCCGTGCGCGGCGTAGTTGGGCGTGCCGAACTCGCGGGCGAACAGCCCGGTGAGCGCTTGCATCTGGTCGCGCCCGGTGAACAGCGCGAACTGCTTGGGGTCGGTGGCGCGCAGCTGGCGTAGCCGGTTTTCGAGAAGCTGCAGCGCCTCGTCCCACGAAATCGGCTCGAACTCCCCTGCCCCACGCTCGGCGTCCGGCTTGCGCCGCAGCGGCTGGGTCAGCCGCGCCGGGGACACCTGCTTCATGATCCCGGCTGAACCTTTGGCGCACAGCACGCCCTGGTTGAGCGGATGCGCGGGATTGCCTTCGATGAACCGCACCTCGCCATCGCGCAGATGCACGTTGATGCCACAGCGGCAGGCGCACATGTAGCACGTCGTGGTCTTGACCTCGGTGTCGCCCGGTGGCGGTGCGACTGGATCGTGCAGCGGTGTGCCGTTGGAAAACAGGCGGTCGAGCGGTTTGAACAGGGCGGACATGGCGCGCAATCGGGCAAGACGGATTGCCAAACCCTAGCGGCCCCGAATGCATTGAACAAACAAAACATTTATGTCCGATATATCGAAATATTCGATGACGAACCGGAAGTGGCTGTTAGCACAGTCCCCAAATCCGCGCAGCAAGGGGCGCGAGCAGAGCTGCGGGCGGAGGTTTAGGATTTCTGCTGCATTGCACAACCCTGGAGTCCACCCATGACCACGACAACACTTTTCACTCCCCTGCAACTCGGTGCGCTGGAACTGCCCAACCGCATCATCATGGCGCCGCTGACCCGGTCTCGCGCTAGCCAACCCGGCGACGTTCCGACCGAAATGAACGCGCGTTATTACGCGCAGCGCGCCGGCGCCGGGCTGATCATCAGCGAGGCGACGCAAATCTCGCGTCAAGGCCAGGGCTACGCCTTCACCCCCGGCATCTACACCGACGCGCAGGTGCGAGGCTGGAAGCTGGTGACCGACGCGGTGCACGCCGCAGGTGGCCGCATCGCGATGCAGCTGTGGCATGTCGGCCGCATTTCGCACCATCTGCTGCAGGAGGGCGGCCAGCCGCCGGTGGCGCCCAGCGCGATCCGCAGCGAAACCGGCGAATCGTTCGTCGTGCTGCCCGAAGGCCCCAAGCGCGTGCCCTGCGACATGCCGCGCGCGCTCGAGACCAGCGAAATCCCGGGCATCATTGCCGACTACGCGCGCGCGGCGAAAAATGCCCTGTCTGCCGGTTTTGACATGCTCGAGCTGCACAGCGCCAATGGCTATCTGCTGCAGCAGTTTCTCTCGACCAACACCAACCAGCGCACCGACCAGTACGGCGGCAGCATGGAAAACCGCGCGCGCATCGTGCTCGAGGCGCTGGACGCCATCATCGCCGTTGCCGGCGCGCAACGCGTGGGGGTGCGCATCTCACCGCATTTCAACCGCCACGACATCCGCGACGAGCAGACCGAAGAAATCCACCTGTACCTGGCCGAGCAGTTCAGCAAGCGCGGGGTGGCTTATCTCCACATCGCCGAACCGGACTGGGCCGGCGGCCCGTCGCTGTCCGACGCGTTCCGCCGGCAGCTGCGTGCGGCGTTCACCGGGCGGATCATCGTCTGCGGCAACTATACCGCCGAGTCGGGCGCCGCGCGCATTGCATCCGGGCTGGCCGACGCGGTGGCATATGGCCGCCCGTTCATCGCCAATCCCGATCTGGTCGAGCGCTTCCGGCTGGGGGTCGCGCTCAACAAACCCGACCCCACGACCTTCTACGGCGGAGGCGAGCACGGCTACACCGACTACCCCGCGCTCGAAACGGTGGCGTAGACTGCGGCGCTTTCTCCGCCTGTGCGCGCCCCATGAAAATCGCCACCTGGAATGTCAATTCGCTCGCCGTGCGCCTGCCGCAAGTGCTCGACTGGCTGCAGGCGCAGCAGCCCGATGTGCTGGCGCTGCAGGAAACCAAGCTGACCGACGACAAGTTCCCCGCGGAGGCGATCGCGGCCGCCGGGTATCAAACCGCGTTTTTCGGCCAGCCCACCTATAACGGCGTGGCGCTGCTCAGCCGGCACCCGCTGGAAGCGGTGCAGCGCGGCATTCCGGGTCTGGATGACGCGCAGGCGCGGGTGATTGCGGCCACGGTGGACGGGGTGCGGGTGATCGACTGCTACTTCCCCAACGGCCAGGCGCCCGACAGCGACAAGTTTGCCTACAAGATGCAGTGGCTCGATGCCCTGCAGGCCTGGGTGATCGCCGAGCTGCAGCGCTCCCCCCGGCTGGTGCTGCTCGGCGATTTCAACATCGCGCCGGAAGATCGCGACGTGTACGACCCGGTGGCCTGGGCCGGGCAGATCCACTGCACCCCCGAGGAGCGCGCGCATTTCCGGCAGCTGCTCGATCTGGGACTGATCGACGCGTTTCGTGCGTTCGAACAGCCGCCCAAGAGCTGGAGCTGGTGGGATTACCGCAACCTCGCGTTCCGCAAGAATCAGGGCCTGCGCATCGACCACATCCTGGTGAGCGCCGCGCTGCGTCCCGCGCTGCAGTCGTGCAGCATCGACAAGACCCCGCGCAAGAACGAACGTCCGAGCGACCACGCCCCGGTGATCGCCGAACTGGCGCTGTAGACCTCAGTCCTCCATCCCCAGTTCCTGAATCTTGCGGGTGATGGTGTTGCGGCCGATCCCCAGCTTTTGTGCCGCCTCGATGCGGCGACCGTGAGTTTGCGACAGCGCGGCGGAGATCACCGCGCGCTCGAAGCGTTGCGTCAGGTGATGCATGACGTCCGGCGTGCCGCCACGCATCAGGCTCAGCGCGACCTGTTCCACGCGGGTTTCCCAATCGGTTTCTGCAGGGGCCACTGGCGCGGGCCGTGAGGAAACACCTTCGGCCTGCACGAGATCGTCCAGAGCGCCAGCATGCGAGGCGTCTGCCGCACGGCCCTTGCCGTCGGGCTGTGCAACGGCTCGAGGACGAACATCCTCCGGCAAATCCTTGACCTGAATGACCTGCGCCGGCGCCATGACGGTGAGCCACTGACACAGGTTTTCCAGTTGGCGCACATTGCCGGGAAATGGAAATTGCTGCAGCACCTGCAGCGCCTCGGCCGAGATGCGCTTGGGCTCGACGCCGAGCTCCTGCGCGCTGCGCTGCAGGAAGTGCCGGGTCAGCGGCGCGATGTCTTCGCTGCGCTCGCGCAGCGGCGGCAGACGCAGGCGAATCACATTGAGGCGGTGGAACAGGTCTTCGCGGAACTTGCCCTGCGCGACATGCTGTTCCAGATTCTGGTGCGTGGCGGCGATCACCCGCACATGCGACTTGATCGCACTGTGCCCGCCCACGCGGTAATAGTGTCCGTCGGACAGCACCCGCAGCAGGCGGGTCTGCAACTCCAGCGGCATGTCGCCGATCTCGTCGAGAAACAGCGTGCCGCCTTCGGCCTGCTCGAAGCGGCCGCGCCGCAGGGTCTGCGCGCCGGTGAACGCGCCGCGCTCGTGACCGAACAGCTCGCTTTCCAGCAGATCCTTGGGGATGGCTGCGGTGTTGATGGCGACGAACGGACCGCCCGATCGCGGGCTGTGCTTGTGCAGCGCACGCGCCACCAGCTCCTTGCCGGAGCCCGATTCGCCGGTGATCAGCACGGTGACCTGCGAATGCGCCAGCCGACCGATGGCGCGGAACACGTCCTGCATGGCCGGGGCCTGGCCGAGGAGTTCGGGCGCCTCCTGCTGCGCATCTTCGGCCTGCTCCTCGCGCAGGCTTTCATCGACCGCACGCTGAATCAGGTCGACCGCCTTGTCGACGTCGAAGGGCTTGCTCAGGTAGTCGAACGCGCCCCCCTGCAGCGAGGCGACGGCACTGTCGAGATCGGAATACGCCGTCATGATGATGACCGGCAGACCAGGATGCGACTGGCGGATTTGCTGCAGCAGATCGATGCCGTTGCCGCCCGGCATGCGAATATCGCTGATGAGCACCTGGGGACAACCCTCTTCGAACGCGCTCAGCACATCGCGCGGGTTGGAAAAACTGCGCACCTCCATGCCGACCTTTTGCAGCGCCTTTTCCAGCACGAAGCGGATCGAGGCATCGTCATCGACCACCCAGATCGGTTTCATCGCGCACCCCGAGCGCAGAACCGGCTGCAACCTGTCAAGGCAGCGGGATGGTGATGCGGAATTCGGTCTTGCCGGGCTGGCTGTCGCATTCGATGGTTCCCTGATGTTGCTGGACGAAGGTCTGGGCCAGGGTGAGTCCGAGTCCACTTCCTCCTTCTCTGCCCGAGATCAGCGGAAAAAAGATGCGATCCTTCAGTTCCGCCGGCACCCCAGGCCCGTTGTCCACGATATGCAAGACCAGTGCCAGCTTGTAGCGCTGGCGGGCCACCGTGATCTGCCGCGCCACCCGGGTGCGGAACACAATCTTCGCGTCGCCTGCTGCGATGCGCTGCTGCAGGGCTTGCGCCGCGTTGTGCGCGATGTTGAGCACGGCCTGAATGAGCTGCTCCTTGTCCCCACGGAATTCGGGCAGGCTGGCGTCGTAGTCCTGCTCGATGGTCAGTCCTTGCGGAAACTCCGCCTGCAGCAAGGTGCGGACATGCTCACAGACTTCGTGAATGTTCACGTCGCCCACGACATGCGGCTTGCGGTGGGGCGCCAGCAGCCGGTCCACCAGGGTCTGCAGCCGATCGGCCTCGGCGATGATGACCTGGGTGTATTCCTGCAGCTCGAGCGAGGGCAGTTCGGCATGCAGCAGTTGCGCCGCGCCACGGATGCCGCCCAGCGGGTTCTTGATCTCGTGGGCCAGATTGCGGATCAGCTCCTTGTTCGCCTGCGCCTGGTTGTGCCACTGCTCCTCGCGCTCCAGCCGGGCCTGCTGGCTGATCTCCACCATTTCGGCCAGCAACAGGCCGTCCGGGTGTTCGGTGCGCGCCACGATGACCTGCACCTGGACCGGGTCACGCAGATCGCGCAGGCGCATCAGACAGTCGAAGCGCTTGCTGCTGAATTCGTTGCTGCGCACCTGCTCCAGCGCGTCGCGCCAGAGAGCCGGGCAATCCATCCAGTGGCCAAGATCCTGCCCCTTCAACTGACGGCGGGAAATGCCCAGACCATTCTCCAGGGCCGGATTGGCGTAGCTGATCAGGCCCTGTGCATCCACCAGTGCCGCCATCGATGTCAGCCATTCCAGGCCCGGGTACTCGCTTGTCGAGTGCGGCGCGGCCATCCCTCATCCCCAATCCGACTCGCCGGACCGATTCATTGCGGGTACTTCTGCAGCTCGCGCTGCAGCGCGGCGATATTGGCCTGTGTCATGGCAAGCTGGTCTTTCATCGTTGCCACACGCTGGGCGTATTCCCCGCCCTTGACGCCTCCCCCGGCGATGCGCTCGCTGGGCAGGTAATCGGGGTGGCCGTTGTTGTAGGCCTTGATCTGCTGCTCCAGCAAGGCCTGTTGCTGTTGCAGTTCCTGTTCGAGGATGCGACGCGCTTCCGCGTCGCGCTCCTTCTGCGTCGCAGGCGCAACGCGCGCAGCCTGATTCTCGTTCTGAGCCGCCTTCTGTCCACCCTCCTTGGCGCCCGAGCCGATGACCTTGGGCGCCATGCCTGGGCTCGACAGAATGCTCACATTGGCGTTGTCGATCAGCTTGCAATTCTTGGCTTTGACTTCCGACAGATCGTTGGTGTACGAATTGTCCGGACAGCGATAGACGCGCTGCGGGTCGGTCTGGGCCTGCGCAGTGCTAGCAAGCGCCAGGGCCGCAAACGTGGCGAACGCGGCAAGGAGAACTGTGAAACGGTCGAGCAGGGTCATGGTGGTGCGAGGTCAAGAGCAGAATGCAGTGTAAGTCTGGCAACGCTTGAGGCGGGTCACGGGCTGACACAGCGTGGCGGAATGACCAAAACAAAGGCGGCCCGCAGGCCGCCCTTGCCTCACTCTGCCCGATTACAGCGAGTAGTACATGTCGAACTCGACCGGATGCGTGGTCATGCGAAAACGCGTGACCTCCTCCATCTTCAGGTCGATGTAGGCGCTGATGAAGTCGTCGCTGAACACCCCGCCCTTGGTCAGGAAGGCACGGTCCTTGTCGAGATAGTCCAGTGCCTGGTCGAGGCTGGAGCACACGGTCGGGATCTTGGCTTCTTCTTCCGGCGGCAGGTCGTAGAGGTTCTTGCTGGCGGCTTCGCCCGGGTGAATCTTGTTTTCCACGCCGTCCAGACCGGCCATCATCATGGCGGAGAACGCCAGATAGGGGTTGGCGGTCGGGTCGGGGAAGCGCACTTCGATGCGGCGGGCCTTGTCGCTCTGCACGAAGGGCACGCGGATGGACGCCGAGCGGTTGCGCGCGGAGTACGCCAGCATCACCGGCGCTTCGAATCCGGGCACCAGGCGCTTGTAGCTGTTGGTGCCGGGGTTGGTGATGGCGTTGAGCGCGCGGGCGTGCTTGATGATGCCGCCGATGTAATACAGCGCGAATTCGCTCAGACCGGCGTAGCCGTTGCCGGCAAACAGGTTCTTGCCGTCTTTCCAGATGGACTGGTGCACGTGCATGCCCGAGCCGTTGTCGCCGACGATGGGCTTGGGCATGAAGGTGGCGGTCTTGCCGTAGGCGTGGGCGACGTTCTGAACCACGTACTTGAGGACCTGTGTCCAGTCGGCGCGCTGCACCAGGGTGGAGAACTTGGTGCCGATTTCGCACTGGCCGGCATTGGCCACTTCGTGATGGTGCACCTCGACCGGCACGCCCATCTGTTCGAGCAGCAGGCACATTTCCGAGCGGATATCCTGCAGGCTGTCCACCGGAGGCACCGGGAAATAGCCGCCCTTCACCGACGGGCGGTGGCCCATATTGCCGCCTTCCATCTTGTCGCCGGTGGCCCAGGCGGCCTCATTGGAATCGACCTTGACGAAGCAGCCGGACATGTCCACATTCCAGCGGACCTGATCGAAGATGAAAAACTCGGGCTCGGGGCCGAAGTAGGCGGTGTCACCGATGCCTGATGCCTTGAGGTAGGCCTCGGCTTTCTTGGCGATGGAGCGCGGGTCGCGGTCGTAGGGCTTGCCGTCACCGGGCTCGAGCACGTCGCAGCTCAGCAGCAGCGTGGTTTCCTCGTAGAACGGGTCGATGTTGGCGGTGTTCGGATCGGGCATGAGCAGCATGTCCGAGGCCTCGATGCCCTTCCAGCCGGCAATGGACGAGCCGTCGAAGGCATGGCCATCGGAAAATTTGCCTTCGTCAAAATGCGACACCGGCACGGTCACGTGCTGTTCCTTGCCGCGGGTATCGGTGAAGCGGAAGTCCACGAATTTGACATCGTGCTCCTTGACCATGCCCATCACATCGGCGACTGTTTTGCTCATGAAAATCTCCTGTCAGGTTGAAATGCGTTTGCGTGTTCATCTTCGCATCAAAGGATGGCACGCAACATCGTTAGCTGCAATGCTCCGCGCAGTGAAAACAATCTAGCAGAAAGCGTGCCCAGCTCTGCCCGTTTGCCCTCTGTTCGCGAGGCGCCATTGTGTCGAAGCGACCTGGCACTGTTGCATGGGTACGCTTACAGACCGAAGGTGCCGCCTCACATTGGTGCATATTTCTGGAATGCCCCAAAATGAAGCGCAATGATTCACCTTGGTGCATGTTCCCAGATGCCCTCGGGCAAATGCGCGCACAAATAGGCAAAAGCCTGGTCGACACCTGCAGCGTGTCCTTTGACGCCCAGTTCGATATGCCGCCCCCACACCGGGTGATCCACGCTGGGCAGGCTGAACACCTTGATGCCCGGGAACTGTTTCTCGATGTCTTCCATCAGCGGCGTCAGGTCAGACTCCATGGCCTTGCGCACGATCACCGCGCGCTCCACCTGATGGCCCTGGCCATGCAGGTGCGCGAGTGGACCGTCCAGCACCCACTCCAGCATCGGCCAGGCCATCACGGGGAATCCCGGCACGAAGTAATGCTGGCGGATGGAAAACCCGGGAATTCTGTTGTAGGGGTTGGGAATGATGGCGCTGCCCTGCGGAAACATGCCCATCTGCAGGCGCTGCTGGTTGGCCGGCGCGTCCACATCGCCCAGTTGTGCCTCGATCACACGTTGCTGAATCAACACCTTGGCCTCGGGATGGAGTTCCAGCGACAGCCCCAGTGCCCGCGCCGCGCTCTGGCGGGTGTGATCGTCGGGCGTGGCGCCAATGCCGCCGCAGCTCAACGCGACATCGTTGCGGTCAAAACTGGCCTGGAAGGCCGCGGCCAGCAGGGCCGGATCGTCGCCCAGGTATTGCACCCAGTCCAGCCGCATCTGGCGCGCCTTGAGCAGTTCGAGCACATGGGGGAAGTGCTTGTCCTGCCGTTTTCCAGACAGAATTTCATCGCCAATGATGTAGAGCCCCAGTCCCATGTGCGCATCCTGAAACAAAAAGTTCAAGCATAGCCTGCCTCGGCAGATTCTTTTGCCTGCGCGCCGCGCATCGTTGGAACGATTCCCTCCAAAAATGTCACGGTCTGCCGCCTTGATCGTGAATGCGGGGTGTCAAGAGTGGGAATGTCGCCCGTATTCTTCGATTTTTCGGTGACTTGTTGACACGCATGCTGCTCCATCACACTTTTGAATCGACCGCCGCAGGGCATGCCGCGCATCGCGCCATCGTGCGCGAGGGCGTGTCGACCACCTATGCCGACATGGCCCGTCTGGTGGAAGGGATTGCTGCCGCACTGCGGGCCGACGGTGTGCAGCGCGGCGAGCGGGTGGCGCTGTTTCTGGACAACTGCGTGGAAATGGTGGCCGCCATCTACGCGGTGCTCAAGGTGGGCGCGGTGTTCATGCCGGTCAACACCCTGACCAAGGCGGACAAGCTGGCCTACATCCTCAACGACGCCGAGGCCTGCGCGCTGCTCACCCAGCAGGAGTTGTCCGAGGTCAGTCGCGCGGCGCTGGCGCACAACCGCAGCGTGCGCCGTTGCTACATGCTGACCAGCTATGCCCAGGGCAAGCCCGACAGCGGCACGGCCGATCCGCGTGAGCGTCCGTTTCCGCTGACCCTGCCCGGTGCAGAGTGCTCTGCCACACACCCCGATCTGATCGACCAGGACCTGGCTGCGATCATTTACACCTCCGGCTCGACCGGCGACGCCAAGGGCGTGATGCTCACGCATCTGAACATGCTTACCGCGCTGCGCTCGGTGCGCGGCTATCTCGGACTACGGCAGGACGACGTGATTTGCTGCGCGCTGCCGCTGGCCTTCGATTACGGGCTCTATCAGGTGCTGATGGCCTTCAGCCTGGGCGCGACTGTGCTGCTGGAGCGCTCGTTCACCTTTCCGGTGAAGGTGCTGGCCAATATGGCGCACGAGCGGGTGACGGTGTTTCCCGGAGTGCCGACCATGTTCACCCTGCTGACCAGTCTCAAGACCCTGCAGGAATTCGACCTGTCCACGCTGCGGCTGATCACCAACACCGCAGCGGCGCTGCCGAATACGCAGATCGCCCAGATCCGCGCGCTGTTTCCACAGGCCACGCTCTACTCCATGTACGGACTGACCGAATGCAAGCGCGTGACCTACCTGCCGCCCGAGCAACTCGACATCCGCCCGGGCAGTGTGGGCCGCGGCATGCCCAACGAAGAAGTCTGGCTGGTCGATGATGACGGCCGCCGACTGCCCAATGGCTCCACCGGCGAACTGGTCATCCGCGGCAGCCATGTGATGCGCGGCTACTGGCGCAAGCCCGAGCAGACCGCGCAGCGCCTGCGCCCCGGGCCGATTCCCGGCGAGATGGTGCTGTATTCGGGCGATCTGTTCCGCACCGACCAAGAAGGCTGGCTGTACTTCGTAGCGCGGCGCGACGACATCATCAAGAGCCGGGGCGAGAAGGTCAGCCCGCGCGAGGTGGAAAACGTGCTGCACGCGCTCGACGGCGTGCTCGAGGCGGCGGTCATCGGCGTGGACGATGCGCTGCTGGGCCAGGCGGTCAAGGCCTTCGTCGTCTGCAAACCTGGTTGCAACTTGACCGAGCGCGAGGTGATCAAGCATTGCCTGGCCCATATCGAGAATTTCATGGCGCCGAAGATCGTCGAATTCGTCCCCGCCCTGCCCCGCACCGAGACCGGAAAGATCAAAAAGACCGGGTTGCGCTGAACCCTCCTCCCACCATTCCTGAAGTTTCATTCCTGACCGCCATGTCCGACAACCAGCAAAAAATCCGCCAGTACATCGACAGCAACTTCCTGTTGGGCGCGCGTGATACGTCCTACAGCGACACCGACTCGCTGCTCGACCTGCACATCCTCGATTCCACCGGGGTGCTCGAACTCATCCTGTTCCTCGAAGAAACCTGGGGCATCCAGGTTGCGGACATCGAGATGGTTCCGGAAAACCTCGACAGCGTCGCCGCGATTGCCGCCTATGTGCAGCGCAAGCTGGCGGCCTGAGGCGTGATGGACCGGCCTGTGCTAAGCGCAGACGTGCTCGCCATCGACTGCGAAGCCGAAACCGCGCGCGTCAAAGCGTTCATCGTCCAGACCCTGCGGGCCTTCAACAAGCGCGGGGTGGTGCTGGGGCTTTCGGGCGGAGTCGACAGCTCGGTATGCGCCGCGCTGGCGGTGCGCGCACTCGGCCCGCAGAAAGTGTTCGGGCTGCTCATGCCCGAGCGCGACTCCTCCGGCAGCAGCACGCACCTCGGCGCCGAGGTCGCGCTGCAGCTTGGCATCCCCCATGCGATGGAAGACATCGCCCCGGCGCTGGAGTCCATCGGCTGCTACCGCTGGCGCGATGAAGCCGTGCGTGCGGTGCTGCCCGATTACACTCCGCAATGGAGAATCAAGCTCGCGATCTCGGGCGGGCTGGCCGGCGGCATCAACCATTTTCGGCTCATCGCCCAGTCGCCCGACGGGCAGATGCACGAGGTGCGGCTGCCGCTGCGCGAATATCTGCAGATCGTCGCCGCCACCAACCACAAGCAGCGCCTGCGCAAGACCCTGGAATACTTCCATGCCGACCGCCTGAACTACGCCGTGATCGGCACGCCCAACCGTCTGGAATACGACCAGGGATTCTTCGTCAAGAACGGCGATGGCTCGGCCGATCTCAAACCGATCGCGCATCTGTACAAATCGCAGGTCTATGCCCTGGCGCGGCACCTCGGGCTGCCCGAGGCGGTGTGCAACGCCGCCCCCACCACCGACACCTACAGCCTGCCCCAAGGGCAGGACGAGTTCTATTTCGCCCTGCCCTGGGCGCAGATGGATCTGGCGCTGTGGGCGCGCAACCACGGCTACAGCGCCGAAGAACTGGCCGCGGCGCTCGGCTGCACTGCGCAGCAGGCCGCTGCGGTGCTGGCCGACATCGATGCCAAGCGCCGCACCACGCGCTACCTGCATGCCCGGCCCGCCCTGGTCGAGACGGTGCTCAACCCTTGTGCGGAAAACGCTGCCTGAGCGTTGCCGAATCCTCTTTGAATCCCATGCACGACACCGAACTCCAAGCCCTCGGCAATGAAGGTCAGCCCGCCTTTCAGCAACGCCTGGCACGACTGACCACCGCGCTGGACATCCTGCCGGACAAGCCGGAAGAAACCCCCTATTCCGCCCTGCGTGCCCTCTGGCTGCTCGCCGGCGGCACGCCACTGTCGATCCACGCGGCAATGGACACTGCGCTGCAGCCGCTGAGCGCAGCGCAGCTCGCCACACTCGACGCGCTGATTGCCCGACGCATCGCAGGTGAGCCCATTGCCTACCTCACCGGCAGGCAACGTTTCATGGGACTGGAACTGCTGGCCTCGCCCGAGGCCCTGATTCCGCGGGCCGAGAGCGAATTGCTCGGCACGGTTGCTGCGCAAAAACTGCGTGCAATGGCTGTAGGTGCGGCTGCACCGCCGGTCGTCATCGACGTCTGCTGCGGCTCGGGCAATCTGGCGCTGGCGCTGGCGCACGCGGTGCCGCAGGCCCAGGTGCACGGCGCCGACATTTCGGAAGCGGCGATTGCACTGGCCCGCGACAACACGCGGCAACTCGGCCTCGAGCAGCGTGTGACCCTGCACACCGGCGATCTGCTGGCGCCTTTCGGTGCCGCATTCGCCCGCAAGGTCGATCTGCTGGTGTCGCTGCCGCCCTACATCTCGACCGCGAAAATGGACACCATGCCGCACGAGATCGTCGGCCACGAGCCCCACCTGGCGTTCGACGGCGGGCCGTTTGGCGTGCGCATCCTGATGCGCCTCATCCGCGAAGCGCCGCCGTTGCTGCGGCCGGGCGGCTGGCTGGGCATGGAGGTCGGCCTTGGCCAGGGTCCGGCGATGGTGCAACTGCTCGAAAAACATCCGGCCTATGGCCGGGTGGAAACCGTCTGCGACGCCGATGGCGCTGTGCGCGCCGTTCTGGCGCAGGCGCTCGCCTGAACGCGGCAGCGCAGCGGCCAGGCGCGCGCCGCTGCCGCCCGCGCCCCGAGCCGGTGCACGACATACAGCGCGGGCAGCGCCCCGCCAGCCAGCAGATGCAGCACCGCGCTCCAGACCGGCAAGCGCTCGCCGCCGGCGTAATACAGCGCCAGACCGCTGAGCCCCAGAAGCGCGAACGTCAGCAGCAACAGCGCGCCGCTGGTCAGGTTCTCCCGCCGTAGCCAGCCGGTGCGGATGTGCACGGTCCACAGCGCACCGACCAGCGCGAACATCAGCAAAAAGCTCAGCGCATGCAGCGCGGCCACCCACACCCGCAATCCGCTGGGCAGAACCCAGGGCATGTCCCATTCCAGCCGCATCTGCAGCGCGCCCGGCGCGAGCAACAAACCGCTGCCGAGCAGGAACAGCAAGGTGCCGTGCAGCAGCGGCATGAAGCCGCGCGGGTAGGTTTTCACGCGGCCTGCTCCTGCGCGGGGTGCACGAGGGCGCCGCCCAGCCGGGCGAGCAAGGCGTCGCGCTGCGCCGGTGCAGCCAGCGCCGCGACCTTGGTCAGCGCATCGGCGCGCCAGCACTGCGCAGCGCGCACGCTCCAGACCTGCGGCACACGCGGCATGGGTTTCTCGCCTGCGGGATCGAGCACGCAGCCGGGAAAGCGCGCATGTGCCGTCGCACCCAGCCCGATCGCGGAACTGGCCACCGCCGCGTTGCGCAGCCGCCCAGCGTCGCGGATCGTGCCGTCTGCGCTGCGGATGCCCAGCGGCAGCGCCTGCGGGCCGAACGCCCGCAGATCGCCTCCGGCGTTGACCACCGCCTGTTGCACCCCGGCGCGCGCGAGGGCGTCGATGGCCAGATCGACCGCGTAGCCCTTGGCGATGCCGTCGAGCGTGAGCAGCACCGGGCGACGCAGCGCCACGCAGCGCCCGGGCAGCAGCGCGACCGCGTCGCTTCCCGAAGGCGCGTCGAGACGGGCAAAGCCGTGATCGGGCAGCACGCCGCGCGCCACCAGCGCGGCGCCGACGGTGATGTCGAAAGTCCCCATGCTCGCGCGCGACAGCGCCAACGCCTTGCGCAGCAGGTCCCAGGTCAGCGGATCGACCGCCTGCGGCTCGCGGTAAGCGTACAGGTTGATGCGGGTGAGCACGCTGTCCGGCGCATGAAAGCTCATGCGCTGCTGCACCCGCGCGATGCGCAAAAACGCGCAGCGCACCGCGCGCTCGACCCGCGCGGCGCGACCGGTTGCGCGAATTTCCACCCAAGTGCCCAGCAGCGGCTGCATGCGGCGGACGGTGATGGTCTCGCCCGCGCTCATTTGTGATCTTGCAGCGCGACCTGCTGCAGCACGAGCAACCGCTTGACCCCGTTCATCACATTGCGGCACGACAGCGTCGCACCGCTGATGTTGGGCACGTCCTGGTCGAGCTTGAACGGATCGGCCAGGGTCTTGCCCACCAGGGTCTTGCGCCAGTCGTCGCGGCGGATTTCATCGCCATAAGTTTCGCGAAAAATCAACACCTCCACCCCACGCACCTTGCCCTCGGGCTGCAGGCCGACCGCGTAGTGGATGAACTCGTGCTTGCCGACCACGTCATCGACGATGAACCAGCCGAGCAGCCTGCCGGCCTTTTCCGCACGCCAGACCTCCTGCTTGTCCCAGCGCTGCTTGACTCCAGATGTGTCCTCGATCGCCGCCTTTTGCTGCGCGGTGAGCTGCAGCGGCGCGGCGACGAAGCGGTCGGCGTCGGGGAAGATCGCTTTTTGCGCCTGCGCGACCGTCAGGTATTCGGTGGCGTAAGCCGGTGAGGCCACCAATACCGCCAGCGGCAGCAGTGCGTGTGCCTGCCAGTTGGTCATTGCCGCCCCCTTCAAAAGTTGTAGCCGACCTTGAGCCGCAGCTCACGCTTGGCGTGGTCGGCCAGGTGCAGCCCGGCGCGGTTGCCCTCGGCCTCGTTGGAGCCGCGCAGCTGCTCGGCCCAGGTGAAGGTCGCCCACCAGCGCTTGCCGCCGTAGTGGATCGACGGGCCGGCGAACGCGTCCCAGTGGTCGAACTCCCACGAACCGTCCGCCGGGCGCAGCACTTCCATATCGACCCAGCCCTCCAGCCCGATGAACCAGTTGGGCGCGAAGCGGTACGCGACCCCGGTGCGCAACCGCGGCGCGATCGCCACTTCGGTGGCGCCGCCCGCGTCAGGACGCCAGGTCTCGGCCTCGAGCTCCAGATTGGTCAGCCACTGCAGCTGGCCGTCGAGATAGGGTTTTTGCAGGATCAGCTTGGTCTCGAGTTCCCAGCCGCGCCCCTTCTCGCCGGTGATCGCATCGACCGTGTCGTAGCTCACCTCGCCGTAGAGCGCCACACCCAGATCGTCCTTGTAAGGTGATGCGAGCATTTTTTTCAGCTCGAACGACACGCCGCTGAACTGGGTGCCGTGCCTGCTGCCGGTGATTTCGGGCGCATCCAGCGGCCCGGCGCAGCCGGCCGCGCCGCAGTCGTAGCTGTGGCGATAGCCGTTGAGATAGACCGAGCCGCTCAGACTGTTGGTGATGCCGTACTCCGCCTCGGCGCGAAACTGCTGTGCCGAATAGCTGCCACGGCGCTTGCCCTGGTAGTCGGTGATCCAGAAATACGCCTCGGACTTGCCCTGCGGCAGGGTTTCGGCGCCGATGGTGTAACCCAGAAGGTTCTCGTCCGCCTGTGCGGTCAACGGCGCAGAGGTGCCGAACAGGCCCAGAAGCAATGCGAGAAAGACAGATTGGCTGCGTTTCAAAATGATCTCCGTTGTTGATAACGGTTCGCATTCTTGTTTTTATTTCAAAATGTGTCAAGCGTGTATCGGTCTGTGTGGAATGGGATTGAAGAGTGGGCACGCTGACGCTGCGCCGTGGCTGGACGCAGGCAGGAGGAATGCACGGAAATCCACCGCTGCGACATGCGCGCCGTGCGGCGGCTAGGGCCTGTTCACGCTATTGGTGCACCCGCGCAAGAAACGGGCGAGCGCCGAAATGTGAGTCGATCAGTGCGGGGGGCTCAGGCCCTGACGCAATCGACGAAGTAACGCCGGGTTCCGCCCGCGTCGGTCTCCGTCACCAGCCCGTGCACGTCCGTGGCAAATCCGGGAAACCGCAGATTGAAGTCGCGGGCGAACTGCAGGTAACGCATGATGGGCGCGTTGAAACGCTCCCCTGGAATGAGCAGCGGAATGCCCGGCGGATACGGCGTGACCAGCGCCGCCGTGATGCGGCCTTCGAGCTGGTCAATCTCCACGCGCTCGATCTCGCGGTGCGCCATCCTGGCGTAGGCCTCGGTCGGCGTCATGGCCGGTTGCAGATCGGACAGGTACATCTCGGTGGTCAGCCGCGCCACATCTTTTTCGCGGTAGGCCTCGTGAATCTGCTGGCACAGATCGCGCAGTCCGATGCGCTCGTAGCGAGGATTCTGCGCCACGAATTCGGGCAGGATGCGCCACAGCGGCTGGTTGCGGTCGTAGTCGTCCTTGAACTGCTGCAGCGCCGTGACCAGGGTGTTCCATCGCCCCTTGGTGATGCCGATGGTGAACATGATGAAAAAGCTGTAGAGCCCGGTTTTCTCGACGATCACGCCGTGCTCGGCCAGAAAGCGGGTGACGATGGCCGCTGGAATGCCGGTGGCATCGAAATCGCCGTTGATGTTCAGTCCCGGCGTGACGATGGTGGACTTGATCGGATCGAGCATGTTGAAGCCATCGGCCACGGCGCCGAAGCCGTGCCAGCCATCCTCGGCGTGCAGCAGCCAGTCGTCGCGTTCGCCTGTACCCTCTTCCGCCAGCGTGTCCGGCCCCCAGACCTTGAACCACCAGTCCCGGCCATAGTCGGCATCGACCTTGCGCATGGCACGGCGGAAATTCATGGCCTCCAGAATGCTTTCCTCCACCAGCGCGGTGCCGCCCGGCGGCTCCATCATGGCCGCGGCCACATCGCACGAGGCGATGATGGCGTACTGCGGCGAGGTGGAGCTGTGCATCAGATAGGCCTCGTTGAAGCGGTGAAAATCGAGTTGCTGGTTCTGCGCGTTCTGCACAAGAATCTGCGAGGCCTGGCTCAGACCCGCAAGCAACTTGTGGGTGGACTGGGTGGAAAACACCATCGCTTCCTTGGTGCGCTCGCGGTTCGGGCCGATGGCGTGCATGCCGCGATAGAAATCGTGAAAGCACGCGTGCGGCAGCCAGGCTTCGTCGAAATGCAGGGTGTCGATATGGCCGTCGAGCATCTGCTTGATGGTGTCCACGTTGTAGAGCACGCCGTCGTAAGTGGACTGGGTGATGGTGAGCACGCGCGGCTTGACCTTGCCCGCCAGGTGGCGGGTGAGCGGGTTCTCGGCAATCTTGCGGGCGATGTTCTCCGGCTTGAACGCCTCGCGCGGGATCGGGCCGATGATGCCGTAATGGTTGCGTGTGGGGGTGAGGAACACTGGCAGCGCCCCGGTCATGATGATGGCGTGCAGGATGGACTTGTGGCAGTTGCGGTCCACCACCACCACATCACCCGGCGCGACCGTGGAATGCCACACCATCTTGTTCGAGGTGGAGGTGCCGTTGGTCACGAAAAACAGATGGTCGGCGTGAAAGATGCGCGCCGCATTGCGCTCGCTTGCCGCCACAGGGCCGGTGTGGTCGAGCAACTGGCCGAGTTCGTCCACCGAGTTGCAGACGTCAGCGCGCAGCAGGTTTTCACCGAAGAACTGGTGAAACATCTGCCCCACCGGGCTCTTCAGGAAGGCCACGCCGCCGGAATGCCCGGGGCAGTGCCAGGAATAGGAGCCGTCGGCGGCATAACCCACCAGCGCCCGGAAGAACGGCGGCGGCAGCGAATCCATGTAAGCACGCGCCTCGCGGATGATGTGCCGCGCAACGAACTCCGGCGTGTCCTCGAACATGTGGATGAAGCCGTGCAGTTCGCGCAGGATGTCGTTCGGAATATGCCCCGAGGTGCGCGTCTCGCCGTAGAGGTAGATGGGGATTTCGGCGTTGCGGAAACGGATTTCTTCAATGAAGGCGCGCAGCGAGTGCAGCGCCGCGGGCTCGACACCCTCCTCGGCAGTCGCGAATTCTTCATCGTCGATCGACAGAATGAACGCACTCACCCGGCTTTGCTGCTGGGCGAAGCTGGACAGGTCGCCGTAGCTGGTCACGCCGAGCACCTCCATGCCCTCCTTCTCGATGGCCTGCGCCAGCGCGCGGATGCCGAGGCCGGAGGAGTTTTCCGAGCGGAAGTCCTCGTCGATGATGACAATGGGAAAGCGAAAATGCATGACGGCTCCGGCACGGAAGGGATAAAGTGCGAGAGTGTAGGAAATCCCGATGACCCAATGAAGAACGACGTTGCAACCCGGAAGGCGCACTGATGGACAACCCGACTGCCTGGTGGATACTGGCCGGATTTTTTGTCGCCATGGAATTGGCGAGCGGCACGTTCTACCTCCTCATGCTCGCCATCGGCGCGGTGGCTGGTGCGCTGGCCGCGCATGCCGGTCTGCAGCCCCCGCTGCACTGGGTGGCATTCACCGTGGTGGGCGGCGGTGCGGTGATTGCGCTCTACCTCAGCCGTCGTCTTCTGGGCAAACGCACTGCGGACGATGTACGGCACGACAACCTCGATCTCGGCGCCACCGTGGACGTGTCCGGCTGGTCTGCAGACGGCGTGGCGCGGGTGCATTACCGCGGGTCTGACTGGAGCGCCCGCCCGGTGCGGCGCGGGCCGCTGCACACCGGCCCGCACCGCATTGCCGGGCAGGATGGCAATGTGCTGCTGGTTGAACCTCTGCCCGCCGCGCTCAACCCCGCACCGGCCGACAGCAAGGCGCAACACCATCCGGGCTGAAGCACGCAGCAGCCCCCATCCTGATTCAACCCGAGGGAAACTCTCATGGAAATCGCCATCATTCTGGCCGTCATCGCCGTGCTGTTCGTCAGCCGAGGCATCAAGATCGTGCCGCAGCAAAACGCCTGGATTCTGGAGCGCCTCGGGCGCTACCACGCCACCCTGCAACCGGGTCTGAACATCATCATTCCCTTCATCGACAGCGTGGCCTACAAGCACTCGCTCAAAGAAATCCCGCTCGACGTGCCCAGCCAGATCTGCATCACCAAGGACAACACCCAGCTCACCGTGGATGGCGTGCTGTACTTCCAGGTGACCGACGCCATGCGGGCCAGCTATGGCTCGTCGAACTACATCGTCGCCATCACCCAGCTGGCGCAGACCACCCTGCGTTCGGTAGTCGGCAAGCTCGAACTCGACAAAACCTTCGAGGAGCGCGAATTCATCAACCACAGCGTGGTGAACTCCCTCGACGAGGCCGCCGCCACCTGGGGTGTGAAGGTGCTGCGTTACGAAATCAAGGACCTGACCCCGCCCAACGAAATCCTCCACGCCATGCAGCGCCAGATCACCGCCGAGCGGGAGAAGCGCGCCGTGATCGCCACCTCGGAAGGCGCACGCCAGCAGGCGATCAACGTGGCGGAAGGCGAGCGTCAGGCCTTCATTGCCCGCTCGGAGGGGCAGAAGCAGGCGGCCATCAACCATGCCCAAGGTGAGGCGGCGGCGATCGAGGCGGTCGCCAGCGCCACGGCGCACGCACTGGAAGTTGTTGCTGCGGCGATTCAGAAACCAGGCGGAACGGAGGCGGTGCAGCTCAAGGTCGCGCAGCAAGGGCTGGAGACCTACGCCAATCTGGCCAAGACCAGCACCACACTCATCGTACCGGGCGACATGAGCCAGGCGGCCGGCCTCATCGCATCGGCCATGACCGTGCTGAAGAAGACGCAGTGAGTGCAACCGTTTCTGCCGCGTCGCTCTCTGCCCGGGCCGTGGCCCTGGCTGCGCTGATCGAGCCCGATCCGTTGCGCAAGGCCCGGCTTGCTTCGACCTTGCGCGCCGAACTGGACGCGGGGCGAGCGTCCATCGACCCGGCGGCAGACGTGCAACCCGCAGCGGGCATCGCCCTGCCTGGCCGCCCGGAGAGACCCGAGCTGATTCCCGCGCAGCAAATGCCACGCCGCAATCCGCGCGACCCCAGAGGCCATGCCGCGCTGCTGCACTCCATTGCGCATATCGAATTCAACGCCATCAATCTGGCACTCGATGCCGTGTGGCGTTTCCCGCACGTGCCCGAGGATTTTTACCGCGACTGGATTCGCGTGGCCGCCGAGGAGGCCGAGCACTTCAGCCTGCTGCGCGAGCATCTGCAAGGCATCGGCGCTGAATACGGCGACTTTCCCGCCCACAACGGACTGTGGGACATGGCAGAGAAAACCCGCGCTGACCTGCTCGCCCGCATGGCGCTGGTCCCGCGCACACTGGAGGCACGCGGGCTGGATGTGAACCCGAGCATCCGGGCCAAGCTCGCCGCTGCAGGAGACCAACGCGGCGCGGAAATTCTCGACCGTATCCTGGCCGACGAGATCGGCCACGTCGCCATCGGCAACCGGTGGTACCACTGGGCCTGCGCGCGTGCGGGACGACCGCCGATCACCACTTATGACGAACTCGCTGCCACTTTCGGCGCACCGCGCATCAAACCGCCATTCAACCGCGACGCCCGCCTCAAAGCGGGTTTCAGCGCGGAAGAAATGGACTGGCTGGAGCGGGAGTCACATTGAGCAATCCGGCTTGAAATTCAGCCGTTCCGCCTGGAACCATGCTTTTCAGCGGCATATCGGCGGGGATTCATGGATTGACACCAGGGAGGTCCGATCCTTCAAACCCGCCCGCGTCAAATCCGCATCATCCGTACTGTCGTTGCCGCAGCGCGAAAATGCTGCCGTCATGGTTGTAATCTCGACAGGCAGATTCGCCAGGAGCAAACAGATGGGTTCCACGACTTTTCGTTCCCGATTCATGCATCTCGCCCTGGGCGCATGGCTGGGAACCCTGTTGCTTGCAGGCACTGCGCAGGCGCAGACGCTCAATCGGTCTCTTGCCGACCCAGCTTTGCTCAACGTCCTGAACCAGCCCTTGCGGGCCTGCAGTCATGCGCCGCTGACGGGATATTTGCGCGATGGCTCCTGCGCCGTGAGCGCACAGGACGCCGGCATGCATGGCGTGTGCGCGGTGATGAACGCGAAATTTCTGGCGTACACCAAGGCACAGGGCAATGACCTGTCCACTCCCAATCCCGCAACGCGATTTCCCGGCCTGAAGCCCGGCGATCACTGGTGCGTCTGCACCGGCCGCTGGCAGCAGGCGCTCGATGGCGGCGCCGCTCCCAAGGTTGTATTGGCAGCAACCAGCAAGGCCGTGCTGAACTCCCTGTTTCTGGACGACCTGGCCAAGCATGCGGTCGACCCACCCGCACACCTGCCGCCGCAGCCGATGCCGGGTCGCTGAGCCTGCGGGTTCAGCGCCCGGTGCGGTGGATGTAGCGATTGAGTTGCGCCATGTCGGACGAGGTGCGGCGATAGAGGTGATCCAGGCTGATGATGGCCACTTCCAGCAACAGCACGGCCAGCAGGGGGCGCTCCAGGCGCAGGCGGTTGTACATGGACCGACTGATGCGCAGCAGGCGGGTATCTTCGCCGGCGCGCAGGCGCACTTCGCGCGGCTTGCGGTCGAAAAAGCTCATTTCTCCCAGCATTTCGCCCGGCATGATCTTGCCGAGCTCCATTTCGCTCTCGGGCAGTTGCGCCATCAGGCAGCCTTGCCCCTCGAGGACGAAGAACAGGCTTTCGCCGACCTGACCGATGTCGGCAATGACTTCGCCCTTTTTCGGCGCCATCAGATCGCAGTAATCGAGAAAGTCGTGGATTTCTCGCCGTGTGAGAATGGTGGTGTCGACGAGTTGTCCGAGAAAGTGGGCCAGGGATTCGCGATCTTCGGAGGTGATGGTCAGGCGGTCCATGATGGGATTTCTAGAGTGGAAACAAGGATCGGGAAAGAATCAGAAACGCATCGTATCGACCACTGACCTGTTTTCATAGCATCTTGCTCACAGTCCAAAGTAGCTGCGGATGCCCGACAGCAGCATGTTGACCGCGATCGCGGTCAGAATCAGGCCCATGAGCTTCTCGGCGGCGTTCATCACCGAATCGCCCAGCCACTTGAGCAGGGTTTCGCTCATCAGCAACAACCCGCCGGTCACGGCCACTGCCGAGCTGAGCGCGCCCACCCAGGTCCAGATTTCGCCAGGCTGGCGCGAGGCCAGCAGCAGCACCGTGGCCAGAGCCGAAGGCCCGGCCAGCAGAGGGACCGCCAGCGGGAAGATCAGCGGCTCGCGCCCGCCTTCGCCACCGAAGATTTCGGACGTCGTGGAAAAGATCATTTTGATCGCCACGAGCAGCAGGATGACCCCGCCAGCCACCTCGATCGACGGCTGACTGAGGTTCATCAGCTTCAGAAAGCCGTGTCCGCCAAACATGAAGGCCAGCAACACGGTGTAGGCGATGCCGATTTCGCGCAGTGCCACCGGCAGTCGGCGCTTGGGTGGCAACTTGCGCATCACCGCGATGAAGAACGGCGTATTGCCGAACGGGTCGAGAATCAGCAGCAGCAATACAAAGGCGGACCAGAAATCGTCGTGTGCCATGTCGAGAGGCGCGTTTCAGGCGCGGGGGTGATGACGGGCGTGCAGCGTCTTCAGCCGCTCCCGCGCAATATGGGTGTAGATCTGAGTGGTGGAAATGTCGACGTGGCCGAGCAGCAATTGCACCACACGCAGATCGGCGCCGTGATTGAGCAGATGGGTGGCAAAGGCATGGCGCAGGGTATGGGGCGAGAGCGGGATGTCGATGCCGGCCTTGCGTGCGTGAGTCTTGATCAAGGTCCAGAACATCTGCCGCGTCATGCCCACGGACTCGCGTGCGCTGTGCCCGCTGCGCGCGGTGACGAACACGAAGGGGCTGTCGCGGCCCTGCAGCAAGGCATGCCGGGCGGTGTGCAGATAGCGCTGCAGCCATTCCTGCGCGGCGTCGCCGAAGGGCACCAGCCGTTCCTTGCCACCCTTGCCCGCAATCTGCACCACGCCCTGATCGAGCGACAGGCGGACCACCGGCAGCGCGACCAGCTCGCTGACGCGCAGTCCGCTGGCGTAAAGCAGTTCGAGCATGGCGCGGTCGCGCAGGCCCAGCGGGGTGTCCACATCGGGAGCGGCGAGCAGGGCTTCGACCTGCGCCTCGCTCAGGGTGTTGGGACGCCGGGCGGGTTGACGCGCCATGTCGAGCTGCAAGGTGGGATCATCGTGGCGAAGATGCTCGCGCAGCGCCCAGCGAAAGAAGCGCCGCAGCACCACCAGCCGCCGATTCGAGGAGGTGGCCTTGCTCTGTGCAAAGCGGGCGGCGATATAGCCCTGCACATCGCGCAGTTCAGCCTGCGCCAGCGCGGGCCGAGCCGTCTGCGCAAGCCAGCGGGCAAACAGGGTGAGGTCGCGGCGATAGGCCGCGAGCGTGTTGGGCGACAGGCCGTCCTCCAGCCACAGGGCGTCGCAGAATCGGTCGATCACTGCGGCACTCGCACCGGATGCTGGCGGCCAGTGCGCTGATGCCTGATCTTCAGGCATGGTGGCATGTCCCTTCATGCCGCAACAGCCAGCGCTTGATGCCCAGAAGGTGTCCGTTGCCATCGCTTGAATGCGCAAAACCGCCCAGGCCATGACGTGCCACAATGCGGTGACAGGGAACGACAGGTGCAAAAGGATTCGCAGCACACGCCTGCCCCACGGCCCGCGCGGCGCTGCGCAGTTCGACTGCGGCGTCACCATAGGTGCGGGTCTGGCCGCAAGGGATCTGTTGCAGCAAAGCCCAGACACGGCGCTGAAACGCGGTGCCGCTATCCGCCAGGGGCAGACTGAAAACATGCGACGGATCGGCGCAATAGGCATGTAACTGACTGGCAACCTCGCGGCAAAGAGCAGACTGTGGTGGGATAAGCGGCGCATCAGGCGCCAGATAGTCCAGCAGCAGAACCGCGTCCGCAGTGCAGGTCAGCCGCATGCGTCCAAATGGCAGGGCAATGACGGCACGCTGTGCATCGGGATATGACAAAACATCTGTGGAGCGCATGATGGCATGTTGAACGACAGATCAGGCAGACAGGATACCCCGGCGCCCTCTGGGGAACCGTCTTTGTTCGAAAATGTTCCGATGCTTTCGTCTTCTCCCGATGTTTCCAATGCGCTCCCACGCGTCGCAGCGGGTTGGCCCGCGCTCGATCAGTCCTATGCCGAATTGGGCGCAGCCTTCAGTGTGCCTGTGGCGGTCAACGCCCTCCCCGACCCTGTGCTGGTCGCCAGCAGCGCCGAGGCCGCGGCGCTGGTCGGCCTGACGCCGCCGCGCACTGCAGCGGAAGAACACGATTGGGCGCTAGCCTTTGGCGGCCATGTCGGGGCCATCAGTGGCCACAGCCGAGCCACGGTGTACGCCGGGCACCAGTTCGGCAACTGGGCTGGACAGTTGGGCGACGGTCGGGCCTTGCTGCTGGGCGACTGGCCCGACCGCAGCGGCGGCGTGCACAGCGGCGGCTACGCGAGCTGGGAAATCCAGTTCAAGGGCAGCGGCCTCACCCCGTTTTCACGCATGGGCGACGGCTGGGCGGTGCTGCGTTCATCCATCCGCGAGTTCCTTTGCTCCGAAGCGATGGCGGCACTGGGCGTGCCCACCACGCGGGCACTGTGTCTGGTTGGGTCGAGCCGACCTGTGCGGCGCGAGCGCATGGAAACCGCTGCCATGGTGACGCGGCTGTCGCCGAGCTTTGTGCGCTTCGGCCATTTCGAGCACTTCAGCTACAGCAGCCAGACCGCGCAGTTGCGCCAGCTGGTCGACTGGGTGATTGCGCGGTACTGCCCCCAGTGCGCGGCCGCCCCGCAACCTGCTCTTGCCCTGCTGGAATGGGTGGTGGCGCGCACTGCGCATCTCATCGCGCAATGGCAGGCGGTGGGTTTCATCCACGGCGTGATGAATACCGACAATATGTCCATCCTGGGCTGGACCATCGATTACGGCCCCTTTGCCTTCCTCGATGGGTACGACCCGCTGCACACACCCAACACCACCGACCGCGGCGGGCGGTACGCGTATGGCCGCCAGCCCGCAATCGCGCACTGGAATCTGCTGGCGCTCGGTCAATCGCTGCTGCCGCTGATCGACAAGCCCGAGCGTGCGCTCGAGGCGGTCGATGCCTTCCGCCCGCACTATGTGCAGGCGATGCAGCAGCGGCTCGCCGCCAAGCTGGGGCTGGAACGGCTGCTGCCTGACGATGGCGATCTGTTTCAGGATCTGCTCGATGTCATGGCCGCCAACCGCAGCGACTGGACGCTGACCTTCCGACTGCTTGCTGATCTGCCTGCCGATCCGCAGGCCCAGATTCCCGGCCCGCTGGCGGCGCAGTTCGCACGCAACCCCTTGGGGTTCTCTCAGTGGGTGGCCCGCTACCGCGCCCGCCTGCAGGCCGAGGCCCGCGACGCTGCCACCCGTGCGCGGGCCATGCATGCGGTAAACCCCGCCATGGTGTTGCGCCATCATCTTGCGCAGGCCGCCATCGTCCAGGCCGAGGGCGGCGATTTTTCCGAGGTCAGACGCTTGCTGGAGGCATTGCGCCGCCCTTTCGACGCGCAGGCCCTGCCCGCACACTACACCGCAACGCCGACGGACGAGACTCCACCGGCGCGCCTGTCCTGTTCCTCCTGAAAGGAAGCACCATGTCCAAGCCGACCACCGAAGACCCGAACGACGCCGTCTGGCGCAGCAAACTCAGCGCAGAGCAGTACCGCGTCACCCGCTGCAGTGCCACCGAGCCGCCGTTCACCGGCCTTTACTGGGATCATCATGGCGACGGCATCTACCGCTGCGTGTGCTGCGGCGCGCCCCTGTTCGACTCGCGGACCAAGTTCGAGTCGGGCAGCGGCTGGCCCAGTTTCTGGCAACCCACGGCGCAGGCGCTCATCCGTGAGGTGCGCGACACCACCCACGGCATGGTGCGTACCGAAGTGCAGTGCGCGCAGTGCGGCGCCCACCTCGGCCACGTCTTCCCCGACGGCCCCAATCCGACTGGCCTGCGGTACTGCATCAACTCCGCCGCGCTGGACTTCGCCGACCGCGCGTCGTCTGCCGACTGAGGCACCGCAACATCCGGGAACTGTTGCGGCCCGGGCGCACTCCATCCTTCAGCTGCAACGGCCGCCGCCTTGCGGCTTTTGCAAGAAAGGAGAAGGCGATGTCTCTGGCAGTCCTGGTGCTGTATCTGCTCGTTGTCGGCGTGATTGGCCTCGGGGTGGGTCTGGCGGTGCAATTCTGGCGCGATGCCCGTTCCACCCCGCCGTCTGCACCCAGGTGAATCAGGCGAGGTTGGTTGCCCCCATGGCTTGCGCCAGTCTGCGCGTCTGGGCAAGCGCCGCCGGATCGGGCTGGGCCTCGGTGTTCCAGCCCTGCAGATGCGTTTCAAGCAGACCGCTGAACGCCTGCGCCCAATGCGGGTCGGCGTTCAGGCAGTCGATGTAGCGGAAGGTCTTGCCGCCGCTGGACAGAAAGGCCTGCTTGCCCTCCATGGCGATTTCCTCCAGGGTTTCCAGGCAATCCACGCTGAACCCGGGACACACCACATCCACCCGGCCGACGCCGTCCTGCGCCAGCTTGCGCAAAGTGGGTTCGGTGTAGGGCTGCAACCATTCCTGCTTGCCGAAGCGCGACTGAAACGTCACCTGGTAGTCCGAGGCAGGCAGACCCAGTCGCTCGGCGAGCAGGCGGCCTGTCTGGTGGCATTCACAGTGATACGGATCACCGAGTTTGAGGGTGCGTGCGGGCATGCCGTGAAAACTCATCACCAGCTTGTCCGGCCTGCCGTTTTGCCGCCAGTCGGCGTCGATCTTGTGCGCCAGGGCATCGATGTAGGCAGGAACATCATGAAAGTGATTGAGCACGCGCAGCTCTGGCACGCGGCGGCTGCGACGCGTCCAGGCGGTCACTGCATCGAGCGTGGAGGCTGTTGTGGCGGCGCAGTATTGCGGGTAGAGCGGCACGAGCAGGAGGCGGGTGACGTTCTGCTGGGCCAGATCGTCCAGCACGCTGCTGACGGATGGATTTCCGTAGCGCATGGCATAGCGCACCTGAAGGTGATGTCCGCGTGCGGCCAGTTCTGCGGCGACGGCCTGCGTCAGGTCTGCGGTACCCGTCTGCAGAGGAGATCCACGCTCGGTCCAGACGGTCGCGTATTTCGCGGCGGACTTGGAGGACCGGATCGGAAGAATGATGCCGTTGAGAATCAGCCACCAGATGGGCTTGGGAATTTCCACCACACGGGGATCGCTCAAAAACTCGCCCAGGTAGCGACGCAGTGCCGACGTGGTAGGAGCGTCCGGGGTGCCGAGATTGACAAGCAGGATGGCGGTTGTTTTGGGCGCGCCGTGGAGGTAACCGGTCGGGTCGGAAAGGGGCATGGGCAGCGGATCAGTGCGGATGAATCTGGAACATGACGGTCGGCGCGGTCGGGTCGGTGGGTTTGGCGCCGAGGGTGATTTCGCCCTGCCCGTGCAGCACGCATTCGTTGCGACGCAAGGCCAGAGTGGTGTCGTTGCCGGTATAGCGCACCCAGGTGCCGTTGCTGCTGAGGTCGGTCAGCATGAAATAACTGCCGCGCCAGTCGATGCGGGCGTGCTGGCGCGATACCCGAAGGTCGTTCACCAGAAAATCTGCGCCTGTCGTGCGCCCGATGACGATGGGCATCTGGTCGGCTGCATAGTCCACGGCAAAATCGAGCCACGACAGGTTGAGCAACTGGCTGCTGTAGTCGATGCGCGAGGGGACCTGTGGCATGGTCTGTCCCATGTCGACCTGCGCCTCCCAGTCCACTTGATGCACCGGAACTGGAACGTCATAGCCGCGCAAGAAAATCGCCCCCAGGCTGCGCAGGCGCCCCAGCAATTCGAGCGGAAGCGCCTCCATCACGGCGTCGCCGATCAGAATCTGCCCGGCTCCAGCGGAGTCGGACAGGCGTGATGCGGCATTGACCGGGTCACCGAAGCAATCGCCCGGCGCCAGCACGACGAAGCCCCGAGAGATGCCGATTTTGAGTGGAAGCTTTTGTCGGGCCCCAGTGGCATCGACGGCGCCCGCCGCGGAACAGGTGCGCTGGATGTCGATGCAGGCATTGAGTGCCGGGGTGTTGTGCTCGAAGGTGGCGAGGATGCCGTCGCCCAGGGTCTTGACCACCTCGCCGCCCGCCGTTCTGAAACTGCGGGCCATGCTTGACACCACCTGGGTGACCAGCGCTGTGGCCTCGGTGTTGCCCAGGGATTGGAAAAGCGCGGTACTGCCAGCGACGTCGGCAAAGACGATGGTGCGGACAGCAGTTTTTCGCGCTTGAGTCATTCCTGAAGTCTAGCGTGTGCGCCCGCTGACTGTCCGGCCAGCGGGACGACGCGATCAGAGCGTGTCGAGGAAGCTGCGCAGCTTGTCGGAGCGCGTGGGATGCTTGAGCTTGCGCAGCGCCTTGGCCTCGATCTGGCGGATGCGCTCGCGCGTCACGTCGAACTGCTTGCCCACTTCTTCCAGTGTGTGGTCGTTGGCCATCTCGATGCCGAAGCGCATGCGCAGCACCTTGGCTTCGCGCGGGGTGAGCGAGTCGAGGATTTCCTTGACCACGTCGCGCAGACCCGCCTGCATGGCCGCCTCAGTAGGAGCCAGGGTGCCGGAGTCTTCGATGAAATCGCCGAGATGCGAATCGTCGTCGTCGCCGATGGGCGTCTCCATGGAGATCGGCTCGCGTGCGATCTTGAGGATCTTGCGCACCTTGTCCTCGGGCATTTCCATCTTCTCGGCCAGCACGGCGGCGTCCGGCTCGGTCCCTGTCTCCTGCAGGTGCTGACGCGAGATGCGGTTGACCTTGTTGATGGTCTCGATCATGTGCACCGGAATGCGGATGGTGCGCGCCTGATCGGCAATCGAACGCGTGATCGCCTGACGGATCCACCAGGTGGCGTAGGTGGAGAACTTGTAGCCACGACGGTATTCGAACTTGTCCACCGCCTTCATCAGGCCCACATTGCCCTCCTGGATCAGGTCGAGGAACTGCAGGCCGCGATTGGTGTACTTCTTGGCAATGGAGATCACCAGCCGCAGGTTGGCCTCGATCATCTCGCGCTTGGCTTCCCGGGCGGCCTGCTCGCCCAGACTCATCTGGGTGTTGATTTCCTTCAGGTCGTCCAGCGGCACCACGACACGGGTCTGGATGTCGATGAGCTTTTGCTGCAGTTCCTTGATGGCCGGCACATTGCGGCTGAGGATGACGGAGTAAGGCTTGTTCGCCGCGACATGCCTGTCCACCCACTTCAGGTCGAGCTGATGGCCTGGGAAGGACTTGATGAACTCTTCCTGTGGCATGCCGCAGCGATCGACCGCGTAACGGCGAATTTCGCGCTCGTAACGGCGCACCTCGTCCACCTGGGCACGCAGCAGGTTGCACAGCTTTTCGACGGTGCGGGCGGTGAAGCGCACTTCCATCAGGGCGTTGGAGATGGCCTCCTGCGCCTTGAGATAGCTGGCCGAGCGATAGCCGTCCTTGTCATAGGCACGGCGCATTTTCATGAACGCATCATGCACCTCGGCAAAGGCCTCGAGTGCCTTGCCCTTGAGCTCTTCGAGCTTCATCGACGTGGCACCGGCGCCGCCGTCCTCGTCTTCCTCGCCGCTTTCATCCAGCGAGTAGTCGACGTCTTCCTCGGCAACGTAGTCGTCGGACTCGTCGTCGGAGACCATGCCATCCACCACTTCATCGACCGGCAGTTCGCCGTTGTGAATCCGTGCGGCCATGGCCAGGATTTCTGCCACAGTGGTCGGCGAGGCCGAGATGGCCAGCATCATCTGGCGCAGACCGTCCTCGATACGCTTGGCGATCACGATTTCGCCCTCGCGGGTCAGCAGCTCGACCGTGCCCATTTCACGCATGTACATGCGCACGGGGTCGGTGGTGCGTCCAAATTCGGAATCGACGTTGGACAGCGCCGCCTCGGCTTCTTCTTCCGCCTCCTCTTCGCTCGACGCGGTGGGGCCGTGCTGGTTGAGCAGCAGGGTTTGCGCGTCCGGCGTGGTTTCATACACCGCAATGCCCACGTCGTTGAGCATGGACACAATGGTTTCCATCAACTCGGGGTCGGCCAGGTTGTCGGGAATGTGATCGTTGATCTCACCGTAGGTCAGGAACCCACGGGTCTTGCCCATCTTGATGAGACTTTTCAAGCGTGCGCGCCGACGCCCCAGTTCCTCGTCGGTGATGTTGGAGTCGTCATAGCCGAACTCCTTGAGCAACTGCTTTTCCCGGGCGCGAGAGGCCTTGCGGGTCTTGGGCGCGGGGACCGCAGCCACCTCCTCGACCACCTCGACCGCAGCGACTTCCACGTCAACCTCGGCAACGTCGGCATCCTCAGCCACGTCATCGGGCAGATCCTCTTCCGCCTCCACGATCTTGGCCTTGCGGCCACGACGCGCAGCGGGCTCCTCGACAACCGCAGGCGCGGCCACCTTGGCCGGGCGGCCACGCTTGGGCGCTGCGCTCACGGCGACGGCTGACGCGTCCGCAACCACAGCATTTGCTGCCGAGCGCTTGGCAGGCTTGGTCTCAACCACCGTGGACTTCCCCGCCACGGTACGGCTCTTGCCGTGCGGCTTTTCCGCAACAGCGCTCGCTTCGGTTTCGACCGCCGCCTTGCGGGATGCAGACTCCTTGTTGGGAGCCTGAGTTTTGGATTGCGCTTTCGTCATGGTGGACCTCAACCTGCTGTGATCGATCGGCAGGAAAAAAAGAAAGGAAAATCAGGTGCAGTATGTAGGGTGAAACGACAAAATTCAAAGTGCAATCAACCCGGCGCGCGCAAGAAAATCTCCAGTGCACCATCGACATGTCTTGCTGCGCATTGCTCGGTGCCCGATGTCGCGGTTGCTGAACATCCTGCGCTCCGGGGACTGAACAAGCCAAACGCGCATTGTCCCAACCGACGAACGAATGACATTCAAGTGCATGTTATAAATGCTGTTGAGGGTGCGCTTCCAAGGGGATGGTGCGGAGTTTCGGTCGGCAGGCACGCCAGTTTCTCATGCAACAGACTCGTTGCGTGCCTGGTTAGAGCGCGACCTGCGCACGCGGTTCTGGTTCTCTATCGCACAACACTTGTTTCAGATCGCTGACTTGCTCGCTGTGTTCATCGGCTGGCCTGTACGCTGCCCGCGTGGTGCTCGTATTTGTGCCAGTATCGGTGCCAGTATTGTTGCCCGTACGGCGACGCCGATGCTTGCTAAACGTGGATTTTACAAAAAACCCATCATTGTCTGCTGGCCCAGCCCCGGCGTCAACGTGCAATGGCCTGCTCTGATCTCCTTCCCTGAATTCGTCTGTCAAACGGGCAAGACGAAAGCGCATCGAACATCTGCAACAACGAACAGGACGCGCATTTGAAATCCCTCTCTTCCGGCTCCATGGTCTGGAGTGTCAGCGCATTGGTGCGGGCGTTTTCCGACGCACTCAATGCAAGGTTCAACAGCCTCACCATCAGGGGTGAAGTCTCGGGTCTGGTGCGCGCTTCCAGCGGACATCAGTACTTCAATCTCAAGGATGGCGTGGCGCAATTGCGTTGCGTGTTGTTTCGCCAGCGTGCGGGCGCCAGCGCGTTTGCACTGCGCGACGGGATCAGTGTGCGGCTTCGCGCCACCGTGGCGATCTACGAGCCGCGGGGCGACTTGCAGCTCATCGTCGAGAGTGTGCAGGCCGATGGCGAAGGTGCACTGCTTGAGGCGTTTTTGCGCCTCAAGGAAAAATTGCAAGCCGAAGGGCTGTTCGCGGTTGAGCGCAAGCGCGCCATGCCGTCCATGCCGCGCGCGATCGGCATCATCACGTCCCTGCAGGCCGCGGCACTGCACGATGTGCTGACTGCACTGCGCCGCCGGAGTCCACATGTCCGCGTGGTGGTTTACGCCGCGAGCGTGCAGGGTGCTCAGGCGCCGGGCGAATTGGTGGCCGCGCTGCAGCGTGCACAGGCCCGACGCGAGGTCGATCTGCTTCTGCTGGTGCGCGGTGGCGGCAGTCTGGACGATCTGTGGGCGTTCAACGACGAAGGCCTGGTTCGCGCAATTGCCGCCAGCATCCTGCCTGTTGTCAGCGGGGTTGGCCACGAGACCGATTTCACCCTGGCCGATTTTGCCGCCGACCTGCGCGCTCCCACCCCCACGGCCGCCGCCGAACTGGGCGTGCCCTCGCAAGCGGCGCTGTCTGGCGCACTCGATCATCTGGCGCACCGTCTGCACACCGCAGCGCGGCGTCATCTTCAGCGCGAACAGCAGCGCTGCGACCGCCTGGCCTTGCGCTGGCCCCAGCGGGCCGCCCTGCTCGCCGCACCGTTGAGCCGACTGGCGCAATGGCAGTGGCGGCTGCGACAAGGGCTGATCGGTCTGCCTCGCCTGCACGCGCAGCGCCTGCAACTGATGCAGAGTCAACTTGTGCAGGCGCTGCAACGCCGCCTGCCGCTGGAGCGCGAGCGGCTGAATCAACTGACGCTGAATCTGTCCAATGCCAAAAGTCGCCACCTACGCGAAACCGGGCACCGGCTCGACCAGGCCGCGCAACACCTGCAATTGCTCAGCCCCCGCGCCACGCTGGCGCGCGGTTATCTGCTTGGCATGGACGCAAGCGGCCGGGTGCTGCGCGACCTGTCGCAACTGCATGCTGGCGAGGCGCTGCAACTCGCCGACGCCCGGCGTGCCGTCCACCTGGACATCCAGCACATCCGTGAGCTGCCCCATCCGCTTGACTCGGAATGAGAGCCCGCGCGGGGATCCGGGCCAGATCCTTTGATGGAGAGAATGGAGCCGTCACGCAAACGCCCCGGGTGCTTGCACCGGGGTGATCGACCGCGCTGCGTGCAGTTCCATGGGCACTCTGGACAGAACGATCAGCCTGCGCGTAGCGCAAAAAAATCCCCCGTGTACCTGAGATATCGGGGGACTTTCGCAAAAAACAGGCTGCCGCATGAAGTGGCGGAGGCATCAGACTGGTAGGCGGTATTGGAATCGAACCAACGACCTCTTGCATGTCAAGCAAGCGCTCTAACCATCTGAGCTAACCGCCTACGAAGCCGCACATCATAGCATCATTTTTTGTGAACTCGAGCGATTACTTTCGCGACGCTTTGAGTACGCCGGGGACGTTGGCAATCAGGGTCAAGGCGTGCTTGAGCTTGGCACTGCTGGCAAGTTGCACAGTGAATCGCATCTGCGCCAGATCGCCGACCGAGCGGGTGTTCACCCCGATGACGTTGATGCGCTCCTTGGTCAACACATCGGAAATGTCGCGCAGCAGGCCCTGGCGATCACTGGCACTCACTTCCAGATCAATGGGATAGAGAGCGGCGCCAGCGTCCTGTCCGGCCCAGGTCACGGCAATCACGCGCTCGGGATGTTGCTGGGCGATGTTGCGGAAATTTGCACAGCTTGCACGATGCACCGTCACGCCCTTTTCGCGCGTGACAAAACCGCCAATGGCGTCTGGTGGCGCGGGCTTGCAGCACGCCGCCAGTTGGGTCAGCAGCGATCCCATGCCGACCACCAGAACCTGCCCAGCGGATTTTTTCTGCAAGGCGGCGCCACTGGCCAGTTGAATGGACTCCTCGGATGCAGGCGCAGACGGGTCAGCCCGCAGGTAGGCCTCGATCTGACGCTGGGAAAATTCGTCCTTGCCAACGCGTTCAAACAATTCATCGGCTGTGCGAAAGCCCAGTCCTTCCGCGAGAGCCTGCAGGCTGAAACTGGTCTTTCCCTCGCGCTGCAACAGCCGCTCCACCTGGGAGCGCCCTTTGGCGACGGTTTCCTGCTGCGCAATCTGGTTGAACCAGGCGCGAACCTTGGCGCGAGCTCGCGGGCTGCGCAGGTAGCCCAGTTCGGCGTTGAGCCAGTCTCGAGACGGCCCTCCCTCCTTGGCGGCGACGATCTCCACGGTCTGCCCGCTGCGCAGCGGTGTGGTCAGTGGAACGAGCGCACCGTCAACCCGCGCTCCGCGACAGCGATGCCCCAGATCGGTGTGCAGGGCGTAGGCAAAATCCACCGGCGTCGCGCCCTGTGCAAGCTCGACAATGCGGGCCTGTGGTGTCAGGACGAAGATGCGGTCTTCCGCGTCCTGTTTTGCAGAGGTTTCGGCGAGCGCGGCCGATGCCGATTCATGCGTTCCCGCAAGTTCTTGCTGCAAGGCCAGGAGTTGCCGCGCCAGCGCGATGCGCGATTGATAATCCCCGGCCTGCGACTGGCCCTGATAGCCCTTGGCCCCGGCCTCCTTGTAGGCCCAGTGCGCCGCGCTGCCCTGTTCAGCATAGGCATGCATGGCTTCGGTGCGGATCTGGATTTCAAACACCTGCCCGGCCTCGGTTCGCACCACCGTGTGCAGGGATTGGTAGCCATTCGGCTTTGGCTTGGCGATGTAATCGTCGAATTCTTCGGGCAAGGCAGTCCACATGGCATGCACCGTGCTGAGCGCGGCGTAACACGCGCTGACGTCGGCGACGATGATCCGCAGGGCGCGCAGGTCCATGACCTGCTCGAATGCGAGTTGCTTGCCTTGCATCTTGCGCCAGATGCTGTAGATGTGCTTGGGCCTGCCCACCACTTGCGCCGCAATGTGCTGGTGCTGCAATTCCGTCTGCAGACGGCCGATGGCCGCGGCAATGCCCTGCTCACGCTCGACGCGGCGCTCATCGAGCTTGCGGGCAATCTCCTTGTAGATGGTGGGCTGCGACAGACGGAAGGAGAGATCTTCGAGCTCCCACTTCACCTGCCAGATCCCCAGGCGATTGGCCAGCGGAGCGTAGACCTCCATGCTTTCCGCCAGAAAAGCTGCAGGCGCCATTTGTTTTGTGCGGGTGTAAAACCGCAGGGACTGCAAACGCGAGGCCAGTCGCAGCAAGGCAACGCGCAGATCGCGCGAGAACCCCAGCAGCAGGCGCCGCAGCAACTCGGTATGCCGACGCCGGAGTTCGGCCTCATCCGGCCCGCCGCGCGCCATGCGCGACACCTCGACCAATTTGCGGGTCTCGACAGCCAGGTCGGCCAGCGCATCGCCAAAATGCTTGCGCAACTGATCTTGCGGATGCGCCAGATGCGGCACGACGAGGTTGAGATAGGCAGTCGCCTGGGCTTCGGCATCTGCGCCCATATCGGCAAGGATGCTGCGCACGCCATCGGCATGCTCCAGCGCGGGCTCGCCGGTTTCGAGCACGACGGTGTCGATCAGCGCGACCGAGTAGGCGCGCGCCTGCACCACGCGCGCATCGGCGCAGGCGTGATGCGCAGCGGTGTCCAGCGGTTCGGGCGGGTTCGGAATCACGACAGCAGAAAATCGCGCACGATGCGCACCTGATCGTCCTGCACCAGAGTGGGCGCGTGGCCGACACCCGGCAGTTCCACCACGCGCGCCTTCGGGCCGCGCTGTGCCATGGCCTGCGCTGTCTGGCGGTTGAGAATGTCGGAGTCCGCGCCGCGCAGCACCAACGTGGGCGCGGTGATCTGATCAAAAGCCTGCCACAGGGCAACTTCGCCTGCGGCGATGGCCTGCGCGGTCGACGCGGTGAAGGGTTGGGACAGCGCCGGGTCGTAATGCAGCCGCCAGCCCTGCGCCTCGGGGCGGAGCATGGGCCGGGTCAATGCCATCCACTGCTCGGGGGTGTGAGGGCCAAAGCCCTCGGAGATCTCGCGTAGGGACGCGGCAGCCTGCTCAGGCGTGTTGAAATGCATTTTCCGCCCCACGTAACTGGCGATGCGCATCAGCCCACGCGGGTCCAGTGCAGGACCAACGTCGTTGAGCACCAAGCGTTCGATCGGGCTGTGCCGCAGGCCCGCAAGGCCAATGCCGATGAGTCCGCCCAGCGAGGTGCCCACCCAGGCGAGTCTGCGCGCACGCAAGCGGGCCAGCAGGGTGACCAGATCCGCCATGTATTGCGGCACCTGGTACAGCGCCGGGTTGTCGAGCCAGTCAGATTCACCGCGGCCAGGCAGATCCGGGCAGACCACGCGGCGGCCTGCTTGCAGCGCCTGCGCCAGCACATCGAAATCCCGTCCCTGCCGGGTCAGACCGTGGACGCAGACGACCACATCGTCACAGTCGGGGTCGCCCCATTCCCAATAGGCCAGACGATGCAGACCGCCGGGATGCAGGCATTGCACAGAGGCGAGACGGGGCTGGTTTTCCACGGCGATCAGGAGGGGCAAGACGATCGGGCCATCATACAGACTCACCCCGGCGACGCATGGGGCGCCCGCAATGCCTGATCGATTTCCTTGAGCCGCAGTGTCAGACCGCGGTACTCTGCACGGTCGGCCTCGTCCACCAATCCCCCGGCCACGAGCGCGTCCTGACGACGCAACAGGCCGGTGCGCTCCAGGCGCAGCAGCATGGCAAAGAGATCGTGCCGCGCGGTGGATTCATCCACTTCCAGCGGGTCGGGCGATTGGGCGAGGACCTCTTCGGGCGCGTGCCCCGCCCCCCGCAGCGTCTCCCATAGCGCGGCGGCAGAGATCCCGGGTTGATCTTCCAGAATGGACTCCAGCGCCATCACGAAGCCCCGCAGGGGGCTGGGCTCCTGGGACAGCAGCGCGTGTTGCGCCGGGCTGATCTCCCACCACAAGGCGGGCTGCGACAACAGCAAGGGCAGCAACATGCGCAGCAGGTCAGGCGGGGCGGCGAACGCGCGCAGGGCGTGGCGCCCCCCGCGCTGGCGCTGCTCCAGACGGTGCGGCGGGCTGCCGAATGTCTCGGCAGGCGCCGCCGGTTTGCGTGCGGGCGTGGACAGCCGCAGTACCTCACGCAATTCCGCGGTCGGCATGTCGAGTTGCCGGGCAAAATCGGTGAGCAACTGGCCCAGCAGCGCCGGAGCGGCGATCTGGGAAAACAGCGGCCCAGCATCATGAATCGCCTGGGCGCGTCCTTCGGCGGTCGCCATTGCGACGCCGTCGAACAGGCTGGCAAACAGAAACTCGGACAGGGGCTGCGCCCGGCCGATTTCGCGCTCGAAAGCCTCTGCGCCCTTTTCCCGCACATACGAGTCGGGATCATGCTCAGGCGGCAGGAACAGGAACTTCACCACCCGGGTGTCACTGAGCAGCGGCAAGGCGTTTTCCATCGCGCGGCGCGCAGCGCGGCGGCCCGCAGCGTCGCCGTCGAAGCTGAACACCACCTGCCCGGTATGCCGGAAGAGCTTTTGCAACTGCTGCACGGTGCATGCGGTGCCCAGTGTGGCCACCGCGTGCTCGACGCCGAACTGCGCCAGCGCCACCACGTCCATATAGCCTTCGACCACCAGCGCATAACCAGCGCGGGAGATGGCCGAGCGCGCCTCGAACAGACCATACAGTTCCTCGCCCTTGTGGAAGACCGCAGTTTCCGGCGAGTTGAGGTACTTGGGTTCACCCTGATCGATGATGCGCCCGCCAAAGCCGATGACCTCCCCGCGCAGGTTGCGGATCGGAAAGGTGATGCGGTCACGCAGGCGGTCGTAGCGGCGCTGCGCGCTGGCGAAGGATTCGGCCTGGGGATCGAGCGTGTCGCCCTGTGCGTCGCGCGCCACGACCAGCCCGGACTGCACCAGCGCATCGGCGTTGTAATTGGCGAACGCTCCGGCCAGCGGCTGCCAGTCATCCGGCGCGTAGCCCAGGCCAAAGCGCTTGGCGACCTGGCCTTGCAGACCGCGGGTGATGAGATAGTTCTTTGCCCGATCGCTGTGGCGCAGACGGTGCTGATAGAAGCTGTCTGCGGTCTGCAGCGCGTCGATCAGGGTGGCCTGCAGGCTGCGCTGCTGCTGCATCTGCCGCAACTGTTGCGGATCGAGGTCGGGCTCAGGCACGGTGAGGCCACAGCGACCGGCCAGATCCTTGACCGCATCGACAAATCCCATGCCCGCATAGTCCATCAGGAAGCCGATGGCCGTGCCGTGGGCGCCGCAGCCAAAGCAGTGATAGAACTGCTTGCTCGCGCTGACCGTGAAAGACGGCGTCTTCTCGCCGTGAAACGGACACAGCCCCTTGTAATTGCTTCCGGTCTTTTTCAGCTCGACATGCTGGCCGATGACTTCAACGATATCGGCGCGCGCCAGCAGATCCTGAATGAAACCGGGGGGAATGCGCTGCTGCATGATTCGGAACGGTGCGGCAGACCACCGCAGCACAACGTCTTATTTGGGCTGCATGCGAATGGCGCCATCGAGCCGGATGACTTCGCCATTGAGCATCGGGTTGGTCAGGATGGCTTCGACCAGTGCGGCATATTCCTGCGGCTTGCCCAGGCGTTGCGGAAACGGCACCATCTGCCCCAGCGCCGATTGCACCTCGGGCGGCATGCCCATGAGCATGGGCGTCTCGAAAATGCCGGGCGCAATGGTCATCACCCGGATGCCATCGCGCGACAGATCACGCGCCAGCGGCAGCGTCATGCCCGCGATGCCAGCCTTGGACGCGGCATAGGCAACCTGCCCGATCTGTCCGTCGAAGGCGGCCACCGACGCAGTGTGAATGATCACCCCGCGCTCGCCATCGGCAAGCGGCGCTTGCTGCGCCATCACGGCGGCGGCCAGCCGCGCCAGATTGAAACTGCCGATCAGATTGATGCGGATCACGCGCTCGAACAGATCGAGCGCATGCGGGCCCTGCTTGCCCAGGGTGCGTGCTGCCGGCGCAATGCCCGCGCAGCTCACCGCCACCCGCAGCGGCGCCAGTGCTTGCGCAGCATCGACCGCAGCCTGCACGTCTGTCTCGCTGGTGACGTCGCAATGCACGAAATGGGCGCCGATGTCTGCGGCAAGTGACTGACCGGCTGCGTCTTGCACATCGGCGATGACCACGTGCATACCGCGCTCAGCGAGCAAGGCAGCCGTTGCGGCGCCGAGTCCTGAGGCGCCGCCACTGATGACGGCGCTATGGCCTGAGAGTTGCATGATGGCGATCAGAAGGGAAATCAGCCCCGCAGGGCGGCAAAAATGCGCTGCTGCACTTCAGCCACTGGACCCACGCCGGAAATCGTGATCAGGCGAGGCGCATTCGGACGCCCCTGTGCCATGCGCTCGGCGTAGAACTTCACCAGCGGCAGGGTCTGGGCGTGATAGACCTCCAGACGCTTGCGCACGGTGTCTTCCTGATCGTCGGCACGCTGGACCAGCGGCTCACCCGTGGCATCGTCCACACCAGCGACCCGAGGCGGGTTGAACTTGACGTGGTAAGTGCGCCCCGAGGCGGGATGCACGCGGCGACCGCTCAGGCGTTCGATGATGTCGGCATCGGGCACGTCGAACTCAAGCACCACGTCGATGCCGATTCCCGCGTGCTCCAGACCCTCGGCCTGTGCGATGGTGCGCGGGAAGCCGTCGAGCAGAAAGCCCCTGGCGCAATCGGGTGCGGTCAGACGCTCACGCACCACGCCGAGCATGATGTCGTCCGGCACGAGCTGTCCAGACTCCATGATTTTCTGCGCCTGCTGCCCCAGGGGCGTGCCGGCCTTCACGGCGGCGCGCAGCATGTCTCCGGTGGAAATCTGCGGGATGCCGAAATGCTCGGTAATGAAGGCTGCTTGCGTGCCCTTGCCCGCGCCGGGCGCGCCCAAAAGAATCAATCGCATGAAGGTCTCTCAATCGTAAAAACGCAGCGTTTCAGAATAGCAGACCGCCCTGCCCCGGCGCTGACGCGCCGATGACTGCAGCCCGTTCAGCTCGTCCAGAGGGCGCGCACGCGTTCCAGATCGGCGGGGGTATCAACGCCCGGCCCCGGGGCGTGATCGGTGAGGTGCACCGCGATGGCATGTCCATGCCACAGCGCACGCAGCTGTTCCAGCGCCTCGGCCTGTTCCAGCGGCGCAGCGGGCAGAGCCGCGTAGCGGCGCAGAAATCTGTGGCGATAGGCGTAAAGACCGATGTGACGATAGACCGGATGAAGAGCCTGCCCATGGCGCTGCCAGCCGCCTGGGCGCTGCACATAGGTGTCGCGCTGCCAGGGGATCGGGGCACGCGAAAAGTACAGCGCACGGCCCTGGGCATCGAGGACCACCTTGACCACATGGGGATTGAAGATTTCCGCTTCGTCGGTGATGCGGTGGGCGCAGGTGGACATCTCGACCTGCGGCTGGGTCTGCAGCAAGGCGGCGCAGGCCGCGGGCAGTTCCGGATCGATCAGCGGCTCATCGCCCTGCACATTGACCACGATGGCATCGTCGGGCAGGCCCAGCAGCGTGGCAGCCTGGGCCAGCCTGTCGGTGCCGCTGGCGTGTTCAACCGCTGTGAGCACAGCCTGCACGCCATGTGCGGCACAGGCCTGCGCAATGGCTGGACTGTCGCAGGCGACCACAACACCCTGCGCTCCGCTGCGCTGCACGCGCTGCGCCACGCGCACCACCATGGGCGCGCCGCCGATGTCGGCCAGGGGCTTGTCGGGCAGACGGGTCGAGGCCAGACGCGCCGGGATCAGCACCCAGAAGGGCGCAACACTGCTCACGCCGGAGCGTCTGCGTTGCTGGCCTGCGCGGCAGCGGGGGCTTCGGGCGCGGGCAATGTCATGTCGCGCGCCAGATCGACCAGCATGAGCGGAATGTCGTCCCGCACCGGATAGGCCAGTTTGTCGCGCGGGCAGACGAGTTCCTGCGCCTCGCGGTCGAACTGCAGCGAACCCTTGCAAATCGGGCAGACAAGCAGATCAAGAAGTCGGGTGTCCACGCGCACTCTCCAGTTTTTGGTGTAGCCAGGGCAGCAGATCGTCGGGCAGTTCGAGCCGCAATCCGACAACCCAGAGACGCTCGCGCAGGGCGGGCGACAGATGCGCCGATTTTATGGCGTCTTTTTCCGTGATCAGAACCGGGCAGCTGGCGTCGAACGCGGCGAAATCGGTTTCGGCCAGAGGTTTGTGATCCCCCACCGCCACGCCGCTGACCTGCAGCCCGGCGGCGCGCAGCATGGAAAAAAACTGTCCGGGATGTCCGATGCCCGCCAGCGCGCCCAGAGGCTGGCCGGAAAAGCGCTGCGCGAACTGGGCCGGTGAAAGTCTTTCGTCGCCAACCACGCGGTGGAACGCACCCAGTGCGCGCGTCAGAACGACATGGCGCCCTCCCCCGTCGATGCGTTGCAGCGCCTCGGCCGGGCCAAGGGTGGCATCACGCCGCCGCCCGGGCAACTCGCGCAGAGGACCGGCGGGCAGCAGCAGACCATTGCCCCACAGGCGTTGATCGACCACAACCAGTTCCACATCGCGCGCCAGGGCGAGATGCTGCAGACCGTCATCACTGAGCAGGACATCGACTGCGGGATGCGCCGCCAGCAGGTCGCGGGCAGCCTGTACGCGCCTGCGTCCGACCTGGACTGGGCAGCCGGTGAACCGGGCCAGCAGCACGGGTTCGTCCCCGCACAGCGCGGGGTCGCTGTTCTCCTGAACTGCAAGGCTTGCTGCATCTGTCGGGTTGCGCCCATAGCCCCGTGAAATGATGCCTGGATGCCAGCCCATCTGCTGCAACCCGCGGGCCAGCGCCGCGATCAAGGGTGTCTTTCCCGAGCCGCCGACGGTGAGGTTGCCCACCACCACGACGGGCACGGCAACCCGCACCGTCTTGAGCAGACCGAGGTGATAGAGCGCGCGGCGAAAACCCGTCAGCGCGAAAAACAGAAGTGAGAGTGGCCAGAGGACCCAGGTCAGCAGACCGCGGCGCAGCCACCACGCAGGCCAGCCGCTGGGTGACGCGGGCTGCGCCATCAGGAGCCGGGAGACTTTTGCGTGGCGAAAGTCAGACGGCTCAGACCCGCTGCCCGTGCGGCTTCCATCACGTTCACCACCGATTGCTGCGTTGCCTGTGCATCCGCGCTGATGACCACCATGGACTCGGGCTTGCCCTTGGCGGCGTCGAGCAGAGACTGGGTCAGCGCCGCCACGGTGCGGCTGGGGAGGATCTGTTTGTTGATCGCGTATTCCCCGCTGCTGCTGACCGCCACGATGATTTCCTGCGGATTGTTCTGCAGCTTTTCGGCGTCGGCGGTAGGCAGGGTGATCTTCAGCTCGGTGAACTTGGAGTAGGTCGTGCTGATCATCAGAAAAATCAGAATGACCAGCAGCACGTCGATGAGCGGGATGAGGTTGACCTCGGGATCCTCGGAGTTCAGGCGCTTGAAATTCATGGCGGCAGGCGCGGCTCAGCGACGCGGAAGATAGGTCTGCAGGTGCGTGGCCAGACGCCGCGCAGCCTGTTCCAGATCGACGGTGTAGTCGTCCACCCGGCTGCGGAAATAGCGGTAGAAAATCAGCGAGGGCACGGCCACGATCAGGCCGAGCGCCGTGTTATAGAGCGCCACGGAAATGCCGTGTGCCAGCACAGTCGGGTCGGTGCCCGCAGTGGACTGCGAGCCGAAGATCTCGATCATGCCCACCACGGTACCCAACAGCCCGAGCAGTGGCGCGGCCGAGGCCACGGTGGCGAGAACGTTGAGATACTTCTGCAGACGGTAGACCTCGTGTCGGCCGGCGTTTTCGAGATCTTCCTGCAAGCCCGCTGCACTGGCATGCGGGCGTGCCACGGAGCGAAAGCCGCTGGCCAGCACAGCACCCAGTGGCGAATTGCGCTCCAGCTTGTCGATCACATCGGGCGCGGGCAACTGCTTGGACGACACGTTCAGCGCCTCGTCGAGCAGTTTGGGCGGCAGAATGCGGGCACGCCGCAAGGCGGTGAGCCGTTCAAAGATCACGGCCAGCGCCACGATCGAGCACAGGATCAGCGGCCAGATCGGCCAGCCTGCGGCTTGCACCATGTGAAACATGCGGTTGTCCTTTGCGTCTGCTCCGTCACCAGACGGAAATGGTCTCTCCGAACCCCAGCGCCGCATTATGCCGGGTGGCAAAAGCGGCACACAACCCGGGCACGCAACACGCGGGCAGAGGGCGATCCAGTTATCCCACCAAACTGTGGACAACTCTGTGGGCAAGCGCTGAATGGCGTGGCCAAATCCCGCAAAATCAAGACGTCCGCTTAATGTGACGCTTTTTTAAGCATCGATTTATCATTGAAAATCAATGGGTTGTCATGCACGCGCAGCATTTGGCGACATCTGCGCCGCGTGCCTGCCTGTTCGTCTGTACTGTGCACATCCCACGGCCACCAAGGCCGATTGCCGGGTCGTTTCAGTTGGATGATGCGCTTGGCGCAGGCTGCGGCTGGGGCAAATTGCCGGATGCCGTGCTTTGAATCTGCTCACGCAAGATCTGGCGATCCTGCGGGGTCATGACATGCGGCACAACGGGTGCGGAGGCGTCCGGGCTGAGGAAGTGCGTGCCGTGCTGTTTGCCTGCGGCAAACAGGCCGCCCTGCTGCTGGTGCAGCACGGTTTCGCTCGCCACGGGCATGCGTCGCGTCTGGCTCTGGAAAACGGCCGCGGCCGACGCGGATGTCGCAAGCGCCATCGCCACAACACACAGGTTCAGAGCAGGTAAGTTGCGCATTTGCGGCGGGGGCGTATCCAAAGTTTGCAATTGAAATTATCAAGGCGAACCGGCGCGAACCGGCCCGGTCTCGCAGTAAACTCTGTAACAAGCCTTAAGCTGACACATCGCTGCAAGGAAGGATGGCAGTTGCAACTGCCTCGTTTTTCATTTCGATAAGACGCTTCTATGGACCACGAAAAACCGAAAAAGCTGATGGTTGTCGATGATGACGCGCGCATCCGCGATCTGCTGCGTCGCTATCTCTCGCAGGAGGGCTATGAAGTCTTCGTGGCCGAAGATTCCAAGGCCATGTCGCGCATCATGGTCAAGGAGCGTTTCGACCTGATCGTGCTCGACCTGATGCTTCCGGGTGAAGACGGTCTGTCCATCTGCAAGCGCCTGCGCGCCTCCAAGGACCAGACCCCCATCATCATGCTCACGGCCAAGGGCGAGGATGTCGATCGCATCATCGGCCTGGAAGTGGGTGCCGACGACTACCTGCCCAAGCCGTTCAACCCACGCGAACTGCTGGCGCGCATCAGCGCGGTGCTGCGTCGCCAGCCTTCTCCAGAGCTGCCCGGCGCGCCGTCGCGCGAGGACGAAACCGTGGTGTTCGGCCCGTTCAGCCTCGATCTGGCACGGCGCGAGCTCAGCAAGAACGGCGAGGTCATCAGCCTGACCACGGGCGAGTTCGCGATGCTCAAGGCGCTGGTGCGTCACCCGCGCCAGCCGCTGTCGCGCGACCGTCTGGCCGAACTGGCCCGCGGCCGCGACTACGAGGCATTCGACCGCAGTCTGGACGTCGCCATTTCGCGACTGCGCAAGATCATCGAGACCGACGCGGCGCATCCGCGCTACATCCAGACCGTCTGGGGCGTGGGCTATGTCTTCGTCCCCGACAACGCCGAAGGCTGACACGCAGGACGGTTGCGCGGCGCCTCCCGCTCCAGCATCGGGTGTTGGTGTGCTCACCCGGCTGAAACGCTGGATCGGCGGCCTGTTCGGTCGCCTGTATTGGCGCACTTTCCTGCTCATCGTGCTGCTGGTCAGTGCCAGTCTGGCGACCTGGTTCCAGAGCTTTCGCCTGCTTGAGCTCGGGCCGCAGGTCACGCAGACCGCGCGCCAGATCACCAGTCTGATCGACCTCACCCGACTGGCGCTGATTCACTCCGCGCCGCAGTACCGCGTCTCCCTGCTGGAGGATCTGGCGAAAAAGGAGGGCATCTACATCTATCCGCGCAATGCCGCCGATCAGTGGATGCCGATGAACCATACCGACTTCACCAGGCGGCTCGAAACGGCCGTCGATTCGCGCCTGAACGAGCAACTCGACTTTGCCGATGTGGTCAACGACCGCCCAGGCCTGTGGATCGGTTTTCAGATCCAGGGCGACCCGTACTGGCTGCTGCTCGACCGTTCCCGCATCGACCCCTCGCTCAGCGAAACCTGGGCAAGCTGGGGCGTGATCGCTACCCTGCTGGCGCTCATTGGCGCTGCGGTGATCGCCAGCTTTGTCAACAAGCCACTGCGCGACCTTCGTCTCGCAACGGCGCGTGTGGGCGCCGGCAACTACTCGCAGATGCTGGACGAGCAATCCGGCATGCGCGAAATCCGCGAGGTCAACCGCGGCTTCAACCGCATGGCACGCAGCCTGCAGGAGGTGGAAGAGGAACGCGCACTGATGCTGGCCGGCATCTCGCATGACATCCGCACCCCGCTGGCGCGGCTGCGGCTCGAGGCCGAGCTCAGTGTGCCGGATGAGCAGTCGCGCGAGAACATCATCGACGACATCGAGCAGGCCGACCGCATCATCAGCAAGTTTCTCGAATACGCGCGCAGCATCACACCAAAGCTGGAGACGGTGGATCTCAACGCCCTGATCGACTTCGTCCGCGACCGCTACCAGAAAGATGAAACCGTGGTGCTGCATCTGCACACGCCGACAGTGCCTCTCGTGCAGGCCAACACACTGGAACTGCAGCGTGTCGTGGTCAACCTGGTGGAAAACGCCAAGCGCTACGCCCTGACCCCCGGTGAAGTGCATACCGATCTCGACATCAGCCTTCAGCCAGGCATTGATACGGTGCAGCTCACCGTACGCGACCACGGTCCCGGCGTTCCACAGGAACAGCTCGCTCAGCTCACGCGGCCCTTTTTCCGCGGGGATGCTGCGCGCACGTCCGCCAAGGGGACGGGACTCGGCTTGTCGATCGTGGACAAGACCATCGCTGCGATGGGCGGGCGGCTGGAACTCAGCCACGCCGAGGGCGGCGGGCTGCAGGTGCGCATCTGGCTGCCGCAGAAACCACAACATTCACCGTGAGTTGGCCAGCTCCACAAGCATGCGGACGCGCAGCTTCACCGCGTTGAGTCCGTCCTCGGCTCCGCCACGCAGCGGGCCGACACGCGACGCAATCGCCACGCGGACTCCTTGCTCTTCCGCCCATTGCAAGGCCTCCTGCAAGCGTTGATGCACGGTGCCGCCCCCCGTCCCCGCGACCACCAGTCCGCTCAGCGCGGGCTGCAGTGCGGAGTTCGCAACCAGACAACGCACCAGGGCACCGTCCGCACTGGCGTGACTGAGCACGATCTCGACCCGCGGCCAGGCATCGGCGGGCGGAATGGCAAAGGGTGCTCCCGGCTCGGTGTCAGGCCGACGCCAAAGCCGCAGGCTATCGCCATCGACCTCGCCCAACGGACCGCGCTCTCCTGATGTGAACGCATCCATCCGGTGCGTGCTGACCTTGGTGACATCGCGCGCGGCGTGAACCCGGCCATGCAGCACACACACCACACCGAGTCCGAGTGCCTGCGGCTGCACCGCAACCCGAACCGCGTCGAGCAGATTCTGCGGGCCGTCGGCGTCCAATGCGGTGGCCGGGCGCATGGCGGCAGTCAGCACGACCGGCTTGTGACTGCGCTGCACGAGCTGCAGAAAGTAGGCGGTCTCCTCCAGGGTGTCGGTCCCGTGGGTGATCACGCAGGCCGCGATCTCCGGCTGGGCCAGCCAGTGCGCCACCCGCTCGGCCAGGCGCGTCCAGACCGCGACCTCCATATCCTTGCTGTCCAGATTGGCGACCTGCTCGGCATGAATCTGCGCCAGCCGGGACAGGGACGGGATGCCCTCCAGCAAGGCGTCCACGCGCAACACCCCGGCTGTGTAGCCCGGCAGGGTGGGGTCGCCGGTTGCCGTTCCTGCAATCGTGCCGCCGGTGCCAAGCACCACGATCCGGGGGCGTGTGCCAGGTCCTGATGGGTTGTGCATCTCGAAATTCCTTTGCATTGTGGCTGTTATGAATTACAGTGCTGTGCAAATAACCAAGCTGATCAATCGCTCAGTGTGTCAGCAGCCTGCAGGGCTTGCGTCGTTTGTGCGCGTTGGTTTCATTGTGCATTTGCCGGGAGCCCCATCTCATGCGCCGACTCATTTCAAAACTGACCCCCCGCCAGCAGGAAATCCTCGACCTGATCAACGCGTCTGTGCGTGAACTGGGTTATCCACCCACGCGCGCCGAGATTGCGGCACGTCTCGGGTTTCGGTCCGCCAATGCTGCAGAAGATCATTTGCAGGCCCTGGCACGCAAAGGCGTGATCGAGCTCACTCCCGGCGCGTCGCGCGGCATCCGCATCACGGAACCGCACCGCGAGCGTGCGGGCCACGATCGTGCGGGTCAGCCAGCGCGCGCTCAGGGGATGTCGGGATTGCAACTCGCCTTGCCGGGCGCAGAGCAACTCTGTTTGCCGCTCGTCGGTCGGGTGGCAGCCGGCCATCCCATCCTGGCGCAGGAGCACATCGAGCAGACGCTCACGGTCGATCCGGCGGCGTTCTCGGTCCGCCCGGACTATCTGCTCAAGGTACGTGGCATGAGCATGCGCGACGTGGGCATCCTCGATGGCGATCTGCTGGCGGTCAAGAGCAGCAGCACAGCGCAGAACGGCCAGATCGTGGTGGCGCGCATCGGTGACGAAGTCACTGTCAAGCGACTGCGTACCCTGGCCGACCACATCGAACTGCTGCCGGCCAACCCGGAGTTCGAACCCATTCGAGTCTCCGCCGATCAGCCCTTCGCCATCGAGGGACTGGCTGTGGGATTGCTGCGCGGTGCGCTCAATTGACCGCTGATCATACCGCAGGCGTCTGCTGCCGCGACTTCCACCAGCCCCACACTGCAGGCAGCAGGGACAGCACGATGATGCCGACGGTCATCATGCCCAGATTGTGTTTGATCCATGGAATATTGCCGAACAGATAGCCCGCCATCACCAGCAGCCCGACCCACAGGGTTGCTCCCAGCATGTTGTAGGCGAGAAACTTGGCATACGACATCTCCGCAACCCCGGCGACAAACGGCGCAAACGTGCGAATGAAGGGCATGAAGCGCGCAGCAACGATGGTGATGCCGCCATACTTTTCATAGAACGCATGCGCCTTGTCGAAGGCTCGGCGGTTGAACCAGCGCGAATCCTGCCAGGAAAACACCTTGTGCCCGATCGCCTTGCCGATCTGGTAATTGAGGCTATCCCCAAGCACAGCTCCGAGCCACAGCACCGCCATGACCCCAGGCAAGCTGAGCGCGCCCGTGGCGGCAAAGGCCCCCACGACAAACAGCATGGAGTCGCCCGGCAGGAACGGCATGATCACCAGACCGGTTTCGATAAACACGATGCCGAACAACAGGCCATACACCCAGGGCCCGTACGACGAGATGAACTGTGCCAGATGCACGTCGAAGTGCAGGATGAGATCGATGAGCGAGTGAAGGTCCATGCGGCGAGTGCGAGGGGGCGAAATGGGCGACCAGGGTAGTCAGCAAAGGCAGAGAGACCGACCCGGAGGATGACCAGGCGGACTGCACCAGTTGCATGCTGCCGCCGGAAACTGAGCAGTGGCTGAGCAAGCCCGATTCTGGCCGCTGGGAGACGCGCTGAAAACAGCCTGAAAAGTATACTGAGCCCAGTTGTCCATTCGTCTGCGTGCGCCGGGTGACTGACCGCGCGCTCCTCCTGCCTTGCCGCAACCCCAACGTCCGATTCGTCCATTGCCGGACGTGCTCATCAGCCAGATTGCCGCCGGCGAGGTCATCGAGCGCCCGGCCTCTGCGCTGCGCGAACTGCTCGACAACGCCATCGACTCCGGAGCCAGCGCCATCACCGTGCGGCTGGAGCAAGGCGGCCTGGGCAGCATCCAGGTGGAGGATGATGGCTGCGGCATTCCTCCTGACGAGCTGCCGCTGGCTCTGCTGCGGCACGCCACCAGCAAGATCGCCGATCTCGACGAACTGCATCACGCCGCACATCTCGGGTTTCGCGGCGAGGCCCTGGCGGCCATGGCGGCAGTGGCCGAGGTCGAGATCATCAGTCGCCGTGCGGATGCCCGGGGTGCGGCCATCAGCGCCAGCGGCGGCCAGGTCAGCGGTGTGCAGCCGGCCGCAGCGCAGCCCGGTACACGCGTCACCTTGCGGCAACTGTTTTTCAATCTGCCGGCACGGCGCAAATTTCTCAAGTCGCCCAGCACCGAATATGCCTGGTGCGCCGAGGTGTTCAGACGCACCGCCATCGCTCACCCGCAGATTGCCCTGCGGCTCTGGCATGACGGCCAGCTCAAGCTGCAATTCGAGCGCGACAACTCCGCGCAGGGACTTGATCGCCTCGCTGCCGTGCTGGGGGATGCCTTCAGCGCCCACGCGCTGCCCGTGGTCACACAGGTCGGCCCGCTCACGCTGCGCGGTCTGGTGTGCAAGCCGACCGCTGCCCGCGCCCGTGCCGATGTTCAGCACATTCTGGTCAACAGGCGTTGGGTGCGCGACCGCACCGTAGCGCATGGCGTGCGTGCGGCCTACGCGGATGTGCTGCATGGCGCGCTGCAGCCGCAGTTCGCCCTGTTGATCGATCTTCCGGCCGAACTGGTCGACGTGAATGTGCATCCGGCCAAGTCGGAAGTGCGATTCCGCGACGGCTCCGCCGTGCATCAGGCGGTGCGCCATGCCGTCGAACAGGCGCTTGCCAGGGTCGGCGGCGCGACGCAACTTGAGCAAGACGCAGCGCATGCGGCCCGCGCCGAACTGCGGGCGCCATCCCCGCTGCCGACAACGACTCCCCTGCCCTTAAGCTATGCCCGCCCCAGCCCGCCGCCCTGGGATGCGGTCGCCCGTGCCCATGCGCCGCTCGGCCCTGCCACGACATGGCAGGCGCAGGACAGTGCCCTCGCAGGCGCCTATGCCAGCGAGTCCAGACCGCCTGCGTCCGAGCCAGATCAGCGCACCGATTTCCCCCTCGGCTTCGCGCTGGCGCAGCTTCTCGGCATCTACATCCTGGCGCAAAACCGGCAGGGGCTGGTGATCGTGGACATGCATGCCGCACATGAACGCATCGTCTACGAGCGCCTGAAGGCTGCGGAACAGGGCGGCGCACCCGTTGCCGTGCAGCCCCTGCTGATTCCCGCCGCCTTTGCCGCAAGCGATGCCGAAATCGGCGCCGTCGAAGACCATGCCGATGCCCTGCTCAGCCTGGGCATCGAACTCGACCGCGCCGGGCCCGGCAGCCTGGTGGTACGCGCCACCCCAGCGCTGCTCGCACATGCCGATCCCATCCGGCTCGCGCGGGGCGTGCTGGCCGATCTGATCGCACAAGGCACCAGCGCGCGTCTGCAGGAGCGGCGCAATGCCCTGCTTTCCAGCATGGCCTGCCACGGCGCCATCCGTGCCAACCGTCAGCTCACCCTGGCCGAGATGAACGCGCTGCTGCGCGACATGGAGCACACCGAACGCGCCGACCAGTGCAACCACGGACGCCCGACCTGGCGGCAGATCGGCCTGGCCGATCTGGACGCCCTGTTCCTGCGCGGGCGCTGACCATGACCCCGCTGCACGACAAACGGCCGGTCGCCTGCATCGTCGGGCCGACAGCAAGCGGCAAGACCGCCGCCGCGCTGCATCTCGCCCAGCAGGCGCAGACGCGAGGCCAGAGGGTCGAACTCATCAGCATGGATTCCGCGCTGGTCTATCGCGGCATGGACATCGGCACCGCCAAGCCGAGTGCCGAGGAGCGCGCCGCGTGCGCGCACCATCTGCTCGACATCCTCGACCCGGCGCAGGCCTACAGCGCCGCGCAGTTCGTGGCCGATGCACGTCGGCTGATCGACGACATCCGCCGACGCGGGGCGCAGCCGCTCATCGTCGGCGGCACCATGCTCTACCTCAAGGCGTTGCAGTCGGGCCTGTCCGCGCTGCCGCAGGCCGATGCGCAACTGCGCGCCCAGCTCGACGCCGACGCCGCGCGGCTCGGCTGGCCCGCGCTGCACGCGCGTCTGGCTGCGGTGGATGCACCCACTGCCGCTCGCCTCGCCCCGAACGATGCCCAGCGCATCCAGCGCGCGCTCGAAGTCTGGCTGCTCAGCGGCCGGCCACTGTCGGCGCATTTCGCTCCGCCCGCGCACCCGGAGCAAGCCCTTCCCCTGCGCATCCTGTCGCTCGAACCCTCGGACCGGAGTGTGCTGCATGCACGCATCGCTGACCGTTTTGACGCCATGCTGGCCGCGGGCTTTCTCGACGAGGTACGCGCCCTGCGCCAACGCGGCGACCTCAGCCCCGCGCTGCCGTCCATCCGTGCCGTGGGCTACCGGCAGGCGTGGAATCATCTCGATGGCATGACCTCGTCTGCCGAGTTTCGCGAACAGGCCATCTCCGCCACCCGGCAGCTGGCCAAGCGTCAGCTCACCTGGCTGCGCTCCCTGCCCCAGCGCGAGGTGTTCGACTGTCTCGCTCCGCTCAGTGACACCCTGGCCCGCATCGAGAAGTTTTGACCCCGCAGGCACGCCAGCAGGCCCGCGCCACGCCGGACAGATTCAAGTTTTCCCCGATCGGGCCGTTAGGTGGACTGTCAAACGCATTCCACGCCGCCCGCCAGTGCCAACGCCCCTGCCCCCCTCGCCGCCTGTTCAAGAGACCCCGTTGTGCAATGCGCAGTGGGCGGCGCACCCACTCTCAGGCTTTGGCCTTGTGTTTCAGCTCCAACAACGCGGCGGGCAGCTGCAATTCACTCAGGCCAGCGAATCGGCGCACATGGTGTGCGGCCTCAGTGCCGAGGCGCTGCTGCGCTCCAGCCTTTCCTTCATCGGTCGCATTCACGCAGAGGATCAGGCCGATTTCCACGCCTCGCTCCAGGCCAGCGCGCTGCATGGCGAGCCCTGGAACTGGGAGGGACGCATTCTGACGGAGGGCGAGATCAAGTGGATCAACATCCGCGCTGCCGTCACCCGCGCGGGCGCTGCGCAGGCGCAGTGGGACGGCATCATGATCAACATCAGCCATGCGCGCCGCCGCGAGTCCGATCTGCGCGACATGGCCGCGCACATGGAACATGCCCGCGAGCAGGAACGCGCCCGCCTCGCGCGCGACATGCACGACGAACTCGGCCAGTTGCTCACCGCGCTGAAAATGGACATCAGCCTGCTGCGCAGGCGGCTGGGCCCGGACGACGCGCAACTCAACAGCATGGCCAGCCTGGTGGACGCCGCCACGGCCGCGGGTCGGCGGGTGGCAGCACAGCTTCGTCCCGCCGTGCTCGACCTGGGCCTGACCGAAGGGCTGACCTGGCTGGCCGAGCAATTCACACAGCGCTATGGCGTCCCCGTTGTGCTCGATCTCGACAACGCGGGAACCCTGGACGACATGACGGCCATCCAGATTTTCCGCATTGCGCAGGAAGCCTTCACCAACATCGCCCGCCATGCGCAGGCCAGCTCGGTGCAATTCGCCCTCGCCCGCATGCCCGGGCTGATCGCACTGGACATCATGGACGATGGACGGGGCTTCGACAGCCAGACGCAGTCCAGCCAGACATCCTTCGGTCTGCGCGGCATGCGCGAGCGCGCGCACCTGCTGGGCGGCGCGCTGGAGTGCATCAGCGCGCCAGACCAGGGCACCAGCATCCGCCTGCGCGTGCCCTGCGCGGACTGATCGCCCATGGAAGCCATTCGCGTACTCATCGTGGACGACCATGCCCTGTTCGGCGCCGGGCTGGCCCGTGTGCTGGAGGCGGATGGTCTGCAAACGCAGTGGTGCGGCGATGCCGCACGCGCGCTGGACGCCATCCGCAACAGCAGCTGGAGCGTGGTGTTGCTCGATGTCTCCATGCCAGGCAGCGACGGTCTCGATCTGCTCAAGCGCACCAAAGCCGGCCATCCCAGCCTGCCCGTGCTCATGCTGAGCATGCACGCCGAACACCTGTTTGCCATGCGCGCCCTGCGCCATGGCGCGGCCGGCTATCTCACCAAGGACAGCGCCCCCGAAGTTCTGATCGACGCCATTCGCACCGCAGCCCATGGCAAACGCTATCTCACCGGGCCCGTGGCCGAGCAGCTCGCCAACCATTTCCAGGATGGTGAAGCCGCTCATGCCTTGCCGCACCAAACTTTGAGCGACCGTGAATTGCAGGTCCTGCTGCGCATCGGCGCCGGACGCACTGTGGGCGAAGTGGCGCGTGAACTGCACCTGAGCGTCAAGACCATCAGCACGCACAAGACCCATCTGATGCGAAAAATGGCCCTCGTGCGCGATGCCGATCTGGTGCGCTACGCGCTGGACCACAAACTGGTATGAAGCTGTCAGATGTCGGAATTTTCTGACAGCGCAAAGCGTCCCAGTCCGATGTTCCCTCGCGCCTGCGACCGATGGCTGTGAACCCACCAGCCCCGAACAATGGGTACACAATTCCTTTCTGAAGGCGGGCGCATGCAACTGATGGTGGTCGACGATTCCGCGCTGGTGCGCGAGCGCCTGGCGAATCTGCTGTGCGGCATTGCCGGAGTGCATGGTGTGTTGCAGGCCGACAGCGGTCAGCACGCCTTGGACCTTCTGGACGTTGACACCGCCGGAACCGTGCGTTTCATCGTGCTCGACATCGAGATGCCGGGCGAAAACGGGCTGCAGCTTCTTCAACGCATCAAGGCCAGCCGCAGCGATGTGCGCATCGCCATGTTCACCCAGCATGCCAACTCGCAGCACCGCGCTCGCAGCCTGGATGGCGGCGCGGATTACTTCTTCGACAAAGGCTCCGAAATCGAGCAACTCGAAACCGTCGTGCGCCAACTGGCCGCGCAATTCCACAGTCCCGCCCCTTGACCCCGCCATGACCGACTCCAACACCACACATCAGGTTGACGCCGCAGCACAAATCGACACCCTGTGCGCACAGGCGCTGCCCGTCCTTGGTCAGCAGATCGACGCTGGGCGAGCGCAGATGGAAACCGCCATCCTCGCGCTCAGCCAACGCTTTTCCAGTCTGTACACCAGGCTGGAAAACGCGGTCAAGGCGTCGCAGCAGGCAGCGGCCGGCATGGACGGCGGCGAAGGCGTCGTGGCGGTGTTCCAGCGCAGCGAAGGCGAACTCGGCGATGTGCTCGATCAGTTGCGCGCCGCGCTGGCCAAACGCGCCGCCATGGTGAGCGAAGTGCTGGGCATGTCGCGCTATACCGAGGCACTGGAAAAGATGTCCGCCGAAGTGGCCGCACTGGCGGCCAAGACCAATCTGCTCGCGCTCAATGCCGCCATCGAGGCCGCACGGGCCGGAGAAAACGGCCGCGGCTTCGCCGTGGTGGCCGACGAAGTGCGCAAGCTCTCGGCACAGTCGCGCGATACCGGCCGCAAGATGGGCGAGCAGGTGCAGATCATCACGGGCGCCATTCAGACCCTCACCCGCTCCGCTGAGCAGTCCCAGAAGGAGGAGCAGCAGTTCCTCAGCCGGTCCGAGTCGTCGATCGACCAGGTGCTCACCCGGCTGCGCAATGTCGCCACGGGGTTGTCCGAATCGAGTGATCTGCTGCAGCGCGAGAGCAGTGGCATCCGCGAGGAAATCGGTGACGTTCTCGTTTCGCTCCAGTTCCAGGACCGGGTCAGCCAGATCCTCACCCACAGCCGCGACAGTCTCGATGCATTGGTGGTGGAACTGCAGAGCTATCAGTCACGCCGCGCCGGCAATGCCACAGCGCCGCTGGACACCGCCGGATTCATGCAGCGCATCGCCAGCGGCTACACCACGCAGGAGCAGCGCCTGAATCACGGCGGCCTGTCAACGGTGGATGCGCAGGACGGCGGCGACATCACCTTTTTCTGAAGCACGTCATCGCTCAATTTCGTTCAACTCCATTCACTCGCACATTGCCATGGCCAAAACCATTCTCATCGTCGACGACTCCGCCTCACTGCGCCAGGTGGTCAACATCGCCCTCGCCAGCGCTGGCTACGAGGTCATCGAAGCCTGCGACGGCATGGACGCGCTGACCAAGCTCGATGGCCGCAAAATCCACCTCATCATCAGCGACGTGAACATGCCCAATATGGACGGCATCACCCTGGTGAAGGAGATCAAGCAAAAGCCCGAATACAAGTTCACCCCGATCATCATGCTCACCACCGAGAGCCAGAATGACATGAAGGCGCAGGGCCAGGCCGCCGGTGCCCGTGCCTGGGTGGTCAAGCCCTTTCAGCCTGCGCAGATGCTGGCTGCGGTGTCCAAACTCATTGCACCCTGAGCCCGCCGAAGGAGACACCGTGGACTTCATCGAACAACAGGCAGGGCCGGTCTGCAGTGTTGCACTGCAGGGAGCTCTGGACATCTATGCCGCCGCGCAGGTGCGCGAGCGACTCGCCAATCTGATCGCCCAGCATCCGCTCATTGAATTGCAACTGGCCGAAGTCGACGAGATCGACACCTCCGGCGTGCAGATCCTGCTTGCCGCCAAGCAGCAAGCCAGCACTCTGGAGCACAGCCTCAAACTCACTGCGCACAGCCCGGCTGTCATCGACGCGCTCGAACTCTGCGGCCTGCTGGCGTATTTCGGCGATCCGGTGATCGAGTTCGGCCGCAGTCCCCAGTCACAGGAGCGCACATGAACTTTGAACAGCAAATGCACCAGGCGATGCGCTCGTTCATCGTCGAAGCCCAGGAACTGCTCGAAGGCATGGAGCAGGGGCTGATGGAGCTGGAAACGCAGGCGCAAGGAGATGGCAGCGAACGCATCAACGCTCTGTTCCGCGCGGCGCACACCATCAAGGGCTCGGCCGGTCTGTTCGGGCTGGACGGTATCGTGCGTTTCACCCACCATCTGGAAAGCGTGCTCGATCTGATGCGCGACGAAAAACTGGCCGTCAGCTCCGAGATCGTGGCCGTGCTGTTGCAGGGCCGCGATCATCTTGCCCAGCTGATCGAGCAGGTGGACCAGCAAGGCGAATGCGTCAGCGGCACGACCGAAGAGCAGGCGCTGGTGGCCCGTCTCCTGGCCGCGCAGCAACCGGCTGGCGGAACGTTGGCGGTGGTCGCTTCGACTGAGGCGCTGGGGCCACCAGCCGCAGCCGCGGACCCAGTTACCGTCCTGCCTCACGGCGCTGCACTCACCGCCACCTGGCATCTGTCGCTGCGCTTTGGCCCAGACAGCCTGCGCAACGGCATGGACCCTCTGGCCTTCATCCGCTATCTGCGGGGTCTCGGCGAGATCGTCGGACTGGTCACGCTCACCGACGCGCTGCCCGCACTGGACATGATGGATGCCGAAACCAGCTACCTCGGCTTCGAGATCAATTTCAAGAGCGCGGCCAGCAAGGAAGAGATCGAGGCGGTGTTCGAGTTCGTGCGCGAAGACAGCACCATCCGCATCCTGCCAGCGCACAGCCGCATTGCCGACTATGTGCAGCTCATCCGCAGCATGCCGGAAGATGATCTGCGATTGGGCGACATCCTGGTGCAGGTCGGCACGCTGACGCAGAAAGAACTTGCAGACGCACTGAGCGCCCAGCATGACGCGCAGACTGGCGGTGCCGCCGTCGCCCCGTTGGGGGAAATTCTGGTGCGCGAAGGCGCCACCCATCAGCCCATCGTGCAGGCTGCGCTCGACAAGCAAAAGCAGGTCAAGGACAAGCGCAGCCGCGATAGCCAGATGCTGCGCGTTGCCGCCGACAAGCTCGACGCATTGATCAACCTTGTGGGCGAATTGGTGATTGCCAGCGCGGGCAACGCCCTGCATGCGCAAGGCGCCGCACAGCGCGAGGCGGCTGCGCAAATTACCCGGCTGGTGGAAGACATTCGCGAGCGCGCATTGAAATTGCGCATGGTGGAAATCGGCGAGACCTTCGCACGCTTCCAGCGCGTGGTGCGTGACGTGTCGAAAGAGTTAGGCAAGGACATCGCGCTGGTCATCGAAGGCGCCGACACCGAGATGGACAAGACCCTGGTCGAGCGCATCGCCGATCCGCTGATGCACCTGGTGCGCAATTCGATGGATCACGGCATCGAAGCGCCCGATATCCGCGTTGCGCGCGGCAAACCCGCGCAAGGCACGCTCAAGCTGTCGGCATGCCACGACTCGGGCAGCATCCTCATCACAGTGGCGGATGACGGCGGCGGGCTCAACCGCGAACGCATTCTGTCCAAGGCGGTGGAGCGCGGCCTGATCAAATCCGAACTGGCCGCCACCCTGCCCGACCATGAGGTCTGGACTCTGATTTTCGAACCTGGCTTTTCCACCGCCGACGCCATTACCGACCTATCGGGTCGCGGCGTGGGCATGGATGTGGTCAAACGCAATATCGAAGCCATCCGTGGCAGCATCGACATCCAGAGCGCAGCCGGCCAGGGTACCCAGATGCGCCTGCGCCTGCCGCTCACTCTTGCCATCATCGACGGCTTTCTGGTGCGCAGCGCTGCGCACACCTATGTGCTGCCGCTGGATGCGGTGGTGGAGTGCATGGAGTTCCACCCAGCTCAGCAGAAGCCGGGCTACATCAACCTGCGCGGGGAAGTACTGCCGCTGCTTTATCTGCGGGAGGCGCTGGGCGTTGGTGCAGATGACGACCTCCATACGAACCTTGGCGGCGATCACCAGCCCCCCAATGCCTTGCCCCGCAGCAACGTCGTGGTGACCCAGACCGCGGGCCAACGCGCTGGGCTTGTAGTCGACGCCCTGCTGGGGGAATACCAGACCGTCATCAAGCCGCTGGGCGCGCTGTTCACCCATCTGCAAGGCATCAGCGGCTCGACCATTCTGGGTAACGGTGAGGTGGCCTTGATCCTGGATGTTCCGGCCCTGGTGGGCCGTGCCTCCCGTCAGCCCCTCGAACTGAAACAAACGGCGGTGACGTCCTGAGACGACGTTATTTCCGAACTCTCTGAAAAGCGATCTCCATCATGTTCAACCATCTCAAAATCGGCGTCCGGCTCGGGCTGGGCTTTGGCACGGTTCTGCTCCTGCTCATTGCCACGGCGGTCATCGGACTGGTGCAGGCCGCACGCATCGACGCCAATCTGAACACCATCACCGAAAACAGACTGCTCAAAGAGCGCGCGGTGCACACCATGGAGCTCAACCAGTCGGCTGCCAACCGCATGCTGTTTCGCATCCTGCTGCAGCAGCGCCTGGAGTCAGACGATCTGCAGCACCTGCAAGCCACCAAAACCAGCAGTGATGCAGCGTACCAAGCCATCCTGGATCTCAAACCCAGCCCCGAGTTGCAGTCCATGTTGAGCAAGATGCACAACGCCATTCTGCAAGGGCGTGCCCTTCAGCAAGCCGCCATGGCGCAGATCAAGCTGGGCAATTTCGGCCAGGCGCAGGCCGACTATCTGAAGGTCGGGCTGGAAAACTCTCGCGCGGTGCGTGCTCAGTCTGAGCGCATCAGTCAACTGCTGCGCGAGCAGACCGACACCCTGACTGCGAAGAGCGCCGCCGACTATCGCGCGGCCCGCACGCTCAGCATTGGCCTAGCCGTGACCGCCGCACTTCTGGCGTCTCTAGCCGCGTGGCTCATCACCCGCTCCATTACTCGTCCTTTATCCGAAGCCGTCTCTGTGGCGCAGCGGGTGGCCGCAGGGGATCTGTCGGTGCAGGTGAGCTCACGTTCCCGGGACGAGACCGGTGCGTTGTTGCGGGCGCTGGAGGACATGGTGCAGCGCCTGACCGGGGTCATTGGCGCGGTGCGCTCCTCTGCCGAGCAGTTGCTCTCGGCCTCCACCCAGGTGTCGGCCACCTCGCAGAGCCTGTCGCAGTCATCCTCCGAGCAGGCGGCCTCGGTGGAGGAAACCTCCGCCACGCTGGAGCAGGCCACGGCCTCCATCCGCCAGAACGCCGACAACGCCCGGCTGACCGATGGCATGGCGCAGCAGGCGGCTTCTCAGGCTCGTGCAGGCGGTGAGGCGGTGCAAGGCACGGTCACGGCGATGCAGGCCATTGCCGAGCGCATCTCCATCATCGATGACATTGCGTATCAGACCAATATGCTGGCCTTGAACGCCGCCATTGAAGCCGCCCGTGCCGGAGAACATGGGAAGGGCTTTGCGGTGGTGGCTGCCGAGGTGCGCAAGCTGGCTGAGCGCTCTCAGGTGGCGGCCAAGGAGATCGGCGATCTGGCCGCCTCCACGGTCAAGCAGGCCGACGCCGCAGGGGCCTTGCTGGCGCAGATGGTGCCCGCCATCTCCAAGACCTCCGATCTGGTGCAGGAGATCACCGCCGCCTCGGAAGAACAGTCCATCGGCATGCAGCAGATCAATCAGGCGGTCTCGCAGCTCAATGCGGTGACCCAACAAAATGCCTCGGCCTCGGAAGAGCTGGCTGCCACGGCAGAAGAGATGAATGCGCAGGCCACTTCACTGCAAGACCTGATCGGCCAGTTCAGGATCGACGCCGAACCGACGCAAGTGGCCGCAGCCCACCGCGCACCGCCCTCCCCCGCGCCTCAGCCGCGGCGCATGCCCGGCCCGGCACTCGCTACCGCTGGTGCTGGCGACTTTGTGAAATTCTGACCACAGCCTAGACCTGAGGAATCCACCATGACGACCGCCCTAGCGAACCCGTCCCAAGCGACATCCGCTCCTCTGAGCCTGGCTGGAAAAACCCAGCCGGCCAGCGGCCAATACCTGACCTTCACCCTGCAGAACGAGGTCTATGGCCTGGACATCCTGCGGGTGCGGGAAATTCTGGAATACAGCCGCCCGACCATCGTGCCGATGATGCCGGCCTTCGTGCATGGCGTGATCAACCTGCGCGGCAATGTGGTGCCGGTCATCGATCTGGCGCAGCGCTTCGGCCGCGCGGCCACCACGCTGCAGCCACGCACCTGTGTGGTCATCATCGAGATCGACGGCGAAGACGGCCCGCTGGCCATCGGCATCCTGGTGGACGCGGTCAACGCCGTGCTCGACATGGACGCCGCGCAGATCGAACCCACCCCGAGCTTCGGCACCGGGCTGCGGCAAGACTTCATCCGCGGCATGGCCCGCACCGATGCCGGCTTCATCATCCTGCTGGATGTGGGCCGCGTGCTCTCGGTCGACGACATGGCAGCGATGGCGGAATGCCAGCCTTGATGCTTCCCCCTCCAAAAAAATTGTCACTCATTTATTCCTAAGTTTCTTTTATTGAGATTTACATAAAACATGACAACCAATAGCATACTCAAACGTTATCCGATCATCAGCGTGATTGGAGGTTGGTTGCATGAGAAAGAAGATGGACGAGGCAACACGCAAACGGGTGCGAGCTGGTCGATTGCTGCTGGCAGGCAAGACGCCCGCACAGGCAGCGGCGGCGGTTGGGGTGGCGCGCCAGACCGTGTACACCTGGAAGGCCCGGCTCGATGAAGGCGGCATCGATGCGCTGCGCGCCATGTCGCCAGGACGCCCGGCGCAACTGGATGCGCAGCAACTGGAGGGGTTGCGCCGCGCGCTGTTGCAGCGGCCCACCGAGCACGGATTTGGAACCGAGTGATGGACGCTCAAGCGGGTGCGTCTGCTCATCGAGCGTCTGTACGGCGTGTCCTTCAGCGAAGTGCATGTCTGGCGCATTCTGGGCGCACTGGGCTTTAGCCCGCAAAAGCCCGAGAAGCGCGCCATCGAGCGAGACGAAGAGGCTGTGCGCAGTTGGAAGCGCAGCACCTGGCCGGCGCTTAAAAAAAAGCCCAGCGAGAAGGTCGCCTGATCGTCTTCGTGGACGAATCGGGCATCAGCGAGCGCCCGACCCGGGTGCGCACTTGGGCGCCCAGGGGGCACACACCCATCATCCAGTTCCACTTCAACTGGAACCACGTCTCGGTGATCGCCGGCTTGACGCGCACCAACTGTCTGTTTCGGCTGCACGAGGGCAGCATCAAGAAGGAGGAGATCGTCGAATTCCTCAAAGCGCTCAAGGCCCATCTGAAGCAGCCGCTGCTGGTGATCTGGGATGGTCTCAAGGCGCATCGCAGTCGGCTCGTGCGCGAATACCTCGACAGCCTGGATGGGTACATCCAGATCGCGTTCCTGCCGCCCTACGCGCCGGACCTGAACCCGGTGGAGTACCTGTGGGCCTGGCTGAAGCGACACGCATTGGCCAACTACTGCCCCGCCGACCTGAGCGAGCTGCACACGACCGCGCGCAACAAGCTCAAGAGCGCTCAGAAACGCCCCTCGATCATTGCCGCATGCTGGATGCAGGCTACGCTCTGGTAGTGTCATTGATTAAGTAAAGATCAATAGTTTCATTTGTTTCTCCAAAAAACCCTGAAAAACATGCCGCTCGTATAACTTCCACGCGGCCACTTGCACACAAGGAGTTCTCATGTTCAGCCAGATCAAGATCGGTGCCCGCATGACGCTGAGTTTCGGCGCGCTGTTGCTGTTGCTGTTTGGATTGGGGTTGATCGCCCTGCTGTCTCTGGAGTCCATGAAGTCGGCCACGCAGGAAGCCACCCGGCAGGCCTGGCCCGAGGCGCATGCAGTGGCCGAGCTGCGCACCACGGTCATTGAAATCAGCGCCGACTGCCGCGACGTGCTGCTCAGTAACGACCCGGCGCAGCAACAACGCCAGATCGCCGCTCTGCGTGTCAGCCAGCAGTCCGCTGGCGAACTGCTGGCCCAATTGACGCATCTGGTGCGCGCTCCGGCCAACATCCCGCTGGTGCAGCGCATTGCGAGCGGGCTCCAGAGTTATACCCAGGCGCAGTCCGTGTGCTTTACCCAACTCGGCAGCAATGGAAGCGGGCAGGCCCTGGCGCAATTCAACCAACAGGTCGTTCCTGTGGAACACGCCTTGCGCGCAGATCTGAATGCATTGAATGGACGCCTGGTGCAGCGCTTCTCGGAAGCGACGACTCAGGCGGACAGCGCCTTCGCCACGGCGCGTAGTCTGATTGCCGCTCTGGGTCTGGCCGCCCTGGTGTTTGGCGCCGCGCTGGCCTGGCTCATCACCCGCTCCATCACCCGCCCCCTGAGCGAAGCCGTCGCGGTGGCGCAGCGCGTGGCCGAAGGAGACTTGTCCGTGCAGGTGGGACCAACGACGCGCGATGAAACCGGCCAACTTCTCGCAGCTCTGGCCGAGATGGTGCGCCGCCTCACGGCGACCATTGCCTCGGTTCGCTCCTCCGCCGAGCAGTTGCTCTCGGCTTCCACCCAGGTGTCTGCCACTTCGCAGAGCATCGCCCAATCCACCTCGGAACAAGCCGCCTCGGTGGAAGAAACCTCCGCCACACTGGAACAAGCCACCGCGTCGATTCGTCAGAATGCGGATAACTCGCGCCTTGCCGACTCCACCGCGCAACAGGCCGCGCAGCAGGCCAGGGACGGTGGCGCGGCTGTACAGCAAACTGTCGCCGCCATGCAGAGCATTGCCGAGCGCATTTCGATCATCGATGACATCGCCTATCAGACCAATATGCTGGCGCTCAATGCGGCAATCGAGGCGGCCCGTGCCGGCGAGCATGGCAAGGGCTTTGCGGTGGTGGCCGCAGAGGTGCGCAAGCTCGCCGAGCGCTCTCAGGTGGCGGCCAAGGAGATCGGGGATCTGGCGGCTTCCAGTGTGCGCCAGGCGAATACCGCGGGCGATCTGCTGGCCCAGATCGTTCCTGTGGCGAGCAAGAATTCCGAGCTCGTTCAGGAGATTTCCGCCGCGTCCGATGAACTTTCCACGGGTGTGCAGCAGATCAATCAGGCGGTGTCGCAGCTCAATACGGTGACGCAGCAGAACGCCTCGGCCTCGGAAGAACTGGCTGCAACGGCGGAAGAGATGAATGCGCAGGCGCAGGCCCTCCAAGACAGCATGGCGGGGTTCAAACTGGCGGCAGAGAGCGTCAGGGCGAACGCAGGGGAAGCGCAGCGCAGTTTCTCCCCCATGCAGCAAACTCTGCGCGGGGGGGTCCGCAAAACGGCTGATTTTTCAGCCGACTCATCCATAGAACTAATACATAGCGAAATTTTAATCTAACTTTCATTCAAATTTCTGAGAAATCGACGAAAGGCAGGCTCTCTGAGTACGGATCATCGCGATGCAAGTCTGGTCTCCCCTCCTGCTCGATCTGCTGATCGTCGCCCTGGCGCTGGCGGGGGTGCTGCTGCTTGGGCTGCATCTCCTCACCCACGTCTGGACGGCTGGTGGTGGCGTTCCCTACGCGCCGCTGGCCATGCTGTTTTCCTCCGCCACCGCGGCGGCACTGCGCAACAGGGTGCCGTGGCATCGGCGGGCCTATTGGCAGCGTGAGGACAGGCGGGTTCTGCTGGTTTCCGCCGTCACCCTCATGGTCGGCAGCGTGCTGGTGGCGCTGTTCAGCATCGGGGTGATGGCGGACGCCCACCGCCGCGGGCTGATCAACGATCTGCAGGTGCATCGCAACGCCATCATCGGCGGAATGGACGGCGCGGTGCGCGTGCGCAGCGGCGAAGTGGCGGCGCTCAGCAGCAGCCCGCAACTGCGCGCGCTGCTGGCCGACGCCACGCATGTTCCGCAACCCAACATCAGCGACTTCGTCGCCGCCCTGCATGTGCTGCAGCCCGCCGACTGGCGCGTCACCGACGTCAGCGGGCAGGTGGTCTACGGCGAGTCTGCCCCGCTGCCCCCACTGGTTGCGCTACCCGCTGTTGGCACCTCGCGGCTCGGCATCACCCTGGGGCGGCCACCGCGGAGCGCGAACCTGGAGCTGCGAGTACGCGCCGCCGTGCAGCAGAACGCGCGGCTGCTCGGCCATCTCACCGTCGATCTGCCGCTGCCCGCAGTCACCGGGCTGCTGCGCGGCCTGCAGCGCGAACACCCCGGCTCCTATATCCGGCTGTGCAGCAAGGCACCGGACGGCGCTGCGCAATGCATCGAAGACCGCGCCAACCGCCCGATGATCCAGCTTCCTGCCCCCGGGCCCGCGGCCTCTGCGCCCGAGCAGTTGAGCCTGTTGGGCCGCCACGCCTCGGCCGTGCTGGCGCAGGGAAGCGAGGTGCGCGCGGTGAGCTACGGCCAATTACCGACGTCAAGGCTCGGCCCGGTGGTCAGTACCCCGGCCAGCGCGCTGTTCAGCCCTGTGCTGCGCACCGCGCTGCTTCTCATCCCCGGGCTGGTGCTGCTCGGGCTGCTCGCGCTGGCCTGGCAGTTGCGCCCTCTGGTGCGCGACCTGCACCGCCAGCGCAATATGTTCAAGACCGTGTTCGACCACTCGGGCATGGGCATTGAGCTGGTCGACGCCAAGGGCCGCATCCTCGACTGCAACCCGGCGCTGGCGCATATGCTGGGCTACAGCCGGGAGGAGGTGCTGGCGTTGCCGGACGTCTACGCGCTGATTCCAGAAACCGAGCGCGACAAGGCGCGCGCCAACATCAGCCAGATGGCGCAGCACGAGGTTGGCGCGTACTGCACAGACCGCCCCTACCTGCACAGGAACGGGAACAGCCGCACCCTGCGCTGGCACGTCTCGCCAGTTCACGACGAGGCAGGGGCGATCCAGTTCATCGCCAGCTTCTGCGTGGATGTCACCGAAGCCAACGCCCGCGCGCAGGCGTTGGCTTTCCATACCGCGTTTCTCAATGCCGCGCTGGACGAACTGCACGACGCCATCTATGCCGTCAACGAGCGCGGGCTGGTGATCTATGCCAACCAGGCGGCGCACCGCGTGGGCGTGCCGTCTCAAATGAGCCTGAGCCGCGAGGAGCTGTTCCGGCTGTCTCCGGTGTACACCCTGCTGCACGAGCCCGCCGACATGAACACCCTGCCGCTCGCCTGCGCATTGCGTGGCGAACAGGTGCGCGAGCAAGACTATGCGATCCGCAACCCGGCGGGCGAGTGGCGGCAGCACCAGATCTCGGCCTACCCGCTGCGCAACCGCAATGGGGATCTGCTGGGCGCCGTTGGCGTGGCGCACGACGTCACCGCGCAGCGCGTCGCCGAGACCCGTCTGCGCTGGCTGGTCGAGCACGACGAGCTCACCCGCCTGCCCAACCGCTTCCAGGCGCAGCAAGTGGTGACGCGGCTGCTCGATGAGAATGGGCGTGGCGGCAACGACACCACGCTCGGTCTGATGCTGATCGACATCGACCGTTTCAAGCACATCAACGACAGCTACGGTCATGCCTTCGGCGACCAGCTCCTGCGGGCCGTGGCCGAGCGACTGAAAAGAGACTTCGAGCCTGAGGCCACGGTCTTCCGCCTGGGCAGCGACGAGTTCGCCATCGTCACCACCTGTCCGCGGCAGGGCATCGAGGGCTTGCTGGCGCACGAGGCACAGCGTGCCTTCGCCCAGCCCTTCATCGTTGCCGGGCAGACACTGTTCATCTCGGCGACCACGGGGCTGGCGTGCGCCCCGGAGGACGGACAGAATGCCGACACCCTGTTCGCCCGCGTCGATGTGGCGCTGTACCGCGCCAAAGCCATGCAGCCCGGCAGCGCGCTGCGCTGGCGTGCCGACATGGGCTGGCAGGGACGCCGTCTGGTGGAACTCGAAACCGATCTGCGCAGTGCGCTCGCGCAGGAACAATTCATCGTCTACTACCAGCCCAAGGTCTGCCTGCGGACCGGCGTGCTGCTCGGTGCCGAGGCCCTGCTGCGCTGGCGGCACCCGCAACGCGGCCTGGTTTCGCCGACGGACTTCATTCCGCTGCTGGAACAAACTGGGCTGATCGTTTCCGTGGGCGCCTGGGTACTGCGCACCGTGTGCCAGCAAGTGCGGCAGTGGCGCGATGGCGGGTTGACTGCCGTACCGGTCGCTGTGAACTGCTCGGTGCGGCAACTGCAGGGCGACCTGCTGCTGCGCCAGGTGCGCGAAGCGCTGGCGGCAAGCGGCATTCCAGCCGATCTGCTGGAACTCGAAGTCACCGAAAGCATGATGCTGGACGATCCGCAGCATGTCAGCGGTCTGATCGCGCAGTTGCGCGCATCCGGGGTGAAAACCTCCATCGACGATTTCGGCACCGGCTACTCATCGCTCGCCACCTTGAAGCGCCTGCCAGTGGCCGCGCTCAAACTCGACCGCGCCTTCGTCAAAGATCTGCCTGACGACCCCGACGACGCTGCGATCACCCGCGCCGTGCTGTCCATGGCGCAGGCGCTGCACCTGGACGTCATCGCCGAAGGCGTGGAAACCCTGGAGCAGGCTGCTTTCCTTGGCGCGCTGGGCTGCGCGTCCTACCAGGGCTATCTGTTCAGCCCGCCCGTGCCAGCGGAGCAGTTCGCCCGCTTCCTGTAACGCCAACGTCCGACCCATGACTTCCCTGAACGATACCGAACTCTCCGCCTTCTCCCGTCTAATGTTCGACGCCGCCGGCATCAACCTGGCCCCATCGAAAAAGGCGCTGGTCGAAGGCCGCCTGTCCAAGCGACTGCATGCGCTTGGGTTACCCAGTTTTACCGCTTACCTCCAGCATCTGCGCACCGATGCCGCGGAACGCCAGCAAGCGATCGACCTGCTCACCACCAACGAGACCTACTTCTTTCGCGAGCCGCGGCACTTCGCCTACCTGTCGGAAAACATCGTTCCTGCGATGGATACTTCGACTGCGTTGAGGGTCTGGAGCGCCGCCTGTTCCAGCGGGGAGGAGCCCTACAGCATCGCCATGGTGCTGGCCGAACGCATGGGTCAACAGCCCTGGGAGATCGTGGCCTCAGACATCTCCACCCGCATCCTGGATCAGGCGCGTCGTGCCATCTACCCGATGGAGCGCGCCGAGAAAATCCCCCAGTCCTACCTCAAGGCGTTCTGCCTCAAGGGCGTCGGGGCGCAGGCTGGCAGCTTCACCCTGCAACCGGCCATCCGTGAGCGCGTTCGGTTTCAGGCGATCAATCTCAATACCACCTTGCCTGACAACGGCTTGTTCGACCTGATTGTGCTGCGCAATGTGATGATCTACTTTGACGCCGATACCAAGCGCGCCGTGTGCCGCCGGCTGCTGGATGTGCTGCGCCCCGGCGGGCATCTGTTCATCGGTCATTCGGAGAGCCTCAACGGACTGGATCTGCCCGTGCACGCCGTTCAACCTGCGGTGTACCGCAAACCCGGATGAACACGGCAACTCCTCCGCAATCCCTCTCTCCCGAATCGGCCGAAGCCGAGCCGCTGGAGATCTTCCTTCAGCCGGGCGAACTGTATTTCGGCGAAGGTCGAACAAGGGTACGCACGCTGCTGGGCTCCTGTGTGGCCATCGCGGTCTGGCACCCCTGGCTGAAGGTCGGCGGGCTCTGCCACTACATGCTGCCGGGGCGCGGAACGCATCGCGCCGGTCACGGTGCCCTCGATGGTCGGTATGGCGACGAAGCAATGCTGCTTTTCCTGCGCGACATGCGCTCAGCCGGAACGCGACCTGAAGAGTATGAAGCCAAACTGTTCGGCGGCGGGCGGATGTTCGCGCACCATCACCCGCTGCGTGCAGGCCACTCAGATGTGTCGTGCAAGAACGTGCTGCGAGGTCGTGAACTGGTGCAGCAATACGGCCTACGCCTCAAGGCCGAGCATCTTGGCGGTGAGGGACATCGCAATCTGCTGTTCGAAATCTGGAGCGGCGATGCCTATCTGAAATTCTGGGGTCAGAACGCCCAGCAGTCTGCTGCCTGAACGCATCACACAACAAAGCACATTCGGGGAGATCAATCCGTGATCCGGACAGACAAGGTCAAAGTATTCATCGTCGACGATTCAGCCGTGGTGCGGCAAGTGCTGCAGGCCGTGCTGCTGCGCGACCCCGGTATTGCGGTCATCGGCACTGCGCCGGACCCACTGTTTGCGTTGCAGCGAATGCAGCAAGACGAGTGGCCCGACGTGCTGGTGCTCGATGTGGAAATGCCGCGCATGGACGGCATCACCTTTCTCAAAAAACTCATGGCCGATCATCCGCTTCCCGTGGTGATCTGCTCCACTCTCACCGAGAAGGGTGCGCAGATCACCCTGGACGCGCTGGCTGCAGGCGCTGTGAGTGTGGTCACCAAGCCGCGGGTGGGCCTGAAGGATTTCTTGCTAGAGCAGACAGCGGAGCTAACACAGACCATCAAGGCTGCAGCGCGAGCCAATCCGCGCAGCCTGAGCGTCATGTCCCGAGCGACAGTCACCACAAAAAACATTGCGCCCAGCGCGCATGTGCTCACCGACACAACGGAGAAGATCATCGCCATGGGCATGTCCACCGGCGGCACCGTGGCGCTGGAGCGCGTGCTCACTACCCTGCCCCGCACCCTGCCGGGCATCGCGGTGGTGCAGCACATGCCGGAAAAATTCACCGCAACCTTTGCCGAGCGCCTGAATACGGTCTGCGCTCTGGAAGTTCGCGAGGCGTGCGATGGCGACCGGCTGATTCCAGGACTTGTGCTCATCGCGCCTGGGGGACGTCACATGCAGGTGCGGCGCAGCGGCGCGCAGTATCACGTCGAAGTGCGCGATGGCCCGCCCGTCAACCGCCACCGACCATCGGTGGATGTGTTGTTCCGCTCGGTTGCGCAATGCGCAGGACGCAACGCCCTGGGCATCATCCTCACCGGCATGGGCGATGACGGCGCGCGCGGTCTCAAGGAGATGCACGACGCCGGCGCCCGCACCGTGGCCCAAGATGAAGCCACCAGCGTGGTCTACGGCATGCCCAAGGAAGCGGTGAAGCTCGGCGCCGCCGATCGCAGCCTGCCGCTGAGCGAGGTGGGGGCAGCCATGGTGGAGTATGGGCGTGGCTGAAGCAAAGTGCCGCGCAATCAGGGCAATTGCCTATGCCGACAGGCGCCTGATGTGCCGTTCGTTCATCATGCTTTCATCCACAAGACATCCATGAAATCGATCAACAATCTTCGCATTCGCACCCGTATGACCCTGGGTCTTATCGGCATGCTCGCAGTCATCGTCTTCAACGCAGTGCTTGCGCAACAGCAACTGGAGAAGTCGAATGCCAGGCTCGACACCATCATCCATGTCCAGAGCCAACGCATTCAATTACTCGACGCGTTCTTCGGGAATTTTCAAAACACGACCAGTGCGCTGTACCAGGCGCTGCTCAACCCGGTCAGAGACCAGGCTCAGCAGCACCTGCTGACTGAACAACTGGCCAGCAACCGCAAGGACACAGCGGAAATTTTCAAAACCTTGCAAACCTTGCCGCCCGATGCCGAAGTCAACGCGGAAATGGCAAAGATCAAAGGGTTGATGGAGCGGAACCGCGCGGTGCAACAACAGGTGATCGGACTGATGCATCAAGGTCTCTACCCCCAAGCGAGCACCATCTACACCCAGCTGGCCGCCCCGATCGTCGCTGCAATGCGTGAGCACATCCGCACCCTGATAGCGCACCAGAAAGCCGGCATGCAAAGTGCGTATGTGCAAAGCCAGGTCGACTACGCGCGTTCGATACGTGACACCGTGCTGATCACTCTGGGGTTCATCGTTGTGGCGATGGTTGGCGGCATTCTCATCACCCGCTCCATTACTCGTCCTTTATCCGAAGCCGTCTCTGTGGCGCAGCGGGTGGCCGCAGGGGATCTGTCGGTGCAGGTGAGCTCACGTTCCCGGGACGAGACCGGTGCGTTGTTGCGGGCGCTGGAGGACATGGTGCAGCGCCTGACCGGGGTCATTGGCGCGGTGCGCTCCTCTGCCGAGCAGTTGCTCTCGGCCTCCACCCAGGTGTCGGCCACCTCGCAGAGCCTGTCGCAGTCATCCTCCGAGCAGGCGGCCTCGGTGGAGGAAACCTCCGCCACGCTGGAGCAGGCCACGGCCTCCATCCGCCAGAACGCCGACAACGCCCGGCTGACCGATGGCATGGCGCAGCAGGCGGCTTCTCAGGCTCGTGCAGGCGGTGAGGCGGTGCAAGGCACGGTCACGGCGATGCAGGCCATTGCCGAGCGCATCTCCATCATCGATGACATTGCGTATCAGACCAATATGCTGGCCTTGAACGCCGCCATTGAAGCCGCCCGTGCCGGAGAACATGGGAAGGGCTTTGCGGTGGTGGCTGCCGAGGTGCGCAAGCTGGCTGAGCGCTCTCAGGTGGCGGCCAAGGAGATCGGCGATCTGGCCGCCTCCACGGTCAAGCAGGCCGACGCCGCAGGGGCCTTGCTGGCGCAGATGGTGCCCGCCATCTCCAAGACCTCCGATCTGGTGCAGGAGATCACCGCCGCCTCGGAAGAACAGTCCATCGGCATGCAGCAGATCAATCAGGCGGTCTCGCAGCTCAATGCGGTGACCCAACAAAATGCCTCGGCCTCGGAAGAGCTGGCTGCCACGGCAGAAGAGATGAATGCGCAGGCACAGGCGCTGCAAGAGAGCATGGCAGGGTTCAAACTGGCGCAGGAAACAAACGCACCCCAGCAGATGGCTCCCGTTGCGCCTCAGCCGCGGCGTATGCCCAGACAAGCCACCGCAGATGACCTGCCTGTGCTCACCACCGCTCAGCCGGAATTCGTGCGGTTTTGAGCCGTTCCTGTTCAGAAAACTCCAGAGACAACTTGAGCCTCCCAGGAGCCTGTCAAATTCGTAAAGGGCCCGTGCAGAAAGACCGCTCGGTGCCAAGCATCTCGCGTGCGCTGCAGCACCAGGGACTTTTGTTTGACGCTGCGCGCGAATTTTGCTACCTTTACTTCATGTTGATCGCGAGCGCGCCCGTTCTCCACCGCATTTTCAGTAATGCGCAAAGCGCTTTGCTGCTGGGTTCTCTCCTACTGGCACTGCCGTCCCGGACCGCGCGCGACTGATTCATTTTTGCAACCGACATCAAGCGCCCGCGGCCTCGCCCCAGGGCGCTTTTTTCTATGCGACTCTTCGCCATGAACCTGTTTTCCGATGCAAAACGACTACCCATCGGTTGCCGGGCCCTGCGCCTGCGACAGTCCGGCCGCCTTGTCGTCGCCTTCCTGTTCTGAACATTCGCATTCGTTTTCTGGAGATTGATTCATGTTGAAGCATCCGCAAACCAAATATCAGGCCTTCCCCCCCATCGGCTTGAAAGACCGCACCTGGCCCGATCAGGTCATTACCCGGCCGCCGATCTGGATGAGCACCGATCTGCGCGACGGCAACCAGGCGCTGTTCGAGCCCATGGATGCGCAACGCAAGATGCGCATGTTCAAGACGCTCTGCGCCGTGGGCGTGAAGCAAATCGAAGTGGCGTTCCCTTCGGCATCGCAAACCGATTTCGACTTTGTGCGCGAACTCATCGAAGGCGGGCATATTCCTGACGACGTCACCATCGAGGTGCTCACCCAGGCGCGTGAGGACCTGATCCGCCGCACCTTCGAGTCGCTGCGTGGCGCCAAGCGGGCCATCGTGCATGTGTACAACGCCACTGCGCCCAATTTCCGCCGCATTGTGTTCAACGTGGATGAGGCGGGTTGCACCCAGATTGCGGTCAATGCGGCCAAGCTCATCAAGCAGTTCGCAGCCGAGCAACCCGACACGCAATGGACCTTTCAGTACAGCCCGGAAGTGTTCAGCGGTACCGAGCTGCCCTTCGCCGTCTCGGTGTGCAATGCCGTCACCGAAGTCTGGCAGCCCACGCCCGAGAACAAGATCATTTTCAACCTCCCGGCCACGGTGGAAATGAGCACGCCGAACATCTATGCCGATCAGATCGAGTGGATGCACCGCCACCTCGACCGGCGCGACAGCATCATTCTCTCGCTGCATCCGCACAACGACCGTGGCTGCGCCGTGGCCGCTGCCGAACTGGGCGTGATGGCCGGTGCGGACCGCGTGGAGGGCTGCCTGTTCGGCAACGGCGAGCGCACAGGCAATGTCGACCTCGTCACCCTGGCGCTCAACCTGTATTCGCAGGGTGTGCATCCGGGGCTGGACTTCTCGAATATCAACGCCATCGCCCGCACGGTGGAGGAATGCACCCAGCTTCCGGTGCATCCGCGTCACCCCTACGCGGGTGATCTAGTGTTCACCGCATTCTCCGGCTCGCACCAGGACGCGATCAAGAAGGGGTTGGCCGCGCAGCGTCCGGACGCCCTCTGGGAAGTGCCTTACCTGCCGGTCGATCCGGCTGATCTGGGGCGCACCTACGACTCGGTGATTCGCGTCAACAGCCAGTCCGGCAAGGGCGGCATCGCCTATCTGCTCGAAGCGACTTACGGCCTGATCATGCCGCGCCGGCTGCAGGTCGAGTTCAGCGGCGTGGTGCAGAAGCACACCGACGCCACCGGCAGCGAAGTCACTGCGCAGCAACTCTGGAAGATGTTCAACGACGAATATGTCGCCGTGGCGCGTCCGCTCCACCTGATTTCCTATCACCTCACCGATCACGGCGAACGTCAGGGCATCCGGCTGGAGATCGATGTCGATGGCAAACGCCTGAGCCTCTCCGGCGAAGGCAACGGCCCGATCGACGCCGCGATCCACGCCCTGCGCCTGCCGCTGGCGGTGCACAGTTACGAGGAGCGCGCGCTGGGCCTCGGCGCGGATGCCAAGGCATCGGCCATCGTCGAAATGGCGATCGACGGACTGCCCACCAGCACGTATGGCGTCGGCATGGACGCCAACATCGTCACCGCATCGGTACGGGCGCTGGTTTCCGGCGCCAACCGTCTGCTGCATCGGCTGCCGACAGACGCCGCCGAACAGCGTCTCGACGCGCTGCGCGCTCCGCTGCGCGCCGTGGCCTGAAACGCGCAGCGCACGCGGCGCAGCGCCGCCCAGCAGCCGACAGCCGCCCGTCAGGGCGGTTTTTTTGTGATCGCGCGCGTGATGACCGCCTCCAGCGGGTTTCTAGAATCCGGCTCATCACGCTCTTGCGCCACCACATCCATGCAAAACCGCCAGTCCAGCATCCATCTCGCACCGCGCACGACCGAGGGCTGGCGCGGCTATTGGTACCGCGTGATGTACTTTCACGACACACGCGACGAAAAGCTGTTCGATCTGCTGCTGATCGGCTTCATTCTGCTGAGCGTGCTGATCACCATTCTGGATTCGGTGCAGGCGGTGCATGCACAGGCGCATGGTGTGTTCTACGTGCTGGAGTGGATTTTCACCGTGGCGTTCACGCTGGAGTATGTGGTGCGGCTTTCCGTGGTGCAGAACCCGTGGCGCTACGCTCTCAGCTTTTTCGGCATCATCGATCTGCTCGCCTTTCTGCCGGCGTATCTGGAATTGCTGTTTCTCGGCTCGGTCCATCTGAGCGTGATCCGCACCCTGCGGGTCCTGCGCATCTTCCGGATTCTCAAGCTGATGGAGTACACCAGCGCATCCAGCCAGATGCTCGATGCGCTGGCGCGCAGCAGGAACAAAATCTTCGTCTTCGTGCTCAGCGTGCTGACCCTGACCACCATTTTCGGTTCGATCATGTATGTGGTCGAAGGGCCGAGCAACGGCTTCACCAGCATTCCGCGCGGCATTTACTGGGCCATCGTCACCATGGCGACCGTCGGCTTTGGCGATATCACGCCCAAGACCACGCTGGGGCAGATCATCACCTCGGGCATCATCATCGTGGGCTACGGCATCATCGCGGTGCCCACGGGAATCTACTCGGCCGAACTGATCAATTCCTACCGCACCCAGCGCCGGGTCGAGGAACACCGGCAGGCGCAGGCGCTCGATGACGCGATCTGCCCGCGCTGCGGCCTGGTCGGGCACATGAGCGATGCCCGCTACTGCCGCCGCTGCGGCGAGCCGCTTGGGGGCATCAAGCCCCAGGACGATCGGGCAACACCTTCCCTGGATTCATCAGGTTCTGCGGATCGAGCGCCTGCTTGATCGCCCGCATCTGCGCCACCGCGACCGCATCGCCGTAGCGTGCGAGCTCGTCGCGCTTGAGCTGACCGATGCCGTGCTCGGCGGAGAAGGTGCCGCCGCAGGCCGTCGCGGCATCGAACACGATGCGGTTGCACGTGGCCTCATGTGCCCGGAGAAAACGTGCCGGGTCCATGTCCAGCGGCGCCTGCACGTTGTAATGCAGATTGCCATCGCCCAGATGGCCGAACACCACCAGCCGCGCACCCGGAATTGCCTGCTGCACCAGCTCGGCGGTGGATTCGACGAACGCGGCCATGTGCGACAGCGGCACGCCGATGTCGTGCTTGATGTTGAGTCCCTCCTGCGCCTGCGCCAGCGGAATCGATTCGCGCAAACGCCACAGCGCACGGCTTTGCGCAAGGCTCTGCGCCACCGCGGCATCTACCACCAGCCCGGCCTCCAGCGCCGCCGCAAGCAGGCCTTCCAGACGCGCCCTGCCCTGCATTTCGCCCTCGGCGTCGCTGGTCTCGAGCAGCACGCACCACGGGCTGGGCAGCGCAAACGGCAGCGTTTGCTGCGGGAAATGCTGCTGCACCAATTGCAGACTGTGTGCGCTCATCAGCTCGAAACCGGTCAGGCCACAGCCCAGCCGAGCCTGCGCCAGATCGAGCAGGCTGATGGCAGCGGCCATGTCGCGCACCGCGGCCAGCGCGGTGATCTGCGCTGCAGGCTGCGGAAACAGCTTGAGCGCCGCCGCGGTGATGATGCCCAGCGTACCCTCTGCGCCGATATACAGATCGCGCAGGCTGTAGCCGGTGTTGTTCTTGCGCAGAGTGTTGAGTGCATCCACCACTTCGCCCTGGGGCGTGACCACCTCCAACCCCAGGCAGAGATCGCGCGCATTGCCGTAGCGCAGCACCGCCGTGCCGCCGGCATTGGTCGACAGATTGCCGCCGATGGTGCAACTGCCCTCGGCGGCCAGCGACAGCGGGAACAGCTTGCCAACGTCGGCTGCGGCCTGCTGCACCACGGCCAGCACACAGCCGGCCTCGGCGATCAGGCTGCCGCCCGCCGCATCGATCGCGCGGATACGCTGCAGGCGACGGGTGCTGAGCACGAGTTGCTCACCACTGGCATCTGGCGTGGCGCCGCCTACCAACCCGGTATTGCCGCCCTGCGGCACGATGCGCACACTGTGCAGCGCGCACAGTTGCACCACCTCGGCCACCTGCGCGGTATCGCCCGGCAGCACCACGGCCAGCGCCTGCCCGCAATAGCGCTTGCGCCAGTCGGTGAGGTAGGAAGCGCAGTCCTGCGCATCCGTGAGCACATGCGACGCGCCGAGCAGCGCGCGCAGGGCATCGACAAAACGGGTGCGCTCAGCGGGCGTCATGGCGCGGAGCTCCAGACCGCAGGAATCCGGCAATGCAGACGAACAGCGCGAGCGACAGCAACAACTCGATCCATCCCAGGCCTCTGGACGCGGCGTGAGGATCGGTCAACGCGCGGGTCACGCCCTCGGCCGCGTAGAACCACAGCAGCAGACTCAGCCAGCGCAGCGTGAACGCCCTGCCGCGCAACACCCCAGGAACCGCCGGCAGCAGCGGCAAGACCTTGAGCACCAGCAGCGAGCCGCCCGGATGCAGCGGCGCAATCCAGATTTCCCACAGCACACAGAGCAGGATGAGCGCGAGCAGGCTGAGCACTGCACCACGGTGCCAGAGGTGCTGCCGGGATAGAGAGGAGGCCGACATGATCGATCGGATCAGTTGACCGCGAGCTTGAGTGCCGCCTGCGCCAGGCGCTGCCCCAAGGCAATCGCCAGGCGCCTTTCCTCCTCGCTGACCGCGAGCGAAGCGTCCGGCGCCGCATGATGACTCGCCCCATAGGGCGTGCCGCCGCTGCGCGTGGTCATCAGCTCGGGCTGGCCCGCATAGGGCAGGCCGACGATGAGCATGCCGTGATGCAGCAGCGGCAGCATCATCGACAGCAGCGTGCTTTCCTGCCCGCCGTGCAGGCTGCCGGTGGAGGTGAACACGGCAGCCGGCTTGCCCGCCAAGGCGCCGGAGAGCCACAGCGCAGACGTCTGATCGAGAAAATGCTTCAGCGGCGCAGCCATGTTGCCAAAGCGGGTGGGCGAGCCCAGCGCCAGTCCGGCACATTCCTGCAGATCGCTCAGTTCCGCATAGGGCGGCCCATCGTCGGGAATCGTGGGCGCGGTTTGCTCGGCCACGGTGCTGACCCGCGGCACGGTGCGCACCCGCGGCAGCGCTCCCGGCACGCTGGCCACACCCTGCGCAATGCACTCGGCCAGGGTGCGCGTGCCGCCGTGTACGCTGTAATACAGAACCAGAATGTCTTTCATGTCGCTATCGTATTGCCATGTCCCGTCCGCGCACCTCCGAAACGCACGCAAGCCAGCGCCGGGCCGCCCCAGGCTGGCTTGTTTCCCGTGGAGAGTCGGCCCGGGGGGCGCTCCTCCCTGTGCTGCGCACCCTGGCAAGACGCTTTGCACAGGACAATCTGGCGCAGACTGCGGGCAGCCTGACCTTCACCACCCTGATCTCTCTGGTACCGCTTCTGACCGTGGTGCTGGCGGTGTTTACCGCGTTCCCCGCCTTCGACCGGCTGCAGGGGCAGGTGCAGTCGCATCTGGCGCAGTCGATGCTGCCCGAGGCGCTGTCGGACAAGGTTTCTCACTATCTGAGCGATTTCGCCGCGCGGGCCAAGGGGCTGGGCGTGGTCAGCGTGCTCTTTCTGATCGTCACGGCCACCTCGATGATGCTCACGGTCGACCGCGCGCTCAACGCCATCTGGCGCACCCCGCGGCCCCGTCCGCTGGCGCAGCGGGTGCTGCTGTACTGGGCCGGTTTCACCCTCGGGCCGCTGGTCCTGGGCGCGAGCATCGGGCTGATGAGCTATGTCGCCGGGGCACACCGTGGGCTGTTGCATCACTTGCCCGGCGTCGCCAGTGTGTTGCTGAGCCTGGCTTCCTGGGCGGTGATGGCCACTGCGCTGGCGGCCATGTTTCGCTTCATCCCCAACACCGAGGTGCAGTGGCGCGACGCGCTGATCGGCGGCGTGGTCGCCGCAATGGCATTTAGCCTGGGCGGACGGGCGCTGGCGTGGTATTTCTCCTCGGTGACCACCTACACCGCGGTGTACGGCACGTTCGCCACCCTGCCCCTGCTGTTGCTGTGGATCGACTTCAGCTGGATCGCCGTGCTGGTGGGCGCGATGATTGCGGCCTATCTGCCCTCGCTGCGGGGGCGGGCGATCCGGCACGATGGCTACGCCGGGGCCGAATTTCTCGGCGCGATGCAGGTGCTCGAGCAGCTTCACCACGCGCAGCAGGCGCCGGATTGCGGGCTGTCGGCTGCTGCGCTGTCGCGGCGGCTGCAACTCGATCCGCTGCAGTTGCAGGACTTGCTCACCGTGCTGGAACGCCTGGGCTGGGTGGGCAAGATCGCACCAGGAGCCCGCGGGCCGTCGCGCTGGGCGCTGCTGTGCAATCCGAAGACCACCACGGTCGGGCCATTGATCGACGCGCTGTTGCTCGACAAGCAGCATGCGATGCGCACCTCGCCACTGCTCGGTCACCTGCTCAGCGACGACGAACGCGACTGGAGCCTGGATCGGCTGCTGACCGACCCCGCAGTCACAGCCGGTTCGTCAGCGTCTGCCACCACATCACCCAGTCCCCCATCAGACTGAACAGCGGGCGCTTGAAGGTGGCCGGGCGGTTGTGCTCGACGAAGAAATGCCCCGCCCAGGCAAAGGCATAACCGCAGACCACCGCCGCGAGCAGCCACCACGGGTTGCCTGTGAACACGAAAAAGAACAGGCAGATCAGCGCCAGCGTGGAGCCGATGAAATGCAGCCTGCGGTTGAGCGGGTGGCGATGCTCGGCCAGATAGAGCGGATAGAACTCGGCAAAGTGGCGCGCTGCGGCCAGTCGGGTTGGGTCGGGCGGTTGCTGCGCCGCAGGCAGGTCGTGGGGATGGTGACGTGCGCGCATGGTGCATCTCCGGTCGCGGTGATGCTGCAACTCTAGGCGATTTGGCAGCGATCAGCCGCCGCACAGCCGCAGCCGCGCGGCGCGGTATTCGGCGGACAACTGCTCCACCAGCGCCGCTGCACCCTGCACCTTGCGGACCGCGCCTATGCCCTGACCACAACCCCAGATGTCTTTCCACGCCTTGGCGCCGCCCAGCGCCGCCGCGAAATCCATCTTGCTCGGGTCGCCTTCGGGCAGGTGGTCGGGGTCGAGACCAGCGGAAGCGATCGAGCCGCGCAGGTAGTTGCCGTGCACCCCGGTGAACAGGCTGGAATACACGATGTCCTGCGCGCTGCTGGCGACGATCATCTGCTTGTAGGCGTCCACCGCGCGAGCTTCGTCGGTGGCGATGAACGCACTGCCGATGTAGGCCAGGTCTGCGCCCATCGCCTGTGCCGAAAGGATGGCGTTGCCGCTGGCGATCGCGCCAGACAGCACGATGGGCCCGTCGAACCAGGCGCGGGTTTCCTGCACCAGCGCAAACGGCGACTGCGTGCCGGCATGCCCACCCGCACCCGCAGCGACCACGATCAGGCCGTCGGCGCCCTTGTCGATCGCCTTGTGCGCAAAGGTCTGGTTGATCACGTCGTGCAACACCATGCCGCCCCAGGAATGCACCCCCTGGTTGACCTCGGGCCGCGCGCCCAGCGAGGTGATGACGATGGGCACCTTGTATTTCGCGCACAGCAGCATGTCGTGTTCCAGCCTGTCGTTGCTGCGATGCACGATCTGGTTGACCGCAAACGGCGCAGCCGGCTGGTCGGGATGCGCCGCGTTCCATGCCGCCAGCGCCTCGGTGATTTCGGCCAGCCATTCGTCGAGCTGCGACGCCGGCCGGGCGTTGAGCGCCGGAAAGCTGCCGACAATGCCCGCGGTGCACTGCGCGATCACCAGCTTGGGGTTGGAAATGATGAACAGCGGCGAGCCGATGACCGGCAGCCGCAAGGAGGACAAAAGTTGGGGCAGCGCCATGTCAGTTCCCCAATGCCGTTCGGAAGGAACTGACACCCCCCTCGGGGGGAAGCGAGCGCAGCGAGTCAGGGGACCTTTTCATCTCAGAACGCCTCCACCGGCAGGGTCATCACACTGTCTGCGCCGTGCAGCACCGCATCGCGCAACGCGCTGCAGCGGGGCAGGAGATGCGCGCAGTAAAACGCCGCCGTGGCACGCTTGGCCTTGGCAAATGCTGCATCCTCGGCGCCGAGCTGTGCGGTGGCCAGCCAGCTCTGCGCCAGTTGCCAGCCGGCAAGCAACGTTCCCGCGAGCAGCAGGTACGGCACGCTGCCGGCGTACGCGGCGTTCGGGTCGGTCTTGCCGTTGGCCGCGATGAAGGCAACGACCTGTGCGTAGGCCTGCCGCGCCTGCGCCAGTTGCTCCGCCATCGCCACCGCCTGCGCATCGCCGGTGGCCTTGAGCGCGTCCTCGGTCTTGCCCACGCGGCTGGCGAAGTTCATCGCCAGCGCGCCGCCGTCGCGCACGGTCTTGCGACCGACCAGGTCGTTGGCCTGGATCGCCGTCGTGCCTTCGTAGATGGTGAGAATGCGCGCGTCGCGGTAATACTGTGCGGCGCCGGTGTCTTCGATATAGCCCATGCCGCCATGCACCTGCACCCCCAGGCTGGCGACCTCGATGCTCATTTCGGTGGAAAAACCTTTCACCAGCGGCACCAGAAATTCATACGCCGCCTCGTGCGCCGCGCGCTGCTGCGCGTCGGGGTGCGCGCGGCCGACATCGTGCAGGCTGGCTGCCACCAGCGCAAGCGCCCGCGCGCCCTCGGTGAGAGCGCGCATGGTCATGAGCATGCGGCGCACATCGGGGTGGTGGACGATGGGCACCGCCTGCGCCGCGCTGCCATCGACCGGACGCGACTGCACCCGGTCCTTGGCGTAGGCCGCGGCCTTCTGGTAGGCCGCTTCCGCCACCGCCACACCCTGCAGACCCACGGCATAGCGCGCGGCGTTCATCATGATGAACATGTATTCGAGACCGCGGTTGGGTTCGCCGACCAACTCGCCGATGGCGCCTGGCCCCACCTCGCCCTTGCCGTCGCCGTACACCAGCACCGCGGTCGGGCTGGCCTTGATGCCCAGCTTGTGTTCGATCGAGGCGCACCACACATCGTTGCGCCGCCCGTCTTCCAGCATCTTGGGCACGATGAACAGCGAAATGCCCTTGACCCCCGGCGGCGCGTCGGGCAGGCGCGCGAGCACCAGGTGGACGATGTTCTCGGCCATGTCGTGTTCGCCGTAGGTGATATAGATCTTCTGTCCGAAGATCCGGTAGGTGCCGTCGCCCTGTGGCTCGGCGCGGGTGCGCACCAGCGCCAGGTCGGAGCCGGCCTGCGGCTCGGTGAGGTTCATCGTGCCGGTCCACTGGCCCGAGATCAGCCGCGGAATGTAGCGGCGTTTTTGCTCGTCGCTGCCAGCGGTGAGCAACGCCTCGATCGCGCCATCCGACAGCAGCGGGCACAGCGCAAAGCTCAGATTGGCGCCGTTGAGCATTTCGGTGCAGGCAGCGGAAATGCTCTTGGGCAGGCCCTGGCCGTCGAACTGCACCGGATGCTGCAAGCCCTGCCAGCCGCCTTCGGCAAATTGCTGGAACGCCTGCCTGAAGCCAGGGGTTGTCGTCACCACGCCGTTGTTCCAACTGCTGGGTTGCAGGTCGCCGGTGCGATTGAGTGGAGCGATCACTTCCTGGTTGAACCTGGCACATTCTTCCAGCACGGCGCGAGCGGTGTCGGGCGTGGCGTCCTCGAAGCCGGGGAGTTGGGAAATGGACGCCAGACCTGCGAGATGTTCAAGGTCGAACATCATGTCGCGGACGGGTGCGGTGTAGGCCATGCGAGTCTCCGGTTTGGGGCTGCTGATTCCGGCTGTTGACCGGTGCGGGCTGTTCTGTGCAGCCTCTGCGGTTGTGAACGGGCTGTAGCGCGGGTGTCAGATCTGCTTGACCATTTCCGGCACCGCGGTGAACAGATCGGCCACCAGGCCGTAATCGGCCACGCCAAAAATCGGTGCTTCCTCGTCCTTGTTGATGGCGACGATGACCTTGCTGTCCTTCATGCCGGCCAGATGCTGGATGGCGCCGGAAATGCCCACCGCCACATACAGCTGCGGCGCGACGATCTTTCCGGTCTGCCCCACCTGCCAGTCGTTCGGCGCGTAGCCCGCGTCCACCGCAGCGCGGCTGGCGCCCATGGCTGCACCGAGCTTGTCGGCCAGCGGGGTCATCACCGCCTCGAAGTTTTCCTTGCTGCCCAGACCGCGCCCGCCGGAGACGATGATCTTGGCCGCCGTGAGTTCGGGGCGCTCGCTCTTGGTGGTTTCGCGTCCGACCAGGCTGGACAGGCCCGCATCGGCCACGGCGGGAATGGTGTTGACCGTGGCGCTGCCACCACTGGCAGCCACCGGGTCGAAACCGGTGGTGCGCACGGTGATGACCTTGATCTTGTCGCTGCTCTGCACCGTGGCGATGGCGTTGCCGGCGTAGATCGGGCGATCGAAGGTGTCGGGGGCGAGCACGTGGATGATGTCGGACACCTGCGCCACATCGAGCAGAGCCGCCACGCGCGGCGCGATGTTCTTGCCGAAGGCGGTGGCCGGTGCCAGGATGTGGCTGTAACCCGGCGCCAGGGCAATCACCTGCGCCGCCGTGGTTTCCGCCAGCCCGTCAGCGAGCTGCGGCGCATCAGCGCACAGCACCTTGGCAACGCCTGCCGCCTGCGCGGCAGCCTGTGCCACCCCGGCGCAGCCCGCGCCTGCAACCAGCACATGCACCTGGGGATCGCACAGCAGCGCTGCAGCAATGGTGTTGAGGGTGGAGGGTTTGAGAGCCTGGTTATCGTGTTCGGCAATGACGAGTGCGGTCATGGATCATCCTTGAATGGTGGCAGATCGGCGGATCGGTCAAATGACCTTGGCCTCGGTCTTGAGACGGGCGATCAACGTGGCCACATCGGGCACCTTCACCCCGGCGCCGCGCTTGGGCGGCTCGACGACCTTGAGGGTCTTGAGGCGCGGCGCAACATCCACGCCGAGTTCCTCGGGCTTGAGGGTGTCGAGCGGCTTTTTCTTGGCCTTCATGATGTTGGGCAAGGTGACATAGCGCGGTTCGTTCAGCCGCAGGTCGGTGGTGATGACCGCGGGCAGCTTGACCGCAATGGTCTCCAGCCCGCCATCCACCTCGCGGGTGACCTGGGCCGAGTCACCACGCAGTTCCACCCTGGACGCAAATGTCGCCTGCGACCAGCCCAGCAAGGCCGCCAGCATCTGCCCGGTCTGGTTGCTGTCGTCGTCGATCGCCTGCTTGCCGAGGATGACGAGTTGCGCGCCTTCCTTGTCGATGACCGCCTTGAGCAGCTTGGCCACGGCCAGCGGCTGCAAGTCGGCATCGCTCTCCACCAGCACGCCACGGTCGGCGCCGAGCGCCAGGGCGGTGCGCAGGGTTTCGCCGCTGGCTGCAGTGCCGCAACTCACGGCGACGATCTCGGTCGCTGCGCCCTTTTCCTTGAGACGCACCGCCTCTTCCACGGCGATTTCGTCAAAGGGATTCATGCTCATCTTCACGCCAGCGGTATCAATGCCACTGCCGTCAGACTTGACCCGGATCTTGACGTTGTAATCGACCACGCGCTTGACCGCGACCAGCACTTTCATGCCCTGCTCCTGTGAATTTGGACTATGCGCTCAGTATAGGAAGCACCCCACCGGCATCCGGCGAAGCACCCATCATAATAGAACGACCGTTCGTTTTTGTCAGTGTAACGAGGGACGCATTCGCAGATCAAGCCCTTTCAGCGAACCTGCCGCGCCGACGTGATAGATTGCTGTCCGCATTGGGGAGTAGCCGCCCGCCGCAGCAATCGGTGGGGCTTGCGTCAACACACTTGGCCGTCAACGTCGCACAGCGACAGACGGCCGTGGCGCCTGCAGCGATCGCCTGGCAAGACCGATGCATCACGTCCGCTGGCTGCGGGGTCGTGATGCGTCTTGGATTTGCCGCAGCCGCTTTGCCTACCCACGCATGTCAGCTTTCCTCCTCAGCACTGGACTGGTCGCCCTGGCCGAAATCGGCGACAAGACCCAGCTTCTTTCCCTCACTCTGGCTGCACGTTACCGCAGGCCGTGGCCAATCATCTTTGGCGTGCTTGTCGCCACGCTCCTGAACCATGGCGTTGCGGCCGCGCTCGGCGATGCGCTGGCGCATGTGCTGACACCGCGCATCCTCGACTGGGTGGTCGTGTTCTCCTTCCTGATCATGGGCTTGTGGATTCTGGTTCCCGACAAGGCCGATGAGGACGACAACATGCCGCGCGGCTTGGGCATTTTTGCCACCACGATCGTGGTGTTCTTTCTTGCGGAAATGGGCGACAAGACCCAGGTGGCCACAGTCGCACTGGCTGCGCGCTATCAGGAATGGTTCGCGGTGGTGGCGGGGACGACGCTAGGCATGATGCTGGCCAACGTTCCCGCAATCCTGTTCGGTCATCGTTTTGCGGACCGGCTGCCCACGCGCCTGGTGCATGGCATCGCTGCCCTGATTTTCGTCGTGATGGGCGCCTATTCCCTGCACAAGGCCCTCACTGCGTGAGGCCACGCGCATCGGGCGGCCGCAGGCTGCTGTCAATCGCCGTCGTGGTCAGGCTCTGGCCGGTGTGCGGCCCCGGTTGCGTCTGCCTGAGGCCGCGTCACAGCGGGCGGCGGATTGTCCCCCGCCCATTGCACCACCCGCTGCGGAAACGGAATCTCGATGCCGTGTGCCTTCAAGGTGTGCCAGATGGCGAGGTTGACCTGCCCGCGCACGCCCAGAGTGCCATTTTCGGGGTCGGCGATCCAGTAGCCCACGGTGATGTTGAGCGCGCTGTCGCCAAAGGCGTCGAGCACTGCACTCGGAGCCGGGCTGTGCAGAACGCGCGGGACGGACTGCGCCGCCTCCTTGATGAGCGCGAGCGCCTGTTCCACATCGGTGTCGTAGGACACGCCTACGGTGGTGGACAGCCACACGTTCGGATCGTTGTAGGAAAGATTCTCGATGCGATTGGCGATCAGCAGTTCATTGGGCACGATGGAGTCGGTCCCCCCCGCGCTGCGCACCAGGGTGTAGCGGGTCTTGATGTCGATGATCTGGCCCTGAAACGCTTCGACTCGCACGTTGTCGCCGACGCGCAGACTGCGCTCGAGCAGGATGACAAAGCCGGACACATAGTTGGCCGCGATTTTCTGCAGACCCAGCCCCAGTCCAACACCCAAGGCGCCGCCGAACACACTGAGCACGGTGAGGTCGATCCCAACCATCTGCAGCGCCGTGAGCACGGCGACGAGCAGCACCACCGAGCGCAGCAGCCGCGTGAACACCAGCCGCAGGCTGGCGTCCAGCGGCGATCGCATCAGGCGCGACTCCAGCAGCGACGAGACCCACAGCGCCAGCAGCAGCGTCACCGCGATCGAGGCCACCCCCTTGAGCAGCGTCCAGCCAGACAGGCGTTGTTTGCCCAGGGTGATGGACAGGGCGTCCAGCGCCTCGCGAATTTCGGGCAGGATGCCCGCCAGATGCAGCGCCAGAGTGATCCACAAGCCGGTGTTGACCACCCGCACCAAATAAGGGATGCCACTGTCCCTGGAGAACCGGTGCCGCGACACCGAAGCGGCCAGCCGCACGAGCAGCAGCACCCCGAGCACCGGCAACGCCAGCTTGAGCAGAGGCAGATTGAGCAGAATGTGCGACCCATGGCGCACCAGAACCAGGGCGAGCAGGGCAACAAACGGAAACCCCAGGCCGTAACGCCAGCTCGCCTGAAATGCCTCGCGCCAACTCGGCAACTTGCGCGCCTGTTTTTCAAGTGCAGTGCCCAGCAGCGCACCGAGCAGGACAACGCCCAGCAGAATGCCGGCCTGCAAGCGCAATTGCTCCGGGGTCTGGTGGTAGAACGCTTCGATCAGGGGAGATTCAATCAACATGCGCGCGACAGCAAATGAGCAGGCGGGCATGGTAGCCCGCAACATCCCCGGGCAGGCTTGGACAGATCAATGCAGGGGCGCGCTGGGTGACGGCACCGGCAAGGGCGCGGCCTGCTTTTGCGCTGCGCTCTGGCGTGCCTGCGCCGCCTGCTTGTCGGCATATGCCTTCTGCTTTGCAGCGTAGTCTGCCTGCGCCTGGGCTGCCTGTGCGGCACGCTGGGCCGGCGTCAGCGCGGCTTGCGGCGCGGGAGCGGCAAACAGCCGGGGCGCAGGCGGAGCGGTCCTGGGGCGGGGGGACGGCGGCACGGCTCCTTGCGCTGCATCCGCTGCGGCTTGCCGGGCACGCTCGGCGGCTTGCTTCTCACGCTGAGCCAGAGCGGCCGCGCGCGCCGCGCTCTGGCGCTCGGCCGGGGCACTGTCGGGCTGTCCAGCCTGCGCTGCGGCGATGTTGGCCTGCACCTGCCGCAGCTCGGCTTCGGCGGCGCGCATCCGCGCGCGCAGCGCGATCGCCTGCAAGTCGGCATCGATGGGCGCAAGCGCTTTGCGTTCCTGTTGACGCGAAGCATCCAGACAGTCATTGACAAAGAACCGGTGCATGCACGCGGCCTGCTCGGCCTGATGACGTGCCTGCACCTGGGCGCGCTGGGCTTGCAGCGCAAGCTGCTGCGCTGCGTCTTGTTCGGGTGTGGGCTGCTGCGCCGCAAAAACCGGGACCCGCGTGAAGCAGGCCGACACGGCGAGCGCGCACAGCAGACGCGTGGTGTCGCGCAAGGTCATACCAGTTCCGCCTCGCCTTGACGCCGGCCTGCGCGCAGGTAATCGGCACTCTGCATTTCATGCAGACGCGAGACCGTGCGGGTGAATTCATAATCCAGCGGGCCGTGCTCATAGAGCTGCTCCGGCGGGACCGCAGCAGAGAGGATGAGCTTGATGCGCCGGTCGTACAGCACGTCGATCAGCAGGGTGAAGCGACGCGCGGCGCTGGCCATGTCCTCGGTCATCCGTGGCACATCGGACAGCAGCACGGTATGGAAGCGGCTGGCGATTTCGAGGTAGTCGTTCTGGGAGCGCGCGGTTTCGCACAGCTCGTGAAAACTGAACCACACCACGCCGCCCGCGCGCTGCAGCGCCATCACCTCGCGTCCCTCGATGGTCAGCACCGGGTCTTCCTCGGCGCTCGACGCCATGCGCTCGAATGCCTGCTCCATGCGGGATTGCGCTTGCTCGCCCAGCGGTGTGATGTAGAGGTCGAGTTCGCACAGCGCCTGATGGCGATAGTCCACGCCGGAGTCGATTTTGACCACGTCCATTTTCTGTTTGATGAGCGCGATGGCGGGAAGGATGCGGTCGCGGTGCAGGCCGTCGGGGTAAAGGTCGTCAGGGTGAAAGTTGGAGGTCGCCACCATCTGCACGCCATTGTCGAACAGACCGCCAAGCAGCCGGTGCAGGATCATGGCATCGGTCACATCGCTGATGTGAAACTCGTCAAAGCAGATCAGCCGGAAGCGCCGCGCGATACGGCGCGACAGCTCCGTGAGGGGATCCACCGTGCCCTGCAGCAAGGCCATTTCCCGTTGCACTTCGCGCATGAACTCGTGAAAGTGCAGCCGGGTCTTGCGCAGCAGCGGCACGGTGACAAAGAACGCATCCATCAACATGGACTTGCCCCGCCCCACACCGCCATACAGATACACCCCGCGCGGCAGCTCCGGATGAATGAGCGCCCGGCGGATGGCGCTGGAGCGGCGCGACTTGTACTCGACCCATTCGTCGTAGCACTGCTGCAGGCGAGCCACCCCGGCCAGTTGGGCCGCGTCTGCGGTGAAGCCGCGTTCCTGCAGCGACTGCTCGACGTATTCGGTGACGTTCATGCGCGCCTCAGAAGTTCAGCGTGCGGCCTGCCACGCCAAGCGCCGCTTCCTTCAGCGACTCCGACAGGGTGGGATGTGCGTGGCAGATGCGCGCAATGTCCTCGCTCGACGCCTTGAACTCCATCGCCACCGCAGCCTCGGCAATCAGCTCCGACGCCATGGGGCCGATGATATGCACGCCGAGAATCTCGTCGGTCCTGGCATCGGCCAGCATTTTGACAAAGCCAGTGGTGTCGCCCAGGGCGCGCGCGCGCCCGTTGGCCATGAAGGGGAAACTGCCCACCTTGTAGTCGCGGCCGGCCGCCTTGAGCTGCTGCTCGGTCTGCCCGACCCAGGCGATTTCCGGCGTGGTGTAGATCACCCACGGCACGGTGTTGAAGTCCACATGCGGCTTCTGACCTGCGATGCGCTCGGCCACGGCACTGCCCTCTTCCTCGGCCTTGTGCGCCAGCATGGGCCCGCGCACCACGTCGCCCACGGCCCAGATGCCCGGCAGATTGGTGCGGCAGTCGGCGTCCACCGCAATGAAGCCCCGCGCATCCAGTGTCAGGCCCACGGCCTCGGCGCCCAGGCAATCGGTATTGGGCTTGCGCCCAACAGAGACGATGAGTTTGTCCACCTTGAGGATCTGCGCCACGCCCTTGTTGTCTGTCCACTCGACGGTCACGCCGGACTTGCCCGCTTTGGTCGCGGTGATTCTGGCCCCGAGATGAATGGTCAGTCCCTGCCTGGTGAACTGCTTGAGTGCCTCCCTGGCCACCTGTGCGTCGGCCGCAGCAAGAAACTCCGGCTGCGCTTCGAGCAGCGTGACCTGCGCACCCAGACGGCGCCAGACACTGCCCATCTCCAGCCCGATCACCCCGGCGCCGATCACGCCCAGCGTCTCGGGTACCGCGTCGATGGACAGCGCGCCGTCGTTGGAGAGCACCTGTTTCTCGTCGAACTCCAGCCCCGGCAGGCTGCGCGGCACCGAGCCGGTGGCGAGGAGGATCTGGTTGCCCACCAGCGTCTGCTCGCCGTCCTTGCCCGTCACCGCAACCTGCCAGCCCTCCGTGCCACTGCCGCCCTTGAGCGTGCCCATGCCATGAAAAAAGGTGACCTTGTTTTTCTTGAACAGGTAGAGGATGCCTTCGTTGTTCTGCTTGACCACCAGGGCCTTGCGCTGTTGCATGGTGGGCACGTCGATGGACAGGCCGCTGACGCCGATGCCATGGGCGGCAAAGGCATGCCCTGCCTGCTCGAAATGCTCGCTCGACTGCAGCAGGGCCTTGGACGGGATGCAGCCCACATTCGTACAGGTGCCGCCAGGCGCCGGACCGCCCTGGGCGTTGCGCCAGGCGTCGATGCAGGCGACCTTCATGCCGAGTTGGGCAGCGCGAATGGCCGCGATATAGCCGCCGGGTCCGGCGCCGAGAACGATGAGATCAAAAGCCGATGACATGATGAGTTTCCTTGCAGCAGCGCGGCGCGAGCGCGCCCTCGCCTGGGGTGCGTTGGGTCAGGACGGGAGCCGGATCAGAGATCGAGCAGCAGGCGCGCCGGGTCTTCCAGCGCCTCTTTCATGGCGACAAGCCCGAGCACGGCTTCGCGGCCGTCGATCAGACGGTGGTCGTAGCTGAGCGCCAGATAGTTCATCGGGCGGATGACGATCTGGCCATCCTCGACCACAGGCCTGTCCTTGGTGGCATGAATGCCCAGGATGGCCGACTGCGGCGGATTGATGATGGGTGTGGAGAGCATGGAGCCGAACACCCCGCCGTTGCTGATGGAAAAGGTGCCGCCGGTGAGTTCTTCGAGGGTGAGCTTGCCGTCGCGCGCCTTGGCGCCAAAGTCGGCAATCGCCTTCTCAATGTCGGCGAAGCTCATCTGATCGGCGTTGCGCAGGATGGGCACCACCAGACCGCGCGGGCTGCCCACGGCGATGCCGATGTCGAAGTACCCGTGATAGACGATGTCATTGCCATCGATGGACGCATTGAGCAACGGAAACTTGCGCAGCGCATGCACCGCAGCGCGCACGAAAAAGCTCATGAACCCGAGCTTCACCCCGTGCTGCTTCTCGAACTTGTCCTTGTACAGATTGCGCAGATCCATCACCGGCTTCATGTTCACTTCATTGAAGGTGGTGAGGATGGCGTTGGTCGCCTGCGACTGCAGCAGCCGCTCGGCGATCCGGGCGCGCAAGCGGCTCATGGGGACGCGCTGCTCGGGCCGGTCGGTGTAGGCGGCCAGATCGAGATCGGCGTCGACCGGCTGCAGTGCCGGAATGGTGAGGCTCGGCATGCCCGCCGCAGAGGCGGCTGGATTCGGCGCAATGACAGGTGCTGGCGCAGCCTGCGGCCGGGGCGCACCCGCTGCCTGCAGAGCGTCGGCCTTGGTGATGCGGCCGCCGCGTCCGGTGCCCGTCACATCGGCCGGATGGACGCCCTGCTCCGCCAGGATCTTCGCAGCGGCCGGCATTGCCACTGGCGTGCCGGTCGGTGCCGTGGCGGCGGCAGGCGGTGGCGCAACAGGCGCTGCGGCCGCCGCAGAGGCAACAGGCGCGACGGCCAGCGGGCTGGTCTGCGCCACGGCCTCGGTGTCGATCCGGGCGATGACTTCGTCACTGGTGACCGATGCCCCTTCGTCTTTCACGATCTGTGCCATGACGCCTGCGGCGGGCGAGGGCACTTCGAGCACGACCTTGTCGGTCTCGATTTCAATCAGGATGTCGTCTTGCGCGACGGCCTCGCCGGGCTTTTTCTTCCAGGTCAGCAAGGTGGCCTCGGCCACGGATTCGGAGAGTTGGGGAACTTTGATGTCGATCAGCGCCATGATGGAGTCCAGTGTCTTTTTGGGATGCGCGCAATGGCTTGCCTGCGCGATGAGTGAACGGTTGTCTGAGGATCGTCGTGGAAACGGCCGGGCGGGCACGAAACCTGCCCGGCGTTGCATCAGCGGGTCAGCACGAAACCCTTGAGCTTGCCGAATGCCGCAGCCAGCAAATCCTTTTGCTGCTCCGCATGTTTGGCGTAATAGCCTACCGCGGTGGATGCGGAAGCCGCCCGCCCGGCATAGCCGAGCTTCTGGCCCTCGAGCATGTTTTCGTGGATGTGGTGCTGCACGAAAAACCAGGCGCCCTGATTCTGCGGCTCGTCCTGACACCAGACGATGTCGCGCGCATTGGGATAGCGCTTGACCTCGGCAGCGAAGGCCTTGTGCGGAAAGGGATAGAGCTGTTCCAGACGGATGATGGCCACATCGTCGATCTTGCGCTCCGCACGCGCCGCAATCAGGTCGTAGTACACCCGCCCTGTGCAGGCAATGACGCGCTTGACCTTGCTGGCCTCGATGTCCTCGGCTTCGGGCAGCACCACTTCAAAGCGGCTGTTCGCCAGATCCGACAGCGGCGACTTGGCCTGCGGGTGCCGCAGCAGCGACTTGGGCGTCATGATGATGAGGGGCTTGCGGAACGGCCGCAGCATCTGCCGGCGCAGCAGGTGGAAAATCTGCGCAGGATTGGTGGGCTGGCAGACCTGCATGTTCGTTTCGGCGCAGAGCTGCAGATAGCGCTCCAGCCGCGCCGACGAGTGCTCCGGCCCCTGCCCTTCGTAGCCGTGCGGCAGCATGAGGGTGAGGCCGGAGGCACGGCCCCATTTCACTTCGCCCGCCGAGATGAACTGATCGATCAGCACCTGCGCGCCATTGGCAAAGTCGCCGAACTGCGCCTCCCAGATGACCAGGGTGCGCGGATCGGCAGTGGAGTAGCCGTACTCGAAACCCAGCACCGCCTCCTCCGACAGAATGGAGTCGATGACAACGAACGGTGCCTGCCCCTCCGCCACGTTCTGCAAGGGGATGTAGGTGCCCACATCCCACTTTTCACGGCTCTGGTCGTGCAGCACGCTGTGGCGGTGGCTGAAGGTGCCGCGGCCGCTGTCCTCACCGGACAGACGCACCGGAAAACCGTTGGACACCAGCGAGGCGAAGGCCATGTGCTCGCCCATGCCCCAATCGAGCGGCATGTCGCCGCGGCCCATTTTCGCGCGGTCGGCAATCACCTTTTCCACCAGCGGGTGCAGCTTGAAATCTGGCGGAACGGTGGTGATGCGTTCGGCCAGGCGCTTGAGCTCGGTCAAGGGCAAGGCGGTATCGGCGTTGTCCGTCCAGCGGCGGTTGAGATACGGAGTCCAGTCGACCGCATACTTGCTCTTGTAGTTGGTCAGCACTGGCTCCAGACTGACCCCGGATTCCATCTCGGCGCGGAAGGCGTGCATCATCTGCTCGGCATCCGCCGCAGTGATCACGCCCTGACTGACCAGGCGATCGGCGTAGACCTTGCGCGTGCCCGGGTGCGCAGCGATCTTCTTGTACATCAGCGGCTGGGTGACGGCCGGGGTGTCCTGCTCGTTGTGGCCCAGCTTGCGAAAGCACACGATGTCCACCACCACGTCGTGATGGAACTGCTTGCGGTAGTCCAGTGCCAGACTGGTGGCGAAGGCCACGCTCTCGGGGTCGTCGCCGTTCACGTGCAGGATGGGCGCCTCGATCATTTTCGCCACGTCGGTGCAGTACAGCGTGGAGCGGGCATCGCGCGGATCGGAGGTGGTGAAGCCGATCTGGTTGTTGATGACGATGTGCACCGTGCCGCCCGTGGTGTAGCCGCGCGTCTGTGCCAGCGCCAGGGTTTCCATCACCACGCCCTGCCCGGCAAAGGACGCATCGCCGTGCACCAGCACAGGCAGCACGGTTTCGCCCCTCGGGTCGCCGCGGCGGTCGATCCGCGCACGGGTCGATCCCTCGACCACCGGATTGACGATTTCCAGATGCGACGGATTGAACGCCAGGCTCAGATGCACCGGGCCGCCAGGCGTGGACACGTCACTGGAAAAACCCTGGTGATATTTCACATCGCCCGATGGCAGGTCGTCGGCATGCTTGCCCTCGAACTCGTCGAACAAATCCTGCGGACGTTTGCCCAGGGTGTTCACCAGCACGTTCAGCCGCCCGCGGTGTGCCATGCCGATGACCAGCTCCTGGATTCCCAGCGTACCCGCGCGCTGCACCAGCGTGTCCATCGAGACAATGAAGCTCTCGCCGCCCTCGAGCGAAAACCGCTTCTGCCCGACATACTTGGTGGCCAGATAACGTTCCAGCCCTTCGGCCGCGGTCAACCGTTCGAGCAGATGTCTTTTCGCATCGGCATCGACATCCGGGCGGGTTCGGGTGGACTCCAGCCGTTGCTGCCACCAGCGCTTCTGATCCTGATCGCTGATGTACATGAACTCCGCGCCGATCGAGCCGCAATAGGTCTCGTGCAGGTTGTTGAGCAGCTCGCGCAGCGACAGGTTTTCGCGGTCGAAAAAGGTGTTGCTGACGTTGAACACCGTTTCCAGATCGGCGTCGGTGAAGCCGTAGAACGAAGGCTCCAGATCGGGAATGTTCGGTCGTTCGGTGCGCTTGAGCGGATCGAGGTCGGCCCAGCGCACCCCCACATTGCGGTAGGCGGCAATCAGTTGCTGCGCCGCGACGCGCTTGCGCGCCAATTCGCCATCGGCAACGGCCTGCAGGGTGCGGATCGGGCCGGATTTGGCGCGTTCTGCAAAGGCGGACACCACCGGTGCATGCGGCACGTCGCGGGCATTGCTGCCATCGAGCGCCGGCACATGCTGCAGCGCGTCGAAATACTCGCGCCAATGATCGGGAACCGAGCCGGGATTGGAGAGGTAGCTCTCGTACATCTCTTCGACATACGGGGCATTGCCGCCAAACAGATAGGAGTTGGCTTTGAATTTCTGCATCAACATATGCGCTCACAGTCTGCCGGGTACCCCGGCGCTCAGTGGGAAAACATCCTTCCGCGGCTCGGGCTGCCCGATTGGCGGATTGCGGCGGCTTCAGAAGGGCCTGAGCAGCACTCTAGCACGCAGAATTGATGCAGCGCAAAAGAATCTTGTAAGGCAGTTTTGCCGACACTGCGATCGCGCCGGTGCGCTCACAGCCCGGCAGCGGCATCCTGCTGCGCCTGCAGCGCTCGGCGCATGACGGCAATCTGCCGCTCGAACGCCTCGCGATCGTGCAGATAATCACGCAGCGGCACGATCAGACACAACTCCGGGCGCAACGTGCCGAACTGGCGACTTTGGCCGTAGCCTTCGATGCAGAAAAAGTAACGCAGGGCATCTTGCGCGTCTTTCGCCTGCGGAATGAAGAACAGGTGATCGCTGTCGCCGTAGTGCAAGACAAAGTCGATCGGCGCGTCCATCTTCAGCCTCCCCGCAGATGTGCTGCCAGCCATACCAGGCCGACGAACACCGGCTGGTGCAACAGGTAAACCCTCAGCGGCCAGCGCCCGAGAAACGACAGCGGCCTGACCACAGGCAGATGCCGCAGTGGGCGAAATTCCACCCGCTCCAGCAGCCAGCCCATCCCGGCGCCGATCCACAGCACCCCGATCCAGGGCAGCAGCGGCGCGTAGTCTTCGGTGATGGGTTTTTGCGTGATCAGCCCAGTCCAGTTCCACCACGGCGGGTTGAAAAACGCATGGCCCCAGAGCTGCGGCGCGGCAATCGCCACGGGCGCGAGCAGCAGAACCCAGGCGCGCAAGTGGCGGAACACCAGGCGGTGCAGCAACAGCATTGCCGCGATGCCCTGCAGAATGCCGAAATAGATGAAACTGTGCGGAAACGCGGCGTAGCTGCCGGCGGTGACCAGCAGCGAGGCGCCTGCGATCTGCGCCCAGCGCGTCCAGAACTGCCGTGCGGAGCGGCCGCTGAGATCGGTGAAGGTCTGTGTCAGCCCGGCGGTGAACACGAACAGGCTGACGATGGCGATGCGTTGGTCCAGCCACCACGGGCTGGTGTAGAAATCGGTATGGATGAAGCCGAACCAGTTCAGGTCGAAGCTGAAGTGAAACGCCATCATCCAGACGATGGCCAACCCGCGCAGGGTATCGACCCCACCGTAGCGCTGAGCCCCCACGGTCGGGCTCCGCCCTCCCTGCCCCCCGAGGGGGCTGCCGCCACCTTGAGGCGGCTCAGCGGTGAACACACGCGCCCCCACGGTCGGGCTCCGCCCTCCCTGCCCCCCGAGGGGGCTGCCGCCACCTTGAGGCGGCTCAGCGGTGGCGGCGCGGGCCTCCTTGCGCTGCTCAGCCACACCACACCCGCGCGTTGCGGAACATGCGCATCCACGGGCTGTCCTCGCCCTGCCCCGGCGCGGTCCAGCTCATCTGCACACTGCGGAACACCCGCTCGGGATGCGGCATCAGCGCGGTGAAACGGCCGTCTGGCGTGGTGACCGCGGTGATGCCGTCGGGGCTGCCGTTGGGGTTGAACGGATAGCGTTCGGTGGGCTTGCCGTGATGATCGACAAAGCGCATCGCCACCTGCAACAAAGCAGCGTCGCCCTGCTGCGAAAAGTCGGCCCGGCCTTCGCCGTGCGCGACCGCAATCGGCGCGCGGCTGCCGGTCATGCCCTGGAAAAAGATCGACGGCGAGTCGGTCACTTCCACCAGCGACAGCCGTGCCTCGAACTGCTCGGAGCGGTTGCGGGTGAAGCGCGGCCAGGCGCGGGCGCCCGGAATCATCGGCGCGAGCGCGGCCAGCATCTGGCAGCCGTTGCACACCCCCAGCGCGAAGGTGTCGGCGCGGCCGAAGAACCGTGCGAACTGGTCGGCCAGCTCCGGGTTGAACAGGATGGAACGCGCCCAGCCTTCTCCGGCGCCGAGCACGTCGCCATAGCTGAAGCCGCCGCAGGCGACGACGCCGCGGAAGTCGGCCAGCCGCGCACGTCCCGCCATCAGGTCGCTCATGTGCACGTCCACCGCATCGAATCCGGCGCGGTGCATCGCATACGCCATCTCGAGCTGCGAGTTGACGCCTTGTTCGCGCAGGATGGCCACCTGCGGCCGCGCGCCGTTGGCGATGAACGGCGCAGCAATGTCTTGCTGCGGATCGAAGGTCAAATGCAGATGCAGCCCGGGATCGTCGGCATCGGCCAGTGCGTCATGCTCGGCCTGCGCGCATGTGGGGTTGTCGCGCAGCTGGGCGATGCGCCAGGACACGCTGTCCCAGGTTTGCTGCAACTGCATGCGGGCAGCGGAGTAGACGCACTGCGTGTCGCGCCAGATCTCGATGACCTCACGGTCGTTGACCGAGCCGATGACGTGGATGTGCGCGGACAGGCCGTGCTGCCGCAGGGTCTGCAGCACCGCGTCGCGCTGCGCTGCCGCAACCTGCAGCACGACGCCGGGCTCCTCGTTGAACAGCGCCTTGAGCGTCTGCGCATGGCGCCGCGGGCCGACCTGCTTGGCCCAGTCCTTGGCATCGCCCCAGTCGTCGGCTTCGCCGCCGTCCATCGTGAGAATGTCGAGGTTCAGACTCACGCCACAATGTCCGGCGAAGGCCATTTCGCAAACTGCGGCCCACAGCCCACCATCGGACCGGTCGTGATAGGCCCACACCTGCCCGGCAGCGCGCAGCGCGGCCAGCGCCGCTGCGAAGGATGTCAGCAATTGCGGGCTGTCGAGATCGGGCGTGCGGTCGCCGATCGCGCCCAGGGTCTGCGCCAGAATGCTGGCGCCCATGCGCTTCTTTCCCTGGCCAAGATCGACCAGAATGAGGCTGCTCGGCGCATCAAGGCGCAGTTGCGGCGTGAGCGTGCCGCGCACGTCCGTCAGGGTGGCGAAGGCCGAGACCACCAGCGATACCGGCGCGGTCACGCTGCGCGGCTGCCCGTCCTGCTCCCAGCGGGTGTGCATCGACAGCGAGTCCTTGCCCACCGGCACGGCAATGCCCAGGTCCGGGCAGAGCTCGATGCCGATGGCATGCACCGCGTCGTACAGCGCTGCGTCCTGCCCTGGCTGTCCGGCGGCGGCCATCCAGTTGCACGACAGCTTGATGTCACCGAGCCGTTGCACCGGCGCGGCCAGCAGGTTGAGCACCGCTTCGCAGACCGCCAGCCGGCTCGATGCGGCGGGATCGAGCACCGCGACCGGCGCGCGTTCGGCCACGCTCATCGCCTCGCCGCGGTAGCCGGCGTAATCGGCCAAGGTCACGGCGCAATCGGCCACGGGCACCTGCCATGGGCCGACCATTGGGTCGCGGTGGCTCAGACCGCCGACGGTGCGGTCGCCGATGGTGATGAGAAAGCGCTTGCTCGCCACGGTGGGGTGGCGCAGCACGGCGTCGCAGGCCTGCGCGAGATCGACCGTGCTCAGATCCAGTGCCTCGCCCCGCACCGGCAAACGCTGTGCCTGCCGGTGCAGCCGCGGCGGCTTGCCCAGCAGCACTTCCAGCGGCAAGTCCACTGGACGGGCCTGGTCGGGCTGATCGGCGTGCAACGCATCTTCGACGATCAGGGTCTGTTCCTGCGTCGCCACGCCGACCACGGCGAACGGGCAGCGCTCACGGGCGCACAGCGCGGCAAACGCCTCGCGCTGCTCGGGAGCAATTGCCAGAACGTAGCGCTCCTGGCTTTCGTTGCTCCATATTTCACGCGGACTCAGGCCAGATTCCTCAAGCGGGACATCACGCAACTGGAACACCGCACCGCGTCCCGCGCCCTCCACCAATTCCGGAAAGGCGTTCGACAGCCCACCGGCGCCCACGTCGTGGATCGACAAAATGGGATTGGCCTCGCCCAGCGCACAGCAGGCGTTGATCACTTCCTGCGCGCGGCGCTGGATTTCCGGATTGCCGCGCTGCACCGAATCGAAGTCCAGATGCGCGGCGTTGCTGCCGGTGGCGAGGCTGGAGGCCGCGCCGCCGCCCAGGCCGATGCGCATGCCCGGCCCGCCAAGCTGCACCAGCAGCGTGCCGGCAGGGAACTGCTGCTTGTGGGTCAGACGGGCGTCGATCGAGCCCAGCCCGCCGGCGAGCATGATGGGCTTGTGATAGCCCCAGACCCTGCCGTCCACCGGTTGCTCGAACACGCGAAAATAGCCCGCCAGATTGGGCCGGCCGAATTCGTTGTTGAAGGCGGCGCCGCCCAGCGGGCCGTCGAGCATGATCTGCAAGGGGCTGGCGATGTGCCCGGGTCTGCCCAATTCTGCCGTGGCCGCCTCCCACGGTTCGGCCGCGCCGGGCAGCCGCAGGTTGGACACCGAGAACCCGGTAAGCCCGGCCTTGGGGCGCGAACCGCGACCGGTGGCACCCTCATCGCGGATTTCACCGCCTGCCCCCGTGGCCGCGCCGGGAAAGGGCGAGATGGCCGTGGGGTGGTTGTGTGTTTCCACCTTCATCAGCACATGCCGGAGCGCCTGCTGCGCGCCGTAGCGATGGGTGGCCGGATCGGGCTGCCACGCCTGCACCATGCCGCCTTCCATCACCGAGGCGTTGTCGGAGTAGGCCACCACCGTGCCCTGCGGCGCGCGCGCGTGGGTGTTGCGGATCATCTGGAACAGGGTGTGCGGCTGATCGACGCCGTCGATGGTGAAGCGGGCGTTGAAAATCTTGTGGCGGCAATGTTCGCTGTTGGCCTGCGCGAACATCATCAGCTCGACATCGGTGGGATTGCGCGCCAGCTTGCGATAGGCGTCGAGCAGATAGTCGATCTCGTCGTCCGACAACGCCAAGCCCTGCTCCACATTGGCGCGCGCCAGCGCCGCGCGCCCAGCGTCTGCGCTACCCGAGAGCACATCGACATGCTGCAGCGGCTGCGGCGGCAGTTCGGCGAACAGGCGCTGCAGTTCGTCGCGCTGGAACCCCACCGATTCTGTCATGCGGTCGTGCAGCAGCACGGCAAGCTGACGCAACGCGTCTTCGCTCAGCGGCTTGGCTGCACGCAGCAGGCCGCTGTCGAGCTCCAGGCGGTATTCCACCGCGCGTTCCACGCGGTGCACCGGCGCGCCGCACAGCCGGGCGATATCGGTGGCCTTGGAGGCCCACGGCGAAATCGTGCCCAGCCGGGGCATGACCAGCAGCGCCTGCCCCGCCGTCGGTCCGGTGTAGGGATCGCCGTAGCGCAGCAGGCCGTCCAGCTTGTCGCGAAGCGCCGCATCGGGGGCGGTGTCCAGCGCCACGGCGTGCAGGAACCGGGCATGGAGGCGGCGCACACGCGGCGCAAGCTCCGGAAACGACTGGCGCAACCGCGCCAGCAGCGCGTCCTGACGGAAGGCAGACAAGGCGCTGGCGCCTTCGAAAATAAGGATGTGCATGCAGGAACCCTGGACGGGTGGGCGAAGGTGGGGGACAGCGGCAAATTATAGGAAGCACACACTCCGGCCTTGCGCACCCCGTGCGGTCGCAGGGCACGACCACAGATTGCGGCAGTGAGATAATTGCATCATGAGCATCACCATCAAAACCCCTGAAGAGATCGAGAAAATGCGCGTGGCCGGGCGACTGGCCTCTGAACTGCTCGACTACCTCACCCCGCATGTTCAGCCCGGCGTGACCACCAAGGCGATCGACAAGCTGGCCTTTGATTACATCACCCAGGTGCAGCAGGCCATTCCCGCCCCGCTGAATTACGCGCCGCCGGGCTACACGCCCTACCCCGCCTCCATCTGCACTTCGGTCAACAACGTCATCTGTCACGGCATTCCGAACGACAAGCCGCTCAAGAGCGGCGATGTGGTGAACATCGACGTCACCGTGATCAAGGACGGATTTCACGGCGACTGCAGCCGCATGTTCAGCATCGGCACCGTGCCCAAGCACGTGCAACGGCTGGTGGACATCACCTTCGAGGCCATGTGGCACGGGATCGCGCTGGTCAAGCCCGGCGCGCGCCTGGGCGACATCGGCCATGTCATCCAGACCTTCGCCGAGAACGCGGGTTACAGCATCGTGCGCGAGTTCTGCGGGCACGGCATTGGCCGCAACTTTCACGAAGACCCGCAGGTGCTGCACTACGGCAAGGCCGGCACGGGCGAGGTGCTGCGCGAGGGCATGACCTTCACCATCGAGCCGATGATCAACGCAGGCCGCCGCGACATCCGCGAAATGTCCGACGGCTGGACCATCGTCACCAAGGACCGCTCGCTGTCGGCGCAGTGGGAACACACCGTGCTGGTCACGCCCTCGGGCTTCGAGGTGCTGACCACATCGGCCGGCTGCCAGGCGCCGCCGGCTTTCGTGCGCCAGGCTGCAGTGGCCGCCTGAGCCTGCGCCCTCAGCGCACGCGCGCCGTCACGCATATTTTCCACCCCGTCGCGCGTCCATGCCCCTCGCTCTCGCCAACCGTCCCGACAACGCGGCTCAAGTTTCCGCGATCGCCGAGATCCGTCAGAACTGGAAATCCGGGCGCGCGGCCCTGCTCGACACCTATACCCGCAATCCGCGTCTGATCGCTCCGCTGCTGCACGGCCTCACCCGCCTTGCCGACAGCACGCTGCAGGCGCTGTGGACGGCGACCGGTGTGCCGCAGCACGCCGCGCTGATGGCGGTGGGCGGCTTTGGCCGCGGCGAGCTGTTCCCGCACTCGGACATCGACCTGCTGCTGTTGCTGCCCGAGGCGCAGGGCAGCGACGCGGCCACCGACGCAGCGGCCGAGCGTTTCATCACTGCCTGCTGGGACTGCGGCCTGGAGATCGGTGCCAGCGTGCGCACGCCCAAGGCCTGCATCGACGAGGCTGCCAAGGACATCACCGTCCAGACTGCATTGCTGGAGTCGCGCGTCCTGTGTGGCAACCGCGCACTGGCGCAGACCATGCAGGCCAGTTTCTTTGCGCATCTCGATGCCCGCGCCTTTTTTCAGGCCAAGATGCGCGAGCAACAGCAGCGCCACATCAAGTTCGAGGACACCCCCTACGCGCTCGAACCGAATTGCAAGGAAAGCCCGGGTGGGCTGCGCGATCTGCAGGTGCTGCTGTGGGTGGCGCACGCCAGCGGCTTTGGGCGCACCTGGAAGGAACTCGCGGCCAGCGGGATCATCAACGCAAATGTCGTGCGGCAGATCCAGCGCAACGAGACCGTGATCAAGCGCATTCGCGCCCATCTGCACATTCTGGCCGGGCGGCGCGAAGACCGTCTGGTGTTCGATCAGCAATCGGCCGTGGCCAAGGTGCTGGGGTTTACCGCCACGCCAACCAAGCGCGCGGGCGAGTTGCTGATGCAGCGCTACTACTGGGCGGCCAAGGCCATCGAGCAGATCAACCAGATCGTGCTGCTCGACATCGAAGGCAGGTTGTGGCCGCAGTCCGTGGCACAGGCCCAGCCGCTGATCGGTATCGACGGCGTGCAAGACGGCCGTTACCTGCTGCGCGACGGCATGATCGAGCCGGCCGACCCCAACCTGTTCCAGCGTGAACCCTGGGCGCTGCTGGAAATCTTTGCGGCCTTTCAGCGTGCTCCAGGTGCGCGCGGCCTGTCGCCCAATGCACTGCGCGCCATCTACCTGGCGCGCAACCGCATGGACGGCGCCTTTCGCCACGATCCGCGCAGCCGTGCGCAGTTTCTGCGCATCCTGCAATCGCCGCAGGGCATTGTTCACGCCCTGCGGCTGATGAACCGCACCAGCGTGCTGGGTCGCTATCTGTGGGCGTTTCGCCGCATCGTCGGACAAATGCAGCACGACCTGTTCCACGTCTATACCGTCGACCAGCACATCCTGATGGTGGTGCGCAACATGCGCCGCTTTTTCATGCCCGAACATGCGCATGAATATCCGCTGTGCTCGCAGCTGGCGGCCAATTTCGATCCGCCCTGGGTCCTCATCCTGGCCGCGCTGTTCCACGACATCGCCAAGGGCCGCGGCGGTGACCACTCCGACCTCGGCGCCATCGAGACCCGCAAATTCTGCAAGGCCCACGGCATCGGCGCCGAGCACACCGAGCTGGCCGTCTTTCTGGTGCGCGAGCATCTGCAGATGTCGCGCGTGGCGCAGAAGGAAGATTTGAGCGACCCGGATGTCATTGCCGCATTCGCCCGGCGTGTGGGCGACGAGCGCCACCTCGTCGCTCTTTATCTGCTCACCGTGGCCGACATCCGCGGCACCAGCCCCAGGGTCTGGAACGCGTGGAAGGGCAAGCTGCTGGAAAACCTCTACCGCGCCACCCTGCGTGCACTGGGTGGGCAGACGCCGCAGCCGCATGCCGAGCTGCAGCTCCGCCAGCAGGAAGCGCAGCGCATCCTCAATCTTTACGCCCTGCCGGACGGCGCGCAAAAGCCGCTCTGGGACACACTCGACATGGGCTACTTCCTGCGCAACGATCCGCAGGACATCGCCTGGCACACGCGCAAGCTCTATGCCCGCGTCGCCAGTGAAACGCCGGTGGTGAGCGCCCGCCTGGCGCCCGAGGGCGAAGGGCTTGAAGTGCTGGTCTACGCGCCCGATCAGCCCGATCTGTTCGCCCGCATCTGCGGCTATTTCGATAGCCAGAATTTCAACATTCTGGACGCCAAGATCCATACCACCAACAACGGCTGGGCACTCGACAGCTTTGTCGTGGTCTCGCCGCATACCAAGGTGCATGACCGCGCGATGATCGGTGTGATCGAAACCTCGCTGCTCGAGGCCCTGCGCAGCACTGCGCCGTTGCCCGTCCCGCACCACGGGCGCCTGTCCCGCCGGGTGCGCAATTTCCCGGTCAGTCCGCGCGTTAGCCTGCGCCCGGACGAACGCGGTCAGCGCTGGATCTTGAGCATCACCGCACATGACCGCGCCGGATTGCTGTTCGGCATCGCCCAAGTACTGGCCCGGCACCGCATCGATCTGCAACTGGCGAAGGTCACCACGCTCGGCGAGCGCGTGGAAGACACTTTTCTCGTCTCCGGTCCCGGCCTGGGCGACGCCAGGGTCCAGAATGCCATCGAAAGCGAGTTGCTGCAGGCCATTTCCGATTGACCGCACGCCCGACGCCGCGCTCGTGAAACAATCCAGCCTTGGGAATTTTTACCGGCGCGCCGCCTCCCAGTAAAACGCCGTGGCGCTCCACCTCGACACCTCATCCCACTGACATCTTGAAACTCCTGTTCGATTTTTTCCCCATCATCCTGTTTTTCATCGTGTTCAAGCTGGCGGGCATTTACGCCGCGACGGCGGTGACCATCGCCGCCACCTTTGCCCAGATCGGCTGGGTGTGGTTCAGGCATCGCAAGGTCGAACCCATGTTGTGGATGAGCCTGGGCGTGGTGGTGGTGTTCGGTGGCGCCACCCTTCTTTTCCACAACGACACCTTCATCAAATGGAAGCCCACCGTGCTGTACTGGCTGTTTGCCGCCATCCTGTCGGGCGCGCAACTGCTGCAGGGCAAGAACCTGATGCGCGCGCTCATGGGCAAGCAAATGCAGTTGCCTGACGCCATCTGGACCAAGGTGAACTGGTCATGGGTTGCCTTCTTCGCGTTGATGGGCGTGCTCAATATTGCGATTGCCTACAACTTCTCCACCGATCTCTGGGTGGATTTCAAGCTGTTCGGCAGCCTGATCCTGACCCTGGTCTTTGTCGTCGGGCAGTCCCTGCTGCTGTCCCGACACATGAAGCTCGACGACAGCCTCTGATGTCCGCTCCGCCCCTGTCCCGCGCCGCGCGCATTCACGCCCTGCTGCTGCAGGCGCTTGAACCCGAAGTGCTCGACGTGACCGACGACTCCGCTGCCCACGCCGGACATGGCGGTTTCGACGCGCAGGGCAGCCATTTTCGGGTGCGCATCGTCAGCGCGCGCTTTGCCGGGCTGAGCCGTCTGGCGCGCCATCGCCTCGTGTATGATGCCCTGGCTTCGATGATGCACCGCGACATCCATGCGCTGGTGCTCGATTGCCAGGCCCCCGAAGATCCTTTGACCGCCAGTTCCCCTTGAGGACTGAGGCCCCGGTCTGGCAGGTTGTCCCCTCCCCCTTCTGGATGATTCCATGCTGAAACTCTCCCGCATTCTGGCTGCCACCGCGTTGAGCTGTGCGTTTGCCGCCCCCGTCTGGGCACAAAACATTGCCACGGTGAATGGCAAGCCCATTCCCCAATCCCTGGCCGACTCGGTTGCCAGCAGCATGGCCAAGCAACAGGGCCAGCCGGTCACACCTCAGCTCAAGGACATGGTCAAGAACGAATTGATCAGCCGCGAAGTGATGGTGCAGGAAGCCGACAAGCTCGGCCTGGATAAAGAGCCCGCCGTGCAGGATGAAATCCGCATCGCGCGCCAGAACATCCTGATCCGCTCCCTGTTCAACGCCTACCTGCAAAAGCATCCCATCACCGACGCGCAGATCAAGGCCAAGTACGACGAATTCGCCAAATCCTTCGGCACCACCGAATACAAGGCGCAGCACATCCTGGTGCCGAGCGAAAAGGAAGCGCAGGACATCATCGCCCAGCTCAAGAAAGGCGCCAAGTTCTCCGAACTCGCCAAGAAAGACTCCAAGGACACCGGCAGCGCGGCCAATGGCGGCGATCTGGGCTGGTCGTCCCCCGCCAACTACGTGCCGCCCTTCGCCAAGGCCCTCGAAGCCCTGAAACCCGGCCAGTACACCCAGACCCCGGTGCAGAGCCAGTTCGGCTGGCACATCATCAAGCTCGACGCCACCCGCCCGGCCAAGCCGCCCACCCTGGAGCAGCTCAAGCCGCAGATCCAGGCCGAACTGCAGCGCGAAGAAATCACCAAATACCAGAACGAACTGCGCGCCAAGGCCAAGATCAGCGAGTGAGCTGATCCGCATTCAGGACGGTTCGCCGCTGCAAAACGCCCGCCATCGCGGGCGTCTTCTTTGAGCAGGCCACGCTGAAAAACGTCGCGAGGATGGCCAGATGCAAGGCGCACGCAGCGCAGCGACCGCGACATAACAAAATAGACAGGCGAGGGAGCGAGCACCGCGAAACGCCGCAGATCGCCCGCCGCAGTCGTTTTTCAACGGACTGCGAGACACCTGCGCAGGTGGATTGCCGCTCAGGCCGGGTTTTCTCCCGCGTGCACGATCAGCACCGGCACGGTGCTGCGCTGCGCCACGCCCTCGGCGACGCTGCCCAGAATCATGCGGCGCACGCCGCTGCGGCCGTGACTGCCGATGACGATGAGATCGGCGCCCCACCGCCGTGCCTCGGACAGAATGGCATCTGCCACGCGCGGCATGGCCTGCGAGGTTTCAACCACTGCGGAACTCACATCCTGACCGGGCGCTTGCGCCTTGTTGACCCAGGTGTCGAGCAACAGCCGGGCATCGTTGCCCATGACGGTGAGCAGCTCCGGCGCAGAGGCCATCAGACCGTGCGCCTCGATGACCACGACAAAGCGGATGGCTGCCGCCTGATCGTGCGCCAGCGCCGTGGCCTGCGCGGCAGCGGTTTGCGCGGTCTGGCTGGCATCGATGGGAACCAGGATTTTTTTGTAAGTGGACATGATGGGCGGTAGGAATCGGGATGGTTGCGGGAAGAACTGGAGCGCACAACTCAGATGCCAAGCATCTGATCCTTGGCCTTGAAGTAGTGGCGGGCATGCGCGACCAGTTGGCCATCGCTCGGATGGTCGGCCGATTCGATGCCCAGCACATGCTCGGCCACCGCGGGGTCGTGGCGCTGCAGATGCTTGAACAGCGCCAGCTTGGCCTGTCCCGGCCCGGTAATCAGGATCTCGGGGACCGAGGCCAGCGCTTCGGCGACTGCGTGGTAGTAATGCTGGTCCTCGGGCGCCTTGCCGCTGCCGATGGTGCCGCTCATGATGTGCAGATGCGGATGCTCCTTGGGCATGATGATGGATTTTTCGATATCCGCGGTGTCGATGAACAGCACGCGCGCTTGCGAATGATCGACCCAGACGATGGCATGACGGTGTGACATGATGAACCTCCCAGTGAAAGATGAAAAACAACAAAATGCCCGCACCCATCAGGCGCCGGCGGAATGGTGGGGTTTGAACACGCGCTGCTTGAGCAGGCGCAGGAAATCGCGGTGACGCGGCGCTGTATGGTCGAGATGCTGGTGCACCAGCCGCTTGGCCCAGTCGGTCAGCAAAGACCACGCGATGGAATAGACCCAGATGATCGCGATCTCGCCCCAGGAAATCGGCGTGATCAGCCCGAGGCCCCAGGCGCATAGCAGCGTGGCCGCGACCTTGGTGAGAACCGCAGACCACACCATGATCGGCGCCGGATACGGCTTTTGCCAATACTTGCCCTTGGTGCGCGAGACGAACAGCGTCAAGTGCCCGGCCACCGCCATTTTCAGAAAGATGTAAGTCTGCACCTTGGCGATCGGCAGGTGCAGCCAGTCGAGCGCAAGCGCGAGCATCAGAAAGCTGCCTGCGGTGCCTGTCAGACCCATCACGGTCGCGACGGTGAGCACCCGCCGCATGTCCCAGCGCACCGGCTGCGGGTCGACTGCGGTGCGGTCGTAAGCGATGGTCATGATCGGCACGTCGTTGAAAAACGCCAGCAGGATGATCATCACCGCGGTAATCGGGTAGAAGTTGTAGATCAGCATCGCCAGCACGACGAACACCATGATGCGGATGGTCTCCGTGATGCGGTAGATGGCGTAGCTGTTCATGCGCTCGAAAATGCGCCGCGCCTCCTCCACCGCCTTGACGATGGTCGACAGTCCCGGCGCGGTGAGGATGAGCGCGGCGGCCGCGCGCGCCGCGTCTGTCGCGCCAGAGACCGCGATGCCCACGTCCGCCTGCTTGAGCGCCGGGGCATCGTTGACGCCGTCGCCCGTCATCGCCACCCGGTGCCCGGCCTCCTGCAGCGCCTTGACGATGCCGTACTTGTGCTCAGGGAACACCTCGGCAAAGCCGTCGGCGGCGTCGATGCGATCGGCCAGCGTCACGCCCGGCGGCTGCGTGGCCGCGCCGAACACTGCGCCAGCAGCGAGGATGTTGCGACCGATGCCGAGCTGCTCGCCGATTTCCCGCGCGATCGCGACGTTGTCGCCGGTCACCATTTTCACGGCCAGGCCATGCGCGCGCGCGTCGGCAATGGTCTGCTTGGAGTCGGGTCGCGGCGGGTCGAACAGCGACAGCAGGCCGTCGAGCTGCCAGGCGCCCTCGTCCAGCCTGCTTGCCACACCGAGGGTGCGCAGACCCTTGGCTGCTTGAGCCTCGATCCAGGCCTTGGCCTTGCCGCGGGCGGTGGCGTCGACCTGGTACAGGTCGAGAATGACTTGCGGCGCGCCTTTGGTGGCAGCGAACTTCTGACCTTGCGCGGTCGTCCAGCGGCCTTCGCTGCGCTTGCCTACCGGGTCGAAGGGTATGAAGCCCGCTGCGGTATAGCCCGCAGGCAGCGCGTTGCCGGGCAGCGCCGCATACACCGCCTGGTCGATGGCGTCGCCATTGTCGGACTGGCTGGCGAGAGCGGCGTGCAGGTTCAGCGTGGCCGCATCGGGCGCAGCGACCAGCAGCGGCTCGCCGAGGGTGAGCTTGTTTTGCGTGAGCGTGCCGGTCTTGTCCGAACACAACACATCCACCGCAGCCAGCTCCTCGATCGACTCCAGCCGCGAGACGATGGCCTTTTCCCTCGACAGCGCCAGCGCCCCAAGCGCCATGGTCACTGACAGCACCGCGGGCATGGCCACGGGAATCGAGGCCACCGTGAGGATGAGGGCGAACTGCAGCAGTTCGATCCACGGTAGTCCGCGCTGCAACTCGACCAGCACCAAAATGACCACCAGCCCCAGGCTGACGTAGATGAGATAGTCGCCGATGTTCAACACCGCCTTCTGGAAGTGCGACACGGCGCCAGCTTTCTGCACCAACTGCGCGGTCTTGCCCAGATAGGTGTTCACACCCGTGGCATAGACCACGCCGACCATCTCGCCCTGCTTGGCGATCGAGCCGGAATACACCACCTCGCCCACCCTGCGGCTGACCGGCAACGACTCGCCGGTCAGCGCCGATTGATCGACGCTGAGATAGTCGCCTTCGAGCAGTTTGATGTCCGCGGGCAGGATGTCGCCCAGGCGCACGCGCACGATGTCGCCCGGCACGAGCTGCGCGGTGTCGATCTGCAGCCACTGGCCGCCGCGTCTGACGCGGCACTTGAGCGCAAGCTGCTTCTTGAGAGCATCGAGCGCACTGCTCGCCTTGTATTCCTGCCAGAAACCGATGCCCGCGTTGAACAGCAGCAGCAGGGCGATGATGGTGAAGTCCGGCCAATGCCGCACCAGCGCCGACAGCAGCGCGGCCCCTTCGATCATCCACGGAATCGGCCCCCAAAAGTCATGCGCCAGACGCATGAACAGGCTGATGTGCTGCTCCGGCAGACTGTTGGGGCCGCCCTGCGCCAGGCGCTGCGCAGCTTCGCTTGCGGTCAGGCCGTTCGCTGTGCTGTGCAGGGTTTGCAGCAGCACCTCCGGCGCCATTGCGGCAACCGATTTCGCATCGGGTATGGGCGGTGCCTGGTTCATGTCGTTTCCTCCGGATGCGCCGCCAGCAGCGCGGCCTGCGCGTGGCGGGTGGGCAGACGCTGGGTTTGATGCTGTTCCAGCGTGAGGCCCTGGCCGTACATGCTGAACATCCAGGTAGTGAGCAGGCCCAGCATGCTGATGACGACCATCAGCGCCAGCACCGCGGGCACGCCGAAAACAGACTTGACCAGCGGCAGGGCAAACACGCCCAGCGTCGCCCCGACCTTGGCCACTGCCGCGGCGAAGCCGGACCCGGTGGCGCGCAACTGGGTGGGGTAGAGCTCGGTGGGCAGGATGTAGGTGGTGCTGTTCGGCCCCATGTTCATGAGCAGGTTGAACACCACGAAACCAGCAAAGACCAGCGGAAGATGCGCGGCTGAATCGCCGGGCAGTGTCGTGCTCAGCCACAGCAGCGCCATGCCCAGTGCCATGCCGGCAAAGCCGACGAGTTGCATGCGGATGCGGCCAAAGCGGCTCACTGCCCACAGGCCGAGCACAAAGCCCATCAGCAGGAACAGGTCGATCAGCCCAGTGCCACGGGCCAATGCCGCCACCTGCGGCACCAGCGGCAGATCGTGGCGCGTGAAGTGCATCTCGGCAAGCAGCACCGCGGTGAACAAGCCCACGCCGTAGGTCGCGATGTCCATCAAAAACCAGGGCACAGTGCTCAGCAGGGTGCTGCGCAGATACTCCGGCCGGAACAGCATGGCGTAACCAGGCGGCTTGGCCGTCTGCGGCACACGGGCCACATAGTGCACCGTGTCGCCCAAGCGTGAAGCCATGCGTTCGAGCTGGCGACGGTCTGACGGCACGAACCGTTCCAGCGTGTGCACCGCCTCGCGGTTGCGGCCCTGCCCCATCAGCCAGCGCGGGCTCTCGGGCAAGTTCAGCCGGCCCAGCAGGAACAGCAGCGCGGCCAGCATCTCCGTGGCGAAGAACCAGCGCCAGACCGACTGTTGGGGAGAAAGATGCAGCAGGGCCAGAGACAGCAGTGCGGCGAGCAGCAAGCCCACCGACTGGCAGGCGATGGTCGCCACCATCATGCGGCTGCGCTTTTGATGCGGCATGCATTCGGCCACATAGCTGCCGCTGACCGGAAAGTCCATGCCGATGCCCACGCCGACCACACACTGCGCCGCGATCAAGCCCCAGGCGCTCCAGGTCAGCGCGCTGAAGGCTGCAGCCGCGGCCAGCAAGGCCATGTCGAGCAGAAAGACGGATTTGCGGCCGATGCGGTCTGCCAGACGCCCCCCGGAAGCCGCGCCCAGGATGGCTCCTGCCACCAGCGCGGCACCGAGCAGGCCGGTCTGCAGTGGCGACAGCCCCAGGTTCTGCGTGAGCAGCGGAATGGCCATGCCGAGCATGAACACCGAGAGGCCATCGATCAGGGTGCCGCCGCTGGACAGCGCCCAGGCCAGATAGTGCGGCAGGCGCATGGGGGCGTCGTCGAGCAGCGCAATGATCTGCGCATGGTCGGGATGGACGGCGCCCGCTGCCGGGCTGCCGCTTGTCGCTGGAACGGAGGCCACCATGTTCCCGTTCCTCGCTGCGCTCAAGCCGCCACGCGGCCCTGGGTCACGGCATCATGGGTATAGCTGAACACCACATCGGGATCGGGGCAGAGCAAGCCGTGATCCTTGCCCGCGTAGTCGAGCCGGGTGAGCAAGTCCATGACGAGATGGATCCGCGCCAGCTTCTTGTCATTGGCGCGCACCACGGTCCACGGGGCGGTCGGCGTGTGGGTGCGGGCGAACATGGCGTTGCGTGCAACGCTGTAGTCCTTCCAGTGCTTCTGTGCCGCAGCGTCGATCGGGCTCATCTTCCACTGCTTGAGCGGATCGGTCAGCCGCGCCTTCAGGCGCCTGCGTTGCTCGGCCTTGTCGATGTCGAGGTAATACTTGAACAACTGAATGCCCGAGCGCACCAGCATCTGCTCGAACACCGGCACCGTTTCCATGAACTCCTCGTACTGCGCCTCGGTGCAGAAACCCATCACCCACTCCACCCCGGCGCGGTTGTACCAGCTGCGGTTGAACAGCACGAAGTCCTGCGCGGCGGGCAGATGGGGAACATAGCGCTGGAAATACCACTCCGATTCGTCGCGCGTGGACGGCTTGCCCAGCGCCACCACGCGCGTCTCGCGCGGCGAGAGGTGCTCGACGATGCGCTTGATGGTGCCATCCTTTCCGGCGCTGTCGCGCCCTTCGAGAATGATCAGGATGCGGTCGCCGTGCGCGATGAGGTGCTTCTGGAATTTCACCAGCTCGATCAGCAGCGCGCGCAGGGTCTTGCCGTAGCCCTGATCCGGATGGGATGCTGCCCGTTGTGGTTCGTTCTTTTTGCCCATTTCAGTCTCCCAGTGCCAGATCGGATTTCAGCGGTGAATCTTCGGGCCGATGTTCCGGCAAGGCATCGCTGCCGACGGGGGTGAGGTAATCGACCATGGCGTCCCAGGGTTTGCCTTCAGCCAGCTCCTCGTAGTAGGCGCGCGCCATCTGGCCGAGTTCGCTTTTTGGATCGAGCAGATCGCGCGACTGGGTGCCCTCCAGTCGCCCCATGGCCCGCCAGATGAACTCCTCGAACTCCCGCATCTTCACGGGCGACAGTGGTGCCTGATTCATGGATCAAACCTGAGCGGCCGCAGGCGGGCCGAATTCATCGATTGCCTTGAGCAGCGGTGTCATGTACATCATCGCCGGGCCGCCGTGCATCAGCACAGCAAGAAACCCAGCCTCGATCAGCTCATCGCGCTTCGCCCCGGCATGCATGGCCTGCTTGACGTGAAGGGCGATGCACCACTCGCACTGCGCCGCGACCGACAGCGCCACATTGGCGATTTCCTTCTGCTTGAGCGACAACGCGGGCCCGGCCTCGGCCTTGCCCATGAAATTCATGAAGGCCTGGACTTCGTTGGGATGGCTCTTGCCGAGGGTGGACAGCAGCGACTCGATCTCGTGCAACTTGTCGCGCATGGGGGTGTTCTTCATGACGCTCTCCTGTCTGAGGATGGTGGGTTCAATTGCTGCGCTTGCGCGCTGCAGAGGAGGTTTTCTTTGCAGCAGGCGCAAGGCTCTGCAACGGAGCGCTCATCAAGCCGCTGGCTTGTTGCTGCGCGTTCTGCATGGCCTCGACCGCCTGATTGGTGAACTGCATCGCACTCTGGAACAGCGCCTGCACCGGTTCGGCCCCGGCGGGCAACGCGGTCATGCCCTGCCCGACACTGTCCTGCAGGCTGGTCTGCAGACGGTTCAGGCTGGACTGCAGGGTCTCGGCCATTTCTGCCTGCGTGGCAGAGACGATCTGCGCCAGCTTCTGGACATAGGCCATTGCCGCCTCTCCCCCCGCCTGTGGCGCGTTTTGCGCCTGGGTGCTCAGCAAGGTCTGCACGTCCTGCGCGGACAGGGTGGACTCAACCGCCTGCGCAGCATGTTGCGCCATGTCGCGCATCATCTGCATCTGCAGCTGGGTCATCTGTTCAAACCCGCGAAACAGGGTCTGGCTCAGGGCAAAAGCAGACTCCAGCTCGGCTTTCTGAATGGCTTGCAACTGCTCGGTCGGGTTCATGGCACACCTCCGGAATTGTGAATCGATGTTTGCAGTGTGCTTGCTGCGCTGCCGCAAGCACTTGACTTACATCATGCCAACCGAATGTGTGTGAACTCTGCCTGTAAGCAGGTTTTGCAGCTCGCTCAATCGTGGGGGAACAGCAGCTTGTGGACCGTCTCGTTGTCGATGGGCTCGTCGAACAGATCGCGCACCAGAAGCTGGCTGCCGAGGAGTTGGGGCGCAAACAGCACGTCGGGCTGCACCCGGCGGATTTTGTTGACGTGCCGCACATCGTTGACGCCGGCAATCGTCTTCACACCGGGCGCAAGTTCCTTCACGGCGAGCACGGCGAAGGCGTTTTCGGCGTCGTCTTCGCGCAGGGTCAGCACCGCCTTGGCGTGCGGCACACCGGCCAGTTCGAGGGTCTCGTTGCGCGTGGCGTCTGCGGTGATCACGTCGGCAGAGTCTGGATAGGGGGAGGGATGCCCCGTCGGTGCAATCACCGTCACCGGCACGCCGCGGCTGATGAGTTCCTTCCACATGGCATAGGCCAGGCTGGACACGCCGATGATGACGTAATGGTTCTTGCGCTGTTCTTTTTGCATCTTGCCCTCCAGAGCCCGTTTGAGACTGCCCCCCACCAGCGGGCCAATCACCACCGACAGGGTGGTGGCAAACACCGAAATGCCCAGCACGATCATCGACACCGTGAACATGCGTCCCTGCGTGGTGTGCGGAACGATGTCGCCATAGCCCACCGTGGACATGGTCTCGATGGTGTAATAAAACGCGGTGGGCAGGCTCTTGATCGGCGGGGTGTAATCCTCTCCGAACCACAAGCTGCCCAGCGTGCCATAGATCAGCAGGCTCCCCACGCCGAGCAGCGCAAACAGCGAACTGGCCGCCAGGCTGCTGCGGGTGAAATGCCGCGAATAGACCAGCAGCACCAGCAGCAGCGCCGCAGACAGGATGACGATGCCGTCGGGTCGGCGGGCCGCCCAATAGGCCAGTCCGGCGGACAACAGGCTCAGCAACAGGCTGAGCACCCAGGCCACCCGGGCGCGCAGCAACAGGCCCGGCACCATCAGAATGAGCCCGGCGCCGATCATCACATGCGGAAAGGCCGCCAGGTCGGCCAACCCGGAAATGCCGTCGGCCCCGTGCTGCACGATGCCCACCACAGCCTGCCGGAGGTGGCCGAACTGCGGGCTGATCTGAAACGCACCGCCGAGCAGCGCGAGAAGCGCAGCCAGCAGCGACGGTCCGTAGGCTCTCCAGTCCTTCGCGGTCACTCGGGCGGAGGTGTCCAGCGCGGCCTTGAGCACGCGCCAGCGGCTGGCCTTGGGCAGCGGATCAGGCACTTTGGGTGGAGCGACAGAGGAAGGCATGCCGTAAGTATCGGCGATCTTGTCGCCTCGGGGCGCGCGCGCGTTCTACAAGGCGATCCAGGCGCGATGACCACTGCCGTCTTGAATCTGCGTCCAGCGGCAGTCGTACAGACCTTGCAGACGCTCGGCCTGCAGGGCGCTGTCGCACGGCGCGGCAAACCAGCCCCGCGCATCCCCCTGGACGCCCAGCCCCAGCACATGGGTCGCATGGCGCGCCACCCAGTTCACATCATGCGCGCAGAACACCACGATGCGGTCGGTCAGCTCTTCGAGCAGCGCGCCCACCAGGCGCTGATGCCCCGGGTCCTGAAACGCGACCGGTTCATCCAGCAGCAAAAGAGGGCAGCCCTGCACCAGGGCCTGCGCCAGCGCGACGCGCTGACGCTCTCCGGCAGACAGCGCCAGCACATCGCGATCGCGCAGTGCCCACCCATCCAGCCGCCGCAGCGCCTCGTGCGCCGACGCGGCGTCCACCCGGGGCTGCGCCAGTTCAAGCAAGGCCAGCACAGACAGATTGAAGCGATCGCGCGGCTGGGAGGGCATCAGCGTGCGCAGTGCAGCCAGACGCTCGGGACCGATGCTGTGCAGTGCCTGCCCGTCCAGTTGCACCTGCGCTGCCGCGCCGGACAGCGGCAGCAGCCCGGCGATCTGGCGCAACAAGGTGGACTTGCCGGTACCATTGCGGCCAATCAGCCCCAGCCTGTCCCCCGGCTGCAGGCGCAGTGCCACGCCGCGCGCCAGCGGTGGCAGATGCGGCGCGGCCACCACGTCCAGGCCATCGACCTGCAGCCAGGCTTCGCGCATCACCGGGCCCGCCGCAGCATGAGAATGAACACTGGCGCGCCCACCAGCGCGGTGACCGCGCCCACCGGCAATTCATACGGCATGGCCACGCCGCGTGCCAGCGTGTCGGCTGCCACCACCAGTGCGGCACCGGCCAGCGGAGCGGTCCAGGCCAGATCGCGCAGGCGCTGCAGGCCGACCAGCCGCAAGGCCTGCGGCACGACCAGTCCGACAAAGCCCACCGCGCCGGCCACCGCAACCGACACTCCGGTGGCCAATGCCGCAAGCAGCACCAGTTCCAGCCGCGCCCGCAGCACCGGCTCACCGAGCAGCCAGGCCACTTCGCTGCCCAGCATCAGCCGGTCATAGCGACGCTGACGCCACAGCAGCCAGCCCGCCAGCAAAGCGGCCAGGCCACAGAGCCAGTACCCATGCGTGGCGCCCGACAGATTGCCCACCAGCCAGAACATGGCACCGCGCAATTGCTGATCAGGCACCAGACTGAGCAGCAGAGTGGACAGCGCCCCCGCCAGCGCGGCCAGCATGGCGCCGATCAGAATGAGCTGGGCAGACGCCTCATCGTCCCGACTGGCCAGGATACGGCGACCAATGAGCAGCAACAGCAGCAGCGCGGCTGCGGCGCCCAGCACACTGCCCAGCCACAACGCCGCGCCGAGCAGCAAGGCCACGATCGCTCCCAGGCCCGCCCCGCCAGACGCCCCCAGCACATAGGGATCGGCCAGCGGATTGCGCAGCAGAATCTGCATCGCCAGTCCGGCCTGCGCGAGCAAGGCGCCCACGCCCACGCCGGCGAGGACCCGCGGCAAGCGGAGCTGCCAGACGATGGCCGCATCCCACCCGCCCTCGCCCACCGACAAGGCCACCGCCACCACCACAAGCAGCAGCAGCGGCAGGCCCCAGCGCCACAGACGCGTGCGCGGCACGGCCTTGCGCGGGGCGAGTTCAGCGTTCATGGCGTGCGCGTTTCGGCGACACTGCGCGAGCAAGTTCAGAGCGCCGGCCGCCAGGTCAGACCGACAAACACGCCCAGCGGCTCGCGGTTGTAGCCATAGACCGTCTGATACTTCTTGTTGAACAGATTCTGCACTCGGGCATTCCAGCTCCAGTCTTTCGACACTGCACCGCTGGCGGTCAGATCGACCGTGGTGTAGCTGCCCAATGTGACGCGGCCGCTGCTGCCATTGTCCCAGCGCGGGCCGCTGTAGTGCACTGTGGCGCCATACAGCACGCCCCCGAACTCGCGGTTCACCGACACATTGGCCAGGCTGCGCGCGAGACGCTGCAGCGTGGGGTCACCAGGCAGACTGGTGTCCACCGGCTGCTGCAGAGTGAGGTTGGCGTCATAGGCCCAGCCATTCCAGGCGCCACGGCCGGTTAGTTCCAGCCCCCGTGTACGGCTGCTGACGATGTTCTGGAAGGTGCTGGTGGTGAGGTCGTATTTCCACTGGTCGGTCATCTTGGTCTGGAACAGCGTGGCGCGCACGAGGTTGGTCCCCTGCGCCCACTGCAGACCGGCCTCGGCGGAATGCGCCTTTTCAGGCTTGAGGTTCGGGTTGCCGTAGTACGGCGCGTACAGATAGCCCAGTGGCGCGGCGTTGAACGCTGTGGAATAACTGGCAATCGCCTTGAAGCCGCCGCCAAGTTCGCGACCGTAGCCCAGGTAGCCCGTGTTCTGGCCCGAATAACCGTCGATCGCATCATGGCGCAGGTTCAACTGCAGTTCATTCGCGCTGAAGGTGCCGTTCAATCCTACGAAGGCAGCCTTCGCATTGCGCTCCTTGGCGGAGATCGAACCCGTGATCGAGCCGATGGACTGGCGCTGAAACTCCAGACCACCTGTCGCCGTCCAACCGCCACCCAGGTCCACCACATTGCGCCACAGCAGTTGCTGTACCCGGGTACGGTAGGTACTAGTGTAAGGATAGGAGCCGAAGCTTTGCGCGGTGTTGGTCGTGCTTTGTTGCGACGCGCTCAGGTGCGACTTCCATGCCGCAGTCAACTGGTTGTCGCTGAGCAGTTGATAAAGGTCTTGCGTCGTGCTGCTCAGATAGGTGTCGGTCGGGCTGGCGTAAGGGTTGTCGTAGCTGGCACGGCCTTCGCTGCGGAAGGCGCGCAAACCCAGTGACTGCCCCGGCGCGAGCGTCTGCACGATGGCGCCGTTCATCGTGGTGTTGCGGTAGCCGTTGGCATTTGGGTTGGCATTGGCCAGTTGTGCCGGGTTGATCGCGCTGATGCCCTGCGTGGTGTAACGGCTCACTCCCGCCTGCAGCGCGGTATTGCCCACCTGGCCGCTGGCGTTGGCCGAGACGGTTGCGGTGTTGCGGCTGCCCGCGCTCACGGAGAGCGACGCCTGCGGGGTTTTGCTGCCCTCCCGCGTGGTGATCAGCACCACACCCCCAATCGCGCCCGAACCGTAGATCGCCGAGACATTCCCGCGGATGATCTCGATGCGCTCGATCTGATCGGTGGTGAAGTTGTTGAGGTAGGCGGTTCCGGTCGTGTCCTGCGCGTTCATCGGCACACCGTCGAGCAGCACCAGCACATCCGTGCCGCCGAAGCCGCGCACGTACACATTGCCGGACTGTCCCGGCCCGCCGTTGCTCGTGACCTGAACGCCTGCCACCTGTTGCAGCAGGGTCGTGAGGTTCTGCGCGCCGGATTCCTCGATCTGTTCGCGGGTGATCACACTCACGCTGGGCAAGGCGCTGGCCAGCGGCTGCGGATAGCCCGTGGCCGACACGACCACAGGCGCGAGTGTCGCGGCATCGGATGGCTGTGCGGTCTGCGCCTGCGCGCTCAGGCCGATGAGACCGATGGACAGCGCCAGAAGCGTGCGCGCCCGAGGTGCGGCACGTCGTGCAGATGAGAGGGATGCGGGCTGACAGGACGCCATGGGCGCCGGAGCGGCGGCCCGTGCTGCGCCGCTTGCAAGGAACTGCTGAGACATGAAGGTTTTTCCGGTTCGATGAGCGCCGCCGTGTTCCCCCGCACGGCTGGCGCGGCTGAAGCACGCAACATCGGGGGCACCTGAACCCATCGCGACGGCACGGAGCGCATGCGCCACAGCGCAGTGCTCTGCGAGGTCGTGATGCGCCCCATCCACCCGAAGCTGCGCGTCTTCCCGTCGTTGGCCGGTATCCGGGCTGGCGACGCGATCCGGACCTCCTTCCCAAACCCGTGGGTTCAGTGGATTGCGTGTCCGAACGGAAGGCATGTGCCTTCGGTCGCTGACCGTTGCGGGGGCAGCACAGGCTGGAGCGTCTGCCGTGGGCATGGCTCTTCCTGTTTCCCGTTTAACTGCACGGCGTGAACCGCCGCGCGAGCACCAACGGACGCCATGTTACAAGGTGCGCTGCCCGCCAGACGACTGGCCCTAGAATCGGGCGGATGGACGAACGCCAGCTCTCCCCCGCCATTGCCCAGTTGCGCGAGCGCGTCGAGCGCCTGCTGCTGCGCCACGCTGAACTGCAGCGCACCAACGCGCTGCTCGCCGAGCGCCTGCAAGGCATGGAAGCCGAGCACGCCCAGTTGCGCCAGCGCCTGCACGACGCCACACAGCGCATCGACAAGCTGTTGCTGCGGCTCGATCAGACCCACTCGATACCGGGCACGCCCGACAACCAAGCATGAGCACGACCACTCTGGATGTGAACATCATGGGCCAGATCTACACCCTGGCCTGCCCCGCAGACGAGCAGGCCGCGCTCAAGGCCGCGGTGCGTGAGGTGGACACCGAAATGTGCGCCATCCGCGACATGGGCAAGGTGCGCGCCCGCGAACGCATTGCCGTGCTCGCCGCGCTCAACCTGGCGCACAGCCTGATCGAGGCGCGCCAGACCGCCAGCGCATCCCCCGCCGCTCACGCCGAGACGCAGACCACGCTGGCGCTGGGGACCGACGACGCCCAGGTTTTGAACCAGCTCACCCGTCAGCTCGATGAAGCCCTGGGTGCAGAGGGAAAATTGCTCTGAACTTTCCCCGATCGAGCAGGCACGCCCTACAATGCAGAGCGTCTGTCGGGCTCGGCTGAGTCGGCATTTCCTGAACCGATAAATTTGTGCCTCGGGCTTGGAAATTCTGTGTGTGCGCGTGACGTCTCGCGCAGACGTCCCCAAAGCGCAGTGACCTTGCCCACCTGTCCCACCAGGGTTCAGGGATCAACACTCAGTCGGGTTCCGGCAGACACCTCTCCCGCATGACCCTCCCCCTGCATCGCCCTGCCCTCTGCGTTCTCGACACGCAGGTGCTGCTGGACTGGGCGCTGTTCAACGATCCGCGTGTGCAACCCTGGGTACAGGCCCTGCAGAACCAGACCGTGCGCTGGATCTACAGCGCCGCGATGCAGGACGAAGCCCTGCGCGTGGTGCATTATCCGGCGCTGGCCAAGCGGCATGATCCTGCGTTGTCTGCGCAAAGCGTGACCGCCTGTTTTGCCCGCTGGGGCCAACTCTGCGCCACGCCTGCTGCGCAACGGCAACTGGTGTGCCGCGATCCCGATGATCAGATGTTTCTCGATCTTGCGCTGGCACAGCGGGCAACCCATCTGCTCAGCCGCGATCGCGCCGTGCTGCAACTCGCGCGGCGCGCCGGCCCGCTGGGTCTGCACATCAGCGCGCCCGAAGGGACGCCCGCGCCAATCTGAACTCAGGACGCCGACTGTCCCAAGGCCTGCAGCCGCGCCTGCCGCCGCAGCGCCCACCAGATCATGCCGCTGCCCAGCAGGATGAGCGGGATCGAGAGCAACTGCCCCATGGTGAGGTGAAACCACAGATAGCCGAGAAACGCGTCGGGCTGACGGAAGAACTCGGCGGTGAAACGTGCCAGTCCGTAGCCAAGGGCAAAGCACCCGGCGATGAAGCCGCGCGGACGTTCCTTGCGCGACAGCCACCACAGCACCGTGAACAGCACGATGCCTTCCAGAAACATTTCGTATAGCTCGGAAGGAAAGCGCGGCACCATGCTGCCGGACTCGGGATAGATCATCGCCCCCGGCCACCAGGCCGGCGCGGCACGGCCCCACAGCTCGCCGTTGATGAAGTTGCCGATGCGGCCAAACGCCAGCCCGGGCGGGATGAGCGGCGCGACAAAGTCCATGATCTGCAGCCAGGAGTAACGCCGCGTGCGCGCAAACCAGTAGGCCGCCACCATCACCCCCAGCAGCCCGCCGTGGAAGGACATGCCGCCGTCCCAGACCGCGATGATCTGGCTCGGATGCGAAAAGTAATAGTCCGGCTGATAGAACAGCACGTAGCCGGTGCGCCCCCCGAGAATCACACCCAGCACACCGGCGAACAGCAGGTCTTCGATGTCGCGCGAGGTCCAGCCCTGCCGCGCGTAAGGCTGATCCTTGAGGCGCTTTTGCGCCAGCAGCCAGAAGGTAATGAAGCCCAGCAGGTACATGATGCCGTACCAGTGCACCTTGATGGGCCCGAGCTGCAGGGCGATGGGATTGAAGTCGGGATGAACGAGCATGGGCGTGAAGTGTACGGGGTGAATCCGGAGTTTCCTCTCCGACCCAGCTGGCGCACGCCAAGATTTACCTTTCGATACCACTCCAGTCAGGCCCAGATGCGGCCGCCTTGCCGCTGCGGCGCGACAATGCAGGGCCTGTCGCCACAACCTCTCTGCCAGCCATGACCGAAACACTGCGTTCCGAACACATCACCGTCGGCGCGGAGCGCGCGCCCAACCGCTCCATGTTCTATGCCATGGGCTACAGCAAGTCCGACTTCCGCAACCCGATGATCGGCATTGCCAATGCGCACTCCACCATCACGCCGTGCAATTCGGGCCTGCAGCGTCTGGCCGACGCAGCCATCGAGGGCGTGCGCGCCGCGGGCGGCAACCCGCAGATGTTCGGCACACCCACCATTGCCGACGGCATGTCCATGGGCACCGAGGGCATGAAATATTCGCTGGTGTCGCGCGAGGTCATTGCCGACTGCGTGGAGACCTGCGTGCAGGGTCAGTGGATGGACGGCGTGGTCACCATCGGCGGTTGCGACAAGAACATGCCCGGCGCGATGATCGGCATGCTGCGCTGCAATGTGCCGGGCATCTTTGTCTACGGCGGCACCATCCTGCCCGGTCACTACAAGGGCCGCGATCTCAACATCGTCTCGGTGTTCGAGGCCGTGGGCGAGCACGCCGCCGGACGCATGAGCGACGCCGACTTCGACGCCATCGAACAATGCTCGGTGCCCACCAGCGGCTCCTGCGGCGGCATGTACACCGCCAACACCATGTCCAGCGCGATCGAGGCGATGGGCATGTCGCTGCCCTACTCCAGCACCATGGCCAATGTGCACGAAGAGAAGCTGCAGTCCGCACGCGACTCGGGCCAGGCGCTGCTGGCCGCGGTGCGCGCCGGTGGCCTCAAGCCGCGCGACATCGTCACCCGCAAGGCGCTGGAAAACGCCATTGCCGTGGTCATGGCCACCGGCGGCTCCACCAACGCCGTGCTGCACCTGCTGGCCATTGCCCACGCGGCCGAAGTGCCGCTGGCCATCGAGGATTTCGAGATCATCCGAAAGCGAACCCCTGTGCTTTGCGATCTCAAGCCCTCGGGCAAGTATGTCGCCACCGACCTGCACCGCGCCGGCGGCATTCCCCAGGTGATGAAAATCCTGCTCGAAGCCGGCTTGCTGCACGGCGACTGCATCACCATCAACGGCAGAACCGTGGCGGACAACCTCAAGGACGTGCCCGCCCAGCCCAGTGCCGAGCAGGACGTGATCCGGCCGATCGACAGGCCGATGTATGCCCACGGCCACCTGGCCATCCTCAAGGGCAACCTCGCCGAAGACGGCTGCGTGGCCAAGATCACCGGCCTGAAAAAATCCACCATGACCGGCCCGGCACGGGTATTCGACGATGAGCAGAGCGCGCTCGAAGCCATTCTGGCGGGCAAGATCGCGGCGGGCGACATCATGGTGCTGCGCTACCTCGGCCCGAAGGGCGGCCCCGGCATGCCGGAAATGCTCGCGCCCACGTCTGCGTTGGTGGGTGCCGGGCTGGGCGAATCGGTCGGCCTGATCACCGACGGACGCTTTTCCGGCGGCACCTGGGGCATGGTGGTCGGCCATGTGGCGCCAGAAGCAATGGTGGGTGGCACCATTGCCCTGGTGCACGAGGGCGACACCATCACCATCGACGCGCCCAGCCTGAACCTCACGCTGCATGTGAGCGACGCGGAGCTGGCCCGGCGCCGCGCCGCGTGGGCGCCGCCCGCCAAACGCTACACCCGCGGCGTGCTCGCCAAGTTTGGGGCACTGGTGGGGAGCGCCCATCAGGGCGCGGTGCTCGACGCCAATCTGCCCTGAACGGCCTGACTGGTGCCCACAAAATCGCCCGGAGTCCGGGCGATTTTTTTCGTGTCACAGAACCTAGGCCTTCATCGCGGCGATGCGATTGTGCGCGTCGAGCAGTGCGATGCGCGGGCGAAAGGTGCGGGCGGTGGCGTCGTCCATCGGCGCATAGGTGCAGATGATCAGCAGATCGCCCAACGCCGCGTGGCGCGCCGCCGAGCCGTTGAGCGTGACTTTGCCGCTGCCCGGCGCCTCGGCGATGGCGTAGGTGCTCAGGCGCGCGCCGTTGGTCACGTTGTAGATCTCGATCTGCTCGCCCGGCAGGATGTCGCAGGCATCGAGCAATTCCTGATCGATGCCACAGGAGCCTTCGTAGTACAGATCGGCGCCGGTGAGCGTGGCGCGGTGCAATTTGGCGCGCAGCATCACGCGCGCTGGCAAGGTGTGTGCAGGAAAACCGGGGGTGTGCGACTGGGTCATGGAAAGTCAGGGAAAACGCTGCAGTGCTGCGGAGGACAAGTCCGGCATCGTAAAAGACCGCCTGCCTCAAGCGCGAGCCTGACCCTCCCGCAACCGCTTCCAGCCGTGGGCGGCCAGATAGAGCGCGAAGCTCAGCGAGGCAATCCAGGTGCTTGCCGGGTAGCCGATGGCATACGCCGCAGCCAGTCCGGCCCAGGTGATCGCCAGCCCGAGCAGCATTGCCAGGCCAATGCCGCCGGCCACGCTGCGGCTGAGCGTCTGCGCGGCCGCTGCCGGACCGATGAGCAGCGCGAAAATGAGCAGCGCGCCGATCACCGGCACGGCAATCGCCACGGTGGCGGCCACCAGCAGGATGAACAGCAGATCGATCTGGCGGGTAGTGACACCGCGGGCTTGCGCGCCTTCTGGGTTGAAGCTGGCAAAGCACAGCGGGCGATACAACACCGCGAGCCCGCCCAGCCCAGCGAGACAAACCGCCAGCGACAGCGCGGCCTGACCCGCGGTGACGCCGACGATGCTGCCGAACAGAATGCTCATGGCCGACTGCGCGTTGGCGGTGTAGAGATTGAGGAACAGCACCCCCAGTCCGAGCGCAAACATCAGCACCATGCCGATGCCGATGTCGCGCTGGCGCAGGCGCTCGCCAGTCAACGCAAGAAGAACACCGCTGGCCAGGGTGAAGGCGAACAGCCCCAGATACGGACTCAGGCCCAGCAGAATCGCCCCCGCCGCGCCCGTGAAGCCCACATGCGACAAGGCATGCGCGGCAAATGCCTGCCGCCGCAGGGTGATGAAATAACCCACCGCCGCGCTGAGCACCGCAATCGCGCTGCCGGCCAGCAGCGCATGGCGCATGAAGCCGTATTCGAGGCCGAGGATCATGCGCTGCCTCCGTCTGTGGCGTGGGTGTGGTCATGGCCGCAGTGCGCCGCCTCCTCGGCCATGAAGCCCCCGGCCGGGTGAATGAACACATAACCCCCATCGCGCGCCACGGCCATCGGCAGGCCATAGAGTGCGGACAGCGCCGGGCCGTTGACCACCGCGTCCACCGTGCCCAGCCGTCCCTTGCCACCGGCCAGATAGAGCACCTGATCCATGTGCGGCAGCAGCGGGTTGAGATCGTGCGCGGTCATCAGCACGGTGATGCCCTGCTCACGGCAGAGGCGGTGTGCGGTCTGCAGAATGCGCTGCTGCGCCTGCGGGTCGAGATTGGCCAGCGGCTCGTCGAGCAGCAGCATGCGCACCGGGTTGACCAGCGCCTGTGCGATGCGCACCCGCTGCCGCTGCCCGCCCGAGAGTGCATCCAGGGGGCGCTCGGCCAGATCGAGCGCATCCACAGCGCGCAGCGCTGCCTCGACCGCCTGCGCCCGCTGTGCCCTTTGCCGCAGCCCCAGCCCCCAGCGCTCGCCCTGCCAGGCGGTGGCCACATAGCTGCGCACACGCACAAAACTGTCCGCTCCCACCGGGTCGCGCTGCGACACATAGCCCGCCTCGGTCCGCAGCGCCACGCCGTCGCGCCCGAGAAGACGCAGTCTGCCGGACTGCAGCGGCTGCAGCCCCAGCAAGGCGCGCAGCAGCGTGGTCTTGCCCGCGCCATTGGCGCCGAACACGCCGACGAACTGACCGGCGCCGATGCGCAGGTCGATGCCGTCAAGCACGACGCGCTGGCCGAGCACGCAGCGCAGACCCAGTGCCTCGATCGCCCAGTCGTCCGTCGGCTTGTCGGCTTTATCTGCTGGTGTTTGCACGGCAGCGCTCAAAGTCCCGCCCATTTCTCTCGCTAACGCGCAGGATGCGCCTCCACCCCACTTGTGGAGGAGGTCGGAAGGAGGGATGCGTGCAACCCCTCGCGTGCCAGGTCGCTCGCATCGCTCACCTGGACTTGCCCAGCGCCTGTTGGATGGCGCGCACGGTCTGCAGTTGCCACTGCACATAGCCTGTACCCGGCGGGACGAATTCATCGACCCCGACCACCGGCACGCCCGACGCCTGCGCCAGCGCGCGCAGGCGGTTGGTCAGCGGATCGTTGACCTGACGGTTGTAGAACAGCAGCGCCACCTTGTGCTGTCGCAGATTGTCCTCATACCGTGCCACCTCGACGGGAGACGGTTCGGTGTCGTTCATCACATCGAACTGGAACTTCTCGCCCAGGCTGGTCCAGCCCAGTTGCCGCAGCAGATAGCCGACCACCGGTTCGGTCGCGGTGACCCTGAGCCCCGGGTAGGCCTTGCGCAGCGCGGCCTGCGCCTGAGTCAGGCGGGCCAGATCGGCCTTGAACGCCTGCAGATTGCGCGCAAACAGCACCGCGTCCGCCGGGGCGATGCGCTGCAACACCGCGGCCAGGCGCTGCGCGACCAGCAACGCCATCTGCGGGTCGTAGAACACATGCGGGTTTTTGTCGGGCAGGATCAGTGCCGGGTCGAGCTGCGCCACATGGATCACCTGCCGGTTTGGCGCCGAGCTGGCAGCGAGCATCTTGTCCATCCAGTCGTCATAGCCCAGTCCGTTGAGGAGCACGATCTGGGCCCGCGCCACCTTGCGCGCCACTGCGGGCGTGGCCTCGAAGCTGTGCGGATCGACATTGGGGTTGCGGATGATGCTGTCCACCGCAACCTTGTCCCCGCCGATCGCCTGCGCGATCACCCCGTAGGTGCTCTCGGCGGCGACGATGGACACCGGCGCAGCCCGTGCCACGCCAGCGAGCAGCAGACCGAACACAAGGGCTTGGACAACGCGAACAAGAGGATGGCGCATGGCGGGTATCGGCAAGGGACAGGTTCGTTACTTTATAACATCCTGGTGTGCCGCACTGTATCCAGATGCAAGCACCGGTTCATGTCCGGCGCCACAGCCACGCCGCACCGCGCACCCCGGAGGAGTCGCCATGCCGCGACGGCAGCAGGCGCGTGGACACGGTGTCGGAAAACACCCACGCGTCCCAGCGCAGCGGCACTTCGGTAAACAGCTCGGCCACATTGCTCATGCCGCCGCCGAGCACGATGACCTCGGGGTCGAGCAGGTTGATCACATGCGCCAGCGCCCGCGCGAGGCGGTCGCTATAGCGGATGAAACTCGCGCGCGCCGCAGCGTCCCCGGCGCGCATCGACGCGATGATGTCCTGCGGGATGCACTTCCGGCCGGTGTGCCCGGCATGGTCTGCCGCAAAGCCCGGGCCGCTGAGCCAGGTTTCGATGCAGCCGTGCTGTCCGCACCAGCATCGCGGCCCCGGCACCTCGCCCCAGGCCGCTGCGCGCGGCCACGGCAGCGGGTTGTGTCCCCACTCGCCAGCCACCGCGTTGCACCCCAGCCAGTCGCTGCGGTCGATCGCAATGCCCGCGCCCACCCCGGTGCCGAGGATCACCCCGAACACCACGCGCGCGCCCTGCCCCGCGCCATCCACCGCCTCGCTGATCGCCAGGCAGTTGGCGTCGTTGTGCAGCCGCACCGGGCGGCCCAGCCGCTGCTGCAGGTCTTGCAGCAGCGCGCGGCCGTTGAGTATGGTCGAGTTGGCGTTGCGGATCAGGCCGGTGCGCGGCGACACCGACCCCGGAATCGCCACCCCGAGCGGCAGCCGCTGGCCGATCGCGGCATCGGCCTGCGCCACCAGCGCGGCGATCGCCTCGATGGTGCCGGCATAGTCGCCCTGCGGCGTGGCGCGGCGCGCGCGCAGCACAAAGCCGCCGCTCGCATCGAGCACCGCGACCTCGATCTTGGTACCGCCGAGGTCGATGCCGAGCAACGGCCCTTCAGCCATCGCCGAGCAGCGCCTTCAGCGCGGCCTCGTCGATCACGGTCACGCCCAGTTCCTGCGCCTTGGCGAGTTTGCTGCCGGGATCGGCGCCGGCAACCACGTAGTCGGTTTTTTTCGACACCGAGCCGGTCACCTTGCCGCCGGCGGCTTCGATTCGCGCCTTGGCCTCGTCGCGGCTCCAGTGCGGCAGCGTGCCAGTGAGCACGAAGGTCTTGCCCGCGAGCGGCTTGGGCGCCGCCGCGTCTGCCGACGCGGATTCATCCCAATGCACGCCGCAGGCGCGCAGTTGCTCGACCACCTCGCGGTTGTGCGGCTGGTCGAAAAAGGTGCGGATGCTCTGCGCGACCACCGGCCCGATGTCGGGCACGGCCTGCAGTTGTTCGAGGCTGGCGTGCATCAGCGCGTCCAGGCTGCCGAAATGCTGGGCGAGCACTCTGGCAGTGGCCTCGCCGACATGGCGGATGCCCAGCGCGTAAATGAAGCGCGGCAAGGTGGTGGACTTGCTGCACTCGAGCGCGGCGATCAGGTTGGCAGCGCTCTTGTCGGCCATGCGGTCGAGCGCGGCGAGTTTCATCAGTCCCAGCCGGTACAGATCGGGCAGGGTGCGCACGATGCCGCCATCGACCAGCTGATCGACCAGCTTTTCGCCCAGCCCCTCGATGTCCATCGCGCGGCGGCTGGCGTAGTGCAGGATCGCCTGCTTGCGCTGCGCCGGGCAGTACAGCCCGCCGGTGCAGCGCCAGTCGGCCTCGCCTTCCTCGCGCACGATGGCCGATCCACACACCGGGCAGCGGCCGCCGAGCTGCTTGTACAGATCGAACGGCGCGCCGACGTCGGCAGGGCGGCGGTCGAGCACCACGGCGACGACCTCGGGGATCACGTCACCGGCGCGGCGCACGATCACGGTGTCGCCCACGCGCACGTCCTTGCGCCGCACCTCGTCTTCGTTGTGCAGTGTGGCGTGGGTCACGGTCACGCCGCCGACGAACACCGGCTCGAGCTTGGCCACCGGGGTGAGCTTGCCGGTGCGACCGACCTGGATGTCGATCGCCAGCACGCGGGTGCTGCGCTCCTGCGCCGGGTATTTGTGCGCCACGGCCCACACCGGCTCGCGGTTGCGATAGCCCAGCCGCTGCTGCAGCGCGAGGCTGTCGACCTTGTACACCACGCCGTCGATGTCGAACGGCAGGCTGTCGCGCTGCGCGGCGATGCGCGCGTGAAAGTCGATCAGCGTCTGCGCGCCGGGGCCGTGCACCCGCTCTTTGGCCACGGGCAGGCCGAAAGTCTCGAGGGCATCGAGCATGGCGTGGTGGGTGTCGGGCTGGTCGTCCCAGCCGACGATCTCACCCCAGCCGTAGGCGTAGAACGCCAGCGGGCGCTGCGCCGCCACTGCAGGGTCGAGCTGGCGGATGCTGCCGGCGGCGCCGTTGCGCGGGTTGACCAGGGTGGGCAGACCCCTGGCGCGCTGGCGGTCGTTGTAGCGCTCGAAATCGGCGCGGTGCATCAGCGCCTCGCCGCGCACCTCGAGCACGGCCGGCGCGCTGCCTTGCAGCCGCAGCGGCACGCGGCGGATGGTGCGCACGTTTTGTGTCACGTCCTCGCCGGTTTCGCCGTCGCCGCGGGTGCTGGCCTGCACCAGCACGCCGTGCTCGTAGCGCAGATTGATCGCCAGCCCGTCGAACTTGAGCTCGGCGCTGTAGTGCACCGGCGGGTCGTCGGCATTGAGTCCAAGTTTGTTGCGCACACGCTGGTCGAACGCCACCGCACCCTGCGGCGTGGTGTCGGTTTCGGTCTGGATGGACAGCATCGGCACCGCATGCCGCACCGGGGCGAACTGCGGCAGCGGCGCGCCGCCGACGCGCTGCGTGGGCGAGTCGGGGGTGCGCAGCTCGGGGTGCGCTGCCTCGAGCTGCTGCAACTCACGGAACAGCGCGTCGTAGTCGGCATCGGGCACCAGCGGGGCGTCGAGCACGTAGTAGGCGTGATCGAGACGCTGGATTTCGGCGCGCAGCGCAGCCGCGCGCTCTGCAGGCGGAACGGCAGGCATGCCGATCCTCAGGAAAACAGGCGCTGCGCCGCGGCGGAACCCGCAGACAGGCCGTGTTGATCGAGCACCCCGTAGAGCACGTCGAGCTGCTTTTCGATGTGGTCGAGCGCGGCGTCGGTCAGCGGTGCGTTGTTGTCATCGACCACGGCGGCGTCGAGCGCAGCGCTCAGATCGCGCGCGGCCTGGCGCATGCGGGCAAAGGGCTTCTGCGCTGCCGGAGCCTGCGGCACTTCGAGCAGCAGCGTGGCATGGCTGACGGCTGCTGCACTGTCGGCCAGATCGGCGCGGGCGTCGAACTGCAGGTGCACCAGCGGGGTGGGAGGCTGATCGACGTCCTGGTACAGCAGCACCATGCGCCCGGCCTCGACGCCCGGAACGAAGCCCGCCGCCTGCGCACGCTGGCGCAGAAAGTCGATCCCCCAAGGCACGCTGCGGGCACGCAGGGTGATGGAGAGCTGCGCGTCGTTGGCGCCGGCAAAGGTGTCGAGCTGCCGCGCCTGCTCCAGCGCCTCGGCCATGTCGGGAAGGTCGGGCGGCACGCCCAGTGCATCGCCGAGTTCATGGCATTTGGCAATGAATTCCGAGAACTCGATGGCGTTGATCGGCCCGGCACGATTGCTCAATTGCACTGCGGCCTGCAGCTCTGCATAGTGGTTTTGCGGCTGCAGCGGTTCCCATTGACCGGTCTCGGCATGGCGGCCCTCGAACAACATGCGCTTGGCGCCGGCACGCGCGGCCTTGGGCAGGCGCGGCAACAGCACGTCGCCAGAGCGCACCGGATCGAGCAGATAGCTGGCAATGGCGTCGATCAGCGGGTCGATCTGCAGCGGCAGCAGGCGCGGGCGCGGACCGACTTCCGGGGACAGCGGCACGGGCTCCAGTGGCTCGCCGTCCACGCTCAGGGCATCGAGGCCGCCGGGCTCGACCGGTTCGCCGCGTCCTGCCGCATCGGCATCGATCGCGGCACGCTGGCGCTTGAACTTGCCCGACTGCCAGGTGTTGTAGGCGATGACGGCGCCGATGATGATGGCACCGATGACGATCAAGGCTATTTGCAACTGTCCCATCCAGGAATCCTCGGGGTGTGAGTGTGTGCGGTGCGTTTGTGCGAATCAGGCGGCTTGGGCAAAGCGTAGCGCCGCGTCCATTTCGACGGCAACGGTGCGCGAGACGCCCTGCTCCTGCATGGTCACGCCGATGAGCTGGTCGGCCATTTCCATCGCGATCTTGTTGTGCGAGATGAACAGGAACTGGGTGCTGGCCGACATGTCCTTGACCAGCCGGGCGTAGCGTTCGGTGTTGGCGTCGTCGAGCGGCGCGTCCACCTCGTCGAGCAGGCAGAACGGCGCGGGATTGAGCTGAAAGATGGCAAACACCAGCGCGATGGCCACCAGCGCCTTTTCCCCGCCGGACAGTAGGTGGATGGAGCTGTTCTTCTTGCCCGGCGGCTGCGCCATGACCTGCACCCCGGCATCGAGAATTTCCTCGCCGGTGATGATGAGCCGCGCATTGCCACCGCCGAACAGCAGCGGGAACATGCGGCCGAAATGCGCGTTGATCTGCTCGAACGTGCTGGCCAGCAGATCGCGGGTTTCGGCGTCGATCTTGCGGATCGCGTCCTCCAGGGTGGTGATCGCGGTCTGCAGGTCATCGTGCTGCGCATCGAGAAACTGCTTGCGTTCGCGCGCCTGCCCCAGCTCGTCGAGCGCGGCGAGGTTGACCGCACCGAGCGCTGCGATGTCGCGCTGCAGACGATCGAGCTCGCGCGCCAGCGCCGGAATTTGTGCGTCGCTCGGCAGGCTCGCGCGCACCGCATCCATGTCGGCCTGGGCCTCGCCAAGCTGCTGCGCGAACTGCTCGGCCTGCAGGCGGAATTCCTGCTCCTTGAGCTGCAGTTCGGTGATGCGCTGGCGCAGCGGATCGAGGTCGCGGTCCAGCGTCAGCCGGGCCTCCTCGCGCTGGCGCAGTTGCAGGGCGATGTCGTCGGCTTCACTGCGGCGAGCGCCCAGCACGGCCTGCGCCGTTTCCTGCTCGGTCAGTGCCGATTGCAGGCCGGTCTGCGCGCCCTCCGCACTGAGTCGGGCCAGCTCGGCCTGCGCGGCCTCGCGCGCGCTGTCCTGACGGGCAATCTGCTCCAGCGCCATTTGCGCCTCGCGCTGCAGATCGGCCAGCTTTTGCTGCAGGCTGCGCACTGCATAGCCACTCTCGGCGGCCTGCGACTCGAGCTGGCGCTGCTGCGCCCGCGCATCGGCCAGCGCCTGCTGTGCCGCGATCACCTCGGTTTCGAGGTCAGCCTGCAGTTGCTGCTGGTCAGCCAGACGCGCGTCGAGTTCCTCGAAGCGCGCCTCGCTCTCGGCCTGCTGCGCCTGCAACTCTTCCATCTGGGCGTCGATGTCGCCCAGATCGGCGGCGATCTGACTGTTGCGCGCAGCGCTCTGTTCGGCCTGCTGGGTGAGCTTGAGCAATTCCACCTGCACGGTGTGCAGTTGCTGCGTGTCCTGCTGCTGGCGGCGTTGCAGCGCGGCGATCTGCTCCTGCGCCTGGCCGAGATCGTGCTCGGCCTGGTGCAACTGCGCGCGGCTTTGCTCCGCGATGAGCTGTTCGGCCTTGATCTGACGCTCCAGGTTGTCGATCTCCTGCTGCCGCGCCAGCACGCCGGACTGCTCGGAATCGGGCGCGTAAAAACTCACGCTTTGGCGCGACACGGCATGACCTTCCGCTGTGACCAGGAGGGCCTGCTGCGGCAGGTCGTGGCGCAGGGCAAGCGCCTGCTGCAGCGAGGGAGCGATGAACACATGAACCAGCCAGTCGTCGAGCAGACTGCCCAGCGCGGCGTCGCCGCAGCGCACCGCGTCGCGCAGCGGGCGACAACCCACAGGCGCCGAGGCTTGCGTTACTACAGAGGTTTGCACCGACGCCGAATAAAACGCCAGCTTGGCCGGTGGCGCCGCACTGGCAAAGCCAGCGGCCATGTCGAGCTGGCGCAGCTCCAGCGCGGACAGACGCTCGCGCAGCACGGCTTCGAGCGCGGTTTCCAGACCGTTTTCCACCTGCAGACGAGGCCAGAGTTGGGGCAGTCCATCCAGCCCGTGCTTGGCCAGCCAGGGCCGCAGCTTGCCCTCGGTCAGGACCCGCTCCTGCAGCGCCTTGAGGGCGGCACTGCGCGCGGTGGTGGCCGCAAGCTGGGCAGCGGCCGCCTGCTGCGCCTGCTGCGCCTGCTGACGGGCCTGCTGCAGCACAGGCAGGGTGTCGTCGAGATGCGCGCGTTGGGCGCGGGCGGTATCAAGCGCGTCACTGAGCATGTCTTGCTGGCGCTGCAGATCGGCCAGACGCAGGCTGTCGGGCGCGACAACCGTGCGCTGCTCGGCGCGCAGGCGCTCGGCGCGCTGCTGCAGCTGCTGAATCTGCTGTCCCATGCTGCGCTGGCGCGCGGCCTCGGCCTGCAAGGCCTGTTGCGCACCGGCAGCCTGGGCGCGTTCGTCTGCGGCGCGCAACTGCGTCTCGCTCCAGGCGGCTTCGAGAGCCGGCAGTCTTTCTCCGTGATCCTGTGCGCGGGCCTGCGCCACCTCGGCCTGCACCTCGGCATCGGCCAGTTGCGTGTGGGTGCGATCCGCCTGCTCCACTGCTGCAGCGTGCCGCTGCTGCCATTCCTGCGTCTGGATGTCGATGGCCTGCAGCGTGGCTTCGGCGCGTTGGCGTGCCTCGAGCACGAAGCGGATTTCTGCTTCCAGCTGGCTGACGCGCGACTGCGCCGCGTAGAACGCCGCCTGTGCGCGGTTGAGGGTGTCGCCGCTGGCGAACTGCGCCTGCCGCAGCGCCTCGATCTCGGCCTCGATGCCGCGCTGTTCGGCGATGCGGGCTTCGAGCGCATTCATCGCCTCGCCACCGGCCAGGGTGATCTGCTGGCGGCGGGCCTGCGCCTCGTCATGACGCAGCACCCACAGTTGGTGCTGCACGCTCGTGGCATCGGCCTGCAGCGTCTGGTAGCGCGTGGCAACCTCGGCCTGCTGCTCCAGCCGACCCAGATTGCTGCCGAGTTCGCGCAGGATGTCCTGCACCCGGGTGAGGTTCTCGCGGGTGTCGTGCAGGCGGTTCTCGGTTTCGCGGCGGCGCTCCTTGTACTTGGACACGCCGGCGGCTTCCTCGAGCATCATGCGCAGGTCTTCGGGACGCGATTCGAGGATGCGGGTGATGGTGCCCTGACTGATGATGGCGTACGAGCGCGGCCCCAGGCCGGTGCCGAGAAAAATGTCGTGCACATCGCGGCGGCGCACTGCCTGGTTGTTGATGAAATAGCTCGACGTGCCGTCGCGGGTGAGCACGCGCTTGATCGCGATTTCGGTGAACTGCCCCCACTGGCCGCCGATGCGGTGGTCACTGTTGTCGAACACCATTTCCACGCTGCAGCGGCTGGCCTGTTTGCGCTGCGCGCTGCCGTTGAAAATGACATCCTGCATGGACTCGCCGCGCAACTCGCTGGCCTTGCTCTCGCCCAGCACCCAGCGCACGGCGTCGATCACATTCGATTTTCCGCAGCCGTTGGGGCCGACGATGCCGCTGATGCGGCCGGGAAACGGCAGCGTCACGGGCTCGGCAAACGACTTGAAACCGGCCAGGCGAAGGGAGGTCAAACGCATCGAAAGTGTCTAACTCTATGATTTAAAAAAGAAATTGTGAATTTCGCAGCAGACGGAAATCATACCATCGCCACCCTGCCCCGCCACCGCAGCGCCGCGTGGCGCAACGCCGCGCGCCTATCATCGTGCCGCATGAAATCCGCCCAGATCCAGACCCTGTTCGAGCGCTTCGCCGCCGCCAACCCCGCGCCGCGCACCGAACTGGACTATCGCACCCCATTCGAGCTGCTGGTGGCCGTGATGCTGTCTGCGCAGGCCACGGATGTCAGTGTGAACAAGGCCACCCGCCCCCTGTTTGCCGTGGCCAACACCCCGCAAGCCCTGCTTGACCTCGGCGAAGACCGGCTGCGCGAGGCCATCCGCACCATCGGCCTGTACAAGACCAAGGCGAAGAACGTCATCGCCACCTGCCGCATCCTGCTGGACCAGTACGGCGGCGAGGTGCCGCGCACGCGCGAGGCGCTGGAAGCCCTTCCCGGTGTGGGGCGCAAGACCGCCAATGTGGTGCTCAATGTCGCGTTTGGGCAGGACACCATCGCAGTGGACACCCATATTTTCCGCGTGGCCAATCGCCTGGGCCTCGCCCGTGGCAAGACGCCGCTGGAGGTGGAAACCAAGCTGGAGAAAGTGATTCCACCGCAGTTTCGGCAGCATGCGCACCACTGGCTGATCCTGCACGGCCGCTATGTCTGCAAGGCGCGCAAGCCGGAGTGCTGGCGCTGCGGTGTGGCCGATCTGTGCGCCTTCAAACCCAAGACGGCCGCACCGCAATGAGCCGCCGGCTGTTTCTGGCCGTCTGCGCCACCCTGCTGCTGGTCTGGGCGGCCCCGAGCCAGGCGGCGGTGCAGGTGACGGACGACGCAGGCCATGCGCTCACCTTGCCGCAGCCCGCCCAGCGCATCATCGCACTGTCTCCGCAGCTGCTCGAACTCAGCGCGGCGGCCGGGGCGAGCAATCGGGTCATTGCCACCATTCGCGGCGCGGACAATGTGCGCTGGGCGCGCAAGCTGCCGCTGGTGGGAGATGCGTTCGCGCTCAACCTCGAAGCCATCGCCCGGCTCAAGCCCGACCTGATCCTGGCCTGGGAATCGGGCACGCCGCCCCGCGAGGTCGCCCGGCTGAAGTCACTGGGCATCCCGGTGTACTGGAGCCAGGCCAACACCTTTGCCACCCTCGCCTCGACGGTGCAGCGCATCGGCCAACTGGCGGGCACGCCCGCCCCAGCCGGGCGCTGGGTGCGCGATTTCGACACCCGGCTCGCCGCGTTGCGCGAGCGCTACGCCGCACTGCGGCCACAGGTTCGCGTGTTCTACCAAGTCTGGAACCGGCCGCTGATCACGGTGGGCGGGCCGCAACTGATCAATCAGGCCATCACCCTGTGTGGCGGTCGCAACGTGTTCGGCAATCTGTCGGTGCTGTCGCCCACCATCAGCACCGAGGCCGTCCTCCAGGCCGATCCGCAACTCATCGTCACCGCCAGCCCGCGCGGTGCGACGTGGCTGCAGGACTGGAAGCGCTACCCCGGGATCAGCGCCGTGAAGCACGACCAACTGGTGGCGCTGTCGCCCAACACCCTGCCGCGCATGGGTGTGGATGTGCTCGACGGCGTGCAGCAGCTCTGCAGCGCAATGGCCACCGCGCGCAAAGCCATGCATTGAAAGCAACCGGCGGCGACACGCCGCCCATGAGTGCCCCCAGGATCGGCTCGCCGACCCGCCCCCCAAGGGGGTCAAGGAAACCTGGGGCGGCCCGGCGTTTCCTTGATCGCCACGGTCTCTGCGCAGGTATTGCGCAAAACTGTGCATTTGTTGTCATGCCAGCCGGGGTTTGCCTGCCTATGATGCGACGACAAAAGACAGGCCATGTTGCGCAGTTGAACCGGCGCGCCCCCGTTTGGCGGGATTGTCCGCAGAGGGTCCACGCCCGCATCATGCGGCCTGGAAATGCCCTTGCGCGCGCCCTTGCCAATCAACCGCATCCCTCGCCCACACAACACGCTGATGGCCCCGCCACTGGAACTGCTGCCCCCGGAGCAGGACGCGATGCCCCTGAACCGGATTGCTGCGCCACCCATGCCGCAGACCCAGGCACTGGAGCGCCCGCGGGCGCGCGATGTGCATGTCTGGGAACTGAACCTGGATGAGCCGCCGCCGGGCGCCGTTCACTTGCTCGACACGACCGAGCGCACCCGCGCGCAGCGTTTCGTCCATGACCTGCACCGCAACCGGTACATTGCCGCGCATGCCGGGATGCGCCTCATCCTGGGGCGCTATCTGAACCATGCGCCGCACGCGCTGCAGTTTGTCATCGGCCCGTACGGCAAGCCGGAACTGAGCCCGTCGCAGCAGCCCTGTGCCGACGCCGCCCCGCTGCGGTTCAACCTGAGCCACAGCAACGACATCGCCCTGCTCGCGGTGAGCACGGACGTGGCGATCGGCGTGGACATCGAAGCCCTCCGCCCCGGCCTGCCCGACGCCGCGCTCGCCACTGGGGTGCTGACCGCAACCGAACTTGCGGAACTGGAGCAACTGCCAGCGGGGCAGCGCACCGAGGCGTTCTTTGCCTGCTGGGCGCGCAAGGAAGCCTGCATGAAGGCCCTCGGACTGGGTCTGGCGCTCGAGCCCAGGCACCTGCATGTCGGCATGGCAGCGCAACGTCAATGGGTGCAGCACCGACAGGGCCATGCTCCGCTTGATCTCGCCCCGCTGCCCTGCCGAGCCGGTCATGCCGCGGCACTCGCCGCGGTGGGCGGCTTCGGCCGCGTGACCCTGCACGCGTCGGGCGAACTTTCCCGGAGCCTGCATTGACCCCATTGCGCATCCTCAACGGCAGCCGCGAGCTGGTGGGCATCTATCTCGAGCCGGCAGCCGACATGCCGCCGCAGCACCATGCGGTTCTGCTGTGCAATCCGTTCGGGCAGGAAGCCATCCGCGCGCACCGGCTGTACCGGGTCATGGCCGATCGGCTCGCTGCGGCCGGTTACCCGGTGCTGCGCTTCGACTATTACGGCAGCGGCGACTCCGCTGGCGAGGACGAGGACTGGGACCTTCTCGGCAGCATCAGCGATGCCCAGGCCGCGCTCGCGGAGTTGCTGCGCCGCAGCCATGCGCCGCGCTGGTCGGCTGTCGGTCTGCGCCTGGGCGGCACCATCGCGCTGGAAACCGCGCGGCGTGCCGCGCAACCGGCCCAGGTTCTGCTGCTGATCGAACCCGTGCTCGATGGGCGAAGCTATCTGGACAGTCTCGCCGCCTCCAATCTGGTGGCGCTCAACCGCGGCTACGGCGTGCGCTGGCCGCTGAGCGCCCGCCTGCGGCACACCATGCTGCCTGCGCCGCAGAGCGAGGCGCTCGGCTTCGTTCTCACTGCGGCCTGCCGTGCGCAGATCGAAGCGGTTGCGCCCGCCAGATTGCTGCCAGTCCCGGCCGCGCACCTGAGCCTGCTCGCGCCCAGCGCGCAGACCACCATGCAGACCCTCGCGCAAGCTGGCGTGCACCTGCCGGCACATGCGACCATCGCCGACAGCGAAGCAAATATCGACTGGGCCACGGACAGCGCCGCTGCCACCGCCATCGTGCCGATGCACTGGATTCGCCATCTGATCGGGGCGCTTGCCCTGCCCGAGCATGCTTGAGACCACCATGACCTTCGGTCCGCAAGGCGACCTGCTCGGAACGGTCTCGTTCCCGGCAACGGGGTCGGCGTCGACGCCGCCCTTCGGCGTGCTGCTGTTCAATGCCGGCGTGATCCACCGCGTGGGCTCGCACCGGCTCAACGTCAAGCTGGCGCGGGTGCTGGCCGCAGACGGCGTTGCCACGCTGCGATTCGATCTGCACGGCATGGGCGACAGCGTCCGCGCCGATGGTCGACTGTCTTACAAGGAGCAGGTCGTGGCCGATCTGCGCGCCGGCATGGATCTGCTGCAGAACCTCACCGGCACACGGCACTTCGCGCTGGTCGGGTTCTGCTCCGGGGCCATGCCCAGCTACTGGGCCGCGCAGGCGGATGCCCGCGTGAGCGCCATCGTGCTGTACGACGCGCTGTATTTCGCGACCGCTCGCAGCGTGCTGCGCTACGCGGGTGTGCGCCTGATGCGCCATGGCTTCGGGCCGAAGGCCTGGGCGGTATGGTCGCGCGTTGCGCTGCGTGGTGCCATGGGCGCATGGGGCCGAATCGGTCGGCTGTTCCGCCGCAACAGCACGACCGGCTGGGTGGAGACGGCCAACGCCGATTCGGACGCCGATGCCCGCATCGATCCCCAGGCGCTCGGGCAGAACCTGCTGGCCCTGGCTCAGCGCGGCACGGGAGTCATGGTGTTCAGCGCCGGAACCGATTTCAGCGCAGTCAACTACGCCGGGCAGTTGCGCGAGTCCCTGGGCCTTGCGCAGACCGAGCATGAGCGTCTGCTGTTCACCCACCTGCCCGACATCGACCACGCCGTCACCACCCGCGTGGCGCAGCAGCAGTGGATCGACACCGTGCATCGTGGCCTGCTGCGGCTTGCCCCCACGGCGCAGGAACCCACGTCATGATGACTGTCGCGCTGTTCTGGGCCGCCGCCCTGTTCATCCTCTACACCTACGTCGGCTACCCGGTGCTCATCGGCCTGCTGGCCAGGCGCCGCCCGCTGCCCGATTGCCCCCTGCTCGACGATGCCAGCCTGCCCCACCTGACCGTGGTCATGGCCGGGTACAACGAGGCTGCACGCCTGCCCGGCAAGATCGCGAATCTGCGCGCCCTCGACTATCCGCAGCACAAGGTGGACATCCTCGTCGTCTCCGACGGCTCCACCGACGCCAGTGCCCAGGTGCTGTCCAGCATGCCCGGGGTGCGCACCCTGAGTTACGCCCAGCGTCAAGGCAAGGCCTACGCCCTCAACCTCGCGCTCACCGAGGTGCGGAGCGAATTCGTGGTGTTCTGCGATGTGCGCCAGGACCTCGAACCCGGCGCAGCGCGGCGTCTGATGTCCGACTTCTGCGACCCTGCAGTCGGCGCCGTCAGCGGAGAACTGGTGCACCGCCCCAGCGGCTCGCAGACCGGGCAGAACATCGGCCTGTACTGGCGCTACGAAAAGGCCATCCGCAAGGCCGAGAGTCGGTTTCACTCCACCGTCGGCGCCACCGGCGCGCTCTACGCCATTCGCACCCGCGACTTTGTCCCCATTCCGCCCGACACCATCCTCGACGATTTCGAAATCCCCATGCGCATCACCCGCATGGGCAAGCGCACCCTGATCGAGCCACGCGCCCATGTCTATGACGTGCTGCAGACCGAGTCCGCAGCAGAAAAAAAGCGCAAGGTCCGTACCCTGACCGGAAATTTTCAGACTTTTTCGAGAAATTTTTGGCTGTTCAGCCCGGTGCAGAACCCGGTATGGTTCCAGTTCCTGTCACACAAAGTGTTCAGACTGATCGTGCCCTACGCCCTCATCCTGACCTTGCTCACCAGTGCGCTCATTCCTGCTGCCTTCTATCGCGCAGTCTTCGCGCTGCAACTGGCGTTTTACCTGCTGGCCGCTGCAGGCCAATGGATTCCCTCGACCCGCCGCAACAGATTCGTCAGCTTCGCCCATGTCTTTTTCGACATGAACGCCGCCGCCATCCTTGCCCTGATGACCTTCCTGTCCGGACGCGCCGACGCCAAATGGGAAAAGACATGAAACGGCTGAGCATCCTGATGTACCACGCCCTGTACGCCACCGAGGCGCAGCGTCTGGCCATCGATCCAGAGGACCGGCCCTACGCCATCTCCACCGACACCTTCGCCCGGCAACTCGACCTGCTGTCCAAGGCCGACATCCCGGTGATTTCCCCGCACGCGCTGGAACAACCCGCCGCGCCTGCACCCGGTGGTGTTCTGCTCACATTCGACGACGGCCACGCCAGCAATGCCGAACTCGCCCTGCCGCTGCTCAGGCAGCGAGGCCTTGCCGCCCTGTTTTTTGTCACCTCCGACTTCATCGGTGAACGCCCTGGCTTCTGCACCTGGGATCAGGTGCGCGCGCTCTCCCGTGCAGGCATGACCATCGGCGGCCACGGACAGACCCACCGTTTTCTGAGCGATCTGCCCGACCCCGAACTCCGCCGCGAACTGGAGCAGTCGCACAATCGCATTGCGCAGGAGTTGCAGGTCCCGGTGATGCAGATGTCCTTCCCTGGCGGTCGCTACGACGCCCGATGCCTGCGGATTGCCCATGAGGTCGGTTACCGCGTGCTGCATGGCTCGGACATCGGCACCCTGCCGACCCAGCACGCGGCGCCCCAGCATCGGCCGCTGCCGCGTCTGGCCATCCGGACCAACACACCGGACTCCGTGTTTCTGGAATTTGCTCGGGCTGCGCCAGCGCGGATGCTGCAGGCACAGGCCACTTCGCGAGCCAAGGCCTGGGCCAAACGCCTGATCGGAAACCAGCGCTACCACCGCCTGTACGCGCGGCTCAAGGGCGCTCCGAGCGCGTGACCATGAGTGCAGCCAGCCCCCATCCCCGCCAGAAGCCCGGAGTGCAGAGCAACCGCATCGTGGCTGCATCGCCCGCTGCGGCCCAGGCACTGCCGGTCCAGGCCGACGCCAACTGGGTCGGCACCGAGTTGCGCTCCACCCTGCGGCTTCTCGCGGTACCGGCCCTCTTCGTCCTGAGCATCATCGTGTTCAAGCTGCACCCCGGCAAAATCGGGCTGTACGGCTTTGCCCTGTTTTTCGGTGTTCTGCTGCTGGTGCAGTTGCGCAAGGGCCCCGAGGCGCTGCTGGCCCTGATGGTGATCTATTACCCGTTGAGCAAGCTGTATCCGGTGCTGCTTGCGCCCGGACTCAACGGCACAAACCTGCTTGAGCTGTTTCTCATCTCGGTGTGGGTCGGTCTGTCCATCAAACACAAGAAAAAGTTATTTCAACCGTTTCCCTTCACCCGCCTGGTTGGAGTCTGGTTCTGGCTGGCTGTGATTTCCGTCATCACGGCAATTGTCAACATCGGACTGCATCCTTTCATCTGGAATTACCTTTTGTCTGTGCGCGGATTCTTCGACCAGTTCATCGTCTTCTTTCTGGTGATCAATCTGATTCAAGATAAAAACATGGCCCGTCGGATTGTCATTTACATGATGTTTTCAGCTGCGGTCATTTTTCTTTACGGCATTCAGGAATGGTGGTTTACCCGTGGCGCGAGCAGTATTGAGAAATCGCGTCTGCTCGGCCCTGTTGGCCAGCCCAACGAATTTGCGGCGCAGATCATCTACGCCTTTGCTCCACTGCTGGCATATGGCGCCTATTATTTCCCGCGCTGGAAATCTCTGCGGCTCGCGCCCATTGTGCTGATCGGGTTGCGGGTGCTGCTGGCCGCGTTTTCTCGCGGCGCCTATCTGGCTTTCGCGATGGAGGTGTTCACGCTCTCGTTCGTCAAGAGCAAGAAATTTTTCGTTCTGGTGCTGCTGGTCGTCGGCTCGATCTACTTTTTCATCCCCTCGCTGGTGCCCAATTCGATGAAGGCGCGTGTGGCACAGACCTATGAAGACCGCGAATCAGGTGCAACCATCGACAAAAGCGCAGACTCTCGCATTTTGCTGTGGTATGCCGCGCTCGACATGACCAAGGAATCGCCCATTTTCGGCAAAGGCTTCGACCAATTCCACAGCCTGGTGCCAAATTATGTTCCTGGTTTTTACGACGGTTCGACCGGCGACGCCACGGACAATCAAAACATGTTTCTGTATGCCGCCTCCAATATGGGCGTGCCTAGCCTCATGACTCTGCTGCTGATCATCGGTCTGCTGGCGTGGCGCGGCTGGGCCATCTACCGCAAGGCAGCGCTGGACATCGATCGCATCATCGGCCTGGGCGCCGTCACCATGGTGGCCGGATTTGTTGGGGTCAATATGTTTGGCACCCATCTGATCGATACTGCGGTGGATATTTTTGTCTGGATTTACCTCGCTGTGGTTGCCCGGCTTTACGCCCCCGCACAGAATTCCCCTGCAGAAACCCAACATGGCCGCCCGCAATAAATCCCAGCCCCTGATCGTCCACATGATCGACGAGCTCCCCCGCGATGGCGCGGAGATGCTGCTGGTCGACCTGATGCGTTTGCGCATGCCTGGTTATCGCTACCAGATCGTCTGCCTTGTCCGCGGCGGTCCGCTGGAGCAGGAGTTCGAGCAGCTGGGCATCCCCGTGAAGATTTTCGGGCGCAGCAGCAGGTTCGATCTGAGCCTGATCTTTCGTGTCGCCGCCTGGCTGCGAGAGCAGAAGGTCGACGTGGTGCATACCCATTTGTTCACCGCAGACACCTATGGCCGTCTGGCTGCGCGTCTTGCGGGTGTGCCTGCGGTTTTTTCCACCGTGCACAACATCGTCAATCCATGGAAAGGCGCGGGTCGCAAGGCGATCGACCGGTTGTTCGCCACGCTGAGCACTGCGGTGATCGGCTGCAGTGAGGAAGTCACGCAGACATTGGCCTCGCGCGACAAGATTCCGGCCGACAAGCTGGTCTCCATCCCCAACGGGATCGATCTGCAGAAGTTTTCCAGCTTTTCCGGCGACGGGGTCCGCGAGGAGTTCGGTCTGCCTGCGGATCATGGGCTCATCGGGGTGGTGGGTCGCCTGCATGAACAAAAGGCGCATGGCGACCTGTTTCGTGCGCTGGCCTTGTTGCCTCAGGCGCGCGCCGGGCAGTTGAACTGTCTTGTCGTCGGCACGGGAGACCTGCTCGACCCGCTGAAACAGAAGGTGAAGGAGCTAGGCCTGGAGCAGTGCGTGATCTTCACCGGCATGCGCAAGGATGTCCCCCGGCTGGTTGCTGCGCTGGACGCATTTGTCATGTCATCCCACTGGGAGGGCTTGCCAATTGCCCTGCTGGAAGCCATGGCGAGTTCCAAGGCCGTGCTGTGCACGCGTGTCGGGGGAATTCCCGACGTCGTGATCGATGGGGACAACGGACTGCTGGTCGACGCCGGAGATGTTCCCCACTTTGCGCAGCAACTCGACCGTCTGCTTCAGGACGCCACGCTGCGGCAGCGGCTCGGCCAGCGCGCGCGTGAAACAGTGATTGCGCGCTTTGACGTATCGCGCACTGCCGCGGCCTACAACCAGTTGCACAGCCAGGCCCTCGGGTTGCCGCCAGTACCCAATGCAGCGTTCGTCGCCCCCACGGAATAAGCCATGCGCAAACTGCTCGCCACCTCCCTGCTGCCCTACGCCAAGCTGCGCAATGCCTTGCGTCCTGGCCTGCGCATTCTGATGTATCACCGTGTCGCGCAACTTGCCGCCTACGACCAGCTCACGGTGTCTCCTGCCCGCTTCGCACAGCAGATGGAGGAGCTGGCACGGCACGAAGTGGTCAGCCTGGAAGACGGCTTGCGCGCGCTGCAATCCGGCCCCTTGCGCAAGCCACTGTTTGCCGTGACATTCGACGACGGCTACCTGGACAATCTGACCGAAGCGCTGCCGGTGCTGCAGCGCTACCAGATTCCCGCCACAATCTTTGTCACCACCCAGTTCTGTGACCAAGCCATCAGCCATCCCCGCTATGGCAGCCAGAGCGCACAGCGCCTGCATCTCGACTGGGACGACGTGGCCGCACTCGCCCGCGCACCGGGCATCACCATCGGCTCGCACACGCTCACCCACCCTTACCTGCCAACCATCAGCGACACGCTGGCGCAGCAGGAAATCGCCACCAGCCGCACCGTGATCGCCTCGCACCTGAACCGGGCCGTCGATTATTTCTGCTATCCATCGGGCGACCTGAGCGCGCGAGAGCTGCGGCTCGTGCGACAGGCCGGCTATTGCGCCGCAGTCAGCGTGGCGCCCGGGGTCAATGACCAGCACGCCGATCGGTATCAGCTCAGGCGCACCGAGATCACCGACCGGGATGACGTCGCCCAGTTTCGTCTCAAGCTCGCCGGGGCGTTCGATCCCATGCATCAACTCCTGCATGCGCGGCGCACCCGGCGCTTTGCGCAAAGACACCGCAAGCCCAGCGCTTCCTTTGAGGCCACGACACTATGAGAATCCTGTATCTGATGACCGAGCCCTTTGGCATCGGTGGCGTGCAATCCGATGTGCTCACCCTGACGGAAGATCTCACCGCCAAGGGCCACATCGTCTATGTGGCCACCACGGAAGGCGTGCTGCTGCAAGAGTTGATCGGCAAGGGTGCGATTCATGTGGACATCGACTTTCATTTCAGCGGAGCCGTGCAGTTTGTCCGTGCGCTCAAGCAGCTTCGTCAGGTGGTTGCGCGCGAGGGCATCGAACTGGTGGCGCCGCAATCGGTGCGCTCGTCCATGGTGGCCTATGCGGCGCTGCGGGTCATGCCGTTTGGCTACCGCGTGGCGGCCACGTCCATGCGCGTGCCCATCGTCACCACCATCCACAACATCCACAACCCGAAAAACTTCAAATGGGCTGGCCGCATCCTGCGGCAAAGCGCCGACTTCATCATTTTTGAATCGAATTACGAGCGCAACCGCCTGCTGGCCCACGGCTTGCCCGCCGCGCAGTCCACGGTCATCCACAGCGGCATCGACCTCGATCGCTTTTCCACCGCCCCGCGCACCGCCGAATTCGCGCGGCAGTACGGTCTGGAGCCGGGACGCCATCTCGTCTTCGGCATCGTCGCCCGCCTTTCCGAGGAGAAGGGCCACAACTATCTCGTGGACGCTTTCGCCAAAGTCGCGCAGGCCAAACCTGAGACCCGCCTGCTGATCGTCGGCGACGGCCCGCTGCTGGAGCAGACGCAGGCGCAGGTCGCCCGCCTCGGCCTGCAGAAGCAGGTGATCTTCGCCGGCATGCAGCGCGACATCCCCTCCCATCTGGGCCTGTTCGACGTGTTCGTGCTGTCGTCCACCCGCGAGTCGTTTCCGCTCTCCGCGCGCGAAGCCATGGCAGCTGGTCGCTGCGTGATTGCACCGCGCATCGGCGGCTGCGGCGAAGTGGTGGAAGACGGTGTCACCGGCCTGCTGTTCACGGCAGCCGATGTGGACGATCTCGCTGCGAAGATGCTCACCTTGAGCGATCGCGCCACGGTGGCCGCCATGGGTGCCGCCGGACGGCAACGCGCCGAGCGCCTTTTCTCCCGCCATGTCTGGGTGGATGGCGATGAACAGGTCTATCTCGACTGGGCTGGCCTGGGCTCCCGCGCCGCACCCTCGGTCGCACTGTCCTGACCGCATTGAAACTGACCCTCGAACTCCTGCTGTCTCCGGTTGGCCTGACTGCATGCGGCCTGATTCTGCTGACCGTCCTGGTGAGCTGGCGTCCTCACCGCCCGGCGGTGCGGTTGCTGATCTATGCCAGCACCTTGTTGTTCATCTGTGCAAGCATGCCGCTGACCGCCAACATGGCGCTCGGCGCGCTGGAACAGAAAGCGACCCAGGAAAGAGTCTGTCCACCTCCGCCGCCCGCCAGCGTGATTGTGGTGCTGGCCGGCGGCATCAATGGCAACCCGGCGAGCGATGCGGACGTCGCCGCGCTGAAGGCAGCCAGCCTGCGCAGACTGCTTTCCGCCGTGCAACTCGCCCAACAAGTGCCGGACAGCACTCTGCTCATCTCGGGGGGCTGGGGCAAATCGGTGCGCGAAGCCGATCTCATGGGCGCCCTGGCTGAGAAAATGGGATTTCCAGCAGCGAGAATCGTGCTCGACACCCAATCCCGAACGACATTCCAGACCGCACAGAACATCCGGCAACGCCTCTCCCATGTTCCGCCTGGGCAGCGCTATCTGGTCACGTCGGCCGATCACATGCCGCGCGCCATGATGGCCTTCGCGCACGAAAATCTATCGATCTGCGCCTGGCCGGTGGACTATGAGGCCCTGCCCCTCCAGCCACTTGACATGCTGACACCGCAAATCAGCGCCTTGGAAAAGTCCACACGGGTGGTGCATGAACTGCTGGGAATGCTCTACTACCGGCTTGTCAAGTTTCAATGACCCTCACGTCACACACGTCATGACCTCGCTCGATCACAACGTCGAAACGGCAGAAATCGACAAATTCAGTGCCCTGGCGCATCGCTGGTGGGACGAACACGGCGAATTCCGTCCGCTGCATCAACTCAATCCGCACCGCCTGCAGTGGGTCCAGCGCCACGTCGATCTCAAGGGCAAGGCCGTGCTCGACATTGGCTGCGGCGGTGGCATTCTGTCGGAATCCCTGGCTGCCGCGGGCGCCAGGGTGACCGGGATCGATCTGGCCGAGCCCTCGCTGCAGATCGCCCGGCTGCATGCGCTCGACGCCCATCTCGACATCGATTACCGCCTGGTCAGCGCCGAGCGCCTCGCAACCGAATCGCCCCAGACATTCGATGTGATTACCTGCATGGAAATGCTGGAACACGTCCCCGACCCGGCTTCCATCATCAAGGCCGTAGCCAAGCTGGTTCGGCCCGGGGGCTGGGTGTTCGTCTCTACCATCAACCGCACGCCAAAGGCCTATCTAGCCGCCATTCTTGGCGCCGAGTATGTGCTGCGTCTGCTGCCCAAGGGCACGCATGACTACGCCAAATTCCTGCAACCTGCAGAGATTTCCGCAATGGGCCGGGCCTGCGGCCTGGACACTGCCGACATCGCCGGTCTGCACTATCAGCCCCTCTCCCAGCGCTTTCGGCTGACTTCGGATCCGAGCGTCAACTACCTCCTGGCCCTGCGCCAGGCCGCCTGATGACGCCCTCCCAACCAGTACAGGCCTGCCTGTTCGACCTGGACGGCACGCTCGCCGACACGGCCCCGGATCTCGCAGCAGCGCTCAACCATGTTCGCGCGCAACATGGCCTTGAGGCGCTGCCCCTCGAAGTCCTGCGCCCCATGGCCTCCCACGGGGCACGCGGACTCCTCGCCGTGGGCATGCAAGTCGCAGTGGATGATCCTCGTTACCCCGCCCTGAAGGATGCCTTTCTCGCGCGGTATCTCGCGATGATCCGCGTGCAGACCGTGCTGTTCGACGGCGTGAATGCGCTGATCGAGCATCTCCACAGAGCCGCCATTCCCTGGGGCATCGTGACCAACAAGCTCAGCACTTACACCAATCCGCTCGTCGCCCAACTCCCCTGGCCCCACCCGCCTGGATGCGTTGTCAGCGGAGACACCGCTGCACACCCCAAACCCGCCCCGGATCCCCTGCTCTACGCGGCCAGCCAGCTGCAGGTCGCGCCTGAGCACTGCGTCTATGTGGGAGACGATCTTCGCGACATGCAGTCCGCCCGCGCCGCAGGCATGCGCGCCATCGCCGCCGCATACGGCTATTGCGGCCACTCCGAGCCCAGGAACTGGGACGCGGATGCCATCATCACCCACCCCCTTGATTTGCTCTCACTCGACCTCATCTCCTAACTACGAAAGCACTGAACAAGGTGCGGACGTACAATCGCTTAGAGATTGGGGCCGACCCGGTTTCGACGTGGATAGCAAAACAGACAGGTGCATGCCGAGCCCCAGTACGCTCGATAAACCACTGGAAACAAAGTAACTGCGAACGATTCTTCGTACGCCCTCGCCGCTTAAACCCGGCGAGCCTCGCAACGGTTGGCCGATGGGCCGGGGTGGCAACACCTGCGAGGTCATACACATTGGCTCGAGTTGAATTTCGCCACGCGATTCAGCCCTAAACTCAGTGGATCGCCCCAAATGAAGCGCGTACACCCGCGTCATCGGGGTTAAAACCAAATGGTGTTACTAAGTATGTAGATCCTGCTGTGGAGTGTTCGCGGACGGGGGTTCAATTCCCCCCGGCTCCACCACCGCCTTGTCTTTTGGGTTTCAAAGATGCTCAAAAACGCCTTTGAGATCAACAATTTAGGGCTGATTCAGCCCGCCAGATGTTCAATGGTTGTCAGTAACTTTCATTGCTTTTCGGCGCACACTTCCAGTAACCTTGCCAGTAAGCCCGATGTGGGCGTTACCGGTTACTGGAAATGGCTTCTCACTTACTGACAGACGCGGCCTTGCGCCGCGCCAAGCCCGCTGACAAGCGGCAACGCTTGAACGATGGCGACGGCCTCTATCTCCTGCTCCTGCCCGATGGAAAGCGCTGGTGGCGGTTCGATTACCGCTGGCATGGTCGCGACAAGACCCTGAGCCTGGGCGTTTACCCCGACGTGAGCTTGTCTCGTGCGCGTGCGCGCGCAGATGAGATCAGGCAGCAGCTGCTGGACGGTATAGACCCCAGCGCTGCGCGCAAGGCGGCCAAGGTTGCGGGCGCTGCTCCAGAAGGCACGCCGCCCGATGCATTCGAGAACGTCGCGCGGGAATGGTTGGCGCGTGTGCATGCTTTGAAAGTGTCGCCCGGTCATGCGGAGCGCACCCGGCTTCGGCTGGAGCAGAACGTCTTTCCTTGGCTTGGCCAGCGCCCCATCAGCTCGATCAAGCCTCCCGAGCTACTGGCCTGCCTGCGCCGTGTCGCAGATCGCGGCGCGCTCGAAACCGCACACAGGGTTAAGCAGGCCGCCGGGCAAGTCTTCCGTTACGGAGTCCCCCCTGCAAAACCCCTGCACCCCGCATGAATGCTGGCTTTTTTGTGTTTTTCGGTGCACCGAATCCCTTGAGAAACGTTATGGTGGAGGCGATTTTCTGAGGGATTTCTGGATGGCAACGCCCGACTTTTTCCGCAGCCGCATCGACGCGATGATCAACCTGGGCGACCCGCTGGCGGTGCTGGCCACACGACTGCCCTGGGCGCAACTGGAGGCGGCCATTGCCGAGAAGTTTGCGCGCCAAGTGCGCGCAGGCACCGTGGTCGAAGGCATGGACCTGTTCGGCCCCAATCAGGCACTTGTGGGTGCAGGCGCCAGTGCTGCGGGTCGTCCACGGCTGCCCCTGCGGCTGATGATCAGCCTGCTGTATCTGAAGCACACCTTCAACGTCAGCGATGAGGAACTGGTCGTGCGCTGGAGCGAGAACGTGCTGTGGCAGTTCTTCTCGGGCCAGGCGTACTTTGAACACCGCCTGCCGTGCGACGCGACCCAGGTCGGGAGGTTTCGCTGCGCCTTGGGGGAAGACGGCCTGGAAGAACTCCTCAAGGCCACCATCGACACGGCTGTGGCCACCCGCGCCGTGCAGCCCCAGGAGCTGCAGCGGGTGATCGTCGACACCACCGTGCAGGAGAAGGCCATCGCCCACCCCACCGACAGCCGCCTGCTGGAGATCGCCCGCCACAAGGTGGTGCGCAGCGCCAAACAAGCAGGCATCCCCCTCAAGCAGACCTACGCCAAGGAAGGCAAGGCCTTGCGCTTCAAGGCGGCAGGCTATGCCCACGCCAAGCAATTGCGGCGTCTGCAGCGCGTGATCAAACGCCAGCGCACGATCCTGGGGATTGTGCTGCGCGCGGTGCAGCGCACGCTTCAGGCGGCGGACTTTGTCCCGTCTTCCCCCAAAGCGCTGGCTGCGCTCCAGGAGTGGATGGCCCGGGCTGAAGCCGTGCGCACGCAGCAACCCAAAGACAAGAACAAACTCTACGCCCTGCATGCCCCGGAGGTGGAGTGCATCGGCAAGGGCAAGGCGCGCAAGCCCTACGAGTTTGGGGTGAAGACGGCCGTGGTGGTCTCGCACCAGCAGGGGCTGATGCTGGGGGCGCGCACCTTCCCCGGCAATCCCTATGACGGCCACATCCTGCATGCGGCACTGGAACAGGCCACCATTCTGATGCAGGACTGGGCCGTGACCATCCAACATGTCGTCGTCGATCTGGGCTTTCGCGGGGTGGATGCCGACAACCCGGGCCGGCACATCCTGCACCGCGGCAAGTTCAAGCGCCTGACTGCACAGCAGCGCACCTGGCTGCGCCGCCGCTCGGCGGTAGAGCCGGCCATCGGACACTTGAAGGCCGATCACCGCCTGGATCGCTGCTGGCTCAAGGGGGCGCTGGGCGATGCGCTGCACGCCCTGAGCTGCGCGGCGGGCTACAACATCAAATGGCTGCTGCGCGCCATCGTCCGTCTGGGCCTGGGCCCGGTTTTTTTGCGCCTGCTGCGCCAGGCGCTGGGGGGTGCGCGGGCGATGGGCGCCTCACCGCCCGCCCGCGGCCCCGCTTGGGCACTGGCCTGAGACTGTGGGCTCGCCGCCCCAATCCCGACGCGGCCGTCTCATGGGGTGGCGTTCCGTCCGGTTGGGGAACGGAAAACGAATTTTGCAGGGGCGACTACATGTGGGTCTATCGCAGCGCCCAGCAGCCGCTGGTGGTCTACGACTACCGCAGCAGCCGCGGCGGTGTGCACGCGCGTGAATTCCTGTGCGGCTGGTCAGGCACGCTGGTGGTGGACGACTTCAGCGGCTACAAGGCGCTGTTCGCCGACGGCGCCATCCGTGAAGCGGGATGCTGGGCGCACGCGCGGCGCAAGTTCTTCGAGGCGCACAAGCTCACCGGCAGCGCCCTGGCCGCCCAGGCCCTGGAGCGCATTGGCGAGCTCTACCGCATCGAGCAGGACATCCGCGACCTCGATCCCGACGAGCGATTGCGGCGACGCCGCCAGGAGACCCGGCCGCGGTTGGACGCGTTGCATGTCTGGATGATCGAACAGCGGCCGCGGCTGGCCCGGGCTGACGCCACCGCGCGGGCGATCGACTACGCCCTGGGGCGGTGGACGGCACTGGGCGTGTTCGCCACCGACGCCCTGGTGCCCATCGACAATAACGCTGCCGAGCGCGCCGTGCGGCCGATTGCGCTGGGTCGCAAGAACTGGCTGTTCGTCGGATCGCGCCAAGCTGGCGAGCGCGCCGCAGCGCTCATGACCCTGATCGAATCGGCCAAGCTGTGCGGCCTCGATCCCTGGGCCTACCTGCGCGACGTGTTCGCCAAATTACCGACCTGGCCAAATCGTCGGCTCCAGGAACTGCTGCCACATCGATGGGTCGGGGCCTCCTCGGCCCCGACGTCGCACACCGCCTGATACACAACCTCGCGGGCCGGATCGACGTCAAGACGGGTTCGCTAGCCGCTTACTGAGATCGACCTGGACGGCGCTCTGTGGACGATCCCGCCTGATCGCATGAAGCGCACCAAGCAAGAGAAGATCAGCGGTCAGCCGCACCTTGTACCGCTGGCCAGGCAGGCCGTGGAGTTGCTGCGGGAGATTTACCCGCTATCGGGGCGCAGCGAATGGGTGTTTCCCTCTCCGCGCAGCTATCACCGCCCGATCTCTGAAATGTAACCGGTAAGCCAGCGGCGTTCTTTCGTTCGTTTCGGATCCCACGAAGAATGTTTCCCATCGCAGGGATGAGGAGACATTCGAGATGGAGAACGACGCGGCAGAGGTGGCCGAGGTCAAGCGGCGGCGGCACCTGGACGAGGCGTGCTGGCGCGACGTGATTGAGCGTTTCCCGGCCTCGGGGCTGACGCTCAAGAGCTTTTGTCGGCAGGAGCGAGTGTGTGTGAGCAGCTATCGGCGCTGGCGTGAGCGGCTGTCGGGCAAGGTGAAGGCTGCGCCCGTGACGGCCAAGACTGGGCGTATGGAGCAGCGTGCCGCGGGGTTCATCGAGTTGGGCGAAGTCGGTACCGGCGGCATGCATGCGCCCATGGAGTTGCGGCTGGACCTGGGCGGCGGCATGAGCCTGCATCTGGTGCGCCGCTGATGTTCTTTCCTGAGGGGCGCATCCGGGTCTTCTTGTATGGGCAGCCTGCCGACATGCGCAAGTCCTACGACGGGCTGTACGCGCTGGCGCGCCAGGGCTTTGAGGTCGACCCGCTGGGCGGGCATCTGTTCGTGTTCGCGAACCGTCGGGCTGACCAGATCAAGGTGCTGTACTTCGATCGCAGCGGCTGGTGCGTGTGGAGCAAACGGCTGGAGGCCGGCCGCTTTGTGCGCGACTGGGGCGGGCAGCGCAGCGCCGAGATCGACTTCACCGCGCTCAAGCTCCTGCTCGAGGGGCTGCAGGTGACGCGGCAGTTCAAGCGGCATCGACACGTGGAGTGGCGATAACGGGTTTTGCAATGTGGCAAAGCCCGATTCCCTTCGGGCTTTGCCATGGGCACAATGCTTTCATGCGTGCAGACCCCGCTCAAGTGCAGACCTATACCGCCCAGATCGTGGCGGGCATGGCGGTTGAGGCTCTCGTGCGGTTGCTGCAATCGCAAGCGCAGACCATCGTTGAGCAGCAGCGGCAACTGGCGTGGTTCAGGCGACAGATCTTCGGCAGCAAGAGCGAACGGCTGCAGAGCGTGGCCGATGCGCAGCAACTTCATCTCGGCCAGATTCTGGGTGATCTGCCGATCCCGCCACAAGCCCCCGAGGCTGGACGCCAAGTGGCCGGGCACACGCGGCGCGCACGCACGACAGATTGTGCTGGCGACCAGGACGCGACGGCGTTCTTCGACGCCGAGCGGGTCGAGGTGCAGGTCATCCACCTGCCGTGCGCCCAGGCGCAGGGGTTGCGTGCCGAGGAGTACGAGGTCATCGGCGAGAAGGTCAGCTACCGCCTGGCGCAGCGCCCGGGCGCCTATGTGGCGCTCAAGTACGTGCGCCCGGTGATCAAGCGGCTCGACACCGCGACCCTGCACTGCGCGCCGGCGCCGGCCAGCGTGTTCGAGGGCAGCCGCGCCGACGTGAGTTTCGTCGCCGGCATGGCGGTGGACAAGTTCCGCTACCACCTGCCGCTGTACCGCCAGCATCAGCGGCTGGCCGATGCCGGCTTCAAGCTCAGCCGGGCCTGGTTGACCCAGCTCATGCAGCAGACTGCGGCGCTGCTCGAGCCCATCGTGGATGCGCAGCTGGCCTCGATCCTGGGCGGGCATGTGATCACGATGGACGAGACCCCGATCAAGGCCGGCCGCGCCGGGCCGGGGAAGATGAAGGGCACGTACTTCTGGCCGGTGTATGGCGAGCACGACGAGGTGTGCTTCCCCCACTTCGCCTCGCGCCGCCATGAGCATGTGAGCCAAGTTCTTGGACAGTTGCCCAGTGGCACGGTGCTGCTGAGCGATGGCTACGCGGCCTATGCCCGCTATGCGAGGCAGACCGGAGTCACCCACGCGCAGTGCTGGGCGCACGCGCGGCGCCTGTTCTTCGAGGCGCAAGACGCCGAGCCGCGGGCGGCCACGCAAGCCTTGCAGCACATCACCGCGCTGTACCGTATCGAGGCCGAGATCCGCGCCGCCGGGTGGGAGGGTGCGGCCAAGCTGGCGCATCGCGCCACCCACAGCCGGGCGCGGGTGCAGGCGTTCTTCGCCTGGGTCGAGCAGCAGTTCGCGCAGCAGGGCCTGCTGCCGAGCAATCCGTTGACCAAAGCGCTGGCCTACGTGCGAGAGCGACGGGCAGCGCTGTCAGTGTTCATCGATGACCCGGCGGTGCCCATCGACACGAACCACATCGAGCGCGCGCTGCGTCCGATCCCGATGGGGCGGCGCAACTGGCTGTTCTGCTGGAGCGAGGTCGGCGCACGCCATGTGGGCATCCTGCAAAGCCTCATCGCCACCTGCGTGCTGCAGGGTATCGACCCGTACACCTATCTGGTCGACGTGTTGCAGCGCGTGGGCCGACATCCCCAGTCCCGGGTGGTCGAACTCACCCCCAGGCTGTGGACGCAGCACTTCGGGCAGGACCCGCTGTGCTCGGACCTGGACAGGGCCGCGCCCCGATGACGCAGCGGATCTCCACGCGCATTGTTGCCCAGGCGATCCTCACCGTCGACCGCATGGATCTGCGCGCGCGCGAGGCGCTCGCCGACGAGATCCATGCGCACCAGCCCACGCTGCTTGCCAGTGTGCTGGTCCTGCCGCGCCTGGGCGCCAGGCTGGAGCAGGTCGAGATTATCCTCAACATCCTCTTCGTGGTGTACCAGGCGATGAAGATCAGCGGACATGCATGGCCGATGGTCTGCGAGGATCTGCAAGATCGCTGCCTCGACCGCCTCGTGGCGAAGATGCTCTTCCTCGACGGCTTGACCACGCTGCAGCAGGCGCAGGCGCTGCAGCAGCAGATCGACTCCCACGCCGAGCCCAACCTGCTGGCGTTCGTCTACAGCCGCCTGCAGGATCACGACCTGCTGGACGTGAAAACCGATGCGATCAAGTTCATGCTTCTGGCAGCGGTGAACCTCACCGAGTGCGTCGCAGCAGTATGCCCATCGCACACCACCAAGGCGGTGCAGCGGCGCACTGCCCGACGCGTGAAGACTGCTGCCTGATGCTGCTGCATCTACCCACCCAATAGCTCGAGCGCAATCACGCCGCTGGCTGAACGCTTACTCTGAAATCGCCGTGCTGTCCGCGCTCAAGCGCATGGGGTTTGAGGCAACGGCGCACGGATTCCGGGCATCGGCTCGCACGATGCTTGCCGAGCGCTTGGGGTTTGATGATCGGGTCATCGAGGCCCAGCTGGCGCACAGCGTTCCTGATGCACTCGGCCGCGCCTACAACAGAACCGAGTTTGTGCAGCAGCGCCGGGAGATGATGCAGGCATGGGCGGACTACCTGGACAAGCTCAAGGCGGGATCAATCATCGTCAAGTTGCGGGCCTGACAAGTGTACCGGCTCGGATTGATTGGACACGGTTTTGCAACTCAGGCCGCCTTGAGCGCAGCATAAGCCTGACGGGCTTCGAGGGGTGACATGAAGCCCAGTTTTTCAAGACGCCAATGGCGGTTGTAGTGGTCTCTGAACGCGGTCACGGCGGCACGCACCGCCTCGACGTTTTTGAAGACGCGACCGTGAATGACCTGCTCCTTGAGTGTGCGGTTGAAGCGCTCGGCAACACCATTGGTCTGGGGTTGGGCGACAAACGCGAAGCTTGGCGCAATACCCCAGAACTTGACCTGGTTGAGGAAGTCCTCGGCGGTGTATTGCGTGCCATTGTCCATGCGTAGGGTCAGCCCGCGTCCGGCATCGGCGCCGGTGGTGCCAAACTCGGCCAGCAGACCCTGGGAGATGGGCTGCAAGGCCGCGAAGCGGCTGCCGATCTTCGCCACATGGATGCCCACGCAGCAGGCATCGAAATGATCGACCGCCGAGAACACCCAGGCCCAGCCCTCATCCATGGTCTGGATACGAATGCCGTCGGTGCCCCACATCTGATTCGGGCGATTCGTGGTGATGGTGCCGTCATGCAGATTCGGTGTGCCTCGGGGCTGGCGATGCGGCGAGAGCAACTGGTTCTCGCGCATGAGGCGCAGCACCCGCGCTCGCGATACACGAATGCTGCACAGAACGCGCAGCCGCGCCCAGACCTTGCGGTGCCCCTCGCCGGTGAAAGGCGAGGTGGCCAGATCGGCCCGGATAGCGGCCAAAAGATCGGCATCCGACACCTTGGGCCTGGTCCCGCGTCGCGCCGGATGCAGCGGCACAAGCTTGGCCGTTTGCCGCCTGTGCTGGGCATAGATCGTCGAGCGGGGGAATTCGAGCACACGGCAGACGCGTTGCAGGCCGTAGGGCTTGCCGGTGCCCGCGCAGGTCTGGCGGCTCATCGCGACGACCTCCTGCCGACCAAAGGGCGTTTGGCCCGCCTTTCATTCTGCAAAATCTCCACTTCCATGACCAGCTCGCCGATGCGCCGCCTGGCCTCGTCGAGCTGTTTTTCAACCGGATCGTCTTCACGCTCTTTGAGGCCGGCATCGATGCCGGCCAGCGCCCGCTCTTGCCACGCTTGCAGCCGAAAGATGGGCACGCCCAGTTCGCGCGACAGGGCATCTACGGATTCGCCGCGCAGCAGGCGCAGCACGACCTGCTTCTTACGCCCAGCCGACCAGCGCTTGACCTCGGCCGCCGCGCTGGGCGCGCTTGCACTCGCGCTACGCGCTCCTTCCAGCGCGCCCAGCGCAACCCCTTCCACCTTCCATTCATTCAGCATTTCACAGCTCCTTCTTCAGACACGATTGAACCCCAAATTCGTGTCGAAAAAAATCGGAGCCAGCTCAAGCGCAGCGGCGCCGAGTCTGTTGCAGGCAAAACACATCGGTAAAGTCTTGTTTTATCGTAGTTTTTCTGGCCTGCCCGACTGGATTCGAACCAGTGGCCTACGGCTTAGAAGGCCGTTGCTCTATCCAACTGAGCTACGGGCAGATCGGTGAAGCCTGCGCGGATCAACACCGTGAGGACCAGCAGTATTGCCGAAACCTGTGCATGCTTCGATGCCACCCCATGCGCAACGCGCCAAGGCTGTGTAATGGTCGGGGCGAGAGGATTCGAACCTCCGACCCTCTGCTCCCAAAGCAGATGCGCTACCAGGCTGCGCTACGCCCCGACGAAACTCTGCATTCTACCGGCTTGCGGCAGGTTGCCTGTCTTCGCCCTGTGACAGGGCCCACTCGATGTGCTCGCGCAGCAGCACACTCGCGGCTGGAACCATGCGGTGCAAAGCGAGCCTGGCGTTCTGGCACCAGGCCGGGTCGGGGTTTGCACGCAGGCCGTTGCCAATGGCGACCGCCAGATTGCGCTGCCAGCGAACAAAGCCGATGCGGCGGATGGCACTGCCCTCGGTGCGCTGAAGAAACTGCGCTTCGGTCCAGTCCCACAGTTCCAGCAGGCCGGCTTGATCGAGTCCTTGACGCGGATTGAAATCCGGCAGGGTGCTCCGCTGGGCATAGCGGTTCCAGGGGCAGATCAGCTGACAGTCGTCGCAGCCGTAGATTCGGTTGCCCATCAGGGGGCGCAGTTCCACGGGAATGGGCCCAGCGTGTTCGATGGTAAGGTAGGAAATGCAGCGACGGGCATCGAGCTGTTCGGGGCCGAGGATGGCCTGGGTCGGGCACACGGTGATGCACCGGGTACAGCTGCCGCAGTGCGCGCTCACCGGTGCATCCACTGGCAGTGGCAGGCCGATGAAGATTTCTCCGAGAAAGAACATCGACCCGCCATCGCGGTTGAGCAGCAGGGTGTGCTTTCCGCGCCAGCCCAGACCGGCGCGCGCGGCCAGTTCCACTTCAAGCACCGGGGCGGAGTCGGTAAAGACGCGTACAACCCCCGGCTCGATCCGCGCCGCGATGAAGTCAGCCAACTGTTGCAGTCGTGCGCGCAGCACCTTGTGGTAGTCGCGCCCTCTGGCGTAGAGCGAGACGGTTGCGGCAGTCGGCTGCGCCAATTGCCGCCACTCCGCATCGCGCCAATCCGGCTGTGCGTGGCGCGGCAGATAGTCCATGCGCGCTGTGATGACGCGCAGCGTTCCTGGCACCAGTTCTCCAGGCCGGGCGCGCTTGAGGCCATGCCGCGCCATGTAGCCCATGTCGCCATGATGCCCGGCGGCCAGCCACGCAAGCAGCGGCGCCTCGGCCTCGGGCAGTTCCACGCCGCTGATGCGGATTTGCGAGAATCCCAGCGCTCTGCCTTGCTGTTTGATGTCTTGCACCAGCGTCTGCAGGTATTCGGTCGATGCGCTGCGTTGCTCCATCCTGACCATTCTAGAAACCCGCCATGCCCCTTGCCGCCCTGGATCTGCTGCTCGCCGACGAATCCGCCACCCACGCACTGGCGCAGGCCCTGGCATTGGCGTGGACGCAACACCCTTGCCCTCGCCTGCTCATGACCCTTGAAGGCGATCTCGGCGCAGGGAAAACCACCTTCGCCCGCGCCTTTCTGCGGGCATTGGGTGTGCAGGGCCGCATCAAAAGCCCAAGTTTCAGCCTGGTGGAGGAGTACACGGTCGACATTCCCGACCTACAATTGAAGGGAACTCTTCGGACTACTGCCTATCACATTGATCTTTATCGATTTTCTGACCCCCAGGAATGGGAAGACTCTGGGCTGCGCGATGTGATTGGCGGACCAGGAATCAGTCTGGTCGAGTGGCCGCAACGTGCGCAAGGCATGCTGCCTGCCGCCGATCTGGCTGTGCATCTGGAGCCGGTGGGTGAAGAACGTCGTTGCGTCGTCCAGGCTGCAACCGAAGTGGGATCGAACGTGTTACGCGCCTTGCCGGAGCGACTGAATTCCGGCTGATGCCGTGGTTGGCTCCTGCAGCCCCGGCTTTTGAGCAGGAGTTGAAGAATGACCTCGCCACGCCGCCGCTTTCTCGTGCAATCGTCCAGCCTGGCGCTGCTGCTGACCACGCCCATGCTCGCGCGCGGGGCCACGCTGATGTCCATTCGCGTCTGGCCCGCGCCGGAATACACCCGGCTGACCCTGGAGTCCGACGGCCCCCTGAGCGCCACGCATCAGGTGCTGTCCGATCCGCCCCGGCTGGTAGTGGACATTCAGGGCCTGCAGCTCGACAACCAGTTGCGCGAGCTCGCGGGCAAGGTGAAGTCGGATGACCCGTTCATCAAGGATGTGCGCGTCGGCCAGTACAAGCCCGATGTCGTGCGGCTGGTGATCGATCTGAAACAGGCGGTCAAGCCCCAGGTGTTCAGCCTGCTGCCGGTGGCGGCCTACCAGAACCGGCTGGTATTCGACCTGTACCCTGCGCATTCCGGCGACCGGCTGATGGCCTTCATGCAGCAGCAGGAGGCGCTGGAGCGGGATCGCCTCACCGGCGCGGCCGCGCCACCGCAGACCGTGGCGCAGGCCCAGACCGGGCAGCAGGATTCGCTCGGCGACTGGATCCGCAAGCACCGCAGCGAGCTTGACGATCCGCAAACCGCGCCGCAGTCTCCGCAAGTGCTCGCCGACAACACGCCTGCCCAGCGCGCCGACCCGGTGCGCCGCGATCGGCGCAACTTCCACAGCGTGCTGCTGGCCATCGACCCCGGCCATGGCGGTGAAGACCCCGGCGCCACCGGGCCCAGCGGGGTGCATGAAAAGGATGTGGTGCTGCTCATCGCCCACCACCTGCGCGACCTGGCGATGAATACCCCGAACATGCGGGTGATGATGACGCGCGACAGCGACTACTTCGTTCCGCTGTGGACGCGCGTGGAAAAGGCGCAGTCGGCCAACGCCGACCTGTTCACCTCCATCCATGCCGATGGCTGGTTCACGCCGGAGGCGCGCGGCGCGTCGGTGTATTGCCTGTCGGATGGTGGCGCCTCCAGTGTGGAAGCGCGGCTGATGGCGCAGCGCGAAAACGCGGCCGACGCCATTGGCGGCATCGACATCAATTCGCGCAGCTACCAGGTGGCCAAGGTGTTGCTCGACATGTCCACCACAGCGAAGATCAACGCCAGCCTGAAAATGGCACGCCCGACCCTGAGCAAGATGGGGGAGCTGGTGCACCTGCACTCCAAGCAGGTGCAGCAGGCCGGATTTGCGGTGCTCAAGTCGCCCACCATTCCGTCGATGCTGGTGGAAACCGCCTTCATCAGCAACCCGGAAGAAGAGGCGCGGCTGCAGACTCCGGCCTATCGCAAGCAGATTGCGCGCGCCATTTTCGAGGGTCTGCGCGCCTATCTCGACACCAATCCGCCTCTGGCGCGGCGCCGCGTCCTGACCTGAGGCGCCTCAAAGCGCGAGCCCGAGGGGCTCGCGGCTGACGATCACCCCGTCCTCGTCGGCATAGAGCCATTCTCCGGGCCGCACGATCACGTCCTGAATGCTTACCACGGCTTCCGTCATGCCCTTGCCGTGCTTGTCCGGCGGGGCAGGAATGGAGGCCAGCGCCAGCACGCCAATGGGCACCTGCTGAATCTCGCTGACATCGCGCACACAGCCGTTGATCAGCACGCCAGCCCAGCCGTTGCGATTGGCCAGCGCGGCAAGGTTGCCGCCGAGCAGTGCGCGCTTCATCGATGCGGCCCCATCGACCACCAGCACCCGCGCCAGCCCCGCGGTCTCGAGCACTGCGCGCACCAGCGCGTTGTCGTCGCGGCATTGCACGGTGGCGATCTGACCGCGAAAGCGGGTGATCTTGCCGTAAGACCGAAACACCGGCGGCAGCACGCGCAGCACATCGCTATGCAAGGCATCGCGGTGCGCATCGCACAGATCACAGGTTGAAAACAAGGCGTGCATGTGTATTCCTCCAGGTGCAAAGACACCGCTCTGAAGCATTGAAGCAGACACCCCGCGCTGTCGGGCTGTGTCAGGTCAAGTCCTCTACGATGTCGGCCTGTCTCCCCGACTGCCACGTCTGCCGTATTCCATGCCCACCATTGCGCTCAAGATCGATGTTGACACCCTGCGCGGCACCCTCGAAGGCGTGCCTTCGCTGTTGCGGCTGCTCGACAGGCATCAGCGGCGCGCGACGTTCCTGTTCAGCCTCGGCCCAGACCATACCGGGCGGGCGCTCAAACGCGTGTTTCGTCCCGGTTTTCTCGCCAAGGTGCAGCGCACTTCGGTCACAAGCCACTACGGCCTGAAAACCCTGCTGTATGGCACCCTGCTGCCCGGGCCGGACATCGGCCGGCGCGCGGCCGCACCAATGCGCGATACCCGGCGCGCAGGCCATGAAACCGGCGTCCACACCTGGGACCACATCCTGTGGCAAGACGCCGTGGTGCGCAAGGATGCCGACTGGACCCGCCGCCAGCTCCAGCTGGCCGCCGACCGCTATGCCGAGATTTTCGACGCCCCACCGCGTGTGCACGGCGCCGCCGGCTGGCAGATGAACGAGGCCGCCTATTCTCTGGAGCAGGAAATGGGCTTCACACTGGCCTCCGATGGGCGTGGCAACCACCCCTTTCTGCCCGTGGTGCAAGGCCGCACATTGTCTGTGCCGCAGTTGCCCACCACGCTGCCGACGCTCGACGAACTGATCGGCGTGGACGGCCTGACTGCCGACAACGTCGCCGATCATCTGCTGCGCCTGAGCTGCGATGGCCGCGACCATGTCTACACCCTGCATGCGGAACTCGAAGGCGGCCAGCTCGCTCCGGTGTTCGATCGGCTGCTGCAAGGCTGGAAGGCGGCAGGCCTGCTCTGCACCACCCTGCGCGGGTATGCCGACACGCTGGATCTGTCCGCCCTGCCGCATCACCGCGTCGGCCTTGGCCGTGTTGCCGGGCGCAGTGGAACGCTCGCAATCCAAGGCGCAGCCGCATGAACAACACGTTGCCAGACGCCCAGGATGCGTCCGACACACCCTGCGTCGGCGTCTGCTCCACGGGCTTTGACGATGTCTGCCGAGGCTGCCTGCGCACTGCGGTCGAAGTGGGCCGCTGGGTGGAAATGAGCCCCGCCGAAAAGCGCGCCGTGTGGACGCGCATTCTCGCTGCGGGCTACAAACCCCGCAGGCCCGGCTGAGGCAACCCGCACAGCACCCCACCCGTTTCCATTGGCTTGCTGCGCTGCGCTCTCTCACATTCCCTTGTTAGCATCGATGCCATTCCTTTGCCCTTGATGACCACCATGCCTCCGACCATCACCAAAGCCGTCTTCCCTGTCGCAGGCCTTGGCACGCGGTTTCTGCCCGCGACCAAAGCCACCCCGAAAGAAATGATGCCCGTGGTGGACAAGCCACTGATCCAGTATGCCGTCGAGGAGGCTTTTGCTGCGGGCATCACCGAGATGATCTTCGTGACCGGCCGCCACAAGCGGGCCATCGAAGACCATTTCGACACGGCCTATGAGCTGGAGCACGAACTCGAGGCCGCCGGCAAGCAAACCCTGCTCGACATGGTGCGCAGCGTCAAGCCCGACAGTGTGCAGTGCGTGTTCGTGCGCCAGCCAGTGGCCAACGGCCTGGGCGCCGCCGTGCTGTGCGCCGAGCGCCTGGTGGGCGACGAGCCATTTGCCGTCATCCTTGCCGACGACCTGCTGGTGGGCACGCCGCCGGTGATGGCGCAGATGGTGGACATTCACAACCGCCACGGCCGCAGCGTCATTGCCACCGAGGACGTGCCGCGCGAACACACCAAGCGCTACGGCATTGTCAGTGGCCAGGAAATCACCCCGGGTCTGACCTCACTGACTGGCATCGTGGAAAAACCCGCACCTGAAGTCGCCCCGTCGACCCAGGCCGTGGTTGGCCGCTACATCCTCAGCCCGCGCGTGTTTCATCATCTGCGCCACGGCAAGCCTGGCGCCGGCGGGGAAATCCAGCTCACCGACGGCATTTCAGCGCTGCTGCGCGAAGAGGCCGTCTATGCCTACCGCTACGCTGGCCGCCGCTTTGACTGCGGCAGCAAGCTCGGCTACCTCGAAGCCACGGTGCAACTCGGCATGACCCACCCGGAAACCGGCCCGGAATTCAGCGAGTACATCCAAGGCCTGCGCAACGGCGACTGAGCGCGGGCCGGTGATCCGTTGCGCTGCGAAACACGCTCGCGGTGAACGGCACTGCGCGCTGCTGCTCAGCGCCGCCGAAGAATGTGGTGGTACTCGCCGCCCTCGGTCTTCTGCTCGACCATGGTGTTTCCCGTCTGGCGGGCAAAGGCCTGAAAGTCCTTGACTGAACCGCCGTCGGTGGACACCACGCGCAGCACCTGGCCGCTCTGCATCTGCGCGAGCGCCTTTTTGGCCTTGAGGATGGGCAACGGGCAGTTCAGTCCGCGGGTATCCAGGTCGACATCAATCACGGGGTGTTCCACTCGGGTCTCCATCGATGAAATCTATTGCGCCGATTCTAAGAGCCACTTTGCAGGCGTTCGTTTTCCTGCGGACAATGGCAGGGATTCCCATGATGGAGATGCCATGAATCTGACCGCGTTGTTTGCCATGCCGGGCCTGGCGCGCAATACCGCCACACTGGAATTTTCCAGACTCACCGAGCAACAGTTGCTTGCACTGGCCATCTCGCTCGAAGAAGACGACGCGCGCATCTACAGCCAATACGCCCAGGCGCTGCATGCCGACTATCCCGACACCGCCGCGCTGTTCCGCGGCATGGCGGCCGAGGAAAACACCCACCGTCACCGCCTGCTCGAGCTGTACCGAAAGCGCTTTGGCGAGCAGATCCCGTTGATCCGCCGCCAGGACGTGCGCGGCTTCATCGAGCGCAAGCCGCTTTGGCTGGTGCAGCCCATCGATCTCGACAAGTTTCGCGCCCAGGCCGAGATCATGGAGGCCGAATCGCGCATGTTCTATGCCAAGGCCGCGCGGCAGGCGACCGAGGCCGGCATCCGCGAGTTGCTGGGCGATCTGGCTGCGGCGGAGGCCGTGCATGAGCAAAAGGCCGAGTCACTGGGTAACAGGTTCATCACCCCCCAGACCATTCATACCGAACGCGAGACCCAGCGCCGCGCCTTCGTGCTGCAGTTCGTCCAGCCGGGCCTGGCCGGCCTGATGGACGGCTCGGTCTCCACCCTGGCACCGCTGTTCGCAGCGGCCTTTGCCACCCACGACACCTGGGCGACATTTCTGGTCGGCCTGGCCGCAGCGATCGGCGCCGGCATCAGCATGGCGTTTGCCGAAGCCATGTCCGACGACGGCTCGCTCACAGGACGCGGCAGCCCGTGGCTGCGCGGCGGTGTCACCGGGCTGATGACCGCGCTGGGCGGACTGGGTCACACCCTGCCCTACCTCATCCCGCAGTTCCACCTCGCCACCACGCTGGCTTTCATGGTGGTCGCCATCGAACTGGTGGTCATCGCCTGGATCCGCAAGCGCTACATGGACGCCTCGTTTGGCATGGCCATGCTGCAGGTCGTGGTCGGCGGCGCGCTGGTGTTCGCAGCGGGCATTCTGATCGGCAGCGCATAAGGCAGAAGCCGGGCGCGACCCTTTTACACAGCGGCTTCTGGTGGCAAAGGCAAGGCGATGCCGCGCTGCTGGAAGACTTCCTGCGCCGCAAACAGTCCATTGAGTGCTGCGGGAAAACCGGCGTAAACCGCCATTTGCATGATGACCTCCACCACTTCGACCGGCGTGCAGCCCACATTGAGCGCGCCGTTGATGTGCACCTTGAGTTGCGGCTGCGCATTGCCCAGAGCGGTCAACGCCGCGACAACGGCGATTTCCCGAGACTTCAAGTCCAGACCGGGCCTGGAATAAATGTCCCCGAATGGAAATTCGATCAGATAGTGCGCGAAGTCCGGGGCGATGGCGCCGAGTGATCGGATGACGTTTTCACCCGCCTCGCCGTCGATCTCACGCAATTTGGACCAGCCGCGTTGATACCGTTCACTTGTTTGCATGGTGCGTCCTTCGCTGTGTGGAAACGGGTGTGGGTGTGTGCTCCAGCGCGCTGCGATACCGCACGATCTTGGAGTCGATGGCATCGAGGTTCTTCTGCAGATCGGCGATGCGCTCGATCAGGTTGTCGCGGTGCTGTTCCAGCACATGCAGACGGGGAGCGATGGTGCCATCGCCCTGCGCTCTCAGCCTGGCGTACTCGCGGATCTGGGCGAGCGGCATTCCCGTGTGCTTCAGCCGCAGGACGAATTCGATCCATGCCACATCATTTTTGTTGTACCGCCGGTGACCGTTCGCGGCCCGGGCGACGGGGCGGAGGACGCCGATTTTTTCGTAGTAGCGCAGGGCATGCGGCGAGAGACCGGTCACAGCGCCCATTGCGCTGACGGATAGGTTTGATGTCTTCATGGCGGCAATGCTAAAAGTTGGAGCGCACTCGAAGTCAAGCGCTCTGTTCATCCGTGCTGCACTGAAAGAAGATGCCCCTTCAAAAATGGCCTTGACTCATTTCGACATTTCGATAAACTTTGAATAATGGAAACGAAAGCCGCTTTACTCGCCCTCGCCGCCCTGTCCCAAGATTCGCGCCTACGTGTGTTCCGCACCCTGGTGCAAGCCGGACCTGCGGGGCTGGCGGCGGGGCGCATTGCCGAGTTGACCGGCATGGTGCCGTCGTCGCTGTCGTTTCATCTGAAGGAACTCGCCCATGCCGATCTGGTCGAGTCGCGGCAGGACGGGCGGTTCGTGATCTATACCGCGCGCTTTGACACCATGAACGCGCTGATCGGCTTTCTCACCGACAACTGCTGCGGCGGCAACCCCTGCAGCCCAAGTGGCGCCGCTTGCGCCACGGCGCCCGCAGCCCAACCAGAGGACATCACCCCATGAAACGCTTCCATGTCCACCTCAGCGTGCCCGCGCTGGACGACGCCATTCGCTTCTATTCCACCCTGTTCGCCGCCGAGCCCACGGTGCGCAAGCCCGATTACGCCAAGTGGATGCTCGACGATCCGCGAGTGAATTTCGCCATTTCGCAGCGCGGCGCCGCGCCCGGGCTGAACCATCTCGGCATCCAGGTGGAGAGCGACGCCGAACTGCTGGACATGCAGCAGCGCGTCGAGGCCACCGATACCGAGGCAATCGCCGAACTCGGCACCGCCTGCTGCTATGCCCGCTCCGACAAATACTGGGTCAACGACCCGGTGGGAATCGCCTGGGAGACCTATCACACCCTGGACACGATTCCCATGTTCAATGATGCCGCACAGGGCGCAGGCTGCTGCGTGCCAACGGCCGCAGCGTCAGCTGCGGTCGCGAACGGGCGCGGCAGCGCCGCCTGCTGTGGCACAGCGACTGGCGGCAAACCAGCCAAATCATCCTGCTGCTGAATTTCAACTCGAGGAGTCTTCATGGACAACAAGGTCTACAACGTGCTGGTGCTGTGCACTGGAAATTCTGCCCGCTCCATCATGGCGGAGGGGCTCATCAATGTGCTGGGCAAGGGTCGGTTCAAGGCCTACAGCGCAGGCAGTCATCCGGGCGGGGTGGTCAACCCGTTTGCCATCGCGCAGCTCAAGTCCATCGGCTACCCCACCGACACACTGCGCAGCAAGAGCTGGGACGAGTTCTCCGTCCCTGGTGCGCCCGTGATGGACTTCGTGTTCACCGTGTGCGACAAGGCGGCAGGTGAAGTCTGCCCGATCTGGCCCGGACATCCGCTGACTGCGCACTGGGGCTTCGAAGACCCCGCCGCGGCGCAGGGCAGCGACGAAGAGAAGCGCCGCGTGTTTCAGACCATCTTCCGCCAGATCATGTGCCGCGTGCGCGCATTCGTGAGCCTGCCGCTGGACAAGCTCGACGAAGCCGCGATCAAGCAGGAAATCACCGCGATCGGCAAGATTCCGGTCATGCCCCTGCCAGAGCAGTGCGCGCAAGAGCCGCTTGCCATGACAAGCAAGTAAAGTCTCACCGATCTCGTCTGGCCCCTGGGGCTGGCGCATACGGCGGCAGTCTCTGCGATCTGCCGCCTTGTTTTTTCTCCCCCTGCACTTCGCTGCCCGCATGCTTGCCGCCCTGCTGATCTTCATCGTCACCCTCATTTTTGTCATCTGGCAGCCGCGCGGGCTGGGCATCGGCTACAGCGCCCTGGGCGGCGCGGCGCTGGCGCTGGCCACCGGTGTGATCCACTTCGCCGACATCCCGGTGGTGTGGCACATCATCTGGGATGCCACCTTCACCTTTGTCGGCCTGATCATCATCTCGCTCATCCTCGATGAAGCCGGCTTCTTCCACTGGGCCGCGCTGCACGTGGCACGCTGGGGTGGCGGGCGCGGGCGGCTGCTGTTTCCGCTGATCGTGCTGCTGGGTGCGGTGATCTCGGCGCTTTTCGCCAACGACGGCGCCGCGCTCATCCTCACCCCCATCGTGCTGGCCATGCTGCTGGCACTGGGCTTCGGGCCGGCAGCGGCGATGGCCTTCGTCATGGCCTGCGGCTTCGTCGCCGACACCACCTCGCTGCCGCTGGTGATCTCCAACCTGGTCAACATCGTCACTGCGGGGTATTTCGAGATTCCCTTCGATCGGTATGCCGCAGTGATGGTGCCGGTGGATCTGGTGGCGCTCGCGGCCACGCTGCTGGTGCTCTACGTCTACTTCCGCCGCGACATCCCGCAGCAGTACGACCTGGCCAGACTCGACACCCCGGCCAGCGCGATCAAGGACCCGCTGGTGTTTCGCTGGACCTTTCCGACGCTCGCGGTGCTGCTGGTGGCCTACTTTGTCACTGCGGCGTATGCCGTGCCGGTATCGGTGGTCACCGGGCTGGCCGCGGTGTTGATGCTGGCTCTGGCCGGCCGTTGGTGGCGCGGCGGACAGGGCGCGCAGATCGACGTGCGCAGCGTGATCCGGCACGCGCCGTGGCAGATCGTGCTGTTCTCTCTGGGCATGTACCTCGTGGTCTATGGCCTGCGCAACGCCGGGCTCACAGCCAATCTGGCGCTGGTGTTGCAAGCCATCGGCCAGCATGGCGTGCTGGCCGCAGCTGTGGGCACGGGGGTCATCAGCGCCATGCTGTCGTCGGTGATGAACAACCTGCCCATGACCCTGATCGGCGCGCTGGGCATTCATCACGCGCAGGGGCTGGACCCGGCGGTGCGCGAGGCCATGATCTACGCGCATGTCATCGGCTGCGATCTCGGCCCCAAGTTCACCCCCATCGGCAGCCTGGCCACGCTGCTGTGGCTGCACGTGCTCGACCGCAAGGGCATGCACATCGGCTGGGGTTATTACATGCGGGTGGGCCTCATCCTCACCACGCCCGTGCTGCTGATCACCCTGCTGGCGCTGGCCTGGCATCTGGGTTGAAGCCAGCGTCCGCCCCCAGGACAATGCCGGCATGATGGCGTTTTGAGCGCCCCCAGGGTCGGCTCAGCGCCCGCCCCCTCCAGTGGGGGTTAAGGAAAAGCCGCCGCGCACCACCTGGCGCGGCACGCCGCGGCACGCGCTGTGGCTGCGCGATCCGCATCGATCACAGCCCCGCCTGCGGCACATCGCGCAATGTGCTGACGCTCGGCGATGGATCACAGCGCCTGTTGGCGGCCTTGTGCCTGTGCATGCTGCACGGTGTCGTGCGGGCCACAGGTGCGGTTGCGGCCCTGCTCCTTGGCCCGGTACAGGGCCAGATCGGCCAGATCGAGCAGCTTGCCAGCCGGGGTCTGCAAGGGAAAACAGGCCAGCCCGATGCTCACGGTCAGCGCGTCCATTCCCAGATCGGCCTCCCAGTCCTTGCTCTCCAGCGCCGCGTGAATGTCTGCCGCGATGGCAAAGGCGGTCTCGGGCTGCACGTCGGGCAGCAGCAGGATGAACTCTTCACCACCCGAGCGGTACACATAGTCACAGGGACGCAGGGTCTGGCGCAGCAGGGTGGCCACCTGGTGCAGCACCGCGTCGCCCTTGGCATGGCCGAACTGGTCGTTGACAGCCTTGAAGGCGTCGATGTCGAGCACGCCGACACACAGGGGAAGCCCGCCGCGCTGCGCCAGCTCCACCTGGTGCGCCAACATCGCCATGCCGGCGCGGCGGTTGGGAAGTTGTGTCAGATCGTCGATGCTGGCCATCTTTTCCAGCCGCAGTTCGAGCAGCTTGCGGTCGGTGACGTTCTGCACCATGCCGACCATGCGCGTGGGCTGACCCTGCGCATCGCGTTCGCAGATCTGGCCGCGGTCGTGCACCCAGACGTCATGGCCGTTGCGGTTGCGCAGGCGGTATTCGGCCTCGAAGCGCATCAGCCGGCCGCGCAGATGCTGGTCGATCAGCGACATCACCTGATCGCGGTCATCCGGGTGGATGTTGTGGGCCCAGGTGTCGACATGCGGCGTCATCTCGTCCGGGCCATAACCCAGCATGCGCTTGAGTTGCGGGCTGAAATACACCGCGCCGCTGACCACGTCCCAGTCCCACAGGCCATCCATGGCCTGGTTCAGCGCGAAGCGCAGGCGCTCGTCGCGGGTGCTGGTCTGGGGGTCGAGTGTCAGGCGCTTGCTGATGTTGCGCGCCACGGAGAGGAAGTAATTGCGCCCGCCCCACGCAAAATGCGTGGTGTTGACTTCGACCGGCATCTCGCCACCATCGGCATGACGATGACGTCCGACAAAGGTGTAGCAGTCTGAAGCGCGAATGACCTGGGCGATGTCCGACCACTGCGGCAGCCCGGTGACATCCTTCTGCAGGCTGAGCACCGAGTGGTTGAGCACCTCCTGCGCGGCGAGTCCGAGGTCGGCGTAGGCAGCGCGGTTGCACCACAGAATATGGGAGGACTCCGGGTCGAGCAGATACACCGCGTCGGCCATGTGATCAAACAAGATGTCCAGCGACGGCACGCCGTCTTGCTCCGCAATGACCATGGTGGATTGCTCAGACAGGATCTCCCGGACAGTTTGGGAGCGTCGGCCCGGGATGACCTGACGTTCGCAGTGGGCTGCAGCCATGCAACGCAAAGGGGTAGTTTAACCACACGCCCGGCAGGGCCAACCACAATCAGACGTGCCGGTGACGATGGTGCGCGTCCGGGGCATGCGGGTGATCATGGCGCAAGGCCACGTGGACATGGGCATGGCGGCGACGACTCCGCCCCGTGCCGCAATGCACGAAATGCACGCACGCTGGCCAGCACGATGCCGGAGCCGAGATCAAGCAGCTTGGCAAGCGGCGTGCTGGCGCCAAACAGCAGGGCGGCACCAAGCGCCATGCCGATCCCTTGGTTGCGACGCCATTGGGCAAGAGACGGTGTCATGGAACGAAAGCGGAGAACAGCCCTGTGTTGCCTGAACGATCTTGTCAAAAGGTATTCCTTGTGACCCTTGGTGATTCCGCCTTGCGTGCTGCGTTGCAGCAACTAATTTCGGGACATCCATCGACCAACACGCAAGTGCGCATCATGGGAACCAAAATCTATCTGACAGGCCTCGGCATTCTGCTTCTCGTTTGTCTGGGGATCGGCTTCAGTCTGGGCTATGGCCAGGTGTTCCGCCCCGGCGCGGACGGCGTTCCGGATCAGGGCGTGGCGCAGATGCCGACTGTGCATGCCAGCAGCACGCCGCACAAGCCCACGCAACAAGGCTGACCCCGCAAGGCTGCGCTTCGGAGAGGAGCCGTTCAGGCCGGAAACACCCCGGTGCTCAGATAGCGGTCGCCCCGGTCGCAGACGATGAACACGATGGTGGCGTTCTCCACCTCGCGGGCAATGCGCAGCGCCACTTCCGCAGCGCCCGCCGCACTGATGCCGCAGAACAGCCCCTCCTCACGCGCGAGCCTGCGCGCCATGTTTTCGGCGGCGGTCTGGCTCACATATTCCAGCCGGTCCACGCGCTGCGGCTCGTAAATCCTGGGCAGGTACTCCTGCGGCCATTTGCGGATACCAGGAATGCTGGAGCCTTCTTCCGGTTGCGCGCCGATGATCTGCACGGACGGGTTCTGCTCCTTGAGGTAGCGGGACACGCCGGTGATGGTGCCGGTCGTGCCCATGGCACTGACGAAATGCGTGATGCGCCCTTCGGTATCGCGCCAGATCTCGGGTCCCGTGGTCTCGAAGTGGGCGCGCGGATTGTCGGCATTGGCAAACTGGTCGAGCACCAGTCCCTTGCCGTCGCGCTGCATCTGCTCGGCCAGATCGCGGGCATATTCCATGCCGCCGGTCTTGGGGGTGAGGAGCAGTTCGGCGCCAAAGGCCTTCATGGTCTGGGCGCGTTCGATGCTCAGGTTTTCCGGCATGATGAGAATCATGCGGTAGCCCAGAATGGCTGCAGCCATTGCCAGCGCAATGCCGGTGTTGCCCGAGGTGGCCTCGATCAGCGTATCGCCGGGCTTGATGGTGCCGCGCTCCTGGGCGCGGCGAATCATCGACAGCGCCGCGCGGTCCTTCACCGATCCCGCCGGATTGTTGCCTTCGAGCTTGCCCAGAATGACATTGCCGCGCCGTGTGTTCTCGGCGCCAGGCACGCGCTGCAGTTGCACCAGAGGGGTGTTGCCGATCACCTGATCGACGGTGAGATAGCGCATGGTGTCTCCGTGTCCGAAACCCGGCCCGTGCGGGCTCAGGCGTTTTTATTCTGCGGCTCGATTGCCGCCAGATCGATCGCCGCAGCGCGCCAGTGGCGTTGCGCCTGATCTTCGCGCTCGATGCCTTCGAGCAAGTGCGCCAGCGCCGCGTGGATCTGGCCGCGCAGCCGCCGCTCGTCCTCGCCGCAGGCCTGGATGGCCTTTTGCAGAGATTGCTGCGCCTTGCCCCAGAGCTGCAGTTCAGCGCAGGCCGCACCGGCCAGATACAGGGCCTGCGCCTCTTGCGGCCAGCGTCCCATCCACTGCTCTGCCTGCGAAACGAAGCCGGCATCGATGCCCTGCAGCATGCCGCGCAGGGTGGGCATGAACAGCGCGGGTTCAGCCTGCGGGCGGTTGAGCGCGACGATGAGCAACTGCCGCGCCTCATCCAGCGCGCCAGCCGCGGCAAAGCCGCGCGCCGCCGCCACGACCAGCGCCGGTTCGGCGCGCTCCTGCGCGGTCAGCTTGTTCCAGGTGCTGCGCAGGGCCTGCGGATCGTCGCCGGCCTGACGCAGCAGTCCGGTGGCCGCGGTGTGCAGCATGGCCTGCGCTGCCGCGGGATGCAGCGCACCGTGCTTGAGCAGGGTGCGCGCCAGGCGCAGCACGTCGGCGTGGTCGTTGATCTTGCGCGCGGCCTGCAACTCGATGCGCAGGGCATGGGTGCGCCGCCGCACCCCGGCGGGCAGGGTCTGCAGCAGCGACAGGGCTTCGCGCGGTTGCTTGGAGTCGAGCTGCCATTGCGCCTGCAGCAGCACGGCGGCGTCGCGCGCGTCCTGCGGCAATTGGGCGAGATAGGCGTCGCGCCGGTCATAGGCCTGGAGTTGCTGCGCCGACTGTGCCGCGGTCAGCAGCGCGGCAGGAGCAAAGTCGGTGAACTCGGCAGCGCGCTGCGCTGCACGCTCGGCACGGCGAAAACGTCCCCCAAAGTAGTCGGACATGCCGTTGTGCAGGGCCTGCGCCGCCAGCCGCAGGCGCCGCCGCGCACGAAACTCGGCCGCGGCACGCGGCATGCCGAACAACAGCGACAGGCCGCGCAACGCCAGGTAGAACGCGACAAACGCCAGCAGCAACAACAGCAGCGCGAAGTTCAGCGACACATCCACCCGCCAGGGCGGAAGCAGCACCGCCACATTGCCCGAATTCAGGGTGGAGCCCAGCGCCAGCAGCACGGCGGCGACAGCCAGAACCAGGATCCAGACGAGCCAGCGCATCAGGGCGCTCCGGTGTCCAGGGTGGAGAGAACCGCCAGCGACTCCAGATTGGCTGCCGGATTGGCCGACAGATCGAGCTGCGCGGCCTGCCGTGCCAGGGACAGCGCCTGCACCATGCGCGGCTGGCGCCGGTCGAAATAGGTGTTCAGCGCCTGGGTGATGCCGGCCATGTCGCTGCGGTAGGCCACGGCATTGCGCGACAGCAGATCGAGACGCGCGTTGAGGATGCGCAGCTTGAGGTTTTCGCGCAGGAACTCGCCCTGCTGCGGCGAGGCCAGCAAGGCATCGCGCGAGCCGACGCGGGTGATGCCAAAGAGCTGCACCAGACTGGCGCGAAAGCGCTCGAACCAGGCGCCCAGCCAGGGCGCCCAGCGTGGCCCGGGCAGCGCGGCAGAAGCCGTTTGCACCGGGGGCTGCGTGGCTGCATGGCCGGTCTGCAGCGGTGCGGCGGAAGACACCAGACGCAATTCATCCACCAGCGCGGCCAGGTCGTTGAGCTTGTGCGCCGCGGCAGCGATGTCGGGCGTGACCGCGCTGCGCAGCCGGGTGAGATCGGCCTGCACCGCGCGGCGCAGGATTTGCGCCTTGGGGTTGGGCGAGCGCGCCAGCCGCACATCGGCGCTTTGCAGCGTGGCAATCAGCGGCTGCACATTGCCGATGAGCTGCGCCTGCTGCTGCGCCAGCGCGATGAGCTGCCCGGTTTCGGACAGGCGCGCCTGATCGCGGCTCTTGGCAAAGTCTTCGTACAGGGTTTCCAGCGCCTGCCGCTGCGCGGCAAAGTCTTGCTGGCGCGATTCGAGCACGGCAATGCGCGCCGTCAGGTCACGCACCGAGTCGCTGGCCTGCTTGGTCAGAGTCTTGGCCTCGATGGAGTTGGTCGTTGCGGCCTGCAGGCGCTGCGCAATTTCAGACTGCGTGGCATACAGGCGGCTGTTGAGCCACCACGCCATCGCCACCAGCGCCGCGACGAGGGCAATGAGCACCGGCCAGACCCAGCGCGCAGCGGGCAATGCCGCAGGCTCTGGCTTTTGCACTGCGCGCGGCGGCGTGGGTGGCGCCGAATCAGGCGCTTGTCTGGCCGCCTGAGCAAGCTCTGCTGCCGGGGGCTGTGCGTCAGGGCGGGTGTCGAGCTCGGTCATGAAGGCATTCTAGGAGTTGACAGGCGCCGCAGGGTGGAAAGCACCGCCTCGGGCGGCGCGCTGGTCAGCTCCACCAGGCCAAATCCGGCCTCGCGCAGGGTTTGGGCAATGCGCGGGTGGATGGCCAGCGCGCGCTGCTGCTGCAGCAGCGCCGGGGCAATTGCAGCCTGCGCCAGCAGTCCCTGCAGATTGCGCACCGCCTCGGAAGATGAAAACAGCCACCAGCCGCCACTGCCCAGCGCAGCGTGCAGTTGCACGACGGTCTGGGCATTGAACTCGGGGGCCAGACGGCTGTAGGCCTCGATGATCTTGACCTTCGCTCCGGCTTCCTCGAGCCTGCGCGCGAGCAGGTCGCGGCCCGGGCCTCCGCGGAAAATCTGCACAGATCGCCCCGCCCACGGGAACGACGCCACCGGCCCCGGCGCGAATGCAAGCTGCAGGGCGCTCCACAGGGCGTCCGAATCGCCCTCGCCAGGCGGTTCCTCGCGGGTGTCGGGCGCGATCAGCCGCGGCCACGGAAGGTCGTCGGGCTGCGCCGCAAGCGCGCGGCGCACTGCACGCAGGCTGCCTTCGCCCACGACGCCGATGGCGCAACGCGCGGGCCACGGCCCAGGCAGTGCGGCAAACACCGCAGCCACCGCCGTGGGGCTGACAGGCACGGCCAGATCGGTCTGCGGCAACGCTGCCAACGCGGCGTGGAACCGCGGCAAATCCGGCGGCGGGCCGATGTGCTGCAGCGGAAAGTCGAGCACCTGCACCCCGGCAGGCGCAAAGATCTTCCGCGCGTCGCCGGATTGCGCGGGCACGCGGGTGACGATCAATGTGGTGTTCAGCATGGCCGTCCCGCCGGCGGGGGCGTCAGTGCGTGCCGAGCTGCGCCAGCAGCGCGTCTGCGCCCTGGTCGCGCAGTTGCTGCGCCACCTGCTGCCCCAGCGCCTCGGCCTGCGCCAGATCGGTGACACGCGCCTGCGCCTGCGCCCGCAGCGTGCGGCTGCCATCAGGCAGTCCCAGCAGGGCACGCAGCACCATGTTCTGTCCGTCCAGCGTGGCGTGCGCGCCCATCGGTGTGGTGCAACTGCCGCCCAGCCCGCGCGACACGGCGCGTTCCGCATGCGCGCACAGCGCGGTGGGGAGATGATTGAGCGGCGCCAGCGCCTGCGCCAGATCGGGCCGGTCGGCGCGAATTTCGATGCCCAGCGCCGCCTGCCCGACTGCCGGCAGCATCTCGTCGGGATCGATTACCGCACGCACGCGCTCGCCCAGGCCCAGGCGCTTGAGCCCGGCTGCGGCCAGCAGAATGCCCGCATAGCGCCCTTCGTCGAGCTTGCGCAGCCGGGTGTCGAGGTTGCCGCGCAGCGGCTCGACGCGCAGATGCGGATACCGCGCGCGCAGTTGCGATTCGCGCCGCAGACTGGACGTGCCGACCACGGCGCCTGCAGGCACCTCGGCCAGGCTGGCATGGCGCGGGCTCACCCAGGCGTCGCGCGGATCCTCGCGCTCCATCACTGCGGTGAGGGCAAAGCCGGGCGGCAGCACCATGGGCACATCCTTGAGCGAATGCACCGCGAGATCGGCGTGGCCCTGCTCCATCGCCACTTCGAGTTCCTTGACGAACAAGCCCTTGCCGCCGATCTTCGCCAGCGACTTGTCCAGAATCTGGTCGCCCTGCGTGGTCATGCCGAAAATCCGCACGTCGCATGCCGGGTACAGCGCCTTGAGCAAGTCGCGCACATGGTGCGCCTGCCACAGGGCGAGGCGGCTTTCGCGCGTGGCGATGACGAGGGACGAAGGAGGGGTGAAGGTCGAAGTCATGCCCGGATTCTATGAGCCCACCCTGCCGCTCCCCAGGAGTCTGTCGGGCTTGGGGCGCGGATGGAGAAAGAGGGCTGTGCAGCCCGCGATACCCAAATCAGACAGACTCCGTGCAGAGCCGCGACATGTTGCGCCATGCGAAAAGCCGCCCTCCCGCGCCTGCGACAACGCAAATCCCGGAGCGATGCAGGCGCGCATCTTGCTTCGAACCGGGCATGCGCTGATAGCATCACGGCGCCCCATCTTCGTGCACACTCCGCCAACGCCCCGCCATGTCGACACGCACCACCGCAGTCCGCAACGCTTCCGACCCCGATGCCGCGTTGTTCGACGACATCCGCTTGCTCGGCAGACTGCTCGGCGACCTGATCCGCGAGCAGGAGGGGCAGGAGATGTTCGACATCGTCGAGACCATCCGCCAGCTGTCGGTCAAGTTTCACCGCGACGGCGATGCCAAGGACCGCCGCGCCCTCGACAAGCTGCTCAGCAGCCTGAGCCGCGACCAGGCGGTCAGCGTGATCCGCGCCTTCAGCTACTTTTCCATCCTGGCGAACATTGCGGAAGATCACCACGTGCTGCGCCGCGCAGAACAGGATGCCGAACGCGGTGCGCCGCCGCAGCGCGACAGCGTGCGCGCCGCGCTGGAGGTGCTCAAGGCCAGCGGCGTGCAGCGCAAACAGCTGATGCAGTTCTTCGACCAGGCGCTCATCTCTCCGGTGCTCACCGCCCACCCCACCGAAGTGCAGCGCAAGAGCGTGCTCGATGCCGAGCGCGCGCTGGCCAAGCTGCTGGTCGCGCGCGACGCCACCCGCCTGCCGCAAAAGCGCGCCGATATCGAGGACGCCATGCGGGCACGCGTGGTGCAGCTCTGGCAGACGCGGCTGCTGCGCTATGTGAAACTGCGGGTATCCGACGAGATCAAGAATGCGCTGTCGTTCTACAACGCCACATTTTTCTCGCAATTCCCGCGCCTGTACCGCGATCTGCAGCGCGACATCGACGACCTGTTCCCCGCAGACCAGGACGAGCCGGCCAAGGCCGATCTGCCGGCCTTTTTCCGCATGGGCCACTGGATCGGCGGCGACCGCGACGGCAATCCCTTCGTCACCGCCGAGACACTGAGCTACGCGCTGCGCATGCAGTCGCGCACCGCGATCGAGTACTACATGGCGGAGGTGCACGCCATTGGCGGCGAACTGTCGGTCTCGGCCCTGCTGGCCAGCGCCAGCCCAGAACTCATGGCGCTGGCCGAGCGCTCGCCCGACCTGTCCGAGCACCGCAGCGACGAGCCCTACCGCCGCGCGCTCATCGGCATGTACGCGCGCCTGGCCGCCAATCTGCGCAAACTCGCCGGCGTGGATGCGGTGTTGCCCGAAGTGGGCAGTGCCGAGCCCTATGCCAATGCAGACGAATTCATCTCCGACCTGCGCACCATTCGAGCCTCGCTGCAGAGCCATCATGCCGAGGCGCTGGCGCGTGCGCGCATCGACCCGCTGATCCGCGCCTCGGGTGTGTTCGGTTTTCGCCTGGCCACCATCGATCTGCGGCAGAGTTCGGATCAGCACGAAGCCGTGCTGCGCGAACTGCTCGCTGCCGCCGGGCTGTGTCCCAATTACACCCATCTCGACGAGGCCGCGAAGCAGGCACTGCTGATCCGCTGCCTCAACGACCCGCGCCCGCTGCGCCTGCCGCACCACACCTATTCCGACTGGACCCGCAGCGAACTGGCCGTGTTCGACCGCGCCTACAGCGCCCGGCGCGACTTCGGCCCGCGCGCCATTCGCCAGTACATCATCTCGCACTCCGAGACGGTGAGCGACCTGCTCGAACTGCTGCTGCTGCAAAAAGAGGCCGGACTGTTCCACGGCACGCTCGGCAGCGCCGACAGCTACGCCGAGCTGCTGGTGGTGCCGCTGTTCGAGACCATCGACGACCTGCGCAACGCCCCGGCCATCATGCGCGAGTTCTACGCCCTGCCCGGCATCATCGGCCTGGTGCAGCGCTCCGGCGGCGAGCAGGAAATCATGCTGGGCTACTCCGACAGCAACAAGGACGGCGGCTTCTTCACGTCCAACTGGGAGCTGTACTGCGCCGAAGTCGCGCTGGCCGAGCAGTTCGACCAGCTCAAGGGCGAGCACGGCATCACCCTGCGGCTGTTCCACGGCCGCGGCGGCACGGTGGGACGCGGCGGCGGCCCGAGCTTCGACGCCATCCTGGCGCAGCCGCCGGGCACGGTCAACGGCCAGATCCGGCTGACCGAGCAGGGCGAGGTCATCACCAGCAAGTACGGCAATCCCGACATCGGCCTGCGCAATCTCGAAACCCTGGTGGCCGCCACGCTGCAGGCCACGCTGCTGCCGCAGACCAAGACCGCGACCAAGCCCCCGGTGCGCTTTCTCGACGCCGCCGCAGCGCTGTCGGAGGCGTCGATGGCCGCCTACCGCAAGCTGGTGTACGACACCCCCGAGTTCACCGACTACTTCTACAGCGCCACACCCATTTCCGAGATTGCCGAACTCAACATCGGCAGCCGCCCGTCCTCGCGCAAGGCCACCCGTGCCATTGCCGACCTGCGTGCCATTCCGTGGGGTTTCTCGTGGGGCCAGTGCCGCGTGGCGCTGCCGGGCTGGTACGGCTTCGGCAGCGGAGTGCAGGCCTTTCTCGATGCCGAACCCGACGGCCTGAAACTGCTGCAGCGCATGGCGCGGCAATGGCCGTTCTTCGCCACCCTGCTGTCGAACATCGACATGGTGCTGGCCAAGACCGACATGCGCGTGGCCGCGCGCTACGCCGAACTCGTGCCCGATGCAAAAACCCGCCAGAAGGTGCTCAAGGCGCTGCAGCGCGAATGGCAGCTCACCACCGAGATGCTCACTGCGATCACCGGCAATACCGAGCGCCTGGCCGACAACCCCACGCTCAAGCGCTCGATCCGCGCGCGGTTTCCGTACATCGACCCGCTCAACCACCTGCAGATCGAGCTGCTCTACCGCTTCCGCGAAGGCCAGACCGACGAGCGCACCAAGCGCGGCATCCACCTGAGCATCAACGGTATCGCCGCGGGTCTGCGCAACACCGGCTGACACCGTTACTGCGACGGATTCTGGCGCTTCCAGAGATCCAGTGCCTCCAGCGCAGCGGCGTAGCCGATGTCGATGGCCTCGTCCGCGCGGCCAAATTCCAGAAAGCGGATCTGCCCCAGTGCGGGGCGGATCAGCACGTCCGGCGGTTCGATCAGCAGACGCGTTTCGGTGATGCGCATTTCCATCACGTTCACTGCGGCCAGCAGCACCTCGAACACATTGGGCAGCGGTTCCTGACTGTCGGCCCAGCGCGAAAACTGGGCCTTCGCAGGCGCACTCTGCGCCAGCAGGCGCGACTTGAGATCGGCCATGACCCGGTGATAGTCGCCCACCCAGCCCGCGCCCTGCCCTTGCGCTGCAGGCCTGGACGCGGGCCGGGACGCGCTCAGCCGATTGAGATTGTGTCCGCCCACCACACCGTGATTGAGATCGACCGCAATCACCTGCTCCGCCCCCATGGCCCGCACCGCGCTCACCGGCACCGGGTTGCTCAGGCCGCCGTCCACCAGCACCCGTCCGGCCAGCCTGACCGGGGTGAAGATGCCGGGCACCGCAACGCTGGCGCGCACTGCGTCGATCACATCGCCCGAGCGCAGCACCACCTCGGCGCCGCTGAGCAGATCGGTGGCGATGGCGGCAAACGGAATGCGCAGTGCCTCGATCTGCGTGGCCGGCAGATGCTCGCGCACCAGCGCGGTCACCTTGGCGCCATCGATCAGCCCTGAGCGCGGAAACACCACATCGAAAAACGACAGGGTGCGCTTCCAGTCGAAAGTCTTGAACGTGGCCTCCAGCCCGTCGGTACTGCCCGAAGCGGCAATGGCGCCCACCAGCGCACCGATGCTGCAGCCGGCAATGCAGTCGATCTGCACCCCGGCATCGGCAAACGCGCGCAGCACGCCCAGATGCGCCATGCCGCGCGCCGAGCCGCCTCCAAGCGCGAGGCCCAGCCGGGGACGCTTGCGGCTCTGTCTGGAGATTGCGGCAGTCTGCTTGGCCGGATGCTTGTGCATGCCGCAAGCATACGGCGCGTCCTATGTCTTCGCTAAGACTCGCCCTCTAGAGTGCAGGCACGCCAATACGGCGCGCATCTCAGGGAGTTTCATCATGTTCAAACGCAAATCCACTCTGGCCCTCGCGGCCCTTGCACTCATCTCGGCAGCCGCTGGGGTGAGCGTCTATGCCGCGGGCGACGCGGGCAACGATGCCCGCACCATCCCCAACGCCAGGTTCAGCCTTGCACAGGCGGTCACCGCCGCCGAGCAGCACGTGGGCGGCACCGCGTCCAAGGCCGAGGTCGAGCCGCATGGCGGCAAACTGGTCTACGACGTCGAAGTGGTCAAGGGCCCGCAGGTGTTCGATGTGAAAGTCAGCCCCGATCAGGGCACGGTCATCGCCGCCACCGCAGACAAGGCGGACCGCGACAACCACGACCAGCAGGACTGAGCGCTGTTCGCTGCCCCTGCCCAGCATGCGGGCAGGGGCGATTTTCGGTTCGACGATGTTCTCAAGCCCATGCTCCACTTCCCCGCTTTCTGGAACGCATTCAATCTCAACCTGTACGTGCACTGGGCGGCATCCGGCAGCGCATCGCAGGTCAGCGTGGGCATCGCCCTGCTGCTTGCCAAGGACGCGATTTTTGCCGTGCCGCTGCTGCTGGTCTGGGGCTGGCTGCGCCGCCCCGAGGCGCTGCGTCTGCCGCTGCTGCAGGCGGCTTTTGCTGCGCTGCTGGCGCTGGGCATCAACCAGCTCATCGGGTTGGTGGTGTTCGAGCCGCGGCCGTTTGCCATCGGTCTCGGCCCGGCGCTGCTGCCGCACGCGCCCGACAGCGGCTTTCCCAGCGACCATCTCACCGTGATCTGGTCCGTAGCCGCAAGCCTGATGCTTTGCGCGCCCTGGCGCCGCGCCGGGTTGCTGCTGGCGCTGCTCGGTCTGCCGGTGGCCTGGGCGCGGGTGTATCTGGGCGTGCACTGGCCGCTGGACATGGCCGGCGCCGCGCTGGTGGGGCTGGCCGCCGCCCTGCTCACCCACCGCGCGGGACAGTGTGTGCTCGCCACCGCAATGCCGCTGCTCACCCGCGTCTATCGCAAGCTGTTCGCCCCGGCGATCCGTCACGGCTGGGCCATACGATGACACCTTTGTCGGTACCCGAGCGCCTGCCCATGCCACGACGCTGCCTGCTCCACAGCGCCCTGCTTGCCGCCCTGCTGCTGGGCGGCTGCGCCAGCTACCACCCCGACCCGCTGCCCACTGCGCCGCATCTGGCGGCTTCGGTGCAGGGCCTGCAGGTGGCGCGCAGCCGCATCGCCCTGCCCGTGCTGGCGCACTACGACTTTGACCCGAACAAACCGCTCGACGCCACCGGGCTGGCCATCCTCGCGGTGCTCAACAACCCGCAGCTCAAGGCCGAGCGCGCCAAGCTGGGCGTGGCCCGTGCGCAGGCGTTCGATGCCGGGCTGCTGCCCGACCCGCAGCTCAGCCTGACGCGCGACTTCCCTGGCAACAGCGTGGGCGCCACGACGTCGGCGTTCAACCTCGGCCTGTCGTACGACATCGCCGCGCTCATCACCCACCATGCGGCGTCGCGCGCCGCGCAAAGCGCCGCGGCCCAGGTCGATCTGCAGGTGCTGTGGGCCGAGTGGCAGACGGTGGCGCAGGCGCGGCTGCTCTACACCCGCATCACCGGCAACGCTGCGCGCCTGGCGCTGCTGGAGCAGGAGCGCGCGCTGTTCCAAGAGCGCCTGCAGCGCAGCCAGGCCGCGCTGGCGCAGGGCAATGTCACCCGGCTGGACGTGGACGCGCAGCTGGTGCCGCTGCAGGTGCTGACCCAGACCATCCAGGGCACCCAACGCCAGCAGCTCGCGCTGCAGTCACAACTGCACGCGCTGCTCGGTCTGCAGCCGGGTGTGCCGCTGCCGCTGGCCCCCGCCACACCGCAGCCGCTTCCCGACGCAGCGCAGGTCGATGCCGCGTTGCAGAACCTGCCGCGCATCCGCCCCGACCTGATGGCGCTGCAAGCCGGCTATGCCGCGCAGGAACAGAAGGTCTGGCAGGCCGTGCTCGGTCAGTTCCCCGCGGTCAACCTGGGCTTCACCCGCGCGCGCGACACCGCAGGGGTGAACACCATCGGCTTCGGGGTGAACATCAGCCTGCCGCTGTTCAACCGCAACCAGGGCGTGATCGCCACGCAGCGCGCCACCCGGGCGCAACTGCGCGCCGACTATCAGGCCCGGCTCGACCAGGCTGATGCCGATGCGCGCCTGGCACAGGCCGATCTGGCGCTGCTGCAGCAGCAACGCCAGGCGCTGCGGGCCGCTCTGCCCGCGCTGGAATCGGCCGAGGCCGCAGCGCAAGTCGCGCTGCAGCACGGCAGCATGACCCTGCTCGAATTCATCAACCAGCGCACCGCGCTGCTCGACCAGCTTCTGGCGCTGCAGGCCAATGCCCAGCAGACCGAGGAACAGGCGCTGGCGCTGCAGCTGCTCACCGGCCTGGGGCCGTACCGCCCGGCCGCGCAGGCCACGACCTCTTTGACCACACATCAGCCATGAATCTCTCCGCCCGCACCCGTCTGCTGCTGCTTGCCGCCTGTCTGTTGCCCGCCGCACTCGGCAGCGCGCGCGCAGCCGAACCCGAGGTGTCCGCCCTGGTGCAGACCGCGCCGTTGCAGCGCGGCGAACTGCTGCACACCCTGCGCGCCTATGCCGTGGTGCAAGTGCCCACCAGCCAGACGCAGACGCTCGCCTTCCCGCATCCGATGCAGGTGCAAAGCCTTGCGGTGCACGCCGGGCAGGCAGTGCGCAAAGGCCAGTGGCTCGCCACCCTGCGCACCGACCCCAGCAGCACGCTGGCCTACACCCAGGCGCAGACCGCGGTGCGCTTTGCGCAACGTGAACTGGAGCGCGTGACCGCGCTCGAAGCGCAGCAGCTCGCAACACGCTCGCAGGTGGACGCCGCGCGCAAGGCGCTGGCCGACGCGCAGGCGCAGTTGCGCACCCTGCAGCAACAGGGTGCGGGGCAAAGCGAAACCCGCGTGACCGCGCCAACAGACGGCATCGTGCTCGTGGTCAACGCCGCCCCCGGCGACCTGCTCGCCGCGGGCAGCCCGCTGCTGCAGCTCGGGCGCGGCGGCAGCGTGCAGGCGGCTGCCGGCGTGCCGCCAGAGGACGCGGCGCGGCTGCAACCGGGCCAGCCGGTGCGCCTGCGCGCGGTGTTCGACCCGGCGCAACAGTGGACGGGGTCGATCCGCAGCATCGGCGCGACGATCAACCCCAAGACCCAGCGGCTCGACGTGCTGATCGCGCTGCCGTCGCAGCCCCATATGCCCGCGCCGGGCACCAGTGTGCAGGCCGAGATCGTGCTCGGCCGCTGGCGCGGCTGGGTGGTCCCGCGCGACGCGGTGCTGCAGGACGAACGCGGCGCGTACGTATTCCAGGACGATCATGGCCGCGCGCGCCGCGTGCCGGTCGAGATCGCGATCGAAAGCGGGCTGCAGACTGGCATCACCGGCGCGCTGAACCCGGCGCTGCCGCTGGTGGTCGCCGGCAACGATGTGCTGCGCGACGGCATGGCGCTGCGTGTTGCCGGAGCCGCGCGATGAGCGGCGCGGCGATCTGGCTGCAGCGCCACCGGCGCTCGGTGCTGTTCCTGCTCGCGCTGCTGGCCGCGGGCGGCGTGTTCGCCGCGTTCAAGCTGCCGGTCGGGCTGTTTCCGAACGTGGACTTTCCGCGCGTGGTGGTCAGCGCCGACGCTGGCGACCGCCCGGCCAGCCAGATGATGCTGCAGGTCACCCAGCCGCTGGAGCAGGCGGTGCGTCGCGTGCCCGGCGTGGTCGATGTGCGCTCGACCACCAGCCGCGGCACCGCCGACATTTCGGTGAGCTTCGACTGGGGCACGCCGATGGCGCTGGCCGCAGTCCAGGTCAACGAGGCGGTGACGCAAATGCTGCCGCAGCTGCCGCCGGGCACGCAGGTGTCGAGCAAGCGCATGGACCCGACGGTCGATCCGGTGATCGCGTACAGCCTGACGTCCGACAACCTCACCCCGACCCAGCTCTACGACCTGGCCGAGTTCCAGTTGCGACCGCTGCTGTCGAGCATCGGCGGGGTCGCGCGGGTGCAGATCCAGGGCGGCGCGCGCGAGGAATACCACGTCATCCTCGACCCGCTCAAACTCCAGGCGCTGGGGCTGGCGCTGCAGGACGTGCGCAACGCGGTGGCCGCCGCCAACGGCGTGCAGGCCGTCGGCCACCTGCAGGATCGCTACAAGCTGCTGCTCGCCCTGGCCGATTCGCGGCTGCACGACGCGCGCGACATCGGCAACATCGTGCTGCGCGCCGGGCCCGACGGCGTGGTGCGGCTCGAGGACGTGGCGCGCATCACCCGCAGCACGGTGCCGCAGTGGGTAAGGATCACCGCCGCAGGGCCGCCCCAAGGGGGTGATGGCCCCCTCGGGGGGCAGCGAGCAAACGCGAGCGTGGGGGCACATTCCCCCGATGATGGCAAAGACGCTGTCCTGCTCAACATCTACCAGCAGCCCGGCGGCAACACGGTGCAGATCGCCCGGCATGTGCGCGAGCTGCTGGCCAAAACCCCACTGCCGCCCGGCGTGCGTCTGGCGAACTGGTACGACCAGAGCACCCTGGTGGTCGACAGCGCCGCCAGTGTGCGCGACGCCATCCTGATCGGCGTGGTTCTCGCCGGGCTGGTGCTGCTGCTGTTTTTGCGCAGCCTGAAAATCACGCTGATCGCGATGATCACCGTGCCCGCGGTGCTCGCCGCCACCGTGGTGCTGCTGGACGCGCTGGGCATGAGTTTCAACATCATGACCCTGGGCGGCATGGCCGCCGCGGTCGGGCTGGTGATCGACGATGCGATCGTGATGAGCGAGCACATCATGCGGCGGCTGAGCGAAACCGCGCCGCAGGGCAACCCGCAGCAGCGCCACGGCGGCATCCTGCTTGCGGCGATGGAATACCTGCGGCCGCTGGCCGGGTCGAGCGCATCGACCGTGGTGATCTTTTTGCCTCTGGCGTTTCTCTCGGGCGTGACCGGGGCGTTTTTCAAGGCGCTGTCCCTGACCATGGCCGCGGCGCTGGTGATCTCGTTTTTCGTCGCCTGGCTGGCGGTGCCGCTGCTGGCCGACAAGCTGCTGTCGCCCAAAGACATCTCCAGCGAGGCGCAGCGCGAACATGGCCGCTGGCTGTCTGCGGTACAGCGTGGCTATGGCCGCGTGCTCGCCGCGGCGCTGCGCCGCCCTTGGCTTGCGGTGCTGGGCGTGCTGCCGCTGCTGCTCGCGGGCTGGCTGGCGTATGCGCAGGTGGGCAGCGGCTTCATGCCGCATATGGACGAAGGCGGGTTCATCCTCGACTACCGCACCCGGCCGGGAACGTCGCTCGCCGAGACCGACCGCATCCTGCGGCAGGTCGAGCACATCCTGCTCACCACCCCCGAGGTGCAGACCTTCTCGCGCCGCACCGGGGCGCAGCTCGGCGGCGGCGTGACCGAGGCGAACGAGGGCGACTTTTTCGTGCGGCTGAAACCGCCGCCGCGCAAGTCCATCGACGCGGTGATGGAAGACGTGCGCCGGCGCATCGAAACCCAGGTGCCGGGGGTGAAAATCGAACTCGCGCAACTGATGGAAGACCTGATCGGCGACCTCACCGCGGTGCCGCAGCCGGTGGAGATCAAGATTTTCGACGACAACCCGCAGCAGCTCGCGCAGCTCGCGCACCGCACCGCGCAGGAAATCAGCAAGATCCCCGGCATCGTCGATGTGCGCAGCGGCATCAAGCCGGCGGGTGACGCGCTCGACATCCGCATCGACCCCACCCGCGCCGCGCTCGAAGGCGTCGATCAGGCGCAGGTGCAACAGCAGCTGGCGACGCTGATTGGCGGCAGCGTGGTCACGCAGCTGCAGCAGGGCCCGAAAATGGTCGGGGTGCGGCTGTGGACGCCGCTGGCGCTGCGCCAGACCACCGACGACATCGCGCAGTTGCCGCTGCGCGCGCCCGACGGCCATGTGTTCACCCTCGGGCGCATCGCCACGCTCAAAATCCTCACCGGCCAGCCGGAAATCCACCGCGAGAACCTCAAGGCCATGGCGGCGGTGACCGCGCGCATCAGCGGGCGCGACCTGGGATCGACCATCGCCGCGGTCAAGCGCATCATCGACGCCCCCGGCTACTTCCCCCCCGGGGTCTATGCCCAGCTCGGCGGGCTGTACAAGCAGCAGCAGATCGCGTTCAAGGGCTTGCTGCAGGTGCTCGCCGCCGCGGTGCTGCTGGTGTTTTTACTGCTGCTGTTCCTGTACGAGCGCTTCAAGGTCGCCGTGGTGATTCTGGCCATGCCGCTGCTGGCGCTGCCCGCGGTGTTCATCGGGCTGTGGACAGCAGGCATCGAGCTCAACATCTCGGCGATGATGGGCATGACCATGATCGTCGGCATCGTCACCGAAGTGGCGATTTTCTACTTCAGCGAAGCGCAGGCGCTGCAGCGCGCGCAACCCGGCCTGTCGCTCGACGCCGCGCTGGTGGCCGCCGGGCAGAACCGGCTGCGGCCGATCGCGATGACCACGCTGGCCGCAATCCTCACCCTCGCGCCGCTGGCGCTGGCGCTGGGACAAGGCTCGGCGATGCAGCAGCCGCTGGCCGTGGCGATCATTTCGGGGCTTGCGGTGCAGATGCCGCTGGTGCTGCTGCTCATGCCGGTGCTGTTCAAGCTGCTGCGCGGGCGGCTGGACGACGCGCAAGACGGCGACAATTCTGCCCAGCCCGCCGTTTCTGCCATCACCGAATGAACCATGCGCATCCTCTTGGTTGAAGACGATCACATGCTGGGAGCCGCCACCCGCCAGGCGCTGCGCGACGCCGCGCACGCGGTCGACTGGGTGCTCGACGGCGCCTCGGCGCTGGCCGCCGCGCAGGGTGGCGAGTACGAACTGATGCTGCTCGACCTGGGCCTGCCCAAGCGCGACGGCCTGTCGGTGCTGCAAGCGCTGCGCCAGGCCGGCAGCGCCATGCCCGTCCTCATCCTCACCGCGCGCGACGGGGTGGAAGACCGCGTGCGCGGACTCGACCTCGGCGCCGACGACTATCTGGTCAAGCCATTCGAGAGCGCCGAGCTGCTCGCGCGCATCCGCGCGGTGGCGCGGCGTCAGGGCGGGCAGGCGCAGCCGGTGCTGAGCAATGGCGTGATCGCGCTCGACCCGGTGACCCGCGAAGTGCAGTATCAGGGCCAGACCCAGCGCCTGACCGCGCGCGAATACGCGCTGCTGCACGCCCTGCTGCTGCGCCCTGGCGCGATTCTGTCGCGCAGCGAACTCGAAGACCGCATCTACGGCTGGAACGAGGAGGTGGAGAGCAATGCGGTGGAATTTCTGATTCACAGCCTGCGCAAAAAGCTCGCGCCGGAAGTGATCAAGAACGTGCGCGGTGTGGGCTGGCTGGTGCCGCGCACCGATCCCGCGGATAAGCCATGAGCCCGCTGGTCGCGATGCGCCACTGGGGCGCGCAATCGCTGCTGCGGCGGCTGTGGCTATGGATGACGGTCAGCGTCGTCGCCGTCGGCCTGGGTACCGCGGCGCTGTCGTACTTCTTCGGCTACCAAGAGGCCAACGAACTGCAGGACGCGCAACTGCGGCAGATCGCCAGCCTGGTGCACCGCTGGGGCAACTTTCCCGACAGCGCGCTCAACCCTGCAGGCGCCGATGTGGACAAGGACGCGCGCATTGTGGTGCAGCGGCTGGGTGCGCCGGTCGGCCCGCAGGGGCTGCAACTGCCCGCGCATCTTGCCGACGGCATGCATGTGGTGCAAAGCGGCGGCCATGCCTGGCGGGTGTTCGTGCGGCAGGGCGACCAGGGGCGCATCGCCGTGGCGCAACGCACCGACCTGCGCACCGATGCCGCGATCGACAGCGCGCAGCGCACGCTGTTTCCGCTGCTCGCGCTCATCCCGCTGCTGGCGCTACTGTCGGCGTGGGTGGTGCGGCGCGCACTGCGGCCGCTGCGGCAGATGGCGCAGGGCGTGGACGCGCGCAGCGAGTCCGATCTGCAACCCCTGCCCGAGGCCGATGTGCCGCAGGAAGTGCTGCCCTTCGTGCGCTCGATCAACCGGTTGCTGCAACGCCTGCATGCGGCGATGGAACAGCAGCGCCGCTTTGTCGCCGATGCCGCACACGAGCTGCGCACGCCGATCGCCGTGCTCAGCATGCAGGTGGACAACCTCAAGCCGCTGCAGCTCGAACCCGAGGCGCACACACGCATCGGCGCGCTGCAGCAGGGCCTGCGCCGCGCCCGCGCCGTGGTCGAGCAACTGCTCAGCCTGGCGCGCTCGCAGGGCGAGCAGTCCACCGCCTGGCAGCACATCGACCCGGCGCAGGTGGTGCGCGAGGTGATCACCGATGTGCTGCCACTGGCGGAAAGCCGCAACATCGATCTCGGTCTGGACCGCGCCGATGCGGTGCAGGTACGCACCGACCCGGCGCAGCTCTACACCCTGCTGCGCAACGCGGTGGACAATGCGCTGCGCTACACGCCGGAGGGAGGCCGCGTCGATCTGCGGGTGCTGGCGGCGGAGGATGCTCTGGTGATCGAAGTGCAGGACACCGGCCCAGGCATCCCGCCCGATCTGCTCGAACAGGTGTTCGAGCCCTTCGTGCGCCTGCCGGGTACAGAGAGCGAAGGCAGCGGCCTCGGGCTGTCCATCGTCCGCCAGATCGCGCAGCGCCTGGGCGGCAAGGTGACACTGCAAAACGCGCCCGGCGGCGGGCTGATCCTGCGCTACCGCCAGCCGCTCGCACCGCTCACTGCGGCCAGATCAGCCCAAAATTGAAGGTGATGCGGCACTTGCCAAGATCGAAGGTCACGGTTTCATCCACCATATCGCCGAGCTTGACGTAGCGCCCATCGAGAAGGCGATAGACCTTGCAGACCCGGTCGTCGACATTGACCATGACGTAATACCGCACGCCCTCGGTCTCGTAGATCGTGAACTTGGCGTTTTGGTCTTTCAGCGCAGTGGACTTGGAGAGGATTTCGAACACCAGCTCGGGGGCGCGGGTGAGGTAGGCACCCTCCACTGGATGGCAGACCACCAGGTTGTCGGGCTGCACCACGGTGTCGTCGCGGATGCGCCAGTCCACCGGCAGCAGGGCGCGGCATTCGGCGCAGTCTTTCAGCGCGTCCTGCAACAACCAGGCGATGCGGTTGCTCACGGTCTGGTGCGCGATCGACGGCGCGGGCGACATGGCGTAGGGCACACCGCCGATCAGTTCCCAGCGGCCTTCCCAGAGCTTGTAGTCGTCGTAGGTGTAGTGCGGCGGGTCGAATGCGTAGGCTCTGGACATGCTTTGCTCCTGTCTGTTGCCGATGGTAGCGTGGCGCCTCAAGCCGGCTGCACCCGGTAAATCTTCGCCGACGCGCCGTCCGAAACCAGGTACAGCGCCCCGTCCGGCCCCTGGCGCACGTCGCGGATGCGTTCTCCCAGTTCGACGAACAGCACCTCGCGCGCCACCACCTTGTTGCCGTCGAGCTGTAGCCGCCACAGCGCCTGTCCGGCGAGCGCGCCGAGGAACAGGCTGCCGCGCCATTGCGGAAACAGGCTGGCGGTGTAAAACGCCATGCCGCATGGCGCGATCGAGGTCGGCACCCAGTCAGTCAGCGGCTGCTCCATGCCCGGCGCGCTGGTCGCCCCGCCCACCGGGGTGCAGTTTCCCACCGGCGCGCCATATTCACAGCCGTATGAAATCTTCGGCCAGCCGTAGTTGCGCCCGGCGCGGGTGATGTTGACCTCGTCGCCACCCTGCGGGCCGTGCTCGTGGGTCCACAGTTCGCCGGTCGCCGGGTGAATGGCCGCGCCCTGCACGTTGCGGTGGCCGTAGCTCCAGATTTCGGGCCGCGCATCTGCACGGCCGACGAAGGGATTGTCCGGCGGCACGCTGCCGTCCGGGCGAATGCGCACCACCTTGCCCAGGGTGTTGGACAAATCCTGCGCCGCGTCGCGCTGGGTGAAGCGGTCGCCCAGGGTGACGAACAGGCTGCCGTCCGGCGCAAACACGAGCCGCGAGCCGAAATGCGCGGTGCTGTCGATCTTGGGCGTCTGGCGGAAGATCACCTGCACCGCGTTCAGCCGCGTGCCGTCCGCAGACAGCACGGCGCGCGCCACTGCGGTGCCGTTGCGCCCGGCATCCGCGCCACTGCCCGCCTCCGCGTAGCTCAGGTAGATGCGGCGATTGCTGGCAAACGCGGGGTCGAGCGCGACATCGAGCAGCCCGCCCTGCCCGCGCGCGTCCACCACAGGCACGCCGGCGATCGGCGCGCCGATGCGCCCGTCGAGCGAGACGATGCGCAGCGCCCCGGTGCGCTCGGTCACCAGCATGCGGCCATCGGGCAGGAACACCAGCGCCCAGGGCCGCGACAGGCCACTGGCGACGATGCGCACCGTGGGCTGCGGGTTGCGCGCCGCCGGGCCGGACGCCGCCGAGGCCGCTGATGCCGGAAACTCGCCCCAGACCAGCACCGCCCCGCCGCCGCAGGCGGCAAGCGCGGTGCTGCCCATGCCGGCGCCAAGCCAACGCAGCGCGCGGCGGCGCGGTGGGCTTGGCAGTTGCTCGACATGCGTCATCGCGTGCTCCTCCTTGCGGTCAAGACTGGCCGCGCGCAACGGCCGAATCAGGCGATCTGCTGCGCATCGGTATCGTGATCGTCACCGCCGCCGAACACCCGCTGGCGCAGCGCCGCGAGCTGATCGCGCACTCGCGCGGCCTGTTCGAACTCCAGATTGCGGGCGTGCTCGGTCATGCGCTTTTCCAGACGCTTGATTTCGCGCGCCACGTCCTGCGGGTTGTCGATCTGCAGTTCCGCGATTTCACGCTCCACGCTGCCAGCGCGCAAGCCCTTGCCCGGGGTCTGCACCACGCCGTCGATCAGATCGCGCACCGACTTGTTCAGCGCCGTTGGCGTGATGCCATGCGCGGCATTGAAGGCAATCTGCCTGGCGCGGCGGCGCTCGGTTTCATCGATGGCACGGCGCATCGAATCGGTGATGCGGTCGCCATACAGAATGGCCATGCCGCTGACATTGCGCGCAGCGCGGCCAATGGTCTGGATCAGCGAGCGCGTGGAGCGCAGAAAACCCTCCTTGTCCGCATCCAGAATGGCCACCAGCGACACCTCGGGAATGTCCAGCCCTTCGCGCAGCAGGTTGATGCCCACCAGCACATCGAACACGCCCAGCCGCAGGTCGCGCAGGATTTCCACCCGCTCGACGGTGTCGATGTCGGAATGCAGATAGCGCACCTTCACCCCGTTCTCGTCGAGATAGTCGGTGAGCTGCTCGGCCATGCGCTTGGTCAGGGTGGTGATGAGCACGCGCTCGCCCTTGTTCACCCGCAGGCGGATTTCTCCGAGCACATCGTCCACCTGCTGCGTGGCGGGCCGCACCTCGATCAGCGGATCGACCAGCCCGGTGGGCCGCACCACCTGCTCGACCACCTGATCGGCATGTTGCTCCTCGTAGTCCGCCGGGGTGGCGGAAACGAACACCGTCTGCCGCATCTTGCGCTCGAATTCCTCGAACTTCAGCGGCCGGTTGTCCAGCGCCGACGGCAGGCGAAAGCCGTAATCGACCAGCGTTTGCTTGCGCGCGCGGTCGCCGTTGTACATGCCGTTGAACTGGCCGATGAGCACGTGGCTCTCGTCGAGGAACATGATGGCGTCGGGCGGCAGATAGTCCACCAGCGTGGGCGGCGGCTCGCCCGGCGCAGCGCCCGAAAGATGCCGCGAGTAGTTCTCGATGCCCTTGCAATGCCCGATCTCAGTGAGCATTTCCAGATCGAACCGGGTGCGCTGTTCCAGCCGCTGCGCCTCCACCAGCTTGCCCATGCCGGTGAGCTCCTTCACCCGGTCGCGCAGCTCCAGCTTGATGCCTTCCACCGCCTCGAGCACCTTCTCGCGCGGGGTGACGTAATGCGAACTGGGGTAGATGGTGAAGCGCGGAATCTTCTGCCGCACCACGCCGGTGAGCGGGTCGAACAGGCTGAGCGACTCGATCTCGTCGTCGAACAGCTCGATGCGCACTGCCAGCTCGGCATGCTCGGCGGGGAAGATGTCGATGCGGTCGCCGCGCACGCGAAAGGTGCCGCGGGTGAAGTCCACCTCGTTGCGCTGGTATTGCATGCGCACCAGTTGCGCAATCACGTCGCGCTGGCCGATGCGGTCGCCGGTGCGCACGGTGAGAATCATGGCGTGATAGTCCGACGGATTGCCGATGCCGTAAATCGCGCTGACGCTGGCCACGATCACCACGTCGCGGCGCTCGAGCAGGCTCTTGGTGGCCGACAGGCGCATCTGCTCGATGTGCTCGTTGATCGCGCTGTCCTTCTCGATGAACAGATCGCGCTGCGGCACGTAGGCTTCGGGCTGGTAATAGTCGTAATAGCTGACGAAATACTCCACCGCGTTCTTCGGAAAGAACTCGCGGAACTCGCTGTAGAGCTGCGCCGCGAGCGTCTTGTTCGGCGCGAACACGATGGCCGGGCGCCCCATGCGGGCAATCACATTGGCCATGGTGTAGGTCTTGCCCGAGCCCGTCACACCCAGCAGGGTCTGAAAACTCAGGCCGTCACCCAGCCCTTCGGTCAGTTGCGCAATCGCCGTGGGCTGATCCCCAGCCGGTGGATAGGGCTGGTAGAGCCGAAACGGGGAATCGGCGAAGCTGACAAACTTGTCCGGGTCGAGCGATGGAACGGGTTGCGGTGCGGACATGGGCGGATGATCGAAGCAGGTTGGAGGGGCCGTCTGCACGGCGCAACAGCAGGCCCGGGGCGACAGGCACGGGGCGTAAAATTGCGAGACTTGACCGCGCTTGACGGAAGTTAATTGTCCCGCAAGCGCGGTTTTTCCGTCACCTCACCCCACATCTCCCATGACCCAGTCGCTTTTTTCCCGCGTGGAAATGGCCCCGCGCGATCCCATCCTCGGCCTGAACGAACAATTTGCCGCTGACCCCAACCCGAACAAGGTCAACCTGGGCATCGGCGTCTACACCGACGCCGACGGCAAGCTGCCGCTGCTGGCCTGCGTCAAAGCCGCCGAGGCGCAGATGATGCAGGCTCCGAAGCCGCGCGGCTACCTGCCGATCGACGGCATCGCCGCCTACGACAAGGCGGTGCAGGGGCTGGTGTTCGGTGCAGGCAGTGAGGCGGTCACCTCCGGCCGCGTTGCCACGGTGCAGGGCCTGGGCGGCACCGGCGGGCTGAAGGTGGGCGCGGACTTTCTCAAGCGCGTCAACCCGAACGCGCAGGTGCTGATCTCCGACCCGAGCTGGGAAAACCACCGCGCGCTGTTCGAGGCCGCAGGCTTCACGGTGGGCACTTACCCGTATTACGACGCCGCGAAACAGGGCGTGAACGTCGACGCCATGCTGGCCACGCTGAACGCAGCAAGCGCAGGCACCATCATCGTGCTGCACGCCTGCTGCCACAACCCCACCGGCTACGACCTCACCCCGGCGCAGTGGGATCAGGTGATCGCCACCCTCAAGGCGCGCGGCCTGGTGCCCTTCCTCGACATGGCCTATCAGGGCTTTGGCGAAGGCATCGCCGAAGACGGCGCCGTCATCCAGCAGTTCCTCACCTCCGGCATGGACTTCTTCGTCGCCACCTCGTTCTCCAAGAGCTTCTCGCTCTATGGCGAGCGCGTGGGCGCGCTCAGCGTGGTGTGCGCCAGCAAGGACGAAGCCGCCCGCGTGCTGTCGCAACTCAAGCGCGTGATCCGCAGCAACTACTCCAACCCGCCCACCCACGGCGCGCAGATCGTCGCCACCGTGCTCGGCTCGCCCGAACTGCGCGCCCAGTGGGAGCAAGAGCTTGCCGGCATGCGCGAGCGCATCCGCACCATGCGCTCCACCTTGGTGGACAAACTCACCGCCGCCGGGGTGAGGGGCGATCTGTCCTACATCACCCGGCAAAAAGGCATGTTCAGCTATTCGGGTCTGAACCCCGCGCAAATGGAACGCCTGCGCACCGAATTCGGTGTCTACGGCGTGTCCACCGGGCGGATCTGCGTTGCCGCGCTCAATCTGCACAACGTCGACTACGTCGCCAAGGCGATTGCCGCGGTGATGCAGTGATTCTGGTGGGTCGGGTTTGGATTGCTCGGTGCAGCGATGCCAGACCTGACCCCGCGCTCACCGACCCGACTTCGGCACTGTGAACCAGCGCACCACGCCAACCGCAGTGCTTGGCGCGGTGCGGTGCGCGAGTGAGCAGGCCTATTTTTTGCCTTTGATGCTGTCGAGGTAGTCGGCGATCACGCTGACCTGATCTTCCGGGATCGGCGCCTTGAAAATATTTTTCATTTTGTTCACCTCGACCAGCCACGCCGCTTTGGGCAGGTCAGGCTGGTTCATCACCATCCCGGCGGAATGGCACATCAGGCAATAGGTATTTGCGGCCTTGGCGCCGGTGCTGTCTCCGGGAAAGACCCGGCTGCTCGTTGGCAGTTGGACACTCTGGGTTTTGAGTGTCAATGCGCTGGCCGCTCCGGTCGGCAGGATGGTCAGGCCGATGGAGAGCAAGACCGCGGACAGCAGGCGGTGGCTTTGCGGAAGGCGTTGGTTGAACTTGGTCATGTCGATCTCCCGGTCAGACGGCAATCAGTTGTGTGGACTCGACCACATTGCGCATGAATCCGCCCGGATTCCAGTTGGGTGTCATCGGCTGTTGCAGTCCGTCGGTGTTGGTGCAGCGCACCAGCAGGGTCTGCTCACCTTTGGACAATTTGATGTGCGTGCTCCACTGCCGGAAGCTGTATTTGCCGTAGTCGCGGCCGAGCTGTGTCGGCGTCCAGGTCTTGCCGCCATCGAGCGAAACATCCACGGACCTGACGCCGGTGTCGCCGCCGAACGCGATGCCGCGCATGAGTTGCGGGCGCCCAGCGCCAACCTTGTCGCCGTTGGTCAGATTGGTCACGAACGAGCGCGGCACCATGCGGTTGATCGGGACGAATTTCACGTCCTTTTCACCCGGTGTCATATTGGCCTGGGGCCAGTTGTCCGGGATGGTGTAGGCCGGATGCATCCAGAAATTGGTGTCCTCCTGATCCAGCACGCGGATGTGCTGAAGCATCTTGGTCCAGTAGGTGGCATACCAGCCCGGAACCACCAGGCGGAACGGGAAGCCATTGAGCAAGGGCAGCGCCTGACCGTTCATTTCCCAGGCGATCATCACCTCGCCATCGCGCGCATGATCGACCGAGAGGGATTTTTTCAGGTTGGGCGCGGTAGGAATGACTGGGCGTTCAGAGCCCTCGAACTGCACCTGCACTGCGCCCGGCTTGACACCGGCGGCATCGAGCACATCCTTGAGCCGCACGCCGACCCAGCGTGCGTTGCCCATCGCGCCGTTGCTCCACTCACCGCCAGGGACACGCGGCTGAAAGAAACCGCGCGAATTGCCCGAGCACTGGTTGACCGCGGCCAGCTCGACATGCGGGAATCGCTTCATCAGGTCGAACACGGTGAACTCCAGGGTTTTGTCCACATGTCCGCTGATGCGCACTTTGTGCGTATGCGGGTTCATCGTCGTCGGGATGTCCGCCCAGTGCCAGCGCACATAGAACGCATCGACCGGCGTGAACACCCCCTTGTCATAGACCGACCAAGGCGTTTCCAGAAGCGGCGGCCGGGTGCGCTGCAGAATCATCTGCCCCTTGCCCGGGAATGCCGTGGTCAACCGCCGGGTGTCAGGACCGCCGGGAAGCGGCAATTCGACCGTCTCTGCAGCCAGCGCATGACGCGACAGCGCCAGCAGTCCCAGCCCGGTGGCCGTGGTTTGCAAAAATTGCCGGCGCGCACGCCGCTCATCTAGTAAAGGGTGTGGGGTCATCGCTCTTTCTCCTCGGTGTGGTCGGACCGCATGTCGCAGATGGTTGCGTCCGGTACCCGTTATAACCGGAGAAAAAGGCCCTGGAAAACAAAATCAATCTATTGATCTGATCGATTTTTTGGTTTTTTCAGGCAGCCACTTTCATTATGTTCAAATAACTATATCGAATTTTTAACCCATTGATTTAATGATGATTTTTTCATTTGTTGCATTTGTCTTTGCTTATATAACAAATAGCCGATGAAGAAAACTCGACCAATGCATGATGGACAACTTTTTTCAACGATCTTTTGTTACACATTTTTTAATTTATGACTCTTCCCAGTGGACGATTCTGCAGTCACGGACATTCATGGTCGTGCCTGCTTTCGCTCGGCCCTTCAGGCAGCCGCGCTGCGTGCCGTTGAACAGTCATGGCGTAGGCAGGGTGTATCCCCCTACTGCGCGTCGGTCCGGCGGAGACTAAGATTTGTGCATTGCAACAAGAACGAGTCGGAACCCATCATGGTGTATGACCTCTATGAAACCCAGCGCGCGCTGATGCGGCCGCTTGCCGACTTTGCCGAGGCGGCTGCGAAGTTCTACGCCCACCCGGTGTGGCCTGCGGTGCCGCACACGGTGACGCAGCGGGTCTCGGCCAGCTACGACCTGATGCATCGTCTGCTCAAGGATTACGAGAAGCCCGAGTTCGGCATCGATACAGTCCACATCGACGACAAGGCGGTGGCAGTGCAGCAGCAGGTGGTGATCGAAAAGCCGTTTTGCCGCCTGCTGCGGTTCAAGCGGTTTTCCGACGACGTGTCTCTGCTGGGCAAGCTCAAGGACGACCCGACCGTGCTCATCGTGGCCCCCCTGTCGGGCCACCATGCCACGCTGCTGCGCGACACGGTGCGCACCATGCTGCAGGATCACAAGGTGTTCATCACCGACTGGACCGACGCACGGATGGTGCCCACCGAGCGGGGCCGTTTCAGCCTGGATCACTATGTGGCCTACATCCGTGAGTTCATCGCAGCCATCGGCCCGGACGTGCATGTAATGTCGGTGTGTCAACCCACGGTGCCGGTGCTGGGCGCCATTTCGCTGATGGCCACCGCAGGCGAGATCGCGCCGCGCAGCATGATCATGATGGGCGGCCCCATCGACGCGCGCAAGTCGCCCACGGCGGTGAACAACCTGGCGATGAACAAGAGCTATGCCTGGTTCGAGAACAATGTGATCTACCGCGTGCCAGCGAACTATCCCGGCGCCGGGCGGCGCGTGTACCCCGGCTTTTTGCAGCACACCGGGTTTGTGGCGATGAATCCCGACCGGCATCTGTCGTCGCATTACGACTATTTTCTCGACCTGATCCGCGGCGACAACGACGACGCCGAGGCGCATCGCCGCTTCTACGACGAATACAACGCCGTGCTCGACATGGACGCCGATTACTACCTCGACACCATCAAGCTGGTGTTCCAGGACTTCGGCCTGGTCAACGGCACCTGGACGGTGGAGGGAAAGCCGGTGCGCCCGCAGGACATCCACCGCACGGCCTTGCTGACCATCGAGGGCGAACTTGACGACATTTCCGGCGCCGGGCAGACCGAGGCCGCGCACGATCTGTGCACGGGCATCGCCGAGGTCAGCCGCCAGCATTACGTTGCCGAGGGCGCGGGGCATTACGGGATTTTTGCCGGGCGGCGCTGGCGCGAAAAAATCTACCCGGTGGTGCGCGATTTCATCGCCGCGCACCCGCAAGGCGCTGCGGGCGACCCGCCGCGCAAGTCTGTGCGCTCGCGCACGCCGGCCTGATCAACCCCTCGCTCATGCCGAACGCACCGGGCGCGCTGGCCGCGCAAATCGATGCTCTGCTGCCGCAGACCCAATGCACCCGTTGCGGCTACCCGGATTGCGCCGCCTACGCGCAGGCGATCGCCTCGGGTGATGCCGAGATCAACCGCTGCCCGCCGGGCGGCGCCGAAGGCATTGCGCGGCTGGCCGCGCTGCTGCACCGCCCGGCAGCGCCGCTGGACCCAGAATGCGGCGCCGAAGGTCCCAGGCTGCTTGCGGTCATCGACCCGGCGCAGTGCATCGGCTGCACGCTGTGCATCCAGGCCTGCCCGGTGGACGCCATCGCGGGTGTGTCCAAGCGCATGCACACCGTCATTGCGCGCTGGTGCACGGGCTGCGCACTCTGTCTGCCACCCTGCCCTGTGGACTGCATCCGCATGGAACCGCTGCCAGATGCCGCCCTGGCCACCCAGACCGGCTGGAATGCCTGGACTGCGGCACAATCCACCGAGGCACGGCAGCGCTACAACCGTCATTTAGAGCGCCATCCACGCCAGCTCGCCCAGGCTGCTGCCGCCGAGCAGGCACAGACGGAACCGCCTGCTGCATCCGCGCCGTCTGCCGACCGCAAGGCGGCCTTGCTGCAAGCGGCACTGGAGCGCGCCCGGCGACGACAAGGCACCATCACATGACCCCAGAAACCTCCAGGATCTGACAACAACATGACGACAAAACCCAGCAAATCCCTGCAAACCTTCCCCAACCCTGCACCCGGGCGCGATTACCACATCCACATGCAGGTCCCCGAGTTCACCTGTCTCTGCCCGCTCACCGGCCAGCCGGACTTCGCCCGCTTCGACATCGATTTCATTCCCGACAAGAAGTGCGTCGAACTCAAGAGCCTGAAGCTCTACATGTGGAGCTACCGCGACGAGGGCGCCTTTCACGAGAAGGTCACCAACACCATCCTCGACGACCTGGTCAAGGCGATGTCGCCACGCTTTCTGCGCGTGACCGCGCGCTGGTATGTGCGCGGCGGCATCTATACCAATGTGGTGGTCGAGCACCGCAAGCGCGGCTGGAAACCGGCCCCGCGGATCGATCTGACGCAGTTCGACGCCGCCGACCCGACAGCGGGTTAGAAGCAGAAGCTCAGGTTTTGAGCGGCGTTGCCAGCTCAATGCGCAGGATGGCGTTCATTCCGGTGACCAGTACCGAGCCATCGGCCAGCGCCTGCACGCCGTAAGGCTGATGCAGCGTGCCCGGCAGGGCACCGGGTGTGACCTTCTCGCCCTCTCCGTTGCCCGCCAGCGTGCTCACCGTGCCGTCCGGGGCAATGCGGCGCACGCGGTTGTTGCCGGTATCTGCGACGATCAGGCTGCCATCGGGCGCAAACGACAGGGTTTGCGGGTGCAAAAACAGCGCCTGCGCAGCCTTGCCATCGGCAAAACCGCCCTTGCCCGGTTGACCGGCGAAGGTACTCACCTGGCCTGCCGGGGTGATTTTGCGGATCACGTTGTTGAAGTATTCGCTGACGAACACATTGCCCTGCGCGTCCAGCGCCAGGCCCACCGGGGTGTTGAACCGGGCCTGTGCGCCCGCGCCATCGCGCCAGCCGGTATCGCCCGCCAGGCCCGCCAGGGTGCTGACCACGCCTTTTGCGCTGATGCGACGCACCGTGCTGTTGTAGGCGTCGGCCACGTAGACCACGCCCTGCGCGTTGACCCCCAGCCCGACCGGGTGATTGAACCGCGCCTTGCTGCCGGGGCCGTCGGCAAAGCCCTCGACATCGATCTTTCCGGCCCAGGTGGTCACATTGCCGTCGCGACCGATGCGGCGCACCGTGTTGCTGCCCGAATCGCTGACGAACAGCGTGCCGTCCGCAGCCACTGCCACGCATTCCGGCGAGTAAAAGCGGGCCTGCAGCGCCGGGCCGTTGCGCGCGTCGCGCTGTTCCACCTGCCCGGCAACGATGCTGACCTGCCCGTCGATGCCCAGCTTGCGCACCACGCTATTGACATAGTCCGCGACGAACACATTGCCCTGCGCGTCGCGCGCCATGCCGCGCGGGTCGTGAAACCGGGCCTGGGCGAAGGTTCCAGCGTTGTACTCCCCCGGGCCGATGGCCCCGGCGTAGACCGAAAGTGTGCCGTCGACCTGGGCGGCCAGCGCGCGGGGCGTGAGAGAAAACAGGCCGCTGGACAGAGCCAGCGCCCCAGCGGATTGGATGAATTGGCGTCGCTGCATGATGGTTCAGGTGAGTGCGCTGGCGCGAGAGCGCGCGGGCGGGGTGGCAAATCCGGGAGCTTATTGCAACCGCGCGGGCGCTGCTCAGGTGCCGCGCCGGTCCACCAGCGCGCGGGCAATGGTGCCCAGATCGACATATTCCAGCTCGGCGCCAGCCGGCACGCCACGCGCCAGGCGGGTGACGCGCAGACCGCGCGGGCGCAGGGTCTCGGCGATGACATGCGCGGTGGCCTCGCCCTCGTTGGTGAAGTTGGTGGCCAGAATCACCTCGTCCACGACACCATCGAGGGCGCGGGCGATCAGGCGGTCCAGGCCGATTTCCCTTGGCCCCAGGCCATCGAGCGGGCTGATGCGGCCCATCAGCACGAAATACAGGCCGCGGTAGGTCAGCGTCTGTTCCACCGCGGCCAGGTCAGCCGGGCCTTCGACCACGCAGAGCTGACGCGCATCGCGGCGCGGGTCGGCGCAGATGCTGCACACCGTGTCTTCGGTCAGGGTGTTGCACCGGGTGCAGCGTTGCACCGCGCCCAGTGCTGCATCGAGCGCCCGGGCGATGTGCAGCGCGGCCTCGCGGTCATGCTCCAGCAGGTGATAGGCCATGCGCGACGCCGACTTCGGGCCGACGCCGGGCAACCGCCGCAGCGCATCGATCAGCGCGTCCAGCGCCGGAACATGACCGGGAGCGGCCTCAGCCATGGGCTGTCTGCAGCGCCGGTCAGAACGGCAGTTTCATGCCGGGCGGCAGCGGCATGCCCGCGGTGGCGGCAGCCATTTTTTCCTGCGTGGTGGCTTCAGCCTTGCGCACGGCGTCGTTGAACGCAGCGGCCACCAGATCCTCGAGCATGTCGCGGTCTTCGGCGACCAGGCTGGGGTCGATGCTCACGCGCTTGACGCCGTACTTGCAGGTCATCAGCACCTTCACCAGTCCGGCGCCGGACTGGCCTTCGACCTCGATGGTGGCGAGCTCGTCCTGCACACGCTTGAGGTTGTCCTGCATCATCTGCGCCTGCTTCATCAGGCCGGAGAGTTGTCCTTTGTTGAACATGGGGTGTCCTTGGGTTGTGAGATGAAATGGCCGCCTGCGCGGCACTGCCGCATTGTCGGTCAGGCGGATGACGCCTGCGCCGTGGGCGGCAGGGGCTTGAGGCTGCCGGGAACGATTTGTGCGCCCAGATCCTGGATGAGTTGCTGCACCAGCGGGTCGCTGCGGATGGCGGTCTCGGCGTCGGCCTGCGCCTGGGCCTTGGCACGGAGATCGCGCTGGGTGGCGCTGTCGGTCACGTCGCCGGTTTCGACGCGCAGGGTCACGTCGCGTCCCAGCGCGGCGCGCACGGCAGCCTGCAGCTTGTCGAGCGCACCGGCGCGAGTGAGTTGCTCATTGGGCGCGCGCAGCAACCAGGCGTCGCCCTCGATCGCGCGCAGCTCGCTCTGCTGCGCCAGCGCGCGCGGCAGACCGGCCGGCAGTTCCAGCCGCTGCACCAGCGCGGGCCAGTCGGTGTCCGGCGTGATGTGCACCGGGGCGCTGGTGGAGGCGGGCTGTGCGGCCTCTGCGTCGGCCTGCACAGCCTCTTTGGGCTCCACGCGCGGCTCATCGTCGGCTGCGGGCAGCTCCTGCGCTGCAAGGCTGGACGCTGGTGGCTTGAGCGGGGCGCTGCGCACCGCGGCATCGCGTGGCATGGTCTCTGCCGCAGTCTGCACCTGGGCGGGCGAGGCAGCGACCGGTGCGGCAGCGGGCTCGGCGGCTGGCGCTGCTCTGCCCTGCTGCAGCGGCACCGCATCTGCGCGGGGCAGCGCAATGCCGCCCGGCGGCAGGCTGCCCGCGACCACCGGCGCGAACGCCAGCAGGCGCAGCAGGGTCATCGTGAAGCCGGTGCGGTCATCAGGCGCGAGGGACAGCTCGTTGCGCCCGTGCAGCACCGTGGTGTAGGCCAGCTGCACCAGCTCGGGGCTGAGCTGCGCCGCGAGCTGGGCCAGCGCCTCGTGCTGCGGATCATCGGCATCTGCCGCCTGCGGCACGAGCTGCAGCAGCGCGATGGTCTGCAGCAGTGCGGCCAGTTCCTCCAGCGCAGCGCCGAAGGACAGGCTGCGCGCCTCCAGCGCGTCGGTCTGCGCGATCAGCGCCACCCCGTCCTGCGCGGCCAGCGCCTGCAGGATGTGCAGCAGATCGCTGCGATCGACCGTGCCCAGCATCTGTTGTACCGCGGCGGTCTCCACCCGCCCGGCGCAGTACGCCAGCGCCTGGTCGGTGAGCGACAGCGCGTCGCGCATCGAGCCATGCGCGGCGCGGGCGATCAGCCGCAGCGCGGCCTCGTCCGCCGGCACGCCTTCGGCCTGCAGGACCTCTTGCAGATGACTGACGATGGCAGACGGCATCATCGGCTTGAGGTTGAACTGCAGGCAGCGCGACAGCACGGTCACCGGCACCTTCTGCGGATCGGTGGTGGCGAGCACGAACTTCACATAGTCCGGTGGCTCCTCCAGCGTCTTGAGCATGGCGTTGAAGGCGTGGTTGGACAGCATGTGCACTTCGTCGATCATGTAGACCTTGTAGCGCCCGGCAGTCGGCTTGTAGACCGCCTGTTCGAGCAGCGTGGTCATGTCCTCCACCCCCCGGTTGGACGCGGCATCGAGTTCGATGTAATCGACAAAGCGCCCGGCGTCGATCTCGGTACATGCCGGGCAGACGCCGCAGGGCTGGCTGGTCACCCCGCCCTGCCCGTCTGGGCCCGTGCAGTTGAGCGCCTTGGCCAGAATGCGCGACACCGTGGTCTTGCCCACCCCGCGCGTGCCGGTAAACAGATAGGCGTGATGCAGGCGATTGTGGTCGAGCGCATGGGTCAGCGCCCGCACCACATGATCCTGCCCCACGAGCGAGGCAAACGATTTGGGGCGCCACTTGCGCGCCAGCGCGACGGAGGTCATGGGCAGGATTCTATGGAGACTGCGCCACGCGGTCTCGCTCGGCGCCGGTTTCGTGGAACCACGCGGTCAGCTTATCCGCATGCAGTCCGATTGTTTCTTTTTGTAACATTTGCAACGTTATAACTTTGTTAGACGTGATGCAAAAACCTCTTTCCCACCGCAAAACGCTGATCGCCCTGTTCCTTGCCTCCTCGACATCCGCAGGGATGTGCGCTGCTGTCGAGCAGCCCGCGCTGCGTATCGAACCGTTCGCCATTGTCGGCGGCGTCGCCTATGACGACTCGGCGCAAGGTCGCGGCGCTGGTGACATCCAGAATGCCAATGGCATTTTCAACGTGCATTCCGATGCCGGGGGCGCACACAGCCACGGCGGCGACTTCCGCCGTGGCCTGAATCTGCAGACACTCGAAGCCGGACTGCACGCGCACGCGCCGGGCTGGGGCGAGGCAGGATTGCGGCTGACCAGCGACGCCCATGCCGTCGAACTCGAAGAAGCCTGGCTGCGCAGCCGCGTGCTGCCCGGCGGTGTGCAGGCGCAGGGCGGGCGGTTTTTCAGCGCCATCGGTCTGCAGAACACCCTGCACCCGCACGCCTGGGCATTCGTCGATCAGGCCCTGCCCTATCAAATGCTGCTGGCAGGTGGTCTGCGCGGCGACGGCCTGCAACTCAACTGGCTTGCGCCGCAGGCCGGTGCCTGGCACCTGCGGCTGGGCGCCGAGGCCCTGCAGTCCGACAACGCCGGCGTGGCGGCGCAGACCGGCAAGGTGACCGGCTACCGCACCACCAGCGGCAAGACCGTGGACATTCCGATGGGCGACAGCGCCCGCTTCCCGCACGTGTGGACCGCCTACGCCAAGGCAGACTGGGCATTCGCCGAGGGTCAGACGCTGTTCGGCGGTCTGGCCACCATCCGGGGCCGTCAACATCAGGAACTGCACACCTACCACCCCGGCATCAACGACGCCGATCATGCACTGCAAGGCAGCAGCCGCACCGACGTGATCTCGCTGGGCTGGCAGCGCGAGAGCGCGGGCGAACACGGCGCGGGCGACCTGCAGATCACCGGCGAATACTTCCGGCAGACCAAGGACCTGCTGCTCACCTACCACGACACCAAGCCGTGGAATATCGGCATGCCGCGTCAACTGCGCATCGACGGCTACGTGCTGCAGGCGCTGTATGGCGTGGCGCCGCGCTGGCAGCTCGGCGTGCGTTTCGACAGCGCGGGCAATGTGCATGAAGCTCTGCGCAGCGCATCCCCAGTGTTTTGCGCACCGCCCTATCAAACCCTGCGTTGCCCACGGCAGAACAGCGCCTTCGAGGCCCTGCAGCGTGCCAGCCTCGTGGCCACCTGGAACCTGGACCCGCATCAACGCCTGCGCCTGCAGATGTTCCGCGCTCACGTGCCAGTGGCTGAAGACATCAACGGCGATGGCCGATATGACGCGGTGCGCAAGCGCTTCAATCAGATCTTCCTGCAGTATCAGATCAGCTTCGGCGGCGCACACGACCATGCACACTGACTTGCTGACAGACGCCCCCTGATGAATCCAGAATGTCCGGCGGTTCGTAGGTTGGAGGCAAGCCCATCGACCCTCACCCCGCTCCGCCATGCCCCTTGCCCAAGCTGCGCGCCTGTCCACCCGCCTGTTCCTGGCCACCCTCGCCCCGCTGCTGGCTGCCTGCTCGCCGGTGGTGATGATCGACCGCCTCACCCCGACCGACACCTATGTCTTCCGCGGCGACATTGCCTACGGCCCAGCAGCGCGGCAGCGGCTCGACATCTACCGGCCACGCGCAGCTGCGGGCAGCACACCCCAGCCAGGCGGCGCGCCGGTGGTGGTGTTTTTCTACGGCGGCAGCTGGAGCAGCGGCGACCGTGGCATGTACCGTTTCGTTGGCGAGGCGCTGGCCGCGCGCGGCATCGTCACCGTGATCGCGGATTACCGGCTCTACCCCGCGGTGCGCTATCCCGACTTTCTGCAAGACTGCGCCCGCGCGGTGGCCTGGACGGTGCAGCATGCGGCGCAGTTTGGCGGCAACCCGCGCCAGCTCTACCTCATGGGCCACAGCGCCGGCGCCTACAACGCCGCCATGCTGGCGCTCGATCCGCGCTGGCTGCACGCCGTGGGGCTGCACCGCACCGACCTGGCCGGATGGATCGGGTTGGCCGGGCCGTACGACTTTCTGCCCATCACCGACCGCGCCGTGCAGCCGGTCTTCCACGATCCAGACTATCCCCCGGACTGCATGCCCATCGACTTCGTTGGTCACGGCCACCTGCCACGCACCTTTCTTGGGGCGGCGCGGGCAGACAGCCTGGTCAACCCGCAGCGCAACACCGTGCAACTCGCGGACAAACTTCGGGCCGACGGCGCGCAAGTCACCCTGGATCTTTACACCGGCGTCAACCACCAGACCCTGATCGGCAGCTTTGCCCTGCCGCTGCGCTGGATGTCGCCGGTGCTGGACGACGTGGTGCGCTTCGTGCAGGAGGGGCAGGCCACATGAGCCGCCGCCCTGCCCCAGCCGCACCCACAGCCGCGAACAGTCGAGCGACACGTTGCAGGGCCGAGGGCGATGTGGTGCGTCTCGGCGTGAATTGTGTGCAGCGGATTCAGCCCCGCCAGCCTGCCGCCTCGCGGCGGGCGCGGCCCAGCGCGGCCAGGGTGTCGAGGATGCGCGGCAGGCTTTTTTTCCACGCGCCGCGGCCTTTGAAGTGCGCGGCGATGGCGGCTTCGGGCAGCGGCTGGGCGCTGGCGGCAAGCAGATCGGCCACCGCGCGCATCTGCTCGGGCAGGGTGGCGGGCCAGGGCTGGGCGCTCGGCGCGGCGGCGGGCGCTGCGGCGGGCTGCGGCGGGCGGGTTGCGGTGTCGATGTCCAGCGCGGCCTGCGCGGGCAAGGCGGCCTGCGGGTTCTGCAGCGCCGGGCGCAGCCAGCGCACGGTGCCTGCGGCCTCCTCGGCGGCGCGGGCGTGGTTGAGCGCGAGCAGCCGGGTGAGGAGTTCGGCGCGGGCGGCGGTGGATTGCGGCGGCTCGCCGGGCGCTGCGGCGGGGTCGGGAAGCGGGGCCAGGTCGGCCCAACCGTACGCGGCGAGCACCGCGGCGTCGAGTTCGTCGTGCAGCTCGCGCAGCACGGCGACCAGCCCGTGGGTGTGGACGGTACGCTCCTTGGCGCTGAGCGCGCGGCCGGCGCGCAGCGCGGCGAGTACGTTGTACAGCGCGGTGAGGGTGAGCGTTTCCGGGTGTTGTGCGAGCACGCGTTTGCGGTGCGCGTCGATCTGCTCGGCCAGCTCGGCGATGCGCTGGCGCAGCTCGGGGCTCAGCCCGGTGTCGGCGTCGGGAAACGGGAAGGTCTCGAAGCAGCGGGTTTTGACATAGACCGGATCGTTGCCAACCCCGAGCCAGCCACCAGTGCCCAGCGCCCAGGCGATATGCACGCTGCTTGCGAGCACGCCGAGGTGGAAGGCGTCGTCGAGGGCGATGGCGATCAGCTTGTTGTCGGGCAGGATCGCGGCGTCGAGGAACTGGAAGGTGCGGTGCTTGGCGGTTTCGACCGTGGCGATATAGCGCGGCAAGCCGGCGAGCGCCTTGCGCAGTTCGCGGCGCGGCTCGCCGAAAATCCACCAGTTGTCGCGGTAGCTGGCGCGCTGGTTCTGATCGCGCTCGGGCTTGACGCGGTCGAGCAGCCATTGATAGACCGCCGGGTAGCGGCTGCGCACCTGCTCGGCGGTGAGGCCGAACAGGTCGATCACCATCACGCCGCGCGGGGTGTCGGTGAGGTCGCGGCCGTTGCGGTAGGGGCGCACCACCTCCCCCTCCCAACCTCCCCCACCCGTGGGGGAGGAGAGAACAGCGCCCGGCGCCGGGGCGGGCACCTCCGCCGAGGCCTGCCAGGCTCCCTCCCCACGAGTGGGGAGGGTTGGGGTGGGGAGCAGCGCGGCAGCCTGCCCGGGGGTGACGATGAAACCGGCGCCAAACAATTGAACGCCTCGGTTGCTCAACCCGAGATTGGCCCGGAGCGCCCGCGCCGTGAGCAAATTCGGCCCCACGGTCAGATCGGCGTGGATCAGACCGATGCGCTCGGTGACGTCGACGCGCATTTCGCCGTGCTCGCCGGGAGTTTCGGCCACGACGGTGGCCAGCCGCCCTTCGCCCTGCCCGGCGGCGGCAACCGTCATCGCGATGCGCACCGCAGCGCCGCTGGCGCTGTCCACCCAGGGGTGGTCGGGGATGGCGTATTGCAGGGACAGCCCGGAGTCGAGCGCGGCCTGCACCACGCGGCGGTTGAACGTCTGCCGCAGGCTGTTGGTGGTGATGAAGCCAAAGCGCCGCGCCCCGCCGGCGGTGGCCAGGCGCGCCGCGGCGTGCCACCAGTACATGACGAAGTCGGCGCTTTCGGGAACGTCGCTCCAGACGCGGCGCAGCGCGTCCACATAGCCGTCGCCGAGCGCGGCGCGCATCGCCGCAGCGCCGATGAACGGCGGATTGCCGATGATGACCTCGGCCTGCGGCCACTCGGCGCGGCGCGGCTGCAGGTATTCCCACTGCGGCACTTGCGCCGCGGGGTCGGGAACGAGCTCGCCGGTGGTGGGATGGGGGATGTAGCTGCGGCCATCCCAGCGGGTGCGCAACTGGCCGTTGGCGTCGCGCGCGGGGCGCTGCTCGGCCCAGGCGAGCACGGCGTCGCGGCACTGGATGTTGCCGTAGTCGTGCACCACGGGCTCGGACACGGCGCGGTTGCCGCGGGTGCGGATGTGCCATTGCAGATACCCGATCCACAGCACGAGTTCGGCCAGCGCCGCAGCGTGCGCGTTGACCTCGATGCCGAGCAGCTGCGCCGGGGTGACGGTCTCGCCTTCGAGCGCGAGGCTGTCTTGCGTCTGGCCGAGTTCGGCGAGCTGGTTGAGCACTTCGCCTTCGAGGCGCTTCAAGTGTTCGAGGGTGACGTAGAGAAAATTTCCGCTGCCGCATGCCGGGTCGAGCACGCGCAGGGCGCACAGGCGGTGGTGAAAGCGGCGCAGTTCGGCGCGGGCTTCGTCCATCTTGGCGTCGCGCGCGCGGCCTTCGAGTTCGGCGGCCTCTTGCGCGCGCATGAGGGCTGCGGCCTGCGCATCGCTCCATTCGGCGCGCAGCGGGGCGATCACCGTAGGCAGCACCAGACGCTCGACGTAAGCGCGCGGGGTGTAGTGCGCGCCCAGCGCGTGGCGCTCTGCGGGGTCGAGCGCGCGCTCGAGCAGGGTGCCGAAAATCGCCGGTTCGACCTCGCGCCAGTTGGCGCGGGCTGCGGCCAGCAGCAGATCGACCTGCGCGCGGGTCAGCGGCAGCGAGTAGGCGTCGTCGCCCGCGCCCTTGAACAGCTTGCCGTTGAAGCGCAGCACGGTGTGCGCCAGCGCAACCGAAAATCCGCCGCGGTCCATGTCGGCCCACAGCGCGGCGAGCATGCGCTGGAGTGTCGCGGGGTCGTCGCGGTGGCGTTCGAGCAGCGCGACAAAGCCGCCCTGATCGCCGCTGGCGGGTAGCAGCCCGACATCCTCGGCGAACATGGAAAACAGGCAGCGGGTGAGGTAGGCGGCCACCTGCTGCGGCGCGTGGCCGCTGGCCTCCAGACTGCGGGCCAGCTCGGCCAGGCGGGCCGCGACCTCGCGGGTGACGCGGGCGCTGGCGCGGGCGGGGTCGAGGCTGAGCGGGTCGAGCCAGATGCGGCGCAGCGTGTCGCGCACCTCGGCGCGGGCGAGGTCGGCCAGGCGGATGCGGTGGCTGCGCGGATCGGGGAACGGGGTGTAGGTCGCGCCGCTGCGGGTGAACTCGGCGTAGACCTCGATCACCTGCCCGACATCGACCACGAGCAGGAACGGCGGGCGGCCGCCGGCGGCGATCTCGGCGGGTTCGAGCGCGCGGGCGTAGTTCTCGGCCTGCGCGCGGGCGCGCAGCATGGCGTCGTCGAAGCGCCGGGTGTCGCTCGCGGCGCGCAGCTTCTTGGCTTCGAGCACGAAGCAGCCGCGGCGGTAGCAGTCGATGCGCCCCGGGCTGGTGCTGCCGTCGCCGTGACGGAAGGTGACCGGGCGCTCGAACATGTAGTCCTGCTCGGGCGTGGGGTGCGGCGCGGGCAGATCGAGCAGCTCGCACAGCTCGCGCACGAAGCTCTGCGCGGTGGACAGCTCGGAAGCGGCCACCCCGCTCCAGCGGGAGATGAACGCGGCGGCGCGGGGGTCGGAGGGGTGAGGGGCGTTGGAATCGGCAATCATGGCGTTGGGTGCTCGACCGTGATGGTAGAGGCGCGACACGCCCCGCCCCGCACGTTCAAGCGAAACGGCCCGCTGACTCGCTGCGCATTTGTCCTCGGCGATGTGGGCTCGTTCTGGACGGCTGGATGAAGCCGACTTGCGGCAGCGCGACGGGCCGCTGGTTTGGATGCAAAATGAGCTGATGGACAGCAAACTTGATCTTGCGGTGGGCCACCTCAACGCGGCAGTTGGCCCGGTGGTCCGCGCTGAGGATCTGAGGCGGGCACTGCGTGATGGCAGCGTGGCGCATGTGGCGAGCGGCCAGCGCACGGCACTGGTTCGTGGATTGCTGCACAGCCTGTTTATCGAGATCGAGCCCGCGCTGATCTTGAGTTGCGCGCGTGAAGCGCAATCAGACTGGCAACATGCGCACAGGCTTTACTCTGAAGCCGTGGCAGGCGGCATGCCGCGCGTCAAGGCCTGGGAACAATTGGTCGCGCAATGGACATGACGACACTGAGCGACGTGTTGCAATTCAAGAAAAGCGGCTCCTGGCGTGGGCTTGTCCGTGTCGCGTTCGAGATGGTGAGGGATGCAGAGCAACGTGCTGGCGTTGCGATGCACCCCAAACTGGGCGGTGGAACAAGGCTGATGCTCGCCTTCGACCATCGCATCGGATCAGTGACGACATCGATCTGTTCATTCGCGATCCGCAGTGGATCGGCTATCTCACTCCACGACTGAATGATCGTTTCGAGTCGCTCGCAAGAGGGTATGAAGAATCGGCCAGCTCGCTCAAATTGCGATTGCCGGACGGGGAGATCGATTTCATCGTGAGCATGTCCTTACTGGGTTTGCCAGATGAGCGCGCAGCCGATGTGCCCTTCGCGCTCGAGCCGGTGGATGAAGTGCTCGCCAAAAAATTGTTCTATCGCGGCTGGGCCTTGACCCCACGCGATCTGTTTGACTGGCGGACGGTGGTTCAACACGGCTCCCCTGGGCTTGTGGGCCAGCGGATGGCCGGGCTTCTTGTCGGCGGCCGTCTGGCGGCGATCCGGGATGCGCTGCTTTCCATGAAGGCATCAAGGGCGGCGGCTGCATGGGAGGCGATTCGCGCCCCCGACAAACCCGCGCTGGGGGAGTCGATCGGGTGGGCGTTGACCGAGATCGAGGGTTACGCGCGACCGGCTTGCGCGTAGCGACGGCAGGCCGGGCTGGAGACTGCAGTCAAGCCGCCGCAGCGCGCATCCTCCCGTGCGCCAGCCAGCGTTGCACCGCGGCCAGCAGCAGGCCGTAAAGCGGCAGGATGCCGAGCGCGGCCATGATGAGCTTGACCGCGTAGTCCACGAGCGCGATTTCGACCCAGTGCGCGGCCATGAACGGATCGCTGCTGGCGTAGAAGGCGATGGAGAAGAACAGCACGCTGTCGACCAGATTGCCGAGCACGCTCGCCGCTGCGGGCGCCAGCCACCAGTGGCGGCTTCCGGCCAGCGTGGCGCGCAGCCGCGAGAACACGGTGATGTCGAGCATCTGCCCGACGGCATACGCGATGAAGCTGCCCAGGGCGATGCGAAACACGAACGGGTTGAACCCGGAGAGCGCCGCCCAGCCGGCGAACGCGCCGTCGTGAAACAGCACCGAGATGACGTACGAGAGCGCAAGCGCCGGCAGCATCACCCTGCGCACCACGCGCCGCGCCGCGCCGGGGCCGAGCAGCCGCGCGGTGAGGTCGGTGGCCACATAGACCAGCGGGAAGCTGAATGCGCCCCAGGTGGTGTGCAGGCCAAGGAGGGTGACCGGAAATTGCACCAGAAAGTTGCTGGCGATGATGATGGTGACGTGCAGCGCGGCCAGGGCGGCGACGATGCCGCGCTGACGCGCGGCGCTCAGGTGGAGCGTGGACAACATGGATGACCTTTTTGGTTGAGCGGCGGGTAAGGGAACCACCGGGCGACAGACCACGCGGCCGCAGTCTGTCAGACAGAGAAAGTCACAATTTTACGGCAGCGGCATGCCACTGCTGGCGCCGATCAATACCGCCCGAGCACCGACTGCCCAAAGCCCTGCAGCGGCCCGAGGGGATTGCGGGTGGTTTCCACCTCGGAAATTTCAGGCTGCCCACCCCAGAGCTTGTAGACAACGCGGTCGTTCACCACGAGCAACAGCATGTTGAAACGCCAGCCGGTGGTCACGGTTTCGCGGCGGAAGTCGAGAAAGTCGAGCCAGAAATTGCCCACCCGCTTGCGGTCGATGTGGCGCTGGTCGATCTCGTAGCCCCGACAGGCCGTCTGCGCCTGCATGCAATCACGGATGCCTGGGTCGAGTGCGATGTCGTTGCTGGATGGCGGCAGCAGCCGCCGCACGAGATCGGCGTAGTTCAGGATCGTGATGTTGGGCGTGGTCAGCGGGTCGATGCCCTGTTCGCGCAACTGCGCGGTGGTGGTGACATAAGGCTGGATGCGCTCATACGCGGCATGCGCCTGGTTGAAGTCGCTCCAGGGTTTGCTGGTCTGCGCCGCGCCGCGCGGCAGCAGGGAGGCGCAGCCGCCAAGGGCCACAGCCAGACACAGGCTGGTCAGTCCGACGAGGCAGCGCCGGACTGGGTGCGGTTCAAGGCGATGACGGAATGCTCGGCTCATGTGGTGAGTGTATGTCGGGGCGCCCTTAAAATCGTCTGCTTTGCGTCAAGACACACGGTGTGCCGCACCCGACGCCAGGCTTTCCAACCGCGGCACGCTGCCGCGCCCCAACCCATCCCCATGACCGAACTCGCCAAATCGTTTGAGCCCCACAACATCGAAGCCCGCTGGACGCAACGCTGGGAAGAACTGGGTGTGTTCGCCCCCACGCTGGACGCCGCCAGGCCGTCGTTCTGTGTGCAGTTGCCGCCGCCCAATGTCACGGGCACGCTGCACATGGGCCATGCGTTCAATCAGACGGTGATGGACACCCTGGTGCGCTATCACCGCATGCGGGGCGACAACACGCTGTGGGTGCCGGGCATGGACCATGCGGGTATCGCCACGCAGATCGTGGTGGAGCGGCAGTTGCAGGCGCAGGGCATCAGCCGCCACGATCTGGGCCGCGAGGCCTTCGTGCAGAAGGTGTGGGAATGGAAGCAGCAGTCGGGCAACACCATCACCGGGCAGATGCGCCGCATGGGCGACTCGGTGAGCTGGGCGCACGAGTACTTCACCATGGATGCCAGGCTGTCTGACGTGGTCATCGAGACCTTCGTGCGGCTGTATGAAGAGGGCCTGATCTACCGCGGCAAGCGGCTGGTCAACTGGGACCCGGTGCTCAAGAGCGCGGTCAGCGATCTGGAGGTGGAAAGCCAGGAGCATGACGGCTTCATGTGGCACATCCTCTACCCGTTCAGCGACGGCCCGATCGACGGCGTGCGCGGCATGCACATCGCCACCACACGCCCGGAAACCATGATGGCCGACGGCGCGCTGGCGGTGCATCCGGATGACGAGCGCTATGCCCGGTTCGTGGGCAAGTTTGTCGATCTTCCGCTGTGCGACCGCAAGATTCCCATCATCGCCGACAGCTTTGTCGAGCGCGATTTCGGCTCGGGCTGCGTGAAGATCACCGGCGCGCACGACTTCAACGACTACGCGGTCGCGCTGCGCCACGACATCCCGCTGATCACCATCTTCACCGACGACGCGCACATCAACCAAAACGGCCCGAAGGCGTATCAGGGACTGGACCGCTACGCCGCACGCAAGGCGCTGCTGCGCGACCTGGAGGCCGGTGGCTATCTCGAAAAGGCGGTGCCGCACAAGAACATGGTGCCGGTGTGTGCGCGCACCGGGCAGATCGTCGAGCCCATGCTCACCGACCAGTGGTTTGTCGCCACCACCAGGCCGGGGGCGGACGGCAAGAGCCTGGCGCAGAAGGCCATCGACGTGGTGGCCCGCGGCGAGGTGAAGTTCGTCCCCGAGAACTGGGTGAACACCTACAACCAGTGGATGGGCAACATCCAGGACTGGTGCATCTCGCGCCAGTTGTGGTGGGGCCACCAGATCCCGGCGTGGTACGGCGAGAACGGCGAAATCTTCGTCGCCCGCAACGAGGCCGAGGCGCGCGACAAGGCCACCGCCGCGGGCTACAACCGCACCCTCACCCGCGACCCGGATGTGCTCGACACCTGGTATTCCTCCGCGCTGGTGCCCTTCTCTACCCTGGGCTGGCCTGCGCAGACCAGGGAGATGGACCTGTTCCTGCCGTCGAGCGTGCTGGTCACGGGCTTCGACATCATTTTTTTCTGGGTGGCGCGCATGATCATGATGACCACCCATTTCACCGGCAAGGTGCCGTTCCGCCATGTCTACATCCACGGCCTGGTGCTCGACGCGCACGGCAAGAAAATGAGCAAGAGCGAAGGCAATGTGCTCGACCCGGTCGATCTGATCGATGGCATTGCCCTCGGCCCGCTGCTGGACAAGCGCACCACAGGTCTGCGCAAGCCCGAAACCGCCCCGGCGGTGCGCAAGGCCACGGAAAAGGAATTTCCCGACGGCATTCCGGCGTATGGCGCGGACGCGCTGCGCTTCACCTTCGCGTCGATGGCCACGCTGGGGCGCAACATCCACTTCGACACCAAGCGCTGCGAGGGCTACCGCAATTTCTGCAACAAGCTGTGGAACGCCACCCGCTTTGTGCTGATGCAGGTGGACGGCCTGGACGCCGCGCAGCGCGGCGTGCTGCCGTGCAACCACGACTGCGGCCCCGATGCCGCGCTGGACTTCAGCGCCGCAGACCGCTGGATCGTCTCGCTGCTGCAACGCACCGAGCAGCAGGTGGCGCAGGGCTTTGCCGACTACCGGCTCGACTTCGCCGCGCAGGCGATCTACCAGTTCGTCTGGGACGAGTTCTGCGACTGGTATCTGGAAATCGCCAAGACCCAGATCGCCCACGGCACCCCGGCGCTGCAACGCGGCGCGCGCCGCACCCTGCTGCGCGTGCTCGAAACCGTGCTGCGCCTGGCCCACCCCATCATGCCCTTCATCACCGAGGAGCTGTGGCAGACCGTGGCGCCGCTTGCGGGGCGTGGCGGCGACAGTCTGGCGGTGGCGCCGTATCCGCAGGCGCAGCCCGAGAAAATCGACACGGCCGCCGAAGCCGAGATCGCCGCATTCAAGCAACTGGTGGAGTCCTGCCGCAATCTGCGCGGTGAGCTCGGCGTGTCGCCGGCGCAGCGCCTGCCGCTGCTGGCCTGCGGCGACGTGGCGCTGATCGAACGCCATCGCCCTGCCCTGCAGGCGCTGGCCAAGGTGTCGGACATTCAGCTTTTTGCCAACCCTGCCGACTGGAAATCGGCCACCCAGTCGGCGCCCACCAGTGCCCTGGGCGAAACCCAGTTTGCCCTGTTCGTCGAGGTGGACCGCGCCGCAGAACGCGAGCGGCTGCGCAAGGACGTGCAGCGGCTGGAGAGCGAAATCGCCAAGGCGCATGCCAAGCTCGCCAATCCCAGCTTTGTCGATCGGGCCCCTGCTGCCGTGGTGGAGCAGGAACGCGCACGACTGCGCGACTTTGGCGCGGCGCTGCACAAGGTGCAGGAACAGATCGCTCGCCTGGGCGACGCCTGACCACCACGCAACCCACCTGCTGCGCACCCACGCCGCAGGCGGGTTGCACGGCCTCCCACCGCCAGACGCCCCCGCAGATTCCCTGCGGGCGCTGTGGGGCACCGGCACCGCGCACGCCGGGTGCGCCAGTCAACCGTCAGTGCCACTTAACTCGCTTTGGAAAATTCGTGAATTTTCCTGATGCATCGGCCTGCCTATAGTGTTTGTTTTCGGATAAACAGCTTTGCATATATAGCAAAAGTCAGATCTCCGAAGTTCATCCACTCAGGAGCCCAGCATGGATCAATCCGCACGTTACGCCGATCTCTCACTCAAGGAAGAAGAACTGATCAAAGGCGGCAAACATGTCCTCGTCGCCTACAAAATGAAGCCGAAGGCCGGTTACGGCTATCTCGAGTCTGCCGCGCATTTCGCTGCCGAATCGTCCACCGGCACCAATGTCGAGGTTTCGACCACCGACGACTTCACCAAGGGGGTGGATGCGCTGGTCTATTACATCGACGAGGCCACCGAAGACATGCGGATCGCCTACCCGATCGAACTGTTCGACCGCAACGTCACCGACGGCCGCTTCATGCTGGTGTCCTTCCTGACGCTGGCCATCGGCAACAACCAGGGCATGGGCGACATCGAGCATGCCAAGATGATCGACTTCTACATGCCCGAGCGCTGCATCCAGATGTTCGACGGCCCGGCTACCGACATCTCCAATCTGTGGCGCATTCTTGGTCGCCCGATCAAGGACGGCGGCTACATTGCCGGCACCATCATCAAACCCAAGCTCGGCCTGCGCCCCGAGCCCTTCGCGCAAGCGGCCTATCAGTTCTGGCTGGGTGGCGACTTCATCAAGAACGACGAACCGCAGGGCAACCAGGTGTTCTGCCCGCTGAAAAAGGTGCTGCCGCTGGTGTATGACGCCATGAAGCGCGCACAGGATGAAACCGGCCAGGCCAAGCTGTTCTCGATGAACATCACCGCCGACGACCACTTTGAAATGTGCGCCCGCGCCGACTACGCCCTCGAAGTCTTCGGCCCCGACGCCGACAAGCTGGCCTTTCTGGTCGACGGCTATGTGGGCGGCCCCGGCATGGTGACCACCGCCCGCCGTCAGTACCCCGGCCAGTACCTGCACTATCACCGCGCGGGTCACGGCGCCGTCACCTCCCCCAGTTCCAAGCGCGGCTACACCGCCTTCGTGTTGGCCAAGATGAGCCGTCTGCAGGGGGCCTCGGGCATCCACGTCGGCACCATGGGCTACGGCAAGATGGAAGGTGAAGGCGACGACCGCAACATCGCCTACATGATCGAGCGCGACGAGTGCCAGGGCCCGGTGTACTACCAGAAGTGGTACGGCATGAAGCCCACCACCCCGATCATCTCCGGCGGCATGAACGCGCTGCGTCTGCCCGGCTTCTTCGAAAACCTGGGCCATGGCAACGTGATCAACACTGCCGGTGGCGGCTCTTACGGCCATATCGACAGCCCGGCGGCCGGCGCGATCTCTCTGCGTCAATCCTATGAGTGCTGGAAGCAAGGCGCCGACCCGATCGAATTCGCCAAGGAGCACAAGGAGTTCGCGCGCGCGTTCGAATCCTTCCCGGCCGACGCCGACAAGCTGTACCCCGGCTGGCGCGAAAAACTCGGCGTGCACAAATAAGCCTGCTCAGCCGAGCACCCCGCTTCGGCGGGGTTTGTTTTTTGTTTTCCGTTGGAACCCTGCCGTGATCGACCAAGAACAGTATTTGATTCGTGCCGAACCGTTTTATCAGCCGCAGAAGCGGGAAGTCGCGCTGTATGAGGCGGCTTACCGCAGGCGTCTGCCCGTCATGGTCAAGGGACCGACAGGCTGCGGCAAGTCGCGCTTCATCGAATACATGGCCTGGAAACTGGGCAAGCCGCTGATCACCGTGGCCTGCAACGAAGACATGACCGCCAGCGATCTGGTGGGCCGCTACCTGCTGGAGGCCAACGGCACGCGCTGGCTCGATGGCCCGCTCACCACTGCGGCGCGCATCGGCGCGATCTGCTATCTCGATGAAGTGGTCGAGGCAAGGCAGGACACCACCGTGGTGATCCACCCGCTGACCGACCATCGCCGCATGCTGCCACTGGACAAGAAGGGCGAACTGCTGCCGGCCCATCCGGATTTTCAGCTGGTGATCTCGTACAACCCCGGCTATCAGACCCTGATGAAGGATCTCAAGCCCTCGACCAAGCAACGCTTCACCGCGTTTGATTTCGACTATCCCGACGCCGCGCTGGAAGCGCTGATCCTCACACGAGAGACCGGGCTGGATTCGGCCCTGGCAGAGCGTCTGGTGACCATCGGCGCGGTGGCACGCCGCCTCAAGGGACACGGGCTGGATGAGGGCATCTCCACCCGGCTGCTGGTCTACGCCGCCTCGCTGATCCAGGACGGCGTCGAGCCGCGCGACGCCTGCCAGATGGCGCTGGTCTCTCCAGTCACCGACGATGCCGACATCCGCGCCACGCTCGAACACGCCATTGCCGCCACGTTTGGCTGAGCATCGCGCCATGCATCCCAGCGCAAACAATCGCCAAGCCCTGCTGCAGCACGCCTGGCAGCGCCTGGACACGCGCTTTGCGCAGGTCGAGTCCGTGTTCGAGGGGCTGATGGATGGCGCGCTCGCCGTGTTCACTCCGGACGCGTTTGACGCCTATCTGGATGCCGCCCGCCAGATCGGCAAGCTCGGCCGCGGCGCCGAACCCATGCTGATCTTCCTGGAGGAATGGCCCGAAGCCGCCCAGGTGCTTGACCAGCCGGATGCAGCGCTGGCCGGGCTGATGATCCTGGTGCATCGCATGCAGAGGTCGCCGAATGGCCGCACCATTGCCGCGCTGCTGCAAACCCTTGCGCCGGTTGCACGGCGGCTGCAGTCGGCGCAGCAATTGCAGGCGTATTTCGATCTCGCGCTGAACCTGATGGAGCGCACCACCGGCTCCATTCACGGCCATCACACCACGTTCCCCAGCCCAGGTCTGCCAGACTTTTTTGTCCAGGCGCCCGCTCTGCTCGATCAATTGAATCTGACGGGGCTGGCCAATTGGGTGGACTATGGCGTGCGCAATTACGCCACCCATCCCGAGCGGCAGAAAGACTATTTCAGCGTGCAGTCGGCGGACAGCCGCGCCGTGCTGCAGCGCGAGCGGCATGGCACCCTGCTGACGGGCGTCGAGCGCAAGCTCGATCTTTACCTGCGCGGCCTGTGGCAGGACAGCGCCATGCTGATCCCCTATTCCACGGGGTTCTCTCAACTGCGTCAGCCGATGCCATATTTCGACGCCCTCGGCATCCGCCTGCCCGATGTGTACGACGACCTGTCGGGCGTCAGCGGTCTCGACCGCTATCGCGCGGCGCTCGCCCACATGGCAGGTCACCGGCGCTGGAGCCAGCCGCTGATCGCCGACAACTGGAGCCCGTTCCAGCGTCTGGCGGTGGAGTGGCTGGAGGACTGCCGTATCGACACCCTGCTGATCCGCACCTGGCCCGGCCTGCGCTCAACGCTCCTCGCCCTGCACCCGACGCCTGTCGAAGATGCTTGCGATCCGCAGACCACCTCCTGCCTGCGCCACCGCCTGGCGATGCTGTCGCGCGCCTTGCTCGACCCGGCGCATGGCTATCGCCATGCCGACATCCACGCCTTTGCCCACCGCTTTCACGCCCTGATGGCGCAGGGCACCAGCTCAACCCGCGAGATCGCCGCGCTGGCGCTCGATTATGTCACCCGAACCCGCCGCCCCAGCGACCAGTTCGCCCAGGTGCATTTCGCCGATACGGTGGTGGGGTACCGTGACGACAATCGGCATCTGTGGACGTTCATCGAGCGCGGCGATGAAGAGGAAACCTTCGAGGACAGGCCTGCTTCCCGAACCGAGCAGGAGCTCCACGCCCTGCCCCCGCGCCACTACCCGGAGTGGGACGACAACAGCCAGACCTGGCGTCCGGACTGGGTGAGCGTGTATGACGTGCTGCACCCCAGCGGCGATCCCGCGGACATCGACCGTCTGCTGCAAAAGCACAGTGCGCTGGCCAAGCGCCTGAAGCGTCTGCTCGATCTGCTCAAGCCGCAGGACAGGGTGCGCATCCGCTATCAGGAGGACGGCAGCGAACTCGATCTCGACGTGGCCATCCGTTCCCTCATCGACTTCAAGAGCGGCGCCGCACCCGACCCACGCATCAACCAGCGACACCGCACCGATGGCCGCGACATCGCCGTGCTGCTGCTGCTCGATCTGTCCGCCTCGCTCAACGACCCGGTGGCGGGCAGCTCGCAAACCATTCTCCAGCTCAGCCAGGAGGCCGTCTCGCTGCTGGCCTGGGCCACCGAGACCCTGGGCGATCCGTTCGCCATTGCCGGATTTCATTCCAATACCCGGCACGAGGTGCGGTTTCTGCACATCAAGGGCTATGCCGAACCCTGGGGCGATCCCGTCAAGGCCCGATTGGCCGGCATGCAGGCCGGGTGGTCCACCCGCATGGGCGCCGCACTGCGGCATGCAGCGCACTACCTCGGCGCACGCAAGGCCGACAAAAAACTGCTGCTCATCCTGACCGACGGCATGCCCTCGGATGTCGATGTGCACGACCCCCATTTGCTCGTCGCCGATGCCAGACAGGCCGTGAAGGAACTCGACCAGCAGGGCATCTTCGCCTATTGCATCAGCCTCGATCCTCAGGCCGATGCCTATGTGGGCGACATTTTCGGTCGCAGCTATGCGGTGATCGATCAGATCGAACGCCTGCCCGAGCGGCTGCCCCAGATGTTCATGGCACTGACGCGCTGAGCCGGGTCAGCCGCACAGCGCGCGACAACACGGAGGCTCAATGCAGTGGTGCCGCCACGCCCTGCGCATGCGCGGAGCCAAGTGCCTGAAAATGCGCGGCCAGCAGTGCGTCGCCCTGCTCCAGGATGAAATGATGAAAGCGCTCCGCCGCGGGCGTCATCTGGCGCGTCGGGCTGCGCGCAACGGACCACTGCCGGGTCAGCGGCAGTCCCTCGACCTGGGGCGCGCAGAGCAGCCCGCTGTGCAATTCCAGCCCGGCAGTGTGCAGACTCAGGAACCCAACACCCAGACCCGCCATTGCCGCCTGCTTGATGGCTTCATTGGTGGGCAGTTCCAGGACGTTGGGCAGGTGGATGCGATGCTGGTGCAAATAAGCGTCGAAAGCGGCGCGGGTCACAGAGCCCGGCTCTCGCACGATATAGCGAAACTGGGCCAGCGCATCCCGCGGCACGAAGGCGAACGTTTGCATGGGATGATCCGGCGCGGCGACAAAACCCAGGGGATAGTCGGCAAACGCCTGCACATACCCTGCGATCTGGTGCAGCGGACGCGACACAATGGCCAGATCGATCTCGCCAACCTGCAGTTGCTGCAGCAACTGTTCGCCACTGCCCTGCACCAATTGCACACTCACATGCGGATGCACTTCCTGGAATCTGGCCAGGAGCAAGGGCACGATGTATTTGGTCGTGCGCACCAGACCGACGGTGAGATGTCCCGCATCGACCTCGCGGAATTTGCTGATCGCTCCCTTCGCCTCGCGCAGCGTGGAAAAGATCTTTTGCGCATACACGAGAAAGTATTGCCCGGTCGCGGTCAGCCGCAGCGACTTGCCATGCCCACGGCGCTCGAACAGCGCAAGCCCGACCTGTGCCTCCAGTTCGCGAATCTGGATGGAAATCGCCTGGGGAGTCAGATCGAGTTCTTGCGCAGCCTTGCCAAAGTTCAAATGACGCGATGCAACCAGAAACGCGCGGAGTTGACGCAAAGTGACGTTCTTCAGAGAAACATCTGAAGAACGCGCCTGAATATCCATGGGAGCCTCCGCCGCTTGGGCACCTGCAGTTGCCTCGGGTGAATCTGTCTTGCGTTATACCGCCAGTCTCGGCCCGGCATCAAGATCCATCGACCGATTCCCGCATCTCAGACTTGCAGGCCGTCAAGCCGACGTGCCGACGCTTTGCTTGCCGCTTCTTCGCGCCGTCCCGGCCACGGTCGGCTGGGCGCTGCTTGCGTTGCATCGTGCGCGCAGGGTCTGGAGCAAATGAATCAGGCTGCGCGAGCGGTGGGCGAAATCACCGTGATCGACAGACTGCAAGGCACTCTCCGACGCGCCGGTCTGCACCAGCGTCACCACCACGGCGGCCTTGTGATGAAAATCGGCATGCTCCTGCCGGATCTGTGCGATCTGCTCGGCGCATTCTGCGGACGGCAGTGTCGGCCGTTCCAGCCACAGACCCAGGCTGCAGGCATCGGTGCGGCAGACTTGCACCGGATCAAGAAGCTCCTGCCTGTCGCCATGCCCATAACGCTTCAGCCGTGCGGTCCACTGCAGATGGTTCTCGATGGCTGCATCGAAATCGAGCAGAGGCGATTTGTGCGCAACAGATTGCCGCGACGCGCCGAAGTCGGCGTGACTGGCGATTGCGCGCTGAGGTTTTCCATGGGTTTCGGGCACAAGTCCGGTGCCAGCGCCGCCTCTGTCGGTGCGCCACCACCAGAGCAGCCGCCTCAGAATCTGCAACCGACGTGCCGGCATGGCGCCAACAGATTGCTGTCCCATGGCATGCCGTGGATCATTCGGCCAGGGCAACAGCGTCCGACGCCCCGGATCCGTCTGGCTTCTGACTGGGTGTGGCCGGGTAGTCCGCCAGCTCGCGCAGGGTCTTTCCAGGCTTGAAATGCGGGATGCGCTTTTCCGGAACCGCCACCTGCTCGCCTGAGCGGGGGTTGCGTCCGATGCGCGCAGGCCGATGGCTCACGCTGAAGCTGCCAAATCCGCGAATCTCCACCCGGTGCCCGTCATTGAGCGCCTGAGACAGCGCATCCAGAATGGTCTTGACAGACAGTTCTGCATCACGGTGCGCCAGTTGGGGAAACTGAGCCGCCAGAATTTCAACGAGATCGGAACGAGTCATGGGAAGTACAGGTAAAAACGGCGGCCTAGGTGTTCACCCAGACCGCCGCAATCAGCAAGGTCTCAGACGCGTGCCGCCAAGGGCCGCACGCGCTGTCGCGGATCAGGAACCCTTGTCCATCTTGGCACGCAGCAAGGCGCCCAGGTTGGTTGTACCGGCTTCGCGGGTATCGCCAGCCAGACGGTCCATGGCCTCCTGCTGCTCGGCGGCATCCTTCGCCTTGACCGACAACTGGATGTTGCGGGTCTTGCGATCGATGTTGATGACCACGGCGGAAACCTGGTCGCCTTCCTTGAGCACGTTGCGGGCATCTTCGACGCGCTCGCGCGAGATTTCCGAGGCACGCAGATAGCCTTCGATGTCATTGCCCAGGTCAATGGTGGCGCCCTTGGGATCAACCGCCTTGACCGTGCCTTCGACGATCTTGCCCTTGTCATTCAGCGCAGCGAACGACATGAACGGGTCGTCGAGCATCTGCTTGATGCCCAGCGAAATACGCTCGCGCTCGATGTCGATGGCCAGCACCACGGCCTCCACATCCTGACCCTTCTTGTAGTTGCGCACTTCAGACTCGCCCGTGTCGTTCCAGGACAGGTCGGACAGGTGGATCAGGCCGTCGATGCCACCGGGCAGGCCGATGAACACGCCGAAGTCGGTGATCGACTTGACCGGGCCCGAAACCTTGTCGCCACGCTTGTGGTTGGCGGCGAACTCGTCCCAGGGGTTGGGGCGGCACTGCTTCATGCCCAGGCTGATGCGGCGACGGTCTTCGTCGATTTCCAGCACTTGCACTTCGACTTCGTCGCCCAGCTGAACCACCTTGCTCGGCGCCACGTTCTTGTTGGTCCAGTCCATTTCGGAGACGTGGACCAGACCTTCGATGCCTGGCTCGATTTCGACAAAAGCGCCGTACTCAGCGATATTGGTGATCTTGCCGAACAGACGGGTGCCAGCGGGATAGCGACGCGACACGCCATGCCACGGATCGTCGCCCATCTGCTTGAGGCCCAGGGACACACGCCCCTTCTCGGCGTCGAACTTGAGCACTTTGGCGGTGACTTCCTGACCCGGAGTGACCACTTCGCTGGGGTGACGCACACGACGCCAGGCCAGATCGGTGATGTGCAGCAAGCCATCGATACCGCCGAGATCGACGAATGCACCGTAGTCGGTGATGTTCTTGACCACGCCGGTGACCAGCGCGCCTTCCTGCAGGTTTTCGAGCAGCTTGGCGCGTTCTTCGCCCTGGCTGGCCTCCACCACGGCACGGCGCGACAGCACCACGTTGTTGCGCTTGCGGTCGAGCTTGATGACCTTGAACTCCATGGTCTTGTTTTCGTACGGCGTGGTGTCCTTCACCGGGCGGGTGTCGAGCAGCGAGCCGGGCAGGAAGGCGCGGATGCCGTTGACCATGACGGTCAGGCCGCCCTTGACCTTGCCGGTCGTGGTGCCTTCGACGAACTCGCCGGTTTCCAGGGCCTTCTCCAGAGACAGCCACGACGCCAGACGCTTGGCCTTGTCGCGCGACAGCACGGTATCGCCACGACCGTTTTCGAGGGCATCGATGGCAACCGACACGAAGTCGCCGACGTGCACATCGGCTTCGCCCTGATCGTTGTAGAACTCCTCGATGGGGATGTAGGCGTCGGACTTCAGCCCGGCATTGACCACGACAAAGTTCTGATCGACAGCGACGACTTCGGCGGTGATGACTTCGCCGGCACGCATGTCGCGCGATTGCAGGGATTCTTCAAACAGTGCGGCAAATGAATCGGGGGCGGCAGCACTTGGAGAGGCAGTGGACATTGAGTAGAAACTTTCAAACCACGAAGACCGTGGGGTTGGGGGTGGATAACTGAAGCCGCGGGCGCGAGTTCAGGCGGTTTGATGCCACATCTGCAAGACCGCATCGACCGTTTGCGCAAGGCTCAGATGGGTGCTGTCCAGCAGTTTGGCATCAGGTGCGGGCTTCAGAGCGGCGACAGCGCGCTGTGTATCGCGCGCGTCCCGCTGCTCCAGGTCCGCAAAAACGTCGGCAAGTATAGCGGCAATTCCTTGTGAAATCAATTGCTTATGCCGCCGCTCGGCACGGCTGCGGGCGCTTGCGGTGAGAAAGACCTTGAGCGGCGCATCCGGAAAAATCACTGTGCCCATGTCGCGTCCGTCGGCCACCAACCCGGGCGCGCGCCGCAGCTGTCGCTGCAGGGCCACCAGCGCCTCGCGTACCGGGGGCAGCGCTGCAATGGTGGAGGCCGCCCGGCCGATCTCCTCCGTGCGCAGTTCGACCGGAAGGATGCGGGTGCCGTCCACCAGAATGGTTTCCTTGTCGAAACGCAGTGCCAGACCAGCGGCAAGGGCGGCCAGGGCGGGCGCGTCGTTCAGTGGCACGCCGCGCCGCAGCGCCAGTAGCGCGGTGAGGCGGTAGAGCAAGCCGGAGTCGAGGTTGGCAAAGCCCAGATGCTCGGCCACCGCCGAGGCAATGCTGCCCTTGCCCGACGCGGTGGGCCCGTCGATGGTGATCACCGGCACGGGCCGGGCGATGCGGGCGAAGTCGGCGAAGTAGCCGGGATAGGTCTTGGCGACGCAGCCGGGATCGAGAATGCGGATGTCGGCATTGCCGAAGCTGGCCAGCGAAAAGCACATCGCCATGCGGTGGTCGTCGTAGGTGGCGATGGTGGCACTGCGCCACTGCTGCGGCGGCAGCGGATGCACCCGCAGCCAGTCCGGCCCGGATTCGACCTGCGCACCCAGCTTGGCCAGCTCGGTCGCCATTGCGTGGATGCGGTCAGTCTCCTTCACGCGCCAGCTGCCGATCGACGTCAGCGTGGTCGGTTCGGCGGCGAACAGCGCGGTCATCGCCAGGGTCATCGCCGCGTCGGGGATGGCGATGCAGTCGATCTCTCCGCCGCGCAGCGCGGTCAGGCCGGGCTGCAGGCCGAAGGTCTCGATGAAATCCTCGCCCCAGCGCACCTGCGCGCCTAAACGTTCGAGCACCCGGGCGAATTCCACATCACCCTGGATGCTGCTCTGCCCCACGCCTTCCACCCGCACCGGCGCCCCCTTGCCGTGCAACTGCCCCAGCACTCCGGCGGCGAGGAAATACGAGGCCGACGACGCGTCGCCCTCGACCGCGATCCGCCCCGGGCTGCGCAGGCGGCTGCCCGCCGGGATGACGAAACGCTGCCAGCCCTCGCGTTGCACGTCCACGCCGAAGCGCTGCAGCAGCCGAAGGGTGATGTCCACATAGGGCTTGGAAATCAGCTCGCCCTGCACCGCGATCGCAATGTCCTGCTGCGCGGCCTTGAGCGGCAGCGCCAGCAGCAGCGCGGTGAGGAACTGGCTGGAGACATCGCCGCGCACGGTCACATCGCCTCGCAAGGCGAACGCACTGGGCCCGATGCGCAGCGGAGGATAGCCCTCGCGCCCGGTGTAAGCGATCTGACAGCCGAACTGGCGCAGCGCATCGACCAGATCGCCGATCGGCCGCTCGTGCATGCGCGGCACGCCGTGCAGCGCGTAGTCGCCACCGAGCAGCGCCAGCGCTGCGGTCAGTGGGCGAATCGCGGTACCGGCATTGCCCATGAACAGGTCGGCCTGCGCCGCGGCAAAGCGCCCGCCTGCGCCCTGCACGCGCGCCGTGCTGCCGTCGCGCGTGACCTGCACGCCCAGCGCCTGCAGGGCGGCGAGCATCACCCGGGTGTCATCGGAATCGAGCAGGCCGGTGATCTCGGTCTGACCTTCGGCGAGCGCCGCCAGCAGCAGCACCCGGTTGGAAATGCTCTTGGAGCCGGGCAGACGCACTGTGCCGCCGGCGCCGATCAGCGGCGGCAGGTCGCGGGCCTCGGGCACATGGTTCTCAGGCGTCATCGTCGGCGCAAGCGGGAGCGTCCCAACCCTGGCGCACCTGGCTGGCACGGCGGATCAGTGCCTCCACCGCGGTCCAGTTGCCCTGGCGCATCTGCGCCTCGAAACCGGCGAGCGCCTGCTTGTAGATCTGCAACTGGCGCAGCACCTCGTCGCGGTTGGCATCGAGGATGTCGCGCCACATGTGCGGGTCGCCCCCGGCAATGCGGCTGAAGTCACGAAAGCCGGGGCCTGCCAGTTGCAAAAAGGCGCTGCCCTGCGGCTGGCTGGTGAGCGCATAGACATAGCTGAACGCCAATAGATGGGGCAGATGGCTGACCGCGGCGAACGCGGCGTCATGTTCCTCGGGCGACATCACGGACACCACGCCGCCGATCGACTCCCAGGCCTGGGTGGCGATGTCCACCAGGCTGTCGGTATTGGCCGCCAGCGGGGTGATGACCACGCGCTTGCCGTCGAACAATCCGGCCTCGGCATGCAGCACGCCGCTTTTTTCCTTCCCGGCGATCGGGTGACAGGGCACGAACTGGCTCTGCCGTGCGCCCAGTTGCGCCTGCACCGCAGCAACGACATTGGCCTTGGTGCTGCCCACATCCATCAGCAGCGCGTGCGGCTCCAGGCCGTGGCGCAGCTGCTTGAGCAGATCGCCGGTGGACACCACCGGCACGGCCAGCAGCACCAGATCGGCGCCATGAACCGCACGCAAGGCCGAGTCGGCCTCCTCGTCGATGACGCCGCGTTCCAGCGCAGTGCGCGTGGTCGTGGGCGACTTGCTGTAGCCCACGATGCGCCGCGCCAGCCGGGCGCGACGCGCGGCGAGCGCGAAGGAGCCGCCCAGCAGACCGACGCCGAGAATGGCAAGACGTTCGAACTGCACTGTGGCCTCGTCGCCATCCGCGCCGGTGACAGTGTCCATGCCATCAGCCCCCGACATCATGCGCGCGCAGCGCCGCAATGCATGCGGCGTTTTCTGCCTCGGTGCCAATGGAAATGCGCAGCCACTGCGGCAAGCCGTAGTTGTCCACCGGCCGGGCGATGACTCCACGTTGCAGCAGGGCCAGATTGACCCGCGCACCGGCGCCGTCGTCGTCGCCCACCTTCACCAGAATGAAATTGCCCTGCGAGGGGATGTAATGCAGCCCCAGCGCGTCAAACGCTGCGGCGAGCTGCGCATGACCGGCACGGTTGACGGTATAGGCCCGGTCGATGAAATCCTGATCGTCCAGTGCCGCAAGAGCCGCAGCCTGGCCCAGCGAACTGGTGTTGAACGCCGAGCGCACGCGGTTGAGCACATCGGTGAGGGGTGGTTGCGACACGCCGTAGCCGATACGCAGACCCGCGAGTCCATAGGCCTTGGAGAAGGTGCGCGAGACGATGAGATTGGGAAACTCGCGTACCCATTGCATGCTGTCGTAGCGCAGCCCGGGCTCGGTGTATTCCCCGTAGGCCTCGTCGAGCACCACGGCGGTGTGCGGCGGGACTTGCCGCAGAAAGCTCAGCAGCGCGTCCGCATCAAGGAAGGTGCCCGTGGGATTGTTCGGGTTGGCGACATAGATCAGCTTGGTCTGCGGTGTGATCGCGGCCAGCATGGCCGGCAGGTCATGGCCGAAGTCGCGGTCGGGCACGACCTGGTGCGTCGCACCCACGCCCTGCACCGCCTGGGTGTAGACAATGAAGCTGTAGCGCGCATACATGCCGGCATCGGCATCGGTGAGCAGCGCGCGGGCGGCCATCTCCAGCAGGTCGCTCGACCCATGTCCCAGGGTGATCCAGGCCGCAGGCACGCCGAGCTTCTGCGCCAGCGCCTGCTTGAGCGCATAGCCGTCGTTGTCGGGATACCGGGTGCTGTCGCTCATGGCTGCCAGCACGGCATCGCGCGCCCTGGGCGACATGCCCAGCGGGTTTTCGTTCGAGGCCAGCTTGACGATGCGCTCGGGCTGCAGGCCGAACTGGCGGGCCACCTCGGCGATGGGCTTGCCCCCCACGTAGGGCGAGATCGACCGGACGTAGTCGGTCCCCCAATGGGCTTGCTGGACGTTGTTCTGTTGCATGGTGTTCAGGAAAGTGCGGTACGCGATCAGAGGTCGCGGGGCTTTCTGTCGATGGGGTAGGAGCCGAGACATTTGTACATGGCACAGACCGACTGCAACTCACGCAGCGCGGCAGACACCTTGGGCTCGTCCTGGTGCCCTTCGACATCAATGTAGAAAGCGTATTCCCAGTCGCCCGATTTCGCTGGACGCGATTCGAATCGGGTCATGCTCACACCGTGTTCCGCCAGCGGCTTGAGCAAGTCGTACACCGCCCCTGCGCGGTTGGGGACGGACAGGATGAGACTGGTGCGGTCTGCCCCCGTCGGCTCGGGCTGGGCCGCGCCGAGCACGACGAAGCGCGTGGTGTTCTGCGCCTCGTCCTGAATGGCACGCGCCACCACGTGCAGGCCGTAGAGCACCGCCGTCGACTCGGCCGCAATCCCGGCGATGCGCGCGTCTTCCGCAGCCAGCCGGGCACCTTCCGCATTGCTGGAGACCGGGCGCAGCTCAACCCCTGGCAGATGCGTGCGCAGCCAGCCTGCGCATTGCGCCAGCGCCTGCGGGTGGGCGGCGACGATCTGGAGCCCCTGCAGATCAGGCGTCTGCCGCATCAGGAAGTGCCGCACCGGCAGGCTGACCTCGCCGCACAGATGCACCGGATGCGCGAGAAGCAGATCCATGCTGCGCGCCACCGCGCCCTCGGTGCTGTTTTCCACCGGCACGATGGCGAACTCGCTTTCGCCGCTCAGGTAGCTGCGAAACACATCGTCGATGGTGGCACAGGGAAAGCCCTGCGCACTGGCGCCGAAAAACCGCCGTGCCGCCTGTTCGCTGAATGTTCCCGCCGGGCCGAGAAACGCCACGCGCTGCGGCGCTTCCAGCGCGCGGCAAGCCGACATGACCTCGCGCCAGATCGCGCTGACGCCGGCGTTCAGCAGCGGCCCGGTGTTGTGCTCGTGCAATTTCTCGATCACCTGCCGTTCCCGCTCAGGGCGGAAGACCGGCATGTTCAGCCGCTGCTTGATATGCCCGATCTGCTGCGCTGCCTTGGCACGCTGGTTCAGCAGGGCAAGGATCTGCCTGTCGAGGGCGTCGATCTGGTCGCGCCAGGGGCTCAGGTCATCTTGGGAATCTTGACTCATCAGGGTTCAGGCGCGGTGCTTTTCAAAGTCTTGCAGGTAATTCACCAGGGCCTGCACACCCTCCAGTGGCATGGCGTTGTAGATCGAGGCCCGCATGCCGCCGACCGACTTGTGGCCCTTGAGCTGCAGCAGCCCAGCCGCATCGGCTCCCTGGAGGAACGCGGCGTTCAGCGTGGTATCGCGCAGATGAAACGGCACGTTCATGCGCGAGCGGGCTTCGCGCGCCACACGCGTCTCATAGAGTTGCGACGCATCGAGCGCGTCGTACAGCAGATGGGCCTTCGCAATATTGCGCGCCTCCACCGCGGCCAGCCCCACCAGATCGCCAAAACGCTGGCGCTTGATCCACTGCAACACCAGCCCGGCGATATAGATCGCATAGGTCGGCGGGGTGTTGAACATGGAGTGGTTGGCCGCCACCAGGGCGTAATCAAAGGCGCTGGGGCACTGCGGCAGGGCGTGACCCAGCAGGTCGCGGCGAACGATCACCAGGGTCAGCCCGGCCGGGCCGATGTTCTTCTGTGCTCCACCATAGATACAGGCATAGCGCGCCACGTCCACATGGCGCGACAACAGATGCGAGGACATGTCGGCCACCAGCGGCACGCCGTGGCTGTCGGGCACAAAATGAAACTCCACGCCGTCGATGGTCTCGTTGGTGCAGACATGCAGATACTGCGCGTCCGGGCGGATGCTCCACGCGGCATTGTCTGGAATGCTGCCGTAGCCCTGTTCGTCATGCGCACTGGCGCTGAGGTGCACGTCGCAATACTTGCGGGCTTCGAGCTGGCTTTTCTGCGACCAGCTGCCGGTGACCACATAGTCTGCCTTGGCACCACGCGAGAGATTGAGCGGAACGATGGCGTTCTCCGCAATGGCGCCGCCCTGCATGAACAGCACGGCGTAATCGTCGGGGATGCCCAGCAGCTCGCGCAGATCGGCCTCGGCCTGCGCGATGATGGACTCGAACTGCGGGCCGCGGTGGCTCATCTCCATCACGCTCATGCCGCTGCCATGCCAGTCGAGCATCTCGGCCGCCGCCTGCTGCAGCACCTCTTCAGGAATGGCCGCAGGCCCGGCGGAAAAGTTGTAGGGACGTTGCATCATCGCCCTCGCCTACTCTGCCGCCGCATCGGTTTCGGAGGGTGCGTCGTCTTCCGTCTCTGCCTCCACCACGGGCTGCACCTGGATGAGTTTGGCCTTGGCATCGAGCGCAATCAGGGTCACGCCCTGCGTCGCACGGCCCAGTTCACGGATCTCTTCCACGCGGGTGCGCACGAGCACACCGGTATCGGTGATCAGCATGATCTCATCGCTGGCCCGCACCAGACAGGCTGCAACCACCTTGCCGTTGCGCTCGGAGGTCTGGATGGCAATCATGCCCTTGGTGCCACGGCCGTGGCGGGTGTATTCGGTGATGGACGTGCGCTTGCCATAACCGTTTTCAGTGGCGGTGAGCACACTCTGGGTTTCATCTTCGGCCACCAGCAGGGCGATGACGGCCTGATCGGCTTCGAGCTGCATGCCGCGCACGCCGCGGGCTTCGCGCCCCATCGGCCGCACATCGGATTCGTCGAAACGCACCGCCTTGCCGGCATCGGAAAACAGCATCACGTCGTGCCGGCCATCGGTGATCGCCGCACCGATGAGATAGTCGTCATCGTCCAGCCCCACGGCGATGATGCCCGCGGTGCGGCGATTGACAAACGCCGACAGCGGGGTCTTTTTCACCGTGCCGCGGGCGGTTGCCATGAACACGAAATGCTCTTCGTCGAAGGTCTTGACCGGCAGCACCGTGGTGATCTTCTCGCCAGCCTGCAGTGGGAACAGATTGACCAGCGGCTTGCCGCGCGAGCCGCGCCCGCCCATCGGCGCCTCATAGACCTTCATCCAGTACACCCGGCCACGGTTGGAGAAGCACAGCAGCATGTCGTGGGTGTTGGCAACGAAGAGTTGCTCGATCCAGTCGTCTTCCTTGGTGCCGGTGGCCAGCTTGCCGCGCCCGCCGCGACGCTGCGCCCGGTACTCGGCCAGCGGCTGGCTCTTGACGTAACCGGAATGCGAGATGGTGACCACGAGGTCTTGCGGGGTGATGAGGTCTTCGACGTCGATGTCGTACGCGTTGACCTCGATATGCGAGCGCCGCGCGTCACCGAACTCGGCGCGCAGCGTGCTCATTTCGGTCGTGATGATGTCGGTCATGCGCTCGGGCTTGGCAAGAATGTCGAGCAGATCGGCGATCTGCGCCATGACCTCCTTGTACTCCCCCACGATCTTGTCCTGCTCCAGCCCGGTGAGGCGCTGCAGGCGCATCTGCAGAATTTCCTGCGCCTGGGTGTCGCTGAGCCGATAGCCCTCGGCCTTGAGGCCGAAGCGCGGATCCAGATCATCGGGCTGAAACAGGGTGATGTCGCCCTCGACACGCGACAACATCGCCCGCGCCTCGCCCGGCTCCCAGATCTCTGCCAGCAGCCGCTCCTTCGCCACAGGCGGCGTGGGTGCCGCCTTGATGAGTTCGATCATGCGATCGACATTGGCCAGAGCCACCGCCAGGCCTTCCAGCACATGCCCGCGCTCGCGCGCCTTGCGCAGATCGAACACGGTACGGCGGGTGATGATTTCGCGACGATGCGACAGAAAGGCCGCAATCATCTGCTTGAGGTTGAGCAGGCGCGGCTGGCCATCCACCAGCGCCACCATGTTGACACCGAAGGTGTCCTGCAACTGCGTCTGCTTGTAGAGATTGTTGAGCACCACCTCGGGCACTTCGCCGCGCTTGAGCTCGATCACCACACGCATGCCCGACTTGTCGGACTCGTCCTGGATGTGGCTGATGCCTTCGAGCTTCTTTTCCTGCACCAGTTCGGCGATCCGCTCCAGCAGGGTGCGCTTGTTGACCTGGTACGGCAGCTCATCGACGATGATGGCCTGACGCTGGCCCTTTTCCAGGTCCTCGAAATGACAGCGCGCGCGCATCACCACGCGGCCGCGCCCGGTGCGATAGGCATCGCGCACGCCGGATGTGCCGTAGATGATGCCCGCCGTGGGGAAATCCGGCGCGGGCACACGCTCCATCAGCTCTTCGATCGACGCGTCTGGATTGCGCAGCAGATGCAGGCAGGCATCGAGAACCTCGCCCAGATTGTGCGGCGGAATATTGGTGGCCATGCCCACCGCAATCCCCGAAGATCCGTTGATCAGCAGATTCGGCAGGCGCGCCGGCAGCAGCAGCGGTTCCTGCTCGGAACCGTCGTAGTTGGGGCCAAAATCGACGGTTTCCTTGTCGATGTCGGCGAGCATTTCGTGCGCGATTTTCGACAGCCGGATTTCGGTGTACCGCATGGCCGCCGCGTTGTCGCCATCCACCGAGCCGAAGTTGCCCTGACCATCGACCAGCATGTAACGCAGGGAAAAATCCTGTGCCATCCGCACAATGGTGTCATACACCGACTGATCGCCGTGCGGGTGGTACTTACCAATCACATCCCCGACGATGCGGGCCGATTTTTTGTAGGGCCGGTTCCATGCATTGCTCAGTTCGTGCATCGCAAACAGCACGCGGCGATGCACGGGCTTCAAGCCGTCGCGCGCATCGGGCAAGGCGCGTCCCACGATCACGCTCATGGCGTAGTCCAGATAGGAGCGGCGCATTTCCGACTCTAGGCTGATCGGGAGAGTTTCTTTGGCGAAGACGGACATGAGTGGATGTGGTGCAGCAGTTGTTCACACGTCGGCTCAACCCGGAATGGTGCCGACCTGGCCCAGCGCGCCCTTGTCAGCACGGGCGCCCCAAGTCAAGCAGATCATGTTAGCAGCCCGGATTTCCAGGACCGTCCACCGCACGGGCACAGGCTTGGCGGGCGATCGGGCGCGCAAAAACGTCTGTCCGTTGCGAGATGGCAACAAATCAAACCAGTCAGGGAGGCAGACCGTAAACCATGCTGCCACGCCGATTGATCGTCATGGTCGCTGTGGCACAATCACTTCGGGTTAACTAGGTAGCAATGCTGAGCGGCGGGCGATCTTGAAGGTCGGCATCGCATGAATGCTGTCATTGACGAGGCGCTCTCTCGCTTATCATGGGCACACGCAGTTCAAGCTGCGATGAACGATCAACGACCGAGAGGAAAAAACATGATCCACAACCAAAAAATCGCAAAATTGTTCGCGGCAGCCGTCTTCGCTGCGTCTTCCCTGACCGCTGCGCACGCTGCGGAGAGCCGCAGCATCAACAACTGGCAAGACCCTTACGGTCTGACCTGGATGAACGGCGACAACAAGCTGTGCTGGCAAGACAACTTCTGGACGCCTGCCACCGCATCCAGCGAGGCTTGCGGCCTGCCGGTGGTTGCCAAGGCTGAGCCAGCCCCCGCTCCGGCCCCGGCTCCTGCTCCGGCCCCTGCCCCCGCTCCGGCCCCTGCACCGGCCCCTGTGCCTGTCAGCGAAAAGATCACCTACTCTGCTGATGCATTCTTCCAGTTCAACAAGGCTGTTCTGCTGCCTGCAGGCAAGGAAAAGCTTGACGATCTGGCTGAAAAAATCAAGCCGATCAACCTGGAAGTCGTGATCGCCACTGGCTACACCGACAGCTTCGGCAGCGTCGCCTACAACCAGAAACTCTCGGTGCGTCGTGCCGAAGCGGTCAAGGCCTACCTGGTGAGCAAGGGTGTTCCGGCAGACAAGATCTATGTCGAAGGCAAGGGCAAGACCGATTTCCGTGTCGATCCGAAGAGCTGCAAGGGCTCCTTCAAGAGCCAGGTGGAATGCCAGGCCCCCAACCGTCGTACCGTGGTTGAAGTTGTCGGTACCCACATGGTCACCAAGTAAGTTTCACGCTGTACAGAAAAAGCCCCGCAGAGCGGGGCTTTTTCTTTTTCCGTGTCGCGTTCGTCGTGTCCGCACGCCTTGGTTATATTTGAGTCGCCAGCAAACTCATCCATTCCACGTTTGCGTACAACACCGTTCACAGGAGAATCTTCATGGATCAAGCCGAACTTCAGCGTTCTGGCGCCATTGCCGAGTTGCCGTCGATGGAACAACTCTGGATGCCGTTCACTGCCAATCGCCAATTCAAGGCCGCGCCACGCCTGCTGGTCAGTGCTCAGGGCATGCATTACCGTGCGCATGACGGTCGCCAGATTCTCGATGGCACCGCTGGACTCTGGTGTGTCAACGCGGGACATGGCCGCCCTGAAATCAGCGCAGCGATTGCGCATCAGGCGCAAGAGATGGACTATGCACCGCCATTCCAGATGGGCCACCCCGTGCAATTCGAAGCGGCCAATCTGCTGGCCGAAATCGCTCCGGCCGACCTGAAAAAGGTGTTCTTTACCAATTCCGGTTCGGAATCGGTCGATTCCGCACTGAAAATTGCACTGGCTTATCACCGCGCACGTGGTGACGGCACGCGGACCGTATTCATCGGGCGCGAGCGCGGTTATCACGGCGTCGGCTTTGGAGGGATTTCAGTGGGCGGCATGGTGGCGAACCGCAAGGTCTTTCGCGGCTCGCTGCTGCCCAATGTCGATCATTTGCCGCACACCTATTCGGCCGAACACCAGGCCTTCACTCGCGGAGAGCCTGCATGGGGCGCCCATCTGGCGGACGATCTGGAACGCATCGTGGCGTTGCACGACGCCAGCAATATTGCGGCAGTGATCGTCGAGCCTGTGGCCGGGTCGACGGGGGTGCTCGTGCCTCCCAAGGGTTATCTGGAGCGCCTGCGCAGCATCTGCGACAAATACGGAATCCTGCTGATCTTTGACGAGGTGATCACCGGCTATGGCCGATTGGGCACGCCTTTTGCCGCGCAGTACTTCAATGTCACACCCGACATCATCACCACGGCAAAGGCGGTCAACAATGCGGCGGTTCCGCTCGGAGCGGTGTTCGTTCGCAACGGCATCTACGACACTGTCGTGAACGGCTCTCCCGACGGGGCGGTAGAGTTTTTCCACGGTTACACCTATTCCGGTCACCCGCTGGCCATGGCTGCTGCCGTTGCAACGCAACAGATTTACAAGCGCGAAAAATTGCTGACCCGCGTCCGCGATGAAGGCATCGGCCAGTATTGGCAGGAGGCACTGCATGCCCTGAGCGACGCACGCCATGTCAAGGACTTGCGCAACATCGGGCTGATCGGCGGCATCGAACTCGATTCGCGTGCCGGAGCCGTGGGCAGACGAGCATTTGAAGCCTTCGTCGGCTGCTATGCGCGTGGCGTCCTGGTCCGTTACACCGGGGACACCATCGCGCTGTCGCCGCCCTTGATCATCGAACGGGGTCAGATCGACCAGATCATGTCCACCATACGCGATGTCCTTCGCACCATCGCCTGACCTGCGCTGAATCCGTTGCAACCCGGCCGTGCGCCGGGTTTTTCATGTCTTGATGCTGACATAATCTTGCGCACACCCGCGCCACGCTACAGTGTGGGCTGACCCGATCATCCAAGACGCCTCACTCTGCATGGACGCCCTGCTGCGCTGGTTCATTCCCTGGGAACTCTCTCCCACAGCACTCGCGCTGCTTGCAGTGGCTGCGGTTCTCTATGTGCGCGGCTGCCGCCGACACAGGCCGTCCCTGTCGCGCCAGATCCGCTTCTGGCTAGGCTGGGTGCTGATGTGGCAGGCCTTTCAGACGCGCTGGGATTACTACGCCGAACACCAGTTCTTCGTCCACATCCTGCAGCAACTCTCCCTGCACGATTTCGCTCCCTTGCTCCTCATGTGGAGCTATCCGCTCAGCACGCTGCGTGCAGGCATCCCGCTGATATGGCGGCTGCGCTGGCTTCGCCCCATGAACCGCAGCGCGGTGATGCGCGGGATCAAATTGGTGTTGTTCAATCCAGTGGTTGCCGCTGTTTTATTTGGCGGCATGGCGCTGCTCTGGCTCATACCGTCGTTCCATCCCTTTGTCATGCTCAATGCGCCAACCTACCGGCTGATGAACTGGAGCATGGCGCTCGACGGTCTGCTGTTCTGGTGGCTGGTGCTGGACACGCGCCCAAGCCCGCCGGCGCATCTCTCTTCGGGGAAGCGCGTGTTCCTGCCTTTGCTGGCCATGCTGCCAACCATGGCCTGGGGCGCAATTCTTGCGCTCAGCATGACCGATTACTACCCCATCTATGAAATCTGCGGACGCGCCCTGAGCCTGGATCCCCTGACCGACCAGCATCTGGGCGGCTTGATTCTGTGGATTCCCGGATCGTTTGCCATGGTGCTGGGGAGTCTGATTGCACTGCGCATCTGGATGCGCCTATCAGAACGTGGCCGCCTTCCACCCCGCGACAAGGCCGTCATTCCCACTTCGGCGGCCACGGTTACACGGCCCACAGTCTGAAGCGAATCAACCCACCGGGTTCGATGGGCCTCAGCGTACGCGACTGCGCGGCCCGTTGGGCTTGCCGCCCTTGCCTGTCTTGCGCCCTGCCGCCGCCTTCGCTTTGGCCGGTCGGGCTGGCGACGTGGAAGCTGCCGAGGCCTTGACGGGTGCCGACGCGCCACGACGCTGGCTCTTTCCAGTTGGATTTGCCGTTCCTGGCGAGGTTCTGGATTTGCGCACGCCAACCGATGTTTGCGGGTTCAGCGCAAATACATCCTCATCGAGGCCCTTGATCTCGCCGGAGGTCGGAAGAGGCTTGCTCGACGGATTGGTTTTACCGCCCTCGCGCACCAGACGGAAATCAATCTTGCGGCCATCGAGATCGACACGGCTGACCTGCACGAGCAAGCGTCCGCCCAGTGCGTAGCGAATTCCCGTGCGCTCGCCGCGCAGTTCCCCGCGTGCCTCGTCATAACGGAAGTAGTCGGCACCGATCTCGGACACATGCACCAGGCCTTCCACAAACAAGGCATCGAGCTGCACGAACAAGCCAAAGCCGGTCACGGCGGTGATGGTGCCCGCATACTCCTCGCCGAGTTTGTCGCGCATGTACCAGCACTTCAGCCAGCTCTCGACATCGCGGCTGGCCTCATCGGCTCTGCGCTCGTTAGCCGAGCAATGCACGCCTGCAGCTTCCCAGATCGGCATGTCCTTGGCTTGCTCCTTGGACACCGGCGCAGCGGGCGCCACACTTGTGGCATTGCGCTGCGGAGCGCGTCGGGCATTCTGTTCGCCACGATTCATCTCCACCCGCTCACTGAATTTCGGGGTGTAGTGCTGCCCCTGCAAAATCGCCTTGATGCCTCGATGCGTGAGAAGGTCGGGGTAGCGCCGAATCGGGCTGGTGAAGTGGGTGTAAGCGGGGTATGCCAGACCGAAGTGACCGCTGTTGTGCGGCGTGTAGATTGCCTGCTGCATGGAGCGCAGCAGCAGTGTCTGGATCTGCAGGGCGTCGGGCCGGTCTTCGATGGACTTGGCCAGCGCCTGATAATCCGCAGGCTCTGGCGCCTCCCCCTTGCTGCCCAGGGTCAGCCCCAAATTGCGCAACAGGGTGCGCAAGGTTTCCAGCTTTTCCGGCGTTGGCCCTTCATGCACACGATAGAGCGCGAGCTGCTTGTTGCTTTCCAGAAAATGCGCCGCGCAGACGTTGGCCGCCAGCATGCATTCTTCAATCAGTCGGTGTGCATCATTGCGGTGGCGCGGGACGATGGCTTCGATCTTGCCCGCAGCGTTCACCACGATCTGCGTCTCGGGAATGTCGAGGTCGAGAGCACCGCGCACCTGGCGCGATTGCAGCAATGCATTGAACACGGCGTGCAGGTTGAGCAGGTGGGGAACCAGAGCGGCACGCTCGCGGGCCAGCTTGCCTGCCGTGTTGGACAGAATATCCGCCACTTCGGTGTAGGTCAGGCGCGCCTGCGAGCGCATCACCGCAGGGTAGAACTGATACGCCTTCATGTCGCCTTGCGCTGTGATCAACACATCGCACACCATGCACAGCCGGTCCACCTGGGGATTCAACGAGCACAGACCATTGCTCAGTTTCTCCGGCAACATGGGAATGACCCGGCGCGGAAAATAGACCGAGGTTGCCCGCTCCAGCGCATCGGCATCCAGCTCCGTGCCCTCGCGCACATAGTGCGACACATCCGCAATCGCCACCAGCAGGCGCCAGCCCTTGGCGCGGCCGATCCTGGCAGGTTCGCAGTACACCGCATCGTCAAAATCGCGCGCGTCCTCGCCATCAATCGTGACCAGCGCGACATCGCGCAGATCGATTCGGCCCGCGATATCCGCATCGCGCACCGCATCGGGCAAGGCAGCGCTCTCTTTCGACGCGCCAGGCGAAAACAGATGCGGCACACCGTACTTGCGCACCGCAATTTCGATCTCCATACCGGGATCGTCCAGTTCACCCAGCACCTCCAGGACGCGTCCCACGGGCTGCACATTGGGCAAAGGCGGCTGCGTGATCTGCGCACTCACCACCTGCCCGACCCGCGCCTTGCCCACGCCATCCGGAGAGATCAGGATGTCCTGCACATAGCGGCGATCTTCCGGCGCCAGCAACCAAGTGCCACCCTCCTGCAAAAGCCGCCCGATGATCGGTCGTGTGCTGCGCTCCAGGATGCCGATCACCTGGCCTTCGATCCGCCCGCGTCGATCCGGCTTGCCCACACGCACACTCACCCTGTCCAAGTGAAGCACGGTGCGCATTTGCTGCGGCGGCAGATACACATCCGGCCCGCCATCATCGGGGGTGACAAAACCATGACCATCGCGATGACCGCGCACGATACCTTCAACAATCACGGAAGATCCTTTGTCTTGCAGCAGAACGCTGCCTTGTCTCGGCCCAATCGCCACACGGAGATGAAGCTCAGTGTTGTTCTCTGTGCATTATCGCCGCTCACGCACCCTTCGCCCCGCCGGGCGGGGGTTCTTTACATCCGAAAGGATTATGCTATGATGCACAGCTTGATTGCCCAGATGGCGGAATTGGTAGACGCACTAGTTTCAGGTACTAGCGCTGCGAGGCGTGGAGGTTCGAGTCCTCTTCTGGGCACCAACAATTTTGAAGGCAAATGCGGGGGATTTCGGTTCCCCGTTTTGTTTTCCGTTGTTTGCAGCACCACATCCCAGCCGGGATGGCGGAATCGGTAGACGCACTGGACTCAAAATCCAGCGCCCTTAAAAGCGTGCGGGTTCGAGTCCCGCTCCCGGCACCAGAAAAAACAAGCACTTACAACGATTCGCTGTATCTCAATGGCGCATCGCTTCCGGGATTGCTTCCTGGTCACTTCCGGGATGACCCATCAGCCGCGCGTGCACAGCGTCATACCCTCGCTGGGAGAGAGTGATCTTCCAGAAATCACTGCCCTGCCCGCGCGTCCCACTGGCGCAGTGCGTCGATGCGTGCCGCGCAGGTGTCGTACATCTGGCGCGCCGTCACGATCCACCCGGCGATGTCGCGCTCGCTGGCGGCAGGCTGGCCGGGATCGGGGGCAGCGGGGGCAGCGGCTGCAGCAAGGCTTGCGGCACGCGCGGGCAGACGCAGGCCGGGGTTGCCTGCACCGGGCGCTGCGGGGGTGTTGAGCAGGCGCACAGCAGCGCCAGACAGGCAAGGGCGGGTAGCAGACGTAGCGGTTTCAAGGGCATGGCGTAACTCCTGGGCTTTGCGGTCGGCAGCGGCAGCGCGGGCGTTGGCTGCCACCACGGCGGCATCTGCCGCGGCGGCGGCCTGCGCGATGCGGGTGCGGTTTTCGCGTTCGGCCTGGGCGAGCAGATCGGCGGCCTGCGCGTCGCGGGTGCGTTGTGCCGCCATCAGCGCCTGCACGCGGGCCTCGGCGCGCCAGCCCTGCGCCACCCACCCGGCAGCAAAGCCACCGAGCAGCAGCGCAGCGGCCACCAGCGCGCGGGCGGTGAGGTCTGGCATCATGCTGCGTACCCCGGCAGCTCGATCACATAGGTGTCCACTGCGGCATCTGGCTTCACCACGGGCGCGCGCGGATCGCCGTCACCCCAGTCGCTCTGCACCAGGATGCGCGTGCCGCTCGGGCTCAGGGTGACGTTGGGTTGCGCCCAATAATTGCTCTGCGGTGCGCTGCTCCAGTTGCCGGTCGAGCGGTGATGCGCCACACGGAACACCTGCTTGGTGTCCACATTGGCCAGCAACACTTCCTGATCGAGATAGGTGGCCGACTGCATTGGCTCGCCCACAATGCCAACGGCGCACCAGCCGGGCGCTTTCCAGGCGCCTGCGCCCACCAGGGTGCCGGTGCGCGGATAGCCGTCGCCCGACTTCTCTCCGATGATGGTGTAAACCTCGCCGGTCGTGAGGTTGGCCACCATCAGATTGCCATTGCCGTTGCCGTGCGCATCGTCATACTGCGTGCCCACGAGCAAGTCCTCGCCCTTGGCGTTCACCGCGCTGTCCAGGTGCTCGATGGCATCGAATTTCACCGTGCGCACGATGTTGCCGTTCAGGTCGAACACCACCGTGGTGTGGTTTGCCCAATCGGGCCAGGCCCAGCCCTTGCCACTCTTGAGCGGGAAAGGCGTGGTGCCGCGCGCCTGCGCCACAGGAATGCCGCTGTAGCGGGTGAGCTTGCCGGTCTTGGCGTTGAACCCGAAGGCGTTGAGCCCGAGCTGTCCGCTCACGTCGGGGATGCCGCCTGCGCCGAGCCCCCACAGTTCGAGATCGCCTCCTGCGTAGAACGGATAGCCCGCCCGCACCGGGCCGGTGGTGGGCCAGCCCTGCGCCTGGATGTCGGGCAGAAAGTCGTGCAACACGGTCTGAGCGCCCGTCTCGACGTTGACCTCCATCATGCGCATGATGATGGCGCCGCTGCTCTCGCGGTTGTCGATATAGACCAGCTTGGTCGGATCAGAGTGGCTCCAGTAGAACTGCTCCACGTCGCCCGGATTGATGTCGAGGAACTTGAGGAAGGCGTAGGTCTTGCCGTCGTACATGGCATAGCCGCGCTGGCCGCCTGCACGCGCATTGGTCACATACAGCACGAAGCGCGATTCGTCGCAGTTCCAGGCCTGCGTCGTGGGATAGGCGGGCACAGCCACGTTTGCATTGAAGTCCGCGTTGCAGTCGGTGATGCGCACCATCTTCGTGCCGGGGAAGTCGGGCTCGTTGAAGCGCACGCCCTTGGCGGGCTTGGCCAGCGGGGTGAACGGGCGCGCGTTGCGTCCGTAGTCCACCAGGCCCACGGCGGGCGATACACCTGGAGCAGGTGCCGGGGTTGGAGCGGGAACGGGTGCCGGTTCGGGCAGCGGAATCGGCGCTGGAGTCGGTGCCGGTTCGGGCGCTGGTTCTGGGGCCGGTGCATGGGTCGGTGCGCCCTGCTGCAGCAGCGCCTCGATGCGCGACTCCAGCGCGGCAGACCCGGCGCTCAGTGCGTCGATCTTGTCGCCCAGGGTGGCAATGGCATCAAGCAGCGCCGGATTGCTGCCCGCGCTGGGTTGCGGCAACCTGGCAATTGCCGATGCCAACTCGGTCTTGATGAGGGTTTCCAGGGCATCGGCGTTGACCGTGCCATTGAGGGTCATTCGCAGTGTCATGCGGGGCTCCTAGTGCCGCGAGGCGTAAATGGCAAGCAGAATCCCGGCAACAACCGCGCCGGGGACAAGAATCGAGGCCATGTCAACAAAATCCATGTCAAGGCTCCTTTGGTGGTGTGCTGGATGTGCCGAACCAATAGCCGAGCACCACGCCCGCCGGGCCGCTGAAGGTGGCCAGCGCCGTGGGATAGGCCAGCGCGCCGGTCACCAGGCCATAGCCCACAGCGGCCAGCCAGGCCAGCACGATCAGCAGGGTGATGGCGCCGCGCATGTTGAGTTGGGCGCGGGTGGTGTCGGTGGTCATATTTCCGTCTCAGAGGGCTCTGCTGCTGCGGCTTGCGCAAACATCTGCGCAATCAGCGGCGGGATGTTGTGTTCACGGGGGAAGATCAGCAGCTCGGTGTAAGGCTTTTTTGCTGCTTGATTGATGGTGCGCACGCGCGGCACCTCCTCGATGCGGCAGTCGGCGTAAAGCGCGCGGATCAGGGGGTGATCTCCATAGGCGACGATCCAATGCCCCTGCAATGTGGCAAGCCGCTCGCGCAAGGCGCGGTGATCTGCCTCTGAAAACGCATCCTCATAGGTCTCTTGATCGCCGTCGGCATACGGCGGATCGCAGAAAAACAGCGTTTCTGGCGAGTCGTACAGGTCAAACATGCGCTCCCACGGCAGGCTCTCAATGACAACCGACGCCAGCCTGCGCGACACCGCGCGCATCTGGGCAATCAACACATCGCGCGGTCTTAGCGCCCTTTGCTTGCTGACATAAAACCCTTTATCTGCGCCGCCTTGAAACCCAGAGTGGCGCACCATGATCCAGCGCGCGGCGCGCTGGATGTCTGTTTCTCCAGGGCAGATGTCGCGCCACCGCAGCCTTTCCTCGCGGTGCATCAGCATGAATTGCAATTCATCTGCCAGCGCATCCGGGTGATATTTGACAATGCGCATGACGTTGGCCAGGCCGCCGTTGATGTCGTTCCAGACCTCGATTTCGCTTCTCGGCTTGGCCAGCAACACGGCGCCCATGCCGCCAAAGGGCTCCACATAGCAGGTGTGTTGCGGCATGCTGGCGATGATGCGATCTGCCATCCAGCGCTTTCCGCCTGCGTAGCTGAGAAATGGGGTTGTGGTGTCGGTGGTCATATTTCCGTCTCAGAGGGCTCTGCTGCTGCGGCGAAGATCACAAGCGCTGCAGGCAGCGCGGCGATGGTGAACAGGGTGGCGAGGATGCGGCGGGTCATGGCGCGCCCCCGATCAGCTCGCGCCCCAAGGCCTGATAGACCGGCGCCAGTCCGTTGCTGCGAATGCCGCGCTGGCGTTTGCCGCTGGGGTCGTCATAGTCGATCCAGATGAACGGCACCACGGCCACGATCTGCGGGTCGGCATGCGCCGCACGGCGAAAGGCCTCGGGGCTGCCGCGGAACGGGTCGCACCCGCCTGGGATCAGGAACACGCGCTGCTCTGGCCGCAGCGTGGCGCGCAACCCTCGGTAGGGTGCGCCGGTGAGCATGTTGCTGTCTTGCGGGTAGTCGTCCAGGCCCACCCAGTCGAGCGCTTGCACGCCGGGGTAATGGCCCTTGTTGGCGTAGCAGCAGGCCAGCACCGTGCCGCCCAGGTCGGGGTATTCGGCGGCCACCAAACGCACTGTGGCGCATACGGCCGTCATGTCGGCGTCCGACGCGCCCCACAGGTCGGGCTCGTCGAGGATGTAGAAGCCGATGACCTGGTGAATGACGCCTGCGCTGCGCAGCGTGTCGAGCGTCTGCCGCAGCAGCGCCTGCGCTTGGTCTGCCGGGCGTGGGGTCTTTGTGTCTGCCCAGCATTCGCTGGTGACGGCAAGCACAGTGCGCAGCGGCTGTTTGCGCATGCGCGCAATGGTGGCCTCCAGCGCGTCCCAGCGCAGTTCTATAACAAGGTTGACCGTGCCTGCGGTGTCGTCGCACTGCGCGTCGTCGCGCCCGTAGTAGCCGTAGAGCAGATCGGTGCGCAGCCTGGCGGGCGGCGGGGGCATGAAGCGCGTCTGGCGACGGCGCCAATACACGACAGCCGCCATGGCGAGCAGCACAATGGCAACGGCGGCAATCCAAAGCACGTTCACGGCTGGGCTCCCATGCACTGTTGATATTCGGCCTGCCTGCGGCGCACCAGGCCGGGCAACACTTTGCCGCCTGCGCGGTTCCAGAGCAGGATTTGCTGACAGGCGCCGAGGTAGTCAGGCGGCTGCCGGTGCAGCAGCTTGACCAGGGTGGACGTGCAAAACCGGGGCGTGCCGATGTTGTAGGCCAGGCTCACATAGGCGTCGAACTCGCCCTGCGACAGCGGCACCGGGCCGATGCAGGCGGCAATGGCGCGCCCTGTCGCGTCGGCATCGGCTGCAAGCTGGCGCACGGCGCGCACGGGGTCGGTGCGGTCGCCTTTTTGCACCGGCGTGCCGTCTGTGCGCCGCGTGCTGCCGAAACCCACGGTCTGCACGCCGACGCCGTCGTTGTAGGCGGTGTCGCGGTAGCTCTCCCAGCCCGCAATGCTGGCCAGCGCCAGGGCAGACGCCACCAGGGCCGAGGCGATGCGCCGATCAGCCATTGAGACCCTTTTGCGCCACCAGGCGCGCCACCAGCGCGGCGAACGTGAGCCCGGCCAGCAGCGCGGCAAACAGGCGCCGGTCGAGCGCGTCGGAGAAGAATGGCAGCACCGCCTCGGCGGCAGACAGAATGCCCGCCAGCAGCATCAGCCGCACGCTCCAGGCGCGGCGCAGGATGTCGCGCCAGTTGGGGTCGAGTTGCATCATGGCCATGTCGATCTCCCTCAAACAACCGGCACGATCACCGGGCAGATGGGCGCAATGGCCGGGTCTGCGGTCACGCCACGGCAGCGAAATTTGTAGCTGTCGCCCCGCTGCCCCGCCCCGGCGGGAAACTGCAACTGCACATAGCGCCGGGCCGACACCCTGGCGCCCGTGGGCAGCACGGCGTCGGTCTGCCCCACTTGCGGCTGCAGCGCGGCGGCCCATGTGGGCAGCTCGGCATCGGTACCCACCAGGGGCGCCACACCCACCAGCGCGGCGCCGGTGAGGGCCACGCCGGTGGGCAGCGCCTGGTCAAAGTCGAATGTGATGAGCGCGGACTCGTCGCGGTCTTTTTCTTCGGTGGTGTCGATCTTCATGGTGTGCATCCGTAGTACGCCAAGAAACCCCCTGGCAGGCAGTGTGGAAAGGAAGGCGCGCAGCGCACTGGCGCCGACAAACGCTCGCGCTGCCAGAGCTGCCAGGTAGCGCGGGTCAACGTGGGCAAACTCGGGGAGTTGGGCCAGCCAGGCCGCCAGCACATCGGCGCGGGCGGTGGTCAGCGCATCGGCGCGCAGCGCGCTTTGCGCGCTGGCAGACGGGGCGTCGCGCTCCACCAGCAGCGCCCCCGCCAGCAACGCCCCGCCCGCTGCGGCGCGCAGGGTGTCTCTGGCTTCCATGCCCTCAAACGCCAGCACCCCGGCGGCTTGCGGCGTGAGCCCGGCGGTAAACGCATCGAGGCTTTCTGCCAGCGCGGTAGCGGCACGCAAGGACGTGACCGCCGCGCCTGCGGCCGCATCGCGCTGTGCGGCCAGACTGGCCGCGGTGACCAGCAGCGCCGCAGCCTGCGCGCCGAGCTGGTCTGCCACGCCGCTCAGCAGCGCCTGCGCGCCGCTGCGCGTTGCGGCGGTGGCGCCGAATGCGTCGTGCGGCTCGTTCAGCAGCGCATCGATGGCGCCGAGAATCTGCGGCACAAGCTGCGCGCTCAACGTGTCGCGCCCGTTGGCCAGCGCGGCAGTGCCGAAACCGCTCAGGGCAGACTGCGCGGCCACCCCATCGCGCGGCAGGGTCGTGGCGGCTTGCAGCGCGGCCAGCACGGCGGCCTGCAGCGACGCGCTGTCGCGCCGGTCTGCCAGCGCGGCCTGCGCACCGGCCTGGGCTGCAGCGGCTGCGGCCAGGGTGTTGCGCACATCGCTCAGCGCAACCAGCGCAGCACTGGCCAGCGTGGCGCTGCCGCTTGCGGCGTCTTGGCGCTCGGTCAGTGCCGCGTCGAGCACGGCAGATTGCACCGCAGACAGCGCGCTGCTCAGCGCGTCGCGCAGTTCGGTGGTGTTGCGGTCTGCGCGCAGCAGCGCGGCCACCTGCGCGCCTTCTGCGTCGCGTGGTTCAGCGGTTGCGCGTGCCACACCCAGCAAAGCGGCGCCCTGCCCGGCTGCGACATCCCGTTTTTCTGCGCCGGTGAATGCGACGCCAAGCAGAGCCGCACTTTGCCCGGCTGCCGTGTCGCGCAGCTCCAGCGCGGCGCGCAGCACGGCAGCAGAGGCCACGGCAGAGACGGCCAGCGCGTCGCGCGGCTCGATGGCGGCAAACGCTGCAGCCAACGGCGTGAGCCCGCCTGCCGGGTGTTGCGTGCTGTCCATGCTGGACAGCGCCGCCGCGTCGAGCGTGGCGGTGGTGGTGGCAAAGTCCCACGCGCTTGCCACGGCTTACTCCAGCAGGTAAATGGCCGGGCAGTTTCCGGTGCCGTCTGCCAGCGAGGTGGCTGCGGTGGCGGGCAGTGTGCTGCCGCTGCCACCCGCCCACAGGTGGGTGATGGCCGTGGTGTTGTTGGCCGTGCGGCCGAGTGCGCAGCCCACGCTGCCCACGGCGAGCGCGCGCACGGTTGCGGCTGCGCTGGCGATCAGGCTCACCCAATACAACACGCCGGGCTGCAGCGTATAGTTGAAGGCGCCGGTCTTGTCGCCCGTGGCGCCGGTGTCCAGCCCGGTGGCCGAGGCCAGCAGCGCGCCCGGCGCATCGTTGCCGCTGACCACGGCATTGCCGTACACCCCCACGCTGGCCGTGCCTGCGCTGGCCGTGGTGACGCTGATGCGCAGGCCGGTCAGTGCCACGGCGCGCGGCACGACGATGGGCACGAAATACTGCCGCGACGCCACGAGCGCCTGGGTGGCAAGCGCGGTGCCCGCCGCATCTCCGGCAATCTTGGGGGTGGCGCTGCGCTTGGGGAACGCGACAGGCAACACGGGCGCAGGTTGTGGCGCCAGTGGAATGGGCATTTCAACGCCCGCCATTGCCGCAACAGCCTCAACAATGCGCGGCGTGTTGGCAACGCCACCGGCGATGTACCCGGCTGGCGTGGCGTGCTGGGTGCTGCTGTTGATGTAGATCGGGTAATTGCCCGTGCCTGCGCCGACAACGGCTTGCGGCAGCGCTGCGGACACGATGCGGACAAATGCGGTGTAAGGGTCGTTCAACGCGGCAATTGCCGTGGCGATGGCATTTTCCGATGCGCTCATGGCCGCCGTGGCACCTGAAAGCGCCGCCTCTGCGACTTCCAGGTCTGTGAGGTAGCCGGTAATGAAAATCGGCACAGAAGCGCCAAGCGCCGCACGCACGGCCTGCACTTCTGCTACCGCTGCAGTTGCAATCTGCTGCGCTGTTGCTCCTGCTTTGAGATCATTGGTGCTGCAGGCAAACGCGATGGCATCGGCCGCACTGCTCTGCCAGTCGGCCCGGCGCTGGCTGTAGGCGTAGCTGCTGCCGCTGTTCGTCGCAAGAAAGCCCGTGCCAAACACGCCGCAGGCCCACACGTCCTGCAACCCCATGAAGTCACCATAGACTGCGCCAGGCCCATCGCCCTTGAGCGTGATCCCGTAGGCCTCCAGGTCGCTGTCGCCAATCAACACTAGGCGCGGCTGCGCGCGCTGCGGCATCAGCAGGGTGTCTGTATCAGGCACGGCCGCACCCCAAAACCGCAGCGCGCCATACCCCTCGACCGTGACGGTACGCTTTGCGCGCCACGGAAAGGTGAGCGTGTACCACCGATCTGCGCCCGATCCGCTGACCGTCCCGGACAGACTGAGATATTGCCCGTCCACCAGAAACCGATATCCGCCGTCCGCCGTGGCGTCGCTGTCAAGGTGGAACGCAATCTGCGTGCCGTCGAGAACGGTCGTCACGCGCCAGTGTCGGCCGATGCGCGTTGTTCCGCTGGGCGTGACCACGGGAAAGCTCGTCGCCCCTGCGCTGGTTGCAGGGTTTCCGCCGCCCGCCGTGAATGGTGCGCCCGTGTTGCCGAACACATAAGAGCGGGTGAACGTGCCCGGCACCGCAGCGCCTGATGCACCCACCGCGATGCCGACAGGGTAGCCATACAGGCCAGACAGGCGCGGATTGTTCCAGGCGTGCAGCGCGTAGCCGTCCAGGATCGAGCGCAGCACGGCGGGGATTTTCCCGCCGCTTGTGGCGTACAGCTCGGTGAAGTTGGCGTTGATCTTCTCGCCTGCTGCGCGCGGCGTGTCGCCCGTGCCGTCGTCTGGCGCGGCGCCGAGGTTGATGGTTTGCTGCGCCATGCCAGCCCCGATCAGGCGTTGCCGTCCGTGTTGGTGAAGGTGTTGATGGTCACCTGCTGGCCAGCGGCAATGTTGGTGTTGTCAATCGTGGCCTCGACCGGGCCGACGTAGGCCCACACCACGGAGCCATCAGTAATGCCCGTGCCGGTGCCAGTGGGGCCGCCGCTCGATGCGCTGGTGCCTGCCGTGGTGACACGGTAGACGTTGCCGTTGTTGTGCACCTGGATGCCCACGGCGGGGTAATTCTTGCTGGCTGTCCACGGCTCGGAGATCAAAAAATCCCAATGGTTTGTCGTGCCTGCGTTGTCCTTGATGCGCACGGACTTGGCATAGCCGCCCGGCGCAACGCCGGTCAGCGTCCAGGTTCCGGCCTTGGTGAGCACACCGCCCGATTGCGTGGCCCAATCCGCAGGCAGGGTGCCGCTGGCGATCTGCGTGCCGGGGTCGGCATCGGTCATGTTGGTGCTGGGCAGTGCGTCGAACACAAACATCTTCGGCGAGGCGCCGATGGCGGTTTCGATGGCCGCCTGCTTGGCGGTGCGAACGGCGGTGGATTGACGGGCCATGATGCGGGTCTCCTAGAGGTGCGGTGAGTGGGGCAGGTGGTGGGCGGAAATTCAGGGGCGTTGCCGGGCGGTGTCGAGCTTGTCCTCGATGCGGCTCAGGCTGGCGCGCATGAGGGCCAGCTCGCGCTCCAGGCGCTGGTCTTGCTGGGTGTCGATGGTGTGTTGCGCCAGTGCGGCCTGCTCAAGAATGGCCACGCGCTTGTCGAGCGTGCTCCAGCTCACGAAGATCGTGGCGATGAAGCCCACGAACGTGAGCACGTGGCCGAGGTTGATGGTGGTGTCGAATCGCGGTTTGAGTTCGTCTGGCATGGAGCCCTCTGCGTCGATCAAGGGGTTTCGCCCGGGCCGGGCGGGGTGTTGAGAATTTCTGCTGCGCGACCCGCGCCGATGAGCCCTGCGGTCTCCAGCATCTGCACGCCAGCCACTGTCACCGGGTCATCGAGATCGATGTAGCGCGCGGTGGCCACGTCGGCCATGTAGGCGCGAAGCATGGCGGCCTGCTGCCGGGTGGCCATCGGGGCGCTGGGGTCGTCGAGCTGGGCAATCTCCAGCGCCACGCGCTCGGCGGCGGTGAACCGCTGGCGCAAGGCGCGCGGGGTGATGTGGCGCATCGGCGCGGGCACTGCGGGCGCGTGCCACGCGGCGCCATCCCACGCGTGGCCAAGCAAGCTGGCGTCGTAGGCATCGAGCGGGACAATGTGCGGGCCGGTGAGCGGCTCTGGGGTTTCGGTGACGGCGATGCAGACGCCAGCGGCGTCGAGTTGGGCGGCGTAATGGCTCATCAGTAGTACTCCACAAGTTGCCAGGCGATCACAGACGTCGTGTTGCTGCCACTTGTCCCGCGCGTTGCGGTGATGGTGGTCGAATTGGTCAGATTCAACCGCGGCAACGCGCCTGCGTCAGAATTCAGCATGCTGACCCCGAGGTAGTGCAATACCGACTTGGACGTGTTGACGGGTGAGATGGTCACGGTCGCGTTCAACGCTGCTAGCGTGATGCCAATTTCTCCGCGCTGAATGCTCTTGATGCTGCCGGAGCCGAAAACTGATGCAAGATCGCTCATGGTCACACCCACTTCCCGTTATTGGCCTTGAACACGTACCGAAACCCGGTGATGCTGATGCTGCTCACGCCGGTGAGCCCATGCAGCGCAGCGGTTCCGGAGTCGATCAGCGCCGTAGCGCCTTCTACCCCCGGCGCCAGAGACAGCCCCACCACATACCCGGTCACGCAGGACGGGAGCGTGAGCTTGCAAGGGGCGGTCATGTAGTAATCCACGAAAGGCGATGCCACGGTGTCTGCGGAAATTTCCTTGACCGGCATCACCGGGGAGAACACCGCCCAATCTGCGGACACGCCGGGTTGACTCGCGGCCACGTTGGACAGGTCGTTGAGCAGCATCCAGTAAGAGCCCTGATGCAACACGGCGGCGGGCTTGGACAACGCGCCACTGAGGCTGGACCAGGCGCCCTTGAAATTGGCGGTAAGCGCCGCCGTGTTGGCGCTGCCCGCTGCGCTTGAGGCCTGCGCCGCGGCGCTGGAGGCGGAAGCCGCAGACGCGCTGGCACTGGAGGCGGCGGCGGCGGCGTTGCCTTGCACCTCGGCGGCCTGCGCATTGGCCTCTGACGCGAACTGCGGCAACGCACCCAGGAATGCGTCGGCGCGGGCGTTGAAGTTGACGGGGTCTGCGCTGCTTGGCGGCGGCGGCAATGGGGTGATGGACATCAGATCAATCCTTCCAGGGTCATGTCGCCCGTCACGAGCGTGGGGTAGGCAATGGTTTGCGACCAGTCGCGCACCCAGCCGTAGATGGTGAGCGCTTCCTCGGTGTCATCCACAATCCAGATCGCCGGCCTGGCGCGCAGGCTGGCCAGCAAATTGGCAAAGGCATCGACCTGTTTGCGCGGCAGGGCAAAGCTCACCTGCGCACGTTTGGCAAAGGCGCGCTCGACCACCTCGGTCACGCCGAAGGTGTTGGTCTCCTTGGCGCTGTAGTCGATGATTCCCAGCGAGGTGCCGTACTGCGCCGCGCCGTATTCGTGCTGCAGCCCGATGGCCAGCACGCCCAGCGAGGGCGCCGCGCCGGTGCAGGTGATGGTGAGCTGGTTGGTGGTGGCAATGGGCAGGTCGTTGAACAGCGCTTGAGAGGCGATGATGATGGGCGCAAAAAAATAGTCCAGCCAGTTGTCCACTAGGCGGCTGGCGCGCAGGTCGACGGTCTTGTCGTAGGTAGTGACGGCGCCTTGCTGGCTGCGCACGCGCACGGTGTCGATGCCGCTGAGTTCCAGCAGCGCCACGGCGTTGTTGCTCTGCCCGGGGGCCAGCACGATTTCCAGCGGAGAGGCGCCGCTGCACGCGGTGCCGATGGCCTGGTCAAAGACAGCCCAGCGCTTGGTGGGGCCGATGTCCGTCCACCACGTGGGGTCGAGCAGGCTGCGGCCTGTGTTGCTGGCCTGTGCGCTTTGGTAGACGCGGTGCCCGGATATGACCTTGGCCCCGGCAGCGTAGGTGGTGGTGGCGCTATAGGCCGGGGCGTCATTCTCCGCCACCGTGCTGCTCACCAGCATGGCGTCGGTGATGGGGATGGGCGGGATGATCTTCATGTGAGCACCCGCACGGAGAGCGCATCGGGGCTTTGGTTGGCGCGCGTGAGAATGAGCAAAATGCGGTTGAGCAGCGCCACGGCGGCGCGGTTTTCTGCGCCGTTCTCGGCGCGCAGGTTGGCCAGCTCTTGCGCCAGGGCGCCGTCGTCTGCGGACATGGCGGCGCGCGTCTGGCTGGCGGTGTACACCCGGCCCGGCGCGGAGAAGTTGACCAGCTCGGGCCCGCGCTCGCCCACCAGCGCCCAGCCATGCGCCAGGCCGCCATCGGCAAACTGCGGCAGCGGCACATTGCGCGCCCCCAGCACCTGCGACAGCCCGGCCAGAATGCTGCTGGTGAGCTGGGCCTGATCGGCTGCCGTGGCGCTCCATTTCTGGCCTGCTGCAGAGAGGTCTTTGGCAAGCTGCGGCAGATTGTTTGCCGCGTCGATGTCGCCCGCCTTGGCTTGCGCGGTGGCAATGGTGAACTGCGCCTGCAGTTGCGCCAGGCTTTGCGCGCCGGTGCCCAGCAGCGTGGTGCGCAGGTCTTTCATGGTGCTGACGATGGCGTCGGTGGCTTTGGTCCATGCGTCGAGCGCGCTGCTGAAGCCGCTGCCTCCACCACCCCCTCCACCGCCGCCGGAGGAAGCGGCCTGCGATTGCGCTTGCATGGCGTCGGTTGAATTTTTGACGATGCGGGCAAATGTGTCGGCGTTGGTGAGCAGATCCTTGAGCCCATTGGCTGCAGTGGCGTCGCCTGCGGCTGCGGCAGACGTGGCCTGCTCGACCAGGGACCGATAGCCCGCGGTGGTGTCGGGCATGGCCACGCCGTAGCTGTCGAACAGCTTTTGCAGGTTGCCTCTGTCGCGCTGGTCGATTTCTGCCTGGCTGTAGAACGACAGATTGTTGGCAAAGCTGCGCAGGCTGCTGGCCATGTTGGCCAGGTTGGCAATGCCGCCGGCGGCCTGCCCCAGCGCGGCGGCGGCGTCTGCGCTCATGTTGGCCAACTCGGCAAAGGGCAGCGACTGCATCGCTGTGCGGAAGCTGTTGACGGCGTCGATCTGCTGTTGCAGCCCGTCGATCAGCGCGGTGGCGGTGTCTTTGGTGAGGGACTTGGCGTCCACGCCGTCGAGCTGCGCCTTGATGTATTTGGGGATGTCTGTGGCGGCCTGCAGCGCCTGCACCGTGGTCTGCATCAACTCGGTGCTGAAGTTGTCCAGCGCGGTCTTGGAGTCTGGCGAGGTGCTGAAGGCCTTGTCGTACAGCGTGCCCGCGTAGTTGTCGCCCAGCCCGCTCAGGCCGAATGTGGCACCGGTGGACAGAGTGCCCCCGGCATACACGCCGCCCCGGCCTTCGCCCGAGCTTTCGAGCCCGGCCTGAAAGCCTTTGACCGCGGCCTCGCTGCCTGCGGCCTTGAGCAGTTGGTTGATGCCGTCCACGGTCTGCTGAATGCTGGTGCGCACCGCGTCCCCGGCAATCTCGCCACCGCTTGGGCCGCTGACCAGCGACAGGCTGGAGAAGGTTTGCGGCGTGCCCACGCCGTGGTTATTGCGCAGAAAGTCGCCCACGGCGTATTGGCCACCCTGCCGGGTTTCGCCACCGTTCATGCCGTTGACAAGGGCATAGAGCGCCAGAGCTCCTGCAACATAGGGCGCGGCAGCCGCCAGGGAACCAAACACCGAGCTGCCCGCCGCGCTGGCCGTGGCAGACAGGCCTGCGCTGCCAAACATGCCGGTCTGCGAGGCCAGCATGGCGGCCTGGGAGCCTGCGCCGAAGCTGGTGGTTCCGAGCGCCGCGCCATAGGCGGCGCTGCTGCCAAAGAGCCCGGCACCCCCACCGCCAAACAGGCTGTAGAGATTGCTGCCGGTGCTGAGCAGGCCACCCGCCCCGCCGGTGAGGCTGGCGGCCTGCGCGGCACCCGGGCCACCGAGCAGACCGGCAATGCCCATGCTCACGGGCGACAGGGCAAGCTGCACAATGGGCCGCAGCACCAAGGTGTTGAACAGGCTCTTGAGAGCATCGCGCAGATTGGCGGCAAAGCCCTTGCCCGCCTCGAAGCCGCGCATCAGCGCGTCGGTCAGTGACCGATTGATGTCCTGCGCGGTCTGTTCCCAGTATTTGCGGATCGCTTCGATCTGATCTTGCTGAGCCTGCAGCGCGTCGCGCACAGAGACCTGATCTTTCAGCTTTGCGATGTAGGCGTCATACGCCTGCGTGCCAGCCACGATGCCCTTGCGCTCGAGGTCGTGCGCCAGGGTGAGCTGATCGACCTCGGCCTTGGTCTTGCCGATCAGGCTGATCTGAAACGCGAGGTCGTCGGAGTATTCGCGGGCGCCCTTGATCTGCTGCTCGTTGGTTTCGTAAGCCTTCTGCCACGCGGCAATTTCGGCATCGATGGCGGCCGTGTTGGCCTTGGCCGCCGCCTCGATGGCGGCCTGCTTGTCTTTCTCCAGCTTGATCGCAAACGGCTGTTGCTTGATGTATTGGCCCTGCAGGTCGATGATCTGCTGCATGGACAGCCCAGCCTTGGCGCCCTGGGTGGCGAGCAGTTGCATGTTCTCGTAGAACTTCGGATCGAGGCCAGATGACTTTCCTTGGATCTGGTCGATCAGATCGTTGTACTGCTTGGCAATCCTCTGCGCTTCGGATAGCGCTTTTTGCGCAGCGGCCTGGCGTGCTTTTGCTTCCTGGTCCGACTCGTAGTTGAAATTCTTTTTGTTCTGGTCGTACCCCGACTGATACCTCTTGTCAAGCAATGGGTTGGTTGGATTTGCAACGTTCCATTGCGCCTGTGCATCCTTGCGCGCATTGAGCGTGCGCTGGTCGGCTGCATCGAGCTCGGCGCGGGCGGCCTTGGCCTGCTTGATGGCGTCGTCGCGAATGGCCATGGCTTGTTGCCAGTCCGACTTGGCCCCGGCAATGTTGCCGCTCAGGAGGCTGGCTGCTGCGCGCGACATGGCTTCGCCCTGCGCAAAGACCGCGCCAATTTCCGTGCCGACCGCCTTGAATACGAACACCACATTGCGCGCCAGCACGGCGACCGCCTCCAACGCCGTGCCCACGCCATCCATGGCGTCGCCCAGCAGTGAGGTTTGTGCGGCAGTCTGCCCTGTCGTACCGCGCACGGATTCCAGAATGGCGATGTATTCCACCAGCTTTGGGATGGCCTCGCTGGCAAGCTGCTGGGTGAACAGGGAAGAGCGCAATCGAAGCTGGCCGATCTGGTCTTCGAACGCTTTTGCCGCGGCGGCGGCATCGGCGCTGACGCCGGACATCTCGTCGATGTGCTGGGCGTAATCGGACAGAAACGGCAGCATCTGCGCGCCATTTTTGCCGAGCAGGTCGGTGACAAATGCCACCTTGTTGGCGTCGTCCTGGTATTGCGCCAGTTTCTTGGCAACCTCATCGAACACCACGGACCCGGAACGCAATTGCCCGGTGGCATCGCGGCTTTTGACGCCCAGCGCCTCCAGCGCATGGCTGGCTGCGCTGGTGCTTGTAGCCATCTGCGCCGACATGCGAGCGATTCCCTGCTGGACTTCTTGGAAATCTCCGCCATAGGCCACGGTGATCTGCTGCATCTTGCTGAGATCGGCCACGCTGCTGCCGGTCCTTTTGGCGGCATCGTCAAGCTCGGCCAGGGTGGAGATGGCGCTGCGCACAGACGCGATCATGGCCCCCGCGCTGAACGCCGAGGCAAGCCCCAGCAGCGCGGCCTTGGCCATGCCAGCAGCCGCCTCCATGGCGCGCGTGGCTTCCTGCACGCTGCGCTTGGCGGCGTCCATGTCTTGCTGCAGCCGGGCAATGTTGGCATACAGTTGGATTTCCAGCGCGCCGGCGATCATGCGGGGGCTCCCTTGGGGTTGTGCCGGGTGGCTGCGGCAATCAGCGCCGCATCCATGGCGGCCAGGGTGTCAGCCTCCCAGGCGGTCAGGCGCACGCCGCGCAGGGTGCACCAGGCCAGGGTTTCGGTGGCGCCCACAGGCGATGGGCCAAACCCGCCCGATGGGCGCGAGAGGTTGATCTGCCCGAACAGGTCCCACAGCGGACGGCCTTCGGGCGGGATGTGCAGGTCGAGCCGCGCATCGCGGCGGCCGGTGTTTTCCTGCAGGCGCAGCAGGTGCTGGCGCAGGGTGGCACCATCTGGCTGCTGTTGACCGAGCTCCACGTCGCGCTCCACGGCGTCGATCAGTTGCTGGCGGAGCGCCTGATAAAAGACTGCGCATCGCCCAGGAAGGTGCGCACCTGGTCGCGCAACCAGCGGCGGCCTGGGTCGGTGTAGAGCTTGCGCGCTTCGTCCGCACTGAAGGCCAGCGCGGCGCCGCCCCGGCTGATGCCTGCCCAGCCCAGGGTGCAGGCCACGAGCAGATCGGTTTCTGCGGCTTCGTCGTCTTCGGGGTCGTCGAGTTGCACCTTGCCGCTTTTCATCATCGAGGCGCGCATGCGGCGGGCCTTGTCGAGCAGGATGCGGCGGTGAATGGGATGCTCCGGGCCTGCCAGAGTGATGCGCGCCGTTGTGGGTGCGCCGGTTTCCGGGTTGCGCACAAGCATGTCGGCGGTCTGCACGGTCTCGAAGGCGTCGAGGTTGAGGTCGTCTGTTTTCATGGTGGCTGAATGGGGTTAGGCGGCGGTGTCTTGCACGGTCAGGGTGGTGAGCTCGGTGGCGAGGCCGGTGCCGCCTGCGGTGTTGAGCAGGGCGGTGAACGGGATGGTCTGGACCAGGCCGTTTTCGCCGTCGTTCTTGGTGCTGCCACCGAGCTTGATGCGCGGCATGGCGAAGGCAATGGCTGGAGCCGCAGCGGTGTTGTCGGCGGTGAACGCGGCGATCAGGTCGATCTCGCTTTCGTTGAGGAAGGCATCGCGCAGCGCCACGCTGTCGAAGTAGGCGGTGGCCTGCCCGCTGATCTGCACCCGGCCGGCGTATTGCGTGGGCACGACGTTGGAGCCCACCACCGGGTCGCCCTTGAAGTTGGCGTTGATGTCGAACGACAGCCCGGTGAGGTTGGCCACGGCCTGGCCACCGATGCGGCACACGCCGTTGACCGCGGCAAAGATGCCGGTGGTGGTTTGCGCCGTGGGCGAGGTGAAATACTGCGCGGCGGCGGTGGTGACGTTTTGTCCCAGCACGTCCATGTCGACCGTGGCCATGCCGGTGGGCGGCAGAGCCAGGGCCAGCTTGCTGATCTTGCAGCCGGTGAACACCTCGCTCTGACCGATGTCGCTGTACCAGTGTTCGATGCTGAAGCTGCGGTCGGTGTGGCCCGATTGCGGAATCCACGTCTTCTTGCCCGGCGCGCTGACGGTGCAGCCGGTCACCGGGCCCTCGGCGACAAGAGAGCCGCCGTTGAGCGGCATGACCGTGGCCACGGTGGCGGTGAGCGCCACCACCAGCAGGTTGCGGTTGATGTTGGCGGCGTTGAGCGCGCCCACGGACAGGCGCACGATGTCGCCTACCTTGAACCCGTCGGTGAGGTAGCTGCCCGAGCCGCGGGTGACGGTGTAGGTGGGGCCGGTGCCCGCGATGGTCAGCCCCAGGCCGGAGGCGGACACGCCTGCGGTGAAATCGCGCTTGAGAATGGCGGCGAAAAAGTCGGCATAGGTCTTGCCGGAGAGTTCGCCGCTGATCTTGCCGCCGACCTTGCGCACGCCGTGGCGCATGTCGGCTACCTGCAGGTCGGTGCGAATTTCGTTGGATTGGTAGGCATCTTTTGTGAGGTCGATCGTGCTCTGCACGCGACGCAGGGCCTGCGCCCCTGCAGCGGCTGGGGCGGTGCCATAGGTGGTCTCGGCCTTGTAGGCGAGCTGCTTGAAAATTCCGGAGGCTGCGGGCATGGTGGGCTCCTACTGTTGATGAATGACGATGAAATCGAGGGGCTGCTGAAAAATCTGCGCATCGCCATCGCGCAGATCCGGCCCGGTGGACTCGAGGACGATGCTGGCAACGGTCTGGCCCGCAATGACGCCTCGGTGGTATTCGCAGGCGGCGCGGGCCAGGGTGGCAACGGCTTTCTGCTGGGGGTAATTGGCCGCGCTGACGGTGACCTGCACGCGGGTGCGCATGAGGGCGTAGGCCTGCGCGTCGATGGTGGGCTGCGGCACCGAGGAGATTTCCTCGATGGCCAGCGCGGGCAGCGCCACGCCTTGGGGCAACAGCCCGGCAACAATGCGCGCTGGCGGCACCACGGCGCCAAGCGCCACGTCCGCCACCAGCAAGGCGCGCACCACAGCGGCGGTCATTGCGGGTCTCCTTCGTCTGGCAGGTCGATGCCGGCCTTGGTGAGTCGGGCGCGAATTTGCGCGGCAATGGCCGCCACAACGGCAGTCGAGTTGCTGTCGATTGCAGGCCGCATGAAAGGGCGCGGGCGCACCCCTGGATGGTCGACCGACTTGACCGGATGACCGCCCATCAGGAACGCCAACACTTTGCCTTTTCCTGCGGTGATGACATGCGCCTGCGTGCCGTATTCCATCCACTGCGCCAGGTACGCATGTTTGCCGGTGGTGACCACGCTGACGCGCGCTGTGCCGTAGCGCAGGCCGCTTTTGATCTTGATGCCGTCGCGCAGGGTGCCGGTGGCCATTGGCACGCGGGTGCGGGCGTCTTGCTGAATAACGCGCGCGCCCTTGCGCAGTGCGCTGCGCAAGATGTTGGCTTCCATCTTGGCGGGCAGGGTTTCGAGGAGGCGTTGCAGCTCGGCACCGCCCTTGATGACGGTGTCGTCGCTCATTGCGCGCCTCCACCGGATGTGCTGTAGTCTTCGGCCAGGATTTCCAGGCCCTGGCGCACGCCGATTTCTGCCAGCCCAATGATCTGCAGCACGCGAGAGCCGAAGCGCAGGCGCATGGTGGCGTCGATGCGGTCGTTCCAGCGGCCGGTGAGTCGGCAGGGCCGGGTGTACTGGCGCATGCTGTCTTGCGTGGCTTCCTTGCCGATGATGTCGAGCGCGCTGGCCCACCAGGTGCACACGGGAGTCCATGTGGTGACCGGGGTGCCATAGGTGGGGTCTGGCGTGGTCACGGGGCGCTCCACGGTGATGCAGCGATTGAGGCGACCGGCGTTGTGCAGCATGATCAGGCCACCGGAATGCGGTAGGGGTCGAGCAGGCCGTCGACAAACTGGCGCGGCGGCGGGCTGAACTGGCCTGGCAGCAGGAACTGCCGCACCTCGGCGCTGCTGATGGCGCGGTGAATGATCCACAGCCGAATGCCTGCGGGCACGCTGGCCACATCTGCCCAGCCGCACACCACGGTCAGCACGCCGTCTGCGGGGGCTGTGCATGTGGGCGGCAGGCCATCGACCCACGGCACATCGACGCCCGCTTGCTGGATGCGCTGCACCGGGGACAGGCCCCAGAGCTGCACCACATCGCCTGCGTGCACGTCGATTTCCCAGGTCTGGGTGAGGAACCGCCGCCCGGTGGCATGTTCGGCTTCTTCGCGCGCCTGCTGAATGGCAATGCCGAGCACGGCGCCGTCTTCGGCGCTGTCGATGCGGCCCCACGACAGCACGTCACCGGGGGTGACGGGCTCTTGCATGGGTGCATGGATTTGACGGGTGGCCATGGCGGTGCGGGTTATGCAATGGGCTGCTCGAGGTCAGCGGGGACAGCTTGGGCGGCGGCGTTTGCCTGCGCACCGGGATGGATCTGCAGCGACTTGCCCAGCGTTTCGCGGCAATAGGCCACGGCATCGGGGTGCGGGTCGACGGAGCCGTCGTCGGCATAGCTGGCAATCTGGTCTGGGGGGAACTGCACCAGGTCGTCAACGGCATACGACACGCCGTCCACCGTGAGAGCCAGCAGCACGCGGCAGGCAGTGGGTTGCGTGGGTTTTGGTGTCTTGGCCATGAGTGGGATTGGGGTTGAGTGAACGGGCCCGGGCGGGTTGCTGAGTGGCTGCGCACCGCCCGGTGCCGGGTCAAGATCAGGTTGCGGAATGCTGGTAGGCCTTGACGGCGCCACCCACGTCGATGAAGTTGCCGCCCATGCGCTGGAACGCCACAAAGCCCACCTGCCCCTTGAGGGTGAAGGCCGAGTCGGTCATGCGGAACACCGTCAGGTCCATGACGCGGCGCAGGACGTATTTGTCGAGCTTGCCGAACAGGATGGACTTGGCGCTGGCGGCAGGCACCGGAATGCCTTGGTCGATGTAGATGGGGCGGCCCATCAGGCGGTCGGGGGCGCCGCCGTTGACCATGGCGTCGGCCTCGTAGCCCGGCACAAAGATGGGGCGGTTTTGCGAGTCTTTCACCTTGCGCACCATGCGCAGGGCGGCGTCGGACATGAGGTAGCCCACGCCGTTCATGCTGCGATAGGCCGGATCGACGCTGTGTTCCAGATCGACCAGGTCGTCATAGGTGACGGTGGTGGTCTGGCCTGTGGCGCCCGCTTTGCCCACAGAGACGGCAGTGACAATGCCGCGGGGTTCGCCGGTGCCGGTGCCGGTGGTGATGCCTTGCGCCAATTTGCGGCCCAGGCGGGTGGCGAGCACGCTCTGGATGTAAGCCTCGATGTCCAGGAAGCTGTCCTGAATGAGCTCGAACGGCAGGGCAATGCTCTTGGAGCTGTACTTGAACACGCTCAGCGTGATGTTGCCGAACGTCGTGTCGCCGGTGGAGACCTGCGTGTTTTGCCCGACGATCTCGCCCACATCGGCGGTGGCATCGGCCGTGGGGAAGTTCATGTCGGTGCCGGTGGCGGTAGCGATGGAGCTGGCCACGTTCATCAGTCCGCCGTAGGCTTTCATGGCCACTTCGAGCGCCTTCATGTATTCGAGCGCCGTGGTGTAGCCGCCTTCGGTGGTGGTGGTGGTGGACATGGCATTGCGAATGTCCGGGTTTTGGCGCGCGGCCATTTCGGCGCGCTGCGCATCGCTCAGCCCAGACAGGCCGCCGCGGAAGTAGGCGCGCAGGGCGCTGGCGGTTTCGCTTTGCTTGCCGGGCAGCACGGTGGCGGCGTTCATGGCGGCCTCGTGCGCGGCGGCGGCGTTGTCGGCCATGAGTTGATGCGCGCGGTTGAGGCGGGCGATGTCGGCGTCGACCGCTTCGATCTGGTTGAGCAGTTCATCCAGGCGGGTGGCGTCGTCGGACGGCATGCGCTGGTCGGCGGGATATTTGGCGTTGAGGTCCTGGGCGGACTTTGCCAGGGTGTTGCGGTGGGCGCGGAGTTCTGCAATGGTGGCCATGGTGGGGCTCCTGATGAGTGGGGATGAGTGAGGATCGGCGCGTGTCAGACTGGTTGGAGGTAGGCCAGCTCAGCCACGCGCGTGCGCTGAGACTGTCGAGCACGGACAATGCGGGCATCGTCCGGATGGGGTTGCGCCGCTGCAGCAGCGGCTGGTGCTGGGGCAGCGGCCTGGCGCGGCGTCCAGGCGCGCGCGGGGGCATGGGCAAAGGCGGACAGGTTCCAGGCGGCGCGGGCAGAGGGATCGGCGGCGGAGAGCTGGGTCATGCCGTCTGCAAACTTGGCGGCGATGGCTTCCTCGGCGGTCATCCAGGTTTCTTCTGCCATCATGGCGAGCACGGCAGAGGCATCCAGGCCGGTGCGCTGGGCGTAGGTGTCGGCGATGGTGCCGTCGACCTTGTCGAGCAGATCGGCGGTGGCGAGCAGGTCGTCGGCATTCCCGGCGGCAAGTGTCCAGGCCTTGTGAATCATCATCATGGTGCCTTCAGCCATCAGCACTTCGTCAGCGGCCATGGCCAGCACGGAAGCGGCGGATGCGGCCAGGCCGTCGATCTGGCACACCACGCGCGCGGCATGATCGCGCAGGGCGCTGGCCATGGTGCGCGCAGCAAACACGCTGCCGCCAGGGCTGTCGATGTGCAGGCGGATCTGCGGCGCGTCGATGGCGGCAATGGCCTGTGTGAAGGCTTGTTTGCTCACGCCGCCAAACCATTCGGCCTCGATGTCAGAGTCGACAATGACGTCGTAGACGTAGACGTGCGCTTCTTGCGCGCCGGCCAAAGCCTGCACGCGAAAGGCGTTGGCGGCTGCAACGCGGCCGCGGTTTTCAGACAGCAGGCGCAGGTACGGGTTCATGGGTGGCTCCTTGGGCGGACGCGCCGCCCTGATTGATGTCGTCTCCGTCCGCAATGGGCGGCATGTTTTCGCGCATGCGCACTTCGTTCTGGGTCATCCAGCCGGGCTCGCCTGCGCGACCAAGGGCCACGCGGTAGGCGTTGAATCGCGCGGCCATGTCGGTGCGCTCCAGACCGGAGAGGTCGAACTCGGCAAACCAGCGGTCGCGCACGGGCCAGACCTTGCGGTTGATCTCTTGCGTGAGGGGCTGAATGTGACGCATGAGCGTGTAGCGAGAGAACGAGATGCCCTGCTGCTCGATGCCGGTGCCGAAACTGGTGGACTTTTCCTGGTGACCGACCATGTGCGGCGGCACACCAAAGAACCGGGCAATGTCTTCCACAGAAAAGCTGCGGCTGGCCAGGATTTCCGCGTCGCGGGGGTTGACGCTGAGTTGCGCTGGCTCCAGCCCACCTGTGAGCAGCAGGGGCCAGCGGCTGTTCCCCCCCTGCCGCGCGGCAAGGCTGGATTTGAGTGCGGCAATCTGATCTTTGTTGAGGTTGCCTGTGGTCTTGAGTGCGTAGTCGAATGTGGCGCCTTCGCTGAACAGCTTGGCCATGTAGGACTCGGCGGCAACGGCAGATCCCACGGCTTCGCGCGCGGCGGCGGTGATGACGGAGGGGCTGCGCATGACCACAGGGTCGTACCCCAGCGAGGACAGGTGCAGCATGTCGGCGTCGTAGACGATGTACGCGGGACCGAGCGGCGGCTGCACGCGGTAGAACTTTTCGCCGGTGACGGTGTCGCGCAGCGGCCAGACGCGCCCCGGGTGATGCGGGAAAAGCGATTTGATGGGGCCGGTGCGGTTGACGCCGCCGCGCACGAGCTCGATGTAGCCGTCGCCATAAAGCAGCTTGGCGGCAATGGCGTAGAGCATGGCGTCGAAGCTGGTCATCTCGGCGTTGGCCTGCTCGTTGAACAGCCACCAGATGGAGCCGCTGGACTCGGCATCGACCCGGCGCCTGACGCTGCCGCTGGTGCGTTCGTAGATGGCCACGGGCAGCGAGGCAATGGCCCCGGCAATGATGGATACGCAGGCGTAGACGGTGGACACCCGCATGGCCAGCTCGGGAGTGACGGACACGCCCGATGCGGTGATCTGCGACAGGCCCAGCACCTGCGACAATTCTTCGGCAGTGAGGCCGGAGGTGGGAATCTGGCCAAGCGCCTTGGGGCGCACGGCATTGAGCAGGCGAGCGAACAGACCGGCCATCAGGTGACCTCCAGGTCAACGATCTGCGGCGTTGGGGCGTCGCTGTGGTGAATGGCGCGGTTCATGGCCATGATGGCGGCAACCACGCCGTCGATCTTGTTTTCTGGCCGTTCCTTGCGGGGGTAGATGTTGTCCTTGGCGTCGTGGTGGCACACCACGTTGGACACCATCCAGGTGGTGATGGGGTTGCCGTCGTGCACCAGCTTGCCAGACAGCACCAGGGCTTCGAGCTGTTTCATGGGCTCGGAAAAATTCATCACGGACGGGCGGACTTCGATCATGGGCACGTCGCGGTTGAGCAGGTTGCCGGCCAGTTGAGTGGCCTGGTACGGGTCATACGCGACGGACTGCAGCGCGTAGGTGCGGGAGTCGTTGTAGATGTCGGTTTCGATTTGCTGCAGGTCGGTGATGTCGCCCGGTGTGACGGTGAGATGGCCGGTGCGGGCCCAGCCGGAATACTGGCTGTTGGTGTTGTTCTCGACGGTGCGGTCTGGCAGGTAGTAGCTGCAGAGCAGGTAGTAGCGATCGGCCTCTGTGTCGACAAACACTTTGGCGCATGCGGCAATGTCGACCTTGCTGGCCAGGTCGAGCCCGCAAAAGCAGGGCAGATGCGCAACGTCGTTTGCGGTCAGGCCGGGGCGCGCACAGCGGTCCCAGGCGCGCATGTCCATCCAGGCGGTATCGGCGTTGACCCAGACGTTGAAGCGTTTGGTCAGGAGGTTGTTGACGGCGCTGGCCATGGTGCTGGCCTTGCTGACAGCGGCGCGCAGGTCTTCGATGTTGACGCTGATGCCCAGGGATGGGTTGGCCTTGATCCAGCAGGACTCATCGGTCCAGTCGTCGCCATCGTCAAGCGTGTAGATCACGCCAAATACGCGCTCGTCTGTGGCGGCGCCCTGCAGGATCTTGGTGACGTGGGTGCGGCGCTCGTAGCAAATGCCGCTGCGGTCGGTGCCTGCGGTGGTGATGGCCCAAAGCAGGGACTGTTCGCGGGCGCCGCGGGCGGTATCGATCACGTCGTAGACGGCGCGGCTCTTGTGGGCGTGGAATTCGTCAATGATGGCGCCATGGATGTTCAGACCGTCGAGCGTGCTGCCTTCTGCGCTGAGTGCACGGAACACGCTGGCGGTATGCGGCTGGCTGACGGAGTGCTCGAGCACGGTGAGGCCGAGGGCATGCTGCATGTCGCGGTCGCGCAGGCACATCTGTTTGGCATCATCGAACACGATGCGCGCCTGGTCGCGTGTGGTGGCGGCGCTGTAGACCTCGGCGCCCGGCTCGCCATCGGCAAACCCCAGGTAAAGCGCCACACCAGAACTGATGGTCGACTTGGCGTTCTTGCGGGCCACCTCGAGATACACCTCGAGGAAACGCCGCAGGCCTGTCTGGGCATGCAGCCAGCCAAACACGGTGGTGAGAGCAAAGCATTGCCAGCCATCAAGCTCGATGCGGGCGCCTTCGCGTGCCCACTTTCCCTTGATGTGCGGCAGCATTTCGATGAAGGCGCAAACGCGCTCGGCGGCCAGGTCGTCAAATTTCCACGGGAAATCTGCCGAGTTGCCTACGCGCTGCAGATCTGCACGTTGACGCTGGCATGCCATGCGCACCCATTGACAGGCCACGATGCTTCCGTCGAGCACGCCATCAATGTAGGCGTTGGCGCGGGCAAGGTAGTAACCGGGTTCGCGTGTCATGGGGTTACCGTTGAGCGAAGCGGCTCCAGCCTTGCGGTGGCTCCATACCGGGCAGCGTCTGCTGCTCCATGTTGCGCGACGGTGTCACACGCGAACGCGCAGACGGAGACAGCCCAAAGGCGTCGCCAAATTTCTTGACCTGGTCGCGCAAGCTGTTGAGCAACTGCACATGGACGCTCTGCACTTCGTATCCATTGGGCGTTGTGGCAATGAACGCTCTTGCCGGGTCGGACCCCTGCTCTGCCAGCGCGTCCATGCGCGCCTGCAGGCTGCGCTCAAGCAAGGCAAGCTGTGCAGCAGCCTGGCAATAAGCCGCGAATTGCTCCGTGTCGAGCCGACTGATCAACCCCACGGCGGCCAGCTCGCGACCATCGCGCCGCCAGATTTTGCGGGCAGCATCGCTGAGGTATTTCGGTGGAGTCGGCATCGCCACTTCGGGGTTGACGCCGTCTGCCAGGTCGAGCGCGCGCCGACCCGGGTTTCCCTGGATCAACTTCAAGCGCGTCGGCTTTGGCTGCGGCCCTCTCAATCCCATCAATCGCTCCGTTATCCAACCATCCTGTCACTACCCCCCCTCAAAAACCTGCGCTCACAAAAATTTGGCTGCGGACGCGGTCGTGTGGGGGAACGGTTAACCTTTTGCTGCCCCCCCTGTGCGCGTGCTATTGCCGAATCCGCCATCCTCTTGCGCCGTTTTCTTGGCGTGATGGGAGTGACATAGCGGCTGCCAGTTGCTCCGATTCCAGAACAGCGTCATGTCACCGCGGTGCGGGATGATGTGGTCGACGTCTGTTGCCGTTGTCATTCGGTGCTCTTGCATGCACATCACACAAAATGGGTGCTCTCTCAGGAACTGCTCCCGTGCCCGACGCCATGCGCTGGAGTAGCCACGCTTGTTGCTGCTCTCCCGCCTGGCATCAACTTCACGCCGCACGATGCGCTGGTGTGCGTCGCAATAGCCGGGCTGCTGCACAAGGGCAGAACAGCCTGGATAGCGACACGGACTCAGCGGTCTAGCGGGCATGAAAAAACCCGCAAGGCTTGCGCCGTGCGGGCTGGGTAAGGAACGGTTCGATGATGACTGAAATCTACCGGAATTTTCTAATGGCTAAAACTCTTTTGTGCACCACCTGCTTTCCGCGACGAAGGTGCACATAGGCGGTGCTGAGTGCGCATCCTGCGCGACTGGCCACTGCACGCATGGGCATGGGGCGGCGTTGAGTCTCTGCGACATCTGGATCGCCGAGATAGTGGCAATGCAGCACCAGCCACGCTTTGGCGTCTGTGGTGCGCAGGCTGGCTATGGCATCGTCAAGCGCGGCAGATTGCGCATCGCCAAGTGCCACAGATCCGGCCCGCGCGTGCGGTGCCAGCCTGGTGAACGCAGCGGCACCGGGAAACCCTGCCCCGCCAATTGCACGGCGAGCCCGCCACTTTGCCCATGCGCCCAGCAGAAGGTCCGTCAGATCATGTGGCATGGGTTGCCTCTTTGCTCTTGAGCATCAACAGCGGCTCGCCGCGCAACGCATCCCACGCGCCAAGCTCCTGCAGCACGGTTTCGTGCTCGCTGCCAACAAAAGGTGTTCCCACGGCAATGGCACCTTCCCGCGCATAGAACCAGCCGGGCTGGTTTTCCAGCACCCCGCGCCGCCAGCACAGATTCACATGCGCGGTGCCCATCTCAAGTCGACGCTGTTGCACCAGGTCAGCCACCTTGGGCATTGCCTCTCGCATCCAACTCCAATCCTGCTTTCTGTCCATATGTCCGTGATCTCTCTATAGATCATGTGAAGATGCACACTCTCGCCCGCCCGGGCGCGCGCAACGCGCACACGCACGCCTACACATCAAGGGGTTGACACCCAAACCACCTGCGCGCATGTCTCCCTGTGATCGCGCAAGATGCTCTGAAACTGCTGCATCGTTGCCACGACTCCCTGATTTCTCACGGACACACGGACAGATGGCCGGAGCGCCGGCACGCAACCCCGCTACATGGCGCACGCCTGAGCCGTCCAGACCTTTTCCGCATCGCCATGCGATCGCTGGTCTGCAAGACGGCCGCTGTCGGCCCTCTCTGGTAAATGCCCCGGCGCGGGGCGTTGAATGGTCATGTCATACCGGGCATTCGCCCTCTCCATTGACATCAGGCTGCGCGTCGCCGTCCCGTGGGCGGCGGTAGACACGCGGGCGGCCTGGTCGGCTGCTGCGGGCCTCGATCCACCCCAGACGGCGCAATGCCGCACCGGCCTGCTTTTCGTGATACCTGCCGGGCCCCAGGCGATCAATGCCAATGCCCAGCTTGCCAAGCAGCTCCACAATGCTGATCTCATCGACCATCTGGCCTTCCGCGTTGTCGTAAAGCCAACGCGCGGCGGCCGTCTCGATGGCGTTTTCCACTTGCCTGCCCTGCTGCTGCGGCACAAACAGCTCGCGTTCCTCTTCCAGCGTCGGGTGCATGCGCTTGCCCGTGCGCACCCGCTCCATGGCCTCCGCAAAGAGTTGATCGCGCACCTGCACAACCCACTCAATGTCGATCTGCCGCGTGATGCGCACGGGCCACAGCCGCCGATTGCCGGTGGTGTCGATCATGTAGTGAAATTCATTGGTCGTCCCGCCGAACACACACTGGCGTGGATAGTCGCCAGCGCGGCGGTCAAAGCTGGCCCGAAAGCGGTCCACGCTGCTGGCCACAAAGCTCTTCACCTTTGTCACGTCGGCTTTGCCCAGGCTGTCGAGCTCGGCGAATTCGTACACCCACTTGCCCTGCAGGTTCTGGTAGCTGTCCTTGTCGCCCAGCACCAGGCCGGTGTCGGCAAAGTACATGCCGCCCAGTGCGGCAAACAGGCTGCTCTTGCGCATGCCCTGCTCACCCTCGAGGATGAGCATGTAATCGAACTTGCACCCTGGCTGCATGATGCGTGCGCACATCGCCTGAATGAACCACGTACCCACCCGCGCCAGATAGCGCTGCAGCGGGTCGCGCATGTCCCACTCATCCTCCACCATGCAGGCGCGCTGCAGCCAGGTTTCAAGGCGGCGCTGTCCATCCCAGCGCAGGCCTTCGAGATAGGCCCGCACCGGGTGAAATCGATGGTTGTGCGCCACGATGCGCACCGCTTCTTCGAGCGTGCTGCGGCTGCAACTGGGCATCCAGTGATTGCGCACCAGATATTCCCCCATCTTCAGCTCGTCCACCTCGCTCCACACCCCGGCGGGAGAACCCCATGGCGCATCGCGCAACAACACCACGTCGTTCGTGAATTCGTTGTAGCCAATCACCCCCTCGCACCCCGGCGCCGGGGCCACCCCCAGGCTGGGGATTCCGTCGAGGGCCAGCACAATGTTTTCGCGCACCGGCTTGATCGCGCCTTGCGCTGTCAGCAGCAAATGGGCGCGCCAGGCGCGTTCGCCATCGCGCTGGCCCGCGCCAGCCTCAGCAGGGGTGGACGCACGCGGATTGCCCCGTCCCACCCCGCCAGCCAGCGCGCCATCCTGCACCACAAAAGGCACCGCCTTGGCAATGTGCGCCTGCAGATCCTGCGCAGTCCACCCGGATGCAATGGCATCGGCAATGTCCCATCCATCTGGCTCAGTCTGCTGTTCTGTCGCGGGCAGTGGCACCATGCGCACCGTACAGCCGTGTTCGGCCTGTAGCGTTGCCAGAATGCCCGCCATCGCCGCATAGCCCGGCTGCCTGTCCAGCTGCTTGAACGGTTTGCTTGATGGGTCGACGCCCTGCTCTTTCTCCGTGCGCGTCAAGGGTTCGCGCTTGAGGTCGGCATCTGCCCATGCCGTCACAGTGGCGCCGGCCAGCCACGCCCAATCCGATTTGTTTGCCGCCTGGCAACCACCCGGCCACGTCACACAATCAAACAGGCTGCCCAGAAGCCCATGCGCGGCGTCGGCGCACTTCTCGCCCTCCACCAGCAACACGGGCAGCCCACGCAATGCGCCTGCGGCAACGTAGAGCGGGCGGGGTTCGTCAAATTGCTTCCAATGCCACTTGCAGGTGCCGCGCGCGTCGGATTCGTCCACGCACCACGTCAGCGGCATGATCTCTTTGCCACCCTCCTGGCGGTCAAATCGGCACACATAACCCATGCGCTGAGCGCCATCGCGCGTACGGTACTCCCATACCGCCGAGGGCTCGCCATAGTGAAAATGCGTGAACGTTGCTTTCGGCGCCGTCTCGGGCACCGGCACAATGGCCCGCCACATGCTGCGGCGCTTTTCAGGTGTGGGCTCGGCGCGTGGTGCGGCAGACGTTCCGCGCGTTGCGCTGGCCAACCCCATCTGCTCGGCCAGCTCGCGCCCCGCGTCTCCCTGGCGTCCGTTGCAGTAAATGGCGGCGTACAGGCTGACCAAGTCGCCCCCCGCATCGCCAGACTGAAAATCCTTCCAGACGCCACTCTCCATGTTGACCGAGCAGCTCGACCCGGCCCCGCCCGTGAGGTCTGCACACACCCACTCTTTGCCCCGCTTGACGCCGCCTGGCAACCACTGCGGCACCAGCACCTGCGCCCGGTTCAACAACGCCGCATTGAGCGCCTGAAAATCGATCCGCTCTGCGCCCCCCCTGCCCGCATCAGCCATGCCACCTCCGTGCCTGCGAGGGAAGCGCCGCCGTTGCGGAAACGCCGCATGGGTTTTTCATCGTCCGTCCCTTGGTTTTGTTGTCTGTTGGTGTTGTGTTCAGCGGCCGTGCCAGGCGCGGATTGCCTCATTGAGCAAACTCTCCTGGCTCTGCCCGTCTGTGGGCTCCTGAGCCGGGGCATACAGCGTCATGGGCCGGTTGCTGCTGCCGGGCACCGTGCCCACCACGATCAGCTCCCCGGCAGCGGCCAGGTTTCGGCATGTGGCCCGTGCCACATCGCGCCCCACCATGGCCGCCTGCGCCACATCCAGCCAGGTCCCCACGCCGCCAGGCAGCACGCGAAATGCACTCACCACCGCCTGCCGAATTTCGCCACGCGGCCTCATTGCCCTGCCTCCAGCCGTTGCAACTGCTTGCCCAGCCGCTCCGCCGCGCCAATGGCGGCAATGAACTGGCGCTGCAGCTCGGCCTTCTGCTCGTCGCGCTCGGCCGGTCGCGGGGACACATAGCCACACTCGCCCGCAAGCCAGCGCATCCCGGCGTGATAGCCCACATCGCGCGCCCGCTTGAGCAGAAACACCACCTGCTGCGGCGAAAACAGCTCCCGCCTGTCGGCGTTGAGCCGGTCGCGCACATAACCCGCCGCCTGGTCGATGGGCAGATCGGGGCGCAACAACGCGCCCACCTTTTTGGCGCCGCCCAGGGCCAGCACCACACCAGCGAGCACCTCGTCAATGTTGTCGAACAGCTCCAGTTCATCCATGGTCAACCCCCGTGCCCGCGCCTGTCCGTCATTCACGGACACGCACGGACAGCCATTTGCGCGCAAAAAAAATAGGCTTCTCCCCATGGAAGCCCGCATGGAAAAGCCCGCCGCCGCCCCAGCGCAACCCGCGTGGAGGAGTGGACACGCCGACGCCCAGGGAGGGATGGACGCCGAACGCTGGAGCGGCGCCGGAATGCGCCGGCACGCTGGCGGAAAACAGATGCGCCTGCATGGTTCAGGCGGCTTGTTCCGTGGTGGGCTGCACGACCGGCGGCCACGGGTGCGCGGCGTCGATCAGCTCGGGCCAGATGTCGCCCCAGTCGTTGGGGCGCAGGGTGCGGCGGCTGATGCCAAACTTCTGTTCAATGCGCACGGCCATCGGCACAGATACAGCCGTGCGCCCCGTGGCAAGTTGATAGATCAGCGGTGGCGTGACGCCGAGCTCTTTTGCCAGCGCTGCTTTACTGCCAGCCTGGTCGATTGCTTGGAGGATTGCTTCCATGCACACAGCATAGTCGCACTATCGCGGTTTGCGCAAGTCCCGCTATTTCATTGCAGGAATAGGATTGCTACATGAGCAAACCCACGGTCAATCCCGATGATGTTGAGCGCCTGAACACGCTCATCAAGTCGCGCCTTGAAGGCATTCCGATCACCAAGTTTGCAGAACGCGCTGGCGAGCCGATCAGCCCCAGCCTCATCTATCAGCACCGAACCGGTCGCATTCCCATTGGGCTGGAGGCTGCAATCGCATATGCCGAGGGCTTCGGCGTCCCGATTGCCGATATTTGCCCCCAATACGAGCCGCTCTTACGTCGTGGCGCCGCATGCCTGACCACGCCACCGGCAAACCCTGCTCCATTTTCCTTGCAGGAGCCACGCGCTGCTTACCGAACCTCTCGCGAGCAACAGTTGATCGACGTGTTTCGCGCTCTGCCGGAATCGCTCAGAGAGCAGCTTTTGTCCTACGCGAAAGGAATGGAGGCGGCCTCACACGCGGCCTCCAAAAAAATCGGCTGAGATTATTCCGTTTCCTCGGGAACTGATGCCCGGCGCGCCAACCAATGGCGACGTCTAGACCCCATCGGGTTTTGCCTTTATGGACTGACCTTCTCCGAGCCTCGCCAACATTGCCGCCCCCGCCGGTGACTCCGCGGGAACCAGGCGGGTGCTGCCGCATGCAGGGCAGACATAACGGCGCGATGTGAGGCGCCAAATGCTGTAGATCACCCCAGGCAGAATGAACAGCAGCCAGAGCGCAACCTCCAGCGCAATGTGACCGCGCGTTTCCCTCTTTGCCCTGGCGCGCGTGCCGCAATCCAGACACACCCGATCCGGCCCCTTGGCCGGAGCAAACAGGCCCCGCAGGATGGTGAACAGCAGATAAAAGACGCCGAGCACGATTGCCCAGGCCACCAATCGAAGCAACGTCAGTTCTGTTTCCATGGCTACTCCCTGTGAAGTGCGTTCAGCGCCCAACAAGCCAGCATCGCACCTTGTTGATACAGATCGAGAGTTTGCCCGATCTGTGAGTGAATGCAACAAATTTGCCCAATAAAATAGTTGGGCTATTGCGCATTGCCGATAGCAGCACTATAGTAGGCTCCACACATCATCTGGAGCCCCCCATGCCCTGTCACCCCCACTGCAACCAAGGCCGCCACTGCGACGGCACCTGCCAGCGCGGCGCGCCGCGTCCCTTGCCTGAAATCTTCGGCCCCGCCCTTGCCGTGGCGGGCTGGCTGGTGCTGGTGCTCTGGCTTGCCGCCAAGGTGTGGGGCTGAGCCCCGCACGCCCGATCAACCGCCCTCACAGGAGACCGACATGACCCATCCCAGCCCCGCAGCGCGCCCGGTGCACATCGGCAAGCTGTACCGCCCCACGCACTTCGAAGTGCGCACGCCCACCACCTACAGCGCCCGCCTGCCCGCGCCCGGCATGGACGCCGCCCTGCTGCAGCGCGCTTTGCTGCGCGCACCGCTGGCCGTGGTGCCCGAGCCGGAGGACGAGCCCTCCGTCATCCTCGACCGCATGGTCGCCTGGGCCGCCGTGCTGCTCATCGTCGCCGTGCTTTTTGCCGTGCAACTCCACCTCATCTGACCCCACCATGAAAACCGCCCACCGCCAAGCCGCCCGCGCCAAAGCTGCGCGCAAATACACCCTCATCGACCCCGCCACAGAAACCGCTCGCTGCGCCGAAGACATGCGCCAGCGCCGCAAGGGCGAGCGCCCCGCCGTGCCGCCAGACGCCTGGCAAGCCGCGTGGCAGCCCCTGGCGCCCGCACCGGCTCCCGTGCGTCGCCCCGGCGCAGACGACTACCTGCGCCACCCCAGCCGCGTGGGCGAGCGCCGCATGCCCTACCACGTCGCCCAGCCCAGCGAGGCCGCACCATGCCCTACCCGACCCTGACCGACGCGCAGGCCCTGGCAGCGGCCCGCAGCCTGCACTTGCGCCAGCCCGACGCCGTGCTGCGCAGCCCCCTGCTGCGCCAGGCCGTCGAACTGGCCCACTGGGCACGCCAGCGCACCGCAGACGCCGCCCTGCAGCGCTACCGCGCCCAGCCCGACTTCAAGCGCATCGCGGCGGGCGATGGCAACCGCTGAGCGCCCCATCAGACCAACCCCCATGCGCCCCAATCACACCCTCCTCAACCCCATCGCCGTGGCCGCAGAAGGCGCAAGCCTGCTGCCCGCCACCCAGCGCGACGCCATCGTGCAGAGCAATCTGCAGGCCCTCTCTGCCCTGCGCCACCGCCGCGCCCAGTTTGACGACATCAAGCGCCTGAGCCTCGCCCTGATGATGGCCGACACCCTGGCCGCCGTGGCCCCGCTGGCCCGCGCCAATCGCCCGCGCGAAATTGCCGCAGGCATTGACGCCCTGGCCGCCATCACCCGCCGCCACGCCCGGCACTACGCCTACACCGCCCAGCCCGACGAGCTCGACGCCCTCAGCGACGCGCTGGCCGTGCATCACATCCAGGTCGAACACGCCACCGTGAGCGAAATCGAGCGCGCCCAAACCCGCATCAACGCCCAGCGGCGCACGCTGCTTGGAGCGCGCAAGTGAGCGCGGCGCGAGCGCAGCGGGTTGCAGATGCGCAAGCGTCTGCCTCCCGGTGCGGTTGCACCACAAGGCTGGGCCAGTCCGGGCTGGGCGGGGCTTGGCTGGGCAAGGGCTGCGAATGCAGCGGGTTGCAGATGCGCAAGCGTCTGCCTCCCGGTGCGGTTGCACCACAAGGCTGGGCCAGTCCGGGCTGGGCGGGGCTTGGCTGGGCAAGGGCTGCGAATGCAGCGGGTTGCAGATGCGCAAGCGTCTGCCTCCCGGTGCGGTTGCACCACATGGAAAGGAGGGGCAAGGAAAGGCGCGGCGAGGCGGGGCTGGGCTTGGCTTGGCAAGGGCTGCGATTGCAGCGGGTTGCAGATGCGCAAGCGTCTGCCTCCCGGTGCGGTTGCACCACATGGAAAGGAGGGGCAAGGAAAGGCGCGGCGAGGCGGGGCTGGGCTTGGCTTGGCAAGGGCTGCGATTGCAGCGGGTTGCAGATGCGCAAGCGTCTGCCTCCCGGTGCGGTTGCACCACAGGGCCGGGCGCGGCGAGGCAGGGCATGGCTGGGCAAGGCTTGGCGTGGCAAGGCAAGGGCTGCGAATGCAGCGGGTTGCAGATGCGCCAGCGTCTGCCTCCCGGTGCGGTTGCACCACGAGGCGTGGCTTGGCAGGGCCGGGCGTGGCTTGGCGAGGCAAGGCAAGGGCCGATTTCGGCGGGCAGCGCATCACGGTGCGCTACCCGACGCGATTGGGCGTCACACGGCAAGGAGTCAACGACATGAAACAACTCACATTCACCATCAAGGGCATCGCCCCGCTGCTCACGCATAACGAACGGCTGGCCAACCCATTTGACGATACAACCCGCGCCATCAAGGCCATCAGCGGCAAGCGAAAAAAGACCGAAGACGACCTGCTGGAAATGGCGCGTCTGGAATGGTTGGGCGGCCTGTATTACGACGAAGAAACCGGCCCCTATGTGCCGGGGTACAACATGCTGGCCGCGCTGGTCGGTGCGGGCAAGGTGCACAAACTCGGCACCGCCATCAAGCGCGCCGCCGTGGTGCTCGAAGACAGGCTGCCCATCGAATACCCAGGTCCGCGAGACCCTGAAACCATGTTTGCCGACAAGCGCTTGGTCGACATGCGCAGCGTCAAGGTGGGCACCAGCAAAATCGTGCGCGCGCGCCCGCGCTTCAACGACTGGAAACTGCGCTTCACGGTGGCCTTTGACGAATCCACCCTGCAGGCCGCCGATCTGTCCATGGCCCTGCAGACCTGCGGCTCCATGATCGGACTGGGCGACTACCGCCCCCGCTTCGGCCGTTTCGAGGTGCTGGCATGAGCCCCGAAGAAAACGACTTCCCGCTCTACCCCGCCTGGCGCGAAGCCCTGCGGCAGTTGCGCGCAGCCGGGCGCATTCGCCCCGGCGAGCAGATCACCCGCGCCGAGCTGGAGGCCATTTTCGGCATCAAGCCCGCGCTGAGCATTGCGCAGCACGAACAAAACCGGCTGCGCTTTTTGCAGCAGTTTTCCGAAATGCGCGCCGCGCTGTTGCAGGACGATCAGGCCATGCTGCGCCCCGTCAGCGGGGTGGGCTGGGAAATCGTGCCGCCGCAAGAGCAAACTCAGCGCGCCATGGACGACCGCATGCGTGCCATCCACCGGCAAATCGCCATGCTGTCCTCCGAGGTCAGCAACATCCGCGCCGATGCCCTGTCCAGCGCTGATCTGGCAGAAAACGCCAACGCGCGCGCCAAGGTCGGCCAGCTTGCCGCCATGCTGGGCGCGCGCGCCCGCATCCCCAGCGCACCCAACCCCGCACTGACCCACCAGAAAAACGCCACCCCATGACCCACGCACCCACCGACCTCACCACCCCGCTTGCCACCTTCGCCAAGCGCCTGACCGATCCAGACGATCTCGGCTGGGCCGTCAGCACCGAAGTGCGGAATATCGCCCGTAATCTGCTCTGCCACCTGCCCGAGCCGCACGACCGTTGGGTGTACCTCGCAGGCCCCATGTCCGGCCTGCCGGGTTACAACCACCCAGCATTTTTCGAGGCCGAGGACGCACTGCGCGCCGCTGGCTACGTGCCCGTCAACCCCGCCCGCAACGGCCTGCGCGCAGAGAGCGAATGGCACCATCACCTGCGCCGCGACATCGGCCTGCTGCTGGCCTGCGCCGGTGTGGCCCTGCTGCCCGGCTGGGAATCCAGCCGCGGCGCGCGCCTGGAGGTGAGCATTGCCGACGCGCTGGGCATGCGCGTGTGCGGCGTGGCGGATTGGGCTTGACTTGCGAGGATCCCCCATGACCCGCCACCCCTGGACGCCCGAACACATCGCCCTGCTGCGCGTGCTCTACCCCGACCACGCCACCGCAGACATCGCCGCCCGCCTGGGCCGCGCACCGGCCAGCGTGTACAACAAGGCGCACGCGCTCGGCCTGCGCAAGTCCGCCGCATTCCTTGCGAGCGATCGCAGCGGGCGCGTGCAGCGCGGCAGGCAAGACCCGCGCATGACCGCGCACCAGTTCAAGGCTGGCATGACGCCGTGGAACAAAGGCACGCACTACCAGGCCGGAGGCCGCAGCGCGCTTACCCAATTCAAGCCCGGCAGGCCGCCGCACGAGGCCCGCAACTACAAGCCCATCGGCAGCCTGCGCCTCAACAAAGACGGCTATCTGGAGCGCAAGGTGAGCGACGACCCGCGCCTGGCACCCGTGCGGCGCTGGGTGGGCGTGCATCGACTGGTGTGGGAGCAGGCACACGGCCCGATCCCGCCGGAGCATATCGTCGTGTTCAGGCCCGGCATGCGCACCGCCGATCTGCTGCACATCACTGCCGACCGGCTGGAGTGCATCAGCCGCGCCGAACACGCGCGGCGCAACCACCCGATGAACAAATCCCCCGAGCTGGCGCGCCTGGTGCAGCTCAAGGGCTGCATCACCCGCCAGGTCAACCGCCTCACCGCACAGGAGCAAACATCATGACCAAGCCCATCACCATCAACGACATGCGCGGACACCTCATGGAAACGCTGGCCGCGCTGCGCGACCGCAACAACCCCATGGAGCCCGACCGCGCCCGCGCCGTGCCGCAAGTGGCGGGCGTGCTGGTGGACAGCGCCCGCGTGGAAATCGAATACCTGCGCGCAACCGGCGCAGACGCCACCAGCGCCTTCCTGCCCAGCGCCCCCGCGCTGCCCGCCACCAGCGAAACCCGCACCGGCACCCTCTCGCGCACCGACAGCGGGCTGGTGCACCGGATCAAGGGGTAAGGCGATGGGCACACAGGAGATCACCCGCAGCATGACCCAGGAGCCAGGGCGCAGGGGATTTGTCGGGCTTCCACGCGCCGAAGTCTGCGCGCGGAAGATTGATTACCGCTGGTGCTATGCCTATTCGTTCTTCACCCACTTGGGAGGCCATGGATTTGCGCCGCTGCCGAAGTGGGGCCATTTTGCTGACACGGGCGAGAGCGCCATCAGAGCCGCCGCGCTTGCGCTCATCGCCGATGTGCTCAAGAGGTTCCCGCACACCGACGAAGGCCGCCAAATCTGCGCCTGGGCGCAAAGCCTGTTGCATGGCGAGCAGATCGATTTGTTTGAGGGGATTGCAGCATGAATCTCCCCCTCGACATCGCCCGCTGCTTCGGCGCAGGCCAGCCCGTGTGCGATACCTGCGCACGGCGTGAGCTCCCTGTTGATAACCCGCCACGCGTCTGGTTTTACCCTGAGCCGAAACCGACGCGAGATTACTGTCCTGAGATACTGGAGGAACGGAAATGATTTTCACTAAAGAGAACGCACGCGACTATATCCCGCTATTTGAGGCGCTGGCCGATGGCGAGTTGCAAATCTATCACCCTGTCAAGGGCTGGACAGACATAAACGAGACTTTATTTTCTGCTGATATTAAGAATTATCGCCGCAAGCCGAAGCCGGTGAAAATTTACGTTGCGACTTGGTTTGATAAGTATGGAGAAAACGCAGCATGGTCTAAGAGTGAAGACCACCTTATTAAGCATTATAGCGCCCAAACTGGTTTCAAACTCCACGAGCTTGATTGCGGAGAAAAGCCATGAGCACTGAACTCCTGATTCGCGCAGCTTCAGCGATAAAAGAGGCCCAAGATTCTTTGATTGTGTTGAGTCATCCTCGTTTTGGTCGTTTGAACGCTGAACTTACAGCCATTGCCGCCGAGCTTGAGGCGATGGCGGAGCGGAACCCCCATCCAGACGATGTTGCAGTCGATTTGTTTGCTGCCGCCATGAAAGGCAAATTGGCGAAATCAAGAGCGAAAGGGCGATCAGGGTGGCAACACCCAAGCTGGACACCGGTGCAGATCAGTAAAGCACTACGCGAACATGTCGAGAAAGGCGACCCAATTGATGTCGCAAACTACTGCATGTTTTTATTTGCACGCAACGCGGTTATTCATGCACAACCTTCGCCACAACCTCAAATCCCCGAAGGCTGGGAGATGGCTGCGGAGAGTTGGCGTGATGTGGAGGCGTTCTGTCGCCAGCATCCCGGCGAGCGCGTCACGCTATTGGCTGTGCCGGAGGTGCAGAAATGAATCGCCTTGACATAATCTTGACGGTATCCGCTATTGCGCTATCTACGATTGCGATTACGTTGTTTTTGTTTTTCCTGCCAATCGTGCTTAGCCAGGCTTATAACGAGGGGTATTTTGTAGGGAAAATGACGGCTTGTGAAAAGGTGCAGAAATGAGCCAGACAGAAGAAATTCCATACGCCCTGCGCCTCGCTGACGAATGCGAGGAAAGCGCAAAGGCATGGGCGAACGAGGTCGCCACCAGAGAGCGCGCCGCTGCGGAATTGCGACGCTTGAGCGCAGAAGTCGAATTGCTGAAAGCGGGAATCAAGGCTGCAGCGCCGCAATGGACCCCGCTGACCGTCGAAGAGTGCGCATCGGCATTTGGGGTGATGCCAGACAGCATGGATGGGTTCCTCAAGAAATGGGGGTGGCTGCACTTCGCCAAGGAAATCGAACGGCGGTGCATGGAGAAGAACGCGCCGCAGGAGCAGCCGAAATGACCCCCCTCGTCCTCACGCACGCCGAGCTGGTCGAGATCACCGGCAAAGAGTCCGGCGCAGCGCAATGCCGCGCTCTCACGCGCATGGGCTGGGCATTCGAGCGTGTCGGCTCGCGCCCGCTGGTCAGCCGCGCCTATGCCGAGCGCCGCCTGGCTGGCGAGCAGCCGCGCGCGCCCGCTGGATTTGATCTGGCCGCAGTGCGATGATGCGGCATGGGCAAGCTGGCACGATTTCGCACGCGCATCCGCCGTGGCAAGAACGGCCAAGTGTGGGTGTGCTACTACTGGGACGGCACCAGTCAGGGGCGCGGTGAAGTCTCGCTCGGCACCGACCATGCAGCAGCGGTGCGCAAGTGGGAGGAACTCGAAGGCCTGCGCGACACCGGCGCCGGAACGCTCAAGGCCGCGTTTGACCGCTTCGAGCAGGACATCCTGCCCACCTACCGGGCGACAACGCAGGCCGACTACCGCAACAGCCTCAAGGCCATGCGCCCCGCGATGGAGCGCGCCACCTGGGAGGCCGTCACGACGCCGATGCTCGCCGCCTACCGCGACAAGCGCTCAGCCAAGACGCGAGCGAACCGGGAGCTTGCCGTCCTTGGTGTGATCTGGAAATTCGCCCGCGAATGGGGCTACACCGCCCTGCCCTACCCCGGCCAAGGCATGCGCAAGAACGCCGAGAAGCCGCGCCGCGTCGATGTGCCAGACGCCGTGTTTGAGGCGATCTACAGCCATGCAGACACCGTGTTGCGCGACGTGATGGACTGGATGACGGCCACCGGCCTGCGCCTGACCGATGTGCTGGCCCTGTCGCTCACAGACATTCGGGGCGACGTCCTGCGCGTGACAGCCAGCAAGACCGGCAAGACGGCGGACTTCATCATCTCCGAGTCCGCCGTCATCCCCCGCTTGATCGAGCGCCGCATGGCGAACAAGCGCGCCATGCACCTGCGCATGCTCACCACTCCCACCGGCGCGCAGGTGACTCAGCGCATGCTGCGCACCCGGTTCGATGCCGCCCGCGACAAGGCCGCCGAACAGACGCCGGAACTTGCAGACGCCATCCGCGCAACCATCCTGCGCGACATGCGCAAGCGCGCCGCGAACCTCGCTACCGATATGGCCGCCGCGTCAAAACTGCTCGGCCACAGCAGCCAGGCGCTCACTGAGAAGCACTACCGCACCGAGGGCGAGCGCATCCGCCCAGTGCGCTGAAAATCACTTCCGGGATCGCCCTGCGGCCCGCATGAATGCTCGCTCGATTTTTGCGCGAAACCCGGAAGCGATCGCCCCGCAGCCCGCATGAATACTGGATTTGCATAGGGGACTCAAAATCCAGCGCCCTTAAAAGCGTGCGGGTTCGAGTCCCGCTCCCGGCACCAAGTCCAGCAAAACCGCCCATCACTGGCGGTTTTTTCGCGTCTGGGCGTCTCGCTGACTTCTGCAAAATAGCCCGAATTGCGATCCGCAGTCGGGCTATTTTTTCTTGGCGGAGAGAGGGGGATTCGCTTACGCGACACTCTTAACGCCTTGATTTTATTGAATTTTTCCGCCACCCCGGGCGAATGTACAACGCCATGTACAACAAGCCCCGCAACGGTTTTCAGCATATCCCAGACCTCGCTCTGGGTAAAGCCGTCCCGTTCGCCCGCCCATCATTTGTGACAGCGCAGCAGCGCTGGGAACATGCGCAGCCACTCTGCGCATTGATTTGCAACGTACGGTCGCAGTCAAAAAAAACGCCGACCCCAAGGGAGTCGGCGCACGAATCAACGAAGGGGTGTCCTGTCGTCTCACGGGGGATGACTTTCAGGTTCAGTCGCCCCCCAGGTTTATCGGCACACATTCCGCCCCGTGACACACCACCGCCCATCGCTTGAGGGCACCTGCGCCGGGCTGCAGGTCCAGGGGATACCTCTGCAGCAGCATGGCCGCCTCGGCCACCGCTGTCAATTGCTCCTGCTCGTTCGCTCCAAGCGGGGCGTCTTGCAGCAGCGCGCGCATCTGCTGCCACTTGGACGAGTTGAGGTCGAGAATTGGCGCCCGGGAAAGCAGCACTTGGTGATGCGAGGGCGACTGCACCACCCACTGCAGGCGGCGGTGCACCTCGACTCCATCGAGCACCCAGCGCAGCGACAGCGTATCGACCACCGGCACCAAGCCCGCGAGTTGCACCCGGCCGGACTGCAACAGCAGTCCTACGACACGCGTCTGCGTCTCCTCGCCCAGCACAAGCAATGCCGACTTCAGCGGCCCGGCCGTCAGGCGGCGCAGCAGCTTCGCCGAGACCGACGCCCACAGCCCGCCTGCACCTGTGACAACCCCCTTGAAGGTTGCCATCTCCTGTGGCGCCAACAGCCGCCCATTTTGCAATGTCATCTTACAAGCCATGATGTCCTCCTTGTTCAGTGATGGCCTGCAAGGTGTAGTCACCGCTGTTTCGCTTCGGCGGAAGAAAGGAGGCAGCCAGCCGATTCACCCCTCGGCGCTATCCCGGCGCTTGCGTTTGACATAGCCGGCGTCCTGCAGGGCGCGCAGCAGACTGCCCGGGTCGTCGCCTTCCATCGCCTGCTGCAAACGCTCCCACGACTGATACACCGCGGTGCCGCGCACGTTGTTCTTGGGCGGCGGACCATAGTGCCCTGCGGCCACCGCTTTGGCGGCTTGTACGACCGCGTCCGCTGCGCGCGCGAGTGGGTCGGGCGCGGTGGTCGCGGTGGTGGTATCACCCTTTGCGCTCTGGCCGGGAGAGGGGTGCGCAGGCAGACCGCGCAGGGCGGCGTGCAAGGCTTGCAGCACGTCCGGAAGGACGTCTTGTGCTGCGCACAACGGGGCGGCTTCCGCAATGAGGGCGCTGGCCTGGCGCAGTCGCCAGTTCGGGTCGATGGCCTGTTGATGGGCGTGTTCCTGCGCCTGCCGGGCGGCTTCGCGCGCCGGTGCGCACACGCGTTTGTCGACCAAGGCACGCTCAGACTCAGTCAGCACGGCGGCGAGCGGCTCGGGAATATCCTGCGCATCCCGGGGCAGGCTGCCCACGTAGTGCGCGTGGCTGAATCCATGGGTGTTGCCCTGCGTGCCCTTGCGCACCCATTCGGTGCGGTAGAGCAACACAAGGTGGTTGCGGGTTTTGAATTGCATGACACGGTCTTCCGGAAACAGGGAGACCGCGTGTAGTCCGCTGTTTTATCCCGGTGCTGTCGCGCAGACACCGGCCAGCGCGTCGTGGGCATGGCAAGGGGCGGGGGGCGCCGTGGCACTGGTGAGCGTCATCTCGTGGCTGAAAACCCATGCTGCGTTGCAGCAATTTCATGCACTTCCCCGGCTTGAGAATGCGGGTGCAGCCTATAATTAGGGTTATCCCTAGTTTCTTTGTGAGGCTCCCCACGAGGGAGTGATGTCATGCGCACCTTCAAGCAGTTTCTGAATCAGTTGTTTTCTCCCCTTGATGCACAGCAGCAAGCCGAGCAGGCCTATCTGGCCAAGGCGGTGGATGCCGCGGACCTGGAGCGGCGTATCCACGACCTCGAGTATCACGACGCACTCTCCTGGCAAAGCACCGCCTGGACGGATTTCGCCGAGGTACAGAGCGTGCGGCGGCCTTGGTGAAGACAAGCTTGCCCGCCGCGATGTCGGCAGGGTACGGGGCTAGAGGGTCGGCGTGTTGTCACTCTTCATGCCAGAGGCCCTACAGGAGTGGCGAGTACAGGGCAGCCCGGTCAAGGCCAACCGCGAGACACGCATCAACTGCTAGAAGAGTTCGCTGTGCGACCCTGTTCGGATGAGCCTGAGCGAGCCACCCTTGAGGTGCCCCACCTTGTCGTAAATGAGAAGCCAGTCCGGTGCGACGTGGCACTCGCGGACACCCGCATACTCGCCTGAGAGCTCATGGTCTCGGTGCCTCGGGTCCAGCGGGCGGTCGTTCATCAGTTCCTTTACGACATCGCGCATCTCCTGCCAGTCGTAACGACCGGAACCCTTGACGCGCTTCTTGTCCCGCTTGAACTGACTGGTCTCCTCAAGCGTTCGCGGCACGCTCAGAGGTCCTCAAGCGTCGTGGGCGTCGTCTTTCCGGCTTTGGCGTCCCGAATGGCGGCCAGGGTGACAGGATTGGCGCGTGGCAGTTCCATGGGAAGCCCGCCTTTCTCGACGACGCTGCGCAGGAACAAGCGAATGGCGGTGCTCACGTCCAAGCCGGCGGCCTTCAGAACCGCCGTCGCCTCACGTTTGAGCTCGGGCTCGACGCGGGAACGAACATCAACGGTCAACATGGTGAACTCCTTCATTGGTAGCACCGATAGTACCACAATGTAGCTACGTTGTGACTCTTGTGCCGACGACCGGCCCGGAAATCGTCCCAAGCCTCATTGCGGCGTAGAGCACTGAAGACGCTGGTCAACTCCAACCCAGGTACCGACTGCGTCAACACATTGGCTCACCGCTCAACGCGTTGCCCCGGGGATGAATCTTTCCGCGCGGAAACTTTTTGCACGCACCGCCCCTTGACGCCCACCCCCAGGCGCCTCCTAGAATTCCCCACATGAACTGACCCACCCCTTGCAGGCGCACGGCCTGCAGACCTTCAACGGATGCGCACGACAGGGGTCGTGCGTCCGTCACAAACGAGGTCAGTCATGTCATCTTCCCATGCGTTGCATACCGTGCTGCAACTGCTCGCCGACGGCGCGTACATCGAGCAAGTGTCCGAAGCGCCGCTCACCTTCCGTATCTCCCACGACCGCAGCAGCGCGCCCCTGCCGGGCGGCCTGATGCAGCAGCTGCTGGCCAGCGGGGCCATCAAGGCCAGCTGCCGGGTCAGCGGTCGGCTGCGTTACGTCGCCGCTCCCTCACGGCGGTAACGCGGAGCTTCCCGCAGCGACACCGCCTGTGGCACTGCGCGACACAAAGGTGGTGCCCCCGCGGGCATCCCACCGTCACCGCAGTGCCACCGGCTGCGGCGTACTGGCGGTACCCTCCCCCTTGTCCCATACGGCATTCCGACACGCCCGGCCCGAGGGCACCGCACAGGCACTCCCGAGGGCAGCCGCGGGCGGACGGCTCTGCGTCCAGCAGAGGCCCCTGAAGGGCAGCTGCCGCGTGTGGGGGTCACCTGCGCTCCCGAGGGCAGGCCCAGGGGGCACAGTTGCACGCGACTGCACCCGGCTTCGCCGGTGCGAACCCCCGCCGGCCCCGCGCAGCCCGCCTTGGGTGAGACGGCCCACGCCGAACGGCGTGCGGCGGCAAGCGGCGTGGGCCCCGGACGGTTGGCGAGAACCCATCCGGGTGGGCCTTGGCCCACGGGAGGCCCTCTGCCCAACCGTCTGGGCACGCTGCGACCGCACGGCTGCTGAGGAGACGGTCGCCTCCGACGTCGCAGGGACAGTGGCCTGGATGACCGGTCTGGGACGGCGGGGGTTCGCACCGGCGAAGCCGGGTGGCAGCACAGTCGCCTGCGAAAGGACGTCGCGTCGGATACGGGAACGCCGCGCGCCCCAAGCGCGCGAGGGTGGGTGCTGGGAGAGCACCTTCAGCCCCCTGCCAGCGCACGCCCGTGCGGTCCGCCCCGAGGAACCCAACACCTGCGCGAGAACCGCGTGGTGTGCACGCCCGCAGGGTGCGTTCGCGCGGTGCTCGCTACACAGGACAAGCTCCGTCGGCGCGCCTGCAAGGGAACGCCCGGCGGCCTTGCAACCGTCCGCCACCGAAACCACGTCATGCCCACGCCCTCCCTCGTCACCACCACCCGCCCCACTACCCGCCCCACCACCATCGTGCAAAGCCGCCACGGCAGCGCAGAACACACCCCTGCGGATACGCCCGTGCACCCCAGCGACATGCCGGCCGTGCTCCCGCAGACACCGCTGCAGGTGCCGCGTGGTCAAACCGGGCAGCACCGCGCGCCGCAGCGCGGGCTGTCCGCGCGGGTACCCAGCCTGTGTCTGCGCGACACGATTGCAGCCCACGCGCTGCGTGTAGTCGACCGCTTCCGGGTAGTGCGCACTCTGGACATTGCCGCGGCCTGTTTCCCCGAGCGCCCCTTCAAGGCGGCGCTGACCGCTGCGCAGCGGGCGGTGCGCGGTCTGGTCAAGCAGGGGCTGCTGCGACGCTACAAGACCGAGCGCTTCCAGACGGTCTATGGGTTGACGCAGCGGGGTGCGGACTGGCTGGGCGAGCGGGGGGATGCGGCGTCGGCCTCGGTGCGCCGGGTCAGCGACATGACCAACCCGGAGCACCGCCTGTGGGCGCAGTTCCTGGTGCTGTGCGCGCAGGCGCGGGGCTGGACGGCGCTGACGGAAAGTGAGCTGTTGCACCAGCTCAGCCAGAAGCAACCACCGGCCCAGGGGTATCTGACGGTGGAGGTCTGGCACAGCGGCCAACGGGTCAGCAAGAGCTTGCGCCCCGATGCGGTGGCCGTCTTCCCCGGTGGCAAGGAGGTGGGCTGGTTTGAAATCGACCGCAGCAAACGAGGGTCGCAACGCCTGTCAGATTTGGCGGCGCTGGCGCGCGCCGTGGGCCGACGGCTGGCCGATGGCCGGGTGCTGCGGCTAGTGTCGGTGCAGGGCAAGACCGAGCGCATCGCCCGCGATGCGGTGCGTCTGCTCGAGCAGCTGGCGGCCGAGTCTGCCAAGCAGCAGCTGGTTCCCGGACGGCGCCAGTTTCGCAGGGTCGACGACGGGGTGTACGCGGTGTGGGCTTCGCTCGAAAAAACCCACCCCGATGGCCGCGTCAGTCTGGTCGATGCCTGTGTCGGCCATGTGGTGGTTCAGTTGTTGCCCGTCTGGATGCCCAAGCTGCGCGTGACCGCAGCGGCGCCGACGCATCCGCCGGGGTGGTTCGAGGACAACCTGCTGCCGTTCAGGCGGCCGTCCTCTCTGGGGGCGTGGACGGCGCCGGTGTCACCGCTGCTGCCGCTGCAGAACGCAACGGACTGAGCGGCTGGCGTGGTCGAAAAGGTGGTTGCTATATGTCGTGATGGCATGTGCCATCGCCACTCATTCAAGGACACAGCATGCAAGTGTTTGGAAATATCGCCACCGAGGCCACCCGCAAGGAAAGCAAGACCACCGGCAAGGGCTACTTCGAGTTTCGCCTGGCCGAGAGCCAGCGCGGCGTCGACAAGGAGCCCACCTGGTACACGGTGCGGGTGATGAAGGATGAAGACCCGGGCCTGGCCAAGGGCGACTTCGTCAAGGTCACCGGCAAGCTGAAAACGGATTTTTATCTTTCCCGCGAGGGCAAGCCCACAGGAACCCTGCTCATCATCGCATTCGAGGCCAGCAAGGTGGCGCGTGCGGCGGTCAAGTCCGCCGTCGAGGCGGGTACAGCCGACGACTAGGCCAGCAGCAGCCCACAGGAAGACACCGAGCCTCATCCGTCCGTCAAGCCCCTTGTAACCGGTAAGCCAGCGGCGTTCTTTCGTTCGTTTCGGATCCCACGAAGAATGTTTCCCATCGCAGGGATGAGGAGACATTCGAGATGGAGAACGACGCGGCAGAGGTGGCCGAGGTCAAGCGGCGGCGGCACCTGGACGAGGCGTGCTGGCGCGACGTGATTGAGCGTTTCCCGGCCTCGGGGCTGACGCTCAAGAGCTTTTGTCGGCAGGAGCGAGTGTGTGTGAGCAGCTATCGGCGCTGGCGTGAGCGGCTGTCGGGCAAGGTGAAGGCTGCGCCCGTGACGGCCAAGACTGGGCGTATGGAGCAGCGTGCCGCGGGGTTCATCGAGTTGGGCGAAGTCGGTACCGGCGGCATGCATGCGCCCATGGAGTTGCGGCTGGACCTGGGCGGCGGCATGAGCCTGCATCTGGTGCGCCGCTGATGTTCTTTCCTGAGGGGCGCATCCGGGTCTTCTTGTATGGGCAGCCTGCCGACATGCGCAAGTCCTACGACGGGCTGTACGCGCTGGCGCGCCAGGGCTTTGAGGTCGACCCGCTGGGCGGGCATCTGTTCGTGTTCGCGAACCGTCGGGCTGACCAGATCAAGGTGCTGTACTTCGATCGCAGCGGCTGGTGCGTGTGGAGCAAACGGCTGGAGGCCGGCCGCTTTGTGCGCGACTGGGGCGGGCAGCGCAGCGCCGAGATCGACTTCACCGCGCTCAAGCTCCTGCTCGAGGGGCTGCAGGTGACGCGGCAGTTCAAGCGGCATCGACACGTGGAGTGGCGATAACGGGTTTTGCAATGTGGCAAAGCCCGATTCCCTTCGGGCTTTGCCATGGGCACAATGCTTTCATGCGTGCAGACCCCGCTCAAGTGCAGACCTATACCGCCCAGATCGTGGCGGGCATGGCGGTTGAGGCTCTCGTGCGGTTGCTGCAATCGCAAGCGCAGACCATCGTTGAGCAGCAGCGGCAACTGGCGTGGTTCAGGCGACAGATCTTCGGCAGCAAGAGCGAACGGCTGCAGAGCGTGGCCGATGCGCAGCAACTTCATCTCGGCCAGATTCTGGGTGATCTGCCGATCCCGCCACAAGCCCCCGAGGCTGGACGCCAAGTGGCCGGGCACACGCGGCGCGCACGCACGACAGATTGTGCTGGCGACCAGGACGCGACGGCGTTCTTCGACGCCGAGCGGGTCGAGGTGCAGGTCATCCACCTGCCGTGCGCCCAGGCGCAGGGGTTGCGTGCCGAGGAGTACGAGGTCATCGGCGAGAAGGTCAGCTACCGCCTGGCGCAGCGCCCGGGCGCCTATGTGGCGCTCAAGTACGTGCGCCCGGTGATCAAGCGGCTCGACACCGCGACCCTGCACTGCGCGCCGGCGCCGGCCAGCGTGTTCGAGGGCAGCCGCGCCGACGTGAGTTTCGTCGCCGGCATGGCGGTGGACAAGTTCCGCTACCACCTGCCGCTGTACCGCCAGCATCAGCGGCTGGCCGATGCCGGCTTCAAGCTCAGCCGGGCCTGGTTGACCCAGCTCATGCAGCAGACTGCGGCGCTGCTCGAGCCCATCGTGGATGCGCAGCTGGCCTCGATCCTGGGCGGGCATGTGATCACGATGGACGAGACCCCGATCAAGGCCGGCCGCGCCGGGCCGGGGAAGATGAAGGGCACGTACTTCTGGCCGGTGTATGGCGAGCACGACGAGGTGTGCTTCCCCCACTTCGCCTCGCGCCGCCATGAGCATGTGAGCCAAGTTCTTGGACAGTTGCCCAGTGGCACGGTGCTGCTGAGCGATGGCTACGCGGCCTATGCCCGCTATGCGAGGCAGACCGGAGTCACCCACGCGCAGTGCTGGGCGCACGCGCGGCGCCTGTTCTTCGAGGCGCAAGACGCCGAGCCGCGGGCGGCCACGCAAGCCTTGCAGCACATCACCGCGCTGTACCGTATCGAGGCCGAGATCCGCGCCGCCGGGTGGGAGGGTGCGGCCAAGCTGGCGCATCGCGCCACCCACAGCCGGGCGCGGGTGCAGGCGTTCTTCGCCTGGGTCGAGCAGCAGTTCGCGCAGCAGGGCCTGCTGCCGAGCAATCCGTTGACCAAAGCGCTGGCCTACGTGCGAGAGCGACGGGCAGCGCTGTCAGTGTTCATCGATGACCCGGCGGTGCCCATCGACACGAACCACATCGAGCGCGCGCTGCGTCCGATCCCGATGGGGCGGCGCAACTGGCTGTTCTGCTGGAGCGAGGTCGGCGCACGCCATGTGGGCATCCTGCAAAGCCTCATCGCCACCTGCGTGCTGCAGGGTATCGACCCGTACACCTATCTGGTCGACGTGTTGCAGCGCGTGGGCCGACATCCCCAGTCCCGGGTGGTCGAACTCACCCCCAGGCTGTGGACGCAGCACTTCGGGCAGGACCCGCTGTGCTCGGACCTGGACAGGGCCGCGCCCCGATGACGCAGCGGATCTCCACGCGCATTGTTGCCCAGGCGATCCTCACCGTCGACCGCATGGATCTGCGCGCGCGCGAGGCGCTCGCCGACGAGATCCATGCGCACCAGCCCACGCTGCTTGCCAGTGTGCTGGTCCTGCCGCGCCTGGGCGCCAGGCTGGAGCAGGTCGAGATTATCCTCAACATCCTCTTCGTGGTGTACCAGGCGATGAAGATCAGCGGACATGCATGGCCGATGGTCTGCGAGGATCTGCAAGATCGCTGCCTCGACCGCCTCGTGGCGAAGATGCTCTTCCTCGACGGCTTGACCACGCTGCAGCAGGCGCAGGCGCTGCAGCAGCAGATCGACTCCCACGCCGAGCCCAACCTGCTGGCGTTCGTCTACAGCCGCCTGCAGGATCACGACCTGCTGGACGTGAAAACCGATGCGATCATGTTCATGCTTCTGGCAGCGGTGAACCTCACCGAGTGCGTCGCAGCAGTATGCCCATCGCACACCACCAAGGCGGTGCAGCGGCGCACTGCCCGACGCGTGAAGACTGCTGCCTGATGCTGCTGCATCTACCCACCCAATAGCTCGAGCGCAATCACGCCGCTGGCTGAACGCTTACAGCCCCTTTGCTTCTTTCGCCCCCGATGCGTCGGGGGCTTTTTTTTGCAACGGACAGCGCGGCGCTTCAGGGGATGCCATCTCACCTTAAAGCCGAGCGCCTTGGAGGCTTTAACTCCACAGGGTGCCTACACACGCCAGCTGATGCCTGAACGCGGCGCAGCCGGCACGGCACGTGGACGTCGGACGCGCTTTGCCTTCCCATGACACCGGCGCATCAAGAGGTTCAAAATGACAAGACAATCAGTTCGCTTTCGCCCCCATCAGTACGTCGTCGCGGCGTTGGCCACGCAGCACTGGGCTGTGCAAGGCAATGTGTTGTATCGGTGGAATGACACCCATTGGTCGGTCGTCGAGCAGGAGGATGCCGCGCGCGACGCTTACGCCTGGTTGGTCGCGCAAGATGCGTCCTGGGCCGGCTCAGAAAACGCCACAAGCGCCGTACAAGCCTTGCGCCTGGCTGCGCCGCGCCTTCCGAAGCGGACCATGGACATCGTCGTGCCCACGCAAAACGGCTATGTGCATCTGGACTGCGGGGCGCTGATGCTCAAGCGTCCAGACCCGGCGCTTGGATTGACGCACTGCCTCAATTGCCAGTACGCGCCCGGGCAGACCTCCCCGCGCTTCACGGCTTTCCTCCACCAGGTGTTGCCTGACCCGGAGGTGCAACGACGGGTGCAGGAATACGTCGGCTACACCCTGATATCGGATGCGCGTTACCAGCGCGCGCAGTTCTGGGTCGGGCAGGGCGCAAACGGCAAGGGCGTGCTGGCCAACATCGTCCAGTCGCTGCACAGCCGTGTGGCGGCGATTGCGCTGGACCAGCTCAAAGGCTTCCGTTTGTCCAACTTGGTGGGAGCCAGCCTGGTCTATGTCGATGAGGCGCCTCGAAAACTGATTGACGAGCAGCTGCTGAAATCGCTGATTGCGGGGGAGATGATTCAAGTCGACCTGAAGTACCGCGACCCGCTAAGTGTCCCCGTGCAGGGCAAGTGGATTGTGCTGGGCAATCACCTGCCGGCCATCACGGACCACAGCGTCGGCTTCTGGCGCCGCTGGGATATCGTGCCGTTCTCGGTCACGGTTCCCGAGCGGGAGCGCGACCCGCTGCTGGCCGAGACCATCATCCGCGAGGAGTTGTCCGGGGTGTTGAACTGGGCCCTCGAGGGGCTGGTGCGCTTGCAGGCCCGTGGAGCATTCGACCCGGTGATGCCGCAGGCGATGCGTGAGCTGCTGCACGAGGCCAAGGTGGAGACCAACTCGGTGGTGGCCTGGATGGACGACGAGGGCATCACACTCAAGGATTCCATCGACACGCCGAAAGCGCAGGTGTTCGCGAGCTATGCGGCCTGGTGCGAGAACAACGCGATGCGCGCGGTCAGTTCGGTGCAGTTCTGGAAGCGCATGCGTGAGCAGTTCCCCCGACTCGCGGAGGCGCGCACGCGGTCAGAGGGAGGTGTCACGCGCAGGGTCAATGTGCACTTGCCGACGCACACGGTTAGAACACAGTAAGCCGCAGACCCTGAAAACCCTGAAGCAAAAGAGCGCGACCATCGGTCGCGCTCTTTTGCTTTCTTCAAGGTCATGCCACTGTGCCGGGTGTGTCAAGTGAAATCCAATTGTTCTTCCGAAATCAGTAGTTCATATAAAAAATGATTCGTCGTGAAAGTTTGTCGAATTGACCCGGTTCACTTGGCACAGAGAAATTTCTTGTGAAGAGACGAGGACTTAGCGGAGCACGGGGTCCGGCGTCACTCGACGCAGGGCGACACAACACGGTCAGCGGGCCAGGCGTGCAGCGCTCTTCAAGGCCCAGAACAGCATCCAAGGGGAGGCCCGTGTCAGGTCGCCGCGCCGGACAACGAGCGGACGGAGCGATGACCAGGTCAAGCGCGTCGGCGGAGGCGACACCGGGGGATGGGTGAGAGAAACAGCAGCCATGGACAACTCGGCCAGAGGCCCCTGGCCTGGCCCTGAGGTTCAGCGGGCAGCGGTGGCTACACCGCATGAGGGGCGACTTTGCCCTTCTTCAGAACCCCTCCCCCTTCAGGAAAGGTCAAGCAAGATGGCAATTCTCAAAATCCCAAGGACAAGCTCCACTAGGCGCACCCCAGCTCCCCCGAAATCCCACAGCGACATGCAGCAGCACACTCCCGCTGGGGGACGGTTGATGGCGGCGTTGACGGAGACGGCGACACGGCGCGGGCACAACCTGACCGATTTGGCCAAGGCACTGAACGTAACCTATGGCTATCTCGTGCAACTGCGCAGTGGCTCGCGCTCACCGGTCAACATCTCCGATGACTTTGCCGCCCGCTGCGCGCGCTACCTCGCGCTGCCGCGTCTGTCGGTGCTGCTGCTGGCTGGGCGCCTCAGCCCGGCGGACGTGTTCGGCGAACAGGCCATGAACGAAGCGAGTTTGTCGCAGGCGTATGGCTACCTCCTTGCCGACCCCATCTGGGGCGCGCGGGTGCCGGAGCTCTCCGAGCAAGCATTGCAGCAGTCCAAGGACTGCGTGCTGGCGATGGTCTGGCTCTATCAGGAGCTCAAGGGGGTGCGCCTGCTGCCTAGCCCCGGCACTGTGCCGGAAGGCGGCGATGCCACTCCTTGAGAAGGAAAGGCAGGCTAGTCGTCAGGTCACCCTCCTCTACCCTAGACAAGGCCAGCCCACCCGATTCGGGATTTCTTCGCAGCCAAGGCGTCGCCTTGGCTGTTTTTTGTGCGGGACACCACACCCTACTCGAAACTCCCGCCCCCGCGTGCTCAACCGCCCCAGCAAGGGCGTCAAATCCTCCAGATACCCCGCAATCAGATTGGCCGTCTCCCCCTCGCGCTGCCAGGTGCCCGCCACCGCCATCAGCCGTGCGTGCAGCAGCACACTGCGATGCCGCTGCCACAGCCCCTTCCAGCAAATCACCTGCACCGTCCCCGCCTCATCCTACAGCGACACAAAGTTCGCTCCCTTGACTGAATCGCCCCGGGCTTTCTAGACACTTCCGAGCCGTTTGGAATCTTTCACTACCTTCGTAGTGCATCGCGCTTCTCAAACGCCCTGTACACCTGCTTCGCCAGCATTCCCATCATGGCCGTGAACACGCGCTCGTCTTTGAGCAACTGACCCGCAATGGCGTTGTGCCCGTCTTGGCTGTCAATGATGGCGTCGGTCATGATGTCTTTGAAATCGCCCATGACGAACTGCTGCTCGCTGTTGTTGCGCGCCTGCTCGGCCAAGGCTTCGCTCTCCATCAGTTTCTCCGTGATGGTGGTCACGTAACCGACCATGTCAGCCTCAGTCAGATTGCCTGAGAACAGGTCGTTCATCACGCCCACGATTTCGGCAAGCTGCTTTTTCTCGTCCTCATCTGCTGCGCCAGTTCCCGCCTCAGACACTGGCTTGAGCTTGACCACTTCGCCGGAGGCCAGGTCCAGGGTTTGCTCTCCGATTTTCTGCAGCCGGTAGTGCGTCAGGCGCACGTCGGAGTCCAACTCCAGGATGCTCGATGAGCCGCGCTCGAGGATGCGCGGCATCAGGTTCTTGCCGAAGGCATAGAGCCTCTCCAGGTCAGGGTCGTCGTAGGGGACGATTTGCGACAGGAAGTCGTACATGCGCAGGAACGTCCCCAGGTCCTTGCGGAACTGGTCGGCGTCCTCCGGCGTGGTCTCGGACAGCTCGGCGAACCGGTCCGCAGCAGGTTTGAGATAAGCGTGCAGCCCGGCCTGTTTGCGCCTCGGGTCGAAGAACGCTTCGGCAAACAACTCCACCTCACTCGGCAGGTAGACCCCGGCCTGGTCGAGCTTGATATGCAGCTCATGCACGATGTTGGGGTCCGTCACTTCTTCCAGCTGGGCCGTGCGGTAATAGGGCTGGAAGGCGGCGAGAATTTCATCTGGTTTGTTGACGAAGTCCAGCACGAAGGTTTCATCCTTGCCGGGGTAGGTGCGGTTCAAGCGCGAGAGCGTCTGCACGGCCAGCACCCCCGACAGGCGCTTGTCGACATACATGGCGTACAGCAGCGGCTGGTCAAAGCCCGTCTGGTATTTGTTCGCCACCAGCAGCACCCGGTAGACGTTCTCCTTGAACGCCTCGGCCGGGTCCTTGCCGCGGATGTCCGGGTTCATGTTGGACTCATTGAACGGGTCCGGGCCGGAATCCAGGTCGTCGACATTGCCGGAGAAAGCCACCAGGGCGCGCATGTCCTTGTCGTAGCCTCGCTCCTTGAGGTACTTGTCCATCGCGAGCTTGTAGCGTACCGCGGCCTTGCGGCTGTCGGTCACCACCATGGCCTTGGCCTTGCCGCCAATCTTGGCGGCCACGTGGTCGCGGAAGTGCTCGACGATGACCACCACCTTCTGGGCGATGTTGTACGGGTGCAGTACGGCGTAGCGCGCCAGGACCTTCTTGGCTTTCTTCTGCGGCACGAGCTTGTCGTCGGCCATCGACCCCAGCTTGTAGAACATCCTGTAGGACGTGTAGTTGCGCAGCACGTCCAGGATGAACCCCTCCTCGATGGCCTGGCGCATCGAATACACATGGAAGGGTTCAGGTTTGCCGTCCGCGCCCGGTCGGCCGAAGAGCTCCAGCGTCTTGGATTTGGGCGTGGCGGTGAAGGCAAAGTAGCTGACGTTCTCCGGGCGCTTGCGGCCCTCGAGCACGCCGTTGATGACGTCCTCGGAGGTGAGGTCCTCCGCGTCGATGTCGTCGTCGACACTGACCTCGACTGTCTTGCCGTCGACGTCGACCTGCATGACGGTCTTGGGCTTCTCCCCCTTGGTGAGTGCGGAGCGCAGCTTTTGTGCGCCGCTGCCGGATTGGCTGGAATGGGCCTCGTCAATGATGAGCGCAAAGCGCTTGCCCTTCAGCGCGCACACCTTGTCGATGATGTGGGGGAACTTCTGCAGCGTGGTGATGATGACCTGGGTGCCGCTGTTCAGTGCCTCGGCCAGTTGGGCGCTGTTCTCGTCAATCTTCTGCACCACCCCGGCTTTGTGCTCGAACTGGCTGATGGTGTCCTGCAGCTGGCGGTCCAGCACCCGGCGGTCAGTGATGACGATGACCGAGTCAAAAACCTTATCGTCGGCAGCGTTGTGCAGATTGGCCAGGCGGTGCGCACTCCAGGCAATCGTGTTGGATTTGCCCGAGCCTGCCGAGTGCTGCACCAGGTAGGCGTGTCCCGCCCCTTCGTCGCCTGCGGCCTTGACAAGGCGCAGCACGGCGTCGAGCTGATGAAAGCGCGGAAAAATGAGCGTTTCCTTGGTCGACTTCACGCCCGTGTTCGGGTCGACCTCGGTCTTGACCTCCAGGTGCAGGAAGTTGCCCAGGATGTCGAGCCAGACGTCCTTCGACCAGACGGCTTCCCACAGGTAGTACGTCGGATAGCCCTTGTCCTTCGGGGCGGGTGGGTTGCCGGCGCTGGCGCCACCATAACCATCGGGGCGGCCGAGGTTGAAGGGCAGGAAGAAAGTCTTGTCGCCATCGAGCTTGGTGGTCATGAACACTTCGTCCGTGGACACGGCGAAGTGCACCAGGGCGCGGGTCTTGAACTGCAGCAGGGCCTCGGGCTCGCGGCTCTTGGGGTCCTTGGTTGGGCGGTCCTTCTTGTACTGCCGGATGGCGTCGGTGATGTTCTGGGTCAGGTCGGTCTTGAGCTCGGCGGTGGCCACCGGCAGACCATTGACGAACAGCACCAGGTCGATGCTGTTCTCGTTGTGCAGGCTGTAATGCAGCTGGCGGATGACGGTCAGGCGGTTCTTCCCGTAGTGCTCCCAGAGCCGTGGGCTCTTCTTGTGCGCCGGGCGGAACTGGCACAGGGTAAAGCGGGCATTGCGGTCCTTGAAACCGTGGCGCAGCAGGTGCAGGGTGCCGTGCTTGTCCAGCTGCTCGGCCACGCGCTTGACGAAGACCGAGTCCGAATTGCCGTTGTGCCAGGCCTTGAATTTGCCCCACTCCGCACCTTGCGTTTCTTTCACGAACGCCAGCAGGTCATCCGGGAACAGGGCGAGTTCGCGGCTGTAGCCGGTGGCGTCCTTGAGGTGCGTGCGCACGGTCCAGCCGTCGGCGGCCAAGTGGTCACAGAGCTCGTTCTCGAAAATGCGTTCGGTGTGGACGTTAGTGAGCTTGGGCATAGGTGGCTTACTTGTTATTCGCTGGGTGAGGCAGGCACATTGCCGCGCTTGAGCTCGTCAAGCGTGACACCTTTGTCTGTTTTCCACTCACGCCACCCATTGGACGCCGCACCAACGACGATGGCAGAGGCTCCGCTTGGAGAGGAAAACAGAACGTCCTGCCTGAACACGAGCATGCCCTTGTCGATTGCGGCCTTACCCTGCGCTATCAGCTCATCTCTGCGTTTTGCAAGGGCTGGGTCTACAAGGCCCTTAGCCGGCTCCACTCGGCCTTTGGAGCCTTTGAGTACAACAAAACCTTCCTCTGTGTACTCGCCCGTTGCATTCGTGCCGGCGCGATTACAGTAGAACAGCTGGCGGCCTGCGGGCGAATCCGTTGGTTTTGCAACCGGGTCAAATGCCGGGTAGCCAAGGGTGGCAAGCAGTGTGCGGCCGGTCTCGAAAATCTCCTGGCAATCCGCCTCGAGAGGTGCCGGGGTGTGCGGTTTGCTGCCATCGTTCCCGTTATCGGTGACATAACGCCCCGCCGCTTTCGCCTCTTGGATGCACAGCCATTCCAGGAAAAGTGCGTGGGTCTGGGTGAGGCTATTGGTCTTGGAGATAAGCACCAGGGCGCGTTGCCAGAAATCCTTCTCTTTGTTGTGCTTGACTAGGCGCTTCCGCAGGTCGCCGGTTTGGCCGATGTAAATGCGCTGAGCGTGACCGTCCTCATCTTGGCCAAACAAGAAATACACAGCGACCTGGTCACTTTCAGCCATCTTTAGGAAATCTGCCAATAGGCTGCGAGGGACCTCGATAACCTGGACGATGCGGGTGGTGATTTCCGCAATGCGAATTCCGCGCGCGTCGCCTGCCGGGAGAAAGATTTGGATAGTCTGCGCTCGTGAGGTCATTTCTTAAGCCCAGTCAGTCATGACGCGTTCAGTTGCCGAGCCTGGAATTCATCAATGTTCAGCTGGCCCGTGACGGCGGCTGAAATCAATGAGGAGCGGTACTCACGTAGGCGGTCGATGTGTTCCCTTATATGGGCCAGAAGACTAGCCGTTGCCTCTTCAGACCTCCGCACCTCCGTCAAGATGTCGGTAACCGGTAAGCCAGCGGCGTTCTTTCGTTCGTTTCGGATCCCACGAAGAATGTTTCCCATCGCAGGGATGAGGAGACATTCGAGATGGAGAACGACGCGGCAGAGGTGGCCGAGGTCAAGCGGCGGCGGCACCTGGACGAGGCGTGCTGGCGCGACGTGATTGAGCGTTTCCCGGCCTCGGGGCTGACGCTCAAGAGCTTTTGTCGGCAGGAGCGAGTGTGTGTGAGCAGCTATCGGCGCTGGCGTGAGCGGCTGTCGGGCAAGGTGAAGGCTGCGCCCGTGACGGCCAAGACTGGGCGTATGGAGCAGCGTGCCGCGGGGTTCATCGAGTTGGGCGAAGTCGGTACCGGCGGCATGCATGCGCCCATGGAGTTGCGGCTGGACCTGGGCGGCGGCATGAGCCTGCATCTGGTGCGCCGCTGATGTTCTTTCCTGAGGGGCGCATCCGGGTCTTCTTGTATGGGCAGCCTGCCGACATGCGCAAGTCCTACGACGGGCTGTACGCGCTGGCGCGCCAGGGCTTTGAGGTCGACCCGCTGGGCGGGCATCTGTTCGTGTTCGCGAACCGTCGGGCTGACCAGATCAAGGTGCTGTACTTCGATCGCAGCGGCTGGTGCGTGTGGAGCAAACGGCTGGAGGCCGGCCGCTTTGTGCGCGACTGGGGCGGGCAGCGCAGCGCCGAGATCGACTTCACCGCGCTCAAGCTCCTGCTCGAGGGGCTGCAGGTGACGCGGCAGTTCAAGCGGCATCGACACGTGGAGTGGCGATAACGGGTTTTGCAATGTGGCAAAGCCCGATTCCCTTCGGGCTTTGCCATGGGCACAATGCTTTCATGCGTGCAGACCCCGCTCAAGTGCAGACCTATACCGCCCAGATCGTGGCGGGCATGGCGGTTGAGGCTCTCGTGCGGTTGCTGCAATCGCAAGCGCAGACCATCGTTGAGCAGCAGCGGCAACTGGCGTGGTTCAGGCGACAGATCTTCGGCAGCAAGAGCGAACGGCTGCAGAGCGTGGCCGATGCGCAGCAACTTCATCTCGGCCAGATTCTGGGTGATCTGCCGATCCCGCCACAAGCCCCCGAGGCTGGACGCCAAGTGGCCGGGCACACGCGGCGCGCACGCACGACAGATTGTGCTGGCGACCAGGACGCGACGGCGTTCTTCGACGCCGAGCGGGTCGAGGTGCAGGTCATCCACCTGCCGTGCGCCCAGGCGCAGGGGTTGCGTGCCGAGGAGTACGAGGTCATCGGCGAGAAGGTCAGCTACCGCCTGGCGCAGCGCCCGGGCGCCTATGTGGCGCTCAAGTACGTGCGCCCGGTGATCAAGCGGCTCGACACCGCGACCCTGCACTGCGCGCCGGCGCCGGCCAGCGTGTTCGAGGGCAGCCGCGCCGACGTGAGTTTCGTCGCCGGCATGGCGGTGGACAAGTTCCGCTACCACCTGCCGCTGTACCGCCAGCATCAGCGGCTGGCCGATGCCGGCTTCAAGCTCAGCCGGGCCTGGTTGACCCAGCTCATGCAGCAGACTGCGGCGCTGCTCGAGCCCATCGTGGATGCGCAGCTGGCCTCGATCCTGGGCGGGCATGTGATCACGATGGACGAGACCCCGATCAAGGCCGGCCGCGCCGGGCCGGGGAAGATGAAGGGCACGTACTTCTGGCCGGTGTATGGCGAGCACGACGAGGTGTGCTTCCCCCACTTCGCCTCGCGCCGCCATGAGCATGTGAGCCAAGTTCTTGGACAGTTGCCCAGTGGCACGGTGCTGCTGAGCGATGGCTACGCGGCCTATGCCCGCTATGCGAGGCAGACCGGAGTCACCCACGCGCAGTGCTGGGCGCACGCGCGGCGCCTGTTCTTCGAGGCGCAAGACGCCGAGCCGCGGGCGGCCACGCAAGCCTTGCAGCACATCACCGCGCTGTACCGTATCGAGGCCGAGATCCGCGCCGCCGGGTGGGAGGGTGCGGCCAAGCTGGCGCATCGCGCCACCCACAGCCGGGCGCGGGTGCAGGCGTTCTTCGCCTGGGTCGAGCAGCAGTTCGCGCAGCAGGGCCTGCTGCCGAGCAATCCGTTGACCAAAGCGCTGGCCTACGTGCGAGAGCGACGGGCAGCGCTGTCAGTGTTCATCGATGACCCGGCGGTGCCCATCGACACGAACCACATCGAGCGCGCGCTGCGTCCGATCCCGATGGGGCGGCGCAACTGGCTGTTCTGCTGGAGCGAGGTCGGCGCACGCCATGTGGGCATCCTGCAAAGCCTCATCGCCACCTGCGTGCTGCAGGGTATCGACCCGTACACCTATCTGGTCGACGTGTTGCAGCGCGTGGGCCGACATCCCCAGTCCCGGGTGGTCGAACTCACCCCCAGGCTGTGGACGCAGCACTTCGGGCAGGACCCGCTGTGCTCGGACCTGGACAGGGCCGCGCCCCGATGACGCAGCGGATCTCCACGCGCATTGTTGCCCAGGCGATCCTCACCGTCGACCGCATGGATCTGCGCGCGCGCGAGGCGCTCGCCGACGAGATCCATGCGCACCAGCCCACGCTGCTTGCCAGTGTGCTGGTCCTGCCGCGCCTGGGCGCCAGGCTGGAGCAGGTCGAGATTATCCTCAACATCCTCTTCGTGGTGTACCAGGCGATGAAGATCAGCGGACATGCATGGCCGATGGTCTGCGAGGATCTGCAAGATCGCTGCCTCGACCGCCTCGTGGCGAAGATGCTCTTCCTCGACGGCTTGACCACGCTGCAGCAGGCGCAGGCGCTGCAGCAGCAGATCGACTCCCACGCCGAGCCCAACCTGCTGGCGTTCGTCTACAGCCGCCTGCAGGATCACGACCTGCTGGACGTGAAAACCGATGCGATCAAGTTCATGCTTCTGGCAGCGGTGAACCTCACCGAGTGCGTCGCAGCAGTATGCCCATCGCACACCACCAAGGCGGTGCAGCGGCGCACTGCCCGACGCGTGAAGACTGCTGCCTGATGCTGCTGCATCTACCCACCCAATAGCTCGAGCGCAATCACGCCGCTGGCTGAACGCTTACAGATGTCGCGCCTTTCCTCCTCGGGAGGCATAGGAATTGGGAGCTCCCGGACGTTTGATTGGTTGATGGAAGCAAGGTTGGTGCTTTGCTTCGACCTGAGAAAGAAGTAGGTTCGTGCAGCGTCGGTCGAAGTGAAGCGCGCGACCCACTCCCCCAACTCCGCATTCCGTAGGCGCACTGCAAAGACGTGGTTTTGGTGGACGCACGGCGCAATCTGACCTCCCCACACGGTTCCGCGCCCGAGCTTGTCGTTGTCGCCGCCTTCGTTCATGAGGACATCACCTGCGCGCAGCAAGTATCGGTCGACCTCTCTGGAACCTACCTCGATTTCCTGCACATCGGTCAGGTCAACATAGCCGTCCTGAACGTTCGCGACACGCAAGTACGGCAACATCACGGTGTCGCGTTCACCATAGTCTTTCCCTTTGGCAATTCCCGAGCGCACTTCGCCTAGGAATTTGAGACGCTTAACGCTCCAGTGAGCCGGGACTTCCCCCAGTTCTTGGAAGGTGGTCTGCATCCGAGGCGCCGTGGCAGCAAGGCCATGAGTCATCAAGCGCGAGAGATATGCGCGCCGATGCTCTTCTAGCGCATCGAGCAGTCGCTCCTTCTCTGCAATCAAAGCATCAATCCGCGCCGTCTTTTCGTCGAGGAAGTTGGCGATGCGTTCTTGGTCTGTGAGTGACGGAAGATGAATCGGCGTCATGCCCAGGTCCTGTATGCCAAGAGCGTATCGGCTGATTCCTGTCGCGGTGGTGGCATAGTAGGTCTGCACCTCTGCAGACTGGAGTGCCCAATGCAAATAGGCCCCATGCAGCCGTCCGGGCTCTGGTCGGATGACAGCTAGGTGGTAGCCGCAAACCACTCCCGGAATAGCCTCGGGTACGTATGCTGGAATGCCAATATCCGTGGGTTCTTCGGAGTCCTTTGTGACTAATACGTCGTGTGCTTGCAGGGTAAAGCGGGCAATCTGCGCGTCAGTCGCTGTGGCCTCCATGAAGTCAATGGCATCCGTGATGCGCTCGTTCTTGTACACATCGACATAGTTGCAGAGGCTCACGGGTCTCTCGTCTTCAACTGAATGTTTGTCGATGTTGCTCGGCATGACCGCTGCCAAGCGCTTCAATGAAACGGCGTTCGAACTCACGCCACCACCCCCTTCATCAACTCCAGGAACCGTGCCTCCATCGCCCGAATTTCCTCGGCAATCACCTCTGGCGGGCGCGGCGGCTTGTAGACATAGAAGTAGCGGTTGAAGTTGATTTCATAGCCGACCTTGCCGACCTGGCCGTCCTTCTCGTCCTTGATGTCCTCGTTGACGAAGGCGTCCGGCACGTGCGGTAGCACCTCGCGCGTCATGTAGGCGGCGATGTCCTCGCCCAGCGGGATGCTCTCGGTGTCGCGCAGGTCTGGGTCGTAGGGCTTCTGCCCCTTCTTGAACTTGACCTTCACCTCCTTGCCTGGCTGCGGCGGGCGGTCGACCGTCACCTTGCGATAGCCGAAGAAGGTGGTGGGGAAGATTTTGGATACCACGCGTGGTGGTTCATCCTCGGCCTGGCAGCTGGCGGCTCCATGGCCGTTACCTTTGAGCGGCTCCCTGAACTCCAGGCCAAAGGTGGCGCCATCGAGGTTGCCGGCATAGGTCGCGACGATTTCGACAATCTGCTCCTCGGTCAGGTACACGCGCTTGTTGCCCAGACTCTTTTTCATCTTGGCGTACATGCGCGTGGCGTCGATGAGCTGCACCTTGCCCTTGCGGTCGGGGCACTTGTGGTTGTCCAGAATCCAGATGTAGGTGGCGATGCCGGTGTTGTAGAACAGGTCATTGGGCAGCGCGATGATGGCATCCAGCAGGTCGTTCTCCAGAATCCATCGCCGGATTTCCGATTCGCCGGAACCGGCGTCCCCGGTGAACAAGGGTGACCCGTTGAGCACGATACCGATGCGGCCACCACCCTCGGCAGCGGGCCGCATCTTGGCGATGAGGTGCATCAGGAACAGGAGGGAGCCGTCCGACACACGTGGCAGGCCTGGCCCGAAGCGCCCGGCATAGCCCCGACGCTCGTGCTCGGTCTTGACCACGTCCTGCACCTTCTTCCAGTCCACACCGAAGGGTGGATTGGCGGCGCCGTAGTCGAAGGTCTCGCCCACGAAACCATCGGCCGAGAGGGTGTTGCCGCGCACAATGTTCTTGGGGTCCTGCCCCTTGATGAGCATGTCGGCCTTGCAGATGGCATAAGACTCGTCGTTGAGTTCCTGGCCATAGAGGCGGATGACGGCGGAGGGATTGATGCTTTTGGCTACTGCTTCGCCGACCGATAGGATGCCCCCAGTGCCTGCTGTAGGGTCGTAAAGGGAGCGGATGACGCCCGGCTTGGACAGCGCCTCATCGTCCTTGGCGAACAGGCAGTGCACGATGAGCGAGATGACCTCCCGCGGGGTGAAGTGCTCCCCGGCGGTTTCATTCGAGGCTTCCGCGAACTTGCGGATGAGCTCCTCGAACACCAGACCCATCGTCTCATTCGGGACCGCGTCAGGGTGCAGGTCGATACCGGCAAATTTCTGGACGATTTGGAACAACAGGTTCTTGTCGTCGAGCTCGCCAATGCGGTCGAGGAATTTGAACTGGGCAAAGACGTCCATCGCCTCGGACGAGAACTCGCCAATATAGGCGATGAGGTTCAGGCGAATGTGCTGGGGGTCGGCCAGCAGGCCGGGCACGGTGAACGGGCTGGTGTTGTAGAACGCTTGCTTGCTTTTTCGGGTGAGGTAGACGTCCAGGGCCATCCCCCCGTCTGCCTTGCGCCGTTTGAATTCTTCCAGCACGTCGTGCTTGGTGCTCTCCAGCACGCAATCCAGCCGCCGCAGCAGGGTGAAGGGCAGGATGATTTTTCCGTAGTCGGCCTGCTTGTAATCCCCGCGCAGGATGTCGGCAACAGACCAGATGAAGTTGGCGAGTTCGGAGAAAGACTGGGCCATAGTTTGCGATGTTTGAGCTTTGGGTGAAGGAAACTGAGGGCACACCAGCTTGCGCGCCCCTTTTTGCATCAGTTTGGCTCAGCGCCCCATCTGAGTTTACGGGCAGCCGTAGAAATGTAACCGGCAGAAATGTGACCAGGGGTACCGGCCACGAGCTGCCTCGGTTTCAAGAGCCGATGCGACGCATCAGCGACGGCTCCATTGAAAGTCTGTCCCAGCTCTGCCGGGAGCCTCCGCTTTGGCGGTCCGAGGCACTCTGCGCGATGTGCTGCGGGCTTCGTTACCCATCAAGAACCCGCCATTTGTGCCGCTAAAAAATGGCACCTGAGCGTACCCAAGTCATTACCGCCGTTTAGCAGACCGCCCACATGAGCGACTCCACAACACGATGCCTATCGCCCACCCTGAGCCCATAACAGAGTCAATCAGTTTCCGGGAACTGGCAAACAGAATTGCCACTGAGAGCCTTCCCGCATTTGGCTTGACCTTGCAGGAGGTCCTAAGCACCACACAAGACGATGCCGTGTCGGGTCAGCCTGTTGCCGAGGTGATTTTGCGCGACCCGGCGCTCACATCGCGCGTGCTGCGCGCCGCCAACGCGGCCTATTTGGGTCATTTGGGAGGAAGCAAGGTTGTCACGGTCAGCCGTGCCGTGGTGGTGCTGGGCATCAATACCATTCGCTCCCTGTGCATCTCGGCCATGGCCATGGAGAGTGTTGCAACGGCTGTTGCATTCCGGCACCGCGTCCAGGCTGCGCTGGGTCGGGCACTGCACGCCGCTGTGCAGGCCCGCGACATGGGTCTTCTCAGCGGGGCCCGCCGGGAAAACGCCGAGCAGCTCTTTGTCGAAGCCTTGCTCTCCAGCATCGGCGAGATGGCGTTCTGGTGTTACGGCGCAGCCTACGCCGAGCGTCTGGACCGTGCGCTGAAGTCAGGCACGCCTCCCGCGACAGCTGAAAGGGAGGTCTTGGGCACCTCCCTGCAGCAGTTCAGCAAAACGCTCTTGCAGTCCTGGAATCTCGACTCTGTCATGCAGGCGAGTCGCGAGGTTGCACTCGCCCAGCGCTTGAGTATGGCCACGCAACAAGGATGGCTCACTCCGGAGGCGCGCCTGGCTACGCAGGCCATCGGAGACCTGCTCAAACAGTCAGAGGTCGATACGCTGCAGCGGTTAAAGCGCAACGCGCAGCAAGCGGCTGCTCTGGCGACAGCCCTCGGCGCCAACGGGGCGGTGCAATGGATTCCTGACGCGGTCACGCAATCGGCAGAGCTGCAGGGCCCGCAGGACTCAGTGGAGTCGGCCGCGGGATTAGGACCCGTCTATCCCGAGCCAAATCTGCAATTGCAGTTGCGCATGCTGACTGAAATGGCGAAGGTTGCCAACACGCGCAAGGACTTGCCGATGCTATTCGCCGCATGCCTGGAAGGCATGCACCGCGCCGTCGGACTAGACCGCTGCGTGCTGTGCCTGCTCACGCCCGCACGCGACCAGCTCCTGGGGCGCATGGCCGCAGGCGTTGATGTGTCGGGCCTACGCTCACGCCTCCAAGTGAACTGGACGGCATCCATGGAAGCGGAGCTTGGGGCCGGATGCGCATTCTGGTTCTCGGTCAAGGCGCCTCCTCTCCCATTTTTGCTGGAGGCCGGTGGAGTGACCGATTGCTTCATCGCGACCTTGGCGGTTGACGGCAAGACAACTGGCCTGTTCTATGCGGATTGCCAGCCGTCGGGACGCCCGTTATCAGACGATGGATTCGAGAGCTTTCGCGGTTTCGTCACCCAGGTCGAGATGGTCGTGCGTGCCTTGCCCAGGTGATGCTTCGTCCACTAGCTAGGCCGCAGTACAAAGGGCGGGGCCGTTGCGCGCCGTGACGAACTCGGCGCGGGCGTCATAGAGCGGTACAAGGTGATTCTTATCACTTTGAACCACGATTCGACCGGGGGGAGCTGACATCTCGAATCTCAACGCGTTCCGCCCCCACGGCATTGGCCACCATCAAGAAAAACGCGAAACCAAATGTTCCACGGTTGATGCGGTTGGCTAGCACCGTGGGGTCGATGTCCACGCCCTTCGCCTGAAGAAGCCTGGAAATCTCCTTGTAGGTGTAGCCGTGCCGCGCAATCAGCGCTTTCAGGATACGCCGAGCTTCTCGCTCCCATACCTGCAACGAATCAGTCGTCGGCTGATGCGAATTGCTGGCTGGAGATGTCATGGGCGGTCACTTTAGAAAATGTTCATCGAATATCGTACCAAAATCATCGATTGTTATTTTATTTTCATCATTATTGATGATATGAAAAACCCAGTCTCTACACGTTTGACCAGCACATAAAGGTCAACACGCCCCGGAGCTGGTGCCGGGGCTCAGGTAGAGCAACTTGGACACCTTTGAGCACGAAGCAGAGCAGACGCTGTACACGCGCCTTGTGGAATTCATCGCACTGCAAGTCAATCCTGTGACTGACTCGCCAGCAATCGCGGTGCGAAACGAGAGCCCAGTCGCCAAGCGCACCCTTATCCGTGTCAATGAAGATGTCGTTCGCCGACTGGAACGCTCGATTCTGCGCGGCGCCCTGCAGGAGTTGCAGGCTGCCGCCACCGACATGCGCGCGCTCGGTGAAGCCGCATTCGACGCGTTGATGGAAAAATTGCAGAACGCCCGCAAGTCAATTCGAGACCAAACTCGGCGCGGTGTCGAAACGCCAGCTCTGGCACTTCTGGAGCGCATGCAAGTGCGGCACAGCTTTACGCTGGTGCCCGAGTCCACAGGCGACAGTCGCACCCTCGTGGACGGCATCAACAGTGCGCGCGGCAAAGTAGTCGACAAATGGATGGCAGTCCTGGCCGGTGATACGACCGTCGCAGAGGAATTGCCTCGCGCAGAAGATGGGCTGCAGTTGGAATCGCTTACTGGCCACTCGCCCCTGGATTGCTTGGAGCAGTGGGCACGCAGCAAGGGAGGTCAGCGCAACCTTAAGACTTACGACAAATTCCGCGGTATCGCCGAGGACCTGGCTGGCCTACTGGACGGCAGATGTGTGGAGGCTCTGACTGCAGACGACGTGCTGATGTATGCGGACTATCTGCGCGCCAAGGGAAACGGGCTAGGCACAATTCATGGCAAGCTGGGCATCTGCGCCACACTGTTGAGTGGCTGCGAAATCTCGCGCACAGCGAGAAGAGCTTTTTTTGATGTACGTCCGCCGAAATCGCGCGTAAAGCAGCACAGCGCCCCCCGCGCCCCCTTTGACACAGAACAACTAGGCAACCTGCTGCAGGCGGTCTTTGAGGATACCTCGCTGCCGCCAGACGACCGCGTGATAGTCGCCTTGCAGGCGCTTTCGGGAGCACGTCTGGAAGAAATTTGTTCGCTGCGTGGCTCGCAGTTGTCGTGGAACGGCAAATATTGGTGCATCGACTTTGTCGAAGCCGACGTTCCGACGAAAGAGACAAAACCAGCCTCGATGCGCCCGAAGACTGAAACACTGAAATGCAAGGACTCCGTCCGCGCCATTCCAGTTGTCGTCAACGCGGTGTGTGGCCTGCATGAGCGGCTGGTCGCTCTAAAAAAAATGGCTGGCAAGGGAATGCTGTTCTCGCATCTCAAGGCCAACGTCTATGGCCAGTACGGCGGCGCCGTTGGCAAGCGGCTCAACAAGCGCATCGACGACGCAGTCAGCAAAGACCGTCGCCTTGTGCTCGAAAGTCTGCGCAATACGGCAGCTCCTGCCATGCGCCATGCCGGAATTGATGCTGACGAACGGCGTCTGTTCCTCGGGCATGCGCCATCGGACCTGCACGCCAAGCACTATGACCGCCCCACAACCGAGGACCTGGTCCGCGCAGCACGCGCGGTCAGCGAGATGGTCGCAAAGGCGCTGGCTGGACGGCACTACCCCGCTTTGGACGAGCAGTACAGAGCCCGGCCACATCTCAAGGCGCGCCACACCGGCATCAGCACCGCGCACGCCAAGTCGACGCGTCCGGGTGCACGCTCAGCAACTTTGGATGAGCGGCAATCGAATAGGAGGTTCGATGCTGCGCAGGGAAGCCACCAAGACGTCAGTGGGCATGGTGCCGTAGTGTCGTCCGATGTGGCCGTTACTATGCCCGGTGAGGGCATCGTGGACATCCTCGGGAATCCGAGCCGCTCGGCACAAGGTCTTGAATGTGTGCCGGAAGGCGTGAAAGACCAATCCTCTGTCCTTGATGCCACACCCCGCGTCCTCGCGCAGGTAGCGACCCCACCACTTGCTCCAGTTGCCGGAGCGCTTGGAAAAGCGGTCGGGAACCAGTTGCGGGAAGAGCCACTCGTCCCCAGCCGAACGCCTGATGTCGAGATAGCGCCGCAACCCAATGCGTTCCAGCTCGGGATGGACGGGAACGATGCGAATCGAGGAATCGTTCTTGACCCTGACGGTCAAGCCATCAGGGCGGATGTGCAACAGCAAGCCATGCATTGGGTCCAGTTCCACGTCGCGGACCCGCAACTGGCAGAGCTCCTCGAGACGGCAGCCGGTGAGCAGACCCAGCGCAGGAAGCCACGCACAAGCCTCCCCTCCACCGGCTCGAGGCCGAAGCCGCTCGGAAAAGACCGGCGAGGAGAAGACCTGCTCCAGTTCCTGGGAGGTGAAGGGGCGCCTCCCGGCCGATTGTCCTTCTTGCCGCGGAACACGCAATCCCCGAACAGGATTGACCTCCTGCAGGCCGGCGTCGACCGCGGCCTGAAGAATGGCGCCGAGATGTCCCAGTTTTTTGGTCACGGTCTTGGGATGAAGCGCTGTTTTAAGCAGCGAATCCCGATAGGCGGCGACGATTCGACGGTCAATCCCAGACACGGGTCGATTGACAAACCCGTCGAAGTCCTTTGCCGTTGCCTCAAACGCAATGACAGTCCGCAAGGGGCGGTTGGGGTTTAGGTCGCGCCAATACTCGAACAACGCGAAAAAAGTTTGTTCTTTGGCAACCGGAGTCGCGTCGACCTCGGGAACAGTAGAGACGGCAGGCGCCGTTGGCGCCGTGCGTTCTGGACTCTGTCCGACGGCCGGGACTACAGACAATTCGGGCGGCGCGCGGTCGGACATGGCGCCACCAAGTATTGCAGGCAACTGCAATCCCGAGAATCGCGCCAGCCACTGAGCGGCCAGCGCCATCGACAGGACACGCGCGACCTCGCGGTCGTGGGTATTGAGTTGGACTCGGATAAGTTCGCCGAACTCTGCGCGGTGCTTGCGCGGCACGCGCATTTGGAAGAAATACGCACCGCGCTGCTGGGTCATGTACACCATTTCGTGGCCTCCACAAACGTTAGAAAACAACGTCGCGAAGCCTTGGCGCCGAATGGCATGTACAACAAAAAGTACAAAAACCAGGGGGACGGCGTCACTGACCCATAATTTTTCCCTTATGAATCAATGACTTACTAAACCAATGGCGGAGAGAGGGGGATTCGAACCCCCGAAGGGCTATTCACCCTTACACGCTTTCCAGGCGTGCGACTTAAACCGCTCATCCATCTCTCCGGCAACCCACAACTATAGCAGGATCGCACTTGGGCAGACCGAAAGTAATGGTCAATGCGCCTTGCCGAGTTGGTCGAGGATGGCGGGGTTTTCCAGGGTGGAGGTGTCTTGCGTGACGGCTTCGCCCTTGGCCAGCGAGCGCAGCAAACGGCGCATGATCTTGCCGGAACGGGTCTTGGGCAGGTTGTCGCCGAAGCGGATGTCTTTTGGCTTGGCAATGGGGCCGATTTCCAAACCGACATGCTGACGCAGTTCATTGGCAATGGCCTTGGCCTCATCCCCTTCGGGCCGGGTACGCTTGAGCACGACGAAGGCGCAAATGGCTTCTCCGGTGATGTCATCGGGGCGTCCCACCACCGCCGCCTCGGCGACGAGAGGGTGCGACACCAGGGCCGACTCGATTTCCATGGTGCCCATGCGGTGGCCCGAGACGTTGAGCACGTCGTCGATGCGGCCAGTAATCGTGAAGTATCCGTCGTTCGCATCGCGGATAGCGCCATCGCCAGCCAGATAAAAACCGCCGAGCTCTTCCGGGTAATAGCTTTTCTTGAAGCGCTCGGGGTCTCCGTAGATATTGCGGATCATCGACGGCCAGGGCTTTTTGATGACCAGGATGCCCCCAGTTCCCCACGGGACGTCATGGCCGGTCTCATCCACGACCTCCGCGATGATGCCGGGCAACGGCAGGGTGCAGGAGCCGGGCACCATGGGGGTCGCTCCGGGAAGCGGCGTAATCATGTGGCCACCGGTTTCGGTCTGCCACCAGGTATCGACCACCGGGCAGCGGCCGCCGCCGATGTGTTCGAAGTACCACTCCCAGGCGGCGGGATTGATGGGTTCGCCCACAGTGCCGAGGATGCGCAGGCTCTCGAGTCTGTAATTGCGGGGATGAACGGCGGCGTTGGTTTCCGCCGCCTTGATGAGCGAGCGGATGGCTGTCGGCGCCGTGTAGAAGATGGTGACTTTGTGATCTTGAATCATCTTCCAGAACCGGCCGGCGTCGGGGAAGGTGGGCACACCTTCGAACACCACTTCTGTGGCGCCGCAGGCCAGGGGGCCGTAGGTGATGTAGCTGTGGCCGGTCACCCAGCCGATGTCGGCAGTACACCAGAACAGGTCATCGGGACGAATGTCGAAGGTCCACAGCATGGTCAGCTTGGCCCACAGCAGATAGCCCGCGCTGGAGTGCTGCACGCCCTTGGGCTTGCCGGTGGAGCCCGAGGTGTAGAGCAGGAACAGCGGGTGCTCTGATTCCACCCATTCAGGCGGGCAGTCGGCTGACTGGGCTGCAGAGAGTTCGTGCATCCAGAGGTCGCGCGGTGCAGTGAACGCCACATTGCCACCCGTGCGGCGATACACCACGACATGGCGGATGGAATCGCACCCACCCAGGCTCAGGGCCTCGTCCACGATGGCCTTGAGCGGCAGCGACTTGCCACCGCGACGCTGCTCGTCCGCGGTGATGACCAACACGGCGCCGGCATCCTCGATGCGATCGCGCAGCGACTGCGCGGAGAACCCACCGAACACGACTGAATGCGTCGCGCCGATGCGCGCGCAGGCCTGCATGGCCACCACACCCTCGACCGACATGGGCATGTAGATCACCACCCGGTCGCCCTTTTTCACGCCCAGGCTCTTGAGGGCGTTGGCGAAGCGGCTCACTCTGTCGAGCAGTTCGGCGTAGCTCACACGGCTGACCGTGCCGTCATCGGCCTCGAACACAATGGCGGTCTTCTCGCCCTTGCCGGCCTGCACATGCACGTCCAGGCAGTTGTAGGACACATTGAGCTTGCCGTCATCGAACCATTTGAAGAAAGGCGCCTGGCTGTCATCGAGCACCTGCGTGAACGGCTGTTGCCATTGCAGGTTCTCCCGCGCCAGACGAGCCCAGAATCCGGTGTAGTCGGCATCGGCTTGCGCACACAGCGCGCGATAGGCGTCCATGCCGGATATGCGGGCAGACTGCACTGCCTGCTGGCCGGGGTAATAGACCTTGCGTTCGTGCGGGTGTGCGGTGGTGTCGCTCATGACAGTCTCCTTCGTTTTTTGGGAAATCGCAGCAAAAAGGCGCGGGCAAAAACAACGCTATCTGAATTTTGCGCCCTTACGCAGCCCTGACGCTGCAGATCGGTCATTGTGCGCAATCAGGCCGGATACGCCAGCGGCCTGCTACGGCCGCGCCTCCTAGAATTGCGGACTTGTCATCGATCACGCACTACAGACCCCATGGCCCGACCTCCCGACATGCCTCAGATCCCGTTCATCCCCCGGTTGCTGTTCCTGAGCCGCTGGCTGCAGTTGCCGCTGTATGTGGGGCTGATTCTTGCGCTCGGGGTCTACGTCTTCCACTTCTGGGTCGAGCTGACCGATCTGGTCGGTGCCGCCTTCGGCAACCAGACATCTTTGGCGCATCTGCTCGATGCCGTGGCGGTACGCAACCCCCTGCCGTCCGCAGCAAAGGACGCGCTGGCGCATGCGGCCACCCCCAAGCTCACGGAAACCACCATCATGCTGGTGGTGCTCAGCCTGATCGATGTGGTGATGATCGCCAATCTGCTCATCATGGTGATCGTGGGTGGCTACGAGACCTTTGTCTCGCGCATGTACCTCGAGGGCCACCCGGATCAACCGGAGTGGCTGTCGCATGTGAACGCCTCGGTGCTGAAGGTCAAGCTGGCCATGGCCATCATCGGCATCTCGTCCATCCACCTATTGCGGACCTTCATCAATGCCGACGCCTACAGCGTCAAGGCACTGATCGCGCAGACCTCCATCCATGTGGTGTTCCTGCTGTCGGCCATCGCCATTGCCTACACCGACCGCATGATGACCCGCACCATGCTGCTCGGGCACGCCAGCCCGGACGAAGCGCACTGAGCGCCCTGGGCATCCTCCCCGTTTTCACCACAACAAGACGTTCACAGCATGACAACCCGCATCCACGCCAACGACCTGCGCGACAGCATTGCCGCCGCGCTCCAGTTCATCAGTTACTACCATCCGGCCGACTACATCGCGCATCTGGCGCGCGCCTACGAACGCGAGAAGTCGCCCGCGGCAAAGGATGCGATTGCCCAGATTCTGACCAACAGCCGACTGTGCGCCGTGGGCCACCGTCCCATCTGCCAGGACACGGGCATTGTCAATGTGTTCCTCGATATTGGCCTGGACGTGCGGCTCGAAGGCTTTGACGATGGCCTGGACGCCGTGGTCAACGCCGGGGTGCGGCAGGGCTATCTCGACCCGGACAATGTGCTGCGCGCCTCCATCGTCGATGACCCGATCTTCGACCGCAGGAACACCCGCGACAACACCCCGGCGGTCATCAACGTCAAACTCGTGCCCGGCAACACCATTTCGGTCAAGGTCGCGGCCAAGGGGGGCGGAAGCGAGAACAAGAGCAAGTTCATCATGATGAACCCCAGCGACAGCATCGAGGACTGGGTGCTCAAGACAGTGCCGACCATGGGAGCCGGCTGGTGCCCGCCGGGCATGCTGGGCATTGGCGTGGGCGGCACGGCGGAGAAGGCCATGCTGCTGGCAAAGGAAGCGCTGATGGAGGACATCGACATGTCCGACCTGCTGGCCCGCGGCCCGCAGAACAGGCTGGAAGAACTGCGTATCCGCCTTTACGAGAAAGTCAACGCCCTGGGCATCGGCGCGCAGGGTCTGGGTGGCCTGTCCACCGTGCTTGATGTGAAGATCAAGACCTACCCCTGCCACGCCGCCAGCAAGCCAGTGGCCATGATTCCCAACTGCGCGGCAACCCGTCACGCCCACTTCGTGCTCGATGGCAGCGGCCCCGCCTATCTGGAGCCGCCGAGCCTGGACCTCTGGCCGCAGGTCAACTGGGTGCCCGATGCCGCGACGAGTCGCCGCGTGCATCTCGACACGCTCACCCGCGACGAGGTGGCGAGCTGGAAGCCGGGCGAAACGCTGCTGCTGTCGGGTGAGCTGCTCACCGGGCGCGACGCTGCGCACAAGCGCATCGCTGACATGCTGGCACGCGGCGAAAAGCTGCCGGTCGATTTCACCAACCGGGTGATCTACTACGTCGGCCCGGTCGACCCGGCGCGCGACGAGGTGGTCGGGCCCGCAGGGCCGACCACGGCCACGCGCATGGACAAGTTCGTCGAGACCATGCTGGCACAGACCGGGCTGATTGCCATGATCGGCAAGGGTGAGCGTGGCCCGGCGGCCATCGAGGCGATCAAGCGGCACCGCAGCGCCTCGCTGATGGCCGTGGGCGGCGCGGCCTATCTGGTCGCCAAGGCGATCAAGGCGGCGCGCGTGGTCGCTTTTGAAGACCTGGGCATGGAAGCCATCTACGCCTTCACCGTGCAGGACATGCCGGTGACCGTCGCGGTCGATGCGCAGGGCACCTCGGTCCACGAGACCGGCCCGGCGCTGTGGAAGGCGCGCATTGCGCAGATTCCGGTCTCCGCTGCCTGACGCCCTGCCATGACAGCACCGGCCTGCGACCCTGCGCGCTGTCCGCTGTGCGGCGAGCCGAACGGGTGCACGCTGGTGGATGGCGAACCTGCAGGAACGCCGTGCTGGTGCAGCAGCGTACAGATCGCGCCGCAAACCCTGGCGCACATTCCCGCATCCTGTCGCGGGGTAGCCTGCATTTGCCAGCGCTGCGCAACCGTCGAGACCACAACGTCATCCCGTCGACCATGAGCCCACCCGCCAGCATCGGCGTGTTCGATTCCGGCGTGGGCGGCCTGACCGTGCTGCGCGCGCTGCGTGCGCAACTGCCCGGCGTGCCCTTCCTCTATGTCGCCGACTCCGCCAACGCGCCCTACGGTGACCGGTCCGATGCCTTCATTCTGGAGCGCTCGCGCGCGATCACTCGGTTTCTGATCGACGCGGGCGCACGTCTGATCGTCGTCGCCTGCAACACCGCGACTGCGGCGGCCATTGCCGCGTTGCGGGCGGAATTCGACGTGCCCTTCGTCGGCATCGAGCCCGGCATCAAACCCGCGCTGGCGCGCAGCCAGAGCCGACGCGTCGGGGTCTTGGCCACCCCGTCCACGCTGCGCAGTGCCAAATTCCGCAGCCTGCTGCGCACCCACGCAACGCAAACCGAACCCGTGCTGCAAGCCTGTCCTGGCCTGGCAGACGCGGTGGAGCGCGGTGATTTGCAGGCCCCCGACCTGCGCGCCTTGATCCGCCAGTGCTGCGCCCCGCTGCGCGCCGCCCACTGCGACACCGTGGTACTTGGCTGTACCCATTACCCGCTGGTCGCCGCGCATATTCAGAACGAACTCGGTGCGCAGGTGCATCTGCTCGACACCGCCGAGCCCGTGGCGCGCCAGACCGCACGTCTCTGGACGCACGGCACACCCTGCGCCGCCGCTCCGCCACAGCTCTACTCCAACGGCGATGTCGCCGTGCTGCGGCGGGTGGCCGCGCTGTGCGGGCTGGAAGATGCCCAGTTTCACCACGGGCTTGCTGCCGCCTTTCCCCCGCCCGCTGCCTGACAGGCGACCCTGCCCTGCAGAGCTTGGCAGATCTGGCGAAAATGCGAGGGCTTTTTCACGCGCTGTCTGCACAACGTCCATGACCTCCACCCTGTTCTCGTCCTTTGCCCTTGGTCGCCTTGGGCTGCGCAACCGCATCGTCGTCAGCCCCATGTGTCAATACAGCGCGGTCGACGGCAATGCCACGGCGTGGCACCGCGTGCATCTTGGACAGCTTGCGCAAAGTGGCGCTGGCCTGCTGTTCATCGAAGCCACGGCCGTGGAAGACATCGGCCGCATCACGCCCGGCTGCCTGGGCCTGTACTCGCCGGACAATGTGGCGGCGCTGCGTGCGGTCTTGGACGATGTGCGCAGTGTCAGCGACATGCCCATCGGCATTCAGCTCGGCCACGCCGGGCGCAAGGCATCCAGCGCCCGGCCATGGGATGGTGGCCAGTTGCTTCCGGCATCGCAGGGCGGATGGACGACCGTGGCACCTTCCGCCCTGCCGCATGGCGCGCAGGAAGCCGCACCACAGGCGCTGGACGCGGCGGGACTGGAACGCATCCGCAAGGCCTTTGTGCAAGCCGCCCTGCGCGCGGCCGAGCTCAAGCTGCAGGCGGTGGAATTGCACTGCGCGCATGGCTATCTGCTGCACCAGTTCCTCTCGCCGCTGTCCAACCAGCGCGACGATGCCTTTGGGGGCCGTCTCGACAACCGCATGCGCTATCCGCTGGAAGTCTTTGACGCGGTGCGCGACGCACTGCCTGCCGAGATTCCCCTGGGTGCGCGCGTCTCCGCCACCGATTGGGTGGACGGCGGCTGGGATCTGGAACAGACCCTCGCCTTTGCGCACGCGCTCAAGGCACGCGGCTGCGCGTGGATCGACGTGTCGTCCGGCGGACTCTCCCCCAAACAGCAGATCCCCGTCGGCCCTGGCTATCAGGTGCCACTCGCCCGCGCCGTGCGCGCCGCCACCGGCTTGCCGACCATCGCGGTCGGGCTGATCACCGAGGCCGAGCAGGCGCAGCGCATCGTGCAGGACGGCAACGCCGATCTGGTGGCACTGGCTCGCGCCCTGCTGTGGAATCCGCACTGGCCCTGGCAAGCCGCCGCCGCGCTCGGCGCCCAGGTCAAGGTGCCGCCGCAGTACTGGCGCAGCGAGCCGCGCGAGGCGCGGGGCGTCTTTGCCAACGCTGCCATCGGGCAGCGCTGAAACCGAACCGCCTCCACGCCCCGTCCTGGGGCATGCAGTTTGCGCCGGCCTGTTGCGCCGTCATGGCTGACTGTAAGTCGGCAATTGCGAGATTGCGCCCGATCAAATCAGGTCAATGCCATGTGTCGTGGCGAATGGCGCGTGCCGAAATTCAGCCGAAATTCCGCAATCCGCGTAAACCCTGATTTTTCAGGGCTGAAAAGCGGTTTGTGACTGCTGTCACGCACACATAGAAAAACCTGCAAGTCTCGATTTGCTCTTTGCGAAAAATCAAATCCCTACTCCAAGCGTCTGCCGATACTCCAGCCAGTAACAAATTGTCGCTATTGGCAACATTGTGGTGCACATCGCACCAAGACAAGGAGTCGAGATGGATTGGGTCGGGCTTTATCCCACCTGGTATGAACCGGGTGTGGGCAGTGGCTGGGTCGTCGGCATCATGGCCACCATTCATGTGCTGGCATCGCACACTTCGGTGGGCGCGGCCATACTGTTTGCGTATCTGGCGGTCATCGCCTACCGCCGCAATCAGCCGCAGCTGCTGGACTACATCCGCAAGTACGGCATGTTCCTGCTGGTGTTCTCGTACGTCATCGGGTCGATCACCGGCCCCGGCATCTGGTACACCACCACCATCGCCAGCCCGCGCGGCATTTCGGCGCTGATCCACAGCTTTGTATGGAAGTGGGCCACCGAGTGGGTGTTCTTCGTCATCGAGGTGGTCGGCGTCTATCTGGTCATCTACCTGGTGGGCCGGGTGGATCAGCGCACACACATGCGCATCGCCGTGATCTTCGGCATGGCGTCTTACACCACCATGCTGATCATCCTGGGCATCCTGTCGTTCATGATGGTGCCGGGCAAGGAGATCTGGTACGCCGAAGGCGGCTATCTCAACGGGTTCTACGGCAGCAACACCTTCGCCCAGCTTGCGATGCGCACCGCGTTCATGTTCACCATGACGGCGGTCGTCGGCGGCATTGTCGCAGCGCGCATCACCGATCCGGCGTTCAAGCGGGAAATCTCGCGCAAGCTGGCATGGCTGGGCATCGTGTCGTCGATCACCGGCGCTGCGCTGTTCCAGTGGTACATCCGCACCCTGCCGGAAACTGCGCATCTGGTGATGGACAACCGCCTGCCCGCGTACTTCCAGCCGGCCATCATCACGGTGCTTCTGGGCATCCTGGCGTATTTTGTGATGACGCTGATCTCGTCGCGCACCCTTGTGGTCTGGGGGGCCTCGACCGCGACCGTGGCCATTCTGCTGTTTGGTCTCTGGCCCGAGGAAGTGGCACGCGAATCCATCCGCAAGCCCTGGGTGGCCGGGCAATACGTGTACTCCAACCAGGTCATCGGCCGCGACGTGCCCGGCATGAGCATCAAGAGCGAAATCCCGCTGCTGGAAGCACATGGCTTTCTCAAGACGCAAGTGTTCCTGCCGGACAACCTGCGCGTGGTCTCACCGGACAACATGCTCAAGGTCGGTGAATCGCTGGCGCTGACCACCTGCTCCAACTGCCACTCGCTCAGCGACACCGGCATGCGGCCGCTGCACAAGTATTTCGGCGGAACGACCAGCGTCAGCGAGGTCGAAGCCTATCTGCGCGGCGCCCTGTCCACCGGCACCACGATGTACATGCCGATGATTCCGCTCAAGCCCGAAGAGGCCGAGGCGCTGGCGGTATTCATCGTGCACATGAAGCAGCCGCAGGCCGCAGTCGCCCATCTCCAGCACAAGGCGGCTCTGGCGCAAGCCGGCAAGACTGCCGCAATGCCCGCAACCCTGACCGAGGAGGTTCGCTGACATGAACTCCGACATGCTCTATGCCCTGCGCGATGTCGCAGGCGTGCCTTCGCATCCGATCATCTTTCTGACCCTGGGCGTGCTGACTTTCGCCCTGCACATCGCCGCGGTCCACGTCATGCTGGGTGGGACCGCCCTGGTGCTGGCCAATGCCTTCAGCAACAACCCGATGCGGCGGCGCCTGGCCGCAGCGATGACCACGACCGCCAAGATCGCCGTGTCGGTGGCCGTGGTGCTCGGCGTGGCCCCGCTGCTGTTCGTGCAAGTGACCTACGACCCATTCTGGTACACCAGCAACGTGCTGTCGGCCTGGTGGGTGGTGGGCTTCATCGTGCTGCTGATCGCGGGCTACATGGCGCTGTACTACTTCTACAGCCGCAACCATCACCTGGACGATCCGCAGCACGCGGTGCGCTCGGGCTGGAGCATGGTGGCGGCACTGGCGCTGTTTCTGGTGGTGGGCTTCATCATGCATGTGCTCACCAACCAGATGCTCAGCCCGGAAAAGTGGATGCAGTGGTATGCACCCGGTGGGGTGATCGATCCGCGCGGCCACACCCTGCACGACTACAACCTGTGGCGCTTCGGCTTTTTCATCGCCCTGGCCGCCCCAGTGACCGGTGCCTGGCTTTTTGCCTATCGCCGCTATCTCGGCGCAGGTCAGCTGGCTGATACCGCCTACCTGCAATGGGTCGGCAATCTGGCGGGCAAGATGCTCAACCTCGGTGGCGTGGTCGCACTGGTGTTTCTCGGCGGCTGGATGGCCACGCTGCCCGCCAACATCGCCGCCTTTGCCACTTCGCCCGTGGTATTGCTCAGCGTCGCGCTGCTGCTGCTCACCGTGGCTCTGCCCACCCTCTTGGGTCAGCGCACGCTCAACACCTCGCTGGGCTACGCACCGTTTGCTCTGGGCGCCGTGGCGCTGATCGCCGTGGCTGCGCTGCGTGAAGTGCTGCGCTACACCGTGTTGCAGGGCGTACACGGCTATGACGTGTTCACCTACCCCGTGCATCTCGACTGGTACAGCAACATCCTGTTCTTCACCACGTTCGCACTGATCGGTGGCAGCACCCTGGCGTACTTTCTCACCATCGCGTGGAAGGTGGGACAAACCCCCAAGGGCCAGATCTACACCCCCTCACCCGCCATCGACCGCATCGGCACCGCTTCGATATGGCTGGTGGGCATCTGGATCGTCCAGTTCTTCGTCGTTGGCTTCATTGTCTGGGCGCGTTAAGGATTTGTATGCGACTCCAACACCTCACCCTCATCCTGATCGGCATCGTGTTCACCATCGGTCTGCTTGGTGCCACGGCCCCGGTCTTCGCTGCTCCGGCTGCCGCAACTGCGGCACCCGGACCTGTCGTACCCGCTGCGCTGCCCCCCGGACCCAAGTCCCCTCCGAGCGGCGCTGCAATTGCGCAGACCTGCGCCGGTTGCCATGGCACCGAAGGTCAATTGAAAAGCGCAGCCTTCATGCCCCTGGCCGGCATGCCCAAGGCGCAATTCGTGCAGGCCATGCACGACTTTCGCAGCGGCAAACGCCCCGCCACGCTGATGCGCCACGTGGCAGAAGGCTTCAGTGACGCCGAGATCGACGCCATGGCGAGCTACTTTGCCAAGGTCAAACCGGAATGAACATCATGCACTCACGTCGTCAATTCCTGCTCGCAGGCGCCGCCTCCCTGGGGCTGGGCGCCTTCCCCGCCATCGTCCGCGCGGGCCAGGCGTCTGCCCGCATCGTCATCATCGGCGGTGGCGTCGGCGGCGCCACCGCCGCCAAGTACCTGAAAATGGCCGACCCCAGCCTGCAGGTCACGGTCATCGAAAAAAATCCGGTCTATATCCGTCCCTACGGTTCGAGCGAAGTGCTCAACCAGCATGCCACCATGCAGGCCCTTGAAGTGCGCTATGACGCCCTGCAACAGAAACACGGCGTCGCCTTCGTGTTCGACGCGGCCAAGAGCCTCGACCCGGTGCGCAAGACCGTCACGACGGCGTCCGGCAAGGTGCTGGCCTATGACAAGCTCATCGTCTCGCCCGGCATCAAGTTGCGCTACGAGAGCCTGCCGGGCTACAGCGAGCAGCTCGCCGAAACCCAGGTGCCCAGTGGCTGGATTGCCGGCGCGCAGACTGCACTGCTGGCCAAACAGTTGCAGGGCATGCGCGATGGCGGCACCTTCGTGCTGGCCGCACCGCCCAACCCCTATCGCTGCCCGCCAGGTCCCTACGAGCGCGCTGCGCTGATGACCGAATGGTTTGCCAAGCACAACCCGCGCGCCAAGGTCATCATCGCCGACCCGAAGGACAGCTTCGTCACCGACGAAACCGCGATGCTCGGCTGGAACCGTCTCTATGGCTTTCAACCGCCAGCCGAATACCGCAGCAAGATCAAGGCCGAGCTGCTGCCGGCAGGCAAGCCCTGCGCGCTGGAGTGGATTCAGGCCAAGGCCGGCGGCACTCCGCAACGCCTGGATGCCAAGACCATGACCCTGCACACTGCGGGCGGCGCGATCAAGGCGGATGTGATCAACATCATCCCGGCCATGGTCGCCGGACAGATTGCGTTCGACTTCGGCCTGACCAACGACAGCGGCTTCTGCCCGGTGCATCGCACCACGTTCGAGTCCACTCTCCACAAGGACGTGCATGTCATCGGTGATGCCAGCGTGGCCGACGCCATGCCCAAGTCCGGCTTTTCCGCCAACACGCAGGCCAAGTGGGTTGCCCGGGTCATCACCGACCAGCTTGCAGGCCGCAGTTCCGGCACCCCGGTGTGGGAGAACACCTGCTACGCCCTGGCCGGCAAGGACTACGGTCTGTTCGTCGCCGACGTGTTCAAGATCAAGGACGACGGCAAGATCGGCCGGGTCAACAAGGCGCGTTACCTGCCGTTCGATGCCACACCCGCGCAAATCCGCCTGTCCGCCGTCTATCAGCAAGCCTGGATCCAGGCCTTCACTCAGGACATCTTCGCATGAGCACCGCATCCATCCTCAACACTTGGCGCGCACTCGCCACAGCCGCATGGCTGACCACGGGTTTGGCCCTGGCTGCCCCTGCGCACGCCAGCGAGCACGCCCCAGCGACCATCCAGCCGTGGAGCCCGGTCACCCTGCAAACCGCGCTCAAGGAACTACCCAGCGGCAATGCCGCCGCCGGGAAGAACGTGCACGACGCCATGATGTGCGCATCCTGCCACGGCGCGAGCGGCAATGCCTCCACCATGAACTGGCCCAGCGTCGCCGGGCAGCGCTTTGACTACACCGCAAAGATCCTGCTCGACTATCGCAGTGGCTTGCGCGATGAGGACGAACGCGCCGGGCTGATGACCAGCATCGCCCGCCTGATGACGCCGCAGCAGATTGCCGATGTCTCGGCCTATTACGCCAGCCTGCCCAGGCCGGTCGCGCCGCAGGCACAAGCCGCGCTCGCCGCCCCGCTGAGCGCTGCGGAACACAAACGCGTCGAGCAACTCGTGCGCAAGGGAGATGCCAGCCGCCTGATCACCGCCTGCGCCTCATGCCACGGTCTGCACGGTGAAGGCAAGGGCACGACCCCGGCGATCGCAGGTCAGACAACGGACTATTTCATCCGCACCATGCGCCTGTATCACAGTGGCGAACGCCACAACGATGTGTACAAGGGCATGAGCCAGTTCAGCAAGCGCCTGAGCGATGCCGACACCCTGCTGATCGCGCACTATTACGCCAGCCTGGGGCAAAGCCGCACGGCGAAGGCCGACTGATCGCCCCTGCGCCGCTGGTTCACGGCGCGGCACTCTCGCTCAGGGCCGCGGCGCGGGCCTTGGCGATTTGCGCCGCGGTGCTGCGATACACCTCAGGATGCGGCTTGTCCAGTCGCAACGCCACATCGATCGCCCCTTGCGCGGCCTTCCAGTCTCCGGCCGCCAGCAAGGCCTGGGCCAGATTGTTCATCGGATCACCATCCTGGGGCTGCAACCGCGCCGCCTGGGCAAAATGAATGGCTGCACGTGGGTAGTCCTTCCGTGCGTAGGCCAGATTGCCCAGCCCCATCATTGCAATCCAGGACGCAGGCCAGTGCCTGAGCGCCGCCTCGTATGCCGCATGCGCTGTCTCTGGCGCCACACCTTCCAGCGGCGCCACCGCATGCAGATAGCGCGGCTCGGCGATGTCCGGCGGGAACTGTCCAGGTTGGATGGTGATGAACGCCCATCGACCTCCCGCAGCCCAGGATCGATCGAACTGCTCGATCGAAAGCTGCAGGTCCCGTGCAGTGCTGGAACGCAAGGTCACACGATCTGCAGGCAGGTCATACTCGACCAGCACGGCGTAATGCCAGTCACGCGCGCCCAGACCAACCTTCTGCAGCACCACGGCCGGATAGCCCGCAGCCACCTGGGCGAACAGCACGCCCAGCCTGGGCGGCAACACAATCGGGATGCGCCCTGCGCGGCGCGCGGCCCCCAGCAAGTCGAACTGCAGACTGCCCTCCAGCCCCGGGGTGAACACCTGCGCAATCAACTGCTGGGGCGCGATCTGGACCCCACTGAACACCAAGGCCGAGGCCAGCGATGCCGGGCCGCAATAGTGGCTGTCATCCGGGAAAAACGGCACCCCCGCCACATGGGCAGCGGCAGGCAGCCCCTCGGGCGCATCGACCAGCTTCCCATGCTGGAACTGCAGGGGTGCGGTGGACAGCATGCCGGGCGGCAGCGCCGCACAGCCGCCCAGAATCAGGCTCAGCGTCAAACTCAGACGACGTGCAATCCGCAAGCCAGACTCCATCAGGTCCGGTCGCAGCAGGGAAAACCCCCGAAGCGCACCGAACGCCTTTCACCTCGGAGGGCGTTCATAGAGCCAGAACCACCAGGATCGCGACCAACAGAATGATCACCATCTCCTGGAATCCCAGGGCTCCGGCTGCGGGCATGCTGTTGATCCGGCCGGCCAGCTGCGCCACCTCTGCATCACTGAGCGCCGCCAGACGCTGCTGGGTGACCTCCTGGCTCAAACCCATTTGTTCGAGCTTGGCCTGCACGTCAGCACGTGCCATGAAACTGTCCAGCGTTGCGCGATCCTTTGCAAAGGTCCCGGAGTCCTGCGCAGTGGACTCTGTGAGTTGCTGCGTACCGATCAGTTCTGCGCGCGCAGCCGGTGCTGCGGCCATCAAACTGACGCCCAGGGTCGCCACAAGAATTTGACGGGAAATTTGGGAAGGAAACATACCTCGGCCCTTTCAAGTGTGGAGTATTTCAGCAAGCGCCCACCAAAAAACGGAACCAGTTGGCGCACGGTGCAGTTTAACGGCACACCGCGCGCCTACCCGCCCATGGCAATCAACACGCCGACGAACACCAGGAACGCTGCAAACACCCGCTTGAGCGACGCTCCAGAAATGCGGTGCGCCACCCGAACCCCATAGGGCGCAAGCGCCATCGAGGCCACAGCGGTCAAGGCGGCTGCCGGCAGAAACACATAACCCAGCGAACCCGCCGGAAGCGGATGCGCCGGCGCATGGACCGACAGCATGTAGCTCAGTGCGCTGGAAATCGCGATTGCCAGCCCGCACACCGTGCTCGTTGCCACGGCCTTGACAGGTTTGACCCCGAGGGCGACGAGCAGAGGAACCGTCATCGACCCCCCACCGATCCCGACGATTGACGACACCGCACCAATGCCGATGCCCGAAGGCAGCAGCCAGGGCGAACGCGGCACATGCTCCTGACCCTCGGCAACCTTGCGGCTCTTGCCCATCGCCATCTGCACGGCCATCACCGCACAAAATCCCGCGATGACATAGCGCAGCGCCTGACCGCTGAGCATCTGTGCCAGATGCGCGCCGGCAAAGCCGCCCAGCACCATCCCCGGCGCCAGCCAGCGCCAGCTCGGCCACAGCACGCCGCCTCGGCGGATGTGCGCGGTCGCCGACGAAATGAACGTGAGCACAATGCTGGCCATCGACGTGGCCACGGCCACATGAATGACTTCATCGGCCGGAATCCCCAGCGCTGGCAGGGCAAAACTGAGTGCGGCCACCAGCAGAAGTCCGCCCCCGATACCCAGCAGACCGCCAAGGAATCCCGCCGAGGCACCGGCCAATAAAAAGATCACAAGGGAAAGCAGCATCATCGTCTCTTTGCGCGTCGCTCACGAAACCGCCGGACTTGACCGGCCAGTGCGCGAGAGCCTAACTGGCCAGACCCGATCCTGCTCGCGCGTGCCGCAGCGCAGGGCGAAAAAAAACCCGCAGTCCGTCACGACTGCGGGCGGCTTGCGAAACGAAAGAAATCAGTTTTTGCGTTCCGGGTGCAGCAGACGCTCCATGCCGATGAGTTTCATCATGTACTTCTCGTAGATCGGCTCGGAATTGCCCTTCTTCATCTTGCGGATGAAGTATTTTTCAAAGGCAATCTTCGCCAGGTGCACCCACTTGCCCTCGCCGAACCAGTTGACGTTGCGCGGCGGGATTTGGGGAATGGCCACGAACGCTGCGCCGGTGTTGCCGAAGTCGGCCAGGCAGATGGCCTGCCAGGTGCCGCGGTGCGTCGGCTGCTTGCCGGCGAGTTCTTCCTCGAGGTTGTGCACGATCGCGGTCACCATCGATTCGATCATGTAACCCGTCTTGGGCACGCCGCATGGCACGGGGGTCGGGCCAGTGGGCGGAATGGCAATGCACACACCAGCGGAGTAGATGTTCTTGTATTTCGGGCTGCGCTGATGCTGATCCACGATGACAAAGCCGCGCGGGTTGCAAAGCCCCTCCACCGCCGCCACCGCATCGACCCCCTTGAAGGCCGGCAGCATCATGGAGTGCTTGAACGGCAATTCATGCTGCTTGACCAGATTGCCCTGCATGTCGAGTTCATCGACGAACATCTTGCCGTCTTCCACCTTGGTGGTCTTGGCATTGGTGATCCAGCGGATGTCATGGCTGCGGAATGCACTTTCCATGATGCCCTTGGAGTCGCCCACGCCGTCAAGCCCCAGGTGGCCGATATAGGGCTCGGCGGTCACATAGGTGATGGGCACCTTGTTGCGAATCTTCTTCTTGCGCAGCGCGGTGTCGAGCACCATGGTGTACTCATAGGCCGGACCGAAGCAGCTCGCACCGGGCATTGCGCCGATGATGACCGGCCCCGGGTTGGCCACCAGCTTCTCGTAGTCGGCGTAGCATTTTTCTGCGTGATCAATGGTGCAGATCGAATTGGTGTAGCCACCATGCGGCCCGGAGCCCGGCACTTCCTCGAACGAAAGTTTGGGGCCGGTGGTGATGATGAGATAGTCGTAATTGACCTTGGCACCATCCTGCAGCGTCAAGGTGTTGCTCTCCGGCTCGATCTTGGTCACCGCCTTGGCAATGAAATCGATGCCCTTGCGCTCCAGGTAGGGCTTGATTGCAAAGATCACCTCATCCCGGCTGCGCCAGCCCACCGCCACCCAGGGATTGGATGGCACGAACTGGAAGTAATCCACGGAATTGATGACCGTGATCTTGTGTGATTTACCGAGCGCTTCACGCGCCTCGTAGGCCGCTGGCATGCCGCCAATCCCGGCGCCCAAAACAACGATATGTGCCATACCCTGGTCTCCTGGTGTGCAAGTCAATGCCCGAATGCGCTCGGGCGGCGTTCGACAACATCAGATTCATCCAGCGACGCGTGTGAGTTCACGCGTCCGAAATGCCATCTTCCAGTCGGTAGAGGAAGAGAACTCTCGCCGGTGCAACACCTCACCGACAGGACCGACGACCTCCTCTCGAGTATTCAAGCATATCTATACAGCCCCTTTCACCTCGGGGATTCCCTTCAGGCTTGCCAAATAACATTGATTAAACGCAATTTATTCAAGGACGCATCGGTGTTAGTCCTAGTCTGGAAAAACCCTAATACTCCCGGAAGCATCGTGAAATCTTTCCTATACTTGATTTGAGACAAGTTGATCAGTCGATCAACACGGCGGTTGCACACACAGATGTCGCCGCACACCACCTGGAGGAAGCCAATTCATGCGCAATTCACCTCGTCCTCTCTGGAACCCTTATGTTGCCGGGGTTCTGCTGGGTCTGGGACTTCTGGCAACATTTCTGGTCACTGGAAATGGCTATGGCGTCACCGGGGCGACCACCCTGGCCACGGCTGCTGTTGCAGGCAAGGTCGATCCCAACACGGTTGCGGCTCATACTTACCTGCACAACCTGTTTGAAGTCGGCCTGAACCGCTGGATCGTCTGGGAAGTCGTTGGCTTGGCGATCGGCGGCTTGATCGGCAGCGTGCTGGCGGGCCGATTCAAGCTGCAGATCGACGGGCCTACCCAGGCCGGGCGTAGCCTGCGACTCATCCTTGCTGTCATCGGGGGCATCGTTGCTGGTTTTGGAGCCCGCCTGGCACTGGGCTGCACCAGTGGCATGGGACTCTCCGGTTCTGCCACCCTGGCTGCGGCCGGCTTTTTGTTCCTGATCGGCTTTTTCATTGCTGGCGCCGTGTTTGGCCAACTGACGAAAGGACTCTGGAAATGAGCTTCCCTCTTGGATACACCGGCCCGGTATCGGGCATCATTCTCGGCCTGATCTTCGGCTACATCCTCGAAAATGCCGGTTTCGGCAGCGGCTGCAAGCTCACTGCACAGTTGCGCTTCAAGGACTGGGCCGTGTTCAAGGTCATGTTCACGGCCATTCTCGTATCGGCAGGGGGCCTGTATCTCCTGCAGGGTCTGGGTTTGATTGCCGTTGACAACATGTTCATCCCCTCGGTCATGCTCTGGGGCACCACACTGGGTGGCGTGGGCATCGGCATCGGCATGGCGGTCGGGGGCTACTGCCCCGGCACATCGGTCGTCGCACTGATGTCTGGCAAGATCGACGGGCTGCTGTTCCTGCTGGGCATTGGCATCGGCACCCTGGGGTTCAATTCCGTGTTCAGTTCCATCGAAGGCTGGGCATGGAAGCAGACAGGGCCGGATGGGCTGACATTGCCGCAACTCCTACATCTCCCGGCCTGGGCTGTCTGGGGCCTGCTGTTCGCAGTGCTCGTGATTGTGGGCTACCTCACACGCACCGGCACGTCTGCGCGCAAGGCCACCAGCAACAAATCTTCTGGCGCGTTTGCTCCACAAAACAGCTAAATTGCACCGCGCTGTCAGCGCTCGGCCCTGTCCATACGTTGCTGATGTACAGGGCCGTACCGGTTGCCCTGGATTCGCTGACCCACTTTTTTAACCACTCATCAGGAGTTCCACATGGCTAAAGCCCGTATCAAACTGTCTCAAGCTCTTCCCGCCCTGGCCCTTGCTGCGGCCGTCGTCGCTCCCATGCCGCAAGCGCTGTCCAGCTTGTCTGCCACTGGTGTCGCGCAGGCAGCAAGCAACCCCTGCGCTCCTTCCAAGAGCGGCAATCCTTGCGCGCCCTCCAAGAAAATGGACAAGAAGATGGAAAAGAAGAGCAGCAACCCTTGCGCTCCTTCCAAGAGCAGCAATCCTTGCGCGCCGTCCAAGTAATCTGACTTGACCACATGGCGCAGTGCTTGTGCTGCGCCATGTTCATCCATGACCCAGTCCTCTTCCCTGTTGTCTGGCCACGCGCCGAAAGGCCGACGCTTTACCGTCGACCTGTTGCGCAAACTGGCTCCCCAAGAGCGAAGCGATCTGTACGCCTCCGGCCTCAAGGCGCTCGAGGCCACGCAGTCCCTGCTGCAGCAGGGCAAGACGGTGATTTCCGAAATCATCGGAAATGCAGCATTTGTCGAGTGGGAGCACTACCCCCCGCGCGATGCCAAGAGCCGCAGCGGGGCTTTGTTTTATTACCACGCGCACGCTGCTGCCCAAAGAATGCCAGCAGAGCATGGTCATTTCCATGTTTTTGCCCCAAACAACCGTGCCGACTGTCCATCCGACCAGCGTTATACCCATATCGCAGGGCTGTCGGTTGATGCGCGCGGCATGCCGTTGCGTGTGTTCACGACCAATCAATGGGTCACCGCAGAATGCTGGGAAGATGCCGATCGCGTCTGCACGCTGGCGCGGCAGACCGCGCTCAAGGACGCCAGACCGCACAATGTCGGAAAGTGGCTGGATGCCGTCTTGAATTTTTTCCGCCCGCAGATCGATCTAGTCACCCACATGCGCGACGCGCGTGCCAGGGCACTGATGGAACGCGGACGCACCCACTTGCTTGAGGACCGACGCACCCACATCCTCAGCCAGTGCCGTATTGATTTTTCGACGCAGATTGTTGCGTTGGAGGAGTTGGGCGCAGATGCGCCCTCAGCAGCAGCTCGCAAGAGCCGGGCGGGTACACGCCCTGAAACATGAAGTTCGACCAATCCAAACGAGGAGCCAACATGAAACTGAAGCACCTGATCGGCATGAGCATCATCGCCATCGCCGCCGCACAAACCGCCGGAGCAGTCACCCTGCCTGGCCCGCTGGTCACGCCCCAATGGCTCAACGCCAACAAGGACGCGGTCACCATCATCGACATCCGCGATGAGCCGAAGACTTTCACCGAAGAACCCAAGTTCGAGGTGGACCCCAAGACCAAGGTCAAGACCCTGGTGAAGACCGGCGGTCACATTGCAGGCGCCATTCCTGTGGACTTTGGCAAGATCCGCGAAGAGCGTACGGTCGATGGCGTCAAGATCAAGGCCCAGTTGCCCACCGCTGAGTTTTTCACCAAGGCCATGGATGATGCCGGCCTGAACAAGACCGACAAGCCCATCGTCATCGTGCCCACGGGCGAAAGCGTCGACTCCATGGACATGGCCACCCGCCTGTATTTCCAGTTGCGCTACTTCGGTGAGCCGCGCGACAAGCTTGCCATTCTCAACGGCGGTGTGAACGCCTGGATTCAGGCTGGCTTGCCGGTGTCCACCGACAAGGTCACCCCCGCCAAGGGCAACTGGACAGCTGGCGCAGAAGACAAGGCCATTCTGGCAACCATGCAGCAAGTCAAGGAAGGCCTGCAAGGCGGAAAGGATCAGTTTGTCGATGCCCGCCCGACCGCTCAATTCCTCGGCATTGTGAAAAAGCCGATCAACAAGACCGGCGGCCATCTGCCGGGTGCACGCTCCTTCCCGACCGACGCCATCGTCAAGCCGGTTGGCGCAGCGCATGAGTTCATGAGCGCAGACGACTACAAGAAGATCTACGCCGAGTTCAACATCCAGCCCGATGCCCCAACCGTGACCTACTGCAACACCGGCCACCTGGCTTCTGGCGCCTGGTTCGTGACCCACGAAATTCTCGGCAACAAGAACTCCAAGCTCTACACCGGCTCGATGATCGAGTGGACCAACCTGGGCAACCCGACGGTTGGACTGCCGCAGTAAATCACGTTGACGCCGCCTCGGCGGCACCTCTTCAGCGCCCGGGCCCTCCCGGGCGTTGTCGTTTGATCCCCCGCATTCAGGCGGGAAACGCACGAGCTGGGTCACGGAAAGGTCGTCTGCACAGTTCTGACTGAAGAAGCCGTGAGATATTTCACAGCCTGTCCGACGCAAAACCCGATCAAATAAGGGCTTGTGCCACCGACACTGGCCTTCCACAATCTGGTGGTCGTTTCATCCTTCCATCGACTCCACTGAGGTCAAGCATGTCTATCCGCAATTCCCGTACCAGTCTCTGGCGCATGGCCGTTGCCTCCTTCGCAGCGCTGCTGCTGGGGGCCTGCGCTGTGAACAACTACCCCCCAGCGCCCAGCAAGGTCAACCAGGAGGCCTATCACTACAAGGTCGGCGCGGGAGACACGCTCAATATCAACGTCTGGCGCAATCCGGACCTGTCGATGTCGATCCAGGTGCGCCCGGACGGAAAGATCTCCACGCCGCTGGCCCCGGATGTGCAGGCAGCAGGGCAGACGCCGGGCGAGATTGCCAAGGAAATCGAGACGCGACTGTCAAAATATGTGCGTGACCCGGTGGTTTCCGTCGTCGTGACGGGCTTTCATGGCCCGTACAACCAGCAGATCCGAATCGTCGGCCAGGCCGTACGCCCGACCGCCATTCCGTACCGCGAAAACATGACCCTGCTCGACGTGATGATCGCAGCCGGCGGCCTGACCGAATTTGCCGACGGCAATGCGGCCATCCTCGAGCGCCACGGCAAGACCTACAGCATCCGGCTCGGCGACCTGCTCAAGCGCGGCCAGATGTCGGCGAATGTGCCGGTCGAACCGGGCGACGTCATCATCATTCCGCAGAGCATGTTCTGACCTTGCCGCAACGCCCTCCTGAACCCACCGAACCGCCCCAGCCATGCAGACCAAAAGCCGCACCGTCCTCTTCGCGCTGACCCCGCTGGCTTTCTGCCTGCTGCAGGCAGGATCGGCTCATGGGCAAACCATCCCCGGGCTTAACACCACGGTGCCTGGCGGGGTGGGCCTTCCGCAGCAAATCAACGGCGGCGACACGCAGGGCGGTGGCCTTCTGGCACCTCTGGCCGGGGCAAGTGCCCCCACCGTTCCGCGCGGCAATTTTGTCCAGCCCACTCTCGGCATGTCCGTGGTGCAGACCAGCAATGCCTATTTCGGCACCGCCACACCGGCCAGGTCGGACACCATCATCAGCGTCACTCCAGGCATCGCGTTTCAGACCGAGGGCCCGGACCTGCGCACCTACGGCAACTTTGCGCTCAATGGGCAGTATTACGCCCGGGGCTCCTACAGCAATACGGTGCTGCCATCGGGCGTTTTGGGGCTGAGCGCCCGGCTGGTGGACCAGTGGCTGTATTTCGATGCGGGCATCACCTCGCAACAAAATGCCCTGCTCACCATCCCGACCCAGTCGACCGGAACGGCGACCTACACGACCACGCAGTATCGCGTCAGCCCCTATATCGACCATCGCTTCAATGACGATCTGCGGCTGCGGGCGCGCAGCGACAACATCTGGACGCGGATCAGCGGCAATCAGACGGGGCAGGCGCTGAGCAATGGCCGCTATGGCCTGCAGTCCGTCCAGCTGGATCGTCGCCCTACCCCGTTGGGCTGGGGTCTGGACGCCAGACAGGAAGAAACGGTTTACACCACGAGCGGGGCACTGACAGTGCGCGACGAGATTGTGCGTGCTCGCGGCCTTTATGCCTTCACACCACATGTCGAGGCCGGCCTCATTGGCGGCTACGAGCATTACTCCACGTCCTACGCCAGCCTCGGGCACAGCATTTACGGCGTGCAGGCCGACTGGCGGCCCAACGTGTTCACCCGGCTCGACGGCGTGGTCGAGCGGCGCTTCTTCGGCACGGGCTGGAACATCAATGCATCGCAGCAGATCCAGCGGCTCAGTCTGCGCATGAACTGGAATCGCGGCCCCTCGACCTTCCTGGCGGGCCTGCAGACCATCCCCTCGGGCGTGAGTCTGTCCACCCTGCTCGACGGCATGCTGGCGTCGCAATACCCTGACCCGACGGCGCGCGCGCGCGCCGTGCAAAATTTGCTGGCGGTCACCGGGTTGCCGTCCACCCTGCCCAACGCCATCAATTACTACACCCAGTCGGCAACCCTGCAAGACACCTTCACCGCAACGGCCGTGTTGCTGGCCGAGCGCAACAGCTACTCGGCATCCCTGTTCCATACCAAGACGCAGGACCTGGTTCTTCCGGGTTCGCCGCCCCTGAACAACCTGCTCATCGCCTCTGCCAACTATGTTCAGAACGGCATTGGGCTGAGCTATGGCCGACGCCTGAGTCCGGTGATGAGCCTGAACGTCGGCGTGCTGCGCGCGCTGAGCACCGGCTTTGGCCTCAACCAAGGCGTCAGCACCCGCCAGACCAGTTTCATCGTGCAGATCAATCGCCGGCTCTCCCCGCAGACCATCCTGGTGCTTGGCGCCCGCAGGCAGCTTCTCGACACCGCCAATACGGGCATCCTGAACGCCAACGAGTCGGCGATCTACGCGGGTCTGACGCATCAATTCTGATTCCGGCCATGTACGCAGCACACTTCGGCCTGAGCGCACCGCCTTTCCAGCTCAACCCAGACCCCAGCTTTCTGTTCGAGAGCAAGGGTCACAACTACGCCCATCAATACCTGCGCTTCGGCGCGATGCAGGGTGAGGGCTTCATCATCGTCACGGGCGAGATCGGTGCGGGCAAGACGACGCTGGTCCGCGCCCTTCTCAACGAGCTGGACCCTGCCAAGGTTGCCGCCGCACAGATCGTCAGTACCCAGCTCGAAGCCGACGACCTGCTGCGCGCGGTGGCAAACGCGTTTGGCATTCCGTCCAAGAACACTTCCAAGGCCGAACTGCTGGCCGCCATAGAAGCGCACTTCACCACCCTGATGCTGCAGAACAGACGTGCGCTGCTGGTCATCGACGAGGCGCAGAACCTCAACTCCGCAGCCATTGAAGAGCTGCGCATGCTGTCGAACTTTCAGTATGGCAACCGGGCTCTGCTGCAAAGCTATCTGGTCGGACAGCCGGAGTTGCGCGACGTGCTGCGCGCCCCCAATCTGGAGCAACTGCGTCAGCGCATCATCGCCAGTTGCCATATCGGGCCGATGGACGCCGACGAGACCCGCGCCTACATCCTCCATCGCCTCAAGCGGGTCGGATGGACCGGCAGGCCGCAGTTCGACGATGCGGCGTTCAATGCCGTTCACAACTGGACGGGCGGCTTGCCCAGGCGCATCAACATGCTGTGCAACCGCCTGCTGCTCTCCGCCTTTCTCGACAACACCGACCAGATCGACGCCCAGCGAGCCGATACCGTCGCCCGGGAAATCCGCGAGGAAATCGGTGGCCTGCTGCATCCGGCCGAACCCGCAGAGCCGCAGGCACCCACCATCACGGCCCCGGTTCACCGCCCTGGCTCCGCATCGCCTGCAACGCACGTCAAAGAGGACGACTCCACACCGGGCCTGCCCATTCTTCGCGATGTTGCCGAGGCCCTCACCCGCGCGCCCGCACCGCCCAAGCCGGGCGAGCCCGGGCCGCTGCTCTGCATCACCCAGTCACTGGAAGATCGCATTGCCCTGCAGCCCCTGATGCAGAAAATGAAGTCCCATTCCGGGCTGCCGCTGCCGCTCCTGGTCGGGCTGGAGCAACTCTCCACATCGGTCGTTGCCAGCGATGCGGCGCTCGCCGACATCGATCTGGCGCTGCTGCCGGACGCGCAGGATACCCAGCCCGGGCTGGCCGCCTGGGTGAACTGGCTCGACCAGATTTTCGCCACCTACCGTCCGGCGGCCGTCCTCACCTTCTCACACAGTGACGCCGCGCTGGCGGCCGGTCTGGTTGCCAAGCGGCAGGGCCGTTCTCTCGCGCACATCGAATCGGGTCTGCGCCACGGCCAGCGCGCAGACCCCGAGGAAATCGACCGCATCCTCATCGACCAGTTGGCCGATCTCCATCTGCTCATCGGCCCGGACTCCTCCGCGCCGCTGCTGCATGACGGCGTGCCGGCCGATTCGATCCGCGTGGTGGGCAATTTGCGAACCGACGCACTCATCCAGGCGCTGGGCAGTCTCCCTGACCCCCGGATCTTTGCCCCGGACATCGGCGTGCCCAAGACCTATCTCGCCAACACCCAGGGCTATGCCCTGCTGTTGCTGCAGGATACCGCGTGGGCCGCGTCACGCGAGAGGATGATCGACATGCTGGCCAATGCCAAGCGCCTCAGTCGCATCCTCCCCGTGATCTGGCCTGTGCCCGCGAACATTCACAGCCGCATGCTGCAGTACGGCCTGAACAATTCCCTGCGGGGCGCGCGTGTGGCCTGCGTGCCGGAACTCACCTACGGCCAGACCCTGGCGCTGCTCAAGCCGGCCACCTGTCTGCTGACCGACCGTCCCAATCTTCAGGACGCCAGCACCTATCTGGGCGTGCCCTGCCTGACCCTGAGCGAATACTGCGCCCGCAGCCAGACCATCCAGCTCGGCAGCAATCTGGTGGTCGGGCGTGATTTCCGGCGCATCTTCCAGGCCATGGGAGACATTCTGGAAGGCGACCAGACATTCCGCCAGAATCCGCTCGGCTGCGATGGAGGGGCTGCCGAGCGCATCGCCCAGACGCTGGAAACCTGGTTGATGACCCAATGGGAAAACCAGGTTCTCGAAACCCTGGAGGTTCAGGCATGATGCTTGCCCATCCCACCCCATTCACAGACTGCCCGCACGATGGACGGCTCGCGCCGCCCCTGCTCTCTTTCCGCAAGGCCATGCCATGAACGATTTGTTGCGCCCACTTTTCAACCTCCTGCCCGGCATGTGGGACAGGCGCTGGATCGGGCTGATCACGGCCTGGGTCGTGCTTGTTCTGGGCGGGGTCGGCGTGGCCCTGTTTCACGAGCGCTACATGGCCTCGGCGCGGGTCTATGTGGACACGCAGACCCTGCTCAAGCCGCTGATGCAGGGCCTCACGGTGCAGCCCAACATCGACGATCAGGTTGCCATGGTGGCGCGCACCCTGCTCGCCCGTCCCAACCTCGAGCGGCTGGTGCGCGAGAACAATCTCGCGCCCAACGACGGCAAGCCCGACGCGATGAACCGTGCCGTCGATCAGCTGTTCAAGAGCCTCAAGCTCAACATCAATGCCCGCGAAAACCTCTACAGTGTCAGCTATGCCAACCCCGACCCCAAGGTGGCGCTCCACGTGGTGAGCGATCTGGTCAACATGTTCCTCACCTCCGGCATCGGCGGCAAGCAGCAGGACACGCAGCAGGCGCTGAACTTTCTTGACGCCCAGGTGGCCGACTACGGCCGCCAGCTCAGCGCCGCCGAGCAGAAGCTCAAGGACTTCAAGACCGCTCACCCCGGCTACTCGGGGGCGGCGAATGTCGATTACTACACCCGCGTCAACCAGGCGTCCGACCAGCTCTCGCAAATGCAGGGGCAACTCAGTGCCGCCATCGCCGCGCGCAACGCCATCGCCGGCCAGATGCGCGGCGAGTCGCCCACCATCACGGTCACCTCACCCTACGTGGGGCCCGCTGCGGTCACCCCATCCGGCCAGACGGTTCCTGCGGATGTTCTTGACATCGAGCGCCAGATCCAGACCCAGCGCAACAGGCTCGACGACCTGCTTCAGCGCTACACCAACGACTATCCCGACGTCATCAGCGCCCGCCAGACCCTGGCCCGGCTGGAGGCGGAAAAGAAATCCCGTCTGAAGGCCGCTGCGGAGCACCCAGCCCAGGCTGCTGCGCAGGCTCCGACCAGCAATCTGCTCAGTACCGCCAACCCGGCCTATCAGCAGCTTCGCGTCCAGGTCGCCCAGGCCGACGCCAATGTGGCCTCGCTGCAGGCCCAGGTGGCCGAAGCGCAATCGCGGCTGAACCAGCTGCGCAGCCAGGCCGGACAGATGCCCGCGCTCGACCAGCAGTACGCCAGCCTGATGCGCGGCTATGACGTCATCCGCAAGAGCTACGACGACCTCGTCGCCCGCCGTCAGTCTGCAGGACTCACGCAAAGCGTGGACGCCTCGTCGCAGCTCGCGGTGTTCCGCGTGGTCGATCCGCCGCGGGTGGAACAGCACCCGCTGTTTCCCAGCAAGCCCATGCTGATCGCGCTGCTGGTAGTTTTCTCCCTGGTGTGTGGCGTGGTCGCCAGTTTCGTGGTGTCGCAAGTGATGCCGACCTTCCACAGCCCGCGCCACCTGCGCGAAACCATCGACCGGCCGGTGCTTGGCAGCATTTCCATGCTGAATTCGCCGGACGTGATCAGCCAGGACAGGAAGAACAATCTGAATCTGGCCCTCAGCGTTGCCGGCATCATCGTGATCGGTTTGCTCTGGGCCGTCTGGGCGCATTTCACCCGACTGGCGAGCGTTTAAGGGAACACCATGAGCACCATCGAACAAGCCGTCAAACGACTCGAGGAACTCCGCGCCGCCGGGGTGGACGTGCCCTGGGCCGCAACCCCAAACGCCGACAGCGCACCCGCGCCCGCGACAGCAGTACCGCAGCAATCGACCAGCGTGCGCCCGCTGCCGACGGCGGTCAAGCAGGCAGAACCGGCGCCGCAAGAGGCCAAGCCGCAGGACATGGGCACACGCTCCAAGCAGGTGGAGATCGACCTCAACAAGCTGGCAGCGCTGGGCTACATCGTGCCGCACGCGACCCGGTCCCTGCTGGTCGATGAGTTTCGCGTCATCAAGCGTCCGCTGCTGGGCAACATCACCGGGGCCGCCGCGGGCAAGATCGACCGGCCGAACCTCATCATGGTGACCAGTTCACTGCCTGGCGAGGGCAAGACCTTCGTTGCGGCCAACCTTGCCATGAGCATCGCCGCTGAACTCAACCACACCGTGCTGCTGGTCGATGCCGACCCCTCGCGCAGTTCCCTGCTCGAGCGGCTTGGCATCCCTCCTGCGCAGGGGCTGATCGACAAATTGCTCCACCCCGATCTCGATCTGTCCGATCTCATTCTGGCCACCAATGTGCCCAAGCTGGCGGTGCTGCCCGTGGGGACGTCCAACGCGCAGGCCACCGAGCTGTTTGCCAGCGCCTCGATGGACCTGCTGCTCGAAGAAATGGCGCACCGCTATCGCGACCGGGTCATCATCCTCGACGCCCCGCCGCTGCTGCCCTCGGCCGAGGCGCGCGCGCTGTCGCTGCATGCCGGTCAGATCCTGTTCGTGGTGCAGGCCGGACGCACCCACCAGGGCACGGTGCAGCAGTCCCTCGGCATCCTGCAGGATCACCCGATGGTCTACACCCTGCTCAACCAGAGCCGCGGGCCCAAGGCGGGGTCGCCTTACGGCTACTACGCATACTGAGTGACCCGGGGCGGTGCGACGCCTCCCTCGGAGCACCGACCTCCAGAGCGCCTCGTTCCCTCGGAATGCGGCGCTTTCATTTTTGTCAGATTGGTGAAAATTTCACGAAACAGGCGCCTGAATCGCCTTTCACCCCAAATCAGGGACTAGCCAATCGGGTTGCTGCGCAGTGCAATCCAGTCAAGAGAAAGTCGGTCGGACGGGGGGTTCGGCACGGTCTTTCCACACGACCAAGGTGGTCCTTGTGCGCAATCCAAACGACAGCGGCGTCCGCTCTCAGATGCGTCTGAGTGATCTTGCACCACGTGCAACTGCACAACAACGCACGCTGCAGCGCGACACGCTGAGGCTGCCCTCCGGCCCGGGAACTGCGGAACTGCAGAACGTCTGGATGGCCGCCGCCGCCATCGTGATGCAGCGCCTGTGCGGCACCGAACACGGGCTGCTGGTGCTGCCGCCGCAGGCTGCGCCGTCCTTTCTCGGCTGTGCCGCACAGGAGGTGGTGCAGCACGTCGTCGACCGCGCGCAGGCGCTCTGTGCAGACAATGCCCCAGACCAGGCCGCCGAATGGCCAGACCTCGACGCCATCGATCTCGTCTGGCTGTGCAGCGCAACGCAGGAATCCAGCGCGCTCGTGCAGTTTCCGTCTGCGCTGCTCCTCACACCCGGCACGCAAGAGGCAGCCTTGCACTGCGTTTGCAACGGCCCGTACCCGCAAGCATTCGTCCAGACTCTGCTGCGCACCATCCAGCACGCAGCGCAGGCCATCCGGACTGACCCCGCCCTGCGTGTCGATGACGTCGATCTGCTCGGTGCGGAGCAGCGCGGCGAGCTGCTGGCGCTCAATCCCGCCTGCCGCCCCGCGCCCGACGTGCCAAACGTCCCCGCCCGGTTTGATCAGAAGCGCGCCGCACACCCCGAAGCGCCCGCCGTGCGCTGGCCTGGCGGCCAGTGGAGCTATGCCCAACTGCACGCCAAGGCCCAAGCGGTTGCGGCCGCGCTGCAGGCGCAGGGCGTCGTCCCGGGCGATGTCGTCGCACTCGCGCTCGACCGCAGCCCGGCGTCCATCGCCGCCCTGCTTGGCGTGCTGATGGCGGGCGCCGCCTATCTGCCCATCGATCCCAAGTTTCCCGCCGAGCGTGTGGCGTTCATGCTGCACGACGCGGAGGCGCGGCTCGCCATCCACCAGCCCGGCACCGCGCATCTCTTCACCGCATCGCTGCCCGCCTTCGATCTTCACACCCTGCTGGACCACGCCGCCACTGCACCGCAGTCGGGCCGCGCTGACAGTCCGAGCACGCCCGAGTCCATCGCCTATGTGATGTACACCTCTGGCTCCACCGGCGCGCCCAAGGGCATTGCCATTCCGCACCGCGCCATCCTGCGTCTGGTGCTCGGCGCCAGCTTCATGCAACTGGATGCGCAGACCGTCATGCTGCACGCTGCTCCGCTGGGCTTCGACGCCTCCACGCTGGAGATCTGGGGCACGTTGCTGAACGGCGGCTGCTGCGTACTGCATGACGAAGTCATCCCCACCGGCCCGGGCATCGCCCGCAGCATTGCCACGCAGGGCGTGAACAGCGCCTGGCTCACCGCCGCGCTGTTCAACGCCATCATCGATGACGACCCGGCCTGGCTGCGCGGCCTGACCCAGTTGCTCACTGGCGGCGAGGCGTTGTCAGTCGCTCATGTGCGCCGCGCCCTGAACACGCTGCCCGACACCGCGCTGATCAATGGCTATGGCCCCACCGAGTGCACCACCTTCACCGCCACCTACCGCATCCCCCACGACCTGCCGCCGGACACAATTTCCATCCCCATCGGCCAACCCATCCAGGACACGCATGTGCTGGTCTGCAGCGCCAGCGGTGAACTGCTGCCGCGCGGCATGGTGGGCGAGCTGTGCGTGGGCGGACGCGGCGTGGCGGGCGGTTACCTCAACCGGCCCGATCTGAGCGCCGAGCGTTTCATTGCCGACCCACTGAACCCGCAGGGCAGGCTCTACCGCACGGGCGACCTCGTGCGCTGGCGGCCCGACGGCGCGCTCGAGTTTGTAGGCCGTGCGGACGGTCAGATCAAGATTCGCGGCTACCGCATCGAGCTTGGAGAGATCGAGTCCGCGCTGGCCGCGCAGCCCGGCGTGCAGGCCTGCGCCGTGGCCGCTCATCAACATGCCGCGCTCGGCCCGCAGCTCGTCGGCTATGTCGTGCCGCAGCCCGGCGCGGCATTGCGCGCAGAGGCCCTGCTCCCCGCCCTCACCGCCCGCCTGCCCGACTACATGGTGCCCGCGCACCTCATGGTTCTGGAGCGCCTGCCCGTCACCCTCAACGGCAAGCTCGACCGCAAGGCCCTGCCCGCGCCACCGCGCGCCGCCACAGGCAACCAGGCGGCCCACAGCGCGCCTGCCGGACATGCCCAGCAGGTTGCCGCCGTCTTCGCCGAAGTGCTCGGTCTGGATCATGTCGAGACTTCCGACAACTTCTTTGCCCTCGGCGGCAATTCCCTGCTGGTGCTGCGCGCGCTGGCCATGCTGCGCCAGCGCGGGCATGGCGAGCTCAGCGTGGCCGCCTTCTTTGGCGACCCGACTCCGCGCGGCATTGCCGCGCAGATCGACGGCCACGTGGGCATTGCCGCCAACCGGCTGACCGCAACGCACCGCAACCCGGACCATGCGAACACCTTGCGCGACGCACCCATTGCCCTCATCGGCATGGCCGGGCGCTTTCCCGGCGCGCCCACCATCGAGGCCTTCTGGAACCTGCTGGAGCAGGGGCAGGAGGGCATCCGCTTCTTCCGCCCTGATGAGCTCGACGCCAGCATTCCCGCCGCGCTGCGCGCCGATCCGGCCTATGTGCCCGCGCGCGGCGTGCTGCAGGGCGTGACCGAGTTCGACGCGGCCTTCTTCGGCATCAGCCCGCTCGAAGCCGAGCTGATGGACCCGCAGCAGCGCGTGTTTCTGGAGCTGTGCTGGGAATGCATGGAGCGCGCTGGCCATGTGCCGGGCCAGACGACCACCCCGGTCGGCGTGTTTGCCGGCATGTACAACGCCACCTACTTTCAGCGCCATGTCAGCGCCCATCCCGACAAGGTGCAGCGGCTTGGCGAATTCCAGGTGATGCTGGCCAACGAGAAGGACTACATCGCCACCCGCACCGCCAACCGGCTCGATCTCACCGGCCCAGCAGTGAGCGTGCACACCGGCTGCTCCACCTCGCTGGTGGCCATTGGCGTCGCGGTGGACAGCCTGCGCGCTGGCCAGTGCGGCATGGCGCTGGCCGGCGGCAGCTCGATCACCTGCCCGCCCAACAGCGGCTATCTCTACCAGGAAGGGGCAATGCTCTCGCCCGACGGCCATACCCGCACCTTTGACGTGAACGCGCAGGGCACCGTCTTCTCCGACGGCGCGGCCGTGGTGCTGCTCAAGCCGCTGGCCGATGCGCTGGCCGACGGCGACACCATTCACGCCGTCATCCGCAGCGTGGCGATCAACAACGACGGCGGCAACAAGGCCAGTTTCACCGCGCCCAGCCTGGACGGGCAGGCCGCAGTGGCCGCCAGCGCAATGGCCGCCGCCGCAGTGCAGCCACAAGACATCAGCTATGTGGAGACCCACGGCACCGCCACACCGCTGGGCGACCCGGTCGAGGTGCAGGCACTCACCCGGGCGTTTCGCCTCGGCACGGCGCAAACCGGGTTTTGCCGCATCGGTTCGGCCAAGAGCAATGTCGGGCATACCGTCATCGCCGCAGGCGCCACCGGGGTCATCAAGACGGCCCTGGCACTGCAGCACGAGCGCATTCCCGCCACCCTGCACTTCACCGCGCCCAACCCCAAGCTCGGGCTGGACGCTTCACCCTTCACCGTCAACGACCGCCTCACCCCCTGGCCGCGCGGCAACAGGCCCAGGCTGGCCGCGGTCAACTGCGCTGGAGTCGGCGGCACCAACGCCCACGCCATCCTGGAAGAAGCGCCGCTGCGTGCGCCCAGCCCACCGGCGCAGGGGCCGTTCATCCTGCGGCTCTCCACCCGCAGCGCCAGCGCGCTGAGCAACGCCGCCGAGCAACTTGCTGCGCATCTGGCCGCCCATCCCGACACGCCGCTGGGCGACGCTGCCTATACCTTGCGCGTCGGTCGCAAGGCCTTCGGCCACCGCCTCAGCGTCGTTGCCAGCGACGCGTCGGAGGCCATCGCCGCCTTGCGCGACGCGCAGGCTCCGCAGCGTGCGCAGCGCCAGACGCCCGCCGCACCGTCCCCCATCGCCCTGCTGTTTCCCGGCCAGGGCGCGCAGTACGGCGCGATGGGCAGCGGCCTTTACGCCGCGCTGCCCGAGTTCCGCGAGGCGCTCGACGCCGCACTCGCCGCCTTCGCGCCGCATACCGCTTTTGATCTCAAGGCCCTGCTGTTCGGCGGCGACGCCGCCGCGCTGCAGGCCACCGCCGTCACCCAGCCCGCCACCTTCTGCATCGAATACGCGCTGGCGCAATGGTGGCTGCAACGCGGGCTGCAGCCCAGTGCGCTCATCGGCCATTCGGTGGGCGAATTCGTCGCCGCGGTCCTTGCCGGGGTGTTCAGCCTGGAAGACGCCGCCGCGCTGGTGGCGCTGCGCGGCCAGCTCATGCAGGCCCAGCCCGCTGGTGCCATGCTGTCGGTGCGGCTGTCGGCGCAGGCCCTTCAGCCCCATCTCACGGACGCGCTCGATCTCGCCGGAGAAAACGGCCCGCAGGCCAGCGTGGTGGCGGGTTCGTTCGAGGCCATCGCTCGGCTGCAGGCGCGGCTGGATGCACAGGGCATCGTCAGCCGCCCGCTGCAGACCTCGCACGCCTTCCATTCCGCCATGATGGATGCGGCGCTCGCCCCGTTCGAGGCCGCGGTGCGTGCCGTGCCGCGTTCGGCGCCGCAGCGCACCATCGTCTCCACCCGCACCGGCCAGGTGCTCACCACCGAGCAGGCCACCGACCCCGCCTACTGGGCCAGGCATCTGCGCGACACCGTGCGCTTTTCCAGCGCGGTGCAGACCGCGCTGGGCATGCAGCCCCATCTGGTCAGCATCGAATGCGGCCCGCGCGGCACGCTCAGCACCCTGGTGCGCCAGCATGCGCGCGCAGGCCAGCCCGCGCCCATCGCCCTGCCCAGCCTGCACGACACCGCCGACAGCGAGTTGCGCCAGCTCGCCAGCGCAGTGGGCCAACTGTGGACGCTGGGGCACGACATTCCCTGGTTTGACGCCGCAGAAACGCGCCAGCGCATCGTGCTGCCCACCTATCCGTTCGAGCGCAAACGCTGCTGGCTGGACGCCGCAGCACCGGCCAGCGCGCCGCCCGAAGCGGCGCCCCAGTGCGCATCCCCCATTGCCGCCACCTTGGCCTCTCCCACCGAACAGACCGCCGCCATGACCCAAGCCGCCACCTCCCGCCTGCCCGCGCTGATCGCCCGCCTCAACGCCCTGTTCGAGGACAGCTCCGGCATTGAACTTGCCGAGACCGACCCCACCGCCGCCTTCGTCGAGCTCGGTCTGGACTCGCTCACCCTCACCCAGGCCGCGCTGCAGATCAAGAAAGACTTTGCCCTGCCCATCACCTTCCGCGACCTGATGGAGCGCTACCGCAGCGTGGACGCGCTCGCGCGGCATATCGACAGCCAGCTTCCGCCCGAGCTTGCCGCACCCGCAGCCCCTGCCGCCCCGCAAACCACACCGCCGCAAGCCCCGCCCGCACAGGCGCTTGCACAACCCGCTGGAGCCGCCATGTCCCAAGCCGCCCCCGCCGTCATGTCCCAACCCGCTCCCCTGAACGTGGCAGCCAATGCGCCCTTCATGCAGCAGCTCATCGCCCAGCAGATGCAGCTCATGGCGCAACAGCTCGCCCTGCTGGGCGGCGCGCCCACGGGGTTCAGCGCCCCCGCCGTGGCCGCAGCGCAGACCGCGCCCGCGCCTGTGCAAACCGCAGCACCGGAAGCAATCGCCGCACCGGCTGCCATGCCATCCGCCGCCAGCGCGCCGCTTGCTGAAGATGAAAGCCCCACCGCCAACGCCCGGTACGACGTCAAAAAAGCCTTCGGCGCCATCGCCCGCATCCACACCACGCCCACCGGAACACTCAGCAGCCGACAGCAGGCGCGGCTTGACGCCTTCATGCGCCGCTATATCGAGCGCACCAAGGCGTCCAAGGCCTACACCGTGCGCCACCGCCCGCATCTGGCAGACCCGCGCGTGGTCAACGGCTTCCGTCCGCAACTCAAAGAGATCATTTATCAGATCGTCATCGCCCGCTCCGCCGGTTGCCACATGTGGGACCTCGACGGCAACCAGTACGTCGACGCCCTCAGCGGCTTCGGCATGAGCCTGTTCGGCTGGCAGCCGCCGTTCATCCTGGACGCCGTGCGCAAGCAGCTCGACGACGGCTACGACATCGGCCCGCAGCATCCGCTGGCCGGCGAGGTGGCCGAGTTGATCTGCGAACTCACCGGCGCCGACCGCGCCGCGCTGTGCAACACCGGCTCCGAGGCCGTGATGGGCGCGGTGCGCATCGCCCGCACCGTCACCGGCCGCAGCAAAATCGCCATCTTCGCCGGCGCCTATCACGGCATCTTCGACGAAGTCATCGTGCGCGGCACCAAGAAAGGCCGCTCCATTCCCGCCGCGCCGGGCATCATGCCCAACACCTCCGAGAACGTGGTCGTGTTCGACTACGGCACGCCGGAAACCCTGTCCGCGCTCAAAGACCGCATGGACGAATTCGCCGCCATCGTGGTCGAGCCGGTGCAAAGCCGCCGCCCCGATTTCCAGCCCCGCGAATTCCTCCACGCCCTGCGCGACCTCACCGCGCAGGCCGGCACCCTGCTCATCTTCGACGAAGTGGTCACCGGCTTCCGCTCGCACCCTGGCGGCATCCAGGCGCTGTTCGACATCCGCGCCGATCTGGTGAGCTACGGCAAGGTGGTCGGCGGCGGCTTTCCGATCGGCGTCATCGCCGGCAAGCGGCAATACATGGACGCGCTCGATGGCGGCCAATGGCAATACGGCGACGACTCGGTGCCCACCGTCGGCGTGACCTACTTTGCCGGCACCTTCGTGCGCCACCCCCTCGCCCTGGCCGCGGCCAAGGCCGTGCTGCTGCACCTCAAGGCCGCAGGCCCCGAACTGCAGCACACCCTCACCACCTCCACCGCCGCCATGGTGGACGAACTCAACGCCTACTGCCGCGAAGTGGGCGCCCCCATCGTCCTCAAATCGTTCTCCTCGGTGTGGAAAATCTTTTTCACCGAAGACCACCCCATGCAGGACCTGCTGTTTGCCATGATGCGCAGCCGCGGCGTGCACATCCTCGACAACTTCCCCTGCTTTCTCACCACCGCCCACACCCCGCAAGACATCGCCGTCATCAAGACCGCGTTCAAGGAAGCCGTGGCCGAACTGCAGGAAGCCGACTTCATTCCACGCCACGCCGATGCCGCCCCCGCGGCCTTCGACGCCGCCCGCCCGCCCGTGCCCGGGGCGCGCATCGGCAAAGACCCCAGCGGCAACCCCGCCTGGTTCGTCCCCAACCCCGCGCAGCCGGGCAAATACCTCCGCCTCGACGCATGACCATGGACACCCACACCCCTGCCGCCGCGACCGAGGTCGACTACGACCCCTTCGCCGAATCCGCCCCCGTCGCCCGCGTGGTGCCCACCACCGAGGCGCAACGCGAAATCTGGCTCGCCTGCCAGCTCGGCGGTGACGCCACGCTGGCGTACAACGAGTCGGTCACTTTGCACCTGCGGGGCGCCGTCGACCTGCAAAACCTCAGCGCCGCGGTGCGCAGCCTCACCGACCGGCACGACGCGCTGCGCGCCACGGTAAGCGCCGATGGCCAGCAGTTGCTCATCGCAGAGCATCTCGCGCTCGACATCCCCGTGGACGATCTGCGCGGACTCACTGCCGAACAGCGCGACAGCGCCCTGCGCGACGCCGCGTCTCAAGCGGTTGCGCAGCCGTTCGATCTCCAGCGCGGGCCGCTGTGTCGTGCCCGCCTGCTGCAACTGGCCGACGACCACATCGCCCTGCTGCTCACCGCGCACCACATCGTCTGCGACGGCTGGTCGTTCGGCGTGCTCGTCAATGAACTCGGTGCCCTCTATTCAGCACGCCAAGGAGATGCGCCAGAGCCAGACGCGCCCGCCAGCTTCGCCGCCTTTGCCCAGGCGCTGACCGCGCGCCAAGACACCGAGGACCATCGTGCCGACGAGGCGTACTGGCTCGAGCAATACAGCAGCGTGCCCGCCGCGCTGGAGCTTGCCTGCGACCACACTCGCCCCGCCACCCGGGTGTTCACCTCCCGGCGAGTCGATCATGTCCTGCCCGCTGACCTGGTGGCTGCCGTTCGCCAGCTCGGCGCCCAATCCGGCGCCAGCCTGTTCTCGACCCTGCTCTGCACCTTCGGCGCGCTGCTGCAACGGCTTTCCGGCAGCAACGACGTGGTCGTGGGCGTTCCCGCCGCCGGGCAAACCCTGCCGGGCTTCGAGACCGTGGTCGGTCACGGCGTCAACCTGCTGCCCGTGCGCCTGCGTCCCGACCCCGCGGCCCCGCTGTCGCAAACGCTGCCCGCGGTGCAGTCCGCCGTGCTCGATGCCTTCGAGCACCAGCATTACACCTTCGGCACCCTGTTGCAAAAACTGCTGATCGAGCGCGACCCGTCGCGCGTGCCGCTCGCCCCGGTGATGTTCAACCTGGATCAGGCCATCGATCTGCGCAGCTTCGGCCACCTGCAGGTCAGCGTGACGTCCAACCCGCGCCAGGCGGAGAACTTCGAGCTGTTCGTCAACGCCGTGCCGCAAAACGATGGCAGCCTGCGGTTCGAATGCCAATACGCCGCCGCATTGTTCGACGACGCCACCGTGCGCCGCTGGCTGGCGAGCTACCAAACGCTGCTGACGCATCTGTGTGCGACGCCCGAGCGCGCTCTGGGCGACATCGACATCGTCACCGACGCAGACCGGCAGCAGCTCGCGCGCCTGAACGCCACCGCATCGCCTTTGCCGCCAGGACTGCTGCTGCACCAGCTTCTGCATGCCCAGGCGGTGCGCACGCCCGACGCCACCGCGCTGGTCTGCGCGGACACCGCGCTGACCTATGCCGAGCTGTGGGCGCAGGCGCACCGCATTGCGCATGCGCTGCGCGCACGCGGCGTGCGCCGCGGCTGTCGCGTCGGCCTTTGCCTGCCCCGCGATGCCGACATGGTGCCCGCCTTGCTTGGCGTGCTGGTCGCAGGCGCGGGCTATGTGCCCCTCGACCCGAGCTTTCCCGCCGCGCGGCTGGCCGACATGGCAGGCGATGCCGACCTCGCCCTGCTGATCGCCAAATCGACCACTGCCAACGCCCTGGCCTGGCCGCGCGAGCAAAGCCTGTGGCTCGATGCGGACGCCGCCGACATCGCCACCCAGCCTGATACTGCACCCCAGCCAGACACACAGCGCGACGCCACCCCCGATGCGCTCGCCTACATGATTTACACGTCTGGCTCCACAGGCAAGCCCAAGGGCGTGATGCTGCCGCACCGCGCCGTGGTCAACTTTTTGCTGGCCGCGATGCAGCGGCCCGGTCTCGAGGCGGGCGACATGCTGCTGGCGGTCACCACGCTGTCGTTCGACATCGCGGTGCTCGAGCTCATGCTGCCGCTCGCCGTAGGCGCCACCGTGCTGCTGGCCACCAGGGAGCAGACTGCCGACGGCCATGCCCTGCGCGACCTGCTCGAGCGCCTGCCGGTCACTGCGCTGCAGGCCACGCCAAGCACCTGGCGCCTGCTGATGGGCGCGGGCTGGGAAGGCCGCCGCCTGCTCAAGGCGCTGGTGGGCGGTGAACCCCTGCCCGCCGATCTCGCGGTGCAATTGCAGCGGCATTGCGGCGAAGTGTGGAATATGTACGGCCCGACCGAGACCACCGTGTGGTCAAGCTGCTGGCGGGTTCAGGGCGACGGCGCGGACATCGCCATCGGCACGCCGCTGGCAAACACCCAGGTCTGGGTGCTCGATCCGCGGGGCAACCCATGCCCCATCGGCGTGCCCGGTGAAATCCACATCGGCGGAGCCAGCGTGGCACTGGGCTACTGGAAGCGCGACGCGCTGACCGCCGAGCGCTTCGTCCCCGATCCGTTTTCTGCCGAGCCCGGCGCCCGCATGTACCGCACCGGCGACCGCGGCCGCTGGCGCAACGACGGCCAGCTCGAACACCTCGGACGGCTGGATTTCCAGGTCAAGCTGCGCGGCTTCCGCATCGAACTCGGCGACATCGAGTCGCACCTGACGCAGCATCCCGGCGTGGCGCAGGCCGTTGCGCTGGTGCGCGAAGACACACCGGGCGATGCGCGGCTCATCGCCTATATCGTGTCACCCGCTGGCCATGCCGCCCCCTCCGCGGCAGAGCTGCGCACGCACCTGTCCACCAGCCTGCCCGCCTACATGGTGCCGCAGCACTTCATCCCACTGCAGGCATTGCCGCTGCTGCCCAACGGCAAGATCGACCGCAAGAAGCTGCCCTCACCTCAGCCCCAAGAGGCTGGGGCGGAGGCAGAGCGCGTCGCTCCACGCAATGCAACCGAGCAAGCTGTGGTTGACATCATGGAAAGAGTGCTCAAACTCCCTGCAATGAGCGTGCACGACGACTTTTTCGCCATGGGTGGGCATTCCCTGCTGGCCGCGCAACTCGTCGCACAACTCAGCAAACGATTCGATCTTCATCTGCCGTTTCGTCTGGTGTTTGAAGCGTCTACAGCCGAGCGACTGGCGCAGGACATTGAGCAACGTCGGCTTGGCAGCACCGCCAAACGGATCGCTTTGCGCCACGATCCATCCCGCAAGATCGCCCCACTGACTGCGCAGCAGCAACGCATCGCGTTCATGGAGGAACTCTACCCAGGCCGAGTGACCTACAACACGCCTTCGGCGCATCGCTTGCGCGGCTCTTTTGATCGTGCCGCATTTGAGGAGTCCTTGCGCGCCATGGTGCGCAAACAACCGGCATTGCGCACGATCATCCAAAAGACAGACGAGGGGCCGATCCAGAAAATTTTCGATGAAGTAGAGATTTCCATTCCCTTCGAAGACCTCAGCGCAATTCCCGATACCGAGCGCGAAGCTGCCCTGATGCAACGACTGCAGGCGATTGTCGATCAGCCCATCGACATTCACACCGCACCGCTGTTCCGAGCAGCATTGTTCCGGTTGGGGCCGCTGGAACATGCCTTTTTGTTCATGCCGCATCACATCATCTGGGACGGCTGGTCGTTCGATCTGCTCTACACCGAATTGGCGCAGGAATATGCGGCACGCACCACAGGGGCGACCACATCGCAATCGCCCCTACCCGCCAGTTACGCAGACTATGCCCATTGGCAGGCAGAGTGGATGCAAAGCGACATGTTTCACCAACAGTTGCGGTCCTGGAATTCCCATATCAACAGCCTGCCGGTTCCCAAAGCTCCGAACACCGACAAGCCACGCACCCCTGGCATGACTGGGGAAGGCGCTTCAGCCTGGGTGAAGATCGACAAGGCCACCACCGAATCTCTGCGCGGTATTGCATGCGCGGCAGACATCACGATGACCATGCTTGCGCTGGGCATTTATGCCGCCATGATGGCTCAGGTCGCAGGTAGCCAGACGATTTGCATAGGCGTCCCTGTGCGCGGGCGAACCCTGGCGGAAGTCGAATCCGTCATGGGTTTTTTCAACAACCTCGTGCCCATCCAGTTGCAGATCGACCCCGAAGAATCCGTCAATTCGCTCCTGGGACGGGTCAAACAAGAATTTCTCAGTGGACTGAACTATCAGGACATCCCATTCGAGCGTCTGGCAATGGAAGCCGAGATGGTGGCGCGCTCAAAGCGGGTCGGTCTCTATCAGGCATTGTTCTCCTTCCAGGACGCCCGCGAGCGCACACGTCAATGGGGTGAACTCACCCAAAGCGGCATCCTTATCTTCCAGAAGGGCGCCACGGAAGACCTCGGACTATGGCTCATGGAAGTGCCAGGCGGGCTTGAAGGCGGAATGACCTATAACGCGGACATCTATACCGCGACAACCGCAGAAACTCTGCGGTCGCGGTTTCTCGAACTCGTGCAGAGACTGATTGCCAAGCCAGACCAGACTGTGCGCGAATTGCTTGATCAGTCCACGTCGGCCGCCGCGAAAGCCCTTGCACATCTGGCTTCGTCAGACACACCTGAGCGAATGGAAAGGCAACAGCGCAAACCCGCGCCGAACACCCGTGCCCTCAGCGCGACAGAACAAACGCTTGCCGACATCTGGGCTTCGCTGCTGGGCATCCCAGCGCATGACATCAAACCCCAGGACAACTACTTCGATCTGGGGGGCGATTCAATGACTGCACTGCAAGTCATCGCCCTGCTGCACGAACGCACTGGTTTGCGCGCGAACGCGCGACTTCTGGTGTTTGAAACGTTCGAACAGTTTGCGCGCAAGCTCGATGCCGCAGTGCCAGATGCGCCAGTGCAGAAGCAAAAAGCCGGGCTGGTCAAGCGGCTGTTCGGCAGCCTGTCCCGCAACGCCTGAACCCGGCCTACCCCCGCCCCGCCGCCTCCACCCCCTGATTGGCGAGCTGGTCGGCCAGTTCGTTGCCGGGGTCGCCGGTGTGGCCGCGCACCCAGGCCCAGCGCAGGGTGTGGGGTGCGGCGGCTTGTTCCAGGCGCTGCCAGAGGTCGACGTTTTTCACCGGTTTCTTGTCGGCCGTGGTCCAGCCGCGTCGCTTCCAGCCCACGATCCATTCGGTCATGCCCTTGAGCACATACTGCGAGTCGGTATGCAGCAGCACCCGGCTGGGACGCTTGAGGGCTTCGAGCGCCTGAATCGCAGCCATCAGCTCCATGCGATTGTTGGTGGTTTGCTGCTCGCCGCCGAACAGGGTTTTTTGGTGTGCGCCGCTGCGCAGCACCACGCCCCAGCCGCCGGGGCCAGGGTTGCCTTTGCAGGCGCCGTCTGTGTAGATGATGATGTCGGTGTCGGATTCGGTGGTCATGGGGGTCAATCTGTTTTTGCCCGGCGCTGGGCCACGGGCTGCAGCGCCACGGCGCGGCGCTTGGTGCGCATGTGCACCTTGCCAACCAGGCGCATGGCGGGCACGCGCTTGATGGCGGCCAAAAAATACACCGCGCCGAACACCGGCCACCAGCGGTCGCCCGCCTTGTCCATGAAGCGCCAGCGATGCAGCCACAGCGGCGAGCACAGCGCCGGCCGGTAGCAGCCGAAGCGGCCCTGGGTGACCTCAAAGCTGAGCAGCCGCAGCCAGTCGCGCACACGGCGCGGGGCAAGAAATTCGCCGTGCTGCGGCAGATACCAGCCGCCGCCCACGCGCCCGAACTGCTGGCGCACACCCCACAGGCTCCAGGTGTTGAAGCCGCTGATCACCACTTGCCCGCCGGGCATGAGCACGCGGTCCACTTCGCGCAGGCAGGCGTGCGGGTCGTCCACCCACTCCAGGGTGTGTGGCAGCACCACCAGATCGAGCGACTGGGCCGGAAAGGGCAGCGCGGTGAAATCGCACTGCAGGTGTTCGACATGGATGGCATGCGGATCGGCAGGCACGGGTTCTGGCGGTTGCTGGGCGCTTTCGGCCGCCACGCCCACGGCATCGACCAGCCCGGGCTCGGCGTACACCGGCTCGCCGCCGTAGTGCTCAGGCAACAGGCAGGCGGGACGCACGCCCGGCAGATCCAGCCGCACCTGTTCGGCATCGTCCAGCGCCAGCCAGCGGTGGGGCATGCGGTTGTGCGACAGCCCTTGCAAGGCCGGGTTGCCCAGTTGCAGCGCGTGATAGCCGAAAATGTCGCTCACCACCCGGTCGATCTGCGCCTGCTCCCAGGCCAGCGCGTAGCGGCCAGGCGGCGTCTGCAGCCAGTGCTGCAAGCCCATCGCGGGCCACAGATCGGAGTCACCATGCATACAGAAGCGCTTGCTGCCTTTCGGGATAACTACATCTGGTTGATCCGGCCCGAAGCGGACGATCCGCGCACCCTGGTGGTCGATCCCGGGGATGCCGCGCCGGTCATCGACGCCCTGGAACGGGAAGGACGAGAACTGCGCGGCATTCTAGTCACCCACCACCACAGCGATCATGTGGGCGGCATCGCGGAGTTGCTGCGCTGGCAGGCGGGCAGGCAGCCCGGCACGCAGGTTCCGGTGTGGGGGCCGGCGGCGGAACACATCCCCGGCCGCACCCATGCGCTGCAGCACGGCGATGTGTTCTCGCCGCAAGGCTGGGCGCAGCGCTTTGCGGTCATCGCGGTGCCCGGCCACACCCTCGGCCACATCGCCTACTTCGTGACCTCTCCCGAGCCGGACACGCCACCTGCGCTGTTCTGCGGCGACACGCTGTTTTCCGCCGGATGCGGACGCCTGTTCGAAGGAAGCCCGGCGCAGATGCTCGACTCCCTGAACAAACTGTCGCAACTCCCTGAAAATACGACAGTAAATTGTGCCCACGAGTACACCCTCTCTAATCTACAATTCGCCCGTGCTGCAGATCCCTCGAACACGTGGGTCGTGGCGCATCAGGCCCGGTGCCTGGCCCTGCGCGCGCAGGGCCAGCCCACGCTGCCCAGCAGCATCGGCCTGGAGAAATGCATCAATCCGTTTCTGCGCACCGCACAACCCGGGGTGGTGCAGGCGCTGGAACGGCACAGGGGCCACAAGCCCGAGGATGCAGTGCAGGCCCTGGCCTGGCTGCGTGAGTGGAAGAACAATTTCAAGGGATAAGAACCGATGCGGCAACTGAGACGACTGCGATTTTGGGCTCTGGGTGCAATGGTCGCCATGGCCGCCGGATGTGCCACCGTCCCTCCCCCGGAAAAAGCTGCCGCAGTCGTTCCCCCGCCAAGCAGCGCGTCTTCTCCCTCCACCGCCTCCGCCGCCCCCGGCACCCCGCTTACCGCAGTCACCGTCTCCAGCAGCAGCGTCACCCCCACCGAGCAAACCGCGCTGCAGGACGACACCAAGGACATCACCCCACAATACAGCGACATCTGGCAGCGTATCCGTGCCGGTTTCGCCATTCCCGACATGGACAGCCCGCTGGTGGACCAGGCCGCGCAGTGGTATGTCACCCGCCCCGACTACGTGGCCCGCATGACCGAGCGTGCGCGCAAATATCTCTACTACACCGTGCAGGAAGTGCAAAAGCGCGGCATGCCCACCGAGTTGGCGCTGCTGCCCTTCATTGAAAGTGCCTACAACCCCGACGCCAAGTCGGTGGCGCACGCCGTGGGCATGTGGCAGTTCATTCCGTCCACCGGCAAGCACTACAACCTGAAGCAGAACATGTTCCAGGACGACCGCCGCAGTGTGCTGGCCTCGACCAACGCCGCGCTCGATTACCTGCAGAACCTCTACAACATGTTCGGCAACTGGCAGATCGCGCTGGCGGCGTACAACTGGGGGGAAGGCAGCGTGCAGCGCGCCATTGCCTACAACAAGGCGCACAACCTGCCGGTCGATTATCAAGATTTGCGCATGCCCAATGAAACCCGCAACTACTACCCCAAGCTGCAGGCGGTGAAAGACATCATCTCCAACCCGGCCAAGTATGGCATCACCCTGCCCGACATCCCCGACCATCCCTACTTCAAGGCGGTGACCATTACCCGCGACATCGACGTGTCACTGGCCGCCAAGCTCGCCGGCATGACCACCGAAGAGTTCCGCTCGCTCAACCCCGCCTATACCAAGCCGGTCATTCTGGGCGCCACCAACCCGCGCATCCTCATGCCCTACGACAACGCCACACACTTTGCGCAGGCGCTGCAGGCCTACAACGGCGCCCTGTCCACCTGGACGGCCTACACCGTCAAGGCCACGATGTCGCCGCAGCAGCTGGCCCACAACCTGGGCGTCAGCGAAGCGATGCTGCGCGACACCAATGACATTCCGGCGCGCCAGCTCATCAAGGCGGGCTCCACCGTGCTCATTCCCAAGGCCGATGACGACAGCAACAAGAATGTGAGTGTCGCCGTGGCGGAAAACGCCGTGCTGGCGCTGGCGCCCGAGGCGCCCCCGGGCCGCCGCCTGGTGCTGCGCGTGGGCAAGTATGGCGATTCGGTGGAACGCGTGGCGCATCGCTATCACCTGAGCCCGCTGCAGGTGGCGCAGTGGAACCGCACCACCGAGCGCGGCACGTTCCGCAAGGGCCAGTTCGTCACGATTTACGTCACCCACACTCCGCGCATCTTTGTTGCCGAGCGCAAGGACGACAAGCGGCCGATGGTGGCCGAGCGCAAGACGGACAAGCGCCGCATGGTGGCCGAGCGCAGGCCGCAGACCAAGCGCCGCGAGATCGTGCACCGGCCTGTCAGGGTGGCGGAACGTCAGCGGGTCAACAGCAAGGAACTGCACTACAGCGTGCAGACCCGCGACAGGCATCCGCTGTATCTGGCCAAGCAGTGAGGTCAGTGCGGCTGGGGCGGGCGTGAACCTGCCGGGTTCAGATCACCCCGTCCTGGCGTAGCGCGGCAACCTGCGCCGCGTCCAATCCCAATTCAGCAAGAACCGCATCGGTGTGCGCGCCCAGCGCCGGACCGAGCCAGCGCGTGGCGCCGGGCGTGGCCGAAAGCCTGGGCGCGGGCGCGGGCAGATCGACCGGCGTGCCGTCTGCCAGGGTGTGCGGCTCGATCATGCCGCGGGCACGGAACTGCGGATCGGCCACCACATCCGCGATGCTGTAGATGCGCGTGGCCGGCACCTCGGCGGCGCGCATGGCCTGCACAATGGCGTCGGGCTCCTGCTGCGCGGCCCAGGCCTGAATGGCAGCGTCGATGTCGTCGGCCCGCGCCATGCGGCCCGGGTTGCGCGCCAGGCCTGGATCGTCGGCCATGTCGGCGCGGCCGATGGCCAGCATCAGGCGCTTGAAAATCGCATCGCCATTGCCGGAAATCTGCACCCACTCGCCGCCCTTGCTGCGGTAGACATTCGATGGCGTGATGCCCGGAATGCTGGTGCCGGTGCGCTGGCGCACCGTGCCGTCGTAGCTGTATTCCATCAGCGTGCTCTCCATCATGTTGAACACGCTCTCGGTCAGCGCCACATCGACCACCTGGCCCTCGCCGCCGTGCCTGCCGTCCCAGCGTCCACCTGTGGCATCGCGGTGGCGCAGGGCGATGAGCGCGCCCATCACCGCATGCAGCGCGGCAATCGAGTCGCCCAGCGACAGATTGGCGCGCATCGGCGGGCGGTCCGGGTCGCCGGTGACATAGCGCATGCCGCCCATCGCCTCGGCAATCGCGCCAAAGCCGGGCTGCAGGTGCATCGGCCCGGTCTGACCAAAGCCAGAGATGCGCACCATCACCAGACTGGGGTTGACCGCGCGCAGTGCATCCCAGCCCAGGCCGAGCTTTTCCAGCGCGCCCGGCCGCATGTTCTCCACCACGACATCGGCGCGCGCGGCCAGTTGCAACACCAGATCGCGCCCCTGCGGATGCTTGAGGTTGACCGTGATGCAGCGCTTGTTGCGCGCCTGCGCCGTCCACCACAGCGACTCGCCCTTGTGCAGCTTGCGCCAGCTGCGCAGCGGGTCGCCGCCGGGGTCGTCGCCGCGCGCGGGCGACTCGATCTTGATCACATCGGCGCCGAACTCGGCCATGAGCCGCGTGGCAAACGGCCCGGCAATCAGGCTGCCCAGCTCAATCACGCGCAGACCGCCCAGCGCGCCGCTTGGCTTGGAAGTCGCGATGTCATCCATAGAACGGGGCAAACAGCAGGGCAATGTTGATCAACACTGCGAACGACCACACCAACGAACGCAGCGAGGCCCTGTCGTTCAGATAGCACCACAGATACGCCGCGCGCAGCACCAGCCAGGCCACGAGCAGACCGTTGACCAGTGGCAGCGGCGCTTTCAGAAAAAGCGCGAACAAGGCCGCGGCAAACAGAAACGGCAGCGCCTCGAAGCTGTTGGCCTGCGCGGCATTCGCCCGGCGGCGGCGCGGGTCGGTCTGGCGCTCCAGCCAGAGCCGGGGTTCGTTGTTGTCGTAGCGGTTTTCCGTGGAACGAAACGTGCCCGACTTGGCCATGCCGGCCGCGACGATGGGCAGTTGCGAAGCGATGAGCAGCAAAACAGCGGTGAGCAGCATGAGGTGTCCTGGATCGGCGGAGTGCACAGGATACAAAAGCCGAGGGCCGACGTCTGTCGGCCCTCGGCAACTGCGTCAGGTTGGAACCTGATCTTCAGGGAGCGAAGCTTATCCTGCGTAATCTGCCGCAACCGTGGCGTCAGCGTCATTCGACGCTCCCACCATGCGGATGACCACGGTGGCGACAATGGCCACCACGAAATTGAGCACCAGGGCGTACAAGCCGATGTAGGCCGGAATCACCATGCCCGCAATGTGCAGTGCATAGCCTGACTTCTGAAACCCGGTGAGCGACGCTGCCCAGATGCCCCAGGCCAGACCCGCCGCCCAGCCCAGCAGCAGCGCCTTGGCATCGAACCAGCGGGTGTAGATGCCCGAGACGATGGCCGGCAGCGTCTGCAGGATCAGGATGCCACCGAGCAGCTGCAGCTGAATCGCATAGGTCAGCGGCAGGAACACAATGAACAGCAGCGCGCCGAACTTGACGATCAGCGACACCAGCTTGGCCATGTCGGTTTCCTTGGCGTGAGAGCACTCGGGGTTGATGTAGGCCTTGTAGATGTTGCGGGTGAACAGATTGGCCGCAGCAATCGACATGATGGCCGCAGGCACCAGCGCGCCAATGGCCACAGCAGCAAACCCGATGCCGACGAACCAGCTCGGGAAGTAATGCAGCAGCAGCCCAGGCATGGCGAACTGCGGGCCATACTGCTTGAAGTACGGCGCCAGATCAGGCATCTTGGCAATGCCCGAAGCGTAGGCCATATAACCCAACAGCGCGATCAAGCCCAGCATGAACGAGTACGCCGGCAGAAACACCCAGTTGCGGCGCAGGGTGTTCGGCCCCTTGGCCGACAGCACTGCGGTGGTGGCGTGCGGGTAGAGCATCAGCGCCAGCGCCGAGCCGAACGCCAGGGTGGGATAGAACGACTGCAGCCCCAGGTTGCCGTCCTTCACGGGCGGCAGCAGCAAATGCTCTTTCGGAATCGCGGCAAAAATGTTGGCAAAGCCGCCGAGCTTGATGGGCACCACGATGATCAGCGCAATCACCGTGATGTACACCAGCAGATCCTTGACCACGGCAATCGACGCCGGTGCGCGCAGGCCGCTGGTGTAGGTGAACGCCGCGAGAATGACAAAGGCGATGACCAGCGGGACATCCCCCATCAGCCCCTGCGTGGAAAAGCCCAGCCCGCCGATCACCACCTGAATGCCCACCAGCTGCAGCGCGATGTACGGCATGGTGGCCACGATGCCCGTCACCGCGATCGCCAACGCCAGCGCCGGGCTGCCGTAGCGCCCCGCAACAAAGTCCGACGCAGTAATGTAGTTGTGCTTTCTCGCCACGATCCACAGACGCGGCAGAATGGCGAACACCATCGGATAGACCAGCACGGTGTAGGGCAGCGCAAAGAAGCCCAGCGCCCCGGCACCGAACACCAGCGCCGGGACTGCGACAAAGGTGTAGGCGGTGTAGAGATCGCCGCCGATGAGGAACCAGGTGATCCAGGTACCAAAGCGGCGCCCGCCCAGACCCCATTCATGCAGGTGGTTCATGTCGCCCTTGCGCCAATGCGCCGAGGCGAAACCCAGTACCGCGATGCCGACGAACAGCGCGACAAAGACAACCGTAGCAACGACATTCATGGCATCAGTCTCCGCTTCCGGCCGGGACGACCATCTTGTAAACAATGGCGATGAACACCCCGGACAGCGGCACCCAGACCAGTTGCCACCAGTAGAAGAACGGAATGCCGAACACGCTCGGTTCCAGTTTGTTGAAGTAGGGAATGATGAGCACGGCAACGCAGGGTATCGCCAGCAGAATGAACTGCAGCGGCCCCAGTTTCTTGGGTGTGGACATGGAACGGTCTCCTGGACTTGAGCGGCGCGTTTGTGACGGCCTTCGCTTGTGTTTTAGGCCCCGGAGGCTATCTCCGGTGCGCTGACTGTCCCAGATTAGCCCAGGCGTTTACAAATGCGTGTATCTGAATGCGTCAGACGCAAGCAAACGAAAATGCACGACCGTTCGTGCGGGTAAATCCTGATGCCCCGCAACCGTCAAGAGCGCGATCGGCCACAGGTCGCGCATCTGTCATGCACCTCCCCGCCGGCGGGGAGGGAGGAGAGAACTGGGAACTGCGTGCGGCAATTCAGGCCGCGTTGTCGGAGGCCACACCCCAGCGGCGCAGCGCGGCGTCGTCGGATTCGCGCGCATCCACCCAATGCGCGCCTTCAGGCGTGGTTTCCTTCTTCCAGAACGGCGCCTGGGTCTTGAGGTAGTCCATGAGGAATTCGCAGGCAGCAAACGCCGCAGCGCGGTGGCTGCTCGCCACGAGCACCAGCACGATGTCGTCGCCCGGCAGCAAACGCCCCACGCGGTGAATCACCGTGACCCCGAGCAGAGGCCAGCGGCTCTGCGCGTCCCGCACCATGTCGGCAATGGCGCGCTCGGTCATGCCGGGATAATGCTCCAGTTCCATGGCCTGCACATGCCCCGGATCGCACACCCCCGGGTGGTGGTCTCGGCACAGACCGATGAAACTGGCAATCGCCCCCACCTCCAGTCGACCGGCGCGCAGCGCCTGCGTTTCAGCGCCAAGGTCGAACGGTTCGGTCTGGATGCGAATGTTGACCGGCACCATGGCTCAGCCCCCTGTCACCGGCGGAAAGAAGGCGACTTCGCAACCGGGCTGCAGGGCCGTGTCGGCGTCGCACATCACCTGGTTGCAGGCAACGCGCAACGGCTTGCCAGCAGCCAGCGCCAGGGCATAGCGCCCGCCCTGCGCGCGCAGCCAGTCGCGCGCCTGGCCGACAGTCTGCACCGTGTCTGGCAGATCGTGAGTCTCTTGCGCCAGACCGACGATTTCGCGCACGCTGGCGAAGTAACGCACTTGCACGCGCATGATTCAGCCTTGCAACAAAGAGGAGAACGGCAGGTAGCGCAGCATGTCGCCGCGCTGAATGGGATGCTGCGGCGGGTTGTCCACCAGCCCGTCCGCCCAGACGGTGGAGGTGAGCACCGCCGAGTTTTGCGATGGGAACAGTTCGGCCTCGCCCTGGGCATTGAGCCGCACGCGCAGGTATTCCCGCCGCCTGTCAGGCCGGGGCCAGTCGAACGCCGCACGCACCGGCAGGGCAGTCGGCGCGACCTGTGTCACACCTTGCAGTGCGAGCAGATAGGGCCGGACGAACAGCAGGAAAGTGACGAAGCTCGACACCGGATTGCCCGGCAGGCCGATGAACGCAGCCTCACCCTGCCCTGCCTCGCGGCGCACCTGACCAAAGGCCAGCGGCTTGCCCGGCTTCATGGCGATCTGCCACAGATCGAGCGTGCCCTCTGCCAGCACGGCGGGTTTGACATGGTCTTCCTCGCCCACCGACATGCCGCCGGTGGAGACGATGAGGTCGTGCTGCTGTGCGGCCTGTCGCATCACGGCGCGAGTGGCATCCAGCCGGTCCGGGACGATGCCGAAGTCTGTGGCCTCGCAGCCCGCCGCCTGCAGCAGGGCCTGGATGACAAAGCGGTTGGAGTTGTAGATCGCACCGGGGCGCAACGGCTCACCCGGCATCGCGAGTTCGTCGCCAGTGAACAGCATGGCAACGCGTGGCTTGCGCCGCACGCTGAGCGTTGCCACACCGACGGACGCCGCCAACCCCAGATCCTGCGGGCGCAGGCGCTGCCCCGCAGCCAGCACCACGCTGCCCGCCTGCACGTCCAGGCCGCGCCGCCGCACCCAGTCGCCGACATGCGGCACGGTGTTGATGCGCACCGCGTTGCCCTCGGCGGTGCATTGCTCCTGCATGACCACGACATCGGCCCCCGGAGGAATGAGCCCGCCAGTGAAGATGCGCGCCGCCGTGCCGGCCTGCAAGGGCTGCGGCACCGCACCGGCCGGGATGCGCTGGCTCACCGGCAGCAGCACGCCAGCAGTCGGCACATCGGCACTGCGCAGGGCGTAGCCGTCCATCGCCGTGTTGTCTGCCGGCGGCACGTCGATGGAAGAGCGCACGTCTGCGGCGAGCACGCGCCCCAACGCGGCGGAAATGGGCAGGGTCTCGGTTTCAACGATTGCGCTTGCCGCAGCAAGCAGGCGCTGCAAGGCGAGATCCGGATCGATCAAGGCAGAGGCAGGAGCATTCATGGCTGGTACGCGAATTGGCATGCATTGTCCAACAACCAGGCGGCCACGGCAGACGGCGTGTTGATGTCGAGGATCGCCGCAGGGATAGGCGCCGGAAGGTGCTGAGGCGAGTCGGTGGCGAGCGCCAGAATCTGTGGATCGTCGGGATAGCACAGCGGCCGCCCGGTGCTGGCTCGCCAGACTTCGACCTTGGGCAGACGGGCCTGTTTGAAGCCTTCGACGAACACCCAGTCGACCTGCGGATCGAGCATGGGCAGCAGTTCGGGCACGCCGAGTTCCTGCGGCTGCGGCAGGCGGCGCTGCAGCGCAATCAGGGCGTCGGATGCGGCCAGCACCTCATACGCGCCCGCCTCGCGGTGCCGCCAGGTGTCCTTGCCCGGATGGTCGATGTCGAAGCGGTGATGCGCATGCTTGAGCACCGACACCCGCAGGCCATCGAGCACGAAATGCTGCACCAGCGTTTCGACCAGCGTGGTCTTGCCACTGCCGGAAAACCCGGCAAAGCCGACGACTTTCATCAGACGACCGTTGCCCCTGTGGTGCAGTGCATGGCGATATACGACTTCACCGCCTCCACCTCGGCGGGCATGACCGCGAAGCGCTGCGGTCGGCGTTCCAGATCCTCCAGCCCGGCGGGCCGGGGCGGTGCGATGCCCAGCGCCTCTTGGATGGTCTCGGGGAATTTGGCGGCCAGCGCGGTTTCGAGCACCAGCATGGGCACACCCGGCTCCAGGTGTTCGCGCGCAACCTTCACGCCGTCGGCGGTATGGGTGTCGATCATCCTCTGGCTGCCCTGCCAGACGCTGCGGATGGTGGCCAGACGGTCGGCATGGGTGCTGCTGCCGGAGGCGAAGCCGTAGTCGCTTGCCACCCTGGCGAATGCCGCATCGGCCGACAGATCGAACAGGCCTTTTTGCTGCAGTTCGGTGGAGAACAGCGCGTTCACCCGCCGGGCGTCCCGGCCCAGCAGATCGAACACGAAGCGCTCGAAATTCGAGGCCTTGGAAATGTCCATCGACGGGCTGGAGGTGTGATGGGTTTCGGCCGACTTGCGCGGGCGGTAGAGACCGGTGCGGAAGAACTCGTCGAGCACATTGTTTTCATTGGTGGCCAGCACCAGCTTGCGGATCGGCAGCCCCATCATGCGCGCCACATGCCCGGCGCAGATGTTGCCGAAGTTGCCCGAGGGCACGGTGAAACTGACCTGCTCGGCATTGCTGCGCGTGGCCTGGAAGTAGCCGGCGAAGTAGTAGACGATCTGCGCTGCCAGCCGCGCCCAGTTGATGGAATTGACCGTGCCGATGCGCCAGCGGCGCTTGAAGTCGAGGTCATTGGACACGGCCTTGACCATGTCCTGCGCATCGTCGAACACCCCTTGCACCGCGATGTTGTGGATGTTGGGATCGGCGAGCGAATACATCTGCGCGGTCTGGAATGCGCTCATCTTGCCGAAGGGCGAGAGCATGAACACGCGGATGCCGCGCTTGCCGCGCATGGCGTATTCGGCCGCGCTGCCGGTGTCTCCCGAGGTTGCGCCCAGGATGTTGAGCTCGGCGCCCTGCCGCGCCAGCGCGTACTCGAACAGATTGCCGAGCAGTTGCATGGCCATGTCCTTGAACGCCAGGGTCGGCCCCTCGGACAGGCCAAGCAGGGCCAGGCCCGGATCGCCCTGCAGGGGCTTGAGCGGGACGATGCGGGCATCCCCGCCAAACACGTCGGCGGTATAGGTCTTGGCAATCAGGCCGCGCAGATCGTCTGCGGGAATGTCGGTGATGAAAAGCGACAGGATTTCATGTGCCAGATCGACGTAGGACAAATCGCGCCAGCGCGCCAGCGTGGCTGCGTCGATCTGCGGATAGTGCTCGGGCAGGTAGAGGCCGCCATCAGGCGCGAGGCCCTCGAGCAGGATGTCGGAAAAGCCGCGGGTCGCGGACTCGCCGCGGGTGCTCAGGTAACGCATCAGCGCAACTCCTCTTTGCGAATGCGCACGATGGGCGCGTGCACGCTGGGCAGGGCCTGCATGCGGGCCATGGCGGCATTCATGCGCGCCTCCTGGGTGTCGTGGGTGAGGATGATGACATCGGTCTGGTGCTCGCCCTCCCCGGCCTCGCGCTGGATCAGACCATCGATGGAAATGCCCCCGTCCGCGAGGATGCGGGTGAGATCGGCCAGCACGCCGGCACGATCGGCAACCCGCAGCCGCAGGTAATAGGCCGTCACCACCTGGTCCATCGGCAGAATGGGCAGATCGCTCATCGCATCGGGCTGAAAGGCCAGATGCGGCACGCGGTGCTCGGGGTCGGCCGTGTGCAGCCGGGTCACGTCCACCAGATCGGCAATCACCGCGGACGCCGTGGGCTCGGAGCCTGCGCCCTTGCCGTAATACAGCGTGGGTCCCACGGCATCGGCCTGCACCACTACGGCATTCATCGCCCCCTCGACATTGGCGACCAGCCGGGTGGCCGGAATCAGGGTGGGATGCACGCGCAGTTCGATGCCCTGCGCCGTGCGCTTGGTGATGCCCAGCAGCTTGATGCGGTAGCCCAGTTGCTCGGCGTAGCGAATATCGGCGGACTGCAAGGCGGTGATGCCCTCGACATAGGCCTTGTCGAACTGCACCGGCACGCCAAACGCGATGGCGCAGAGGATGGTGGCCTTGTGCGCCGCGTCCACACCCTCGATGTCGAAGGTCGGGTCGGCCTCGGCGTAGCCCAGCGCCTGCGCCTGCTGAAGCGCACTGGCAAAGTCCAGCCCCTTGTCGCGCATTTCCGACAGGATGAAATTGGTGGTGCCGTTGATGATGCCCGCAACCCATTCGATGCGGTTGCCTGCCAGCCCTTCGCGCACCGCCTTGATGATGGGAATGCCGCCGGCCACCGCCGCCTCGAAGGCCACCATCACGCCCTTGGCCTGCGCCGCCGCGAAAATCTCGTTGCCATGCAATGCCAGCAGCGCCTTGTTGGCCGTGACCACATGCTTGCCCGCGTCAATGGCTGCCAGCACCAGTTCGCGCGCCGGACTGAAGCCACCCATGAGTTCCACGACGATGTCGATATCGGGCCGTGTGGCCAGGGCCATGAAATCGGTGGTGATGGGCAGCGCATCCCCCAGGGCAGCGCGCGCCTTCGCAGGGTTGCGCGCGGCAATCGCCTCGATCGCAATGCCACGCCCGGCGCGTCGCTGGATCTCTTCCTGGTTGCGCGCAAGCACCTTGACCACACCGCTGGCCACTGTGCCCGCGCCGAGAAGGGCAATCTGTAAAGGTTTCATAGAGAACGGGAGTGGAGATCAGGCCGAGGCCGAGGCAACGGCGCGGTTGCGCTTGCGGAGGTGTTCGAGGAATCGCGCGATGCGGCCGATCGCCTCGGTCAGATCATCGGCATTGGGCAGAAACACCAGCCGGAAATGATCGGGCTGCGGCCAGTTGAAGCCGGTGCCCTGCACGATCAGCACTTTCTCCTGCGCCAGCAGGTCGTAGGCAAACTGCTGGTCGTCGGTGATGGGATACACCTTGGGATCGAGGCGCACAAACATGTACAGCGCCGCCTTCGGCTTGACCACGCTGACGCCCGGAATCTGCGACAGCAGTTCGTACGCCAGATCGCGCTGCTTGGTCAGCCGTCCCTGCGGGGCCACGAGATCCTTGATGCTCTGGTAACCGCCCAGTGCGGTCTGGATGGCCAGCTGACCCGGCGTGTTGGCGCACAGGCGCATCGACGCCAGCATGGTCAGTCCCTCGATGTAGTCGCGGGCATGCCGCTTGTTGCCCGACACCACCATCCAGCCCGAGCGATATCCGCAGGAGCGGTAGTTCTTCGACAGGCCATTGAACGTGATGAACAGCACATCGTCGGCCAGCGAGGCGATGCTGGTGTGGGTGTTACCGTCGTAAAGCGTCTTGTCGTAAATCTCGTCGGCGAACACGATCAGCTCATGCTCGCGCGCCACCTGCACGATCTCCTCAAGCAGTTCGCGCGGATACAGCGCCCCGGTGGGATTGTTGGGGTTGATCACCACGATGGCCCGGGTATGGGGCGTGATCTTGCTGCGGATGTCGGCAATGTCGGGATACCAGTCCGACTGCTCGTCGCAGATGTAGTGCACCGGGTTGCCGCCCGACAGCGCCACCGAAGCAGTGTAGAGCGGATAGTCGGGCGCCGGAATCAGCACCTCGTCACCGTTGTTGAGCAGCGCGTTCATCGCCATGTTGATGAGTTCGGAGGCACCGTTGCCGATGAACACATCGTCGATCCCCACCCCGGCAATGCCCTTCTCCTGGGTGTAGTGCACGATGGACTTGCGCGGCGCGAACAACCCCTTGGAGTCCGTGTAGCCCGCGGCGCTCGGCAGGTTGTGGATCATGTCCTGCACGATCTCGTCGGGCGGCTCGAAGCCGAATACCGCCAGGTTGCCGATATTGAGCTTGATGATCCGCTGACCATCCTCTTCCATCTGCCGCGCCTTGTCGAGCACGGGGCCGCGGATGTCATAGCAGACATCGGCCAGTTTGTCGGACTTACGAAATTCGCGCACACGCACCTCACTCGATCGACTTCGAAAACGCCCCACATCGCGCGGCCAGGCGCCGGATCCGCCCCCGCTGGGCCTGGGGACTCGGGCCGACGCCCACCTGCAAACCCTAGGGCGAACCCTATAATTTACCTCCATCTGCAAACCCGGCCATTGGAACTCCCTGCGTTTTCACGGAATTTTCAACCGGAAAATCGCCAAAGCGGCCACCGCAGCAGCCATGAAACTCCAGCCCGATTTCGCTCCCGACACGCAGATGGTCACCGCCTACGGGCCTGGCTATGTCACGGTCAACGGAGTACGGCACACCACCGCCTGCCTGTTTGCGCCGCAGCAAGCCCCACAGCCCTGGGGAGTGGACAGTGTCCATGCGCTGCAGGCCGCGCACATCCAGACCTTGCTGGGGGAGCCGCTGCCCGAACTCGTGCTCATCGGCACCGGCACGCGGCAGCATCTTCTCCCGCCTTCCCTGATGCGCCAGCTCATTGCGCAGCGCATTGGCTGGGAGGTCATGGACACCGCAGCCGCCTGCCGCACCTACAACATTCTGGCCGGTGAAGGCCGCCGGGTTCTGGCCGCCTTGATCATCGAGTGAGGCCGCATTTTGCGGCGCAAGATAAAATAAGGTTTTACGTCCGACCGTTCTCTGCCGCGACAATCAAAACTGATCACAGCGCGTGGACAAAACGATGCAGCAGCCCAGCAGGAGACTTCATGGCTTTGGTCTTGAATAAAGTGGTTCCCGATTTCGAAGCCGCCGCCACCAGTGGCGTGCAATTCAGCCCGAAAAACTATCTGGGCAAAAAAATTGTTCTCTACTTCTACCCCAAGGACATGACTCCCGGTTGCACCACCGAGTCCATGCACTTCCGCGACAACTTTGCAGCATTCGAGGCAGCGAACGCCGTGATTTTCGGCATCTCGCGCGACAACCTGCTGTCGCACGAAAAGTTCAAGGCCCACCTCGAACTCCCTTTCGACCTGATCGCAGACACCGAAGAAAAGCTCTGCCACATGTTTGGCGTGGTGAAGAACAAGATCATGTACGGCAAGAAAGTCAAGGGAATCGAGCGCAGCACCTTTGTCATCGACGCCGAAGGGGTGCTGCGCCAGGAATGGCGCGGTGTCAAGGTGGCCGGGCATGTGGACGAAGTGCTCGACGTCATCCAGAAACTCTGACTCGGCAATCCCTCCCAGCGCGGCGCTTTGTCTTGAACATCCGATTCCGCTGCACAACAGTCCTTGGCAGAGATGGCCATCTCTGCATCGCTCACCAAGGCGATGCGCAGACCGTCACGCCCCCCATCCACAACGAGCTGAACGCCGCCGTGCTGTGACCCAACAGTCGGCGGTTTTTTATTGTCCACGCCGCGCGCCTTCCAACCCTTCAACCGACTGCCCACGCCATGCCCCTGCCTCCCCCACCAAAGTCCATGGGTAGCCTGCTGACACAGGCTGTCAAGCCCGCTTCGGCCTCGGCCCAGCCGGAAAGGCCTGCGCGCAACAGAGCCACGACAACCGCCAGGCAGGCTGTCAAACCCCCGGAGGCAGCGCCGCTGGCGCACGCGCCGGAAGGCATGCCCGTGGCGGTGGCCGCGACGAGCGCGGCTGTGGAGCGCCCGAACGAAAAGCCCGCAGCGGCCAAGCGGGCAGCAGCGCGTCTGGAACCTGCCAAGCTCTTCGTGCTCGACACCAATGTTCTGCTGCATGATCCGATGTCGCTCTACCGCTTTGAGGAGCACGACATTTATCTGCCCATGGTGACGCTGGAGGAACTCGACGCGCACAAGAAGGGCTTGTCGGAAGTGGCGCGCAACGGGCGCCAGGTCAGCCGGGAGCTGGACGCGCTGGTGGCCGATACCGGCAGCGCCATCGATCAGGGCATCGCCCTGAGCCGCACCGGTCATGCCGAGGCCAAGGGCCGTCTGTTCTTCCAGACCCGCGCGCACGATGTGGAGTTGCCCATCGCCCTGCCGCAAGGCAAGGCGGACAACCAGATTCTTGCCGTGCTGCAGGATCTCACGCGCATCCATGCCGATCGCCCGGTCGTGCTGGTGTCCAAGGACATCAACATGCGGGTCAAGGCCCGCGCCCTCGGACTGCACGCCGAGGACTATGCCAACGACAAGACGCTCGACGACGTCGATCTGCTCTACACCGGCATGATGGTGCTGCCGCCCGATTTCTGGGATCGGCAGGCCAAGTCGGTGGAAAGCTGGCAGCAGGGCGGCAACACCTATTACCGCGTGCAGGGCAAGTTCGTCAGTCAGATGCTGGTCAACCAGGCGGTGTACTGGGAGAGTGGCAGCGCCCCACCGCTGTATGCCCGCGTCAAGGAGATTCGGGCCAACACCGCTGTGTTGCAGGTCATGCGCGATCATGCCCATCAGAAGAACGCCGTCTGGGGCGTCACGGCGCGCAACCGCGAACAGAACTTCGCCCTCAATCTGCTGATGGACCCGGAAGTCGATTTCGTCACCCTGGCCGGTCAGGCCGGCACCGGCAAGACGCTGCTCGCGCTGGCCGCCGGCCTGTCGCAGGTGCTCGACGCGCGGCGCTACAACGAAATCATCGTCACCCGCGTGACCGTTCCCGTGGGCGAGGACATCGGCTATCTGCCCGGAACCGAAGAGGAAAAGATGGGCCCCTGGATGGGCGCGCTCGATGACAACCTCGAGGTACTCAACCAGAGCGAAGGCGGCAACTCGGGCGGCGAATGGGGCCGCGCTGCCACACAGGAACTCATTCGCTCGAAAATCAAGATCAAGAGCATGAATTTCATGCGCGGACGGACCTTCCTCAACAAATACGTCATCATCGACGAAGCGCAGAACCTCACGCCCAAGCAGATGAAGACGCTGATCACGCGCGCCGGTCCGGGCACCAAGCTGGTCTGCATGGGCAATATCGCGCAGATCGACACCCCGTATCTGACCGAAGGGAGCTCGGGCATGACCTTCGTCGTCGACCGTTTCAAGGGCTGGGCACACAGCGGCCACGTGACCCTCGCCCGTGGCGAGCGCAGCCGCCTGGCCGATTACGCCAGCGAGGTGCTGTAGGGGTTGTCAGCAGGAAAACGGCGCGCGCTCTCAAGGAAACACAGGGCCCCTCCAAGTTTCCTTTCCCCCACTGGGAGGCGGGACGGCGAGCCGCCCCTGGGTGCGCTCAGAACTCGCGCGTCAGGTTTTCGAAGCGGGTCAGCGGTTTGATGAAGGCAAGGTGCACGACGCCAATCGGGCCGTTGCGCTGCTTGCCGATGATGACCTCGGCCACCCCGGCATCCTTCGAGTCCTTGTTGTAGACCTCATCGCGGTAGATGAACAGGATCACGTCCGCATCCTGCTCGATGGCGCCCGACTCGCGCAAGTCGCTCATCACCGGGCGCTTGTCGGTACGCTTTTCCAGGTCCCGGTTGAGCTGCGACAGCGCGATGACCGGGCAATGCAATTCCTTGGCCAGCGCCTTGAGAGAACGGGAGATCTCCGAGATTTCCGTTGCGCGGTTTTCGCCGTCGCGCGAGGACGACATGAGCTGCAGGTAATCCACGACGATCAGGCCTAGCCGCCCACCAAACTGGCGCGCCAGACGACGCGAGCGCGCGCGCAGCTCCAGGGGGTTGAGCGCCGGAGTCTCGTCGATGTGCATGTGCACGTCCTGCAGGCGTTCGATGGTTTCCGGCAAGCGGGTCCATTCGTCTTCGGAGAGCTGACCGGTGCGCAGATGGCTCTGATCGATCCGCCCCATCGAACCCACCACCCGCAGCACCAGCTGCGAGGCGCCCATTTCCATGCTGAACACGGCCACGGGCAATTGCTCATTGATCGCCACGTGCTCGGCAATGTTCAGCGAAAACGCGGTCTTGCCCATGGACGGACGACCAGCGACGATGACCAGATCGCCGGGCTGCAAACCGGCCGTCATGCGGTCGAGGTCGGCAAAGCCGGTGGGCACGCCCGTGGTGTCCGTGCCGCCCCGCTCGGCCAGCTCGCTCACGCGCTTGAGCAGATCCCCCAGCAAGCCCTTCATCGACTGAAAACCGGCAGCGGATTTGGCGCCCTCTTCCGAAATGGCAAAGATGCGCGACTCGGCCTCGTCGAGAATCTGCTGCACACCGCGGCCCTGCGGGTTCAAGGCGTTCTGCGCAATGTCATCGCTGATGGTGACCAACTGGCGCAACACCGAGCGCTCGCGCACGATCTCGGCATAGCGCCGGATGTTGGCCGCACTGGGCACACATTGCGCGAGCGAATTGAGGTAAGGCAGACCGCCGCACTCCTCGTGCTTGCCGATGGATTGCAGCGCCTCCAGCACAGTGATCACATCGGCCGGCTTGTTCAGGTTGATCAGATCGGCAATGGCCTGGAAGATGGCGCGATGCTCGTAACGATAGAACTGCGCCGCGACCAGCAGATCGGCCACCTTGTCGAAGGACTGGTTATCGAGCAGCAAGCCGCCGAGCACCGACTGCTCCGCCTCGATGGAATGCGGCGGCGTGCGGATGGCGTCGATGGCTTGGTCTTGCATGGCGGAGGCAAACAGGAAATGGGGCGCGGAAACTCGAAATGGCATTGTGCCGCAGCAGGCCAGGCCGCAGCGCAGACGACAAGGGCCGCATGCGCGGCCCTTGTCTGCAGCGATGATCAGCCAAACAACTTACATCGCTTCAGCCTTGACATGCAGGGTGATGTCAGTGACGACATCGGTATGCAGGGCGATCGACACCGGATGTTCCCCGGTCGTCTTCACATGGCCTGCGGGAAAGCGCACCTGCGCCTTGCTCACTTCGAAGCCCTGCTTGGTGAGCGCTTCTGCCACGTCGCCATGGGTGACCGAGCCGAACAGACGGCCATCCACCCCAGCCTTCTGGACCAGGGTGATGACCAGGCCAGCCAGCTTTTCGCCAGTGGCTTGTGCCTGGGCCAGCTTGTCGGCGGCGTGCTTTTCCATCTCGGCGCGGCGCGCCTCGAACTCCGCCATGGCTGCCGCAGTGGCGCGGCGGGCCATTTTTTTCGGGATCAGGAAGTTGCGGGCATAACCGTCCTTGACCTTGACCACATCGCCCAGGTTACCGACGTTCAATACTTTTTCGAGAAGAATGATTTGCATGATGTCGTCCCCGGATTAGCCCTTGTGCAGGTCGGTGTAGGGCAGCAAGGCCAGAAAGCGCGCGCGCTTGATGGCGGTGTTGAGCTGGCGCTGGTAGTGGGCGCTGGTGCCGGTCAGACGGGCGGGAATGATGCGGGCGTTTTCAGCGATCAGATCCTTGAGCACATCAACGTCCTTGTAGTCGATCTGCTCGACCTTGGCGACGGTGAAGCGGCAGAAGCGCTTGCGCTTGAACAGCGAGGACTGCTGGTTGCGACGGGCGCGCTTGGGATCGTTCTTTTTGTCAAACTTGCGTGGTGGTGCCATGGTTAAACCTCGATGTATTGTGTGACGTGCAGTTTCATCTGGCGCGAGCCGCGACGTGTTGCACGCAAAAAACCGGAAACGCGCAGGACTGCTCCCGGGCTCAAGCGCTGAAGTTCGCGTGCGATCAGTCCAAATCCGACACAGCCGATGTCCAGCTGCACATCACAAGGCACTCCGGCCTCGGACTGGGTGGATTGATGCTGCAACACGAAGTCCAGCGCTTCGATGCCGGCCGGGGTGTAACGCAGTTCGCTGCGTTCGGCCAGAGTGCCCTGGAGATCGAGCCGATTGATCAGGCCGTTTGCTCCTGTTGCGCCTTGCGGGCTTCCTCGCGCTCGACATGCTTCATCATGATGGACGGCGCGGTTTCCGCCTTGTCCATCTTGATGACCAGACTGCGCAACACGGCGTCGTTGAACTTGAAGCTGTGCTCGAGTTCACGCAAGGTGTCGAGGTCGCATTCGATGTTCATGCAGGCGTAATGCGCCTTGGCCAGCTTCTGGATGGGATAGGCCAGTTGGCGGCGACCCCAGTCCTCGACCCGGTGCAGCTGCCCCCCCTTGGCGGTGACCGTGGCTTTGTAGCGCTCGATCATCGAGGGCACTTGCTCGCTCTGATCCGGGTGAAAAATCAACACGATTTCGTAGTGACGCATGCAGACTCCTTCAATGCGGCAACGCAGCATCTGCACCAGCCCTTTGGCCAGACAGTGCGCTGTCCTTGTGGATAAAAGCCGCCCGGGGCAGCCAGAGCGTCAATTCTGGCAACTTGGCCGGTGCGGCAAGGAACCAAGCATTATATACAGACCGTTCCCGCTTGAGAGGCTTACTTTTTGGCAAGCTGCTGCCAGGTGGCAATCACTGTGTCCGGGTTGAGGGAGATGGAAGAAATGCCCTGCTCCATCAGCCACTGCGCGAGGTCGGGGTGGTCGGACGGCCCCTGTCCACAAATGCCGACGTATTTCCCTTCGGCGCGGCAGGCGGCGATCGCCTGCGCCAGCAGCACCTTCACCGCTGGATCGCGCTCGTCGAATGCCTGCGCCACCAGCCCGGAGTCGCGGTCCAGACCCAGGGTGAGCTGGGTCAGGTCGTTGGAGCCGATGGAGAACCCGTCGAAGTACTGCAAAAAATCCTTGGCAAGCACCGCGTTGGACGGCACTTCGCACATCATGATCACGCGCAGGCCATGGTCTCCACGCTTGAGCCCGTGGCGGGCCAGCAAATCGATGACCCCCTTGGCTTCGCCGAGTGTGCGCACAAAGGGCACCATGATTTCGACGTTGTCCAGCCCCATCTGTTCGCGCACGCGCTTGAGCGCGACGCACTCCATCTCGAAGCTTTGCGCGAAGTCGGGCGAGACATAGCGTGATGCGCCTCGGAATCCGAGCATGGGGTTTTCTTCGTCCGGTTCATAGCGAGAACCGCCGATGAGCTTCTTGTACTCATTGGACTTGAAGTCGGACAGGCGCACGATCACCGGCTTGGGATAGAACGCCGCAGCGATGGTGGCAACACCCTCGGCGAGCTTGTCCACGTAAAAGGCACGTGGGCTGACGTGACCGCGCGCCACGCTTTCCACGGCCTTTTTCAGATCGGCATCAATGTTCGGATATTCGAGCACCGCACGCGGGTGGACACCGATGTTGTTGTTGATGATGAACTCCAGCCGTGCCAGCCCGACGCCCTGATTGGGAATCTGCGAAAAATCGAAGGCCAGGGTGGGATTGCCCACGTTCATCATGATTTTCGTCGGGACTTCGGGCATGGTGCCGCGCTGCACCTCGGTGACCTCGGTTTCCAGCAGCCCGTCGTAAATCTGCCCGGTATCTCCCTGGGCGCACGACACCGTGACCAGCATGTCGTCCTTGAGAACTTCGGTGGCATGGCCGCAGCCGACCACGGCGGGAATGCCCAGTTCGCGCGCGATGATCGCAGCGTGACAGGTGCGCCCGCCGCGGTTGGTGACAATGGCCGCCGCCTTTTTCATCACCGGCTCCCAGTTCGGGTCGGTCATGTCGGTCACCAGCACGTCGCCAGCCTGCACATGATCCATGTCGGCAATGGAATGCACCACGCGCACGGGACCGGCGCCGATTTTCTGGCCGATCGCGCGCCCGGTGATCAGCACCGCGCCCTTGCCCTTGAGGGTGTAGCGCTGTTCGGTGTGCGCCTGGCCGCGTGATTTCACCGTCTCCGGCCGGGCCTGCAGGATGTAGAGTTGGCCGTCCACGCCATCCTTGCCCCATTCGATGTCCATCGGACGCTGGTAATGCGCCTCGATGGTCAGTGCAAAACGCGCAAGTTCCTGGGCCTCGGCATCGGTCAGGCAATAACGGTTGCGCAGTTCGGACGGCGTGTCTGTGGTCTGTACCAGATGCGGCGAGCCGGGCGGTGCGAACTCCATGCGGATGAGCTTGGAGCCGAGATTGCGACGGATCACCGCGTCCTTGCCCGCGCGCAACGTCGGCTTGAACACATAGAACTCGTCCGGGTTGACCGCGCCCTGTACAACAGTCTCGCCCAGACCATAGGACGCGGTGATGAACACCACATCGGGAAAGCCCGATTCGGTATCGAGGGTGAACATCACGCCGGAGACCGCCTTGTCGCTGCGCACCATGCGCTGCACCCCGGCCGACAGGGCGACATCGCTGTGAATGAAGCCCTTGTGCACGCGGTAGGAAATGGCACGGTCGTTGTAGAGCGAGGCGAAGACGTGCTTGATCTTGTCCAGCACGGCGTCGATGCCGCTGACGTTGAGATAACTCTCCTGCTGTCCGGCAAACGAGGCATCCGGCAGGTCTTCTGCCGTGGCGGACGAGCGCACGGCAAACGAGGTTTCGGGTTGCCCCGCAGTGAGGTCGGTGTAGGCCTGGCGCACGGCCTGTTCCAGATCGGCGGGCAGCGGGGTGTCGAGCACCCACTGCCGGATTTGCGCACCGGTGCGCTCCAGCGCGCGCACATCGTCTGCATCCAGCGCCTCGAGCGCCGCATGGATGCGCTGATCCAGGCCACCGGCGCGCAGGAATTCGCGGAATGCATACGCCGTGGTGGCAAAGCCACCGGGAACGCGCACCCCACTGCTGGACAACTGCGTGATCATTTCTCCGAGTGAGGCATTCTTGCCGCCCACCTGATCAATATCACTCATGCGCACATCTTCCAGCCGCAGAATGAGCTCTTTGCCGCTATGGGCCGTGTTTCGTTGAGTCATGACGAAAGTCCTTCATAGAATGAAAAAAATCGTGCGCAGCGCTGAATGTGGCGAAAATGACATATTTCGTTCGGGTTATCTCGTCGTCTTCGCACGTCACACTGACAATGGAAACCATTCTAGGTTTCGAACCCTGACTCATGCCTAACCGCTCGGTTTTTTTCGTCTCGGACGGCACCGGCATCGCCGCCGAGACGTTCGGCAACTCCATCCTGGCCCAATTCGACGTCCAGCCGCACCGCATCCGGCTGCCGTTCGTCGATACCGTTGAAAAGGCCGTGCATGCGGTGGATCGCATCAACGAGGTCGAGCGCGCCGAGGGCAAGCAGCCCATCGTGTTCGTCACCCTGGTGCACCCGGAGGTTCTCGACATCATTCAAGGTGCGCGGGCGCTGGTGCTCGATCTGTTCAACAGCTTCGTGCAGCCGCTGGAAGTGGCGTTTGGCGCCAAATCCAATCACCGCATCGGCCGTTTCTCGGACGCGGCGTACAGCCCGCAGTACCACAACCGCATCGATGCCATCAATTTTTCGCTGATGCACGATGACGGTCAGTCCACCCGCAATCTGGCCGAGGCCGAAGTCATTCTGGTGGGCGTGTCGCGCTGCGGCAAGACGCCCACGTCGCTCTATCTGGCGATGCAGCATGGCGTGCGGGCGGCAAACTATCCGCTCATTCCGGACGATTTCGAGCGCATGCGCCTGCCCGATGGGCTGAGCGGTCTGCGGCACAAGCTGTTCGGGCTGTCGATCACCCCCGAGCGCCTGAGTGAAATTCGCACGGAACGCCGTCCGAACAGCCGCTACGCTGCGCTGGACAACTGCCGATACGAGGTGAGCGAGGCGGAGAAGCTCATGCGCCGCGAAGGCATCCGCTGGCTGTCGTCCACGCACAAATCCATCGAAGAAATCGCCACCACCATCCTGCAGCAAATCCGCCCGGATCGACTGGAGTACTGAAAGCATCTCGCCATGCGTGAAGACGACAAAAACGCCTACCTCCTGGGATTCGCCTCCACCCAGCAGAAAATCCCCGAGCGCGAGGAAGCCCTGCCGATCGACCCGGACCGCGCGCTGCATCCGCTGATCGGGCTGATGGTGGACGCGGGCACCGATCTGTCGGGCACGATGGCTGCCGACCGGCGCGTGCGCATTCTGCCGCTGACCATCCAGTGGCCCGGGCGCACCCTGCTGGACAAGGGAACCGCCGAGGTGCGCACCGTGGCGCGGCAGCTCAGCCACGAGCGCATCCGCAGCGCCGAGGTCAGCGCGCCCTCGGTCGATGCGTTGAGCTACCGCATGCATCCCCATCTGGCGCTCAATTTCGATCGCCTGCTGCTGCTCGCCACCCATCCGGCGCTGGTTGAAGCCAGCCGCAGCGTCGAGCAGATGGTGCAGCAGCACGAGGAAGAAATCACCCATCTGCGCCGCGAGCGCCAGCTCAGACCCGACTACGCCCTGCAGGTCGTCAACAGCCGCTCGCTGCTGAGTGGCCCTGCCCTGCAGGCGCGCCTGTTGCTGCACGCTCCGGAACTGATCGCCGGCGATCTCCCCGGTCTGGCACGCTTTGCCAACACCCTGGCCGAGCAGACCGAGGTCTGGCTGGCGCCAGGCCATCCGGCAGACATTGCGTTCACCCTGGGCAGACTGGAACACCCCGATCTGGCGCCCTGGGTGCAGGCCTGCAGCCCGCGCCTGACCCAGATCATGCACCGCTATCCGGTGCTGAGCTGCACGGCGGGGCGGTTCGGTCTGGAATCCCGCACGAGCAAATGGAAGTCGGCCGCTGCACAGGTCATTGATGCTGCGGCGCTTGCGATCCGCTCGGGTCAACTGCGTTACCCGCTCATCCAGATCAGCTATGACGGCAGCATTCGCGAGTTGCGCGACTGGCCTGAAATGCAGGCGCTGAAAAAACTGGCCGCCGAACATGAAGTCAAGCTCCATGTCACCCACATGAGCCTGGGCGGACGGGTCTGGGCTTCGGCGCAGTCGCTCTCGCTGGCCCTCATCCGTCAAACGTCGGATTGAAGAAGCCGTTCAGCCGGCCATGCTGAACTGGGATTGGCGCACGCCTTCGTAGAGGCAGATCGCAGCTGACGCCGCGACATTGAGCGACTCGATGCCGTCGGCCTGCGGAATGCGCACCAGTGCCGAGCACTTGGCCACCAGCGCATCGGAAATGCCCTGCCCCTCGTTACCGAAAATCCAGGTGACGGGCTGCTTCAGATCGAGCTCGTACAGCACCGTGTCCGCCTGCATGTGCGTGGCGTAGATCGGGCGCGGGACGATGTTGAGCACCTGCTCCCAAGGCGGATCTTCAAACACCGGAATGACGAAGTGCGCGCCCATGGCCGCGCGCAGGACCTTGGGCGACCACACCCCAGCGCAGCCGCGCAACAGATAGACCGCGCCGCAACCCGCCGCTGCCGCAGTGCGCAACATGGTGCCGACATTGCCGGCGTCCTGCACCCGGTCGAGAATGAGGGCGGTGCCGGGCTTGGGCTTGCCGGTCTTTGGGCGCGCGATCAGCATGCCCACCGGAGGACCGTTTTCGACCGCAGTGATCCAGTTGAACAGCGCCTGATGCAGCACCACGGTCTGCGTCGTGCCGACGCGCTCCACCAGGGCGGCGATTTCCGGGTCGAGCAGGCCGGTATCGGTGGTGATCAGCGGCTCTGCCGCATGGCCTGCAGCCAGCGCGGCCTCGATGAGATGAATGCCCTCCAGCCAGACCTGCCCGTGCTTGCGCACCGCGCCGGGTTCTGTGGACAGGCTGCGCAAGATCTTGATCAGCGGGTTTTCAGCCGAGGTAATGCGCTTCAAGGCAGGGCATCCTTCAACGAGGGGGCGTGAGCAAACGCCGGATGGGAGCAAAGCTGCGACGATGTGCCGCACAGGGTCCCAGTGTAAGCAAAGCGGCCTGATGCGCCGCCGTTCCATAGCCGCTGTGGCGCTCGAAACCGTAGCCCGGATAGCGCTTGGCAAGATCGGCCATCAGGCCATCCCGATAGACCTTGGCAATGATCGAGGCCGCACTGATGGCAGGGTGCGACGCATCTCCACCCACGATCGCGCGGCAGGGCATGGACACGGTGGGCGTCTGGTTGCCATCGACCAGCAGCAGGTCGACCGGGCACTGCAGTCCGGCCACGGCGCGCTGCATGGCCCGCAGCGTGGCCTGGAGAATATTGAGTCGATCGATTTCTTCGACACTGCATTCGGCAATGTTCCAAGCCAGGCTCTGCGCGCGGATCTGCGCGTCGAGCTGCACGCGGCGGCGCGCGCTCAGCGTCTTGGAGTCGGCCAGCCCGGCGATGGGCCGGGCAGGATCGAGCACCACGGCGGCAGCCACCACGGGCCCCGCCCAGGGGCCGCGGCCCACCTCGTCGCACCCGGCGATCAGGCCGTCTGGCGCGGCTCCGCCTGGCCCGAACAGTGCAGTCTGCGTCATGGGGCCGCCACCATGTCGAGAATTGCCTGCGCGGCGAGTGCCGCCGTGTCACGCCGCAGGCTGAGATGCATCTCCATGAAACGGTCGTGCAGTTGACGCTGCTGCGCGGCATCGTCGAGCAGGCCATTGGCAGCCTGCGCCAAGGCCTCGGGTGTGCAGTCATGCTGCAGCAGCTCGGGCACCAGGCGGGTGCCCGCGAGAATGTTGGGCAAGCCAACATCGGGCAGATAGCCGCGTCCGGACATCATCCGCCAGGACAACGCCGACATGCGATAGCCAATCACCATGGGCCGCTTGAACAGGGCGCATTCCAGTGTGGCGGTGCCGCTGGCGACAATGGCCAGATTGCAGGCCGCCATGGCGACATGCGACTGGCCGTCGATCAAGATCAGAGGCAGAGTGGGATGCGCTGCGGCAGCCTGGAGCACCATGGGCTTGAGACTGGGGTGTGCAATCGGCACCACCACGGAAGATGCCAGGCCGCGCTGCACCAGCAGGGCGGCGGCGCCGAGGAAAGGAGCGATGAGATGCCTGACTTCGGCGCGGCGGCTTCCGGGCAGCACCGCGAGCACCTGTGCGTCTGCCGACACCCCCAGCGCGCGACGCGCCGCGCCGCGGTCGGGATCGAGCGGAATGACCTCGGCGAGCGGATGGCCGATATACGTGGCCTTCACCCCGGTCTCGGCGTAGATGGCGGGCTCGAACGGGAAGACGCACAGCATGTGATCCACCGCCTGCCGGATGAGGTCGATGCGTTCACGCCGCCAGGCCCAGATCGATGGGCTCACCATGTGCACCACCGGAACACCGACCTGCCGCAGGCGGCGTTCGAGCTGCAGATTGAAGTCGGGGGCATCGACGCCGACAAACACCGCAGGCGGCCGGGCCGTGAGCCGCTGACGCAGCTTGCGGCGCATCAGCAGGAGCTCTGGCAGGCGGGCCAGCACGTCGGCATAACCATTGACCGCCAGGCGCTCGCTCTGCCACCAGGCGTCGAACCCTGCCGCCTGCATGTGTGGGCCGCCGATGCCGACCATGCGCATGTCCGGCGCCCTGGCATGCAGGGCGTGCAACACATGCGAGGCCAGCAGATCGCCGGACGACTCCCCCGCGACGAAAGCCAGCGTGCCGGAAGCCATCTCCTGCTCAGGGGCGGACGATGCCGCGCCCGGGGTGCGAGAGAAAGTTCTGCAGCAAAGCCAGCGCGTCTGCGGCCTGCGCGTGATCCGACGCGAGATCCGCCAGCGCGCCGCGTGCCTGTTCCAGCGTCAGTCCCTGGCGGTAGAGCAGACGGTAGGCTGTGCGCAGCGCGGCGATCTGCTCGGCAGAGTAGCCACGGCGGCGCAGCCCTTCGGTATTGATGCCATGCGGCTTGGCTGGATTTCCCGCGACCAGGGTGTAGGGCGGAACATCCTGCAGGATGACCGAACTGATCCCAGTCATCACATGGGCGCCGACACGCACGAACTGATGCACCCCGGTGTAGCCGCCCAGCACCGCCCAGTCCCCGACCTGCACATGACCAGCAAGCTGTGCGTTGTTGGCGAAGATGGTGTGGCTGCCCACCTGGCAGTCGTGGGCAATGTGCACGTAGGCCATGATCCAGTTGTCGTCGCCCACACGGGTGACGCCACCGTCCTGCACCGTGCCGATGTGCAGGGTGCAGTACTCGCGGATCACATTGCGGTCACCGATCTCCAGCGCGGTGTCCTCTCCCTTGAACTTCTTGTCTTGCGGCTCGCCGCCGATGACGCTGAACGGATGCAGGCGGTTGTCCGCACCAATGCGCGTGCGCCCTTCAACGATGACATGCGCACCGATGCGCGTGCCTGAGCCAATGCGCACCTGAGGGCCGATCAGCGCATAGGGACCGATTTCGACGTCATCGGCAATCTCCGCGCGAGGATCGACCTGCGCCGTGGAATGAATCGTCGGCATGCTGGTTCAGGATACGCTGCGTTCGGTGCACATCAGATCGGCCTGTGCGACCACGCGCCCATCCACCGAGGCTTCCGCAGTGAACTTGTAGATGCCGCGCATGTTGCGCGTCATCTCGACATAGAGGTGCAGTTGATCACCCGGCACCACTGGCTGCTTGAAACGCGCGTTGTCGATGCCCACGAGGTAATACAGCGATCCTGCCGCCGGGGTCTTGCCCACCGAGCCAAACGCCAGAATGCCCGAAGCCTGCGCCAATGCCTCGAGGATGAGCACGCCGGGCATGATGGGCTTTTGCGGAAAGTGGCCCGTGAAGAACGGCTCGTTGACTGTCACGTTCTTGTAGGCCTTGATGTACTTGCCATTGACTTGCTCGACCACGCGATCGACCAGCAACATGGGGTAGCGGTGCGGCAGGAGTTCAAGAATCTGGAGGATGTCGTGCGTGGTCGTCATGTCGTTTGGTCTGTTTTCAAGGACGCGAGTTGATGTTCAAGGCTGCGAATGCGGTCGCGCAACTGGTGCAACTGACGCACCGTGGCGGCATTGCGTTCCCAGTTGGCGTGGGTGTCCAGCGGAAAGGCGCCGGTGTACATGCCGGGCTGGTGCACCGAGCGCGATACCAGCGACATGCCGCCGATGACCACGCCATCGGCAATGCTCAGATGCCCGGCAATGCCCACGCCACCACCGATGAAGCAATACGCACCGATCTGCGCACTGCCGGACACGCCGACACAGCCGGCCAGCGCCGTGTGCGCGCCGATGCGCACGTTGTGCGCGATCTGCACCAGGTTGTCGATCTTCACCCCCGTGCCGATTTCGGTATTGTCGAGCGCGCCGCGGTCGATGGTGCTGTTGGCGCCCACTTCCACATCATCCGCCAGCACAGCAATCCCGACCTGGGCGATCTTGACGCCTGCGCCCTCCGCGTCGCGCGCATAGCCAAAGCCATCGCTGCCGACCACAGCCCCGGACTGCAGCACGCAGCGCGCGCCCAGAATGCAGCCCCAACCCACCACACTGCGCGGATGCAGCACGGAGTCGGCGCCGATCACCGCATCGCGACCCACATGACTGCCCGACCCGACGTGCACGCCCTCGGCAATGCGCGCCCCGGCCTCGATCACGGCAAACGCATCGACCCGTGCCAGATCGGAGACCTGAGCCGACGGATCGATGTGTGCGAGCGGGTGACGGCCAGCCTCAAACGCAGGCTGGCGCAGCCGCCAGAACCATTGCGACAGACGCGCGTAATAGAGATAGGGATCCTGCGCAAAGATGGCATTGCCCGAAGGCGGCAGTTCGCCCCTCAGTGCGGCAGGCAGGATGATCGCTGCTGCCTGGCTCTGTGCGATTTGCGCACGCAGCTTGGGGCGGCTCAGAAAGGTGATGCCCGTCCTGTCGGCTGAACCGATGGGCTGGATACGCTCAACCCGCGTTTGCGGGTTTCCGACCAACTCTCCGCCAAGGCGGGCAACGATCTGCTCAAGCGTCAACCCGTCCATGGAACTACCGGGCATCGGGACTGCAGGTGGGCTCACTTGCCCGACTGTGCGTCCAGTGCCTTGAGCACCTTGTCGGTGATGTCGATCCGCGGGTTCACGTACACCGCTTCCTGGAAGATGATGTCGTAGTGATCTTTCAGGGCAATGTCGCGCACCACCTTGTTGGCCTTGTCCAGCACCGAGGCCAGTGCTTCATTGCGGCGCGCATTCAGATCTTCCGAAAACTCGCGTTGCTTGCGCTGAAACTCGCGGTTCATGTCGACGAGGTTCTGCTGCGCCTTGATGCGATCGGCGTCCGACATCACCGGGCCGTTCTTTTCAAGATTCTCGTTGGCGGTCTTGATCTTGGCCGCCATGTCCTGGAGTTCCTTGTCGCGCTTGGAAAACTCCGACTCCAGCTTTTGCTGTGCCGCCTTGGCCAGGGTGGAATCCTTCAGCACCCGCTCGGTATTGATGAAGCCGATTTTCATCGGCGCATTGGCGGCCGCACCCGATGCGGGCGCGGCAGTTTGCGCCATGACCGGGGTGCAGGCAAGGAAAGCAGATGCACAGACTGCGGCAAGAAGTGAACGTGACATGGTGTGGAATTTCATGGAAATCAAATGAGGTTAGAACCCGGCGCCGACAGTGAACTGGAAACTCTGAAGTTTATCGGTGGTTTTGTCGCGAATCGGCTTGGCGATGCTGAACTTCAACGGCCCGATGGGCGAAATCCAGGACACCCCGATGCCGATGGACGAGCGCATGTCGCTCAGGCTGACTTTCTGGTTCTCTCCCCAGACATAGCCGTTGTCATTGAACACCGACATGCGCAGGGAACGGTCTGCCCCGGTGCCGGGGAACGGAAACTGGTATTCGAAATCGGCAATCAGCATCTTGCCGCCGCCCAGGGCATTGCCTTGCGCATCCTGCGGGCCGAGAGAGCTTTGCTGGAAGCCACGTACCGTGCCGATGCCGCCCGCATACAGATTCTTGAAAATGGGCAGTGGCTGGCCATTGAGTCCATGCGCGTAGCCCACCAGGCCGTTGAAGGCAAGATTGGTGTTGCGGGTGATGGGCTGGTATTGCTGATACTGATAGGTGATCCGGTCATAGCGCAAGGTGCTGAACGGACTGATCTCGAAACTCAGGCGCTGATAACGGCCGTCGGTCGGCACCAGGGCGCTGTTGCGGCTGTCACGCTGCCAGCCGATGGTCAGCGGCACACCGCTGGACGTCTTGCCAAACTGGTTGACGTAGGCAATGTAGGACGCAGGTGCGCCCGGCGACAGATCCAGCGTGTAGCGCTCGAACCCGGCGCCGAAGAACACCCGGTCGACTTCGGTGAACGGAATGCCGAACTGCAGATTGAAGCCCGGCGTGACGATCTTGTAGTTGTTGCCCTGGCTGGTGTAGGGCTGGATGGTGCGGTAGTAGGCGTTCACCGTGCGGCTGATGCCGTCTTCCGTGAAGTACGGATTGGTGCTCGACACCGACAGGGTGCGGTAGTAGCTCGAGGTATTGAAATCGACCGCGAGGTTGTTGCCGCTGCCGAAGATGTTGTCCTGACTGATCCCGGCGTTGAATGACAGCTTGTCTGCACTGGAAAACCCCACACCGAGCGACAGGCTGCCCGTGGGTTTTTCTTCGACGTTCATGTCGAGATCGACCTGGTCGTTGGTGCCGGGCACCTCGCGCGGCTGCAGGGTCACGCTCTTGAAATAGCCCAGTCGATCGACCCGGTCGCGAGACAGTTTGATGCGGTCGGTGTCGTACCAGGAGTCTTCGTATTGCCGGAACTCGCGGCGGATCACTTCGTCGCGCGTGCGGGTGTTGCCTGCAATGTCGATGTGGCGCACATAAATGCGCTTTCCCGGCTCTGCGGTGATGGTGAACGCAACCTGATCGGTCGCCCGGTCGATCACCGGCTTGGCCTCCACCCGGGCGAATGCGTAGCCATAGACACCGAACTGGTTGGAGATGGCCTTGACGCTGTCGTTCAGGGCCTGCGCGCTATAGGTCTCGCCGGGCTTGAGCTTGACCAGAGCGCGGAATTCATCATCCTGTCCGAGATAATTCCCGGCAAGCTGATAGGAGGAGACCGTGTACTTCGGCCCTTCGTGAATGTTGACCGTGATGTAGATGCCGTCCTTGTCCGGCGACAGCGCCACCTGCGTGGACTCGATGCGAAAGTCGAGATAGCCGCGATCCTGGTAGTACGAGCGCAGGGTTTCCAGGTCGGTATTGAGCTTGGCCTTGGAATACTGGTCGTCCTTGGTATACCAGCTCAGCCAGCCTGGTGTGCTGAGCGAAAACAGGCCCAGCAATGTGCCTTCGCTGTACACCTTGTTGCCCACCACGCGAATGGCCCGGATCTTGGCAATCTGCCCCTCGACCACGGTGAACAGCACATTGACCCGGTTGCGGGGCAAGGGCGTTGTGGTGACATTGACTTCGGTGTCGTAGAAGCCCTTGGCCAGATATTGCTGCTTGAGTTCCTGCACGGCCTGGTCGATCAACGCCTGGTCATACGGACGCGCCTCGGCCAGACCAACCGCAGCCAATGCCGTGGTCAGCGCCTTTTTGTCGAACTCCTTGGTTCCGGAAAATTCGACCCCGGCAATCGTCGGCCGCTCTTCCACGATGATGGTCACGACATCGTTGTCGGTCTCGATGCGGACGTTCTTGAACAGGCCCGTGGCGAACAGCGCGCGGATGGCTGCCGCGCCGCTTTCAGGCGTGTAGGTCTGGCCTACACGAAAAGGCAGATAGCTGAAGACTGTGCCCGGCTCGGTTCTTTGCAGACCGTCGACCCGGATGTCCTTGATGGTGAACGATTCAGCTGCGTGTGCTTGCACGCCTGCAACGGCAACCACAACCGCCGTCGCACAACGAAGTGCGGGAGAAAACCTCAAATTGACCTCGAGCTGGATTAGTGCATCTGCCCGAGCAAGCGGGTCAGATCGTTGTAGAGGGCGATGGCCATCATCGTGGCGATGACCGCGAGACCGCCTTGCTGCAGCCTTTCCTGCCAACGCTGCGAGACGCTGCGCCGGGTCAATCCCTCGTACGCATAATACAGGAGATGCCCCCCATCCAGAACCGGCAGAGGCAGCAGATTGAGCACGCCAAGACTGACGCTGACCACCGCCAGAAAGCTGAGGTAAGCCATCCATCCCAGCTCGGCGCTCTTGCCTGCGTAGTCGGCAATGGTGACCGGGCCGCTGAGGTTCTGCAACGAGGCCTGACCGATCACGATGCGGCCCAGGGTCTTGAGCGTCAGCACCGAAAGATCCCAGGTGCGCTGCGCGCCGTTCTGCAATGCCTGCAGCGGATTGCGCTCCACCTTGACCGTGGGAATGTCGCCGCCGAGCAGGGCCTCGATGCGCCACACACGCTTGCCGCCCACAAGCACGGACGTGGGCTGCAGCTGCGCACTGAACACGGCATCACCGCGGCGCACCTGCAATTGCAGCACCTTGCCGCCGGATTGCTGGATGGCACGCATCAATGCATCCGCGGTGGTGATTGGCTTGCCATCCACTGCAGTGATCCGGTCTCCGGCTCGCAGACCACTGCGCTGCGCCGGCCCGCCTGCGACCACTTCACGAATTTCGGCGGGTGGGCTCTGCAGATGCAGGCCGAAACTGGTGAGGAACCCGGCGCTTTCGGCAGCCCCTGAGCTGGCGGAAAAATCCAGCGGAATCTGGCGTTGCAGCGTCTGTGCAGGGGATTGAACGATGAGATCGAGCCGGTCACCATTCATCGCCGCGTTCAGCAGCCTCCAGCGCAAGTCGGTCCAGCTTTTCACCTCCAGGGTGGTACCTGCCTGCGCAATGGCTGTCACGCGCTCACCGCCCTGCACACCGGCAATTGCTGCCGGAGACTGCGCGGGCGGCGCACCCAGAATGGCAACGGGTTCACGCACGCCAACCATCGCCACCACGGCGAACAGCGCGACAGCGAGCAGGAGATTGGCAGCAGGTCCGGCAGCCACGATGGCCGCACGCCTGGACAGACTCTGCCGGTTGAACGCACGCGGCAATTCGGCCTCGGCCACCGCGCCCTCGCGCTCGTCGAGCATGCGCACATAGCCCCCCAGCGGGATGGCCGCGAGGACAAATTCCGTCTTGTCTGCGCCCTGCGTCCAGCGCAGCAGGGGTTTGCCAAAGCCGATGGAAAATCGCAACACCTTGACACCGGAGGCGACCGCGACGCGGTAATGGCCGTACTCATGGATGGTGATGAGCACACCGAGTGCAAAGGCAAACGCCAGCAGGGTAATGAGCAGGTTCATGGTCTCGTCTCAGGCAATTGGCGCAGCACACCGCTCGGATCAGACCGATAGCCGCACGACACGCTGTTGCGCCTGGAGCCGGGTCTGGGTGTCGAGTTCAGCCAGGGCATCCAGGGAATCGCACTGCGCGCATTCTGCACTGGCGAGCAAGTCGGCATTGATGCGGTGGATATCGGTGAAACGGATGCGCTGGCGCAGGAACGCATCGACCGCCACTTCGTTGGAGGCATTGAGCACCGCGCAGGCGCCGACCGGCATGCGCAGGGCATCGAATGCCAGTGCCAGCCCGGGGAAGCGCTGCGCATCGGGCTGCTCGAAGTCCAGCCGACCGATGCGCGCCAGATCCAGCCAAGGCGCACCCGATGCGATGCGCTCTGGATACGACAGCCCGTAGGCGATCGGCGTGCGCATGTCGGGCTGGCCGAGCTGGGCCAGCACCGAGCCGTCGAGATAGTTGACCATCGAATGCACGATGCTCTGCGGGTGGATCAGCACCTCGATCTGCTCCGGCCGCATGCCGAACAGATAGTGCGCCTCGATGACCTCCAGCGCCTTGTTCATCATGGTGGCGGAATCAACCGAAATCTTCGCGCCCATGCTCCAGTTCGGATGGGCGCAGGCTTCCTGCGGCGTGACCGCATGCAACGATTGCGGATCGCGCTGGCGGAACGGCCCGCCGGACGCGGTCAGCACAATGTTGCGCACGTCCGCCTGCCAGCGGCTTCGGTCTGCGGGCAGGCTTTGCAGGATGGCACTGTGTTCGCTGTCGATGGGAATCAGGTCGCCACCGCCTTGCTCCAGCGCGGTCAGCAACAGGTCTCCGGCCACGACCAGAGACTCCTTGTTGGCGAGCAACAGACGCTTGCCCGAACGTGCCGCCGCCAGGCTTGCGGCCAATCCGGCCGCGCCGACGATGGCGGCCATCACCAGATCCACCTCAGGCGCGGAGGCGACATCCTCCAGAGCACGCGGGCCGCTCAGAACCTCCGTCGCGCAGCCCGCGGCGCGCAGACGCTGCTGCAGATCACGGGCAGCAGGTGCATCGCCCAGTACCGCATACACCGGATGAAACGCCAGGCATTGCGCCAGCAGCTTGTCGGCATTGCTGTGCGCCGCCAGCGCAAACACGCGAAAGCGCTCGGGATGCAGCGCCAGCACGGACAGCGTGTTGGTTCCGATGGACCCCGTGGAGCCGAGAACGGTGATTGTCTTCATAGCGCCAGCAACAGCAGGGCCAGGGGCAGCACGGGAAGCAGGGCATCGATCCGGTCGAGAACGCCACCGTGACCCGGCAGCAGCTTGCCGCTGTCTTTCACTCCGGCTGCGCGCTTGAGAAGAGACTCGAACAGATCCCCTGCGATTGCAAAGACCAGCAGCGCAACCACGACCAGCAACAGACCAGCCCAGCCGAGGCGGATTTGAATCTGCGAAAAATAATTGGGCAGGCGGGACGACAACCCCACGCAGATGGCCGCGTAGAGCAGTGTGGCTGCCAACGCAGTCCAGGCACCGGCGCGGGTCTTGCCCGGGCTGATGGCCGGCGCGAGCTTGCTGCGCCCCCAGGCCCGCCCACCGAAATAGGCCGCAATGTCCGCTGCCCACACCATCGCCAGGAGCGACAACAGAAAGACCGCGCCCTGCGCGCGCAACTCCACCAGCGCCAGCCAGGCAGCCAGCAGCAGCAGAAAACCAAGCAGTGTCAGAACGCCCGGGTGGCGCAGCCCGGCAGGCACGCGCGCGCGCGGCAGACTCAGCCCCAACAGCAGCAGCCACGCGCCACTGCAGGCCGTCCAGAACCAGATCCAGTCCGCGGACATGAGCCAGGCCTTCTGCCGCAACAGCCAGAGCAAGGCACCTGCAACCACACTCCAGGCAAGCGACCACGCGAGCAGTGCGCTCCAGCGGCGGTAGCCCGCCAATCGCACCCACTCGCCCATGCCCACGGTGCAGAATGCCAAGGCCAGCAGGGCGAACGGCAAGGGATCACGCAGAAACAGCGTGGGCAGGAGCAGTGCCATCAGCACCAAGGCCGTCAGGATGCGCTGTCGCAGCATGTGATGCAGTCTTGCTTGCGGCCGCTTCAGGCCGCAGCGCGGGATTTGGCTTCAGGGACGCCACCGAAACGACGCTGACGATGCGCGAAGTCGGTCAGTGCCGCATCGAACGCTTCGGGACTGAAATCGGGCCAGAGGATGTCGGTGAAATACAGCTCGGTATACGCCAGTTGCCAGAGCATGAAATTGCTGATGCGATGTTCCCCGCCGGTGCGGATCAGCAGATCCGGGTCGGGCGAATGCGCCAGTGCCAGATGCCGCGCAATGCCCTCTGCCGACGGAACCTCGCCAGTCGCAGCCAGAGCCTGCGCCGCCTGCAGCATGTCCCAGCGGCCGCCGTAGTTCAAGGCGACATTGAGCACCAGGGTTGTGTTGTCGCGGGTCAGCGCTTCGGACTGCGCGATCAGTCCGCGCATCTCGTCGGAAAACGCCGACAGATCGCCAACCACACGCAACCGCACGCCCTGCTTGGCCAATTCAGGTGATTCGCGCTGCAGCGCCTTGACGAACAGATCCATCAAGGTCTGCACCTCCTCGGCCGGTCGTGTCCAGTTTTCCGAGGAGAACGCAAAGACCGTGAGATGCGCCACGCCGATTTCTGCGCAGTGGCGCACAATTTTTTTCAGCGCATCCACGCCGAATTTGTGCCCCGAGGAGCGCGGCAGGAATCGGCGCTGCGCCCAGCGACCATTGCCATCCATGACCACCGCCACATGCCGCGGCAGGGTGGAGGGCTCGCGCTTGTGGTCTGGTTTCTTGCTCATGCGTTGGAGTTGGGGTCAGGGCAGCGGAAAGACCGGGCTGTGCATGCAACAGGCTCAGACCGCCATGATCTCGGCTTCTTTCTGCGTCAGCAGCTTGTCGATCTCGACAATGCAACGATCGGTGAGCTTTTGCACGTCGTCCTGCGCACGGCGCTCGTCGTCCTCAGAAATCTCTTTTGCTTTGACGAGGTCTTTGAAACTTTGGTTCGCATCACGTCGCAGATTGCGCACCGCGATCTTGGCCCCCTCGCCTTCCTGCTTGATGACCTTGACCAGATCGCGGCGGCGCTCCTCGGTCAGCGCGGGCATGGGGACACGAATGATGTCACCCTGCGTTTGCGGGTTGAGACCGAGATCGGATTCGCGAATCGCCTTCTCCACGGCCTGCACCATCTTCTTTTCCCACGGCTGCACGCTGATGGTGCGGGCATCGACCAGGTTCATGTTGGCCACCTGATTGATCGCCATCATCGTGCCGTAGTAGTCGACCATCACATGATCGAGCAGGCCGGTGTGCGCGCGGCCGGTCCGCACCTTGGCCAGATCGAGCTTGAGCGCCTCGATCGACTTGTGCATTTTTTCTTCGGTTGTCTTCTTGATCTCTGCGATTCCCATGATGCACTCCACAAACGGTTTGTGATGTTCAGACGTAGACGTCCGTCCCTTCGTCAGCGCCCTGCACCACGCGCATCAGGGCGCCCGGCTTGAAAATGCTGAACACGCGGATGGGCATTTTCTGATCACGGCACAGTGCAAAGGCCGTTGCGTCCATGACCTGCAGGCGCTGGGCGATGGCCTCGTCGAAACTGATGCGCGCATAGCGCTGCGCGTTGGGATCGCTTGCCGGATCGGCCGTGTAGATGCCGTCCACCTTGGTGGCCTTGAGCATGACCTCGGCGCCGATCTCGGCAGCACGCAGTGCAGCCGCCGTATCGGTGGTGAAAAAGGGGTTGCCGGTACCGCCGGCGAAAATCACCGACTTGCCTTCATCCAGATATTGCAGCGCCTTCGGACGCACATACGACTCGACGACCTGGTCGATCGCAATGGCCGACATGACGCGCGGCTGCAGGCCGGCATGTTTCATCGCATCGCTGAGCGCCAGCGAGTTCATCACCGTGGCCAGCATGCCCATGTAGTCTGCGGTCGCCCGGTCCATGCCGACCGCACCGCCGGCCACACCACGAAAAATGTTTCCGCCGCCGATGACGATGCCCAGTTGCACCCCGGAGTGCACCACCTCGGCAATGTCGCGCACCATGCCCTCGATGGTGGAACGGTTGATGCCGTAGGCATCGTCGCCCATCAGGGCCTCGCCCGAAAGCTTGAGCAATACACGTTGATAACCGGACATGGTTACTCCAGGCAGGCTAGAAAAAACATTCAGCGCAAGTCAGGAACGGCTGTCGCGCGCTCGACCACAGGCGACCTCTGCCTGGGTCAGGCGCGCAACCGCGTTCAGCCTTGCTTGGCCGCAGCCATTTGCGCGGCCACTTCCTCGGCAAAATTCTCCGACTTTTTTTCGATGCCTTCGCCCACGACGTACATGGTGAATCCGTGCACCGTGGTGTTGGCTGCCTTGAGCATCTGCGCAACGGTCTGCTTGTCGTTCTTCACGAACACCTGATCGAGCAGCGAGACTTCCTTCAGATACTTCTGCACCGAACCCTCCACCATCTTGGCGACGATGTCGGCCGGCTTGCCGGACTCGGCCGCCTTCTGCGACGCAATGGAGCGCTCTTTCTCGACAAGGTCTGCGGGCACCTCGGCGGACGACAGCGCCACCGGCTTCATTGCCGCGATGTGCATCGCCACGTCCTTGGCCGCCACGTCATCGCCGGTGTACTCGACCATCACGCCGATGCGTGTGCCGTGCAGATAGCTCACCAGCTTGCTGTTGCCCGCAAAGCGCTTGAAGCGGCGAATGGTCATGTTCTCACCGATCTTGCCGATCAGCTTGCTGCGGCGCGACTCAATGGTTTCGCCGTCCAGGGTCAGCGCGGACAGCGCCGCCACATCTGCCGGGTTCTGCTCAGCGATCAGCTTGGTCAGGTCTTTGCCAAAGGCGAGGAAATCATCATTCTTGGCAACGAAGTCGGTTTCGCAGTTGAGCTCGACCAGTGCGCCCGTGGTGCCGTTGATGAATGCCGCCACAATGCCTTCTGCCGTCACGCGCGATGCCGCCTTGCTGGCCTTGCTGCCCAGCTTCACGCGCAGGATTTCCTCGGCGCGATCCATGTCGCCCTCAGCCTCGGTCAGCGCCCTCTTGCACTCCATCATCGGGGCGTCGGTCTTGGCACGCAGTTCGGCCACCATGCTTGCGGTAATTGCCGCCATCGTTGAACTCCTTGAAATCAAAAACTGGAAATGCGATTGAAAAAAAGGGGCTGTGTGTCGCAGCCCCGGATTGGTTCAGGCCTGTGCAGCGGGCCGTTGCAGGGTATTCATGTCGCCATCAGGCTGCAGGGGACTCTTCCTGGACTTCGACAAATTCGCCTTCGCCCTCGGAGACGGCTTGCACGACCTCGTTGACCGCATCGTTCTTGCCTTCGAGGATGGCGTCCGCCATGCCCTGGGCATACAGTGCAACCGCCTTTGCCGAGTCGTCATTGCCCGGAATGATGTGGCTCACGCCCAGCGGCGAATGATTGGTATCGACCACGCCGATCACGGGAATGCCCAGGGTTTGTGCTTCGGCGATGGCAATCTTGTGATAGCCGACGTCGATGACAAAGAGCGCGTCCGGCAGCGCGGCCATGTCCTGAATGCCGCCGATGGATTTTTCCAGCTTTTCCATCTCGCGCTGAAAGGTCAGCGCCTCCTTCTTCGTCATCTGCTCGAGCGCACCTTCGGCCACCTGAGCCTGCATGTCCTTGAGCTTCTTGATCGAGGTCTTGACCGTCTTGAAGTTGGTCAGCATGCCACCGAGCCAACGCTGGTCGACATACGGCATGCCACAACGCTGGGCTTGCTCGCGGATGATCTCGCCCGCCTGGCGCTTGGTGCCGACAAACAGGATGGTGCCACGGCGAGCAGCCATCTGACGGGCGAACTTTGCCGCCTCGAGAAACATCGGCAAGGTCTTTTCGAGGTTGACGATGTGAATCTTGTTGCGATGGCCGTAGATGTACGGAGCCATCCTGGGGTTCCAGAAGCGGGTTTGGTGACCGAAGTGCACCCCGGCTTCCAGCATTTGACGCATAGAGACTGTCATGTTGTTTCCAATCCAAGTTGGGTCTGAAATCCGGCCCCGATTGACGCACTGCCCTGACGCTGCCCGGTGATATTCCGAGGAGATGCCGCAGTGTTCAACACCTGGTTGAGCCGGTTTGCGAGTGGTGAAACCTTGAGAGTGAGGAATCTCTTGGCACGTGAACAGATCGGGCAGGTACCGCACATCCACTCCTGTCGCCATTTGTGTCTGCTGGCCCTTGCTCGTTACCATTCGTGTCTTGCACGCAACAGATGTCTTTTTTCTGCCTTGCACAAAACCCGAGCATCATAGCAGTTCTGTGCACCGACCACTCGCACACCAGCGCGCCCAGCCCAGATCGACCCCGACATGTCCGAGCATCCCCTACGCCATCAGCTTCACAACGAGATTCATGCCCGCCCCTACGAGCGGGTGGGCGCGCCCGCGCAGATCAGCCATCAGGTCATGCTGGTGAACCCTTCAGAGTCGCAGCAGGCTTATGAGCACCTGTGCGAGCTGCTCGCCAACCTGCACCTGGCTGCGCCCAATGCGAACAGCATGTTCCATACCGAGCAAATCGGTCCGGTGCGCCTGCGCTGGGAGCGCCACGGCGAATTCATCAGCTATACCTTCATCACCCACGAGCAGATCGGCCCGGAGGGGCCGCTGTTCGAGCGCTGCGCCTGCGACCGCATTTCCGCCGACTGGCGCGCCCGCATTCCTGGGCAACTGCTGTGCGCCAATCATGTGGCCGTCATGCCAGAGAGCGAACTGGACTGCGACGCGCTGCCCGACTTTTCCGCTGTGCTGGATGTGGATGCGCTTGTCGGCGCCGACGTTGCCGACGGGCACGCGCAGGTATTCACCGATCTGCGCATTGCGTCCGATGGTTTCACCCGGTTCATTGTGCTGAGCAAACCCATGTCGACGCGGCGACGCGGGCGCCTGGTGCAAAGGCTGCTGGAGATCGAGACCTATCGCCTGCTGTCGCTACTGACCCTGCCCCTGGCACGCGAACTCACGCCCCAGCTCAATGTGTATGAGCAGGATCTGATGAGCATCATGGATGCGATCGGTGGCAATGGCGCCTCCGACGATGCCGAGGCGCAGCGCGACCACAAGACCCTGGATCGCCTCACACAACTGGCCTCCACGGTCGAGGGCGTGTACGCCGCGTCGCACGGCCGGTTCACCGCGGCCAATGCGTATTACGACCTGGTCAACCGACGCGTGACGGATCTGCGTGAACGACCCATTTTCGGTCTGCAAACCATCGGTCAGTTTCTCGAGCGGCGGCTGGCGCCCGCCATGCAGACCTGTGCCTGGGCGGCGCGGCGCCAGCAGGCGCTCTCCGAACGGGTGGCGCGTTGCAGCAATCTGCTGCGCACTCGGGTGGAAGTGGCCATGCAGCAGCAAAACCGCAGTCTGCTGGCCTCGATGAACCGCAGGCAATACCTGCAACTGCGGCTGCAGCAAACGGTGGAAGGGCTGTCGGTGGCGGCGATCACCTATTACATGGCGTCGCTCGTCGGCCACTTGTTCGAGGCGGCAGAACCCTGGCTGCACATCAAGCCCAAGCTGGCCGAGGGCCTGTCCATCCCGGTCATTGCCCTGCTGGTATGGATTGCGCTGCAGCGCATGCACCACCGCCTGGAGCGGGCCAGCGAAAACCGTTAGCCAGCGCGTCGGACGCGCCGCTGGCGCACCGCTTCAAACAGACACACCCCGGCGGCAACAGACACGTTGAGGCTCTCCACCGCACCAAGCATGGGGATCTGCAAGAGCTGATCGCAGGTTTCGCGCACCAGCCGGCGCATGCCTGCACCTTCGGCGCCCATCACCAGCACGGCAGGCTGTGCCCAGTTGGCCGCATAGACCTCGTCGGTCGCGGCCTCGTCGGTGCCCATGACCCAGAGCCCGCGATCCTGCAGTTCCCGCAGGCTGCGCACCAGGTTGGTCACCATGAGGTAAGGCACGGTTTCCGCCGCACCGCTGGCCACGCGGGCAACGGTGGGGTTGAGGCCGACCGCACGGTCTTTGGGGGCAATGACTAAATGCACGCCGGCAGCATCTGCGGTGCGCAGAATGGCGCCGAGATTGTGCGGATCGGTCACGCCGTCGAGCGCGAGAACGAGTGGCGCGCCTTCCACCGCATCGAGCACCGCGTGCAGGTCCTGCACACTGGGCAGATCGTCCACTTGCGCCACCACGCCCTGATGACGATCCGTACCGGCGAGCGCGGCCAGGCGCTCTGCGCTCAGGGTCTTGAGTTCCACACCAGCGGCCTCGACCTTGCGCAGAAACTGCTGCATGCGCGCATCGCGGCGGCTGGCGTCCACATAGACCGCATGGACGGAAGCTGGCGCGGCCCGCAGCCGTGCGCCCACGGCATGAAAACCGTAAAGCGGCTTCATGCGGTCACCGCCTGCGCCGGCTCGGTCAGCCGACCCGCATGCATGGTGCAGATGCGGTCGCAACGCGCAGCCAGCGCCGGGTCGTGCGTGACCAGAACCAGCGTCGCGCCTGTCTCGTCGCGCAGCCGGAACATCAGATCCATGATGCGCGCGCCGGTCGCCGCATCGAGATTGCCTGTGGGTTCGTCGGCCAGCACCAGCCGAGGCCTGCCGACAAATGCGCGCGTCAGTGCCACGCGCTGCTGCTCGCCGCCAGACAACAAGGCCGGGCGGTGATGCAGCCGCTGCCCCAGCCCCACGGCCTGCAGCAGGGCGGTGGCAAGATCGACCGCGCCCTGCGGCCGACCTGCGATTTCCAACGGCAGCACGACGTTCTCCAGGGCGGTGTAGTGGTCGATCAGCTGGAAGTTCTGGAACACGAAGCCAATTTTCTGCGCACGCAGGTCGGCTCGTCCGTTCTCGTCCAGACTCGCCAGGTCGACGCCGTCAATCAGCACCCGTCCCGCGCTGGGCAGGTCCATGCCCGCGAGCAGCGCCAGCAAGGTGGATTTGCCCGAGCCCGACGCGCCGGTAATCGCAACGGTCTGCCCCGAGGGAATGCGGAGCTGGACCCCGGAAAGGATGGTGAGCGCATCGCCAACGTCGGAGACGGTCTTGCCCAGATCCTGCGCGACAATCACATCGACCGTCATGGAAGCCTTGTCATGGAAAATGGAATGCAGTCGATTGTAGAAACCTCGTCCCCGGTGTCGCGGCGCAAGGCTTTGGCTCTGCTGCTCGGCGCCGTGGTTGTGGCGCAGGCGCAGGCCAGTACGGCGCCCAAGCCAACCTTGCTGGTGGTCGGCGACAGTCTGTCCGCCGGCTATGGGCTGGAAACCGGCAAGGGCTGGGTGGATCTGTTGCGCAAACGCATGGAGGCAAAGCGGCCCGGCTGGTCGGTGATCAACGCCAGCATCAGCGGTGACACCACCGCCGGCGGGCTGGCCCGCCTGCCCGCGCTGATCGCACGCGACAAGCCGCGCGTGGTCATCATCGAACTGGGCGGCAACGACGCGCTGCGCGGCCTGTCACTGCAGCAGACTCAGGACAACCTCTCTCGCATGGTGATCCTTTGCAAGCAGGCTGGGGCCGGTGTTTTGCTGGTCGGCATGCAGATTCCGCCAAACTATGGTCCGGCGTACACCGCGCGCTTCGCCGCCTTGTTTTCCGAGGTGGCCAAGGCGCAGCGGGTCGCCCTGGTTCCCTTTCTGCTCTCAGGCGTGGTGACGCATCCAGACTGGTTTCAATCCGACAACATCCATCCCACCGCACAAGCGCAGCCCATCATGCTCGATACCGTCTGGCCTCACCTGCAGCCCCTGATCGGCTTGAAGTCCGCAAAAGGTGCGCGATGAATCCGCGCGCGATAGAGGCCACCGAGGCTCTGCAGACGCTTGGATCGTTCAGTGCCGTAATCGATGTGCGCAGCCCGTCCGAATTTGCGCTGGATCACATGCCGGGCGCGCAAAACTGGCCGGTACTCGACGACGCGCAGCGTGCCGAGGTCGGCACGCTCTACACCCAGGTCGATCCGTTTGTCGCCAACAAGCGCGGTGCGGCACTGATTGCCCGCAATATCGCCGATCACATCGAAGCGCACGCGGATGCACTCCCCAAATCGTGGTCGCCGCTGGTGTATTGCTGGAGAGGCGGCAATCGATCCGGCGCAATGGCGCACATCCTGGCGCGAGTCGGGTTTTCCGTCGTCCTGGTTCAGGGCGGCTACCGCGCCCTGCGCCGAGCGCTGCGCGCGGATCTGGAGCAACTGCCTCGACAACTGCAATTCCACGTTCTCTGCGGCCGCACCGGCTGCGGCAAAAGCCGTCTGTTGCGCGCATTGCGTGTCGCGGGCGCTCAGGTGCTCGACCTCGAAGCATTGGCGCAGCACCGTGGCTCTGTGCTTGGGCTGGAACCCGGAGACGAACAGCCCTCGCAAAAATTGTTCGAATCGCGCCTGTGGGCGCAACTGCACAGCTTCGATCCAAACAGACCGGTGTTCGTCGAAGCCGAAAGCAAGAAGATCGGCCTGCTCCACGTTCCCGACGCCTTGATGGAGCAGATGCGCAATGGACGCTGCGTGTCGCTTGAACTCGATTCCGCCTTGCGCGTGGAGTTTCTGCTGCAGGACTACTCCGCGCTGTCCGCAGACCGTGCGCTGCTGCTGCAACGCCTGGACAGCTTGCGCGCCCTGCGCGGCGCTGAGGTGGTGAAACGCTGGAAAGATCTGGTTGCGCAAGGCGATCTGCGGGCATTCACGGCGGACATCCTGGATCAGCACTACGACCCCAGCTATTTACGTTCCATGACCCACAATTTCCACCAGTTTGAATCTGCTCCCTGCATCCAGCTCGGAGGGATTGACGAAGACGCCTTCGCCCATGCTGCTGCGCAGGTGCTGAGCATGTCAGAGGCGCCAACACGATCCGCTCTTCCTCGCAATCAGACACAAGCCGAATCCAGCAATTGTTGATCCCCGGGCGGATCGGCATCGCACGCCGCAGACAAACGGGCGTCGCGCGCACGCTTGAAAAGATCGGTCACTGACAGCGTGGACAAGAGATTCGAGTCGCTCAAGACCTGCCGCCACAGCCGACCGCCAGGCTCTCCTTTCCAAAGACTCAACATATGGCGCGTAATGGACTGGGGATGCAGCCCACGGCTCTTCCACTCTGCAATGTAGCGACACATCTGCTCCTCCACATCCTCACGTCGCAGGAGCACCGCTGCTGACGGGCCGAGGAGCGCCGAATCCCACTGCGCCATCATCCACGGATCTTGATAGGCGGCACGCCCCACCATGACCCCATCCACCTGCTCCAGCCACTCGCGCACTTGCGCATGGGTCTTGACGCCCCCGTTCAGAACAAAACGCAACTGCGGGAAATCGCGCTTGAGCTGCAAGACGAACTCCGGCCGCAAGGGCGGAATTGCGCGATTCTCCTTGGGGCTCAGCCCATTGAGCCAAGCCGCACGTGCGTGCACGATAAAGGTGGCACAGCCACCCTCAGCAACTGTGCCCACAAAATCTCGAACAAAGCCATAGCTGTCCTCAAGATCAATCCCAATACGGTGCTTGACCGTCACAGGAATTTCTCCAGCGACGGCATCTCGCATCGACGCCACAGCGTCTCGCACCAGAGCTGGCTCAGCCATCAAACAGGCACCAAAAGCCCCTCGCTGCACACGCGGGCTCGGGCAACCGCAGTTGAGGTTGATTTCGTCATACCCCCAATCCCGCGCCAAAGCGGCACACCGCGCCAGATCGCGTGGTTCACTGCCCCCAAGCTGAAGCGCAATCGGGTGTTCACTGTCCGAATAATCGAGATGCCGTGAAACGTCCCCAAACAGTAACGCCCCTGTGGTCACCATCTCGGTGTAGAGCAAAACGTGTGAAGAAATCAGCCGGTGGAAAAAACGGCAATGCCGGTCTGTCCAATCGAGCATCGGTGCGACAGAAATTTTTTGATGCATGAATTAAAGAAATTTCGGCGAATATCCAGACACTCACAGAAATTCGCCATGCGAGGAAAGGAACCGTCACGGCAGCCATCTGTACGCCCTCATTAAAGAAAACGACAAAAGTCGCATCTAACAAGCAAGGACCAAATTTGGTTCAGCCAAAAGCACAGGCGTGCCCAATGCGGCATCAACTCTTCGCGCGCACCGACTGGACGGCACGCATCAAAAGATTTCTGATCTGCGCATCAAAAACAATGACCAAAACAGAATAAACAATGGCACCAGTAAAGATCTGCAGAAAAAGTCGATAAAAAGCAGCAGAAGGATGCACAGATATGACGATGTAATACATGAACATCGAAAACAGACTGTATTTTACAAAATCAATCCAAGGCATTCTTATTTGAATCACTTTGCGTCCATAATAAGCCGCCAGCGCAGTATACAAAACATAACTCACAAGTGCAGCAAACGCTGCACCCTCGATGCCAAATGGACGAACAAGCACAGTCGTCAGTACCAGATTGACAGCAGCGGCCACAAGTACAGAATACATGACAACCTTGGTCAATTTATTGATGTAGATACCTGCACTGAAAATTGGAGTACCGCCAGAAACCAGCATGCCACCCACAATGAACACGATCAGCTCAGTACTGACTGCATATTTCGAGGATGCGAGCAGACGCAATAATTCAGGACCAACTGCCGCCATGCCAGCGAGAATCGGAAGAGCCAACGCAAGATAATATTTAAGCGCTTGCTGGATGAAATCGATGGTTTTTTCCCGACCTTGCTGCTCCCACATCCTGAAGTACATAGGTACAACAGCTTGTGCAAATGAAGCGGTCAGGACACCTTGCAAGTAATCACTGAAATTGAATGCAGCCGAAAAAGCACCAAGGGGCTCCGGCCCAAGCTGATAGTTGATAATATAACGTCCACCCATATTCAGCAAGAGCATGGACAATTCGCTCGCAAGCAGCGGCAGTCCGAATATCAACATGGACAGAAAGAGTGGCTTGTTGAATTCGCGGAAGCCGAACACATGTTGCCTTGCGTAATACACTATGATGACAGAAACAGCAATCAATTCGCCAAGAATAGAAGATACAAAAAAACCCTCCAAAGTCCTGGAGACATAAAACAACACAAAGAAAATCAATCCCAGCCCGAGGTATTTTCTTACAGTGAAATAGGTACTGTATATCCCACTCTTCTGCTGCGCACGCAGCATATTATACAGCGCACTATCGACCACACGAATAAAAACCAAAGGAGAAGCAACGATGATCAGGTGCTTGGTTTGCTCGTTGGATAGCCACGCGGTCGGAAGAAAGAAAACGATAACGACACTCAGGATTGTCACCGCAAGACCAACCCCAATCATTCCAAACAACACGGTGGAGAAAAACTGCCTTGTCGTATTTTCTCGTGTGCCAGCTTCCACTTCGCTGTAATAACGCACAACAGAATGTTGCAGCCCCAGTTTTCCAACCCCAACCATGAAGAGTATCGTCGACGTGACTAGCGCCATGGTTCCGTATTCTGCCACCGTAAAGAGACGCGTCAGAATCGGAAATGAAATGATACTGGCCAGCATGACAAGAATGCTGCCAATGGAATAGTTTGACGTATGCTGAAAAAGCCGCAGCAACACACCGCGCTTGCTGCCTTTTGTCACCAACGGCGATTCATTTCTGGTCTGCATGTCGAGAAAAATCTGCGTCAAATGCTCTAAGCAGGCTTCTTGTACAGCTTGGCCAGAGATTCGAGTACGGTTGAAGTTGAGAATTTACTCTCGACATATTTTCTTGCAGCGACACCCATTTCCACTCGCAATTCCTGTTGGTGTGCCAATCTATTCAATGCGGTAGATAGTGCAAGCGGATCGTTCGGTGGAACCAAAAAGCCGGTTTCTTCATCAGTAATGATGTCTTCGTGTCCGCTTACACGCGTTGCCACCACCGGAAGCGCACAGGACATCGCCTCAAGGACTGCATTGGGCAACCCCTCTTGGTGAGATGCCTGGACGTACAGATTGTTATCACTCAACAATGCAGGAACATTCTGGACAAGCCCAGGAAATTTCACACTCTTCTCTATGCCGAGTTCTTTGGCCATGGCAATCAGGCGTTCCCGCTCGGGCCCATCCCCTGCAATCGTGAGTTGAGAGTTCGCAGGCCACTCCCCAAGGGCCCAGGCCTTGAGCAAAACATCCAAGCCCTTGACCGGGACGTGTCGACCTACGAACACTGCATGCAAACCGGTTTGATTGCGCACAGGGGGGGGCTTGAATCGCGCTAAATCGACTGCATTTGGAACATAATGCAATCGCCTAGCTGGGAAACCCGCTTCTTCCATAATTTTCACCGTGCGCAAACTGATGCACTGATAGGAATCCAACCGTTGCGCACCTCGAAGCAGGATGCGTTGCACCGTGCCGGTCCGTAAGGCTGGATCGAGAATCCCTCCCTGAAACTCTGCTGCACCTGATACCTTAGCGACGACTTGGGGTTTCAACCAGGGTTTGAGCCAACCAGCCGCAGCAGCCAAGTTATGCATCATGTGAATATGAATCGCATCGAAGGATTTCTGTCGGCGCAGAAGCCAGAGGGCAAATCGAATGTTAAGTAACACTGCACCCAGCCCCTTGATTCTGGGATAGGAAAGCCGGGTTACAGGAATACCGTCGACGTGGCCCTGGACGGGCAGCGATCTGTCGAGATGAGGCACAAGGACATGCACTGCATGCCCGGCCGCAGCAAGCGATGAGCTGAGCAATCTTGCCTGCATCTCCGCCCCGCCCGTAGCAGGATAGCGCCCATCGACAACCATCAAAACACGCAGTGGCCGTTTCAGTACACCCGGGTTGACTGAATCCGTCCTGATGGTCTCTTTCTGCGCAACACTGTTGGACATATCAACCCTGCTGATCAATCATTGATCCACAAATGAGATAAAAAATTCATTCAATCAGGCAATATCTTGTCATTTCATATCAAACCGAGTTGTCTCCGTGAATAAAAAGACCACTTGTGGACTTTTCAGAAATGACTCGTGCAGGAATTCCGCCAAGTGTCACATTACCGTCTGGGAAACTTTTATTAACCACGGCATTGGCCCCTATGGCCGTATTGTCTCCAATTTCCACCCCACCGAAAATTTTTGCGCCAGGTCCGATATAACAATTGTTTCCTATTTTCGGCACGTCAGAACCCTTGCCGAGCTGAGCACCAATATTGACCCCGGTATGGATTCTGCAATTAGATCCGATGCGTGCTCCTGAATTCACGACGATCGTTCCGTAGTGCAATATCGCAAGCCCCGGGCCAAAAACATTGATTGGAATGGAAAATCCAAGCCTGATAGAAATTTTACGAAAGCGGTAAACAGCGATGATGCGTCGAACCGAATTTTTCTTGCAATTTGTGAGAAATTCGACCTTTCGCAGCAGACGCTGAAATTGCAAAATTTCATCATAGAGAAATGCCCAGCGGGAACGCACCCCCAAAGCGATGCGATCCGCCTGCAGGTACCTCCTGTAGTCTTCATACGATCTGATCAAGGCACGCCCTTCCACTGTAGACATTCTTTTGTCTCAGACCGCTATTCTTACACTGCAAATGCAAATAGCACCCCCTCAACCGGGTTCCTGATTGCAAATCTTCATCCACGAGGAACCTCATCTCGCGAGCTGCGCGCGACAGTGAGATGTCCGTCGTCATCCGCCAGGACGCATGGAGACAAGACGACAGACGCAAAAAAGCCCACAATGTGCGTGGGCTTCTTTTCTAGACCTGATCTTGATGTGTTGGCGGAGTGGACGGGGCTCGAACCCGCGACCCCCGGCGTGACAGGCCGGTATTCTAACCAACTGAACTACCACTCCATGCAGATTCGTAGCGCAGAATCTGGCGTCCCCTACGAGATTCGAACTCGTGTTATCGCCGTGAAAGGGCGGTGTCCTAGGCCTCTAGACGAAGGGGACTAAACCTTCGATTTGGTTGCTTGGTGGAGGTAAGCGGGATCGAACCGCTGACCTCTTGCATGCCATGCAAGCGCTCTCCCAGCTGAGCTATACCCCCAAAAGCAAAACATACATTCTATACCGTTGAGATTGTCATTTGCAAGAGCATCGCGCTCTTTTTGATGATGAGGGTCTCAATGTCTCGTGCTGTCGACAACGGGCGCCTCGATCGCTGCGGCGGCGACCTCTGCAGGCTTGGTGGGTGCATCGTCTTCAAGTGCCACCGGCACGCGCTCCAGGGCGAGATCGAGCACTTGATCGATCCATTTCACGGGAATGATCGTCAAACTCGCTTTGACATTGTCTGGCATCTCCTGCAGGTCCTTGACATTCTCCTCAGGAATCAAGACCGTCTTGATACCCCCTCGAAGCGCGGCAAGCAGCTTTTCCTTCAGCCCACCGATTCCGAGAACTTCTCCGCGCAGAGTGATTTCACCCGTCATTGCGACCTCCGCCTTGACTGGGATTCCCGTCATGGCAGAGACGATGGCGGTCGTCATCGCGATACCGGCACTTGGCCCATCTTTCGGTGTTGCACCTTCCGGGACGTGGATGTGCAGATCACGCTTTTCAAACAGTTCATCCTTGATCCCGAGGCGACGTGAGCGCACACGCACCACAGTGCGAGCGGCCTCGACGGATTCCTTCATCACATCGCCCAGAGATCCGGTGCGCAGAATCGCCCCCTTGCCGGGCATGGCCGTCGCTTCGATGGTGAGCAGGTCGCCGCCCACCTCAGTCCAGGCAAGTCCAACCACCTGACCGACCTGATTTTGCTTTTCGGCCATGCCGAAGTTGAACCGGCGGACGCCGAGAAAATCGTTCAGGTTGTCTTCGGTGACGACAACCTGCTCGGTGTAAGTCTTGAGCAGGCGCCCCTTGACGGCCTTGCGGCAGATCCGGGAAATTTCGCGCTCCAGCGAGCGCACGCCTGCCTCGCGGGTGTAATAGCGGATCAGGCCACGAATCGCACTTTCGGTGACGTCGAGTTCACCCGCGTCGACCCCGTTGTTCTTCATCTGCTTGGGCAGAAGGTAGCGCTGGGCAATGCTGACCTTTTCGTCTTCAGTGTAGCCAGCCAGGCGGATGACCTCCATCCGGTCGAGCAGGGCTGGCGGGATGTTGAGCGAGTTCGAGGTCGCGACGAACATGACATCGGACAGGTCAAAGTCGACCTCCACGTAATGGTCGCTGAAGGTGTGGTTCTGCTCCGGATCAAGTACCTCGAGCAGCGCGGACGATGGATCGCCACGGAAGTCCATGCCGAGCTTGTCCACCTCATCAAGCAGGAACAAGGGGTTGCGCACCGCCACCTTGTTCAGGCTTTGGATGATTTTTCCCGGCATGGCGCCAATATAGGTCCGGCGATGGCCACGAATCTCGGCCTCGTCACGCACACCGCCCAGGGCCATGCGAACAAACTTGCGGCCGGTCGCGCGGGCAATGGATTGCCCGAGCGATGTCTTGCCGACGCCCGGAGGACCGACGAGGCAAAGGATCGGCGCCTTGACCTTGTCCACGCGCTGCTGCACTGCGAGGTATTCAAGAATGCGCTCCTTGACCTTCTCCAGACCGTAGTGGTCTTCTTCCAACACCTGTTCGGCGAAAGCCAAGTCGTGACGCACCTTGCTTTTTTTCGCCCAGGGCAGACTAACCAGCACATCGAGATAGTTCCGCACCACCGTCGCCTCGGCGGACATCGGCGACATGAGCTTGAGCTTCTTGAGTTCGCCCTCGGCCTTTTTCTTGGCCTCCTTGGGCATGCGCGCCGCCTTGATCTTTTTCTCGATTTCCTCGATGTCCGCGCCGTCTTCGCCTTCGCCGAGTTCCTTCTGGATGGCCTTGACCTGCTCGTTCAGGTAGTACTCGCGCTGGCTTTTTTCCATTTGACGGCGCACCCGGCCGCGGATGCGCTTCTCGACCTGAAGAATGCCAACTTCGCGCTCCAGTTGTTCAAGCAGATTTTCCAGACGCGCATGCACATCGTGCAGATCGAGCACGGACTGCTTCTGCTCCAGCTTGAGCGGCAGGTGCGCGGCGATGGTGTCGGCAAGACGACCCGGATCATCAATGCCCGAAATGGACGTGAGAATTTCGGGCGGAATCTTCTTGTTCAGTTTGACATACTGGTCGAACTGCGCAACGACCGCGCGGCGCATGGCCTCGGATTCGGCCGTGTTTTCCGAACTTGAGGCAATGGGAACGGCTTCGCAGGCGAAAAAATCCCCGTTGTCGCGGATGTTCAGTGCATTGGCACGCTGGGCCCCTTCGACCAGAACCTTCACGGTGCCATCCGGCAACTTGAGCATTTGCAGAATGCTCGACAGACAACCGACTTCGAACAGGTCGTCTGGCTTGGGTTCATCCTTGGCAGCGGCCTTCTGGGCGACCAGCATGATCTGCTTGCCACTTTCCATGGCAGACTCCAGCGCCTTGATCGACTTGGGTCGACCAACGAACAGCGGAATCACCATGTGGGGGAAGACCACCACATCACGCAAGGGCAGCAAAGGCAGCGCGGTCAGATCGGAATTGTGTTCAGGGGTATCGGACATGAAACTCACCCAAAAGGAAGTTGGACTGCAAATGGGGACTCGGGCAGAGATTGCAAGCAGACGGCCGCAGACGTCTGCCCGACTTCGTCAAGCCCCCGAGGCCTTGGCTGCATCCTGATAAATCAACAGTGGCTTGGCGCCGCTTGTGATCACATTTTCGTCAACCACCACACCGGCAACATTCTGGGCATTGGGCAGATCGAACATCAAATCGAGCAAGGCCTGCTCGACGATGGAGCGCAAGCCACGCGCACCGGTCTTGCGCTCCAGAGCTTTGCGCGCGATGGCTTCGAGCGCGGCAGGACGGAATTCCAGCTTGATGTGATCCATCTCGAACAGCTTCTGGTATTGCTTGACCAGGGAATTCTTGGGGGCAGTGAGAATCTCGATCAACGCGGCCTCATCGAGTTCTTCCAGCGCGGCAACCACAGGCAGACGGCCAACGAGTTCAGGAATCAGGCCGAACTTGATCAGGTCTTCCGGCTGGGCCTGGAGGAAGGTTTCGGACAGACTGCGTTGTGACTGGGTCTTGACCGTTGCGGAAAAGCCGATTCCCGATTTTTCCGAGCGATTGCGAATGACCTTTTCCAGACCATCGAACGCACCGCCGCAGATGAACAAGATATTGGTCGTGTCGACCTGGATGAAATCCTGGTTCGGATGCTTGCGCCCGCCCTGCGGCGGCACCGACGCCATGGTGCCCTCGATGAGCTTGAGCAGCGCCTGCTGCACGCCCTCTCCCGAGACATCGCGGGTGATGCTGGGGTTGTCGGACTTGCGCGAAATCTTGTCGATCTCGTCGATGTAGACGATGCCACGCTGCGCCCGCTCGATTTCGTAATTGCAGTTCTGCAGCAGCTTCTGGATGATGTTTTCGACATCCTCCCCCACATAGCCCGCTTCGGTCAAGGTGGTGGCATCTGCAATGACAAAAGGCACGTTGAGCAACCGGGCCAGCGTCTGCGCCAACAGCGTCTTGCCCGAGCCCGTCGGGCCGACCAGCAGGATATTGCTCTTCGCGAGTTCCACATCGCTGGTCTGACCAATATGCTTGAGGCGCTTGTAATGGTTGTACACCGCAACGGCCAGAATGCGCTTGGCCGCTTCCTGCCCAATCACATACTGATCGAGGATGGCCTTGATTTCCGAGGGCGTCGGCAGATCGGAACTGACCACCTTGCCGCCAGCATCCGTGGTGCTGATTTCATCGCGGATGATTTCGTTGCACAGGTCGATGCATTCATCGCAGATGAAAACCGATGGACCCGCGATCAGTTTTTTCACCTCATGCTGACTCTTGCCGCAGAAGGAGCAATACAGGGTCTTTTCACCAGAGGACGATTTTTTCTCAGCCATGGGCGTGTGCGTTCAATTCAGGTTCAGGAGCGTTTGGCAATGACTTCGTCGATCAGGCCGTAGTCCTTGGCCTGGTCGGCAGACATGAAAAAATCACGTTCGGTGTCAATGGCAATTTTCTCCAGCGGCTGGCCCGTGCGCTCGGCCAGAATGCCGTTCAGGCGTTCGCGCAGGTAGAGAATCTCGCGGGCCTGGATTTCGATGTCGGTCGCCTGCCCCTGGGCGCCGCCCGAAGGCTGGTGGATCATGATGCGGGAATTGGGCAGCGAATAGCGCTTGCCCTTGGCACCGGCCGCCATCAGAAAAGCTCCCATGCTGGCCGCGATGCCGGTACACAAGGTGGACACATCCGGCTTGATGAATTGCATGGTGTCGTAAATGGCCATGCCGGCCGACACCGACCCTCCAGGCGAATTGATGTAGAGCGAGATGTCCTTGTCCGGGTTCTCGGACTCGAGGAACAGCAATTGCGCAACCACCAGATTGGCCATCTGATCGTTGATCGGCCCGACCAGGAAAATCACCCGCTCGCGCAGAAGCCGCGAATAGATGTCATAGGCGCGCTCGCCGCGGCCACTTTGCTCGATGACCATGGGCACCAAGCCCAGGTTTTGAATGTCAGTTGCGCTCATGGAAGGATCAAACGTGAAGGTAGATACAGATTAGCACGCAGTTCGCGAGGTCGACGCAAGGGTGTGGGATTTCCGCAAGCAATTTGCGGGACGACGCGCCAGGAGCTGGAGACTCGCCTTGGGCAGCTCACAAAAAAGCCGCTGCGCGCCGGAGCACACAGCGGCTTGCATCGCAGAGCGAAGGTTATTTCTGCCCCATCAACTCGTCGAAGCCCAGCGCTTTTTCCGTGGTCTGCGCCTGTGCAAACACGAAATCGGTCACATTGTTTTCCATCACGATCGCTTCAGCCTGTGCCAGGCGCTCCTGGTCGGCGTAATACCAACGAACCAGTTCTTCAGGCTGTTCGTAGCTGGCGGCCAGTTCTTCCACATAACTGCGCAGTTGTTCCGGCTTGGGCTGCAGGTCATGCTGCTTGACCAGCTCGGAAACAATCAGGCCCAGACGCACGCGGCGTTCGGCCTGCTCCTTGAACAGTTCAGGCGGCAGAGGTGCCTTGTCGGCATCCTTCATGCCGCGCTCGGCCAGATCCTGGCGGGCGCTGGCCATCAGCTCGTTGATTTCGTTCTGCACCAATGCACTCGGCAGATCAACAGGCACGGCCTTTTGCAGCACGTCCATGACCGCCAGCTTGTTGCGCTGCGTCAGGCGGGCTTTGACTTCGCGCTGCAGATTGCTGCGAATATCGTCGCGCAGCCGCTGCACATCGCCGTCGGCCACGCCAAGCGCCCTGGCGAAATCGGCGTTGACCTCCGGCAGCAGCGGCCATTCCACCTTGGTGACCGTGAGGGTGAACTGGGCGGTCTTGCCCGCTACCGCACGGCCTTGATAGTCCTCGGGAAAGTGCAGCTCAAAAATCTTGCTCTGTCCGGCCTGCAGACCTTTGGTCGCCGCTTCGAATTCAGGCAGCATGCGGCCTTCACCCTGCACAAAGCTGAAGCCTTGGGCCTTGCCGCCCTCGAATGCAGTGCCGTCGATGCGGCCTTCGAAGTCGACGGTGACGCGGTCGCCGTCCTGCACTTCCAGGCCTTCGGAGGTCTGGCCATTGGCAGCCGCTTGGCCGCGCACGACAAATTCTGTACGTTGCTTGCGCAGCACGTCCACGGTTCTGTCGATGGCCGCCTCATCCACGGTGGCAGTCACACGCTCGATGGTTTGCGACGACAGATCGGGGATCTGCACATCGGGATAGACCTCGAACGTGGCATCGAACGCCATGACGTCGGCCTCGACGCCTTCGGTCTTGGGGGTGAACTGCGGCATACCGGCCACGCGCAGGCGGGCACCAGTGGTCATCTCGTAAAACGCATTGCCGATCTTGTCTTGCAGCACTTCCATTTCCACAGACGGCGCATAGCGCTGCGTCACCATGGACATGGGCACCTTGCCCGGACGGAACCCCGGCAGGCGCAGTGTGCGGCTCAGATTCTTCAGGCGGGCGTTGATTTCAGTTTGCACGGCAGCCTTCGGAACCGTCACGGTCACGCGGCGCTGCAGTTTGTCCAGGGTTTCGACAGTCATGAAAAAGTCCAGTGTTCGATGAAAGGGATCCATTCCCGCCAAGCGCTTGCTTGTCGGCTGGTGCGAGGGGGGGGACTCGAACCCCCACGCCGGTGAAGGCGTCAGGACCTAAACCTGGTGCGTCTACCAATTTCGCCACCCTCGCCGGGTGATCTGCTGCCCGCATCAATGCGCCATTCGGCCCGCCTGCACTCCAGACCCCGCACGCCAGACCCCGCACGCCAGACCCGTTTCCCAAGCTTCATTGATTTTCAGGCAATCGGCTATTCTAGCCTCGCTGCGTCAACCTGCTGGACACAGCGCATGCCATGCCCGCCACTGATTCAACAGATGCACCAGTCGGCCCGCCGCCAGGGTCGTCCGTCTACTACGCCTTGCAGCGTTGCCCTGTGCCGCAGCGCGCGGGATTGACGGCGCTGCTGCGGTTTCATGTGCAGATCCGCGCCATCGTCACCACGGTCAGTGACCTGTCCGTGGCGCAGGCCAAGCTGGCGTGGTGGGACGCGCAACTCGGCGCCATGGAAAGCGGGACGGCAGAGCACCCGACCCTGCGTGCACTCGCGCCGTTTGCGCAGCGAAGCGGTCTGACTGCGAAAGCGCTGCATGGGGTCATCGACAGTGTGCAGATCGATCTGCAGCAAAACCGCTGGATCGACCGCCCCGCCCTGCTGCACTATGCCAGAGCAGGCAGCGGCCAAACCCTGCGCAACAGCGCCATCCTCCTCGGTCTCGACAGCGAGGCAGCGCAAGTGTCTGCGGAGCAACTCGGCATGGGTTTGCGCCTGATCAGTTGCATCCGGCACCTCGGACGCGACGCGGCGCAGGGCCGGATCTATCTGCCGCTGGACGCACTGCAGCGCCACGGCATCACGGCTGCGCAGTTGCAGCAGCGCCGCATGGATGCCGGTGTGGCCGCCCTGCTGGCCGAGCAGTCCGCGCTGGCCCGCCAGACCCTGGAGCAGGCGCTTGCGGGGCTGGCGCCGTTTGCCCGCGGGCAGACCGCGCCGTTGCGCGCGTTGGGCGCAATGGCGCTGGCGCTGCTGCGCGAGATCGAGCGGTCCGATTACGCCGTGCTGCATCAGCGCATCAGCCTCACGCCGCTGCGCAAGCTGTGGATCAGCCGCACCTGCCGGTGAGCCCTGCGCTGTGGCTCAGGCGCGTTCGAGTTCGGTACGCAGCGCGCGGTATTCGTCGAGCGCCTCAGGGTTGGCCAATGCCGCGACGTTCTTCACCGGCTCGCCGTGGATCAGATTGCGCACCGCGATTTCGACGATCTTGTTGCTCTTGGTGCGCGGAATGTCGTGCACCTGCACCACGCGTGCAGGCACATGGCGCGGCGTGGTGTTGCTGCGGATCTGGCGCTTGATGGTCTCGATCAGCGCGTCGTCGAGCACCAGCCCGTCGCGCAGCCGCACGAACAGCACCACGCGCACATCCCCAATTGCCCCGGGCGGCCAATTCTGCCCGATGACCAGCGATTCCAGCACGGCGTCGATGCGTTCGACCTGTCGATAGATCTCCGCGGTGCCGATGCGCACGCCTCCAGGGTTCAGCGTGGCGTCGGAACGGCCGAAAATGATGTAGCCCCCGTGCGACGTGCGGGCGATGAAATCGCCATGCCACCAGACGTTCGGGAATTGCGCGAAGTAGCTCTCGAAATACTTCTGCGCGCCGCGCTCCAGGCTGCCGTCCACCAGAAAACCCAGCGGCATCGACGGAAAGGGCTTGGTGCAGACCAGTTCGCCCTTCTCGCCGTCGGGCAAGGGCTTGCCGTCGTCGTCCGCGACGATCACCGCCATGCCCAGTGCGCAAGCCTGCAGTTCTCCGCGCCAGACCGGGTTCATCGGCGAGCCGACGATGAAGCAGGCCACCAGATCGGTTCCGCCGGACATGGAACTCAGGCAGACGTCGGGCTTGACCTTGTCGTACACATAGTCGAAGCCCTCGGGCGCCAGCGGCGACCCGGTGGACATGATGGTGCGCAGACTGGCGAGCTGGTGCGTTCGCCTGGGTTCGAGTCCCGACTTGCCCAGCGCCTCGATGAACTTGGCCGAGGTGCCCAGATGCGTGAAGCGCACGGCGTCGGCGTAGTCGAACAGAATGGCGTTGTCGCGCAGACCCGGCGAGCCGTCGTACAGGCAGACCGTCGCCCCCTGGCTGAGGGCGGACATGAGCCAGTTCCACATCATCCAGCCACAGGTGGTGAAAAAGAACACCCGGTCATCGGCGTGAATGTCCACCTGCAGTCGCAATTCGGCAAGATGCTTGAGCAATACCCCGCCTGCACGGTGGACGATGCATTTTGGCGCGCCCGTCGTGCCGCTCGAATAGAGGATGTAGACCGGATGATCGAAGGGCAGCGAGAGGAATTGCACCGTCTGCGGTGCAAAGGGCAGCAGCGCGTCTTCCCAAGTCTGCGCACCGGGAATGGCCGCGATATCGGGCACCTGCCCCAAGGCCTGCGCCACATAGGGCACGATCACAGTCCGTATCACCGAGGGCAGTTGCCCAACTAGTGCGGCGAGCTTGTCGAGGTTGGAAAAGGTCTTGCCGTTGTAGAAATAGCCGTCGCACGCAATGAGCACCTTGGGCTGGGTCTGGCCGAAACGGTCGAGCACGCCCTGCGTGCCGAAATCGGGCGAGGCCGAGGTAAAGGTGGCGCCGATACTCGTGGCCGCGAGCATCGCGATCACGGTCTCGGGCAGATTGGGCATGTAGGCCGCCACCCGGTCGCCGGGCATCACGCCCCAACTGCGCAAGGCCTGCTGCAGGCGCGAGACTTCGGCGTGCAGTTGGCGCCAGCTCACACTGCGCCGCACCCGGTCTTCACCCCAGAAATGCAGCGCGATGGCGTCGTCATTGCGGCGCAGCAGGTTCTGCGCGAAATTGAGTTGCGCGTCCGGGAAGAAACGCGCGCCGGGCATGCGGTCTGCGTCGATCAGGACCCGCTCGCCCTTGTGCTGCGCGATCACGCCAGAGGTCTCCCAGACGGCGTCCCAGAACTTCGCCTGCTCGGCCACAGACCAGTCGAGCAACGCCTGGTAATCCTGCAACTGCAGACCATGCCGAGCGTTGACCCAGAGGCGGAAAGATTCGATGTGCGACGCGGCAATGCGCTGCGGCGACGCACGCCACAAGGGGTGGGCTGGCGCGGGTTCGGACATGATGTTCTCCGGCGAATGTCAGGTGTTTGTCGAAGTCGAGGCCTGTGTCAGCAGCGCGCGCAGCATGTCGGGCAGAGGGACGCTTTTTCGCTGCGGAAAGTCCACCCAGACCACGCGCGAGCCGCCGCTGGCGTAAATGGTGTCAGGGTCATCGGTGCGGCTGAGCAGGGTGTAGGTATCGAAACTGGTGCGTCCCACGCCTGCGGTGTAGAGCCGCGCGAGCACCTCGCCGGGAAAACTCAGCTCGGTCTGGAAGTTGCAGAACGCGTTGACGATCACCGGCCCCAGTCCCTTGGGGTTGGCGGGCACTCCGGCGGCCAGCATCCACTCCAGGCGGATGATTTCCATGTAGCGGAAATAGAGGGTGTTGTTCACATGGCCCATCACGTCCATGTCGCCCCAGCGAATGGGCATGGTCATGGTGTAGACCAGATTTTTTTGTTCAGGGATGTCGAACCGCATGATGCTGCCCTTCAGATGCCGAAGCCGTCGTCAGCGGTGACGATGGCGCCGTTGATCAGACCACTCTGCCCGCTGGCGAGCAGAACGAGCAGCCCGTCAAGGTCTTGCGGTTTGCCCAGACGCTTGCGCGGCAGCATCTGCATCAGGCGCTGGCCCGATTCAGTCTGCCAGTGATGGTGATTCATCTCGGTGTCGATATAGCCGGGGCAGATGGCATTGACATTGATGCCGTACTTGCCCCACTCCACCGCCATGGCCCGCGTCATGTGAATGACCGAGGCCTTGCTCATCGCATAGACCCCGAGCTTGGGCATGACACGCAGCCCGGCAACCGATGCGATGTTGATGATCCGCCCGCCGGCCCAGGTGCCCGGCGTGACGCCGAGCGATCGCGCCACCATGCGGCGAGCAACCTCCTGCGCCACGAAAAACGCGCCGCGCACATTGGTGCCGAACACCTCGTCGAAATCGTCGCTCGTCACGTCCAGCAGTTTTTGCTGCAGTGACACCCCAGCGTTGTTCACCAGAATGTCGATCGGCCCCATCTCGGTTTCCGCGTGTGCAACCGCAGCCTTGATGCTGGCCGGGTCGTTGACATCGAGTTCCACCACATGCGCGTCGCCGCCCTGTCCTTCGATGCGGGCACGCAGTTCCTTGAGCCGCTCCATGCGGCGCCCGCTGAGCACCACGGCCGCGCCGGCCTGCGCCAGCACTTCGGCAAAGCGCCAGCCCAGACCGCTGGAGGCGCCTGTGACCAGGGCGACGCGCCCGGAGAGTTCGATCGAATACGTCATTGTGTGTCCTTGTAGGTGGCGCGCAGAGGCCGGGCTCCTGCTCCCCAGACCTGCGCGAATGCCACAATGGTAGAGCGATGCCGTCTTGCCCTAAGTCTGCGGTGAAACAATCCGGCTCGCGCCATCCACGACGTCCACGACGAGAGTCCCGTACATGCACCAGCGACAGTCCAGCCTGCTCCATCGCTACCTGCACTGGGAACAGGCGCTCACCATTTCGGCCAACCGGCTGAGCAGGCAGGCGTGGGTGCGCCGCCTGTTTACCCTGATCAGCCGACTGGGCAACGGTTGGGGCTGGGCGGCCATTCTTTTTGCGTTGTTGATGCAGGGCGGGCGGGAGGCGGTCCTGCCCATCTTCTGGATGCTGGTGACAACCGTCATCGGCATCGCTCTGTACGGGTCGATCAAGCGGCTGGCGGCCCGCCCCAGACCGAGCGAGCACTGTCACCGGATCATGGTCAGCGAACCACCGCTCGACCAGTTCAGCTTTCCCTCCGGTCACACCCTGCACGCGGTGAATTTCACGCTGCAGATCCTGTTTTTTGCCCCCGTTCTTGGGTGGATCGCCGTGCCGTTCGCGCTGCTCATCGCGGCTTCACGCCTGATTCTTGGGCTGCACTATCTGTCGGACGTGGTGGTTGGCGCCGTGCTGGGCATGCTGCTGGCCACATTTGCACTGGCCTTGCAAATCACCGTGATGTGAGAATGTGAAAGGCCATCGCCCCATCTTTGCCGATAATGGCGACATGTCCGAACGCATCATTCCCATCGTCGATCATCTTTACGCCGCCAGCGTGCCCGAGGTCCCCGCGCACGCTGCCGATGCGCAAGGGCAGCCAACGGATCGCCTGCACCGCCCGCTGCACGACCTGCGGATCTCGGTGACCGATCGCTGCAACTTCCGCTGCACTTACTGCATGCCGAAGGAGATTTTCGACAAGCACTACGAATTTCTGCAGCATGCCGATCTGCTGAGTTTCGAGGAAATCACCCGCGCCGCGCGGGTGTTCATCGATCTGGGTGTGCGCAAAATCCGGCTGACCGGCGGCGAGCCGCTGCTGCGCAAGCACCTGGAGCGCCTGGTGGAAATGCTGCACGGGCTGCGCACGCTGGACGGCACCCCGCCCGAACTCACCCTGACCACGAACGGTTCCATCCTGGCGCGCAAGGCACAGCAACTCAAGGACGCGGGACTGGACCGCGTCACCGTGAGCCTGGACGCGCTGGACGACACGGCCTTTCGACGGATGAATGATGTGGACTTTCCCGTGGCCGACGTGCTGCACGGCATCGACGCGGCAATCGCCGCAGGACTTGCGCCGGTCAAGGTCAACATGGTGGTCAAGCGCGGCACCAACGATGCGCAAATCCTGCCAATGGCCGAGCATTTCCGCGGGACGGGGGTGGTGCTGCGCTTCATCGAATACATGGACGTGGGCAACACCAACGGCTGGCGCATGGACGAGGTTCTGCCCTCGCAGCAGGTGATCGACCGCATCCATGCGCTGCACCCGCTGCACCCGCTGGAGCCGCACAGCGCAGGCGAGACCGCGCAGCGCTGGGCCTATGACGACGGCGCGGGCGAGATCGGCGTGATCTCCAGCGTCACGCGCGCGTTCTGCGCCAGCTGCAACCGCGCCCGGCTGTCGATGGAGGGCAAGCTCTACCTCTGCCTGTTCGCCTCTCACGGCCATGACCTGCGCGCGCTGCTGCGCGGCGATCCACGCACCGGCCTGGCGCCGGTCAGCGACGCCGAGCTGCGCGCCGCGCTGGCGCAGGTCTGGACACAGCGCGACGACCGCTACTCGCTGCTGCGCGGCACCGCGGCCGGCCAGTCGCTGCGCAACGAGCGCAAGGTCGAGATGTCGTATATCGGCGGCTGAACGCGATGTGCGGCATCGCCGGGCGGCTGAACTGGAACGCACCGATCGACCCGGCGCAGCTCGCCGCGATGATCGCGCAACTGCAGCACCGCGGCCCCGACGAGCAGGGCTTGCACACCCAAGGGCCGATCGGCCTGGCGCACGCCCGCCTGAGCATCATCGACCTGTCCAGCGGCACTCAGCCGATGACCAACGAAGACGGCACGGTCTGGGTCACGTTCAACGGCGAAATCTTCAATTACCTCGAACTGCGTGCCGATCTGCTGCGGCGCGGCCATCGCTTTTCCACCCAGTCCGACACCGAGGTGCTGGTGCATCTCTATGAGGAGCATGGCGACGCGCTGGTCGAGCAGCTCAACGGCCAGTTCGCCTTTGCGCTGTGGGACAGCGTGCGCCAGCGCCTGCTGCTGGCGCGCGACCGCACCGGCATCCGCCCGCTGTTCCATGCGCGTGTGCCCGGCGGTCTGGCGTTCGCGTCGGAAATCAAGGCGCTGCTGGCTCTGCCCGAAGTGCCGCGCCGCATCGACGCCCGCGCGCTGGGCGAGGTGTTCACGTATTGGGCGCCGCTGCCGCCGCATGCGGTGTTCGAGGGCATCGAGTCGCTGCCGCCCGGCCATGTGATGACGGTCGATGCGCAGGGCACCCGCCTGCGCCGCTACTGGGACTGGACCTTTCCCCCGGCGCCGATCGCAGCCGACCGCAGCGCCGACGCCTACGCCGAGGAACTGCGCGATCTGCTGATCGATGCGGTGCGGCTGCAACTGCGCGCCGACGTGCCGGTGGCGGCATATCTCAGCGGCGGGCTGGACTCATCCATCGTCACCACGCTGATCCGCCACTACACCGACACCCCGCTGCACACCTTTTCGCTGACCTTCGACGACGCCGAGTTCGACGAAAGCGCCTGGCAGCAGCAGCTGGTGCAGCATCTGCACACCGAACACACCACAGTGCACTGCACCCGCGCCGACATCGCCGCGGCCTTTCCCCGCGCCATCGCGCACACCGAAACCCCCATCGTTCGCACCGCCCCAGCGCCGATGATGCTGCTGGCCGACGGCGTGCGCGCTGCGGGCTACAAGGTGGCGCTCACCGGCGAGGGCGCCGACGAGGTGTTCGGCGGCTACGACATTTTCAAGGAGGGCCGCGTGCGCCGCTTCATCGCGCGCCAGCCCGACTCGCGCTGCAGGCCGCGTCTGCTCGAGCGACTCTACCCCTATCTCAAACACTCCCCGGCGGCGGGCCGGGCGATGACCGAGCGTTTTTTCCGCGAAGGCGAGGCACGGTTTCGCGCGCCCGGATTCGCCCACCTGCCGCGCTGGACCACCACCCGGCGCATCACCGCGTTCCTGTCGCCCGAGCTGCGCGCTGCCGCCACCATGTTCGACCCGGTCGATGCCCTGCACCTGCCTGCCGAGCTGTCGCGCTGGGAGCCGCTGAACCAGGATCAGTACATCGAGGCGCACACCCTGATGTCGGGGTATCTGCTGTGTTCGCAGGGCGACCGCATGGCCATGGCCGCATCCATCGAGACGCGGTTTCCGTTTCTCGATCACCGGCTGATCGCCTTTGCCAGCCGCCTGCCGCCGCGCTACAAGCTCATGGGTCTGGTTGAAAAGTACCTGCTCAAGCGCAGCATGGACGGCCTGCTGCCCGACGCCCTGCGCCACCGCACCAAGCAGCCCTACCGCGCGCCAGACAGCCAGAGCTTCTTCCACGACGGCGAGCCGGTCGACTATGTGGCCGAGCTGTTCAGCGCGGCGCGGCTGAAGGAAGCCGGGTATTTCGACGTGCCGGCCGCCATCCGCCTGTTCGACAAGGCGCGCGCCGGAAAAGTCATCGGATTTGGTGACAATATGGCGTTTGTCGGCATGCTCTCCACCCTGCTGCTGCACGACCAGTTCATCCGGCGTTGAACGCCATCACTTTCGTCCACCATGACCGCTGCCGCGTCCAGTTATGCAGCCCTGCCCGCCGATCTGAGCACCGATCGCAGCACCATCGTGTCGCTCTGGGCCAGCAATCTGGGGCATCCAGAGCGCCGCCAGGACAAGTTCGACTGGTTTTACCTGCGCAATCCGGCTGGGGCACCCCATGTCCTGCTCGCCCACTCTCCTGCCGAGCACGGCGTGCCGATTGGCGTCATCGGCCTGGGCACGCGACACATGCGGCTGGCTGGGCAACCCATCGATGCCGGCTTGCTGGCAGACTTTGGCGTGGTTGCAGAACACCGCACCCTGTATCCGGCCATGCTGCTGCAGACCTCCTTGCGCGACCGGTTTCTGCCCCAACTCGGACTGATCTATGGCTTCCCAAACCCCAAATCCGAGCCCGTGGTCAAGCGACTCGGCTATGCGGTGGCCGGGCCGATGGTGCGTTATGTGCGCGTGCTGCGCAGCGCCAATTACCTGCCGGCACGACTGCCCCGCTTCATGCGTCACACCCTGGGAGGAACTGCCGACTGGTTGCGGCACACCTTGCGCCGCACGCAATACGCGCACGACTTCAGCGGCATGTTCGCCCAGTGGATGGATCAGCCAGACGCCCGGTTCGACGCCCTGTGGAAAGCCCAGGCGGGCCAGGCCCTGTTGATCGGCGTGCGCGACCGTCGTTACCTGGCCTGGCGCTTCGAACAAAAACCCTGGAAGAAATTTCGCTTCCTGACCATGAACTCCCGGACGCACGGCCTCATCGCGTACGCCGCCACCGAAGTCATCGGCCCTGTGCTGCACATCCGCGATCTGTTGTGCCACCCCGACCACCCGAACAGCCTGGGCCTACTGCTTGATACCCTGTTCCGCGACGCCCACAGCGATGGCCGCGCCAGCGTGTCATTTGAATTTCTTGGCCCCGCCCACACGCAGCAGACCCTGCGGAGCCTGGGCATGGTGGCACGCGGGCAACGCAATGTGATGTTCACCTCGTCGGGCCCCAAGGCCGACGCCATTCGCCAGACCCCGTGGTACCTCACCAGCGCAGACGAAGACTATTAGCGCATGCCTGAACTGGCCGCGCTGTTTCAGTCTGCTGTACAGAAATACGTCAGACCGGACAGCGGCCTGTGATTTTGGCGGAAGCGGTGAGATTCGAACTCACGAACGGTTGCCCGTTGCCGGTTTTCAAGACCGGTGCAATCGACCACTCTGCCACGCTTCCGGTGCATGGTCCGGATTGCGGACCAAACCGACATTCTAAACCGCCATGCTGCTTCATTCGGGCAGGAAACTCTCCAGCACGTCGTTGAGCATGTCGAATCCGATAGGGGTTGTTTGCAGTGCGGCTGGGTCACGGATCAGCAGGCCCTTGTCCTGCATGGTCTGCAGCGGCTTGGCGATCGCGGAGGGTGCAAGCCCGGTGCGTTCGGCAAAGAGCGTTGCCGGCACGCCCTCGCGCAAGCGCAGGGCGTTGAGCATGAACTCGAAGGGCAGGTCACGCCGCGCGACTTCGTGTTCGGTTTCTGCCGCCGCGCCCTGCATGGCCTGGTCCATGTAGCGCTGCGGGTGACGCCAGCGGGTTTGCCGCACGATGCGGTGGGCAAAGCTGATCTTGGAGTGCGCTCCTGCCCCGATGCCCAGGTAGTCGCCGAATTGCCAGTAGTTCAGATTGTGGCGGCAACGATGGCCAGGAAGGGCATAAGCCGAGACTTCGTATCGCTGCAGTCCAGCGGCCTGCGCCCGGCTGGCGACCGCCTGCTGCATGTCGGCGCTCAGGTCCGCGTCGGGCAATGGGGGCGGTTGCGTGGCGAACAGCGTATTGGGTTCGAGCGTCAACTGGTAGAGCGACAGGTGCGGCGGCTGATGCGCCAGCGCGGCCTGCAGATCGGCTTCGCAGGCGGCCATGTCCTGCTGCGGCAGGGCGAACATGAGATCGAGGTTGAACGTGGGGAAGTGTTGTGCCGCTTCGTCCACCGCCTCGTGCGCCTGCTGCGCATCGTGCACCCGGCCCAGCGCCTTCAGGCGGGCATCATCGAAGCTCTGCACGCCGATCGACAGGCGATTGACCCCGGCCTGCGCGAACGCGGCAAACCGGTCGCGCTCGAAGGTGCCGGGGTTGGCTTCCAGGGTGATTTCGACATCGGGCACGAGTGGCAGCCGTGCCCGGATATCCGCCAGCAGTTGATCAATCGCATCGGGGGAAAACAGGCTGGGTGTGCCCCCTCCGATGAAAACGGAGATGACCCGCCGTCCCCAGATCAGCGGCAGGGCCGCGTCGAGATCGGCGCGCAGCGCGGCGAGATAGGCCTGCTCCGGAATCGCGCCGCCAGCGCGCCATTCATGCGAGTTGAAATCGCAATAGGGACATTTTTTGAGGCACCACGGCAAGTGCACATACAGGCTCAACGGCGGCAGCGCGGTGAGCTGCAGGGTGCCGGGGCGCATGTAGTGCGGCAGAGCCTGTGCAGAATGCGCGAGCACCGCATGGCCGTCTGGTGGTCCGGGCGGAGCGCTCGGCGTGATGGGGATGCGCCTGGAGGTCACGTCGCAAAGCAGGCCGTCATGCGGAGTGTCAGACCGCTGCGTTCCGCCCCCAGACATCCTGCAGCAGCGGCAGCAGCCTGCGCATGGCCTGTGCGCGATGGCTGATGCGGTTTTTCTCCTGCGCGTCGCACTGGGCGAGCGTGCGGCCATCGCTCAGGACGAACAGCGGGTCGTAGCCGAAGCCACCCTGCCCCAGTGGCGCCCGGCCGATCTGGCCGATCAACTCACCCTGGGCGATCAGGGGTTCGGGATCGGCCGCATGCCGCAAGGCCACGATCACGCTGACAAAACGCGCGGCCCGGCTGGATGCATCGCCCAATTGCTGCAGCAGCAAGGCGTTGTTGGCCGCGTCCTGTTGTGGACGCGACGCGCCGCTCAGCGGGGCAAAGCGTGCAGACCGCACGCCGGGAAGTCCGCCCAGTGCATCGACGCACAGCCCGGAGTCGTCGGCCAGCGCGGGCAGGCCGGTGTGAAAGCTGGCATGACGCGCCTTGGCCAGCGCGTTTTCGATGAACGTGGGATGCGGCTCGTCGGCCTCTTCAAGATGGAATTCGCTTTGTGCGCGAACCTGCCACCCCAGTGGAGACAGCAGAACGGACAGCTCGGCCAACTTGCCTGGATTGCCCGAGGCGAGAACGATCTGCCTTGCGAATGCAGCCTGACCTGCCATGCTCACAGTCCGAGCGCTGCGCGCTGCAGGGCAACCAGTTCGGCAATGCCCTGCTGCGCCAGATCGACCAGCCCGTCGAGCTGCGCGCGGGTGAACGGCGCGCCTTCGGCGGTTCCCTGCACCTCGATGAGCGCGCCGCTGGCAGTTCCGACCACGTTCATGTCGGTATCGCACTGGCTGTCTTCGGCGTAATCGAGGTCGAGACGAAATTCGTCTGCAATCAGACCGACAGACACCGCGGCCACCAGTTGTCGCATCGGCTGCTGCGCCACGCGCCCTGCGTCGATCAGCCATTGGCAGGCGTCCCAGGCGGCCACTGCCGCACCGGTGATCGCAGCGGTACGCGTACCGCCATCGGCCTGCAGCACATCACAGTCCAGGGTGATCTGGCGCTCGCCCAGCGCGGAAAAATCGAACACCGCGCGCAGCGAGCGCCCGATGAGCCGCTGAATCTCCTCGGTTCGGCCCTGCTGCTTGCCGCGCTTGGCCTCCCGCTCAGAGCGGGTGTGGGTGGCTCGCGGCAGCATGCCGTATTCCGCCGTCACCCAGCCCTGGCCGGTGCCGCGCCGGTGCGGCGGCACGCGCTCTTCGACAGAGGCGGTGCACAGCACCCGGGTGTGGCCGAAGGCAACGAGCACAGAGCCCTCGGCATGACGGGTGAAATGGCGGTCGATGGTGATGGCGCGCAGGACACGGGGCCCGCGTCCTTCACGCACAGCAGGCGTGTTTTGCATGGTGTCGTGTGAGTTATTTGCGCCCCGCGCTCTGGCGGATGGCGGCATTGATTTCGGCGATCGAGCGCTCGATGGTGGCGTCGTCCATTTCATCCACCTGCAGGTCACCCAGTTCGCTCTGGATGGTGGATGTGAACCCGCCCTTTTGCATGGATTCGGTTTCGATGCGCAGCGAGGTTTCCAGTTCCTCGGGATCGGCCTCCCACTCCACGCCCAGCGCAGTGACGTTGTCCGAGTCTGCCCCGCCCTGGCGCAGGGCCATCTCGACCACTTCCGGAACCGCGTCGGACAGCACCTGCTGGCCGAACTGGCGCACCAGCACCGACTCGGGAATCTGCCCCCAGAGTCCGTCGGAACACAGCAGCACAATGTCGCCCCGCCGCATGGCCTGCGGCAAGCCCACCTCGATCATCGGCAACTGGCTGGAACCCAGGCAGGTGAACAGCATGTTGCGTGTCGGCCCGTCGGGCTGCAGCAGTGCAAGACCGTGGATCTGGTCTTTCTTGTGCTGCTGCTCCACGTGCGAGTGGTCGCGGGTGCGAGTCAGCATGGCGCCGTTGCGGATGAAATACAGCCGTGAGTCACCGACATGCGCCCAGTGTGCCGCACCGTTCTGCAACACGCAGACCACCACGGTGGTCCGCGGCGAATCGGCGAGTTTCTGCTCATGGGCGTAGCGCTGAATCTGCTCATGCGCACGGAAGATGGAGCGCCGCAGAAACTCCTGCGGGTCGCGCAGGGTTGGGCGCGCCTCCTGCTGAAAAATATTGGCAATGGTCTGCAGCGCGAGGCGTGCCGCCACGTCGCCGCGCGGGTGACCGCCCAGCCCGTCAGCCAGGGCAAACAAGGCACTTTCACGCGTATAGCAATACCCCATGCGGTCCTGATTGCTCGCACGCGCACCGCGACGGCTGACCTGGTAGACAGAAAACTTCAATTCCGCTCCCTGGCGGCTGGTTTGCCCTGTTCAGGCGAAGGGCCTGGCACGGCTTGAACAGGTGCACCGAACCGGGTGACATCGCGCACTTTCTGCACCTGCGATTTGGTGTCATTGACCAACTCGTCGATGTGCAGCCGCAATTTCTCGCCCATGGTCAGATTGGTGTAGCGGCGCGCACTTTCCGCGCCGAGTTCGCGCTGCAGATTGAACACGCTCTGCGGCCGCGCCATGGCGTCGAGCGACATGCACCACTCCACGATTTCGATCAAGTTGTCGGAATACACCCCGCGCAACTTGGACAACTGGGCCTGCAGCCGGTCTTTCTCCAGCCGTTGCGGCGCTTCGTACGGCGGGTAGCCGGTCATGCAGGCGTAAATGCAGGCGCCCACGGCATAAATGTCGGTCCACGGGCCGAACGCCCCCTCGCGCTTGTACATCTCGGGCGCGGCAAACCCTGGCGTGTACATCGGGCGAAAGCGCTTGTCCTGCTGATTGAGCACCTCGCGCGCCGCGCCGAAGTCGATCAGGATGGGCTTGTTGTCGTCGGTGATGAAAATATTGGCCGGCTTGATGTCCAGGTGCAGCATCTTGTGCTGATGCACCACGCGAAGACCCTGGAGAATGTCGTCGAACAGCGAGCGGATGGTCGATTCGCGAAAAATCTTCTTGCGCTTGAGTTCGCGTGCGGTGATGACGAACTCCTGGAGGGACGCCCCTTCCAGGTAATTCATCACCATGTAGACGGTATCGTTTTCGCGGAAAAAATTCAGCACGCTGACCACGCTTGGATGCGAGATCTGCGCCAGCGACCGACCTTCCTCGAAAAAACTCTTCAGGCCCAGGCGATACAGCGCCAGCTTGTCCGGCGGCACGACCGGGCTCGCCTCTCCCGGACCACGCTCCACCAGTGAAGCCGGCAGATATTCCTTGACAGCGACACGCTGACCGTCCGGACTCAGCGCGAGATACACCACGCCGAAACCGCCGCTGGCCACCTTGCGCACGATGCGATACCCGCCCACCTGCGATTCCGGCGCAAGCGGTGCGGGTTTGGATTTGTGCGTAGTGGCCATGAAGACGAAGGCTAGCAGCCAGCGATTGAATCGAGTGTGGAAAAATGCACGCAAAGGGGATGCGTGTGAAGCCAATTTATAGCATGACTGGCTACGGCCAAAAGAGTGTGCAACTGCCCAGCGGCGCGAAGATCCACATCGAGTTGCGCTCGGTCAACAGCCGATTTCTCGACATTGCATTCCGCCTGCCCGAAGAATTGCGCAGCAGCGAGGCCGCCATGCGGCAGGCGCTCACCCAGGGACTGCGGCGCGGGAAAATCGACTGCCGCGCGGTGTTCGAGGCGCCGCAGAGCACACCCGCGCTGCCCGATGCCGCCGCAGCGGCACCCCTGCTCGCGGCGGAGTCCGCTCTGCGCGCCATCGCGCCGCATCTCACGCCGCTGTCGGTGGGCGAGGTGCTGCGCTTCATCGGCAGCGCGCAGGAAGCGCATCTCGACGCCGCAGAAATCGCAGTGGCCGCCCAGAACGCGCTGGAACAGGCCCTGGCCGTGCTCATCGAGGCGCGCGCACTCGAAGGAGACCGCCTGCGTACCCTGCTGCTGGATCGCATCGGGCAGATCGCCCAGCATGCTGCGCGCGCCCGCGACATCGTTCCTCTCGCCGTGGAGCGGCAGCAGGCGCGGTTCACCGCCCGCTGGGAAGACGCGCTGCGCGCACTGACTGGCGTGGAGACCAGCGCCGAGACACTGAACGACCGTCGCCTGCAGGAGGCCGCCAGCTTTGCCATCCGCATCGACGTCGCCGAGGAACTCGACCGCCTGCAGGCGCACCTGCAGACCCTGCGCGAGTTGCTCATGCAGGGCGGGGAACTCGGCAAGCGGCTGGATTTTCTGATCCAGGAATTGCACCGGGAGGCCAACACGCTGGGGTCCAAGTCTGCCGCACTCGAACTCAGCGAAATCTCGCTCGAACTCAAGGTCCTGATCGAGCAGATGCGCGAACAGGTTCAGAACATCGAATAAGGCAAGGTTCAACGTGTCTGCCAATTTCCCCGGAAACCTGTTTGTGGTCGCTGCCCCCAGCGGGGCCGGCAAATCCAGTCTGGTCAATGCCCTGCTTGCGCAGGACAGCGGCATCCAGCTCTCGGTCTCGTGCACCACGCGTGCGCCACGCGGCGCCGAGGTCGATGGCGTGCACTATGTGTTCATCGACGGCCCGGAATTCCAGCGCCGCATCGCGGCCGGCGAATTTCTCGAATGGGCGGAAGTGCATGGCAACCTCTACGGCACCTCCAGGCGCTGGCTGGAACAACGCATGACCGACGGCATGGACGTGCTGCTGGAAATCGACTGGCAAGGTGCCGCGCAGGTCCGGCAGCAGTTCGACAACGCCGTGAGCATTTTCATTCTGCCGCCGTCGTTCGAGGAACTGCGCCAGCGCCTCACCCGCCGTGCCGAGGACTCGCCAGAAGCCATCGAGCAGCGCCTGCGCGAAGCGCGCATCGAACTGGCGCAGGCGAAGAACTTCGACTTTATAATTGTGAATCAAGACTTTACGACCGCCCTGAACGACCTCAAGCAAGTCGTCGCGGCGCAACGGCTACGCTACGCAGCGCAACGCCTTTCCCATCCCGAGGTTTTTCGCGCCCTCGGCATTCTTTGAACTGGAACTCTGACATCATGGCTCGCATCACCGTTGAAGACTGTCTGGAAAAAATCCCCAATCGTTTCCAGCTCGTGCTGGCCGCGTCCTATCGCGCCCGCATGCTGGAACAGGGCCATTCGCCCAAGATCGAAACAAAGGACAAGCCGGCCGTCACCGCCCTGCGGGAAATCGCTGCGGGTCTGGTCGGAATTGAAATGCTGAAAAAAGTGCCGACCTGATCCGAACATGCCCAACAGCCCCGCCGCCACGCCAGGCCCGAAGTCTTCGGTCTCCGGTTCGGCTGTGCCTGCGGTGGTCCAACCAAGAGTCAAACGCGCGCGCGCTGCCGCCGCATCGGCAACAGTGGGCAGACCAGCTGCAGAACCTGAGCCTTCAGCCAGCAGCGCGGCCACCAGCGGCGTGGCAGCGCGGCACAACACGGTCAGCCTGGCCAGCCTGCTTGAAAAGCTGCAGGTTTACCTGCCGGAAAATGATCTGCAGAAAATCCGCGAGGCCTATCGTTTCGCGGACGCGGCACATCTTGGTCAGTACCGCGCCAGTGGCGAGCCGTACATCTCGCATCCGGTGGCTGTGGCCGAGCTGTGCGCCGACTGGAAGCTCGATACCCAGGCCATCATGGCCGCGCTGCTGCACGACACGGCGGAAGACAAAGGCATCACCCAGGCGGAATTGATCGAGCATTTCGGCACCACCGTGGCCGATCTGGTGGACGGCCTGACCAAGCTCGACAAGCTGCAGTTTTCCAACCGCGAAGAGAACCAGTCGGAGAGCTTTCGCAAAATGCTGCTGGCGATGGCGCGCGACATTCGTGTCATCCTCGTCAAACTGGCTGACCGTCTGCACAACATGCGCACCCTGGGCGCAATGGCGGCGAGCAAGCGGATCCGCATCTCCCGCGAGACGATGGACATCTACGCGCCCATCGCCCACCGTCTGGGTCTGAACCTGGTGTACCGGGAACTGCAGGATCTGGGCTTTGCCAACAGCCACCCGAGCCGCTACACCGTGCTGTCGCGTGCGGTGCAGGCGGCGCGCGGAAACCGGCACGGGCTGGTGGAAAAAATTCTCGCTGCAGCGCAGACCGCGCTGGCCGAGGCGCATGTGCAGGCGCAACTCTCGGGGCGCGAAAAGACGCTCTATTCGATTTACCGCAAGATGCGCACCAAGCATCTGAGCTTTGCGCACATTCAGGACATCTTCGGCTTTCGCGTGCTGGTGCCTGACGTGCTCGACTGCTACCGGGCCCTGGGTGTGCTGCATGGTCTGTACAAGCCCATGCCGGGCAAGTTCGAGGACTACATCGCCATTCCCAAGGCCAATGGCTATCAGTCGCTGCACACCACCCTCATCGGCCCGAACGGAAACCCCATCGAATTCCAGATCCGTACAGAAGCCATGCACCGCATCGCGGAAAGCGGCGTGGCGGCGCACTGGCTTTACAAGACGGCGGAGGACAAGCCCGCACCGCAACAGATGCAGGCCAACGCCTGGCTGCAATCGCTGCTCGACATCCAGACCGAGACGCGCGACTGGGCCGACTTCCTTGAAACCGTCAAGGTCGATCTGGCGCCGGATGCGGTGTATGTGTTCACCCCCAAGTCGCGCATTCTGGCGCTGCCGCGCGGCGCCACACCGGTGGACTTTGCCTACGCCATCCACACCAATCTGGGCGACCAGACGGTGGCCGCCAAGGTGAACAACGCGCTGGTTCCACTGCGTACCGAACTGCGCAGTGGCGACGTGGTGGAAATCATCACCGCACCGGCATCGCGTCCCAACCCGAACTGGTTGAGCTTTGTGCGCACGGGCCGGGCACGCTCCAAGATTCGCCACGCGCTGCGCACCACGCAGCAGGCCGAGTCGATCGAGCTGGGCCGCCGCCTGCTGCAGAGCGCTCTGCGGCATGAACACCTTGAGCTGGCCACCCTCGACCCTGCCGTGTGGGACAAATTGCTGCGCTGGACCGGCTTCAAGTCGCGCGAGGATCTGTTCGCCGACATCGGCCTGGGCAAGCGCGTGGCAGACATTCTGGCCAAGCGTGTGGTGGCACTCGCGTCGCCACAGGACGCCTTGTCGGCTCCGCTGCTCGACACCATCGAGCGCCTGGCAAGCCGGGCCGACGCCGATGCCCAATCTGTGCTGCAGCTCGACGGCAGCGAGGGTGCTTCGGTGCGTTACGCCACCTGCTGCCGCCCGATCCCTGGCGATGCGGTCATCGGCTATCTCGGCAAGGGCGAAGGGCTGATCGTGCATCAGCAGGATTGCGACGTTGCGCGGCGCCTGTTCCAGAAAGACCCGGATCGCTGGATCGATCTGAACTGGGCTGCAGAGTGCACGCGCTCGTTTGAAACCGGCCTGAGCGTGATCGTGGAAAACTCCAAGGGCGTGCTCGCCCGCGTGGCCGCGGCCATCAGCGAGCATGACAGCGACATCGCCCACATCACCATGGACGAAGACATGCAGCAGGCCACCACCGAACTGCGCTTCGTGGTGCAGGTGCGCGACCGCAAGCATCTGGCCGACGTGCTGCGGGCGCTGCGCCGCCTCAAGTTCGTGGTGCGCGCCAGCCGGGCCCGCAACCGCAACCCGTCCAGCGGCCCATCCAGCAACTGATCGCCACCGGCCCTCAAGCGCGCGGCGGGTAGCGCACCTCCAGAATTTCAAGCGTGGCGGTGCCGCCCGGTGTGGGCAGACTGACCGTGTCGCCCTCGCGCGCCTTCAGCAGCGCACGCGCCACCGGGGAAATCCAGCTGATCCGGCCTTGCAGTGGCTCGGTTTCGTCGATGCCGACGATGGTGATGGTGTGCTCCTCGCCAGCGTCGTTGGCATAGCGCACCGTGGCGCCAAAGAAAATCTGGTCGTTGCCATGCTGCAGGCTGGGATCGACCACTTCGGCGATGTCCAGGCGCTTGGTGAGAAAGCGCAGCCGCCGGTCGATTTCCCGCAGACGCTTCTTGCCGTAGATGTAGTCGCCATTTTCCGAGCGGTCGCCGTTCTTCGCCGCCCACGACACGATCTCCACCACCTTCGGACGTTCCACCTCGACCAGCTCCTTCAGCTCGGCGCGCAGTCGGGCGTAGCCTTGCGGCGTGAGATAGTTCTTCCCGCCGGGCGGCAGAGGGGGGAGCTGGACGCCGTCGTCCTCGTCGGCGTCGGTGCTGTCTTCGCGGACAAAAGCCTTGTTCATGGAGTCGTCAGGGAATGAATGCGCGCCAGAAGTCCGCTGGAGCGGCGCGTGACGCGCAGGATGCCTTCATGCAGGGTTGACGCGTCGGCGCAGGCCAGGGTGAAGGCGCTGCGGGCGCGGGTCAGCCCGGTGTAGATGAGTTCACGGCTGAGGGCGGCGCTGCGCTCGGGCAGGACCAGCACGGTGTGCGCGAATTCCGAGCCTTGCGACTGATGCACGGTCATGGCAAAGGCGGTCTGCACATCGGTCAGGCGGCTGATGCTCACCGAGCGCAGCGACTGGCCGTTGGCGAACACCACGCGCAGCCCATCCCTTGGTGTGGGCAGCACGATGCCCACATCGCCATTGAGCACGCCCAGATCATGATCGTTGCGCGTGACCATCACGGGACGCCCCGCGTACCACGCGTCACGGCAGCGCAACAGGCCCAGTGCGTCGAGCCGGGCGGCAATCGCGGCATTGAGCGCGTGCAGGCCCCAGGTGCCGTCGCGTACCGCGCACAGCACCCGACATTGATCGAAAGCGGCGAGCACAGCGCGCGCCCACTCGTCCCATTGCGCCGCCGTCGCGCTGGCGGGTGGACTGCACTGCAGCAGGCGCGCATAGTGCGCAAACCCGCTGGCCTGATCGCGACCACTGACGGCCAGGTCGACCAGCTGCGCGGCGAGGTCGGGCGTGGCCGGGAGTAGCCGCACGTCGGCATCCGGCGGATTGCGCAGCAGTGCCATCGCTGTGTCCGCATCGCCCGCGTGCACTGCGCGGGCGAGCCGGCCGATGCTGCCGCCAAAGCGGTGGCTGTGGCGCAGCATCACCACATGCTGCGCCAGCGCGCTGCCTGTGGAGTCGATCAGCGCGGGCGGGATGCGCTGGCCGCTGATCTGCTCCAGAGCCTGCGCGGTGGCTGGCCAGTAATGGCCGCCTTCGGCATCGGCGCACAGCTCGCCCAGCACGGCTCCTGCCTCGACGGACGCGAGCTGATCCTTGTCGCCCAGCAGAATGAGCCGCGCCGTCGGCGGCAACGCGTCGAGCACGGCGGCCATCATTTCCAGATGCACCATCGACGCCTCGTCGATCAGCAGCACGTCGACCTCCAGCGGATGCGCCGCGTTGCGGGCGAAGCGGCGGGTATCGGGCCGCGCACCCAGCAGGCTGTGCAGCGTGCGCGCCGGGCCGATGTGCTGCGACAGGTTGGCCAGCCCGTGCATTGCAGGCAAGGCGGGCAGGGTCTGCAAGGCCTGGTCGATGGATTGTTTCAGCCGCGCAGCCGCCTTGCCCGTGGGCGCGGCCAGCGCCACACGCAGCCCGGCCGGGTGTTCGGCGGTGGCGTACAGCAGCGCCAGCAGGCGCGCAGCGGTATAGGTCTTTCCCGTCCCGGGCCCGCCGGTGAGAATGGTGAGGCGGCTCCGCAGCGCGAGCGCAGCGGCCAGCCGCTGCCAATCCACCGCATCGCCGTCCGCTGGGGCAAAGAGCTGCGACAACGCCGCTGCCGCGGCCTGGTCATCGACCATGACCGCCTGCCGCAGACGTCGATCAACCTGCGTGGCTACACGCAGTTCGTCGCGCCAATAGCGGCGCAGATACAGACGGTCTGCGCTGAGCACCAGCGGCGCACCGGTGTCCGGGGTCGTGCCTTCCTTGAACACGGCTGAGCAGGCGCCCAGCGCGAGCGCCCATTCCTGCGGCGAGGCGACGTCTGCGATTTCCGCTGCGGGCACGGCAGCACGCGCCGCGCGCTCCTGCAGCGCCATGAAGTGCTGCGACAACGCGTCCAGCAACACGCAGGTGTGGCCGCGCCCTTCCAGATCGGCCAGCACGACGACCGCCGCCAGCACGTGCGGTGCGGCGTCCGGGCACAGGTCGGCGATGAACCGCGCCAGCGCCGCATCGAGCCGACGCAGCACGCCCTGCTCGGCCCAGAGCCGGAAGACCTCGAGCAATTGCTGGCTGCGCGGATCTGTTGCGAGGGTAGGCGCCTGGTTCATTGAACGCCCTCCCCGGCCTGCGCGAAAACGGCGTCGAGTGCATCGAGCAAGGCCACATCGGGCGGAATATGCACGCAGCCCGACTGCGGCCCGCGCACCCCGCGCAAAAACAGGTCAAGTGCGCCGCCGAGTTGCTGCAACGGGTCGTACGCCGCGCCCAGGCGCGCGCGCAGCAGGCGATGCAGGGCCAGCATGTAGAGCGCGCATTGCACGTCGTAGCGGTGATCGAGCATGGCAGCCTCCAGCGCGTCCTGGGTGTAGTGCGCATCGTCCGGCCCCAGTGCGTTGCTCTTGTAGTCCAGCACCCAGAAGCGCCCGGCATGGGCAAACACCAGATCGGCAAAACCCATCACCATGCCGTGCAGCACGCGCGCGGTCAGCGCCGGGCGTGGCTTTCCGGGCAGGATGAAGCGGCAGCACAGGGCGTCGATCTGCGCGGCGCTGGCCTGCGCGACCGGGAACCAGAACTCCATTTCCGGCAGGACCGCGTCGAGCTGCGGCAGCGTCGCCTCGATGGGCTGCAGCGGAGTCTCCAGCACCTCGCCCAGCCAGTCCAGCACATCGTGCGCGCGTTGCGCATCCCAGCCCTGCCGCGCGCAGCGCTGCAGCAGGCGCTCCTGCAGCGCAGGGTCAGACTGCAGCGCGAAGGCGTTTTCCGCCAGCCAGGCAAGCTGTTCGTGCACGAACTTGCCGGCCAGAGCGCCACGCGGAAAGCGGTGGCGCGCCGCGTCTTGCAGCGCCTGCGGCATGGCCTGGGCAAAGTCCGGCTCGGTGTCCGGCAGCTCATCCTGCAAGGTGGGCGGCGGTGCAGCCTGCTGGATGGAACGCGGCACCAGATCGCGCACCAGCGCGGAAAAGCTGCCGATGCCCCAGTTGCGCTCGAACACCCCGTCATAGACTGGGGCATCGCGCAATGTCAGCGGCGCCGCGGTCGGCTGCAGGCGGTGGAGATCGGCCTGTTGCGTTGCATCGTCGATCTGCACGGCGGGCATGCCCAGGAACACCTGATCCAGCAGACCGCGAATCTCCGCACCGGTGCGCGCCACGTCGCCCCCCAGCAGATAGCCGATCGCGCTGTGATGGAAGATGCAGGCCTTTGCATTGCCCACCTTCAACGCCGCGACGCCCACCCAGAGCGCATGGCGCGCGCGGGTCAGCGCGACGTAGAGCAGGCGCAGATCTTCGCGCAGCCTGTCCCGGTCGCGCGCGGCGTCCTCGTGGATCTTGCAGGCGGTGGAAAACGGCACGAACACCAGCGGATATTCCAGCCCCTTGGATTTGTGGATGGTGACCACGCGCACCAGATCGGCCTCGCTTTCCAGGCGGATGGTGTGCTCCTCGTCACCCTCGTCATCCAGTTGCCCCTGCAGCCAGCGGATCAGCGCCTGCTCGCCGTCGAGGGTGCTGCTGGCAGACTGCAGCAGCTCGGCCAGATGCAGCACATTGGTCAGCCGCCGCTCACCATCCTCTGCAGTCAGCCAGCGTGCCGGCAGGTTCAGACGGTGCAGCGTCTGGCGCAGCATGGGCAACACGCCCTGCCGTTGCCAGATGCCATGCAGTTCGCCCAGCAGTTCGAGCCGCTGCTCGAACACGGCGTCGTCCGTGGCCATTGCGGCCAGTTCGGCGAGAGTGAGCCCCAGCGTGATGGTGGCGAATGCGGCGCGGGCCAGCCGACCATCGCGCGGTTCGGCCACGGCACGCAGCCAGCGCAGCAGATCGGCAGCCTCCTGCGAGGCAAACACCGAGTCGCGGTCGGACAGGTAAACCGAGGCGACGCCGCGGCGCTGCAACGCGGCACGAATGGCCCGGGCTTCCTCGCCGTCGCGCACCAACACAGCGAGATCGACAGGACGCAGGCGTTTGAAGCTGCCGTTTGCATGCACAAACCCGGCTTGCGGGTCGTTGAGCAGATCGACCATGCGCGCCGCCGCGTGTGCGGCAAAGCGCTGTCTGGACGCACTCTTCGCCTCGAGTTCGGTGCACACACTGAATTGCAGGGCGGGCACCGCACCCGTGCCGCTGACCAGTCGCTCCGGTCGGCCGTGGGCGTTCACCGCGATGAAGGGCACCGGGTTGCTCTCCTGCGCGCCGTCCGTTTCACGGTACAGGAACGCCCCAGCTCCCTGGGCCGATTCGCGGTGCGCGAACAGCCGGTTGACACCGTCCACCAGGGCCGCGGTGGAGCGGTAATTGATGCCGAGCACCGCATGTCGTCCCTCGGTGGCGGTGCGCGCCCGCAGATAGCTGGCGATGTCGGCCCCGCGAAAGGCGTAGATGGACTGCTTGGGATCGCCGATGAGCAGCACCGCGCCCACCTGGGGCGACTGGGGCGGCGCGCTGGTGATGGCATACAGACGGTCGAACACGCTGAACTGCAGCGCCGAGGTGTCCTGGAATTCATCGATCAGCGCCACCGGGAATTGCTCTTTGATGCGGCTGCGCAAGCGATCGCCCTGCGGCCCTGCCAGCGCGGCGTCGAGGCGTTCGAGCAGGTCGTGGAAACTGAACTGGCCTGCGGTGTTCTTCAACGCGCGCAAGCGGGAGTCGACCTGCGCGGCCGCGTAGGCCTGCAACTCGGCTGCGCTGTCGGGCAGCGCCAGCAGGCTGGCGTGCAACGACGCGACGTCCTGAAACGCCGCGGGCACGTCCACGCTCCGGCCTTTTTTGCACTTGGCACGCAGGCCCTCCGGGCTGAGCTTGTCCCAGTCCTTGTCCGCGATTGCGGGCCGCACCATTCGGGGGTCGTTCAGCCAGGCCTCGAGCGCGTCGAACCAGCCGCGCACGCTGTGTTCGGCATACGACGTCTTGCTCAAGGGGCAATCCGGGGATTGCACCAGCGCCAGCAGCCATTGGCGCATGGCGGCAATGCGTTCGGCCCACTGGGTCTTGAGCGCACCGAGCGTGGCCAGCCGCTGCGCACGCAGACGCTGCCACAGCGCCTGCAGGCTGGCGTCTGCGGGTGCCGACTTCGGTGCGCCGCTTTGTGCGTCGCTCCGCGCGGCGCGGCGCAGGGCGGCCACGCTGCGCGCCAGCGCCTCCAGGCTGGGCCACACACCCAGCAGGTCATCCAGGTCTTCGCCCGTCAGGGGATAGATCTGCTGACGCCAGAAATCGCGCACCGCCTGGCGCTCCAGCTCGGTGTCGTTGGCCAGCAGGGTCTCATCGAACGCCTGCCCGCTGTCGAATGCATGTTCGCGCAGCATGCGCTGGCACCAGGCGTCGATGGTGAGCACGGCCGCCTCGTCCATGGCCTGCGCGGCCATCGCCAGCCGCCAGGCCGCGCCTTCCCGCACGCTGCCCGGCGGATGATCGTCCAGGAGCTGCTGCAGGAAGCGGTCGCCCGGCTGGGGTTGGCGCACACCCTGGAAACATTGCGCCGCCTCGACCAGGCGAGCGCGGATGCGTTCGGCCAGTTCGCGTGTGGCGGCACGAGTGAAGGTCATCACCAGAATCTGCTCGGGCATCAGCGGGCGCCCGAACGCCGAAGCGGACACGCCGTGCCCCAGGACCAGCCGCAGGTAGAGCGCGGCAATGGTCCAGGTCTTGCCGGTGCCCGCACTGGCTTCGATGAGGCGGCTGCCCTGCAGCGGCAGATGCAGAGGATCGAGCACCGCGGTCATTCGGCCTCCCCCGGGGTGGCGAGCGCCTGACCGTGAGGCACCACACGGCAGGTCTGCGTCCAATCGAGCAGGGGTTGAAACAGCGCGTCCTTCCAGCGGTCGAACCGACCGTCGGCCCGCAGGGCGTCAAAGTCGGGGAACATCCGGGCCAGACAGGGTTCCTCGACCTCGCCAGATGTGTTGAACCCTCCGTCATAGGTCGCTTCGCCAGCGCCATGCTGCAATTCAGCCAAGGCGGTGCGCGCCGGTACCGGCAGGGGCGCGGCCATGCCCGCGTTCCAGGCTTCGAGCAGGACTTGCAGATGCGCCCGGGCGACGCGTTGCTCCAGCGGCGGGAGCTGCAGGGCGGCGTCCGGGCCGATGAGCCAGCCTTCGACCGCCTCACCGCAGGCGGCACACGCGAGCTGGCGCACCCAGGCGTCGATCAGCTTGTCGACGCGCGGTGCCTGCTTGCTGCCCAGCAGACGCGAGGCGGTGAGTTGCATCCAGGCCCGGCCTTGCGGACCGGCACGCAGTCCGCCGAGCCCATCGTGGATCTGCACCCCGGCATGGGCGAAGTCCAGGGGCACGTCGGCCTGCTCGGTGGCGTAAAGGTGCTGCAAATCGTCCCAATGTTTCAGCATGGGCAGGGCCTCCTGCTGCAGTTGCTGCGCCACGCGCGCACCCAGCGCGCGCATCGGCAACACGCCGCTGCCCTGCAAGCGATGCAGGCGGCGCGCGATGGCGTGCTCCACCTCGTCGCGCACGGCAGTCTGTGGATCGTCGAGCAGGACGCCCAGCACACCATGATGCGACAGCCCGTCGAGTGCGAAGACTTCGTCATCGTCCTGCGCGTCCAGATCGTCGAACACCACGTCGAGGCGGATGCGGAAAAAGGCCTTGACCGGGTTTTTGAGGAAACGGGCGAGCTGCTGCAGGTTCAGTGCCTCGGTCAACGGTTCGAAGGTGGGCGGGCCTTGTGGCGGAGCCGCGCCTTCGGCGTGTGCCGGGCGCCATTCACGGGCATAGGTGAACAGTGCGGCCGCGTCGTTGGCCCCGCCGATACCTTGCTCGAAGTAGCGGCGGCTGAAGGGCTGCAGGGGATGCTCGGTGGTGCGCTGCGCCAGCAGGTCGCCCCCGTCCTCGCCGCGCCAGCCTGCGGCGAGATAGTCCCGCAGCTGCGCCACCAGCACCGAGGGCGGCTGTGCGGTGTTGTCGCGCGGGCTGCGCCCGGCCCAGCTGATGTAGAGCATGCGCCGCGCCGACAGCAGGGCCTCGAGCATGAGGTACCGGTCGTCTTCGCGGCGAGCGCGGTCGCCGGGACGATACTGCCCGGGCTGGCGCATCAGATCGAAGTCGCTGCGCGGGCTCTGGCGCGGGTAGTCGCCCTCGTTCATGCCCAGCAGGCACACCACCTCGAACGGAATGGAACGCAGCGGCATGAGGGTGCAGAAGGTCACGCCACCTGCCAGAAAACGCCCGCCACCCGGGGCCTCATCCACCGCGCCCAGCCAGCCGTCGCGCAGCACCGAGAGCGGCACGGGTTCGTCGAAGGCGGCCGATGCGCAGTCGTCGAGCCAGGCGGACAGTGCGTCGTCGATGCGGGCGCGGGCCTGGCGCTCGGCCAGATCCTGCGGCAGCGTGAGGGCATCGAGCAGGTCACGGGCATGCTGCGCCCATTGCTGCGGCGTGGCAGTGCCACATGCGGTTTGCCACCAGGCCTGCAGCACGTCCAGCAGATCGGCCAGCGGGCCGACCAGTGCGGCGTCCAGCCCACCGATCTCGTGATAGGGCACGATGTCGGCAAAGCCGTCCTCGCCTGCACCGGCGTAGCCCAGCAGCATGCGGCGCAGACCGAAGCGCCAGGTGTTCTGCTCGCCGCACGCGGCCAGGCCGAGGTGCGCGCGCTGTGCGGCATCCAGCCCCCAGCGCACCCCGGCGCCGGCAATCCATTGCGCCAGACGCGGACGGTCTTGAGGCTGCAGACCAAAGCGACGGGCAATGGCGGGCACGTCGAGCAGATCGCCCAACTCCGAGCCATGCACGCGCTGATCGGGCAGACGCAGCAACCAGTCCAGCGCGAGCAGCAGCGGCTCGGTGGCGCGCGCCGGCAGGTCGGCGATGTCGTAGGGAATGTGGCGCGCATCGCCCGGCGCATATTGCCCGAACACCGCGCGGATCGCCGGGGCGAACGGCGCGATGTCGGGCACCATGACCACGATGTCGCGCGGCCGCAGCGGACTGGGCTCGCCATGCTGTGCCAGCAGGCGCAGCAACTGGTCGTGCAGCACCTCCACCTCGCGCTGCGCGCTGTGGGCCATGTGAAAGACGACCGAGCGATCTGCCGATGGAATGGCGTTGTGCGGGTGCTCGTGCAGCGGCAGCAGATCGCGCACGGCAGCCTGCACCTGTTGCAGCAGCGTGACATCCGGGCTGTCGTCAAACAGGCCTTCGCGCGGCAACTCCGGCTCGTCCTGCGCCGTGGCGCGGGCGTCGAAGGCATCGAGCTGGCGCATGAAATCGCGCCCCTGCCGTCCCCACGCGGCCAGCAAGGGATGCGCATGGGCATGCATCGCCTCCAGGCTGATTGCGGCCAGGTCGATGTCCTTGCGCGCCGCGCGCCGCCTGGGCGCAGCACGCAGCAGCTCGCGTCCCTCGATGATGTCGGCCCAGTGGTAGCGGCAGGGGTTGGGCAGCGCCACCAGCACCTGCATCTGCCTGGAGAGCGCGACCAGCGCGTCGAGCAGCGCCCCCGGCAGATGCGAGGCGCCGAACAGCACCACGCGGCGCGGCAACGCGATCCGCCCCGCGTCAGCCTCCTGCAGCGCCTGCAGCATGGCGCGCTGCACCTGCGGTCGGATGCCGGCACGCTGCGCGTCGCTCAACTCGTTCAGTACAGCACGCCACAGCAGCGCCTGCCAGCGCTGATCTGCAGCCAGAGGCGAAGCCGTCCCGTTGACATCGAGCAGGACCTCGCGGCCATCCGCCCAGGCATCCAGCCAGTCGCTGCGGTAAATCTGGTACTGATCGAAGAGGTCGGCGAGCTTGCGCGCCAGTTGCAGCCGCCGCTGCGCGTCGTGCCCGTGCAGGTATTGCGACAGGGGAGCGAAACCCGGCTGAGACAGCAACTGCGGCAACAGGCGCATCAATCGCCAGGTCAGAACGGCCTTGTCCACTGCCGAGCGCGGGGGCACCGCCGCGTTCCCCAGAACCTGACGATAGGTGCGCCACAGAAAACGCGCGGGCAGTTCCACCCGGGTGGCTGCGCAAATGCCGCGCTGCGCAGCCAGGGCCATTTTCAGCCACTCCGCCGCGCCGTTGCTCTGCACCAGAAAAATTTCTTCTTCCAACGGCGCCAGCGGCTGCTGCGCCAGCCAGTGCAGCACGGCATCGCGCAGCAACTCCAGCCGGTTGCCCTGCAGAATGAGTAGGCCGGGGCGAATGTCGTGGGTCATGGCATCGGAGGAAGTCGCAGACGCTATTGTGGCCTGCCGCGCCGGGCACGAAACGGACGCCGCACACACGCCGCCCGTTGGTGCAGCCTGCCGATGCATTGCAAGGCGCATGGAGATCCTCGGCATCTTGCATCGCAGGCATGAAAAAGGGGATGCGCGTCATCGCACATCCCCTTCTTGGTTCAACTGGTGCGCCCGGCAGGATTCGAACCCACGACCCCTTGGTTCGTAGCCAAGTACTCTAATCCAACTGAGCTACGGGCGCCAAAAAAGAAGGCAAATTATAGACACACTTTTTCTGGCGCGTAAAGTCCCCGGATCCAAGTCGGCGCAATCGGCGCCAACGTGACTGGCGGACTGCGGGCACCAACCAGGCTGCAGTCGCCCGAACTGCGGCGGCGTGACAGGGCAGTGGCGAGGCACAATGCTCGCCCATGTCCGTCCTGCGCGTCTTCTCTCTCAGCTTGCTGCTGCTCGCGGCCAGCCGACTTCTGGGCCTGGTGCGCGACGCGGTGGTGGCCACTCAGTTTGGCCTGACCGGACATGCCGATGCGGCGCTGGTGGTGCTGTCCTTCCCCGATCTCGCCGTCAGTCTGTTGTGGGGGGCGGCGGTGCCTGCAGTGATGGTGCCGCGCATGGCAGGACACAGTCTGCAGCACATCGCCAGCGAAGGGGCGCGATGGTCGCGTCTGGCCATGCTGTTGTTCGGTGTTGCGGGCGTGCTGGTGTGGTGGTGGCAAGGGCTGATCGTGCGCGCGCTCGCGCCGGGTCTGAGCGCTGCAGACGCGCAACTTGCGGCGCAGGCGCTGGGCTGGTCCGCGCTGGTCGCGCTGCCTGCGGGGGCGGTCGTGATGGTGAGCAATGCCATGCTGCAGGCGCAGAGCCGCCTGCAGTGGCAGTACACCGGGCAGGTGGTATTCAACCTGGGACTGATCGGTGGTCTGATCGTGGCGGCGCAGACCGGACAGTTTGTCTGGGTGGCCCTGGGCGTGGTGGCGGCTGCCCTGGCACGGCTGGACCTGATGCGTCAGGTGAGCCGAACCGGTCTGCCAGCCCATGCAGATCGCGGCCGCGCCTTTCCAGACGCCCTGAGCTTACGCGCCCTTGGCATGGCGCTGGCGGCATCCGGCCTCACGGTGTTCTACACCCTGGCGGCGCGGTCGCTGATGTCGGACGCCGGGCCGGGGCAACTCGGCGTGTTTCAGTACGCGCAGCGCGTGGGCGAGTTGCCGCTGCACACGGTGTTCGCGGTCGCCTCCGCGCTGGCTTTGGCGCGCCTGAGTGCCGCCGAAAGCCGGGGCGACAGCGCCACAGCGCAGCAGGAAACACGGCAATGGCTGCGCGCCATGCTGTGGCTGTCTGCCCTCATCGCGCTCTCTGGCATGGTGGCAGCGCCGGGCATTGTGCGTCTGCTGTTCGGCTGGGGACGCATGACATTCGAGGCGCAGCAGCAGGTGGCCGATGCCATGCGCTGGATTCTGCTGCTGCTGCCGCTGCAGGCCGCGCAACTGGTGCTGTCGACGCGGCTCAACAGCCACCGCCGCATTGCCGATCAGGTGCTGGGCTACGGCGCAGGCCTGCTGGCCTTGGCAGCGGCTGGCGCGCTGCTCCCTGTCAACGACTGGCGGGGACTGGCTGCGTATGGCGCGGCCTGGCTGGTGGCGGTTGCGGTGTTGTGGTGGCGGCTGGCGCGGCATCAGGCCGATGCGCAGTGGCGCAATGTCGGCGTGCTGCTGGCGACCCTGCTGGTGCTGGGCACTTGCAGCTTGGCCCTGCATGCCGTCGCCCTGCCCTGGCCGCTGGGCCTGGTTCTCGCGGCTGTGCTGTTTGCTGCCGGCGTGTGGGCCCTGCTGCGTTTCGACTCGCTGGGGCGGCTGGTGCGCGATCGCTACACTTCCCGTCGGCAGCGCCGCGCTTTCTGACTTGTCGACCCGATGGACTTCATTCAAATCACCAACGATCCCGGTTTCGCCGCTTTTGCCGCGCGCTGCGGCGTGGCGCGGATCATGGTCGATCTGGAACGGCACGGCAAGCAGGAGCGGCAGGGCGGTCTGGGCACGTTCATCTCGGACCACCAGCCACAGGATGTGGCCCTGGTGCGCCGCGCCGTGCCGCAGGCGGAGCTGATCGTGCGGGTGAACCCGCTGCACGCGGCGAGTGCGGCCGAAATCGAGCAGGCCGTTGCCGATGGCGCCAGCCACCTGATGCTGCCGATGTTTCGCCGCGCGGAGGAGGTTGCGCAGTTCGTCGCGTTGGTGGCGGGTCGGGCGCAGACCATCGCCCTGCTGGAAACCCGCGATGCGCTGGACAGCATGGCGCAATGGGCGGGGCTGGACGGGCTGGATGAAATCTATGTCGGCCTCAACGACCTGCACCGGGAACTGGGCATGCACTTCATGTTCCAGCCGCTGGCTGCCGGCGTGGTCGACCGGGTCGCGGCGGTGGCCAGACAGCACGGCAGGCGCCTTGGCTTCGGCGGCATCGCCCGGCTGGATGAAGGTCTGCTGCCGGGGCGTGTGGTGCTGGGCGAGCATCTGCGGCTGGGCTCGCGCAGCGTGATCCTGTCGCGCACCTTCAACCGCGAGCGCATCGAGGCGCCCGACTCAGACTGGCGCGGCATTTACGCCGAGGAGATCCGCCGGTTGCGCCATGCGGCGCAAGTGCTCGCGCAGCGCGAACCCGCCGAGATCGAGAACGACCGCCTGCTGGCGATCGACCTCATCAACCGTGTGGCGCGCACGCTGAATCCGTCCCCCGCGACACACTGAACTTCCGTGGCCAAACGTCTGTTCGATGTGCTGCTGGCACTGTGCGCGCTGCTGCTGCTCTCTCCGCTGATGCTTGCTGCCGCGCTGGCCGTGTGGCTCGATTCTGGCCGACCCGTCCTGTTCGCGCAGCAGCGCGTGGGGCTTGGCACACAGCCCTTTCGCCTCTACAAGTTTCGCAGCATGGTGGTGGACGCCGCGCAGCGCGGCTCGCACAGCACCGCGCAGAACGACCCGCGCATCACCCGCGTCGGTCGCGTTCTGCGGCGCAGCAGTGTGGATGAACTGCCGCAACTCCTCAACGTGCTGCGGGGCGACATGAGCCTGGTCGGCCCGCGCCCCGATGTGCCTGCGCAGCGCAGCAACTACACCGAAGAACAATGGACATTGCGCCACAGTGTGCGTCCCGGCATCACCGGCCTGGCACAGGCGCTGTACCGCTCGCGCGCCACGCCGCAGCAGCGTCTGCAGGCCGACCTCGACTACGCCCGCAACCACGGCCTGCTGCGCGATCTGCACATCCTCGGACTGACCGTGGGGCAACTGTTGCGGCGCAGCGGCAACTGAGCACCGCAGACCAACCGAGATCCTCTGCCCATGTGTGGAATTTACGGAACCTTTGACCGCACCAGCGGCCCGCTGAGCGCCCAGGCCCTCGCCGCGATGGACTGCAGCCTCGTGCACCGCGGCCCCGACGACAGCGGCGTGTTCTCCGCCCCGGGCGTGGCCATCGGCAACCGGCGGCTGTCCATCATCGACATTGCCGGTGGGCATCAGCCCTTTGTGAGCGACGACGGCAAGATCGCCCTGGTGCAGAACGGCGAGATCTTCAACCATGTGGAGCTGCGCGCCGAATTGCAGCGCGAGGGCGTGCGCTTCGCCACCGACCACAGCGACACCGAAGTGCTCTTGCGGCTGTACGAGCGCGAGGGGCTGGACTTTCTGCCTCGGCTCAACGGCATGTTTGCCATCGCCATCTGGGATGGGCGCGCACCGGGCCATCCACAGCTTCACCTGGTGCGCGACCGCATCGGTGTCAAGCCGCTGTTCGTGCACGACGATGGCGGGCGCGTGCTGTTCGGCTCCGAGATCAAGGCCATCCTGGCGGCGCAACCCGGCAGGCCCACGCTCGACCTGGCCGCGCTGCAGCACTATCTCGCCTACAACTACGTCCCGCCGCCGTTCACGCTGTTCACGTGCATTGAGCATGTGATGCCCGGCACGGTGCTGACCATCGACAGCACCGGCAGCCACTCCCGCCGCTGGTGGAGTCTGGCCGAGCAGACCGCGCAGCCACACACCTTCACCGCGTGGCAGGACGCGTTCCTCGCCCTGCTCGACGATGCCGTGCGCCTGCGGCTGCGCGCCGACGTGCCCTTCGGCGCCTTTCTCTCCGGCGGGGTGGACTCCAGCACGGTGGTGGCGCTGATGGCGCGGCATGTGCGCGAGCCCGCGCGCACCTTCTGCATCGGCTTTCCCGATCCGCGTTTCGACGAATCGCCCTACGCCCGCGAGGCCGCACAGCGCTTCGGCGCCACGCACCGCGAGCAGATCGTGCAACCCGACATGCTCGACGACTGGGGCAGCGTGCTGTGGCATTGCGACCAGCCGCATGGCGACGCCTCGTTCATGCCCACGCGCAAGGTCAGTCAACTTGCCGTTCAGGATGTCAAAGTCGTCCTCACCGGCGACGGCGGTGACGAGCTGTTCGCCGGTTATGACAAGTACGCCGGTTTCATGGCCGACCCCGCGCTGCGCGATCTGCCCCCGGCCGACTTTGCGCGGCACTATGTCGAGCACACCGGCCTGTTCGGCGCGCAGGCCCGCGCTGCTCTGCTCCAGCCCTGGCTGCGCGCCAGACTGGCGGGTGTGGACAGCGTGCGCGACGTGGCTGCGCCGTGGTTCGAGCAGGCGGCGCACTTCGACCGCGTCAACCAGATGCTGTTTCTGGACATGATGTTGCTCTTGCCCGGCAACAACCTCGTCAAGCCCGACCGCATGGGCATGTCGGTCTCGCTCGAAGCCCGCACGCCCTTTCTCGACTGGCGCCTGATGGAGTTCGCCTTCCGCGCGCCGGGCAACACCAAGCTGCATGAGGGCGACAAGAAGCACTGGTTCAAGCGCGCGGTCGAGCCGCTCATCGGCGCCGACCTCGCGCACCGCAAGAAGCAGATGTTCACCGTGCCCATCGGCGAGTGGTTCCGTGGCCCGCGTCGGCAATGGCTGTTTGATCTGCTGTTCGCGCCCAACGCCCTCGGCGCGCAACTGTTCGACATGGCGCAGGTGCGCAAGCTGTTCGACGACCACGTCAGCGGCGCGGCCAACCACACCCGCGAGCTGCGCGCGCTGGCCGCGCTGGAGCTGTGGGCGCAGCAATTTCAGCCCCAGATTCCCGCATGAACACCGCAGCCCCCGCGCACACGCATCCATGCACCGCGCCGTGCATTCTCGCGGTAGCCTATGGCGGTGGCCACATCGCCATGATGCTGCCGGTGCTGCGCGCCCTGCGTGCGCGGCGGGCCGATCTGCAGATCACCCTGCTGGCCCTCACCACCGCCGCCCGCGTGGCACGCGACGCGGGCGAAACCCCGCTGGGCTATGCCGACCTGCTGCACCTGCTGTCCCCCATTGAGCAAGCACAGGCGCTGGCTCTGGGACGCGCGCAGCTGCCGGGCAATACCCACCCTGACATTGCCGAGGCGGAGACGATGGCCTACCTCGGCATCAACGCCTGGGACCTGCAGCAGCAGTTCGGCGTGGAAGCGGCCCAGGCCCTGCTCGATGTGAAGGGCAGACACGGCTTTCATCCCCTGCACTTTTTCCGCAGAGTGCTCAAGCACCTCGAGCCCGATCTGGTGCTGGCCACCAATTCCCCGCGCAGCGAGTTCGCCGTGGTCGACGCCGCCACCGAAATGGGCATTCCCAGTCTGGCGATCCTGGATTTGTTCGCCCTGCCCGGCGACGCCTTCGCCGCCCGCACCCGCTTCCCCAGCCGCGTCTGCGTGCTGTCCGAGGCCGTGCGCGACAACCTCGTCGCCGCAGGCTGGCCGCAAGGCACCATCGCGGTCACCGGCAACCCGGCATTCGATGCGCTCAACACGCCGCAAGCGCGCGCCCGAGGCGCTGCCCTGCGCAACGCGCTTGCTGGCCCTGTCGCGGCCAACGACACGCGCCTCATCCTGCTGGCCCTGCAGCCCGAGCCGGTGACGCACCCCGCCTCTGCGGGCAAGCGAGGCGACCCGTCCCTGCCCGAGCGCATCCTGCAAGCCAGCATCGCCTGTGTGCGCCAGCATCCCGACTGGCTGCTCATCGTCCGCCCCCACCCCTCGCAGCCCATGCCTGCACTGCCCGACGATGCACAGTTGCGCGCCTCACCGCCGACCGAGCCGCTGCACCCGCTGCTGCACGCAGTGGACGCGGTCATCACCGGCACGTCCACCGTCGCACTGGAAGGCCACCTCGCCGGGACTCGCGTGCTGCAACTGCTCGACTCCATCGCCGCGCCCGCCATGCCCTACCGCGCGCTCGGCGTGGCGGGTGCCGCCTGTCACCTGTCCGATCTGCCGCAGACGCTGGCTGCCCTGCTCGCCCAGCCCAAGCCCGCGCGCGCCGCTGCCGACACGCAGACCGCTGCAGACCGCGTGAGCGCGCAGGCGCTGGACCTGCTCGCGTCCCAACCCACAGGCGTCCACGACCCGTCATGACCACCATCGCCACCATCTGCGCCCGCGGCGGCAGCAAGGGCCTGCCGGGCAAGAACATCCTGCCCTTCGCCGGACAGCCCCTGATCGTCCACAGCATCTGCTTCGCGCTGCAGCACCCCGCCATCAGCGCCGTGTATGTGTCCACCGACGACGCCGACATTGCCCGCATCGCCCGCGAAGCCGGGGCCATCGTGCCCCATCTGCGGCCGGCGGACCTGGCGCGCGACGACACCCCCAAGCTGCCGGTCATCGAGCATCTTGTGGCCCATCTCGAAGCGCAGGGCCAGCACATCACCCGCATCGTCGATCTGCAGCCCACCTCGCCGCTGCGCATCCCGGCAGACCTCGACGGTTGCCTCGCCCGCGCCGATGCCCCCGACGCACCGGGGCTGGTGCTCAGCGTGTTCGACAGCGGTTTCAACCCCTATTTCAATCTGGTCGAAGAGCAGCCCGACGGCCGCGTTTCCATCAGCAAGGGCGGCGGCCTGGGCGCCCGCCAGAGCGCGCCCAAGGTCTGGGCGCTCAATGGCTCGATCTATGTCTGGCGGCGCGACGCGCTGGCCCACGCCGCGCAGCACGGCCTGTGGAGCGTGCCCGTGGCCGCGCACGCCATGCCCCCGCAGCGTTCGGTGGACATCGACACTGCCGACGATTTTGCCCTGGCCGAATGGCAGTTTGCCCGGCTGCACGCGCCCACCTGAACCCGAAGCCCATCATGTCCACCGACCGCGTCTTTCTCATTGCCGAAGCCGGCGTCAACCACAACGGCCTGCTCGATCTCGCCCTGCAACTGGTCGATGCCGCCCACGCCGCCGGAGCCGATGCGGTGAAGTTCCAGACCTTCCGCGCCGAAGACCTTGCCCTGCCCGGCACCGCCACTGCCGCCTATCAGCAGGGCGCCACCGGCGAGACCGATCAATTCGCCATGCTGCGCAAGCTCGAACTCAGCGCCGCGCAGCACCAGATCATTGCGGCGCACTGCGCACAGGTCGGCATCGAATTCATGTCCACCCCGTTTTCGGAAGAGGCGGTGGATCTGCTGGTCAGCCTCGGGGTGCGGCGGCTCAAGCTGTCGTCCGGTGAAATCGTCAACCGCCCGCTGCTGGCCAAGGCCGCCGCCACCGGCTTGCCGCTCATCCTCTCTACCGGCATGGCCACACTGGATGAAGTCAGGCAGGCGGTCGGCTGGGTGCGGACGGCGTGGGCGCAGCGCGGCGCGCCTCTCGCCGAACACTCGCCAGACCCCGCCGCCGGGCCGCCCCAAGGCGGGGTCAGCCTCCTCGGGGGGCAGCGAGCGCCAGCGAGTGTGGGGGCGCCCCTCACCCTGCTGCAATGCACCTCCGCCTACCCCGCGCCCGACGACGCGCTGAACCTGCGCGCCATCGCCACCCTGCGCACCGAGACCGGCCTGCCCACAGGCTATTCCGACCACAGCCTGGGCAACACTGCCGCGCTGGCCGCCGTGGCCCTGGGCGCCTGCGTGATCGAGAAGCACATCACCCTCGACCGCGCCCTGCCCGGCCCCGACCACCGGGCGTCGAGCGAACCGGCCGAGTTTGCCGCGCTGGCGCAGGACATCCGCCGCATCGAAGCCATGCTGGGCGACGGCATCAAGGCGCCGCGCCCCGACGAGATCGACGTACGCGCCGTGGCCCGCCGCAGTGTGGTGCTGGCTGCCGCCCTGCCCGCAGGCACCGTGCTGCGGCGCGAACACCTGCAACTGCGCCGCCCGGCAAGCGGCATCCCTGCAGCCGAGTTGGACTCGGTCATCGGCCAGCGCCTGCGCATCGACGCGCAGGCGGGCACGGTCTTGCAGTGGCAACACCTCCAGGGTGGGGACTGCGCCTGAAACGGTTTCAGACTTCAGGAACCCAATCATCCAAAAAAGCCAGAACGCGCGTGCGCAACACCGGCAAAGCGTTCTGCATAATGAGTCGAACCGTACTCGGGTTGATTGCGCCAAGAAGCCAGACTGACCCTTCACTGCTTCACTTCACGGCTTCACTGCTGCTCGCCATCCCCCCCATGCCCCGCCGCATCCTCTATCTCTCCGGTACCCGCGCCGACTTCGGGCTGATACGCCAGACCTTGCGCACCGCTGCAGCGCATCCGGGGCTGGAGGTGGCGGTGGCGGTCACGGGCATGCATCTGCACCCCGACTTCGGACACACGGTGGACGAGATCGCGGCCAGCGGGCTGCGGATTGCGGCGCGCATTCCGAGTGATGTGGGGACGCGGGATGATGCGGGCATGGCACGTGCGATCAGCCAGACGCTGGCCGGGCTGGTGCCGGTGCTGCAGGGCGAGCGGTTTGATGCGCTGCTGCTGCTGGGCGACCGCGGGGAGATGCTTGCCGGAGCGATTGCCGCGCTGCACCTGGGCGTCCCAAGCGTTCACCTGCATGGCGGCGAGCGTTCGGGCACGGTGGACGAGCCGGTGCGTCATGCGATCAGCAAGCTCGCCGCGCTGCATTTCTGCGCCACGGCGCAGTCGCGCGAGCGCCTGATCGCGATGGGCGAAGACCCGCGGCGCATCCATGTGGTGGGCGCGCCGGGGCTGGACGATGTGGGCGATGCACTGCACACGCCACGCGACGCCGCGCTGCGCGCGTTGCAGGCGGCGCTGGCACAGCAGTCTCCCCACCCCAACCCTCCCCACGTCTGGGGAGGGGGCAACGATGCTGCATTGAGAGGGTTTACTCCTCCCCCAGCCTTGGGGGAGGCCGGGAGGGGGCGCCTCGCCGAACGCCCCTACGCCCTCGTTCTTTTTCACCCCGTAGTGCAGGAGGCGGGCGACGCTGCCGCGCAGACCCAGGCGCTGATCGACGGCCTGCAGGCTGCGGGGGCGGGCTCGGTGTTTAGCGTGGTGTGGCTGGCGCCCAATGCCGATGCGGGCTCGGGGCATATCGAAGCCTTGCTGCGGGCGCAGCAGTGGCCGGGGTTTCACCGCATCACCCATCTGCCACGGGCCGACTACCTGGCCGCGCTGCGCCACGCTGCGGTGCTGGTGGGCAATTCGTCGTCGGGCATCATCGAGGCGGCCAGTCTGGGGACGCCGGTGGTCAACGTCGGCAGCCGGCAGAATCTGCGCGAGCGCAATGCCAACACGGTAGACGTGCCACCGCAGGCTGGCGCCATTGAAGCCGCCGTGCGGCAGGCCATCGCGCATGGGCCATGGCCGCCGCACAATGTCTACGGAGAGGGGGGCAGCGCTGCGCGCATCGCGCATCTGCTGGCCACCCTGCCCTTGTCGCCCGAATGGCTGCGCAAGGTCAACCGCTATTGAAATCCTCATGTCTGCACCTTCCGAAAAACCTGTCCTCATCGTGTTCGGCGCCGGTGGCCACGGCCGCGTGGCTGCCGACGCGGCGCTGCTGAGCGGAGCGTTCGCGCGCGTGGTCGCTTCAGACCGCAACCCGGCCACCTGGGGGGGCGAACTGCTGCCCGGCGTGCCCGTGCTCTCGATCGATGAGGCCAGCGCCCTGCCCGGCCTGCGCGCGGTGCATGTGGCCATCGGCAACAACCCGGTGCGGCGCGACGAGGCAGCACGGCTGGCGTCCATCGGGCCGCTGGCCACCATCATCCATCCGCACGCCAGTGTGGCGGCGTCGGCGCGCATCGGGCCGGGCTGCCTGATCACCGCGCAATGCGTGGTCGGACCGCTGGCCGAGCTGGGTGCTGGCGCCATCGTCAACCACGGCGCGGTGGTCGATCACGATTGCCACATCGGCGCGTGGGCGCACATCGCTCCCGGCGCGCGCCTGGGCGGCGCGGTGCAGGTGGGCGAGGCCGCGCTGGTGGGCGCAGGCAGCACGGTGCTGCGCAACTTGCGTGTGGGCGCGGGTGCCACGCTGGGCGCGGGCGCAGTGCTGCTGCAGGATTTGCCAGACGGCGCGGCCTGGGCTGGTGTGCCGGCACGGCCTCTGGCGCAGGCAAGCGCGTAAAACTGCACGGCCACGTCCACGCCGCGATGTACACTTCGCTGTACATTTTCCCCGGAGCCCTGCCATGCGCGACACCACGTTCACCGAACTGCGCAACCACGCCCGCGCGTTTTTCGACCTGGTCGAAGCCGGCGAAACCGTGCGCGTGCTGCGCAAAGGCAAGCCCATCGCCGAGATTCACCCGGTGGCGCCGCAAGTGCCCTCCTGGAAGCGGCGCACGGCCCGCCCGCTGCAGATTTCGGGTGAGCAGATCAGCCGCATCATTCTCGACCAACGCTGATCGCTGCGGCCTCTCCAGCACCATGCGGGTGTATTTCGATTCCTCGGCTCTGTCCAAGCGCTATGTCGACGAAGCCGGCTCGGCCGAGGTGCTGCGCTGGTGCGATGCGGCCAGCGTGCTCGCGCTGTCGGTCATCGCAGTGGCCGAGCTGATCTCCGCCTTCAATCGCCTGCTGCGCGAAGGTCGCATCGACGCGCAGCAGTACCGCACCATCAAGACCGACCTGCTCGCCGACATCGAGGATGCCCTGGTCTGCGACACATCGCCCGACGTCGTCGGCCACGCCGTGCGCGCGCTCGAGGCCCACCCGCTGCGCGGCATGGATGCGCTGCACATCGGCGCCGCGCTGGCTTGCGAGGCCGAGGTGTTCGTCTCAGCCGATCAGCGCCAGTGTGGCGCGGCGCGCGCCCTCGGTCTGCGCGTGGTTTCTGTCTGATTGCCGTCTGATTGCCCGCTGCCATGCCCCTTCTCCCACTCGCCCAACTTTGCCTGCCCCCCAGCGCCACGTTGCACGACGCGCTGGCGCGTCTCGATGCCACAGCGCAGGGCATTCTGCTGGTCACCGACGAACAGGGCTGGCTGCTGCGCACCGTCACCGACGGCGACCTGCGCCGCGCCGCGCTCGCCGGCATCGCGCCGACCGCGCCGCTGTCGGCCCTGCCCACGGCCCACGCGCCGCACACCGTGGGCCTGCAAGCCAGCCAGCGCGATGTGCTGGCGCTGATGGACGCGCACCGCATCGACCATGTGCCGGTGATCGATGCAGACGGACGCGCGGTCGATCTCATCACCCGGCGCGAGCTGTCGCAGCGCGTCTGGCTGTCGTCGCCGCATCTGGGCGAAGACGAGGTGGCGCTGGTGCAGGAGGCCTTCACGAGCAACTGGATCGCCCCGCTGGGCCCCCATGTGGACGCGTTCGAGCGCGAACTCGCCGCGCTGGTGGACGTGCGTCATGCTGCGGCAACGAGTTCGGGCACCGCGGCGCTGCACCTGGGGCTGCGGCTGCTGGGCGTCGGACCCGGCGATGTGGTGCTGTGCTCCAGCCTCACCTTCGTCGCCAGCGCCAACCCGATCAAGCAACTCGGCGCCACGCCGGTGTTCATCGATTCCGATCCGCAGAGCTGGAATATGTCGCCGCAGGCGCTGGCTGCAGCACTCGAGGCGCTGCACGCCGAAGGCATCACGCCCAGGGCCGCGGTGGTGGTCAACCTGTACGGCCAGAGCGCCGAAATGGACGCCATCGTTCCGCTGCTCGAACGCTATGGTGTGCCCATGCTGGAAGACGCAGCCGAATCCCTGGGCGCGAGCTACAAGGGCCGCCCCAGCGGCAGCTTCGGCAAGCTCGCCGTGTTCTCCTTCAACGGCAACAAGATCATCACCACCTCGGGCGGTGGCATGCTGGTGGGCAACGACCCGGCGCTGATCGACCATGCGCGCAAGCTCTCGACCCAGGCGCGCGAGCCGGCGCGGCATTACGAGCATGTCGAAGACGGCTACAACTACCGCCTGTCCAACGTGCTCGCCGGCATCGGCCGCGGTCAGTTGCGCGTGCTCGAGCAGCGGGTACAGAGCCGCCGCGCGATCTTTGCGCAATACCGCGACGCGCTTGCCGCCGTGCCGGGGTTACGCTGGATGGAAGAACCCGAAGGCCACCGCTCGACCCGCTGGCTGTCGGCCTTCGTGCTCGAGGGCGACGACGCGCAGGCCCGCCGCGACGCGCTGCTCGACTTTCTCGAACGCCACAACGTCGAAGCCCGCCCGGTGTGGAAGCCGATGCATCTGCAGCCGCTTTACTCCGGCAGCCGGTATTTCCCGCACGACGCGGGGCAGGACGTCAGCCGCGCGCTGTTCGAGGGCGGGGTCTGCCTGCCGTCTGGATCGAACATGAACGCGGCGCAGCGCAGCCGGGTGTGCGAGCTGGTCGCGCGGGGTCTGGGCGTGGCGGTGCGGAGCGCTGCATGAGGTTTTTCAGCCGCGCCCTCTGGCGCCCTGCCGCAGCCGACGCCGTTCTCGTCGCCCTCACCTGGCTGCTCGCGTTTTTGTTTCGCTTCAGCCTGCTGCGCAACGACGCGCCGGCCAATCTGGCGCAAATCCTGTGGATCAGCACCCCGCTGGCAGCGGCGGTGTGGGTGGCGGCGCTGGCCGGGCTGGGCGCGTACCGCACCCCCTGGCGGCACACCAGCGTGCCCGAGTTCAAGCGCCTGGCCTCGGCGATGCTGGTTGCGGCGCTGGCGCTGGCCGCCGTGCTGCTGCTGCTGCGGCTGCCCAATTTTCCGCGCTCGATCGTGCTGCTGCATCCGCTGTTTGCGGCCGCCGTGCTCCTCGGGCTGCGGCTGGGCGCGCGCATTGTGGCCGAGGGCCGACTGACCCGCTCAACCGCGCAGGGCAAGCCGCTGCTGGTGCTGGGCACGCTCGACGACGCCGCGCGCGCGCTGCAGACCCTGCGGTCCGGCAAGGGCTGGCAGGTGGCGGCGCTCGTCAGCCCGGATCGCGCCGAGGTCGGCCGCAGCGTGCAGGGCGTGCGCGTGGCCGGCAGTGTGGACGATCTGCCGCAGGTGGCGCAAGCGGTGGGCGCCAGCCATGCACTGATCGCCAGCGAACCCGGCAGCCCCGCGCGCCGTGACCTGCTGCTGCGCGCCAGCGACGCACGGCTGGCGCTGCTGACCCTGCCGCGCGCCGACGACTGGCTGCACGGCGGCGGCAGCGCCAGCGCGCCGCGGCAGGTCGAACTGGCCGATCTGCTGGGGCGCGCGGCGGTCGAGCTCGATGTGCGCGGGCTTTCCGGATTGCTGGCCGGGCAGGTGGCGCTGGTGACGGGCGCAGGCGGCAGCATTGGCTCGGAGCTGTGTCGGCAGATCGCGCGCTTCGGCGTGCGGCAGCTGGTGTGCATCGACGCGTCCGAGATTGCGATCTACGCGCTCGAGCAGGAATTCAAGGCGCGCTTTCCCGAACTGGCGGTGCGCTACTACACCGCGAATGTGCGCGAGCCCGAACGGCTGCGTGACCTGTTCAACCTGCACCGTCCTGCCGTGGTGCTGCACGCTGCGGCGTACAAGCATGTGCCGCTGATGGAGGAGGACAACGCCATCGAGGCGCTGCGCACCAATGTGCTGGGCACACTCAACGCCGCGCGGGCGGCAAGCGCCTGCGGCGCGCAGCGCTTCGTGCTCATCTCCACCGACAAGGCGGTCAACCCGACCAATGTGATGGGCGCGAGCAAGCGGCTGGCCGAACTCGCGCTGCAGGCGCACGCGGCGCAATTCCCCGAGACGCATTGCTGCGCGGTGCGGTTTGGCAATGTGCTGGGCTCCAGTGGCAGCGTGGTGCCGCGCTTTGCCGCGCAGATCGCCGCTGGCGGCCCGCTGACCGTGACCCACCCCGAGATCGTGCGCTACTTCATGACCATCCCCGAGGCCGCGCAGCTGGTGCTGCAAGCCGGGCTGATGGGCAAGAGCGGCGAAATCTACGTGCTCGACATGGGCGAGCCGGTGAAAATCGTCGATCTGGCACGGCTGATGATCCGGCTGTCGAACAAGACCGAGGACGACATCCCGATCCACTTCACCGGGCTGCGCCCGGGCGAGAAGCTCTATGAGGAGCTGCTCGCCGACGACGAAACCACCCTGCCCACCCCGCATCCCAAGCTGCGTGTGGCGCGGCAGGCCAAGCTGGATGCGCTCGACCTGCCAGCGCTGCAGGCCTGGATTGCTGCCAGTGGCGCCGCGTCCCCCACGCAGATCAAGGCCGCGCTGCATGCGCTGGTGCCGGAGTATGCGCCGCAACACAATCGCTGACCCTTCCATTCACACCATGACCCCTCCCATCCTGCTGGCCGAACACGTGCGCAAGCGCTACACCGAAGGGCCGCAGCCGGTCGAAGTGCTCAAGGACGTGAATCTGCGCCTGGACGGTGGGCAGACGCTGGCGATCATCGGCGCTTCCGGTTCGGGCAAGAGCACGCTGATGCATCTGCTCGGCGGCCTGGACCGGGCCGATGGCGGCAGCGTGCAGGTCTGCGGGCGCGACTGGGCGCAGATGAACCCCAAGGCGCAAGGCGCATGGCGCAACCAGCATGTCGGCTTTGTCTATCAGTTCCACCACCTGCTGATGGAATTCAGCGCGCTGGACAACGTGGCCATGCCACTGCGCATCCGCCGCACACCGGCTGAAGCGGCGCACGCGGTGGCCGCGCAGATGCTGCAGCGCATGGGCCTGGGCGCGCGGCTGCAGCACCGGCCAGGGGAACTCTCCGGCGGCGAGCGTCAGCGCGTGGCCATCGCCCGAGCGCTGGTCACCCAGCCGCAGCTGGTGCTGGCCGACGAGCCCACCGGCAACCTCGACAGCGACGCCGCCGCCGTGGCGCTGGACATGCTGCTCGACGTGGCGCTGGCACAGGGCGATGCGGTGATCATCGTCACACACGAGGCTGCAGTGGCTGCGCGTTGCCAGCGGCAGTTGCGGCTGGTGAACGGCATGCTGCAGGACGCCTGAGACGCTGCGCGCGCGCCCGGGTGGCGCCGCGCACCGATCCACTACGATTGTCGGATTGCCGATTCCCCCATTTGCGCTGACGCTTCGTTTGTCCATGTCCCGCTCCAAGACCACCTTGTTCGAACTGCGCAGCGGCGCCATCGACGCCGTGCATCTGGTGGTGAAAACGCCTGATTTCGCCGCGCTGACCGAGGCGCTGCAGCAGCGCTTCGACGCCGCACCCGAATTCTTCTCCGGCGAGGCGGTGGCCATCGACCTGCGCCGTCTGGCAGAAGACGCCACACTGCCGCTGGATGCGCTGATCGCGCTGCTGCGCCGCTTCAACATGCGGCCCTTCGGCGTGGTGGCGCAGGCCGCACAGCACGATTGGGCTGCCGCGAGCGACCTGCCACTGCTCGACAGCCGCGACACCCGCAAACCCGCAGAGAACGCCGAGGCTGCCGCGCCATCACAGCAGCCCCCAGCCCCGCCCACACCTGCCGCCGCAGCACCAGAACCCGTTGCGGCCATGCTGCCCACGGTGCTCATCGACCGGCCGCTGCGCTCGGGACAGCGGGTGTATTCCCAGGGCGATCTGATCGTGCAGGGCGTGGTCAGCCATGGCGCCGAGGTCATGGCCGAAGGCCATGTGCACATCTACGGCGCGTTGCGTGGCCGGGCGCTGGCCGGGGCGCGCGGCAACACGGACGCGCGAATTTTCTGCACCAGCTTCGAGCCCGAACTGGTGGCCATTGCCGGCATCTACCGCACCGCCGAACAGGAACTGCCGGCGGGCGTGCGCGGCCAGCCGACCACCGTGCGCCTGCAGGGCGAGCAGTTGCTGATCGAGCCACTGGCTCTCAAATAATTTTTCTAGGAAACACTCATGGCAAAAATCATCGTGGTGACTTCGGGCAAGGGTGGCGTGGGCAAGACCACCACCAGCGCCAGCTTCGCCTCCGGGCTGGCCCTGCGCGGCCACAAGACCGCGGTCATCGACTTCGACGTCGGCCTGCGCAACCTCGACCTCATCATGGGCTGCGAACGCCGCGTGGTGTACGACCTGATCAACGTGATTCAGGGCGAAGCCAAGCTCACGCAGGCGCTGATCAAGGACAAGCAGTGCGACAACCTGTTCATCCTGCCCGCCTCGCAGACCCGCGACAAGGACGCGCTGACCAAGGAGGGCGTGGAAAACGTGCTCAAGGAGCTCGACGAGATGGGTTTCACCTACATCGTCTGCGATTCGCCCGCCGGGATTGAGAGCGGCGCGCTGATGGCCATGCACTTTGCCGACGAAGCGCTGATCGTCACCAACCCGGAAGTCTCCTCGGTGCGCGACTCCGACCGCATCCTGGGCATGCTGTCGAGCAAGACCAAGCGCGCCATCGAAGGCGGCGAGCCGATCCGCGAGCACCTGCTCATCACCCGCTACAACCCCAAGCGCGTCAGCGACGGCGAGATGCTGTCGCTCACCGACATTCAGGACATTCTGCGCATCCAGCTCATCGGTGTCATTCCCGAGAGCGAATCGGTGCTGCAGGCCTCCAACCAGGGCACACCGGCCATTCACCTCACCGGCAGCGACGTGGCCGAGGCCTATCAGGACGTGGTGGCACGCTTCCTCGGCGAAGACAAGCCGATGCGCTTCACCGACTATCAGAAACCGGGCCTGTTCAAGCGCCTTTTCGGCGGTTGAGGGAGGCACGCACCATGTCATTCCTCTCTTTCTTTCTGGGCGAAAAAAAGAAAACCGCCACGGTCGCCAAGGAGCGCCTGCAGATCATCCTCGCGCACGAACGCGGCGGCAACGGCGCCCCCGCCGACTGGCTGCCCGCGCTGCAGCGCGAGCTGGTGGATGTGATCTCGAAGTATGTCAAGATCGACAGCAACGACATCCAGGTCAAGCTGGAGCGCCAGGACACGCTCGACGTACTGGAAGTGAAGATCGAGATTCCACCGCGGGTGTAGAAACCCACCGCACGCCGCGCACAGGCCCGGGTGCACTCGGCGCTGATTGCCTCTCCCCCACAAGGGGGAGAAGGCTGAGGCGAACCGGCAAGGCGATCTTCCAGGACTTCCACCGCATTCCACCCAACCCCTCCCCGCGAGCGGGGAGTGAGACGCCATGCGCGGCGCTCTAGCCACAGCTGCCGATGTACCCGCAGTTCTCGCACCGGTCGCAGCCGTCGACCCGGCGCAGGAAAGGGCCGCCGCATTCGGGGCAGATGCGGCCGCCGGGAAGCAGGTCGGGGGAGGCATCGGCAGATTCGAGGTCGATGCGCAGGGCTTCGGGAACGTGGGCGCGTTGCGCCAGCGAGAGCAGCGATTGCTCGCGGCCCGAGGCATCGAGAAATCCACGCCGCCGCAAGAGTTCCTGCAACGCGTAGGCAATGGCCGCCACTTCGGACTGGTGAAAGCGCGGTGCGCGGCTGCCGTCGGCCTTGATGACTTCGCCGCAGCGCACCGGGCCCTTGTCCCACACCACTTCGCGCATGTTCTGCAGGCTCTTGGCGATCGATCCACCCGAGCGCGCCACCAGCGACAGCAGCCGCATGTTGGAGGCGATCCATTGCTGGCCTTCATCGCGCTGGCCCGCTGGCATGAAGAACTCGATCGGCCGCTCGATGCGCACCGGCTTGCCGTCTACCCGGCCCTCCACCTCGGCGAACGACACCGACAGATAGACGGTCTTCTGCCCCTCGGAGGTCATGTAGCTGATCTTGCTGGTGACGGCCTGCAGGTCCCCTGCGGGGCGGCCTTCGATGCGGCGGGTCAGCGGGTCGATGTCGGTGGGCGCAGCGCTGGGCGCAGGCGGCGTGGGCGCAGGCGCTGCCTGCAGCACCGCGCCGAGCACGGTGTTCGGACGGTAGGTGGCCAGTCCCTTGAGCCCGGCCTTCCAGGCCTGCAGGTAAAGATCCTTGAACTCGTCGTAGGGATAGTCTGCCGGGACGTTGACCGTCTTGCTGATGCTGGTGTCGATGAAGGGCTGCACGACCTGCAGCATTTTCATGTGGTCGAGCGCAGACATTTCCAGCGCAGTGACGAAGGCCGGAGGCAACTCTGTCATGTCATGGCCGAGGCTGCGGTACAGCCGCCAGGCGTGGTCGGCCACCTCGTAGTCGCGGGTGGAGTTGTCGGGCATGCGCTTCTTGCGGGTGTAGACCCAGGAGAACGCGGGCTCGATGCCGTTGCTGGCGTTGTCGGCAAACGCCAGGCTGATGGTGCCGGTGGGCGCGACCGCGAGCAGGTGCGAGTTGCGGATGCCATGTTTGGCAATCGCATCACGCAGTTCTTCGGGAAGGCGCTTGGCAAAACCGCTGGCAAGATATTTCTGCGCATCGAACAGCGGGAATGCGCCCTTTTCCTGGGCCAGCTCGACGGACGCGGCATACGCGGTGTCGCGCAGGCTGCGGGCCATGTCGGCGGCAAAGCGCCGGGCGTCGTCGCTGTCGTAGCGCAGGCCGAGCATCACACAGGCATCGCCCAGGCCGAGAAAGCCCAGGCCGATGCGGCGCTTGTTCTGCGCCTCGTCGTGCTGCTCGAGCAGCGGCCAGTAGGTCACGTCGAGCACGTTGTCGAGCATGCGCACCGCAGTGCGGGCAACGGCCTGGAAGTGCTCGAAGTCGAAGCGCGCCTGCGGTGTGAACGGCGCGCGCACGAAGCGGGTGAGGTTGATCGAGCCCAGGCAGCAGCAGCCGTAATCGGGCAGGAATTCCTCGGCGCAGGGGTTGGTCGCCTCGAAGGTTTCGCAATACCAGAGGTTGTTGTCGGCGTTGGCGGTGTCGAGAAACAGAATGCCCGGCTCGGCATGGTCGTAGGTCGAGCGCATGATCTGATCCCACAGCGCGCGCGCCCGCACGGTGCGATACACCCACTCGCCACCTGCGCGCTGATGCGCGCCCGCGGCGATCTGGTCGTCGCCCGGGCGGGCCTTGTGCACCAGATCGATTTCGGCATCGGCCTCCACCGCCTGCATGAACGCATCGCTCACGCCGACCGACAGGTTGAAATTCTTGAACGCGCCCTGGTCCTTGGCATGGATGAAGGCTTCGATGTCCGGGTGGTCGATGCGCAACACCCCCATCTGCGCCCCGCGTCGACTGCCTGCGGATTCCACGGTTTCGCATGAGGCGTCGAACACCCGCATGAACGACAGCGGGCCGCTGGCGCGGCTGTGCGTGCCGCCGACATGCGCGCCAGCGGGGCGGATGCGCGAAAAGTCGTATCCCACCCCGCCGCCGCGTCGCATGGTCTCGGCGGCCTGCGCCAGCGCCTTGTAGATGCTGGGTTTGCCGTCCTTGTCGTCGGACACCGAATCGCCCACGGGCTGGACGAAGCAGTTGATCAGCGTGGCCTGGATGTCGGTGCCGGCGGCCGACATGATGCGCCCCGCCGGGACGAAGCCATCCTCCAGCGCCTGCAGGAACAGCGCCGCGCTGCGCGCCGGGTCGGCCTCCTCGGCGGCGAGCGCGCGGGCGACGCGGGCATGGATGTCGGCAATGCTGCGCTCGCCTTCCTTGGCGTATTTTTCCGCGAGGACGTCGAGGCTGATTTCTTGCGCTTGCATGGTGTGAACGGCGGCTGACGAAGCGCCCGTTATAGCGCGCTTTGCGGGTCGTCGGCTTCGACCTCGGTCAATCCCAGGAGCGTCTGCGTCTGGTCGGCGGGCAGCGCCTCGACCGTCTTGAGCTGGCGGGTCATCGCGCGGGTGCGGGTTTCCGCCTGGCCGATGGTGTTGCTGGCTTCGTCGAGCTTCTTGCGCGTTTTTGCAAGAACGTCGCCGAACTTGGTGAACTCGGTCTTGACCGCGCCCAGCACCTTCCACACCTCGGTGGATCGCTGCTCGAGCGCCAGGGTGCGAAACCCCATGTGCAGGCTGTTGAGCAAGGCCAGCAGCGTGGTCGGCCCGGCAAGCATCACCCGGTGTTCGCGCTGCAGCGCCTCGACCAGACCGGGACGGCGCAGCGCCTCGGCGTACAGCCCCTCGGTGGGCAGGAACAGAATGCCGAAGTCGGCGGTGTGCGGCGCGGCGATGTATTTGGTCTGGATGGTCTTGGCCTCCTCGCGCAGCCGCAGCTCGAGCGCCTTGGCCGCGGCGTCGGCAGCCGCCTTGTCGGCCTGTTCCTGCGCATCGAGCAGGCGCTCGTAGTCCTCGCGCGGGAATTTGGCGTCGATCGGCAGCCACACCGGGCCGTCGCCCTTGCCGGGCAGGCGGATGGCGTATTCCACCCGCTGGCCGCTGCCGGGCACGGTTTCCACGTTCACGCCGTATTGCTCGGGGGTGAACACCTGCTCGATCAGCGCGGCGAGCTGGATTTCGCCGAACACCCCGCGCGACTTCACATTGCTGAACACCCGCTGCAAGTCGCCCACACCCTGCGCCAGGGTCTGCATTTCGCCCAGCCCCCGGTGCACCAGCTCGAGCCGCTCGGCCACCTGCTTGAAGCTCTCGCCCAGACGCTGCTCCAGCGTGGCGTGGAGTTTTTCGTCGACGGTGGCGCGCATCTGCTCGAGCTTTTTTTCGTTGTCGGCCTGCAGTTCGCGCAGCCGCAGCTCGACCGTGCCGCGCATCTCAGCGAGATTCTTGTCGGTGGACTGGCGCAGCGCGTCGAGTTGCTGCACCAGCTGTGCCTGCAGCGCCTGCAGGCTTTGGGAGTTGGTCTGGGTCAGATGCCCAATTTGCTGCACCAGGGTGTCGCCGACGGCTTTTTGCAGGCTTTGCAGCTGCAGCGCCACGGCGTCGAGCTGGGCGTTTTGCGTGCGCGTGCTCTCGCCCTGCTGGTTGAGCAGCATTTGCTGGAACTGCGCGAGCTGCCCGGCGTGTTCGGTGCGCAGGCTCTGGCCGCTGGCCTGCACCGCGGCGCGCAGTTCGCGCTCCAGGCGTTCGAGCGGTGGCGCGAGTTCGGTGGCGATGTCGCGGCGCAGATCGCCTGCGCCGCGCAGCCGGGCGAGCAGCACCGCGCCGATGCCAAGCAGTGCGAACAGCAACAGCGCGATGAGCAAAAGCAGGATGAGTTCGAGCGACATGCGATTTCAGGCGGTCACGGGAGTCAGCGGCGGCCGGCCCTGCAGCACCGCCATCAGGTTGTCCACCGCGAGTTGCGCCATCGCGCGGCGGGTCGGGATGCTGCTGCTGGCGATATGCGGGGTGAGCACGCAGCGCGGCGCGGCAAGCAGCACGGGATGGACCTGCGGTTCGCCCTCGAACACATCCAGCCCGGCGGCGCCCAGATGCCCGCGGTGCAGCGCCGCAGCCAGCGCGGCCTCATCGACCACGCCGCCGCGGGCGATGTTGACCAGCGTGGCCCCCGGGCGCATCAGCGCGATTTGCTGCGCGCCGATGAGGTGATGCGCCTGCGGGCTGTACGGCAGCGCCAGCAGCACGTGGTCGCTGTCGCGCAGCAGCCCGGGCAGGTCGCGGTACGCGGCGCGGCATTCGGCCTCGATCTGCGGCGGCAGCCGGCGGCGGTTGTGATAGAGCACGCGCATGCCAAATCCCAGCGCGGCGCGGCGGGCGATCGCCTGGCCGATGCGCCCCATGCCCACGATGCCCAGCGCGCTGCCGTGCACATCGGCCCCGGCAAACAGATCGACGCTCCATTTGCTCCACTGCCCCGCGCGCAAAAAGCGCTCGGCATCGCCGATCTGGCGCGCGGCGGCCAACAGCAGCGCGAAGCCGAAGTCGGCAGTGGTCTCGGTAAGCACATCGGGCGCGTGGGTGACGACGATGCCGCGCGCGGCGCAGGCGGCCAGATCGATGTGATCGACGCCCACGGTCATGGTGCTGATGACCCGCAGATCCGGGCAGGCGTCGAACAGCGCGGCGTCGATGCGCTCGCTGCCGGTGATGAACGCACCGTGCTTGTCGGCCAGGCGCTGGCGCAGCACCTCGGGCGGAGAGATCGCGTCATCTGGCGTGGTCTCCACCTCGGCAACGGCGCGGAGTGGATCGATGATGTCGGCAAACACCGCGCGCGCCACCAGCACGCGCAGCAGCCCATCGGCAGGAAGGCGGTTCATCGGAAAAACACCACGGTGAGTACCACAAAGCACGGCAGCAGAACGGCAAACGACCAACCCACATAGCCGAAAAACGACGGCATGCGCACCCCGCGGTGTTCGGCGATCGCCTTGACCATGAAATTGGGCGCGTTGCCGATGTAGGTGACCGCGCCCATGTACACCGCCCCCGCCGAAATCGCAGTCAGCGTCGTGGCCTGCGCCATCAGGTGCGCTGCATCGCCGCCGGCAAGGTTGAAAAACACCAGATAGGTCGGCGCGTTGTCGAGAAACGCAGACAAACCTCCGGTCAGCCAGAAGTACGCCGCGGCGATGGGCTGACCCTGCGCATCGGTGGTCAATCGCACCAAGGCGGCCAGCGCACTATCCGGCCCTGCGCGCAGGATGGCAATCACCGGAATGATGGTGAGAAAGATGCCCAGGAACAGCTTGGCCACCTCGACCATCGGCGCCCAGGTGAACTGGTTTTCGTGCCGTGCCTGCCACGGCGTGGTCGCCAGAGACAGCAGCGCGATGCCGATCAGCGCCGCGTCGCGCACGAGGTTCTGCAACTCCAGTTGCTGCCCGAGGATGGTCACGGTCACCTGCGGCTTCCAGATGCCGCTGTGCAGCACCGCGAGCACGATGGCGAACAGCCACAGCACATTCCACGCCCCGACGATGCCCAGCGCACTGTCAGGGGTGGGGTCGCGCGGCGCGCGCTCGTCCGCGCGGCTCCAGGACCAGCGGTCGAGCAGGTAGAACAGCGCGAGCAACAGCGCGCACAGCAGCGCGGTGGGGGCGAGCATGTGCCGCAGCGTCCAGAAAAAATCCACGCCTTTGAGAAAGCCGAGGAACAGCGGCGGATCGCCCAGCGGGGTGAGCGCGCCGCCGGCGTTGGCAACGAGAAAGATGAAAAACACCAGCACATGCGCGTTGTGGCGCCGCGCGTCGTTGGCGCGGATGACCGGGCGCACCATCAGCATCGCCGCGCCGGTGGTGCCCATGATGCTGGCGAGCACGGTGCCGACGGCCAACAGCAGCGTGTTTTGCGCCGGGCTGCCGTGCAGATTGCCGCGCACCGCGATGCCTCCGCTCACCGTGTACAGCGCGGTCAGCAGGATGACGAAGGGCAGGTATTCGTGCAGCGCGGTGTGCAGCATCGCGTCCCAGGTGGCGTGCAGCCCGAAGCGCACGGCGTACGGCACGAGAAACAGCGCGGCCCACAGCGCGGCGATCTTGCCCTGGTGGTGGTGCCACAGCCGCGCGGCAAACAGCGGCAGCAGCGCGATCGACAGGAGCATCGCGGCAAACGGCAGCCCCCACCACAGGCTGAGCGTGGACGGATCGGGGCCGGACGCGGCGAAGGCGGTCGCCGGCATGACGCTGCACGCCGCGAGCAGCAACGGCGCCCACCGCAGCGCAGCGCGCAGGCGTTCAGTGCGCATCGACGATCACCACATGCACGCGGTACGGCCCGTGCGCGCCGAGCACGATGGTCTGCTCGATGTCCCCGGTGCGCGACGGGCCGGACACGGTGGACAGCGCGCGCGGCAGCTCGCCGAGTTCAGCGCGCAGCAGCGCGTAGGCGTCTTCCAGCGTGGCGACGATGCGCGCCGCCGGCACGATGGCCACATGGGTTTCGGGCAACAGATGGGTCGATGCCGGAGTCGCGGGGGAACTGGCGAGCACCACCGACCCGGTCTCGGCCACGGCGCAAAAACACCCGGTGATGCCAAGTTTGTCTTCGTCTCGCGGCGGACGGAATGCGAGCGCCAGCCCTGCATCGGCCCAGGGCAGATCGGCCAGGGTCTGCCAAGCCACGCCTTGCCTCTCCAGAGACTGCTCGCGCAGATACGCTGCCACCGCCTGCGGCACCGCTCCCGGACTGGCGGCATGCGCCACCGTGGTCTGCAGCGACCGCGCCTGCGCGGTGAACGCGGCGACCAGATCGTCGCCGAGCTTGGGCTGCGGGCCGCGCACATGCCGCGCGATGTCGGCCTCGACATCCTGCGCCTCCATCGCGCGCAGCGCTTCGGGTCGCCCTTGACGGGCACGGATCTGCGCCAGGATCGCAGCGCGGGCGGAGTCGGTGTTCATGAGGGCGTCTGGATAAGGGTTGTCGGTGTACGCAGAAAGATCATTGTTCAGACCTGGAGATTGAAGCCCAGATCGACTTCGGATGCAGGCTGACCATGCAGGCCCCAGTTCTCAAGCGGCGGCTCGATCAAAACGATCAGGATGTCCGATGCCTGAATGCCAAGCAGACCCAGTCTGCCGACGATGCCCTGGTACAGCCTGCGCTTGGCTTCGAGCGACCGGCCCGGAAAGAGCAGGAATTCCACAAAAGTGTAGTTTTCTGTCTTGCCTGGAGGGATAGGGCAGTGCTCAGGCTTGTGTTCAATGTAGCGGATCTGCTTGTCATCTTCCGGCACCTTGAGCGCCTCGATCTGGGCTTGGTAAACAGCCTCGATCAAGGCGGCGACCCTCTCGGGAGGATGCAAGCGGCACACTTCGATTTTTGCGATGGGCATGATTCATCTCCTCTATAGGCAACTGCAACGGCTCACCCATCCTCCGCATCATGCTCGACGCGCTGGCTGTCCGGAATCTGGAACACCTCGCGCAAATAGGCGAGGTATTTGGGGTCATCGCACATGTTCTTGCCCGGGGCGTCGCTCACCTTGGCCACCGGCTGGCCGTTGCAGCGAGTCATTTTGATCACCATCTGCGGGGCCTCATGGCCGAGGTCGTGCATCAGGTTGGTGCCGATGCCAAAGGCCAGACCGACCCGGGCGTGAAACTGGCGGTACAGCGCGATGACCTTGGGGATGGTGAGCATGTCGGAGAACACCAGGATCTTGGTCCGCGGATCGACGCGGTGCCGGGTGTAGTGCGCAATCATCTGCTCGCCCCATGAAAACGGGTCTCCCGAGTCGTGCCGTGCGCCGTCGAACAGCTTGCAGAAATACAGGTCGAAGTCGCGGAGGAAAGCCTGCAGACCATAGACATCGGCGAGGGCGATGCCGAGATCGCCGCGGTATTCGCGCGCCCACATGTCGAACGCGAACACCTGGGTGTCGCGCAGCCGGGGTCCGAGCGCCTGGCAGGCCTGCAGGTATTCGTGCGCCATGGTGCCCAGCGGCGTGAGGCCCATTTCCTTGGCGAGCAGCACATTGCTGGTGCCGGCCAGCTGCGGCCCCAGCCCGGCCTGCAACCGTGTGAGCACCTGCGCCTGCCAATGACGGGAGTAGCGACGGCGGGTGCCATAGTCGGCGATGCGGCAGTCCTGAAGCTCTGGGGTGCGCAGCAGCGCGATCTTGTCGTCGACGCGCTGCAGCCCGGCGCGCTGATCGGCGTCGGCATGGGCGTGGCGGGCATGGACTTCGCCGACGATGGCCAGCACCGGCACCTCGAACAGAATGGTGTGCAGCCACGGGCCACGGATGATGATGTCGATCTCGCCACGGGCACGCGCGGCCGGGTCTGCCGCCGGGGTGGCGCTGATGCGCTGGCGGTTGAGGCGGAACAGCGCAAGAAAATCGACGAAGTCGCTTTTGATGAACCGCAGGCTGCGCAGAAAATCGAGCTCGTCGGGCTGGAAATGCAGGGTGCACAGCGCGTCGAGCTCGGCATCGATCTCGTCCAGCCGCGACACTAGATCGACTCCCGGCGTGCGGCATTTGAAGCGATATTCCACCTGCGCCCCGGGAAAGTGATGCAGCACCACCTGCATCATGGTGAACTTGTACAGATCGGTGTCGAGCAGCGAGGTGATGATCATGGCGTGTTGCGGTCGCGGCGCTGGCGGGCGAGCGCCCTGGCCCAGAGCAGGCGGAGTGCGGCGCGTTCGCGCTGGTCCTGCGCGGTGTCTGCCGGGGCGCGGCGGGCGCGCTCGAGCAGTTCCAGTCCGAGACGCGCTTGCGCTTCGAGCGCGCCGTCGCGCAGCGTGAGATCGAGCGGGCGGCAGGCGCCGGGCAGGTTGTCGAGCTTGCCATCCTGCACCGCCTGCGCGATGCGGACCTCGCCGATCCAGGCCAGCGCATTCATTGGTCGACAAAGCGGGCGAACTCGGCCACCGGTGCGCGCTCGGTGACCAGGGTGTTTTCGATCGCAGCGGGATCGGCCCAGCCCAGCGCCATGCCGCACACCACTTGCTGCGCGCTCGCATCGAGCCCGAGTTCGTCCTCGATGATGCGATGGAACTGGTTGAACGCCGCCTGCGGGCAGGTGTCGAGCCCGCGGCCGCGCGCCGCCACCATGATGTTCTGCAGGAACATGCCGTAGTCCAGCCAGCTGCCCTGCTCCATCACCCGGTCGATGGTGAAAATCAGCCCGACCGGCGCGTCGAAGAACACATAGTTGCGGCCATGCTGCGCGTGCATCGCGGCCTTGTCGCCTTTCGCAATGCCGAGCAGCCCGTACAGATCCCAGCCAACCTTGCGACGCCGGTCGATGTAGGGCGAACGCCACTCAGAGGGGTAATAGGCGTAGTCCTCGGTGTGCTGCGCGGCCTGCGCGGGGTCGTCGTAGGCGGCGAGGATGCGAGCCGACAGCCGCGCCTTGGCCGCACCGCTGAGCACATGCACCTGCCAGGGCTGGGTGTTGGTGCCCGAGGGTGCGCGCGCGGCCACCTGCAGAATGGCCTCGATGGTCTGGCGCGGCACCGGCGTGGGCAGGAAGCGGCGGATCGAGCGGCGCGAGGTGATCGCGGCATCCACCGCCGCCTGCATCTGCGCACGGGGCGCCTGAGACGCAACAGGCTCGGCGGCACGTGGCGCGGGGGGATGGGTTTGGTGCATGCGGGTCTCGAGACTTTGGCGTTTGCGCCAGTCTATCCGCCGTCATGCAGACAGGGGGTTCCACCGGGTTTGGGGGTGGGCAATCGCGCGAGGCGGGCCCATCATGGTGCGAGGTCTTGTTGTGACCGGACATGACACGCTGCAAGGAGACATTGCGAGATGAAGCGCATCGCCCTGTTTGCCGACGGCACCTGGAGCAAGCCCGACCAGAATGACGGCCACACCCCAACGCCGACCAATGTGGTCAAGCTCTCGGTGGCGGTCGCGCCGCAGGATGCGTTCGGCGTCGATCAGGTCGTGTTCTACCAGAAGGGCCTGGGCGAACAGGGCGGGCTGTGGGACAGGCTCACCGGCGGCGCGTTCGGCATGGGCATCTCGGCCAATATCCGCGCGCTCTACCTGTTTCTGGTGCAGAACTATGCTCCGGGCGATCAGCTCTTCCTGTTCGGTTACAGCCGCGGGGCCTATACCGTGCGCAGCGTGGCCGGGATGATCCGCAATTGCGGCATCCTGCGGCCGCAGTTCGCCGATCGCATCGGCGACGCCTACGCGCTCTACCGCGACCGCACGCCCGACAGCCACCCGGATGCGCCGCAGTCGGTCGTCTTCCGCGAGGCCTATTCCTGGCCGGATGCGCCGATCGAGCTCATCGGGGTGTGGGACACGGTGGGCGCGCTGGGCATTCCGGTCACGCCGCTGCGCTTCTGGACCAAGCATCTGTATGAATTCCACGACGTGGCACTGAGCAGCCATGTGCGCTACGGCTATCAGGCCCTGGCGCTGGACGAGCGGCGCAAGCCCTTCACCCCCACGCTGTGGCAGACCCAGAGCCATGCCACCGATCAGGTGGTCGAGCAGGCCTGGTTTCCCGGCGTGCATGGCGACGTCGGCGGTGGGCAGACGCTCACCGGCCTGTCCGACGGCGCGCTGCTGTGGATGGCCGACCGCGCCAGCCGCTGCGGCCTGGCGCTGGACGCATCGCTGCTGCCGCCACACGGCGACCCCGCTGCGCCGATGGGCGACAGCATGACCCTGTTCTACCGCCTGCTGGGCCAGCGCGAGCGCCAGCCGGGGCAGACCAATCCGGTCGGGCGCGAGGGCGTGCATACCTCCACGCTCAGCCGCCACTCGGCGCTTTCGGACTACCGCCCGCCCGCGCTGGAGCGTTTTCTGGCAATGCGGCCGGTGACCTACCTGCCCTGAGGCACCGCAGCGGGCACGGCGGCGGGGGACGCCGCCGCGGCCGGGCCAGCCGCTGACGCTGTGCCCAGGCCCAGCTTGAGCACCACGTCTTTCTGCGCCCCGTTCTCGTTCTCTGTCCTGGCGGCGGGGCCGATCTGCACCCGCGCGGCCGGCAGTGCACCCGCGCCGGTGGTCAGTGCCGCAGCCACGGCCCTGGCCCGCGCCTGTGCCAGCGCATCCAGTGCGGTCTGCGGAATGACCACGGCCTTGGCCAGTTGCGCCAGCAGCGCATGCTGCAGCGGGTGTTCTTCCTTGCCGTCCTTGGGCAGCGATTTTTTCAGTGTGTCGAGCGCACTGGTCGGCTGCTGGTCGAGGAAGAGCGCATCGATCGCATTGCGCGTGCGCGCGCTGCCCAGATCGAGCGGGCCCGGGTTGGCGTCGGGCGGCACGGTCACGCCCAGCCGGGCCAGCACCTGCCGCCGCACTGCGGCGTCCTGCAGCGCGGCGGTATCGAGCGCGGGATCGAGGGCAGGCGGCACCTGCAGTTCCAGACGGGGACGCTTGGCCAGCGCCTGCGCGATCTGCAGCAGCTTTTCGCGCTCTGGCGGCGACAGCTCCGCGCTGCCGGGCGCGAAGTGCACATCCTGCGGTGGATGGCCGCTTCCGCCGCCGAACAGTGCACCCAGGGCGCGGAACGGCGCGGTGACGATCTTGGTCAGCACGTTGACAATGGCCTGCCAGATGATGCCGCCGTAGCTGAACTTGGGGTTGTTCAGGTCGCCATGCACCGGCAGGTTGATGTCGATCACCCCGTCGCTGTTTTCCAGCACGGCAATGGCCAGGTCGAGCGGCAGGTTCACCGCGCCGGGGCTATCGACATGGGGGCCGAGCTTCAGGCGGGTGATGGTGAACTGGTTGTCGCCCTGCATCTGCGCCTTCTGGATCTTGTATTCCAGCCGGGCATCGAGCCGCCCCGACTCAATCGTGCGCCCGGCGAACTTGCCCGAGTACGGCGAGATCGCCGCCATGTCGAGGTTGCGCAGATCGAGCGTGACGTCTGTGGCGTTGGTCGCGCGAAAGGGCTGCAGCCGCCCGCGCACCTTGGCCTGGCCGTAGTCGTTCACCTGGCCGTCGAGTTCGATCTGCGCGCTGCTGTCCGGCGCATCGGACAGGCCGTTGATCACCCCGGAGAGTTTCTGCATGCGCACGCGGAAGTCCGGCTTGATCGACTGGTCGGTGAAGTCCACATCGGCGTCTTCAATCGCAGTGCGGTCGATGCGCAGCGCCAGCGGCAAGGGCTTGTCCTCGCCGTGCTGTTCACTCGCCGCGGGCGTCGGCACTGCCGCCGGTTTGCGCGTCAGCAGAATGGCCTGCACATTCAGGGTGCGGTCCGGGTTGAGGACGATGCGGCCATAGGGCTGCACCGCCTGCAGATCGGTGATGGCCACCGACAGTGGCGCGGTGCCCATGGTCATGCCGCTGGCGGCGAGCTTGCGCCAGCCGAGAAACGGCGTGCGCCCATCGGGTTCGACCAACGCGAGGTTGTCCACCTGCGCGGCGCCCTGATAAGTCACCTGCGGCGCGGCGCCCTGGCCTGCGCGCAGGCGCAGCGTGCCATTCGCCGAGGCCGTGCCACTGGTGAGCAGCAGCCGCACATAGGGCTTGAGCAGACTGCCGAACGGCAACAGCGCGAATTGCTGCATCTGCACCTGCAGGTTGCCGGCCAGCGGCTGCGGTGCGATTTGCCCGCGGGCGCTGAACTGCCCGCCCTGCTTGAGCGCAAAGCGCAGTTGCACCGGTACGGGCTTGCGCAAGTCGAGGCTGAGGTTTTGCGCGCTGGCCTGGCCCTGAATCAGGTCGAGGCGGATCGGCTCGGGCGCGGTGCGGTCGGTGAGCTCGGCAGACAGATTGCGCAGCGTCAGGCTCTTGAGCACGACATCAGGGGACGTGGAGGACGGAGCTGCCTTGCCGGGCTTCACGGCAGCCGCTACCGGCCTGAACGCCTGCGCCCAGTTCAGCCCGGATTGATCCAGCAACACCTGGGCATGCAGCCCGTCCACGCTCAGCGCCCCGGCCTGGATGCGCGGCGCGCCCGCGCCGGGAAGGTCGATCTGGGTCGGGCCGAGTTGCACGCTGCTCCAGCGCGCCAGAGGCTGGGCACTGCTTTCCGCCTGCATCGCACCGAGCTTCAGCCGCAGATCGCTGGCCTGAAGCTGCGCCGGGCCGCCTGCGGGCAGCGTGGCCCGGATCGCGGTATCGATCGTCGCATCCTTGAGTTGCAGGTGAAACGGCGACTGAAAACTCTGGTCGGTGTAGTCCACGGTCTGCAGCCGGGTGGCGACGCGCTGCACGGCCACAGTCCAGCCCGCCGCCGGGCTTGCGGCGGTCTTGCCCGGCGCCGTCGGCTGTGGCGCGGGCGTCCCCGTCTTGGCCGCAGCGGTGCGCATGGCCTGCAACAGATCGATCTGTCCGTTCGCAAGCCGCGCCAGCCGCAGGCTGGCGGCGTCGAGCTGCACCGCGCCGAGCTGCAGGTGGTGCTGCGCCAGATCGGCCTGCAGCGCATCGACCTCCAGCGTGGGCAAGTCCAGCCAAGGCGCTGCCTTTCCCTGCTGCGGCTGCACCCGGAGGTCCTGCAGCGCGGCCTGCGGCAGTTGCACGGTCTGCTTGGCCAGATCGACCGTACCCGGCTGGGTCTGCAGACTGGCCGCCTGCACTGCGGCCTGGCCGATCTGCCCGTGGACTGCCAGCAGCCGCAGCGGCCCGAAGCCCGCCTGCCGCATGCCCCAGTTGAGCTGTGCGCCCTGCAGCTGCACCGCCTTCAGCGCCAGCGCGTTGGCCCCCAAGGTGGCCTGCAGATCGTCGAACGCCAAGCCCTGCAGCGACGCGGTCTGCGCCGAGCCGTCGATGCGGGCCTTGTTCAGTTGCAGGGTTTGCCATTGCAGATCCGCACCCGCCGCCTTCGCGCGGAGAGTCCGAACCTGCGCGCCCAGATCGTTGACTGCCCATTGCACCCCGGTGTTGCCCAGCACCACGCTGTAGGCCGCGCGGATCGCTGCGGTGCCGCTGGCGATCTGCACGGATCTGGCCAGATTCGGCACCGCGCGCGCGGCCGCCGCCAGATCGAGCCCGGTGAGCTCCGCCTCGCCGCCCGAAACCAGCGGGTTGATGCCGATGTAGCCCGTCCATCGCAGCGTGGCCTTTTGCTGCGGCAGCAGCAGACTCAGCGCGTACCGCCCGCGCGCCTTGGGCAGCGTGGACAGATCGCTCACCTGCAGGTTCAGCGGAGTGAGAACAGTCTCAAAGGGATGATCGCGGTTGGCGTCGGCGTAGCGCAGTGTGCCGCCTGCGATCTGCAGCTGCTCGATCACCACGCGGGGAATGGTGTCCGAGGGCTTGGCCGGCTTGGGGCCACGTCTGAGTGCACGCACCAGCGCATCCCAGTTCATCGCACCGCCCTGCGCAATGGCCACATTCACCTGCGGCCGGTCGATGCGGATCTGGTGAAAGGTCCAGGCCCAGCGCCACAGGCTCTGCGGCGCGAAATCAACGAACAGTCGGCCGAACCCGGCCAGCGGCACGCCCTGCGGCGTGGTCAGGCGCAGGTTGTCCACCGTCAGATCGAGCCGCAGCGGATCGAATGCCACCTTGCCGACAGTCGCTCGGCTGTCGAGTTGCGACTGCGCCAACCTGGGGATGTAGTGCGCGGCCAGCGGCCCGACAGCCAGATAGCCCAGCGCCACATAGAGCACGAACAGCCCGGCGGCGATCAGCACCGGCAGGCTCAGGACGATGCGGCGCAGCCTGTTCCAGATGGGGTGTGCTGTCGTGGACATGCGGGCTCTCGAAATCGGCGATGCCCTGCATTATGGCGCGACAGAGCACGGTTTCGGCATCCCGGCCCCGTCGCGCAAGCCGGGCAGTCGCGCTGCTCCATCCCGTTTGATCCGGGGTGCCGATACCATGGACGAAACGTCTCGCAACATCGCCCCAGCCCATGCCCGATACCACCCCCGCTTTCGTTCAGTACGTCGGCGCCGCGCTGTTCGCCATCGCGGTGATCCACACCTTCTCGACCAAGTTCTTCGAGCGCCTGGCGCACCGCCAGCCGGCGCACGCCGGGCTGTGGCATCTGCTCGGCGAGGTCGAGGTGGTGTTCGGCTTCTGGGCCATGGTGCTGATGGTGTTCCTGTTCTTCGCCATGGGCCAGCATGAGGCGGTGGCATATCTCGATACGCGCAACTTCACCGAACCGCTGTTCGTGTTTGCTATCATGGTGGTCGCGGGCACCCGGCCCATCCTGCAGGTGGCAGGCGATGTGGTGAATCTGCTCAGCCGGGCGCTGCCGCTGCCCGGTGCGCTGATGTTCTATCCCCTGGTGCTGATCGTGGTGCCGCTGCTGGGCTCGTTCATCACCGAGCCTGCAGCGATGACCCTGGCCGCGTTGCTGCTGCGCGAGCGCATCTTCGGCGCAGCGGTGCCGCTGCGGCTGAAATACATCACCCTGGGCGTGCTGTTCGTCAACGTGTCCATCGGCGGCACGCTGACCCATTTCGCTGCACCGCCGGTGCTGATGGTCGCCTCGACCTGGCAGTGGGACCTGGGCTTCATGCTCACGCACTTCGGCTGGAAGGCGGCCCTTGCAGTCGGCATCAACGCGCTGGGCGCCACGCTGCTGTTCCGCCGCGCGCTGGCCCGGCTGCAAACCAACACCGCCAACGCCGAACAGACCGTGCTGCGCGCACCGCCAAGCGTCATCCTCGTGCATGTGCTGTTTCTGGTCGGGGTGGTGGTGTTTGCTCACCATCCGCCGGTGTTCCTGCCGCTGCTGTTGTTCTTTCTCGGCTTCGTCACCGCCTACGCGCGGTACCAAGACCCGCCGATGCTCAAGGAAGCGATGCTGGTCGGCTTTTTCCTCGGCGGTCTGGTGGTGCTGGGTGGCTTGCAGCAGTGGTGGCTGCAGCCCCTGCTCACCCGCATGGATGCCACCGCCGTGTTCTTTGGCGCCACGGCGCTGACCGCGATCACCGACAATGCGGCGCTCACTTACCTCGGCTCGCTGGTGCAGGGCCTGAGCCCGGAGTTCAAATACGCGCTGGTGGCCGGCGCGGTCAGCGGTGGCGGGCTGACAGTCATCGCCAATGCGCCCAACCCCGCTGGCATCGCATTGCTGCGCAGCCAGTTCGACGAGGGCGCGGTGCATCCGCTGGGCCTGCTGGGCGCGGCCCTGCTGCCCACCGCCGTTGCCATGAGTTGCTTCTGGCTGCTCTGAATCCCCTCTTTCGCCTCCCTTCAACCATGAGCACACAGACCACTGCAGACACGACCGCGACCTCCGTCACCTTCCTCGGCCTGGGCGTCATGGGCGACCCGATGGCCGGGCATCTGGCCCGCGCCGGGCACCGGGTCACGGTCTACAACCGCACCGCCAGCAAGGCGCATGACTGGGTGCGACGCAACGGCGGCACGTCCGCGCCGACGCCGCGCGAAGCTGCCGTGAGCGCCGCATTCGTGTTTTGCTGCGTCGGCAATGACGACGACCTGCGCGCCGTGACCCTCGGCCCGGATGGTGCCTTCGCCGGCATGCAGCCCGGCACGGTGTTCGTCGACCACACCACCACCTCGGCCGATGTGGCGCGTGAGCTGGGCGCCGCCGCGCGCCAGCAGGGGCTGTGGTTCATCGACGCCCCGGTCTCGGGCGGGCAGGCCGGCGCGCAGCATGGCACGCTGACCGTGATGTGCGGTGGCGATGCGCAGGCGTTCGAGCGCGCGCAGCCCATGATTGCCGCCTACGCCCGCGCGGTCAACCGCCTGGGTGACAACGGCGCCGGGCAGTTGTGCAAGATGGTCAACCAGATCGCGATCGCCGGCGTGGTGCAGAGCCTGGCCGAGGCGCTGGCCTTTGGCGAGCGCGCCGGGCTCGACCTGCACACCGTGCTGCAGGTCATCGGCAAGGGCGCGGCGCAGAGCTGGCAGATGGACAACCGCGGCCCGACCATGATCGAAGGCCGCTATGACTTCGGCTTTGCGGTCGATCTGATGCGCAAGGACTTCGGCCTGTGCCTGAACGAAGCCCGCAACAACGGCGCGCGCCTGCCGGTGCTCGCGCTGGTCGATCAGTTCTACGCCGATGTGCAGGCCGCAGGCGGCGGTCGGCTGGACACCTCGTCGCTGCTGATCCGTCTGCGCGACGCCAAGCCACGCGATTGATCCGGCGCAAAGAACATCGGGGACCGAATCGATCGGCGTCGGTCGTCAGTCTTTCGCGCGCATCGCCAGCAACGCGGCGCCGACGATCAGCAGCGCGGCCAGACCGATCCAGAGGGTGAACGCCCGCCCGGTGACGAGAATGAGCAGCAATGTGGAGGCCAGCGGGGTGATGTAGCTCAACACCCCGATGGTGCGCGGGTCGCCGAGCTTGAGCGCGCGGTCCCACAACAGAAATGCCCCGCCCAGCGGCCCCAGCCCCATCAGCACGATCAGCGCGCCATCGCGCAGATTCAGATGCACGGCGGGTTCGAGCAGCGCATGGCAACCCAGCGCCAGCCCGCCCGACACCAGGCCGAACAGCCCCAGCGCCACGGTGGGAAACCCGCGTCCAGCCTGCGCCATGCGGCGGCTGCCGAGTGAAAACGTCGCCCACACCAGCGCCGAGCCCAGTGCGGGCAGGTAACCCCAGGCCCAGGCCGCGTTGAGCGAGCGCCCGCCCAGGATCGCCAGCGCCGCACCCACAAAACCCAGCCCTGCGGCCAGCACATGGACAGGCCGAAGGCGCAGCCCTGGCAGCAGCAGCGGCGCCAGCACCACGATGAACAAGGGCCACAGATAGTTCACCAGATTGGCCTGCACCGGCGGCGCCGAGCGCAGCGCGATGAACAGCAGAAAGTGAAATCCGAACAGCCCGTACACGCCGAGCGCGAGCGCCGCGCCCGACACCCGCCACTGTCGCCAGCGCGCCCAGGTGGGCAGACTGCCGACAATCAGCGCCAGCCCGGTGAGCGCAAACGCCGGGACGTGCGACAGCGCCACGCCCAGCGTGGCCAGACTGGCCCACAGCGCAATGGCGCCGAGGGCGTAGAGGTTGGCTTGGGCGGTGCGCTGCATCTGGCGGATGGTAGTGGGCGCGTCCGTCACAAACGCGTCACGATGGTCACGCAGACTGCTGCCCAGTCTTCTTCACCCGCCCGTGTCCAGTTCCACCAAACACTCCGTCCTGTCGCTGCGGGCGATGTCCCGTTCGCTGTTGAACGGTGGTGAGTGACGGCTCCGGATTGGGATGCTACGCGACGCGCTGAACGCCCTGTGTGGTGTCAGCAGGTGAGCGCTGTGCGAGGGCGTGCAACAAGGTCGTCATCTGGTCGCAGCCGCGCAATCGGCGCATGCGAGGAGCGGCGTCGTTCAAGGCGCTGGCAACCCAGCGCAGCACCATGGCCCCGTCGCTCCAGCGCTTGACGTTTCGGGTGTAGCTGGCGACCAGTCCGTTGAGGTTCTCGATCGGGTTGGTCGTGCGCAGGGTGCGGTACAGCGCGCCGGTGATCCCCAGGGTCTGCAAGGTCAGTGTGTCCTCCAGGCCCTCGCGCAAGCTGGTGGCAGCCCCGGGGTGCCTGGAGGCCAGAGAGCTGGCCAGACGTTGCAGCTGGCGCCGAGCCAGGTCGGCGTCGCTGGCCGCATAGGCATCGCGCAGCGCGCGGTTGACGCTGGCGTGCAGGGTCTTGGGCAGGTGATCGAGGACGTTGCGACGCTTGTGCTCCTGGCAGCGCTGGATGAGGGCTGCGGCGCCGAAGGTTTGCGTGATGGCGCGGCGCAGCGCCTTGCCGCCGTCGACCACCCACAGCCGTGGGCGCTGGGCATCGAGGCCGCGGTCGATGAGATCGGACAACAAGGCGGCCACGACGCGGGCGGCTTCGCTGGAGCCCTCGCGAATCCCCAGGACATGCTTGCCCGCGCGCGCATCGACCCCCAAGGCGATGAGGACCACGCGATCGGCAAAGTGGATGCCATCAATCATGATGACGGGCAGATCCAAGGTGTCGAGCCGCCGGTTCAGCCAGGCGTCAAGCTGCTGCTGGCTGAGTTCTTTGAAGCGGCGCGACACGGCGCTCTTGGACGCACACGAGCGGCGCACCTTGGGTGGCAGCGGACCCAGCGTGCTGGCGTAGCGCCGCGTGGACACCCCAGCGGCCACCGCCGACAGCGTGGCCGCATTGAGCGGGTCGGCCCCTGCCGCCCAGGCAAACGTGGGCAGGGGAAGTTCCCCGCCATCGAGGGCGCGTGCCCTTGGCCGGCGAATGTCGATGCGCTGCCCGCCCAGCACCACGCGGCTGCTGGTGTGCCCGCCGCGCACGGCGCGACGCTGGGCATCGGGCACGCCCTTGGGACCGCACAACGCCTCTCGGTCGGCTTCCATCATCACGTCCAGAACCCGCCGACCGGCTTCGATGCACAGCCCGTAAAACGCTTGCTGCACGTCCTGCAAAACGCCTTGTAATGGCATCGAGATCTGAACTTGGGGCTGCGCGCATGCGCGCGCCTTGGACTTCGTGCGAGACTTCATCTTGGTGGCTCCTTTCTTTGCTTGCGAGGCACCCGCATGCTCGCATGCGGGTGAAAGGAGCCGCCACCTTCACACTATCCGTTCAACAGAGTTCGGGACATCGCCGTCGCTGCGCTTCGCCTCTGCAGCCGCATCGTGCCAGGATGGCAATAGCCAGCCGGTCGATGCCGACGAGGCGCTGCACCGCCTGCAGACCGGCGACGCCTGGGCCGTGCTGGCCGCCAGTGGCGAGGATGTGCAGGCGCTGACCAACTGGCTGATGCGCCTGCGCCAGCGTGTCGGTGGCAGGTTGCCGGGGGTCATCGTCTTTCTGCCGGACTGCGCCTCACCAGGCGCCATGGCCGCACTGAAAGCCGGCGCAGACGCCCTGCTGCCCCTCGACAGCCCACCGCTTCTGATCCGCACCCAGCTCGCCCGCCTGCGCGAACGCATCGCCCCGCAGCCCGAGGGCAGCATGCAATTGCTGCCGCACCTGCAACTGCACGCCCAGACCCGGAAACTCCACCTGCAGGGTAGCCCGTGGCTGCACCTCCCGGCGCAGCAGTTCCACCTGCTGTGGACTCTGGGCGCGCGGGTCGGCGAGGTGCTGAGCACCCAGGAACTGCGGCTGGCCATGGACATTCCGGCGCGGGCGCACGCCGAGACCGTGCACACCGCAGTGGCCCGCTTGCGCCGCCTTTTGCGTCCCCTGGGTCTGCATCACCGGGTGCAGACCGTGCACGGCGCGGGCTACCGCTGGGCCGCAGCGGACATGCCGACAGGTCACGATTGACCGGCATCGCTGTGTGAATCGCACCAATCGGGCAGGCAGCAGAGAAACATTCGTACTGTCAACATTTGTGTACATCTTCGACAGCGTCGGACAGATTTCGGTCAGGTTCCTGCAACCCTTCGGACATATCCGAGGAATGGAATGACGGCATTCGTCAACCCACTCCCGCCGATTGTCCAAAGGAAGCAAGCTGCCATGTCTCGCCATCGTCCCGCCTTCAAGCAAACGCGACTCACCCAGTCCATCCTCGCCGCCCTGCTCGCCCTGCCCTTTGCTGCTGCCCACGCCCAGACTGCCCCGGAAAGTCTGGGCACGGTGCAGGCCGGCACACAGGGCAGTGACCAGACTGCCGCCGAGCGCGAAAAGGCCAAACAGGACAGCGCGCCGCAGCAGGCACCCACGCAAGGCTCGCTCAAGGCGGCGCAGCCGCAGTCCATCATCAGCAAGCATTACATCGACAACACACAGTCGCAAACTGCAGATTACAGCGACATCGTCAGCATCGCGCCGAGCGTGGTCGACATCGAACCCAACGGCCCGGGGCTTGGCAACAGCAAGGGGCTGAGCATTCGGGGGTTCACCGATGGCCAGTACAACCTGACCTGGGACGGCATCCCGGTGGGAGACGCCAACGACTTCACGCACCACTCGGCTGAATACTTCATGCCGCAGGACATTGGCAGCATCACTGTCGATCGTGGCCCGGGCAATGCCTCGACCGTGGGCTATGCCACCTTTGGCGGCACCATCGCGATCTCCACCATCGAACCGTCGGACAAGGCGTCGGCCCGGGTCTACGGCAGCATCGGCAGTTTCAACACCAAACTGCTCGGCGCCGCATTCAACACGGGGCTGATGAACAACTGGGGCGACGCCCGCGCCTATCTCGACTATCGCCAGCTCAAGAGCGACGGCTATCTCACCGGGGCCAACATCGACCGCAAGAATCTGTTCTTCAAGCTGGAAAAGCCGGTCGGCGACAACACCCTGCTGACCTTCGTATCGATGTTCAACCGCAACAGCGGCAGCAACGCCGCCATCGTCGGCGCGACATCCTTTCCCTACGTTGCCCCACAGAAGCCACCCTACACCAGCAGTCTGCCCGGCCAGATCCAGCAGTTTGGGCCGAACTACGGCCTGAGCAGCAATCCGCAGAGCCAGGCGTACACCGGCTACAACTACGACGACTTCCAGACCGACTTCGAATACCTCGGGCTGAAGTCGACCATCGGCAATGTGCAGGTCGACAACAAGCTCTACACCTACGCCTACTACCACAGCGGTTGGAACGGCCTGGACCCGAATGGCGGCGGCTGCGATGACGGCCAGGTCAACTGCCTCAACCCGGACGGCACCTTCCCCAAGGGATATGACACGCCCAACGGCACGGTCTATGGTGCCAACAACATTCCGGGCCAGCAGATGTACCTGAACTATCGCAACTGGGGTGACCTGCTGCGCTTGAAGCAAGCCCTCGGCCCAGGCGAGCTGCACTATGGTCTGTGGGCGAACTACCAGACCTACCACCGCTACCAGGCGGAGATCGACTTCTCCAATAACGACGCGTTCAACGTCAAGCCCGGCAGCGTCTATCCGAACGGCTACAGCAAGGCGATCGACCGCCTGATCAACGGCACGCTCACCGTCGCCCAGCCGTATGTGCAGTATGACTGGGACATCACCAGTCAGCTGCAGTTGCGCGGCGGGGTGAAATATGCCTGGTTCCAGCGCCACGACAAGGCACCGATCGAACAAAAGAGCAAGCAGCCGCTGGACTACAGCCAGACCTGGAGCAAGCTGCTGCCGGCCGTGGAACTGCACTACGCCATCGCGCCGAACTGGAGCGCCTACGCGCAGGCGGCCAAGGGGTATCTGGCACCGAACGAAAACCTGTACTACATCCCCAATCCGTCGCTCGGAACCAGTGGTGTGGAGCCCGAGCAGACGACCAATTACCAGATCGGCACCACCTGGCGCAGCCAGCGCCTGACCCTGTCGGGTGATGTGTACGCCATCGACTTCAGCAATCAGGTGCAGCAGGTCAAGGTGGGAAGCAACACCTTTTTCACCAATATCGGCGGCACCAGGTACCGTGGCGTGGAAGGCGAGGCAACCTATTACGTCGGCGGCGGCTTCAGCACCTACGCCAATGCGTCGTACAACCGTGCCCGGCAAGATTCCAACGGCCTGCAATTGGCCAAAGTCCCCGACAAGACCGCAGCGCTCGGCCTGATCTACAACCGCGGCCCGTGGTATGCCTCGCTGATCGGCAAATACATCGGCAGCACCTACGGTGCGATCGACACCAAGAACAACAACACCCCGGTGTATCAAATCCCATCGTCGACCATCGTCAATGCGGCAGTCAACTACACCGTCGAGAGCGCCGGCATGCTGCCGCACGGCACCAAGGTCGGGGTGCAGGTGTTCAACCTGTTCAACAACACCAAGATCAGCAGCTACGCCGGCAGCACCGGAAACGGCATCCCGCTGTTCTACACCACGGCCGGCCGCAGTGTGATGGTCAATTTCTCCGTGCCCTTCGAGTAAATCCAACATGACGGCCGGGTTTCTTCGTGCTGTCACAACACCCGGTTAGCGTCCACGGTTTTGCTGTTTCCACCGGAGTTCAACCATGTCGTTCGACACCCTCATCCACCTTGCCCAGACCTCGGGCGGGATTCTCTACATCATGGCGCTGCTGCTGTTCGTCGCGCTGGCGGTCAGCGTCGAGCGTTTCTGGGCGATTTTGCGCATGCTGGCCTCGGCCAAGGGCTGGGTGCGGGAGCTCAAGAGCCATGCGCACGTGGACGCGAATCAGCTCAAGGCCAAGGTCGAGGCCGACGCCGGCTCGCCTGCGGCGCAGGTTGTCGCCGTCGCCCTGCAGCATGACCTGGCCGACCCGCTCGACCACTTCTCCGACCGGCTGGAAGAAGCGGTGATGGATCAGGCACCGCGCATCGACCGCGGGTTGTGGGTGCTCGACACCATCGTCACCCTGGCGCCGCTGCTGGGGTTGCTGGGCACCATCATCGGCATGTTCAACACCTTCTCGGCGCTGTCCAACCCCGGCGCGGCGACGCAGGCGGTCACCGGCGGCGTCGGCGAGGCGCTGCTGGCCACGGCGGCAGGCCTGTTCATCGCGGTGCTCGGGCTGGTGGCATTCAACGCGCTCAACCAGCGCGTGCGTCTGGTGATGCACCAGTTGGAGCGCATCAAGCTCATGCTCTCCAACCGCATGTATCCGCATTACCGCGAAGGCGGCGTGCGCCCGGTGGTGGTGACGCATAACGGACAGGGCGTGCGCCCGGCGCTGCAACCCTCACCGGTGCTGCAGCAGAAGATGGCCTGACCCTGGCGCTGCTGTTCCCGAACCTCTCCAGGTCGCGTGCGCTGGAGTTCGCACGCTTGGGCTGCGGCGTCACTGCCGCGGCATTTTTGCTGGACCGCCCATGAAATATTTTGAAGCCAAGAAGGCACGCATCGAGATCATTCCGATGATCGACATCATGTTTTTCCTGCTGGTGTTTTTCATCATGGTGACCCTGCACATGATTCCCGACGCCGGCATCACCTCGCGCCTGCCCACCAGCAGCACGGCGCAGAGCATGCCCAAGCCGCAGATCACGCTGGCCGTGGACAAGGACGGCGCCATCCATGTCGACAGCAAGGTGCTGACTGCGCAGCAGCTCACCGCGCTGCTCAAGAGCAAGCCGGACACGGATGCACTGCAGGTCACCATCGCCGGTGAGGAAGATGTGTCGCTGCAACAGCTCATGGCGGTCATGGATGCCTGCCGCGTGGCCGGAGTTACCAAGATCGGTCTGGCCGCAAGGCAAGCCGGGGACAGCGGGCAATGAGCGCGGTGCTGCAGCATGCGCCCGCTCCGTGGCGCGACGACGAGGACGGCAAACGCTGGCCGGTGGCGGCGCTTGCGGCGCTGCTGCTTGAAGTTGCGCTGATCGGCGCCGTCGTCTGGTGGAGCAACCACCCCGCGCCGCCGCCTCCACCACCGCCGATCCAGATCGTGCTCGAGGCGCCCAAGCCCGCGCCCAAGACGGTCGCGCCACCGGCACCCAAGCCCCCGGAGCCCAAGCCTGTGCCCAAGCCTGTGGTCAAACCGCTGCCCAGGCCCATGGTCCACAAGGTGCAACCCAGGCCGGTGCAGCCCAAGCCGGTGCAGCCCCCGACGCAGCCCGCGCCCCAGCCCATGCCCAAGGTCGAGGCGCCTCCGGCCCCTGCGCCCGACACCAAGCCAGCCATGCCCGTGGCCGCCCCCACGCCACCCGCCCCGCCACCGCCGCCCGCACCTGCGGCGCCGGATGTGGCCTCGATCAAGGCCACGTTCGAGGCGGAACTGCGCAGTGCCATTCAGGCCGCTGTGCGCTATCCGCAGGCTGCGAAGATGATGCAGCTCACCGGCAAGACGCTGGTGGGTTTCGACTTCCAGGATGGCACCGTCAGCCATCTGCGCGTGCTCACGTCCAGCGGCGCCGACGTGCTCGACCATGCCGCGCTCGACGCGGTCCGCAACGCCCCCTACCCTGCGACACCCCGGGAACTGCAAGGCAAGTCCATGGCCTTCACGATCTGGGTGCGGTTTCACCTGAGCGATTCCTGATGTCCCCCTTTCTTTGCAGACGTCCACGCGGCCTGCGGCGCCTTGTGACCGGCGCCACGCTGTGCTGTGCCGCCCTGGGCACGGCCCACGCCGCCAGCCTCACCGTGTATGGTGCGATGGGCTACGACCAGCATGTTGCGCAAGCCTTCACCAAGGCGACCGGCATCCCGGTCAACCTCATCCATCTGAGCACCGGCCCGCTGCTCGCGCGCGTCCAGGCCGAAGCGCGCAACCCACAATGGGATGTGCTCTGGCTCGACGGCAACCAAGCGATGCAGACCTTTGCCGCGCAGGGCCTGTTGCAATGCGGCTGGTCACCCGCCGTGCGCTACACCGTGCTGGGTGAGCAACTCGTGCCGCCCAGTCATTGCTGGCTGCCGGTGGGCGTGACCTATGCCGGGGTCATTCTCTACAACCCCAAGGCGATTGCCGAGACCGACTGGCCCAGAACCTGGGACGATCTGACCCGACCTGCGCTGCGCGGCAAGGTCGGGATGGACAACCCAGCCATCTCCGGCCCGACCTATCCGCTGGTCGCAGGTCTGCTGCAGCACTTCGGGCAGGGGCCGGGAGAAGCGTACTTCGAGCGCCTCAAGGCCAACGGACTCAAGGTGTTCCCGACCAACAGCGTGACCCTGCGCGCGCTGCAATACGGCCAGATCGACGCGGCCGTGGTGCAAAGCTCGGCGGCGATCGGCTTCCTGCATGAAATGCCCGAGCTGCGCATCGCCACGCCGGCACCGGCTACCGTGCTGCCGTCGGACCTGGCGATCGGCAAGCACGCTACCGGGCCGCTGCAGCAGCAGGCGCGGCGTTTCGTGCAATGGGTGCTGTCCCCTGCCGGACAAGCGGCGATGCAACAGGGCGACCCCGACGCCGACTCGAACTATGAACCCTTGGTCGAAGGCACCGCTGCGCTTCCCAGCCTGAAGCGGCTCGGCACGGTGCAACCGCTGGTGCTCGACCCGGCGGTGTGGGGGCCGAAGGAGCCGCAGGTGATCGATTGGTTCACCGCGCACATCGCGCGCTGAGCAGCCCATGTCTGCATGCGCACCATGATCGCCCTGCTCCAGGCCATGAACTGGCGGCCCGCCGCCACTGCCTCGTTCGGCGCAAGCGACCCGTGGGCAAGGGTGCGGCGCTGGACCCTGCCGCTCGGTCTGCTGCTCGCTGCTGCCGTGTTCGTTGCGCTGTGGGCCTATCCACTGCTGGGCTTCTTGCTCTCTGCCTTCATGCCGCACCTGCTGCAGGGCGCGCCCCGGCCCACTCTTGCGCCGCTGCGTGAGGCGTTGCAAGGCTATGAACTCCACGCCTTGTTCAACTCGCTGTGGGTGGCGCTTGCCGTCGGGCTGCTTGCGCTGCCCTTCGGCCTGTGGCTGGCCTGGCTGCGCGAGCGCACCGATCTGCGTGGACGCAGCTGGATCGAAGCCGGGGTGTGGCTGCTGCTGATCTTCCCCGATTTCTTTCTCGCTTCGGGCTGGATGCTGCTGGCCGCGCCCATCGGCCCGCTCGCGTCATGGCCTACTGCGCTGCACGCCGCACAGTTGCTGCTCGGCCCGGTGGGCATCGTCCTCACCCTGGTGCTCAAGGTCGTGCCCTATGTGTTCCTGGTGGCGCAGGGCAGCCTGCGCCACACCAGCGCGGAGCAGCAGGAAGCGGCACGGGTGCATGGCCTCTCGACGCTGTGGCGGCTGCGGCTCGGGCTCGTGGCCCTGCTGCCCGCGCTGGCCGCCGGCTTTGCCATCGCCTACGCCGAATCGCTGCGCAACTTCGCGGTGGTGGCCACGCTCGGCGCAAGCAGCGGCTTCACCATGGGCACTTACGCCATCTACCAGGCGGTCAACGGCATGCCGCTGAACTTCCCGCTGGCCGCGGCCACGTCCTGGTTGCTGCTCGGTCTGGTGGTTCCGGCGCTCGTCCTGCAGCACCGCGTGGGCCAGCGCGCCAGCCTGCACCAGACCCTGGGCGCCAAGCACCGGCCCGCAGCGAGGGTGCGGCTGCGTGCCAGCCATCGATTGCTGCATGGCGCAGCGCTGATCGCGCTCGCCGCTTTCGCGCTCGGCCTGCCCACTTTCGCCGCGCTGGGGGTGGCGTGGCCGCACGCGGGTTGGGTGCAGATTGCAGCCAGCCTGCCGCCGCTGCTTTCGGCCATCGGCTATTCGCTGCAATTGGCGCTCGTCGCGGCCACGCTCACCGTGGTCATCGCCCTGCCCGTGGCCTGGCTGATCGCCCGGCCCGGGCGGGTGGGCCGCGTGCTCGACGTGGCCTTGCTGGCGATGATGGCGCTGCCACTCATCGTGCTGGCCGCCGCGTATCTGCAGGCGTACAACCAGCCCTATGCGCCGCTGTATGGCGGCAGTCTGCTGCTGGCCATGGCCTATGTGGCGCTGGCCGTGCCGGCCACCAGCCGCGTGCTGATGGGGCCGGTGGCGCAATTGCACCGCTCGCTTGCCGACGCCGCGCGGGTGCATGGCCTGTCGCGCTGGCAGACCCTGCGCCACATCCATCTGCCGCTGCTGTCCGGCGCGCTGTTCTATGGCTGGCTGCTGGCGGTGCTGTCGATCGCCTTCGAGCTGCCCGCCTCGGAATTGCTGTACCCGGCCGGTCACCCGCCGCTGGCGGTGGCGCTGCTGCAATACGCCGGAGGCTTTCAGTTGCATCAGCAGGCGCGGCTGCAGGTGCTGGGCATGGCCGTGCTGCTGGCCTTTGCCCTGCTGGCGCGCTGGGTTTACCAGCGATTCACTCCCGTGGCGTGGCGCCAGCTGGGCTCGATCTGAACACACCATGACATTGCTCGACATCGACTCCGCGCGCAAGCGCTTTGGCACGACCACCGCGCTGCACGACCTCAGCCTGCAACTGCACGAGGGCGAAATCCTCTGCCTGCTCGGCCCGTCCGGCTCGGGCAAGACCACGCTGTTGCGGCTGGTCGCCGGGTTGGAACGGCTCGACGGCGGCCGCATGCGCCTGGGCGCGACCGTCATCGACGCCGCAGGCGGCCCCTTCCTGCCGCCGGAACGGCGCCAGCTCGGCATGGTGTTCCAGGACTACGCGCTGTGGCCGCACCTGAGCGCGCTCGACAACGTCGCGCTGCCGCTGCACCGCCTGGGCCGCAGCAAGGCACGTGCGCAGGCCCGGGAGATGCTGGCCGCAGTCGGCCTGGCCGATCTGGCCGAGCGCCATCCGCATGCCCTGTCCGGTGGCCAGCAGCAGCGTGTGGCGCTGGCGCGGGCGCTGGCCGTGCGGCCCCGGCTGCTGCTGTGCGACGAGCCGCTGTCCAACCTCGACGCCGGGCTGCGCGAGGAGCTGCGCGACCTCATCGGCAGCGTGGTGCGCGCGCACGGCATCAGCGCGCTCTACATCACCCACGACCACCGCGAGGCCCTGGCCCTGGCCGACCGCGTCGGCGTGATGGCGCAGGGCCGCCTGCTGCAACTGAGCAGCCCGCGCGAGCTGCTGCGCCAGCCCGCCACCGACTTCGTCGCCCGCTTCACCGGCGCGCACGGGCCGTGGCCGGTGCGCCTGCAGTTAGGCCGCCTGCATGCGCCCTGGGGCGAGGTGCCCGCGCCGCCCGGCTGCGCGGCGCTACCCGACGGCCCGCACACCCTGTACCTGCGCGCATCGGCGCTGCATCTGCCACACGCTCGCCTCGACCCCGACACCCCACACTGGCCGGTGCAGGCGCGTGTGCTCGGCCACCTGACCGTGGGCGAACACGCCGAACTGCGCATCGACCTGCACGGCGTGGCGCTGCGCCTGCCGGTCACGGACGCACAACACTACAGTGCCGGCAGCACCATCACCCTGCGCGTCGCCGCAGCGCAGACCCTGCTCTATCCCGCACTCCCGACGAAAATCCCAGAGGAACACCCTGCATGATCCCCACGCTGAACCCAACCCTGAACCCCACCCAATGGGGCGGCATGACCGCCATTTTCCTGGCCGCTGCCGTCGAGTGGGTCGAGGCCTTCACCATCGTGCTCGCCGTGGCGCTGACCATCGGCTGGGCGCGTGCCGCCGGAGCCGCCGCTGCGGCGCTGGCGGTCGTCGCCGCGCTCATCGCCGTCACTGGTGTGGGGCTGAGCGTGGTGCAGGCGGACATCGATGCGATCCGCGCCGCGATCGGTCTGTTTTTGCTGCTGTTCGGCCTGCGCTGGTATGTCAAGGCGATCCGCCGCTATGCCGGGCGCACCAAGCTGCACGACGAAGCCAAGGAGTTCGCCCAAACCCGTGAAAAGATCGACCACGCCGAAGCCCGCGTCGCCTGGGCCGTGGCGTTCAAGGGGGTGTTGCTCGAAGGGCTGGAAGTGTGGCTGCTGGTGGTGGCGCTGGGCCGCACCATCAGCTACGGCCAGGCCACGGGCAGCGCCGTGGCGGCGTTGCTGGCCGTCATTGCCGTGGGCCTGGTGCTGCGCCAGCCGCTGACCAAGGTGCCCGAGAACACCCTCAAGTTCACCGTGGCCTGCGCGCTGCTGGCTTTCGGCACCTTCTGGAGCCTGGGCGGCTTGCTCGACGAGGCGCAGGTCTGGCCGCTGGGAGACGCCACCCTGCTGCTGCTGTTTGCCGTCTATGCCATCGCGGGCCGCCTGTCTGCCATCAAGCTGCGTGTACCCAAACCCGCCACACCAGGAGTGCGCGCATGAAAAAGATTCTGCAGCTGATCTTTGGCGACGTCCGCAACGTCGCCTCGGTGGCCATCGCCGTGGCACTGGCCTGGGCCGCCGCGCAGGTATTGCCCGCGTCCAGCGGCTGGGTGCTGGTGGCCGCTTTGATTGCCGCAGCGATCTGGCAGGCGGGGTGAGCGCTGCCGTCGAGGCGGTGTTCGGTGCGTCAGGCTGACTTCGCCTTCTTCGGACGCCCGGTCTTGATTGCGGGCACCGCATCGAGCGCGGCGATCAACGCGGCGTCATTGAGCGTGGCGAGCAAGGCGATGCCAGCACGCAGCACTTCGCTTTTTTTCGCTGGGCGCGCCAGTTGGACGAGGCGCGCTTTCAGCGTGTCCAGGGTGTCGTACTCGTTGCGGGGAATGGTGAAGCTGTCGCGTACCAGTTTGATTTTGGGCGGCTTGACATCGGCCACGGCAGTGGCAACGGGCTTGGCGACAGCGGACTTCAATGCAGCCGACTTGCGAGCCAGCGCCTTGGCGGGTGCGGGCTTTGCGGCGCGTGTAGCGGATTGGCGCGCCGCAGGTCTGGCGGTGCGCGCCGTGACGGTCGCGGCCTTGGCCGTCTTGACGACAGCGTTGGTTTTGGCGGTGGGCATGTTGCTCTCCTCAAAAAGAATGACATAAATAGTTTATACGGTATTTTAAGTTTTCCAGTCCTCGCGGCAGGCCTTCTTTCTCTCACGCAGACCAGAACATGCCACGCAACAACACACTTCCCATCCTGCTTGCCCTACTCGGCAGCATCGCCTGCGTCTCGGCCACCGAACCGGCGGCCGGGCAACCCGCCGTGTTGCCCAGCGGTCGCCTGCTCACGCCCGTCGGACAACTGGTGCAGACGCCCAACTTCCCGACGCAACTGGCCATCAGCGACAACAGCGTGGCCGTGCTCACCGGCGGCGCCAGCAAGGTGCAGGAGATCCTGCGCTTCTCCGCGGACGCACTGCAGCCGCAGGGTGGGGTGTCCACGCTGTTCGACAAGGACAAAACGCATGCGGCACCCGGCGCCACCATCGCGCAGGGCAAGCAGGGCGGCGATGGCGCTCGGCAGAGCGAGAAGGTGATCCACGGCCAGAGCCTGTTCCAGGGACTGACCGCAGGGCCGGATGGCACGCTCTATGCCACCGGCGGCAACAGCGACGACCTGCTCGCCCTGGCGGTGCGCGATGATCGCCTGCAGTTGCTGCGGCGCTACCCCTTGCAATGGCAGCCGTTTCCGCGCACGCAGTACCCCTATCAATACGCCGGCGACTGGCAGCAGCCGCGGCATTTCTACCCGGACAGCGTGGTGCTCGGCCCGCAAGGGCGTCATGCCTATGTCACCGGGATGCTGGCCAACAGCCTGGCGCGCATCGATCTGCAGACTGGTCAGACCGACTATCTCAACGTCGGCAGCTATCCCTATGCCGTGACCCTGGCCGATGGCGGCAGGCGGCTGGTGGTGAGCGACTGGGGCGGCAATGGCGTGACCGTGATCGACCGCGCTGCGTGGCGGGTCGTCGGCCCAGTGCCCACCGGCCCGGTGCTCGGCCCGCGCAGTGGCGCAGCAGGCGCGCATCCCACCGCACTGGTCGCGCAGCCGGGAACGCCGCTGGTCTGGGTGGCCGACGCCAATCTCGACCGCATCGTCGCCGTCGATACGCAAACCCTGAAGCCAGTGCGCGTGATCGACGACAGCCCCTACCCCGGCGCGCCGCCCGGCGCTTACCCCGACGCCCTCGCGATCGCGCAGGGCCGGCTGTTCGTCGCCAACGCCGGCAATGATGACGTGGCCGTGTTCGACCTCGCCAGCGGCAAGCGCATCGCGCTCATCCCCACCGCCTGGTACCCCACGGCGCTGGCGGTGCGGGGCGACGCCTTGTTCATTGCCTGCGCCAAGGGCATGGGCAGCGGGCCCAATCTGCATCATCAGTGGGTGGGTGATTTCATGCATGGCGCGCTGCAACGTGTGAAGTTGCCCGACCTGTCCACGCACGCGGCGCAGTGGACGCAGACCGCTTTATCGAACGATGGATTCAGTGCCGCGCAACGCCTGCAGCGAGCCATGGAAAACGCCCGCGCCACTGCCTGGCTGCGCGGCCACGTCCGGCACGTGGTGTTCATTCTGCGCGAGAACAAAACCTTCGACGAAGACCTCGGCAGCTACGCCGCCGCAGGCCACTGGGCCGACCCTGCGCTCGATCTCTACGGCCCGCGCGAACTGCCCAACCTCTACCGCACGGCGGGCAGCGGCGCGCTGTTCGTCAACTTCTTCGCCGATGGGGAAGTGACCTCACAAGGCCATCAGTGGACCACCGCGGGCTCGGACTCCGACTTCCTCCAGCGCACCTGGCCGCTGTACTACTCCGGCCGCGGCTTTGTGGCCAATTCGGGGTGGACGCAGTCGCTCGCGCCCGGCGCCAGCGACGCGCGCAACCCGTATGCGATCTACCAGAATCTCTCGGCGCTCGGGCACTGGAGCAACCCTTGGATCACCTACCCTGCGCGGCTTTTTCTGTTCAACGATCTGCTCGCGCACGGCGTGAGCTTCGAGGACTTCGGCGAGTTCGCCTCACGCAACAAGATCGGCGACATGTCCCCCGCGCTGCGCGCGCATCTGGCAATGGACTACCCGGCGTGGGATCGCCTCATTCTCGACACCGACCGCGCCAAGGTGTTCGACCGCTGGGTGCGTGCCCACGCCGCGCACCTGCCGCGCGTGCTCTACATCTGGCTGCCCGACGACCACACCGCGGGCCGCGCCCCCTGCCTGCCCAGCCCCGACAGCTATGTGGCCAATAGCGACCTCGCCACCGCGCAGGTCATTCATACCCTGTCCACCCTGCCGAGCTGGAAACACACCCTGGTGCTGCTCACGGAGGACGACGCGCAGTCCGGTGCCGATCACATCGACGCGCACCGTACCTTCGCCGTGGCGGCAGGCCCCTGGGTCAAACCCGGCGTGCTGGTGACGCAGCATCTGTCGCAGGTCGATCTGTTGCGCACCATCGAAGCGGTGGCCGGCGTTCCGCCGATGTCGCAGTGGGACGCCAACGCGCATGTGCTGGCCGGCATCTGGCGCACACATCCCGACCTGACCCCGACACCCGTATTGCCGGCAGAAGTGCCGCTGCAACGCAACCCCGGTGTGTGCCCCTCGGATGCGCCGTTCCGCGATCTGCCTGTGGCGCAGCCGCCTGGCGCGCCAACCCCTGCCAGCGGGCCGCGCTACACCCCGACCGCGCTGCTCGAGGTCTCCGGCCCCGAGCAGATGCGGCAGGAATGGCTGGCGAGCAAGGGGACGCAGGCCTATGCAGCGATGCAGGCGCATCTGCAGGCGCTGGCGCACGCACAGCACAGGCCCATGTCGAGCCTGGTTGCCGGGGACGATTGACACCGCGCGCCGCGCCAAACTGTTGCGCGCAACAAACGTCACCAAATCTTCACAGGCGTTTCAAAAGGCTTTCATCGGCGGTTCCAACAATGGGGGGATTCATCTTTTCTCATCCCTCTTTTGGAGACCTTTTCGTGGCAGCCTCGAACTCAAACGTTGCGTTCCGTCCTCGTCACATCGCGCTGGCCGTCGCGCTGAGCTGCGCGCCCGCAGCATGGGCGCAAACCGCGTCCAATCTCGGTGAAGTCAGCGCCCAGGGCCAAGGTGCAGGCGGCTCCACCGGCAGCGGCCTGTTCCTCTCCGCGCCTGCCGGTACCGTGCAGTCCATCCCGCAAAAGCAGTTGGACAACGTGCAGTTGTTCAATCCGACTGCAACCCAGGCGCAGACCGAGATCACCCCCGGCCAGTATCAGACCCTGAGCCCGACCGACTCGTTCACCAGCGCGCTGAAGGTGCTGCCCAATGTGGTGGTCACCAGCGACGGCGACAGCCAGAACGGCGATACGGTTTACATCAACGGCTTTGCGCAGAATCTGATCAACTGGACGCTCGACGGCATTCCGCTCAACGACAACGACAGCTATGCCTTCTACACCAACGAGTTCATTCCCACGCGGCTGATCGCCGGAACACGCTACTTCCCCGGCGCGGCGTCCGCGGCGATTCCGGGCCTTGCGGCCTTCGGCGGATCGGTCGAGACCTACTCGCTCAACCCGGGGCCCAAACCCTCGCTCAGCCTGTTCGGCGGCGCCGGCTCGTTCGGCAAGCGCAGTTATGGGCTGCTCGCCAACACCGGTTTGCTCGGCGCCAACACCGGCGCGCCGACTGCCATCTGGTTCTACGCCAACCGCAACAAGCTCGACGGCTATGACGACAACACCCCGAGCGACCAGCGGCAGTATCTGTTCAAGAGCGTGACCCAGCTCGGTCCAGGGGCGCTGACCCTGTTCTACACACAGAACAATCAGGATTTCAATTACTACGGCGGCTGCACCGCGGCCAACCTCGCCAAGTTCGGCGTCACCTGCAACGTCTATACCGCAAGCCCCACGATCAACGGCAAGCCCAACGGCCTGTTCACCGGCTACAACAACAACGTCTACCAGAACTGGCTGACCTACGCCAAGTACGAGGCCAAGTTCGGCCAGGTCACCTTCTCCAACCAGCTCTACTACTACCGCGGCAACGGCTTTGGGGGCGGCGCCTACACCAACGCCACCTACAACCTGCTGCAGCCCAACGGCGCCTATGGTGCGGTCAAGGCGCCGGTGGGTGGGCTGTTCGTCTCGCACGGCATCAACGACACCCGGCGTATCGGCAACATCCTGCGACTGGCGATGCCGCTGGGCAGCATGGTGAGCATGGAAGCCGGCCTGTGGCTGAACAAGAACGACACCACGCACGACCAGCAATTCATCAGCAGCACCACCGGGCAGTACCTCGGGTCGGTGTACAAGGAGCCGGTGGCGACCAAGCTGTACGAGCCGTATGTGAACTTCACCTTCAAGCCCACGCACGCGCTGACCCTGCAGGCGGGGTTGAAGTATCTGCATGTCAGCCGCGACTTTACCGACTTTGCCGTGGTGGCCAAGACCGGCGGCAAGCAGGGCATCTACAGCAACACCTTCTCGACCACCATGCCCTCGCTGGGCGTCAACTTTGCTGCGGCCAAGGGCATCAACCTCTATGCCAACGTCACCCGCAACACCAACCCACCGCAGTACAACCAGTACTACACCGGCACCTACAACCCCAACCTGGCGCCGCAAAAGGCCACGACTTACGACGCGGGCGTGGTGTACGACTTTGGCGTCTGGAGCGGTGGGCTCGACATCTTCCGCGTGAATTTCGACGACTACATCCAGAGCTACACCTACACCCCACCGGGCTCGACCGGCTCGGTCACCATTCTGGCCAACGATGGCAAGGCGGTGAACGAAGGCATCGCCTGGCAGAACAACTTTGCACTGAGCAACAACTGGTCGGCATACGCCAACCTCGGTCTGCTCAATGCGCAGTTCACCTCGGCCAAGCTGCCCATGCCCTACGCCCCGCACAGCACCGTGGCCACCGGTCTGACCTACCGCACCGGCCCATGGAAAGCCAGCTTCGGACTACGCCATACCAGCGAGGCCTACTGGACCGACAGCAAATCGCCCATTGCCGCGCACACCACGGCAGACGCCGCCCTGCGCTACACCTGGAAAGCCGGGGACACTGCAGGCGGCCTGGGCTTCAAGCAACTGAGCGTGAATCTGAATGTGAACAATCTGTTCAACGAGCAGTATGTCTACAAATACAAGACGGGATTTCCGGGGAGCACGAGCAATCCGCTGCTCTACACCAGCAAGCCCCGCAGTGTCTTCCTTGGCCTGGAGGCACAGTTCTGATGGGCGCCGCGCCTGACGTTCCTCCCGTGCTGCCCACGCGGCGGGGCTTTCTGCGCGGCGGGCTTGCCGCCACGGCCCTGCTGGCCACCGGCGGCTGGAGCTTTCCGCCGGCCTGGGCAGAACCGGCGCCACCCGGCAGCCTGTTTGCCGGGCCGATGCAGGGCTATGTGGCCGCACGCTCGGCTGTGGTCTGGCTGCAGACCCCCGGCGCGGCGGAGGTGGTGCTGGAATACGCACCACTCGATCAGCCCGACAACAGAAAACGCACTGCGGCTCGCCGCACCGATGCGGCCGGGCAGTTCTGCGCCCACATGGTGCTCGACGATCTCGCCCCCGGCACCCACTATGTCTGCACCGCCCATGTGAACGGCAAGCCGGTGCCCGAGCGCAGCATCACGGTGCGCACGCAGAAGATCTGGCTGTTCCGCAGCCCGCCGCCCGACTTCACCGTGCTCACCGGCTCGTGTGCCTACATCAACGATCCGCCCTTCGATCGTCCCGGCAAGCCTTACGGCGGAGGCTACGAGATCTACGGCCCCATGACCGCAGAGCGGGCAGACCTGATGGTGTGGCTGGGCGACAACCTGTATTACCGCGAGGCCGATACCCTGAGCCCCGAGGGCATGGCGCTGCGTTACCGCGTCACGCGTGGATTCGCGCCGCTGGACAGTTTCTTGCGCTCCACGCCGCAAGTCGCCATCTGGGATGACCATGACTACGGCCCGAACGACAGCGACAGCAGTTTCGAGTTCAAGGACGACGCGCTGCAGCTGTTCAAGACCTATTGGGCCAACCCGACTTACGGGGTGGGCAATGTGGCCGGGGTGTTCACCAAGGTCAGCCTGTTCGATGCCGACATCTTCCTGCTCGACGATCGCTGGTGGCGCAGCGCGGACGCCACCATGCCGGGCGAACGCGGCAAGGTCATGTTCGGTCCGGCGCAGATGCGCTGGCTGCGCAATGCCCTGCTGTTCTCGCGCGCCCGGTTCAAGATCATTGCCGCGGGGGGTCAATTCTTCAATGACGACGATGCGTATGAAGGCTGGAACCAGTTCCCGGTCGAGCGCGCGGAGTTTCTGGGCTGGCTGCAGCAATACCGCATTCCGGGCGTGCTGTTCCTGTCGGGAGACCGTCACATCACCGAACTGATCAAATTCCCCCGACCCGCCTACAGCGGAAAACGCGACTATCCGCTGGTTGAATTCACCAGCTCACCGCTGAACTCCGGGCCCGCCAGGGGCGATGACAACTCGAACCGCGTACCCGGCACCCTGGTGACGGAACGCAACTACGGCGTGCTGAAATTCAGCGGCGCAGACAAGAGCCGCCGTCTGGAACTCGTGACCAAGAGCGTGGACGGCAAGGTGCTGTGGTCGCACGCCCTTGGCCTGGCCGATCTGGGCTGGAGCTGAACGGCCGCGCTGCCCCCGCCGTCTCACCACGACGCCTCGCGCTCCGGCGTGGCGGTGATGCGGTGGATGGACAGGTCGGCGCCGTTGAACTCCTCCTCGGCATCCAGACGAATGCCGAGGAGCTTTTTCAGCACCCTGTACACCACAAAGCCGCCGATCAACGCGACGGAGATGCCCATGAGCGTGCCCACGATCTGCGAGACCAGCGACACCCCACCCAGCCCGCCCAGCGCCTTCATGCCGAAAATCCCGGCGGCAATCCCGCCCCAGGTGCCGCACAGCCCGTGCAGCGGCCACACGCCGAGCACGTCGTCGATCTTCCAGCGGTTCTGCGTGAGCGTGAACATCCAGACGAACAGCGCACCAGCCACGGCACCGACCACCAGCGCGCCCAGCGGATGCATCACGTCCGATCCGGCGCACACCGCCACCAGCCCGGCCAGCGGGCCGTTGTGCAGAAAACCAGGGTCGTTGCGGCCCGCGACCAGCGCCGCCAGCGTGCCGCCGACCATGGCCATCAGCGAATTCACCGCGACCAATCCGCTGATCTGGTCGAGCTTTTGCGCGCTCATCACATTGAAGCCGAACCAGCCGACGATCAGGATCCACGAGCCCAGCGCGAGAAAGGGAATGGACGACGGCGGGTGCGCCGACATCTGCCCGTTGGCGTGGTAGCGGCCGCGCCGCGCCCCAAGCAGCAGCACTGCGGGCAATGCGATCCAGCCACCCATCGCATGCACCACCACCGAGCCGGCAAAGTCATGAAACGGCGCGCCGAAGGTCGATTGCAGCCAGGCCTGCACCCCCAGGTTACCGTTCCAGACGATGCCCTCGAAAAACGGATAGACGAACGCGACGATGGTGAAGGTGGCGATGAGCTGCGGCCAGAACCTGGCGCGCTCGGCAATGCCGCCGGAGATGATGGCCGGAATCGCCGCGGCGAAGGTCAGCAGAAAGAAAAACCGGGTCAGCGCATAACCATGCTCCTTGGTGAGCACGTCGTCGCCCACCAGGAAGTGCTGGCCGTAGGCGATGCCGTAGCCGATAAGGAAATAGGCGATGGCCGACACCGAAAAGTCGGTCAGGATCTTGGACAGCGCGTTGACCTGGTTTTTCTTGCGCACCGTGCCGAGTTCGAGAAAGGCAAAACCGGCATGCATCGCCAGCACCAGAATGGCACCGAGCAGGATGAACAACACATTGCCGCTGGAGGGATCGTGCACCATGATGAGCGTCTTGCAGGAGAAGGACATGCACCACAAGCAAACGTCATGCCCGAATTTGTGGCACGGTACATGTAAAACAGAAACAAATGCCAACATCTTGCCCGATCGCGGTGCATGCCTCGCACCGAGCGCCCTGAAATGCGGCACTGACGCACCGTCTCGGTGCGTTTGAGCGCTGCAGCGGGCTGCATAGAATGGTGGTTCCGTCTTCCCCCTCTTCGAGCGAAACCCCATGCCCTTCAAAGTCAAGCCCTATGTGTCTGAAGTGACGCATTTCCTCCAGGACCTCAAGCAAAGCGATCCGCAGCTCGAGGCCAAGCAGAAGGAAGGTCGTGCGCGGCTTTGGGACAAGCCGCAAAACCCCGAACTGGCCAAGGCCTTCAAGGCCGCCCGCGTGCCGCAGAAGGCCTACGTCTACGGCAGTCATTGAGAAGACGGGGCATGCCCGACACCGCCCAGGACGCCGCGCTGATTGCCCCGGCGATCGACAGCACCCCGGCCACGGTCGACGGCATGGCGGTGGCACGCCTCTATGGCGAGCCGCTGTTCGAGCTGCCACAAGACCTCTACATCCCGCCTGACGCACTCGAAGTGTTTCTGGAGGCCTTCGAAGGGCCGATGGATCTGCTGCTCTACCTGATCCGCAAGCAGAACTTCAACATCCTCGACATTCCACTGGCGCAGGTCACGGCGCAGTATCTCAGCTATGTCGAGCAGATCCGCCATCACAACCTCGAACTCGCCGCCGAGTATCTGCTGATGGCGGCCATGCTCATCGAGATCAAGTCGCGCATGCTGCTGCCACGCCCGCCCGCAGAGCCCGGCGCCGAACCCGAAGACCCCCGTGCCGAACTGGTGCGCCGCCTGCTCGAATACGAGCGCTTCAAGCTCGCCGCGCAGCAACTCGACGCTCTGCCGGTGCTCGGGCGCGATTTCTGGCGCGCGCAGGTGCTGTTCGACCGCGACGCCGCGCCGCGTCTGCCCGAGGTCACGGTGAGCGAATTGCAGCAGGCCTGGAGCGACATTCTCAAGCGCGCCAAGCTGCACACGCACCACAGGATCACCCGCGAACAGCTCTCGGTGCGCGATTACATGAGCCGGGTGCTGCGTCAGCTGCAGGGCCAGCGCTTTCTTGAATTTCACGAGTTGTTCGAACCCGCGCTGGGCGTGCCCGTGGCCGTGGTCACGCTGGTGGCGCTGCTTGAACTCACCCGCGAGGCGCTGGTGGAAATCACCCAGGCCGAGGCGTTTGCGCCCCTGTATGTGCGGCTGGCCTACAGGCCAAGCTGAGTGCCGCGAATCGAACGCTCGTTCGCCTTGTTCAAGCCCGCATGGCACACCCACGGCATAATGCCCCGGTTCCTTTTTCCGTCTCGCCATGACTGCCGAATCGACCGCACCCCCTTCCCCCTATGGCGCGCCGTCGCGCGAGACCGCGCCGCGCAAGCCACAGACCTTGCACCGCCTGCGCGCCCTGCGTGAAGCGGGCGAGAAAATCGCCATGCTCACCGCGTATGACGCGGCCAGCGCCCGCCTGCTCGACGACGCCGGGGTGGACTGCCTGCTGGTCGGTGATTCTCTCGGCATGGTGATGCAGGGCCATGCCTCCACCCTGCCGGTCACGCTGGAGCAGATGGCCTATCACACCCAGTGCGTGGCACGCGGCAACCGCACGGCGTGGCTGATCGCCGACCTGCCCTTCGGCAGCTATCAGGGCAGCACCGAGCAGGCCATCGCCAGCAGCGTGGCACTGATGCAGGCCGGGGCGCAGATGATCAAGCTCGAAGGCGGCGGCTGGACCGCACCGCTGGTGCGTGCGTTGGTGGAGCGCGGCATCCCGGTGTGCGCCCACCTGGGGCTCACGCCGCAGAGCGTGCACGCCCTGGGCGGCTATCGCATCCAGGGCCGCGACGCACAAGCCGCCGACACCCTGCGCCAGCACGCCGCCGAGCTGGGCGCAGCGGGCGCAGCGATGCTGGTGCTCGAACTCGTGCCGTCCGATCTGGCTGCAGACATCAGCGCCGCCTTTCCCGGCATCACCATCGGCATCGGCGCGGGAAGCCGCACCCACGGCCAGGTGCTGGTGCTGCACGACATGCTGGACATCACCCGCGGTCCCAAGCCGCGCTTTGTGCGCAACTTCATGGAGGGCGCCCCCAGCATGCTCGACGCGGTGCGCAGCTATGTCCATGCCGTGAAAGACGGCAGCTTTCCGAACGACGCCCTGCATGGCTACACCGCCTGACCTCTTGCCCTGCCTGTCATGCTGACCGTCCACACCCTTGTCGATCTGCGGGCTGCGCTGCGTCAGCAGCCGCACTGGGCGCTGGTGCCCACCATGGGCAACCTGCACGCCGGGCACCTCGCGCTGATCGCGCGGGCGCGGGCCGAACACGTTCCGGTGGTCGCCAGCATCTTTGTCAACCGCCTGCAATTCGGCCCCCACGAAGACTTCGACCGCTACCCCCGCACCCTGCAGCGCGACGCCGAATTGCTGGCCGAGGCCGGCTGCGACCTGCTGTTCGCTCCCGACGAAGCCGAGATGTACCCGCAGCCGCAGACCTTCCGCGTCCTGCCCGACCCGGCGATTGCCGACATCCTGGACGGCGCCGCCCGCCCCGGGCACTTCGAGGGCGTGGCCACGGTGGTCATGAAGCTGTTCCAGATGGTGCAGCCGACCCACGCCGTGTTCGGCAAGAAGGACTACCAGCAACTTCTGCTGATCCGCGGCATGGTGGAACAGTTCGCCCTGCCCATTCACATCATCGGCCTCGACACAGTGCGCGCCGAAGACGGTCTGGCGCTGTCCTCGCGCAACGGCTACCTCACGCCCGATGAACGTGCGCAGGCGCCGCAACTCCAGGCCGCGCTGCGCGCCCTGGCGGAAGACGTCCGCGGCGCCGCCACGCCCGAGCAGGTGCATCTGCTGGAACAACAAGCCCTCGCGCGGCTCAACCAGCTCGGCTGGACGCCCGACTACCTCACCCTGCGCCGCCGCAGCGATCTGCAGCCGCCCACCGCGCAAGACCTGCACCGCGGCACGCCCTGCGTGGTACTGGCCGCGGCGCGCCTGGGCCGCACGCGGCTGATCGACAACCTGGAGTGCTGACCCCCATGCCTCAAAGCGATGTGTTGATTCTCGGCGCCGGTCTGGCCGGTCTGTCCACCGCGCTGCATCTGGCCGAGCGCCAGAAGGTCACGGTGCTGGTCAAACGCACGCTCGACGTGTCGTCCAGCCAATGGGCGCAGGGCGGCATTGCCGCGGTCCAGGCCGAGAGTGACAGCGTCGAGGAGCATGTGCAGGACACGCTGGTGGCCGGCGCAATGCTCAACGATCTGCGGGCCACGCGCTTTGTCATCGAGCACGGCCCTGACGCCATTGCCTGGCTGCGCGACATGGGCGTGCCCTTCGACGTGGAGGGCAACGCGCTGCACCTCACCCGCGAGGGCGGGCACAGTCAGCGCCGCATCGCCCATGTGGTGGATGCCACCGGCGCGGCCATCCAGACCACGCTGCTGGCCCGCGCCAAGGCGCACCCCAACATCACCCTGCTCGAAAACCATGTCGCGGTCGACCTGATCACCGACCGTCATGTGGATGGCAAGGCCAGCCCGCGCTGCTGGGGCGCCTATGCGCTCGATACCGCCAGCGGCCGGGTGGAAACCTTTGCTGCCGCACACACCGTGCTCGCCACGGGGGGCGCGGGCAAGGTGTACCGCTACACCACCAACCCCGACACCGCCAGCGGCGACGGCCTGGCCATGGCCTGGCGCGCCGGCTGCCGCGTGGCGAACATGGAGTTCATCCAGTTCCACCCCACCTGCCTGTACCACCCCAAGGCCAAGAGTTTTCTCATCACCGAGGCGGTGCGCGGCGAGGGCGGCCGGCTGGTGCTGCCCGACGGCACGCGTTTCATGCCCGCGCACGACCCGCGCGCCGAACTCGCCCCGCGCGACGTGGTGGCCCGCGCGATCGATTTCGAGATGAAAAAGCGCGGCCTGGATTGCGTGTATCTGGACATCACCCACAAGGGCGAAGCCTTCATCCGCCAGCATTTCCCGACCATCCACGCCCGCCTGCTCGAGCTGGGCATCGACATGGCGCGCGAGCCCATCCCGGTGGTGCCCGCTGTGCACTTCACCTGCGGCGGCGTGCTCACCGACCTGTCTGGCCGCACCGACCTGCCCGGTCTGTACGCTGCCGGCGAAGTGGCCTACACCGGGCTGCACGGCGCCAACCGCCTGGCGAGCAACTCGCTGCTCGAATGCGCAGTGTTCGGCAAGGCCGCAGCGCTGTCCATCCTGCAGGCCGAACCGCCCGCCGTGCCCACCCCGCGCCGCTGGGACGAAAGCCGCGTGAGCGACGCCGACGAGCTGGTGGTCATCAGCCACAACTGGGACGAACTGCGCCGCCTGATGTGGAACTATGTCGGCATCGTGCGCACCGACAAGCGGCTCGAGCGCGCCGCCCACCGCATCGCCCTGCTGCAGGCCGAGGTGGACGAGTTCTACGCCAACTTCCGCGTCACCCGCGATCTGCTGGAATTGCGCAACCTGCTGCAGGTCGCCGCGCTGATCGTCCGCTCGGCGCAGCTGCGGCATGAAAGCCGCGGGCTGCATTACAGCCTGGACTGGCCGCAGACCGCCGCGCCTGCCGCGCCCACCATCCTCGTGCCCTGAAGAACGCGTGAACTCACCTGCCGCAACCTCGCCCGACCTTGCCTTGGTAAGCGCCCTGCTGCGCCACGCCGCCCGCGACGAAATCCTGCCCCGCGCCCAAGCGCCTGATGCACGCCTGAAAGCCGACGGCACCTGGATCACCGACGCCGATCTCGCGATGCAGGCCAGAGTGCAGCGCGAGCTCGCCGCACTCTGGCCACGCATCCCGCTGCTCGGCGAGGAAATGACAGCGCAGGAACAGCAGCGCCTCATGGCCGAGGAGGCTGCCGCGCCCAACGGCCCCGGCCTGTGGGTGCTCGACCCGCTGGACGGCACCAGCAATTTCTCCGCCGGTCTGCCGGTGTTCGGCCCGTCGCTGGCCTGGATTCAGGGCGGCAAAGTCCGCCTGGGCGTGGTGGTCGACGTGATGCGCGATGAGGTATTTGCCGCCGCGCTGGGCGCTGGCGCCTGGCTCAACGGCCAGCCGCTGGGCGTGCCCGCCGCGGTACCACCGCTGGCCAAGACCATTGCCTGCATCGACTTCAAGCGCCTGTCCGCACCGCTGGCCACCGCGCTCGCCATCCGCCCGCCCTACGCCTCGCAACGCTCCATCGGCTCGGTCGCGCTCGACTGGTGCTGGGTCGCCTGCGGACGCTTTCACCTCTACCTGCACGGCAGCCAAGGTCTGTGGGATTACGCCGCGGGCAGTCTGATCCTCGCCGAGGCTGGCGGCAACAGCCAGACACTTCCCGGCGAGCCAGTGTTCAACAACACACTGGACAAGCGCTCTGCGGTGTGCGCGGGTGATGCAGGCCTGTATGCACAGTGGGTGCAGTGGCTGGCGGCAAACAGCGCCCCATCCCCTTGAGCTTCCAAATCACGGCGCGCCAAAACACTGCGTCGATGTCGTCAGCCCGGCACGATTCAGAATCCGTTTCCGTTCGTCCATCACGACGAAAGCGCAACTTGAACGCTGGCGCGGAGAACTTGCCCGGGTGTGCGACCTGGGCCATTCGCGTGGCGATTGTGTTGATCATCATCCTGCAACAGATCAACCCGCTTGAAACCCAGACCACAGCGATTGATCAGGCTCTTTTCGGTCCACACAAGGCGACTTGTTGACACGTCCCGAAGCGCCAGTTATATTTCGCTGCTTTGCTGTTCCTCGATAGCTCAGTCGGTAGAGCGCCGGACTGTTAATCCGTAGGTCCCTGGTTCGAGCCCAGGTCGAGGAGCCAATCAATTCAGAAGAAAATCAAGGCCTTGCAGAGCAGTCTGCAGGGCCTTTTCGTTTTTCCCGGCCAGAGAACGGGGCATGTCAGTGCTTTTGTCCGTGACATGCTGTCGCTGCGTGCCACGCGGTGTCGCGCATTGTCATCGGCCACAAGGCGGTTCACTTGAACCACCCACCTCTGCTGCCGGCAATCACTCGACGAGTTTTTCGAGCCTGGCTTTGTCAAAGTGCTCGGTGCGCAGGGCTTCCGGGGGGCATGACTCCGGAGGGCAGACTCCGTGGCGTTCGAGTGCCTGCCAGAGCAAGGCCACCTGATGCTCAAGTTGCGCTGCGTGGTCGATCAGACCCAATACGGCGCGTGACTGCGGGTCATCTCCGTTCTGCGTGACCGCGTAGGCAGAAAAACCCATGCGTGCGGCTGTCGCTTCGCGCTGCTGTTCCACATCTTTCTGGATGATGCGTGCCGGGTTTCCCACCGCCGTCGCGCCAGCGGGAACCGCCTTGACCACCACGGCGTTCGAGCCGATGCGCGCACCCTCGCCCACGGTGAATCCGCCGAGCACCTGCGCTCCCGCACCCACCACCACGCCGGTCTCGAGCGTTGGATGCCGCTTGGCGCCTTTGTAGAGCGACGTCCCCCCCAGAGTCACTCCCTGGTAGATGGTGCAGTCATCGCCGACGATTGCTGTCTCTCCGATCACCACACCCATGCCGTGATCAATGAACACGCGCCTGCCGATGGTGGCTCCGGGATGGATTTCTATGCCGGTGAACCAGCGCCCCCAGTGCGAAATCCAGCGTCCCAGCCAGTACCAGCCGCGCGTCCAGCAGGCATGCGCGGCACTGTGGAACAGCAAGGCGTGCAAGCCGGGATAGCAGGTGATGACCTCCCAGGTGGAGCGCGCAGCCGGGTCGCGCTCCAGGATGGTCTGGATGGTTTCACGCAATCGTTGCAGCATAGACCGGGTTCTTTGGGCGGATTCGAACGGTTGATCAGTGTATTGAAGGGACGCAAATCCTGCCCGACGGACAAGCGGCTCAGGGCGACGGCACCTTGCGCAGAATGGCGGCGCACACCCCACGCAGAATCTGCACCTCCTCGCGCGAGAGTTCGGCACGCGATGCCAGGCGCTGCAGACGCGGCAGAAGCTTGCGCGGCGCATCCGGATCAAGCACCTCCAGTGCGCGCAATGCCTGCTCCACATGGGCCAGCATGCCCTCGACTTCGCCTGCCGTTGCCGCAATGGCCTGCGCTTGCGCGGGCTGCACCGTGTGCACCCCGACGGCCTTGCGCCACTCCCACGCGATCACCTGCACGGCCTGCGCCAGATTGAGCGAGGTGTAGGCGGGATTGGCGGGAATGCTCAGCAGCGCGTCGCAACGATACACGTCCGCGTTGCTCAGGCCATAGCGTTCGCTGCCGAACACAAAGGCCACGCGTCTTCCCTGCTGCGCACTGCGCTGGGCCAATTGCGGCAACCAGTCGGGCGTGTGCAGCGCAGGCCCGAAATCGCGGACCCGTGCAGACAGGGCCACCGTCAGCCCGCAATCGGCCACGGCAGAAGGCAGGTCGGGGGCCACTTGTGCCGCTTGCAACACGTCCTGCGCGCCGCTGGCAAATGCCAGCGTCTCGGGCAGCGTGAGCACGTCCGCAAAGCGCGGCGCCACGAGGCGCAAATGGCCAAAGCCCATGTTCTTGATCGCGCGCGCGGCAGCGCCCACATTGCCCGGATGACTGGTGCCAACAAGGACGAAAACCGTCTGATCCGGCACGTGTGCAGCCTGCGGCTGCCCGGCGTCGATAAAATGCGCGTGTTCCATCTGTTCTTTGTCACCCTCCGAATCTCTCGCGCCATTGTCGCTGCTGGCGCTCAGGACACCATGCACCCCATGCTCAATGTGGCCGTTCGCGCAGCGCGCGAAGCCGGCAAGATCATCAACCGCGCGAGTCTCGACATCGATCTGCTGCGCGTGGCGCAAAAGGCCGCCAATGACTTTGTCACTGAAGTGGACCGCGCCGCCGAGCAGGCCATCATCGACGTGCTGCTCAAGGCTTTTCCACAGCACGGCATCCTGGCCGAAGAAACCGGCAGCACCTTCGGCGATGCCAGCTCGGAATACCAGTGGATCATCGACCCGCTCGATGGCACGACCAACTTCATCCACGGCATGCCGGTCTACGCCGTCTCCATCGCGCTGGCGCATCGCGGCGTGGTGCAGCAGGCCGTGGTCTACGACCCGACGCGCGACGAGCTGTTCACCGCCACCCGCGGCGCCGGCGCATTTCTCAACAGCCGTCGTATCCGCGTGTCCAACCGCGTGCGCCTTGAAGACAGTCTGATCGGCACCGGCTTTCCGTTCCGCAAGAGCGACGACATCGACACATACCTGGAGATGTTCAAGCGCGTGGCGCAGCGTTGCGTCGGCCTGCGCCGACCGGGGGCTGCCGCCATCGATCTGGCCTATGTGGCCGCTGGTCGTTACGACGGCTTTTTTGAAACCGGCCTCAAGCCCTGGGACATCGCCGCTGGCAGCCTGCTCATCACCGAGGCCGGCGGCCTGGTCGGCAATTTCGCAGGAGATGGCAATTTTCTGTTCAGTGGCGAAGTGCTTGCCGCCACGCCACGGGTCTATGGACAGCTCGTCGCGCTGCTGCAGCCCTACTCCACAGTGTCCCCCTCAAAGCCGGACGACGTCGCCACGACTCAGGCTCCCACGGCGGCAGAGGCGCAAATCAGCGCACTGAACGCCGCAGCCACAAAGAAAAAGTCTGGAACCCTGGCCATGCCCGAGGACAAACGTCCCAAGGCCGTGCCGCGTCGCATCAAGGCAAGCGATGTCTCCAAACCGCGGCAGACCGAAAAATCATCTCCACCGTCGGTATACAAACCCAAGCGCCATAGGGAGTAGACGTTCAAGTCATTGATTTTTCTTTGGAAAATTAATTTGCTGCGACGCACAAATTTTTCTTGCATTTCGGTTTCGACGCTCTAGAATACGTTTTGTGCAGTGCACAAGAACCAGAGCAGACCGTCATCAGCATGACACCGTTCGAGGTTCAAAATGTGTTGGCTGCCGCCCCCGTAGCCAATGCCCCTTCACCTTAGGAGAAACATCATGATGACCCCCGAACAGTTCGCAGCCGCGCAAAAGACTCAATTCGAAACCCTTTTCGGCCTCGCCAGCAAATCCATCGACAACATGGAAAAGCTGGTCGATCTGAACATGCAGGCCATGAAAACCTCGCTGCAGGAAGGCGCCGATCACACCATGGCACTGATGTCGGTCAAGGACCTGCAGGAACTGTCGAGCCTGCAATCCGGCTGGATGCAGCCCATGGCGGAAAAAATGCTGTCCTACACCCGCCACGCCTATGAAATCGTCTCCGGCGCGCAGGCAGAACTGGCCAAGACCGCGGAATCGCAGTTTGCCGACTCGCACAAGAAATTCATGGAACTGGCCGAGACTGCTGCCAAGAATGCCCCCGCAGGCTCTGAAACTGCCGTGGCCATGATGAAAAGCGCCATGAACGCCGCCAACAACGCCTATGACTCGGTGCAGAAAGTCACCCGGCAAGCGGCGGAAGCGGTCGAAGCCAATATGAATGCGGTCACCAGCACGGCCATGAAGGCAGCGCAGTCCACCCGTGCCGCTGCCAAGCGCACGGCAGCCTGAACGCAGCAAATCCTCCAGCGCGGCGTGTCATCTTTTTGATGATGCTCCGCGTTTGAACCTCACAGGGCAAGTCGGCGAGTCGCCCCCAGGGGGCGCTCAAAACCGTCGTGACTGCCAACAAGTTGTCTCCTCGGTACCCCAAAGGTACCCTTCCAGCCGGTCTTCTGACCGGCTTTTTTTTGGGAGTCTTTGGGAGTTCTCAGTGCGTACAGACCTGGCGATCGAGTTCACCGAGCAGGGCGCTCAGCACCTGCAGGGTGGGCATGGGGTGGTGAGCGCGGCTTGCCATTTCCAGCGGGGCATGGAGCAGCGCGGCGATTTCCAGCGCACGGCCCCGTTCCAGGTCCTGCAGGGTGGAAATCTTCACCGGGCCAATGCCGCGGGCGATATCCAGACGCTGATCGATGCTCACCAGCGGATCACAGTCATAGGCACGCGCCAGGCCCATGATCTCTGCCATGCCGGAGCGAATCAGGTCGATCAGTTCCGGGTTGTCGCAGATGGCGTTCATGCGCGCCCGGGTCAGGCCAGCCACCGGGTTGAAGGTCGCGTTGCCGACCAGCTTCATCCAGATCGCGTCGCGGATGCGCGGGGTCACCTGCGGGTCGCAGCCTGCGGCGCCAAGCAAGTCGCCGAGCGCCTGAACGCGCTCCGTGATCTGGTGCGTGGGCTCGCCCACCACATAGCGGTACTGCCCGTTGCCGTGGATCACGCCGGGGCTGACCACCTCGGCGCTGGCGTGCACCACACAGCCGATCAGATGCGCGGGCTCGAGATCGGTCAGCATGCGCCCGCCAGGGTCGATGCTGCGCAGATGCGCCGTGTGGCCGTCCATGGTCTTTGCAAAGGCGCTGGAATCTCCATGGAAATACCACCAGGGCACACCGTTGATCGCAGGCAGCACCACGGTGTCTGGACGGAGAAGGGGGCGCAATTGCGGCAGCAACGGGGCAATCTGATGCGCCTTCACCCCCAGAATGACCAGATCCTGCGGGCCGAAAGTGGCCAGATCGTCACTGGCCGGCAGATCGACACAGAGGCGTTCGTTCGGGTCTTCCAGGCACAGCCCGGCGCGCGCAATGGCCTGCAGATGCGCCCCGCGCGCCAGCACACCCACCGCATGACCGGCCGCCGCCAGCTTCACCGCCAGGGTGCCTCCCACGGCGCCCGCGCCCACCACCACGATCTTCCAGGGTCTTGTCATCTGTTGTTCCAGTTTTGTCTGTCGCCCATGCGCCGCTGAGTGTGCGGCTTGCCATCTGCCAAGGACAATAGCATGCCAACACCCGCCATGCTGACGCCCCGCCAGGTTCTCATCCTCGTCCACGGCCGCTACTTCACCAGCGGGCTGGTGTCTGCCGTCGGCGTGGCCGTGCTCGGTCTGCTCACCTATGCGCTGGCTGGCCTGGGCCCGGCCATTGCGCTGGGCAGCGGTGCGCTCACCGTGTGCTTTGCCGACAATCCGGCCCCCACGCGGGTCAAGCGCGTGGAACTGCTGTTCACCAGTGTGGCCAGCACGGTGGCGTTTGCGCTGGTCAGTGCCAGCCTGTGGTGGCCGCCGGTGCAGATTGGACTGATTCCGCTCCTGGGCTTTTTCAGCGGGCTGATCGCGGCATGGGGCAAGCGGGCGCTGGCCGCGAGTTTCAGTGTGCTGTTCATCTCGGTCATCACCCTGGGCTCACCTGCCATGCAGAACCTGGCGCAGCTTGCCGCCGCCGTGGCGCTGTTTCTGTTCGGGGCGCTGCTCTACACCGCTTATGCCCTGCTGCTGGCGCACTGGCTGCGGCGACGCACCAAGCAGCAGGCGCTGGCCGAGTTGCTGGCCCAGCTCGGCCAGTTTGCCCACTGGCTGGCCGACAGTTTCAGCGCGCGCTCCAGCAATGTGAACGACGCTGTAGCCCATCTCACTGCGATCAACGACACCCTGCAGAACACCCGCGACATTGTGTTGCGCGATGTGAACTCCGAGGCCGACCGTGCGCTGGCGGCCCGCCTCATCCTGCTGCTGGAGGTCAATGAGGCGCTGCTGGCCAGCCAGACCGATGTCGAGCTGATCCGCAGCCAGTTCGATGCCACCACCGTGCCGGATGCCCTGCACGACTGGGCAACCACCATCGGCGACGCACTCGATCAGCGCGCCGATGCGTTGCTGCGCGGCACGCAGGCCAGCACACTGCCCACCCGGCTGCCCTGCGCGCAAACCATCGCCCATGCGCTCGAGACCTTGCAGCCCAGCCAACCCAGCGCCGTCTTCGATCAGGCCCGCATGGCCCTGCGTGCCACCGCGGACAAGCTGCAGCGCATCACCGATCTGCTGGGACAACTGCCGCAGACTCATGCCACTGCCGAAGCCGACCCGCTGCAGGGCATGGATCTGCAGGCCTTCCTCAGCCCGCTGCACTACGACCCGAAAACGCTGTGGCGGTCGATCCACTGGGAATCGCCCATCCTGCGCTATGCCATTCGCCTGGCGCTGGCCATGCTGGCAGGCGAACTGCTGCTGCGCGCCCTGCCCTACCACCCGCATGACTATTGGGTGCTGCTGACCATTGGCGTCATTCTCCGGCCCAACTACAGCGTCACCCGCCAGCGCATCAAGGACCGGGTCCTGGGCACACTGCTGGGCTGCGCCATGGTGGCAGCGCTGCTGAGCCTGCATCCGTCCCTCACGGTGATGGCCCTGTGCGTGTTTGTCTCCCTGGCCCTGGCACGCACCTTCATCACCCTCAACTACCGTTTCACCGCGCTGTTCGCCAGTGTCAATGCCCTGTTGCTGGTGGCCCTGCTGGAGCCGGGGAGCCAGTTTTTGGTGACGCTGCGTCTGCAGGACACCCTGCTCGGCGCCGCGCTGGCCTGGGCCTTCAGCTACGTGCTGCCCCGCTGGGAAGCCAACGATCTGCGCCGCCAGGTGGATGCCCTGCAGCGCGCCGCGCTGGGCTACGCCAAGGCCGTGCTCGACCCGCAACAGGTCAGCGATCTGAACTACCGGCGCGAGCGCAAGCGCATTCAGGACACCCTCGCCGCCGTGGGCGGACTGCACGCGCGCATGCTGGAAGAGCCGCGTCAGCATCAGCGCATGCGGCGCGAACTTGCTGATTTCATTGCCCACAGCGACGTGTTCAGCGCCCACCTGGCCACCCTGCGCGTGTTGCGGGCGCAGCGCGGCGACCGCGTGCTCCCTGCGCCGGAACGCGAACGGCTGCGCATCACGCTCGACCGGATCGCGCACTGTCTGACCCCGGGCAGCAACCTGGCCTGCGCCGATGCAGCCCCGACCGGTCCGGTGGACAATCCGGTCGAGCGTCGCCTGCGCGAGGTCGAGGCCGAGGCACGCACCATGGCCCGCCTGTCGCGGCAGCTCCTGTCGCCCGCGGGCACCTAAAATGCCAGTCTGCCCGGCAGTGTCCGCTCTCGCGGGCAAGTTCGTCTCCTCTTTCTGCCGTGCCACTCCCTTTTCGCTCACCATGACTTCCAAGCGCCGTCTGTTCGTCACCACCGCACTGCCCTACGCCAATGGCCCGTTCCACATCGGCCACATCATGGAATACATCCAGGCCGACATCTGGGTGCGGTTCCAGCGCATGCAGGGCAACGAGGTGCATTTCGTCGGCGCGGACGACGCGCATGGCGCGCCGATCATGATCGCCGCCGAAAAGGCTGGCAAGACGCCCCAGCAATTCGTCGCCGACATCGCCGCCGGGCGCCGGCAATACCTCGACGGCTTTCACATCCGCTTCGACAACTGGCACAACACCGACGGCCCGGAAAATCATCAGCTGGCACAGGACATCTACCGCGCACTGCGCAAGAACGGCCTGATCGCGGTGCGCGAGATCGAGCAGTTCTTCGATCCGGTCAAGGGCATGTTCCTGCCCGACCGCTACATCAAGGGCCAGTGCCCAAAATGCGGCGCGGCAGACCAGTTCGGCGACGCCTGCGAAGTCTGCGGCGCGGTCTATGCCCCCACCGAACTGAAGCATCCTTACTCCGCGCTGTCCGGTGCCACCCCCGAGCTGCGCAAGAGCGAGCATTATTTCTTCCAGCTCTCGTCCGACCGCTGCGCCGAATTTCTGCGCGACTGGACGCAGGCCAGCAATGCCCACGGCCAGCCCCATCTGCAGACCGAGGTGCTCAACAAGGTGCGCGAGTGGTTCACCACCGACGAAAACGGTCACGGCGGCCTGGCCGACTGGGACATTTCGCGCGACGCGCCCTACTTCGGCATCGAGATTCCGGATGCCCCCGGCAAATATTTCTACGTCTGGCTCGACGCGCCGATCGGCTATCTCGCCAGTCTGAAAAACCACTTCGACAAAGGCCAGGCCGCGCAGCACTGGCACGTGCCGTCGCGCACCACGCAGAGTTTCGATGCCTTCGTCGCCGATCCGCAGGTGGAACAGGTGCACTTCATCGGCAAGGACATCGTCTACTTCCACACCCTGTTCTGGCCTGCCACCCTGCACTTCTCCGGCCGCAAGACCCCGAGCCAGATCAACGTCCACGGCTTTGTCACCGTGGGCGGCGAGAAAATGAGCAAGAGCCGTGGCACCGGCATCTCGCCGCTGAAATATCTCGACCTCGGCCTCAACCCCGAGTGGCTGCGCTACTACCTCGCCGCCAAGCTGTCGGCGCGGGTGGAAGACGTGGATTTCACCCCGGAAGACTTCGTTGCCCGAGTCAACAGTGACCTCATTGGCAAGTATGTCAACATCGCCAGCCGCGCCGCCAAGTTCATCAGCCAATACTTCGACGGCAAGCTGGGCTACACCGAACCGACCGCCCCCTTGCGCGACGCCGCCCGCGCCTTGGCCGACGACGTCGCCGCAGACTTCGAGGCGCGCGAATACGCCCGCGCACTGCGCGAGATCATGGCCTACGCCGACCAGATCAACACCGCGTTCGACGCCGCCCAGCCCTGGATTGCCGCCAAGGATGCGTCTCGCCGCGCCGAACTGCAGGACGCCTGCTCGCGCGCGCTGGCCGGGTTCTGGCTGCTGTCGATCATGCTCACACCGGTGCTGCCTGCAGTCACGGCCCGCGTGGCGCGCGAGCTGTTTGGCCTCGACCGTGATTTCCTCTGGCTTGACGCCGCCGAGCTGCCGCAGCATGTCGCCCCTTACCAGCATCTGATGCAGCGCATCGACCCCAAGCTCCTCGACCGGTTGTTCGAGGTCGACTCTCCCTCCACCGCGCCAGCCAGCCCGGCTGCCGCCACGGCCAACGGCAAACCCATGTCCCCTGCAACAGAACCCACCGGGCAAGAGGCCTTCATCAGCATCGACGATTTCGCCAAGATCGACCTGCGCATTGCCCGCATCCAGCATGCCGAAGCCGTGGAAGGTTCCACCAAGCTGCTGCGCCTGACCCTCGACGTGGGCGAAACCACGCCCGACGGCCAGCCACGCACCCGCAATGTGTTCTCGGGCATTTCCAGCGCCTACAAGCCCGAGGATCTGATCGGCAAGCTCACCGTGCTGGTGGCCAACCTCGCGCCACGCAAAATGAAATTCGGCCTCAGCGAAGGCATGGTGCTGGCCGCCAGCAGCGCAGACGAAAAGGCCCAGCCCGGCCTCTACATCCTCGAACCCCACGCCGGTGCCCAGCCCGGCATGCGGGTGCGTTGATTTGTCCGCGACACCATCGCGCTCCCTTGACCCATGCCCCGATCGCCATGAAACGTGTTGAACATGCTTTGGAATTTCTGATTTTCAGCAGCCGCTGGCTGCTGGCGCCGTTCTACCTCGGACTGGTGCTGGGCATCCTTTTGCTGCTGGTGAAGTTTGTCAAAACCTTCGTCGGTGCGGTGTCCGTGGTGTTTTCGGGCACGGGCGGCGAAGCCATGCTGGCCATCCTGTCGCTGGTGGACATCGCACTGGTGTCCAATCTCCTGCTGATCATCATCTTTGCCGGCTACGAGAACTTCGTCTCCAAGATCAACACAGGCGACAGCGAAGATCGCCCGGGCTGGATGGGCCATGTCACGTTTTCCGACCTCAAGCTCAAGCTCATCGGCTCCATCGTGGCCATTTCCGGCGTGGAATTGCTCAAGTACTTCATCAATGTGCGCGAGGCCAATCGCGACGACATGCTGTGGGCCATCAGTATCCACCTCGTGCTGGTGTTCTCCGGCGTGATGTTTGCGCTGATGGACAGACTGTCTGGCATCAAGGCAGACAGCCACTGAGCGGGGTAGGCTGACCCTTTTCGCAGGAGAACCCCCATGGCCGCTCTCGACGATATCGTCCGCAATTTCCCCGACACCGACTGGAGCGCTGTCCCCACGGAGCGCGCGCCGACCACCCATGTGGAGCATCTGCTCGAAGGCGGGCATGTGCTGTGCTTTCCCCATCTGGCGTTTGCCTTGTCCGCGCAGGAACAGCGCTTTCTCACTCCCGCGATCAGCGACGGCAAGGCCAAGAACATCAGCCTGCGCGACGACGGCAGCATCCGCGGTGCCAGCGGCACTGCACAAGACCAGAGCGAACTGCGCGACATGATCCAACGCTTTTCCAATCAGGCGCAACATCTGGTCGAGCGGCTGTTTCCGCACTACTGCGGCAAGCTGCGTGCAGCCAAGGCCTCGTATCGTCCGATGCAGGTCGAAGGCCGCGACACCAGCTGGCGCAAGGACGACACCCGGCTGCATGTCGATGCCTTTCCGTCCAATCCGGTGCACGGGGTGCGGCTGCTGCGCGTGTTCACCAACCTCAACCCGGCTGGCGCGCCGCGCAAATGGCGTGTGGGCGAGCCCTTCCCCGATTTTCTGCAGCGTTTCGCGCCACGGCTCACACCGCCCGTTCCTGGCTCCGCAGCGGTGATGCGTGCACTGAAAATCACCAAATCGCAGCGCACGGCGTACGACCACTACATGCTGCAACTGCATGACAAGATGAAGGCCGATCTGGCCTATCAGAAGGACGGGCCGCAGCGCGACGTGGATTTCGCTCCCGGAACCACCTGGGTCGTGTTTTCCGATCAGGTGCTGCACGCCGTGATGAGCGGGCAATACATGATGGAGCAGACCTTCTACCTCGAGCCCGCGCATCAGCTCTATCCCCACACCGCACCGCTCAGGGCGCTGGAAGACATGCTCGGCAAGGCCCTGCTGCCCGCCGCATGACGCGTCTCGCCCTGCCGCTGCAGTGGGGACAGAACGGCCTGCCGGCCGCGCCGCGCCGCATCCTGCTGGTCCAGATTTCCGCCATGGGCGATCAGGTGCAGACCCTGCCGGCCGTGTCCGACATTGCGGCGCGCTGGCCCGGCATCGCCATCGATTGGGCGGTGGACGCGCGCTTCGCCGACATTCCGCGTCTGCATCCCGCTGTGCGCCGGGTGTTTGCGCTGCCGCTCAAGTTCGCCCAGCAGCAGCGCAGCATCGCCGGGCTGCGCGCGCTGTGGTCGGTCGTCAGCGCCCTGCGTACCGAACCCTACGATCTGGTGTGGGATCCGCACAGCGTGCTCAAGAGCGCCTTGGTTTCCCGCCTGGCGCGCAGCCCGCTGCGGGTGGGTTACCGGGCGCAAGACTGTGGCGGCGAACCGCTGGCGGCACAAGCCTATCACCTGCACTTCGCCCGTCCCGCCGGGGTCCACGGCACCGCGGGACGGCGGGTGTTTGCCCAGGCGGTGCTCGACACCGATCCCACGCGCCCGGTGGACTACGCCATGGATCGGCGCTTCCCCCACATGCCCGCAGCGACGGCCACCGTGTTTCTTGCCCATGGTGCGTCCAAGCCCGAAAAGCTCTGGCCGCTGGAGCACTGGCAGCAGATCGCTGCAAGACTGGTGGAGGGCGGCATGCAACTGCAGTTGACCTGGGGCAACGCGCAGGAGCGCGAGCGCGCGCAAGCCATCATCGCCCGCCTGCCCGGGGAAGCCGCACACTTGCTCGACCGTCGCAGCCTGCTCGACATGCTGCCGGTCATCGCGCAGAGCAGTCTGGTCATCGGTGTCGATACCGGTTTCACCCATCTGGCCGCCGCGCTGCGCCGCCCCGTAGTCGGACTGTTCGTCAGCACCGGGCCGGAACTGTTCACCCCGACTTCCCCCGATCTGGCACGCACCCTCGGCGGAGACGGCGTGACGCCCAGCGTCGATGCCGCCTGGCAAGCTGCGCAGCAATTGCATCCAGAACTTCAACGCGGTGCTGTCGTCGCAGCCGCATGAACCCCGGCGGGTCAAACCCCGCGCACGCACGCTCCAGTCGCACCCCGAACATGCACAACACACGCCGCATTCCTGCCTTCACCACGCCGCAGGTCCATTGGCTCGGCAGCATCGGCAAGCGGGAGGGTTGGGTGGCTGTCGACATGCAGCAGGCACAGTCCTTGGCGAATCAGGGCCAGTTTGTGCTCGCGGTCTGGGCCAATCCCGACCCGAGGCGATCGGGGCATATTGCCATCGTGCGTCCCAGCGAGCAAAGCCCCACGGATCTGCGCCTGCACGGCCCCGAGCTGACCATGGCCGGACATCTCAACGCCCTGCGCATCTCCACGGCGCGTGGCTTTGAGGACCACAAAGGCGCCTGGCAGGAGGACGGCAAGGGCAGTGTGCAGTATTTTGCCCACCCTGTGGATTGGGCTGTGCTGAACACGCCCGGCACAAAATAGGCGCGCAGCAAAAAAGGCCGCCATCTGGCGGCCTTTTTTGTTGACAGCGGACTTACTTGGCGGCGTAGCGCGCTGCGCTGGCGGTGATTTCTGCGCGGGCGGCGTCCACGCCGGCCCAGCCCTCGGTCTTCACCCATTTGCCCGCCTCGAGGTCTTTGTAATGGTTGAAGAAATGCTCGATCTGCCCCAGCAGTTCGGCGGGCAGTTCTTCGGGTTTGTGGATGTTGCGGTATTGCGGCAGCAGCTTGTCCACCGGCACGGCGATCAGCTTGGCGTCCACGCCGGCCTCATCGGTCATGCGCAGCATGCCGATGGGGCGGCAGCGCACCACACAGCCATGCACCAGGGGAATGGTGGTGACCACCAGCACGTCCACCGGGTCGCCATCTTCCGACAGGGTCTGCGGGATGTAGCCGTAGTTGCACGGATAGTGCATCGCGGTGGACATGAAGCGGTCGACGAACAAGGCGCCGCTGGCCTTGTCCACCTCATACTTCACCGGCGGGGCATGGGCGGGAATTTCGATGACCACGTTGAAATCATCGGGCAGGCTCTTGCCAGCGGGAACGTCACGCAAACTCATACACAGTCCTCTCGAAGTTGGGAATGGGGAAATGGGTGGAAGGGGCGATCAGGCAGGATTGTTGCCGCGCGGTTCGGGTGGCGGCGCGTTGGTCTTCTGCGGGTTTTCGATCTGCTGCAACTGCTGCTCGCTGATGATGTTGAACATGGTCACGACCTTGGACACGCCAGTCGTGCTGCGCGCAATCTCCACGGCGCGGTCCGCCTCGCGCTGGGTGACGATGCCCATCAGGTAGACCACGCTGTTCGACGTGGTGACCTTGAAGGCGTTGCCGAAAATATCGTGCGCGTCGATCAGACGGGCGCGCACCTTGGTGGTGATGAGGGTATCGGTGGCGCTGCGGTTCAGATCGGCCACCGGCCCGACATCGATCTCATTGAGCACCGCCTTGACATTGGGCACGCCCTGTACAACTTCTGCGGCCTTGAGCTTGTCGGCCTCGGTCGGCACCTGCCCCACCAGCAGCACCTGCTGGTTGTAGCTCACGGCGCGGACATTGGAGTATCCACCCAGCGCCGTGCTGATGCGGTTGTCTGCCTTGAGTTGAATCGTGTTGTCCTCGAGGATCGAGCCCGCCGTGCGCCGGTCGGTGGCCACGTACGCGGTCGTGCCCACCGCGCCCAGGCCGAGGACGAAACATCCCTGCAACTGCGTGGCCGCGAGCACGACGGCCAGCAGACTCGCCGCACGCCACATGCCGCGCCCTCTGCGCGGCGCGGCTGCAGCAGGAACAGATCGGGAAGGATTGTGTGCATTCAACTGTGTCATTCCGTGGACTCCGGTTCACCCATCAAGACCCAGTCTAAGCCATCGCAAAGACAGTGCAGGGTCAGCAGATGCACCTCCTGGATGCGCGCGGTGCGGTCGTTGGGTACGGCTATGTGCACGTCGGCATCGCGCAGCAGACCTGCCACCCGCCCGCCGGTGCGCCCGGTCAGCGCCAGCACGATCATCTCGCGCGATTGCGCAGCACGCACGGCTTCGACAATGCTTGAAGAATTGCCGCTGGTACTGAACGCCACCAGCACGTCACCGGGCAGCCCGAGCGCACGCACCTGCTTGGCGAACACATGGTCGAAACCATAGTCGTTGGCAACCGCGGTGAGGGTGGACGTGTCGGTGGTCAGGGCGATGGCGGCAAGCTCCGGGCGCTCGCGCTCGAAGCGGCCCACCAGTTCGGCAGCCAGATGCTGGCTGTCGGCAGCCGAGCCACCGTTGCCGCAGATCAGGATCTTGTGACCATTGGACACTGCGGTGGCAAGCAGATCGACCGCGCGCGCGATCGGCCCGGTCAAGACCTCCGCCGCCTGATATTTCAGATCGGCGCTGTCGAAAAAATGCTGCTGGATCCGCTGTTCGAGCATGATGTGTCAGAGGTGCAAAGCGGTCATGTTAGGGCCTGTTCACGCGATTGGTACACCCGCGCCAGGGGTCTGGGCGGATGCAATGCGAGGCGCAGGCCGCGCCGTGGTGTGTTGCACCACAAGCGGACTGCAACGTGGCAGTGCGCCGCCCAGACCCCCGGCCCGCAGGGTTGCCCCCAGGCGGGGCGTCTGCGGCGTTGTCAGCCAGGGGCAAGGCGTCCAGCCTTGCCCCTGGCCTCCGCCTTGCATCCATCCCCGCCTGGGGGCAACGCGGGTGCACCAATCGCGTGAACAGGCCCTAGTCGGCCCCGAGGGACGATTGACTGTACAAGCCCACCGACTTCAGCCCTCTGCGGCAAACGCGCCGGGCAGCCACTGCAGCCGGCCGGCGTCCAGCGTGACCACGTCGAAACGGCAGGCGGGCTCTTCGGGCAGGCGCGCCAGATAGTGCCGCGCCGCCAGGATGATGCGCGCGCGCTTGCGCGCACCGATGCTGCCCGCAGCGCCGCCAAACCCGTCGTGGCTGCGGGCGCGCACCTCCACGAACACCAGTGTGCCGTCCGGCGCTCGCAGGATGAGGTCGATCTCGCCGCCGCGCACCCGATAATTGCGCTCGATCAGTTGCATTCCGCGCTCCAGCAATTCGGCGCAGGCCTGATCCTCTGCCGATTGCCCCAGACGGCGCGCCGCGCGCTGTCGCCACAACTGCATCATGCCCACCCTGCCCTCCTTCACTCAAGCCGCGCTGGACCATTGCGCCCAGCAGGATTTTCCTCCCGCGCTCTACATGGTGGCCACGCCCATCGGAAATCTGGCGGACATCAGCCTGCGCGCCCTGGCCGTACTGCACCATGCCGACCGCATTGCTGCCGAGGACACGCGGGTGGCGCAGCGGCTGCTGGCTGCCTACGGCCTGCAAAAACCTGCGCTGCGCTGCGACCGGCACCGCGAGGCGCAGGCGGCGGAGCACATCGTTGCAGCAGTGGCTGCGGGCGAGCGCGTGGCGTTTCTCAGCGACGCGGGCACGCCGGGAATCAGCGATCCGGGCAGCCGCATTGCCGCGGCCATGCATGCCGCCAACCTGCGGGTGATGCCCATCCCCGGTGCCAGCGCCGTGCCGACTGCGCTCAGCGCCAGCGGGCTGGATCTGCAGGCCGGCTATTGCTTCGCGGGGTTTGCGCCCGAGAAAGCCGCAGCACTGCGCGCCTTTCTGCAGGCTGCGTTGCTCAGTCCGCGGGTGACCGTGTTTTTTGAAGCGCCGCACCGCATTCACGCCTGCCTGCGCGCCCTGCAGGACCTCGATCCGCTGGCGCATCTGGTGCTGGCCAAGGAATTGAGCAAGCAGTTCGAGACCGTGTTACCCGGCACCGCGCAAGCTGCGCTTGCCTGGCTGGACGCCGATCCGAAACGCGCCCAGGGAGAATTCGTGTTGCTGCTGCAACCCCGGCAGGCCCAGGCGTCACTGGATGCCCAGGCGTTGACATTGCTGCAGAGACTGGCGCAGGAGCTGCCGGCCTCACGCGCTGCAGCCGTTGCCGCCGACCTCACCGGGCTGAAGCGCGATGTGCTGTACCGCTGGCTGCTCGACCACAAGGACGCGGCGGCAGATTGAGCGTCAGGCTCAAACCGCGCGCGGAAACTCGCCCGTCCAGAGTTCCACCCGGTTGCGCCCGGCCTGCTTGGCGCGGTACAGCGCCTGATCCGCGCGATCGAGCAGCTCGTCCACGTCCACGATGGAGGCCGTGGGCAGGAACTCGGCGATACCGATGCTCGCCGTCAGGGTGAGATGCATGTCTGCCCTGGGCGCCACGGGCAGGCAGCTCGCCTCCTGAAAGCTCAGGCGCAGGCGTTGCGCCACGTCGAACGCCACTTGCCGCGTGGTCTGCGGCAGCAGAATGGCAAACTCGTCGCCGCCCAGTCGCCCGCAGATGTCCTGGCCGCGCAGCTGCTGCATGCAGGTCTGGGCAAAGCAGCGGATCACCGCATCGCCACCCTGGTGCCCGAGGGTGTCGTTGATCTGCTTGAAGCGGTCGATATCCAGTGCAAGCACCGCAAACGGGCTGCCTTCGCGCTGCGCCTTGCGCAGTTCCAGCGCGGCGCGCGCAAGGAAATAGCGCCGGTTCGGAATGCCGGTCAGCACATCGGTGTAGGCCAGGTTGCGCAGCTCGGCTTCGCGCTCCTTGGCCTCGGTGATGTCCTTGAACGCGAAGATCAGCGCGTCGTCGTCGCGGTAGCGTCCGCGGGTGACCGACAGCAACAGCCAGACCTCGCTGCCGTCGAAGCGCCGGAACTTGGCCTCCAGCCCGCGCACCACGCCGCCCTCGCGCTGCAGCCGGGTCACCAGCCTGTCGCGGTCAGCCGGATCGGCCCAGACCTGACGCATCGACAGGCCGGCGTTCTGGCTGTAGGTGGCGCGAAACAGATCGTCTGCAGCCTTGTTGGAGAACAGCAGCGCAGCATCACCCATGCGGGTGATGACCAGGGGCACCGGCGACTCTTCCGCGAGAAAGCGAAAGCGCTGCTCGTCCTCGCTGAGTTGCTGCTGCAACTGCTTGATCGCGGTGATGTCCTGCATGCTGGTGACCACACCGACAATCTGGCGGCTCACCGCGTCGCGCACCAGCGCCTTGTTCAGAATCCAGACGGTCGGATCGTGATCGGGATGCAGATAGGTGGCCTCGCGCGTCACCTGCAGACTGCCGCTGAGCAGTTCGCTGTCCATCTCCTCCCAGATGCGTCCCAGCGAGGGGCCGAGGATCTGCGAGCCGGTGCGCCCGTGAATTTCGGGGCTGCCCAGCGCCACCAGCAGATTGAACGCCGTGTTCACCCGCGTGAACCTGCCTTGCGGATCGCTGAACGCCACGGGGTTGGGCAGCGCGTTGAGCAGCGACTCCTGAAAGCGCAGCTGCGCATGCGTCGTGGCCTGCGCAATCTGCAGCGCAGCGGTGCGGCGGCTGACCTTCTTCTCCAGCGTGGCATTGATGTCACGCACCTGCTTGAGCGCCAGCGTGCGCTCGTTGGCCATCAGCCCGGCCAGCAGCAGCGCGCTGGACAGGGCCAGCAGAATGATCTGCATGGCCATGAACCGGTCGGCTCCCACCATGCTGTACATCGGACCGTGCTGCAGCAGGGTTGCCGTGACGATGAGCACACTGATTGCCGCCATCAGCGCCGCGGTCACCACCAGCGGCAGGCGCAGCGCCGTCCACAGCAGGGGCAGCATGACCAGGCTGGCCAGGCCAATCGGCAGCGCGCTCTCCCCGGTCGGCAGCAGATACACCAGCAGGGTGCCGCCGATTGCGAGCACCGGCAGCAGCATCGCCTCCCAGTGCAGAGCCAACCGCAACGCCGACCACTTCTGTCTGCGCAGCAGCTCCGCGACCGGCGTGAGCACCACGATGCTGGTCATGTCGGTGATCCACCATTGCAGCCCCAGATTGCTCGATGCCGGCGAACTGCCAAAGCCGAAATACGCCGCCGCTGTGGCACCAACGACGGCCGACACTGCCGCCGCCAGGATGCCCATGGCCCCGATGAACCAGGCCCCATCGGTCATCACCTGGAAACCCTGCCATCCACCGGGGCGACGCTGCAACACCCACAGGCCCAGCAGCGGCCCCAGCACATCTCCCAGCGCAATCAGGGAACTGGCCTGCAGCCCCCAACCCAGCAAGAGGTGATCGCTCAACCAGGAGGCCAGCACAATGGCCGGAATCATGCTGGGCCCGCGTGCGAGCATGGCAAACGCAGCAACTGCGGCCGAGGGCCACAGCACCACCTCGCCCGACCGCACACCGAGCACCGCCCACGCCAACAGCACGTAAGACGCCACAACCCCGGCTGACCAGAGCAGCCAGCGAAGCAGGGGGCGTGTTGGGAAGGCGGGCATGTCGGAAGTCCGAAGGGTTCAGTCGCGGTTCAGTCCATGAGCCAAGAGAAAAGCAGTCCGCACGAGAGGAGACAATGGCAAACGAATTGGCGCAGCATGCGATCTGGCAGAACCGTCGAGTTTTTGCATGTCATTTCAGCCTCGGGCGAATTTACATTTGTTCTTTTGATGGAAACATCTGATCACCTGCATTATTCATGGGGCATGGCGCACAGATCGATTGAGCTTGAGCAGATTCTCCCGAACATGCCGACACAAGTCCGTGAATTCCGTCACGCTTCCGAAGTGTCAGGCGTTCGATCGCCTTGGAGTTTGTGCGAAAGTGACAACTTGTTCACAGAATCCGCAGGACACACGGCGCGCATAATTTGCCCATTCCCACTCCTCGTTGCGCGCTTTCGTGTTCAAACTGTTTCGCCCCAAGCCGGCCACGGCTCCAACCGCATCCCCCTGCCCGGCCAGCGCCGAGTTGCGCGGCACGACCACGGAGGGCTACCACTTCGCGCTGCGTCTGGACCGCAACAGCAAGGGTCAGGCGCAGCGTCTGATTGGCTGGCACGGCTCGTCCCGAGGGGGCGCCCGGGTGGAAATGCAGTGCGGCCCGGACGGCGTCTGGCGCGATCTGCTGGGGCGGCACGCCACGGTCATCGACGATCTCATCCCGCCGCCGATCCGCCTCAGCGCGAGCTGGGCCACGCAATGGGCGCAACTGGCGCACGCCGATCCGCAGCCCAGCGCCATCGATGAAGACGTCCCTCCATCCCGACCCGTCCTGGACGCTCGATGAGACCTGCATGGCCCACGCCCTCGACCCGCCGCCGCGCGCTGCTGCACGCCACCCTCGGGGCGCTGCTGTGCGGTCCGTGGTGGGCTGCGGCAAACGTGCGCGCTGCGGTCAATCTGGCCACCGTGCCCATTGGCCGGATGGATCTGCCCTGGTGGCGCAAGCGCTTCGAGACCTCGCTGCAGCAGGTGCGCAACAGTCAGCCGGAACTTGTCTGGCTCGGTGATTCCATCACGCAGAACTGGGAGCGCAGCGGGCCGCAGCCCTGGGCCGATTACCAGCCCATCTGGCAGCGGGAGTACGGTCGCTACCGACCACTCAATCTCGGCTTCATCGGCGACACCACGGCAAGCGTGCTGTGGCGGCTCGATCACGGCCAGGTGCAGGGCATCTCGCCGCGGGTGCTGATTCTGCTGATCGGCGCCAACAACCTCGGCCGGCCGCACTGGGGTGCGCACCTGACCGTGCCGGGCATCGAGGCGGTGGTGGACAAGGTGCATCAGTTGCTGCCGCGCACCCAGGTGCTGCTGCTGGGCGTGCTGCCGAGTCGGCGCTCGGCATGGATCAGCGCCGAGACCGTCAAGATCAACGCCGCCCTTGCGGAGCGCTACGCACAGAGCACCCGTGTGCGCTTTGTCGATGTCGGCCATGTGCTGCTGGGCGCGAACGGCCAGCCCGATGCGCAGCTCTACCTCGAAGGGCACGCAGCGCACCAGACCGTTCTGCTGCACCCGGATGCGCAGGGCATGGAGCGCATCGCCGAAGCCATTGCGCCCATCGTCGCGCAGTTGATGCACACCGGTTGATCGACGTCTCCTGCACGGCCGCAAGGCGCAGCAATCCATGACATACTGCCCGCGCACGCCCCTGCCCATTCCAACCAGAGCAATTTCACATGCAGGAGACCACCATGCCCATGCGTTTGACCCATCTGTCTGCGGCGCTCTGCCTGGGCGCGCTGCTTGCAGCCCCGGCGCGGGCCGCCGAGCCCCTCACCGTGACGGTGCACCGCCTGACCCTCGACACCGCCGAGCGCATTGCCCAGGGCGCGATCAAGGCCTGCCGCGCCAAGGGCCTGCAGGTCAGCGCCACCGTGGTCGATCGCAATGGCATCGTGCAGGCCACGCTGCGCGACACCCTGGCGCCGCCGGTGTCGCTGGACATCAGCCGGCAGAAGGCCTACACCGCCGCGATGTTCGGCATCAAGGGCACGGCAATGGGGCCGCAGGCTGCGTCGTCTCTGGCACTGCTCGGCGACGGCCTGGCCTTCACCGCGGGCTCGGTGCCGATCGAGGCCGGTGGGCGCATGTACGGCGCCGTGGGCGTGAGCGGTGCACCGGACGGCAAGATCGACGAGGAATGCGCCCAGGCCGGGCTGGACGCCGTGCAGCCCGATCTGGACATGCAGTAAGCACGCACCCCAGGCGCCGGGAAGGCGCCAGCGCGCTGCCTACAATCGGGCGGGACCATCGGGCATGCAGGTGTTACTGCGCTGTTCTGCCCTGCCAACGGTCTGCCTTTTTTTTAGGCACCCCGATCAACCCGCATGAAATCAGGGGTTTCCGGCAAGCCACTGTGACATTTTCCCCAGCCTCTGGGGATAACTTCGCAGCGCCGCCAAACCTGTGGATAGTTTTTGACCTTCACCGCCCTTCCCCTCTCAACCCGCAATGGCCAGTCGCCGCCCTCCCGCCTATTCTGAATCGTCCATCCGCGTGCTCAAGGGTCTGGAACCCGTACGCCAGCGGCCGGGCATGTACACCCGCACCGACAACCCGCTGCACATCGTGCAGGAGGTCATCGACAACAGCGCCGACGAAGCGCTGGGCGGCTACTGCCGGCATATCGCGGTCACGCTGCACACCGACGGCAGCGTCAGCGTGGAGGACGACGGCCGCGGCATCCCCTTCGGCCTGCACCCGGAGGAGAACGCGCCGGTGGTCGAGCTGGTGTTCACCCGGCTGCACGCCGGCGGCAAGTTCGACAAGCTGCAGGGTGGCGCATACAGCTTTTCCGGCGGGCTGCACGGCGTGGGCGTGTCGGTGACCAACGCGCTGTCCGCGCGGCTGGAGGTCACGGTCTGGCGCGATGGACAGGTGGCGACCATCGCGTTTGCCGGCGGCGAGGTGGTGCAGCCGCTTGCCGTGCGCAAGGCCACGCGCGACGACCGCAGAAGCGGCACCCGGGTGCGCGTCTGGCCCGATGCCAGCTATTTCGACAGCCCGCAGTTGCCGCTGGGCGATCTGATCCATCTGCTGCGCAGCAAGGCGGTGCTGCTGCCCGGGGTCAAGGTCGATCTGCTGCAGGAAAAGTCCGGCGAAGTCACGCATTGGGAATACGCCCGTGGCCTGCGCGACTACCTGCAAGGCAGCCTGCCCACCGACCCGGTCATCGACCTGTTCGAAGGCGAGCATTACGCCAGCGCCGCCGATGGCGAGAGCTTCGCCGAGGGAGAAGGCGCCGCCTGGTGCGTGGCCTTCACCGAGGAAGGCGCAGCCCTGCGCGAGTCGTATGTCAACCTCATCCCCACCCCGGCGGGCGGCACGCACGAAGCCGGTTTGCGCGAAGGGCTGTTTCAGGCGGTCAAGGGCTTCATCGAGTTGCACAGCCTGCAGCCCAAGGGGGTGAAGCTGCTGCCCGAGGACGTGTTCGCCCGCGCGTCGTTCGTGCTGTCGGCGCGGGTGCTCGATCCGCAGTTCCAGGGCCAGATCAAGGAAAAACTCAACAGCCGCGACGCGCTGCGGCTGGTCGGCCAGGCGGTGCGCCCGGTGTTCGAACTCTGGTTGAGCGCCCATGTCGATCAGGGCAGGAAACTCGCCGAACTGGTCATCCGCCAGGCGCAGAGCCGCCTGCGCGCCGCGCAGAAGGTGGAGAAGAAAAAAGGCTCGGGCGTAGCCGTGCTGCCGGGTAAACTGACCGACTGCGAAAGCCGCGACCTGTCGCGCAACGAGCTGTTTCTCGTGGAAGGCGACTCGGCCGGCGGCTCGGCCAAGATGGGCCGCGACAAGGAATTCCAGGCGGTGCTGCCCTTGCGTGGCAAGGTGCTCAATTCCTGGGAGATCGAACCCGACCGGCTGTTTGCCAATACCGAGATCCACGACATCGCCGTCGCCATTGGCGTCGATCCGCATGGCAAGGACGACACGCCCGATCTGTCGAACCTGCGCTACGGCAAGATCTGCATCCTCAGCGATGCCGACGTGGACGGCTCGCATATCCAGGTCCTGCTGCTCACGCTGTTCTTCCGTCACTTCCCCAAGCTGATCGAGCATGGCCACGTCTGCGTGGCGCGACCGCCGCTCTATCGCCTGGACGCCCCGGCGCGCGGCAAGAAGCCGGCGCAGAAGATTTACGTGCTGGACGACGCCGAACTGCAGGCCGCGCAGGACAAGCTGCGCAAGGACGGGCTGAAGGACGGCGCCTGGCAGATCTCGCGCTTCAAGGGTCTGGGCGAGATGAGCGCCGAGCAGCTCTGGGACACCACCCTGAACCCCGACACCCGCCGCCTGTACCGTGTGCGCCTCGATGACGCGCAGGCGCTGTTTCATCAGCTCATGGGCAAGGGCGAGGCCCAGGCCCGCCGCGGGCTGATGGAGGAATACGGCGACCAGGTCGAAGTGGATATTTGAGTCACGACATGAGCGAACAAGCCACCCTCGCATTCGACGACCGGCCCGACGACGCGGCCGACACCCTGGCGCTGGGCGACTACGCCCGCCGCGCCTATCTCGACTATGCCATCTCCGTGGTCAAGGGCCGCGCCCTGCCCGATGTGTGCGATGGTCTCAAACCCGTGCAGCGGCGCATTCTCTATGCCATGTCGCGCATGGGGCTGACCGCCGACGCCAAGCCGGTCAAGTCCGCGCGGGTGGTGGGCGACGTGCTCGGCCGCTTTCATCCGCACGGCGATCAGGCCGCCTACGACGCGCTGGTGCGGCTGTCGCAGGACTTCGCACAGCGCTATCCGCTGATCGACGGCCAGGGCAACTTCGGCTCGCGCGATGGCGACGGCGCCGCGGCGATGCGCTACACCGAGGCGCGGCTGTCTCCCATTGCACGGCTGCTGCTGGCCGAAATCGATGCGGGCACGGTCGACTTCATTCCCAACTACGACGGCTCGACCACCGAGCCGCGGCTGCTGCCCGCGCGGCTGCCATTCGTGCTGCTCAACGGCGCCAGCGGCATCGCCGTGGGCCTGGCCACCGAGATTCCGTCACACAATCTGCGCGAGGTCGCCAGCGCCTGCGTCGCCTTGCTCAAAAACCCGCGGATGACGCTCGACGAGGTGCTGACCTTGCTGCCCGGCCCGGACTTTGCCACCGGCGGCCAGCTCATCTCCAGCCCGCAGGACATTGCCGCGGCCTACGCCAGCGGTCGCGGCAGCCTCAAGGTGCGGGCGCGCTGGACCATCGAGGAACTTGCGCGCGGCCAGTGGCAACTGGTGATCCATGAGCTGCCGCACGGCACCAGCGCACAGCAGGTGCTCGAAGAAATCGAGGAACTGAGCAACCCCAAGATCCGCCCCGGCAAAAAGACGCTGATGCCCGAGCAACTCGCGCTCAAGGCCAGCCTGCTCAACCTGCTCGACACCGTGCGTGACGAATCCGGCCGTGAGGCCGCGGTGCGGCTGGTGTTCGAGCCGCGCAGTGCGCGCGTGGACCAGATGGAGTTCGTCAACACCCTGCTGGCGCGCACCAGCCTGGAGACCAATGTGCCGGTCAATCTGGTGATGATCGGCACCGACGGCAAGCCGCGGCAAAAGGGGCTGATGGACATCCTGCGCGAGTGGATCGCGTTCCGCCGCGACACGGTGCAGCGCCGCAGCCGCCACCGGCTGGAGCAGGTGGACGCGCGCATCCACATCCTCGAAGGTCGGCAGCAGGTGCTGCTCAACCTCGACGAGGTGATCGACACCATCCGCAACAGCGACGACCCCAAGCCCGCGCTGATGGCGCGCTTTTCCCTCACCGAGCTGCAGGCCGACGACATTCTGGACATGCGGCTGCGCCAGCTTGCGCGGCTGGAAGCCATCCGCATCGACAAGGAACTCGAAGCGCAGCGCGCAGAAGCCGCCGAGCTGCGCAAGCTGCTGGCCGACGACAAGGCCATGACCCGCCGCATCATCAGCGAGATCGAGGCAGACGCCAAACAGTTCGGCGACGATCGCCGCACCCTGATCCAGCCGGAGCAGCGGGCGGTGGCCGAGGTCAAGGTGGTCGACGAGCCGGTCACGGTCATCGTGTCGCAAAAAGGCTGGCTGCGCACGCAAAAAGGCCACGGCCTGGGGCTGGAGTCCCTCACCTTCAAGCCGGGCGACGCGCTCTACGCCACGTTCGAGTGCCGCAGCGTCGATCCGCTGGTGGTGTTCGGCAGCGATGGCCGGGTGTATTCACTGGCGGTCGCCGACCTGCCCGGCGGGCGCGGCGACGGCCAGCCGATCACCGCGTTCATCGAACTCGCCCCGGGCACGCAGGCGTTGCACTATGTTGCCGGCGCGCGCAGCACCCAACTGCTGCTGTGGACTGCGCAGGGCTTCGGATTCCTCACCACCCTGGGCGACTGCCTGAGCCGCCAGCGCGCCGGCAAGACCTTCGTCACCCTGGAGGGCGGCGACAGCCTGCAGCGGCCCTTGCCCCTGTTGACCGTCGACGGCGGCGATGGCCCGACAGGTCGACTCGCCTTGCTCAGCGCGCAAGGCCGCCTGCTGATCTACGCGGCAGCCGAAGTCAAAACCCTGGCGCGCGGGGGCCGCGGGGTGACGCTGATGGCACTGGACGCCGCCGAGTCGCTGGTGAGCATCGCCCATCTCGCGTCCGAGCGCGATGCCCTGCTCCTCACCGGCAAGGGCCGCGGCGGCGCGGATCGCAGCACCCCCCTCAGCGCCCTGCAGCAAGCCGTGTACGCAGGCAAGCGCGCCAGACGCGGACGCCAACTCGACCTGACCTACAAGCCAGACCGGGCCAGCCGGGCCGCATAAACCACAACGCCCTGCGCAAAGGCAGGGCGTTGCGCGATGCAGTGCCCGATTTACTTGACGACCACTTCCACGCGGCGCGCTTCGACCGCATTGGCGCCACCGGTCGCTTCCGTCGGCTTTTCCAGGGTGATGCGATCGGCAGGGATGCCCTGCGCTTGCAGGGCGTCGCGCACCGCCAGCGCGCGTTTTTTCGCCAGTTCGGCGTTCAGCGCCGCCGAGCCGGTGGCATCGTGATAGCCGCTGACCACGACCGAATGCCCCTGCGCCACGGCCTGCGCCACCTGCTTGAGCGCAGCGTCCGCGCCCGCCGCCAGATCGGCCTTGCCGCTGGCGAAATAGAACTTGACCACACCGTTTTCCACCACCACCCGCGCCTCATCCGCACCTGCGGCCTGCGCCTGCGGCATGGAAGCCGCCAGCACCGGAGCCGAAGCCGCCGCTGTTGCGGCAGTTCCCGAACCGCCATCCTTGATGGCCACGCCCACAATCACCGCAACCGTCGCCAGCACGGTTGCGAGAACCACACCGACGATGGGCACGTAGTTGTCGTCATCCTGAAAAAACATCGCAAATCCTCCTGAGTGTTCTGTGGGTCATGGCGTCATGGCCTGCCGGCGTGCGGCGGGATCATCGGCGCGCATTCTAAGGACACGCCATGACCGGCCAGCACACGCGCGGCGGCAAGGTCACGGCGCCAGGGTGAGGAACAGGAAGGCCGCAAACACCACCAGATGCACTGCGCCGAGCATGAAGTCGGTGCGGCGTGCGCTCAGCGACACCACGCTGACCAGCAGGCTGAGCACCAGCAGCACCATGTCCTTGTCGCCGAGGCCGAAATCGATCGGCAGACCAAACACGATCGCCACCCCCACCACCACTGGAATGGTCAGGCCGATGCTGGCCAGCGCGGACCCAAGCGCGAGGTTCAGGCTGGTCTGCAGACGATTGGCCAGTGCCGCGCGCACCGAGGCGACGGTTTCCGCCGCCAGCACCAGCATCGCGATGATCAGGCCGATCACCGCATGCGGCAGTCCGGCGCCCAGCACCAGCGCCTCGATCGAGGGCGACAGCGTCTTGGCCAGACCGACCACAGCCACCAGCGCCAGCAGCAATGCCCCCAGGCTGATCCAGGCGTCGCGCCGGGTCGGCGCCTGCGCGTCTGCGGCGTGCTCTGCCGCCTCTTCCGCATCGAGAAAATACTCCCGGTGCCGCACTGTCTGCCCAAAGATGAACACCCCCCACAGCACCAGCGAACACGAGGCGATGAACAGCATCTGCGCCACGGTGTACTGCCCGCCCGGCGCGCTGACGGTAAACCGCGGCAGGATGAGAATGAGGGTGGACAACGCCAGCAGGATTGCCAGCGCCGGGCGCGCGCCCTCGGTCTGAAAGCTCTGCACCCGGTGACGCAGGCCACCTGCGAGCAGGCTCAGGCCAAGCACGCCGCCAGTGATGATCATGACCGTGGAGTAAATGGTGTCACGCGTGAGCGTGGCGGCCTTGGCCGGATCGGAGGTGAGCATCATCGAGACGATCAACGCCACTTCGATGATGGTGACCGCCAGCGCAAGCACCAGGGTGCCGAACGGCTCGCCCACCCGGTGCGCCACCACTTCCGCATGATGCACCGCCGCGCTGACCGCACCGATCAGCGCCACGCCACTTGCCAGCAGCACGAACGCCTGCCCCGGCTTCCACAGCGCCATGCCGAGAACGCCCAGCGCCAGCAGCGGGAACAGCGCAAACAGCCGCTCCCCCAAGGACATCACGGTCTCATTCTTCCGCTTCATGCGCGCTCCGGGGGTCGAAAACACGCTTGTGGGCCTGCGTCGGCGTGATCGAGATCCAGGCTGAACACATGCTGCACCTTCTGCTGCACAAAACCCAGCCGCTGGTAGAACCGGTGGGTACGCAGGCGCTCGGCGCGGCTGCGCACAACCAACGTGGGCAGGCCCTGCGCCCGCGCCCAGTCGGCCGCGCGCTGCACCAGCGCCGCCCCGATGCCCGCGCCGCGCTGCGCCTCATCCACCACCAGCCCGGCAATTTCGGCAAACGGCCCGGTCTCCAGATGCAGCACCGCGAGCACATGCATCCAGGCGATCACCTGCGCGTTGCGCACGGCGACGAACACCGCATGATCGGGCGCGGGCAGCAGCAGCGCCAGCCGCTGGCGCATCGCGCCGACGTCTGCCGGATAGCCGAGCTGGGTGGACAAACCGGCAAGCGCCGATGCGTCGTCCAGGCAGGCCGAGCGGATCAACTCAGACCTCGGCGATGAGCTCGATCTCCACTGCGGCGCCCATCGGCAGCTGCGCCACGCCGAAGGCGCTGCGGGCATGCGCACCGCGCTCGCCGAACACCTGCGCGATCAGTTCGGACGCGCCGTTGATCACCAAGTGGTGCTCGGTGAAGTGCGGTGCCGAGTTCACCAGGCCCATCAGCTTGACCACGCGCCTGACCCGCTCCAGATCACCCACGGCCGCCTGCAATGTGCCCAGCAGGTCGATGGCAACGGCACGCGCCGCCTCCCTGGCCGTCGCGGTGTCCATGTCCGTGCCGAGCTGGCCGGTCCACACCTTGCCGTCTTTTTTCGCAATGTGGCCGGACAGAAAGACCAGATTGCCGGTCTGCACAAAGGGCACATAGGCAGCGGCAGGGATGGACACGGGCGGCAGGGTGATGCCCAGATGCTTGAGGGTTTGCGCAATCGACATGAGAAGCTCCGACAGGAAAGCCTCAGTTTAGGGCCAGTGCCCAGACGCCCGCGCTCATGGAAAGATCACAGAGTGGGCGTTGAAAGGCCTTGAAGAGCCCCACGATCTGTCGGCCGGTGTCGGCCCAGGAGCGATCGCTCGGAAACCGTCACGCACTTGCAGGCTCGATGGCGTGGCCGTAACGTAGAGTTTGATGGGCGCGGAAACAGGCGCCGAAGCCGGTTGTTGTAGCGTCCCCCTCGAAGCGATTATTAGCCGTGGTTTTAACGAACAACGGCACGATGTTTCCTTTCCTCCACACGAACCATTTTTCCTTCCCGCATGAGTAGGCCAAGAACACTCCATGCGAGATAGTCTTTGGAACCGCCGGCGTAATCGCTCTGAAGGCCAAGAGACTTGGACGCGTCGGAATTGGTGATACCTTCAGGGTTGGCTTGGGCTAGCTCAAGAATTGCGGCTTTTAGGAGTTCCAAGCCAATTTGCGCTTTTTCGACAACGCCAGCGGGAACCGTTAAGTTACGCCGAGTCTTTGGTGCGGTGCCAGACGGCATTACCGAGTTTGTGAGAAGCCCGCCTATGTCTTCAGTGCCGAACGCCGCGATTAACTCAGCTTCCAATTTCAGCGCCTGTGCTTCGGTTAATTGGTCGCCCCTGCAAAATTCGTTTTCCGTTCCCCAACCGGACGGAACGCCACCCCATGAGACAGCCGCGTCGGGATTGGGGCGGCGAGCCCACAGTCTCAGGCCAGTGCCCAAGCGGGGCAGCGGGCGGGCGGTGAGGCGCCCATCGCCCGCGCACCCCCCAGCGCCTGGCGCAGCAGGCGCAAAAAAACCGGGCCCAGGCCCAGACGGACGATGGCGCGCAGCAGCCATTTGATGTTGTAGCCCGCCGCGCAGCTCAGGGCGTGCAGCGCATCGCCCAGCGCCCCCTTGAGCCAGCAGCGATCCAGGCGGTGATCGGCCTTCAAGTGTCCGATGGCCGGCTCTACCGCCGAGCGGCGGCGCAGCCAGGTGCGCTGCTGTGCAGTCAGGCGCTTGAACTTGCCGCGGTGCAGGATGTGCCGGCCCGGGTTGTCGGCATCCACCCCGCGAAAGCCCAGATCGACGACGACATGTTGGATGGTCACGGCCCAGTCCTGCATCAGAATGGTGGCCTGTTCCAGTGCCGCATGCAGGATGTGGCCGTCATAGGGATTGCCGGGGAAGGTGCGCGCCCCCAGCATCAGCCCCTGCTGGTGCGAGACCACCACGGCCGTCTTCACCCCAAACTCGTAGGGCTTGCGCGCCTTGCCCTTGCCGATGCACTCCACCTCCGGGGCATGCAGGGCGTAGAGTTTGTTCTTGTCTTTGGGTTGCTGCGTGCGCACGGCTTCAGCCCGGGCCATCCACTCCTGGAGCGCAGCCAGCGCTTTGGGGGAAGACGGGACAAAGTCCGCCGCCTGAAGCGTGCGCTGCACCGCGCGCAGCACAATCCCCAGGATCGTGCGCTGGCGTTTGATCACGCGCTGCAGACGCCGCAATTGCTTGGCGTGGGCATAGCCTGCCGCCTTGAAGCGCAAGGCCTTGCCTTCCTTGGCGTAGGTCTGCTTGAGGGGGATGCCTGCTTGTTTGGCGCTGCGCACCACCTTGTGGCGGGCGATCTCCAGCAGGCGGCTGTCGGTGGGGTGGGCGATGGCCTTCTCCTGCACGGTGGTGTCGACGATCACCCGCTGCAGCTCCTGGGGCTGCACGGCGCGGGTGGCCACAGCCGTGTCGATGGTGGCCTTGAGGAGTTCTTCCAGGCCGTCTTCCCCCAAGGCGCGGCGAAACCTCCCGACCTGGGTCGCGTCGCACGGCAGGCGGTGTTCAAAGTACGCCTGGCCCGAGAAGAACTGCCACAGCACGTTCTCGCTCCAGCGCACGACCAGTTCCTCATCGCTGACGTTGAAGGTGTGCTTCAGATACAGCAGGCTGATCATCAGCCGCAGGGGCAGCCGTGGACGACCCGCAGCACTGGCGCCTGCACCCACAAGTGCCTGATTGGGGCCGAACAGGTCCATGCCTTCGACCACGGTGCCTGCGCGCACTTGGCGCGCAAACTTCTCGGCAATGGCCGCCTCCAGTTGCGCCCAGGGCAGTCGTGTGGCCAGCACCGCCAGCGGGTCGCCCAGGTTGATCATCGCGTCGATGCGGCTGCGGAAAAAGTCGGGCGTTGCCATCCAGAAATCCCTCAGAAAATCGCCTCCACCATAACGTTTCTCAAGGGATTCGGTGCACCGAAAAACACAACAAAGTGTGCATTCATGCGGGGTGCAGGGGTTTTGCAGGGGGGACTAATTGATCGGCAAGCACTGCCGTTACGACCTCATGTCCTTGTTTTTGAATTTCAGCGATGCGTTTCCCCTTGCGCGTCGCGTCGACGCGCAAGGTGTGATCCCACGCGCGATTGCCTGTGCCTTTCCCGATGTAGAAGGGCTTTGCCGGAGAAGACCTCGGATCTTTCAGTGCATAAATGTAGTAGGGACTCATGACGCTTTACTGATCCGACCAGATAGCGGCTAACGTAGAGTTGGGGGGCGGCGCGCTTTTGCGCCGTACTACTCGAACGGCAGGTTAGCCCTATACGAAATCAATTGCATAAGCCTCAAATTCCGTTATCGCTTTGGTTTCAACACCAAGCGCGTAGCGAGGACGGCCAATGAACTTCACTTTGTTTTGGCCAGGCTCAGCGTATCGAATTTTGTCGAATAGATCGGGTTCAAGATATACCGTGCATTTTCCCCTCTTCGATTGTCGAATTGCAACGATTCCGCTGTTTGGATAGAGCTTGAATACTTCACCAGTAATTTCTTGAGCTTCACCAAGAAAATACTCGTCACGAAGAGAATTAATTTGTTCTTTTTTTGCTTCATCAAATAGAAGGGGTCGAGCGTTCGGTAAGGACGGGGCATTTATTTCTATGCCGTGAATTGCCGCCCCACCGTCTATGCGGCCAATAATGTTAGTCACTTCTGAGTAAATGGAACCGATAAACAGTTTCTTTGTTTCGTCTTTTTCGCTTCTCAGGCGTTCAATGACCTTGCCAGAGTAATAACCAACAACCCCGTTGAATACGGCATCAGCGCAGTACTTTAGGGTTTGAAGTGTCGTTGTGTTTGTAATGATTGGTATTAACCCAAATGCATCCGATTTGCGGCGCCTTTCTCCAATTTGCAGAGAAAGTTCTTGGCGTTGATTCTTATCAGGGAAAGCACCTTTACGAACGTTGTCGGTTTTTGCCAAATAAGCCTTGTGCACAAGGCGCTGAAATGCCACGAGTGTTAAGCCAAGGTCATAAATGCCCACGCCAACTGTATCAAGCTTCGGGCCGATGAACCGAACTGTAAACAGGCTTTCTTCGTAGCGCTTCATATTTCTCCCTATGGGCTAACGAAATGTAGATCGTCGAATAACTCGACAACCCGATGTTATCCGACAGAATAACCTCGGTGTTCCACTCTTGCCCTGAGCGCGCCGATCGTCTGGAAGCCACCTGACAATGAGCTTGCGGGCGATGTACTGTTTATAAAAACAATAATCCAGATCGCCATCAACCCGGTCGCCTATTCTCCCCAGTCACCACGCCTGCTCGATCAGTTGAGCGAGGTGATGCGGTACAGGCACTATAGCCTGCGCACCGAGCGGCATATCGGTATGGGGTGCGGTTTTTCGTGCGCTGGAGCGGCCGGGGTGGGTCGATGCGGCACCCTCGGGAGATGGGCGCCGGGGACGTGCAGGACTTTCTGTCCATGCTGGCAAATGAGCGCCAGGTCTCGGCGTCCACCCACAACCAGGTGCTGAGCGCGCTGTTGTTTCTGTATCGTGAGGTACTGGGCGGCGAGGTGCCGAATGCGCTGGCGGTGAAATATCCCAACCTGGGGCGCCGCTGGGGCTGGTTCTGGGTGTTTCCGGCGCCCAGGCTGTCGCTCGATCCGCGCTCGGGCTTCGAGCGTCGGCATCACCTGGATGGGGAGCGTCTGCAGCGCGCCATCAAGCTGGCCAGCGCGGCGGCACACATCGCCAAGCCCGTGTCCGTGCACACCCTGCGCCATTCCTTCGCTACGCATCTGCCGCAGGCCGGCACTGACATCCGCACGGTGCAGGAATTGCTTGGCCATTTGGACGTGAGCACTTTGATGATTGACACCCATGTGCTGAAGGTGGCGGCGGGCGGCGCGGCCAGCCCGCTGGATGCGCCCGGCGGCTTGGCATCATGACGGACGATTCCGCTTGGTCTTGCGCAGCCTTTGACGGCTCAAACGTCACTGGCTGCAGCAGGTCGAGATCGCCCCTCATGCCTGTTGACTTCCAGCCCCTCTCCACACGCCCATAAAAAAGCGGGGCCAGCGGCCCCGCCAAACACTGCTTGGAGGAAAGGAAGTGAGCGGTTGCGGACGCTCAGCCGATCTGCACCGGCACGAAGATGCGATTGCTGCCGCGCTGAATCAGCAGGGCCACGGACTTGCCCGCGCCCTTGAGAATGTTGCGCACCTGGTCGATGGTGTTGACCGACTTGCCATCGACCGCGATCAGAATGTCTCCCGGCTGAATGCCCGCTTCTTCTGCCGGGCCGCTGACCCCCTCGACCAGCAGGCCGTGCGACACGCCAGCCTGCTGCTCTTCGCTGGCGTTGAGCGGACGCACCACCAGGCCAAGGCCGCCGTGATCGCCGTGCGCGCCCGGGCTGGCCGACGCCAGGGTGACGTTGTCGCTGAAGTTGCCCAGCACTGCGGTGACCGTCTGCTGCTTGTGGTCATGCCACACGCCCAGAGTGACCTTGGTGCCGGGCGCGGACAGGCCGATCATCATCGGCAGGTCGGCCGAGTCGTTCACCGGCTGGCCGTTCACGCTGAGGATGATGTCGCCCGGCTGCAGACCCGCCTTGGATGCGGGGCTGTCCTTTTCCACCTGCGCCACCAGCGCACCGCGCGGGGTCTGCAGGCCGAAGGACGTCGCCAGGCTTTGCGACACGGTCTGCACCGCGATGCCCAGGCGGGCATGCTCGACCTTGCCGTGCTCGATGATCTGCTTGGCCACGCGCTCGGCCACATTGATCGGGATGGCGAAGGACAAGCCTTCAAACGCGCCGGTCTGGGTGAAGATCTGCGAGTTGATGCCGACCACTTCGCCCTTGGTGTTGAACAGCGGGCCACCGGAATTGCCAGGGTTCACCGCCACGTCGGTCTGGATGAACGGCACCATGCTGTCGTCGGGCAGCGAACGGCTCTTGGCGCTGACGATGCCGGCAGTCACGGTGTTGTAAAAGCCATAGGGCGAGCCGATGGCCAGCACCCAGTCGCCCGGCTCGAGGTTGTTGGGATTGCCCAGGCGCACGGTCGGCAGATTGGTCGCCGGGATCTGGATCACCGCGATGTCGGTCTTGGTGTCATAGCCCAGCACCTTGGCCTTGTAGGTGCGATGGTCGGTGAGTGTCACCCGCACCGAGCTGGCGCCCTTCACGACGTGCGCGTTGGTCAGAATCAACCCGTCCGAGCTGATGATGAACCCGGAGCCCAGCCCTTCGGTGGGCACTTCCTGCTGCTGGCCGTTGTTGAACTGCTGGAAGAAGCGGAAGAACGGGTCGTTCTGGAACTGCTTGGGAATCTGCTGCTGCACCGCTTCCTTGGTTTCGCCCTTCACATTGATGTGCACCACTGCAGGCCCGTAGGCTTTCACGATGGAGGCGAAATTCGGCGCACTGGTCACCACACTGGTCATCGGCGCCACCGGCGGATTGTTGAACAGCGGCACGACCTTGTGGTTCATCTCCACTTGCGGTGCCTGCTCGGCGTAACTGAACTGGTAGGCCATGGTGCCTGCCCCGGCGATGATGCCCGCTGCCGCGAGAGCGGTCCAAAGTTTTCTGGTTTGCATGACGACCTCCGAAACGAGTCAAACGAAATTGCGATGGGGGAATGTTCGCTGCGTCGCCTTAGACTCGCCTTAAGGCCTTGATCGCAGGCCATTTGGAGAGTCAGCATGTCATTGCGCCAACTGCAGCACACCACCGTTTCGTTGATCGCCAGCCTGATGCTGTGCGCCGCCGCCTCGGCCCAGACCGCAGCGCCACCGCCCGTCGGCGTGGTTGATCTGCAGGCCTCGGCACAGGTTGAGGTCGTGCCTGATCTGGCGGTCATCGCCCTGGCCGCCGAGCGCAGCGGGATGGATTCCGCCAGCCTCACCGCGCAGGTCAGCAAGAGCCTCGACGCTGCGCTGCAGCAGGCGCGCGCCGTGCCGGGCGTGGAAGCCAGCAGCGGCGGTTTCAGCACCCAGCCGCGCTGGAAAACGGTGAACAACCAGTCGCAGCGCGATGGCTGGACGGTGCGCGCCGGGCTGATTCTGAAATCGCACGATGTCGCCGCACTGGGCAAGCTCGCCGGGCAGCTCGCCCAGCAGGGCTTGATGATCGACTCCAACGGCTTCGAGGTGTCCCGCGCCCTGCGCGAGCGCGAGGAAACCGCCTTGATCGAATCGGCCATCGCCCGCTTCAAGGCCAAGGCCGCCACTGCGGCGCACGCCCTGGGCTATGCCGCCTATACCCTGCGAACCTTGCAGATCGAACCGTTGCAAGGCCAGATGCCGCAACCCCGCCCGATGCTGATGCGCGCCGAAGCCACCATGGCCGCCGACAGCGCACCCGCCGTGCCGCTGGCAACCGGGCGCACCCCCTTGCAGATCAACGTGCAAGGCTCCGTCCAACTCACCCGCTGAGCACCGCAAAGGGCCATGGCGCCTGCAGGCGCCATGGCGGCCGGGATGGCCTTCCGGCCTAAAATCGCGTGCTTTGCCGTTCAACCCACCGCCGCCAGCGCGGCCCGGTATGCCGCACACCAACCCAGAATTCGTTCTCACCCTGTCCTGCCCGGACGCGCCGGGCATCGTGCATTCGGTCTCTGGCCTGCTCTACCAGGCTGGATGCAACATCATGGATTCGCAGCAGTACGGCGACGCCGACACCCAGCTGTTCTTCATGCGGGTGCATTTTTCCGCGCCCGAGCACCTGCAGGACGCCGCCCAGCTCGCTCTGTTGTTCGGCGACGTGCGCAAGCGCTTTGACATGCAGGCGCAGTTCCACGATCTGCGGGTGCGGCCCAAGGTGGTGATTGCCGTCAGCCAGCACGGGCATTGTCTCAACGACCTGCTCTACCGCTGGAAGGCCGGACAACTGCCCATGGACATCGGCGGCGTGGTCTCCAATCACACGGTCTTTGCCGACCTCACCCGCAGCTACGGCCTGGACTTTCATCATCTGCCGCTGGCCGCAGGCGCCAGTGCGCAGGACAAGCGCACGCAGGAGCAAAAGATTGCCGAGATCATGCAGCGCACCGGCGCGGAACTCCTGATTCTTGCGCGCTACATGCAGATCCTCAGCCCCGAGTTCTGCCAGCAGCTCGACGGCCGCGCCATCAACATCCACCATTCCTTCCTGCCCAGCTTCAAGGGCGCGCGCCCCTATGCGCAGGCGTACGCCCGCGGCGTCAAGCTCATCGGCGCCACGGCGCACTATGTCACCGCCGACCTCGACGAAGGCCCGATCATCGAGCAGGATGTGGAGCGTGTCGATCACACCATGACCGCCGCCGACCTCACCGCGGTCGGGCAGGACGTGGAGAGCGTGGTGCTCGCCCGTGCGGTGCGCTGGCAGGTGGAACACCGCATCCTGCGCAACAGTCACAAGACCGTGGTGTTCCGCTGACGCCATCCCCACAACCGAGACCGCCCATGCCCCGCCGCAAGCTCCCACCCCAGACGCCCTGGACCAACTCTCCCGATGATGTGGAAGCCGCGTTTTACGACGCGCTGGCCAGCGGCAACCTCGATGCGCTGATGGCGCTGTGGGCCGAGGACGAAGAGATCTGCTGCATCCACCCCGGCGGGCAGCGGCTCGACGGCACCGCAGCCATCCGCGACGGTTTTGCGCAGTTGTTCTCCAACGGAGCCCTGCAGATCAACGCGGAAGTGCAGCACCGCTGGCACAGCATGACCAGCGCAACGCACAGCGTGGTCGAGCGCGTGCAGGTGGAGGTGGATGGCAAGCCGCAATGGGGCTTCGTGCTGGCCACCAATGCCTTCGTGCAAACCGCCTCCGGGTGGCGCATGGTGCTGCACCACGCCAGCCCGGGCACGCCCCAAACCCCACTGGACGCCATGACACCCGGTGACATGCTGCACTGACTCCGCTGGTTTGCGCTAACGTGAAAGGCGTGCGCGCTTCTGCCACGCCACTTCTGCCAGCTTCTGCCGTCCTCGCGTCCATGCCCGCGCCCAGACCCGTCCCGCCGTACACCGCGCCGCGCTGGCTGCCCGGCGGTCAGTTGCAGACCGTTATCCCTGCGCTGATCTCGCGCGCAGCAGACCGCGCGCCGGCGCTGCGCCGCGAGCGCTGGACAACGCCCGACGGCGACTTCATCGATGTGGACTGGCTTCAGGCGCCGCTGCCGCCCGAAGCCCCGCTGCTGGTGCTGTTCCACGGCCTCGAAGGATCGTCGCAGAGCCACTACGCCCAAGCCGTGCTCGCGGCCTGCGCTGCAGCGGGCTGGCAATGCGCCGTGCCGCATTTCCGCGGCTGCTCGGGCGAAGACAACCACGCCCCGCGCGCCTATCACTCCGGCGACTTTGCCGAGATCGACTGGATTCTGCAGCGTTTCGCTGCGCTGCAACCGCACACGCGCCTGTACGCCGCGGGGGTCTCGCTCGGCGGCAACGCACTGCTGCGCTGGGCGCAGGAGCAAGGCGCCAGCGCGAGCAGCCGGGTGTGCGCGATTGCTGCGGTGAGCGCGCCGCTCGATCTGGCCGCGGGTGGCCAGGCGATTGCCACCGGGCTGAGCTATCAGATCTACACCCGCATGTTTCTGCGCACCCTCAAGCCCAAGGCCCTGCGCATGATTGCACGCCATCCCGGTCTGGCCGATGCCCAGCGTGTGCGCCGCGCCCGCGATCTGGGCGCGTTCGACGACGCCTTCACCGCGCCCATCCACGGCTTCCGCGACGCGGCCGATTACTGGGCGCGGGCGTCGAGCAAGCCGCATCTGCGCCAACTGCACCTGCCCACCCTCATCCTCAACGCCCGCAACGATCCGTTCCAGCCCGCAGCCGTCCTGCCCGATGCCCGGCATGCGTCCAACTGGGTACGTCTCGAACAGCCGGCACATGGCGGCCATGTGGGCTTTGTCCAAGGCGGCCTGCCCGGGCGCCTCGATTGGCTGCCCAGGCGACTGCTCCAATTCTTCCAGCATGGCACCTGAAGTGAAAACACCCACTGACTGATATGGACCCAGCCGTTCTCCAGGCCATGGCACGCTGGCCACATGTCCCGCGCTGCACCGGCTGGCTGGCGCTCGACCAGCGCGGGCAATGGTGGATGCGCAATCACGCCGGCCCCGCCGTCTGGCCGCGCGACGCACACGGCCGCCTGGACAAGACCGATGCCGGCCCCGTGCTGCACGACGGACTGGCTGCGTTCATCGGCCGCAATTACGCCGCGGATGCGAACGGTTCGTGGTTTTTCCAGAACGGCCCGCAACGGGTGGATGTCAGCCTGGAAGCCGCTCCGTGGATCGTGCGGCTGCAACACACGGCGCAGGACGGCTGGCTCTGGCGCACACAGACCCGGCTGACCTGCGCGGTGGAATCCATCTGGCTGGATGCGCTGGGGCAGGTCTGGCTGCGCACCGACCGTGGCGGTGCCCTGCTGCACAGCAACGACATTCCACTGTTTGCCGATCATCTTGACGCGCAGGGCATCCAGTTGCGACTGCCCGGCACACAAGCGCTGCCCATCGGTCAGTTCTCCAGCGCCCCGGCGGCGTTTTTCGGATTTCAACCCGATCCGGCTGCGTAGACGCCGACAAAAAAGCCCGCGTGACGCGGGCCTTTCCGATTCGAACCGCTCAACAGGGTTGATGGAACCCGGAGCGGTCAGGGCATGCTTACTTCGACTGCGCCACCATGTAATCGACGGCCGCCTTCACGTTGTCGTCGCTTGCCGTTGATCCCCCCTTGGGCGGCATGACGCCATGCTTGCCGGTATAGCCATGAATGGCGCGGTCGTACAGCACCGCTTCACCCTGGGCAATGATGGGCGCCCACGCAGCCTTGTCGCCCACCTTGGGTGCACCGGCCACACCAGCACCATGGCAGGCGATGCAGGTCGATTCATACAGTCCCTTGCCGTCCACCTTGGTTGCGGCCACCGGCATGGCAGCTCCACTGCCGGAACCCGCCGGAGCTGCTGCGGCAGACGCCGCAGGCGCCGCCGCAGCCACCGTCGACATGGACGCGGCATTCGCCGCAGCGGCGGCCTGACTGCTGGCCGCCACTGCGGCAGAACCCACCTGAGCAACACGCGCATCCACCGCCGCGGTCGACAGCGATTCCGACCCGGCAGGCGGCTCGCTGCTGCTGCCAATGTAGAAGGCGATCAGCAACAACAGAATGATCGGGACGGCAAAACCAATGCTCATCACAACCAGGATTTTGCGCAAGGTGGGCGCAAAAGGCAGGTCAGACATGTCATTGGTGCTGGAGGAGGCCGAGTGGGAGTTCGAGTGCGGTGCGCTCATAGCTGTGAATTGGAAAGTGGAAAGACTAAAAAATCCAGACCGCATGATATGCGTTGCACACGATCCCTCGACCGGGTCAACCCCAACACCGCCAGAAGCAGCCCATGAAATTGATCCACATCACAGGCTGTTACGTTCAGTCACGCGACATACTGTCGCAGCCTGGGTTGTCAATCAACCTGCGCAGCCGCAGTCACCGCACCTCAACATGCGGCTGACAGGTGCCCCCATGGATCAGGTTAAGATGCTGGTCTGCGCAGAACTGGCATCTCTACGGTCTGCGTCCGTAGCTCAGTGGATAGAGTATCGGCCTCCGAAGCCGAGGGCCGCTGGTTCGATTCCAGCCGGACGCACCATTTTTCCATAAGAATCAAGTGGTTGGGCTCTTGTTTCGATAAACTGCCAGCCCGGCGATTGGGCACAAACAGCAGCAAGACGGCTCGGCACCGTCTCACGACCGGGCGCAACAGCCATCGCAACCCCGCTGCGCGCGAGACTCTTGAGCGCAGCCGTGATTGCAGTTGTACCCATGCCGTGCCCAAGCTGCGCCCATTTCGTGCCCACAGCGGATCGCGGCGAGCAGGCACGCCCAGGCTTTTGATCCTTGCGCGCCGTGCCCATCCACAGTGATTCGCCACTCTCAGCAACCGCGGTCGCCTGGTCCGCTCGCCTCGCGTCCTGCCACCGCCCCCCCACGCCGTTACGATCCGAAGTCATGCGTGTTCTGACCTACAAAGGCCTCGATCCAGGCCGTCACAAAGCGGCTGTCGATCGGCTGAGCAAGGCGATTGCCTCAGAGGATTGGCGAGCGGCCAACATCAAGAAACTACATCCCACTCCCTACTGGCGTGCAAAGCTATCCGACGCCGACCGGCTGCTCCTGCAATTCCTGCGCACGGGCGACGAGACCGTTTGTCTGCTGCTTGAGCTGATCGCCAACCATGCTTATGACAAATCCAGGTTCCTGCGCGGCGCCGAACTCGATGAGACCAAGATCGAGGCACAGTCCTGGGTCGACCGCCCTGCCGTGGAGCAGCACAGCGCCGAGTCCCCGACCTTGCGTTGGATTGGGCCAGACAGCCAGCGCTTCGAACTGCTGGACAAGCCAATCGTGTTCGACCCCGAGCAGGAGGGCGCGCAACGTCAGCCTCTGCCCGCGTTGATCATCGGCGCAGCCGGGTCGGGCAAGACTGCGGTGACTCTGAGCCGCCTGCGCGAGCAGACCGGCGCCGTTGCGTACATCACCCAGTCGGCCCACCTCGCACAGTCCGCGCGGACTTTGTTCGAAGCGCATGGGTTCGTCAATCCAGACCAAGAACCGCTGTTCCTCAGCTTGCGCGACTATGTCGACACCCTGCAGATTCCTGCGGGCCGGGAAGTGACCTTCGCTGCGTTTGCCGCCTGGTTGGCGCGACGCCGCCACGATCTGCGCGGCCTGCCTCCGGAACTCGACGCTCACGCCCTGTACGAGGAGTTTCGCGGTGTGCTCGGGGCTGCAGCCAGTGGCCCGCTTGACCTCGACGTATATCGGCAGCTTGGGATCCGTCAGTCACTGGTGCCGCCCGATCTGCGCGAGACCGTGCACGCGCTGTTCCTCAAGTACCGGCAATGGCTCGGCGAGGACGGCCTGTTCGACCTGAACTTCGTCGCCCATGCACTGCGGCCCCAGGTGCAGCCGCAGTTCGACTGCGTGGTGATCGACGAGGTGCAGGACCTCACCCCCGTGCAACTCGATCTCATTCTTGCGAGCCTCAAGCGACCAGGACAGTTTCTGCTGTGCGGAGATGCGCATCAGATCGTCCATCCCAACTTTTTTTCCTGGGCAGCGGTGCGCGCGCTGTTTCGCGAAGCGGGGGCCGATCAGGCCGCGCAGCAGGTCGTACGCATCCTGCAGGGCAATTTCCGCAATGCGCAGGCCATCACCCGTCTGGCCAACGACCTGCTGCGCATCAAGCATGCGCGCTTCGGCTCGGTCGACCGGGAGAGCAACCATCTGGTGCGCAGCACGGCGGCAAGCGTCGGCGAAGTGCGGCTGCTGCCCGCGAAAGAGGCGGTCCTGCGCAACATCGACGCCGCAAGCCGGGCGTCGGTGCACCATGCCGTCGTCGTGCTGCGCGACGAGGACAAGGCCACTGCGCGCGAGCATCTGCGAACGCCGCTGGTGTTTTCGGTGCACGAGGCCAAGGGGCTCGAGTATCCGCATGTCATTCTGTTCCAACTGGTCAGCGGCCAGCGCAGCGCCTACGCCACATTGTGCGAGGGCGTCACGGCTGACGATCTGCAGGTGGAGGAACTGGCCTGGTCAAGGGCGCGCGACAAGGCGGACAAGTCGCTCGAACTGTTCAAGTTCTACATCAACGCGCTGTACGTCGCCGTCACCCGCGCGGTCGAAACGGTCACGCTGGTCGAATCCGATGTCGGGCACCCCTTGTTCGGCGTGCTCGGCCTGCAGGAGAAAGCCGCGGTCGATGGGGTACCGCGCACCGAATCAACCCGCCAGGAATGGGAGATGGAAGCGCGCAAGCTTGCGCTGCAGGGCAAGGAGGAACAGGCACGCGCCATCCGCGAAACCTTCCTGGCCAGCAAGCCGGTTCCTTGGACGCCGTGGACACGCGCGTTCATTGAGGAACTCGCCCCCAGGGCACTCGACCGCCGCCAGCCTTCCAACAAACCGCGGCAGGCGCTGCTCGATTACGCCCTCTGGCACGGTCAACACCGGTGGATCGAACGGCTGGCAAGCGAGGCCGCTTTCGCCCAGGCGCGAAGCATCGCCCCCGATGGCATGTATCCGGTGCGCGACCCACGCATACGCGTCACAGAGTGGGATCGGCAGGCGGAGTTTGCCCAGCGGTCATGCCAGGTCATGCGCCAACGTCTGCTCCAGCCCTACGCAGGCAATGCATTCAAGGACATCCTGCGGCAATGCGACGTCCACGGCGTTGACCACCCCACCCCCACGGGAGCGACCCCTCTGATGATGGCAGCAAAGGCAGGCAATCTGGCATTGGTCGATGCGCTGCTGGCGCGCGGCGCCGACCCGTCGGTCCGCGACGAGTTCGGCCAAGACGCCTGGCTCATCGCACTGAACCGCGCCATCGAGGAACCGGCCTATGCCCTACGCTCCCTGGGCCCCTTGATCGATCGCATTGCACCACCGGCTCTGGACGTGCAGACCGAAGGCCGTCTCGTGCGTCTGGAACACGGTCAGGCGGAGTACTGGGTGCTGAGTGTGATGTTGGCGGGCTTGAAGACCCTGACATCGCGGGTCACACCCAAGAGCCTGCCACGGTACAAATATGCGCGCGGCTTTTTTGCTGACATGCTCCTCGATGTCCTGCTCACCCTGCCCGAGACGGTTTGGCCTGCGCACCGGCGCAAGCGCAGTCATGTGAATCAGGTGCTGGCGCGTGCCGAGGCACAAAGCAGCTACCGCCCGGCTCGGCGCCTGTGGATCCGAACGGCCAACGGACACTACCTGCCCAACACCGACATGCTGCTGCGCACAGGAACGGACGCGCAAACCTGGGCGCCGGTCTACGGAATATTGCAGGCCGACTGGGTTCTGCGGGGCACAGGCGATGAGGACGATCTCACCCGAGCGCCCTCGACGGTCCAGGATGCAGCCGTTTGATGTCTGCGGTACGAGTTGCATTTCTGCAACAGTAAACACATTCAATGCATGAGGCTTCGAAAGCACGCATGACGTCGTGCTGCAATGCAGCAACGCATTTCTGCAGCACACGGCATGTCCTGGATTCTGCATTCCCTACAGCTTGGTCAGGTTGGTGAGGAGCACCCTGCCGTCGACGCCTTTCTTGCCGAACTGGGTCTACCGCCACCGCGGCTGCCCGATCTGCCGCTTCCCCTGGATGACCGCGCACGCTCGACGCTGCTGCGGCTCGCTGAAGTCCTCCCCATCCGCGCAGTCGCTGTCCGCCCGGACGGCGCAGAACCGGCTTACCGCGTTGTCGGGGGCATCCGCACCGCGCGTTTCCTGAGCAGCGTCATGGCACCGGATACGCTGGTATCGGTCCGGCCGCCCTGGTGGGCGGAAATCTACCGATTTTTCCTGCGGCGGTTCATCGGGGTGCGGTAACAGGCGCAGGGGCGCTGTCGGAGTTGATCGCCTCCTTCCGCAACCCGCTTTGCGCTGTACCGACGAGCGGTTGCCCCACGCCGTCGCCGAGCAGCCGCTGTGCTGCTTCTTGCGCCGCGACGCGGATGCCGTTGGCGAGCGTCAATTATTTGGACCGGCGTATTTCCCGGCGGGGCGGCCCTGCGTTTCCCTGAGATGGACATTGCGCAGTTTTACGAAGCAGGCATGCCCTCCAGCGTTTTCGCGGCCTCAAGCAGCCCGCTGAGCACTTTGTCGGCCACCTCCTGGGAGAAGCCCTTGGGCAGCTGGGCCTGCACTGCCTCGACCACCGCCGGCGTGCGCGCGATGAACTCCTGCAGTAGCGGCTCAGCGTTCTCGCCGTAACCCACCTTCCTGGCCGTGCTGTTGAAATGCCGACGCTGCACAGTGTGCATGAGGTAATGCCGGTTCTTGCCCATGAGCGCCATCGCCAGTTTCAAATCCTGCCATGACCATTTATTCCGCCCGTCGCCGATGACGGGAAGGGCCGACATCACGTCGTACAGCGGCGTGAGACGAAAGCGGCCCATCTGACCAGGCAGCAATTGGATGCTGAAATTTTTGGCGTGACCGTCCGGCGCCCGCAGCATCCAGAAGAGAATTTGCGAGGCCATCAGCGTGCGCAGGTCATGCTCGGCATTCACAGATTGCTGCAGCAGCGTGAAGATCTTGACCAGTCCTGGGCCGCCCTCGTTTTCGTACTTCACGAGCGGCGAGGTCCCGGTTGCCTGACAGAAATCCTCCTGCACGAGCCGAAAGAGACGCTTGCCATCGTTCGACACCACACGATCGAAGCGCTGGACCACCAGCACACGCTGCTTGCCAAAGGTCGCAATGTCTGCGTTCGCCACAGGAAGCCCGTAGGCCTTCATCAGGCGCAGGCACAGCCACTCGTTGTCCACCGACGTGCTGAAATCCGCCTGACGGCCGCCCACCAAACCCATTGGCAGCTTGAAGATGTGCGTGGTTGGCGTGGCGCCACGCGGTTTCAGCCACTGCCCGTTCCACCGGAGGAAAGCATCCTTCTCCTGAGCACCGGCCAGTGAGATGCGGAAGTCATCGTCCGGATCCTGGCCTGCAAAGCGGTCCGGTGCCACAACCTCGAGCAGGTGGCGCTCAATGGCCTCATCGTCCACAGGCACGCCCTCGACTTGGTCGAGTCCTGTGGGCTCCTTGCCGTCTGGCAGCAGTTGCAGCGCCCCGACGCAGTCGCGGCCAATCGCTGCCAACAGATCGAACGCCTCCGTCGAACCGGTCTTGAAGCGGGCAGCCACGCGCCGGCGAATGGCGTCGCTGTCTGGCAGCAACCCCTCGAAATAGTGTGCAACGTTGTTGCCCTTGAGCGGCTCGTTGTTGAAGTTGAACGGCAGCGAGAGCGACAGTGGCCGTCCGAATGGCGAGGCGATCCACCCTGGGTCGTACTGCAGTTCCATGTCGCCGCGGCCGGAGACGGTCCAGCGGCCGACGCGTTCCCCGTTGGCCCAAAGAACGAGAGTCTGGCTGTGCGAGCGACGTCCCATGTCACCACTCTGTCGGGTTCGTCGGCGCGGCCGTGTCACGCTCGCCCAGACGCAATTCCAACCCGACGACGGCACACCAGGCGAGCAGCTGCTCAAAGCTGAGCTCGTTGGGATGCGACTCCAGGTAGGACACGCGGTTCTGACTCAGGCCGAGGCGACCCGCTACGGCGGTCTGCGTGAGGTTGCGGCGCTTGCGAGCAGACTTGAGCAGTTGGCCAAGCTGCGTGGCAGTGACCAAAGCCTGCGAGGCGCGGGTGGGTGTCATGGTTGTATCCGGTATGCAGCTATATGGAATTTAGCTGCATAGCAGATATTATGCAAATATCTGGATTTCAGATAAATGTCAAATCACCGTAATGCGGCTGTCTTTCAGCCTGAGGCCGCCACGTCCGCAACCGGTGGCACAAGCCTCGGCGCAACGTGAATTGCTACTCGCCTCGGCCTACTGGAACAGGTGCTTCGCAAAATTTTGTGCTGACGCCGTTTGGCGTGCCGCTGCATCCATTCGAGGCTGGCGTGGATCGCGTCGGTGGCGCTCTCGAGGATGTAGAGCATGGGAAACTCGAAGCCGAGGGCCGCTGGTTCGATTCCAGCCGGACGCACCAAGAATACAAAGCATCAGTCATTTGCAGCGGTGATGCCCTTGACCAGACAGGTCAAGGCTGGATCAACAGCGGAATGCGCGTCCATGCCGATTCCCGTGACAAAAAGCTGTAATCGTCTGCGCACTCGATGTCGCAAAAGCTCAGAACAGGCTGCTCAGCCCGCCGTACACCCCGAGACCAGCGGTCAGCGCCACCACAGCGACCACCACCCAGAAGTAAGCGCCGCGCAAGCGGTGTTCGGGCGGCAGCGCTCTCACCGCCAATGCGACCAGGAAACCCAGCACCAGCGGCAGCAGCAGCGCGTTCATCACTTCCACCGCGATCGACAGCGCCACCAGATCGGGCACGAAGGCCACGACCAGTGCGCCGCCGATCACGCCCGCGCTGAACACGGCGTAGAACCAGGGCGCTTCTGCCGGATGTTGTTCGAGCGAATGTCTGTAGCCGGTCACCTCGCCAAAGCCCCAGGCCGCCGCGAGCGCCACGACGATGGCGGCCACCATGGCTGCACCCAGGATGCCCAGGCCGAACAGGGTGCGCCCAAGCGTTTCTCCCAGCGACGGGGTGAGCGCCTGCGCGATCTGCCCCACGGTGTTCAGCGGCGCAGTGCTGTGCCCATTCCACAGTACTGCGGCGGTCACCATGAGCACAGCGGCCATGATGAGCTGGGTGAGCACCGCGCCCACAGCCGTATCCCAGCGCGCCGCGGTGTACTGCGCGGGCCGCAGCCCCTTGTCGGCCACGGCGGACTGTTGATAGAACACCATCCACGGCATGATGACCGCGCCGATATTGGCCGCCACCAGATACCAGTAGGCGGGATGCCGAATCGGCACATGGCCCAGCCCCTGCAGCACCTGCCCACCGTGAATCGGCGCATGAAACGCCACCCATACGAATACCAGCTCGAACAGCCCGAGCAGGATGGCGATGCGCTCCACCCGGCGGTACGACCCGGTCCACACCACCACCAGCAGAAACAGTGCCGCCAGACTCAGACTCCAGCCACGCGGCACGCCAAACAGCGCGCCCACGCCTGCCACGCCGGAGAACTCGGTGATGATCGCCCCCACCGAGGCCACCGCCAGCCCTGCCACCGACACCCAGGCCCAGCGCGCGCCGAAGGTTTCGCGGATCAGTTCGCCATGTCCCTTGCCGGTGAAGATGCCCAGCCGCACCGTGAGTTCCTGCACCACATACAGAATCGGGATGAGCACCAGCTGCAGGCTGAGCAATTGGTAGCCCCACTGCGCTCCGCTCTGCGCAGCGGTGATGACGCTGCCGACGTCTGTATCGGCCAGCATGACCACCAGGCCGGGGCCGAGCACAGCGAAAAACACCGCGAGGCGGGAGAGCGGCAGCGGGCCGGGTTGCGGCAATGACGGTGTGGCGGACATGGCATTTGCAGTTTGCCATCGCGGCTGCGACGACTCTGATGCAAATGCTATTTACTTTTATTTGAAATTCAATTCCATTTACTCTTGTTCACACCTTTGACGCCCTCCTTCAGCCCAGGAGTTTCCAGAGCAGCAGGACGTTCAGTCCGATGATCAACGCCGTCACCGCCCAGCCCAGCCGCCGCAGCAGGGGTGTGTTGGCCAGACCGCCCATCAGCTCGCGGCTGGAGGTGAACAGCAGCAGCGGCACCAGCGCGAACGGAATGCCGAAGGACAGCACCACCTGCGAAAACACCAGGGTGCGGGTCGGGTCGATGCCCAGCATCACCACGATCACCGCTGGCAGGCTGGTGAGCAGGCGGCGCAGCCACAGCGGGATGGTGAAACCCACCAGCCCCTGCATCACCACCTGACCCGCCATGGTGCCCACCACGCTGCTGGAAATGCCGCTGGCCAGCAGCGCCAGTGCAAACACCGTGGCCGCGCCCGTGCCCAGGATGGGCGTGAGGGTGCGATAGGCCTGGCTCAGATCATGGGCCGCCACACCCTGCTGGTGAAAAATGGCGGCGGCAACGACCAGCATGGCCATGTTGATCAATCCGGCAAGCCCCAGAGCCAGCCCCACATCCTTCCAGGCAAAGCGCACCAGCAGGGCGCGACGCTCGGAGGGAACCTGAATGCGTCGCTGGGTCAGGCTGGAATGCAGGTAGATGACATGCGGCATGACGGTCGCGCCCAGAATGCCCACAGCCAGATACACCGCATCCGGGTGACCGCCAAAACCAGGAATCAAGGTGCCCTTCACAATCGGAAACCAAGCCGGGCGGCTCAGCGCAAGCTGAAGGCCGTAGCCCAGCGCAATGACCCCCACCAGCGCAGCCACCACTAGCTCCAGCGGCCGAAAGCCCCTGCGCTCCAGCATCAGAATGCCCAGGACAACGACAAAGGCCACCAGCACCGCGCCACCCATCGGCAAGCCAAACAGCAGGTGCAGCGCCAGAGCGGCACCCAGAAATTCGGCCAGATCGGTCATCATCGCCACGATCTCGGCCTGCACCCAGTAGAACCACACCAGCTTGCGCGGGAAGCGCGCGTGGATCAGCTCGGGAAGATTGCGCCCGGTTGCGATGCCCAGCTTGGCTGAAAGTCCCTGCACCAGAATGGCGGCCAGATTGGCCCAGAGCACCACCCACAGCAGGGTGTAGCCATGCTGCGCGCCCGCCTGAATGTTGGTCGCGAAATTGCCCGGATCGACATAGGCCACCGACGCCACGACCGCCGGGCCGATGAAGGGCAGCACCCGCCGCAACCCGCCTCCGCCCGACGCGGCGCCACCCAGTGCGCGGTGCGCCGCTTGCGTGGTGCGCTGATCGAGTGTGGAGGCATACGACATCACCATCTCCTGCATTGGGGTCCTTTCGATAATTTAGATCAATCATTTGAGTTTTCTAATTGCAATTTTTTATTGATCATTTAGCCTTTGGTGATGCTGGAACCAGCGCGAAATTTGCGCCACCGCAGAGACCGTCCTGCGCGGCGGTATTGCGTGACAAATTAAACTGCATAGCTTTGACCCTGCGTTGCGGAGAACCGATGAACATCGAGCAAGCCCGTTTCAACATGATCGAACAGCAGATCCGCCCTTGGAATGTGCTGGACGCCGGCATTCTCGATCTGCTGGCCAGCGTGCGCCGCGAAGACTTTGTTCCGGCGGCCTATCGCGGTCTGGCGTTCATGGACACGGAAATTCCTCTGCCTTGCGGCCAGAACATGCTGTCTCCCAAGGTGGAAGCGCGCATCCTGCAGGAACTCGCCGTGCGCAAGGATGAATGGGTGCTGGAGGTGGGTGCGGGCAGCGGCTTCATGGCGGCGCTGCTCGGTCATCGCGCCGCCGCAGTGCAGACGCTGGAACTGCACGAGGAACTGGTCGCCCTGGCGCGGGCCAATCTGCACCGCGCCGGCATGAGCAATGTCACGGTGGAACAGGCCGACGGCGCGCACTACACCAAGCGTGCCGAGTTCGACGTCATCGTGCTCTCGGGCTCGGTGGCGCAGATCCCGCAGGACTTGCTGCAGCGCCTCAAGCCCGGCGGGCGGCTGGCGGCCATCGTCGGCGACGAGCCGGTGATGCGCGCGCAGATCGTCACCCGCGCCACCGAAACCGACTTCCGCACCCGCGATCTGTTCGATACCGTGGCCAAGCGGCTGGAGCATTTTGCCGAGCCGTCCCGCTTTCAATTCTGAACCAGAAAACAAGGAATCCCTGATGATCAAGCAACTGAGCGTGCGCGAACTCGCCGACAAGATCGAAGCCGCGACCGCACCCATCACCGAATGGCAATTCCTCGACGTGCGCGAGCCGTGGGAGTTCCAGATGGCTGCGATCAAGCACCCGCACTGCCCCGTCAACCACATCCCGATGAGCATCGTGCCGCTGCGGCAAAACGAGCTCGATCCGAACAAGCCGGTGGTGGTCATCTGCCGCAGCGGCAACCGCAGCATGATGATCGCCCGCTTTCTCGAGCAGAACGGCTTTGGCGAGATCTACAACTTGAACGGCGGCATGACCGCGTGGTCGCGCGAGATCGATCCGTCGGTTCCGCTCTACTGAGCCCGCGGCGTCGACCCGAACGCAGCGGCGATCCACTGCGCCTGACGCTGCGCCGCACCCAAGTGCGCTGTGGCGAACTCCAGTGCCCGCTCCGCCGCCCGATTGCGCGCCTGAGTGTCGTCGAGCCAGTGCGCCAGCGCCGCCCAGACCTGCGCCGCGTCGCCGACCTGCACTGCTGCGCCCGCCTGCAGCGCCGCCTGCGCTGCTGCCGCGAAGTTGAACTGTGACGGCCCCAGCACCACCGGACAACCGCAGGCGCAGGCCTCGATCAGATTCTGCCCGCCCAGCGGCAGCAGGCTGCCGCCGATGAACGCCGCGTCGGCCATCGCGTAATAGGCCGCCATCTCGCCGACCGAATCGCCCAGCCACACCGCGGTGTCTGCCGCTGGTGGCGCAACGCTGCGGCGCTGCACCGCCCAGCCACGATCCGCGAGCAATCGCGCCACCGCGTCGAAGCGCTGCGGATGGCGCGGCACCCACACCAGCAGCGCGCGCGCCGCCAGCGCGGTCGGCAGCGCGTCGAGCAGCAGCGCCTCCTCGCTCTGCCCGCCGCTGTCGCGGGTGGAGGCCAGCAACAACACCGGACGGCCAGCGGCGGCCTTCCACTGCGCCCCGCGCGCGAGCAGTTCCGCATCGGGCCGCATGTCGAACTTCAGATTGCCCAGAACCTGCACCTGCGCCGCACCCAATGCGCGGATGCGCTGCGCATCCTCCTCGGTCTGCGCTGCGGCCTGCAAACCGCTCCAGGCGACGCGCGCAAGCGTCGGCCAGCGCTGCCAGCGGCGGGCGCTGCGCGCGCTCAAGCGCGCATTGACCAGCAGCAACGGCACCCCGGCACGGCGGCACTGCGCAGCCAGATTCGGCCACACCTCGGTCTCGAGCAGCACCGCCGCCTGGGGCCGAAAGCGCCCCAGCAACCGCCGCATCGCTCCCGGCAGGTCATAGGGCAGCCAGACCTGCACATCGCCGGGCTGCAGCAGTTCAGCGCCGGCCGCGCGGCCCGTGGCGGTCATGTGCGTGAGCAGCAGGCGCATGCCGGGCAAGCGGCTGCGCAAGGCCGCGATCAGCGGCGCTGCGGCCCGCGTCTCGCCCAGAGACACCGCGTGCACCCAGATCACCGACCCGGCCAGCGCGGGCTCGGCACCATACCAACCCAGCCGCTGCGCCAGATGCTGCCAGTACAGCGGTTCGGCCCGCCCGCGCCACCACAGCCGGACGAACGCCAGCGGCAGCAGCACACGCCAGGCGGCTGTGTAGAGATGCAACGCCAGTCTCATGCCGCCACACCGCTGCCCGCCTGCAGCACGGCCATCGTTGCCTGCAGCACTGCGTCCACCGAGGGCTGTTGGCCGTTCTCGCCCAGGCTGCGCCACGGCCCCGCCGACTCGAACTCCACGCTGTGCGGCGACGACCCGGTGTAGATCGCCACCGCCGGTGTGCCCACCGCAGCCGCGAGATACAGCAGCCCGGTATCAACCCCGACCACCGCGCTTGCAGCGCGCAGCACCCGCATCCAATCGGACAGCGCAAACGCCTCCGGTGCGACCAGGGCAGAAACCGCCCCGTCATCGCCCCACCCCACGCGTGGGGTGGGGGTGCTCTCCCCTCCCCCATGCAGTGGGGGCGTTTGGGTGGGAGTCGCGTCCGCCGCGCCTTGCATCGCCACAGCCAGGCGCTGCGCGCGCTCCCGCTCTGCGGCATTGCCCCAGGCCAGCACACACACCCTGCCCTGCGCGACGAGCGCCCGACCCAGAGCGATCCACCTCGCCTCGTCCCACAGCTTGCGGTCTTTTGCCGTGGCGCTGAGCAGCAACACATACGGCGCGTCACCCGGCAGCCACGGCGGGCGGGCTGCATCCAGTCGCAAGCCATACTGCGGCTTGCCCTGCGGGGTATGGCCCAGCGCCCAGCCGACCAGCGCGCGGTAGCGCGGCACTGCGGCCTCGGTGCGGTGCAGCGCGGTTTGTTGCCGATGGGCATAGAACAGCGGGGCCAGCGCTTCGCGCGCGCTGGCCCAGGACAGGCCGTAAAGCGGCCCGCGCGCCAGCCGGGCGATCAGCGCGCTCTTGACCAAACCCTGCAGATCGATCACCGCGTCATAAGGCTGGGCGCGCAGCTGCGCTTTCCAGTCGCGCCACTCCTGCCGAATGTCACTGCGCCAGAACGCCTTGCGCCAGCGCCGCAGTGCCAGCGGGATCACGCGGCGCACGCCGGGATGGGCGCGCACGATGTCGGCGTAGGCTTCCTCGACCAGCCAGTCGATTTGCGCGCCGGGGTGGGCGGTGAGAATGTCGTGCACCACCGGCAGAGCGTGGACCACATCGCCCATCGAGCTGGTCTTGACGATCAGCACCCGCGGCGGCTGCGCAGTGGAGGGCGTGACCGGGCTCAAAACGGCAATTTCAGTGTGGCGTCCAGCGCCAGCAGCGCGGCGCGGAACTCGGCCTGCACCCGCTCGAGCGCCTGGGCGTCGGTGCCTTCGAAACGCAGCACCACGCACGGCGTGGTGTTGGACGGGCGAGCGAGTCCGAAGCCGTCAGCGTAGTCGGCGCGCACGCCGTCGATGGTGCTGACCTGCACCGCGCCAGGAAAGCGCCCCTCGCGCTGCAAGCGTTCGCACAGGGTGAAGTTTTCGCCCTCGGCGGTGTCGAGCTTGAGTTCCGGGGTGGAAACCGAGTCCGGCAGCGCCTCGAGCACCGCGCCGGGGTTGGCGCTGCGCGAGAGGATTTCCAGCAGCCGCGCAGCGCCATACTGCGCGTCGTCGAAGCCGTACCAACGGTCCTTGAAAAAGATATGCCCGCTCATCTCCCCGGCCAGCGGGGCGTCGATCTCCTTCATCTTCGCCTTGATCAGCGAGTGCCCGGTGCGGCCCATCACCGGATCGCCGCCATGCCGCCGGATCCACTGCGGCAGCTGCGCGGTGCACTTGACATCGAACAGCACCGCCGCTCCCGGATGGCGCGCCAGCACCTCCTGCGCATACAACATGAGCTGGCGGTCGGGCCAGATGACGGCGCCGCTGGGCGTGACCACGCCGAGCCGGTCGCCGTCGCCGTCGAACGCCAGGCCGAGCTCGGCGCCAGTGCGCTGCACGGTGCGGATCAGGTCTTCGAGGTTGTGCGGGTCGGCGGGGTCGGGATGGTGGTTGGGGAAGTTGCCGTCCACCTCGCAGTACAGCTCTTCGACGGTGCAGCCGAGCTCGCGCAGCAGCCGCGGCGCAAACGCGCCGGACACGCCGTTGCCGCAATCGACCACGACATGCATCGGGCGCGCGAGCTTGATGTCGCCCTGGATGCGGCCGATGTAGTCGGCCACGATGCTGGTCTGCCGCAGCATGCCCGCGCCAACGGCGTAGTTCTCGCTCTGGGTGAGTTCGCGCAACGCCTGGATCTGCGCGCCGAACAGCGCATTGCCGCCAAGCACCATTTTCAGGCCGTTGTATTCGGGCGGGTTGTGGCTGCCGGTGATCTGGATGCCGCTTGTCACCGGGGTGGTCGCGCAGGCGAAGTACAGCATCGGCGTGGCATTCATGGCCAGATCGATCACGTCCACCCCGCCTGCGCGCAGGCCTTCAGCGAGCGCCGCCGCCAGCGCCGGGCCGGACAGGCGACCGTCGCGGCTGATGTAAACCGCCGTCTCGCCGCCGCGCCGTGCCAAAGTGGCAAACGCCCGACCGATATGGCGGCAGGCGTCCTCGGTGAGGGCCTTGCCGACGACACCGCGAATGTCGTAGGCCTTGAACAGGGTGGGATCGAGCTGCGCCATGCAGGGCTCCAGTGAGCAGCGGGCAGAGCACGTGTCGACCTGCCTCGCTAGGATGATGAATCTGATTTCGGCATTCTAGGGAGAGGTTTTTGGCGACCTATCTGATCGGCGATGTGCAGGGCTGTGCGGATGCGTTCAGCGCCCTGATCGACGCGCTGCGCTTCGACCCGGCGCGCGACCGGCTCATCGTGCTGGGCGATCTGGTCAACCGCGGCGCGCAGTCGCTTGCCAGCATGGAGCGACTGATCGCCCTGGGCGACAGCGCGCAGTGCCTGCTGGGCAATCACGACCTGCACCTGCTGGCCGTGGCGCATGGCGTGCGCAAGGCGCACCGCACCGACACGCTGGACGACATCCTGCAGTCGCCGCGCCGCGCCGAGTTGATCGACTGGGTGCGCCGTCGCCCGCTGGCCTTGATGGAACAGGGCTGGCTGCTGGTCCATGCCGGGGTGCTGCCGCAATGGACTGCGCAGCAGACCCTTGCGCTTGCCGCCGAAGTCGAGCGCCGTCTGCGCGCGCCCGACTATGTGGATTTCCTGCGGGTGATGTTCGGCAACCAGCCCGACGAATGGAGCGACAGCCTCACCGGCTTCGACCGTCTGCGCATCGTGGTCAACACCCTCACCCGCGCCCGCTTTCTTCAGGCCAGCGGCCCGCACACCGGCCGGCTGGACTTCCACAACAAGCAGGCGCAGGCCAATGGCGCCTCCGCCGAACTCCAGCCCTGGTTTGCGCTGCCGCAGCGCCGCACCGCGCAGACCCCGATCGCTTTCGGCCATTGGTCCACGCTGGGACTGCGCTGGGAGCACAACGCGCTGAGCCTGGACAGCGGCTGCCTGTGGGGCGGTGCGCTCACCGCGGTGAAGCTGCCGCCGATCGGCCAGCCCTGGCTCGACATCACACAAATGCCCTGCGCACGCAGCCTGGAACCGATGCCGGACTGAAGCGCGCACGATTCTTTCGGTGTTGTGACGCAGGCGTGCAGCGCACTACGATCGTTGCACAACAACATCCGGAGACGACCATGCAACACGCCCATCCCGACTTCCTGCACGCGCGCGATGTTCTGCTGCGCCACCGCACCGACTACGTCCGCGCGTACGCCGAGTTTCGCTGGCCGGCGCTCGACCGCTTCAACTGGGCGCTGGACTATTTCGACCGCATCGCCGAGGGCAACTCCGCGCTGGCGCTGTGGATCGTCGAGGAAGACGGCAGCCAGTCGCGATTCAGCTTTGCCGACATGGCGCAGCGCTCGGCGCGCATGGCCAATTTCCTGCGCGCGCACGGTGTGGCGCGCGGCGACCGCGTGCTGCTGATGCTGCCCAATTGCGTGGCGCTGTGGGACGTGATGCTCGCCTGCATCAAGCTCGGCGCGGTGATGATCCCGGCCACCACCCTGCTCACCCCCACCGATCTGCAAGACCGCATCACCCGCGGCGGGGTGCGGCATGTGGTCTGCCTGCCCGCCGACGCCGCCAAGTTCGACGCGCTGCCACAGGCCGTCTGGTCGCAGGTCGCGGGGCGCTTCGCCGCAGACAGCGCACCTTCCGGGTGGACCGCGCTCTCCAGCTCCGACGCCGCCAGCGCCACGTTCACCCCGGACGCCCCGACCCTTGCCACCGATCCGCTGTTGCTCTACTTCACCTCCGGCACCACCTCCAAGCCGAAACTGGTGCTGCACACCCATCAAAGCTACCCGGTGGGCACGCTCGCAACCCTGTACTGGATCGGGCTGCAGCCGGGAGACGTGCACTGGAACATCAGCTCGCCGGGCTGGGCCAAGCATGCGTGGAGCAGTTTTTTCGCGCCGTGGAATGCGCAAGCGGCGATCTTTGCGTTCAACCAGAGCCGGTTCAACGCCGCAGCCACACTGCAGACGCTCTCGCGCTGCGGCATCACCACGCTGTGCGCCCCGCCCACGGTCTGGCGCATGCTGATCCAGGAAGATCTCAAGGCCTACCCCGTGCAGTTGCGCGAGCTGGTCGGCGCCGGCGAGCCGCTCAACCCCGAGGTCATCGAGCGGGTGCGCGCCGCCTGGGGCATCACCATCCGCGACGGCTACGGCCAGACCGAGACCTGCGCGCTGATTGGCAACAGCCCCGGGCAGCCGGTCAAACCGGGCGCGATGGGCCGGCCCATGCCCGGCTACCGCATCCGCCTGGTCGATCTCGACGGCAACCCCGCCGATGAAGGCGAAGTCTGCGTCGAGACCGACCCGCGCCCCACCGGCCTGCTGGTCGAATACGCGTGAGACGCCGAAAAAACCGCGCAGGTGCTGCACGACGGTCTCTACCACACCGGCGACGTGGCGCAGCGCGATGCCGACGGTTACTTCACCTTCGTCGGTCGCACCGACGATGTGTTCAAGTCCTCCGACTACCGCATCAGCCCGTTCGAGCTGGAAAGCCTGCTGATCGAGCACCCGGCCGTTGCCGAGGCCGCCGTGGTGCCGTGCCCCGATGCGCTGCGCCTGACCATCCCCAAGGCGTTCGTCTCCTGCCGCGCCGGTCACGAACCCAGCGCCGAGCTGGCGCGCGACATCCTGCGCTTCGTGCGCGAGCGCGCCGCGCCGTACAAGCGCATCCGCCGCATCGAGTTTTTCGAGTTGCCCAAGACTATCTCGGGCAAGATCCGCCGCGTGGAACTGCGCAAGCTCGAAGCGACGCGAGAGCCGGGAACACGCGGCGCGATGGAATTCCATGAAGAAGATTTCGCCGCGTGATGCGGCCTCAAGCCTGGATGTGGCGAAGCGCCCGCCCAGGAGTCTGCTGGACTTGGGAATCGCGGGCTGCAAGACGGCTGTGCGGCGCGCTGGGCTTTTTCGCCATCCGCCCCCAAGCCCGACTGACTCCTCATATGGTCGCCGCTGTCAATCGCGTCAGCGCATAGGTGATGGCCGGTGATGGGTTTCAGGATCGATCGGGTGATGCGACACGAGCGTTGCAGCGACGATGAATCAGACTCATATCCGCGGATTGATTACCAGCACTTCATCGATTCGTCGCGGGCCTGCCTCGCTCTAGAGTCGGGGATCAGCCTTGCGGTGCCCTGGTAGGAGTTTCGAGGGTTGCCCTCTCGGTGCTCGTGTAGCATCGCCCGATCGATCCCGGTCCTGTGTTCAGGTGGTCCCCCTTTCGCGTTGTGCGTGCATGCCGATTGCCCAGACGAAGCCCGCCAGCTCTCGGGCCACGGCCACGCAGACCTTGTTGGCCTGAACGCCACGCTTTTGTAGGGCGGCGTAGCGGCTGGTCAGTCGCAACTGTCCCTTCCACGCAATCGTGCGAATCGCCTCGGATAGCCCCTGCTGGCGCGCGTTGATCTCTTTGCCGACTCTGGCCTTGAATCGGTAGCTCCAGGCCGCCTCGATCAGCAGCCTGCGCGCATGGCCGTTGCCCGTCTTGGTGATGCTGCCTCGGCTCGTACGTTCGCCGCTGGAGTGCTCCGAAGGCACCAGGCCAAGGTAGCCCATGAGCTTGCGTGGGTGCTCGAATCGGCTGAGGTCACCGATCTCCGCGACCAGGCCGATCGCGCTGACCGCAGCCACTCCACGCAACGCCTGCAAAGCATCGACCACCGGCTCGAAGCGCCAACCTGTGATCGACTCCTGCAGCGCCTTCGTCAACCGCGCCACACGTTCGTCGGCAGCCTTCACCGCTTGCCAGTACTCGGTGAAGGCCGTCTGCGTGGCCGCCGAGTCGAAGCTCTGCCTGGCCAGCCAGTCATCGTGCGTGGCGCACCAGGAGGTCTTCCCGCCATAGCGCCGGTCGTGACGCAGCAGGAACCCCTTGAGCTGTTGACGCACCTGCGTGCGGTTGTTGACGGCGTCCTCGCGCGCCCGTGACAGATCGCGGATCGCCTCGTCCTCGGGGTCGGGGATCCACACTGGCGTCAGCGTGCCGGCACGCGAGTACTCGGCCAGATCCAGGCTGTCGCGGGCGTCGGTCTTGACCCGCTGGCCAGACTGCCGAGGCGTCTTCGACGGCGCAATGACCTCGCACGCATAGCCCCTGGCAGCCAATGCCCGCTGCAACCCGTAGCCCGTCGGGCCGGCCTCGTAGACGATGTGCAGTCCATCGACTGTGCCCAGCTTGGTCAGAACCTTCAACAGCTTGGGAACGTCATGCACGACCTTGCCCACCAAGCGAGCTTTGTCTCGCCCTGGCTCGGCCGCAGCCACCGTGATGCTGTCCTTATGGACGTCCAAACCCACATGTATCTTGGTACCCTTTTCCATGGTCGGTCTCCTGTTTGCTGATGGCCTATGCCACAGCATGTAGCTCTACGCGCCTCGGCGCGCAACCTACGATGTTGGGGACCGGCCATCTGCCCTCGGGCGGCGACCATGATGTCTAGAATCGCCGGCTTTCTTCACAATGCCATGATCCACAACGAACTCGACGTCCTCACCGAGCTGGTGCCCCTGGGCCATGGGTGCAGGATCATCGAGCTGGGCTGCGGCAATGCCCGGCTACTCACTGAATTGCTGCAGCGCTGCCCGCACTGCGAGGCGTTGGCGCTGGAAGTCGATGCCGTGCAGCACGCCAAGAACCTCGCGCGCCAGTCCGAGGATCTCAAGCCCCGGCTGCGGTTCTTGCAGCAAAGCGCCACGTCCATTCCGGCTGCGGACGCCAGCTTCGATCTGGCGCTGATGCTCAAGTCACTGCACCACATTCCACTCGATGCCATGCAGACCGCGCTGGCACAGACCTGGCGGGTACTGCGGCCCGGCGGCTGGCTCTACGTCTCAGAGCCGGTGTATGCCGGGGCGCTGAACGCCATCGTCAAGCTCTACAACGACGAAGGTGTGGTGCGCGCCGCTGCGCAGGCTGCGCTCGACCAGGCGCTGCGCAGCGGCGCTTGGCAGCAGACCGCTGAGCGCCACTTCGACATGCCTGCGCATTTCCCCAACTGGGAATCGTTCGAGCAGCGCATGCTTTACCCGAGCTTTGCCGATCACAAGATCACCGAGTCCCTGCGAAGTGCAGTGAAAGCCGCCTTCGATCCACACTGCGGCGCCGACGGCGCACACTTCACCCGGCCGATGCGCGTGCGGCTGCTGCAAAAATAACCTGCGTGATCCAGCACCAGTTGCCGCACTAACTCACCACGGCGAGAGCCACCGCCGCGGCGGTCAGAGCACTGAGGGCGAACACCAGCAACGACAAATGCATGCCGACCACAGCGCTCGCTGCGGTACCGAGAAAGCTGGCCAAGGCAAAGGCGCCGAACAGCAGGCCGAAAGCCGACTCGGCATGCCCGTCCTCCACCACATGCGCGGCCAACGCGGGCAGTTTGCCCGCCATACCGCCGAAAGCCAGGCCGATGAGCAAGGGATAGGCGGTGAATGCCCACACACCAACGCCGTGCAGAACGCAAAGCAACAGGGTTGCCGCCAGTGCGTTGAGGCTCAGCACGGCGTTGCGGCTGAAGCGTGGTAAGAGCCAGTCCGCCAGCATGCCGAACCCCAATCGCCCCAGACCGTTGCCAAGCGCCATCAACGAGACGGCCAGCACGCCGAAAGCCGGACTGAAGCCGAGACCACTTGCCAGATGACCGATGGCTGCAAAGGAAGCAGAACCCAGTGGGGTGGCAATAAGGACGATGACAACCGCCCAGCGCAAGGTTTGGTGTCTTAGCAGGCCCGCCAAGGGCAGGCGGACTGTCTGGTGCCCTTTCTGTGCAGATGCCACAGGTAGCAGGGCCCAGGCGACCCAGCCCACGGCGACATACACGCCAAACAGCATGGCGAGCGACAGCCGCCAGCCAAGCTGCCCATTCAGCCAGGCAAAGACCGGCGCGCTGACCATCGACGACATCCCATACAGTGCAAGCAGCGCCCCCCCGAGCGAACCGCGTAAGTCCGGATATAGACGAGAGACCATCGCAATGCAGGCCGCTGTGGACAGCCCCCCACCCATGCCCAGCGCCAGCAGGCTGTATCCCAGCATGAACGCAGCGGGCGCCGCCGTGGCGAGACCGATCAAACTCCCAGCCGTGAAGCAGGTCAGCGCCAATGCCAGCAGGGTCTTGGGCGCGATGCGCTGCAGCCAGTGCCCAGCCAGCAGGACAGCGGGCAGCAGTGCCAGCGGGGTGAGTGAGAACGCCAGATCGAGCGTGGACTGCGACCAGCCGTTCTGCACATGAATCGCGGGCGAGATTGTCCCCCAGGAATAAATCAGGCCGAAAATGAACTGGAACGGCGTGAGCAAGACAAACGGAAACCAGCGGCGCATGAGAAACTGACAATGGGCTGCGAATGATGGAGCAAGCGCGGACTGCGCATTGCGGCGGCATCGAAACAATTCGGTCGCTCGATGCTAGGTCGATCGACTCTGTCCACTTGTCTGAAACTGAACCGAAATCGAGGATGAGAATGCACAGGCACGATGCTTTGCAAGCACCCGGCATGACCCCGGCAGACTGGGAGCAATGGCTGGCGCACAGGTTTGTTCCTGGCTGCATCAGCCTGGATGCAGATGGTCCTGGCGGACTGGTGGGACAGGCGATCAGTGCCGGGCCCTTGCGGCTGACGCCACTTGCGGTTTGGCCGCAGACCATCACGCACACAGCGCAGCATCTGGCCGCCTTGCCAGCCGATGACCGCGCATCGGTTCTTGCTCATATTGTCGTGGAGGGTGAGGGCTTCATCGAGCAAGGTGGCGCGGCCTTGCGCTTTCAGGCGGGGGACGTTTCGTTTCGCAATCTCCAGCAGTCCTCGCGTGTCGTATTCCAGACGACCGGCCAATTGGTCGCGGTGCGCTTGCCAGCCAGTGTGCTGCACTGGCACCAGATGGGCCGCTTTGTTCAGCAGCGTGACGCTCCACGCGTGATTCCATCAGGCGGGCTGCTCAGCCAGCTGCCTTCGCCTCAAAAAACTCCGCTTGGCAACTTGTATTCCGGCTTCGCCCTGCCTTGGCTGTTCGCCGCGGCCTATCACGACATGGATGAAGGCATGGAGCCGACGGCTGCACCCAACGCCGTGCGCTGGCAGCAAGTGCTTTCGTTCGTCGAGGCACATCTGTTTGATGCGCGTGCTCTGACGCCCGCCCGCTGCGCACGCGAAGTCGGCATCTCCGAGCGCTACTTGCACAAGCTCGCCGCATGGCGTGGCGAGACGTTCGCCACGCTGGTGAAACACCGGCGGCTCGATGCCACCCTGGCCTTGCTGGAAAGTCCTGCTGGTCGCTCGTTATCGATTGCCAGCGTGGCCGCTCAATGCGGATTCAACGACCCCGCGCACTTCAGCCGGGTCTTCCGGCAACGCTTCGGCAAAGCACCAAATCAAATCCGCAAACGACGCGCCGGATTCAACTGAACTTCGTCCTCAGCCCGCCACTTCCGGATCGATGCCGGCCACCGGCACGCGCAGGAAGTGTTCGCGGTAGTGGCGCAGTTCGTCGATGGATTCCTGGATATCGGCCAGGGCGGTGTGTGCCTGCTGCTTCTTGAAGGCGCTCACCAGTTCGGGGCGCCAGCGGCGGGCGAGTTCCTTGAGGGTGCTGACATCGAGGTTGCGGTAGTGAAAATAGGCCTCCAGCTCGGGCATGCCGCGGGCCATGAAGCGACGGTCCTGGCAGATGGTGTTGCCGCACATCGGCGACTTGCCTGCGGACACATAGTTCTTGAGGAAGGCGATGATGGTCTTGCTCGCCTGCGCCTCGTCCACGGTGCTGGCGCGCACCCGATCGGTAAGGCCAGATTTGCCATGGGTGTTCTGGTTCCACGCGTCCATGCCGGCCAGCACCGCGTCGCTTTGATGAATGGCCAGCACCGGCCCCTCGATGCGCACGGTGAGTTGCGGATCGGTGACGACCACCGCGATTTCGATGATGCGGTCGGTGTCGGGATTCAGCCCGGTCATCTCCATGTCCACCCAGACGAGGTTGTCGTCATGGCAGGCGAGAGCGGGGGAAGCGGGCGCGGAGGAATCGGGCATGGGCGGCATTCAGTGTGGAAAACGAGGCGGTGCGCAGCAAGGCGGGGCCGGGTGGAATAATCTGCAGGCTGTCGATTGCGACAGACTCCCGAGGATTTTCGCATGAGCCCGCAACATCTTGCCCTGGCGTGGAGCGCCCTGTTTGCCGCCGCGCTGATCGGCGGCACGGCCCTGAGGCTTTGGCTGGCGCAGCGTCAGCAACGCCATGTGCTGGCACACCGCGACACCGTCCCCGCGCCGTTTCGCGCCAGCATTTCCCTCGAAGCGCACCAGAAGGCTGCCGACTACACCGTGGCCAAGTTGCGCTTTGGCCTGTGGACCACGCTGTTCTCCGCAGTCATCGTGCTGGTGTGGACGCTCGAAGGCGGGCTGCAACTGCTCAACGCCTGGGTCGGCAGCACCTTCGGCACGGGTCTGGGCGGGCAGCTTGCGCTGCTGGTGGCCTTCGCCTTGATCGGCGCGCTGCTGGACCTGCCGTGGGAGGTGGCGCGCACCTTCGGGCTGGAAGCGCGGTTCGGCTTCAACCGCCAGACGCCGCGCGCCTTCGCGCTCGATCTGCTCAAAAACGCCGTGGTCAGCGCCGTCATCCTGCTGCCGCTCGCGCTGCTGGTGCTGTGGATCATGCAGGTGGCTGGATCGTGGTGGTGGCTGTGGGCCTGGGCTGGGCTCACCGCATTCAGTCTGCTGATGATGGTGGTCTACCCGCTGGTGATCGCGCCGCTGTTCAACAAATTCCAACCCTTGCCCGATGGCGAGGTCAAGACCCGCGCGCAGGCGCTGATGCAGCGCTGCGACTTTGCGCTCTCCGGCCTGTTCGTGATGGATGGCTCGCGCCGCAGCGCGCATGCCAACGCGTATTTCACCGGCATGGGCGCGGCGCGGCGCGTGGTGCTGTTCGACACCCTGCTCGCCCAGCTCAGCCCGGCGCAGATCGAAGGCGTGCTCGCGCATGAGGTCGGGCACTACAAGCGGCACCACATTGTCAAGCGCATGGTGGTGATGTTCGGTGTGAGCCTGGCGGGGTTTGCACTGCTGGGCTGGCTGGCCAATCAGGTGTGGTTTTACGTCGGGCTGGGCGTGATGCCCAATCTGTTCGCGCCCAATCACGCGCTGGCGCTGATTCTGTTCAGTCTGGTGCTGCCGGTGTTCGGGGTGTTCTTCAGCCCGCTGGCTGCGTCCACCTCGCGCAAGCACGAATTCGAGGCTGACGCCTACGCCGCGCAGCACAGCGACGCGCGCGCGCTGAGCGAGGCGCTGGTCACGCTGTACCGCGACAATGCCAGCACCTTGACACCCGACCCGCTGTATGTGCGGTTCTACTACAGCCACCCGCCCGCGCTGCAGCGGCTGCAGCGACTGGGTGCGCTGCCTGCTGCCGCACCCTCCCCTTCTGCGACAACCGCAACCGCCTGAACCGACATGACCCTCGACGATCTGCTCGGCGCCCACTGCGCGCCGCTCGACCCCAGCCACCGCCTCGAAGGCGATGCGCTCACCACCCATCTGCAACTGCTCGACGGCTGGCTGATCGAGGACGGCGCGCTGCGCAAGACGTTCACGTTCGCCAACTATTACCAGACCCTGGCGTTCGTCAACGCGCTCGCCTGGGTGGTGCACCGCGAGGATCACCATCCCGATCTGCTGGTGCAGTACAACCGCTGCACCGTCGCGTTCAACACCCATTCGGCCGGCGGCATCACCCGCAACGACTTCATCTGCGCGGCCAAGACCGACTCTGTCCATGCGCAGGGCGCGGCGCGCTGAAAACGCCTCGCATGGACACTCTGGCGCCCGCCCAAGGCAAACGCAATACCAAACCCACCCGAGCCGAGGCGCACGGCCTGGGCGCGCGCATTGTTGGCGCGTTCGGTCGGCAGTTTCTTGCGCAGCTCGACGACGGCAGCACCGTCGCCTGCGTGCCCCGCGGCCGACGGGCGGATGTGGTCTGCGGCGACCGCGTCGCCCTCATCCCCGGCCATCCGCCGCTGGCCATCGCGCAGGTGCAGCTGCGGCGCAACGCCCTCTGGCGCGAGGACCCGTGGCGCAGCAAGATGTTTGCCGCCAACCTCGACCGCGTGCTGCTGGTCACGGCCACCTACCCCGGTATCCAGCATGGGCTGATCGGCCGCGCGCTGGTCGCGGCAGATGCTGCCGACATTCCCGTGACCCTGCTGCTGAACAAGTGCGATTTGCCACAGGCCGACGCCGCGCGTGCCGAAATGGCGCTGTACCGCGATCTGGGCTACGAGGTCGTCGAACTGTCGGTGCACGCCGATCCGAAGGCCGCGCTGCAGGCGCTCGCACCGGTGCTCGACGGACGGACGAGTCTGCTGCTGGGCGCATCGGGTGTGGGCAAGTCCAGCCTGACCAATCTGCTGGTGCCGCAGGCGCAGGCACCCACGCGCGAGATTTCCACCGCCCTGTCGGCCGGCAAGCACACCACCACCGCCACCCGGCTGTACGACCTGCCGGGCTTTGCACCGGGCAGCGCACTGATGGATTCGCCGGGCTTTCAGTCCTTCGGTCTGCACCATCTCTCGGTGTCGCAGTTGCAGCATGGCTTTGTGGAACTCCGCAGACGCATCGGCCAGTGCCGCTTCCAGAACTGCACCCACCGCGACGAGCCCGGCTGCGTGTTCACCACCGACCCACACGCCATCACTCCGGCGCGGCTGGCGCTGTATCGCACGCTCTACGCCGAGCTGACTTCGGCTCCGACGCGATGAAACGGGTGGACAGCGCACCCAATCTGGTCATCGCCACCCTCTGGGCCGATGCGTTGAATGCAGCGGGCATCCGCGCCGAGGTGTTCTCGCGCTATCTCACCAGCATCGCCGGAGAGATTCCGCCCGATCAGTGCGATCCGGCGGTGTGGGTGCTCGACGACGCCGAACTGCCCCGCGCCCGGCAGCTGCTGCATGAACTGCGTACTCCCGTGCGCGGCGCCCGCTGGATCTGCCCCGGCTGCGGCGAACGTCATGGCCCGCAGTTCGCGCAGTGCTGGAACTGCGGCAGGGCGCGCCCGGATCCTGCGATCTAGGGCCTGTTCACGCTATTGGTGCACCCGCGCCGGGGGTCTGGGCGGATGCAATGCGAGGCGCAGGCCGCGCGGTGGTGTGTTGCACCACAAGCGGACTGCAACGTGGCAGTGCGCCGCCCAGACCCCCGGCCCGCAGGGTTGCCCCCAGGCGGGGCGTCTGCAGCGTTGTCAGCCAGGGGCAAGGCGTCCAGCCTTGCCCCTGGCCTCCGCCTTGCATCCATCCCCGCCTGGGGGCAACGCGGGTGCACCAATAGCGTGAACAGGCCCTAACCCGGCAGCGTCGTCGGTGGCTCATCGGGCGGCGGGGCGCGCAGCCAGGCCTGCGCCGCCAGCAGGAACAAGAAGAGCAAGGCGTACACCGTGGTCGTACCCAGCACGTCACCCTTGTTGCCGGTGAAGCCCGGGCCATACGGGCCGCCGAAGCCCTCGGCGGTGCTCCACAACAGCAGGCTGTAGATCAGACCGCCCCACAGCACCGCGCGGCGCAGCAGCTCGGGCAGCCACGGCGCGAGCAGCAGCCCGGCAGCGATCGCGGTTTCGGCAAGCGCCGCCAGCACGGCAAAGTGCTCCATGCCGATCACATGGCCCAGGCCGATGAACACCGCGATCCATTCCGCAATCCAGGCCGGCTGCCCGGCCTGTGCGCCAGTGAGATACGAAGCGAAATGCTGCAGAAAACCCGGCTGCCATTTCCACCAGGCGTCGAACGCCCACAGCAGACCAAACAGCCAGAACGCCCAGCGCACCCGCAGGCGATCGGGCCGACGCAAGGGCGCATTCGACCAGGCCGCACCCTGCCAGGCGCGCAGCAGCAACAGCAGCGCAAACCCCAGCGCATAGACGATGGCGGTTCCCGGATCGGTCGCGCCGCTGGTGTACGGCCCACCCAGCCCGCCCAACACGCTCCACAGAAACAGCTCATACACCAGCCCCACCCAGGCCAGCGCCGGAAACCCCCAGCCGATGAGCAGCCCGACCGTGAGCAGCGCCTCGATGCCAAACAGCAGTGCCACCGCTTTGCTCATGCCGACCGCAGCCATGGCCCGCAGCACCGCATCCACCCAGACACCCAGCCAGTGCGCCTGCCCAGCGGCCAGCGCCGCATGCCTGGCATGCGCCGCGAACTGCGCCGCATACTGCGCATTGAAATGCAGCCCGAGGTTGATGGCGAAAAACACGCCGAATGCGATGCGCACCCAGTGCAGGGCACGCATCGCAGCGTGATCTTCCGCCCCGAGAGACGGAGCGCGGGATGTCTTCATCTCCAGCGGCAGATTGACATGCCGGACCCCGTGGTCAGGTTGGACAAGAAGGTTGGGTTGTTGGTCTGTGGACGACATGCTGCGCTCCCGGCAGCGCGTTGCAAACACGCCACCTGACGCCTGCATTCTCGTCAGTGGGACTTAAATCCGGCTTAGGGCAACACTGAACAAGTCCCCTGCGCGCTGCGCATCCGGCCTGCGAGCGGTCTGCGACGTTGCACATCCTCGCCATAGCTTGGGCTATGGCTGCCGTGTGCGCCTTGCATCCCATCCCGCAGCCCGGCGCGCATCATCACAGGGACTTATTCAGTGCTGCCTTAGGGAACGCAACCGTGCGTCAATCCAGACGCCCGAGCAGCAAGAACTCCATCAAGGCCTTCTGGCCGTGCAGGCGGTTTTCTGCCTCATCCCACACCACGCTCTGCGGGCCGTCGATCACCTCGGCTGCCACCTCCTCGCCGCGATGCGCGGGCAGGCAGTGCATGAACAGCGCATCGGGTTGCGCGCGGGACATCATGTCGGCATCGACCATATAGCCCTGAAAGGCCAGCTCACGCGCGCCCTTTTCTTCTTCGAAGCCCATGCTGGTCCACACGTCGGTGGTGACCAGATGCGCACCCACGCAGGCCTGGCGCGGGTCGTCGAAGGTGCGCAGATGCGCCGCCTGCGCCGCACTGACGGGGTAACCCGCGCGGTCGAATTCCACGCCATAGCCCTTCGGCCCGGCAAAATGCAGCGTGAAGTCGAGCACCTCCGCAGCCTGCAGCCAGGTGTAGAACATGTTGTTCGCATCGCCGATCCAGGCCACGGTCTTGCCCTGGATCGGGCCACGATGCTCGATATAGGTCATCACATCGGCCAGGATCTGGCAGGGATGGAACTCGTTGGTCAGCCCGTTGATGACCGGCACGCGCGAGTGCGCGGCAAAGCGCTCGACGATCTCCTGCCCGTAGGTGCGGATCATCACCAGATCGACCATGCGCGAAAACACCTGCGCCGCGTCCTCGATCGGCTCGCCGCGGCCGAGCTGGCTGTCGCGGGTGTTGATGTAGATCGCTGCGCCGCCGAGCTGGTGCATCCCGGCCTCGAAGCTCAGCCGGGTGCGGGTGGAGTGCTTCTCGAAAATCATCGCCAGGGTGCGGTCGACCAGTGGCTGGTGCGGCTCGTAGCGCTTGAACTTGGCCTTGATCAGCGCGGCGCGGGCGAAGATGTAGTCGTACTCCTCGCGCGTCAGGTCGGAAAACTGCAGGTAATGCCGCAAGGTAGTGTTCATGGCGTTGTCTCTGGATTCATTGCGCGGGGGAAGTCTGCAGAAAGTCCCGCACGGCGGGGACCAGTGCCTGGGTCAAGGCATCGGCTTGCTCTGCAGTGAAAATCAGCGGCGGCAGCAGGCGGATGACCCGCTCCTGCGTGACATTGAGCAGCACACCACGCTCGAGCAGGATGCGCACCAGCTCGCCCGCCGGACGGTCGAGCTCGATGCCGATCATCAGCCCCTGTCCGCGCACCTCGACCACGCCGTCCACCCCGGCAAAGGCATGATGCAGGGCATGGAGAATCTGCGTGCCGCGCGCGGCGGCATTGGCCAGCAGGCCCTCGTCCTCGATCACCGCCAGGGTTTCCAGTGCGGCGCGGCAGGCCAGCGGGTTGCCGCCGAAGGTGGTGCCGTGCTGGCCGGGGCCGAAGGTCGTCGCCGCAGCACCGCGAGCCAGGATCGCGCCAATGGGCACACCCGAGGCCAATCCCTTGGCCAGGGCGATGACATCGGGTTCCACCCCGGCCCATTGATGCGCGAACCACTTGCCGGTGCGGCCGGTGCCGCACTGCACCTCGTCGATCATCAGCAGCCAGCCGTGGCGGTCGCACAGGGCGCGCGCCGCCTGCAAGAAGTCGGCATGCGCCGGCTGGATGCCGCCTTCTCCCTGGATCGCCTCAACGAACACCGCCACCACATTCGGATGGGTATTGGCGACTTCCTGCAGGGCGGAGGCGTCATTGAGGGCAACCCGCACGAAACCTTCCACCAGCGGCTCGAAACCCTTTTGCACCTTGGGATTGCCGGTGGCCGACAGGGTGGCCAGCGAGCGCCCATGGAACGCGCGCTCGAACACCACGATTTCCGGGCGGGCAATGCCGCGGTGGTGACCGTGCAGCCGCGCCAGCTTGATCGCCGCTTCGTTGGCCTCCAGACCGGAATTGCAGAAAAACGCCGTCTCCATGTCGCCCAGGGCGCACAGCCGGTCGGCCAGCTGTTCCTGCAGCGGGATCTGATAGAGGTTGGAGGTATGGATCAGCTTGCCCGCCTGGTCGGCGATTGCCGCCACCAGGCGCGGATGGGCATGCCCCAGGGTGTTGACCGCAATGCCCGACAAGGCGTCGAGGTAACGCTTGCCCTGCGTATCCCAGACCCAGGCCCCCTCACCATGCGACAGGGCGATGGGCTGCCGTGCATAGGTCTGCATCACATGAGAGGGCATGGTCATTTCTCCTTTGCAAAAAAAGCAAACCCGGCGGGCAAAGCATCAAAACGCGCTGCGCCACCGGGGGCAAGTCGGAATTATAAGGAGGGGCAGATGACAGGACGCGGCACACACCGGGTGGAGTATTTGTTGCAACTGCAACACAGAATCACCCTTCGGGTTAACCCGGTAATACTGCGCTGCAGCATAATTGCGGCACCGCAGCAAAACTGCCTCTTCAAGGATTCAGCCATGAGCGCCTTCCCCCACACACTGCAACTTGTCAAACCCCGAGAAATTTTCATCCGCGGCATCACCGCAGACGGCCGCATCTTCCGCCCGAGCGACTGGGCAGAGCGTCTTGCCGGCCTGATGGCCCGGTTCCGCCCTGTTGGTCTGTGTCGAAAGGAAGCCCACCTGGGCTACTCGCCGTATTGCGTTCCGACCGTGGTCGAGGGCGTGCGCTGCCTGGTGGTGAGCGAGTCGCTGCGCGACATCGAGCCGATGGCGTTCGACTTTCTGCTCAACTTCGCCCGCGACAACCAGCTCGATGTGGTCGAGGCCTGCCTGACCCAGGTCGACGCTGCAGAGCCCGACATGGCGGACCTGGACCTCGCCCGCGACGCACTGCAGCGCGTGCTGCAGACGGCCTGAACGCTCGACCCGGATGGTTTGGTGACTTCGCGCACCGAGTTGCCCTGACTTGAAGAGGAAGGCGCAATGAACGCCAGTGCAGAACTGGCTTCGCAAAAAAGCCCGCTGCAAGCGGGCTTTTTCATGGGCTCTGCGCCGAGAGCACAGGGCTCGAAGCGCAGGCCGGAGCAGGCAAACCGAAATCAGGCGGCGAGCGCCTTGATTGCCGCATTCAGTCGGCTCTTGTGACGCGCGGCAGTGTTCTTGTGGAAAATCTTTTTGTCGGCGATGGAGTCGAGCACGGGCGCGTTGGCCTTGAAGACCTCCATGGCTTTGGCATGGTCGCCAGCGGCGATGGCCTTGCGCACCGACTTCACGGCGGTGCGAAAACGCGAACGCAGCGCCGTGTTGGCGGCGTTGGCCTTGATGGATTGACGCGCGCGCTTGCGGCCCGACGGGGTGCGAACGCTCTTGTTCTTGGCTGCGGCTTTGGTTGCCATGTGGAAAATCCTTCTGTGTTGCCTGCTCGGAAAACTAACCATTATAGACAAAATCAAGCGAGGCACCAGCAAGCGTTCGGGCGGAACGCCCTGCCTTCCTATAATGCTGCCGGGTGAATCTTCTCAAGGCCGCGTCCACCATCTCCCTTCTCACCCTGACCTCGCGCATCACCGGGCTGGTGCGGGAAATCATGGTGGCCACATTCTTCGGCGCCAGTGCCTGGACCGATGCGTTCAATGTGGCGTTTCGCCTGCCCAATCTGCTGCGCCGCATGTTTGCCGAGGGCGCGTTCTCGCAGGCCTTCGTGCCGCTGCTGTCGCAGACCCGGCAGACCAAGTCGGTCGAGCAAACCCAGGAACTGATCGATCAGGTCTCCACCGCGCTGTTCTGGATTCTGGCGGCCATCAGCCTGGCCGGCGTGCTGCTTGCCCCGGTGCTGGTGTGGCTCACCGCCTCGGGCCTGCACCCCGAAGCATTCGACGCCGCCATCTGGATGACGCGGCTGATGTTCCCCTACGCGGGGCTGATCTCGCTGGTGGCGCTGAGCGCCGGCATTCTGAACACCTGGAAACACTTTGCCGTGCCCGCAGTCACCCCGGCGCTGCTCAACCTGGCCATCATCGGCGCCGCGGTGGGATTGCACAGGCTGGTGCATCCGCCGATCTACGCGCTGGCGATCGGGGTGATGATCGGCGGCGTGGCGCAGTTTGCGGTGCAGTGGCCGGCGCTGCGCCGATACGCGGTGGTGCCGCGTTTCCGCCTGAGCTTTCTCAAGGCCTGGCGCTCGGAGGGCGTGCACCGGGTGGTGAAGCAGATGCTGCCCGCCAGTCTGTCGGTGTCGGTTGCGCAGGTGTCGATTGTCATCAACACCCAGATCGCCTCGCATCTGGCGGCGGGCAGTGTGTCGTGGCTGGCCTATGCCGACCGGCTGATGGAGTTTCCCACCGCGATTCTGGGGGTGGCGCTGGGGTCTGTGCTGCTGCCCAGCCTGTCGCGCGCGGTGGCCACCGAGGATGTCGCCAAGTACAGCACCCTGCTCGACTGGGGGCTGCGGCTGACGCTGTTGCTGGCGCTGCCCAGCGCGATTGCGCTGCTGATCTTCGCCCAGCCGCTGGTGTCCATGCTCTACAACTACGGACGTTTCGACCATGCCGACGTGCTGGCCACGACCAGCGCGTTGCGGGCTTACGGCATCGGCCTGATTGCCTTGATCGGCATCAAGATCCTCGCCCCAGGGTTCTACGCCCGGCAAGACCTGCGCACCCCGGTGAAAATCGCCCTGGTGGTGCTGGCCTGCACCCAGCTGATGAATCTGCTGTTCGTGCCCTGGCTGGGACATGCCGGGCTGGCGCTGGCGATTTCCATCGGCGCGCTGCTCAACGCCAGCCTGCTGTTTCGGGGTCTGCGCAAGCGGGGCATGTTTCAGCCGCAGCCGGGCTGGGGACGGTACGTCAGCAAGGTGGCGCTGGCACAGATTCCGCTGGGTGGCCTGATGTTGTGGGGCGCCGCCGCCCTGCCCTGGGACCGGGCGCACGGCAATGTGCTGCGGCTGGGCATGGGTCTGGGGCTGCTGGCCGTGTCTGCATTGCTGTATTTCGCCACCCTGCGGCTGCTCGGCTTCCGCCTGCGGCAATTCATGCACAGCGAGTGATGTGTTGCGCCAGCGCAAGCTGCTGGTGATGACCGTATTCCACAATGAGCGCATCATCTGCAACGGCAGACCCACTCAGGAGACCGACATGCCCCTCACCCCCGACCAGCGCGAGACCCTGCGCACCAAACTGCAACAACGCCGCACCCAGATGGTGGCCGATCTGCGGGATGAGTCCATCAGCGAGGACGGCACGCTGGCGGTGCGCAGCCACCGTGGCGAAACCGACGACGAGGCCGTGGTCGAGGCCATGGACGCGGTGGAAATCGCCTCGACAGCGCGCGACGCCACCGAGCTTGCCGCCATCGACAGCGCCCTGGAGCGCCTGGATACGCCAGACTTTGGCGTGTGCATCGACTGCGGCGCCGACATCGAGCCCGCCCGCCTGATGGCCGAGCCCACCGTACTGCGCTGCACCGTCTGCCAGCAGCGTTTTGAGCACCAGCACCTCACGCCGGGCGGCGCGCGGCTGTAGCATCCAGGGCATGTCCTCACGTCCCGTCCCGCCCCTTGAAACCGCCGGTCTCGAGCGGGTCCTCAACCGCTGGCTGATTCCAGCGTATTGCATCGGCGTCGGCCTGCCGTGGATCATCGGCGCCTGGCTCAAGACCAGTTACCAGCCTGGTCTGGTGGAGGGCGATCCACAGCCCACGCGCGACCTGATCGACATCTTCTGCCTCGGCGTGAGCCTATTCGATGCCACATTGGTGTTCACCGTGGGCATCGGCTGTCTGGTGGTCTCCATCATGAAAGGCCCGGTGCGCTGGGGCGATGCTTCCCACGCCACGCAGCAGGTCCGCGAGCCGGGCGAGCGCGACAGGTTTTGAGATGTCGGTCTCCATCGCCCGTGCCGACATCACCGGCCTGATCCTCGCTGGCGGGCGCGGCAGCCGCATGGGCGGCGTCGACAAGGGTTTGCAGCCCTGGCACGGTCTGCCGCTGGCGCAGCAGGTGCTCGCGCGGTTGCAGCCCCAGGTCGGCCCCGTGCGCATCAATGCCAACCGCAACCTGGACACCTACCGTACCTGGGGACTGCCGGTGCTGACCGACGACCGGGCGCGCGACTTTGCCGGACCGCTGGCCGGTTTTCTCGCCGGTCTGGATGCCTGCACCACACCGTATCTGCTCACCGCGCCGTGCGATTCGCCGCTGCTGCCGCACGACCTGGCGCACCGGATGGGCGAAGGGCTGCTGCAGGCGCAGGCGCGCATCGCACTGCCGAAGGCGGGTGGCCGCCTGCAGCCGGTGTTCTGCCTGATGGAAGCCGACCTGCGCGACGATCTGCGCGCCTTCCTCCAATCCGGCGGCAGCAAGATCGACCTGTGGGCGGCGCAGCACCGCATGGCCATCGTGGAGTTCGACGATGCCCGTGCCTTCGAGAACATCAATACCCAGGACGACCTGCAACGCCTGGAACGCACCGACTCGCCATGACCAGTCCTTTCGATCTGCAGCACGTCATTTCCTGCGTCAGCGGCTACGACCCCAACGCGCTGCGGGTGGACGCCGCCCTGGCCGTGATGCAGGCCAGTGTGCAGCCCGTTTTGGCCGTTGAGCGCGTGGCGGTACGCGCCGCACTGGGCCGGGTGCTGGCGCAGGATGTCGTCTCCCCCATCGACGTGCCGGCGCACGACAACTCGGCCATGGACGGCTACGCGCTGCGCGGAGACGATCTCGCCGCGCAGGGTGACACGGTACTCACCGTCGCCGGGCGTGGTCTGGCCGGGCATGCCTACGTCGGCGACGTGGCCCCGGGCAGTGCCTTGCGCATCATGACCGGCGCCGTCATGCCCGCCGGATGCGATACCGTCGTGCCACAGGAGTTCTGCCGCGTGGAGGGTGACACGGTCACCATCCCGCAGGGCGTGGTGCGCGCGGGCGACAACCGCCGCCTGCGCGGCGAAGACCTGGCGCGCGGCAAGGCCGCGCTGCCTGCGGGCAAGTTGCTGCGCCCGGCCGATCTGGGGCTGATTGCCTCGCTCGGCATGGCCGAAGTGTCGGTGCGGCGCAGGCTGCGCGTGGCCTTCTTTTCCAGCGGGGACGAACTGCGCTCGGTCGGCCAGCCGCTCGACGCAGGCTGCGTGTATGACAGCAACCGCTACACCCTGTGGGGCATGCTGGAACGTCTGGGCTGCGAGGTCATCGACCTCGGCGTGGTGCCCGACAACCCGCAGGCGGTGGAAGCCGCGCTGCGCACCGCCACCGAATGCGCCGACGTGGTCATCACCTCGGGCGGGGTCAGCGTGGGTGAGGCCGACTACCTGCGCAGCACGCTCGCCAGCATGGGCGAGGTGGTGTTCTGGCGCATCGCCATGCGGCCGGGTCGGCCTCTGGCCTTCGGTCAACTGCGCTCGGATGGGCACAGCGCCTGGCTGTTCGGCCTGCCGGGCAACCCGGTTGCGGTGATGGTGACGTTCTACGCCTTCGTCCGCCCTGCCCTGCTGCACTGCATGGGCGCAAGCCCCCAGCCGCAGCCGATGCTGCGTGCGGTCAGCGCGCAGACCCTGCGCAAGAAGCCCGGCCGCACCGAGTACCAGCGCGGCCTGCTCAGCCCGCTGCCCGATGGCCGCTGGCAGGTGAGCGCCATCGGCAATCAGGGCTCGGGCGTGCTCAGCTCCATGTCGCAGGCGCATGGCCTGATCGTGCTGCACCACGACCAGACCACCGCACAGGCCGGCGATCTGGTGGACGTGCTGCTGTTCGAGGGGCTGGTCTGATCAGAAAATCTTGTTGATCAGATCGTCGCCCAGGCCAAAGCCGGCGCCCATTTCCATCGCACGGCCAAAGCCGGAGTTCAGAAACCCGTCGAGTGCCCCGATGAGGCCTCCGCCCTGCTGCATGGGCATCGCGGCGTTCTGCGCCATCATGCCCTGCGGCATGTAGCCCGGCTGCATCGCGGCCGGCATGGTCTGCATCTGCTGGGCCTGGTTCTGCCACATGGCGTGGATCGCCTGCAAGACCTGACTCATCTGCTGCTGCTCGGTCTGCACGCCCAGCGCCACTTCGCGCAGGTCGAGCAGCCATTCGCGGGCGTCCTGATTGCCGCCCTGCGCTGCCGCCTGCAGCTTGGCGGCCAGCGCCTGCAATTGCTGTCCGACCTGCTGCGCCTCGCCCTGCAACTGCTGATACTGCTGATCGATGGTTTGAATGTCCACGCAAGACTCTCCGGTAGAGTGAATGCGTCAGATTGGACTCCAGCGGCGCGGTTTTGCGCGTCAATGGATGTCAAAGTCGCAACAGGTCGCAGCAAAGGGCTCATTCGAGCGCATCCAGCAGCTTGTCCTGCCCGTCCTGCGCGGCCTGCCTGCGTCCCAGCAGGGCGTACAGCGCAATGGAGCCGAACGTCGCGGTGCCGATGCCGCCCAGGGCGAAGTCACCGAACTTGAGGGTGAAATCCGCCGTGCCCAGCATCAGGGTGATGGCCACGATGATGAGGTTGCGGCTGTCGGAAAAGCCTACCTTGTTGTCCACCCAGATGCGCGCGCCCGACACCGCGATCAGCCCGAAGATCACGATGGCCACACCGCGCAACACCGGCGGCGGGATGAGGTGAATGAGCGCGCCGAACTTGGGACTGAAGCCGAACAGAATGGCGATCACCGCGGCCGTGGCAAAAATCAGCGTCGAGTAGATCTTGGTTGCTGCCATCACGCCGATGTTCTCGGCATAGGTCGTCACCCCCGTGCCTCCCACCGATCCCGACACCATCGTGGCAATGCCGTCACCAAGGAACGCCCGCCCCATGTAGCGATCGAGGTTGCGGCCGGTCATTGCGGTCACCGCCTTGATGTGGCCGAGGTTCTCCGCCACCAGAATCACGACGACCGGAACGATCAGGGTCATCGCACGCGGCTGGAACTCGGGCGCTGCAAACGTCGGCAGGCCGAACCACGCGGCCTGCGCCACGCCGGAGAAATCCATCGGCGTCCCCAGCCCGAGTCCATTGGTCAGCACGGCGTAGATCGCACTGGCAATCAGCAGCCCCACCAGGATCAGCAGGCGCTGCACCATGCCCCGGGTGTACACCGCCACAAGGCCGATGCTGACAAAGGTGATCAGCGCCATCCAGTCGTCGAAATTGCTGGCGCCGTGGCTCTTGATGGCGATCGGCGCCAGATTCAGCCCGATCACCGCGACCACCGAACCGGTCACCACCGGCGGCATCAGTCGCTCGATCCAGCGCACCCCCACACCCATGACGATCAGGCCGATGGCCGCATAGACCGCTCCGCAGGCGATGATGCCGCCCAGCGCCACACCGATGTTCGGGTTCGCCCCCGCGCCCGAATAGCCGCTGGCCGCAATGACCACGCCGATGAACGAGAACGACGAGCCCAGATAGCTCGGCACCCGCCCACCCACGACGAGGAAAAAGATCAGCGTGCCGATGCCGCTCATCAGAATGGCGATGTTGGGATTGAAGCCCATGAGCAACGGCGCAAACACCGTGGAGCCGAACATGGCCACCACATGCTGCAGCCCCATCGCCAGGGTCTGCGGGGCGGGCAGGCGCTCATCCGGGGCGATCACCCCGCTGGTCTTGAGTTGCCATTTGGGAAAGTAGCCTTCGGCCATGATGCGCTCCTCGCGTGGGTTGGTGTTGCGGTTACTTGGTGCCGAAAATGCGGTCCCCAGCGTCGCCCAGGCCGGGGACGATGTAGCCGTGGTCGTTGAGCCGCTCATCAATGGCTGCCAGGGTGATGGGCACGTCCGGGTGGGCTGCGCGCACGGTGCGCACGCCCTCGGGCGCAGCCAGCAGGTTCACCAGTTTCAATGTGGTGGCTCCGGCGCGCTTGAGATGGGTGAGTGCAGCAGCCGCCGAGTTGCCGGTGGCGAGCATCGGGTCGACCACGATCACCAGGCGCTCGGCCATGTCTTCGGGCACCTTGAAGTAATACTCCACCGGCTCCAGCGTGGCCGGGTCGCGGTACAGGCCGATGTGGCCGACACGCGCGTTGGGCAGCAGATCGATCATGCCGTCGAGCATGCCGTTGCCCGCGCGCAGGATGGACACCAGACACAGCTTCTTGCCGGCGAGGATGGGCATGCGGCAGTCCGCCACCGGGGTGCTCACGTCCACCAGTTCCGTGGGCAGGTCGCGCGTGGCCTCGTAAGCCAGCATGGCTGCAATTTCGCGCACCAGGCGGCGGAAGTTGTCGGTGGTCGTGTCCTTGCTGCGGGCCAGGGTGAGCTTGTGCTGCACCAGCGGGTGCGTGACGACGTGGACCAGGGGATCGTTCATGTTGTTCTCCGTTTTGTGTCGCGATGCAATGCAGACATCCAATTGTGCCCGCGACTGCGCAGCGCCCCTGTGGCATCCGGCTTTGCATGCAGCCTGCGGTTACATCGCGTGCCCGTCGCAGACCTAGTCTTGATGCAGCGCAACAGAGGCTGGCGCGTGTCGGCCGTTCGAGGAGGATTTCAACATGTTCAGCATGAGCACCCGTCGCCTGCGCACCCTGACCTTCGCCCTTGTTGGCATCTTGCTAGGCACGCTCGGTGCCGAGGCCACGGCTGCCGTTCCCGCTCCCAACGACCCTGAAGTGCTGCGCGGGGCCTATCTTGCCCGTGCCGGTGACTGCATTGCCTGCCACACGGCGCCGGGCGGCAAGCCCTTTGCCGGCGGGCTGCCGATGAATCTGCCCATGGGCATCGGCAAGGTGTACTCGCCCAACATCACCCCGGACAAGACCGACGGCATCGGCAACTGGACCTTTGCGCAATTCGACGCCGCGCTGCGCCACGGCAAATCGCCCCGGCTGGGTGACCTCTACCCGGCCATGCCCTACCCGTCGTACGCGCGCATCACCCCGCAGGACATGCGCGCGCTCTATGCCTACTTCATGCACGGCGTGCAGCCGGTGGCGCAGGCCAACAGACCGGAAGACATCCCCTGGCCGCTGAACATGCGCTGGCCGCTGGCAATCTGGGACTGGATGTTCGCCCGCGACGGCGTGTACCGCCCCGACCCGAAGCAGACCGCGCAGTGGAACCGCGGCGCATATCTGGTGGAGGGCCTGGGCCACTGCGGCGCCTGCCACACGCCGCGCGGCCCCTTCCTGCAGGAAAAGACGCTGGCACCCGGCGGCCCGGACGGCAGTCTGTATCTATCAGGAGCGCGCATCGACAACTGGTATGCGGCCAACCTGCGCGGCGACCTGCAGGATGGCCTGGGCCGCTGGACACCGGCGGAACTGGTGCAATTGCTCAAGACCGGCCGGACACCGACCTTCACCATCGTCGGCAGCATGACCGACGTGGTGCATGACAGCACCCAACACCTGAACGACGACGATCTGCACGCGATCGCGGTGTTCCTCAAGTCGCTGCCGCCCGTTCGGCCGAACTCGGCGATCAACAGGCCGACCCCGCCGGTGATGACCGCCGCTGCCCAGGCCGGCGCGCCGCTGTACGCCGCGCATTGCGCCATGTGCCATCAGGCGCAGGGGCAGGGCCTGCCCAATGTGTTTCCGGCGCTGGCGCTCAACCCCACGGTCAACACCCCCGACCCGCTCAACACCATCCGCATGATGCTGCACGGCGGACATACCGTCGAGACCCGGGGCAACCCCAGCCCCATGGCCATGCCCGACCTGGGCGCCACGCTCAACGACACCCAGGTGGCGGAAATCGCCAGCTATGTGCGCAGCAGCTGGGGCAACGACGCGCCCAATGTCAGCGCCAGCGAAGTGGCCAGGATCCGCAAAAGCACCCTGCACCACTGAGACGAAAAATCGCGCCTTCCAACCCGGCATCGCCGGGTTTTTCCGGTTTCAGATACGTCTCGTTTCTGCCCAACACACTTCCTCACCGCTTCGGGCAAAGTCCCGGAAGAGAATGAAACATGACATTCATCGGCGCGCGATGCACGCGTCGCTCATTCTCTGGAGACTCTCATGTCCGCACCTTCACCCAAAACCTTCCTTCGTCGCGTGGCCGCTGGCCTGGCCCTGAGTGCCACAGCCGTGGCAGCGCATGCCGCCGCAGCGCCTGCGGACATCAAGATCGGCACGCTCTACGCCAGCAGCGGCCCGTTCGCCGTGGCCTCGCAGGGCCAGTACGAGGGTCTGCAGTTCTGGGCTGCCGCCATCAACAAGGAAGGCGGCGTGTTCGTCAAGGCGTTCAACAAAAAAATCCCGGTGAAGATCGTCGCGTATGACGACCAGAGCTCCACCTCCACCGCGACCACGCTTTACAACCAGCTCATCACCCAGGACAAGGTGGACGTGCTGGTGGCCGACTTCGGCTCGGTGCTCACTTCGGTGGCCGTGCCGCTGGCAGCCGAGCACCACATGCTGCTGATCGATCCCACCGGCTCGGGCGCCAACTTCTTCACCAAGCCCACCGACTATCTGGCCGACGTGAGCATTCCGTCGAGCACGGTGTGGCCGATCCCGCTGGCCAACTACATCATCCAGCAGAAGATCAAGCGCGTGGCCATCCTGTATGGCGCCAACGACTTTGACGCGTCGCAGGCCACCACCCTCAAGGAGGTGCTGGCCAAGGCGGGTATCAAGCCGGTCTACGACCACGGCGTGCCCACCACCGAGTCCAACTACACCGTGTTGCTGCACACCATTGCCGCCACCCACCCGGACGCGGTGCTGGAATTCGGCTACGCCCCCAATGACATCGCCTTCCTGCGCGGGCTGTCGCAAAGCGGTCTGCACTTCCCCATGACCTTCACCATCTTCCCCGGTCAGTTGCTGGGGCTGATCACCAAGAACGTCGGAGCCAAGGCGCTGAACTACACCTACACCTACCCCACCCCGCCGCTGGTGAAGTACGAGAAGGTGACTTACGGCATGAACACTGCCGACTTCGTCAAGGCCTTCCAGGCGGCGAACAAGAAGGAACCCAACTTCCTCGACTGCGCCGGCTACAACACCGGGCTGATCGTGCAGCACATGCTCGACATGTCGCCGCAGTTCACGCAGAAGGACTTTCATCAGGCCATCATGGACATGTCGGGCAAGACCACCACGCTGCTGGGCGCGTTTGACGTAAACGCCAACGGCGCGCAGCTCGGCCAGCCTTTCCCGGTGGCGCAGATCGTGCCTGAGGGCGCGGGCAGCAAGATGGTGGTGGTCTATCCGCAGGACAAGGCCACCGGCAAGGCCGTGTATCCGGCGCCGCAGCAATAAACGGCAGGCGAGCGGCAGGGCCGCCCCGGTCTGGCCCCAACCCTCGGGAAGGAAAAGGCAGGGGCGCCGAAACGCCGCAGCACAGCTCAGGGAGGGCGCGTGGAACTGCTTGAATACGCCATCATCGGCGGCATTCTGTATGGCATCTTTTTCAGCCTGGTGGGCATCGGTCTGAATCTGATTTTCGGGGTCATGCGCATCATCAATCTGGCGCATGGCCAGTTCATCGTGCTGGGCGCGTATGCGGCCTGGCTGGTGTCGCGGCACTACGGCTTCAATCCGCTGTGGGGCGTGCCGGTGAGCATCGTGGCCGCAGCAGTCATCGGCTTTCCGCTCTATTACGCCGTGGTGCCCCGGCTGCAGCGCAGCGGCGACCCGGAGATGCTGTCCTTCATCCTGTTCTTCGGCATCGGTCAGATGCTCGAAGCGCTGACCGTGCTGGGTTTCGGCGCCGACCAGCGCTCGCTGCCCAGCGAGGCGCTGGGCGCGGGCAATATCGGTGTGCTCGGTCAGGAATTTCCAGACAGCTGGTGGTGGGCTGCGGCCTTCAGCATGGTTGCCATCTTGGCGCTGTGGCTGTATTTCACCCGCACCAAGCTGGGCTACGCCACCCGCGCCATCATGGCCAGCCGCGATGAGGCGCTGGCCACAGGCATCAGCGTGAACAAGGTGTCTGCGCTGGCCTTCGTGGCCGGGCTGGCGCTGGCCGGGATCGCCGGGGTGTTTCTGCCGTATCTGCTCGGCTCGGTCTCGCCGGATTTGGGCGACGGGCTGACCACCACGTCATTTGCGATTGTCATCATCGGCTCGCTGGGCAACCCGCTGGGCACGGTGATCGGCGGTCTGGTGTTCGGCCTGGGCACCATGCTGATGCAGACCTATTACTCCTCCTGGTCCAACCTCGTGCCCTATGTGCTGCTGCTGGTGATTGTGCTCATCCGCCCCACAGGCCTGCTCGGAAAGGCGGTGCGCAGTGTCTGATCGCTCCTGGCTCAAACGCTGGCGCTCCGGCCTGATCGTGCTGGTGCTGCTGGCCGCGCTGTTCCTGTTCCTGCCGCATGTGTATGGCAACGAGTCGCTGCTGTTCACGCTGATGACCTTCATCGTGCTCGCGCAGGGGCTCAATCTGCTGTACGGATTTACCGGCTACCTGCCCTTCGGCTATGTGGGCTTCTTCGGCTGCGGCGCCTACGCCACCTCGCTGCTGGTGCTGCACACCAGCCTGCCGGTGCTGCTGTGCGTGCTGGGCGGCGGGCTGGCGGCCGTGGTGATGGGGCTGATTCTCGGGCCGCTGCTGCGGTTGTCGGGCGCCTACTTTTCCATCGCCAGTCTGGCGGCCTCGCAGATTCTGTATTACGTGGTGTCCAACACCAATCTGGCCGACATCACGGGCGGGCCGTATGGCCTGAAGATCGAGCAGGTCTACGCACCGGCGGCGAGCTACCACACCATGCTCGCGGTGTTGCTGCTGGCCACCGCGCTGGCCGCCTACTTTCGCGTATCCAATTTCGGCATGGGCCTGCGGGCGATGAAGCAAGACCCGGTGAGCGCGGCGATGGCCGGTATCGACATCGTGCGGGCGCGACTGATCACCTGGCTGATCTCGGCCGGCGTGGCCGGACTGGCCGGCGGGGTGTATGCGTGGAATCTGTCGGTGTTCTACCCCGAGGCGGTGTTCACCTTGCAGATCTCGGTATTCGCCATCGTGTTTGCACTGTTCGGTGGCGTGGGCACGGTGATTGGCCCGCTGATCGGCGCCGGGGTGCTCTACAGCCTGTATTCGGCCATTGGCATTTCCACGCCGCAATACTTTCAGTTGATCTACGGTCTGCTCATCGTGCTGCTGGTGCTGTTCATGCCCGGCGGCGTGCTGTCGCTGTTCACCCGCAGGGGGCTGCGTGTCTTCTGAATTCCTTCTTCAACTGCAGGGCGTGAACAAGCGCTTTGGCGGTCATGTGGTGCTCAACGACGTGAGCTTTGGCGTGGCGCCCGGCGAGATTGTCGGACTGGTCGGGCCAAACGGCTCGGGCAAGACCACCACCATCAATGTGATCTCCGGGCTGTATCGCACAGACAGCGGACACATCACGTTCAACGGCCAGCCTGTGCACCACGTCCCGATGCACAAGCTGGTGCATCTGGGCATCAACCGCACCTTCCAGGTGCCCAAGACCTTCCGCGACATGACGGTGCGCGAAAACATCGAGGTCGCGGCGCACTTCGGCCAGCCCGGACATGCGGTGGACGTGCGCGGCATCCTGCGCGAGATCGATCTGGAGACGCAGGCGGACAAGCAGGCGGGTTCACTCACGGTCAACCAGCAAAAGCTGCTCGACCTGGGTCGCGCCCTGGCCACCGGGCCGAAGCTGCTGCTGGTCGATGAAATCGGCGCCGGGCTCAACCCGGCCGAGCTCGGCGCCATCGCCGATCTGCTGCGCAGGCTGGCCCAGCGCGGCATTGCGCTGATCGTGGTGGAACATCTGATGGCGTTTCTGGGCAGCATCACCTCGCGCGTCATCGTGCTGGGCGCCGGTCGCATGTTGTTCGAAGGTTCGCTCGACGCGGCCTCGCGCCATCCGGAGGTGGTTGCCGCGTTTTTCGGAGGCGAAGCATGAGCGCGGCAACCGCATCCCCACTGCTGAGCGTGCGCAATGTGCAGACCGGCTATGGCGCGCTGCAGGTGCTCTGGGGCGTGGATCTGGACGTGATGCCGGGCGAGACCGTGCTGCTGCTCGGTGCCAACAGCGCGGGCAAGTCCACCCTGCTGCGCACCTTGATCGGCCTGCTGCCGTGCTGGCGCGGCGAGATCGCCTTCGCCGCAGAGCGCATCGACCGACTGCCGCCCGACCAGCGCATCCGCCGTGGCATGGCCTACATGTCCGAGCTGGGGGTGTTTCCCACCCTGTCGATCGACGAGAACATCGCCCTGGGCGGCTATTTCCTGAGCGACGCGCAGGTGCGCGAGCGCAAGGAGCAGTTGTTCGCGCTGTTCCCCGATCTGGCCGCCAAGCGCCGCGACGCGGCGGGCACGCTGTCGGGCGGACAGCGCAAGATGCTGGGCATCGCCAAGGTGCTGATCTCCGAGCCCCGGCTGCTGCTGATGGACGAGCCGTCCTCGGGCCTGGCACCGGTCTTCGTGAAACAGGTCATCGACGTGCTCAAGACCAGCATCGGCACAGGCACCGCGCTGCTCATCGCCGAGCAGAACGTGGCCTTTCTCGATCTGGCTGACCGCGGCTATCTGATCGACCACGGCAAGGTCAGACTCTCCGGAACCCGCGCAGAGCTGCAGGCCAGCGACGCAGTGCGCGAGACCTACTTCGGCCTCTGACCCGCGTGGGGCAAGCAGGCCGCATGCCTGCCTGCGGTGATTACACTGCCCCCTTTTTTCTCGATGAAGCAACGGGTTCACTCGCTTGACTGGCTGCGGGGCATGATGGCTGTGTCCATCATGCTCTATCACATGAGCGGGCAGACAGACACCGTCACCCTGCTGGGCAAGCTGGGCGTCTACGGCGTTTGCGTCTTTTTCATCCTGTCCGGCCTGAGCATGGCCATTGCCTACGACGCCGTACTGCACGGTTTCAGGGACGCTGCCGAGTTTGTGGTGCGCCGACTGTTTCGCATCTGGCCCCTATTATGGCTGGCACTTGCCCTGGTCGTGATTCCGGCTCATTTTCAAGGCCTGCATTACAGCGTCGCCCCTGCAAAATTCGTTTTCCGTTCCCCAACCGGACGGAACGCCACCCCATGAGACAGCCGCGTCGGGATTGGGGCGGCGAGCCCACAGTCTCAGGCCAGTGCCCAAGCGGGGCAGCGGGCGGGCGGTGAGGCGCCCATCGCCCGCGCACCCCCCAGCGCCTGGCGCAGCAGGCGCAAAAAAACCGGGCCCAGGCCCAGACGGACGATGGCGCGCAGCAGCCATTTGATGTTGTAGCCCGCCGCGCAGCTCAGGGCGTGCAGCGCATCGCCCAGCGCCCCCTTGAGCCAGCAGCGATCCAGGCGGTGATCGGCCTTCAAGTGTCCGATGGCCGGCTCTACCGCCGAGCGGCGGCGCAGCCAGGTGCGCTGCTGTGCAGTCAGGCGCTTGAACTTGCCGCGGTGCAGGATGTGCCGGCCCGGGTTGTCGGCATCCACCCCGCGAAAGCCCAGATCGACGACGACATGTTGGATGGTCACGGCCCAGTCCTGCATCAGAATGGTGGCCTGTTCCAGTGCCGCATGCAGGATGTGGCCGTCATAGGGATTGCCGGGGAAGGTGCGCGCCCCCAGCATCAGCCCCTGCTGGTGCGAGACCACCACGGCCGTCTTCACCCCAAACTCGTAGGGCTTGCGCGCCTTGCCCTTGCCGATGCACTCCACCTCCGGGGCATGCAGGGCGTAGAGTTTGTTCTTGTCTTTGGGTTGCTGCGTGCGCACGGCTTCAGCCCGGGCCATCCACTCCTGGAGCGCAGCCAGCGCTTTGGGGGAAGACGGGACAAAGTCCGCCGCCTGAAGCGTGCGCTGCACCGCGCGCAGCACAATCCCCAGGATCGTGCGCTGGCGTTTGATCACGCGCTGCAGACGCCGCAATTGCTTGGCGTGGGCATAGCCTGCCGCCTTGAAGCGCAAGGCCTTGCCTTCCTTGGCGTAGGTCTGCTTGAGGGGGATGCCTGCTTGTTTGGCGCTGCGCACCACCTTGTGGCGGGCGATCTCCAGCAGGCGGCTGTCGGTGGGGTGGGCGATGGCCTTCTCCTGCACGGTGGTGTCGACGATCACCCGCTGCAGCTCCTGGGGCTGCACGGCGCGGGTGGCCACAGCCGTGTCGATGGTGGCCTTGAGGAGTTCTTCCAGGCCGTCTTCCCCCAAGGCGCGGCGAAACCTCCCGACCTGGGTCGCGTCGCACGGCAGGCGGTGTTCAAAGTACGCCTGGCCCGAGAAGAACTGCCACAGCACGTTCTCGCTCCAGCGCACGACCAGTTCCTCATCGCTGACGTTGAAGGTGTGCTTCAGATACAGCAGGCTGATCATCAGCCGCAGGGGCAGCCGTGGACGACCCGCAGCACTGGCGCCTGCACCCACAAGTGCCTGATTGGGGCCGAACAGGTCCATGCCTTCGACCACGGTGCCTGCGCGCACTTGGCGCGCAAACTTCTCGGCAATGGCCGCCTCCAGTTGCGCCCAGGGCAGTCGTGTGGCCAGCACCGCCAGCGGGTCGCCCAGGTTGATCATCGCGTCGATGCGGCTGCGGAAAAAGTCGGGCGTTGCCATCCAGAAATCCCTCAGAAAATCGCCTCCACCATAACGTTTCTCAAGGGATTCGGTGCACCGAAAAACACAACAAAGTGTGCATTCATGCGGGGTGCAGGGGTTTTGCAGGGGGGACTACAGCGGCTGGCAGATTGCGCTCAACCTGACCACCCTGTTTGGATTCATTTCCCCCACGCATTACATCAATATGGGTGCCTGGTCGATTGGAAATGAAATGGTGTATTACGCACTGACCCCAGGCCTGATTGCCGCATACCACTGGCGCAAAGCCATGGGCAATCTGCTCACCCTGATTTCTGCCCTGATTGGGCTCTATTTTGCGTTCAAGGTCATCGATCCCGCTGTGCATCTGCGATATCAATGGGCGCAATACATCAACCCGCTCAATAATCTGTATTTCTACTGCGCGGGTATCGCCATGTATTATAATTTTCGCAGTATCGAAGTTCCGGCGCCATGGCGGTCGCCATTGTTTACGCTGATTGTGCTCGCCTTCGTTTTATTTCCAACCTCGGGCGATCAAATCGGAATTGTTTCCGGCCCCCTCCGCGTCGCTTTTTCCTGCATGGCCATCGCGCTGGTTTTCGCATTTTATCAATGCGCTCCGGCATTACCCAAATTCCTGGACAACAAGCTCGAATGGCTCGGGCTGATTTCCTACGGCATTTACCTCCTGCATCCCATCGCCCTGATCTGGACCAAGGCCGCGCTGCACTGGTTGGGAATCGTCAATCCAGCCGTGATTCACACCGCGACCATCGTCATCACCCTTGCCGCCGCCCATCTGGTCTATCAAATCCTGGAGCGCCCGATGATGCGGCTGGGAAAAATCCTGATCAAGCCCGGCTGTCAAGCAACACGTCCGGACGGAATATCGCAAACGCTCGATTAGGGCAACACTGAATAAGTCCTTGTGATGATGCGCACCGGGCTGCGGGATGGGATGCAAGGCGCACACCACAGCCATAGCCGTCGCTATGGCGAGGATGTGCAACGTCGCAGACCGCCCGCAGGCCGGATGCGCAGCGCGCAAGGGACTTGTTCAGTGTTGCCTTAGCAGGCCGTTGAAAAAGTGCTCACCGAACTTGCGAAGTTCGTGGATTTCGAAGAAACGAGTGGCCCGGATCCGCATGCGAGGTGATTTCGAGGGCCATTTCGGCCTGTTTGCAGGCCTTTTTTCCCCTTTCGGGCGCACGTATCCCACGGCTCACGCATGATGCGCGTCCCACCAACCGCCGATTGCCCCAAGGCGCACCAGGTTGTAGGTGGCAAAGCACAGCAGCGCTTGGCCCGTGAGCTTGGCCTGGCCGATGAGCTTGGTCTTGGCCAGACCACCCACCGTCTTGATCCATCCGAACGCCTCCTCGATGCGCTTGCGCACTTTGAGGCTGGTCTTGTAGCCCTCGTGCCGTTTGGTGCGCGCATCAATGGCAGAGAGCTTGTCCTTGGCCGCCACGTGCGGCGTGACCTTGAGCGTTCTGCAGCCTTTGATGAAGTCCTTGGTGTCGTACCCCTTGTCGGCTGCGACCGTGGCGCGTTTGTGCTTGTTGCCTCGGCGACCCAGCATGGCCAGCGCCGCCTCGCGCTCTGCGGTGCCGCTGGCATGGGTGATCTCGACATCCACGATCAGGCCGTTGCGGTTCTCCATGAGGATGTGCCCCATGTGGCACAGACGGGACTTGTCCCCTGGGGCTTTCTTGTAAAGCCGGGCATCGGCGTCGGTGGTGCTGGCGTGGGTGTCGTTGCAGCGCTCCTGCCCTTTGAAGTCCACCTCGGGGTTGCGCCCGGGCGGGCTGGCGCTGTCATCGTCCTTGCGCTTGAAGCTCTTGTGAGAGGCCCAGGCTTCAATGAGCGTGCCGTCCACGCTGAAGTGTTCGTCGCTGGCGAGCTTGCCCCATTGGGCGCTGAGCTTGACGCGTTCGAAGAAAGCGCGGGCCAGGTCCTGGTTGAACAGGCGTTCGCGGTTGGCGCTGAAGGTGGAGTGGTCCCAGACCTTGTCCTCGATGTTCAGGCCCACGAACCAGCGGTACAGTAGGTTGTAGTTGACCGCCTCGACCAACAGGCGCTCGCTGCGGATGGAGAACAGGATCTGCAGCAGCAGGGCCTTGAGCAGCATCTCCGGCGGCACCGAGGGGCGACCACGGCGGGCGTAGACCGATTCGAACTCGCGGTTCATCGTTGCCAGCAACGCATCAACCACCGCGCGCAACTTGCGCAGTGGGTGGGCCTGCGGCACGCGCTCTTCAAGGCTGATGTAGCTGAACATCGCCACCTGGAAATCTGGGTTGCCTCTCATCGTCTTCGTCTGCGTCGTTCTCGGGTGGCTTCAGCTCGTAGTGGCCGACGCGAGCGTCCGCAGGGGATTTTTCAACGGCCTGTTAGGGCCTGTTCATGCTATTGGTGCACCCGCGCCGAGGGTCTGGACGGATGCAATGCAAGGCGTCCCTTGCTCGGAATCTGCACGTCGGCCTCCATCCCACAGCGCCAAAAATCCCCGTTCTGCGGAACTAGTTGTCTTTTTCGACTGGGAGAACGGCCCTTGCACCTTGGCGCCTCGGGTCGACGCATTTACATTGTTTTTCAATGATGCTCCGTGTTCAGCGTCCCATGCCGCCCAGCAACGCCACCACCACACCGCCCGAGACGATTGCCGCCGCCCGCAGCAACCTGCTGCTGGACACGCTGCCGGTCTCGGCGGTGACCAACGCGATGGTGGCGCTCATCGCCGTGGCCCTGCTGAGCAGCAGCCTGGCCAGCACGGGCCTGTGGATCTGGGCAGCAGTGATGCTGGGTCTGCAGGGCATGCGCCTGCTGCTCTGGCTGGCCTGGCGGCGCTCACCCAGCAGTGCCACAGACGCCGAAACGAACCAACGACACCGCAGGCTGCGGCTGCTGCGCGGCACCGCCTGGGCCACGGGCGCAAGCTGGGGAGCGATACCCGTGGCGCTGTTTCCTGCCGATCGGCTGGCGCAGAGCATGGTGGCGTTCATTCTGGCCGGAATCAGCGGCGCGGCAGTGGCAGGCCTGGCCTTCGATGCCTGGACCTCCGGGGTGTTCATCGTCTCGCTCATCCTTCCCCTGGCCGCGCGGCTGTTTTTCACCGACACGCCCATGACCACCGCGATGGCGGCCATGGTCTGCATCTATCTGCTCTACCTCGCGGTGGCAATCCGCCGGGGTCAGAGCCAGTTTCTGCAACTGCTCGACTGGCGCACGCGCGCCGAGGCCAGCAGTGCGCGTGCACAACGGCAGGCTCGGCTCCATGCGGTGCTGGCGCAGTCCAATCAACTCGGCGCGACCGCAACGCACGCCGAATCGTTCTACACGGCCGTCTGCGCGGCGGCAGTCGACAGCGGCGCGTTGCTGCGCGCCACCGTTCTGCTGTCCACCAGCGTCGAGCCACCGAAAGACGCAGCCGCACACCCCATGGCTGAAGCCGCCTGGCGCGAGGGCCAGCTCCAGTTCATCCCCCGCGACGGCGTGACCGCTGCGTGCATTCCCCTGCGTGTTCAGGGCCGGATCGAGGCGCTGCTCTGCGTGGAAGCCGCCACTTTGCCCGGTGAAGAGGCCAGCTTGCGCGAATGGCTGCAAAGCCTCGGCGCCAGCCTGGAGCGCGGGCTGCAGGCCATCGCCCAGCGGGCGCACATCGAGCGTCTCCAGAAGCTCTACAGCGCGCTGATCCGTGTTGGCGAAGTGGTGCTGCAGGCCCGCAGCGCCGACGAGATGGTCGTGCACACCTGCAACACCCTCGCCGAGGACACGCAATTTCACGCCGCGTGGCTGGCGCAGCCCGACCCGGACGGCGCGTTTCACATCCTGGCCCGCGCCGGAGAGGGCGCGGTGCAGCTCGATCACTTTCGCGTGCGTCTGAACGACACCAACCGTGCGCCACTGGTGCTGCGCGTGTGGGATACGCAGACCCTGCAGGTCTGCAACGATCTGCTGCACGACCCGCACATGCTGCCCTGGCGCCAGACGCTGGCGCACTATCGCTGGCATGCCGCGCTGGCTGCACCGGTGCTGCGCGGCGGGGCGCTGTGGGGCGTGCTGGTGTTCACCTCGCCGCAGGCGGGCGCCTTCGATGACCAGACCATCGGCCTGTGCGAACAAGTGGCCGCGCTGCTGGGCTACGGGCTGGACGAGCTCGACGTGAAGGAGCGGCTGAGCCAGTTGCAGCGCATCGAGGCGCACCGCGCACGGCACGACACCCTGACCGGCCTGCCCAACCGCTACGCGCTGGAGCAATACCTGCCCGCCGTGATCGAGCGCGCCCGGCGGCAGGGCAATGCCTTCGCGCTGGGCATGATCGACCTCGACGGCTTCAAGCGCATCAACGACACCTGGGGCCACAGCGCCGGTGACCGCGTGCTGCGCGAGCTCACCCGCCGCCTGCAGGCGGTGCGGCGCCAGGGCGACTATCTGGCGCGGCTGGGTGGCGATGAGTTCATCGTGGTGATGGAAGACCTGAACCCGCTGGAAGTGCACGGGCAGTTCGCCCACAGCGTGGAGCGCCTGCACCAGGCCGTGGCCGCGCCGTTCGACATCGCGCCCAATGTGCAACTGCCGATGGACATGAGCATCGGCATCGCCAGCTATCCCATCGACGCGCGCGATGCCGATATGCTGATGCGCCTGGCGGACAAGGCGATGTATGCGAGCAAGGCCGCCAAGTCCGCCGCTGTGATGCGCTGAACCGCGCCGTACTCACCTCCCCCACTCGTGGGGGAGGCCGGGAGGGGGATACCCTGCCGCCGCCCCACCCCAACCCTCCCCGCCAGCGGGGAGAGCGCAAAGATCGCCTGCCTGGCTGCCTTATTTCACCAGCGGCCGGATGTGGGTGAAGCCGCCGTCGACCGGCAGGATGTGGCCGGTGGTGCGGCTGGCTGCGTCCGACAGCAGCCAGGCCATCGCCGCGGCGATTTGATCTGCGGTCTGCACACCGCCCAGCGGGTATTGCTTGCCTGCGCCTTCGCGCATCGCGGGCACCTTGAGCATGCCGGCGGTCAGCGGCGTCTCGGTCATGCCCGGGGCGACGGCGTTGATGCGCAGGCCCTGCGCGGCATAGGTGGCTGCGGCGCTGCGCACCAGACCCTCGACCCCGGCCTTGGCCGCGGCGATCGCCTCGTGGTTGGCCACGCCGATCTGCGCGACCACCGAGCTCACCAGCACCGCAGCCCCCGGCGCCTGCGCCGCGCGGCGCGACGCGATCCAGGCGCCGAGCATGGCGACCGCGCTGTCCAGGTTGACACGCAGCACCTCGCGCCATTGCGCCGCAGACGTGCGGTGCAGCGGCGCGATCAGCGTGTTGCCGACGCAATGCGCCAGGTGTGTCGGCGCGCCGAGTTGTGCGGCGCAGGCGGCGACCGCGGCGGCTGCGCCTTCGGGCGTGGTGGTGTCTGCGCCGATGCGCGCGTGCGCCGGCACGTCGGCGAGCTGCGCGGCGTCGCGGCCGACCGCCGCGATCTGCCAACCCTGCGCGTGCAGTCGCGCGCACAGCGCCCGGCCGATGCCGCCGCGCGCGCCGGTGACCAAGACGATGGGGGGAGAGGCGTCAGTCATGGAACAGTGCTCCTTGTCGGTTGGGGATGGGAGATGCGGCCTGCGCTGCGTGTTTTTGCACCCAGGCCCAGTACGCGGAAAACGACCGGCAGCGCTGCGGCGGCTCGGGCCAGGGCGCCGGCGGCTCGGCCAGCCCCAGACCGTCCCACGCCGCGCCCAGATGCGGGCTGCGCCAGCCCTGCACCGTGCGCGCTGCGCGCAACGCGAGTAGCAGTTGCGCCTGTGGTGCGAACCAGCGCAGCTCGGCGAGCACCTGCATGCGCGCGACGACGAACTGCCAGCGCCGCGCCGACCACGGCCAGCGCGCGTGCCAGTCGGCGTCGAGCACGGCAACGGGCAGCAAACCGGCCGGCGCCTCGCCCAGCGCCCAGGGATGGACCAGCCAGACATCGCGCCCGGCGACCGCGCGCGCATCCGGCGCGGCAAATCCCGCCTCTAGCGGTGCGGTGTGCAGCGGCGGCTCGGCCACGCCCTCCTGCGGCGCGCCCGGCTCGGCGCCCGCATCGCGCGGCGTTGCCGCCAGGCGCGCGAGCGCCGGGTAGTCGGCATCGATCACCGTGCCCGGGCTGTGCCACGCGGGCGGGGCGAACCGGGCGACGTTGTCGGCGTTGAACACATACGGCTTGCTGCTCGCGGTTCCCGCCACCCATTGCCACGACAGATGGTTGCTGGCGAGGTCGCCGTCGAGCAAATGCGCGACCATCCAGTCCGCGCCCGCGCGCCAGTGCGCCTTGCGCAGGTGCACGGTGTAGGACGCCAGCCACATGCGCGCGTGGTTGTGCACATAGCCGGTGGCGTAGAGCGTGCGCACCGCCTGGTCGATCGCCGGCACGCCAGTGCGGGCCTCGCGCAAATCCGCGGGCAGCGTGCGCGCGTACGCCGCATCGGGCAGCGGGCCGGGGTGGTGCGATTGCACGATGGCCGCGACGTCGCAGCGCCAGGTGTGCTGGAAATACGCGCGCCAGCCCAGTTCCTGCAGCAGCTTGTGCTCCAGCCCCAGACCGTGGCGGCGCTGCAGCTCGCCGACCACCTGATGAAGCTGCAACAACCCGTGGGTGAGATAGGGAGACAGCCGCGTGACCGCGCCGTGCAGATGGTTGCGGGTTCGCGCGTACGCCTGCGGCCGCACCGCAGCCAGCCGCGCGAGTGCCGCATCCAGGGTCGGCGCGAAGTCTTCTGCCGCGTCCGGGCTCACGCTGCCTCCCGGATCGCCTGCGCCTGCGACTGGATGCGCGCGCGCTCGTCCGCGCCCAGGCGGGCGAGGTTTTTGACCTGCATTCCCATGCGCGGGTTGGCGGCGAGCAGCGCCTCGTGGCGCAGCAGAAAGTCCCAGTACAGCACGGTGTACGGACAGGCGCGCTCGCCCGTGCGCTGCGCGGGGTCGAAGCGGCAGCCGCGGCACAAACTGCCCGCGCTCATGCGCGCGATGTACTTGCCGCTGGCGATGTACGGCTTGCTCGCCATCAGCCCGCCGTCGGCGAACTGGCTCATGCCGATGACGTTCGGCAGCTCGACCCACTCGACCGCATCGACATACACCGCGAGAAACCAGTCGCTGATGCTGCGCGGCTCGACCCCGAGCAAAAGCGCGTACAGGCCGATGACCATCAGCCGCTGGATGTGGTGCGCGTAGCCGGTGCGCAGCGTTTGCGTGAGCGCATCGCGCAGGCAGGCCATGGCGGTCTCGCCGCTCCAGAACCAGGCAGGCAGCGGCGCGTGCGCGCCGAGCGCGTTGGCCTGCGCATACCCGGGCATGCGGGTCCAGTAGATGCCGCGCACGTACTCGCGCCAGCCGAGGATCTGGCGGATGAAGCCCTCGGCGCTGGCGATCGGCACGACGCCTGCGCGCCACGCGGCCTCTGCGGCAGCGACCACTTCGCGCGCGGTGAGCAGCTTGAGGTTGAGCGCCGCCGACAGTTGCGAATGCCACAGCCACGCCTGCCCGGGCCAGAGCGCGTCCTGCCAGCGGCCGAACTGCGGCAGGCGCTCGCGCACGAAACGGTCGAGCGCGGCGCGCGCCTGCGCGCGCGTGACCGGCCAGGCAAAGTCGTCGAGGCTGCCGGGATGGCTGGCAAAGCGCTGCCGCACCAGCGCCAGCACCTCGCGGGTGAGGGCGTCGGGCGCAAACCGCGCGGGCGCAGGCACCGCGCCGGGGCCGTCCTTGCCAAACGCCTCGCGGTTGTCGGCGTCGAAGTTCCACTGCCCGCCTGCGGGCTGGTCGCCGTCCATCAGCACGCCGTGCTGCTGGCGCATCGCGCGGTAGAAATACTCCATGCGCAGCTGCTTGCGGCTGCGGGCGTGCGCGGCAAAGTCGCGCACCGTGGCGTAGAAGTGGCGATCGTCGCGCAACTCGAGCAGCAGGCCCAGCGCCTTGGCCTCGGCCTGCAGCGCGTGCAATACACGCCAGTCGCCCGGTGCGGTCAGCACCAGCCGCGCCGGGCGCAGCGCCTGCACCGCGCGGCGCAGCTCGGTGGCGAGGCGTCCCGTATTGGCCGGGTCGTCGAGGCGGGTGTAGTGCAGCGCCCAGCCGCGCGCGGTGAGCTCGGCGGCGAAGTGCCGCATCGCGGCGAGAAACAGTGCGATGCGCGGCTGGCTCGACCACACATGGGTGGACTCCTCGGCCACTTCGGCCATCCACACCGCATCCTGAGCGGGGTCGAAGCCGTCGAACGCGCTTGCGTGCAGGTCGAGCTGGTCGCCCAGCACCAGCACCAGGTGGCGCAGCGGTTGCGGTGCCGGGCGTGGCGGGGCGTTCATGCGTGGTCTGCGGTTGCGGCGCGCTGCGCCCGGGCGATGCGTCGGCAGGCTTCGCTGCAGTAGCGCACCTGCTCCCAGTTCTTCGCCCAGGCGCGGCGCCAGCTCATCGGCCGGCCGCAGACCGCGCAGGGCTTGCTCGGCAGGTGGGACTTGTTGCCCTTGTGCCCGGCGCGCGGCGCGCTCATTCGAACAACTCCCGCTGGGCAGGCGCAGTCTGCGCGGCGCTGCGCCCCCGGCGCCGCCGGTCGGTAGGCGGCAGGCCGCTCTTGCGCGAACCGTGCCGCTGCTGCACCGCCTGCGCCTCCTCGCGTGCGGCCGGGGTCTGGCGGATGGCATACAGCCGATCCTTGGCCTGCTTGAGCGCGGCGCGCTCCTCGACGATGGGCGGCGGGTAGTCGGGCGTGCCCCACTCCGGCACCCAGCGGCGGATGAACACGCCCTGCGGGTCGTGGTCGGCCTGCTGCTTGGCAGGCGAATACATGCGCAGGGTGTTGATGCCGGTCGTGCCCGACTGCATCTGCATCTGGCTCCAGTGGATGCCGGGCTCGAAATCGAGGAACTGCCGCGCCAGGTGCAGCCCGGGTTCGCGCCAGTGCAGCCACAGGTGGTACGCGGCAAAGCTCACCAGCATCGCGCGCATGCGAAAGTTGATCCAGCCGGTGGCGTTGAGACACCGCATGCAGGCATCGACCATGGGGTAGCCGGTGCGGCCTTCGCGCCAGGCGTCGAAGCGCGCGCGGTCGAACGCGGCTTCGCGCAGGCCGTCGTAGACGCGGGCGAAGTTGTGGAACTCGATGTCGGGCTGGTCTTCGAGCTTTTGCATGAAGTGGCAGTGCCAGCGCAGCCGCCCGGCAAAGCCGCGCAGGTGGTAGGCAAAGCTGCGCGACTGCGGATCGGCAGCGCGCAGCAGCTGCGCGATGCGCGCCTCGGTGGCCTGGTGCACCTGCCGCATCGACATCGTGCCGAAGGCCAGATGCGCGCTCAGCCGCGAGCAGCCGGTCTCGGCGGTGAGCGGGCTCGAGAGATCGCGGCGGTAATGCGCGCCGCGCTGCGACAAAAAGCTCTCGAGCACCGCCGCTGCCGCTTGCTCACTGGCAGCAGGCGTGGGCCGTGCAGGCGGCAGGCCGAGCTCAGGCAAAGACGGGAAATCCCCGGCTGGCGGCAGCGCCGCGACGGTGCAAAACAGCGCAGGGGGAGCGATGCACGGCGCATCCATGCGCGCCTGCCAGCGCGCCGCCCAGCCGCGGCGGTCGCGCAAGCCGCGCACCACGCCGTTTTGCGGCCACTCCTGCCAGGTCACCCCGTGCGCGCGGCACCACTGCGCCACGCGCCGGTCGCGCGCATCGCTCCATCCTGGGCCGGTTTCCTCGTGGCTGAACAGGTGGGTGAAGCGCAGCGCGCGGTGCAGGTCGGCGAGCACTTGCGGCATGTCGTCGCGGCGCACCAGCAGCGGCAGTCCGCGCGCGGCAAGCGCGCCGCGCAGCGCCGCGACCGCGTCGGCGGCGAACCGCACATGCTGCGGGTCGCACTCGGGGCTGGCGATCCACTCGGGCTCGACCACATAGAGCGCCAGCGCCGCATCACACCGCGCGGCAGCAGCCAGCGGGGCGTGATCGCTCAGCCGCAGATCGCGCTTGAACCAGACCAGAGCCAGAGTCGACATGCATCGATGATGCCATGCGCCTTGTGCAAGGCGCTGCGCGTGGCCGGTTTCCCCGACGGCGCCTGCGGGCATGTCAGACGACCGCCGCAAGCACCCCGCGCACGCTGTTGACCACGGCGATGTCCTGGGCGCACCGCAGATCGTCGGGCCACAGCACGCGTTCGCGCACAGCACCGCGGTCGATCAGCCATTGCCGCGCCACGCCGGGCAGCAGACCGCTCGCCAGCGGCGGCGTCCACCAGGCACCGTCCAGCCGCAGCAGCAGCGAGCTGCGCCCGCCTTCGCACAGCTCGCCACGGGTGTTGCAGAACAGCTGGTCGAACGCGCCCTGCGCCTCGGCCATGCGCCACGCGGCGTCGTAGCGGGCGCGATGGGTGGTCTTGTGCCGCAGGAACAGGTCGGCGGCATCGAGCGCATCGCTGGCCAGCAGCAGGCGCACCGGCAGCGGTGGTGCACTCGGCATGGCCTGCACGTCGAGTTCGAAGTCGCCGGACTTGCGCAGGACCAACCGCGTGCGCCACGGCGCGGGTGCCAGCGCGGCACAGGCTTGGCTCCAGGCATCGTCTGCGGCAGGCGGCAGCGGCGCGGCGTGGGGCAGGCCAGCGTGCGCCTGCGCGATTGCACTGCGGATCGCCGGCAGGTCGCAGGCAAATCCGAAAAATGCCGCCGAGTGCGCAAGCCGTGCCAGGTGGCGTTCGATGCGCTCGGCCTGTTGCGGCCACAGCGCGGCGAAGGTCTCGATCAGGCCGAAGCCAGGATCAAACGCGGTGACGAAGCGCAGCTTGTCCCAGCATTCCTGCCATTCGGCAGCGGGGTTGGAGTCGATCACCACGCCGCTGCCCACGCCCAGGCGCAGCGCGCGGGTTCCCGCAGCCTCTCCTGCGGTCTCCACGGCATCGCTGAGCTCCAGGGTGCGGATCGGCACGCTGAACACGGCCAGCGCCCCCCGCTGCGCAGTCCGTGGATCGATGAAGCCCAGCGCGCCGGTATACAGCCCGCGCGGCACGGCTTCGAGCTGGCGGATGATGTCCATGCTCATGCGCTTGGGCGCGCCAGTGACCGAACCGCACGGAAACAGCGCGGCAAACACCTCGGCCCACGCACGCGGTGCGCGGGATTCGTCCACCGTGGCCTGCACGCTGGAGGTCATCTGCCACACCGTTGGATACGGCTCGACGGTGAAGCGCTCGGGCACCTGCACCGTGCCCGGCACGGCCAGCCGCCCCAGATCGTTGCGCAGCAGGTCGAGAATCATCAGGTTCTCGGCGCGGTTTTTCGGGTCGGCGGCCAGTTGCCGCGCGGCCTGCGCATCGGCCTGCGGGTCGGGCTGGCGCAAAGCCGTGCCCTTCATCGGCCGCGCGCGCAGCTGGCCGCCATCGCGGGCGAAAAACAGCTCGGGCGAAAAGCTCAGCACCCAGCGCCCGGCAAGCCGCGCCAGGCAGGAATGGCGCGTGGGCTGCGCCTTGCGCAGCGCGGCATAAAGCGCCAGCGGATGGCCGAAGGCCAGCCCCTGCAGCGGCCAGGTGAAGTTGATCTGATAGCTGTCGCCCGCCTGCAGGTGCGCGGCGATGCGCGCAAGCGCCCGCTCGTACTGCGCTTGCGACACGCCCGCGCGCAGCCCGGCCACGCCGCAGGGCTGCTCTGCCAGCGGCGCGGGCAAGGCGGCGCGCTGCGCCTGCAGCCATTGCGACACCTGCTCGGCACTCAGCAATGAGGCTTGCGAAAAGGTCAGCAGCTCGACCAGCGGCGCGCCGCCTTCTGCGGGCGGGTGCACCGGCAGTCCCGCCAGCGCCTGCGCCGCCTCATAGGCCACGAACACCGCAACCTGCTGGCCCTGCGCCACCGCGCAATCGAGTTCGGCAAACACCGGCAGCACCTGCTGCTGCGCGTGCGCGCAGCGGTGCGAAAGCGGGCCAAGCAGCAGACGGCTGGTGGGCTGCTCCGCGCTGGCCTGCGCGTCGTCGAACAACACAAAGGATTCGGTCGGGGCGAGGGCTGTCATTTTGGGGAAAACCCCTGTGCCGCGCAGCCGACAAACGCGACGTTTTGTCGCAGCGGGCGCGGCGGGGCGTTTTTTAGAGTGCGGGGCTGCGGTTTTTTGTCACACCATGTTTCAACTCACCTCTCCATTCTCCATGCAAACCTCTTTCCCCGATCTTCCCTGCGGACGGCTGTCGCGCACCGCGCTGTCGCTCGCCCTCGGCGCCGCGCTGGCGACGCTGGCCTGCACGCAGGCTCGTGCCGCCGACACCACAACCCTCGCCCCGGTCGTCGTCACCGGCTCCAGCGAGAGCCCATCGAGCTGGGCGCAGTGGCAAGGCACGCTCGGTCTGGCCGCGCGCCGCGCCGCAACCAACGACACCGCCAGCCTGCTGCTCGGCCTGCCCGGGCTGTCGGTCAACGCCGCAGGGCGCGTGTCGGGGCTGCCGCAGTACAACGGGCTGTCCGACGACCAGCTCGCGATCCAGCTCGACGGCATGGGGCTGATCGCCTCCTGCCCGAACCACATGAATCCGGTGCTGTCGTACGCCTCGCCGTCGCAGGTGCAAAGCGTTGCGGTCTATCCAGCCGGGATGGCGCCGGTGTCGGTCGGGGCAGACGCCATCGGCGGCGCGATCCAGGTGCAGACCCGCGCGCCGCAGTTCGCCGCCCCGGGCCAGGCGAGCATCGCCGGGGGCGAGGTCAGCGCCGGCTACGCGAGCAACGGCGACGCGCGCAATTTGGGCCTTTCGGCGCATTACGCCACCCCGTCGTTCGCCATCCGTTACGACGGCGCGCTGGTCAAGGCCGACGACTATTCCGCCGGCGGCGATTTCAAGACCTTCACCGCCACCGGCCGGCCCGGGGTGACGCTGGGCCGCGACGTGGTCGGATCGACCGCGTACGACGTGCGCAACCACACCCTGGGCCTGGCGTGGAAAGGGGGCGACCAGCTGCTCGAACTCGGCCTGGGCTACCAGGACGTGCCGTACCAGCTCTACCCCAACCAGCGCATGGACATGCTGGGCAACACCGAAAAGCGCGTGAACCTGCATTGGTTGAAGACTTTCGGCTGGGGCAGCCTCGATGCCCGCCTCTACCATGAAACCGTCGATCACTTCATGGATTTCGGGCCGGACAAGCGTTTCTGGTACGGCAGCCAGACCATGCAAGGCAGCGTCGGCGGCTATCCGTGCAGCCCGATCTCGCCCACCTGCGCCTCCGGCATGCCGATGTACACGGCGAGCCGCACCACCGGCGCCAAGCTCCAGGCCAGCATCGACGTCTCGCCGCAAGACGTGCTGCGCGTCGGGCTGGACGTGCAGCGCTACCACCTCGACGACTACTGGACGCCGTCGGGCGGCATGATGTGGCCAAACACCTTTCTCAACGTGAACGACGGCCAGCGCAACCGCGCCGGGGTCTGGGGGGAATGGCAAAAGCAGCTGACCCCGGCATGGCAGACGCTTGCCGGTCTGCGCGTGGAGCGGGTCAGCACCGACGCCGGCCCGGTGCACGGCTACGCCAATACCAACGGCATGGGCACGATGATGAACTACCAAAAGCGCGACGCCGACGCATTCAACGCCCTGGGCCGCAAGCGCACCGACACCAACATCGACGCCGCGCTGCAGTCGCGCTGGACGCTCTCTCCCACGCAGGACATCGCGCTTGGCCTGTCGCACAACGAACGCTCGCCCAACCTCTACCAGCGCTACCCGTGGAGCACCTGGGCGATGGCGGCGATCATGAACAACTTCGTCGGCGACGGCAACGGCTATATCGGCAACCCCAACCTCAAGCCGGAAAAGGCCACGACGCTGTCGGCCGATTTCGACTGGCACACCGCCGACAAATCCTGGCAATTCAGCGCCCAGCCGTTCTACACCCAGGTGGCCGACTACATCGACGCGGTGCAGTGGAACCCGATGACCAACGCGCCGGCGGCCGTGCTGGCCAAAAACCAGTTCGTCATCCTCAAGTACGTCAACCAGACCGCGCGGCTGTACGGGCTGAACCTCTCGGGCAAGATGCCGCTGGGGGATAGTGCGATCGGCAAGCTGGGGCTGCACGCGCTGGTCAACTACACCCGCGGCGAAAACCGCACCACCGGCGACAACCTCTACGGCATCATGCCGCTCAACGCGCGCATCACGCTCACGCAAAGCGCAGGCGGCTGGAACAACGCGGTCGAGTGGGTGCTGGTCAAGGCCAAGACCCAGGTCAACGCCATGCGCAACGAAATTCCCACCGGCGGCTACGGCCTGCTCAACCTGCGCGCCAGCTACGGCTGGAAGCAGGCGCGCCTGGACTTCGGCGTGGAAAACGTGCTGAACAAGCTCTACTTCCTGCCCACCGGTGGCGCCTATGTCAGCCAGGGCACGACCATGTCGATCAACGGCCTGCCCTGGGGCATCGCCGTGCCCGGCCCCGGCCGCAGCGTCTACCTGCGCGGCACCGTCGCGTTCTGACGGTGGCGCGAGGCTGCCTCGCGGCCGCCACAGCACCACCCCACCCCAACCCTCCCCGCCAGCGGGGAGGGAGCAAACCCGGCAAGCACGCCGCGATCGCTCCTGCCCCAGCCGCTTGGGGAAGGCTGGGAAGGGGCGGGGGATGCAATAGCATTGGCGTTTTTGTTCGCCCCTCGAACAAACGATAGACGCCATGCACTCCACCACGCGCAGACAGTTTCTTTCCACCCTGGCCGGGAGCCTGTTGCTGGGCGCAGTGCCCGCTCGTGCGCGCGAGCTTCCGGTGGTCAAGCTCGCCTTCATCGATCCGCTGACCGGTCCGTTTGCCGCGGTCGGGCAGAACCAGTTGCAGAGCTGGCAGTTCGTTGCCGAGCGGGTCAACCGCGGCAACACCGCCGGAGTGAAATTCGAGATCGTGCCGTTCGACAACAAGGGCGCGGTGCAGGATACGCTCACCGCGTTTCAGGCAGCGGTCGATCAGGGCATCCGCTACGTGCTGCAGGGTGACGGTTCGGGCGCGGCGCTGGCGCTGTCCAAGGCGGTGAGCCGGCACAACGCGCGCCATCCGGGCAAGGAGGTGGTCTATCTCAACTACGCCGCGGTCGACCCGGCGCTGACCGGCAGCGACTGCAGCTTCTGGCATTTCGCACTGCAGCCCAGCGTGCCGATGACCCTGCAGGCGATGACCGACGACATCCGCAACCGCCCGGACATCCAGCGCGTCTACCTGATCGAGCAGGATTACTCCTTCGGCCACCAGGTGGCCAAGTACGCGCGCGAGATGCTCGCGCGCAAGCGCCCGGACATCCAGATCGTCGGAGAAGACTTTGTCGCGCTCGGCCAGGTCAAGGACTTCTCGCCCTACATCGCCAAGGTGCAGGCGGCCAAGGCCGATTGCGTCATCACCGCCAACTGGGGGCCGGATCTCACCCTGCTGATCAAGGCGGCGCAGCAGGGCGGCCTCAAGGCCGATCTGTACACCTTCTACGCCAGCAGCCTGGGCGCGCCGAGCGAAATCGGCCCGCACGACGCTGGCAGGGTGAAGCTGGTCTATTACAGCGAGCCCAATTTGCCGGGCATCCTGCAAAGCCTGCAAAAAGGGTTTCGCGACAAGTACAAGCAGGATTTTTCAGTGCCCGTCACCTACACCGGGCTGCTGCTGCTGACCGCGGCGATGACCAAGGCGCACAGCATCGAGCCGATCAAGGTCGCCAGCGCGATGGAGGGGCTGACCTTCCACACCTTCAACGGCGAAGTGACGATGCGCGCCGCCGACCATCAACTGCTGCAGCCGATCTATGTGAGCACCTGGCAGCCGGTGTCCGCGGCCAGCCCATACAACGTCGAAAACACCGGCTACACCTTCGCGCTGGACCACACCTATCCGCCATCGCAGACCACTCTGCCCGCGCAGTGCACCATGCAGCGCCCGCTGACCACCGAAATCTATCCGGTCAAGCCGCCCAAGATTCACGCCAGCGCGGTGGGCGGCGCACAGTGAGCGCCCCGCCCGGCGCATGAGTTGGCGCGTGCGCGCATGGAAGCCCTGCTGCTGTCCCTGCTCAACGGTCTGAGCTACAGCCTGCTGCTGTTCCTGCTGGCCAGCGGGCTGACGCTGATCTTTTCGCTGCAGGGCGTGCTCAACTTCGCGCACGGCAGTTTTTACATGCTCGGCGCGTACCTCGCCTGGCAGTCCGGCCAGTGGCTCGGGTTCTGGGGCGGGCTGCTGGCAGCACCCATCGGGGTTGCTGCAGTTGCCACGCTGTTCGAACTGGGCGTGCTGCGGCGCCTGCGGCCACAGGGCCATCTGCCAGAGCTGCTCGCCACCTTCGCGTTCGGCGTGGTGCTGGTCGAGGCTGCGCGGCTGGTGTGGGGCAGCGCATCGGTGCCGTATGGCATTCCCGCCGTGCTGCAGGGCAGCCTGTTCCGTCTGGGCGGGCTGGACTTTGCGGTGTATCGCGGCTTTGTCATGGCGGTGGCGCTGGCGGCGCTCGGCGCGGCGTGGTTGCTGCTGTGGCGCACCCGCGTCGGCCTGGTGGTGCAGGCGGCGCTGACCAATGCGCAGATGGTCGCCGCGCTCGGGCATGACGTCGCCGCGGTGCAAACGCTGGTGTTCGCCGTCGGCGGGGCGCTGGCCGGGCTGGCCGGCGCCGTGGGTGGGCCGCTGCTGATCACCGAGCCGGGAATGGCCGCGCAAATGGGCGCGCTGCTGTTTGCGGTGATCATCATCGGCGGGCTGGGGTCGCTGCGCGGCGCGCTGCTCGGCGCGCTGCTGGTCGGCGAGGTGCAGACGCTCGCGGTGGCGGTCGATGGCTCGCTGGCCGACGCGCTGCAGCGCCTGGGCTGGAGTGCACCTGCGAACTGGCCGGCGCAAGATGGCATCGTGCCCAGTCTGCTGCATCTCGATCTGTCGCGCGCCGCGCCGCTGCTGCCGTATGTGCTGCTGGTCATGGTGCTGGCGCTCAAGCCGCACGGCCTGACGCGCGCTCTCGGCCGGGACGAGGCGCTGTGAGCCGCGCAGGGCTGCTGCAACGCGTACGCGGGCCGCTGGCATGGCCTGCGCTGCTCGCGCTGCCGCTGGCGCTGCCGCTCGGCCCGGCGGGGTTCGGGCTGCTGGCCCAGATCGCCACCGCCTGGCTGCTGTTGCTGGCCATCGGTCTGCTGCACACCCGGCTGGGGTTGTTGATCTTCGGCCAGGCGCTGTTTTTCGGGCTGGCGGCATACGCCGCGGCGCATGCGATGAACACCATCGCAGCGCATGGCTGGCCTTTGCCGTTCGTCCTGGTTCCGCTCTACGGCGGAGTGTTCGCCGCGGCGGTGGCGCTGCTCGCTGGGCCGCTTTGCGTGCGGCGCGGGGGGCTGAGCTTTGCCATGACCACCTTGGGGCTCGGCGTGCTGGTGGCGCTGCTCGCGCCGATGCTGCAGGGGTTTTTCGGCGGCGAGGGCGGCGTGGCGACCGACCGCACCGCGGGCCCGGTGTGGCTGGGCATCGACCTGCTGTCGCAGCGTCAGGTGTATGGGGTGAGCGCCGCCTACGTGCTGCTCGGCGCGGCGCTGCTGCGCGAATTCGACGCGACGCGTCTGGCGCTGCTCGCACGCGCGGTGCGCGACAACCCGCTGCGTGCGGCAGCCAGCGGCATCGCGCCACGCGCGGTACGGTTGCGGCTGCTGCTGTTCGGCGCGTTTCTCGCGGGAATTTCCGGCGCGCTGCAAACGTTGCGCATCGAGCAGGCCAGCGCCGGCTCTCTGGGGCTGCAGCTATCGAGCATGGCGCTGCTGTTCAGCCTGGCCGCAGGCAGCGGCACGGTCTGGGGCGCGCTGCTTGGCGCGGGGATGATGGTCGGCAGCGAGGTGCTGCTGGCTGCGGTCTCGCGTGCCTGGATGCTCTACGTCGGCTTGGGGTTTCTCGCGATCGTGATCTGGGCGCCGCAGGGGCTGAGCGCGGTGCTGCGCGATCTGGCGCGGCAGTTGCGCGCAGCACGGAGTCCCGATCTGCTTTGGGGGCTGGCCGCACTGCTGGTGTGCGCAGCGCTCGCCGCAATCGGACTGAGCAGTCTGGTCGAACTGGTTTACGCGGTGCGCCAGCAGTTGCAAATCGGCGGCAAGGTGCGGCTGTACGGCCTGCAGCTGCCGCCGCACCGCGCCGATGTCTGGGTGGGCGCCGCATTGCTGGCGGCCACCGGCCTGGCGCTCGCCGTGCCGGTGGCGCGGGCGTTTGCCCGGCAGCTGCGCGCCAGCGCTTTGTTGCGATGAACGCTGCGCAATCGTCCCCGTTGCTCGAGCTGCGCGGCGTGCGCTGCGTGCTCGGCGGCCAGCCGGTTCTCGCCGACGTGAACCTGCAGGTGCGGCGCGGCGAACGCGTTGCGGTCATCGGCCCGAATGGCGCGGGAAAGACCACGTTGTTTCAGGCGATCTGCGGGTTACGACCGTTGCGCGCAGGCAGCGTGTGGCTGGACGGGCGCCGCATCGACCGCCTCGGCCCGGCGCAGATCGCCCGCGCCGGGGTGGGCCGCAGCTTCCAGACGCCGCAGGTGTTCGCGCAGCTGAGCGTGGCCGACAACCTGCGCTGCGCGCTGCTGGCGCGCAGCCGCGGCAACTGGCTGAAGCGGCTCGCCGCGGACACCGCGATCGAGCAGGACGCCGCGGGTTGGTTGCGCGCGTTGCGCCTATCTGACGTGGCCGACCTGCAGGCGCGGCAGATCGACGCTGCCCGCCTGCGCGCGCTGGAACTCGGCCTGGCGCTCGCCGGTCAGGCGCCGCTGCTGCTGCTCGATGAACCAACTGCGGGCATGAGCCGGGAGCAGGCCGGGCAGATGGTCGAACTGACTCGGCAGGTCTGCGCCGGCCGCACCCTGCTGCTGATCGAGCACGACCTCGATACGGTGTTTCGCCTTGCCACCCGCGTGGTCGTGCTGCACCAAGGCCGGGTGCTCGCCGACGGCACGCCGCAAGACGTGCGCGCCGATCCGCAGGTGCAGGCGGTCTATCTGGGGATGTGGACATGAACGCTGCGCACCGCCGCTGCGAGGAATCGATCGACTCCCTCGGGGATGAGGCTGGACCAGCGAACACGCCTGCGCGTGTTCGCGCGCCAGCCGAATCCGAGCGGCTTGCAAGCCGCGAGGTGGGGGCGCGCATCGCGCGGAGGGTCGTCCAGTGACCGCGCCGCTGCTGGAGGTGCGCGATCTGCGCGCCGGATACGGCGCGGTGCAGGTGCTGCGCGGGGTCGATCTGCAGTTGCGCGCTGGCGAGCTGGTGCTGCTGCTCGGGCGCAACGGCAGCGGGCGCAGCACCTTGCTCAAAGCGTTGATCGGGCTGATCCCCGCGAGCGGCAGCGTGCGCATGGCTGACCGCGATCTGCTCGCCTTGCCCGCGCACCGCCGCGCCCGGCTCGGGCTGGGTTATGTCCCGGAGCAGCGCGCCGTGTTCGCGCACCTGACGGTGCGGCAGAACCTGCGGCTGGGCGCCAAGCCCGCAGCAAACGGCGCTGCCGCACTCTGGGACGAGGTGCGCGTGTTCGCGCTGTTTCCAGCGCTGGCCGCGCGCGCGCGCGCGCCAGCGCAGGCGTTGTCGGGCGGGGAGCAGCAAATGCTCGCGCTAGCGCGCGCGTTGATCGGCAACCCGCAGGTGTTGCTGCTCGATGAACCGACCGAAGGGCTGGCGCCGCAGCGGGTGCAGGACACCGCAGCGCTGCTCGACCGCCTGCGCGCCAGCGGCGTGGGCGTGTTGCTGGTCGAGCAAAAGCCGTGGGCGCAGACGCTGGCTGACCGCGTGGTGGTTCTGGGCGACGGGCGGGTGCAGTTCAGCGGGGCGCTGGCTGCGCTGCCCGCCGGGGTTTCAACGGCGTGGCTTTGATGCCCTTGCCGCTGCGGCGCGCAGACGCCGGGCGGTCATCGGATCGACCTGCAGGGGGCGGCACAGATCGATGCGGTCGCCGTCGCGCAGCACCTGGTGCGGCGGCACGCGGCGTCCGTCCAAACCCCAGCGCACATCGAGCACAGCCAGTTCGGGGTGCGCCGCGTGCAGGCCGCTGGCCTGCACCGCCTGCTCCGCCGTGGCCCCGGCGGGCAGACGCAAGGTGCGCAACTCCGGCTCGCCGGTCTCGGGTGCGTAGAACACGGCCACCGAGATCTGTCTCTCAGCGTGGCCCATAGACCTGCTTGGCGCGTTGCACGAAGGCATCGACAAAGCTGCTGGCGATGTGGTTGAACACCGGGCCGATGACCTTTTCCACCAGGAAATTGGAGAACTTGTAGTCCAGCAGAAATTCCACCTTGCAGGCCTTGCCATCGGCCAGCGGATTGAATACCCAGCGCCCGTGCAGCGCCGAAAACGGGCCGTCCACCAGCCGCATGCGCACTTCCTGTCCCGGCACGTTGGTGTTCTGGGTGGTGAAGCTCTGGCGGATGCCCTTGAAGTCGATGGTCACGCTGGCGCGCACCGTGTCGCCCTCCTGGGCCTCGACCGAAGCCCCGCCGCACCAGGGCAGAAACTGGGGATAGGCGGGAACATCGGTGACCAGGTCGTACATTTCCTGCGGGCTGTACCAGATGAGGACGGATTTGTGAACCTGGGGCATGGACGAGGGACGCGGGTCAAGGCTTCTTAGAATCCAGAGATTGTATTGAGGGCCCAAGACCCCACATTCCGCGCATGAGCATCGTCGAAAACCGCAAGGCCCGTTTCAACTACTTCCTCGAAGACCGTTTCGAGGCTGGCATCGTCCTCGAAGGCTGGGAGGTCAAGTCGGTGCGCGCCGGGCAGGTGCAGCTCACCGATGGCTATGTGGTCATCCGCGACGGCGAGCTGTATCTCATCGGCATGAATGTGGTGGCGCTCAACAGTGCGTCCACCCACGTGCGCCCCGACGCCGCTCGCACCCGCAAGCTGCTGATGCACAAGGACGAAATCCGCAAGCTCATCGGCAAGGTGGAGCAGCGCGGCTACACCCTGGTGCCGATCAATCTGCATTTCAAGGGCGGGCGGGTCAAGCTCGACCTGGCGCTGGGCAAGGGCAAGAAAGACCACGACAAGCGCGACACCGAAGCCAAGCGCGACTGGCAGCGGGAAAAGGCGCGGATCATGAAAACGCGGTAATCGCCGCACGTTTTGAGTGCCGCGCAGTGCGGCGGCGCACCAAAACAGTGACTTCGCGTTCGATACGCCCTGCACCACCCCAACAGGTACTTGCCAAGCGGCGTGATTTGTGACTTGTTTCACACCGCGCTGCGATTGAGCCACCACCTTGCGCTGGTCTGGAAATTGCGAAATCCCCCTTACAAACTTGATCGGGGCTTTCATGCACAACATGCTTTCACACCCAGACCGCATCTCGCACAAACGGCCATCCCGCCGCGCCATTCTGGCCGGGCTCACCAGCCTGTTCCCAGTTGGCGCGCTGGCGCAGTCCGCGCCAGCAACGCTGTCGGTGCCGCATGTCGTCAATGTCTCCACGCTGAATTCCGGTGATACCGCGTGGATGCTCGCTTCCACCGCGCTGGTACTGATGATGACCATCCCCGGTCTGGCGCTGTTCTACGCCGGTATGGTGCGCAAGAAAAACATCCTCGGCATCACCATGCAGGTTTTCGCGACCACGGTGCTGGTCACCCTGCTGTGGTTCATCGCCGGGTACAGTCTGGCGTTCATGCCGGGCAGCCCGTATATCGGCGGCCTGTCGCGGCTGTTTCTCGACGGGGTGTTTTTCAGCAAGAACAACGGCACCGTGTCGGTCAGTGAACTGGCGTCCACCATCCCCGAGTCGGTGTACGTGATGTTCCAGATGACCTTCGCCATCATCACCCCGGCGTTGATCGTCGGGGCGTTTGCCGAGCGCATGAAGTTCTCGGCCATGCTGGTGTTCATGGGCCTGTGGTCGCTGCTGGTCTATGCGCCGGTGGCGCACTCGGTGTGGGAGCCATCGGGCTGGCTGGCCTCGATGGGCATGCTCGACTTTGCTGGCGGCACCGTGGTGCATGTGAATGCGGGCGCTGCGGGCCTGGCCTGCGCCATCGTGCTGGGAAAACGCCAGCGCTGGGGGCAGGAGCCGTTCCTTCCCGCCAACCTCACCTACACCATGATCGGCGCGGCGCTGCTGTGGGTGGGCTGGTTCGGCTTCAATGCTGGCTCGGCCTGCGCAGCGGATGGGCGTGCGGGCATGGCCATGCTCGCCACCCAACTGGGCACTGCCGCAGCCGCCTTCAGCTGGATGCTGACCGAATGGACGCTGCGCGGCCGTCCCACTCTGCTGGGCATTTGCTCGGGTGCTGTGGCCGGTCTGGTGGCCATCACCCCGGCGTCTGGTTTTGTCGACCCGATGGGCGCGGTGGTGGTCGGCCTGATCGCCGGTGTGATGTGCTACTGGGGCGCCACCGGGCTCAAGCGTCTGCTCGGCGCGGACGACGCGCTCGACGTATTCGGCATTCACGGCGTCGGTGGCTTTGCCGGCGCGGTGCTGACCGGTTTCTTCGCCGTGCCGTCGTACAGCGGTCAAACCGCTTCGGTGCTTGTGCAGGCGCTTGGGGCCAGCGCCACGCTGGTTTACAGCTTCGTCGCCAGCTTCATTTTGCTCAAGCTGATCGATGCCGTCATGGGCCTGCGGGTGGATGCCGAGGCGGAAGAGGCCGGGCTGGATCTGAGCCAGCATGGCGAGCGCATCGAGTAAGGAGCATGCGATATGGGAAGTTCTGAAGCCATTGCACTTGCGGCCCATCTGCATGTGCTGCTGCGCCGCAAGATCGGGCGGGTGACGGACACGGAGTGGATGGCGCAGAACGCAGACTACGCGAAGGAAGTGCTGCGCGTTGCGCGTGCCGAGAACGACGCGGACCTGAACCAATGGGCCGACCGCTTCGAAGCTGTGATGTTTCCTGATGGACTCGACAAAGACACAGCGGGAGGCGGCAAGGATAAAGGCGCTGCGGTCAAACCCGCTGCTCCGGCGTCTTACCTCGGGCGGCTGCGCTGAGGGGCGCGGCGCCCATGCCCCCATGCTTGCTCAGGCCGCGCCGATGCCCGGCACCAGGCTGCCTGCGGCTGCGGCGGCGCCCTGCGCTGCAGTGAAATCAAGCATGCGCTGCACCGGCAGCCGGGCGCGCTCGGCCAGCGCGGGATCGAGTTCGATGGTGTTGTGACCGGTCTCCAGCACCCGCGCCAGACCGGAAAGCGAATTCATCGCCATCCATGGGCAATGCGCGCAGCTCTTGCAGGTGGCGGCATGGCCTGCGGTGGGCGCGGGGATGAAGGTCTTGCCGGGGTTCTGCTGCTGCAGGGCGTGGAACATGCCGGTGTCGGTGGCGACGATGAACTCCGGCGCATCGAGCGAGTGCGCGGCCTTGAGGATCTGCGAGGTCGAGCCCACCACATCGGCCAGCGCGATCACCGCCGCGGGGCTTTCCGGGTGCACGAGAACCTTGGCCTGCGGATGCTCGGCCTTGAGCGTCGCGAGCTCGAACGCCTTGAACTCGTCGTGCACGATGCACGACCCCTGCCACAGCAGCATGTCCGCACCGGTCTGCTGCTGGATGTAGTTGCCCAGATGCCGGTCGGGCGCCCAGAGGATTTTTTCGCCCCGAGCGTGCAGGTGCGCGACGATGTCGAGCGCGCAGCTCGAGGTCACCACCCAGTCGGCGCGCGCCTTGACCGCCGCACTGGTGTTGGCATAGACCACGACGGTGCGGTCCGGGTGCGCGTCGCAGAAGGCGGCAAACGCTGGCGCCGGACAGCCCAGGTCGAGCGAGCAGTTGGCGTCGAGGTCGGGCATGAGCACGCGCTTGTCCATCGACAGCATCTTGGCGGTTTCACCCATGAACCGCACGCCAGCGACGACCAGCGTGCGCGCCGGGTGGCGCGAGCCGCAGCGCGCCATTTCCAGTGAGTCGGCCACCAGGCCGCCAGTGGCCTGCGCCAGGTCCTGCAGATCGGGATGGGTGTAGTAGTGCGCGACCAGCACGGCGTCGTGTGCGCGCAGCAGTGCGGTGCAGCGCTCCATCAGTTCGACGCGCTGCGCGGGGCTGGGCTCCTCGGGGACGCGCGCCCAGGCCTGCGCGGTGCCGGTGACGGGGCTGTCGAATGCAACGGGAAAGGTGGCGGACATGCGAACTTCCTTATCGAATCACTGCGCAAGACATCAGAACGCGGCAAAGCGCATCGACAGATCGACCGCCTGCACGTCCTTGGTCAGCTTGCCCACGGAGATGCGGTCGACCCCGGTTTCTGCAATGGCGCGCACCGTGTGCAGATCCACCCCGCCCGACACCTCCAGCACCGCTCGCTGCCCGGTGAGTTGCACTGCCTCGCGGAGTTGATCCAGCGACATATTGTCGAGCAGCACCATGCGGGCACCCGCGCGCAGGGCTTCGTCCAGCTGTTCCAGCGTTTCCACCTCGATCTGGATGAACTGCGCCTGCGCGGCCACATTCTGCGCACGCTGCAGCGCCTGCGCCACTCCGCCTGCGGCTGCGATGTGGTTCTCCTTGATCAGCACCGCGTCGAACAGGCCGATGCGGTGGTTCATGCCGCCGCCCACGCGCACCGCATATTTCTGCGCCAGGCGCAGCCCGGGCAGTGTCTTGCGGGTATCGACAATCTGCGCCCGTGTGCCGCGCACGGCTTCGACATATTGCGCCGTGCGCGTGGCCACCGCGCTGAGCAGTTGCAGGAAATTGAGCAAGGTCCGCTCGGCGCTGAGCAGCGCGCGTGCATTGCCTTTCAGCTCCAAAAACACGGCATCTGCCTCCAAAACGGCGCCTTCTGTCGCCAACCATTCCAGATGCGCCGATGGGTCGAGCGCCCGCACGCAGGCGTTGGCCCACGGCGTGCCGCACAGCCGCGCGGCCTCGCGACTGCGCACCGTGGCGCGCGCAACGGCCAGCGGGTCGATGAGCGACGCGGTGAGATCGCCTGCGCCCAGATCTTCCTCCAAAGCCCGGCGCACATCGCGTGCGGCCAGAGTCTGCACATCCATCATGGTGATTGCGCCTTTCGTCAGTTCAGGCTGAAAAACGCTGCAGTGTAGGCGGATCGGCAAGCCGTTCAGATCGACGCGGGTGTGCCGGGCTGTCGCGGATAGGGCACAGATCGTCACTGCAACTGCGACAGATTGCCGCAGTTTTGTGCGCTGCAAAAATCGATATTCCGCAATGAAGATCGGGAATTATTAGGGTTACCACTAGTTCTCACAGTGAATTCCCTATATTGACAAGGCTATATCAGTGTTCGCTAATATTGCGCCAGATCAATGAAAGACCGCCATGGAAACCACCTTAGCCAGCCCGCCAACGACCTCCACCATTCCGCTCGCCACCTTGCGCAAGACCCTGCCGCGCGACAGGCAGCCGGAAGCCCATCGCATGGCGCACACCGAGGTGGTCAATGCCTGGCGCGGCGCCTCGGATTGCCGCAACTGCGGTGTGCGCCGCATTGCACTGTTCGGCGCGCTGCGCATGGAAGACTTTGACACCTTCCATCAAGTGATTGACGACATGCAGTTTGCCGCGGGGCAGCAGTTGTTCAGCGAAGGACAGCGCGGCGACTGGCTCTACACCATCAAGACCGGCTATGTGAAACTGGAGCGCGTGCTGCCGGACGGCACCCGCCGCATCACCCGCGTGGCGCGCCGCGGCGATCTGATCGGGCTGGAATGCTTCATCCACGAGCCCTACATGCACCATGCCTCGGCCATCGGCGCCGTGCGGGTGTGCCGCATTCCGGTGGAAGTCATCCGCAAGATGGAGGAACAGGTGCCCAACCTGCGGCAGGAGTTTCTGGAGCGCTGGCACCGCGCCCTGCGCGACACCGATGAGTGGGCGCTGCTGCTCGGCTCGGGCGCCATCCCCGCGCGCATGGCACGTCTGCTGCTCAAGCTGGCTGACCCGGAACTCAACGACACCATCACCCTGCCCAAGCGCAGCGACCTCGGCGCCATGCTCGGCGTGGCGCTGGAAACCGCCAGCCGCGTGATTGCGCAGTTCGAGCGGGACAAGCTGCTGGAGCATGTGGGACCGCGCTTGTTCCGCATCAATCGCCCGGCCTTGGGCCTGGTGGCGCAGCCTGAGCGCATGGGCTGAACGGTCGCACGAGATTTCCCGATCCGACGCGCAGTCGTCAGAACGCCGCCAACCACTGACAAGACTGCCGTCCCGTTTCCTTGCAGCTTGGGCACATCCGGAATCGCATTCCGCGATGTGCCTTGTTTTTTGGCGCCGCCTCCTCGCTCCATCGCTTGCCCGGTGTGAAAGCCGCAGACCGACAGGGCAACCGGAACGCTACCGCGTTGCCGCGTGCGGACGCTGCAGCCAATCGACGATGGGCTGCCATTGCTCCAGATCCCTGGCGGCCTGACTGGGCGGCAGATCCCACAGCGTGAGGCCGTGGGCGGCCATTTGCGGATACAGCGTGGTCTGGCGCAGATTGGCCAGCATGGGCAGCCCGCTCTGCGCGACGAACGCCTGCAACTGCTCGGCGGCATGGGTGCGCGGATCGATGCGCACGCCCACCAGGCCCACCTCGAAGCGATGCTTCTCGCGGGCATCGCGCAGCTTTTCCAGAAACTCCTGCGTGGCGTAGATGTCGAAAATCGAGGCGGACAACGGCACCAGCACCTTGTCGGCCTGCTTCATCACATCGTTGAGGCGCCAGCCATGCAGCCCGGCGGAGGTATCGATGACCGCATGCGTCGTTCCCCTGGGCGGCTTGGCAATGTAGTCGAAGCTCATCTCCCAGGTGTCGATGCGCGGCAGCGCGGCATCGCGCAGCGACAGCCAGAGGCGGGCCGATTCCTGCCGGTCGGAATCGCCGAGCATGACCTGGTGGCCCTGGCTGGCGAAAAACCCGGCAACCTGCGTGGAGAGGGTGGATTTGCCCACCCCGCCCTTGGGGTTGGCGACAACAATGACCGGCATGGCGCAGCCTTTCAGTTCTGGAAACTTTCAAACGATACTCCACAAATTACCAGAACCGCCGCGCGAACTCCACGCCCTATCCGCAGGCGCTATGCGATGCGACAAGCCTGCTCGAAACTCAGCCGTGGACTGCGCGGGAACAGCGCCTTCGGGTCACCGTAGCCGAGATTGCAGAGGAAATTCACCCTGGTCTCGGTGCCAGCGAAAAACGCGGCATTCACCGCATCCGCATCGAACCCGCTCATCGGCCCGCAATCCAGGCCCAGCGCGCGGGCCGCGAGAATGAAATAGCCGCCCTGCAGGCTGGAATTGCGCAGGGCCGATGTGGCGATGAAATCGGGCTTGCCCGCGAACCAGTTGCGCGCATCGGGGTTGTGCGGAAAGAGTTGCGGCAGGTGCTCGTAAAACGCCATGTCCATGCCGATGAGTGCGGTCACCGGCGCCTGCAGCGTCTTGGCGCGATTGCCCTCGCTCATGCACGGCGCGAGTCTGGCCTTGGCCGCTGGCGACTGGACGAACACGATGCGCGCCGGCGAACAGTTTGCCGAGGTCGGCCCCCACTTCATCAGGTCGTAGAGCTGGTGCAATACGGCCTCGGGCACGGGCTTGTCCAGCCAGGCGTTGTGGGTGCGGGCATCGATGAACAGTTGGTGCTGGGCGCGGGCGTCGATCGTGGGCATGGCGTTTTCCTTGAAGTTGCAATGGCCCAATGCTCGCTCAAAACACCGTTGTAAGCAGATGCAAGCGGCCGTGCGTCTGCCTTCAGCGACAATAGACCCACCATGTTCAATCCCAGCAAAGACGAGGTCCGGCAGTTCTTTCTTTCCGCCTGGCAGCGGCATCGCAGCGGCGGCGTGCTCACCCCGCTGGAACTGATCGCCGCCGACTGGATGGAGCAGCACCCCGAATACCACGCCGAACTCTCCGACCCGCAAAGCGCCAGCCGCGACTACAGCGTCGAGCAGGGCCGCACCAACCCGTTTCTGCACCTGTCGATGCATCTGTCGATCGCAGAGCAGGTGTCGATCGACCAGCCGCCGGGCATCCGGCAGGCGTTCGAATTGCTGCGCAGCAAGCTGGGCGAACACGACGCACACCACATCATCATGGACTGTCTGGGCGACATGCTGTGGACCGCGCAGCGCAGCGGTCTGCCGCCCGACGGGGCGGCTTACCTGGACTGCGTGCGGCGCCACGCGACCGCGCGCTGAGCGGCAAAGCCAGAGAAACCCGCCGGGCCACCCCAAGGGTTTCTCGCTCCCTGGGGGTGAGAACCGAGAGCAGCGAGGTTTTCGGGGGGCCTCAGCCCTCGACCGCTTCGAGCACCAGCTGCACCTGGGTGATGCCCTGCCAGGTGTTGCTCTCCAGCCGGTAGGCAATGCGCGCCTCGTCGGGCAGAAATTCGGTGCGGCCCCAAGCGACCAGATCGAACAGCGCGCTGCCCGGCGCACCCTCGGCATCGAGCAGCCGCACCCGGGTCTTGAGGTGACGCTCGCCGATCAGCCGCTGCTGTTTCACCTGCACCCGGGCGCTGAACAGCGGGGCGGCAAAACCCTGTCCCCAGACCTGCGCGCTCAGCAGACCCGCCATCTCCGGCAGCATCCACTGCACCGGCAGCGGGCCATCGACTTCCAGACGGCGCTGCAGCATGGCCGGCTCCAGCCATTCGCCCGCGACCCGGGCGAACGCGGCGCGAAAGCGCTCGAAGCCGTCGGCCACCAGCGAGCAGCCCGCCGCAGCCGCATGCCCACCGAAGCGCAGCATCAGCCCCGGCTCGCGCTTGGACACCAGATCGAGCGCGTCACGCAGGTGAAACCCGGCAATCGACCGGCCCGAGCCGCGCAGCGTGCCGTCTTCGGCCGGCGCGAAGATGAAGGTCGGGCGGTGCGTGCGATCCTTGATGCGCCCGGCGACGATGCCGATCACCCCCTCGTGCCAATGCGGCGCGAACAGGCTGATCGCCGCGTCGCCGCTGTCGGCATCCGGTGGCAGCGCGTCGAGCATGGCCAGGGCTTCGGCCTTGATGCCGTCCTCGATGCCACGGCGCTCGCGGTTCAGGCCGTCGAGCAGCTGGGCCAGTTCCAGCGCGCGGGCAGGGTCGTCGGTACTCAGGCATTCGATGCCCACGGTCATGTCGGAAAGGCGCCCTGCGGCATTGATCCGCGGCCCGAGTGCAAAGCCCAGATCGGCGCTGCCCACCCGCGCGGCCTCGCGCCCGGCGACCTGCAGCAACGCAGCAATGCCCGGCTGCATGCGGCCTTCGCGGATGCGCCTGAGCCCCTGCGCCACCAGCACGCGGTTGTTGGCATCGAGCCGCACCACGTCGGCCACGGTGCCCAGCGCAACCAGGTCGAGCAGCGCATCCAGCCGGGGCTGGTTCGCGGCGTCGAACACGCCGCGACTTCGCAGCTCCGCACGCAGCGCCAGCAGCACGTAGAACATCACCCCGACCCCGGCGATGGATTTGCTCGGAAAGTCGCACCCCGGCTGGTTCGGGTTGACGATCACCTCGGCCTCGGGCAACACCTCGCCCGGCAGGTGGTGATCGGTGACCAGCACGCGCATGCCGTGCGCCCTGGCGTGCGCCACCCCGTCCACGCTGGCGATGCCGTTGTCCACCGTGACGATCCAGTCCGGCTTGCCGCCGGGCTGCTGCTGCGCCAGGTCGACCACGGCGGGCGACAGGCCGTAGCCGGTGGTGAAGCGGTTGGGCACCAGATACGACACCTGCGCCCCCATCGCCCGCAGGCCGCGCAGCCCCACGGCACAGGCGGTGGCGCCGTCGCAGTCGTAGTCGGCGACGATCAGCAGCCGCTCGCCGCGGGCGATCGCATCGGCCAGCGCGACCGCAGCAGCCTCGGCGCCCTTCAGCTGTGCAGGCGGCAGCAGCTGCGCCAGACTCAGTTCCAGTTCCGCCGCGTCCTTCACCCCGCGCGCGGCGAACAACTGCGCCAGCAGCGGGTGCGCGCCCGCCTCCTGCAGCCGGTGCTGGGCGCGTGGATCGGGTTGGCGAAGCAGGAATTGCATGAGGAAGTTGGCCTGGAACAAAGCTGCTATTTGAACCGATCGGCACGCTGGGGCTCGCCCTCCTACACTGCTCGCGCCACCATGCCACGTTCCCGACTCGTCTCCGCCCTGCTGCCCACGGTGCTGCCGTGGATGACCACACCGCCGCTGCGTCCGCTGCTCCACTGGGGGCTGCGCCGCAGCCTGCGCGCGCCGCGTCTGGCGCACACCCGCAATCCGGCGGATTTCGGGCTGGCGTTCGGCAGCGTGCGCATCCCGAGCGCCAACGGCAAACGCCTGCACGCCTGGCTGATTCCGGCACCTGCGTCGGTGCCGCAACCCGCGCCCGCACTGGTCATCGTGCATGGCTGGGGCAGCAATTCCGATCTGATGCTGCCGCTGGCTCCGGCGCTGCATGCCGCAGGGCTGACCCTGTTGTTCATCGACACCCGCTGCCACGGCGCCAGCGACGACGACACCTTCGCCTCGCTGCCGCGCTTTGCCGAGGACACGGTGCATGCAGTGGACTGGCTGGCAGCGCGGCCCGATATCGACCCTGTGCGCATCGCCCTGCTCGGCCATTCGGTCGGCGCGGGCGCGGTGTTGCTGGCCGCAAGCTGGCGTGCGCAGATCGCCGCCGTGGTGAGCCTGGCCGCATTCGCCCACCCCGCCGACATGATGCGGCGCTGGATGGCCGAGCAAAACCTGCCCGACGCCGTGATCGGCCCGCACATTCTGGGCTATGTCCAGCGCACCATCGGCTTCCCTCTCGACGCCATCGCCCCGATCAACACCCTGCCCCAGCTGCGCTGCCCCGTGCTGCTGATGCACGGCGAGCACGACACCGTGGTGCCGGTTGCCGATGCGCACCGGCTGCTGGCCGCTGCGGGTGCTGGCAAGGTGCAACTGCACATTGGCCCGGGCGGGCATGATTCGATGGAGGCGTTTCTGGCGGTGATCGACCGGGTGAGCGACTTTCTCGCCGCACAGGGCATGGCGCGCAACACCGCCTACGCGTCGATTTCCGGTCGCCCCCAGTAATAGCCCTGCCCCCAGTCCACGCCAATGCGTCGCATGGCGTCGGCGGTGGCTTCATCCTCGATGCCTTCGGCAATGGTGAGGATGCCGAGCTCGTGCGCCATGTCGTTGATCGAGCGCACCATCGCCTGCGCGCGTGCGCTGTGGGCGGCTTCGCGCACCAGTTCGGCCTCGATCTTGATGTAGTTCACCGGCAGCTTGAGCACGTAGAGATAGGACGAGTACCCGCTGCCGAAATCGTCCACCGCAAGCTGGAAGCCGAAGTCGATCAGCGGCTGCACCAGCTTGCGCACAGCCTCGGCGTCGCCGATGAGCTGGCGCTCGGTGATCTCGATGACCATGGGCTTGGTCTTGCCGGTCATGTCTGCCGCGCAAGTGCTGCAGAAATGCTGCGCCCGGTCGAGCAGCATCTGCACATCCTCCGGGCGACTGAGAAAGTCGGCAGAGCAATTGATCATGTACTTCATCGGCGTGCCGGTCTGCTCCATGCGCAGGCTGCAGCGCGCCATGACCTGTTTGGACACGCGCGCGTCGATGCGGTGCTCCAGCCGCAGCCGATTGGCCACGTCGATGAACTGCCCGGCGGGAATCACATCGCCGTTTTCCGCAACCAGCCGTGCCAGCGCTTCGAAGCCCGTGATTTTCCCGTCGCTCAAGGACACCAGCGGCTGATAGGCCACGCGGATGCGGTCGTCCTCGATGGCGCGCTTGAGGGTGAAACCCTGCAGGTAGTCCTGCGCCGACTTGCCCTCGAACTGCTTGACTCGGTTGCGTCCGCCGGCCTTGGCGTTGTAGAGCGCGGAGTCGCACTGCCCCAACAGTTCGGCAACGGTCAGATGGCTCTGCGGCTCCCAGGCCGAAACGCCAAAGCTCGCAGACAGGCGCAGCTCTGTGCCGCCAACGGACATGCGGGTATGCGAAATGACGTCGCGCAGCTTTTCCGCCGCAGCGCGCGCGGTTTCCATCGACGAGTCGGGCAGCAGCGCCAGAAACTCCTCGCCCCCCCAGCGCGCCACTTGGTCTTCCTTGCGCACCCGGGTCTGCAGCAGATGCGCCACTTGCTGCAGCACGGCGTCGCCCGCGGCGTGGCCGAAGCCGTCGTTGATCAGCTTGAAGTGATCGAGGTCGAACAGCACCAGGGCATAGCCGATGCCGTGTTCGCGCGCACGGTCGTGGGCACGTTGCAGGTGTTCATTCATGCCGCGCCGGTTGAGCAGTCCGGTGAGGCTGTCCTGATTGGCCAGGCGGTACATGATTTCGGCGCGGTCGCGCAGTTGCGCGCTGTCGCGCTCGGCCTGCTTGCGGACCAGCCGGTAGGCCAGAGTGAGCACCGCCAGCCACAACGCGAGGATGGTCAGTGCAGGCCAGTAGGCCCGCCAGAAGTCGCGCCAGAGCAGCGCGCGCGGCACGGTCATGTTGACCAGCACCTGCTCGTGCGGCAGGCGGACCCAGGCGCCCAGACGAGGAATGTCGTCCGAATCCACCCGCCCGCTGAACACGCCGGACATGGCGCCATCCGGCCCGCGCTGCGCCGCCTGGGCCAGTGCCCCCTGGCGTCTGGTGCTGTAGAAACGCTGCAGATCATTCACCTTGGGCGCGGGCCAGCGCGCGAGCAGATAGCCGTCGGAGCGCATCAACGCGATGGACATGCCGGGCATGGCATATTCCGCCGCTGCCACCGAGCGCCGCCAGCGCTCGAGAAAGTCGTTGAGTTCCACCGGCACGGCAATGAGAAACTGCGGTTGACCCATAGCGTTTTTCACCATCAGGCGCAGGGGAATCACCCAGCGACGCAGCATCGGGCCATGCACCGCATGCCCCACCTCCAGCCGCTTGGTTTGCGCGGCCTGCTGGAAACCCGGCCAGATGTCGGGCATGGCGCGGAAGTTGGGCAACGCCTGCTCGCCGCCCAGCGAGGTGGCAAACATCTGGCCGTCGGGCATCGACAGATTGATCGACAGGGCCTGATCCGGCCCGAGCAGAACCCGATAGCGCTGCAACAGGGGCTGAAGCTGATCGGGTGCGGTGAGCAGTTCCGGACGCATCAGCAGGTCGTTGCCGAGCGCGGACATGACCGACTCATAGCGGTCGAGGTAGGCCGAGGTGGCATCTGCGAGAAACGCCGTTTCCACCCGCAGGGTGCTGCGCAGCATGTCGTCCTGGCGCTCCCAGTTGATCCAGGCCAGCCAGGCACCGAACAACAGAGTGAGCCCGACCAGCCCCCAAAAGCCGCGACGCAGCCGACGCTGCATGGCCGAGCCGCCTTGCGGCGCCAGTGTCTGGACAGGAGAAAACTGCGGGGTGGAACCGGGCATGCAGCGCAAATCAGGGGCCGGGATCCCGCACGATGCTGCGCGGTTTGCCCCGGATTTTTCGAATGGTGCGCAGTGTAAATGCAGCCTCCGGGAAGGCCGTGTCGATGACGTCACGATTGGGTCGCCACCCCCGCGAATGCGCGTTCCCGCGCGCGGCAGTCCGGTCACATCCCCACGTAGTTCGGCCCGCCGCCGCCCTCCGGCGCGACCCAGACGATGTTCTGCGTCGGGTCCTTGATGTCGCAGGTCTTGCAGTGCACGCAGTTCTGCGCGTTGATCTGCATCCGGTCTCCGCCATCCGAGCCCTTGACGAACTCATATACCCCGGCGGGGCAGTAGCGCGACTCGGGCCCGGCATAGGTCTTGAGGTTGATCTGCACCGGCACCGACACGTCCTTGAGGGTGAGGTGCGCCGGCTGGTTTTCCTCGTGGTTGGTGTTGCTCAGATAGACCGAACTCATCCGATCGAAGGTCAGCACGCCATCGGGCTTGGGGTAGTCGATGCGTGGGCAGTCGGCCGCGGGCTTGAGCATGGCGTGATCCGGCACGTGGTGGTGCAGCGTCCAAGGCGGCGACTTGATGCCGATGCGCGGCAGAAACCAGCGCTCCACCCCTGTCATCAGCGTGCCCACCAGACGGCCCTTCTTGAACCACTGCTTGAAATTGCGCGCGGTCTTGAGCTCGTCATGCAGCCATGACCGCTCGAACGCCGCGGGGTAGTCCGCCAGCTCGTCCTGCGCACGGCCGGCGGCCAGCGCATGGGCGATGGCCTGCGCCGCCAGCATGCCGGTCTTGATCGCCGCGTGGCTGCCCTTGATGCGCGAGGCGTTGAGAAACCCGGCCTCGCAGCCCACCAGACAGCCACCGGGAAACACCAGCTTGGGCAACGACAGCAGGCCGCCGGCGGTGATGGTGCGCGCGCCATAGCCCAGGCGCTTGGCGCCATCGAACAGGCCGCGGATCGCGGGGTGGGTCTTGAGCCGCTGGAATTCCTCGAACGGGCTGAGCCACGGGTTGCTGTAGTCCAGCCCGACGACAAAGCCGATCGCCACCTTGCGGTCTTCGAGGTGGTAGAGAAACCCGCCGCCATAGGTGCTCGGGTCGAGCGGCCAGCCTGCGGTGTGCAGCACCAGGCCGGGCTGATGCTTGTCTGCGGCGACTTCCCACAATTCCTTGATGCCGATGGCATAGCTCTGCGGATCGCGCCCGGCGTCGAGCTGGTACTGGGCAATGAGTTCCTTGCCGAGCTGCCCGCGCGAGCCTTCGGCGAACACGGTGTACTTCGCGCGCAGTTCCATGCCCAGCGCGAAATGGTCGGTCGGCTCGCCGTCCTTGCCCAATCCCTGGTTGCCGGTGGCCACGCCGCACACCCGGCCCTGCGCGTCGTACAGCACCTCGGCCGCAGCAAAGCCGGGGAAGATTTCCACGCCCAGTGCCTCGGCCTGCTGCGCCATCCAGCGCACCACATTGCCCAGGCTGATCACATAGTTGCCGTGATTCTTGAAACAGTCGGGCAGGAAGGCGGCGGGCGCGGGCCTGGCGCCTGAGTCGTTGAGGAACAGAAACTGGTCGGCGGTGACGGGCTGGTTCAGCGGCGCGCCCATCGTCTTCCAGTCCGGAAGCAGTTCGGTCAGCGCGCCGGGGTCCATGATGGCCCCGGACAGGATGTGGGCCCCCGGCTCCGAGCCTTTTTCCAGCACGCAGACCGAAATGTCGCGCCCCTCTTTCTGCGCCAGTTGCTTGAGGTGGATGGCCGTGCCCAGGCCGCCTGGCCCGGCGCCGACGATCACCACGTCGTAATCCATGGCCTCACGCGGGCCGAATTGTTCCAAGAGTTGATGCGGGGTCATCGCGGTCTCCACGGTCTGGCTGTTGCTGGCACCATTTTAAGCACGGCCGCCGCAAAAAAGAACGATCGTTCGTTTTTGAGCCGACTGGTCTTCAGGCAGCGTAATAGAGCACCGCGAAAAAGTGACAGACCGTGCCCGCAAGCACGAACAGATGCCAGACAAAATGGGCATAGCGCCAACGCGAATCGAAGACAAAAAACACCACGCCAAGGGTGTAGGCCACCCCACCGGCCACCAGCCAGAACAGCCCCATCGGCGCCATGCGCTCGGCCAGCGGCACGATGGCGATCAACACCACCCAGCCCATGCCCAGATACAGCGCCGTGGACACATGCGGAAACCGCACCCCGGCCAGCGCCTTGAGCAGCAGCCCGGCCGCCGCCAGCCCCCAGACCACGCCGAACAGCGTCCATCCCCAGCCGCCCCGCAGCACCCCGAGGGTGAACGGCGTGTAGGTTCCGGCAATCAGCAGATAGATGGCCGCGTGGTCGATGCGCTGGAACAGCGCCTTGAGACGGGGCTGCGGCAGGGCGTGGTAGAGCGTGGAAGCCAGATAGAGCAGCACGGCGCTGACCCCGAAAATCGTTGCCCCCACGACGCTGGCCACGGGCTGATGCGCCGCCGCGTGCGCGATGAGCACCGGAAGCGCCGCAATGGCCAGCAGCAGGCCCAAGCCGTGGCTCAGAGCGTTGGCAATCTCTTCACCCAGACTTTGCGGCCGCTCCGCGGCGATTGCATGTGCGTTTTGTGCCATGCAGCAAATGGTAAGCCCGCGCACCCGTCTGCGCACCCGCTCGGCAACGAATCCATGCCTGTGCAAAGAATCGGGTGGCGCACTATTCTTGCGCTGGCGCAATGGATGCAGCCGTGCGCCCTCTTGCACCCCCTCAAAGATCCCTATCGTGAGTTCAACCCCGACCAATGCCGCGCTCGCCGCGCCGGGCAACGCGCCTGCCGAGCAGACCAAGTTTCGCATTCTCGGCGCGATCAGTTTTTCGCACTTTCTCAACGACATGATCCAGTCGTTGATGCTGGCGATCTACCCCTTGTTCAAGACGGACTTCCACCTGAATTTCGCGCAAATCGGCCTGATCACCCTGACCTATCAGTTCACCGCCTCGCTGCTGCAGCCACTGGTCGGCGCCTTCACCGACAAGCATCCCAAACCCTATTCGCTGGCCGTGGGCATGGGCTTCACCCTCAGCGGGCTGCTCATGCTGTCGATTGCGCCGAGCTTTCCCATTCTGCTGATGGCTGCGGCGATGGTGGGCACCGGCTCATCCATCTTCCACCCGGAATCCTCGCGGGTGGCGCGCATGGCTTCGGGTGGTCGGCATGGGCTGGCACAGTCCATCTTCCAGGTGGGCGGCAACGCCGGCACGGCGACCGGGCCGCTGCTGGCAGCGTGGATCGTGCTGCCGCACGGCCAGAAGAGCATTGCCTGGTTCTCGCTGGCCGCCCTGCTCGCCATCATCGTGCTCACCGGCGTGGGGCGGTGGTACAGCCATCAGCACCGGCTGCCGAAAAAAGCCTCCGTGAGCAAGCAGTCCCCGGTGCCGCCCCACCTGGTGCGCCGTACCCTGGCCGTGCTGCTGGCGCTGATCTTCTCCAAGTTCTTCTACCTGGCCAGCATCAACAGTTATCTCATCTTCTATCTGATGCACAAGTTCCACGTCAGTACCGAGGTGGGTCAGTATCACCTGTTCGTGTTCCTGGCCGCAGTGGCGGCGGGCACGCTGCTCGGCGGGCCCATCGGTGACCGCATCGGCCGCAAGGCGGTGATCTGGGTATCCATCCTCGGGGTGGCGCCATTCACCCTGATGCTGCCCTACGCCAGTCTGGAGGTGTCGGCCGTGCTCAGCGCCATCATCGGCTTCATGCTGGCCTCGGCGTTTCCGTCGATGGTGGTGTATGCGCAGGAGCTCATCCCCGGCAAGGTGGGCACGGTGGCGGGGTTGTTCTTCGGTCTGGCCTTCGGTCTGGGCGGCATTGGGGCTGCCGTTCTGGGGCAACTGGCCGATATGTGGGGCATCGACGCGGTGTACAGGTTGTGCTCCTTCCTGCCGCTCATCGGCCTGCTGGCCGTGTTTCTGCCCAATCTGCACCAGCCCAGGGCCACGCCGCCAAAACCTTCTGCGGCCTGACCCCGCGCGGCGGTGCAGCGCACCCGCCGCCCTGGAGGGGTTTCTTTTGCGCGAAAGGATGAAGCGAGGCTGAAGATCCGCCCCACAGCGGCGAACCCGGTGCACAGGGTGCGATCTATTGCAGGGTGCATTTCTGTGCATCCTGAAAGGAACCCATCATGTCCATCACGCATCAAGCCCTGCGCCGGGGCGCTCTGGTCGGCGCGTTGGCCACCTGCCTGCTCAGCCCGTCGCTGAGCCAGGCCGCGCAAGTTCATCATGTCGGGACGCTGTCCTATGCCTGCGGCGGCGTGGGAGAAGGCGATCTCAAGGCGCTGCAGGCGCAGGCGCCGCACTTCAACTTGGGCTTCTGGATGGTGGAAGGCCCGCGCGGCGCCTATCTCGCGGACGTGCCCATCCGCATCCGTCATCAGGGCAAGACCGTGGCGGAATTCACCGCAGACGGTCCGCTGTGCTATGTGCAGGCGCCAGCCGGCAGTTACACCATTGAGGGCACGCACCGGCAGCAGCAGCGCAGCGTCACGGTGCAGACCGGAAACAAGAACGCCTACCTGCGCTGGTAGGCGTTGCCTGTGCCGAAGGGGCTGAAGGCGAAGACCGAGGGCGGCCTTACAGCGGTCGGCTGATGACCACGGCGCCGCGCAGCTGCCCTGGCGCGTAGCCGGTGGCCTGGTCGTGCGGATAGTCGGTCTTGAGCTTGTCGGCCACGCCCGGTGCGAGTTGTTCCGATGTGCCGTGGCAGGCCAGGCACTGTGTCTGCAGCACGATGGCCTTGGCGTAATGCAGGGTGGGCTTGCCGTTTTCGGTGACCACCTCGCTCCATTCCAGGGTTTCGGGCTTGGCGCCCGACTTCAGATCGGCGTTGAGGTGGCCCAGCGCCTTGTGCTGCCAGACATTGGGCGTGCCCATGTCGACATTGCGCACGCGGGTGCCGACACGCGTGATCTTCCAGCCGGTCTTGTCGGCCAGGCCCAGGGCAATTTCCGGCGCGATGGTCTTGCACACGGAAATCGAGCCCGCCGGGCCGTTCGCCTTCATGCTTTCCTGCAGCTTGCCGCTCAGGGTCTTGAGCAGTTCGCCGCTCACGGCGCGTGTGGCCTGCATCTGCTCCGGGGAGGCGGCCGATTGCGCCAGGGCGGAAACCGGCAGGGCTGCAAGCGCCAGCGCGGCCATCAGGGGGGACAAATGACGCATGGGAATCTCTCCAGAAAATCGCGTCCTGACGTGTTGCCGGACACCGAGGCGACGATTATGTAACAACTTGTATTTCCAGTCTGCTCCAAATCGTGATCCAAACTCGCGCTTTGATTGAAATCAAGCCACCGAGGCACATCGTGCCGTGGCGACAACATGCCGCACGACTGGAGTCTCACCGAGCGATCAGACCGCTGGCTTTGGATCGAGAAAGCCCCCAGCGCGGTAGGTCAGCACCAGGGTATCGCGCCAGCCGCCGCTGGCCTCGCCCTCGGGCAGCACCGGCGTGCTTTCGTGAATCACGCGGGTATCGTCCATCAGCAGCACGCTGCACGGCTCGGACAGGGTGAAACGCACGCCCCGCTGGCCTGCCAGCTCGAACACTCGGGTCTCGCCGCCGCGGATGCCGTGCCGCGCGATCAGCACCACTGCGACAAAATCCACGCCGTCGCGGTGCGCGCCTTCGGGCGTGGGGCGACCGACGCCCTCGCGGGTGTCGATGCGGAACTGATGTGCCTCGATGAACCACTGCGGCACGCTGCGCACCTGCGCGAACAGCCGTCCCAGCCCGAGCAGCAGCGGCTGCCAGAACGCCGCCTGCTGCAGTTCGCCTGACAGTGGCGCAAACCAGCGCAACATGCCGCCGTGCAGAGCGTTATAGGCGGTGGGCTGCCAATGGGCGCGGTGGGGAACGGCCTGCAGCGCCGCCCGGCCCGCTGCCGGTTGCAGGCTCTGCACGAAGCTGCCATGGCGGCGGAAACGATAGTGACCGCCGTCTTTCAGGTAGTCGTCGGGTGGCAGGTCGTCCCACAGCGCGAACGCCGCAGAACAATCGGCCAGAGCGAATCCGCACAGCGCGGCCAGCTCGGGAGCGCCGAGCACGCAAAATCCCTGCAGCTGCAGTCGCTCCAGCGCACTGCTGCCCGCAGGCAACGGAGCGCCGAAACTCAGGGTATCGGTGGACATGTCCATCACTTGCCCCAGCTGTCCTTCAGGGTGGTGGTGCGGTTGAACACGGGCTGGTCGGTGCAATGATCGAGGCGGTCGGCGACGAAATAGCCATGTCGCTCGAACTGGAACGAGGCGCCCGCCGACGCGGCGGCAAGCGCGGGTTCCACATAGGCGTGCACTGTTTGCTTGCTGTGCGGGTTGAGCGCGGCAAGGAAGTCGCGCCCGCCGGCGTCGGGATGCGCCTCGGTGAACAGGCGGTCGAACAGCCGCACCTGTGCGGCCACGCCGCGGCTGGCGCTCACCCAGGTGATCACGCCCTTGACCTTGACCGCATCGGCCCCGGGCGTGCCGCTCTTGGTGTCGGGCAGCAGCTCGGCGAGCACCTTGATCACCCGCCCCGTGGCATCTTTTTCGCAGCCGGTGCAGCGCACGACATAGCCGTACTTCAGCCGCGCCATGCCGCCCGGGGTGAGGCGGTGATAGCCCTTGGGCGGCGCTTCCATGAAGTCCTCGCGCTCGATCCAGACCTGCGCGGTCAGGTCGAAGCTGCGCCGCCCCATCTCCGGGTGCGCGGGATGCAACGGCGCGCTGCACGGCTCGGCATGGTCGGCTGCGCCGAACACCTCGGCCCAGTTGGTGAGCTCGAGCCGCAGCGGATCGAGCACGGCCATCGCACGCGGCGCGCGGGCGTCGAGATCGTCGCGCAGCGCCTGTTCGAGCACGCCGTAGTCGATCCACGACTCGGCCTTGCTCACGCCGATGCGCTCGGCAAACAGCCGCAGGCTCTCGGGCGTGTAGCCGCGGCGGCGCAGCCCGACCAGCGTGGGCATGCGCGGATCGTCCCAGCCGTCCACGTGGCGCTCGGCGACGAGCTGTGCCAGCTTGCGCTTGCTGGTCACCACATAGGTCAGGTTCAGGCGGGCGAATTCGTACTGATGTGGCCGCGGGCTTGCGACCAGGCCCAGACGCACGAGGTGGTCGAGCAGCCAGTCGTAGAAGGGCCGCTGATCCTCGAACTCCAGCGTGCAGATGCTGTGGGTGATGCACTCCATCGCGTCCTCGATTGGGTGCGCGAAGGTGTACATCGGGTAGATGCACCAGGTGCTGCCGGTGCGGTGATGCTCGGCAAAACGGATGCGATAGATCGCCGGGTCGCGCAGGTTGATGTTGGGCGCGGCCATGTCGATCTTTGCCCGCAGCACCATGCTGCCCTCCGGATGCAGCCCGGCGCGCATTTCCTCGAAGCGGCGCAGATTGTCCTGAGGTGCGCGGTTGCGCCAGGGGCTGTCCACGCCGGGCTCGGTCAGCGTGCCGCGGTTGCGGCGCATGTCCTCGGCGCTCTGCTCGTCCACATAGGCCAGACCGTCCTCGATCAGCGCGCAGGCGCAGCGGTACATGAAGTCGAAATCGTCGCTGGCATAGAACAGGTGCGAGACACCGCCGACGTTCCAGTCGAAGCCGAGCCAGCGCACCGCATCCAGAATGGCATCGACATATTCCTGGTCTTCCTTCTCGGGGTTGGTGTCATCGAAGCGCAGATGGCAGATGCCACCAAAGTCCTGCGCCAGACCGAAGTTCAGACAGATGCTCTTGGCATGGCCGATGTGCAGATAGCCGTTGGGCTCCGGAGGAAATCGGGTGCGGATGCGTGCCGGGTCGGTCTGCCCAGCGGCATGTCCGGCGGCATCCGCCGGATGGCCGGCAAAGCGCCGGTTCGCATAAGTGCCTTGTGCCAGATCGCGCTCGATGATCTGACGCAGGAAGTTGGAGGGTTTGTCAGCAGGTTCCATAGCCCTGCTATTTGAACAGGTCTGCAAAGGGCAAGACGACGCTGAGTGGCAGTGCAGGCACCGCCGACTCGTCTGCATGGAACGCGGCGGGATATGCGCCAGATGAAAAAATTCGCATCGGCTGTCGGCAAGCTGACATTCCTGCCGTTATCCCAGCACCAACGACAGGATGTTCAGGAGGTTTCCATCATGTTCCGTCACATTGTTCTGGCCCTTGCAGGAAGCGCCGCGCTGATTGCCGCTCCGGCGGCGCATGCGGACCGGGTGTACTGGTCGGTTGGCATCGGGGTTCCGGGGGTCGTGACCAATTTCTCGAATGCCTACCCGGTGTATCAGGCACCGCCCGTGGTCTATGCCCCGCCGCCCGTGCCGCCGGTCTACTTCGCTCCGCCCCCACCGCCTCCGCCACCTCGCCCTGTGTACTACGGCTATGGTCAGGTCTACACCCCGGTGGCTGTGGCACCGCCCTACTACTACGGGCCTCCGGGGCGCCGCTGGGACCGCGACCATTGGCGGCATGACCACGGCTGGGGCCACCGCGACCGGCGCGATTGGGACGATCGCTGAGACAACCCCGCAGCAGCGGCTCAGCGCCGCTTGCTGCCACCCAGCAGACCGCCCAGCACGCCGCGAATGATTTCGCGGCCCACCGTGCTGCCGATGGTGCGGGCGGCCGACTTGGCCAGTGTTTCGAGCAGAGAGTCCTTGCGGCCCGAGCCCCGCGCCAGTCCGCCAAGTCCCTGGCCGAGCGAATCGAGCAGCCCGCCGCCTGAACCTGCCGGAGTGTCAGCCCCTGGTGCGGGCGCAGCAGACTCCGGCGTGGCCTCTACCCGGCCCTTGAGCAATTCGTAGGCCGATTCGCGATCCACCGTCTTTTCATACACCCCGGCGACCAGCGAGCCCTGCATCAGTGCCTTGCGTTCCTCCGGCGTGATCGGTCCGATGCGGCTGCCGGGCGCCAGCATCCACACCCGCTCGGTCGGCGTCGGTCGGCCCTTGTCGTCGAGCAGCGACACCAGCGCCTCGCCCACGGCCAGTTCGGTGATTGCCTGTGCCACGTCCAGCCCAGGGTTCGGGCGCATGGTGTCGGCAGCGGTTTTCACCGCCTTCTGGTCGCGCGGGGTGAAGGCGCGCAGCGCGTGCTGGATGCGGTTGCCCAGTTGCCCGAGCACGGTGTCCGGGATGTCCAGCGGGTTTTGCGTGACAAAAAACACGCCCACGCCCTTGGAGCGGATGAGGCGCACGACCTGCTCGATCTTTTCCAGCAGCGGCTTGGGCGCGTCGTTGAACAGCAGATGCGCCTCGTCGAAAAAGAACACCAGCTTCGGCTTTTCCGGGTCACCGATCTCGGGCAGGCGCTCGAACAGCTCGGACAGCAGCCACAGCAAAAAAGTCGCGTACAGGCGCGGTGCCTGGTAGAGCCTGTCGGCGGCGAGGATGTTGACCATGCCGCGGCCGCTGCCGTCGGTCTGCATCAGGTCGTCGATATTGAGCATGGGCTCGCCGAAGAACCTGTCGGCGCCCTGGCTTTCAAGTTGCAGCAGCCCGCGCTGGATCGCGCCGATGCTGGCGACGCTGATGTTGCCGTATTCGGTGGTGAAGCTCGCGGCGTTGTCGCCCACTTCCTGCAGCATGGCGCGCAGGTCTTTCATGTCGAGCAGCAGCAGGCCGTTGTCGTCGGCAATCTTGAACACCAGGTTGAGCACCCCGGTCTGCGTCTCGTTGAGCTGCAGCAGGCGCGCGAGCAGCAGCGGGCCCATGTCGGAGATGGTGGCGCGCACCGGGTGGCCCTGCTCGCCGAACACATCCCACAGCGTGACAGGGCAGCCGCCGAACACCGGCTCGGGCAGACCGAGGCTCTTGAGTCGTTCGGCCAGCTTGGGACTCAGGCTGCCCGGCTGCGACAGGCCGGTCAGGTCGCCCTTCACGTCGGCCATGAACACCGGGGTGCCGATGCGCGAAAACGCCTCGGCAAGCACCTGCAGACTCACTGTCTTGCCGGTGCCGGTGGCGCCGGTGATGAGACCGTGACGGTTGGACAGGCGCGGCAGCAAATGGCACTGCACCTGGCCATGCTGGGCGATGAGAATGGGGTCGGACATGGCGGCAGCCTTGGTGTGAGGAGGGTCGGGCGCATGGCGCGAAAGTAGAATGGGCAGTCTATCCAAATGCCCGGCCGCGACGCGGCGGTCAGGGCGCCACCCAGGAGCATCGCACCACCATGGCCGGACATTCCAAATGGGCCAACATCCAGCACCGCAAAGGCCGTCAGGACGAAAAACGCGGCAAGGTCTGGACCAAGATCATCCGTGAAATCTCCGCTGCTGCCCGGTTGGGCGGTGGCGATCCCGGCGCCAATCCGCGCCTGCGCCTGGCCGTTGACAAGGCCAAGGCAGCCAACATGCCGGCCGACACGGTGAAGAAAAACATCGACAAGGCCACCGGCGCGCTCGAAGGCGTGCACTATGAGGAAATCCGCTACGAGGGCTATGGCGTGGGCGGGGCGGCACTCATCATCGACTGTCTCACCGACAACCGCGTGCGCACCGTAGCCGAAGTGCGCCACGCGCTGTCCAAGCATGGCGGCAATCTGGGCACCGAAGGCTCGGTGGCGTTCCAGTTCCGGCATTGCGGGCAACTGGTGTTCGCCCCCGGCACGTCCGAGGACAAGGTGATGGAAGTCGCACTCGAGGCCGGCGCGGACGACGTGATCACCGACGACGACGGCGCCATCGAGGTGCTCACTCCACCGTCGCAGTTCGAGGCTGTGCGGGCCGCGCTCGACGCCGCTGGCCTGCAGGCGGAACTGGCCGCCATCACCATGCGCGCCGACAACACGGTGGAACTTGCCGGGGACGACGCCGAAAAAATGCAGAAACTCATCGACGCGCTGGAAGACCTCGACGATGTGCAAGAGGTCCATCACAACGCCGTGTTCGGCTGAACCGGCGCACACACCATGAAACTCCTCGTCATCGGCTCTGGCGGACGCGAGCACGCCATCGCCTGGAAGCTGGCGCAGTCGCCCCGGGTGCAGTCGGTCTATGTTGCGCCGGGCAACGGCGGCACCGCGCTCGACACCCGGCTGGAGAACCTGCAGGTGGCCAATGCGGAAGAGCTGGCTGCGTTCTGCGTGCGCGAAAAGATCGCCTATACCGTGGTTGGTCCCGAGGCACCGCTGGCGGCGGGCATCGTCGACGGGTTTCGCGCCCGCGGGCTGAAGATCTTCGGCCCCACCCGCGCCGCCGCACAACTGGAAAGCTCCAAGGCCTTCTCCAAGAACTTCATGGCGCGGCATCACATTCCCACCGCGGCCTACGCCACGTTCGAGGATGCGGCGCAGGCGCATGCCTATGTCGATCAGCACGGCGCGCCCATCGTGGTCAAGGCCGATGGGCTGGCCGCGGGCAAGGGCGTGGTCGTGGCGCAGACTGCGGACGAAGCCCATGCCGCGATCGACGACATGCTGCAGGCCAACCGCTACGGGGTGCAGCACAACGCGGGCCGCGCACGCGTGGTCATCGAAGAGTTCCTGCAGGGCGAGGAAGCCAGCTTCATCGTCATGGTGGACGGCCAGCACGTCCTCGCGCTGGCCTCCAGCCAGGATCACAAGCGTCTGCTCGACGGCGACAACGGCCCCAATACCGGCGGCATGGGCGCCTATTCCCCGGCGCCCGTGGTCACGCCGGAGGTCCATGCGCGGGTGATGCGCGAGATCATCCAGCCCACGGTCAAGGGCATGGCGGCCGATGGCATTCCCTTCACAGGATTTCTCTACGCCGGGCTGATGATCGACGCCCAGGGACGCGCCAGGACGCTTGAATTCAACTGCCGCATGGGTGACCCCGAAACCCAGCCCATCATGGCCCGGCTCAAGAGCGATCTTTCCGTGGTGTTCGAAAAGGCGATTGCCGGCCAGCTTGACCAGGTGGAACTGGAGTGGGACCGCCGCACGGCCCTCGGCGTGGTGCTCGCCGCCCACGGTTACCCCGAGAGCCCGCGCAAGGGGGATGTCATCACCGGCATTCCGCCCGAAGCGCCCGACTGCATCACCTTTCACGCAGGCACCACGCTCGATGAACAAGGCGTGCTGCGCACCTCCGGCGGTCGGGTCCTGGCGGTCACCGCGCTGGGCGACTCGCCGCGCATCGCACAGCAGCGCGCCTACGAGGCGATCAGCACGATTCAGTTCGACGGCATGCAGTACCGCCGCGACATTGGGTGGCGGGCGATCAAGCGCTGAACCGCGTTGCAGCCGGCGCGGCGACCACCGCAACCTGCGCCCGTTCCAGCAGTTCCGGCAGCGCGGCCGGGTCGAACAGTTCGGTGCCTGGCTGCGCCGCGGTGCCGCTGCCGCAGGCCAGGGCGAGGCGCAGCGCATTGGCCGGTGCCTCTCCACGCGAAAAACCACTGAGCAGGCCGGCGACCATCGAATCACCAGCGCCCACGGTGGAGACCACAGGCACGACAGGGGCCTCGCCCACGTAGACCTCGGTGGCACTCACCAGCACGGCCCCCTCGCCGCCCAGGGACACGCAGACCCAGCGCACCCCGCGCGCGCAGACAGACTGCGCTGCCGCGATGACGGCCTGCCTGTCGGGCAAGGTTTGCTGCAGCAGTTGTTCGAGTTCGACGCGGTTGGGCTTGATCAGAAAGGGCCGCGAGGCAACCGCCTGCGCCAGCATGTCCCCCTGCGCATCGATCACGGTGCGCGCACCCTGGACCTGCAGCCTGCGGATCAGCTGCGCGTAGAAGTCGGTCGGCACGCCGGGCATGCGCGAGCCGGTGAGCACGGCAAACCCGTCGCCGGTCAGCCGCAGCACGGTGTCGGTGATGTGCTGCAGCGTGCTGGCGTCGAGCGTTGGACCGATGCCGCTGACCTCGAACTGCGCCCGCGGCTGTTGCTGCTGCAGGGTGACGTTGATGCGTGTCTCGCCAGCAATGCGCACGGCGTGAAGCTGCTCGATCTCCCCGGTCACCAGCCGTGTGAACAGATCGCCGATCTCCCCGCCCAGCACCGTGCAGGCCACCGCGGGCATCTGCAGGCGCTTGAGCGCGCGTGCCACATTGATGCCGTTGCCACCCGGATCGAGCCGGTTGGCGTTGGCGTGGACTTTCTGATCCTCGATCAGCTGGGTGATGTCGTAGCTGACGTCCACGCAGGGGTTGAGGGTGAGTGTGACCAGTGCGGGTGTTTCCATGCTTCAACCATACCCGCCGCCACCCGGCGTTTCGATGACAAACACATCGCCCGCCCGCAGTTCCACGCTGGCTGATGCGGGCAGGGTTTCGCACGTGCCGTCGGCGCGCTCCACGCGGTTGATGCCCACCGCGCCGGAGGCACCGCCATGCAGCCCGAACGCGCCCACGCGCCGTCCGTTGGACAGGATGGCCGCGGTCATCGGCGCGAGAAAGCGGATGCGGCGCACACCGCCGTCACCACCGCGCCAGCGCCCCGCCCCGCCCGATCCGGTGCGGATTGCAAAGCTGTCCAACCGCACCGGATAGCGCCATTCCAGCACCTCGGGGTCGGTCAGGCGCGAGTTGGTCATGTGGTTCTGCACCACCGAAGTCCCGTCGAAGCCGCCGATTTGCTGGCCCTGGGCATCGAACACGCCGCCCGCGCCCGATCCACCGGCGATGGTTTCGTAGTACTGATGCTGCGCGTTGCCGAAGGTGAAATTGTTCATGGTGCACTGGCTGGCGGCCTGCACCCCCAGCGCGCCGAACAGCGCATTGGTCACGCACATGCTGACCTCCACATTGCCGGCCACCACGGCAGCGGGCGGGCGCGGCGCCAGCATCGAGCCCTCGGGAATGATGAGCTGCAGCGGCTTCAGACACCCGGCGTTGAGCGGAATGTCGTCATCCACCAGACAGCGGAACACATACAGCACCGCAGCGACGGTCACGGCCCTGGGCGCATTGAGGTTGTCCGGCTGCTGCGGCGAGGTGCCGGTGAAGTCGATGACGGCGCTGCGCGCAGCAGGGTCTACACGGATGGCCACGCAGATGCGTGCGCCGGTGTCGAGTTCGAGGCTGAAGCGCCCATCGTGCAGCGCGCCGATCACCCGGCGTACCGCGGCTTCGGCGTTGTCCTGCACATGGCGCATGTAGGCCTGGACAACGCCGAGGCCATGATCCATCACCAGGCGTTGCAGTTCCTGAACGCCAATCTGGTTGGCTGCGATCTGCGCCTTCAGGTCGGCCAGGTTCTGCTGCGGATTGCGGGCGGGCCAGGGGCCGCCTTGCAGCAGCGCGCGCAGTTCGGCCTCACGCAGCCGACCGGCGTCGACCAGCTTGAAGTTGTCGATCACCACGCCTTCCTCGTCGATGCGGCGCGAGAACGGCGACATGGAACCCGGCGTGATGCCGCCGATATCGGCATGGTGACCGCGCGAACCGACATAGAACAGCACCTGCGCGCCCGCGCGGTCGAACACTGGGGTCACCACGGTGATGTCGGGCAGGTGCGTGCCGCCGTGGTAGGGGTCGTTGAGCAGGAACACGTCGCCGGGCCGCATCGCAGCGCGGTTTTGGCGGATCACGGTCTGGATGCTTTCTCCCATCGACCCCAGATGCACCGGCACATGTGGCGCGTTGGCGATCAACTGCCCCTCGCTGTCGAACAGCGCGCAGGAAAAATCCAGCCGCTCCTTGATGTTGACCGACACCGCGGTGTTCTGCAGCTGCACCCCCATCTGTTCGGCAATGTGCATGAACAGGTTGTTGAACAGCTCCAGCCGCACCGGATCGACCGTGGTGGTGTCGTCGCGCGCGCGGGCCTGCGCGGCCAGCCGCTGCAGTTCCACATGCCCGGCTGCGGTGATGCCTGCGCGCCAGCCGGGCGCAATGAACAGAGTGGTATGGGTCTCGGTGAGAATGGCCGGGCCGTCGATCTGCTGGCCAGGCAGGCAGTCGGCCCGTTGCACCAGCGCCGCCTCTTGCCAGCTCCCGTCGATGAAGACAGGCAGCACGGCACATCGCGGCATCTCTCCCGTGATGGGCGTGTGCTGTGGCTCCTGCAGGACCGGCTCGCCACCGCCCGCGGCCTCCACCAGCAGGGCATCCACCACCAGGCCACGCTCGGGCATGTGGTGCGCGTAACGCTGCAGATAGGTCTGCTCGAACGCGGCGCGCATGGACGGTGCATCGGCAAGCGCCACGGGAAGTGCTGCATCGCTGCCCTCATACCGCAGCAGCACCTTGACCTGCAGGCGAATGGCGTCTGCGGGCACCTCCTGCGCCCGCAGTTCCTGCGTGACATGCGCAGCCAGCGCATCGCGCAAGGCCAGCAGGCGGGGCAGCAGCGCATCGTCCAGCGGCGCTTCCACACTGCGCTGCTGCATCGCGGTCTGCTCGGCCAGCCCCATGCCATAGGCCGACAGCACTCCGGCGTAGCGGTGGATGAACACGCGCTCCATGCCCAGCGCCTCGGCCACGGCGCAGGCATGTTGCGCCCCGGCACCGCCGAAACATTGCAGGGTGTAGCGCGTCACGTCATGCCCGCGCGCCAGAGAAATGCGCTTGATCGCACCCGCCATGGCCTGCACCGCAATCGCCAGATAGCCTTCGGCCACCCCTTCCGGGGTTTGCGGCAGCCCGGTATCAATGGCGATGCGCGCAGCCAGTTGCGCAAACCGGGCGCGCACCGTCTCCAGATCGAGCGGCTGATCGGCCTGCGGGCCGAACACTGCGGGAAAGTGCTCGGGCCGGATGCGCCCGAGCAGCACATTTGCATCGGTGATGGTCAGCGGCCCGCCGCGGCGGTAGCACGCCGGGCCGGGATTGGCGCCGGCCGAATCGGGGCCGACGCGCAGCCGCGCGCCGTCGAAATGCAGGATCGAGCTGCCGCCGGCGGCGACGGTGTGGATGTGCAACATGGGCGCGCGCAGCCGCACCCCGGCCACCTCGGTGTCGAACACGCGCTCGAAGCGGCCGTCGAAATGCGACACATCGGTCGAGGTGCCGCCCATGTCGAAGCCGATGACCCGGGAATGGCCCGCGGCCTGCGCGGTGCGCGCCATGCCGACGATGCCGCCTGCCGGACCGGAGAGCACCGCGTCCTTGCCGCGAAATCCGCCCGCCTCGGTCAGCCCGCCGCTGGACTGCATGAACAGCAGCGGCACTCCCGGCATTTCGGCGGCCACCTGCTCGACATAGCGCCGCAGGATGGGCGAGAGGTAGGCATCGACCACCGTGGTGTCGCCGCGCGAGACGAACTTGATCAGCCGGCTGGTCTGGTGCGAGGTGCTGATCTGCGTGTAGCCGATCGCACGCGCGATCTCCGCCGCCTGCGCCTCGTGCGCAGGATTGCGCCAGCCGTGCAGGAACACGATCGCCGCCGCGCGCAGCCCGGCGTCGAACGCCTGTTGCAGCGCGGCGCGCAGCGCAGCACAGTCCAGCGGCTGCAGCACCGTGCCGTCGGCGGCGACGCGCTCCTGCGCCTCGATCACCCGGCTGTAGAGCAGCTCGGGCAGCACGATGCGCCGGTCGAACAGCCGCGGGCGGTTTTGGTACGCGATGCGCAGCGCATCGCGAAACCCACGCGTGGTGACCAGCACCAGCGGCTCGCCTTTGCGCTCGAGCAGCGCATTGGTCGCCACCGTCGTGCCCATGCGCACGCACTCCACCTGCTGCGGGGTGATTCTTGCACCGGGCGGCAGCCCGAGCAGCTGCCGGATGCCGGCAACCGCGGCGTCGCGGTATTGCTCGGGGTTTTCCGACAGCAGCTTGTGCGTGAGCAGCGCGCCATCGGGGCGACGCGCGACGATGTCGGTGAACGTGCCGCCGCGGTCGATCCAGAATTGCCAGCGACCCGTTGCAGACATGGCTCGACCCGCTGCGCGGCTCAGCTGTTCTGCACGCTGATGGTCGGGAACTTGGCGGTGTAGTCGCGGCCCTGCTGCGCCACCTTCACGGCAACCGCGCGGGCGATGGCCTTGTAGCTCTGCGCGACCGCGCTGTCGGGATCGGCCACGACGGTCGGACGCCCGCCGTCGGCCTGTTCGCGGATGCGGATGTCCAGCGGCAGACCGCCGAGGTAGCCCACCCCGTATTCGGCGCTCATGCGCTGCCCGCCGCCCTCGCCGAAAATGTGCTCGACTTGACCGCAGTGCGAGCACACGTGCATCGCCATGTTCTCGACGATGCCGAGTATCGGCACGCCGACCTTCTCGAACATTTTCAACCCCTTGCGCGCATCGAGCAGCGCGATGTCCTGCGGCGTGGTGACGATGACCGCGCCGGTCAGCGGCACGCGCTGGCTCAGCGTCAACTGGATGTCTCCGGTGCCCGGCGGCATGTCGACGATGAGATAGTCCAGATCCTGCCACGCGGTCTGGCGCAGCAGTTGTTCGAGCGCCTGCGTGGCCATCGGGCCGCGCCAGATCATGGGGTTGTCGGCCTCGATCAGAAAGCCGATCGACATGATCTGCACGCCGTAATTTTCCAGCGGCTCCATGGTCTGGCCGTCGCGGCTTTGCGGCTGACCCGAGACGCCCATCATCATCGGCTGCGACGGGCCGTAGATATCAGCATCAAGCAGGCCGACGCGTGCGCCTTCGGCCGCCAGCGCCAGCGCCAGATTGGCCGCGGTGGTGCTCTTGCCCACCCCGCCCTTACCAGACGCCACGGCGATGATGTTCTTCACTTCGGGCAGCGGCTTCAGGCCGCGCTGCACCGCATGGGACACCACATGGCTGCGCACCGCCACCGACACGTTCTGCACCCCGGGCACGGCGCGCAGCGCGGCAATCACCTGCCTTTGGAGCTCGGCGTGCAGGCTGCGCGCGGGATAGCCGAGTTCGACCTCCAGCGAGACGTCGCCGCCGTCCACGCGCAGATTTTTGATGGCCTTTTCCGCCACCAGCGAGCGGCCGGTCTGCGGGTCCAGCAGGGTTTGAAGGGCGGCGTGAACCGCGGAATCGAGAACTTGGGGCATGTTCAGACAGGCACTGAGAGATCGAGGAATTTGCAGTGTAGGGCCACCCTGACCGGTGTGAAGTCCCCCAGCAAGCAGCCAGATTGATGCACCGCGACAATACGCGGCTGCAAAAGAATTTCACCATGTCTGCCAACACCTCGGTTTCTGCCCTTCCATCCGCCGCGCATCCGCCCATGTCGCGCCATTTCATCGGTTTCATGGCCCTGGCGTGCGGAATCTCGGTTGCCAACATCTATTACGCCCAACCGCTGCTCGAGCAGTTTGCGCAGCATTTCCACACCACGGTGGCTGGCGTGGCCGCGGTGCCGTCGGCCACGCAGATCGGCTATGCCGCCGGGCTGCTGCTGCTGGGGCCGCTGGGCGACCGCCATGCGCGCCATCAGGTCATTCTGATCATGGCCGCGCTGCTCGTCCCCGCGCTGCTGGGCGCTGCGCTGGCGCCCAGTGTGCTGTTGCTGGCGGCGGCGTCGTTCGCCATCGGCATGCTTTCCAGCATTGCGCAGCAGATCATTCCGATGGTCGCGCACCTGGCGCCGCCGCAGTCGCGCGGCAAGGCCATCGGTCTGGTGATGAGCGGCCTGCTGGTGGGCATTCTGGGCGGGCGGGTGCTCGCCGGTGGCATTGCCGCACTGCTGAACTGGCAAGCGGTCTATGTGTTTGCCACGCTGGTGAACATCGGCATGTGGATCATGCTGTGGCGCGTGCTGCCGCGGCTGCCGGTGGACGAAGGCGCTGCGGGCCAGCGCTACGCCACACTGCTGCGCTCCACGCTGCAACAGTTCACATTGCACCGCGATCTGCGTCTTGCCGGGATCACCGGCGGGCTGTTCTTTGCCAGCTTCAGCGTGTTCTGGGTGGGGCTGACGCCCTTGCTGCAAAGTCCGGCCTATGGGTTCGGCCCGGCGGTGGTGGGTGCCTTCGGCATTCTGGGCATCATGGGCGCGCTGGTCGCGCCGCTCTCTGGCCGACATTCCGACAGGCCGGGTGGGCCGCGCCGGGTGCTGTTTGCAGCGCTGACGTTGACCCTGCTGTCCTGGGCGGTGTTCGCGCCGGGGGCGCACGGGTTGTGGTGGCTGATCGCCGGGGTACTGCTGCTCGATGCCGGGGTGCAGGGCAGCCAGATCGCCAACCAGACGCGCATCTATGCGCTGGACGCAGCGGCGCGCAGCCGCATCAACGCGGTGTACATGACGCTGTATTTCATCGGCGGCTCGCTCGGCTCGTTCGTCGCCAGTCATGCCTGGACTGCGGGCGGCTGGGCCGCCGTGACCGCAGCAGGCGCGGGCTTCGCGCTGGCGGCACTGCTGCTGCATGCCGCCAGCGGGCCGCGTCAGGCTGCTTGACGTCCCAGATCGTCGAGCACCGCCAGCGTCGGCTCGGCCTGGTTCAGGGTGTAGAAATGCAGCCCTGGCGCACCGTCGGCGATGAGTTCCTCGCACAGGCTGGCGACCACCTCGCGGCCAAACGCGCGGATGGATTCGCGGTCGTCGCCATAGCTCTGCAGCCGCAGCCGGATCCAGCGCGGAATCTCGGCGCCGCACACCTCGGAAAAACGCAGCAACTGGCTGGAATTGGTGATGGGCATGATGCCCGGCACCACCGGCACATCCAGACCCAGCGCACGCACGTCGTCAACAAAGCGGCGATAGGCCGCCGCGGTATAGAAATATTGCGTGATCGCCGAGTCGGCCCCGGCGCGCACCTTGTCGGCAAAGTGCTGCAGATCGTCCTGCGGGCTTCTGGCCTGCGGATGCATCTCGGGGTAGGCCGCCACTTCGATGTGAATCGCGCCGCCCATCTCGTCACGGATGAACGCCACCAGATCGCGGGCATGGTGAAACTCGCCGCCGATGCCGTAGCCCGACGGCAGATCGCCACGCAGCGCGACGATGCGCTTGACCCCCGCGGCGCGGAACGCCTGCAGATGCCCGCGCACCGACGCACGGCTGGCGCCGATGCACGACAGGTGCGGCGCGGCATCCATGCCCTCGGCGAGGATCTCGCGGACCGTCTGCAGCGTGCCCTCCTGCGTGGATCCCCCCGCGCCGAAGGTGACGGAGCAGAACTCGGGCCGACGCGCGTACAGACGCTGCCGCACCGCCCGCAGCTTGTCCGCGCCCTCGGGCGTCTTGGGCGGGAAGAACTCGAAGCTCAGACTGACCGGTTGTGACGAGGCCATGCATCAGTACCGGTAGTGGGCGGGCTTGTAGGGACCGTCCTTGGGCACATTGATGTAGGCAGCCTGCTGGTCGCTCAGGGTGGTGAGCTGCGCGTTGAGGGTGGTGAGCTGCAGCCGCGCGACATGCTCGTCGAGGTGCTTGGGCAGGGTGTACACGCCCACGGGATAGTCATCCGTCTTGGTGAACAGCTCGATCTGCGCCAGGGTCTGGTTGGCGAAGCTGGAGCTCATCACATAGCTCGGATGGCCGGTGCCGCAGCCCAGGTTCACCAGACGGCCCTTGGCCAGCAGGATGATGCGCTTGCCATCGGGAAAGATGACATGATCGACCTGCGGCTTGATTTCCTCCCACTGATACTTCTCGATGCCCGCGACGTCGATCTCGTTGTCGAAGTGGCCGATGTTGCAGACGATGGCCTGGTTCTTCATGCGGGCCATGTGGTCGTGGGTGATGACGTGGTAGTTGCCAGTGGCGGTGACGAAAATGTCCGCATGCTCACAGGCATAGTCCATGGTCACCACGCGGTAGCCTTCCATCGCCGCCTGCAGCGCGCAGATCGGATCGATCTCGGTCACCCACACCTGGGCCGAGAGCGCACGCAGCGCCTGCGCCGAGCCCTTGCCCACGTCGCCATAGCCCGCAACCACGGCGATCTTGCCCGCCACCATCACGTCGGTCGCACGCTTGATGCCGTCCACCAGCGACTCGCGGCAGCCGTAGAGATTGTCGAACTTGCTCTTGGTGACCGAGTCGTTGACATTGATCGCCGGGAACTTGAGCTCGCCGCGCTGGTGCATCTGGTAGAGGCGATGCACGCCAGTGGTGGTCTCCTCGGTCACGCCCTTGATGTGCGCAAGCCGGGTGGAGTACCACTTGGGCGAGGTCGCCAGCTTGGCCTTGATCGCGGCAAACAACACGCCCTCTTCCTCGCTGGTGGGGTGGTTGAGCACCGCAGCATCGGCCTCGGCCCGCGCACCCAGATGCAGCAGCAGCGTGGCGTCGCCGCCGTCGTCGAGGATCATGTTCGAGTAGCCACCATCCGTCCACTCGAAAATGCGGTGGGTGTAGTGCCAGTAGTCCTCGAGCGACTCGCCCTTGACCGCGAACACCGGCGTGCCGTTGGCGGCAATCGCCGCAGCGGCGTGATCCTGCGTGGAGAAGATGTTGCACGAGGCCCAGCGCACCTGCGCGCCCAGCGCCTGCAGGGTTTCGATCAGCACCGCGGTCTGGATGGTCATGTGCAGGCTGCCGGTGATGCGCGCGCCGCGCAGCGGCTGGCTGGCCGCGTATTCGTTGCGGATGGCCATCAGCGCGGGCATTTCGCTCTCGGCAATGGCGATCTCGCGTCGGCCCCAGTCGGCCAGGCCGATGTCGGCAATCACATAATCAGGGGAATTTTTCAAATCGACCACAGCGTTCATACACACTCCGAACAAAGTGGCCGGGAACGGATGCGCACCGCATCCCGCGCCCGGCACGGGTTGGGTGAGCGCCGTTGAAGGAAAGCGGCCGCGACTTTCAGCGGGCCACCTGCGATCAAAGTCCCGAGCCTGGCGACGGGTGGGGCCAAAAACCGCCACCCATGCGTTGCAACGCTCCTCGGGAAGTCGTGCATTCTATCGGTTCGCGCCCCGCGCGCGTCTGCCGATGAAATGCCCGCACAAACTTGGTTTTGAAACAGCCCTGCCCGAGCCCGCCCTACACCCGGGACGCCAAAGCCAGGCGCAGCCCCAGACCGACAAACACAACACCCGTCAGCCGTCGCACCCAATGCGCCAGGCGCTGCATGCGTCCCACGCCCGCCATGTGTCCACGCGCCCGCGCCGCCACCCAGGCCACGCCCAGGTTGAACAGGGTGCCATTCACGGTGAACACCACCCCGAGCAGGAGAAACGCCCAGCCCTGCCCACTCGTCGATGCACCGACGAACTGCGGCAGAAAGGCCAGGAAGAACAGCACGATTTTCGGATTCAGGACATTGGTCAGCACACCTTGCCAGAACACCGCCCGCGAGGTTGCAGCGGGCAGGCGCGCCGAGGCCAATGGAGGCGTCTGCGGCCGCGCACCCAGCAGCCCCATGCCCAGCCACACCAGATACGCCGCGCCCAGCCACTTCACCACACTGAACGCCAGATCGGATGCCGCAATCAACGCCGACAGTCCCACGGCCGCCGCAGTGACATGCACCAGGCAGCCCGCCCCCACGCCCAGCGCCGCCATGGCCCCCGCCCGCGCGCCCTGCTGCGCACTGCGCGACACGATGAACAGCATGTCCGCCCCTGGCGTCATGTTGAGCAACAGGCCCGAGAGCAGGAACAGGGTGAAGTGGTGAATGTCAGGCATGGGTGGAAATCCGCAAAAGGTGCAATCGAAGGGCTACAGCCAGCGCGAGCGCTTGAGCCAGTCATACAGCCCACCGCACAGCCCCACGGTGAAGACGATGAGTGCCGGATAGGCCCAGGGCAGATCCAGCTCGGGCATGTGGCGGAAGTTCATGCCGAACCAGCCGGTGAGCAGCGTGGGCACGGCCAGCAGCGCAGCCCAGCCAGCAATCCGCTTGACCACCTCGTTCTGCCCCAGAGTCACGAGCGACACCGAGACATTCATCGCCGCCGACAGCGTTTCGCGCAGCGCACCCACCGTGTCGTTGATGCGATTGGCATGGTCATTGACGTCGCGGAAATAGGGCCGCACGGCCTGGGGCATCAGCTCACCGGGCAGGCGCTGCAATTGCGCCAGCACGTCCTGCAGCGGCGCCACTGCCAGCCGCAGCCGGGTCAGCTCGCGCTGCATGGCGTACAGCCGCTTGAGCGTGCCGCGCGTACCCCGGCCCCTGCGCCAGCAGGGCGGCGTCCGGCTCGTACAGCCCCACCCAGACAAACCGGTCCGGCTGCGCAGGCATGTCGCTGATGTCCTCCAGCGCCACATCGCCCACCCGCTGTCCGCTGCGGTCATAGGCCACGCAGGCGCGGATGCGGTTGTCGGGCTTGGCAGTGTCAGGAGCAGACATGATGCGATTTGATGGCATGGATGAATCAGTCGGGGCGCGAGCAGGCAACAACCTGCACAGAGGGCCTATCGATAGACCTCGCGCCTGTTACCGATCTGCACCACAAGGACGCGCAGCACACTGTCCTGAATGTCACAAATCACCCGGCAATCCCCCACCCGGTAGCGCCAGAAACCACCAAGCGGGCCGGTCAATGCCTTACCCGTGCTCCGTGGGTTCTCAAGCCCGGCGATGCGCTCGTCCATGAAGTCAACAATGCGACGCGCCAACGGCTTGTCGAGCTTGCGCAGCTGTGTTTTGGCCGTCTCGGTGTAATCAATCGTCCAGGCCAAGGTCACTTCTCACATCAGCAGCGGAATGCACCTGCTCCTGCCCCTTGCGGACGCGCTCCAGCACGTCAGCAGCGAGGTAGTAGTCCTCCATTTCCTCGATGCCGCGTTCGATGATTTCGCGCAGGTAGTAAGCCTTGGTGCGCCCCGTATGGGATGCGAGGTTGTCAAGCCTTTGTTCGGTTTCAGGAGCGAGGCGAATTGAGGTTGCCATGTCGAGGCCTCCAATAGATACATGTATTCACTGTATCACAAGGGCGCAATCTTGACCAACTGGACCCATCCCCGCTCAGACGTCGCTGCGACTTGTCAAACCCCTGTCAGGCGCGAGAAAACGTCATGCCGCAGGTCCTGTTGCCAGCACGTCTGCCTTCGACATGGCCTCGTCAGCGCTGGCGCCGGAGGAAAGCAAGGCTGGAAGCTGGGGCACTTCAGCGATCCAGCGACGACCGACCTCTTGTTCATGCTGCGAGGATAGATTTGGCCCCATCGGTCCTGGTATGACCCCATCTGCTGTGGTACGCCTGTGTCGAGAGACCACCGCTCCCACTTTCTTGCGCCATCGCCGCGCTCCTGTCGATCCAGCCCTCGCGAAAAAAACCCCTTCGAAATCCCCTGCAGCCCAACCGGTCATCATCGAAACTTTTTTGCGAATCATTACTATTTGATAACGATTGACTTTTCTTCCAGGAGTTTGCGATGCGTTTTTCTCCCTCTTCCGGTTTGCTGCATTCGGTGGTCGCCGCAGTGAGCGGCCTGCTGTTGAGCGCGGTCGCCACTGTGGCGCTGGCTGGTCCCACCTGTACCGACAAGCCGCAATCGGCCTGGCTCGATAGCGCGAAGTTTCAGACCGACCTGAAGGCCAAGGGCTACGCGATCGACAAGTTCAAGACCACCAAGGGCAATTGCTACGAAATCTACGGCAAGGATGCAGCCGGCAAGAAAGTTGAAATCTATTTCAACCCGGTCGACGGCAAGGTCGTCAAGGAGGAGCGCCATTGAACAAGGCGCGCATCGCCCTGCCCCTGCGGCTGTGTCACTGGACGCTGGCCGCAAGTTGCCTTGCGGCCTGGGCAGTGGAATCCGCCTCGCGCAGCGCGCATGTCTGGCTGGGATATGTCGCCGCTGCAGCCGTGCTCTGGCGCATGGGATACGGACTGTGGGGGCCGCCAGACGCCCGGCTGAACACCTTGCTGCACAGCCCGCGCCGCCTGGTGCAGTGGCTGCGCGCCTTCCTCGCCGGGCGTGCAGCGCTCGCGCACGGCTACAACCCGCTGGCTGCGTGGAATGTTCTGGCAATGCTCGCCACGGTGCTGGCCCTTGGCATCGGCGGGTTTCTTCTGCGCACCGATGCATTCTGGGGCGACGAAACGCTGCAGACCCTGCACGCCCTCGCCTCGGATTTGCTCTGGAGCCTGGTCGCGTTGCACCTGCTCGGCCTGGCAGTGGGCAGCTGGCGAGCACGCTACCCGCTGCCGCTGGCGATGATCGACGGCAAGGAACCGCCGCACTGACACTTGCCGCGCCGCGCCCCGCCCGGACCGCGCTACGGCGCTGGGCCGTCCGAAATCACTGCCCCTTTTCTCCCTCGAGCCGCGGCAGATTCACGCCTTCGCTCACGGAAATCAGCCCCGTCCTGGCATAGATGCCGAGCTTGGCACGCGTGTCGGTGATGTCGAGATTGCGCAGAGTCAGTTGGCCGATGCGGTCAGCCGGGCTGAACGGCGCGTCTTCCACCTTTTCCATGCTCAGGCGTTCGGGTGCGTAGGTGAGGTTGGGGCTTTCGGTATTGAGAATGCTGTAGTCGTTGCCGCGGCGCAGTTCCAGCGTGACTTCGCCGGTGATCGCGCGCGCGACCCAGCGCTGCGCGGTTTCGCGCAGCATCATGGCCTGCGGATCGAACCAGCGGCCCTGGTACAGCAGGCGGCCGAGCTTCAGGCCATTGATCCGGTATTGCTCGATGGTGTCCTCGTTGTGGATGCCGGTGACCAGACGCTCATAGGCAATGTGCAGAAGCGCCATGCCCGGGGCTTCGTAAATGCCGCGGCTCTTTGCTTCGATGATGCGGTTCTCGATCTGGTCGCTCATGCCCAGGCCGTGGCGGCCGCCGATGGCGTTGGCCTCCAGAAACAGCGCCATCGGGTCGGCGAAGGTCCGGCCGTTGAGCGCCACGGGCTGCCCTTCCTCGAAGCGGATCGTCACTTCCTCGGCCTTCACGTCCACCTCGGGCTTCCAGAACGCCACGCCCATGATGGGGTTGACGATGCGAATGCCGCTGTTCAGGTGCTCCAGGTCCTTGGCCTCGTGCGTTGCGCCGAGCATGTTGCTGTCGGTGCTGTAGGCCTTCTCCACACTCATCTTGTAGTCGAAGCCATTGGCAATGAGGAACTCGCTCATCTCCTTGCGGCCACCGAGTTCGTCGATGAAGGTCTGATCCAGCCAGGGCTTGTAGATTTTCAGCGCGGGGTTGGTCAGCAGACCGTAGCGGTAGAAACGCTCGATGTCGTTGCCTTTGAAGGTGGAGCCATCGCCCCAGATGTGCACGTCGTCCTCTTTCATCGCCGCCACCAGCATGGTGCCCGTCACGGCGCGGCCCAGCGGGGTAGTGTTGAAGTAGGTGATGCCGCCGGTGGAGATGTGAAACGCGCCGCTCTGGATCGCGGCGATGCCTTCGTGCGCCAGTTGCTGGCGACAGTCGATCAGCCGCGCCTTGACCGCGCCGAAGCCCAGCGCCTTGCGCGGGATGTCGTCGTAGTCGCTCTCGTCGGGCTGGCCGAGGTTGGCGGTGTAGGCATAGGGCTGGGCACCCTTTTGTTTCATCCACAGCAGGGCGGCGGAGGTGTCGAGTCCGCCGGAGAAGGCGATGCCGACTTTTTGCCCGGTGGGCAGGCTTTGCAGAATGGTGGCCATGAGAGGAAGCGAGGTTACGCCGCGGATGCGCCGAAGTGGCAGATGTAGTGATAGGGCTCGGTCGTGCGAATCTCGAAGCGGGTGTTGCCCGGTACGCTGAAGCGCTCGCCCACACCGGACTTGACCCAGGTGTCGCTGCCCGGCAGCTTGTATTCGCAGGAGCCGGCCACGCATTCCATGATTTCGGGCGCGGCGGTGTTGAAGGTGAGTGTGGACGGCAGGATCACGCCGACCGACTTCTTGCTGCCGTCTGCCAGGGTGATGCCGTGGCTGATGCACTTGCCGTCGAAATACACATTGGCCTGGGTGTGGACGGTCACGCCGCCGAGTTCAGTGGTGCGCATGGAAGGGAGAGAAAAGAATGTCTGGAAAGGGCTATTCTATTGATCTTTACTTAATCAATGACACTACCAGAGCGTAGCCTGCATCCAGCATGCGGCAATGATCGAGGGGCGTTTCTGAGCGCTCTTGAGCTTGTTGCGCGCGGTCGTGTGCAGCTCGCTCAGGTCGGCGGGGCAGTAGTTGGCCAATGCGTGTCGCTTCAGCCAGGCCCACAGGTACTCCACCGGGTTCAGGTCCGGCGCGTAGGGCGGCAGGAACGCGATCTGGATGTACCCATCCAGGCTGTCGAGGTATTCGCGCACGAGCCGACTGCGATGCGCCTTGAGACCATCCCAGATCACCAGCAGCGGCTGCTTCAGATGGGCCTTGAGCGCTTTGAGGAATTCGACGATCTCCTCCTTCTTGATGCTGCCCTCGTGCAGCCGAAACAGACAGTTGGTGCGCGTCAAGCCGGCGATCACCGAGACGTGGTTCCAGTTGAAGTGGAACTGGATGATGGGTGTGTGCCCCCTGGGCGCCCAAGTGCGCACCCGGGTCGGGCGCTCGCTGATGCCCGATTCGTCCACGAAGACGATCAGGCGACCTTCTCGCTGGGCTTTTTTTTAAGCGCCGGCCAGGTGCTGCGCTTCCAACTGCGCACAGCCTCTTCGTCTCGCTCGATGGCGCGCTTCTCGGGCTTTTGCGGGCTAAAGCCCAGTGCGCCCAGAATGCGCCAGACATGCACTTCGCTGAAGGACACGCCGTACAGACGCTCGATGAGCAGACGCACCCGCTTGAGCGTCCATAACTCGGTTCCAAATCCGTGCTCGGTGGGCCGCTGCAACAGCGCGCGGCGCAACCCCTCCAGTTGCTGCGCATCCAGTTGCGCCGGGCGTCCTGGCGACATGGCGCGCAGCGCATCGATGCCGCCTTCATCGAGCCGGGCCTTCCAGGTGTACACGGTCTGGCGCGCCACCCCAACCGCCGCTGCTGCCTGTGCGGGCGTCTTGCCTGCCAGCAGCAATCGACCAGCTCGCACCCGTTTGCGTGTTGCCTCGTCCATCTTCTTTCTCATGCAACCAACCTCCAATCACGCTGATGATCGGATAACGTTTGAGTATGCTATTGGTTGTCATGTTTTATGTAAATCTCAATAGGAGGCCGCACCAAGCGGACGCGCACCCCATCCGCCCCTGTTGAACCCACATGCATCCACGTACCCTCTACCCCCCGATCGAGCCGTATCGCACCGGCATGCTCGACACCGGTGACGGCCACAGCATTTACTGGGAACTGTGCGGCAATCCGCAGGGCAAGCCTGCGGTGTTCCTGCACGGCGGGCCGGGCTCGGGGTGCTCGCCCGACCACCGGCGCCTGTTCGACCCGGCGCGTTACAACGTGCTGCTGTTCGACCAGCGCGGCTGCGGGCGCTCGACGCCGCATGCCAGCTTGGAAAACAACACGACCTGGCATCTGGTGGCCGACATCGAGCGGCTGCGCGCCCTGCTCGGTGTGGAGCGCTGGCTGGTGCTTGGCGGCTCCTGGGGCAGCACGCTGGCGCTGGCCTATGCGCAGACGCACCCCGAGCGGGTGTCGGCACTGGTGCTGCGCGGCATTTTCACCCTGCGCCGCGCCGAACTGCTGTGGTTCTATCAGGACGGCGCATCCTGGTTGTTTCCGGATTTCTGGGAAGATTTCATCGCCCCCATCCCCGAGGCCGAGCGCGGCGACCTGATTGCGGCCTACCGCAAGCGCCTGACCAGCCCCGACCCCGAAGAGCAACTGGCCTGCGCGCGGGCCTGGAGCGTGTGGGAAGGCCGCACCATCCGCCTGCTGCCGAGCGAGAACAACATCGTGCAGCACGCGCAGGACGCGTTCTCGCTCGCGTTCGCCCGCATCGAGAACCATTATTTTGTCCATGCGGGCTGGATGGAGGCGGGCCAGCTGATCCGCAACGCAAGCAGGCTGGCGGGCATTCCCGGCGTGATCGTGCAGGGGCGCTACGACGTCTGCACCCCGATGCGCACCGCCTGGGAGCTGCACCGCGCCTGGCCGCAGGCAGAGTTTCAGCTCGTGCCCGACGCCGGGCACGCCTACAACGAACCGGGCATTCTGTCGCGCCTGATCGACGCGACCGATCGCTTCGCGGCCTGAAGCCCGGATTGCGGTTGGTCAGGCCGTTGCCGCGGCGCGCAGTGCGCCCAGCCCCGCGTCCTCGCGCAGCAGCGCGGCGCGGTCGGTGGCCTCCCAGCTGAATTCGGGCTCGTCACGGCCGAAATGGCCGTAGGACGCGGTCTTCTCATAGATCGGCCGGCGCAGGTCGAGCATCTGGATGATGCCCTTAGGGCGCAGGTCGAAGTGACGCCGCACGAGTTGTTCGAGCCTGGCGTCGTCGATCACCCCGGTGCCCTGCGTCGTGACCATGATGCTGGTGGGCTGCGCCACGCCAATAGCGTAGGAAATCTGCACCAGACACTTCTTCGCCAGCCCCGCGGCGACGATGTTCTTCGCCACATACCGCGCGGCATAGGCGGCGGAGCGGTCGACCTTGGTCGGGTCCTTGCCGGAGAATGCGCCGCCACCGTGCGGAGCGCCGCCGCCATAGGTGTCGACGATGATCTTGCGCCCGGTCAGCCCGCAGTCGCCCTGCGGCCCGCCAACGACGAAGCGGCCCGTCGGGTTGATCAGGTACTTGACCTCGCCGCGCATGAGCTCGGGCGGCAGCACCGGCTTGATGATGTGCTCGATCACCGCTTCGCGCAGGTCGGCCATCTCGATGTCGGGCGCGTGTTGGGTGGACAGCACCACGGTGTCGATCGCCACCGGCACGCCGTTCTCATAACGGAAGGTGATCTGGCTCTTGGCATCGGGCCGCAGCCACGGCAGCCGCCCGTCGCGGCGCAGCTGGCTTTGACGCTCGACCAGGCGGTGCGCGTAATAGATCGGCGCGGGCATCAGCTCGGGCGTTTCGTCGCAGGCATAGCCGAACATCAGCCCCTGATCGCCCGCGCCCTGGTCGAGGTTGTCGTCGTGCGCGCTGTTCACACCCTGCGCGATGTCGGGGCTCTGCTTGTCGTAGGCCACCAGCACCGCGCAGCTCTTGTGGTCGATGCCGAAGTCGGCGTCGTCGTAGCCGATGCGCTTCAGGGTGTTGCGCGCGACCTGGATGTAGTCGACTACCGCGTTGGTGGTGATTTCGCCTGCGAGCACGATCAGCCCGGTGTTGGCCAGCGTCTCGGCGGCCACGCGCGCGGTGGGGTCCTGCGCCAGGATGGCGTCGAGGATGGCGTCGGAAATCTGGTCGGCCACCTTGTCGGGATGGCCTTCAGAGACGGATTCGGAGGTGAACAGGAAGTGGTTTGCCATGACGGCCCTCTCTCACGGTTGGTCTGACGCCACCGTCTGGGTCTCGCACGGCGACGCTTTAGCGGACTGCTGTGCAGCGCACCGATTGGCGCACTGCTCCTGCCACCCCGCAAGTTGTCATTAACTCGGTGGCATTGCGCTGCATTCTATGCCTGCAGCAAAGCCGCGCCAATCCGTAACATGGCACCCTTTGCACTGCAGGGACATCATGCTGCTTCGCGTTTTCCGCTGGCTATCCGTCTTGCCTCTGGGCCTGCTTCAGGCCCTCGGGGCGGCGCTTGGGATGACGGTTTATGCAGCATCGGGCACCTACCGCCAGCGCCTGCGGGCCAATCTGCAGCAGGCAGGGTATGAACCGAGGTTGCTGGCGCGCAAGGCGGCAGCGCAAGCCGGGCGCATGGTCGGCGAGCTGCCTGCAGTGTGGTTTCGGCAAGGGCACAAGGCGCCAGTCCACCGGGTGCGGGTGATCGGCAAGGAGCATGTGGACGCGGCGCGTGCGCAAGGCCAGGGCGTGCTCTACCTCACGCCACATTTGGGTTGTTTCGACGTGTCGGCGCAGAGCGCCTCGGCCTGGGGCCCGATCACGGTGATGTACCGCCCGCCGCGCAAGGCCGCGCTGCAGCCCGTGGCGCTGGCTTCGCGTCAGCGGCACAACCTCGCCATCGCACCCGCAAACCTGGCCGGGGTGCGGCAATTGCTGCGCGCGCTGCGCGCAGGCGAGGCGGTGGGCCTGCTGCCCGATCAGGCCCCCAGCAGCGGCGAAGGCGTGTGGGCCGATTTCTTTGGTCGCCCTGCCTACACCATGACCCTGCCGGCCCGGCTGGTGCAGCTGGGCAACGCCCGCATCATTCTGGCCTCGGCGCTGCGTCTGCCGCGCGGGCGGGGTTACACCCTGCTGCTGGAACCCTTCCCGCAGGCGCTCGACGCCGATCCGCAGCGCGCCGCCACGCAGATCAACCACGCGCTGGAGGCGCTGATCCGCCGCTGCCCGGAGCAATACCTGTGGGGCTACAACCGCTACAAGCGCCCACCGGGCGCCCCGCCCCCGCCGGAGGCCGCAGCATGAAAGCACTGCTTGCCCGACTGAGCATTGCGCTGATCTGGTTGCTGCACCTGCTGCCCTATCCGCTGCTGGCGGCGCTGGGCGCGGTGGTGGGCTGGCTGCTGTGGCCGCTGGCGCGGTCACGTCGGCGCATCACGCTGCGCAATCTGCAGTTGTGCTTTCCCGACTGGAGCGCGGCGCAGCAGCGCGCGGTCGGGCGCCGGCATTTCGTCTACGTGGCACGCGCGTTCCTGGAGCGCGGAGTACTGTGGTACGCCAGCCCACGGCGGCTGCGACGGCTGCTGCATCTCGACGGCGCGGTGACCGAGGCGCTCGACGGCAGCCGCAACACCCTGCTGCTGGGTTTTCACTTCGAGGGGCTGGACGCCGGATGGACGGCGCTCAGCCTGGTGGCGCCGCGCCCGGTCTCGGGCATGTACACCCCGCAGAAGAACAAGGTGCTCGATGACTGGGTGGTGGCGCGGCGCAGCCGTTTTCACACCGCAGCCATCGTCTCGCGGCACGACGGTGCGGCAGCCATGCTGCGGCAGTTGCGCGCCGGCGTGCCGTTCTACACCTTGCCCGACATGGATTTCGGCCTGCGCAGTTCGCGCTTCATCGACTTTTTCGGCGTGCCCGCTGCCACACTGGACGTGGCGCCACGACTGGCGGCGTCGGCCAATGCGCGGGTGTATCCGGTGGTCACCCGCATCCTGCCCGGCGCGCGCGGCTATGCCATCACGGTGCATCCGGCCTGGAGCGATTTCCCTGCGCTGGACGAAAAGGGCAAGCCCGCCGACATCGACGCCGATCTGCGGCGCATGAACCGCTTCATCGAAGAGCAGGTGCGCACCATGCCTGCGCAATACCATTGGGTGCACAAGCGCTTCAAGAATCGCCCCGAAGGCGAGCCCTCTCTGTACTGACCATGCAACTCGCGTTCACCAAAATGCACGGCGCCGGCAACGACTTTGTCGTGCTCGACGCCACCCGCGCGCGCCTCGCGCTGAGCGCGGCGCAGTTGCGGCTGCTCGCCGACCGACACTTCGGCGTGGGTGCCGACCAGATCCTGCTGGTCGAGCCGGCGCCCCAGCCCGGGGTGGATTTCCGCTACCGGATCTTCAACGCCGACGGCGGCGAGGTCGAACAGTGCGGCAATGGTGCGCGCTGCTTCGTCGCCTATGTGCATGGCAAGGGCCTGACGACCAAGCGCCGCATCCGGGTGCAGACGCTCGCGGGCGTGATCGCGCCCGAACTCCAGCCCGACGGCCGCGTCACCGTGGACATGGGCGCGCCGGTATTCGAACTGCCGCAAGTCCCGTTCGACGCCAGCGGGCTGTCGCCGCGGCAGGTGGACGGCTGGGAGCAGTGGCCGCTGGACTTGCCCGGCGCGACCGTCTGGGTCAGCGTGCTGTCGATGGGCAATCCGCACGCGGTGCAGCGCGTGACCGACATCGACGCCGCGCCGGTGGCGGAGCATGGCCCGCAGATCGAGCATCACCCGCGCTTTGCCCGGCGGGTCAACGCCGGGTTCATGCAGATCGTCGATCCGCAGCACATCCGCCTGCGGGTGTGGGAGCGCGGCGCCGGCGAAACCCTGGCCTGCGGCACCGGAGCGTGCGCTGCGGTCGTCGCCGGCTTGCGCCACGGCTGGCTGCAGGGCGCGGTCGATGTGCAGACCCGCGGCGGGCTGCTGACCATTTCCTGGGCCGGGCCGGGCCACGCCGTGCACATGACCGGCCCGGCCACCTTTGTTTTTGACGGCACGATCGACCTTCCCGATCTGCCCTGATGGAGATCCCCGCATGGAACTGAGCGAACACGACCTGGCCGCCTATCTCGCCGCCCACCCCGAATTTTTCGAGCGCCATGCCGAGCTGCTCACCACGGTGCAGCTCCACAGCCCGCACGGCAACCGCGCGGTGTCGCTGCAGGAACGCCAGATGGAAATGCTGCGCGACAAGATGCGTACCCTGGAGCACCGCCTGGCAGCGATGATGCGCAACGCCGTGGACAACGAAGCGCTGGCGGGCAAGCTGTTGCTGTGGGCACGCGACCTGATCCTGGCACAGCAGGGCGCACCGGAGCAGTTGCCGCACACCCTGCAGGAAGCACTGAAGGCGAGTTTCGACCTGCCGATGACCGCACTCAAGCTCTGGCCGGTGCGCGAGCAATTCGCCGCACTCGATTTCGCCACCGGGGTGAGCGATGACGCCAAGACCTTCGCCGCCAGTCTGGCGGCGCCCTTCGTCGGTCCCAATCCCGGCTTCGAGGCCACGCACTGGCTGGCTGATGCGCAAATGGCGCAGTCCCTCGCCCTCATCCCCCTGCAGAACCCGCACACCAGCATGTGCATGGGGCTGCTGGTGCTGGCCTCGCCAGACACCCAGCGCTTCACCGCCGATATGGGCACAGACTTTCTCACCCACATCAGCCAGCTCTCCAGCGCTGCACTCGTGGGATTGCTGGCGCGGTAGAACGTGGCAGAGGGCGCGCTGTCCATGGCCACGCATCAGGCGCCAGCGCCCGCCCCTGCCGACTTGCGCGCACTGGCCGTGCAGTATCTCGCCCATGCGCAGACCGAGCGCCGTCTGGCCGAGGGCACCCTGGTCAACTACCGGCGCGACCTCGACGACCTGCTGCAGCGCGCGGAGCACCTGGGCAACATGCCGATCGAATCCGCCCACATCCGCCGCTGGGCTGCGCAATTGCACGCCGACGGCATGAGCCCGCGCGCCATCGCGGCCCGGCTGTCGGCCTGGCGCAGCTTTTTCCGCTGGATGGGTCGAAACGGCGATGTTGCCGCCAACCCGGTGCAGGACGTGCGCGCGCCCAAGGCCGCCAAGCCGCTGCCCAAGGCGCTGTCGGTCGATCAGGCCGTGGCACTTGCCGCCTATATGCCTGAATCAACAGGGTCGACCGCAGCGCAGGCGCGCAACCGCGACGACGCTGCCGCTCGCAACGCCCGCGTGCATGCCATCGCCGAACTGCTGTACTCCAGCGGCCTGCGCGTGTCCGAACTCACCGGGCTCGATCTGCGTGCCAGCGCCACCGCGCGCGGCTGGATCGACTGGGACGCGGCAGAGGCCACCGTGACCGGCAAGGGCAACAAGCGCCGCAGCGTGCCCATCGGCCAGCCCGCGCTGCAGGCGCTGCGGCAGTGGCTCGCGCACCGCGCCACACTTTTGCGTTCCGACGCCGATGCCGACGCACAGGCCGCGCTGTTTCTCGGCGCGCGTGGCGGACGCATCACCCCGCAGCGGGTCTGGCTGGAACTGCGCGAGCACGCCAAGGCGGCCGGTCTGGACGCCCGTGTGCATCCGCACATGCTGCGCCACTCCTTTGCCTCGCATGTGCTGCAGTCCAGCGGCGATCTGCGCGCAGTGCAAGAATTGCTGGGTCATTCCAGCATCGCCACCACGCAGGTCTACACCCGCCTGGACTTTCAACATCTGGCCAAGGTCTATGACGCCGCCCACCCGCGTGCGCGCAAGAAGACCTGAGCCTGCCGCCCCTCTCTCATGAAGACCATCCGCCTGCACCCCGGCAAGGAACGTTCCCTGCTGCGTCGCCACCCCTGGGTGTTTGCCAGCTCCATCGCCAAAGGCAGTGCCGACAGCGGGGAAACCGTCCGCGTGGAGTCGCACGAGGGCCAGTTTCTCGCTTGGGCTGCATTCAGCCCCAGCTCGCAGATCCGCCTGCGGGTGTGGAGTTTCGATGTTGCGCAGCGGATCGATGCCGACTTCTTCGCCGCAAGGCTGCACGCTGCAATCGAACGTCGCCGCGCGCTCGGGCTGGACCTCACCGCCTGTCGCCTGGTGCACGGCGAAAGCGATGGTCTGCCCGGCTGCATCATCGACCGCTATGCCGACATCGTGGTGCTGCAGGCCGGCAGCGCCGGCATCGAACGCTGGAAAACCACGCTGGTCGGCGCGCTGCGCACGCTCTTGCCCGAGGTCCGCCTGTACGAGCGCTCCGACGCCTCGGTGCGCGAACGCGAGGGCCTGTCGCCATCTGCTGGCTGGCTGCATGGCGAGGGCAGCACCCAGGTCGAGATCAGCGAAAACGGCCTGCGGCTGATGGTCGATGTTGCCACCGGCCACAAGACCGGCTTTTACCTCGACCAGCGCGACGCCCGTGTCCGCTTTGCCGAGCTGGTGCGCAGCCATGGCGTGCAGCGCGTGCTCAACTGCTTCAGCTACACCGGCGGCTTCACCCTGGCCGCGCTGGCCGGCGGCGCGCAGCAGGTGGTGTCGGTCGATTCCTCCGCGCCAGCGCTCGCCCTGGCGGCGCAGCATGTGGCGCTCAACGGCTTCGATCCGGCCCGCACGACCTTTGTCGATGCCGATGTCAACGCCACCCTGCGCCGACTTCGCAACGAGGGCGTGCAATTCGACGCCATCGTGCTCGACCCGCCCAAGTTCGCCTCCACCCCGCAGCAGGTCGAACGTGCCGCCCGGGCCTACAAGGACATCAACCGTCTGGCGTTTCACCTGCTGCCACCGGGCGGCTGGCTGCTCACCTTCTCCTGCTCTGGCGGAGTCAGCGGCGACCTGTTCCAGAAAATCGTCTCTGGCGCCGCACTAGACGCGGGCGCCGACGCGCAGATCGTCGCGCGCACCGGCGCCGGGCTGGATCATCCGCTCACCCTGCACTTTCCCGAAGGCGACTATCTCAAGGGTCTGTTGCTGCGCCGCAGTTGATCGCAGATTGATTTTTCGACGATCGTCCCCAACCTCCCAGAATGCTCCGTTAAAAGGAATTCCCCGATGTCTACCCTCATCCCCGCCACCATCGTCACCGGTTTTCTCGGCAGCGGCAAGACCACCCTGCTCAAGCGCGTGCTCAACGAGGCGCATGGCTCCAGGATTGCCGTGATCGAAAACGAGTTCGGCGAAGAAAACATCGACAGCGACATTCTGGTGCGCGAGGAAGGCGAGCAGATCGTGCAGATGTCCAATGGCTGCATCTGCTGCACCATCCGCGACGATCTGCGCGCCACCCTGGCCGATCTGGCGCTCAAGCGGCGCAAAGGCGAGATCGCGTTCGACCGTGTGATCATCGAAACCACCGGCATTGCCGACCCCGGCCCGGTGGCGCAGACCTTTTTCATGGATGACGAAGTCGCCAGCCAGTACATGCTCGACGCCATCCTCACCCTGGTCGATGCGGTGCATGCCGAGCAGCAGCTCGACACCCGGCAGGAGGCCCGCCGCCAGGTGGGGTTTGCCGACCAGATTTTCATTTCCAAGGCCGATCTGGTGAGCAAGGACGCGCTCGCCGCGCTGCAGCACCGCCTTGCACACATGAATCCGCGGGCAAAACAGAGTGTGGTGCACTTCGGCGAGGTGCCGCTGGCGCAGGTGCTCGACCTCAAAGGCTTCAACCTCAATGCCAAACTCGACATCGACCCCGATTTCCTCAAGGCCGACGATCATGATCATCACGACCATGATCATCACGAACATGGCGCGCACTGCAATCACCCGCATCACCATCATCATGACGACGACGTGACGTCCTTTGTCTACCGCACCGACAAGGCGTTCGATCCGGCCAAGCTCGAGGACTTTCTTGGCGCCATCGTGCAGGTCTACGGTCCGCGCATGCTGCGCTACAAGGGCGTGCTGAACATGCAGGGCATCGACCGCAAGGTGGTCTTCCAGGGCGTGCACCAGCTCATGGGCAGCGACCTCGCCGCGCCGTGGGGGCCGCAGGAACAGCGACAGAGCAAGATGGTCTTCATCGGCATCGACCTTCCCCGCGACATTCTCGAACAGGGACTGCAGCAGTGCCTGATCAGTTGAGCGCCTTGCCTTGTCGCAAGAAGTGAATAGAATCGGCCGGTTTTGACCCACAGTGTCCTGGCAGGGAGAAACCTCTTGGTGACTGGGCAGTGGCGGGCAGACGATCGGGAACAGATGATCCGGGCTCTGTTTTGACTGGTGCTGCTGATGCGGCAAGTCGTGCGCAAGTACGCCTGGGCGGCACGAGGCACAGCGCAAGACGGCGCAAAACAGACGGCGACTTGCCGTCGGAATCGAGAAGTTCGGGAGGATTTTCGTGGTGAAATCGCCTCAAAAAACGGCGCCCCAAAAAGCGACGTCGCTGAAAACGGCTGCTGCACCTGACAAAACTCCGTCCGGTACGTCACACAAGAAAGCCGCCGTCAAGCACGCCGGGAAATCCGCCGATGTCGCGACATCCAAGGCGCCACCCAGTTCTGCAGCCGCTGTGCAGGCTGCGCCTGCCGCGCCGGCAAAAAAAGCCGCGACGGCCCTGCGGCGTTCCTCGTCTTCTGGTGTGAGTAAACTGCACGCCGCAAAGCCCTTGTCGGCGGCCATGGGGTCGCCGGAACCCATCCGACTCGACAGAAGTTCCATGAGCAGCACAACCATCGAACCCGCACCCAAGAAAACCGATCCCAAGCATGCCAATGCCTGGAAGAACAAGTCGGCCTCCGACCTGACCGAGCAGGACCTGCTGGCCATGCCCGAGTCCGAGTACATGAACGAGGTTCAACTCGATTATTTCAAGCGCCTGCTCACCGGCATGCGCAACGATCTGATCAAGAACGCGGGCGAGACCACGGAACATCTGCGCGAGGACACCCTGCTGGTGCCCGATCCGGCCGATCGCGCCACCATCGAGGAAGAACACGCGCTGGAGTTGCGCACACGCGACCGCGAGCGCAAGCTGCTGAAAAAGATCGAGCAATCGCTTGCCCGCATCGAGAGCGGCGAGTATGGCTGGTGCGAGGAAACCGGCGAGCCCATTGGCGTCGGTCGCCTGCTGGCCAGGCCCACCGCAACCTTGTCACTCGAGGCACAGCAACGCCGCGAAATCAAGCAGCGCATGTTCAACGACTAAGGCGTGTCGACCACCAGTTCGGCACGCAGCGACGCAGAGGCCCCAGCAGCATGAGCAGTTCGGGATCAGGCGGTTTCTGGAAGCGGGTGGGTTCTTTCGTCAAGAACCCGACCCGCGACTGGTCGCTGACCGATGAGCAAGCCCTGCAGGAACATGAAAGCCTCGCCAAGGTCAAGGCGCGCGAAGACCAGAAGCGGCAGGATGATTTCATCCGCAAGCGCGAACTCGATGGCTTGCGCAAACTGCGCAAGCGCGAGGCCACCGACCTGGGCATGGACGACAGCCTCCAGACCAATGTGCCCGACCTGAGTTCACAGCCCGCGCCCGTGCACGACCGGGACGAGACGCTGCGCAAGATCAACGAAATCGAAAAATCGATGGCGGGGGACCAAGCGGCCGCACCAGCCCGCACCCGCGCACCCGTGACCCGACAGATGCCTGCGGCGCCATCTCCCCAGTCGCGGCCTCCACTTCCCTTGGGGCTGCCCTCCGCCGCGCCCCCCCTCACGGCAGCATCGCTTACCCCAGAGACAACGGGCAGTGGCGCAGTGCAATGGAAAATCGACACGGCCTACGCGGACACCACGCTGATGACCAAACCCGGCGGGCTTGGCCCCGCTGCGGCAACAGGCATACCAACGCAATCCGGCCCAACAACCTCCCCCGGCACGCCCACGACGCAGCCCCCGCTTTACGCCCCCACGGTTCCCTACACGCCGACTGTCCCTCAGGCGCTCACCCGCGGGCAGAGTGCTGCGCCCCTGCCGTTTGACGAACAGCCCACGCTGGCCGCCGCCACGCGCCTGAGTGCGGACGCCATGCCCTCCCGGGTCTCCGTGGCATCGGGCGACAGTTGGCTGCGGTCGAGCAACGATTTCATGCCCAGTGCATTCTTCGCTGTGGAAGTGCACGAGGCCCTGAGTTCCAATCCTCTGTTCGACCAGGCGGTGATGGACTTCGCCAATGGCGACGACGCTGCTGCAGAAGCCGCGCTGCGCGACGCCATCTCCAACTCGCAAGACCTCGGCGCGGAAAAGGAGCTGTGGCTGGCGCTGTTCGATCTGTTCCGGGCATCGCACCAGATCGAGAAATTCGAAGCCCTGGTGGTCGATTTCGTCAGCCGCTTCCAGACCTCGGCACCGATGACCGATGATGGCCTGCCCGCCGCGCCCAGCGCACCCAAACCGGCCGAGAGCAGCTTCAGGCCATCGATCACGTTCTCGGCAAACGTCGACCTGGCACAAGGTGAGCGGCTGCGCAAGCTGCTGCTCAACGCGCCCTCTGCAGTGGAGTTGAACTTCTCCGAAGTCCGCAACATTGCCGCCTCCGCCCTGCCCGCCTTGGTCGAGGGGCTGAAGAAGCTCAATCAGACCGCCTGCACCGTGACCCTGCATGGCACGGAAAATCTGCTGGCACTGTGCCAGGCGCAGGCGCCGGCCATGCAGCGCGAGGCCGATGCGCAGTGGTGGGCGCTGCGTCTGGAATTGCTGCGGCTGATGAATCAGCAGGACGACTTCGACGCCATCGCGCTCGACTATTGCGTCACTTACGAAATTTCTCCGCCCACCTGGGAGCCCAGCCGCGCCCGGGTCGATCTGGCCGGGGTGGACAGCACGGCATCCGGCACGGGCGCAAGCTCGGCCCCGGCTGACTTCCAGAACTCTGGCCTGAGCCCGCATTCGGTGCTCGGCAACGGCGGCTCGCGCTCGGCGCAACTGCATCTCAGCGGCGAGATCACCGGCAGCTCCAGCGCCTTCCTCGGCCCGCTCGACCAGGCAGCCAGGACGCACGAGCAGATGAGCATTTCGCTGCGCCAACTGCGCCGCATCGACTTTTCCAGCGCAGGGGCCCTGCTCAACTGGGCCATGACCCAGCACGACGCCGGCAAGACCCTGCAGTTCACCGGGGTGCATCGCCTCATCGCCGGGCTGTTCAGCATTCTCGGCCTGCACGAGCACGCGCTCATCCAGTTGCGGCGCGACTGACTGCGCCCGCGCCGCGCACATCATCGCGGCCCTTGAGTTTCTTCGGCACATCCCCAAATCGCAGCATGGATCAATATCACGGCACCACCATTCTGAGCGTGCGCCGAGGTTCCACCGTGGCCCTGGGCGGCGACGGTCAGGTCACCCTCGGCAACATCGTCGTCAAATCCACCGCACGCAAGGTGCGCAGGCTCTACAACAACCAGATCCTCGCCGGTTTCGCCGGCGGCACTGCAGACGCGTTCACGTTGTTCGAGCGCTTCGAGGCCAAGCTGGAAAAGCACCAGGGGCAGTTGCTCCGCAGCGCGGTCGAACTGGCCAAGGACTGGCGGACCGACCGCATGCTGCGCCGCCTGGAGGCCATGCTTTCTGTGGCCGATGCCGAGCACTCGCTCATCATCACCGGCAATGGCGATGTGCTCGAACCCGAGTATGGCATCGTGGCGATTGGCTCGGGCGGTGCATACGCGCAGTCGGCGGCAAGGGCGCTGCTGGAGCACACCGCGCTGAGCCCGCGCGAGATCGTGGCCAAGTCGCTGCAGATCGCCGGAGACATCTGCATTTACACCAATCAGTCGCACACCATCGAGACCCTGGGGGAATGACGCCATGAACATGACTCCCCGAGAAATCGTCTCCGAGCTCGACCGTTTTGTCATCGGCCAGGCCAAGGCCAAGCAGGCCGTGGCCATTGCCCTGCGCAACCGCTGGCGTCGCCAGCAGGTTGCCGAGCCGTTGCGCCACGAGATCACGCCGAAAAACATCCTGATGATCGGCCCCACCGGCGTGGGCAAGACCGAGATTGCGCGCCGCCTGGCCAAGCTGGCCGACGCGCCGTTCATCAAGGTAGAAGCCACCAAGTTCACCGAGGTGGGCTATGTCGGACGCGATGTGGACACCATCATCCGCGATCTGATGGAAGCGGCGGTCAAGCTGGCGCGTGAAAACGCGATGCGTGCGCAGCGCACCCGGGCGGAAGACCGCGCGGAAGATCGCATCCTCGACGTGCTGCTGCCCGCACCGGCTGACTCCAGTGGTCACGCGGCATCGATCACCGAGACCAACCCGACGCGGCAGATGCTGCGCAAGCGCCTGCGCGAGGGCCAGCTCGACGACAAGGAAATCGAGATCGACGTCGCGGTGCATCCAGCCAGCGTGGACATCATGGGCCCGCCCGGCATGGAAGACATGACCGAACAGATCCGCTCCATGTTTGCCAATATGGGACAGACGCGCAGCAAGAAGCGCAAGCTCACCGTGCGCGAAGCCCAGAAGCTGCTGATCGACGAAGAGGCCTCCAAGCTGGTCAACGAGGACGAGATCAAGGCCGGCGCGCTGCGCGCCGTGGAACAGAACGGTATCGTGTTCCTCGACGAGATCGACAAGGTGGCCTCGCGCAGCGACACCCAGGGCGCCGATGTCTCGCGCCAGGGCGTGCAGCGCGACCTTCTGCCGCTGGTGGAAGGCACGACCGTGAGCACCAAGTACGGCATGGTGCGCACTGACCACATCCTGTTCATCGCCAGCGGGGCGTTTCATGTCGCCAAGCCCTCGGACCTGATTCCCGAACTGCAGGGGCGCTTCCCGATCCGGGTGGAACTGGAGTCGCTGTCCGTCGCCGATTTCGAGGCCATCCTCACCAGCACGGACGCCAGCCTGACCAAGCAATACGCAGCACTTCTGGCAACCGACGGAGTGCAGGTGGAGTTCACCGCCGACGGCATCCGTCGCATGGCGGAAGTTGCTTTTCAGGTGAACGAGAAAACCGAGAACATCGGTGCGCGGCGGCTGCACACGGTCATGGAGCGGCTGCTCGAAGAGGTGTCCTTCCACGCCGACGGCGCGCAGCACAGCACGGTGAAAGTGGACGCGGCAATGGTCAACCAGCGTCTGGGCGATATCGCGCGAGACGAAGACCTGTCGCGCTACGTGCTCTGAAGTGTCTGTTCCTGCTGCGCGGCGATGCACAGCAGGCCCTCGAACACCAGGTGTTCGACATGCCGATGCGGCAGGCCCAGCGCATCACGCAGCTTGGGCGCCGCACCGCCGGTCAGCAGCACGGTCACCTCGCCCTGAGCCAGGGCCTGCAGACGCGCATGCATCTGCCGCGCAGCGCCCGAGATGGCCAGCGCCCCGCCCGTCATCAGCGCATCGCTGGTGTTGGTGGGAAACTCCACGACCTCACCTTCGGGCACGCGCAATCCCGCAGTGCCCATCTCCAGCGCCTTGAGCATCAGACCGAATCCGGGCAGGATGATGCCGCCGATGAACACGCCATCGGCGCTGAGGCAATCCACCGTGACCGCGGTACCCACACTGATGACCATTGCCGCCCGATCAGGAATGCGCTGACGCGCTCCGAGTTGTGCCGCCCAGCGGTCCGCTCCCAGCAAGGAGGGCGTGGCATAGCTGTTGCGCACGCCGCATTGTTCAGACTGCGCGGCAATCCAGTTGCAGTGCAGCCCGAGCGCATCGAGTTCCGCACACACCCGCGCCGTCACCACCGCACCGGCAACCGCACAGCCGATGACCCGCTCAGCGCGTGGTTGACCGGCCAGCACATGCCGCAATTGATCGACTTCCTCCAGCAACATTGCACCACCGGCAAGCAACTCCGCGCCGCGCTGCGGGCGAGCATACAGCCCCCATTTCAGCCGGGTGTTGCCAACATCGAGAACAAGGAGGTGCATGCCGATCCGTGCTGCGAACCAAGAACGCATGCACCATAGCAGAGCATGCAGCAGCGTTCAGGGCTTCGCACCCGCCTTGACCCAGGACGCGACCTCGGCGCGCTCCAGTTCGGTGATCTGCGTGGCGTTGTTCAGCGGCATGGCCTTGAGCACGACCACCTGCTGGTAGATGGCCTGCGCGTGGCTGACGATGTCCTGCGGTGAATCGAGCCGCACGCCTTTTTGCGCAGCGGGCCCGGCATGGCAAAGCAAGCAGCGCTGCTGCACGATGTGCTGCACCGTGGCAAAGCGCACCGGCTCGGCCGATGCCCGCACAGGTTGCGGCTTGGGCGCGAGTGCAATCGCCACGCCGAGAATGATGGCCACGCCCACCAGCCAGTACTGCCACTTCCACGCGCCCTTGTGCTTGAGCACGAAAAACTGGCGGATGAGCGCACCGGCCAGCATCATCAGCACCAGCACCAGCCAGTTGTTCGGCGCGTCGTAGACGAAGCTGTAATGGTTGGACAGCATGGCGAACAGCACGGGCAGAGTGAAGTAGGTGTTGTGCACGCTGCGCTGCTTGCCGCGCTTGCCATCCATCGGGTCGGGCGTCTGGCCGGCGCGCATGGCCGCAACCACGCGGCGCTGACCCGGAATGATCCAGAAGAACACATTGGCACTCATCGAGCTGCCGAGCATGGCGCCAATGATGAGAAACGCCGCGCGCCCGGCAAACAGATGGCAGGCCAGCCAGGCCGCGAGCACCACGTATGCCGCGACCAGAATGCCCACGATCAGGTCGCCGTTCCTGCGCTGGCCGAACAGGCGGCAGATGCCGTCATAGACCAGCCAGCCGACCACGAGGAAGCTCAGCATGGCGGCCACCGCCAGCCCCGGTGAACTCCATGCGTACACACGTGGATCGACGATGAAAATGCCCGCGTGATAGAAGTACAGCACACACAGCAGGGCAAAGCCGGACAGCCAGGTGGTGTAGCTCTCCCAGTAGAACCAGTGCAGGTGCTGCGGCAGGTTCCTGGGAGCCACCATGTATTTCTGCGGGTTGTAGAAGCCACCGCCATGCACCGCCCACAGCTCGCCGTCCACGCCCTTGGCCTTGAGGTCGGCGGCCTTGGGCGGCTCCAGGCTGTTGTCCAGCCAGACGAAATAAAACGAAGAGCCGATCCATGCAATGGCCACAATGACATGCAGCCAGCGCAACAACAGGTCGGCCCAGTTCATCGCGTAGGGCAAGATGGTGTTGATCAAGTCGTTCGTCATGACGCCCCCAGAGAGTCATATGAAAACGACTTCCGCCACTGCAGGCCCTGCGAAAGTCTGTCGGATCGCGTGCCATCTGCGATGGCGCACCGCACTGCGGCGATCCTGGTTGATCTGGCAGCCTGCCTCAGCTGCCTCGGTAAGTCGAATAGCTCCAGGGCGACACCAGCAAGGGAACGTGATAGTGCTGCCCTGCATCGGCCACGCCGAATTCCAACGGAATCTGATCGAGAAAGGGTGTCTGAGGCAGCGTCAGGCCCAGCCCCTTGAAATAGGCACCCATGTGGAACACCAGCCGGTATCGTCCAGGCTGCAGGTCGGCTCCTTGCAACAGTGGCAGTTCACAGCGACCATCCGAGTTGGTCTGGACAGAGCGAAGCAGCATCCAGCCTGCACCCTGTTCGGCGTAGAGATCGATGCGCACGGCAGCAGCGGGATGCCCATGCGCGGTATCGAGAATGTGTGTGGTCAGCGCGCCCATCGCGGTTTTCGATCCCTGGATTGAATATGGCTCGAAGACTTCGATTGAAGCCTTATTGCATACAATCGTAAGATAAGTTGTATGCTACTGGCAAACCAAGTGGACTCACAACCCCACAGCCCGTTGGCATGCTTTGGAGTTGGCAGATGCCATGCCGAGAAACATCGCAAGAAGGGAGACCATGAACGCGCGCACCAAGGCACCCTCGAAGTCACAATCCCCCGCGGGGAAGGTGGTGCGCCCGGCAGCGGCTGTCGACAGCCCAGTCGCCGACTCGACCCAGACCATCGTCGCCGCGATTACCGCAGCGATCATCGAGCACCGCCTGGCCCCCGGCGCCAAGCTCACCGAGCAGAAGATCGCGGCGATCTACGGTGTGTCGCGCACCATCGTGCGGCAGGCGTTGTTTCAGTTGGCGCGTGACCATCTGGTCACGCTGGAGCCGGCACGTGGCGCCTTCGTCGCCCAGCCCTCGGTGGAGGAAGCCAAGCAGGTGTTCGCGGTGCGGCGTGTGCTCGAGCAGCATCTGGTCGAGGCATTCTGCGAGCAGGCCACGGCAGCAGACTTCCGCGCCCTGCGTGCGCACCTCAGGCAGGAACAGGCCGTGGTCAGCCGGGTGGATGTGACCGGGCGCACCCGGCTGCTCGGTGACTTTCACGTGCTGATGGCGCAGCGCATCGGCCAGCATGTGCTGGCGCAGATCCTGTCGGAGCTGATCTCGCGCTGCGCACTGATCACGCTGATGTACCAGTCATCACGCGCGGCGCAGCATTCGTCGGACGAACATGTGGCCCTCCTCAAGGCGCTGGAGGCGCGCAACGTACCCAAGGCCAGGGCGCTGATGGAAGCCCACCTGCTGGCCACCGAAAGCAGTCTGCTCTATCACCCACGAACCAGCAGCACCGATCTCGCCCAGGCGCTGACCGCGGCGGCTTGAAAGCAGAAGGACGTCCATCATGCCGAACCCTCGCTACCCCCGCGACCTCATCGGCTACGGCCGCAACCCGCCACAGGCCAACTGGCCGGGCCGTGCGCGCGTGGCGCTGCAGTTCGTGCTCAACATCGAGGAAGGCGGCGAGAGCTGCGTGCTGCACGGCGACGCGGCCAGCGAACAGTTCCTCTCCGAACTGTTCAACCCGGCTGCCTACCCCGCGCGCCATCTGAGCATGGAAAGCATCTACGAATACGGCAGCCGTGCCGGGGTGTGGCGCATCCTGCGCGAATTCGAGCAACGCGGCCTGCCACTCACCGTCTTCGGCGTGGGCATGGCGCTGCAGCGCACCCCCGACCTCGCCCGTGCCTGCGTGGAACTGGGGCATGAGATCGCCTGCCACGGCTGGCGCTGGATTCACTATCAGAACGTCGATGAGGCCACCGAGCGCGCGCACCTGCGCCTGGGCGTGGAGGCCATCGAAGCCGTCTGCGGCGTGCGCCCGCTGGGCTGGTACACCGGCCGCGACAGCCCCAACACCCGCCGCCTGGTGGCCGACCACGGTGGTTTCGCCTACGACAGCGATCATTACGGCGACGACCTGCCCTTCTGGCTGCAGGTGCGCAAGACCGACGGCACGCTGGCGCCGCATCTGGTCGTGCCCTACAACCTCGATGCCAACGACATGCGCTTTGCCCTGCCGCAGGGCTTTGCCCAGGCCGAGGACTTTTTCATTTACCTGCGCGACAGCTTCGACGTGCTCTATGCAGAAGGCGCCGAAGCGCCAAAGATGCTGAGCATCGGCATGCACGCGCGGTTGCTCGGCCGCCCGGGCCGCATTCGCGCGCTGCAGCGCTTTCTCGACCATGTCGCACGCTTCGACCGCGTGTGGATCGCACGGCGCATCGACATCGCGCGGCACTGGCAGGCCGAGCATCCGTTCCACGTCGCCACGGCTTTCGTCTGGGAATGACCATGTTGACTCTCGACCAGATCAACACGGCCAGCACCGCCGACATCGCCACCCTGCTGGGCGGTGTCTACGAGCACTCGCCGTGGATCGCGCAACGCGCGGCGGCAAGCCGCCCATTTGCCACACTGGCCGCGCTCAAGCAGGCGCTGGTGCAAACCGTGCGCAGCGCCAGCCGCGCGGAGCAGCTCGCGCTGATCCGCGCACACCCGGAGCTGGCGGGCAAGGCCGCGATCGCAGGCGCACTCACCGCAGAGTCCACGGACGAGCAAGGCCGCGCAGGACTCGCACATTGCACGCCACAGGAGTTCGCCCGCATCACCGCGCTGAACGCGGCCTATGGCGAGCGCTTTGGCTTTCCGTTCCTCCTCGCGGTGCGCGGCCCGCGGGGCACCGGGCTGACTCGCGCGCAAATCATCGCCACACTCGAGCGCCGCCTGGACAACCCGCCGGATGTGGAATTTGCCGAGGCGCTGCGCCAGATCCATCGCATCGCCGAACTGCGGCTCAACGACAAGTTTGGCTTCATCCCGCAGCAGGGCAACCAGGTGTGGGACTGGTGCGAGCGCCTTGCCGCGCACAGCGAGTCGCCTTGGCGCGAGCGCTTTGAGCTGACTGCAACCTATCTGACCGACGCCCATCGCGCCGCTGCTGCCGAGATCGCCGCAACCATGCGCCACTGTGGTTTCGACAGTGTGGGCATCGACGCCGTTGGCAATGTGGTCGGGGTGTATGAGGGCACGCAGCCGCAGGCCCGCCGCCTGCTCACCGGCTCGCATTACGACACCGTGCGCAACGCGGGCAAGTACGACGGCCGCATCGGTCACTTCATTCCGATGGCCTGCGTGCAGGCGCTGCATCGCGCCGGACGCCGCCTGCCCTTCGGCCTGGAGGTCGTGGCCTTTGCCGAGGAGGAAGGCCAGCGCTACAAGGCCACTTTCCTCGGCTCGGGCGCGCTGACCGGCGACTTCAACCCCGCCTGGCTCGACCAGCAAGACCGGGACGGTATACCCATGCGCGAGGCCATGCGCCATGCGGGGCTGCCGGCCGATCTGCAGGCGATTGCAGCGCTCAAACGCGATCCCCCGCGCTACCTCGGCTTTGTCGAAGTGCATATCGAGCAGGGCCCGGTGCTCAACGCGCTCGACCTGCCGCTGGGCATCGTCACCGCGATCAACGCCAGTGTGCGCTTGGTTGGAGAGATCGTCGGCATGGCCAGCCACGCTGGCACCACGCCGATGCATGCCCGGCGCGACGCCGCCTGCGCCGCAGCTGAGCTGGCGCTGTTCATCGAGCGTCGCGCCACGGTCGATGGCGATTCAGTCGCCACCATGGGGCTGCTGGAAGTGCCCGGCGGGTCGATCAATGTCGTGCCTGGGCGCTGCGCCTTCAGCCTGGATCTGCGCGCCCCGAGCAACACGCAGCGCGACACCCTGCTCGCGGACGTGCGCGCCGAACTCGACGCGATATGCACGCGCCGCCAGCTGCGCTTCACCCTGGAAGAAACCATGCGCGAACAGGCCGCTGCCAGCGACGCCGCGCTGCAACAGCGCTGGGAGCATGCCGTGGCCGCGCTGGGCCTGCCCTTGCACCGCCTGCCCAGCGGCGCCGGGCACGACGCGATGAAACTGCACACCATCCTGCCGCAGGCCATGCTGTTCGTGCGCGGCGAAAACGCCGGCATCAGCCACAACCCACTGGAATCCAGCACCGCAGACGACCTCGACCTCGCCTGCGCCGCCTTCACCCGATTGCTCGACGACCTCGCCGCCCCATGACCCACCGCGATCCCCCGCAAGCCACCTACGCCGCGCTCGACCGCTGGGTCGATGCGCACTTCGCCGAGCAGACCCGCATGCTGCAGGAACTGGTGCGCGTGCCCACCGATACCCCGCCGGGCAACAATGCGCCGCACGCCGAGCGCACCGCGCAACTGCTGGCCGACCTCGGCATGAGCGCCGAGAAGATTCCCATTCCCGCCGAAGCCTGTCGGGCACAGGGACTGGAGTCCATCACCAACCTCATCGTGCGCCGCCACTATGGCCCCGGTGGCCCGGTCATTGCGCTCAATGCCCACGGCGACGTGGTGCCGCCGGGCGAAGGCTGGACGCACGATCCATACGGCGGCGCAATCGAAGACGGCAAGCTCTACGGCCGCGCCGCCGCCGTGAGCAAGTGCGACTTCACCACCTACACCTTCGCCGTGCGCGCGATCGAGGCACTGGGCGCGCCGCTGCGCGGCGGCGTGGAGCTGCACTTCACCTATGACGAGGAATTCGGCGGCCTGCTCGGCCCCGGCTGGCTGCTGGACCACGGCCTCACGCGGCCCGACCTGGAAATCGCCGCGGGCTTCAGCTATCAGGTGGTCAACGCGCACAACGGTTGCCTGCAGCTCGAAGTGACCGTGCACGGCATGATGGCGCATGCCGCCATTGCCCACACGGGCGTGGACGCGCTGCAGGGCGCGGTCGTCATCCTGAATGCGCTCTACGCGCAGAACGCGCTCAACCGCAATGTGCGCTCGCAGGTTGTCGGCATCGACCACCCGTACCTCAATGTCGGGTGGATCGCAGGCGGCACCAACACCAATGTCGTCCCCGGCAAGGTGGTGTTCAAGCTCGACCGCCGCATGATTCCCGAGGAAGACCCAGCCGCGGTCGAGGCCGAGCTGCGCCGCATCATCGCGCAGGCCGCCGCCAGCGTGCCCGGCATCACCGTGGACATCCGCCGCATGCTGCTCGCCCGCGCCCTCACTCCGCTGCCCGGGCACGAGCGCCTCGCCGCGCCGCTGCAGCGCCATGCGCAGGCGCTGTTCCACGAGACCATCCCGATCGTCGGCACCCCGCTCTACACCGATGTGCGCCTGTACGCCGCGCATGGCATTCCCGCAGTGATCTACGGCGCCGGTCCGCGCACCGTGCGCGAGAGCAACGCCAAGCGCGCCGATGAACACATCGTGCTCGACGATCTGCGCCGCGCCACCCAGGTGGTTGCCCGTACCCTGTTCGATCTGCTCGGTTAAAACTTAAACTCCCCCGCGTGAAGCAACCCCCACTGCGCGCATGAACCCCGATACCGTGCTGTTCAAGACCCCCCTGGGCCAGAGCGAGATGGCCAAGCCATCGCTGTTGCGATCGCGCCCACTGCGCAATGTGCTGCTGCTGGTGGACGGCAAGCGCGATCTGCAGACCCTGCAGAGCATGATGCAGGCGATTTCCGCGCCGAGTGATGCCATCGAACAACTGCGCGCGCTCGGCCTGATTGCTGTGCCCGAGGAACCCGCGCCCGCAGCCGCCGCCGAATCAAGCGCCGATGCCTTCCTGCATGACGACGACGAGCTTCCTTCGGAACTCGCGCTCGACACCCGCAGCGCCGCCGAGCCGGAAGACACCGCAGCCGCGTTCTCCAGCCTGTATCGCCGCATCAACGCGCTGGTCAGCGGCAACCTGGGCATGCTCAAGGCCTATGGCATCCAGCTCAAGATCGAACAATGCCAGACCGCCGACGAGCTGCTCGCGCTGCTGCCCGAGATCAAGGCCGCGCTCGTGGCCAAGCATGGCGAGCCCAAGGCGATTGCGCTGCTGCGCCAGCTCAAGACATAGGTTCAGCGCGGCGCGAAGAACCACGCGCACACCGCGATCGACGCGATCACCCCGGCCAGATCGGCCAGCAGCGCGCAGCCCACCGTGTGCCGCACGCGGCGGATGCCCACCGCGCCGAAATACACCGCCACCACATAGAACGTGGTTTCGGTGCTGCCCTGCATGGTGGCGGCCAGCAGCGCCGGGTAGCTGTCCACGCCGTAATGCTGCATGGTCTCGATCAGCATCGCGCGCGCGGCGCTGCCGGAAAACGGCTTGACCAGCGCGGTGGGCAGCGCGGCGACGAAATCGGTGTTCAGGCCGAGCGCGTGCACCACCCAGCGGATCGCCTCCAGCGCATAGCCCAGCGCCCCCGAAGCGCGCAGCACGCCGACTGCGCACAGCATGGCCACAAGGTAAGGCAGCAGATCGCGCGCGACTCCAAAGCCGTCTTTCGCGCCATCGATGAACGCCTCGTACACCGGCACCTGCTTGATCGCCCCGGCCAGCAGAAACGCAACGATCACGCCGAACAGCACCAGATTGCCCACCAGCGCCGACACACTGGCCAGCGCCGCCGCGCTCAGACTCGCCAACACGGCAAGCAGGCCGCCCAGCAGCAGCGCGCCGCCGCCGAGGTAGGCCAGCGCCACCGGGTCCCACAGCTTGAGGCGCTGCATCCAAGCCACACTGAGCAGGCCGACCAGGGTGGACGCGCTGGTGGCGAGGAGGATGGGCAGGAACACCAGCGTCGGATCAGGCGCGCCCTGCTGCGCGCGGTACATGAAAATGCTCACCGGCAGCAGCGTCAGCGACGAGGCGTTGAGCACCAGGAACAGGATCTGCGCGTTGCTCGCGGTATCGCTGCTGGGGTTGAGCGTCTGCAGTTCGCGCATGGCGCGCAGGCCGATCGGCGTGGCGGCGTTGTCCAGCCCCAGCACATTGGCGGCGAAGTTCAGGGTGATCAGGCCGATGGCCGGATGGCCTGCGGGCACTTCGGGCATCAGCCTTGTGAACAGCGGCGTCAGCGCGCGCGCCAGCAGCTCGACCAGCCCGGCGCGCTCGGCGATGCGCAGCAGCCCCAGCCACAGCGTGAGCGTGCCGAACAGCAGCACCATGACCTCGACCGAGAGCTTGGCCATGGCAAACAGGCTGTCGGTGACGGCGGCGAACACCGCAGCATCGCCACCCAGCAGCCAGCGCGCCAGAGCTGCCACGGCGGCCACCAGAAAAAAGCCAAGCCAGAGACGGTTGAGCATCGCCTGAGGGCATGACGCGCCCGTGCGCTAACGTCTCAAGGCTTGCGCTTGAAGGATTTGCCGCCTGCGGGCATCGGCGCAGCGCGGCGCTTGGGTGCCGGCGAAGGGGCGCCAGCATCGGCGCGGCGCGACGGTGCGCGGGCTGGGCGCTCGCCGCCTCCTGCACGCACCGGTTCTGCCTTGCTGAGCTGCAACTGGCGTCCGCCCACCCAGGTTTTCTGCAGGGTGCGAAACACATCCTTGGGCATGCCTTCGGGCAGTTCCACAAAGCTGTGATCGCCACGAATGGCGATATTGCCGATGTGCTTGTTTTCCAGCCCGGCCTCGTTGGCGATGGCGCCCACCAGATTGCGCACTTCCACACCATGATCACGTCCGACCTCGACGCGGTAGGTCTCGAAGCGCAGATCGCCCACGGACACATTGCGCTGCGAACGCTCGGCGCGTGCCGGTCGCTCGGCATGCTCGGCCTCGCCATGCGTGGCGCGCTGCGGCACGCCCGCTTCCTCGCGCACCTGCATCAGGGTCTGGGTGAACGACTCCAGATCGCGTGGCTTGGTCCGCTCGCGGGGAGGGCGCAGCGGTGCCACGTCATCGCGCGGTGCCCGCACCGAACGCGGAGCGCGCGGCTCGCGGGCTTCACGCGGCTCGTGCTCCCGACGCGGGGCGGCGGTTTCCGCACTGTTGGACGGCTCGCTGCCCGCACGCATCAGCAACGGCTTGTTGCCCTGCACCATGCGCGCCAGCGCTGCGGCAATCTCGATGGCCGGAATGTCGAATTCCTGCTCATAGCGCTCGACCAGACGCTGATAGTCTTCCAGCCCCTCCTGCTCGCGGGCTTCAGTGATGCGCTCCATGAAACGGTTGATCCGGCTGTCGTTCACCGCCTCGGTGCTGGGCAGTTGCATCTGCGTGATGGGCTGGCGCGTGGCGCGCTCGATGGCACGCAGCAAATGCCGCTCGCGCGGGGTGACGAACAGAATGGCATCGCCAGCACGCCCCGCGCGGCCCGTGCGGCCGATGCGGTGCACATAGCTTTCGGTATCGGTGGGGATGTCGTAGTTCACCACGTGGCTGATGCGCTCCACATCGAGGCCGCGCGCCGCCACGTCGGTGGCCACCAGGATGTCGAGCTGGCCGTCCCTGAGCCGTTGCACCATGCGTTCGCGCAGCGCCTGCGGCACATCGCCGTTGAGCGCTGCGGCGGTGAAGCCACGGGCCGCGAGCTTCTCGGCCAGTTCCTCGGTGGCCTGCTTGGTGCGGGCGAAGATGATCATGCCCTCGAACGGCTCCACCTCCAGGATGCGGGTGAGCGCGTCGAGCTTGTGCAGACCGCTGACCATCCAGTAGCGCTGTTGAATGTGCGTGGCCGTGGTCGTGGCCGCCTTGATGGTGATTTCCTGGGGATCACGCAGATAGGTTTGCGCAATCCGCCGGATGGCTGAGGGCATGGTGGCCGAAAACAGCGCCACCTGACGCTGCGGGGGGGTTTTTTGCAGGATGGACTCGACATCGTCGATGAAGCCCATGCGCAGCATTTCATCGGCCTCGTCGAGCACCATGTGCGCGAGCTGGTCGAGCTTGAGCGTGCCGCGTTCCAGATGGTCGATGATGCGCCCCGGCGTGCCCACCACCACATGTGCGCCGCGCTTGAGCGACGCCAGCTGCGGCACATAGCTTTGCCCGCCGTAGATCGGCAGCACGTTGAAGCCCGGCAGATGCGCGGCATAGCGCGCAAAGGCTTCCGCCACCTGGATCGCCAGCTCGCGCGTGGGCGCCAGCACCAGTGCCTGGGTGTGGCGAGCGTTGCAATCGATCCTGGCGAGGATGGGAAGCGCAAACGCGGCGGTCTTGCCGGTGCCGGTCTGCGCTTGCCCGAGCACATCGCGACCGGCGAGCAGCGGCGGAATGGTGGCCGCCTGAATGGGCGACGGACTCTCGTACCCCACATCGCGCAGGGCTTGCAGCAGCGGTTCAGGCAGGCCGAGTTCGGCAAAGGGGGAGTTTTCTTGGGGCGTCATGATGAAGGCCTTGAATACGGCTAAACCTCCATTGTGCGCGCTCTTGGGCTGCGTACGCGCATTCGACGACAGTGATCCAGTCCAGCGTGCGTCAACGAGATCAGCAAGCATTTGTTACCACTTGTTTGCCTGAACGATGAGATCCTCGAGAAATCGAGAAAAATTCACGAATTTTTTTAACGTCACTCCATTATGATGGACAAGTGCTTGTTTTTATCCCCGAAACGATGAACCTTGCACACTCTGACTGACGCTGATCGACCTCTTGCGTTTTTCGGCAATCTTCGCGTCATGGCCACAGCGGTCAGTCGCCTACGAACCCGCACACAACACTTGGAGTCCGCAAAAAATGATGCAGCATCGCTTCAAACGCCTTGCCACCCTGGCTGTGGTCCTGTCCCTTTCTGCCTGTTCCAGCATGGACATGGGCTCCAAAGCAGCCAAGACCGAGGCCACCGGCTCTGCAGGCGGTGCAAACAGCCAAAACGCCAACGACAAACTGGCCCGCTGCAACGCGCCGCTGGGCACCATCGCCGTGGTCGAGGACACCAGTTCGCCGTGGTATGGCATCCTGACCAGCCAGTATCAGCTCGGCCCGACCACCCCGGTGCTCAAGCTGATGATCCAGCAATCGAACTGCTTCGTCGTGGTAGACCGCGGCCGCGCCATGAACAACATGATGCAGGAGCGTGCGCTGGCGCAATCGGGTGAACTGCGGCAGAACTCCAATTTCGGCAAGGGCCAGATGGTGTCTGCCGACTACACCCTCACGCCGTCAATCACGTTCTCCAACAACAACGCAGGCGGCATGGGAGGGCTGGTCGGAGGACTGCTTGGCCCGGTTGGCGCCATCGTCGGCGGAAGTCTCAGCTCCAAAGAGGCCAGCACCCTGCTGACCCTGGTGGACAACCGCTCGGGCGTCCAGCTTGCCGCTTCAGAGGGCAGCGCAAAGAACTGGGACTTTGGCGCCATTGGCGGCCTGTTCGGCGGCGGACTTGGCGGCATCGGCGGCGGCTACGCCAATACCGCGCAGGGCAAGGTGATCGTTGCGGCCTTCATGGACTCCTACAACGGCATCGTCAAGTCCGTGCAGAACTACAAGGCGCAAGAGGTCAAGGGCGGTCTCGGCACGGGTGGTCAGCTGGGTGTGCAGGGCGGATCGACCCCGGCGGCGCAACCGGCCGCTGCGGCGCAACCTGCGACCCTGAGCATGACGCTGAAACAGGCACAGGAAAAGCTCAACCAGAAGGGATACCCGGTTGGCGCCCCGGACGGCATGATGGGTCCGAAAACCCGCTCCGAGCTGATTCGCTTCCAGAAATCCCAGGGCCTGCCCGGTACCGGCATGCTGGATCAGGCCACCATCGCCGCGCTCAGCCAGTAAGCAAGCGGTCAACGGGGCTGCCCCCGGCGGGCTGTCGAACAGCCGCAGAGCGCCGGGGCGAGCCGATGGACCGTCCAGCACATGATCAAGCAAAAGGGTCGACAATGCGTCGGCCCTTTTTCATTCCGCATGTCACATTCGCCCTGTGCTATCCCGCAAATATCGCTATCTCATGGTTCTGGCGCAGGAGCGGCATTTCGGCCGGGCCGCCTCGCGTTGCCATGTCTCGCCGTCCACCCTGTCTGCTGCCATTCGGGATCTGGAATCAACGCTCGGCGTGGCACTGGTCGAGCGGGGGCAGTCGTTCTCTGGCCTGACCGTCGAGGGCATCGCCGTGCTCGACTTCGCACGCCGCATGGCCTCTGTGGAAGACGATTTGCGGCTGCACCTGAGCCAGCTTGGCGCGGGCATCAGCGGGCGCCTGCGGCTGGGGGTGATTCCCACGGCACTCACCGTGGTGGCCGCGCTCTCCGCCGTACTGGTCAAGAGCCATCCACAACTCATCCTGGAAATCCTGTCGCTCAACACCGATGAAATCCTGCGGCGGGTTCAAGCCTTTGAGCTGGAAGGCGGCATCGTCTATACCGAATCCAGCGACGGGCCGGGGCTGGATTTCATTCCCATCTGGCAGGAGCAGCATGTGCTGATCGCCGGGCGCGACACCGCAGCAGCGCAGCGCGAAGTCATCACCTGGGGCGAGGCGGCGCTGTTGCCGCTGTGCCTGCTCACACCGGACATGCAGAACCGCAAGACCATCAACCGCGTGTTCGCCAGCCTCGGCCTGCAGCCCAGGCCCGGGGTGGAGACCAATTCGATCATGAGCATGCTGTCGCATGTCGCCAGCGGCGCATGGTGCTGCATTCTGCCGCGCCGGGTGCTCGATATTCTCGATACCGCGCACTGCCTGCATGTGGTGCGCCTGGAGCAGCCTGCCGTGTCGTGGCAGACGGGGCTGGTCACCCTGCAGCGTGAACCACACCCGGTCGCGGTGGGCGCACTGATGGCTGCTGCGCGCCGCCTGACGGGGGCATCGACATCGCCCTGACAGGTCTCATGCAGAAAAAACGAATGCCCATTTCAGAAAATTTGATGGGCATTTTTCATATCCGCCTGTAAGTTTCTGCAAGAAATTTCACTACAAAGCGGTGCCACCGCTGAAATTCGGCGGTTGCTACATCGTTCATTCCAACAGACCACTTGGAGAATTCATGTCTGCATCCATCACCACGCCATTGCCCTCACCCGGCCTCCTCGACCGGGAGCGCACAGTCGCCAGTCCGCGCTTCAATCGCTGGCTGGTTCCCACCGCAGCGCTGGCCATCCACCTGTGTATCGGCATGGCCTATGGTTTCTCCGTGTTCTGGCTGCCCATGAGCAAGCTGCTTCAGGGCACCGATGCTGCGGTGTGCGGCAGCATGGGCTTCTGGGGACATCTCACCACCACGACCTGCAACTGGACTGTGCCGTCGGTCACGCACATCTTCGAGGTGTTCATCGCGTTTCTCGGCATTTCCGCAGCCATCTGGGGCGCCTGGCTGGAGCATGCGGGTCCGCGCAAGGCGGGCTTCATTGCGGCGCTGTGCTGGGGAGGTGGACTGGTGCTCGGCGGCATCGGCGTCTCCATCCATCAGCTCTGGCTGGTCATTCTGGGCGTCGGGGTGCTGGGGGGCATCGGCCTGGGGCTGGGATACATCTCACCGGTCTCCACGCTCATCAAGTGGTTCCCGGATCGTCGCGGTCTGGCCACGGGTTTCGCCATCATGGGCTTTGGCGGTGGCGCCATGATCGGCGCGCCACTGGCTGTCGCATTGATGAAGCAGTTCAGCGCCACCAGCCCGCAAGGCGTGGCGCCCACCCTGATCGTCATGGGACTGCTTTACCTTGTGGTGATGAGCATCGGCGCCTTTGGCTTTCGCGTGCCGCCCACTGGCTGGACGCCGCTGGGCTGGACGCCCAAGGCCAAGGGCAGCAACGCCATGATCACCGATCATGAAGTGCATCTGAACAAGGCCATGAAAACGCCGCAGTTCTGGCTGGTGTGGTGGATTCTGTGCCTGAACGTCACTGCCGGCATTGGCGTGATCGCCATGGCCAGCCCGATGCTGCAGGACGTGTTCGGCGGCCGTCTCATCGGTCTGGACAGCGGTGCCGTGCTCGACGCCGGACAGAAGGCCGCGCTCGTTGCAGCGGCCGGTGGTCTGGTGGGGCTGATCAGCCTGTTCAACAGCGGTGGGCGCCTGTTCTGGGCCGCCCTGTCCGACTACATCGGCCGCAAGGCGACCTATGCCGTGTTCTTTGCGCTGGGCGTGGCCCTGTATGCCAGTCTGCCCGCGCTCGGCCATGGAGGCGCGGCCGGTCTGTTCATCCTGGCGGTCTGCGTCATCATGACCATGTACGGCGGCGGCTTCGCCACGGTGCCCGCCTACCTGGCCGACTTGTTCGGCACGCAGATGGTCGGCGCCATTCATGGCCGGCTGCTCACTGCGTGGTCGGTGGCCGGGGTTGCAGGGCCCTTCCTGATCGCCGCCATCCGCCAGACGCAGATCGACGCTGGCATCGCGAAAAATCTGGTGTACGACCGCACGCTCTACATTCTGGCCGGGCTGCTGCTGGTGGGCTTCATCCTCAATCTGCTGGTGCGTCCGGTGGCCGCCAAGTACCGCATGACGCCGGAAGAACTCGCTCACGAACGCGCACTCAAACACGAAGATCGCATCGCGGGTGATGCCGAACACGCCGCACGTGGCAGCTTTGGCCTGGTCGGCGTGCTGGCCTGGGCCGCAGTGGGCATTCCGTTCCTCATCGGCGTGTCGATCGCCCTGCAGAAAGCCGCTGTGTTGTTTTGATCGATCTGCAGAGGTTCGGGAGGTGGTCTGATCTCGGTCTCCTCCTGTCGGTTCACCACAATGCCGGCATCCGTCGGCTTTGTGGTTTCAAAGGCCCCCAGGGCTGGCCTGCGCCCGGCCCGCCCCCAAGGGGAGACAAGGAAACTTGGGGTGTCCCTGCGTATCCTTGAGAGATTCACATCAGATCCCATGTCACAAGACTCCGCCATCTCCTCCGCCCCAACTCTCGTCCCTCCCGCGGTTGACGCCGCGAAAAGCGCAGCACGGCCACAACCGATGCGTTTCATGCGCAACACCCCGCGCGGCGGACTGGTCAGCCCGGAAGCCCGGGCTGCAGTGCAGGCCGCCTGCGGCGATCTGGCTGCGCGGCCCGATTTGCTGATGGAGCACCTGCACCGCCTCAACGACGCCGAGCGCGGCCTGCGACCCTCGCGTCTGGCGGCGCTGGCCGAGTGGCTACGCCTGAGCACCAGCGAGGTGTACGAGGTCGCCAGCTTCTATCACCATTTCCGTCTGCTGCGCGAGGACGAGGCCGCACCCACTGCGGTGGTGCGGGTCTGCACCAACCTGAGCTGCGCGCTGGCCGGGGCCGACGGCCTGCTGCACGATCTTCAGCAGCGCTGTGGTACCGGTGTTGCAGTGGAAGGCGCGTCGTGCATGGGGTTGTGCACGCAGGCGCCCGGCGTGCTGGTGGGGCAGCATGCACTGGGCCATGCCACGGCAGACGCCGTGCTTGCCGCGTTGCCGCAAGCAGCAGATGCACCACAGCCCCCCACGGATGCCGAAGACCTCGCCGCCTACCGCGCAGGCGGCGGCTACGCCCTGCTGGCCGACTGCCGCGCCGGGCGGCTGACTCCAGACGCGGTGATTGCGCGCATCGACAACGCCGCACTGCGCGGACTGGGCGGTGCCGGATTTCCCAGCGCGCGCAAATGGCGCACCGTGGCGCAGCAGCCGGGGCCGCGGCTGATGGTGGTCAACGCTGACGAGGGCGAGGTGGGCACCTGCAAGGACGGCCACTTGCTGCGCACGACCCCGCACCGCCTGCTCGAAGGTCTGCTGATTGCTGCCTGGGCCGTGGCCGCAGGCCGGGTGTGGATCTATCTGCGCGACGAATACGCCGCCGAAGGCGCGCTGCTGCACCGCGAGCTTCAGGCGCTGCACGACGCAGGGCTGCTGCGCTACGGCGGGGTGGACATCGGCGGCGCCAGCGATGACGAGCCGGGCGACGACGCCGCGGTGCGTGCGCGGCTGCCGCAGGTGGCACTGCGACGTGGCGCCGGGGCCTATATCTGCGGCGAGGAGTCGGCGCTGATCGAGTCTCTCGAAGGCAAGCGCGGCATGCCGCGGCTCAAGCCGCCGATCGTTGCCATCTCGGGCCTGTTCGGCAGGCCCACGCTGGAGCACAACGTCGAAACGCTCTCCTGGGTTCCCGAGCTTGTCGCAAATCCCGAGGCGGAGTGGTTCAAGCTGGGCCGCCGTGGCCACAAGGGGCTGCGTCGCTTCACCGTGTCGGGCCGGGTGGCGCGGCCGGGCGTGTATCTGGCGCCGGCGGGCATCACCGCGCGCGAGCTCATCGACGAATTCGCCGGCGGCATGGCGCCCGGCTGGACGCTCTACGGCGTGCTGCCCGGTGGTGCTTCCGGCGGCATTCTCAACGCGGAGCAGGCCGATCTGCCGCTCGATTTCGGCACGCTGGACGCGCAAGGTTGTTTCATCGGCTCGATGGCGGTGATCGTGCTCGGCACCAGCGTTGCGCACACCGACACCGCCACCCATGCCGCGCGCAACCTGATGCAGTTTTTCGCCCACGAGAGCTGCGGCCAGTGCACCCCCTGCCGCGAGGGCACGCATCAGATGCTGGCCGCGATGGCCAGCTCAGGTTGGCCCGCTGCGCGCATCGCAGACTTGAGCCAGCTCATGCGCGACGCCTCCATCTGCGGCCTCGGCCAAGCCGCGCCCAATCCGACCGACAGCGTGCTGCGTCACTTTCCCCACGAAGTGCACGCGGCCAAGGAGTAACCCGATGGACATGACCCCACCCACCATCGCCTTCACCCTCGACGGCAAGCCCGTCACCGCTCACCCCGGCGAGACCATCTGGGCTGCGGCCAAGCGCCACGGCGTGGAGATTCCGCATCTCTGCCACAGCGACCCCTTGCGCCCTGTGGGCAACTGCCGCGCCTGCATGGTCGAGGTCGAGGGCGAACGCGTGCTCGCGGCCGCGTGCTGCCGCGCCGTCACGCCGGACATGAAGGTGCATGCCGCGAGCGACCGCGCCCGTGCCGCGCAACGCGGGGTGGTCGAGCTGCTGACCGCGCGCAAGCCACAGCGGACAGACCGGGTGAACGACGCGCTCGACCACTGGGCGCAGCGCCTGGGGGCCGATCGCACCCGCTATGCCCGCGCGGTTCAGAGCGAGGCCGCGCAGGCCGCCCATTGGCCGCAGACTCCGGCAGCCGATCTGTCGCACCCGGCGATCAGCTTCAACGCCGACGCCTGCATCCAGTGCACCCGCTGCCTGCGTGCCTGCCGCGAGGAGCAGGGCAACGATGTCATTGGCCTGGCCGGGCGCGGCGCGGCAGCGCGCATCGTGTTCGACCAGAACGCGCCGATGGTCGAGAGCACCTGCGTGGCCTGCGGCGAATGCGTGCAGGCCTGCCCGACCGGCGCGCTGGCTCCAGCCAACGGTTCCTGGGCCAAGGTCAGCGCGCGTACGGTCGATTCGGTCTGCCCGTATTGCGGCGTGGGCTGCGCGCTGACCTATCACCTGCAGCAAGATGCGCAGGGGCAGGAACACATCGCCCGCGTCGAAGGCCGAGACGGCGTTGCCAACCAGGGCCGTCTGTGCGTCAAGGGGCGTTTCGGCTTCGACTACGTGGCCAACCCGGCCCGCCTGACCAAGCCGTTGATCCGCCGCGACGACGCGCCGAAAAACCCCGGGCAGGTCACGCTGGCAGACTGGCGCAGCGTGTTCCGCGAAGCCACCTGGGACGAGGCGCTGGAGCGCGCCGCGGGCGGCCTGCTGCGCATCCGGCAGCAGCACGGCGGCGCGGCGCTGGCCGGTTTCGGCAGCGCCAAGGGCACGAATGAAGAGGCGTATCTGTTCCAGAAGCTGGTGCGCGCCGGATTTGGCACGCACAACGTCGATCACTGCACCCGGCTGTGCCATGCCTCCAGCGTGGCGGCGCTGTTGGAGGGCATTGGCTCCGGCGCGGTGAGCAACCCGGTGAAAGACGCGCTGCAGGCCGACGTCATCCTGATCATCGGCGCCAACCCCACGGTGAACCATCCGGTCGGCGCCACCTGGATGAAGAATGCCCTCAAGCGAGGCACCCGCCTGATCCTGGCCGACCCGCGCCGCACCGAACTGGCGCGCAAGGCCTGGATGACGCTGCAGTTCACGCCGGGGGCGGACCTGGCGCTGCTCAACGCCATGCTGCACGTGGTGTTCGCCGAAAACCTGCTGAGTGAAGCCAGCATCGCCGCGCGCTGCCATGCCGTGGACGTGCAGGCCATCCGCGCGCACGTGGCCGCGCTGTCGCCGGAAGCGATGGCGCCGATCTGCGGCGTGCCCGCCGCCGACATTCGGGCCGCCGCGCGCGCCTTCGCCACCAGCAAGGCGTCGATGATTTTCTGGGGCATGGGCATTTCGCAGCATGTGCACGGCACCGACAATGTGCGCGCACTCATTGCACTGTGCCAGCTCACCGGTCAGATCGGGCGTCCCGGCACCGGGCTGCACCCGCTGCGCGGGCAGAACAATGTGCAGGGCGCCAGCGATGCCGGGCTCATCCCCATGATGTTCCCCGACTATGTACGCACGCAGACCCCCGGCGTGCTCGACAAGGTGGAGCGCTACTGGTCGCTGCCGCCTCAGAGCCTGAGCCGCACGCCGGGTCTGACCGTGGTCGAGATCATCCACGCTGCGCTCGCCGGGCAGATTCGCGGCATGTACATCGAGGGCGAGAACCCGGCGATGAGCGATCCCGATGTGCACCATGCCCGCCAGGCGCTGGCCGGGCTGGAGCATCTGGTGGTACAGGACATTTTCCTCACCGAGACCGCCGCGTTGGCCGACGTGGTGCTGCCCGCCTCCGCCTGGCCTGAGAAGACCGGCACCGTCAGCAATACCGACCGCCTGGTGCAGCTCGGCCGCAAGGCCGTGGCCTGCCCCGGCGAGGCGCGGGCCGATCTGTGGATCATCCAGGAGATGGGGCGCCGCCTTGGCGTGGCGCCCATTGCCGAAGTGGACATGCACGGCGGCGAAACCGGGGTGGACGCGGTGTTCGAGGAAATGCGCGGCATGATGCCGTCGATCGCTGGGATCAGCTGGCAGCGGCTGCAGCGCGAAGGCGCCGTCACCTACCCTTGCGCGGCGGAAGACGAGCCCGGCCACCGTGTGGTGTTCACCGACGGCTACCCCACCGCGGACGGCCGCGCCACGCTCAAGCCCGCCCCGCTGGGCTTTGCCGACGAGCAGCCCGACAACGTCTACCCCTATGTGCTGATCACCGGGCGCGAGCTGGAGCACTGGCACACCGGCGCGATGACCCGCCATGCCAGCGTGCTCGACTCACTGGAGCCGCAACCGACGGTGAGCATTCACCCCAACCTGCTGACCAAGCTCGGTCTGCACGCCGGCGATGCCTTGCAGGTGCAGTCGCGCCGCGGCACCATCGTGCTCGCCACCCGCGCCGACCCCGCCTTGCCCGAGGATGCGGTGTTCATCCCCTTCGCCTACGCCGAGGCCGCAGCCAATCTGCTGACCAACGCCGCGCTCGACCCCTGGGGAAAGATCGCCGAGGTGAAGTATTGCGCGGTCAAGCTGGGCAAGCCGCAACCGGCTTTGGCAAGTGTCTGAGGCGTTCGCGCAAAGCCGAAGAGCGCCCCGATCCGCGTCCTACAGCCCTTGAAAAAGGGCTGGAAATGCGGTTCGCCGCCAGAACATCCAGTCCTTCTGGCGGCGGATCTGCACGGTGCGCCAGCCGAACTCCCCGGCGAGGGTGAGCTGCATCGCGCCGTGCTGCCGCACCGCCCGGGCGATCGCGGCAGACAGCGCGGCATCGAGTTGCTGCGCGCCTTGGGCCGGGTCGTCGCGCAGGAAGCGGCGGGCGTCGAACAGTTGCAGCGTTGCGGACGCTTCGGCTTGCGCCAGCCCACGCAGCGCGGCAGCGAGCATGGGATCGCTGACTGCCTCGTCCGCGTCCATCAGGCGCAGCGGGCTGCGCCAGCCGGACGGCAACGCGCCGCAGCCGTGGATCCACAGGGTGTTGACATCGGGCAGTCCCTGCTGCGCCCGCGCCTCGTTGACCGCGTGGTGCTGCCAAGTCATCTGTACCTGGGTGAGCAATTGCCGCCACGGGCGCGCCGCCGGGCCACCGGGCATCCATGCGGCCACGCTGCGTCCCTGCGCCCGCGCCACGCCTGCGGTCACCACCTCGGCCAGGCTGGGATGCGCCGCATACCAGCGCTGCGGGGCGACCAGCCGCAACGTCCAGCCGGCCTCGGCAAACAGCGGCGCGACCGCGTCGAACAGCTGCTGTGCATTGGCAGCTGAAAGCGCGAGTGCGTTGGGGTCGGCAAGCGTCAGGCTGTCGCGCCCCAGCCTCAGGTGCGCCGGAGTCAGCAACCCGAGCGGCTGGTCTGCGGGAAGCCCACCCGCCACGCCATCGGCCAACGCGGCCAGCCGCGCCCAGGGCGCCTGCTCAGCCTCGGCGCCCTCCAGGTGCAGGGCGTGCAGCAGCCAGCGTTCCGCCGGGGTCAGCCAGGCGGCCTGCGCATCCTCGCGCGGCGCTTCCTGCTCCAGCACCACGGCCTGGCGACACAGCGCCGCGGTCGCCGGCAGCGCGGGCTGCGCGAGGAACTGGGCAAATGCGGGCGAGGTGGTCGGCAGATCGAACAGCAGCAGCTGATGCATGGCGGAAACGATGGAAAGCTCTACTCGTAGCGCAGCGCCTGCGCTGGCTGCACCCGCGATGCGCTCCAGCTGGGGTAGAGCGTGGCCAGCAGCGAGAGCACCAGCGAAGCGATGGTGATGGTGGCGATGTCGGAGAAACGCGGGTCGCTGGGCATGGTGTGGATCAGGTACACGCTGCGCGGCAGGAACTGGGTGTGCAGCACGGCTTCGAGAAACGACACAATGGGGTCGAGGTTGAACGCGATCAGACAGCCCAGCGCCACCCCGGCGAAGGTGCCGAGAAAGCCGGTGACCGCCCCCTGCAGCAGAAAGATGGACATGATCGAGCCGGGGCTTGCGCCCTGGGTGCGCAGGATGGCGATGTCGGCCAACTTGTCAGTGACGGTCATCACCAGGGTGGAGACCAGATTGAACGCCGCCACCGCGACGATCATGGTCAGGATGATGAACATCATGCGCTTTTCGATCACCACGGCTTCGAACCAGGTGCGGTTCTGCTCGGTCCACGGCTGCGCCACGAGGCTGGGCGGCAGCACGCGCTGCAGGTCTTGCGCAATCTGCGGCGCGTCGTTCATGTTGCGCGTCTGCACCCGCAGTCCGGTCGGGCCGCCGGTGCGGAACAGCGCGCTGGCATCTTGCAGATTGACCAGCGCCAGCGTGCTGTCGTATTCGTAATGCCCGACATCGAAAATGCCGACCACCCGCAGGGTGCGCAGGCGCGGAATCATGCCTGCCGGGGTGATCGAACCGCTGGGCACGACCATGGTGATCTGGTCGCCCAGCGTCACCCCGAGCGCGTTGGCCAGTTCATTGCCGAGCACCACGCCGAAGTCCCCTGGCTTGAGCACGGAAAGACTCCCCGCCACCATGTGCTCGGGAATCTGCGAGACCCGGGTTTCTTCGCCCGGCTCCACGCCCCAGACCAGCACGCCCTGCAACTGGCTGCCCTGCGCCACGAGCGCCTGGCCCTGCACGAACGGCGCCACGCCGGTGACCGCCGGATTGCGCTGCACCTGCTGCGCGACCCGGCGCCAGTCGGGCAGCGCCTGGCCGTTGACATTGAAGATCTGGATGTGCGGAATGACATTGAGCATGCGGTCGCGCACTTCCTTCTGAAACCCGTTCATCACCGAAATGACCACGATCAGCGCAGCCACCCCGAGCGCAATGCCGCCGACCGACACGGCCGAGATGAACGAGATGAAGCCATTGCGCCGGCTGCGCCGCCCGCTGCGGGTATAGCGCCAGCCGATGAGCAGTTCGAAGGGCCAGGAAAAGAATGTGGACATGGGCAAGCAGTGTAGGTGAGGCCGCAAGCAAGCGCCGTGGCCTCGGGCAAAACCGGGCTGCGCCGCTTGCGCAAGGCACAATTGCAGCCTCACTCGGTTCACGCGTTCTCCATGCTCCACGCCACCGCCCTGTCTGCCCTGCTCTGCTGGCTCGGATGCGCTGCGCTCATCGTGCTGGGGCGGCGCAAGCACTTCGGCCTGGACGAAACCGCCGGTGTGCAGAAATGGCACCGCCACCCGACCCCGCGCACCGGCGGCTTTGCGATGGCGCTGGGCATGATGCTTGGCATTCTGTGGCTGATGCACCTGTCCTATGTCACCGCGCCCGATACCGGGCTGCTGGCCGTTGCCAGTCTGCCCGTGCTGCTGGCCGGCATCATCGAAGATCTGCGGCGGCATGTGCCGCCGTTGTGGCGGGCGTTGGCCACCGTGCTTGCGGCCGCACTGGCGGTCTGGCTGCTGGGCGCCAGCGTGCATCGCATCGGCCTGTGGCCGGTCGATGCGTGGCTGCAGACCTGGCCAGTTCTGGGGTGGCTGATTGCACTGGTGGCCATCGGCGCCATGCCGCATGCAGTCAACATGATCGACGGCTACAACGGCCTGGCGGGGATGGTGAGCTTCATGATTTTCGGCGCCATCGGTTATGTGGCGTTCAAGGTCAGCGATGTGCAGATCATGGCACTCAGCCTCGCCGCGATCGGGGCGCTGCTGGGCTTTCTGTTCTGGAACTGGCCGCGCGGGCAGATTTTTTTGGGCGATACCGGCGCCTATCTGCTCGGCTTCTGGATGGCGCTGCTGAGCGTGCTGCTGGTTGCGCGCAACCCGGCCGTCTCGCCCTGGTTCGCGCTGATGGTGCTGATGTATCCAGTGTGGGAATTGTTGTATTCGCTGTGGCGGCGCAAGTTTCGGCAGCGCGCCGGCACCGCGCCCGACACGCTGCATCTGCATCATCTGGTGTACTGGCGGCTGACCCGCCTGCTCGACCATGACGACCACCCCGACCCACGGCAGCGGCGCAACGCCGCCACTTCGCCCTATCTCTGGGCGGTCGCCGCGTTCAGTGTGGGGCCGGCGATGCTGTGGTGGAGCAGCACGCCGATGCTCATGCTGTGCTGCGTGGCCTTCGTCACTCTCTATCTGCTGGCCTATCGCCTGCTGGTGCAGCGACGCATTTGAAGCGCTGCGTCAAGCCACGTCCTGCCAGTCGAAGCTCCAGGCGCCGTCCAGCAGTTTTTCCAGCCAGAAGGCGCCGATCACGGTCTTGACGTCGGTGATCTGGCCATTGCGCACCCAGTTCAGGGTGTCGCGCGGGTTGGCCTCGAACACATCGAGCAACTCGTTGTCGTCGAGCGACTGCGCCCCCGCGACCAGACCGCGCGCGAAAGCGAGGTGGATGGTTTCATCGGAATAGGAAATGGCGTTGTTGATCGGGCCGATGTAGGCCCATTGCCTGGCGCTGTAGCCAGTTTCCTCGCGCAGTTCGCGCTGCGCGCAGGCCAGCCAGCCCTCGCCGGCATCGAGCTTGCCCGCAGGAAACTCCACCATCACCCGCTGCATCGGCGTGCGGAACTGGCGCTCCATCAGCACATTGCCGTTGTCCAGCAGGGGAATGATCATCACCGCACCGGAATGACGGATGTACTCGCGCGTCACCTGCGCGCCATTGGCCAGCCGCACCAGATCGCGCGAGATGTTGAGAAAGGTCCCGCGAAACACCATCTCGCTGTCGAGCGTGTGCTCGCGCAAGGCCGCTGCCTGCGGCACGCGCGCCGGATCGCTGCTCATGCGCGACTCGGAGCCGGGTGGCGCTTGACCATGTAGCGCAGCACATAGCCCGGAAAGGCAAGCACCAGGAACATGGCGAGCGATACGGCGTAGAACTCCCATTGCTGCGGATAGTTCTGCCCGATCCGCGCCTCCAGCGCACGGCCGATGAAGCCGACGACGAAGAACAGGATCAGCAGTTCAGCCAGTCGCAGCCAGATCGACTTGGGCGTCTTTTTCAGCGGGAACACGAGAAAAAACCGGTTGGACACAAACGGCAGATTGGCGGCAACGAATGCCAGCACGATGACCAGCCAGACGGCGGAAGTTTGCACGACAAATTCCTTTCAATGCAGGGTATTGGCAATGGCCTGATAACACAGGGTCATCAGTCCACCGGGCATCAATCCGAGCGCCAGAACGGCCAGTCCATTGAGCGAGAGCAGCGCACGTGCACCACCCGCGCCCGCAGCACGACTGGCCGACAGCGCCGTGGGCGCATCGAAATACATGACCTTGACCATGCGGATGTAATAGAACGCCCCGATGACCGACAGAATCACCGCGTATACCACCAGCCAGACCCGCCCGGTGTTCAACAGAATGGTGAGCACTTCGAGCTTGGCATAAAAGCCGGCGAAGGGCGGAATGCCAGCCAGTGAGAATAAGAGAAAGGTCATGACACCTGCCATCCAGGGGTCTGTCTTGGCAAGCCCAGCGAAGTCGCGAATGTCCTCGGCCTCGAAGCCTTCGCGTGCCAGCAGCAGAATGACGCCGAAGGTGCCCAGGGTGGTCAGCACATAGATGACCATGTAGAACATCGCGCCGCTGTAAGCGGTGGATGCCGACAGCCCGTTGCCGTTGAGCATGCCCGACAGCAGCGCAAGCAGCACGAAGCCGACCTGCGCAATGGTCGAATAGGCCAGCATGCGCTTTAGATTGGTCTGCGCAATGGCTGCCAGATTGCCCAGGCCGATGGACAGCACCGCCAGCACCACCAGCATGCCCTGCCAGTCCATCGCCAGCGGGAACATGCCCTCCACCAGCAGACGGATGGCCATGGCGAAGGCCGCCAGTTTGGGCGCCGCCCCCACCATCAGCACCACGGCAGTGGGCGCCCCCTGATAGACGTCGGGAATCCACATGTGGAACGGCACCGCACCGAGCTTGAACGCCAGACCGGCGACGATGAACACCACGCCAAGCACCAGCACCGCGCGGTTGATCGGCTCGACCGCGATCATGCGGAAGATGGTCACCAGATCGAGCGATCCGGTGGCGCCGTACAGCATGGACATGCCGTAGAGCAGAAAGCCCGATGCCAGCGCACCGAGGACGAAATACTTCATCGCTGCTTCGGTGGACTGGGTATGGTCACGGCGCAGTGCGACCAGCGCGTAGAGCGCGAGCGAAAGCAACTCCAGCCCCAGATAAATGGTCAGCAGATTGTTGCCCGAGATCATGATGAACTGCCCGAGCAGCGACAGCAACACGAGGCTGAACAGCTCACCGCCCCACATGCCACGATCCAGGGCGTAGCGGCGCGAATAGACCAGGGTGACGGCGGTGGCGATCACGGTGAACAGCTTGAGCAGCATGGCCATCGGATCGACGATCAGTGCCCGCGCCATGGCCAGCTGCTGCATGCCCGAGGCGTAGTACAGGCCGCACAGCACGCCCAGAGCAGCCAGACCGACCAGGGTGATCCAGTAACTCACGCGGTGCCGCGTGTCTTTGACGCACAGGTCAACGAGCATGACCACGCAGGCCAGCACGAGCAGGAAGATTTCCGGATAAATGGCGATCCAGTTCATGGCGGTTGTTGTCACTGCAATTTGGAAGACGCCGCAAACTGCAGCAAATGTTGCACCGAGGCCTGCATTGGGTCGGTGAAGAATTTGGGATACACGCCCATCCAGAGGACTGCTCCCACCAGGACGGCCAGCATGAAGAACTCGCGCGCGCCGATGTCCTTCAGGGCAGCGACATGGGCATTGCCGATCGGGCCGAAATACACCCGCTTGATCATCCACAGGGTATAGCTGGCGGCGAGGATCAAGGTGGTGGCAGCGAGCAGCCCAATCCAGAAATTGAATTTCACCGCAGCCAGAATCACCATCCACTCCCCGACAAAACCGCTGGTGCCGGGCAGACCTGCATTGGCCATGCCGAACAGCACAGCCAGCGCGGCGAACTTGGGCATGGTGTTGGCGACCCCGCCATAGTCGGCAATCTCACGGGTGTGCATGCGGTCATACAGCACCCCGATGGTCAGGAACATGGCGCCGGAAATGAAGCCGTGCGAGATCATCTGCACCAAGCCGCCCTGCACTCCCAGGTCGGAGAACAGGAAAAAACCCAGGGTGACAAAACCCATGTGCGCAATCGACGAGTAGGCCACGAGCTTTTTCATGTCGGCCTGCACCAGAGCGACAAAGCCGATGTAGATGACCGCGATCAGCGACAGCGCGATCATCACCGGCGCCAGCGCGTGGCTGGCGTCGGGCAGCATGGGCAGAGAAAAGCGGATGAAGCCGTAGGCGCCGAGCTTGAGCATGATCGCTGCCAGAATGACCGAGCCGCCCGTGGGCGCTTCGACGTGCGCATCCGGCAGCCAGGTGTGCACCGGCCACATCGGGATCTTCACCGCAAAGGCGAAGAAGAACGCGATGAAGATGAAGACCTGTGCGGTCATCGACAGCGGGACGTGATACCAGTTGGCAATGTCGAAGCTGCCACCCGACTGCAGATAGAGATAGATCAGCGCCACCAGCATGAGCAGCGAGCCCAGCAAGGTGTAGAGAAAGAACTTGAATGCGGCATAGACGCGGCGCGGCCCACCCCAGATGCCGATGATGAGGTACATCGGGATCAGCGTGGCCTCGAAGAATACATAGAACAGCAGGGCGTCGGTGGCCGCAAACACGCCGATCATCAGTCCGGACAGAATGAGGAAGGCACCGAGATAGAGATTGGCGCGGTCCTTGATCACCTCCCAGGCGCTGATCACGACGATCACCGTCATCAAGGCGGTCAAGGGCACGAACCAGAGCGAAACGCCGTCGATGCCCAGGGCATAGTTGATGTTGAACGGTCGGATCCAGGGCACGGATTCAACGAACTGCATGCCGGCCTGCGCACCATCGAACCCGCTGATCAACGGCAGGGTGATCAGGAAGGAAATCAGCGCGCCGATCAACGCGAGCCAGCGCGCGGCACCGGCGCGATGTTCGCCCTGGACGAACAGCAGCACCACACCAAAGGCGATGGGAATCCAGATGGACAGACTGAGCAGTGGAAGAGATTGCATTCTTGTATCGCGCTTGGCTGTTATCTGATGAACCAGCCGGACAACAGCTTGCCCGGAACAAAGTAGCCCATGAAGACCACCACACCGGCAATCATCGCCAGGGCGTAGTAGTAGATGTAGCCGGTCTGCAGCAGACGCACCAGGCGTGCAGTCCAGCCAACAGCGCGCGCCGAGCCGTTGACCAGCAGGCCGTCGATGAGCCCGACGTCGCCGCCTTTCCACAGTCCCTTGCCCAGCAGGCGTGCAGCGGCGGACAGCACATGCTCGTTGAACCAGTCGAAGTAGTACTTGTGGTCGAGGATGGTGTAGATCGGTCCCAGCGCGCGCTGCACCGTGCGCGGGAAATTGAGGTTGATCATGTAGGCGTAGTACGCGGTGGCAAACCCGGCGACCGCCAGCCACAGCGGCAAGGAGGTGAACCCGTGCAGCGTCATGGCCAGTGCCCCGTGGAAGTGCTCGGCCAGATCGCTCATGGCCGGATGGGCTGCAGCATTGACAAAAATCGCGCCCTGAAAGAAGTGGCCGTACAGCAAGGGCTGGATCAGGAAGTAGCCCGCCACCGCCGATGGAATGGCCAGCATGATGAGCGGAAAGGTCACCACCCAGGGCGACTCGTGAGGCTCGCCGCCATGATGGCCGTGATCGTCATGCCCATGGCCGTGCGCTTGCGCCACGTCCCGGAAACGCTCCTTGCCGTGAAACACCAGGAAATACAGGCGGAAGCTGTAGAGCGCGGTGACGAACACACTGGCCACCACGGCGAAATAGGCGAAGCCCGAACCCGGCAGATCGCTGGCGTGCACCGCCTCGATGATGCTGTCCTTCGAGTAAAAGCCCGAGAACAACGGCGTGCCGGTCAGCGCCAGAGTGCCGATGAGGAAGGTGATCCAGGTGATGGGCATGTATTTGCGCAGGCCGCCCATGTGGCGAATGTCCTGATCGTGGTGCATGCCCAGGATCACCGAACCGGCGCCGAGAAACAGCAGCGCCTTGAAGAAGGCGTGGGTCATCAGGTGAAAGATCGCCACCGAATACGCCGAAGCGCCCAGCGCCACGGTCATGTAGCCGAGTTGCGACAGGGTGGAATAGGCGATGACGCGCTTGATGTCGTTCTGGATCACCCCGAGGAAACCCATGAACAGCGCAGTGATGGCACCAATGACCAGGATGAAGGACAGCGCGGTGTTCGACAGTTCGAACAGCGGCGACATGCGCGCCACCATGAAAATGCCGGCGGTCACCATGGTGGCGGCGTGGATCAGCGCGGAAATGGGCGTAGGGCCTTCCATCGAATCGGGCAGCCAGACATGCAGCGGGAATTGCGCGCTCTTGCCCATCGCGCCAATGAACAGGGAAATGCAGGCCGCAGTGACCAGCATCCAGTCGGTGCCTGGCAGATGCAGAAGGGCCAGTTCCGGACCTTTGGCAAAGATCTCCGTGTAGTTCAGGCTGCCGGTATAGGCAGCCAGCAGACCGATGCCCAGAATGAAGCCGAAATCACCCACACGGTTGACGATGAAGGCCTTCATGTTGGCAAACACCGCCGTGGGCCGGGTGAACCAGAAACCGATCAGCAGATACGACACCAGGCCCACCGCCTCCCAGCCGAAAAACAGCTGGAGCATGTTGTTGCTCATCACCAGCATCAGCATGGAAAAGGTGAACAGCGAGATGTAGCTGAAGAAGCGCTGATAACCGTCATCGTCGGCCATGTAGCCGATGGTGTAGATGTGCACCATGAACGACACGAAAGTCACCACCGTCATCATCAAGGCAGACAGGCCATCGATCATGAAGCCGACTTCCATGTGCAGCTTGCCCACCACCATCCAGTCGTAGATGGTGGCGTTGAAACGGGCGCCGTTGATCACGTCGTTCAGCACCACAAGCGACAGCACAAATGACAGGCCGACCGACAGTGTGGTCAGCCAGTGGGACGCGGACCGGCCGATGCTGCGTCCGAACAGACCGACGATGATGGACGAGACGAGAGGAGCCAGTGCGATGACCAGCAGCAAGTTGGGGTTCAGCGTGGCTTGCATCGATCAGCCCTTGAGTTGGTCGAGATCCTCGACGTCAATGGTGTTGAGGTTGCGGAACAGCACGACCAGGATGGCCAGGCCGATGGCCGACTCGGCCGCGGCAACCGTCAGAATGAAGAACACGAACACCTGACCAGCGAAGTCCTGCAGGTAGTGCGAAAAGGCGATGAAGTTGAGGTTGACCGCCAGCAGCATCAGCTCGATGGCCATCAGGATGACGATGAGGTTGCGGCGGTTGAGGAAAATGCCGACCACCGAGATGGCGAACAGAATGGCGCCGAGCACCAGGTAATGCGCCAGGGTGAGTGAACCGAGCATGGCTTAGTCCTTGGGTTGGGCGGGCATGGATACCAGCCGCACGCGGTCTTCGCGGCGGGCCTTGATCTGTTCGGAGGCCGGCATGTGCCGCGCGTCCTTGCGCTTGCGCAGGGTCAGCGCAATGGCGGCAATGATGGCCACCAGCAGGATGACCGCTGCAATCTCCACGGCGAACAGGTATTGTGAATACAGCACCACGCCCAGCGCCCGGGTGTTGGACAGGTGAGTGAGTGGGTTGTCGGCCGATGCGGCTGCGCCGACCTGCGCGGCGCGTGTCATGCCGCCGATCTGGAAACCCTGCATCAGCACGGCGGCCATTTCCAGCACGATGAGCACGCCCACCAGCGCGGCCACCGGGAAATAACGCCAGAATCCCTTGCGTATCGTGTCGAGATTGATGTCGAGCATCATCACCACGAACAGGAACAGCACCATCACCGCCCCCACGTACACCAGAACCAGCACGATGGCGAGAAATTCAGCCCGGAGCAGCAGCCAGATGGCCGACATCTGGAAAAACGCCAGCACCAGAAAAAGCGCCGAGTGCACCGGGTTGCGCGCCGTGATCACCCGCAGCGCGGCGAACAGCAGCACGGCGGAGAACAGGTAGAACAGGATGGTTTGAACGTCCATGGTCACAACGAAGGCCAGACCGAGGCGGAGCCGTCGGCATCGAAACAGAGGGAAGAACGTCGGGCCTGCTGCACCGCGAGCAGGCTCGAGGCGATCAGCGGTATGGGGCGTCGGCCTCCTTGGTGGCGGCGATTTGCTTTTCGTAGCGATCGCCCACGGCCAGCAGCATTTCCTTGGTGAAGTAGAGATCTCCGCGCTTTTCGCCGTGGTACTCGAAAATGGGCGTCTCGACGATCGAATCCACCGGGCAGCTTTCTTCGCACAGGCCGCAGAAGATGCACTTGGTCAGGTCGATGTCGTAGCGGGTGGTGCGGCGCGTGCCATCGTCGCGCTGTTCCGATTCGATGGTGATGGCCAGCGCCGGGCACACGGCCTCGCACAGCTTGCAGGCGATGCAGCGTTCTTCTCCATTGGGATAGCGGCGCAGCGCATGCAGCCCGCGAAACCGCGGCGACAGCGGCGTTTTCTCTTCGGGGTACTGCACCGTGATCTTGCTCTTGAAGGCGTACTTGCCCGTCAGCGCCAGCCCTTTGAAAAGCTCGACGAGGAAGAAGCTGTTGAATGTGTCACGCAAAGCGGCCATGGTCGTGTCTCACTTCCAGATGTTCCAGGGGGTTTGCATCCACGCCGCCACCACGACCAGCCAGATGAGGGTGACGGGAATAAAAATCTTCCATCCCAGGCGCATGATCTGGTCGTAACGGTAGCGCGGGAAGGTGGCCCGCAGCCAGAGGAACATGCTGACGACGAGGAAGGTCTTGATGCCCAGCCAGATCCAGCCCGGAATGAAGCCCAGGAAGGCCACCGGCGCATCCCAGCCCCCGAGGAACATCACGGTGGTCAGGATGGAAATGAGGATCATGTTGGCGTATTCGGCCAGGAAGAACATGGCGAAGGCCATGCCCGAATACTCGACCATGTGGCCGGCGACGATTTCCGACTCACCCTCGACCACGTCGAACGGAGCGCGATTGGTCTCTGCCACACCCGCAATGAAATACACCACGAAGATGGGCAGCAGCGGCAGCCAGTTCCAGGACAGGAAATTCAGCCCCATGCCGGCAAACAGACCCTTGGTCTGCCCCGTCACGATCTCGGTCAAGTTCAGACTGCCGGAGACCATGAGCACGATGACCATGGCAAAGCCCATCGCGATTTCGTAGCTCACCATCTGCGCGGACGCCCGCATGGCGCCCAGAAAAGCATACTTGGAGTTCGACGCCCAGCCGGCAATGATGACGCCGTAGACCTCCAGGGAGGTCAGCGCCAGCAGCAAGAGCAGCCCTGCGTTGACATTGGCCAGCGCGACATCCGGGCCGAACGGGATGACGGCCCAGGCCGCCAGTGCCGGCATGATGGTCATCACCGGCCCGAGCAGGAACAGGCGCTTGTTCGAGCGGAAGGGAATGACGATTTCCTTGAGCAGCAGCTTGAGGCCGTCGGCGACGGGCTGCAGCAGACCGTAGGGACCGACGCGATTGGGGCCGATGCGGATCTGAATCCAGCCGATCAGCTTGCGCTCCCACAGGGTCAGGTAGGCGACAGCGCCCATCAGCGGCGCGACGATCACAACGATCTTGATCAGGTTCCAGACAATCGGCCAGGCGATGGGGCCGAGCAGGGACAGACCGCCTTGGTTGAAGGATTCGAGCATGTCAGACCTTTTCAACAGCACGCACAGCTGCGGCTTGCGAGGTGGCGGAAGGCGTCACGCGCTCGATCTGCACGGCGCCAAACATCGCACCCAGTGCAGCGGCCTCGGCCCAGGCTGCGGCGATGCGCACCACATTGTGGGCAAGCGTGTCATCTCGGCGCGCGGGCAACACCGCGGCGTTTCCGCTGGCGCTCACGCGTACCGCGTCCCCGTCCTGCAGGCCAAGCTGTTGCCACAGCGCCGCCGACACACCCACCATGCGGGCGTCACGGGCATCGCGCGTGCGCTGCAGACTGGGAGCACGTCGCACAATGGCGTCACTGGAATAGATGGGCACAGGCGCACAGCGTTCGACTGCCTGCTCGGCGGCTGCAGCCAGCCCTTGCGGCAGCGGCAGTTCCTTTTGCTGTGCCAGCCTCGCTGCAATCTGCCCAGCCTCGTTCAAGGTGCCGAGTGCCTCGGCGCGCACTTCAGCGGCGCTCTGAAACTCGAATCCGTTGAGGTCGAGGAGATTGCCGAGCACACGCAGCACCTTCCAGCCAGGGCGTGTTTCGCCCAAGGGCTGAACCACGGGATTGAAGTGCTGCAGCCGCCCTTCCGCATTGATCAGGCTACCTGCGGTTTCGGTGTAGGGCGCGATCGGCAGCATGACATCGGCATGGCCCTCTGCCGCGTTGACGTAAGGGCTGAACGACACGATGAACTCGACCTGCTCCAGCGCCTTGGCCAGCGCCACCGGATCGGCGCTGTCCTCTTCCGGCTCGACATCGAACAAGAACATGGCGCGTGGCGGCTGCGCCACGATGCGTGCTGCATTGCACTCAGGCGCCAGAGGGGACACGCCCAGCAGCGCGGCGCCAACGGTGTTGCCCGCCTCCGTCAGGTCGCCGCACACCGCACCGGTTTCGCGGGCAATCCATTGCGCCAGCGCGCGCAACGCCGCTGCCTGAGGATGCTGAACCGCCGCGTTGCCGAGAAAGATGGCCTTGCGCTCGACACCCAGCAGACTGGACGCGATGGATCGGGCCTGTGCACTGGGCTCGGGCAAGGACTGCAAGGCGGCGGGCAGGGCAATGCCCTTGGCCTGGGCCACCGCCACGGCAATGCCGCCGAGTTGCTCCAGCCACTGGCTGGGCGCTGTCGCAATGCGCGCATGCATGGGCATGAGCCAGTCGTCGTTTGCGGCGTGGAGCGTGGAGACTTTCGCGCCCGCCTTGGCCGCATGCCGCAGCCGGGTTGACAGCAAAGGCTGCTCCTTGCGCAGGGTGCTGCCAATGAACAGGGCAGCTTGCAGCTGGCCGACATCGGCAATCGACATGCCCAGCCAGGGAATTCCAGCATCCTGTCCGTCGGCGGAAAAGTCGCTTTGGCGCAGGCGGGTGTCCAGGCTGTTGCTGCCCATCCCGGTGATCAGCTTTTTCAGCAGGTACAGCTCTTCCACTGTGCTGCTCGGTGCGGCCAGCGCAGCCAGACCGTTGTCGCCGCCACCTGCGCCCAGGGCACGTCTCAGCCCTTGTACCGTGAAGTCGAGCGCCGTCTGCCAGTCCACCGATTTCCACTGCCCGTTCTCACGGATCTGCGGCGAGGTGAGTCGCTCGGGGCTGTTGAGCCCTTCGTAGGCGAAGCGGTCGCGATCGGACAGCCAGCACTCATTGACGGCCTCGTTGTCTTGCGGGACCACACGCATCACGCGGTCGCCCTTGACCTGCACGATGAGGTTGGCGCCGATGCTGTCATGCGGGCTGATGGACGCACGGCGCGACAGCTCCCAGGTCCGCGCGCTGTAGCGGAACGGCTTGCTGGTGAGTGCGCCGACCGGACAGATATCGATCATGTTGCCGGACAACTCGGAATCGACCGTGCTGCCGACGAAGGTCATGATCTCGGAATGCTCGCCTCGATTGGCCATGCCGAGTTCCATGATGCCGGCAATTTCCTGCCCGAAACGTACGCAGCGGGTGCACTGAATGCAGCGGCTCATCTCCTCCATCGCAATCAGCGGGCCCACGTCTTTGTGGAAGATGACGCGCTTTTCCTCGGTATACCGCGAGGCCGAGCCGCCATAGCCCACGGCCAGATCCTGCAACTGGCACTCCCCGCCCTGATCGCAGATCGGGCAGTCGAGTGGATGGTTGATGAGCAGGAACTCCATCACGCCCTTTTGCGCCTGCAATGCGCGCTCGGAATGGGTGCGCACCACCATGCCCTGCGCAGCCGGCGTGGCGCAGGCAGGCAGCGGCTTGGGCGCTTTTTCCACATCCACCAGACACATGCGGCAATTGGCTGCAATGGTCAGTTTGTGGTGATAGCAGAAGTGCGGCACATAGATGCCGAGCTGCGTGGCCGCGTCCATGACCATCGCGCCTTCGGGCACCTGGACTTTTTGACCGTCGATTTCGAGTTCAACCATGATGGGGCGTCCTGTGCAGAATCGGGACAAAGAGCGGTTCAGACATAGGCCGGAACGAGGCAGGTCTTGTGGGTGACGTGATGCTCGAATTCGTTGCGGAAATGCTTGACGAAGGACTTCACCGGCATGGCCGCAGCATCTCCCAATGCGCAAATGGTGCGCCCGGCGATGTTGTCGGACACGGAGTTCAGCAGGTCCAGGTCTTCCATGCGCCCCCGGCCATTCTCGATGCGGTGCACCACACGGTACAGCCAGCCCGTGCCTTCGCGGCAGGGTGTGCACTGACCGCACGATTCATGTTGATAGAAATAGGACAGGCGCATCAGCGACTTGACCATGCAGCGCGTGTCGTTGAGCACGATGACCGCGCCCGAGCCCAGCATGGAACCGGCCTTGGCGATGGAGTCGTAGTCCATGGTGCAGTCCATGATGATGCTGGCGGGGAGCACGGGCGCCGACGAACCGCCGGGAATCACGGCCTTGAGTTGCCGCCCCTCGCGCATGCCACCCGCAAGGTCGAGCAGTGTGGAAAACGGCGTGCCCATCGGCACTTCGTAGTTGCCGGGCCTGGCCACGTCGCCCGAGACCGAGTAGATCTTGGTGCCGCCGTTGTTCGGCTTGCCGACTTCCAGATAGGCCTGGCCGCCGTTGCGGATGATCCAGGGCACTGCCGCGAAGGTTTCGGTGTTGTTGATCGTGGTCGGCTTGCCATACAGGCCGAAACTTGCCGGAAAGGGCGGCTTGAACCGCGGCTGACCCTTCTTGCCTTCGAGTGATTCGAGCAGCGCGGTTTCTTCGCCGCAGATGTAGGCACCGAATCCGTGCGACGCATGCAACTGGAAGCTGAAACTGCTGCCCAGGATGTTGTCGCCCAGATAGCCGGCAGCCCGCGCCTGACGCAGCGCTTCCTCGAAGCGCTCGTAGTCTTCAAAAATTTCGCCGTGGATGTAGTTGTAGCCCACGGTGATGCCCATGGCGAACGCGGCGATCGCCATGCCCTCGATCACGGCATGCGGGTTGAACCGCAGGATGTCGCGGTCCTTGAAAGTACCCGGCTCGCCTTCGTCGGAGTTGCACACCAGATATTTCTGTCCCGGGAACTGGCGCGGCATGAAGCTCCACTTCAACCCGGTCGGGAAACCGGCGCCTCCGCGACCCCGCAGGGCCGAGGCCTTGACCTCGGCGATGACCTGCTCCGGCGTCCAGCCTTCGGTGAGGATCTTGCGAAGCGCCTTGTAGCCATCGCGCGCCAGATAGCCCTCGAGATTCCAGTTGTCGCCGTTCAGATCGGCAAGAATCTGCGGCTGAATGTGACGTCCGTGGAAGCAGGTTTCCTGTCCTGTGCTTCGACCGAAAGGATGACTCATTTGGACTCCCCATCAGTGCCCCGCGCAGCCGCCTCTGCGCGCAGTTCGTCGATCAGCGCATCGAGGCGCTCGGGGCGCATGAAGCTGCACAGCCTGCGGTCATTGACCAGCATGGCCGGCGCATCACCACAAGCCCCCAGGCATTCCGATTCCTGCAGCGTGAACACACCGTCCGCAGTGGTTTCGCCCAGCGCGACGCCCAGCTTTTCGCTGAGATACTGCGCCGCCGAGTTGCCGCCGCTCAGGGCACAGGGCAGATTGGTGCAGACGTTGAGCTTGAATTGCCCGACCGGCCGGGTGTTGAACATGTTGTAGAAGGTCACCACCTCATGCACGGCGATGGGCGGCATGCCCAGATACTCGGCCACGGCCTTCTCGGCCTCGGGCGAGACCCAGCCCTGCTCCTGCTGCACGATGGACAGCGCGGCAATCACCGCAGACTGCTTCTGCTCGGCGGGATACTTGGCAACTTCCTGGTCGATGCGCTGGCGCGTGGGTTCGGACAACATCATGCGTTGCATTTCGTGCGAGAGAGGGGAGCGGTCCATCAGCGATCGATCTCACCGAAAACGATGTCGAGAGTACCGATGATGGCAACGACGTCAGCAATCATGTGGCCGCGCGACATTTCGTCGAGCGCGGCAAGGTGGGCAAATCCCGGAGCACGGATCTTGAGTCGATAGGGTTTGTTCGCCCCGTCGGACACCAGGTAGATGCCGAATTCGCCTTTCGGGTGCTCAACCGCTGCGTACGCCTGCCCCTCCGGCACCCGCATGCCTTCGCTGAACAGCTTGAAGTGATGGATCAGCGCTTCCATGCTGGTCTTCATTTCTTCGCGTGCGGGAGCGGCCACCTTGTGGTTGTCTGTGATCACCGGGCCAGGGTTGGCACGCAGCCAGTCCACGCACTGCTTGATGATGCGGTTGGACTGGCGCATCTCTTCCATGCGCACCAGATAACGGTCATAGCAGTCGCCGTTCTTGCCCACTGGGATATCGAAATCCAGACGGTCATAGACGTCGTAAGGTTGGGTCTTGCGCAGATCCCACTCCACGCCCGAGCCGCGCAGCATCGGGCCGGTCATGCCCAGATTCAGGGCACGCTCCGGCGAAATCACGCCGATGCCCACGGTGCGCTGCTTCCAGATACGGTTGTCGGTCAGCAGCGTTTCATATTCATCGACATAGGCCGGGAACCGCTGGGTGAAGTCGTCAATGAAATCGAGCAGCGAACCCTGGCGCCCCGCGTTGCGTGCCTCGACGGCACGGGCGTTTCGGATTTTCGATTCCCCATACTGCGCCATGCTGTCGGGCAGATCGCGGTACACACCACCAGGACGGAAATAGGCCGCATGCATGCGCGCGCCGGACACGGCCTCGTACATGTCGAACAGATCCTCGCGCTCGCGAAAGGCGTAGAGGAAGATGGTCATCGCGCCACAATCCAGGCCATGCGCCCCGAGCCACATGAGGTGATTGAGCAGGCGGGTGATCTCGGCAAACATCACGCGGATGTACTGCGCGCGGATCGGCACCTCAACGCCGAGCAGCTTTTCAATTGCCAGGCAATAGGCATGCTCGTTGCACATCATGGACACATAGTCGAGCCGGTCCATGTACGGCAGCGCCTGAATGTAGGTCTTGTGCTCCGCCAGCTTCTCGGTGGCCCGGTGCAGCAGCCCGATGTGCGGGTCGGCACGCTGCACCACCTCGCCGTCGAGTTCGAGCACCAGGCGCAGCACGCCGTGGGCCGCCGGATGCTGCGGCCCGAAGTTCAGGGTGTAATTCTTGATGTCCGCCATATCAATGCCCCAACCCGCCACGAAGGCCAACACCGAGCCCGCCGTACCCGGGCTCACGGACGATGCGCGGCGTGATTTCGCGCGGCTCAATGGTGACGGGTTGGTAGATCACCCGCTTGCTGTCCGGGTCGTAACGCATTTCGACGGTGCCCGAGAGCGGAAAATCCTTGCGGAACGGATGCCCGATGAAGCCGTAATCGGTGAGGATGCGGCGCAGGTCGGGGTGTCCCTCAAAAATGATGCCGTACAGATCGAAGGCTTCGCGCTCGAACCAGTTGGCTGCATTCCAGATGTCGTTGACCGATGCGATCAGCGGCAGATCATCCTGCGGGCAACGCACCCGGACGCGCAGACGCCAGTTGTGCCGCAGCGAGAGCAGATGCAACACCACCATGAAGCGCCCCTCTTCATCACGCGGGCTGTTGCCGTACTGCGCATAGTCCACGCCGCAGAGGTCGATCAGTTGCTCGAAATGCAGGTCTGCAGAGTCGCGAAGAGCAAGGCAGACGTCGAGATAGTGCGCTGGCGCAACGTCCAGGGTGAGCTCACCGACGTTGGCGTTCAAGTCCACGATGCGCTCACCCAGCGTGGCGCGCAGCGTGGTTTCAAGTTGTTCGAGCTTGCTGGTCATGGCGTCTGATGGAGGTGAAAGCGGGAGCTCAACGCGCAATGGTTTCCGTGCGGCGGATTTTGTTCTGCAACTGAATCAAGCCGTACAGCAGCGCCTCTGCCGTTGGCGGGCAGCCCGGCACGTAGACATCGACGGGCACGATGCGATCACAACCGCGCACAACCGAATAGGAGTAGTGGTAGTAGCCGCCGCCGTTGGCGCAAGAACCCATCGACAGCACCCAGCGCGGCTCGGCCATCTGGTCGTAGACCTTGCGCAGCGCCGGCGCCATTTTGTTGCACAGCGTGCCGGCCACGATCATCAGGTCGGACTGCCGCGGGCTCGGCCGGAAGACGATACCGAAGCGGTCGAGGTCGTAGCGCGCAGCACCTGCATGCATCATTTCCACCGCGCAGCATGCCAAGCCGAAGGTCATGGGCCAGAGCGAACCTGTCCGCGTCCAGTTGATCAGCTTGTCCGCAGAGGTGGTGATGAAACCTTCCTGCAAAACACCTTCAATGCTCATGATCCACTCCTGACCAATAGTTCAGACCGGTGTCGCAATGCAGGGGCTCGATGCCACCGGGCGCATGCGGGCTCGCACCCGCTCAATCCCGATTTCACTGCCGACATCACTCCCAATCGAGCGCCCCTTTTTTCCACTCATAGATGAAGCCGATCGTGAGGATGGCCAGAAAGATCATCATCGCCCAGAACCCGATCTGGCCGATGTCCTTCAGGGCGACGGCCCAGGGAAAAAGGAACGCGATTTCGAGGTCGAACAGGATGAACAGGATGGCGACGAGGTAATACCGTACGTCGAACTTCATCCGCGCGTCTTCGAAGGCTTCGAAGCCACATTCGTAGGGGGAGTTTTTCTCGGCGTCGGGGCGACGCGGAGCGATGAAGTAACCGAGCAACTGCGGCACGACGCCAACGCCAATGCCCACCAGGATGAACAACAACACCGGCAGATATTGCTCAAGATTCATCGCACTCCATCTCCTGTTGTTATCTGGGCGGATTGTGACCCTGCCCTTCAATCTTTTGGTGCCGACGGCGAGACTCGAACTCGCACAGCTTTCGCCACTACCCCCTCAAGATAGCGTGTCTACCAATTCCACCACGTCGGCTCAAAACCGGATACTGCCCGAACACCACCGCTGAAACCGCACGGCGAAGGCAGCCCAGCGCAACAAATTGCATATGAACAGTCAGCGTCGATCTGCAGGACGATCTCCGGGCGGTGACCATGCGGCGTCTGCCGCAACGCCAACATGCCGCCAACTGTCAGGCTGCTACGCGGCAAGCGCCTTCGCACCGGGCGAAATCACATGCACCGCGCATGTTTGTTACTGGATTTGCAAAACAGAAGAATCTTACATGCTTCCAATGCAGCGAAGCAACACAGAACAATGGGATATTGCGCTGGCGCAATGCCTCAATTCACCATGGATTGACAAGTCGCAGGGCTTGTGTTTGCTGCAACGCACAATCCATCACGATGCTTGACGCATATCAAGCGGAATTTACTTGGTTGTGGAAGCACTCGGCTTCGGTGTGGACGCGGCCTGGGGCGCCGCACCGATTGCCCCGGGAACGGATGGAACCTGGCTGATCGGACCACTGGGCTTTGCAGGCGAGACCACGGACGCCACCGGCGCTGGCGCGGCCAGCTTTTCCATCAGGCCACCGTCGCCAGAGTTCGCACGATTGCCAAAATACGCCATCATCAGCGTGGTCACGAAAAACAGCGTAGCCGCAACTGCCGTGCTGCGGCTCAGGAAATTGGCCGACCCGGTGGCGCCGAACAGACTGCCCGAGGCGCCGGAACCAAAAGACGCCCCCATGTCGGCACCTTTGCCGTGCTGCATCAACACCAGAACAATCATCACCAGCGCAGACAGGATCTGCACCACCAGGGTCAAGGTCATCAGAATTTGCATTTGTGCACTCAATCGCGCTTGGCGCGCTTCACAACATCACCACATGAAAAACAAGCGTCGCCACTGAACCGACGGCTCCGCCTCAGCGTGCCGCCGCAACAATGGCCAGAAAATCGGACGCCTTCAACGACGCCCCGCCGATGAGCCCGCCATCAATGTCCGGCTGGGCAAACAGCACCTGTGCATTGTCCGGCTTGACACTGCCGCCGTACAGAATGCGCACATCGCCCGCGGAACCACCGACAGTGCGCAGATGCGCCCGCAGCACGGCATGCACCTCCTGCGCCTGCTCAGGACTGGCGGTGCGCCCGGTACCGATCGCCCAGACCGGCTCGTAGGCGACGACGATGCGCTGCGTCTGCGCGCCGAGCAGATGCGTCACCGCCTGCAACTGGCGCAGCACCACAGCGGAGGTTTCACCCGCTTCACGCTGCTGCAGCGTTTCTCCGACACAGACGATGGGCGTCATGCCCGCCTCAAGAACGCGCTCCGCCTTGGCGGCGACCACCACATCGGATTCATGATGATCGGCCCGGCGTTCGGAATGGCCGACAATGACATAACGGCAGCCGAACTCCTGCAGCATGCTGACTGCAACTTCTCCAGTATGCGCACCGCTGGCATGCATGGAACAGTCCTGTGCGCCCAGCGCAACCTGGCTGGCCTGCAGCAGTTGCTGCACCTGAGACAGATAGGGATACGGCACGCAGACCGCCACTTCACAGCGCGCTGTGGCGACTCCGGTGAGGACTTCGCCCAGCAGGGCGGCGTTGCTCGCCAGGCTGCCGTGCATCTTCCAGTTTCCGGCGACGAATTGCTGACGCATATCTTGCTCCAATGTGATGTTGTCGTGTGTGCAGCCGGTCAAGCCCAGCGCAGAACCAGCTTGCCGATGTGCTGACCCTGTTCCATGCGCTGATGGGCCTGCACGATCTGTTCAGCAGCAAAGATCGTGTCCATGACGGGCCGCACCTTGCCCTGTTCGATCCAGGGCCAGACCGTTTCGCGCAAGGACCGGGCAATTGCGCTCTTGAACGCCACGCTGCGATTGCGCAAGGTGGAACCGGTGAGCGTCTGGCGCTTGCGCATCAACAGCCCAGCGTCGATCTCGGCCTGCGTGCCCCCCTGGACGGCGATGACCACCAGACGCCCGTCCTCGGCCAGGCAGCGCTGCTCGCGGGCGATATAACTGCCGGCCACCATGTCGAGCACCACATCCACGCCGCGCTGTGCCGTGTAGGTCTGGACAGCCTCGACAAAATCCTGGGTACGGTAGTTGATGGCCAGTGCCGCACCGAGATGCGAGCAGGCGGCGCATTTTTCATCGGACCCTGCAGTTGCAACCACGCGCGCGCCTGCGGCAACCGCCATTTGAATGGCAGCGGTGCCGATGCCGCTGCTCCCACCCTGCACGAGCAGCGTCTGCCCAGCCTGCAACTGACCCCGCTCGAACACATTGTGCCAAACGGTGAACAGGGTCTCGGGCAATGCCGCCCCCTGTTCCGGGCTCAGGCCAGCAGGCAGCGGAAGACACTGCCCCGTCGGCGCCACGCAGTATTCGGCATAACCACCGCCCGCAAGCAGCGCGCACACCAGATCGCCCACCCGAAAGTCGGTGCCGTCCAGATCGCCGGACACGATCTCCCCGCACACTTCCAGACCGGGGATGTCCGGCGCGCCCGCTGGTGGCGGGTAAAGGCCGCGACGCTGCAACGCATCGGGTCGGTTGACGCCGAACGCCCGCACCCGCAACAGCACCTCGCCAGCGCCCGCTTGCGGCAGGGGCCGCTCGCACAGGCGCAGAGCTTCCGGTCCTCCGGGCTGGGAAATTTCAATGGCGCGCATGCGTGGAATTGCGAGCTGGAGGTCAGGTGCCCGGTTCGAGGTCGGCATCCGCAGCGGCAGGCGCCACAGCCGCAGCCGCTGTATCGGTTGCGTCCCCCAGCAGCGCCTTGATCGACAGGCGGAAGCGGCCCTTGTCATCGGTCTCGATGACCTTGACGCGGACTTTCTGACCTTCCTGCAGATAGTCGCTCACCTTGTTGATGCGCTCGTTGGCAATCTGCGAGATGTGCAGCAGACCGTCCTTGCCGGGCAATACGTTGACCAGCGCGCCGAAGTCGAGAATCTTGACCACGGCGCCGTCATACACCTGCCCCACTTCCACCTCGGCGGTGAGGTCGACGATGCGCTGTCTGGCAATCGCTGCCTTGTCGGCGTCGGTGGAGGCGATGGTGATGGTGCCGTCCTCGGCAATGTTGATCTGCGTGCCAGTCTCTTCCGTGAGCGCGCGGATGGTCGCCCCGCCCTTGCCGATGACGTCGCGGATGCGCTCGGGGTTGATCTTCAGGGTATACAGACGTGGCGCGAACTGCGACACCTCGTCACGCGCACCGCCAACTGCCTGCTGCATGATGCCCAGGATGTGCATGCGGGCTTCGCGCGCCTGCGCCAGCGCCACCTGCATGATCTCGCGGGTGATGCCCTGAATCTTGATGTCCATCTGCAGCGCAGTCACGCCGGTGGCCGAACCCGCCACCTTGAAATCCATGTCGCCGAGGTGATCCTCGTCACCCAGGATGTCTGTCAGTACGGCAAAACGGTTGCCTTCCTTGATCAGACCCATGGCGATACCAGCCACATGCGCCTTCAACGGCACACCGGCATCGAGCAACGCCAGGCAGCCACCGCAGACCGAAGCCATGGACGACGAGCCGTTGGATTCGGTGACTTCGGACACCACGCGCATGGTGTAGGCGAAATCTTCTTTCTTCGGCAGCACCGCGAGCAGCGCGCGCTTGGCCAGGCGACCATGCCCGATTTCGCGGCGCTTGGGCGAGCCCACACGGCCCGTCTCACCAGTGGCGAACGGCGGCATGTTGTAGTGCAGCAGGAAGCGGTCACGATATTCGCCGCCGAGGGCGTCGATGATCTGAGCGTCCTGGTCGGTGCCCAGTGTGGCCACGGCCAGCGCCTGGGTTTCGCCACGGGTGAACAGGGCGCTGCCGTGGGTACGCGGCAGCACCGAGGTGCGAATGCTGATGGGACGCACGGTCCGGGTATCGCGGCCGTCGATGCGCGGCTCGCCCGCGAGAATCTGGTCGCGCACGATGCGCGCTTCCATGTCGAACAGGATGCCGTCGACCTTGGCGCCGTCTGCGTCCACGCCAGCTGCGGCCAGCCCAGCGTGCACGGCGGCAGCCATTTCGCGCAGCGCCTGTGTACGGGCCTGCTTTTGCGTGATCTTGTACGCCGCACGCATTTGCTCACCCGCCAGCGCCTGGATCCGGTCGATCAGCGCTTGATCCTTTTCGGGCGCGGTCCAGTCCCATGCGGGCTTGCCACCTTCACGCACCAGCTCATGGATGACATTGATCGCGGTCTGGAACTGGGCATGACCGAACATCACGGCCTCGAGCATCACCTCTTCGGACAGCTGATCGGCCTCGCTCTCGACCATCAGCACCGCCGATTCGGTTCCGGCGACCACCAATTCCAGGCGGCTGTTGGCCAGCTCGGCGCGGCTGGGGTTGAGCACATACTCGCCGTTGACATAACCCACGCGGGCAGCGCCTACCGGGCCATTGAACGGCAGGCCGGAGACGGCCAGCGCCGCGCTGGACGCGAGCAACGCGGGAATGTCGGCATCGACTTCCGGGTTGATCGACAGCACATGCACGACCACCTGGACTTCGTTGAAAAAACCTTCCGGAAACAGCGGACGGATGGGGCGATCGATCAGACGCGAGGTCAGCGTCTCGTTTTCGCTGGGACGCCCTTCCCGCTTGAAAAAGCCGCCAGGAATGCGACCTGCTGCATAGGTCTTCTCGATGTAATCCACGGTCAGCGGGAAAAAATCCTGCCCCGCCTTGGCGCTGCGCGCGCCCACCACAGTGGCGAGCACCACCGTGTCGTTCATGTTGAGCAGCACGGCACCACTGGCCTGGCGCGCGATCTCGCCGGTTTCCATCGTGACTTGATGGCGGCCCCACTGGAAGGTTTTGACGACTTTGTTGAACATGGCAAACTCCTTGTCAGCATGCAGCCGCGGCCTTCATCCACAGCGCCGAACACTCGACGCCGCATCCGGCACAGCCACATCCGTTGAAACACCCGGCGGAGTGATGCCATTCCAGCGACGCCCGGATCGGCCGGAACGTCGGTGGAATGACACGGGTCACACCGCCACCAAAAAACACTTGAAACAAATACAAAAAACGCCTGTGCCGAAAAACTCTCACAGGCGTTGTTGCAACACGACGGCTTACTTGCGCAGACTGAGCTTGGCGATCAGGGCGCGATAACGGTCGGCGTCCTTGTCTTTCAGGTAGTCCAGCAACTTGCGACGACGACTCACCATCTTGAGCAGGCCGCGGCGGCCGTGATGGTCCTTGGCATGCGTTTTGAAGTGGCCGGTCAAGTCGTTGATGCGCGCAGTCAGCAACGCAACCTGCACTTCCGGGGACCCGGTATCACCCGCCCCGCGGGCATTTTCGGCGACGATTTGCGCCTTGTTGAGATCAGCTACAGACATATCAGTTTCCTGTGAGAGAACACGCGAACGCAGGAGAAACCATCCCGCGCCGTGAAAGTGAAACAGTGCATTGTATCCACAAGCCAGAGCAGCCTGGCAGTTTTGCCGATTCCAGCAGCGATCCACCAGCCCAGCAGGCCGCTTGAGCCGAACGTCCAAGAGTATCTTGAAAACCGTCACACTGACAGCATATCTTGCGCAACGGGGCGCGAACCCCTACCAACCAAGGAGAATTGTCATGGCTTATACCGTTACAACCCCATCCAACCGCGTTTCTCTCTACAGCAGCGGCCTTGATCCAGTTTTTGGCCGCTTGTTTGATCAGGCCTTCCGGGATTTTTTCGCCACGGGCGATAGCGAAGCCCAATCCTTGAAAAAACTCAGCATGGATGTGACCGAAACCGACACCGGATATCTGGTGCATGCCGACCTGCCCGGCGTTGAGAAAGACGCCGTCAAAATCCAGGTCGAAGGCTCGCGGGTCACCATCTCGGCCGAGTCGAAGCGCCAGGACGAGAAAACCGAGGGCGGCAAGGTGATCTACCGCGAACGCAGCACCAGCCAGTTCTATCGGTCCTTCGACCTGCCTGCCGAGCTTGATCCCTCTGCAGCCGAAGCCAAGCTGGAAAATGGTGTGCTGTCTCTGACCCTGCCACGCAAGGTTCAGACGGCCGCGTTGCAGATCGCCGTGAAGTGAGGCTCTGCTGGATGCGGCCGTTGCGGCCGCATCCAAGCATCCAAGCGTCTGGTGCAAGCGAGATCCGCCATTTGCCCTTCGTCTGGGGTGAGGAGTAGTTCACGATCAGGCACATTTATGCGCCCGAGGCAGCGAGTCTGCGCCTGATCCGGTTTACAGTGCGTTTACACAACACCACACGCACTGCTGGCCGCGCCATGCGCATACAACTTCTGTCCGATCTGCATCTGGAAACCGAGAATTTCACACCTCAGGTGGCGGAGGATGCAGACCTGCTTGTTCTGGCAGGCGACATCGACGCCAATCATCATCAGATCGACCTGTTCAAAAACTGGCCAGTTCCGGTGATCTACGTGGCCGGCAACCACGAACATGATCACAAGGATTTCGACCAGACACTCGAGGCCCTGCGCGAGCGCTGCGATCGCCTGGGCTTCACCATGCTCGAATGCGAGCAAACACGCATCACCCATCGAGGCCGCACCATCCGCGTGCTGGGCACAACCCTCTGGAACGACTTTGAACTATTCGGCTCCGAGGGCATCGAGCGCAGCATGCGCGCCGCGCGCTACTTTGCCGAACAGGTGCAATGTGCCACCCGGCACGGCAAGCCCATGGGCGTTGCCGAACTGCGGGACGAAGGCCAGCATTGCCGAGACTGGCTGCGGGAACAGCTCACCAATCCGGCGCACCGCGCGCCGCAGGACGATGCCACTCTGGTCATCACCCATTTCGCGCCCAGCCTGCGCAGCAACGATCCGCGCTATCCCCTGAACGCCTCGACGGCGAGCTTCTGCAACGCGTATGACGACATGATCGCGCACAGCACCTTGTGGCTGCACGGGCATCTCCACTGCAGACATGATTACCGCGTCGGCGCGGCGCGCGTGGCGTGCAACGCACGGGGTCTGGCGAGCAAGGGCGAGGACAGCGACTTTCAGCCGCAAGGGATCTGGGAAATCTAGGCCACGTCGATCTGCTTCAGATCCCATCGCGGCAGCACATCGAATGGCCCCGCTTTTCGGGCTGCATCAGGCTGCGCCTGCAAGCGCAGCGCTCCCGCCAGGGCAATCATTGCGCCATTGTCGGTACACCATTCCAGTTCGGGAAAGAACAGTTGCACCCCTCTGGCAGCAAGCGCGGAAGACAGCTTTTCGCGCAGCTGCCGGTTGGCGCCCACCCCCCCTGCAACGACCACAGAGGCACGCCTTGTGACCTGCTGGGCGCGCAGGGTCTTGTGGACCAGCACATCCGTGATGGCCGCCTGCGCAGCGGCGGCCAGATCGGCCCGGCTCTGTTCACAGAGATTGGTGCCCAGTCCACGCACCTTGGTCAGCACGGCGGTTTTCAGCCCGGCAAAGGAAAAATCCAGATCGGGACTATGCATTTTGGGCCGCGGCAGATCGAATGCCAGCGCATTGCCAAACGCCGCAAGCCGCGCCAGCGCCGGTCCGCCGGGATAGCCCAGGCCAAGCAGTTTGGCGGATTTGTCGAAGGCCTCTCCGGCCGCATCGTCCACCGTTTCGCCCAGCAGCGCGTACTGCCCGAAGGCCTGCACGTCAAGCAACATGGTGTGGCCGCCAGAGACCAGCAGAGCCAGGAAAGGAAAGGATGGTGGTTGCTTCGACAGCAGCGGAGACAGCAGATGCCCCTCCAGATGATGCACGCCGATCAGCGGCTTGTCCAAGGCCATGCCCAGAGCCGAGGCCACACCGGCGCCGACAAGCAACGCCCCGGCGAGACCCGGGCCGCGGGTGTATGCAATGGCATCGATCTGCGGCAGGTGCACGCCGGCCTGCCTGAGCGCGAGGTCGGTCAGCGGCAGAAGGCGGCGGATGTGATCGCGCGAGGCCAGCTCGGGCACGACGCCGCCATAGGCCTGGTGCATGTCGACCTGAGAATGCAGAGCATGGCCGAGCAGTCCCGCTTCGGTGTCGTACAGTGCGGCGGCGGTTTCATCGCACGACGTTTCAATTCCAAGAACCAGCATGCCCGGCAGTCTAGCTTCCAGCCCTTCCCACCGCTGCGCGCCGCAGCGCTTTGACGCCATCATCCTGGGCGCCGGGGCGGCTGGCCTGCTGTGCGCCGCACTTGCAGGCCAGCGCGGGCGACGTGTGCTGCTGCTCGATCATTGGCCGAAGATCGCGGAGAAAATCCGCATCTCTGGCGGTGGGCGATGCAACTTCACCAACCTGCACACTCGCCCGGACAATTTTCTGTCCGGCAATCCACATTTCTGCAAATCGGCCCTGTCGCGCTACACCCCACAGGACATCATCGGTCTGCTGCATCAACATCGCATCGGCTTTCACGAAAAGCACAAGGGCCAATTGTTCTGCGACGACTCTGCTGAATTGCTCATCCGCGCCTTGCTGGACGAGTGCGCAGCGGGCGGCGTGACGCATTGGCAGCCTTGCCCCGTGGAGACAGTGGAAGCAGCCGCACCCGGCTTTCGTTTGCGCACGGCAAAAGGCTGGGTCAGCGCCAACGCCCTGGTCGTGGCGACCGGAGGGCTGTCGATCCCGCAAATTGGCGCCACCCCGCTGGGCTACCAGCTCGCCGCGCAGTTTGGCCTGCCCATCGTGCCGCCAAGACCGGCGCTGGTGCCGCTCGCATTCGATCCGGCACAGTGGGCGTCTTTCGCCGATCTCAGTGGCGTCTCCCTCGAGGTCGACATCCGCGCCGATGGCGCCCGCTTCCGCGAAGACCTGCTATTCACCCACCGCGGACTCAGCGGCCCCGCCATTCTGCAGGCCTCCAGCTACTGGCAGCCGGGATCTGCGCTGCACATCAACTTGATGGGCGACTTAAGCGAAGCAGCCTGGCGCAAGGCCAAGCAGGGCAACCGTCGCACACTGGCCGGTGAGCTCGCCCAGCACCTGCCGCAGCGGCTGGCGCAAGCCCTGGCGGCGCAAACCCCTGACGCGGACCGCCGCATGGCTGACCTCAGCGACAGATCACTGGGTGCGCTGTGGCAGCAATGGCACGACTGGCAGTTGCGCCCCAGCGGTACCCTGGGCTGGCGCAAGGCCGAAGTGACCGCAGGCGGCGTTGACACAACGGCGCTGTCCTCGTCCACCATGATGGCCCACGATGTTCCCGGGCTCTACTTCATCGGCGAGGTGGTTGACGTCACAGGCTGGCTGGGCGGCTATAACTTTCAGTGGGCCTGGAGTTCGGCCGCAGCCTGCGCAAGGGCACTCTGACACCGCAAGCGTTTGTTGCACACTGATTTTGTGCATATAATTCTGTGGCTAAACTTTTTGCAGCGGCAAGCCTCAAGAATGCGTCTGGAACTCACAGGCGTTTGAACGCCAGCCGAGGCTGCCCACCTAAGACTGAAGTTCATCAATGACCACCATCCGCATCAAAGAAAACGAGCCTTTCGACGTCGCCCTGCGCCGCTTCAAGCGCACCATTGAAAAACTCGGCCTGCTGACCGAGCTGCGCGCCCGCGAGTTCTATGAGAAGCCCACCGCCGAGCGCAAGCGCAAGAAAGCTGCGGCGGTCAAGCGCCACTACAAGCGCATCCGCAGCCAGACCCTGCCCGAGCGCAAGTACTGAAATCTGAGCCATCCTGTGCGTGCCCGTTGTTTCGGTGCCCGCAACGGACTTCTGCCTGATTGAAACAGCCCGCCCCTGCAGCGGGCTTTTTGCATTGGACAAGCCATGACCCTCAAAGACCGCATTCAGGACGACATGAAGGCCGCCATGCGTGCCAAGGACGCTCCTCTTCTGGGCACCATCCGCCTGCTGATGGCGGCGATGAAACAAAAGGAAGTGGACGAGCGCATCACGCTCGACGATGCCGCCGTGGTGGCCATCATCGACAAAATGATCAAGCAGCGTCGCGACGCCATCGCCCAGTTCGCGCCCGCAGGGCGGCAAGACCTGGTGGACAAGGAAGCAGCGGAAATCGCCGTGCTCGAACGCTACCTGCCCGCACGGCTGAGCGCCGAAGAGATTGACGCCGAGATCCGCGCCCTGATGGCGCAGATCGGTGCAAGCGGTCCGCAGGATCTGGGCAAGCTCATGGGGCCACTCAAGACGCAACTCGCCGGTCGCGCCGACATGGGTGTGGCCGCAGCGCGCGCCAAGGCCTTGCTGGCCGGGGCCTGATCTGGCGTGAGCACGCCTGCCAACGCCGCGCAGCGACCGCTGCTGGTGTTTTCGCACGCCAACGGCTTTCCTGCTGCGGTATACCGCAAGCTGTTCCTGGCGCTGGAGCCGGCGTTTCGGGTGCGCGCCGTGCCCTTGTTCGGCCATGACGCGCGCTACCCGGTGCGCGACGGCTGGAAGCCACTGGCGCAGCAATTGATCGACTATCTGCAGCACGATTGCCATGGCGAGCCTGCAGTGCTGGTAGGGCACTCGCTCGGCGGCTATCTCAGCCTGATGGCGGCCCATGCCCACCCGGAACTGGCACTGCAGGTCATCCTGCTCGACTCACCGGTTGTCGCCGGCTGGCGGGCGCGCCTGCTCTGGCTGTCCAAGCGCACCGGACTGGGCGAGCGATTTTCTCCCGCGGCAGCAGCCAAGCGGCGCCGGATCCAGTGGCCGGATGTCGCCACGGTGCAAAGCCATTTCGCGGCCAAGGCGGCATTCCGGCAATGGGATCCGGACATGCTGCACGATTACGCACGGTTCGGCACCACCGCGACACAGCACGGACGCGCCCTGGCCTTCGAGCGCGAGGTGGAATACCGCATCTACAAGACGCTGCCCCATCAGCTCGGCAAACTGGCGCGCAAGCCGTTTGCGGTGCCGGTGAGCTTCATCGGCGGCCGGTCGTCCCGCGAAATCCGCATGGCAGGTCTGCAGACCACGCAGCGCCTCGTGCAGGGGCGCATGCAGTGGCTGGATGGCTCGCACCTGTTTCCATTCGAGTCACCGCAAGAGACCGCACGCCTGATCGAACGCGCGTTTGCCCTGGCAGACAGCGCCTGTCACCCGGGTCTCGAAACCTGCTCCCTATAATGCACTTTTACCGGCATTCGTCGCGGCTATGACCAAATATGTGTTTGTCACCGGGGGAGTGGTGTCCAGCTTGGGCAAGGGCATCTCATCCGCATCTCTTGCTGCGATTCTCGAGTCGCGCGGCCTCAAAGTCACCCTCATCAAGCTCGATCCCTACATCAACGTCGATCCGGGAACGATGAGCCCGTTCCAGCACGGCGAAGTGTTCGTCACCGAAGACGGCGCCGAAACCGATCTCGATCTGGGACACTACGAGCGCTTCATCACCACCCGCATGCGCCGGGTGAACAACTTCACCACCGGCCAGATCTACGACAGCGTACTGCGCAAGGAACGGCGCGGCGAATACCTCGGCAAGACGGTGCAGGTGATTCCACACATCACCAACGAAATCCAGGACTTCATTCGGCGAGGCGCCGGGGAAGGCACGGCCGATGCGGTCGATGTGGCCATGGTGGAAATCGGCGGCACCGTGGGCGACATCGAGTCCCTGCCCTTCCTCGAAGCCGCGCGGCAGATGAGTCTGCGCATGAAGCGGGGCGATTGCGCCTTCATCCACCTCACCCTGGTGCCCTTCATTCCGGCCGCGGGCGAGCTCAAGACCAAGCCCACGCAGCACAGCGTGCAGAAGCTGCGCGAAATCGGCATCTCGCCCGACGCCCTGCTCTGCCGTGCCGACCGGCCCATCCCGGATGAGGAGCGCGCCAAAATCTCCATGTTCTCGAATGTGCGGGAAGACGCGGTGATCTCGGTGTGGGACGCCGACACCATCTACAAAATTCCGCAGATGCTGCATGCGCAGCACCTCGACGACATCCTCTGCGAGAAGCTCGGCCTGAATGCACCCCCTGCCAACCTCAAGGTCTGGGAGGATCTGGTGTGGGCGCTGGAGCATCCTCAGCACGCTGTGCGCATTGCGATGGTCGGCAAGTATGTCGATCTGTCCGACTCGTACAAATCGCTCAACGAGGCCCTGCGTCACGCTGGCATCAAGACCGGTTCGCGCGTCGAAATCACCTACCTCGACTCCGAATCACTCAACCCCGACAACATTTCCCAGCTCGACGCCTTCGACGCCGTGCTGGTTCCCGGCGGGTTTGGCAAGCGCGGGATCGAAGGCAAGATCCTGGCGGCGCAGTACGCCCGCGAACACCAGATTCCCTACCTCGGCATCTGCCTGGGCATGCAGGTCGCAACCATCGAATTCGCCCGCCATGTGGCTGGTCTGCCGCAGGCCAACAGCACCGAATTCGATCCCGACACCCCGCACCCCGTCATTGCGCTGATCGACGAATGGCAGGACCGCGATGGCACCATCCAGAAGCGTCACGCCGGCTCCGATCTGGGCGGCACCATGCGCCTGGGCGCGCAAAGCTCCGATGTGAAGCCCGGCACCCTGGCGCACAGCATCTACGGCAATGTGGTCACCGAGCGCCACCGCCACCGCTACGAAGCCAACGAACATTACCTGGCGACGCTGCAGAAGGCAGGGCTGGTGATCTCGGCCATCACCCAGCGCGAGCACCTGACCGAAATCGTCGAGCTGCCGCAGTCAGTGCATCCGTGGTTCGTCGGCGTGCAGTTCCACCCCGAGTTCAAGTCCACGCCCTGGGGCGGCCATCCGCTGTTCACCGCCTTCATCCAGGCCGCGCTGCAGCGCCACGCGCACCGCGCCTGATCCATCGACACACCATGCCCATACCTCAGACCCTCTGCGGCTTTCCTGTCGGCCTCGACCAGCCCTTCTTCCTGATCAGCGGCCCCTGCGTGGTCGAGTCCGAGCAACTGCAGATGGACGTGGCCGGGCAGTTGCGCGACATCTGCAAGTCACTCGACATTCCGTTCCTCTTCAAGTCGAGCTACGACAAGGCCAACCGCTCCAGCGGCACCTCGTTTCGTGGCCCCGGCATGGAACAGGGTCTGGACATTCTGGCCAAGGTGCGCCGCGAGCTGGGTGTGCCCGTGCTCACCGATGTGCATACCGCCGAGGAGGCGCCCCGCGTGGCTGAGGTGGTGGACGTGCTGCAGACACCCGCCTTCCTGTGCCGCCAGACCGACTTCATCCAAGCGGTCAGCAGCCTGGGCAAGCCGGTCAACATCAAGAAGGGCCAGTTTCTCGCCCCAGGCGACATGAAAAATGTCATCACCAAGGCGCGCGCGGCGGCCGAGCAGGCAGGACATCCCAACACCTTGTTCCTGGCCTGTGAGCGCGGCGTGAGCTTTGGCTACAACAATCTGGTGTCGGACATGCGCGCGCTGGCCATCATGCGCGAGACACAATGTCCGGTGGTGTTCGACGCCACGCACTCTGTGCAGTTGCCGGGCGGCCAGGGCACGCGCTCAGGCGGACAGCGCGAGTTCGTGCCGGTGCTGGCCCGCGCCGCAGTGGCTGCGGGCGTGGCCGGGGTGTTCATGGAAACCCACCCCGACCCGGCCAACGCGCTGAGCGACGGGCCGAATGCGGTGCCGCTGCACCACATGCGCGCGCTGCTCGAAAGCCTCAAGGACATCGACACCGCGGTCAAGCGCCGCGGCTTTCTCGAAACCCACTTCATCTAAACAGAACATGAGCGCCTACATCATCGCCCAGGTCGACGTGACCGATCCACAGCAATACGAGCAATACAAGGTGCTGTCCTCGCAGGCCATCGCCGCGCATGGCGCCGAGGTCTGCGTGCGCGGCGGCGCGGTCGAGGTGCTTGAAGGCGACTGGGCGCCGACCCGCGTGGTCGTTCTCAAGTTTCCCGACATGACCGCAGCACGCGCCTTTTACGACAGCGCCGAATACCGGCTTGCGCGCCAGGCGCGCGCCGGCGCCGCGACCATGCGCATGATCGCCGTGCAGGGCGTGTGACGCCCAATCTCCCCTTTTTTGTCCATCACCCCATTCCCCGAACAGGAGTTTTCATGAGTGCCATCGTTGACCTGACCGCCCGCGAAATCCTCGACAGCCGCGGCAATCCCACTGTCGAGTGCGACGTGGTGCTGGAAACCGGCTTCATCGGCCGCGCTGCGGTGCCGTCGGGCGCCTCGACCGGTACGCGCGAGGCCATGGAACTGCGCGACGGCGACAAGTCGCGCTACGGCGGCAAGGGCGTGCTGCGTGCGGTCGAGCACATCAACACCGAAATCACCGAAGCCGTGATGGGCCTGGACGCAACCGAGCAGACCTTCCTCGACCAGACCCTGATCGATCTCGACGGCACGCACAACAAATCGCGTCTGGGCGCCAACGCCATCCTGGCCGTGAGCATGGCCGTGGCCAAGGCTGCGGCAGAAGAAGCCGGCATGCCGATCTACCAATACCTCGGCGGCTTTGCGGCACGCGAACTGCCGGTGCCGATGATGAACGTGATCAACGGCGGCGCGCACGCCAACAACAGCCTGGACATGCAGGAATTCATGATCATGCCAGTGGGCGCGCCGAGCTTTCACGAGGCGCTGCGCTACGGCGCCGAGGTGTTCCATGCACTCAAGGGCATCTTGAACGATCGCGGCATGCCCACCACCGTGGGCGACGAAGGCGGCTTTGCGCCCAACGTGGTCAACCACGAGGCCGCGCTGCAACTCATCGTCGAGGCCATCGAGAAGGCGGGCTACCGTCCGGACGAGCAGATCGCCATCGCCCTCGACCCGGCGTCGAGCGAGTTCTACAAGGATGGCAAGTACCACCTCGAAGGCGAGGGCAAGGTGCTGGAGTCGGCCGAACTGGTCGCGCTTTACGAAAGCTGGCTGGGCAAATACCCCATCGTGTCGATCGAGGACGGGCTGGCCGAGCAAGACTGGGACGGCTGGAAGCATCTCAACGCCACCCTGGGCAAGAAAGTGCAACTCGTCGGCGACGATATCTTCGTCACCAACACGGGCATTCTCAAACGCGGCATCGAAGACCGGTTGGCCAACTCCATTCTCATCAAGGTCAACCAGATCGGCACGCTCACCGAGACCTTCGCCGCCATCGAGATGGCCAAGCGCGCGGGCTGGACCGCCGTGGTGTCGCACCGCTCGGGAGAAACCGAGGACAGCATCATCGCCGACATCGCCGTGGCCACCAACGCCGGGCAGATCAAGACCGGTTCGCTGTCGCGCAGCGACCGCATCGCCAAGTACAACCAGCTGCTGCGCATCGAGGAAAACCTGGGCGAGACGGCACGCTTCCTCGGCCGCGACGTGTTCTACAACCTGCGTTGACTTCGCCGCGCGAGGCGACCGCACCATGCGCTGGGTCACCGTCTTGCTGTTGAGTCTGCTGCTGCTGCTGCAGTGGCCGCTGTGGTTTGGCGAGCGCGGCTGGTTTGCGGTGCAGCGCCTGCAAAACCAGCTGGCCCAGCAAGATCAGGCGAATCGAAAGGCCCAGCAGGACAACGACCGGCTCAGTGCGGAAGTGCATGATTTGAAATCGGGCCTGAGCGGTGTGCAGGACCAGGCCCGCCGTGAAATGGGCATGGTCAAGCCCGATGAAATCTTCGTGCAGATCGTGCCGCCCGCACGCGCCAGCAGCCCGCCGGCCAGTGCAGCGGTCACGTCGCCCGCAAATCCTCAATGACGGCTTGACGCCACCGGGGGTTGCGCCAAGGTGTTGAGAAACACCTGCGCAGCGTCGATGGCATCGAAGGCGTAGCCCTGACCGCAGAATTCGCAGCGCACATCCACCTCGCCCTGCTCGGCGAGGATCGACTCCACCTCGTCGCGCCCCAGCATGCGCAGCATGCCGGCCACGCGCTCGCGCGAACAGGTGCAATGAAATCGCGGCGACTGCGGCTCGAACACCCGCACCTCTTCCTCCCAGAACAGACGCCGCAGAACGTCTTCGGGGGCCAGTAGCAGCAACTCCTCCGGTGTCAGCGTGGCAGCGAGATGGCGCGCCCGGGCGTAGGCCTCCTCGGGCTGCTCGGCACCTTCTGCAACGTTCTGCGCCGCGGGCATGCGCTGCAGCAGCAGGCCGCAGACGGACTGCGCGTTGCTCGCCAGCATGAGCATGGAGTCGATCTGTTCCGACTGCGCCAGATATTGCTCCAGCATGGCTGCAAGCGTCGGCAGGGTCTCGCCCTGCGGATCGGTCAGCGCCACGATGCCCTGGTAGGGCTGCAGGCCCGAATCTGGATTGCGCGGGTCGAGGGTGATCGCGCAGCGTCCCTTGCCGTGCAGATTGACCAGCGCGGACAGCTCGGTGGGCAGCGCGACGTCATCCGGCAGATCGTCGGCCATCTTCGCCGTGGCGCGCACCCCGAAGTCGGGCTGACATTCGGCCACGGCGAGTTTCAGCGGACCATCGCCCTGGATCTGCAGCACCAGCGCGCCGTCGAATTTGAGGCTGCCCGCCATCAGGGTGCTTGCGGCGGCCATCTGTCCGACCAGTGCGGAAATCGCCTGCGGATAGCTGCGACGCTTCTGCAGTTCGGCCCAGGTGGCGTCCAGACGCACGAGCACGCCGCGCACATGGCCCGTGCCGAGCATGAATTTGACAAGTTGATCGTTCATGGTTGGATCAGTTGAAGTTCCCGGGCGAACCGTCCGGCCCGCTCGACATAGTGTTGGGTGTTGGCCTGCATGGCGGCAATGGCCTGCGGCGTCAGCTCGCGCGCGACGCGCGCAGGCGAGCCAAGAATGAGCACACCGTCTGGAAACACCTTGCCCTCGGTGACCAGCGCACCGGCGCCGACCAGGCAGTTGCGGCCGATTTCGGCACCGTTGAGGATCACCGCCTGGATGCCGATCAGACTGCCTTCTCCGATGGTGCAGCCGTGCAGCATGGCCTGATGGCCGATGGTCACCCGCGGCCCCACAGTCAGCGGGTAGCCCGGATCGGTGTGCAGCACTGCACCGTCCTGTACGTTCGACTCCTCGCCGATGTCGATCGGCTCGTTGTCCCCGCGCAGCACCGCACCGAACCACACACTGGCGCACGCCTGCAGCCGCACCCGCCCCATGACATGCGCCCCCGGTGCGACGTAGGCATTGGCCGCGATCTCGGGCCGCCATGCGGCGAATTGGTAAATTGACATGATGCTTCACTCCCCATGCACGCCATGAATTGGCAACTCCCTCGTCTCGCTCCGGGAGATGATTTTCCGCCCGTCTCGCAGGCCCTGCCCGCATTGTCGCCTTTCCCTGGCCTGCTTGCCGCCGGCGGCCGCTTGGATGCGGACACGCTCGAGCGTGCCTATCGGCGCGGCATCTTCCCGTGGTTCAGCCCCGGCGAGCCGGTGCTGTGGTGGAGCACCGACCCACGCATGGTGCTGCGCCCCGCCCAGCTGCGAGTAACGCGCTCGCTCAGGCAATCTGTCCGGCGCTTCATGCGCAATCCCGATGTGCAGTTGCGCATCGACTCGGCATTTTCGCAAGTGATGCAGCAATGCGGCGCGCAGCGCGCCGCAACCGGCACCTGGATCACCGAGGAGATGCTGCGCGCCTACACCGATCTGCATCGGCGCGGCCTGGCGCACAGCTTCGAACTGTGGGAGGGCAGCCGCCTGCGCGCGGGGCTCTACGGCGTCTGCATCGGTCGCATGTTCTACGGCGAGTCGATGTTCACCACCGTGGCCGACGGTTCCAAGACCCTGCTGATGGCGCTGTGCGGGCTGTGCCAGCGCGAAGGCATCGAGATGATCGACTGCCAGCAGCAGACCGACTATCTGGCGCAGATGGGCGCCACTCCCATTGCCCGCGCGGACTTTCTGCAGCATGTGGAGCAAACCACATCGCTGCCAGCGGTGCAGAGCTGGCAGTATGATCGGGACACCTTCCTCACCGACTGCGCGCGCTGGCTGTGACCCATCCCAAGGAACTACCGCTCACCACTCTGCAGTTCTATGCCACGGCGAGCTATCCGTGCAGCTATCTGCCGGGACGGCAAGCGCGCTCGCAGGTGGCCACGCCCAGTCATCTCATCAACGCCGACGTGTACTCCGATCTGGTGCGCGTCGGGTTTCGCCGCAGTGGCCTGTTCACCTATCGCCCGCAATGCGAGGACTGCCAGGCCTGTCTGCCCATTCGCGTGCTGGCCGCGCAGTTCTGCCCGAACCGGGCTCAGAAGCGTGTCTGGAGGCGGCATGCCGATCTGAAGGTGCGCGTGCTCAAGCTCGGCTTCATTCCCGAGCATTACCAGCTCTACCTGCGCTATCAGGCCGCGCGCCACACCGGCGGCGGCATGGACCATGACAGCATCGACCAGTACGCCCAGTTCCTGCTGCAAAGCCGGGTGAACACGCGGCTGGTCGAATTTCGTGCACCGGCACAGCAGGGCGAGGAACTCGGCGCGCTCAAGATGGTGTCAGTGGTCGACGTGCTGTCCGACGGACTGTCTGCGGTCTACACCTTTTTCGAGACTGCAGACCTTCACAGCAGCTACGGCACCTACAACGTGCTGTGGCAGATCGAACAGGCGCGCAGCATGCAGCTGCCGCATGTCTATCTCGGCTACTGGATCGCGCACAGCCGCAAGATGGCCTACAAGTCGAATTTCACGCCATTCGAGATTTATCAGGGCGGTCGATGGTTCGACCCGCTGCAACCGGGCATCTGACCACGCGGGCATTCACGACGGGTTTTTCTCCCGGGCACGCTGCGCAAACTGCTGCTTGAACGTGGTCTGCGACGGCACCGGCAGATCGCGATACGCCGTCCAGCCGCTTGCCCCCGGCAGATGCTGCACCCGCCTGCGCTCGCCTCCGAGCAGACGCAGCACACGCGACGCCAGCCTTGCCCCCGGCCGATACAGCCAGGGATGCCGCACCGCATAGCCCCAGATGCGCAGCGCCCAGCGTTCCATGCCCGGGCGCAGGCCGCGTTCGAACTGCTGCTCTCGCAGCTTGCGCAGCAGATCGGGCAGAGGAATTTTCATCGGACACACCACCTGACACTGCCCGCACAGCGTGGCGGCCTGCGGCAAATCCTGGGTGCTTTCCAGCCCTTGATAGCTCGGGGTCAGCACCGAGCCCATGGGCCCCGGGTAGACCCAACCATAGGTGTGCCCGCCGATTTTTTGATAGACCGGGCAGTGGTTCATGCACGCCCCGCAGCGAATGCAGCGCAGCATCTCGGCGAACGCCCCACCCACCAGACTGCTGCGCCCGCCGTCGAGCAGCACCACGTACATGTGCTCGGGGCCGTCGAGATCGCCCGACCGCTTCGGCCCGGTCAGCACCGAAAAATAATTGCTGATGCTCTGCCCGGTCGCCGAGCGCGGCAGCAGGCGCATCACTGCGGCCAGGTCTTCCAGCGTGGGCAACACCTTCTCGATGCCGGTCACCGCCACATGCACCCGCGGCAAAATGGTGCACATGCCCTCATTGCCCTCATTGGTCACCAGGGCAACAGAACCGGTTTCGGCCACGATGAAGTTGCCGCCAGTGATGCCCATGTCCGCAGCGAGAAACTTCTCCCGCAGCACCTCGCGTGCCTCGCGGGTCATTTCGGGGATGTCGGTCTTGCGTGCGGTGTGGTGCACCTTGGCGAACAGGTCGGCGATCTCCTCCTTGTCCTTGTGCACCACCGGGGCGATGATGTGCGAGGGCGGCTCGTTGCCGTTGATCTGCAGGATGTATTCGCCCAGATCGGTCTCCGTCACCTGAACCGCAGCCGCCTCGAGCGCGGCGTTCAGCCCCATTTCCTCCGACACCATGGACTTGGACTTGATCGCCCGGGTGCAGCCGTGCTTGCGCGCAATTCTCACCACCAGATCGGCCGCCTCCTGCGGAGTTTGTGCCCAGAGCACGGTCGTACCGCGGCGCTGCGCCTCGGCCTCGAACCGTTCCAGCCAGAGGTCCAGCGTGTTCAGTGCCAGATTGCGACGGCGCACCGCTGCGTCCCGAATGTCTTCGAATCCGTCGAGCGCAGCAATGGCAGCAGCCCGCCCGGTCACGAACTTGGTGGACAGTTTTTTCAAGTTCTGCTGCAGGCGCTGGTCTGCGAGCTTCTGCCCGGCGCGCGCCTTGAACTGCATGGTCTGCGATTGCATGGTCAGCGCCTCCCTGTCAGGACTTCGGCGATGTGCAGCACCTGGGTCGTGTTGTCGCCCTGCCGCCGCAGCCGCCCCTCGATCTGCAGCATGCAGCCCAGATCGCCAAGCACGACGGCACGCGCCTGGGTCGCCTGGATATTGGCGCATTTGTCGTCTGCAATCGCGGCCGAGACGTTGCCGTATTTCACCGCGAACGTCCCCCCAAAGCCGCAGCATTGCTCGCATTGCTCCATTTCGCGCAGCCGCAACCCGGGCACGAGAGACAGCAACTGGCGAGGCTGGTGTTTGATGCCCAGTTCGCGCAGCCCCGAACAGGAGTCGTGGTAGGTCACCTCGCCCTCGAACTGACCGGTCACCTGGCGCAGACCTGCAACATTCACCAGAAAGTCCGTCAATTCGTACAGCCGCGGTTGGATGGCCGCAAAGCGGCGCAGCAGATCGGGCTGATCCTTGAGCACATCCGGGTAGTGCGTCCTGATGGTGCCCATGCAGGAACCGGATGGCGCGACCACATAGTCGAAACCCTCGAATTCGTCCAGAAACTTTTCCGCCAGCGCCAGTGTCGTGCGGCGGTCTCCAGAGTTGTAGCCCGGCTGACCACAGCACGTTTGCGCCATGGGCACATGCACGTCAAAGTGCCCCGCTTCCAGCAACTCCACCGCAGCCATTGGGATGCTGGGCCGCATCACATCGGCCAGACAGGTGATGAAGAGTCCCACGCGTTTTTTCATCTGGCCATTATCAACCGGGTGGCTTGTGGCTTGCTGACGAGAGACGACAGCCTGACGCAATTTTTCGCCTCGCACTTTTCCGGTAGGCAAAAATGCATTCCAGACTATAAAATTTCCGCAATGCAACAATCCGCCACTCTCAAATCGGCTGAGGCCATAGCCCAGACTGCAGAACCGACCATCCAGGTGCTCGGGCGTGCGTTTGCTGTGCTCGACGTCCTGGCGCGCAATCCTGATCCGATGCAGCTCAAGGATATCGGCGCCGCCACCGGACTGCATCCCTCCACGGCGCACCGCATTCTCAACGATCTGGTGGTGGGGCATCTGGTGGAACGGGTCGATGCAGGCACCTATCGTCTGGGCATGCGTCTGCTCGAGTACGGCAATCTGGTGAAAGCGCGCCTGAACGTGCGGGATGCGGCGCTCGGCCCGATGCGAGACCTGCATCGACTCACCCACCAGCCGGTCAATCTCAGTGTGCGTCAGGGCGACGAAATCGTCTACATCGAACGCACCTATAGCGAGCATTCCGGCATGCAAGTCGTTCGCTCCGTTGGCGGGCGGGCGCCACTGCATCTGACCTCTGTCGGCAAACTGTTTCTCGCTGCCGACGACGCCTCCCGTGTCAAGGCCTACAGCCTGCGCACTGGCCTTGCAGGACAAACACGCAACAGCATCACCAATCCGCAGCAGCTCGAGCGGGAGCTTGGCAAGGTTCGTGTGGATGGTTTTGCACGCGACAACGAAGAACTCGAACTTGGGGTGCGCTGCATGGCTGCGGGCATTTACAACGATGATGGCGAACTCATCGCCGGGCTGTCACTCTCGGCACCTGCAGATCGGCTGATGGAAGACTGGCTGGACAAAGTGCAGTCGACTGCGCAACGCATTTCTGCCGCGCTGGGCTACAGGGGGCCACGTCGTTAGCGCGTGTGCAGATCAAGTCTCAACCGCCTGCCCCTGCATTCACTCGCCAAGCGCTGCCGGCGCCTTTTCGACGAGGGCGGTGCGCACAAAACCGGGCTCGGCTGCGGGATGCGTCGTCGCCTCTCCAAGCTTGGGAGCTGGGTCATGCAGAGAATTGAACCCCCTGGCTTCCAGCCAGGTTCGAATGCGCTGGGCATCGCCAAAGTGCGAATATTTTCCCCAGGCATCGAGAAGAACCACAATCACTCTGCGTCCTTCGAACTTGGTCTGCAACACAAGGCAGTGCCCCGCCTCGTTGATGTAGCCGGTTTTTTGCAGCAGGATGTCCCAGCCACGATTGAAGACCAGATGATCCGTATTGCGGAATTGCAGCGTGCGCGGGCCGACATCCACTTCGCTTTCGGGGTGAGTTGAAAACTCGCGGATCATGGGGTAGTGATAAGCCGCCTTGACCAGCAGGGCAAGATCATGCGCGGTCGACTCGTTCTGCGGCGACAAGCCGGTCGGCTCGACATAGCGCGTGGAATTCATCCCCAACGCCCGCGCCTTCGCATTCATCGCTGCAATGAAGGCGACCAGACCGCCGGGGTAATTTCTCGCCAAAGCATGCGCAGCCCTGTTCTCCGATGACATCAGGGCCAGTTTGAGCATTTCTTCCCGAGTGAGCCTTGTCCCTGGACGCAGACGCGACGCGCTCCATTTCAGCGTGTCGATATCGGCATCGGTGATTTCGAGCACCTGATCCATCGGCTGGTGCGCATCAAGAATGACGGCCGCCGTCATCAACTTGGTGAGTGAGGCAATCGGGCGAGCCGTATCCGCGTTTTTGCTCAGGAGGATGCGGCCCGTGCCCTCATCGACCACCAAGGCAGAACCAGAGCGCAGGGCCAGGGGATCATCGTTTGCCGCCGTGGATACTGCCGAAACCTGCAATTTGTCTGTCGCACGCACCACCGAGGACGCCGCGCCAGCAACGAGTGCAGTTTTCAAAATCTGCGGATCAGGACGATGCGATCCGAGCGCATTGGATCTGTTCGCCTGTACCGCAGACGTCATCGTGGCACGCTCGTTTTGTCGCGCGTTCACATGCGATTTCGCAATCACGCGCCTTCGCACGAGGCGCTCATGCGCCGCGACATGGACCGGCTTTCGCTTCGCAACAGGCTTAGGTATGGCTTTCTGAGTCTGCCGTGAAGTCGCAATCGATTTTTTCGACGTATGCAGCCGTCCTTCCTTCAACTGCTTCGCTGAATGCTTTCTTGCGGTCAGCTGCTTGGTCGCGTCCCGATGAATTTCTTGGTTGGCCGCGGCAAAAGCCGGGGTGCTGCCCAGAATCACGAAAAGAACCGAGACAAGCAGCAGCCCCTGCAGGCGAAACAACGTGTGAAAAAAGGGCGGGCGCATATCGGCAACAACTCAAAATGACAAAGTGATGTTCAGCGTATCAAATGCTTGAATAAGTCGCAAGATCAAAAACTTGAACAAGCTTTTTCAAGTCGCTGCTGAATTGATGCTTTGAATCGGCAATCGAGTAGGGGACGGGGTCACCCCCGTCGCCCTCTCACACCACCGGACGTGCGGTTCCGCATCCGGCGGTTCATTGAACACACTGGAGTCGTCGCGTCGTATCGAGCAGCGACACCAGACCTGATCGATCAAAGAAGGACTTCGGGAACGCCTGATTCATGTGGCTTGCGCCACTGTTCCACCACGGCCCGCGTTGGTTGAACGCCGAGCGGAATGCCCGCTCCTGCCTCAGTCCCGCCTTCATCAAGTTCCTGGCGCGCGTATAGGGGCGTTTCCACTGTCGCCACAGGATGCAGCGCAGCTTGCGCCTGATCCAGCCATCCCGCTCTTGCAGCGCCCGCTTGGTCTCGGTCAGCTTGAAGTAGTCGCCCCTGCAAAATTCGTTTTCCGTTCCCCAACCGGACGGAACGCCACCCCATGAGACAGCCGCGTCGGGATTGGGGCGGCGAGCCCACAGTCTCAGGCCAGTGCCCAAGCGGGGCCGCGGGCGGGCGGTGAGGCGCCCATCGCCCGCGCACCCCCCAGCGCCTGGCGCAGCAGGCGCAAAAAAACCGGGCCCAGGCCCAGACGGACGATGGCGCGCAGCAGCCATTTGATGTTGTAGCCCGCCGCGCAGCTCAGGGCGTGCAGCGCATCGCCCAGCGCCCCCTTGAGCCAGCAGCGATCCAGGCGGTGATCGGCCTTCAAGTGTCCGATGGCCGGCTCTACCGCCGAGCGGCGGCGCAGCCAGGTGCGCTGCTGTGCAGTCAGGCGCTTGAACTTGCCGCGGTGCAGGATGTGCCGGCCCGGGTTGTCGGCATCCACCCCGCGAAAGCCCAGATCGACGACGACATGTTGGATGGTCACGGCCCAGTCCTGCATCAGAATGGTGGCCTGTTCCAGTGCCGCATGCAGGATGTGGCCGTCATAGGGATTGCCGGGGAAGGTGCGCGCCCCCAGCATCAGCCCCTGCTGGTGCGAGACCACCACGGCCGTCTTCACCCCAAACTCGTAGGGCTTGCGCGCCTTGCCCTTGCCGATGCACTCCACCTCCGGGGCATGCAGGGCGTAGAGTTTGTTCTTGTCTTTGGGTTGCTGCGTGCGCACGGCTTCAGCCCGGGCCATCCACTCCTGGAGCGCAGCCAGCGCTTTGGGGGAAGACGGGACAAAGTCCGCCGCCTGAAGCGTGCGCTGCACCGCGCGCAGCACAATCCCCAGGATCGTGCGCTGGCGTTTGATCACGCGCTGCAGACGCCGCAATTGCTTGGCGTGGGCATAGCCTGCCGCCTTGAAGCGCAAGGCCTTGCCTTCCTTGGCGTAGGTCTGCTTGAGGGGGATGCCTGCTTGTTTGGCGCTGCGCACCACCTTGTGGCGGGCGATCTCCAGCAGGCGGCTGTCGGTGGGGTGGGCGATGGCCTTCTCCTGCACGGTGGTGTCGACGATCACCCGCTGCAGCTCCTGGGGCTGCACGGCGCGGGTGGCCACAGCCGTGTCGATGGTGGCCTTGAGGAGTTCTTCCAGGCCGTCTTCCCCCAAGGCGCGGCGAAACCTCCCGACCTGGGTCGCGTCGCACGGCAGGCGGTGTTCAAAGTACGCCTGGCCCGAGAAGAACTGCCACAGCACGTTCTCGCTCCAGCGCACGACCAGTTCCTCATCGCTGACGTTGAAGGTGTGCTTCAGATACAGCAGGCTGATCATCAGCCGCAGGGGCAGCCGTGGACGACCCGCAGCACTGGCGCCTGCACCCACAAGTGCCTGATTGGGGCCGAACAGGTCCATGCCTTCGACCACGGTGCCTGCGCGCACTTGGCGCGCAAACTTCTCGGCAATGGCCGCCTCCAGTTGCGCCCAGGGCAGTCGTGTGGCCAGCACCGCCAGCGGGTCGCCCAGGTTGATCATCGCGTCGATGCGGCTGCGGAAAAAGTCGGGCGTTGCCATCCAGAAATCCCTCAGAAAATCGCCTCCACCATAACGTTTCTCAAGGGATTCGGTGCACCGAAAAACACAACAAAGTGTGCATTCATGCGGGGTGCAGGGGTTTTGCAGGGGGGACGAAGTACGCTGCCCAGCCGCGCAGGATCGGGTTGAGTTCGTGGATGACCGTCGTCAGACTGCGCCCCCGCGCGCCTTTGAGCACTGCGCGGAGTTTGCCGTCCAGCCGGCTCAGGCTGGCCGGCGCGATCCGCAGCTTCGGGGCTTTGTGCCACGTCAGGCTGTAGCCCAGAAACGTCCTCTTCCACGGTTCGGCCACCGCGCTCTTGGCCACATGGACCTTGAGCTTGAGCTTTTCCGTCAGAAACCGGGTGATGCTCGCCATGACCCGCTCCCCCGCCGCCTTGCTTTTGACGTAGATGTTGCAGTCGTCTGCATAGCGGCAGAAGGCATGGCCCCGGCGTTGCAGTTCCTTGTCCAGTTCCGTCAGCAGGATGTTCGATCGCAGTGGACTCAAGGGCCCGCCTTGCGGCGTGCCTTCCGTCCGCGGGGAGACGATCCCCTGTGCCATCATGCCCGCTTCGAGATACCGGCGGATGAGGCGCAGTACCCGACCATCACTGATCTGACCTTGCCCGTGAAAAACGTATCCCTTGCTGAGTGATTCAATCCAAGCAAGGAGAACGGAAATGACGAAGACGACAAGGCGGGCGCGGTACACGCTCGAGTTCAAGCAAGAGGCTGTGCGGCTGGTCGAGGGCGGCCAGAGCATCGCTGCGGCAGCCCGCACACTGGGCGTGGTGGATCAGACGCTGTTCAACTGGGTCAAAGCCCAGCGGCACGGCAAGCTCAAGGGGGCTGACAGCAAGGTCGTCAGCGCCGAGCAGATGGAGATCAGTCGGCTGCGGGCCGAATTGGCGCGTGTGAAGATGGAGCGCGACATCCTGGGAAAAGCGACGGCGTACTTCGCAAAGGCAGCGACGTGAAGTACGCCTTCATCCAGCGCCACCGGCGCGTGTGGCCGATCTCGGTGCAGTGCCGGGTGCTGGAGGTCAGCGTGGCTGGCTACCACGCGCACGTCGTGCGGGCCGCCAGCACGGCCCAGCAACGCCATCTCAGCGACGATGCGCTGCTGGTGCATATCAAGGCCATCCACGCCGAGACCCGTGGGAGCTACGGCTGGCCGCGCACCTGGAAGGAACTGCTGGCCAGGGGCATCCGCGTGGGCAAGGAGCGTGTCCAGAAGCTCATGCAACGGCATGGCATCCGCGCCCGTGGCAAGCGGCGCTTCAAGGTCACCACCGACAGCAATCATGACTTCCCGATTGCCCCCAACCTGCTTGACCGGCAGTTCACCGTGGCCGAGCCCGACAAGGTCTGGGCAGGTGACATCACCTACATCGCCACCGACGAAGGGTGGCTGTTTCTGGCCGTGGTCATTGATTTGTTCAGCCGCCAGGTGATCGGCTGGAGCCTGCGCGCCGACATGACGCGCGACATCGTCATCGACGCCCTGCGCATGGCTTGGTTCAAGCGCCATCCGAGCAAGAAAGCCGGGCTCATCTTCCACAGCGACCGCGGTAGCCAGTACGCTGCCAAGGACTTCCGCGACGTGCTGGCCGAGTATGGGATCACGAGTTCAATGAGCCGCAAAGGCAACTGCTGGGACAACGCTTGCAGCGAGACGTTATTCGGTTCGCTCAAGGTGGAGCGGTTGCATGGGCAGCGCTTCAAGACACGTCGCCAAGCGATGGACGAAGCCGTCGCCTGGATGCTCTGGTACAACCGCACCCGGCTGCACTCAACCCTGGCCTATGTCAGCCCGATGCGGTTCGAAGAAAACTGGCTCGCCAACAAACCAAGGCAAGCCAGTGCATGAGTCAGCTATGGGATACGAATTCCAGGGGCAAGGTCAATCTTCGTCGAGAGTTTCTGCATCAGCAGGTCGTGATGGACCCGGTCGAAGAATTTCTCCAGGTCGATGTCGACCACGACCCGGCGGCCTGCGGCCACGTATTGCTGCGCTGCCTTGACCGCCTGATGGGCGTTCTTCCCCGCTCGGAAGCCGTCGCTGTGCGCCGGGAAGTCCGCCTCGAAGATCGGCGAGAGGACTTGATGCAACGCTTGCTGGATCAGCCGATCCGTCAGCGTCGGTATGCCGAGCGTCCTGACCCCACCTTGCGGCTTGGGGATGTCCACCCGGCGCACTGGCAAGGGCATGTATTCCCCAGCCAGCAGTTTGGCCTTGATCGTCGGCCAGTGTTGCTTGAGGTGCGCCTTGAACTCGGTCACGCCGATGCCATCGACACCGGCCGCTCCTTTGTTCTTGAGCACCCGATCATAGGCGAGCATCAGGTTGCCGCGTTCGACCACGGCTTCCATCAGCCCGCTTGCCCGCGCCCACTCCGCTTTCGTCCGCCTGCGGGTCGTCACGTCAGCCTCGGCACCGTGCAAGGCCCCCTCGGAGTTCCGCCCCGGTTGTGCTTCGCCGGCATTCACTTGCTGTGAGTCTTCTGCCTTCATTGACTGCCCATGTGTTCCCGCCGCCTACTCGCGGTCTTCCATGTTCGGCCCTTCGGCTTGCGCCTCCTATGGCCTCTGCTGACTTCTGCACAGGCATCCCGCCACCTCACGATGGCACTAGCACAAAGGTCGCCCTCGGCACCCGTGCAGATCTCCCCGGGTATGACGCACCCACCTTGTGCCGCCTCGCTTCGCTCGTGACGGCATCCCGCTGCGCGGGACCGCCCTTCGGGCGTCCTTCGCCTTCGGCTTGTCACGCTTATGCCTGTCGGATCTACGTCACGGCGTTCCGTGCAAGTATCGGGCTTTACAGATATTGGCCTGCTCACCCCGCCGTGCCGCCTCGTATCCGCGCCCCTGTAGTCAGGCCAGCGCTTTGCCTTCGGCTTCCTCCAGATTTCCAGTCGCCCAGAACACCCTTGCCGTTCGGCTAACTCTTCCCCTTGCCGGGCGAGTAGAGGACTTTCACCTCCAAGTGAGTGCGCCCTGCCGGGCGCACCAAAACAAACAGCCCGCAAGGAGCGGGCCGTTTGCAGTGAGCACAAGACTCGGCAATCAGAACATTTTGTTGTAGCTGGCCAAACCAGGATTGCCCTTGACACCGATGAGCTTGGGCTCGTTGACCTTCAAGGGCTTGATGACCTTCTGGTTCTTCAGGTATTCCTCGACGATGTCCCAGATCGGCGGATTGTCCGGCGTCGCACTGGCCTGTTGCACCGGCGCCCAGCCAGCCACCTTGTAGGTTTTCTTGGGATCGATGGGTTTGCCCCCCAGTCGCATGTCCTGAATGCGGTTCCCGATTTTCTCCTTCGGTGCGCAGGTGTACTCCAGGGCGCCGAGTCGGACCATGTCGCCACCTTGCTGGTAGTAGGGATCCGGGTTGAACAGGTTGTCGCAAACGTCTTCCATCACGTTCTTCACCGTCTCCCCGGTCATGTCGGACAGGGTGCAATACGGATACGTGATGGCGAGCTGCGTCATCATGTCTTCGCGGGTGATGGGCGACCCAGGCAGCAGACTGCCGCCCCAGCGGAAACCAGGGGAGAATGCCAGATCGCCACCGCGCACAGCCAGCATCGCATCGACAACCAATTGGTCCCAGGTGCCATTGAAATTACCGCGGCGGTACAGCACACCTTCCGTGTGCGCAAGCACTTCAGTGAGCTTGCTCTCATACGGGGCGCGCAGCTTGGTAATGAGCGCGTCCATCTCCGGATCGGCAGGCAGCAAATCCGAGAACACCGGCAGCAACTTGTACTTGTAGCCCACCATCTTGCCGCCACGGACGTCAAAATCCATCACGCCCATGAACTTGCCGTGAGAACCAGCATTCGTCACCAGGGTCATGCCGCCTGACGGACGGCGAATCTCCACGGCAACCGCCTCGCCATCATGCGTGTGGCCGCCGAAGATGCAGTCGATTCCTTCCACCAGACTGGCCATCTTGCGGTCGACGTCCATTCCGTTGTGGGAGATGACGACCACGAGCTGCGCCCCCTTCTGCTTGACTTCCTTGACCACTTTTTGCATGTGGTCTGTGTCAATGCCGAAAGTCCAGTCAGGAATCAGATAACCCGGATTCGCAATCGGTGTGTAGGGGAAGGCCTGCCCGATGATGGCAACCTGCACGCCATTCATCTGCTTCATCACGTAATTCGGGAATACCGGGTCGCCAAAATCCGCGGTCTTGACGTTCTGCGCGACGAAATCGATCTTGCCCTTGAAATCCTTGTTGACGATTTCCTTGACGCGGTCCTGGCCGTAAGTGAATTCCCAATGTGCGGTCATCACGTCAACACCCAGCTTCAACTGGGCCTCAACCATGTCCTGTCCCTTGGTCCAGAGCGACAGCGCCGTGCCCTGCCAGGTATCTCCACCATCCAGCAACAACGCCCCCGGACGGGACGCTTTCAGTTGCTTGACCAGAGTCGCAATGTGCGCGTAGCCCCCCATCTTGCCGTACTGCTTGGCTGCGCGTTCGAAATCCAGGTAGGTGAATCCATACGACTCACGCGTATTGGGCTTGAAACCGACACGCTTGAGGTAATTCGTCCCAACGAGGTGAGGCAGATGCCCCTCCATACTCGCAATACCGATGTTCACGTTCGGTTCGCGAAAATAAACAGGCCGCAAATGAGCATGACTATCCGTCATGTGCAAGAAATGCACATTACCCGTCTTCGGCGGGTTATACAGACTCTTGACTTCAGCAGCAGTTGCTTCACGGGTCATGGGAAAACCGGTGGCTGCTGCAGCAGCAAGTACACCCATAAATTCACGACGGGTCAGACTCATTCGATCATCCTTGAATAATAAAAAAATCTCGCCGAATCAAAGAATTCGGCGAGCATGAACGACAAATAGATCACTCAAATCACTTGTTGACCGGAGATTGTGGGTCAAACAACAGTGCCATGACATCCTTCATTTGCTGTTGCGTCAGTGCATGCGCCCCAAGCGGAGGCATTTGCGAGCAGGCATTGAAGGACGTGGAATCATAAATCCGTGCCCAAGTGTATTTCACGACTTCCATCGAATTGCCACGGGTTTTTCCATACCCGATGAGAGAGGGGCCGAGGTTGCCCTGGGACGGATTGTTCGGCAGCATGGCGTGGCAGTTGATGCAGTTGCCGCCATTCACTGAGCCGGGTTTGTCATTCCAGGTCATTCCCTTGCCATCTTCAGCAATCTTCAGCCCGGCCTTCCAGTCACCGAAATATTGTCCGTCGGCAGGATAGACCACCTTGCTGTAATGCTCCTTCTCGATGCGAGAAGCGATATCCTTGGGAATTGGTTTGCCGAGATAATCGTACTTCGAGCACTCGTGCTGCGCCTCGGTTTGCACCATCCGATCCAAACCAGCGGAGCCCTTGGCCTGAAAATCGTTCGCGATGATGTCCTTGAACGACTTGGTCATATAGGTGGAGGCGTCCTCGTTAGCCGAAGCCATGCCTCCGCCGTTGCTCGCACAACCCATCAGGCCCACGGAGAGAGCCATGGCCGAAAAAACTGCGATTCGTTTCATTGTGTCTCCTCTTAGCGCTTGAACGACGGAGTCAGGATCTTGTGACCTTTGGCCATCACTCCCATATAGGTTTCCAGATCGATCACGACCTGCGACAGATATTTCGGCTCGGCAATACGCTGTTGGCGCATGCAGTCGTTCATACGCCATTCGAGAGTACGTGCGACACCTTGCGAATCCGGATAGGCGGGCCAAGTCGCTGCCACCCAGGCCTTTTCACCGTCAGGTGTGGCGAGGTTCGGGAGTTTGGAAATCTTGATCTGCTTGTCGTTTTCAGCGTGGCAAGTCGCACAGGAGAAGTTATAGGGGCCTGCACGGTACCAGAAAAACTTCTTGCCGTTGATGAAGGATTGCTTCTCTTCTGGCGTGTTCTGTGCAACATTCATCGGCATTCCATCGGACTGGTGCGCCACATAGAGTGCCAAATTGACAATGTCCGTCGCATTGCCGCCGTTTTTCTCGAATGGGTCTTTCAGAACATCCTTCTGGATTTGCTCCTTGCTGAAACCTTGAATGGTTTCCATGCAGGTCACGAGCCGTGATTCGACGTCCTGCACCTTGCCAGTATCTGCAAAGTAGCGTGGCATTTGCGCGTAAGCGCCTTTCAGCACTCCGGGACCAAGACCGAAATCACAGGTCTCCAGGCTCTTTTTGTTGGGGCCGCGTTTTTCCTTGAACAGCTTCTCACCCGCCGCCACGTTAAATTCTGCGGGGTTGCCACCCATTTGGTTGAGCATGTCGATGTAGGAATCGGCATGTGCGGTCACCGGCATCAAGCCAGCAGCGACCGGCAACGCCAAGGCAAAGGATGCCGTTGCCGCCGACATCGCGAGATTCAACAGTCTTTTTTTCATAGTCTCCTCACAGCACAGAGTGGATTTTGAACTTGCGGGGCCGACGCGAATGCGCCAGCCCCGGCCCTGCTAGATCAGAACGCGATCAGGACACCGTGGTGTCTGCAGTAGACGTCTCGCCCTTGTTGTCGATCCAGGAGACAGTCACTTTGTCGCCGGATTTGCCGCCCTTGAAGCGGAACTCCAGGAAAGGATTCTTGGAAATCGCAGTACCCCAATCGCAGGTCAGTACTGTCTTGTCGTTGCTCTTGCAGGTGACGGACTGGATGAAGTGCGCCGGAATGATCTGACCAGCCTTGTCTTTCAGAAGACCAGTTTCTTCGGGGTGAGTCATCAGAACGCGCACCACAACTGCGTCGCCTTCAATGTTTGCCCGCATACGCATCGGGAAAGCCATAGTTTTTACTCCTTGAATTTGAGTGATTGCTGTCAGTCAGCAGAATCTGAAGATTTCAATGCGTGTTGAGCGTTGCGATCAGCCGCCGCAACCACCCAGAGTCACCTTGATTTCTTTCTTGCTGTACAGCAGTTTGTCGCCGACTTTCGCCACAGCGTAGACATTGCAGGTTTGCGCCATCTTGACGCGGGTTGCCACGTTGGGCACCGTGACATCCGTCATGTTGAACTGACCGGCCAGCACGGTCGGGTTCTTTTCAACGATGATGCCCAGAGCGGTCGTACCGGCAGCATTGCTTTTCACACCGACAGGCACAACAGCGCCGTTTTCAGCGATGTCCGGACCGATGATGGTCACATCGGTGCTTTCAGTGGGCGTGCCACCCCAGATCTTGGCCGCGTCGGCGAACGTCTTGGCTTCGAACAAAGGGGCGTTCCAGCCCGGAGCGTCAGCGGCAAGCGCGACAGTGGGCATGAGACCTGCCGATGCAGCAACGCCCAGGGCGGCTGCGCCTGCACCGATCTGCATGACCTGGCGACGAGTTTGATTCATCAGTCTTCTCCTTAAAGTGAACAGGACGTACCTGTATCTGAATAACGTTTTACTGCTTGGCGCCGTCGACAACCCACTCGGCAATCATCTTGGCATCCGCTTCGCTGATGGTTTGCGGCGGCATGGGAATTGAACCCCAAACCCCAGAGCCGCCCTTGATGATGCGGGTCGTGAGTTCGGCAACCATGTCCTTCTTGCCACCATATTTCCCAGCAATTTCCTTGTAGCCGGGACCAACCAGCTTGTTGTCGCCAAAGCTATGGCAGGCGATACAGCCACTGCCCTTGATCAAGGCAACCACCTTGGCGTTCGGGTCATTGGCTGCTGAAGCCTTTTTCTCCTCGGCCTTTTTCAACTCGGCCTGAGAGACCGTCACCAGACCACGGATCGGGCCCCAGGGACGGGTTTCATCAGCCAGGTTACCCCAGGTGTTCATGGCGTATTCCGGGATGAAGGTCTCGACCTTGGGATTTGGAGCGCAGTTTTTCATGCATTCAACATTGTGGGTATCCGGGATACCCCCATTACCGATTTCCTTGCCCGGCCACATGCCATGGTTCCAGGTCATGCCATTGCGGTTGGGAAGCATATCCTGGACTTGCTGCACGTTATCGCGGGTGAGCACGAAATTGCTCGGCACGACGTTGGCAAGGTTCATCAGATAGGCGACCAGTGCATACGTGTCATCCCAACTCAGGGACAGCGGCGCATTCCACGGCATGGCACGATGGATGTAGTCGAACAGGGTCGACACCGTGGACAGGCGCTGGATCGAGGTACCACCATTCACCAGCGAGGCAACACGGCCGGTCTTGATGTCTTGCTTGGACGCCTGGTAGGCACCAACCAGCGGAGGAAAGACCGCATTGGAATCGGCGAAGTCGCCGTGGCAGGAGGCGCACTTGGCTTCCCACAGCTTGGTTCCGGTGGCGACACTGCCCTGCCCAGGAGGCAAGCCGGCAAAATCAGGGCGGACATCAATGTCCCAAGCCCGGATTTCGTCAGGAGTCGCTGAGCGCCCCAGGGTGCCATCCGTCTTGATGGCCTGCGCCGGGACGCGCGTGTTCACGGGCACACCTGCCGCCATTGCGGAGCCGACAAAGGCCCCACCCAAAATAACCGCCAGCGCGGCCTTACGAATTCGCGAGTTGGACATTGCGAATATCTCCAGTTTCTTCAACTTGCCAGGTTTGAATTGCGTTGTTGTGGTAGACCGAGCGGGTGCCGCGAATTTTGCGCAGCTCTTGATAGGTGGGTTGCACCATGCCGGTTTCGTCCACAGCGCGACTTTGCAGGAAGGCGGCCTTGCCATCCCACACCCAGGGGATGTTGAAGCGCGTCAGCGCCTTGTTCTGAATCGGGCCTTCCAAGCGGGCGGGCTTCCAGTTGATCCCACCATCGAAAGACACATCGACGCGCTTGATCTTGCCACGACCCGACCAGGCAAGACCCGTCACGTTGTAGACGCCCTTGTCCATCAACACCTGCCCACCCGAGGGCGAGGTGATGACCGACTTGCACTCCATCACGGAGGTGTACTGACGCTGAATGCCGTCAGGCATCATGTCGACGTAGCCCAACACTTCGTCTTTGGTGGCGAATGGGGCACGACCCAGCTTGATGCGGCGCAGGTACTTGATCTGGGACACGCCCTCGACACCGGGCACCACCAAACGCAGCGGGTAGCCATTTTCAGCACGCAGCATTTCGCCGTTTTGGCCGTAAGCCACCAGAACCTCGCCGGACAGCACGAGCGACATGGGGATGGTGCGGTTTTCGTGAGAACCGTCCGCACCTTCCCCCATGATGAAGCGCACACCCTTGAGGTCGGCACCGCAGTCCTCGAGGATGTCGATCAGGGGCACACCCGTAAATTCGGAACAGGACACCATGCCGTGGGTGTACTGCACCGTGGGAACGGCGACATTGCCCCACTCCATCGCCGAGTTGGCGCCGCACTCGATGAAATGAATGCGGGAGACGGGCTGCATGCGCATGATGTCGCCCACGGAATACACCTTGGGGTTTTTGATCAGGCCCTTCTCGCCCATCACCATGAAGCGGAATTCCTCGGGGTTGATTTCATACCAACCCTGGTGCGAACGATTGAAGTGCAGGCCAGAGGGCGTGATGATGCCGAACATGCCCTGCAGCGGGGCGAAGGCCACGTTGGCCTGGGTCACGGCAGCCAGACCGGGGCTGATGCGACGCACGAGGTTCTTTTCGTACTTGATCGGCATGCCATAGGGCGGCTCGTCCACTCCGCGCCCCAGGGTGGTGCCCCACTCCGGGTTGTCGAGGATGAGCTTGCTGCCCTTGTTCCCGTCCCAGTCTTTGCGATCATCTGCATAGGCATTTGCTGCGCCACCGGCGGCCATGGTGGCCGTGGCGGCGAGAAATGTCTTACGCAAAAAATCGCGGCGGCCTGCCTGAACCTGCGCAATCTGCTCAGCGCTCAGGAAGTCTTCCGGCGCTTTGCGCAGCCGGCCTAGCTTCTTTGTGTAGTCACTCATCCTCTTTCTCGCTCTTAGTAAGCACGTCGGGCCAGGCGATCCGTCTGCGAAACCGATTCAGGATCGTCGAGCTCGATGGCAATTTGAGTACACACGGTCCGGCACAACTGCACTGCCTTCTCGCTCTGCACACGGTAATAAACCAGATTGCCGACGCGACGCTTGGCGACGACGCCGGCTTGATACAACACCTTGAGATGCTGGGACACATTGGGCTGGGTCGAATCGACCAGGCTCATGATGTCACTGACGCTTTTTTCGCCCGTACAGATGGAATTGAGGATGCGCAAACGCAGCGGCGTCGCAAGGACGCCGAAGAGTTCTGCTGCGGAATCGAAAACCCGATCCACATCGACCGAGAGATCGTCTGCGGGCGCTGTAACCAGTTCCGGGGGCGTGTCGTTTTGGAGCATGTGAATTTGCTTATAAGCAAGCACTGATATTTTTCAAACCAAGCGGTCTGTTGTCCACACTTGGCGGCTAGGAGTTTCCCTAGTCAACTGCGCGCAATTGCATCAGGAATTTGCTGCAAGGCAAGCGGATCTTCGAGTGTAGTCAGATCGCCGGGATCACGGCCTTCGCAGATCGCCTGAATTGCACGACGCAGCATTTTGCCGGAGCGCGTCTTGGGCAGGGCCGTGACCAGGCAGATGCGCTGTGGCCTGGCGACGGCGCCGAGTTGCGCATCCACATGCGCGGCGATGGAGGCCTGCTGCGTGCTGGCTGCATCAAGCTGCCCGGGCCGCAACACCACGAAGGCCCAGGCGGCCTGCCCCTTGAGCGCATCCTGCACCCCGACCACGGCTACCTCGGCGACCGCCGGGTGCGCGCTGATGCTTTCCTCGATTTCACGGGTGCCCAGCCGGTGGCCTGCAACATTGATCACGTCATCGGTACGGCCGAGGATATAGAGATAGCCCTCGGCATCCTGCCGCCCCCAATCGAACGTGGAATACACCTGCCTGTTGGGGTATGTACTCCAGTAGGTATGCACGAAGCGGGCATCGTCGCCCCAGATGGTCTGCAGGCAGCCCGGGGGCAGCGGCCAGTCGATCGCCACCACTCCTTTTTCGCCGGGAGCAACCGGCTCGCCATCGGTTTCGTTGCGCAGACAGACTTTGTAGCCCGGCATGGCCACACCGGGCGATCCCGGGCGGGAGGGTACCTCCGGGAAGCCCTGCGGCGTTGCCAGAATGGGCCAGCCGGTTTCGGTCTGCCAGTAGTTGTCGATCACCGGCTTGCCGAGCGACTCGGCCACCCAGCGTCCGGTCGGTTCGTCCAGCGGTTCACCCGCGAGAAAGATGGCGCGCAGCGCCGACAGATCGTGCCGCTTGAGCAGGGCCGGATCGTGGCGCTTGAGCACGCGCATTGCCGTAGGCGCGGAAAACATCAGGTTGGCGCGGTACTGTTCGGCGATCCGCCAGAACACCGCGGCGTCCGGGCGGATCGGCGTGCCCTCGTACAGGATGGTGGTCATGCCGGTCAGCAGCGGGGCGTAGACGATATAGCTGTGCCCGACCACCCAGCCGATGTCGCTGGTACAAAAAAACGTCTCGCCCGGCTTGCTGCCGAAAATCGCGCGCATCGACAGATGGAGCGCGACCGCATACCCCCCGGTATCACGCTGCACTCCCTTGGGTTTGCCGGTGGTGCCCGAGGTGTAGAGGATGTAGCTCGGGTGCGTGGACTCAACCCAGACACAAGGGACTTGCGCCTGCGCGTAGGTTGCATGCAACTCGGCATATGCGACATCCCTGCCATCCTGCCGCGCCCAGTCTGCCAGACCGCGATCGACCACGATCACCCGCTGCGCCGGATGCTGCGACAGCCGCAGCGCCTCGTCGAGCAGCGGCTTGTACGGCATGACCTTGCCGCCGCGCGAGCCTGCGTCCGCGCTGACGATCACTTTCGGCTGGGCATCGTCGATGCGCGCGGCCAGGCTGACCGAAGCAAAGCCGCCAAACACCACCGAGTGAATCGCTCCCAGCCGCACGCAGGCGAGCATGGCAAACACTGCTTCGGGAATCATCGGCATATAGATCAAGACCCGGTCGCCCTTGCCCACGCCCAGGCTCTGCAGGCTCGCGGCCATGATCTGCACCTCGCGGTGCAGCTCGGCATAGGTCAGACTGCGTTCCTGCCCGGTCTCGGTGGAGACATAGACCAGCGCCGGCTGCTGCGCGCGATCGGCCAGATGCCGGTCGACCGCGTTGTGGCACAGATTGGTCTGCGCGCCGACGAACCACGCGGCAAACGGCGGATGGCTGCGGTCGAGCACCTGATCCCACGGTCGCTGCCAGTCGATCGCCTGCGCCTGCTCGGCCCAGAACGCCTCGGGGGTTTCCACGCTGCGGCGGTAGAACGCCGCGTAGCTCGCTTCTGCCATCTCGCTGTCTCCTCTGTGTTGCGCAGTTGCGCCTCCACGAGCCTAGGAAGGGGTGCTGACTGCCGACTGACGCCCGAGCCGCGCGATCGCGCAATGCGTCAAATCTTGACCACCAGCCGACCGCGCACCTTGCCGTCGATCAGATCCTGCGCAGCGGCGGCGGCCTGCTCGAGCGGAATCTCGTGCGCGATGCGGTCGAGCATCTGCACATCGATCAGATCGACCAGCATCTGCCAAGCCTTGCAGCGCGCCGCCTTGGGCTGCATCACGCTGTCGATGCCCGCCAGCGTCACCCCGCGCAGGATGAAAGGCGCCACGGTGGTCGGAAAATCCATGCCGCCCGCCAGTCCGCAGGCGGCGACCAAGCCGCCCCAGCGGGTTTGCGCGCAGGCATTGGCCAGAGTATGACTGCCCACGGTATCGACTACTGCAGCCCAGCGTTCCTTCTGCAAGGGTTTGCCTGGCGCGGACAGGGTGTTGCGGTCGATGACCTCCGCGGCGCCGAGTTCGCGCAGGTACGCCTGCTCGTGCAGCTTGCCCGTGGAGGCCACCACCTTCCACCCCAGCCGCGCCAGCAGCGCCACCGCGACACTGCCCACGCCGCCGCTCGCACCAGTCACCAGCACCTCGCCCTGCGCAGGGGCGACATCATGCCGTTGCAGCGCCAGCACGCACAATGCCGCGGTGTAGCCGGCGGTGCCCAGCGCCATGGCCTGACGCGCGTTCAAGCCCTTGGGCAGAGGGATCAACCAATCGCCGTTCATCCGCGCACGCTGGCCCAGACACCCCCAGTGCGTCTCGCCCACACCCCAGCCGTTGAGCAGCCAGCGGTCGCCCGGCCGCCAGTCGGGGTGCGAACTCTCCAGCACCGTGCCGGCGCCGTCGATGCCCGGCACCATCGGCCAGCGCCGCACCACCGGAGCGCGATTGGTCAGCGCCAGCGCGTCCTTGTAGTTGAGGGTGGAATACTCCACCGCGACGGTCACATCCCCCGCGGGCAGATCGCCCGCGTCGAGCTGCGCGAGTTCCGCGCGAAAGCCTTGTTCGTTTTGATCCAGGCGCCAGGCTGTGAACATGGTGTTGTCTCCAGAATGGGTTTTGATTTTGCGCCGCACAATCGTTGACACGTTGGGGCAATTTACCTAAATTGGTGCGCTTATGCGAGTCAACCCCTTGTTCGTGTCTCTTGCCGTTGTGTGCTGCACGCTGTGCACCACGCCTGCATGGGCCGATCCGGTCGCACTGCCGCAAGTCGATCCGGCGCAGCCATCCGCCAAAGCGGTGCAGGATGTGAAAAACGCCCAGCGCGACGATGCCTCGCTCAAGCAATGGTTGACCAACAACGGCTTTGTGCATCAGGTGTCCACGCGCGCGTCTGATCTGGTGGTCAATGCGCTGAGCTTTCTTGGCGTGCAGTATCACTATGGCGGCGACACGGCGCGCAGCGGTTTCGATTGCTCGGGGTTCGTGCGCTACGTTTACCAGGAAACGCTGGGCACGGTGTTGCCGCACAACGCTGCGCAGCAGGCGCGTGAGGGCGAAAAGATCTCCGAGAGCCAGCTCAAGCCGGGCGATCTGGTGTTCTTCAACACCCTGCGCCGGGCCTTCTCGCATGTCGGGATCTATATCGGCAACGGCCAGTTCATCCATTCGCCGCGCCCCGGGCAGACCATCCGCATCGAAGATCTCGACGCGCCCTACTGGGCCAAGCGCTTCGACGGCGCCCGCCGCATCCTCACGGGCACGCACACCGAAGTGGCGCAGGACGATCCGCAGCCGCAGACCGCCAGCGATCAGACTGGCGGCCAGTAACGCGTCCCGATCACCGCCTTACCACGCCTTACCGTCTTGGCGGCGGCAGGTCGGTGCAGCTGCCCTCGGCCGCCTCGGCCGCCAGACCGATGCTCTCGCCCAGGGTCGGATGCGGGTGAATGGTGCGGCCGATGTCCACCGCGTCCGCGCCCATCTCGATGGCCAGCGCGATTTCACCGATCAGGTCGCCCGCATGCGTGCCGACGATGCCGCCGCCGACGATGCGGTGTGTTTGCGCGTCGAACAGCAGCTTGGTGAAACCTTCGTCGCGGCCGTTGGCGATCGCGCGGCCTGAGGCGGTCCACGGAAACAGCCCTTTGGTCACGGCAACGCCCTGCGCCCTGGCCTGATCCTCGGTCAGCCCGACCCAGGCGATTTCCGGGTCGGTGTAGGCGACGCTCGGGATCACCCGCGCGTCGAACGCGGCGCGGGCGAGTGTTTCATCGCCCTTGATTTCGCCGGCGCAGACCTCGGCCGCCACATGCCCCTCGTGTACCGCCTTGTGCGCGAGCATCGGTTGGCCGACGATGTCGCCGATGGCGAAAATATGCGGCACATTGGTGCGCTGCTGCGCGTCCACCGCGATGAAGCCGCGCTCGCTCACCGCCACCCCGGCCTTGTCTGCGGCGATCTTGCGGCCATTGGGCGCGCGGCCCACGGCCTGCAGCACCAGGTCGTAGCGCTGCGGCGCGGCGGGCGCGCCTTCGCCTTCGAAGGTCACCCAGATGCCGTCCGGCCTGGCTTCGGCGGCAACGGTCTTGGTCCGCAGCATCACCCGGTCGAAGCGCTTGGCGTTGACCTTGTGCCAGACCTTGACCAGATCGCGATCGGCGCCGGGCATCAGGCCGTCGAGCATTTCCACCACGTCCAGCCGGGCGCCCAGCGTCGAATACACCGTGCCCATTTCCAGGCCGATGATGCCGCCGCCGATGATGAGTATCTTTTCGGGCGCATGCTGCAGCGCCAGCGCGCCGGTGGAATCGACGATGCGCGGATCGTCCGGCAAAAACGGCAGCCGCACCGCCTGCGAACCCGCAGCGATGATGGCGCGGGCAAAGCGCACGGTCTGCGTCTGCCCGGTCTTGTCTTGGCCGTCTCCCAAAGTCAGTTCCACCGCGACGTGGTGCGCATCGACAAAACTGCCGTAGCCGCGCAGCACCGTGACCTTGCGCATCTTGGCCATAGCCGCCAGCCCGCCGGTGAGCTTGCCGACGACCTTGGCCTTGTGCGCGGCGAGCTTGGCGCGATCGACCTTGGGCGCGGCGAATTCCACGCCAAAGTCGGCAAAATGCGCCGCCTCGTCGATCACCGCGGCGACGTGCAGCAGCGCCTTGCTCGGAATGCAGCCGACGTTCAGGCATACCCCGCCGAGTTGCGCGTAACGCTCGATCAGCACGACCTTGAGCCCCAGATCGGCGGCGCGAAACGCCGCCGAGTACCCGCCCGGCCCGGCGCCGAGCACCAGCAGGTCGCATTCCACATCGGCCTGACCGCCGAACGCGGCTGCCGGCTGCGGCGCGGATGCGGCGACCGGCGGCTTTGCCGCCGGCGTGGCAGCCTCTGCGGCCGGCGCTGCGGATGTGGCGGGCCGTGCGGCATCGCCTGCGGCCTCGAGCTCGAGCAGCACCGAGCCTTCGCTGACCTTGTCGCCGAGCTTGACCCGCAGCGCCTTGACCACCCCGGCGGCGCTGCTCGGAATCTCCATGCTGGCCTTGTCGCTCTCCACCGTGACCAGCGACTGATCGACCGCGATCGTGTCGCCAGCTTTCACCAGCACCTCGATCACTTCCACATCCTTGAAATCCCCGATGTCGGGAACCTTGACCTCGATGGTTGCCATGTCGTGCTCCCGCTCAGATCAGCACACGCCGCAGATCGGCGAGCAGCTCGGCCAACAGGGTGGTGAAACGCGCTGCCATTGCGCCGTCGATCACCCGGTGGTCGTAAGACAACGACAGCGGCAGCATCAGCCGCGGCTGGAACGCGGTGCCGTCCCACACCGGCTTGATCTGCGACTTCGACAACCCGAGGATGGCCACTTCCGGCGCGTTGATGATCGGCGTGAACGCCGTGCCGCCCACGCCGCCCAGGCTGGAGATGGTGAACGAGGCGCCCTGCATGTCCGAGGGCTTGAGCTTGCCTTCACGCGCGATGGCGGCGAGCTCGCCCATTTCCTTGGCGATCTGCGCCAGGCCTTTTTGATCCACGTCCTTGAGCACAGGCACCACCAGGCCCTGCGGGGTGTCGGCGGCAAAGCCGAGGTGGATGTAGTCCTTGAGGATCAGGTTCTCGCCGCTCTCGTCGAGCGAGCTGTTGAACGCGGGCATGGCCTTGAGCGCGGTCACGCAGGCCTTCATCACAAAGGCCAGCATGGTGAGCTTGACACCCTGCTTGGCCATGCGCTCGTTGCTTTCCTTGCGGAAGGCTTCGAGTGCGGTGATGTCGGCCTCGTCGAACTGGGTGACATGCGGAATCATTGCCCAGTTGCGCGCCAGATTCGGGCCGGAGAGTTTTTTGATGCGCGACAGCGGCTCGGTGCGCACCGGGCCGAACTTGGCGAAGTCCACCTTGGGCCAGGGCAGCAGATTGAGCCCGCCCAGGCTCGCGCCACCCTGGCCGGCGCCGACGCCCGCGGCTGAAGCGGCCTGGGTGACGGTCTGCCCTGCCATCACCGCCTTGACGAAGGCTTGCACGTCCTCGGCGGTGATGCGGCCCTTGGCCCCGCTGCCCTTGACCTCGGCCAGCGGCACGCCAAGTTCGCGCGCCAGCTTGCGCACACTGGGGGAGGCATGCGGCAACGGCGCAGTCGATGCAGCGGGCACTGGAGCCGCCAGCGCCGCAGTGGGCGGCGTGTGGTGACGCGGCTCGGAGGCGAAACCCACACCGACCGCGGCTGGGGCGATTGCAATCGGCGGCGGCGCAGACGGCGCATCAGCCACCGCAGGCGCGGGCTGTTCAGGCTGTTGCGGCGCGGCTGCGGCAGCCGCCGCGTCCGCGTCGAGCTCCAGCAGCACCGAGCCTTCGCTGACCTTGTCGCCGAGCTTGACCCGCAGCGCCTTGACCACCCCGGCGGCGCTGCTCGGAATCTCCATGCTGGCCTTGTCGCTCTCCACCGTGACCAGCGACTGATCGACCGCGATCGTGTCGCCAGCTTTCACCAGCACCTCGATCACTTCCACATCCTTGAAATCCCCGATGTCGGGAACCTTGACCTCGACGACGGCCATGTTGTGCGTCTCCTGTTGTGTTGTGCGTGGGCTGTCGTTCAGGCGTAGAGCGAGAACGCCTTTTCGGTGTCGATGCCATACTTGGCGATGGCCTCGGACAGCTTGGCCGCGGGCAGCGCGCCTTCGTCCACCAGGCCGCGCAGCGCGGCCAGCACGATGTAATGCCGATCGACCTCGAAGTGGCGGCGCAGCTCGGTACGGGTGTCGGAGCGACCAAAGCCGTCGGTGCCGAGCACGCGGTAGTTGCGGCCCTTGGGCAGGAAGGGACGGATCTGCTCGGCGAACAGCCGCACATAGTCGGTGCTGGCCACCACGGGCCCGCCGTGCGCAGCGAGTTGCTGGGTGACGAAAGGCACGCGCGCAGGCTCGCCGGGGTGCAGCAGGTTCCAGCGCTCGGCGGCCTTGCCGTCGCGCGCCAGTTCGTTGAAGCTCGGGCAGCTCCACACGTCAGCCGCCACGCCCCAGTCCGCTTCCAGCAACTCCTGCGCGGCGATGCTCTCGCGCAGGATGGAGCCGGAGCCCAGCAGCTGCACCCGGGTCTTGACCTTGGCCTTGCCGGGCTTGCACAAATACATGCCCTTGAGGATCTGCTCCTCGGTGCCCTTGAGCAACCCGGGTTGGGTGTAGTTTTCGTTGAGCAGGGTGAGGTAATAGAAGACGTCTTCCTGGTGCTCGACCATGCGCTTCAAGCCTGCGTGCAGGATGACCGCCACCTCGTGGGCGAAGGTGGGGTCGTAGCTGATGCAGTTGGGCACATTGGCCGCCATGATCTGGCTGTGGCCGTCCTCGTGCTGCAGGCCCTCGCCATTCAGCGTGGTGCGCCCGGACGTGCCACCGAGCAGGAAGCCGCGCGCCAGCATGTCCCCAGCGGCCCAGATCAGGTCGCCGATGCGCTGAAAGCCGAACATCGAGTAGAAGATGTAGAACGGAATGGTGATGCGGTTGCTGTGCGAATAGCTGGTGGCTGCAGCGATCCACGAGCACATGCCGCCGGCCTCGTTGATGCCTTCCTGCAGGATCTGGCCTTGCTTGTCCTCGCGGTAGTACATCACCTCGCCGCGGTCCACCGGGGTGTACTTCTGCCCTTCGGGTGCGTAGATGCCGATCTGGCGGTACAGCCCTTCCATGCCGAAGGTGCGGGTCTCGTCCACCAGAATGGGCACGACCCGGGGGCCGAGCGTCTTGTCGCGCAGCAACTGGTTCAGGCAGCGCACATACGCCTGGGTGGTGGAGATTTCGCGTCCCTCGGCGGTGGCTTCCAGCATGGGCTGGAAAATCTCCTTCAGATCGGGTACCGGCAGGTGTTCGTCGGCTTTCTCGCGGCGCTGCGGCAGAAAACCCCCCAGCGCCTTGCGGCGCTCGATGAGGTATTTCATCTCCGGGGTATCGTCGGCCGGCTTGAAGAACGGCAGCTTGGGCAACTCGCTGTCGGGAATGGGAATGTTGAAGCGGTCACGGAATTCGCGGATGTCGTCGTCGGTGAGCTTTTTCACCTGGTGCGCCACGTTGCGCGCCTCGGCCGCGCGGCCCATGCCATAGCCCTTGATGGTCTTGACCAGCAGCACGGTGGGGCCGCCCTGGTGGTTGGCCGCGGCGTGGAATGCGGCGTAGACCTTCTGCGGATCGTGGCCGCCGCGGTTCAGGCGCCAGATGTCCTCGTCGCTCATGTGCTCGACCATCTTCAGCAGACGCGGGTCTCGGCCGAAGAAATGCTTGCGCACGAAGGCGCCGTCGTTGGCCTTCATCGCCTGATAGTCACCGTCGAGCACGTCCATCATCACCTGGCGCAGGATGCCATCCTTGTCGCGCGCCAGCAGCGGGTCCCAGTACGAGCCCCAGATCAGCTTGATCACGTTCCAGCCCGAACCGCGGAACTCGGCCTCGAGTTCCTGAATGATCTTGCCGTTGCCGCGCACCGGGCCGTCCAGGCGCTGCAGGTTGCAATTGACCACGAACACCAGGTTGTCGAGCTTCTCCCGCGCCGCCAGGCCGATCGCGCCGAGCGATTCCGGCTCGTCCATTTCGCCGTCGCCGCAGAACACCCAGACCTTGCGCTTGCTGGTATCGGCAATGCCGCGGGCGTGCAGGTACTTGAGATAGCGCGCCTGATAGATGGACATGATCGGCCCCAGACCCATGCTCACCGTGGAGAACTGCCAGAAGTCCGGCATCAGCTTGGGGTGCGGATAGCTCGACAGCCCCTTGCCGCCGACCTCCTGGCGGAAATGCGCCAGCTGATCCTCGGTCAGTCGCCCTTCCATGTAGGCGCGGGCGTAGATGCCGGGCGAACTGTGGCCCTGGAAATAGATGAGGTCGCCACCATGATCGGCGGTGGGGGCGTGCCAGAAGTGATTGAAGCCGGTGCCATACATGGTGGCCAGCGACGCGAACGAGGCCATGTGCCCGCCGAGGTCGCCGCCGTCGGCCGGATGCAGGCGGTTGGCCCGCACCACCATGGCCATCGCGTTCCAGCGCATGTAGGCGCGCAGGCGTTCCTCCACCTCGACATTGCCGGGGCTGCGCACTTCCTCGTCGGTGGGAATGGTGTTGACATAGGCGGTATTGGCCGAGAAAGGCATGTCCACCCCGTTCTGCCGCGCCTGCGCGATCAGCGACTCCAGCACGAAGTGTGCACGCTCCGGGCCTTCAGAGGCGATCAGCGCTTCCAGCGCGTCGAGCCACTCGCGGGTTTCCTGCGGGTCGGCGTCTCCAGCCGCGGCGGCAAGAGAAGTCTGTTGCATCTCGGGTAATGCGGCCATGTTGTTTCTCCTCATGAATTTGCGCGCAGTATCGCAAACAAATTTTCAAATCACAAGATTTGATTTCGTATCGTGAAATAAGATGCCCTGTTTGTTGAGGGCACTGGGCGAGATTGCATGCCGGACTGCGTCAGCGCAAGGTTTGGGCATCATGCAATCGTCACGCCCCACTCTTGAGCGCCCCCAGGGTCGGCTCGCCGACCCGCCCCCCGTGGGGGTCAAGCCAACTTGGGGCGGCCCTGCGCTTGCTTGAGACACTCTAGGGCCTGTCCACGCTATTGGTGCACCCGCGTTGCCCCCAGGCGGGGATGGATGCAAGGCGGAGGCCAGGGGCAAGGCTGGGCGCCTTGCCCCTGGCTGACAACGCCGCAGACGCCCCGCCTGGGGGCAACCCTGCGGGCCGGGGGTCTGGGCGGCGCACTGCCACGTTGCAGTCCGCTTGTGGTGCAACACACCACGGCACGGCCTGCGCCTCGCATTGCATCCGCCCAGACCCCCGGCGCGGGTGCACCAATAGCGTGAACAGGCCCTAGACTCTCGCTGTGAAACCTTCAAAACCCATCGCCACCCTGAGGCGTCGCGGCTGGACGCAGCATCTGGGCTTGCTGCGCGCCCGCGCCTTGCTGCGGCGCATGCAGTCCGACCGGGTGCTGCTGGTTCTGCCGCTGGTGGTGTTCATCCTGTTTCTGGCGGCCATGGCCGCACTGGTGCGCTATTCGCAGCAGGCCGATCTGCAGCGCGACAGGGACAATCTGCAGCGCGACAGCGAATGGGCGCAGCAGCGCATCAGCCTCGACCTGACGCTGGCGCAGGATCAGGTGCAGGCCATTGCCAACAATCTGTCGCTGCACGAAGACCGCGCCGGCCCCTTCGACGTGCAGGCGCTGCGTCTGCTGCGCCGCTATCCGCAAATCTTGCTGGTGTACTACGCCCATCCCGACGGCGCGGTGGTGTTCAAAAAGGGCAACCCCAATCTGGCGACCGAGCAACTCACTGCCCTGGTCGGCAAGACCCTGCAACGCGCAAACAGCCTGCAATTGGTCCAGCAGGCCTTGATCAGCCAGCGCACTGCATACTCCACGCCGTTCAAGAGCGTGGACAACGGCTGGCTGCTGGAGACCGCCACGCCGGTCATGCGCAACGACCAGCTCGCCGGCGTGGTGGGTCTGGTGTACTCGGTCGATGGCATCTTGCGCAATTCCGTGCCCGAGGATCTGAGTGCCAGCTACGCGGTGTCTCTGCTGGGCGGCAACAACCAGTTGCTGGTCAGCGCATCGAGCCAACCCATTCGCGACAAGGCGCTGCAATACCGCGCCCCGCTGCCACCGTTCGAACCGGGGCTGGTGCTGCAGGTCAGCAGCTACCGCAGCAGCCCGAGCTGGACGACCAAAGGCCTGTACTGGAGCGTGTTCCTGCTCTCCGCACTCACGCTGTGGACCCTGCTGACGAGCTGGAACCAGTTGCGTCAGCGCCTGAGTGCGCAGGAGGCGCTGACGCGCGAAACCGCGTTCCGCCGCGCCATCGAAAATTCCCTCTCCACCGGCATGCAGGCAGTGGACATGCAGGGACGCATTCAATATGTGAATCTGTCGTTCTGCCGCATGACCGGGTTTGAGGACAGCGACCTGATCGGCAGTCAGCCACCCTACCCCTACTGGCCGACGCAACAAGGCGCGGAAATGGCGCTGGCCATCCAGCAGAGCCTGGATGGCCTGGCGCCGCCCTCCGGGTTCGCGCTGAAGATCCGGCGCAAGAACGGCAGTGAGTTCGATGCCCGGGTGTATGTCTCGCCGCTGATCGACGTGCGCGAGAAGCAGACCGGCTGGATCATGTCGGTTACCGACATCACCGAGCCGACGCGCATCCGCCAGGAACTGGCCGCCTCGCACGAGCGCTTCGTCGCCGTGCTCGAAGGGCTGGACGCGGCGGTGTCTGTGATCTCGCTGGGCACCGAGGAGCCGCTGTTTGCCAACAAGCTCTACCGCCAATGGTTCGGCGCGTCGGTGCACGGCCACCTGATGCTCAACGGCGGGCAGCTCACCTCGGTGGCAGACGACGATCACACCGACACCGTGGACTCCTTCGCCGGCCTGCCGGCTGATGAAATTCTCGACGGTCATTCCAATGCGCACGAAACCTATGTCGAGGCCCTCGACCGCTGGTTCGACGTGCGCCAGCGCTACATGCAGTGGGTGGACGGCCGCGTGGCGCAACTGCTCATCGCCACCGACATCACCCCGCGCAAGCGCGCCGAGGAGACCGCACGCAAGCAGGAGGAAAAGGCACAGATCACCAGCCGCCTGATCACCATGGGCGAGATGGCGTCTTCGCTGGCGCACGAGCTCAACCAGCCGCTGACCGCGATCAGCAACTACACCTCGGGCATGATCGCCCGCGTCAAGACCCATGGCATGGCGCAGCATGAACTGGTGGACGCGCTGGAAAAAACCGGGCGTCAGGCGCAGCGCGCTGCCGGGGTCATCAAGCGGGTGCGCGATTTTGTGAAAAAGAGCGAACCGGCCCGCGTGTCCTGTCGCGTGCAGGATATCGTGCGCAACACCCTGGAGCTGGCCGACATCGAACTCACCCGGCGCAACGTGCGCCTGCTCAACTTCGTCGCCCCAGGCATTCCGGCGCTGTATGCCGATCCCATCCTGATCGAGCAGGTGCTGCTCAACCTGCTGCGCAACGCCGCCGAATCGGTGGACAAGGCCGGCCGCCAGGGCAATCTGCGCAGCATCGAACTCAAGGTGCAGGCCGACGCCGAGCGCGTGACCTTCTCCGTCAAGGATCATGGCACCGGCATCGACGACACCGTGATGGAGCGTCTGTTCGAGGCCTTCTACACCACCAAGGCCGAAGGTCTGGGCATCGGCCTGAACATCTGCCGCTCCATCATCGAGTATCACCAGGGCCGTCTTTGGGCAGAGAATTACTACAATCAATCACAGATCGCAGGCTGCATTTTCAGCTTCACGCTGCCGCTTGGCGCACCCAAGGCGCACCCGCCACCGCCGGGCGACAGCGCTCAGCCAGACTTCCTTCCCTCCCGTTTCTGAACCAACCCCGAGCGCATGAAAACAGCAAACAAAGGTACCGTGTACGTGGTGGACGACGATGAGGCCGTGCGCGATTCCCTGCAATGGCTGCTCGAAGGCAACGACTACCGTGTGCGCTGCTTCGAGTCCGCTGAGGGTTTTCTCACGCGCTTCGATCCGCGCGAAATCGCCTGCCTGATCGTCGACGTGCGCATGCCCGGCATGAACGGCCTGGAACTGCAGGACGAACTGCTGCGTCGTGGCTGCACCATGCCGCTGGTGTTCATCACCGGACACGGCGACGTGCCGATGGCGGTGGACACCATGAAAAAAGGGGCGATCGACTTCATCGAAAAGCCGTTCAACGAGGTCGTGCTGCGCGATCTGGTCGACCGCATGCTGCAAAAGGCCCGGCTCGACGCCGAGCAGCAGCAGGCGCAGGCCAGCCGAGGTGCGCTGCTCGGCCGCCTCACTGCGCGCGAGTCGCAGGTGCTCGAGCGCATCGTCGCTGGACGGCTGAACAAGCAGATTGCCGACGACCTCAACATCAGCATCAAGACAGTCGAAGCCCACCGCGCCAACATCATGGAAAAGCTCAGCGTCAGCACCGTGGCCGATCTGCTCAAGATCGCCCTGGGCTCTCCCAAATAAATCCAATCGCCGCAACCGCCCGCCCGACACGCCCGCCCATGCGGGCGTGTACGTTTCCGCCTCCGTTTCCGCCTCTCTTCCCGCCTGCAAACCATGACAGCCCAACGCATCGACGGCCTTGCCCTTTCCGCCCAAATCCGCACGGAGGTTGCGCAACGCGCGCAGGCCTGCACCGCCGCCGGCCATCAGCCCGGCCTGGCCGTCATTCTGGTGGGCGACAACCCGGCCAGCCAGGTCTATGTGCGCAACAAGATCAAGGCGTGCGAGCAGACCGGCATCCACTCGGTACTCGAACAGTATCCGGCTGATCTGAGCGAGGCGGCATTGCTGGCACGCATCGCCGCGCTCAATGCCGACCCGGCGATTCACGGCATTCTGGTGCAGCTGCCGCTGCCCCGGCATATCGATGCGCACAAAGTAATCGAAGCCATTTCGCCCGCAAAAGACGTGGACGGCTTTCATGTGGCCAGCGCGGGGGCGCTGATGGTGGGCCAGCCCGGCTTCAAGCCCTGCACGCCGTACGGATGCATGAAGATGCTCGAGTCCATCGGCCTGCGCGATCTGCGCGGCAAGACCGCCGTGGTCGTGGGCCGCTCCAACATCGTCGGCAAGCCGATGGCGCTGATGCTGCTGGCAGCCAATGCCACGGTCACCATTGCACACAGCGGCACGGCCGACCTGGGTGCGGTCTGCCGTCAGGCCGACATTCTGGTCGCCGCGGTGGGACGCGAAAACCTGATCACCGCCGACATGGTCAAGCCCGGCGCGGTGGTGATCGACGTGGGCATGAACCGCAACGCCGAAGGCAAGCTCTGCGGAGACGTGGACTTCGCCGGAGTCAGCGAGGTGGCTGGCTGGATCACCCCGGTGCCCGGCGGCGTCGGCCCCATGACCATTGCCATGCTGCTGGTCAATACGCTGGAGTCGTGCGAACGCGCACACGGCAACTCATAATGCCCCGAATCGCTGCCAGCTTGACGCACACCATGACCACCTCCCTGCCTGCCGACAATCCCCTGTGCGATTTTCACGACCTGCCTGACTACGCCGCCGTCAGGCCCGAGCACGTCCAGCCGGCGCTCGACGCGCTGATCGCCGCAGCCGAGCAGACCCTGGAGCGCATCACCGATCCGAACACCCCGCCCACCTGGGACACCGTGATCGAGCCGCTGGAGCGCGCCACCGAACAACTGGGCCGCGCCTGGGGCGTGGTCGGCCACCTCAACGCCGTGGCCGACACGCCCGAACTGCGCGCCGCCTACAACGCGATGCTGCCGCGCGTCACCGAATTCTGGACCCGGCTGGGGCAGAACGAAGGGCTGCTGCGCCAGTACCAGGCCCTGCAAACGAGCGCCGGCTTTGCGGCCCTGAGCCCCACGCGGCAGCGCATCATTGCCCATGCCTTGCGCGATTTCCGCCTGAGTGGCGCGCTGCTGGAAGGTCAGGCGCGCACCCGCTATGCCGAAATCCAGGAGCGTCTGGCCGCACTCAGCCAGACCTTCTCCGAGCATGTGCTCGATGCCACCGCCGCGCATGCCGAATATGTCGGCGACGACGAGGTGGCCGGCATTCCGCCGGACGCCCTGCAGGCCGCACGCGAGGCGGCACAGCGCGATGGCCGCGAGGGCTACAAGTTCACTCTGCACTACCCGTCCTACATGCCGGTGCTGCAACACGGCGAGCACCGCCCGCTGCGCGAGCGCCTCTACCGCGCCTATGTCACCCGGGCGAGCGAGCTGGGCGACGCGCAGTTCGACAACTCCGCGGTCATGGCCGAGATCCTGGCCCTGCGCGATGAAGAAGCGCGCCTGCTCGGCTACGCCAATTACGCCGAAGTCTCGCTGGTGCCGAAAATGGCCGACACTCCGCAGCAGGTCATGGACTTCCTGCGCGACCTCGCCGCACGCGCGCGCCCCTTCGCACTGCGCGACCTCGACACCCTGCGGACCTTTGCCCGCGAGCAGCTTGGCATGGCCCAGCTCGAAGCCTGGGATCTCTCCTGGGCCTCGGAAAAGCTGCGGCAGTCGCACTACGCCCTATCCGAGCAGGAGGTGCGGCAATACTTCACCCTGCCCACGGTCCTCTCCGGTCTGTTCCGCGTGGTCGAAACCCTGTTCGGCGTGCGCCTGCACAAGGCGGACGGCAACATCCATGCCTGGCACCCGGACGCCGAGCTCTACCGCATCGAAAACACCAGCGGGCAGACCGTCGGCCAGTTCTATCTCGATCTGTACGCCCGCGACGGCAAGCGCTCCGGTGCCTGGATGGATCATGTGCGCTCGCGCTGGCTGCGTGCCGACGGCACCCTGCAGACCCCGGTGGCCACGCTCACCTGCAACTTCCCGTCCCCGGTGGGCGGCAAGCCCGCGCTGCTCAGCCACGACGACGTGCAGACCCTGTTCCACGAGTTCGGCCACGGCCTGCACCACATGCTCACGCAGGTCGACGACATTGCCGTGTCGGGCATCTCGGGTGTGGAGTGGGACGCGGTCGAACTGCCCAGCCAGCTGATGGAGAACTTCTGCTGGGAATGGGACGTGCTGCGCTTTCTCACCCGGCATGTCGACTCGGGCGAGCCCATGCCCCGCGCCCTGTTCGACAAGATGCTTGCCGCAAAAAATTTCCAGTCCGGCATGCAGACCCTGCGGCAGGTCGAGTTTTCGCTCCTCGACATGCGCCTGCATCACGATCTCAAGACCTTCACCCCGGCCGCCATCGCATCCCTGGTGGATGAAAATCGCCGTGAAATCGCCGTCCTGCAACCGCCGCCGTTCAACCGGTTTGTCTGCAGCTTTTCGCACATCTTCGCCGGCGGCTATGCCGCAGGCTACTACAGCTATAAATGGGCGGAAGTGCTGTCGGCCGACGCGTATGAACGCTTCGAGGAAGAAGGCCCGCTCAGTCCGTCCGTTGGCCAGAGCTATCAGCAGACCATCCTCGCCGCAGGCGGCAGCCGCGACGCCATGGAGTCCTTCAAGGCCTTCCGTGGCCGCGAACCACGCATCGACGCCCTGCTCCGCCACGGCGGCATGACGGCACAGGCCGCATGAACACGTGCTGCCCGGTGCGGTGTGGCAAAAACACCGCGCGCAGGCGCCAGGGCACCCTCAGTCATGGCACACTTGCAGCCTGTTGCCTCACCCGCTGCACACTCAGATGAAACGACCCAACCGCCACGCCATTGTGTTGTCCGCCGCGCTCGGGCTCGGCCTGCTGACTGCGAGCCCCGCCTGGGCGATCTACAAGATCGTCGCACCGGATGGCTCGGTCACCTTCAGCGATGTTCCCCCGAGCACACCGCAAGGCAAGAGCGTGCAGTCCCTCTCGGCAGGCGGAGCGCTCCCTGAGAACAATTTTGCGGGCTTTCCGACCGCGCTGCGCGAGGCTGCCCACAAGTATCCGGTCACCCTCTACACCACGCCGCAATGCGACGCCTGCGACGCCGCACGCGAATTCCTGCAACAGCGCGGCATTCCCTTCGTTGAAAAAACCATCACGAGCAATGCGGACATCAAGGCGTACAAGGCCTTGTCAGGTGGCAGCGACCGCCTGCCCTTCATCGCCATCGGCGACACCAGACTGCCTGCGGGGTTCAGTTCCAGCAACTGGGGCACCGCGCTCGACGCCGCCGGTTACCCGAAGACCAGCGCCTTGCCGCGCTCCTATGTGCGGCCCCAGCCCACCGAACTGGTTCCACCACCCGCTGCCAAAAAAGACGCTGCAGCCAATGGGACCAGCAGCCCGGCCGGGCCCTCGGTGCTGCCGCCGCCCAATCCCAACGCGCCCAAGGGCTTTCAGTTCTGACGGGGCGGGCGCCTTGATTGCCTGAGGCGGCGCTCAGAGAAAGTCGCGCCGCTCCACGCCGGTCGGCGTTCCCACCAGCGCCACATCGGCACCGCGCAGGGCAAACAGCCCGACCGTGACCACGCCCGGGATCTGATTGACCCGGCTCTCGAAATCGCGCGGCTGGGTGATGTGCAGACCATGCACGTCGAGAATCAGATTGCCGTTGTCGGTGATGTAACCCGTGCGCTCGCGCGGATCTCCGCCCAGGGCGCGCAGGCGGCGCGCCACCAGCTCACGCGCCATCGGCACCACCTCGACCGGCAGCGGAAACTTGCCCAGCACCGGCACCAGCTTGCTCTGGTCGACGATGCAGATGAATCGCTCGGCCGCTTCCGCAATGATTTTTTCCCGGGTCAGCGCGCCACCGCCGCCCTTGATCATGGCGCCAGAGGCGTCAATTTCGTCGGCGCCGTCCACATAGACAGAAAGCTGCCCGACCTCGTTGAGGTCGAACACGCTGATGCCATGCGAGCGCATGCGCTCGGTGGAGCGCTCCGAACTCGAGACCGCGCCCTTGATCTGCTCCTTGATCCCTGCCAGCGCATCGATGAAAAAATTCACCGTGGAGCCGGTGCCCACACCGATGATTTCGCCGCGCGGCACCTGGGTCAACGCCGCTGCAGCAACCTGCTGTTTGAGTTCGTCTTGCGTCATTTCGGGTCTTCACGAAAAATGTGATGTTCCATTATCGCCGCGCGCACTCGATCGCCGCGGCCTGAACCGCTCTCATGCCCCTGTCCTACTCGCTGATTCGCCCGATTTTGTTCCGCCTCAATCCAGAATGGGCGCATCACCTCACGCTGAGTGGCATTCGTCTGGCCCATTCCGCCGGGCTGTCGATCCTCTATGCCCACGCGCCGATCAGCGACCCTGTGGAACTCTTCGGTCTGCGCTTTGCCAACCGTGTCGGGCTCGCCGCGGGGCTGGACAAGAACGGTGAGGCCATCGATGCCCTCGCTGCGATGGGCTTTGGCTTCATCGAAGTGGGGACGGTCACACCCAGGGCGCAGCCGGGCAACCCTGCGCCACGCATGTTCCGACTGCCGCAGGCGCAGGCGCTGATCAACCGCATGGGATTCAACAACGAGGGGCTCGATGTGTTCCTGCGCAATGTGCGCCGCAGCCATCGCACGGTGCCCATCGGCCTGAACATCGGCAAGAACGCCAGCACGCCGGTCGAGCAGGCGCTCGACGATTACCGTCTTGGCCTGCAGGGGGTCTACACCCACGCCGACTATGTCAGCATCAACATATCCTCTCCCAATACCCGCAACCTGCGGCAATTGCAGAGCGATGCCGCCCTGCAGGCCTTGTTGAAAGGTCTGTCGGAAGCCCGCGAACAACTGCGCCAGCAGCACGGACGCAATGTGCCGATGCTGCTGAAAATCGCCCCCGATCTGGAAGACAGCGACATCGACATGATTGCCGATCAACTGCAAGCGCACGGACTCGATGGCGTCATCGCGACCAACACCACGGTGTCGCGCGATGCCGTGATCGGACTCGACCATGCGGACGAAGCCGGTGGCCTGAGCGGTGCGCCCGTGCGCGCAGCATCCACCCGGGTGATCTCTCGCCTGCGTCTGCGCCTGGGGCGCAGTTTTCCGATCATCGGCGTCGGTGGCATTCTGAGCGGGGAGGATGCGGTAGAGAAGTTGCGCGCCGGCGCCGATCTGGTCCAGCTCTACACCGGCCTGATCTATCGCGGCCCTGGACTGGTGCGCGAGTGCGCAATGGCTCTTGCGCGAGAAGCCAGTCAGGGCCGAGCCTCCCGACCTGCTGACTGAGGCCAGAATCTGGCCGCAAAAAACAAAAAGCGCCTGCAAGGAGGGCTTGCAGGCGCTTTGGAATGCGTGATTACTTCTGCTTCAAACGGGTCTTGTTTGCGGTGATGTGCTCGTAGATCTCGCGAGAACGCTGGGACAGCGGCCTGCCGAATCCCTCGCGCCAAGGTGAGGACACCTTCACTTGAGGACGCTTGCGGAAAGTGGACGCCACTTCCTCGGCATTTTGCATCATCAAATCCCAGGGATCTGCAGATTTTGTCGTGGTGGAGGAGTTTGACTCGTCGAGTTCAACACCGTTGGTTTTGCTTGTGGTCGTCGCTTTTGCCACGTTTACCCCTCTGATGGAACTGTGGGACAACACTGTCTGCCGCATACCACATGCAACAGATAAATTGCCCCGTTAAACACCCATAAATTATAACCGGAAGTATGCTCCATCGCCCATTGCGCGGGAACGAAAGTTCACTGCAGGCCGGCGTCAATGCGCTGAAGCACGACATCTCGGCCCAGCAGCGCCAGCACGGCATCGACCGCCGGGGTCTGCTCGCGCCCCGTCACCATCAAGCGCACAGGCATGGCAACCTGGGGCATTTTGAGGCCATGTTGTTTGAGCACCGCCTTGAATGTCGCACTGATGGATTCGCGCGTCCACTCTGGCAAGGCCGCCAGTTGCGCCCGCAGTTCCATGACCGCTTCTCTTGGCTGCGCGCCAATGTGCTGCGCCAGTGCAGCAGCGTCAGGGGCGGTGGGGCAATAGAACAGCAGGGCTTGCTGCGCGAGTTCGGGAATGGTCTGGGCACGGTCGCGCAGCAGGGCGCAGACAGCGGCCAGATCGGGGGACTCAGCGGTGATGCCATCCTTGTTCAGCAAGGGACGCACCAACGCGGCCAGTTCTTCAGGCGGTGTGTGCTTGATGTAATGCGCGTTGACCCAGCGCAGCTTGGCTTCGTCAAACTGCGCGGGAGAACTGCCAAGGTGGTCGAGGTCGAACCACTCGAGAAACTGTTCCCGCGAAAAGATTTCTGCATCGCCATGCGACCAGCCCAGCCGGGCCAGGTAATTGACCACGGCGTCCGGCAAATAGCCTTCCTCGCGGTACTGCAGCACGCTCTTGGCGCCATTGCGCTTGGACAGCTTTTCGCCCTGATCGTTGAGCACCGTGGGCAGGTGAGCATAGCGCGGCGGCTTGGCGCCCAGTGCCTGGAATATGTGGAGCTGGCGCGGGGTGTTGTTGACATGGTCGTCGCCGCGAATCACGTCGGTGATGGCCATGTCGATGTCGTCCACCACCACGCAGAAGTTGTAGGTGGGCGTGCCGTCGGGGCGCGCCACGATCAGATCGTCAAGTTCGTCGTTGCGGATTTCGACGCGACCTTTGACAAAATCGTGCCAGGCGACCACGCCCGAGGTCGGGGTCTTGAATCGCCAGACCGGCTGCACGCCTTCGGGAACCGGCGGCAGGGTCTTGCCAGGTTCGGGCCGCCAGGTCCCGTCGTAGCGCGGCTTCTGCTTGGCGGCGAGCTGCCGCTCGCGCAGTGCATCGAGTTCTGCCGTCGACATGTAGCAGGGATAGACCATGCCGGATTGTCGCAACTGCTCGAGCACTTCGCGATAACGCGGCATGCGCTGCATCTGGTAGTACGGGCCTTCGTCATAGTCGAGGCCAAGCCAGTCCATGGCCTGCAGGATGACCTGCACCGCTTCTTCCGAGGAGCGCTCGGTATCGGTGTCTTCGATGCGCAGGATGAAGTCTCCACCGTGATGTCGCGCGAATGCCCACGGGTACAACGCGGAGCGGATATTGCCGAGGTGAATGAAGCCGGTCGGGCTGGGTGCGAAGCGCGTGCGGACGCGGGGGGATGACGTGGACATGGGAGAACGGTTCAAGCGCCTTTGCGGCAATCGATCGAGAAAAACGGGGATCAGATCATGGTATCCAGACCACGGGCCAGATCCCGCTTGAGGTCGGCCAGATCTTCCAGCCCGACCGCCAGACGGATCAATCCCTGGCCAATGCCGGCAGCCTGTCGCTGATCTTCCCGCAAGCGGCCGTGCGTGGTGGTGGACGGATGGGTGATGGTGGTCTTGGTATCGCCGAGGTTGGCGGTGATGGAGCAGATACGGGTCTGATCGATCACATGAAACGCCCGCGCCCGCGCCTGCTGGGCATCTGCGGCCTTCAACTCGAACGACAGCACCGCACCGCCGGTCTTTTGCTGACGCATCGCCAGCGCATGCTGTGGATGCGAGGCCAGCCCCGGATAGAACACCCGCGCAACCGCCGGGTGCGCCTCCAGCCACTGCGCCATCGCCAGCGCCGCCGCGCTGTGTGCTGCCATGCGCACGCCCAGGGTCTCCATGCCCTTGAGCACCACCCAGGCGTTGAAGGGTGACAGCGACATGCCCACGGTTCGCTGCACCGGCAGCAGCTTGTCGTGGATGGGCGCGGCGCGGCCGCACACCGCACCGGCGATCACGCGGCCCTGGCCGTCGAGATATTTGGTGCCGGAGTGAATCACCCAGTCGGCGCCGAGCGTGAGTGGACGCTGCAGCGCGGGCGAACAGAAACAGTTGTCCACCACCAGATGCGCACCCGCACCATGCGCCAGATCGGCCAACGCGGCAATGTCGCACACCTCGGTCAGCGGGTTGGACGGCGTTTCGGCAAACAGCATCCGGGTGTTGGGGCGCAATGCCGCGGCCCACTGCGCCACATCGGTCTGCGACACGAAGGTAGTGTCGATGCCGAAGCGCGCCAGCTCGCGTCCGAACAGGTTGATGGTGGAACCAAACACGCCTTGCGAGCAGACCACATGATCGCCCGCTTTGAGCGTGGCCATGGCCAGAAGCAGAATGGCCGCCATGCCGCTGCCGGTGGCCATGCAGGCTTGGGCACCCTCGAGCGCGGCCAGCCGCTGCTCGTAGCTGGACACGGTGGGATTGGAAAACCGCGAATAGACGAATCCGTCCTGCTCGCCGGCAAAGCGCGCTGCGGCCGTGGCAGCGTCGGGATGAACGAAGCTGCTGGTGAGAAACAGCGCCTCGCTGTTCTCGCCGTACTGCGAGGGCGGCAGCGCTTCGCGTACTGCCAGAGTGTCCAGGCCCAGCGGAGGGACGTCGTCCTGAAGGTTCATGTCGCCTGTCCCTGATCCTGGGCGCCTTGCAGACTGAGGCGGCCGGAATTGGGTGCGATGTCGTCTGCGCAGCGCTGGCGGCCTTCGTCCTGTGGCAGGGTTCCGGCGATGTAGCAGCCGTCAAAGCAAGAAGCCTCGAATTCCGCGATGGCCGGATTGATCTCACGGATCACCCGCTTCATGGCATCGAGGTCCTGGTAGATCAGCACGTCGGCGCCGATGATCTGGCGGATGTCCTCCACGCTGCGGTTGTGCGCAACCAGCTCGGACGCGGTGGGCATGTCGATGCCGTAGATGTTCGGATAACGCACCGGCGGCGCGGCCGAGGCCAGATAGACCTTGCGCGCGCCGGCCTCGCGCGCCATCTGCACGATTTCGCGCGAGGTGGTGCCGCGCACGATGGAGTCATCCACCAGCAGCACATTGCGGCCGGCAAACTCCTGACCGATGGCGTTGAGCTTTTGCCGCACCGACTTCTTGCGCACAGCCTGCCCGGGCATGATGAAGGTGCGGCCGACATAGCGGTTTTTCACGAACCCCTCGCGGTACGGTCGGCCGATTTTGTGCGCCAGTTGCATTGCCGACGGACGGCTGGATTCCGGGATGGGAATGACCACGTCGATTTCGCTGGGCGGCAGCACCGAGATCACGCGCTGTGCCAGCGTTTCCCCCATGCGCAGGCGTGCGCGGTACACCGATACGCCGTCGAGCACCGAGTCTGGTCGGGCCAGATAGACGAACTCGAAGATGCAGGGGTTGAGTTGCTGCGCATCGGCGCATTGCTCGGACTGCAGACGACCTTGCAGATCGATGAAGATCGCTTCGCCGGGGGCGATGTCGCGCTCGAACCTGTAGCCAGCGCCTTCGAGCGCCACCGACTCGCTCGCCACCATGATTTCCTCACCGTCGGCTGATGTGCCGAAGCACAGCGGGCGGATGCCGTACGGGTCGCGGAACGCCAGCAGTCCATGCCCTGCAATCAGCGCCACCACCGCGTAAGAGCCGCGCAGCCGCAGGTGTACCGCGCGCACTGCGGCAAAAATGTCGGCAACCGACAGGGGCAGTCCATGCGTGCGGCGCTCCAGTTCGTGCGCCAGTACATTGATCAGCACCTCGGTATCCGACTCGGTGTTGATGTGGCGGTGATCCACCGTGAACAGCTCCTTTTTCAGCGCCACCGCATTGATCAGATTGCCGTTGTGTGCCAGCACCACACCGAACGGCGCATTGACGTAGAACGGCTGCGCCTCTTCCTCGCTGTCTGCATTGCCCGCGGTGGGGTAGCGCACCTGACCGATGCCGTAATTGCCCGGCAGCGAGCGCATGTTGCGGGTGCGGAACACATCACGCACCATGCCGCGCGCCTTGTGCATGTACAGCTTGGAACCCGACCCGGTGACAATGCCCGCCGCGTCCTGGCCGCGATGCTGCAGCAGCAGCAGCGCGTCGTACAGGAGCTGGTTCACGGGTTGCTGGGAGATGACGCCGACGATACCGCACATGGGAGTGGTCTTTCAGGGAACAGGAACAGGGCGAATTTCAACGCTGCGGCAGGTGGCTGACAAAAGCCGCGGGCAACCAGGGACGAATGGCCAGCAACAGGGATTGCGCCGGGGGAATCAGCACGGCGCCTTTCCACATGGCGCTTTGCGCCAGCGCGGTCTGCGCCGCCAGCGCCACCAGCAGCAGCGACAACGCCACGCCCTTGACCAGACCGATCAGCGCGCCCATGCTGCGGTCGAAAACACCCAGTCCCGAGGCTCGGAGCAACAACCTCAGCAAGGACGCGAGAATTCCCGCGCTCAGCACCACCACGACGAAACACATCGCATACGCGGCCAGCAGTCGCATCTCGGCATTGTCGATGGCCTGCAGATACCTTGCACCGACGGCAGGCGCAAAATGCGCCGAGAACCACACGCCGCCGATCCAGCCCAGCAGCGTGACAATTTCATACACCGCCCCGCGCAACAGGCTGATCAGCACACTCAAGCCCACCACCACGAGCAGAAACCAATCCAGCGGGCTCACAACGTCAACACCGCACCGCCAAGGCCAAGCGCCTGGAGCCTGTGCAAGGCGCGTTCGGCATCCTCGCGCGAGGCAAAGGGGCCAACCCGCACCCGCACCCGCTTGCCCTGCGGCGTATCGACCACCTGCGTGTAGGTTTTGAATCCTGCCTTCTCGATTTTGTTGCGCACGGTCTGCGCGGCATGGGCGTCGGCAAACGCCCCGGCCTGCACCACAAACCGCGCATTCGACGGCGCCGCGTCCTGCTGTGACGACTGCTTGTTGTGTGCCAGGGCCGCCTCGGCCTGCGCAACCGAAATCTGATCGGGCGACTTGCCCTCCAGCGCAGCCAGCGCCTGGCGCGCACTGGCCAGTTCCCTGGTTTGCTGTGGCGCGGGCTGCGGCTTCGGTGCCGGAGCAGGCTTCGCCACGGGCGGGGGCGTTTCAGGCTTCACGGTCGGCTTTGGAGGGGCTTCCGCGACGGGTGCAGCCGGTGCCACCGAAGCAACTGGTGCCACCGGCACGGGTTTGGGCGCCACCACGCCACCTGCCGTAGATGACGCGGGCTTGGGCGCCACGGCTGGAGTGCTGGCTGGCTGGGTCACTGCGGCGCGTTCGCCAGAGGGCACCGCGACAGCCGACGCTGCAGCGAGCATGGGCGCGGACGCCGGGACGGACAGACCCGGCGCCTTGCTCTGCGAAGGAATGTCGAGCGCGATGGTCGACGGCACTGGCCTGGGTTTGGAGTCGAACACCAGCGGGAACACGATCACCCCCAGCAGCACCAGCGCCACCGCGCCGATCAGCCGCCGGCGGGCGCGGGCGCGCAGGCTGTCCTGGCTTTGGGTGTCCGAAGCGTCGCCCCGGTTGGAGCGACGGGCAGAGTTGCGTGGTGCGCCGAAAGTCATTGCGGGGAAGGGCCCAGATGCTTGCCATGAAGGCGGGGCAGCCCCTCCTGCATCACACCACCCACGGTGTAGAAGGAGCCGAACACCACGATTCTATCGGCCAGATCCACTGCTGCCGCCGCTGCGCGCAGCGCCTCCAGCGGGCTGGCATGGGTGTGAATGCGGGCGGCCGGCTGCAGCGCGCGCAGGTGCGCGGCAATCTGCTGCGCCTGCGCGGCGCGCGGTGTCGGCAGGTCGCACAGATGCCAGACGTCGACCAGAGACAGCATGCGCCGCAGCATGCCCGCGATGTCCTTGTCTGCCATGGCGCCGAATACCGCATGGGTGACCGGAAAGTAGCCCATGCTGTCGAGGTTTTCGGCCAGTACGGCAATGGCATGCGGATTGTGACCGACATCGAGCACCAGGGTCGGTTGGCCCGCCAGCACCTGAAAGCGTCCGGGAAGCTCCGCCCGCGCAAACCCCTCGCGCACCGCCTGCGCCGCCACGGGCAGCACCGCCTGCAGCGCTTCCAGCGCGGCGAGCACGCCGCTGGCGTTGAGCAGTTGATTGGCGCCGCGCAGCGCCGGAAACGCCAGGCTGTGTCGTCGTTGCGCGCGGCCCTGCCAGCCCCACTGCTGCGGCAGATGGGTGTAGTGAAAGTCGCGCCCGGCCAGCCGCAGATCGGCACCGATGGCCTGCGCATGGTCGCGCACCGACTGCGGTGCTTGCGGATCGCTGACGATGGCTGGTTTGCCGGGACGCATGATGCCCGCTTTCTCACGCCCGATGGACTCGCGGTCCGGCCCCAGAAACTCCATGTGGTCGAGGTCGATGCTGGTGAGGATGGCGCAGTCGGTGTCGATCACATTCACCGCATCCAGCCGTCCGCCCAGACCGACTTCGAGGAGCACTGCGTCGAGCTGCTGCGCCGCCAGCAGCGACAGGATCGCCAGGGTGGTGAACTCGAAATAGCTCAGGCTCACCGCCACTCCCTGCCCTGCGGCATGGCGCGCCTGCTCGACCGCGGCAAAATGCGGCAGCAAGGCCTGCGCATCGACCGGACGGCCGCCGATGCGACAGCGTTCCTCGAAATGCACCAGATGCGGCGAGGTGTATGCCCCCACCCGGTAGCCGGCGGCGAGCAGAATGGATTCGAGCATGGCCACGGTCGAACCCTTGCCATTGGTTCCCGCCACGGTGATCACCGGACAGGCAAAGCGCAGCCCCATGGCGGCGCTCACCGCGCGCACCCGCTCCAATCCCAGATCGATGGCGCGGGCATGCAAGGTTTCGGCATGGGCCAGCCAGCCGTCCAGAGTATGAGGTGTGGAGGACATGCAGCAGAGCCGCCGCCAGCTGGCTGGCGCACGGCGTACTGAAAAAGGATCAGGAAGCGATGGCCTCGGCAGGCTGTCGCAGCAGGATGGCCAGCATCTGCGCCAGCTCGGCGCGCAGCTCGCGGCGATCGACGATGCGGTCGACCGCACCTTTCTGCAGCAGGAACTCGGCGCGCTGGAAGCCCTCGGGCAGCTTTTCGCGTACGGTGTTTTCGATCACGCGTGGCCCCGCGAAGCCGATCAGCGCCTTGGGTTCGGCGAGCACCACGTCGCCGATGAAGGCAAAGCTGGCGGACACCCCGCCCATGGTCGGATCGGTGAGCACACTGATGAAGGGCAATCCGGCAGCCGACAGCCGGGTGAGCGCGGCGTTGGTCTTGGCCATCTGCATCAGGCTGAGCAGCCCCTCCTGCATGCGCGCCCCGCCCGTGGCGGTGAAGCAGATGAACGGCACCTTCTGCTCGATGGCCGCCTGCACGCCGCGCACGAAACGCTCGCCCACCACCGAGCCCATCGACCCGCCCATGAACTCGAATTCGAAGCAGGCCACGACCACCGGCAGAGTCTGAATGGCGCCACCCATGACCACCAGCGCATCGGTCTCCTGGGTGTTTTCCAGTGCTTCCTTGAGACGGTCTGGATACTTGCGGCTGTCCTTGAACTTCAGGGGATCGACGGGCAGCACTTCCTGGCCGATCTCAAACCGGCCTTCCGGGTCGAGCAGCGCGTCGAGCCGCGCCCGGGCGCCGATGCGCATGTGGTGGCTGCACTTCGGGCAGACGTTCTGGTTGAGTTCCAGATCCGATTTGTACAGCACGGTTTCGCACGATGGGCACTTGACCCACAGTCCCTCGGGCACCTGGCGCCGGTCCTGGGGGCTGGTCTGTTGAATCTTGGGGGGAAGGAGCTTTTCGAGCCAACTCATGCCTGTTTCTCCTCAGGCGTCCAGCGCCTGGCGAATGTCTTGGATGAAACCGCGCGCAACAGTCGCAGCGTGCTCTGCGGGTTGCGCCTCCATCAGTTCGATCAGTCGCGAGCCGATGACCACGGCGTCGGCCAGTTCGCCGATCGCACGCGCGGTCTGCGCATCGCGGATGCCAAATCCTACTCCCACGGGCACCTGCACATGGGCACGGATGCGCGGCAGCATGGCGGCAACGGCCGACGTGTCGAGGTGGCCGGCGCCCGTCACGCCCTTGAGCGAGACGTAGTACACATAGCCGCTGGCGATACGGCCCACATCCGCCATGCGTGCCTCCGTGCTGGTGGGGGCGAGCAGGAAAATGGGGGCGATGTCCACCGCCCTGAGCGCGGCGGCGAACGCCTCGCTCTCCGCAGGCGGGTAGTCGACGATGAGCACGCCGTCGACCCCCACAGTCTTGGCCGCAGCGACGAAGGCATCCACGCCGTAGCGCTCCACCGGGTTGGCGTAGCCCATCAGCACGACCGGGGTCACCGCATCCGTCCGGCGAAACTCCCGCACGAAATCGAGCACCTGCGGCAGACCGATGCCCCGCGCAATGGCCCGCTCGGTGGCGCGCTGGATCACCGGGCCATCGGCCATCGGATCGGAAAACGGCACCCCGAGTTCGATCACATCGGCACCGCCCTGCACCAGGGCGTGCATCAGGTCGACCGTGACAGCAGCGGAGGGATCGCCTGCGGCGATATACGGAATGAGCGCCTTGCGGCCCTGCGCGCGGAGCTGGGCGAAGCGTTGGTCGATGCGGTTCATGCCTGGACTCCTGGCTGGCGGGCAAACAGGGTGTCGAAACTCACCCCCTCGCGCTCGGCCACGGTGTTGATGTCCTTGTCTCCGCGTCCGGACAGATTGACCAGGAGGGTCTGGTCGGGGCGCATCTGCGGCGCCAGCTTGATGGCATGTGCCAGGGCATGGCTCGATTCCAGCGCCGGAATGATGCCCTCGGTCCGACAGAGTTCGTGAAACGCCGCAAGCGCCTCGTCGTCGGTGATACCCACATATTCGGCGCGGCCGAGGTCTTTGAGCCAGGCATGCTCGGGGCCGACGCCGGGGTAGTCGAGTCCGGCGGATACCGAATGGGTTTCGATGATCTGGCCGTTGGCGTCCTGCAGCAGGTAGGTGCGGTTGCCGTGCAGCACACCGGGCGTGCCCGCCGAAAGCGAGGCCGCGTGCTTGCCCGTCTCCAGCCCCAGGCCTGCGGCCTCGACCCCGATGAGCCGTACCTTTTCATGCGCAATATAGGGATAGAAAATTCCCATGGCATTGCTGCCGCCGCCGACCGAGGCAATGACAGCATCGGGCTGGCGGCCCGTCATTTCGGGCATCTGCTCCAGACACTCGTCACCGATCACCCGCTGGAAATCGCGCACCATCTGCGGATAGGGGTGCGGCCCGGCCACAGTGCCGATGATGTAGAAGGTGTTCTCGACATGGGTTACCCAGTCGCGCAGCGCCTCGTTGAGCGCGTCCTTGAGCGTCTTGCTCCCCGACTCGACCGGCACCACACGCGCGCCCAGCAGATTCATGCGGTAGACATTGGGCGACTGGCGCTTGACGTCCTCGCTGCCCATGTACACCACGCACTCCATGCCGTAGCGCGCAGCGATGGTGGCCGTGGCCACGCCGTGCTGCCCCGCGCCGGTTTCGGCAATCACCCGTGGCTTGCCCATGCGCCGTGCCAGCATGGCCTGGCCGATGGTGTTGTTGATCTTGTGCGCGCCGGTGTGGTTGAGGTCTTCGCGCTTGAGGTAGATGCGCGCGCCGCCCAGTTTGTCGCTCAGCCGGGCAGCGTAATAGATGGGGCTGGGACGTCCGACAAAATGCTTGAGTTCGTAACGGTATTCGGCGATGAATGCCGGGTCATTCTTGTAGTGGTCGTAAGCCACCTGCAGTTCTTCCAGCGCGTGGCTCAGGGTTTCGGCGATGAAGCTGCCGCCATAGGGGCCGAAGTGGCCGCTGGCGTCGGGATAGGCATAGGTGAACATGGTGGGATCTCGTCTGGCGCCGGGAAGATGATCCGCCGGCGCGCAATCTACAGGTCAGCAGCGCGAACTGCCGCAATAAATTCGGCGATGCGCTGCGCGCTCTTGATGCCCTTGGACGCTTCGACGCCAGAACTGACGTCAACTGCCCAGGGACGCACCCGCCTGATGGCAGGCGTCACATTTGCAGCATGCAACCCACCAGACAAAACGAGGGGAAGCGCGACGTTTGCGGGAATGCGTGACCAATCGAAGACCTCGCCGCCGCCGCCGTATCCGGGCTGATCCGTGTCCAGAACGAGGGCTTGTGATGTGGAAAAACGAGCAGCGAAGTCTAACAAATCCAGCCCTTCGCGCATGCGCGCCGCGCGGATGTAGGGGTATGCATAGCGGGTGCAGTCCTGCGGGGTTTCGTCGCCGTGGAACTGCAGCAGCGCCGGGCGCACCTGGGCGATCACGTCCTCGACGAACTGCGGCGCCGCATTCACGAACAGGGTGACGACAGAGACGAAAGGCGGGAGGCTGGCCACAATCTCGCGGGCCTGCGTCAGCGTGACATGGCGCGGACTTGGCGGGTAGAACACCAGGCCGATGGCATCTGCTCCTGCATGCGCGGCAGCCAGCGCGTCTTCCACGCGGGTGATGCCGCAAATCTTGACGCGGGTACGGTGCGACATGCGGGTTGGAAGGAGGGTGTCAGACATCGGAGATCACACAAGCAGGCCGATCTGTCGCGGGGGGTCGGGAAGGTTGAATTCTGCCGGGTAATCCGGGCCGAGAAAATAAAGGCCGTCGGGCATGAAGGTCGGCGCCGCCAGACCACGGTCGCGGCTTTGAAGCACCTCCGCAAGCCAGGATACAGGCTTGGAACCATTGCCGACGGCCAGCAGACTGCCCACCAGATTGCGCACCATGTGATGCAGAAAGGCGTTGGCCCGCACATCGAACACCACATGGTCGCCCAGCTTGGCGATCTCGATCGCATGCAGGGTTTTCACTGGGCTCAGTGCCTGGCATTCGCTGGAACGAAAGGCGCTGAAATCATGCTCGCCGATCAGGCATTGCGCGGCCTCGCGCAGGCGATCCAAGTCGAGTGGCCGGTGCGTCCATCCAACCCGCCCCTGATCGAGCGCGGGACGCACGGCATGGTTGCGCAGAACGTAGCGGTAACGGCGCTGCCAGGCGCTGCGTCGCGCATCGAAAGCCGCACTGACCTGGGTGCGCGCCCATTGCACCGCGATGTTCCGCGGCAGAAAGGCGTTGACACCACGCACCCAGGAGGAGGCCTCGCGCGTCAGGGGCGTGTCGAAATGCACCACCTGACCGACCGCATGCACACCCGCATCGGTGCGCCCCGCACAGTGGACGCGCGTTGCGCAGCCGAGAAATTGTGCGAGCGCATGCTCCAGATGATCCTGCACGCCGCAGGAGCCCGGCTGACTTTGCCAGCCGCAATAGGACGAACCGTTGTAACTCAGGCCGAGCACCACGCGGTGCCCGGCCTGCAGGGTCTGCGCATCAAAAGAATGCTGCGGCAACGACTCAGCGGCCAAGCTTGTCGAGCATGTCCTGTGCACGCCTTTTCAGTTGCGGATCGCCCTCGGCGATCACTTCACCCAGCAGGTTGCGCGCCGATTCGGTGTCGCCAATCGCCATGCTCTCGGCAGCCAGTTCCAGACGCAGGTCGAGCGAAGGTTTGGATTCGCTGAACTGTGGCTCCAGCTTGGGCAGGGTGTCGTGCGACTCGGCAGATGCCTTGGGCTCGGCGTCCTGCAGGGAAATGCTGCTGAGATCGAACTCCATGCCGTTGTCATGCGAGGCCGGTTCGGCGACCTTGCCAGTGTCTGCAGCGGCCAGCGTGGAGGCCGGAGCGCCAAAGTCCGAGGGCATGTTGAAATCAAGCCCGCCGGACATCAGGAAATCTTCATTCTCCGATCGCGCTGTGGCTTGTTTCGAGCTGGGCGCAGCAGTGGGCGCAGCAGCCGGTGTGTCGAGTTCCGGCAGCGTGGGAACCGACAGCGGGGCTGCCGCCTTCGGCGCCGCGGCGGGGACAGGCTCGGCAACGGGCAAACTCAAATCGAGATCCAGATGCTCAGGCAGGGACTGCTTGGCCGCAGCCGTTTCCACCCCGGACAGCATCTCGGTACTGGGCAAGGTCTGCGGCGTCAGCGCGGCCAGCGCCGTGGGGGTGGCTACCGGGAACTCGGTCTGCGGCATGGTGGACGGGTTGCCCAGCGTGCTGGGCATCACCGTGTTGTGATAGAGCGGATTGACCGGATCGAGACTGCGCCCGAGATCCTGCGCGCGCTTCCAGTCTTCGCCGACTCCCTGGGTGAGCGCGAACAACTCGGCCGCGCCCACTTCAAACGAGCGCGAATCCTTGCGCTTGGCATAGATTTCGAGCAGCTTGAGGCGCGCGGCCAGACGGTCCGGATTGGCCTTGACCGCCTCCTTCAGAATTTCCTCGGCCTGCAGATCGCGCCCGTAAGCCAGGTAAACGTCCGCCTCGGCAACCGGATCGACATCGTTGGTGTCGAGCTGGCTGGAGGAGAAGGTGGAGCTCATGTTGCCGTTGCGTGTATCCACGCGCTCGCCACCCGTACCGCCAAAGAAACTGTCGGCCACGCTCATGCGACTGTCGAACACCGACACATCGCGCTGCGACTTGGATGCCTTCTTGCGCTGCGCCAGCCAGGCCAGCAAGAGCAGCAGGACCACCAGTCCTCCCCCGGCGGGCAGCAGCAAGGGATTGGACAGCAGACTGCTGAAGAAGCTTTCCTGCTCGACGGGGGCCGGCTTGCTGACCTTGGGCGCTGCGGGCTTGACTGCGGGCGCCGGGGCAGGCGCCGAGGCTGGCGCGGGAGCAGAGGCCGCATGCGGCGCAGATGCCCCCTTGACCGCCGATGCTGCAGCAGCCGCGCTCGGCGCCGCAGCAGGCTTGGCCGCAGACGCCGGAACAGGACTCGCCACAGGCACCGTGACCGCCGCAGCCGCCTTGCTCGCCACCGCAGCAACGGTTGGTGCAGCAGTCTGCGGCTTGGCCGCGGCAACGGTCTGCGCCTGTTTGGACAGGGCGGTCAGTTCATCGACATTTTTTTGCAGCTGCTTGATTTTTTGTTCATCCAGTGCCGCCTGCTTCTGCTCGGCGATCTGCTGCGCCTTGCTGGGCGCGCCCTGGGTTGCCACCTCCGCCTTGCTGAGCTTGAGCTTGCTTTCCGCCTGTGCGCCGGTAGAGGCAGGTTCCTGTACCTGCGCCTGCACCTTGCCAGTGGCCTCGCGCAGCGATTGCTGCGCCTGCGGCTTGGCCTGCCCGCCCATCTCGGCAAGACGACGACGGTAGGCGTTGAAATTCTCGCTCTGGGTGACCACGAAACGCCGCGCTTCCTGCTGGGGAATGCCTTGCGCCTGTTCGGCACTTGGCATCTGCAACACCGCACCGGCCTTCAACAGGTTGATGTTTCCGTCGATGAAAGCCGATTGGTTGGCGCGGTAGATCGCGGTCAGCATCTGGTCGAGCGAAACGGCTTCGACCCCCGACGCGGCGGCGATCTTGCCCAGGGTGTCGCCGCGCTGGACCACGTACTGACCTTGAACGGCGGCGGGCCTGCCGCCTGGTTTGGATTTGGCCACGGGCGCTGTCGGCATCTGCAGCGCAGGGGCAGGCGGCATGGCCGGAGCAGCGGCGACCGATGGCGCGGGGGCTGGCGCTTGCGCCGATGGCGTCTGTACCGGCACTTGCGCGGTGCTGGGCGCCGCCTGGAAATTGGGCGGATCGAGCAACAGGGTGTAATCCCGGCTGATCTGTCCGCTCGACCACTGCGCGCGGATCAGCAGATCCAGAAAAGGCTCGTTGATCGGACTGCTCGATGTGACGCTCAGATAGGGGCGGCCATCGGGACTGCGCTCGAGCTTGATGCGGATACCGGACAAGGCGCTGCTGTACTGCAGCTTTGCAGCCTGGAACGCATCCGGCGGCGCAACGCCGACTTTCAGCGACGAGGCCTCATCGGCGCTCAACTGGGTGATGTCGATCTCCGCCCTCAGCGGCTGGCCCAAGGCAGATTGCACCTTGAGTCCCCCCAGGCCGAACGCGTAGGCTTGCCCAGCAGTTGCGCCCAGGGCGATTGCCAGGGCCAGGCGTCGAGTGTTCAATCGCAGCATGTCGGCTGCCCCCCAATTTTGGTGAATTCGAATGTGCGCATTTCCCTGCGGTTGCAGCGATAAATTGCGTCAAATTTCACCATATCATCAACAAATTAGGCTGACAAGTTGATGCGCGAAGACAGCCGGGCGCAAGCCCTGCAACTGTGGCATTCCGGCGATTTCAGAACCGCTGCAATGCCAGAGTCCTCAAGGAACCGCAGGGGTGTTCAATGGCGCTCGAGCAGAATGCGCAACATGCGGCGCAGCGGTTCGGCAGCGCCCCACAGCAACTGGTCGCCCACGGTGAACGCGCCCAGATACTCCGGGCCCATCGCCAGTTTGCGCAGACGGCCCACCGGGATCTGCATCGTGCCGGTCACGGCAACCGGAGTGAGTTGCTGCATGGTGGCCTCGCGCTCGTTGGGCACCACCCGCACCCAGGCGTTGTCGGCTGCGATCATGCCTTCGATCTCGTCGAGCGGTACATCCTTCTTGAGCTTGAAGGTCAGCGCCTGGCTGTGGCAGCGCATCGCGCCGATGCGCACGCAAAACCCATCGACCGGCACCGCGTGCGAGCCAAAGCCTGCGCCCTGGCCGAGGATCTTGTTGGTCTCGGCGCCGCCCTTCCATTCCTCGCGCGACACACCGTTGCCCAGATCCTTGTCGATCCAAGGAATCAGGCTGCCGGCCAGCGGCACGCCGAAGTGCTGGGTCTGTACGGCGTCGAGCGCTTTTTGCGCCGCGAGCACGTCGCGGTCGATCTCGAGGATGGCAGACGCCGGGTCGTCGAGCAGGGGCTTGACTGCGGCGTTGAGGATGCCGAACTGGGTGAGCAATTCGCGCATGTGCTGCGCGCCGCCGCCCGACGCCGCCTGGTAGGTCATGCTCGTCATCCACTCGACCAGACCGGCCTTGTACAACGCGCCCACGGCCATGAGCATGCAGCTCACGGTGCAGTTGCCGCCGATCCAGTTGCGCCCGCCCTTGGAGAGCGCGGCGTCGATCACCGGGCGGTTGACCGGATCGAGGATGATCACGCAGTCCTCGCGCATGCGCAGCGTCGAGGCGGCGTCGATCCAGTGCCCGCTCCAACCCGAGGCGCGTAGCTTGTCGAACACCGCGGTGGTGTAGTCGCCGCCCTGCGCGGTGACGATGATGTCGCAGCGCCGCAGTTGCTCCAGGTCGTGCGCGTCGCGCAGGACGGTTTCGTTTTTCGCTTCCGCCGGGGCCTTGCCGCCGGCGTTGCTGGTGCTGAAAAACAGCGGCTCGATCAGGTCGAAATCGCCCTCCTCGCGCATGCGCTGCATCAGCACCGAGCCCACCATGCCGCGCCATCCCACCAAACCCACCAGAGTCGTTGCCATCATTCCATCCGTCGTTCGTTGTGTTTTCAATGCGGCGCTCAGCCCAGCGCCGCCACCACCGCATCACCCATCTGCGCGGTGCCGACCTTCTGCATGCCAGGGGCATGGATGTCGGGCGTGCGCAACCCCTGCGCCAGCGCCTTGCGCACTGCAGCCTCGATGCGCTCTGCCTGTTCGGCCAGCCCCAGGGAATGCCGCAGCATCATGGCTGCGCTCAGAATGGTGGCCAGCGGATTGGCAATGCCCTGACCGGCGATGTCGGGCGCGCTGCCATGGCTGGGCTCGTACAGGCCCTGCCCTTTTTCGTTGAGCGAGGCCGAGGGCAGCATGCCGATCGAGCCGGTGAGCATCGACGCTTCATCGGAGAGGATGTCGCCGAACAGATTGCCGGTGACGATGACATCGAACTTTTTCGGCGCCTTGACCAGTTGCATCGCCGCGTTGTCGACATACATGTGATCGAGCTGCACGTCGGGATATTGTTTGCCGACCTCGCTGACGATCTCCTTCCAGAACTGGAAGGTCTCCAGCACATTGGCCTTGTCCACGCTGGTCAGGTGTTTGCTGCGGCCTTGCGCCGCCTTGAACGCCACATGCGCGATGCGCTCGATTTCCGGGCGGCTGTAGCGCATGGTGTCGAACGCCTCGGGCTCTCCGGCAAAGGCGCCATCGGGCGCGGAGCGGCGGCCGCGCGGCTGGCCGAAGTAGATGTCGCCGGTGAGTTCGCGCACGATCAGGATGTCCAGCCCCGACACCACCTCAGGCTTGAGACTGGAGGCATCGGCCAGTTCGGGGTACAGGATGGCCGGGCGCAGATTGGCGAACAGCCCCAGGTTCTTGCGCAGGCCGAGGATGGCCTGCTCGGGGCGCAGGTGGCGCTCCAGGGTGTCGTATTTCCAGTCGCCCACCGCGCCGAACAGCACGGCATCGGCGGCCTTGGCCAGGTCAAGCGTCGACTGGGGCAGCGGATGGCCGCTGGCCGCATAGGCCGCGCCGCCGACCGGGGCGAACTCGAAGGTGAAGTCGAATCCGTCCTGCGCAATGCGCTGGAGCACCTTGACGGCCTCGGCAATGATCTCGGGCCCGATTCCGTCCCCGGGCAATACGGCAATGTTCATGAGCAAAGTTCGCGTTGGCGTTAAAGAATGCGGTTGTCGAGCCAGGGCATGCGTGCCAGGCGTTCGGCCTCATAGGCGCGGATTTCCTGCGCATGGGCGAGCGTGAGGCCGATGTCGTCCAGCCCGTTGATCAGGCAGTGCTTGCGGAAGTCACCCACCTCGAAGGGGAGTTCGGTGCCATCGGGCTTGACCACGACCTGCCGCGGCAGGTCGATGGTGAGGGTGTAGCCGACGAAACCATAGAGTTCGTCAAACAGCCGCGCCACTTGCATCTTGGACAGCACGATGGGCAGCACGCCATTCTTGAAGCAGTTGTTGTAGAAGATGTCGGCAAAGCTGCTGGCAATGATGGCGCGAAAGCCATATTGCTGCAGCGCCCAGGGCGCGTGCTCGCGCGAGGAACCACAACCGAAGTTGTCGCGCGCCAGCAGGATGCTCGCGCCGTGATAGCGCGGCTGATTGAGCGCGAAATCGGGGTTGGGCTTGCGCGAGGCCGGGTCTTGCCCGGGTTCGCCGTGGTCGAGATAGCGCCATTCGTCGAACAGATTGGGGCCGAATCCGGTGCGATGAATCGACTTCAGGAACTGCTTGGGGATGATGGCGTCGGTGTCGACGTTGTCGCGATCCATTGGCGCAACAAGTCCCTTGTGGACGACGAATTTTTCCATGGTGTATGTCCGCGCTGCCGCGGTGTTGGCGAGTTATTTCGACTTGTCAGCCGCATTGGTGATGGCCTGGCCACCCGCCTTGAGATCCTGGCCCACGCCCGCCACGGTATTGCAGGCGGACAGGGAAAGCAGCGTGGCGGCAAGCAGAAGAATGGACAGCAGAGGTTTCATTTCGATCTCCTGAAAAACACGGGTGGATGGGTCAGAGTTTGCGCACATCGACAAAATGTCCGGCGATGGCCGCTGCCGCAGCCATTGCCGGGCTGACCAGATGGGTCCGGCCGCCCGCGCCCTGCCGCCCCTCGAAGTTCCGGTTGGAGGTGGACGCGCAGCGCTCGCCCGGCTCCAGGCGGTCGGCGTTCATCGCCAGGCACATGGAACAGCCGGGCTCGCGCCACTCGAAACCGGCGGCCTTGAAAATCTTGTCCAGCCCCTCGGCCTCGGCCTGCGCTTTCACCAGGCCAGAACCCGGCACCACCAGGGCCTGACGCACGTTGGTGGCGATATGCCGACCGGACACCACTTGCGCGGCGTCGCGCAGGTCTTCGATGCGCGAGTTGGTGCACGAACCGATGAACACCTTGTCGATGCGGATGTCGGTGATGGCCTTGTTCGGCTCCAGACCCATGTAGGTGAGCGCACGCTCCATGGCCGAGCGCTTGTTGGCGTCTTTCTCCTTGTCGGGATCCGGCACGCGGGCATCAATGGGCAACACCATTTCGGGCGAGGTGCCCCAAGTGACCTGCGGCACCAGTTCGCGGGCGTCGAGCGTGACCACGCGGTCGAATGTTGCGTCCGCATCGGTATGCAGGCCGCGCCAGTACTGCACCGCCATGTCCCAGGCCACGCCGGTGGGCGCGAAGGGACGGCCGCGCACGTAGTTGATGGTGGTGTCATCCACCGCAACCAGCCCGGCGCGGGCGCCGGCTTCGATCGCCATATTGCACAGGGTCATGCGACCTTCCATCGACAGCGCCGAAATGGTGCTGCCGGCAAACTCGATGGTGTAGCCCGTGCCCCCGGCGGTGCCGATCTTGCCGATGATGGCCAGCGCGATGTCCTTGGCGCGGCAGCCCACAGGCAGCGGGCCGTCCACCCGCACCAGCATGTTCTTCATCTTGGGCGCCAGCAGCGTCTGCGTGGCCAGCACATGCTCGACCTCGCTGGTGCCGATGCCGAACGCCAGCGCACCGAACGCACCGTGGGTGCTGGTGTGCGAGTCGCCGCAGACCACGGTCATGCCCGGCAGGGTGGCGCCCTGCTCGGGGCCGATGACATGCACGATGCCCTGGCGCCGGTCGTTCATGCGGAACTCGGTGATACCGTTGGCCGCACAATTGGCGTCGAGAGTCTCGACCTGCAGACGCGAGATCGGGTCGGCAATGCCTTCCGAGCGGTCCGTGGTCGGCACATTGTGGTCGGCCACCGCCAGATTGGCGCTCAGACGCCAGACTTTGCGTCCGGCGAGCTGCAACCCTTCAAACGCCTGCGGGCTGGTGACTTCGTGCACCAGATGGCGGTCGATATAGAGCAGCGCGGTGCCGTCTTCTTCCGAGCGCACCACATGCTCGTCCCACAGTTTGTCGTACAGCGTTCGGCCCATTGGTTTCTCCTCAGTCTGGCGCTTGACGCGCACAAGACTTGTCATCAAAGGTTGATTTTAGTTGGAGCGGTTCATCCTGCGTTCGGCTGGGTCTGCATCCACGCGACCGGCAGATCGAACGAGCCGTCCGACTGCAGGCGAAACGCTGCGCGCGCTTCCTGCGGCGCTTGTGCGAACACATCGCGAATGGCCTGCACCCGCAGTTCCGGCGTGCGCATGCGGGCCACCCATGATGCAAATTCCATGGTCAGCGTCCAGTCGTCCGTCCTGGGCACGGCGAACCCGGCCTGTCGGAGCAGTTCGCGCCATTCGGACAGGCGGTAATCGCGCACATGCGAGGCGTCGCGCAGGATTTCCACGGTCTGCAGCAGGGTGTCGCACAGGGGCGACTCCGGCGCCACGACATCGATGACGACCAGCGTTCCGCTCGGCTTGATCACCCGGCGCGCCTCGCGCAGCGCCGCCGTGACATCGAGCCAGTGATGCGCGGAAAACCGGGTGACCACCAGGTCGAAACGGCCCGCGTCAAACGGCAGGGCATCGACCGATGCCTGTTGCGTGCGCAGCCCGGTCAACTGCCGTGCCGCTGCCTCGCACGCAACGATCTCCAGCATTTCGGAAGCAAGGTCGACGGCGGTGACCTGCGCTCCAGCAGCAGCCAGGGCGAAACTGGCATGCCCCGCCCCGCAACCGAGGTCCAGCGCGCTGCCCACTTGCAACTGGCGCACCAGCGTACCGAGACGGCGCAAGTCGTCCCCCTGCGCATGCACGGCGCTGGACAGATAGGCCTGGGCCGTGGTGCCAAACTGTTGTGCGGTCAATGCGTGCTGTTTCATGCGATGCCCTCCGGACCCTGCCGCTGTCATGCGGTTCGAGACAAAAGATAAAGGCATCCATTTCCTGGTACAAGATGAAAAAATATCCTGGTATAAAAATGCACCAGCCTGTGCAAGCCACTTCTGCGCATCTGCCATGTCCATCCCTGCACCGACGACTCCGACCGATCCACATCCGGGCAATCGCTTGCTTGGCGAGTTCATCCGACTGCACCGCAACCGTCTGTCGCCTGCGGCAGCAGGCCTGCCCGCAACGGGCCGTCGCCGCGCGCCCGGCCTGCGCCGGGAGGAACTCGCCGCGCTGTGCGGCATCAGCGCCACCTGGATCACCTGGCTGGAGCAGGGCCGGGAGGTTGCCGCGTCGACCAAGACCCTGGAGCGACTGGCGCAGGCGCTGCAACTCACCGCTGCGGAGCGCGCCTATCTATTCGAGCTGGCGCGGCGGCGCGATCCGGCCGAGCCGCTGGCCGCGACCAACGCCGTGAGTGCGGTGCTGCGCAGCGTGCAGGCGATCGACAGTCCGGCCTATGTGCTCAATCAGCGTTGGGACGTGGTGGCCGGCAATGCACGTGCCGCCGATCTGTTTTTGCAGTGGCTCGCCCCCTCACCTGGCCAGAGCACCGGGAACGCGCCGCCCAATTTGCTGCGCTTTCTGTTTCTCAACCCGCAGGCGCGCATGCTGATTGAGGACTGGCCGCTGCGCTCGCAACGGCTGGTGGCGGAGTTCCGCGCAGATTGCGGTCACCGCCTGCAGACGGAGCCCGTGCGCGAGTTGATCGAGGTCTTGCGCGCCCAAAGCCCGGAATTCGCCGCCCTCTGGAAACTCAATGACGTGCAGCAACGCGAAGGTGGGGAACGTCGATTCCATCATCCGCAGCACGGGCGGCTGGTCTATGAGCAATTGACCCTGCGTGCCGCGCTGCAACCGGAATACAAGCTGGTGATGCTGCTGCCGCTCGCCCTGAGCCCATGAGCGCTGAATGCGCGGCGAATTGAAAAACCAAAAACCGCGCAGTGCGCGGCTTTTGGGGACATCGGGTGCAACACCTGCGGCTCAGCCGCGTTCGGCCAGCGGCTTGATATCGCGCCGCACCGACCCTGTGAACAACTGGCGTGGACGGCCGATCTTGTACTCGGGGTCGGTGAGCATTTCGTTGAGCTGTGCAATCCAGCCCACGGTGCGCGCCAGCGCAAAGTTGGCGGTGAACAGCGACACCGGCACGCCGATGGCCTTCTGCACGATGCCGGAGTAGAAGTCGACATTCGGATAGAGCTTGCGCTGGATGAAGTAGTCGTCTTCCAGTGCGATTTTCTCCAGGGTCATGGCCAGCTTGAACAGCGGGTCGTTGTGCAGGCCGAGGGCGTCGAGCACTTCATGGCAGGTTTCGCGCATGAGCTTGGCGCGCGGGTCGTAGTTCTTGTAGACGCGGTGACCAAACCCCATCAGCCGCACCGAGGAGTTCTTGTCCTTGACCTTTTCGATGAACTCGCCGATCTTGGCCACCCCGCCCTGCGCCTGGATCTCGTCGAGCATGTTCAGGCAGGCTTCGTTGGCGCCGCCATGCGCCGGGCCCCACAGGCAGGCCACACCAGCCGCGATGGCCGCGAAGGGGTTGGTGCCACTGGAAGCGCACAGCCGCACCGTGGAGGTGGAGGCGTTCTGCTCGTGATCGGCGTGCAGGATGAAGATGCGGTCGAGCGCGCGCTCGATCACCGGGTTGGGCTCGTAGTCCTCGCAGGGGGTGGCCCACATCATGCGCATGAAGTTGCCGGCATAGCTCAGCTCATTGCGCGGATACATATAGGGCTGGCCCATGTTGTACTTGTAGGCCATCGCCACCAGCGTAGGCATCTTGGCGATCAGGCGGATGGCGGAGATGTCGCGCTGCTCGGGGTCGTTGACGTTGATCGAGTCGGGGTAGAACGCCGACATCGCGCCGACCAGCCCGGTGAGCACGGCCATCGGGTGCGCGTCGCGGCGGAAGCCGCGCAGGAAGAACTGCATCTGCTCGTGCACCATGGTGTGCTGGGTCACGCGGTCGGCAAACGCCTTCTTCTGTTGGGCGTTGGGCAGCTCGCCGTAGAGGATGAGGTAGCAGGTCTCCAGGTAATCGCACTGCACGGCGATCTGCTCGATGGGGTAGCCGCGGTAGAGCAGTTCGCCCTTGTCGCCGTCGATGTAGGTAATGGCCGAGCTGCACGACGCTGTGGACAGAAAGCCCGGGTCGTAGGTGAACTTGCCGGTCTGCCCATAGAGCTTGCGGATGTCGATCACGTCCGGGCCGATGGTGCCCTTGTAGATCGGCAGATCGATACTGGGCGCGCCGTCCGTGAAAGTCAGTGTGGCTTTATCGCTTGAAGGGGTCATTTTCTGATCTCCGGGGATTGTGTATTGAAGCTCCCGGAGCCTGACTCCGAGGACGGAATGATGCAAAACACGAGGGTGCTGGATTCACAAACGCTGCAGCACATCGAGCAACTCTCGGACCTGTGGCTGATCCAGCTCTTTGGGGAGTTGCTCCTTGCGCAGGAACAGGTCGAACAGGGTGTTGTCGTCGAGCGCCAGCAAGGCATTCAGCGCGGAAACCGTTTCGGTGCTCAACGGAACTTCGCACTGCGAGAAATAGCGCTGCAGGATCAGGTCGTTTTCCAGCATGCCGCGACGGGCACGCCAGCGCAACCGGGACAGATCTGCGGCGTCGGCGGGAGCGGCGGCTGGCAACATGGCGTGTTCAGACGGCGCGACGCACCATCATTTCCTTGATCTTGCTGATGGCGAGCGTGGGATTGAGTTCTTTCGGGCAGACGTCCACGCAGTTCATGATGGTGTGGCAGCGGAACAGGCGGTAGGGGTCTTCCAGGTTGTCCAGCCGCTCGCCGGTGGCTTCGTCGCGGCTGTCGGCAATGAAGCGGTAGGCCTGCAGCAAACCGGCCGGACCGACGAACTTGTCGGGGTTCCACCAGAAGCTCGGGCAGGAGGTGGAGCAGCTTGCGCACAGAATGCACTCGTACAGACCGTTGAGTTCCTCGCGCTCCGCAGGGCTTTGCAGCCGTTCCTTTTCCGGCGGCGGGGTGTTGTTGACCAGATAGGGCTTGATCGAGTGGTACTGGTTGAAGAACTGGGTCATGTCCACGATCAGGTCGCGGATCACCGGCAGTCCCGGCAGCGGCTTGAGCACCACGGGCTCCCTGAGGGTGAGCAGATTGGTGATGCAGGCCAGGCCGTTCTTCCCGTTGATGTTCATCGCGTCCGAGCCACACACACCTTCGCGGCAGGAACGGCGGATGGACAGCGAGTCATCCAGTTCCCACTTGATGCGCTGGATGGCGTCGAGCAGCATCTTGTCGGTGTGCCGGAGTGTCACCTCGTAGTCCTGCATCCGGGGCCGGGCGTCCTTGTCCGGATCGTAACGGTAGATCGAAAACTTCATCTTGCGCGTCTCGCTCATGTGCGCTCCTCGTGCCCGCCATCATGCGGGCGGTTGATCCATCAGAATGTGCGGGCCTTGGGCTTGAAGGGCTCGACGGTCAAGGGCTTGAGCTGCACGGGCTTGTAGCTCAGGCGGTTGCCCTCGCGCCACCACAGGGTGTGCTTGAGCCAGTCGTGGTCGTCGCGCTCGGTGTGGTCGTTGTGGTAGTGCGCGCCACGGCTTTCCTTGCGGGCCTCGGCCGAGACGATGGTGGCCTTGGCGACCTCGATCAGGTTGTCGACCTCCAGCGCTTCGATGCGGGCGGTGTTGAACACCCTGGACTTGTCCTTGAGATGGATGCGGTCGACCTGCGCCGCAATGTCGGCAATGGCCTGCACACCCTCTGCCATGAGTTTTTCGGTGCGGAACACACCACAGTGGGTCTGCATCGCCGCGCGGATGGCATCGGCCACGACATGGCTGCCTTCGCCGCTCGTGGACGCATCGAGCTGGGCAAGACGCGCCAGCGAGCGATCGGCGGCACCGGCTGGCAGGGGCTTGTGCGGACGCTTGTGCGCTTCGCTGGCGATGATGTGGTTGCCCGCCGAGCGGCCGAACACCATCAGATCGAGCAGGGAATTGGTGCCCAGCCGATTGGCGCCGTGCACGCTCACGCACGAGCACTCGCCAATGGCATAGAGGCCGCCAATCACCGCTGAGGCGTTGTCGCCTTGCGGCACGACCACCTGGCTGTGAATGTTCGCCGGGACGCCACCCATCTGGTAGTGGATGGTGGGCACGACCGGAATGGGCTCCTTGATCGGATCGACATTGGCAAAGCGAATGGCAATGTCGCGAATCGACGGCAGCCGCTTCATGATGGTCTCTGCACCCAGGTGGTCGAGCTTGAGCAGCACATGATCCTTGCGCGGCCCCGCTCCGCGACCTTCCTTGATCTCCTGATCCATCGAGCGCGAGACGTAGTCGCGCGGCGCCAGATCTTTGTAGGTGGGGGCGTAGCGTTCCATGAAGCGCTCGCCATTGGCGTTGAGCAGAATGCCGCCCTCGCCGCGCACGCCTTCGGTGATCAGCACCCCGGCGCCAGCCACACCGGTGGGGTGGAACTGCCAGAACTCCATGTCCTGCAGCGGAATGCCGGCGCGCGCCGCCATGCCCAGTCCGTCTCCTGTATTGATGAAGGCGTTGGTGCTGGCGGCAAAGATACGCCCTGCTCCGCCGGTCGCCAGCACCGTGGTCTTGCCCTCGAAAATGGTGACGTCACCGGTTTCCATTTCGAGTGCAACCACGCCGAGCACGTCGCCTTCGGCATCGCGAATCAGATCCAGTGCCATCCACTCCACAAAGAAATGGGTGCGCGCAGCCACGTTCTGCTGATAGAGCGTATGCAGCATGGCGTGGCCGGTGCGATCCGCCGCAGCGCAGGCCCGCTGCACCGCTTTTTCACCGAAATTGGCGGTGTGACCGCCGAAGGGCCGCTGGTAGATGGTGCCGTCCGGGTTGCGGTCAAAGGGCATGCCCATGTGTTCCAGCTCGTAGGCCACGCTCGGCGCCTCGCGGCACATGAACTCGATGGCGTCCTGGTCACCCAGGTAATCCGAGCCCTTGACCGTGTCGAACATGTGCCAGTACCAGTTGTCCTCGCTCATGTTGCCCAGAGAAGCGCCGATGCCGCCCTGCGCCGCCACGGTATGCGAACGGGTGGGAAACACCTTGGACAGCACCGCCACATCCAGCCCGGCACGCGCGAGTTGCAGCGCACAGCGCAGCCCCGAGCCGCCCGCGCCCACCACCACCACATCGAATTTGCGATTGCTGACCTGCATTTACGCTCTCCACAACACTTGCAGGGCCCAGCCCGCGCAAGCCAATAGCCACACAATGGTGCCGATCTGCAGCAGCAGCCGCACCCACACGGGTTTGACGTAATCCATCCAGATGTCGCGCATCCCCACCCAGACGTGATAGATCAGCGCCAGCACCGTGACGAAGGTCAGCAATTTCATCCACTGCTGCGCAAACAGGCCGTGCCAGCGGTCGTAGTCGAGCGGGCCGGGAGCGAGGAAATACGTCAGCAGGACCAGGGTGAACACCGCAATGACCGCGGCAGTGACGCGCTGCGCCATCCAGTCGCGCAGGCCGTAATGCGCGCCGACGACAAGGCGCTTGTTTCCAATGTTGTCGTGCGCCATTTCAGTACGCTCCCAGCAGCTTGAGGCCAAACAACGCGGTCAGACCGAGCGACACCCCAAAGGTGATGAGTGCCAGTTGCCGACCCTGCGCCTTGCTCACGGCATGAAAGGCGTCCATCCACAAGTGCCGCACACCGGCCACGAGGTGATGCATCAGCGCCCAGAACAGGCCCAGAAGAATGAGCTTGACGAACCAGTTCGACAAAAACTGCGCGATCGCAGCGTGGCTGTCAGGGCTGCGCAGGCTGTCGTCGAACACCCACAGCACCAGCGGCAGCGCCAGAAACATCACCGCACCGCTGACCCGGTGCAGGATGGAGACGATGCCCGCCAGCGGCAATCGGTACCTGACGATCTGGGTGATGTGGATATTGCGGTAAACCGGCCGTGCCGGTGGCGAAGCAGGCTTTGTCATGACGCTGACCTCGTTGTGAACGAAAGATGCAGGGCGAAATGCCGGTGTTCGGTGTCTTCGACGTCACGGCAAGACGCGTCGAAATTATGTTTGTGCTTCCAGTCTATTGCATTGCAGCATGCAGACAACCCATTCAAGATCTGTGTCTCTACATGCGCTCCTCAGCTCAGCTCGTTGCGGTAGTGGTGATGGCGGGTGTTGTACAGGCCACGACGGTATTCAGCAGGCAGCTCACCATAGCTGAACGACAGGCGCTCCACGAGCAGCAGGGCCTCTGCCTCCCTGACCTGCAGAAGCCTGGCTTCCTGCTCGTTGGCGTTGACCGCGCGCAGCTTTTCCTCCGCACGCACCATGCGGGTGGAAAACTCCGACTCGAACAACGCATACAGCGGCCCACGATAACTTTCCAGCCGCTCCGCCGTCAGCGCGCGAAAGGCGGGGCCAGGAAGGTAAATGTCTTCGTACACCACGGGGCTGCCCGCCAGCAGCAGCAAACGCCGGATCTGCGTGACACTTTCACCGGGCTTGATGCCGAGCGCACGCGCCACTTCCTGCGAGGTGCGGGTGCGCTTGCACTCCAGAAACTGGCGATCCATCGGCTGCGGTACGGGACGCCCCCCCTCACCCGCACCGTCCGGCACCAGGCGCAGGAAGCGAAATTTCACCCGCTCCTCGTGATGCGTGGACACGAATGTGCCCCGCCCCTGGCGGCGCAGCAGAAGCCCCTCGGCGGCAAGTTCGTCCACCGCCTTGCGCACCGTCCCCTGACTGACGCCAAAGCGCCGCGCCAGATCGGCCTCGCTGGGAATGAGTTCACCCGGCTTCCAGTCACCGTGCTGCAGCCCGCGCGTGATCAAGCCCTTGATCTGCCGGTACAGCGGGCTGAAACTCGGATTGGGCGCGGCGGTGGGCGCTTGCGCCTCGGGCGCTGGATCGGGAGCAGTGCGTGACACCATCATGCCGTGCATTGCAGCACAGGTGCGATCACCCTGTCCAGAGTTTGATAAAAAACATCTTATATAAGACAGATGAGTGATTGACGCAGCGAAATGCGAGGCCTACACTCGCCCGGATACTGCAGTGCACAACGGCGCGCCGATCCGCGCTCGATTCTCACCGAACCAGGAGTTTCCCATGTCCAAAGCCCCCGTACGCGTCACTGTCAGCGGTGCAGCCGGCCAGATCGGCTACGCACTGTTGTTTCGCATTGCTTCCGGCCAGATGCTCGGCGCCGATCAGCCGGTCATCCTGCAACTGCTCGAAATCCCTGACGAGAAGGCGCAAAAGGCGCTCAAGGGCGTGATGATGGAACTGGAAGACTGCGCCTTTCCGCTGCTGGCCGACATGAGCGCGCATGGCGACCCGAACACCGCGTTCAAGGACGTGGACTACGCCCTGCTGGTGGGCGCCCGCCCGCGCGGCCCGGGCATGGAGCGGCGCGATCTGCTGTCGGCCAATGCGCAGATCTTCACCGCGCAGGGCAAGGCGCTCAACGCCGTGGCCAAGCGCACGGTCAAGACCCTGGTGGTCGGCAACCCGGCCAACACCAATGCCTATATCGCAATGAAGTCCGCGCCCGACCTGCCATCGAAGAACTTCACCGCCATGCTGCGCCTGGATCACAACCGCGCACTCGGCCAACTGGCCGCCAAGACCGGCAAGCCCGTGGCCGACCTGGAAAAGGTCTGCGTCTGGGGCAACCACTCGCCCACCATGTATGCCGATTACCGCTTCGCCACCGTGGGCGGACAGTCGGTCAAGGATCTGATCAACGACGAAACCTGGAACCGCGAGGTGTTCCTGCCCACCGTGGGCAAGCGCGGCGCGGCCATCATCGAGGCGCGCGGGTTGAGCTCGGCGGCGTCTGCCGCCAATGCCGCGATCGACCACATGCACGACTGGGTGCTGGGCACCCATGGCAAGTGGGTCAGCATGGGCATTCCGTCGGACGGCTCCTACGGCATCCCCAAAGACACCATGTTCGGTTTTCCGGTCACCTGTGCGAACGGTGAGTACCAGCTGGTGCGCGATCTGCCCATTGACGCCTTCTCGCAGGAACGCATCAACAAGACCCTGGCCGAGCTGGAAGAGGAAAAGGCCGGTGTGCAGCATCTGCTGTAAGGCCCCGCACGCAACATGACAACCATGCCAAGTGCCGGCGAGCGCTTCCGCCTCGCCCTCTCGCAGGAAAGCCCGCTGCAGATCGTGGGAGCGATCAACGCCAACCATGCGCTGCTGGCGCAGCATGCGGGCTTCCGCGCCATTTATCTTTCGGGCGGTGGTGTTGCGGCCGGTTCGCTGGGCCTGCCCGATCTGGGCATCAACACCCTGGACGATGTGCTCACCGATGTGCGCCGCATCACCGATGTGTGCGACCTGCCGCTGCTGGTGGACGTGGACACGGGCTTTGGCCCGAGCGCATTCAACATCGCGCGCACGGTCAAGAGCCTGATCAAGTTCGGCGCGGCCGCGATGCACATCGAGGATCAGGTGGGCGCCAAGCGCTGCGGCCACCGGCCCGGCAAGGAAATCGTCAGCAGCGCGGAAATGGTCGACCGCATCAAGGCCGCGGTCGATGCCCGCACCGATCCGGCGTTTTTCATCATCGCCCGCACTGACGCGATCGCAGTGGAAGGGCTGGACGCAGCGATCGACCGCGCCCGTGCCTGCGCCGCAGCCGGCGCGGACGCCATCTTTGCCGAGGCCGCGGTCGATCTGGACACCTACCGGCGCTTCGGCGCCGCGGTCGGCGTGCCGCTGCTGGCCAACATCACCGAATTCGGCGCCACGCCGCTGTTCACCGTGGACGAATTGCGCAGCGCCGGGGTGGCGATGGCGCTGTATCCGCTGTCGGCCTTCCGCGCGATGAACAAGGCCGCGCAGACCGTCTACCAGACCATCCGGCGCGACGGCACCCAGCAAGCCGTGCTGCCGCTGATGCAGACCCGCGCCGAACTCTACGACAGCATCGGTTATCACGCCTATGAACAGCGCCTGGACGCGCTGTTTTCCGGAAAAACCAACCCATGACGAGGGACGAGGAGACAACCCATGAGTGACGATACCGCCCCCAGCGGCGCGGGCTTCAAGCCCAAGAAATCGGTCGCGCTCTCTGGCGTGCCTGCGGGCAACACCGCGCTGTGCACCGTCGGACGCACCGGCAACGATCTGCACTACCGCGGCTACGACATTCTCGATCTGGCCGAGGCCTGCGAGTTCGAGGAAGTGGCGCATCTGCTGGTGCATGGCAAGCTGCCCAATGTGTCCGAGCTCGCTGCCTACAAGACCAAGCTCAAGCGGCTGCGCGGCCTGCCCGCCGCGGTCAAGACCGCGCTGGAGCAGTTGCCACCATCGGCGCACCCGATGGATGTGCTGCGTACCGGAGTGTCGGTGCTGGGCTGCGTGATGCCAGAGAAGGACGATCACAACATCGCCGGGGCACGCGACATCGCCGACAAGCTCATGGCCTGCCAGGGTTCGATGCTGCTGTACTGGTGGCACTGGGCGGTCAATGGACGGCGCATCGAGGTCGAGACCGATGACGACTCCATCGGCGGCCACTTCCTGCATCTGCTGCATGGCCACAAGCCCAGCGCGCTGTGGGAGCGGGCGATGCACACCTCGCTGATCCTCTATGCCGAACACGAGTTCAACGCCTCGACCTTCACCGCGCGGGTGATCGCCGGCACCGGCAGTGACATGTTCAGCGCCATCACCGGCGCGATCGGCGCGCTGCGCGGCCCCAAGCACGGCGGCGCCAACGAGGCGGCGTTCGACATCCAGAGCCGCTATGCCAACCCGGACGAGGCCGAGACCGACATCCGCGCCCGCGTGGCCAACAAGGAGGTGGTCATCGGCTTCGGCCATCCGGTCTACACCATCGCCGATCCGCGCAACAAGGTCATCAAGGAAGTCGCACGCCGTCTGTCGGCCGACCAGAACGACATGCGGCTGTTCGCCATTGCCGACCGGCTGGAAGCGGTGATGTGGGACGTGAAAAAAATGTTCCCCAATCTCGACTGGTTCAGCGCCGTGAGCTATCAGAAAATGGGCGTGCCCACTGCGATGTTCACCCCGCTGTTCGTGATTTCGCGCACCAGCGGCTGGAGCGCGCATGTTGTGGAGCAGCGACAGGACAACAAGATCATTCGTCCCAGCGCGAATTACACTGGCCCGGAAAATCTGCAGTTCGTGCCGCTCGCACAGCGTTCCTGAGTCCGGTCGTGCGCATTCTTCATCATGCAGTCGCGCCTGATTGGCCACTCACAACGACCTGGAGCGGTCTTTTCCCGTGGTCCAGTCGTGGAGTCGTCTGATATGAAGCGCAAGTTATCCCTGCTTTGCGGCCTGCTCGGCCTGTCCTTCACCCTCGCCCTGCCAGCCCACGCCGCTGGCGAATCCGGCACGGCAAGCAAGCCCACCCCAACCCGCAAGGCAAAGACCAAGGTCAAGCCTGCAGCGCAGGCCACCACGGTGGCCGCTGCTGCGGCCACGCCCGCCCTGCTCTCGCCTCAAACGGCACAAGCCCAGCCCGTGGGCACCGATAACGGCTATCCCGATGTGAACCCGGTCTTTGCGTTCAAGGATGGCCGCATGCTGTGCGGTTCGCGGCAGGAACCCATGGACATCAAGGTCGAGGCCGCCAACGACCAGGAGGTCCTGGTGACCTGGAACCGCAAGCACTACCTGCTCAAGCGCAAGCCCACGTCCACTGGCGCCTATCACTTCGACGATGCCAAGGCTGGCTTCGTCCTCATCCAGATCCCGACCAAGAGCATGTTGTTCGACAAGAAGAACATGACGCGACTGGCCGACGATTGCGTCCCCATCCACTAGCCCTTTTTTCTCCATGTCCTCAGCGATTTCCAACGTCCGCCCCGCCCCTGACCAGGTTCTGGTCGACATTGCCGACTACGTTCTCCACACCGAGATCGACAGCCCGCTGGCCTACCTGACCGCGCGCAACTGCCTGATCGACACCCTCGGCTGCGGACTGGAAGCGCTGGAATACCCTGCCTGCACCAAGCTGCTCGGCCCGGTCGTGCCGGGCACCATCGTTCCGCACGGCGCCAAGGTGCCGGGCACGCAGTTCCAGCTCGACCCGGTGCAGGCCGCGTTCAACATCGGCGCGATGATCCGCTGGCTGGATTTCAACGACACCTGGCTGGCGGCAGAATGGGGTCATCCGTCGGACAACCTGGGCGGCATCCTCGCCGTGGCCGACTGGATGAGCCGCAACGCCGTGGCCGTGGGCAAGAAGCCGCTGGTCATGCGCGACGTGCTCACCGCGATGATCCAGGCGCATGAAATCCAGGGCGTGATCGCTCTGGAAAACAGCTTCAACAAGGTCGGGCTCGACCATGTGGTGCTGGTCAAGGTGGCGACCACCGCGGTGGTGGCGCGCATGCTGGGCCTGTCGCGCGAGGAGATCATCAACGCCGTCTCGCTGGCCTGGGTCGATGGTCAGTCGCTGCGCACCTATCGTCACGCGCCCAATACCGGCAGCCGCAAGAGCTGGGCCGCGGGCGACGCCACCAGCCGCGGCGTGCGCCTGGCACTCATCGCCAAGACCGGCGAGATGGGCTACCCCAGCGTGCTCACCGCCAGGACCTGGGGCTTTTACGACGTGAGCTTCCGCGGTCAGCCGTTCAAGTTCCAGCGGTCCTATGGCAGCTATGTAATGGAGAACGTGCTGTTCAAGATCAGCTTTCCGGCAGAGTTCCACAGCCAGACCGCGGTGGAAGCAGCGATGACCCTGCACCAGCAACTTCGCGCAGCGGGCAAGAGCGCGGACGACATCGCGCGCATCGTCATCCGCACCCACGAGGCCTGCATCCGCATCATCGACAAGAAAGGCCCGTTGAACAACCCGGCCGACCGCGATCATTGCATCCAGTACATGGTCGCCGTGCCGCTGCTGTTTGGCCGGCTCACTGCGGCTGACTATGAAGACGCGGTTGCCGCCGACCCGCGCATCGACGCGCTGCGCGACAAGATCACCTGCGTCGAAGACCCGCAGTTCACCCGCGACTATCACGACCCGGACAAGCGCTCCATCGCCAATGCGCTGACCGTCACGCTCAACGACGGCACGGTGCTGCCCGAAGTGGTGGTCGAGTATCCCATCGGCCACAAGCGCCGCCGCGCCGACGGCATTCCGCTGCTCGAAGCCAAGTTCCGCACCAATCTGGCGCGGCGCTTTCCGGGCAAGCAGCAAAAGGCCATTGCCGACGTGTCGCTGGATCAGAATTTGCTTGAGTCCATGCCCGTCCACGACTATGTCGATCTGTACGTCATCTGAACCCGGAGTCCTCCATGCCAGCCCAACCCGCCAGCGCCCCGCACGCGTTTGCCAAGACACGCAAGACCTTCAAGACCGCCTCGGGCAAGAGCGCGTCGTTCTACTCCCTGCCCCAGCTCGCCAAGGAACTCGGCACAGACCTGTCGCGCCTGCCGGTATCCATCCGCATCGTGCTCGAGTCGGTGCTGCGCAACTGCGATGGCAAGAAAGTCAGCGCAGACCATGTCAGGCAGCTCGCCGCATGGAAACCCAATGCCACGCGCACCGATGAAATTCCCTTCGTCGTGGCCCGCGTGGTGCTGCAGGACTTCACCGGCGTGCCGCTGCTGGCCGACCTGGCCGCGATGCGCAGCGTCGCCGCGCGCATGCACAAAAACCCCAAGGCGATCGAACCGCTGGTGCCGGTCGATCTGGTGGTCGATCACTCGGTGATGATCGACTCCTACGGCAGCAAGAAATCGCTCGACCTGAACATGCAGCTCGAGTTTCAGCGCAACCGCGAGCGTTACCAGTTCATGAAGTGGGGCATGCAGGCGTTCGACACCTTCGGCGTCGTGCCACCCGGGTTCGGCATCGTGCACCAGGTCAACCTCGAGTACCTGGCGCGTGGCGTGCACAAGACCCGTGACGGCGTGGCCTATCCCGACACCCTGGTGGGCACGGACAGCCACACCACCATGATCAACGGCATCGGCGTGGTGGCCTGGGGCGTGGGCGGCATCGAGGCCGAGGCCGCGATGCTCGGCCAGCCGGTGTACTTCCTCACCCCCGATGTGGTGGGCGTGGAACTCAAGGGCAAGCTGCGCGGCGGCGTGACCGCCACCGACCTGGTGCTGACCGTCACCGAAATGCTGCGCAAGGCCAAGGTGGTGGGCAAGTTCGTCGAGTTCTTTGGCGAAGGCACGGCCAGCCTGTCGGTCACCGACCGCGCCACCATCGGCAATATGGCGCCCGAATATGGCGCGACCATGGGGTTCTTCCCGGTGGACGACAAGACCATCGACTACTTCAAGGGCACCGGCCGCACCAAGGCCGAAATCGAGCTGTTCGAGGCCTATTTCAAGGCACAGAAGCTGTTCGGCGTGCCCAAGGCCGGGCAGATCGATTACTCGCAGGTGCTCACGCTCGACTTGGGCACGGTTGCGCCGTCGCTGGCTGGGCCCAAGCGCCCGCAAGACCGCATCGAGCTGGGCCAGGTCAAGCAACAGTTCGAGACCCTGTTCTCGGCACCGGTGGCTGACAACGGGTTCAACCAGCCGGGCGAGCGCCTGCAACAGCGCTTTTCCGTTGCAGGAACCAACGGCAACGGTGAGGCCCCGCTGACCGAACCCGGTGCCGAACGCGACGTGGTGGAGATGGTGGACAACCGCTCCACCGATGAAGCGGCCCACGCCCGCGCTGCGCATGCCCCCACAGGCATCGACATCGCCGATGGCGACGTGCTCATTGCCGCCATCACGTCCTGCACCAACACCTCCAACCCCAGCGTGCTGCTGGCGGCCGGCCTGCTGGCGAAGAAGGCCGTGGAAGCCGGGCTCAAGGTCAAGAAGCACATCAAGACCTCACTGGCCCCCGGCTCGCGCGTGGTCACCGAGTACCTGGACAAGGCTGGCCTGCTGCCCTACCTGGAAAAACTGGGTTTCGACGTTGCCGCCTACGGCTGCACCACCTGCATCGGCAACGCCGGGCCGCTGGCACCCGAGATCGAGAAGACCGTGGTGGACAACAACCTGGTGTGCACCGCGGTGCTGTCGGGCAACCGCAATTTCGAGGCACGCATTCACCCCAACATCAAGGGCAACTTCCTCGCCAGCCCGCCGCTGGTCGTTGCCTATGCCATTGCCGGCACGGTGCGCCGCGACCTGATGACCGAGCCGGTGGGCTACGGCAAGGGCGGCAAGCCGGTGTATCTGGGCGACATCTGGCCGAGCAGCGACGAAGTCGCCAAGCTGATGAAGTTCGCGATGAACCCCAAGGTGTTCAAGGAGAACTACGCCCAGGTTGCCGCCAATCCCGGCAAGCTCTGGAAAAAGATCGAAGGTGTCAAGGGTGAGGTGTATGACTGGCCCAGGAGCACCTACATCGCCGAACCGCCGTTCTTCGCCGGGTTCGGCATGCAACCCGCCAGCACGTCCCTGCATGTGCGCGGGGCGAAGGCGCTGGCGCTGTTTGGCGACTCGATCACCACCGATCACATTTCACCGGCCGGCTCGATCAAGGACAGTTCGCCCGCCGGCCAGTGGCTGCAGGCCAACGGTGTGCTCAAGGCCGACTTCAATTCCTACGGCTCGCGCCGCGGCAATCATGAGGTGATGATGCGCGGCACCTTCGCCAACGTGCGCATCAAGAACCTGATGATTCCGGCTGGCGCAGACGGCTCGCGCGAGGAAGGCGGCGTCACGCTGTTCCAGCCCTCGGGCAAGAAGATGTTCATCTATGACGCCGCGATGCAATACATCGCAGACGGCACGCCGACCATCATCTTCGCCGGAGAGGAATACGGCACCGGCTCCAGTCGCGACTGGGCTGCCAAGGGCACGCAACTGCTGGGCGTGAAGGCCGTGGTGGCGCGCAGCTTCGAGCGCATCCACCGCTCCAACCTGGTGGGCATGGGCGTGCTGCCGCTGCAGTTCCTGGGCAACGATTCCTGGCAGTCGCTGGGCATCCAGGGCAACGAGACCTTCGCCATCGAACTGGGCGACACCCTGCGTCCGCAACAGGATGCGCTGCTGGTGATCACCCGCGCCGACGGCAGCAAGAAGGAAGTCAAGCTGCGGCTGCGCATCGACACCCCGATCGAGGTCGATTACTACCAGCACGGCGGCATCCTGCCCTTCGTGCTGCGCCAACTGCTGGCCGCCTGATCGTTTTCACCACACCGCGCCCGCATGGCTGACGCCGCGCCGATACCCGACGTGCTCGTCGTGGGCTCCGGCCCGGCGGGAGCCCAGGTGGCGCGCGATCTGGCACGCATCGGCGCGCGGGTCCGCATACTGGAGCAGGGCTCTGGCCCTCCGCCGGGCACCAATCTGCTCAAGCTGCTGCGCCGGAAGGAGGCGATGCAGATCGCGCCCGGCGTGGTACTCCTGCGCAGCCTGCGGTTGGGCGGCGGCTCGGTCACCTTCTATCACACCGCAACGCCCCCGCCGCTGGCCCTGTTTGCGCGGCATGGTGTCGATCTGTCCGCGCCGCTGGAACAGGAGGTTCTGAGCGAATTGCCGCACGCCCCGCTGCGGCCGGACCTGATGGCCCCGGTGGCCTCGCGGCTGATGCAGGCGGGACAGTCGCTCGGTTTGCCGTGGCAGCCCCTGCCCAAGATGATCGACCAGTCGCACTGCCACGATGGAAGCTGCCCACCCGAGGCATTCTGGTCCAGCCACCGCCTGCTGCAACAGGCGGTGAAAGCAGGCGCACATCTGCACACCGGAGTGCAGGTGCTGCGCGTGCTGTTCTCGCAAGGACGCGCAGTCGGGGTGGAAGCACACAGCAACGGCGCCATTCAGACATTCCCTGCCGGCCGGGTGATTCTCAGCGCCGGCGGCATTGCTAGCCCGGCCATCCTGCAGCACAGCGGCGTGGAGCAGGCGGGAAATGGCTTTTTCTGCGATCCACTGCGCATCGTCATGGGTCACCTGCCGATTGCCCGCGCGCCGCAGGAAATCTCGATGTCCGCCGGTTACTTCGACGCAGACGCCGGCTACATGCTGTCGGACATCACCATTCCGGGCAATTTTTTTCGCGCATTCACCTGGGCGGCGGGTCGGCCCGATCAATTGCTCAGCTATGGCCATACCGCGATGATCATGGTGAAAATCCGCGACGACATCGACGGCCGGATCGATACGCATGGCCGCCCCTGGCGCCGTTTCGGCGCGGCGGACAGGCATCGCATGCAGGCCGGGGTGACGCAGGCGCGTGCCGTGCTGCGCGCCGCTGGCAGCGGCAAACCCTATGTCTCGCCCTGGGTCGCTGCGCATCCGGGCGGCAGCGTGCGTTTGGGCGAACTGGTGGACGAGAACCTGAACTGCCACAGCCCCAACCTGCATGTGTGCGATGCCTCGGTCATCCCAGCCGCCTGGGGGCTGCCCCCCACCCTCACCCTGCTGGCACTGGGCGCCTATCTGGCGCGGCGCATTTCACAGTAAGGCTTCGCGCCACTGTGCAGGGTCGAACCCCACCAGCAGCGCCTTGCCGCCCTCCACCACCGGGCGCTTGATGGCGCTGGGGTGTTGCGCCAGCAGCGCCACGGCACTTGCGGCGTCCACCACACCGGACTGCACGGCTGGATCGAGCTTGCGCCAGGTCGTGCCGCGCTTGTTCAGCAGAATGTCCCAGCCGACCCCATCCGCCCAGGCCGCGATCTGTGTCGCGCTGGGCGGCGTCTTTTTGAAATCGACGAAGCGGTATTCCAAACCTTGCGCATCGAGCCACTGCCGAGCGCGTCGCACCGTGTCGCACTGGCTCAGGCCATAGACCGTGAGCATGGGTGCCACGCTCACTGGACGACCCTCCGCGCGACGCGCGACTCCCCGAGGGAGTTGAGCGCTCCTTCGGAGCGGCCGTGCGGAGCGCTCATGCTGCCTTGTCGCGGCGGAACACCCACTGGTCGGCCTTGGACGCCCCCGGAACGAAGCGGTAACCGTCGCTGGCAAAGCCCTTGATCTGCTCGACCTCGGTCAGCCGGTTCTGGATCACGTAACGTGCCATCAGGCCGCGCGCACGCTTGGCGTAAAAGCTCACGACCTTGTACCCGGTCTGCGGCGTGCCGTCCTGGAACACGGGCTGCACCACCCGCGCCTTGAGCACCTTGCGGTCGACGCTGCGGAAGTATTCGTCGGATGCCAGATTCACCAGCACCGGCTCGCCCAGGCCTGCGGCGAGGTCGGCATCAAGCGCCTTGGCGATCTGGCTGCCCCAGTAGGCATACAGATCCTTGCCCTTGGGGTTGGGCCAGGCAGTTCCCATTTCCAGGCGATAGGGACGCATCAGGTCGAGCGGACGCAGCACGCCGTACAGACCGCTGAGCACACGCAGATGCTGCTGCGCCCATTGCAGATCAGCCTCGCTCAGGCTGGGCGCGTCCAGCCCCTCATACACGTCGCCATTGAACGCCAGCACCGCCTGCTTGCTGTCCTGCGGCGTGAAGCTGGGTTTCCACTCGGCAAAGCGCGCAGCATTGAGCGCGGCGAGCTTGTCGGAAATGCCCATCAGTGCTCCGAGCTGCTGCGGGCTCTGCTTGCGCAGGCCGTCAACCAGCGCCTTGGCCTGCTGGACGAACTGCGGCTGGGTGGCAGCGGTCGTCGTGGGCGGCGTGGTGTAGTCGAGCGATTTGGCAGGGGATAAAACCATCAGCAACATGGCGGCTCTCGCGAGGAAAAACGGGTGACGGTGAGTGTATCGGCCACCCCGCCCTTCAGACCGTTTCCACGTGGGCAGCCTGCGGTTGCGGCGTGCGGATCAGGTAGTCGAACGCACCCAGCGCGGCCTTGGCGCCATCACCCGCAGCGATCACGATCTGCTTGTACGGCACGGTAGTCGCGTCGCCCGCTGCGAACACGCCGGGCACCGAGGTCTCGCCTCTGGCGTCGACCACGATCTCGCCGAACTTGCTCAGCTCCACCGTGCCCTTGAGCCATTCGGTATTGGGCACCAGACCGATCTGCACGAACACGCCTTCCAGCTCCAGATGGTGGCGCGCGCCCGTGCTGCGGTCGGTGTAGTTCAGGCCGTTCACCTTGCTGCCGTCGCCGGTGATGTCGGTGGTCTGCGCATGGGTGTGAATGGTGACATTGGGCAGACTGCGCAGCTTGCTCACCAGCACCGCGTCGGCGCGCAGTTCGGGCGCGAACTCGAGCAGGGTGACATGCGCCACCACCCCGGCGAGGTCGATGGCCGCTTCCACGCCGGAATTGCCGCCGCCAATCACGCTCACGCGCTTGCCCTTGAACAGCGGGCCGTCGCAATGCGGGCAGTAGGCCACGCCCTTGTTGCGATAGTCGGCCTCACCCGGCACATTGACATTGCGCCACCGCGCGCCGGTCGAGAGGATCACGCTGCGCGCCTGCAGCAGACCGCCGTTGGCCATCTGAACGCCGATCATGCCTCCGTGCTGCGCGGCAGGAATGAGCTTGTCCGCGCGCTGCAGATTGAGAATCTCCACGCCGTACTGCAGCACATGGGCCTCGAGCGCCTGGGCGAACTTCGGGCCGTCGGTCTCCAGCACGGAGATGTAGTTCTCGATCGCCAGGGTGTCGTTGACCTGACCGCCAAATCGCTCCGCAGCGATGCCCACGCGAATGCCCTTGCGCGCCGCATACACCGCAGCAGCCGCACCTGCCGGGCCGCCGCCGACGATGAGCACGTCATACGGCTCCTTGGCGTTCAGCCGGGCAGCGTCGCGCTGCGCGGAGCCTGCGTCGAGCCTGGCGACGATTTCCTCCACATCCATGCGCCCGCTGCCGAACAGTTCGCCATTCAGGTACACGGTGGGCACGGCCATGATCTGCCGGGCCTCGACCTCGCCCTGATACAGCGCGCCATCGATCACCACGGTCTGCACCCGCGGGTTGAGCACCGCCATCAGCGACAGCGCCTGCACCACGTCCGGGCAGTTGTGACAGCTCAGCGACATGTACACCTCGAAGCGATAGTCGCCGTCCAGCGCACGGATCGCCTCGATGGTCTCGGCCTCGACCTTGGGCGGGTGGCCGCCAGTCCACAGCAGCGCCAGCACCAGCGAGGTGAACTCGTGCCCCAGCGGAATCGCGGCAAAGCGCAGATGCTGTGCCGGGCCAGACAGTCGCTGCAACGCAAACGATGGGCGGCGCGCATCGGTGCCATCGAACCGCACCGAAATCTGCTCGGACAGGCTGGCGATCTGCTCCAGCAGGCTGCGCATCTGCGCGGCGTTCTCGCTGTCGTCGAGCGAGGCGACCAGCTCGAAGGGCTGTTTCACGCGCTCCAGGTAGGCCTTGAGTTGAGATTGCAGGGTGTCGTCGAGCATGGGATGCTCCTTCGGAGATGGACAGACCACGGACGCAGCTGCGGCCTGTTCGCATGGAAATGTCCCAGTCCGCTGCGCACGGCACAGCGGACTGGGCTGTCAGGGAAGCGCAGGGCCGCCCCAAGTTTTGTCGACCCCCACGGGGGGCAGGTCAGGTCAGCAAGCCGACCCTGGGGGCGCTCAAAGCAAGCGCGAGATCGGTCAGATCTTGCCGACGAGGTCAAGCGAGGGCTTGAGCGTGGCGTCGCCCTGCTTCCATTTGGCCGGGCAAACCTCGCCCGGGTGCGCGGCCACATACTGCGCCGCCTGCACCTTGCGCAGCAGTTCCTTGGCGTCGCGGCCAATGCCGTTGTCATGGATTTCGCACAGCTTGATCACGCCCTCGGGGTTGATCAGGAAGGTGCCGCGCAGCGCCAGGCCCTCTTCCTCGATCATCACGTCGAAGTTGCGGGTCAGCGCGCCAGTCGGGTCGCCGATCAGCGGGTACTTGACCTTCTTGATGGCCTCGGAGGTGTCGTGCCAGGCCTTGTGGGCGAAGTGCGTGTCGGTGGACGCGCCATACACTTCCACCCCGAGCGACTTGAAGGTGTCGTAGTTGTCGGCTAGGTCTTCCAGTTCGGTCGGGCAGACGAAGGTGAAGTCGGCGGGGTAGAACACCAGCACCGACCATTTGCCCTTCAGGCTGGCCTCGGTCACGTCAAAAAACTTGCCATTCTGGAATGCGGTGGCTTTGAAAGGCTTGACTGCAGTGTTGATCAAAGACATGTGAGACTCCTTGAGGTTGGGATGGACGATCGACCGATGGCCGACCTTGCACGAAGGTTGAACCTTCTTTTTTGCTGCAATGCACACTGTAGAGAACGCGTCCCCTTGCGTCCAATGGACAGTTTCAATTCGCCTCATAGGTGGCAGCTATTTGTTTTGGCGAAATGCAAATTTCCTAGTGACCTTTTGTTGAAATTCTGTTCGCACTGATGAGATGAGCACCCCCATTACATTCATCGGCCTGGGCGCGATGGGCACCCCCATGCTGGCGCATTTGCTGCAGCACGGCTGCAGCGCCTCGGTTTATGCGCGCAGCGCAGCATCCCGCGCCGCAGCGGCGGAACTGGGCGCGCGCCTGTGCGCGACGCCGGCCGAGGCAGCACGGGAGGCGGCGTTCGTCTTCACCAACGTGACCTCGACCGACGATGTGCGCGAAGTGCTTTGCGGCCCAGATGGCGTGATGCACGGCGCCCGCCCGGGGACGATCTGCATCGACCACAGCACCATCGCCCCCGAGGGCGCGCGTCAGATCGCGCAGATCCTCGAATCCGTCGGGCTGCACTTCCTCGACGCCCCGGTGTCCGGCGGGGTGGGCGGCGCAAAGCAGGCCAGCCTGAGCATCATGGCAGGAGGGGACGCCGCGGTGTTCGACCGCGCCCTGCCGCTGCTGCGCGTGCTCGGGCAGAACGTGCGTCATGTGGGCCCGAGCGGCAGCGGGCAGGTGGCCAAGGCGTGCAACCAGCTCATCCAGGTGGTCACCATCGAGGCCATCGCCGAAGCGATGCTGTATGCCACGCGGCAGGGCGTGGACGCGCAGGCCGTGCTCGGTGCCATTTCCACCGGCTTTGCCGGCAGCCGCATGCTCGATCTGATGGGGCCAAAAATGGCAGAGCGCGATTTCAGCGCAGGCATCGAGGCCCGGCTGCACGCCAAGGATTTCGGCCTGATCGCCGCATCTGCACAGGCCGCCGGGCTGCATCTGCCCGCCCTGGAGCAGGTGCAGCGCCAGCTCGACGCGCTGATGCAGGCCGGATGGGGCAAGGACGACACCTCCAGCCTGCTGCGGGTGCTGGAGTCGCAGCAGCACTGACTTAGCCGTCCTGCGTGGCCAGAAGACGCACGATGTCCGGCTGATCGGCCTGGGATTTGTGCACATCCAGCAGATCGCACACCCGCTTGTGCAACAGCGACCCGGTCTGCGCCAAAGCATCGAGCGCGGAAAAATGATGCGCCCCCGGCACGATGAGCGTCTTGCCCACCTGCGGCCAGTGGCGATGCATCAGCCGCGCCTGCACATGGAAGGCGTCCGACTCCATCTCCCCCACCGCGAGCGCCAGGGGCGCAGGCCCCGCAGGCGGCAGCCAGGCTGGCGACATGGCGCGTGCCGCGTGTTGACTGAGCTTCAGGTCGCGCTGCAGGAACGCCGTCCTGCGCACCGACTCCAGGTCGTACACGCCCGACAGCGCCAGCGCACCAGCCGGGATCTGCTGCGGCAGATCGTCGCCGAACCAGTCGAACCGGCAGGCCAGCATCATGGCCGCCAGATGCCCACCGGCCGAGTGCCCCGCCAGCACGATGCGCGAGCGGTCCACACCGAAGTCTTCCGCCCGCCGCCAGACCCACGCCAGCGCCTGCACCACATCGAGAACGATCTGCTGCAGGGATGCGCCCGGCGCAAGGGAGTAGTTCAGCACCACCACATGCACCCCGCGCGCCACATAGGTCGGCGCGATAAAACTGTGATCGGCCTTGTCCAGCGAACGCCACCAGCCACCGTGAATGAACACCAGGCAGGGCGCCAACCCCGTGGCCGCTGGCGCGAACCAGTCCAGGGTCTGCGTGATCGCGTCGCCATACGGCAAATCCAGCAGACAAGGCCAGTTCAGCCGCGCCTCCTGCGATTCGCGCTTCCAGCGCCCCAGGTACTCGGCCCAGTCTGGAACCAGCTCCCGATTGTTGTATTCACGGTCGAGCACAGCGGTGTCGTAACGCATCTTCCCACCCCACCGGGTCTAAATCTGGATTTGTGACGACGTCATGGTAGGTCGGGAAGACGCATCTCACTATCGAAGATACCGTTCGTTACGCCTGCGCCGAACCCGCTCGAGCAAGACCCGCCGCCAAGCTCGGTTATGATTTGATCTTTCGGGCCGATAGCTCAGCTGGGAGAGCGCTGCGTTCGCAATGCAGAGGTCGGGAGTTCGATCCTCCTTCGGTCCACCATCACATCGCCTTCTCAGCCCAGTTCAGCTGGGCTTTTTTGTGCCCTGAGCCGCTCCCTTGCTTGCCGGGGCAGAGATGAAAAAATCGGGCTTCTTTCAACAGAGTTGCTCGTCCCGCCGCCATGCAAACCGAACAGGTCCGCACCTACCTCCTTGATCTCCAGACCCGCATCCTCGACGCGCTGCAGGCCGCAGACGGTCAGCCATTCCGGCGGGATGCCTGGACGCGCCCGGCCGACTCGCCACTGCAGGGCGAAGGCATCAGCAGCCTGATCGAGTTTGGCGGACTGCTCGAGCGCGGTGGCTGCAACTTCTCGCATGTGCGCGGCCCGAAGTTGCCGCCTTCGGCCACGCAGCACCGGCCCGATCTCGCAGGGGCGCCTTTCGAGGCGCTGGGCATTTCGCTGGTGTTCCATCCGACCAACCCGTATGTGCCGACCGTGCACATGAATGTGCGCATGCTCATGGCGCAGCCCGCAGGCCAGGCGCCGGTGGCGTGGTTCGGCGGCGGCATGGACCTGACGCCCTATTACGGCTTCGAGGAGGACGCGGTGCATTTTCACCGCACCTGCAAGGCGGCGCTCGCGCCGTTCGGCGACGACCACTATCCGCGATTCAAGGCCTGGTGCGACGCGTATTTTTTTCTCAAGCACCGCAACGAGCCGCGTGGCATCGGCGGGGTGTTTTTCGACGACTACGCCGATGGCGGCTTCGAGCGCGGGTTTGCGCTGATCCGCGCCGTGGGCGACGCCTTTCTGCCCGCCTATCTGCCCATCGCCCTGCGCCGACGCGCCCTGCCCTATGGCGAGCGCGAGCGCGACTTCCAGGCCTACCGCCGTGGGCGCTATGTCGAGTTCAACCTGGTGTGGGATCGCGGCACGCACTTCGGCCTGCAGTCGGGCGGGCGCACCGAATCCATCCTGATGTCGATGCCGCCGATCGTGAAGTGGCGCTACGACTGGCACCCCGAGCCGGGTTCGCCCGAGGCGCGGCTGTACGAGGTCTTCCTGCAGCCACGCGACTGGACCGCCGAGCCGTGATGGCAGGCACTTCCGCCACGCCGCAGCGCATCGGCCTGCTGGGCGGCAGTTTCGACCCCATCCACAACGCGCACCTGGAACTCGCCCGCAGCGCCTGCATCGAGCTGGCGCTGGACGCGGTGTGGTTCATCCCTGCGGGCCAGCCCTGGCAGCGCGACCCGCTGGCCGCGAGTGCGCAGCAGCGCTGGGACATGGTGAACCTGGCCATCGACGGCCTGCCCGGACTGTGCGCCTGCGACGTCGAACTGCGGCGCGCGGGCCCCAGCTACACCATCGACACCGTGCGCGCACTGCGCGCCGCCCACCCCGACACCGCATTCACCTTCATTCTCGGCGCAGACCAGTTGCGCAATCTGCCCACCTGGAACGGTTGGCACGAGATCGTTGCGCAGGTCGATCTGGCCGCTGCGCGCCGCCCCGGCTATGCCGACACCGCCCCGCCCGAACTGCTTGCCGCACTGGCCGCGCACGGCCACCGCCTGCACCGGCTGGCCATGCCCGAGATCGACCTGTCCGCCACCCGCGTGCGCGAGCGCATCGCCCTCGGCCAGCCGCTCGACGCCCTGGTGCCTGCGGCTGTGGCACACTACATCGATCAACATCGCCTCTATCAGCACTGAAACCGCATGGATATCCGCAAACTGCAACGCACCATCGTCGATGCTCTTGAAGCCGTCAAGGCGCAGGACATCGAGGTGTTCAACACCGAAGAACTGACCAGCCTGTTCGACCGGGTGATCGTCGCCAGCGGCACATCCAATCGCCAGACCCGCGCGCTGGCCAGCAGCGTGCGTGACAGCGTGAAGGCAGCCGGGTTCGAGGTGCGCAACCCCGAGGGCGAGGAAACCGGCGAATGGGTGCTGGTGGACTGCGGCGCCGCGGTGGTGCACATCATGCAGCCCCCGATCCGCGCGTATTACCGCCTGGAAGAACTCTGGGGCGCCAAGCCGGTGCATCTCAAGCTCGGCGGCGCGAAGAAGACCGGAACCAAACCGGCGGTGAAAGTGGTCGCCCAGGGCCCGGACAGCCGCCCCGACAAGCCCGAAGAACCCGCTGTCGCTCCCGCGCGCAAAACCGCCTACAAAACAGCGGCCAGCAAGCGCCCCGCAGCCAAAAAGGCGGCCACGAAAAGGGCAGCAGCGAAACGACCCGCAACGAAAACCATCCCGGTGCGCACCTCGCCCTACGGTGAAACCAGCGCCGAGAAAAAGCGTGTCACCCGCGTTGTCGGCACGGCGGCCGGAGCGCGCTCGGCGCCAGCGGCAGCGTCTGCACCTGCTCGCAAGCGGACCGACGCCGGCAGCGCAGCGCCCGCAGCCAAGCGTCCTGCAGCGCGCAAGGCGGCCCCCGCAAAGTCCGCCGCGCGCAGCGCGGCTGCAAAACCTCCGGCAACCCAATCCGCTGCACGCAAGGCACCGGCCAAGCGTGCGTCGGCCAAGAAACTGGCGACCTGACCGTTTGCCGGTGCAGGCTGTCGCCGGGCTCGGCCACGCATGAAACTCTGGCTGCTCGCCGTGGGCCAGCGCATGCCGCGCTGGGTCATCGAGGCCTACGCCGACTATGCCAAGCGCCTGCCGCCCGAAACCCCGCTGCTGCTCAAGGAAATCCGCGCCGAAACCCGCAGTTCCAGCCTCAGCGCCGAGGCGGCGATGGAGCGCGAGGCACAGCGCATCGAAGCCGCGCTGCCTGCCGGTGCGCGCCTGGTTGCGCTCGATGAGCATGGTCAGCGCCTCACCACAGCGGCGCTGGCGCAGCAGCTGCAGCAGTGGCGGCAGGGCGGCCGCGATGTGGCGCTCATCGTCGGCGGCGCGGACGGGCTGTCACCTCGCATCAAGCAGCGCGCCGACAGCCTGCTGCGCCTGTCCGACCTCACCCTGCCGCATGGCCTGGTGCGCGTGCTGCTGGCCGAGCAGCTCTACCGCGCGCACAGCCTGCTCAGCGGCCATCCGTATCACCGCGCCTGAGCGCCGCAGCGCCCGCGGCCCGCGGCGATAATGCCCGTGTTTTCACGCCTTGCCGCCATCATGCGCTTTCCTACCGCAGATTCCCTCTGGGCCGATGTGCTCGCCGTGCGCCAGCAACAGCCGCTGGTCCACAACATCACCAATCTGGTCGTGATGAACTACACCGCCAACGCGCTGCTCGCGCTGGGTGCATCGCCCGTGATGGCGCACGCCCGCGAGGAAGTGCGCGACATGGCAGCAATCGCGCAGGCGCTGGTGCTCAACATCGGCACGCTCTCGCCTGACTGGGTGGACGCGATGGGCATGGCGCTCGCCACCGCGCGCAGCCGCGGCACTCCCGTGGTGCTCGACCCGGTCGGCGCCGGCGCCACACCCTACCGCAACCAGGCGATTGCCGCGCTGCTGGCGATCGGCAGCCCGAGCGTGCTGCGCGGCAACGGCTCGGAGGTGTTGAGCGTGGCCGGGGTGGATGCCGCCACCCGCGGCGTGGACAGCGCGGCCACGTCCGACGATGCGGTCGCCGCCGCCTGCGATCTGGCCGCGCGGCTGGGTGCGGTGGTGTGCATCAGCGGCGCGACCGACCACATCCTCGCACCGGATGGCCGCCATCTGCAGCTGCGCAACGGCCATCCGTGGATGACCCGGGTCACCGGCGTGGGCTGCACGGCCAGCGCGCTGATCGGCGCGTTCTGCGCGGTGCAGCCGGACGCGTTCGCCGCCACCGCTGCGGCGATGGCCTATCTCGGCGTCGCGGGCGAAGTGGCAGCGCAACGCGTGCAGGCCGCAGGCGGTGGCGTCGGGCAGTTGCAGATCGCGCTCCTCGACCAGCTGCAACTGCTCGACGCCGCGACCTTCCACGCCCGTCTGCATCTGGCGCATGACTGAGCGCGCCCGCCGCTGGCCGCTGGCCGCGCTGCGGCTGCATCTGGTCACCGACGCCGCACTGTGCGGCCCGCGCGGTGTCGATGCGGTGGTTGCCGCCGCGGTGCGCGGCGGCGCGACCTGCGTGCAGCTGCGCGAAAAGCAACTCGACACCCGGCCTTTTGTCGAACGCGCCCGCGCGCTCAAGGCGCTGCTTGCGCCGCTCCAGGTGCCGCTGATCATCAACGACCGGGTCGATATTGCGCTGGCGGCCGGCGCCGACGGCGTGCATGTCGGCCAGCGCGACATGCACCCTGCCGACGTGCGCCGTCTGATGCCGCACGCGCTGATCGGCCTGTCGGTGGAAAACCCCGCGCAGTTGCGCGCCGCAGCACACTGCCCGGTGGACTATCTCGGCGCCAGCCCCGTGTTCGCCACCCCGAGCAAGACCGACACCGCCCCCGCGCTCGGCCTGGACGGGCTGCGCGCCCTGCGCCTGCTCACCCGGCTGCCGTTGATCGCGATCGGCGGCATCGACCAGCACAACGCCGCACAGGTGATCACCGCCGGCGCCGACGGCCTGGCCGTGGTGCGCGCACTGTGCGCCGCACCCGACCCAGCTGCTGCGGCGCAGACGCTGCGCCGCGCCATCGAAGTGCAACCCACGCCATGACCTCCGCCGCCGACTCCGCCTACACCCAACCCACCGCGCGTTATGCCCGCGTGCTCGCCATCGCCGGCTCCGACAGCGGCGGCGGCGCCGGCATCCAGGCCGATCTCAAGACCATCGCCGCGCTCGGCTGCTACGGCATGACCGCGATCACCGCGATCACCGCGCAAAACACGCAGGGCGTGCGCGCGATCCACCCGCTGCCGTCCGCGCTGCTGGCGCAGCAGATCGACGCCGTGGTCGAGGACATCGGCGTGGACGCGGTCAAGATCGGCATGCTGCACGACGCCGACGTGGTGCATGTGGTGGCCGACGCGATCCGCCGTCACCGCTTTGCGCACGTGGTGCTCGATCCGGTGATGGTCGCGGCCAGCGGCGACAAGCTCATCACCGACTCCACCGTGGACCTGCTGGTGCGCGAGCTGTTCCCGCTCTCGACCCTGATCACCCCCAACCTCGACGAAGTACGCTGGCTGCTGCGGCTGGACGCGATCTCCAGCGACATGCTCGAGCCGTGCGCCGAGCGGCTACAGCAACTCGGCGCACCCGCGGTGCTGCTCAAGGGCGGCAACCTGCCGGATGCAACCGTCACCGATGTGCTGCGCCTGCCGGGCGGGCGCGTCATCCGCCGCGACACCCCGCGCATCCCCACGCGCAACACCCACGGCACCGGCTGCAGTCTGTCGTCGGCCATCGCCGCGCATCTGGCGCTGGGTGAGCCGCTGGACAGCGCGGTGCGCCTCGGCCTCGACTATGCACAGGCAGCGCTGCGCGCCGGGGCGGACCTGCAGCTCGGCCACGGCCACGGCCACGGCCCGCTGAACCACGGCTTTGCGCCACAGGCAACCAAGCGCCTGCCGCTTTAGCCGCTACGGGCCGCCTCGCGCCAGCGCAGTGCGCCCGCGGCAATCAGCGTAAACGCCAGGCTGGGCAGCGCCGAACCCCAGCTCGGCCACCACACGGTGCCGGCCTGAAACACCGCGATGCCCAGCAGCCACACCTGCATCGGCCCCCAGCGCCAGTTGCTGTGCGGCGGCAAGCCCGGTGCGAGCTGCGCGATCACCACGCCGAACAACGGCACGAACACCGAGCTCAGGGTGAGCAAAAACGGCTCCAGCGCGTGCATCGGCAGCGCCAGCGCCGCGGCGGTGGCCAGCACCACCAGGGTCATGCCGGCGCGGCGAATGCTCCAACGGTTGTGCAAAAAATTGCTCGATACCGCGCCCGAGTGCACATCGCCATAGGCGTTGTCCACCTCATCCACCAGAATGAACCCCAGCGCGATCAGCCCGCCCTGCGCCAGCAGCAGGGTGCTGAGCATGTCGATGTCGGCTGGCGACACGCTGATGACCAGAACGCCCAGCCCGTAGCACCAGATATTGGCTGCGGCGTAGCCAATCCACGTGCCGCGTGCCGTGGCCCCGGCATGGCGCCCATAGCGCGCGTAATCCGCCACCAGCGGCAGCCACGACACCGGCATGGCCACCACCAGATCGTAACCGGTAAGCCAGCGGCGTTCTTTCGTTCGTTTCGGATCCCACGAAGAATGTTTCCCATCGCAGGGATGAGGAGACATTCGAGATGGAGAACGACGCGGCAGAGGTGGCCGAGGTCAAGCGGCGGCGGCACCTGGACGAGGCGTGCTGGCGCGACGTGATTGAGCGTTTCCCGGCCTCGGGGCTGACGCTCAAGAGCTTTTGTCGGCAGGAGCGAGTGTGTGTGAGCAGCTATCGGCGCTGGCGTGAGCGGCTGTCGGGCAAGGTGAAGGCTGCGCCCGTGACGGCCAAGACTGGGCGTATGGAGCAGCGTGCCGCGGGGTTCATCGAGTTGGGCGAAGTCGGTACCGGCGGCATGCATGCGCCCATGGAGTTGCGGCTGGACCTGGGCGGCGGCATGAGCCTGCATCTGGTGCGCCGCTGATGTTCTTTCCTGAGGGGCGCATCCGGGTCTTCTTGTATGGGCAGCCTGCCGACATGCGCAAGTCCTACGACGGGCTGTACGCGCTGGCGCGCCAGGGCTTTGAGGTCGACCCGCTGGGCGGGCATCTGTTCGTGTTCGCGAACCGTCGGGCTGACCAGATCAAGGTGCTGTACTTCGATCGCAGCGGCTGGTGCGTGTGGAGCAAACGGCTGGAGGCCGGCCGCTTTGTGCGCGACTGGGGCGGGCAGCGCAGCGCCGAGATCGACTTCACCGCGCTCAAGCTCCTGCTCGAGGGGCTGCAGGTGACGCGGCAGTTCAAGCGGCATCGACACGTGGAGTGGCGATAACGGGTTTTGCAATGTGGCAAAGCCCGATTCCCTTCGGGCTTTGCCATGGGCACAATGCTTTCATGCGTGCAGACCCCGCTCAAGTGCAGACCTATACCGCCCAGATCGTGGCGGGCATGGCGGTTGAGGCTCTCGTGCGGTTGCTGCAATCGCAAGCGCAGACCATCGTTGAGCAGCAGCGGCAACTGGCGTGGTTCAGGCGACAGATCTTCGGCAGCAAGAGCGAACGGCTGCAGAGCGTGGCCGATGCGCAGCAACTTCATCTCGGCCAGATTCTGGGTGATCTGCCGATCCCGCCACAAGCCCCCGAGGCTGGACGCCAAGTGGCCGGGCACACGCGGCGCGCACGCACGACAGATTGTGCTGGCGACCAGGACGCGACGGCGTTCTTCGACGCCGAGCGGGTCGAGGTGCAGGTCATCCACCTGCCGTGCGCCCAGGCGCAGGGGTTGCGTGCCGAGGAGTACGAGGTCATCGGCGAGAAGGTCAGCTACCGCCTGGCGCAGCGCCCGGGCGCCTATGTGGCGCTCAAGTACGTGCGCCCGGTGATCAAGCGGCTCGACACCGCGACCCTGCACTGCGCGCCGGCGCCGGCCAGCGTGTTCGAGGGCAGCCGCGCCGACGTGAGTTTCGTCGCCGGCATGGCGGTGGACAAGTTCCGCTACCACCTGCCGCTGTACCGCCAGCATCAGCGGCTGGCCGATGCCGGCTTCAAGCTCAGCCGGGCCTGGTTGACCCAGCTCATGCAGCAGACTGCGGCGCTGCTCGAGCCCATCGTGGATGCGCAGCTGGCCTCGATCCTGGGCGGGCATGTGATCACGATGGACGAGACCCCGATCAAGGCCGGCCGCGCCGGGCCGGGGAAGATGAAGGGCACGTACTTCTGGCCGGTGTATGGCGAGCACGACGAGGTGTGCTTCCCCCACTTCGCCTCGCGCCGCCATGAGCATGTGAGCCAAGTTCTTGGACAGTTGCCCAGTGGCACGGTGCTGCTGAGCGATGGCTACGCGGCCTATGCCCGCTATGCGAGGCAGACCGGAGTCACCCACGCGCAGTGCTGGGCGCACGCGCGGCGCCTGTTCTTCGAGGCGCAAGACGCCGAGCCGCGGGCGGCCACGCAAGCCTTGCAGCACATCACCGCGCTGTACCGTATCGAGGCCGAGATCCGCGCCGCCGGGTGGGAGGGTGCGGCCAAGCTGGCGCATCGCGCCACCCACAGCCGGGCGCGGGTGCAGGCGTTCTTCGCCTGGGTCGAGCAGCAGTTCGCGCAGCAGGGCCTGCTGCCGAGCAATCCGTTGACCAAAGCGCTGGCCTACGTGCGAGAGCGACGGGCAGCGCTGTCAGTGTTCATCGATGACCCGGCGGTGCCCATCGACACGAACCACATCGAGCGCGCGCTGCGTCCGATCCCGATGGGGCGGCGCAACTGGCTGTTCTGCTGGAGCGAGGTCGGCGCACGCCATGTGGGCATCCTGCAAAGCCTCATCGCCACCTGCGTGCTGCAGGGTATCGACCCGTACACCTATCTGGTCGACGTGTTGCAGCGCGTGGGCCGACATCCCCAGTCCCGGGTGGTCGAACTCACCCCCAGGCTGTGGACGCAGCACTTCGGGCAGGACCCGCTGTGCTCGGACCTGGACAGGGCCGCGCCCCGATGACGCAGCGGATCTCCACGCGCATTGTTGCCCAGGCGATCCTCACCGTCGACCGCATGGATCTGCGCGCGCGCGAGGCGCTCGCCGACGAGATCCATGCGCACCAGCCCACGCTGCTTGCCAGTGTGCTGGTCCTGCCGCGCCTGGGCGCCAGGCTGGAGCAGGTCGAGATTATCCTCAACATCCTCTTCGTGGTGTACCAGGCGATGAAGATCAGCGGACATGCATGGCCGATGGTCTGCGAGGATCTGCAAGATCGCTGCCTCGACCGCCTCGTGGCGAAGATGCTCTTCCTCGACGGCTTGACCACGCTGCAGCAGGCGCAGGCGCTGCAGCAGCAGATCGACTCCCACGCCGAGCCCAACCTGCTGGCGTTCGTCTACAGCCGCCTGCAGGATCACGACCTGCTGGACGTGAAAACCGATGCGATCAAGTTCATGCTTCTGGCAGCGGTGAACCTCACCGAGTGCGTCGCAGCAGTATGCCCATCGCACACCACCAAGGCGGTGCAGCGGCGCACTGCCCGACGCGTGAAGACTGCTGCCTGATGCTGCTGCATCTACCCACCCAATAGCTCGAGCGCAATCACGCCGCTGGCTGAACGCTTACACCAGATCGACCGCAGCAAGCAGGCTCATCGAGCCATCACCCGGCCGCGCCCACAGCGCGGCGATGCCCTGCTGCCACGCCCTGAGGCCGAACTGATAGCTCAGCCACAGCAGCGAGGCCACGATCAGCGGCATCGCCGCGCGGCTGACCAGGCGCCGCACCAGGCCGATCATCCGTCCGCTGGCCAGCACCAGCAGCAGCGCGCCCCAGGCCAGCGTGGCCAGCACCGGAACCCAGGCCGCGCACACGCCGAAGACATGATCGACGATGGTACGCGTGCCGTCGCGCATCACCACCAGTTCGAACGCGGTCCAGCCCAGCAGTTGCAACACGTTCACCGCCACCGGCAGCACGGCGAAGCGCTGCCCCAGGGTGCGCCCGATCAGCGCCGAGCTCGACAGCCCGTGCCGGCTGCCAATCCCCGCCACCCAGGCCAGCAAACCCGCACCCAAGATCGACCCCAGGACAATTGCGCCTGCCGCCTGCGGCAGACTCAGTCCCGGCCGCAGATATGCGCCCACCTGCATGACCAGCAGACCCACTCCCAGGCTGAACCACAGCGCCAGCGCGTCCCCGAAGTTGAGGACACGCTCCGGTGTGGGAACGGAGGCATTGGACGCATGCGCCGCGTCGGTCGAGGAGGGTTGTGCTGCCATGGATGGTCTCTCGCGTGCTCGCGCCCGAAACCCGCCGCACGACGCTGCGAAAAATGCGCAACCGCCACCGACCGTGCTTCCCTGCGCGAGGATGATCTCAATCAGGTTCGAAGGGACTCTCTCAGCGAAACTGCCTGCTGCCGCAGCCCGCACCCCCAGCCTTGCGCCGCCGATTTGCGGCGCTGGGTGGATTGTAGGCAGCCGGGTCCGCCATGCGGCACGGCCGGGAACCTGCGTTCGCAGGCTGCCGCTATTCTTTGTGCCCTCCCAAGGACACGCAGGGCCGCCCCAAGCTTCCTTGACCCCCGCGGGGGGCGGGTCGGCGAGCCGACCCTGGGGGCGCTCAGCAACTCGGTCCCGCCATGCATTCCAGTCCGTCCCACAGATCCCGCCTGTCCCGTCTGAGCCTGCCCGTGCGCGTGCTCTGGGCCCTGCCGTATTCCCTGCTCGGCCTGCTCATTGCCCTGCCCGCCTGCGCGCTGGGCGCCAGGCTGCGGCGGCATGACCACACCCTGGAATGCACCGGTGGCCGACTGCCCCGCTGGATGCAGCGGCTGCCCAACCGCCATCGCATCGTCGCCATCACCCTGGGCCATGTCGTTCTGGCGGTGAACAGCAGCGCCATGCAGCAGTTGCGCGCCCACGAGCGCGTCCATGTGCAGCAGTACGAACGCTGGGGCCCCTTCTTCGGTCCGGCGTATGTGCTGGAAAGCCTGTGGCAGGCCCTGCACGGCCGCGACGCCTACCGCGCCAACCGCTTCGAGCAGGAGGCGTATGCGAAAGGCGGGCCGTTCACGCCATGACCAGCGCGCATGCCCGCGGCATCGTCCTGAGGTCTGCTCTTTCGATTTGTTGAGATGCATCAAGTGAGATGCATTCCGAGGGCATACCCTGCAGGGGAGTCCCCTGTGACTCTGGACCCAGACCATTCGACAAGGAGTTTGCCATGCGATCCACAAAACCGCTTTTGACTGCGCTGTCTCTGAGCCTCTTGCTCGCGGGTGGAGGGCTGACTGCAACTGCGGCCTACGCGCAGTCGCAGAAACAGGAAACCATCTACGGCAGCCAGCTGATGACCCAGAAGGAGCGCCGCGAATACAGGCTCAAGATGCGCGAGGCGAAAACTGCCGAGCAACGCGAACAAATCCGCGCGGAACATCACAAGCTGATGCAGGAACGCGCGAAGGAGCGCGGCGTCAAACTGCCTGACACACCGCCAGCGCAGGGCATGCACCAAGGCATGCGCCCTGGCGGCGGCGGAATGGGCCCTGGCGCAGGAATGGGCCCCGGTGGCGGGATGGGCCCCGGTGGCGGGATGGGCCCCGGTGGCGGGATGGGCCCGGGCGGCGCAGCAAAGCCCTGACCGTCCCGCTGCTCCTGCGGTTTCACCTCAGGTGATGTGCCGCGCCGCGCCAGGATCAGTTTGGCCTGTTTTCTGCTGCGCTGCACCTTCCGAACTCAGGCTGAACTTGCAGGCGCTTGAGGGGTTGCCTCGGCGATCCGGCGATAGACCTGCGCAAACCGCTGCTGCTCCACCACCCCATAGTCCCCGGGAGCGTATTGCAGCACCCAGTCCCCCGCGTTGCCGTGCAGCAGATCGCCCCCTGCACTGCGCGCCATGCGAAACGGGTGTTGCATCTGCCGCGCCAGGACCGGAATGGGCTGGTTGATGTACGCACCGTCCTGTCCGGCTTGCGTGGGCGCAAGGGGCAGGTAGCGGGCCTCGAAGCGGGCGCGGGAGACACTCCAGCGATCGCCGGTCGAGCCGGTGATGATGGCGTCGCCGCAGGCATAGCGGTTGGGGCCTTCACGGCTGACAAGTTCGCCGGCATCGGCAGCGAACTGCACCTGCACAGTTTCCTGCTTGATATAGGCGGCAGCGTCCGTATCGGTGCGCAAATCCAGGTACTGCAGCAGAGGCGGCGTTGGGCAGTTCATCGGGAGCTCGCTCACTTGCCATCCAGCACTTCCCAGCGCTCCAGGGCGTGGAGCAGTTCTTCGTCGATCTGGGCGAAACGTTCCTGCATCTCGCGGATGCGCGTGGTCGCCGAGGTGTAGCTGGCCGGGTCGGCGAGCTGATCGGCGAGCGATTTCTGTTCGGCTTCGAGCGCAGCAATACGCCCCGGCAATTCCTGCAGTTCGCGCTGCTCCTTGTAGCTCAGCTTCTTTCTGGCGGGGGCGGCTGGCGTGGGTGCAGTCGTCGCTGTCGAGGGCTTGACCTGCGTCATCCCTCGCTTGTCCGCGCCTCCCGCGGCAGATTTGTTCAGCTGCGCCTGCAGGGCACGGGCCCGCTGCGACTGGGTGAGCCAGTCGGTCACGCCGCCCTCGTATTCGCGCCAGCGCCCCGGATCGTCGGGTGTGGACTCGCTGACCAGGGTGCTGGTGACCACGTTGTCGAGAAAGCGCCGGTCGTGGCTGACGAGGAAGACCGTGCCGGGAAAATCCTGCAGCAGTTGTTCCAGCAGTTCGAGCGTGTCGATGTCGAGGTCGTTGGTCGGCTCGTCGAGCACCAACACATTGGCCGGGCGAGCGAACAGCCGGGCGAGCAGCAGGCGGTTGCGCTCGCCGCCCGAGAGCGACTTGACCGGCGAGTTGGCGCGCGCCGGCGAGAACAGGAAGTCCCCCAGATAGCTCATCACATGCTTGCGCTGACCGGCAATCTCCACCCACTCGCTGCCGGGGCTGATGGTGTCGGCCAGGGTCGCGTCCGGGTTGAGCACTGCGCGCATCTGATCGAAATAGGCCACCTGAAGGCGGGTGCCCTGGCGCACGGTGCCGCTGTCGGGCGCAATCTCGCCCAGGATGAGCTTGAGCAAGGTGGTTTTCCCGGCGCCGTTGGGGCCGATCAGCCCCACCTTGTCGCCCCGCAGGATCGTGGCGGAAAAGTCGCGCACCACCCTGCGCTCACCAAAGGCCTTGCTGACGTTTTTCAGCTCCGCGACGATCTTGCCGCTGGACTGGCCGCCGTCCACTTCGAGCCTGACACGCCCGAGCGACTCGCGTCGTGCCGCACGCTGGCTGCGCAGCGCCTCAAGGCGGTTGATGCGGCTGACACTGCGGGTGCGGCGGGCTTCCACGCCCTTGCGAATCCACACCTCTTCCTGTGCCAAGAGCTTATCGGCGCGCGCGTTCATCACCGCCTCATCGGCAAGCTCCTGCTCCTTGCGCGCCTCGAACGCGGCGAAATTGCCGGGGTAACTGCGCAAAATGCCGCGATCGAGTTCGATGATGCGGGTGGCCACATCATCGAGAAAGGCGCGGTCGTGGGTGATGAGAATCAAACTGCCACGAAAGCTGGTGAGCAGTTCTTCCAGCCAGGCGATGGCATCGAGATCGAGGTGATTGGTCGGCTCGTCGAGCAGCAGCACGTCGGGCGCGGCCACCAGCGCCTGCGCCAGCGCCACGCGTTTTTGCATCCCGCCCGAAAGGCTGCCGATGCGGGTGGCGCCATCGAGCTGCAGGCGTTGCAGGGTTTGGTCCACGCGGGTTTCCCAGTTCCAACCATCCAGCATTTCGATCCGGGTCTGCAGCGCGTCGAGGTCATCCTCTGGGGCGTGTTGCTCGAAGCGGTCGCGCAGGGCGCGGGCCTCGGCCACGCCCTCGCTGACCACATCGAACACGGTGGAATCCGCCGAAAAATCAGCCTCCTGCGGCACATACACCCGGCGCAGGCCCTGCTGCACCTGCACCAGCCCATCATCTGGCGGCTCCAGCCCGGCCAGAATGCGCAGCAGCGACGACTTGCCCGTGCCGTTGCGGCCGATGAGGCCGACACGCTCGCCGGTTTCGAGCGCCATGGCGGCATGATCGAGCAAAGCCACATGACCAAAAGCAAGCGACAGATCTGAAACGGAAAGAACAGCCATGCGCGGCGCGGATTGCGTGAATGAAGGAGCAGGATCTCCATTGTGCCTGTGTGCCTGCGCTTGGCCCCCACAGCGGGCGCTACCATTTTGCGATGGATTCCCTACGCGCAGAGCTCGCCGCGCTGGCCGCACGGCTGATCGTGGAAGATGGTCTGGACTATGGCAGCGCCAAACGCAAAGCCGCCAGGCGCCTGCTCGGTGAGCGCGTGCCGCACGACATGCTGCCCAGCAATGACGAGATCGAGCAGCAGGTCCGCGAAGAACTCGCGCTATTCCACGCCGACACCCAGCCGGCCGAGCTGCTGCATCTGCGCCGAGCCGCACTGGCCCTGATGGAAGAATTCGCCACATTCAACCCGCATCTCGCCGGCGCGGTGTGGAACGGCACCGCCACCGAACTCTCGGACCTGCATGTCCTGCTGTTCACCGACGACAGCAAGGGTGTGGAGATTCACTGCATCAATCGCGGGCTGATGTATCAGGTCGGAGAGGCGCCGCATTACGCCGGACGCGGCCGGGTGGAGCGTCTCACCCTGCAATGGCCTGTACAGGGGGCACAGACCATCCCGGCCCATTTGAGCCTGTATACCGAAAAAGACCAGCGAGGCGTGCTGCTGCCCGATGCCCAGGGCCGCACGCAGCGCGGCACCCTGCCCGCGCTGCGGCGTCTGCTGGCGGAGCAGCAACAATCCCGGGAAAACCCGACAGACTGAACCCGGTTTCCGGCCATGCACAATGCAAGCAGTCTGACTGATCCTCTTCAAACCCATGAACAAAATCAATGTCTGGATTTTTGCCGCCATCATTGCCCTGATTGCCGCGGTATTGGGCAATGCCTGGTTCCAACGCCAGCGCAGTGCGCCCATCTCGGTGGAGAACAATGCCGTTCAGACTTTTTTTGCAGACAAACTCGTCGATCTGCAGGGAAAGACCATTGATCTGTCGCAATACCGCGGCAAACCCCTGGTGGTGAACTTCTGGGCAAGCTGGTGCCCGCCCTGCATTGCTGAAATGCCCGATTTTTCCGAGTTTTATCGGAAGAACAAGGATAAAGGCATCGAAATGGTCGGAATTGCACTCGACAATCCGACGTCGGTGCGCGACTTTCTCAAGAACCATCCGGTGAGCTATCCCATCCTGCTCGGCGGCATGAATGGCATTGCCCTGAGCACCAGCCTGGGCAACAAGCAGGGTGGCCTGCCGTTCACTGTCGTCCTCGATGGCAAGGGCGACGTGGTGTTCCAGAAACTGGGAAGAACCTCGCTCGACGAATTGAAAGACGCTGTACCCTCGGGACACTGAGCTTCATACTTTACCGACAGCACCCCATGAGCCTGCCGCGCATCCTCGTTCTCCACGGCCCCAACCTCAACCTGCTCGGGCAGCGTGAGCCACACATCTACGGCGCCACCACGCTGGCAGAAATCGATCGCTCCCTGCTTGCGCTGGGGGCGGAACTGGGGCTGGAGGTGGCGCATTTCCAGAGCAACCATGAGGGCGCGCTGATCGACCGGCTGCACGCTGCCCGCCTCGACGGGACACGCTACATCGTGATCAATCCTGCGGCCTACACGCACACCAGCGTGGCCCTGCGCGACGCGATTGCGGCCACCGACCTGCCCTTCATCGAAGTGCATCTGAGCAATGTGTATCGCCGCGAGGCCTTTCGTCATCATTCCTATTTTTCCGATCTGGCCGTGGCAGTCATCAGCGGCTGTGGGGCACACGGCTATGCGCTGGCCTTGCGGCATGTCGCTGCAGAACTCTCGAATCGTAAAAATTGATGGTCTAATGCGACACTTATCAGCGACTTAACGACAGATCATGGATTTACGCAAACTCAAGACATTGATCGACCTGGTCTCCGACTCGAATGTTTCCGAGCTGGAAATCACCGAGGCCGAAGGTACGGTGCGTATCGTCAAGGCGCAGCCCCAGCCCATCGTGCAGTACGCGCAGATGCCGTCGCAGGCGACCATGCAGTACGCTCCTGCGCCATTTGCGCAATACGCCGCACCGCAACCCGCATCGCCCGCAGCCGCGCCCGAAGCCTCTTCTGCCCCCCCTGCGGCCGAAGGCCATGTTCTCAAATCACCGATGGTTGGCACGTTCTACCGCGCCTCCTCGCCAGGCGCCGCGCCTTTTGTCGAAGTGGGAGATACCGTCAAGGTCGGGCAGACACTGTGCATCATCGAGGCCATGAAAATCCTCAATGAGATCGAATGTGACAAGGATGGCGTGATCAAGGCCGTGCTGGCCGAAAACGGTCAGGCCGTGGAGTACGGCCAGGCGCTGTTCGTGATCGAGTAAATGCTTGCAGGCCGCGGGCAAGGCCAGACGGCTTGTCCCATCCTGCGCTGCGGCCCTGCGCAACGCGGGTGAAACCGCCTTTTTCAGCACCAGAACGGACAACGCGCATGTTCAAGAAGATCCTCATTGCCAACCGTGGCGAAATCGCCCTGCGGGTGCAGCGCGCCTGCCGCGAGCTGGGCATTCAGACCGTGGTGGTCTATTCCGAAGCCGATCGCGAAGCCAAGTACGTGCGTCTCGCCGACGAAGCCGTGTGCATCGGTCCCGCGCCGTCGGCGCAAAGTTATCTGCACATGCCGGCCATCATTTCCGCAGCAGAAGTGACCGATGCCGAGGCCATTCACCCTGGCTACGGCTTTCTGTCGGAAAACGCCGATTTCGCCGAGCGGGTGGAAAAGTCCGGCTTCGCCTTCATCGGCCCGCGCCCCGACTCCATCCGCCTGATGGGCGACAAGGTCAGCGCCAAGCAGGCCATGATCCGCTCGGGCGTGCCCTGCGTGCCGGGCTCCGAAGGCGCCCTGCCCGACGACCCGCGCGAGATCACCCGCATTGCCCGCTCTATCGGCTATCCCGTCATCATCAAGGCCGCAGGCGGTGGCGGCGGACGCGGCATGCGCGTGGTGCATACCGAGGCGGCATTGCTCAATGCCGTGACCATGACACGCAGCGAAGCCGGTGCGGCGTTCGGCAACCCGGCGGTCTACATGGAGAAATTTCTGCTGCAGCCGCGGCACATCGAAATCCAGGTCTTGGCCGATACGCACGGCGGCGCGTTGTGGCTGGGCGAACGCGATTGCTCGATGCAGCGGCGCCACCAGAAAATCCTCGAAGAAGCCCCGGCGCCCGGCATTCCACGCCGCCTGATCGAGCGCATCGGCACGCGCTGCGCCGACGCCTGCAAGAAAATCAATTACCGTGGTGCGGGCACCTTTGAGTTTCTTTACGAAAACGGCGAGTTCTATTTCATCGAAATGAACACCCGGGTGCAGGTCGAGCACCCGGTCACCGAACTCATCACCGGGGTGGACATCGTGGTCGAGCAGATCCGCATTGCTGCCGGTGAAAAGCTGGGCCTGCGCCAGCGCGGTGTGCAGTTCAACGGCCACGCCATCGAGTGCCGCATCAACGCCGAAGACCCCTACAAATTCACACCGTCGCCCGGCCGCATCAGCATGTGGCATACCCCAGGCGGGCCGGGCGTGCGGGTGGACTCACACGCCTACACCAATTACTTCGTGCCACCCAACTACGACTCGATGATCGGCAAGATCATCGTGCATGGGGCCACGCGCGAGCAGGCGATCGCGCGCATGCGCATCGCTCTGTCGGAAATGGTGGTGGACGGCATTCAGACCAATATTCCGCTGCACCGCGAGCTGATGGTGGACGCCCGCTTCACCGAGGGGGGCACCAGCATCCATTACCTCGAGGAATACCTGGCCGCGCGGCATCAGGACTGAACGGACATGAGTTATCGAGAAGTCACCCTACCCGTCAGTGAAGAGCAGGCCGATGCGCTGTCGGACGCCCTGCTCGAGCTCGGTGCACTCAGCGTCAGCGTGGAAGACCGCTTTGGCGACACAGAGCAGGAACAGCCGCTCTATGGCGAGCCCGGCATGCCTGCCCCGAAGGGCGCCTGGGCGCAGTCGCTGCTGCGCGTCCTGTTTGCCGATGAGGCCCAGGCCGACGCCGCGCTGGCCGCGCTGCTGGCCGCCGACGCCCTGCCCGATCTGCAGGACGTGCGGCAGGCCACGGTGGAGGATCAGGACTGGGTGCGGCTGACGCAATCACAGTTCCAGCCGGTATCGATTGCCGATGCCCTGTGGATCGTGCCGAGCTGGCACACGCCGCCGGACACATCCGCCCCCGTCATCCGGCTCGACCCCGGCCTGGCCTTCGGCACCGGCACCCACCCCACCACGCGGCTGTGCCTGGAGTGGCTGGCGCGCCAGCCGCTGCAGCACAAAAGCGTGCTCGACTATGGCTGCGGGTCGGGCATTCTCGCCATCGCTGCGGCCAAGTTTGGCGCGGCGCAGGTCGTCGGCGTGGACATCGACCCGGACGCCGTGCAGTCCACACGGGCCAACGCCGCAGAGAATCAGGTTGCGGTACAGGCGGGCTTGCCGGACTCGGTCGCCAACGATCGCTTCGACGTGGTGGTGGCCAACATTCTGTCTGCGCCGCTCAAGCTCCTGGCCCCGGCCATCGCCGCGCATGTGAGGCCCGCAGGCGCACTGGTGCTCAGCGGCATCCTGGAGCGGCAGGCGGAAGAACTCATCGCCGCCTATGCGCCCTACGCGGCGCTGCAGATCGATCGGTCGCTCGAAGGCTGGGTCTGCCTCGCAGGCCCCATGCACAGCTGAACAGGGCATGGCACAGGCCACCCGTTGCCCGCATTGCCAGACCGCCTTCAAGGTGGTGCGCGACCAGCTTCTGCTGCGCGAAGGTTGGGTGCGCTGCGGCCACTGCGGTGAACCGTTCAATGCGCTCGATCACCTCATCGACCTAAGCCCGCCCGCATCCCCATCGGCGCAGCAACCTGCGGCTCTCGCCGAGCCGACGCCATCCGAGACGCCTCCGCCGTTCCCGACTGTGCCGGTCACCGCCGGGTTGCGCTGGGACCACATTCCGGTCGATCAACCCGCCTATCAGGGCTTCCTGCCGCTGACCGCGCAGCCCTATGACAGGAGACCGCAGCCGCAGTCCGTCGCCACGGCAGAAGCGTCTGTCGAACCCGACAAGGCTCAGCCCGGCCTTCCGGCTCCCGAGCCCGCACAGGATGCGTGGCCCGTGGAGACAGACGCGCGCCTGGGCATCGCCTCCGAGTTCCCTGCGGAGGACCTCGACGCCCGCCCACCCGACCACGCCCCGGCCGCAGCCAGCCTGTCGGCCGAGGCCAGCGCGGTTGGCGAAGACGCGGCGCCGCTGTCCGAATTCAATCTCAACGACGCGCTGAACTACCGCTTCGAAGCAGACGACGCGACTGCAGCAGCCCCCACCAGCCCGGCGCAGGAGCCCGAATTCGTGCGGCAGGCGCATCGTCAGGCGCGGTGGCGCAGTGCCCCGGTGCGCGCTGCGCTCGGCGCAGTCAGCCTGTTTCTGCTGCTGCTGCTCGGCGGGCAGGCTGCGCTGTTCTGGCGAGATCGCCTGGCGCAGCAGTGGCCTGCCAGCCGCCCCTGGCTGCAACAACTCTGCCGCGCCACCACGGGGTGCGAACTTGCCGCACCGCGCGACCTGGATGCCCTGGTGATCGACTCGTCCGCACTGAGCCCGGCGGATACCGGCCTGCAACTCACCGTGCTGCTGCGCAATCGTCGGGACCATGCGGTGGCGTGGCCTGCGCTCGAGCTGACCTTGACCGACGCACAAGGCCGGATCACGCAGCGCAAGGTTCTGGAGCCCGCGCATTACCTCGCCGCCGCGCAGACCACCGCCTTGCGCGCAGGCATCGCCCCCGGCCAGCAGATGCAGTTGCAACTGCATCTTGCGCTCAGCGGCGCCGCGCCTGCCGGTTACAAGCTGGTGTTGTTCTACCCCTGATGGCGTTCAATTCGGTCCGGCAGATGGCTCGGCGTACACCGCGTCAAGCGCCGCCAGATAGATGTCGCTCACCATCAGATCGTCCCAGGCGAGCGGGGGCTGATTGGGCAGCAGATCGAAGCGGCGCTGCGCGCTGCGCTCGTCGGGCAACCACTGCCCTTCGTCCAGCGCGGCATCCACTTCGCGCAATAGCGTGTCAAGTGCACGCCCGCCATCCACCGGGCTCTGATTGCACACCAGCATCAAATCGCATCCGGCTTGCAGCCCCTGCAGCACCGCCTGACTCAGGCTTTGGCCCTGCGCGCGCGCCGCGGCCATGCCCAGATCGTCGCTGATGATGGCGCCAGTGAAGCCGATGCGCTCGCGGAGGACCTGCCGCAGCCACACCGCGCTGAAGCCCGCGGGCTGCGCATCCACCGCCGGATACACCACATGTGCGGGCATGACCGCCCGCAGCCCCGGCGCCAGCCAATGAAACGGCGCGGCGTCCGCCGCGAGCAGGATGTCGAGCGGGCGATCGTCCTGCGCCACGGCAACATGCGTGTCGGCCCAGGCGTAACCGTGGCCGGGAAAATGCTTGGCGCAATGCGCCATGCCCATGCGCGCCATGCCCTGCATCAGACTCTGTGCCAGCACCGTGACCACGCGCGCATCGGCGTGAAACGCACGGTCGCCGATCACGCTCGATCCCCCCCAGTCCAGATCGAGCACCGGCGTGAAGCTGAAATCCACCCCGCAGGCGCGCAGCTCGGCAGCCAGCACCACCCCGCAGGCCGCGGCCCGGCGCATCGCGCCCGGCGCATCAAGCATCCAGTGGTCGCCGAGTGCACGCATGGCCGGAAGATGCGTGAAGCCATCGGTGCGAAAGCGCTGCACCCGCCCGCCTTCATGGTCCACCGCAATGAGCAGATCGGCGCGCACCGCCTTGATCTGCGCGCACAGCGCCAGCAGTTGCGCGCGGCTCGCCCAGTTGCGCGCAAACAGCACCACGCCGCCGACCAGCGGATGGCGCAGACGCCTGCGATCGGCAGCAGTCAGCTGCAGACCGGCGACGTCGAGGATGAGCGGAGAAGGCAGGGCAGGTTGCATGGGTTCAGGACGCAGGAGCAGCGAAGACTTCGGCCACGACCATGGCCAGCGCCGTGTCGGCCTCATCGGAAACCGACACCAGAAAGCGCAGCGACCGCGCCGCACACCACGCCTTGAGCGCGCCGTGCAACACGATGGTTGGCTGACCACTGGACAGCTTGAGGATTTCGCAATCGCTCCAGCGCATCGGGTGATGAAGCCCCAAGCCGATGGACTTGGAAAACGCTTCCTTTGCGGCAAAGCGCGTGGCCAGGTAGTTGATGCCGCGCTGCTCCACCTTGGCAAGCCGCCGGGCATATTCGCGCAATTCGCTCTCGCCCAGCACACGCTGGGCGAACCGGTCGCCATGCCGCGCCACCGCCGCACGCATGCGGGCGATGGAGCAGACATCGGTGCCGATGCCGTAGATCATGGCACCTCCCGACAGCGCATTCAGCGACCGCGCGCAGTGGCGACGGCGCTGGCAATCGTGGCCTGAAAGTCGCGCACCGATTGAGTGAGGCCGACGAACACCGCATGGCCGATGAGCGCATGACCAATGTGCAGTTCGCTGACCTCGGGCAACACCGCAATGGCCGGGGTGCTCTGCAGGCTCAGGCCGTGGCCTGCGTTGGTTTGCAGGCCCAGGCTGCGGCCGAGTTTGAGACCGGCGACGATGCGGTCGAACTCGCGCTGGCTCGCCGCGTCGTCCCCCGCATCGAAGGCATTGGCATAGGCGCCGGTATGCAGCTCGATGCACGGCGCACCGGCGCGGGCGCTGGCCTCGATCTGCTGCGCGCTGGGCTCGATGAACAGCGACACGCGGCAGCCGCAACCGGCGAGCCGGGCGCAGGCCGAGCGCACGCGGTCGAACTGCCCGGCCACGTCCAGCCCGCCTTCCGTCGTCACTTCCTGGCGGCGTTCGGGCACCAGGCAGACCATCTGCGGACGCACGCGGCAGATGATGTCGAGCATCTCAGGCGCCAGCGCCGACTCGAAATTCAGCGGCGCAGTGATGACGGCCTTGAGCCGTTCGACATCGGCGTCGCGGATATGGCGCCGGTCTTCACGCAGGTGAAAGGTGATGATGTCGGCCCCGGCCTCCACCGCCTGTTGCGCGGCGCGCACCGGGTCGGGAAAGCTGCCACCCCGTGCGTTGCGCAGCGTGGCGACATGGTCGATGTTCACCCCGAGCAGGGGCGCGGCAGCAGGGGAAACCAGGGGATTCATAGCTTGTGCAGGTCGATGAGAAGCTGGCGAGTGCGCAGCATCTGGCCGGAAAGATGATAGTGAAGCAGGTTGCGCATGAGAGTCTTGGCGGCACGCGCCAGAGCCAGATCACCTGCGGGCGGCGGCCCATCGCGCAGCGCCAGCAGGACCTCGCCGCGCACTGCGGCGGGGTCGGAGGCGCGGCAAGGCGACACGCCATGATCGGGGTCGACGCGGTAGAACGCATCGGGCAGCACAGGTTGGGACGAAGCCCCTTCCAGATGCAGTTCGGGCAGATGGCCCAGCTCGCGCAACAGCGCAAACTCGAAATCACGCAACACCGGCTCCAGTTCGGCGGCCTGCGCATGCGGGCGCTGCGCCAGCGCGGCAATGCCCTGGTGATAGGCGTCGAACAGGCCTTCATGCGCGTCCTCGCGTGCCAGCAGACGCACGAGCAATTCGTTGAAGTAAAAGCCGCACAGCAGCGGCAGGCCCGACAGCGGCGCCAGCCCGCCCGACCATTCGGCGCGGGTCAAGGTGCGGACTTCGCTGCGCCCGCTCCAGCTCGCCGTGCAGGGCTGAAACCCCATCAGCACGGCGCGCAGCGCCGACGCCGGGCGCTTCGCGCCCTTGGCCACCAGTGCCACCCGTCCATGCTGACGGCTGAACACGTCGAGCAGCAGGCTGGTTTCCTTCCAGGGATAGCTGTGCAGCACATAGATGGACTCGTCCTGCACCCGCTCGATGCTGGTTCTGCGTCGCAGGGCCGCGCGCGCAGGCGCACCGTGCGGACGGACCGCACGTTCAGGAACCAACTCAGTCCTCATACCCGAAGGCGCGCACTGCGGCCTGGTCGTCGGCCCAGCCGGAGCGGGTCTTGACCCAGACTTCCAGAAACACCGGGCCGCCGAACAAGGCCTGCATGTCCTGCCGCGCCTCGGTGGAGATGCGCTTGAGCCGCTCACCGCCGGCGCCGATCACCATGGCCTTGTGACTGTCGCGGTCGACGATGATGGCTGCAGAAATGCGCCGCAGATCGCCTTCCTGCGCGAACTGCTCGATGACCACGGTACTGGTGTAGGGCAGTTCATCGCCGGTGAGGCGGAACAGCTTTTCACGCAGAATTTCAGCCGCCAGAAAGCGCTCACTGCGATCGGTGAGCGCATCTTCCTCGTAGCCCCACTCTCCCTCGGGCAGATAGGGTTGCATGATGGAGAGCAGGCGCAGGGCGTCTGCCGCCTTTTGCGCCGACATCGGCACGATCTCGGCAAACTTGCGCAACTGCCCGAGCTCGGCCAGCCAAGGCAGCAGTTTTTCGCGCGGAGTCACACGGTCGAGCTTGTTGACCACCGCGATCACCGGGCGATCGTCGGGCAGCACCTCGAGCACCGTGCGGTCCTCCGGCACGAGCTTGCCCGCTTCCAGCACCCAGAGCACCAGATCGACCTCGCTCAGTGCGCCGGTCACGGTGCGGTTCATCGCGCGGTTGAGTGCATGCAAATGCTTGGTCTGAAAGCCCGGCGTATCGACAAAGGCGAACTGCGCCTGCCCTTGCGTGCGCACGCCCAGAATGCGGTGACGCGTGGTTTGCGCCTTGTGCGACGTGATGCTGACCTTGGCGCCGACCAGCGCATTGAGCAACGTGGATTTGCCCACGTTCGGGCGGCCGACGATGGCGACGGTGCCAAAGCGGCGCGGGGGTTGCGGGGGAGATGAAGTCATGTGGGCCTGGGCGGTCTGGGTGCGCGGCGCGTCTTGGCGCCAGCAGGATTGTGCTCCTGCACGGCGGGCTGCGCAGCCTGCAGATCGGGCGTCTGTTCCGGGGGCGTCTGCGCAGCTGACTCCCTGGATGCGGACGGGGAGCGGGCATCGACGAACACCGGCTTGTTGCGCCCGCGCACAGGCTGCGTGCCACCTCGCGCCATGCGCGCGATCATGCGTGCGGCAGCCTCCTGCTCGGCACGACGGCGGCTATCGCCCTCGCCCTCCACCTTCAAGCCCAGCGCGGGCACGGCGCACTCTACCCTGAATAGCTGCTGATGCGCTGCGCCGCGCACATCGAGCACCGTGTAGGCGGGCAGCGGCAGGCGCTGGCCCTGCAGGAATTCCTGCAACTGGGTCTTGGCGTCCTTGCGGACCACGTCGGCGTCGAGCGCCTCGAGCAGGGGCGCGAACAGACGGCGCATCACGTCCTGCGCCGCGTCGAATCCGGCTTCGAGATAGATCGCACCCAGCAGGGCTTCCAGCGCATCGGCCAGAATGGATTCGCGCTTGGCACCGCCGCTTTGCAGCTCGCCCTCCCCCAGCCGGAGAAAGCGACCCAGGTCGATGGCCCTGGCCACCTCGGCCAGTGCCTCGGCGCGCACCAGCGCAGCACGGAGGCGGGACAGCTGACCTTCGTCCTGACGCGCAGCCTGGTGATAGAGCAGGGCCGCGGCAGAGAGATTGAGCACCGAATCGCCGAGAAACTCCAGGCGCTCGTTATGGTCTGCGCCGAAGCTGCGGTGCGTCAGCGCCCGGTCGAATAATGTGCGATCGCGGAAGACATAGCCCAGCCGCGTTTCCAGTGCCGTGCTCACCCGTGAATCAGTGCGATTGACCAGCGTACTTGATCAGCAGGAACACCGGCCCCGCGATATGGATTTCCTTGTTGTAGGCAAAGGAAACCACCACCTTGTCGTTGACCTTGGTGATGTTGAGATCCTGCGGGGTGACCGAGGAGATGTAGTCCACGTCGGCCATTTTGGAATAGGCAGAGCGGATATCGGCCACCGTGGGGCCAGCCTTGGCGGCCTGGTCCACTGCCTTCTGAATGGCGAAATACTCCGTTGCGGTCGGAACGGCCTGTGCGCCAATGACGACTACAAACGCCAGAATGGCGCCCCAGAAAATCAACCCGATCAGGGTGATTCCGCGTTGCTTGTCCTGCTGCTTCATGTTGGCCCCGATTGCTCCATCCGGCATTGACGATCAATGAATCAGCCCAATGTTTTTTGGTGCGCTGAAATTCATCCACACCACAAAGGCTTTGCCGATGATATTGCGCTCGGGCACGAAACCCCAATAACGTGAATCCAGCGAGTTGTCGCGGTTGTCGCCCATGACGAAGTAATTGCCGGCCGGGACCTTGCAGACAAAGCCCTCGGCGTTGTAGTGGCACATGTCTCGATGCGGAAAGTCGTCCGGCCCGCCGATGACATAGGGCGGCGCCATCGGATTGATCATGATGCGGTGTTCGTGCGTGCCCAGCTTTTCCATGAACTGCTTGTAATACGTCATGGTGCCGGGATCGAAGTAGTCAGGCAGCGGCGTTTCCTGCACCGGCTTGCCGTTGATCACCAGTTGCTTGTTCTCGTAGGACACGGTATCGCCCGGCAGGCCGACGATGCGCTTGATGTAGTCGATGCGCGGATCCTTGGGCAGGCGGAACACGATCACGTCACCACGACGGGGGAGTTCGCCCGGGGTCAGACGCGTTTCGAGCAGCGGCAGGCGCAGGCCGTAGTCGAATTTGTTCACCAGAATCAGGTCGCCGGGCACCAATGTCGGTTCCATCGATCCAGAGGGAATCTTGAACGGCTCGGCGACGAAGGAGCGCAGCAGAAACACCACCAGAATGACCGGAAACAGGCCTGCGGTCCACTCCAGCCACCAAGGCTGGCTCTGCACCCGCGCGCGCGCCGCCTCGATTTCTGCATCGGTGGCCACGGCACCATCCGTGGCCAGCCCCTGCCTGGCCAGCGCGCTGCGCCGCTCCTGCAACTGGGCGGCCGCAGCATTGGCTGCACGCCTGCGCTGCGGTGCGAAGTACCAGCGCTCGGCGAACCAGAACGCGCCAGTGACGACCAGCAGAATGAAAAGCAACAGGGTGAAATTGACGCTGGGCGCGGTTTCCATACGGGGTGTGGGGAGTGTGGGGGGTCAGTCTTCGACTTGCAGGATGGCGAGGAATGCTTCTTGCGGAACCTCGACCGAGCCGATCTGTTTCATGCGTTTTTTGCCCGCCTTCTGCTTTTCCAGCAGCTTGCGCTTGCGACTGATGTCGCCGCCATAGCACTTGGCCAGCACGTTCTTGCGCAGGGCCTTGATTGTCTCACGCGAGATGATGTTGCCGCCGATGGCAGCCTGAATGGCGACGTCGTACATCTGGCGCGGAATGATCTCGCGCATCTTGGCCGCCACCTGTCGCCCGCGATACTGGCTCTGGCTGCGGTGGACGATGATGGACAGCGCGTCCACCCGGTCGCCGTTGATCAGCATGTCCACTTTCACCACATCGGCGGCGCGGTACTCCTTGAACTCGTAATCCATCGATGCGTAGCCGCGCGAGACGCTCTTGAGCTTGTCGAAAAAGTCGAGCACGATTTCCGCCAGTGGCATGTCGTAGGTCAGCATGACTTGCCGACCGTGGTACGCCATGTTGAGCTGCATGCCACGTTTCTGGTTGGCCAAGGTCATCACCGGGCCGACATAGTCTTGCGGCATGTACAGATGCACGGTGACGATGGGCTCGCGGATCTCGGCGATGCGTCCCTGGTCGGGCATCTTCGAGGGATTTTCCACCTCGATGATCTCCCCATTGGCCAGCACCACCTGATAGACCACCGACGGCGCGGTGGTGATCAGATCCTGATCGAACTCGCGCTCCAGCCGCTCCTGCACGATTTCCATGTGCAGCAGACCGAGAAAGCCGCAGCGAAAGCCGAAACCCAGCGCCTGACTCACTTCGGGCTCGTAACGCAACGCGGCGTCATTGAGCTTGAGCTTTTCGAGCGCGTCGCGCAGTTGGTCGTACTCGCTCGCCTCGGTGGGATACAGACCCGCGAACACCTGGGGCTGAATCTCCTTGAAGCCCGGCAGCGGCTCGGCGGCAGGTCCGAGGTTGTTGGGCAGCTTCTTTTCCAGCGTGATGGTGTCGCCCACCTTGGCGGCCTGCAATTCCTTGATGCCGGCAATGATGAAACCCACCTCGCCCGCGTTGAGCACCTCGCGCTGCACCGCCTTGGGTGTGAACACCCCGAGCTGCTCGACGTTGTAGGCGGCGTGCGTCGCCATCATCTTGAAGCGCTCTCCCTTTTTCAGCGCCCCGTCCACCACGCGCACCAGCATGACCACGCCGACATAGGGATCGAACCAGGAGTCGATGATCATGGCGCGCAGCGGCGCATTCAACTCACCCTTGGGCGGAGGCATGCGGGTGATGACGGCCTCCAGAATGTCGTCGATGCCCATGCCGGTCTTGGCGCTGCAGGGAATGGCATCGGTGGCGTCGATGCCGATGACTTCCTCGATTTCCTCCTTGGCGCGCTCGGGATCGGCCTGCGGCAGGTCCATCTTGTTGAGTACCGGCACCACTTCCACGCCCAGATCGAGCGCGGTGTAGCAGTTCGCCACGGTCTGCGCCTCGACGCCCTGACTGGCATCGACCACCAGCAGCGCACCCTCGCAGGCGGAGAGTGAGCGGCTGACCTCGTAGCTGAAGTCCACGTGACCTGGGGTGTCGATCAGGTTGAGGGTATAGGTCTGGCCGTCGCGGGCGGTGTATTGCAGCGCCGCGGTCTGCGCCTTGATGGTGATGCCGCGCTCGCGCTCGATGTCCATGGAATCGAGCACCTGGGCTTCCATCTCGCGGTCGGACAGGCCGCCGCAGCGCTGGATGATGCGATCGGCCAGGGTGGATTTTCCGTGGTCGATATGGGCGATGATGGAAAAATTGCGGATGTGATTCATGCAAAGGACCGCTGGGGCGACCGGCTCAGGCCCCGCGGACGAACCCTGCGGGAATGACGCAAAACACGGGGGAACTCAAGAAAAAAGGCGCGACAAGCCTGACGCGCCTTCCAACAAATCGAATTTGGCAACTGCTGCTGCTTGTTGGGATGTCATTCTAACCCGGCACCGAGACCGGGTCGGACACCCAACCATCGCTTCAACACTTCAGTTCTGCGGGCGCAGCAGGATGTACAGCCCCGCATCTCCGCGCCGCACCAGTACGGCCACCTGCTTGCCCACGGGAAGCTGGGCGCTGATGGCGTTGAACTGGGCGGCGCTGTTCACCGCGGCATTGCCCACCGCCAGAATCACATCGCCCACACGCAGGCCATCCCGCGCGGCGCCGTTGCGCACCGCCTCGACCAGCACACCACTGCTGACGCCGAGCTGGCGTTTTTGCGCTTCATTGAGGTCGATGACCTTCACGCCCAGCGCGTTGGCCTTGCTCACGGCTTCGGGCTTCTGCTCATCGGCAGGCTTGGTGCCGGACTTCTTGTCCATGACCCACTCGCCTACCTTGACGTTCAGGGTCACGGTCTTGCCCATGCGCAGCACTTGCATCGGTACGGTGGCGTCCGGTTTGGTTTCCCCGACGAGTCGCGGCAGGTCGTTGGCGCGCTCCACCGGCTTGCCGTTGAAGCTGGTCACGATGTCGCCAACCTGCACGCCGGCCTTGTCCGCCGCGCCGCCTTTCTCGACCACGCGCACCAGCGCACCGCGGGCCTGTCCCAGGCCGAGCGAGTCGGCCAGTTCACGGCTCACGCTGTCGATCTGCACGCCGATCTTGCCGCGCACCACATAGCCCTGTTTCTTGAGCTGATCGACCACGCGCATGGCCTCGTCGATCGGGATGGCAAACGAGATGCCCATGAATCCGCCAGTGCGGCTGTAGATCTGGGAATTGATGCCGATCACGTTGCCGCGCATGTCGATCAGCGGCCCGCCCGAGTTGCCGGGATTGACCGCCACATCGGTCTGGATGAAGGGGGTGTAGTCGCCGGTATCGCGCCCTTTGGCGCTGACGATGCCCGCAGTCACGGTGTTTTCCAGACCGAAGGGCGAGCCGATCGCCACCACCCATTCACCCACCTTGACCTTGGAGGAATCGCCGATCTGCACAGCAGGCAGCGGCTGCTTGGTATCGATTTTCACCAGCGCAACATCGGTGCGCTTGTCCGCGCCGATGAGCTTGGCCTTGAACTCGCGCTTGTCGGTCAGGGTGACCATGAGCTCGTCGGCACCATCGACCACATGCGCATTGGTCATGATGTAGCCGTCCGGGCTGATGATGAAGCCCGAACCCACGCCGGTAGGCCGTTCTTCTTCATCCTGCGGCGCGCCCTTGCCATCCTTCGGCGTGTCCGGCGCCGGAATGGGAACGCCGAAGAAACGGCGCAGCAACTCGCGGGTCTGGTCGTCCATGCCGTCGCCGCTGCCCACTGCCACTTTCTTGTAGGTGCGGATATTGACCACGGACGGCCCGGCCTTTTCCACCAGTCCGGTGAAATCCGGCAGGCCGCAGGCGACGCACGCCGGCGTCGGCGCAGATCCCGCAGCCTGTGCCGGAGCAACAGCCCCGGTCATCACCAGCAGTCCAGCGCTCACAAAGGTCAACAGAAAATTTTTCACCGATTTCTCCCTGATACATCACGCCTGATTTCAGGCAGGTCACTGCAATTCGTCAATGGATTCAAAACCTTGTCAGCATACGGAAAACACCGCAGCCATGCTGCGGCAGGGCAGAGACCCCGCGCAAATTGCGCTATTGCACCCGCACCACGGCTTGGCTCACGCGACGCAAGGTGCGTTCCGGCACAGCGCCCATCACGGTCAGCCAGGCGTCCCCCATGCGGCGCGACAATGCCAGCGTGCCGCCAACCCTTTGTTCGGGCGCGACCGGCTCGGTCAGCGCGGCTGCGGGCTGAATGAAGATGGACACCGACGCCAGCCCGTCACTGAGCAGCCACTGCAGCACTTCCGAGGACTTCCCGCCAACCGACATGCTGCGGCGAAACACGCCGACCGTCTTGAAACCCGGCACCGGCGCCGACAAGGCCCAGCCCTGCGACTGCAGAGTGACCGGAACGACTTTCATGTGCTCCACCGCATAGCCTGGAGGCTGGCGCAGGCTGTCCTGCACCAGCGCGTCTTGCGGCGCAATATTGATTTTCAGCTGGGTGAATGCAACCTGATCGATGACATGCCCTGCGGTGTCGAGGGTTTGCGCCTTGACCAGAAGCTGGGAATCGCGCAGCGACCACAGCCGATATCCCCAGCGCAGATCGTCGCGCGGCAGAATGGTGGAGACTTGGCATTCATAGCCCGCGCAGCGTTCCTGCCCGCCGCGCTCCAGCCGGTAATTGCGATCGACCTCGCCATCCGTGGTTTTGAGCAGTCGCGGAAAGCTGGCCTGTCCCGCCTGATTGTCGATCAGTGTCAGTCTGTAATCCGGCCAGCTGGTGCGCACCTGATCGTTGAGCGACACCATGATGCGCCGCTGCCCGTCCAGGGTTTCGATGCGCTCGAAATGGCCTTGGGGAACCACGTAGTGCACCAGACTGGACGTGCTGATGTCTTCGCCACGCTGGGTGATGAACACCCCGCTGTAGTTCATGGTGCGCGCCGCAGAGCTCACGGTCTGCAGCCAATGCTCCAGTCCGGGCGTGTGCGGCTGGCCGTCGGACGGTTGCAGTCTGTTCGTGGACGTCAGCGTCTGTTCGGTCGGCCCCGGGAGCGTCTGCGCGGCAAAGACCGGCGCGAGCATCAGGACGCTCAACGCGCCACCCAGTGCCGATCCACGCAGGTGGCGTGCCAACCTGCCAGCGGCCTTTCCTGGATGGGAATGCAGACCCGCCATCAGTGCGACAGCGCTGCCGGAGTTGCCGGGCGATCGGCGACAACCCGCAGGGTTGCCGGCACGACGGGCATCATGCCGCCGGCCATTTGCTGATGCGCCAGCAGATACTCGACCATGGGCATTTGCGCGGACACGGGAAGGATTTGCGCCGTGCCAGTTGCCTGGCGCCCGGAGGCATCGGTGACGGCTTCCGTCGCCATCAGACCCGTCACGCCAGACTGTCCCAGCTGACCTTCAGCAGCCCCGGTGCGCGTCTCGCTGATACGCATCTGCAGCGGATTCGACGTCGCGAGGCCGCCCGCAGACGCAACGACCTTGCTCTGCGACGTCACACGCATCCCCTGCGGCTCCGTGCGCTGCAGACCCGGCAGCGCCACCCATGCCATCACGGCGACACCGCCCACCGCGGCCATTCCTGCAGCCATGCGGGTGCTCCAGTGTGGACGGCGATGCGGCACGACCTGCTTGGCTGCAACCGCTGCGGGCTGCGGCTGCAGCACAATGGGTTCGCGTGCCACGGCCGCGCTCACCCGCTGCAGAAAATCCTGCTCTCGTGGCATCGGCGTGAGATCGGAGGAGCGCAAGAGATCGCCAATCTGCGCGTACAGCAGCCAATCGCGCCGCGCGGCTTCGTCCGATGCCGTCTGGCGCACAAAAGCCGTCGCCTGCGGGGAAGGCGAGCGGAAATCCCCCTCCCCATCGATCAGGGCCGAAAGTTGTTCTCGCGACATGTCTTGACTCATTTTCCGTCTCCTGCACATCCGTACCGACTGTTCATCCCCAGACTCACCAGCGTTTGCCGCCCTTGTGCTCGATCACAGGGCGCAAGCGCTCTGCAATCGCCTCACGGGCGCGAAAAATCCGCGACCGCACCGTGCCGATCGGGCATTGCATGACATCGGAAATCTCCTCGTAACTCAAGCCCTCGATTTCGCGCAGGGTGATCGCCGTGCGCAAATCGTCAGGCAGGGATTCCATCGCCGCATTCACCGTCTGCACGATTTCCTTGGAAATCAGCAGGGACTCGGGGGTTTCGTTGTTGGTTAGTAACTCGGTCGGGCTAAAAGTTTCTTCACCCGATCCCGTGGCGTCCCCTTCGGACACCGTAGGGTCGCGCATGTCGTCGGATATCGCTTTCTTTGCGGTATTGACCGCGATACGGTAGAGCCAGGTGTAGAACTGGCTATCGCCCCGAAATTGTCCAATGGCGCGGTAGGCGCGCAGGAAGGTTTCCTGCGCCACATCTTCGGCCTGGGCCGGATCGCGGATGAAGCGCAGCACCAGGCGATAGATCCTGCGCTGATACTTGGCGACAAGCAGATCGAATGCCTTCTGATGCCCTGCCTGAACCTGCTGCACCAGGACGGCATCGCTGAGGTTGTCTTGCTCCACCGGGCTTCAATGAGACAGTGCGCCCAGGCGCAGTCGCAGTTCGCGAAAAATACCGGGTTGAATGTCACTTGGAATGGGCAGAACCACCCGTCCCTTGGCAGTCAGGCCAAGGACCAGCAACAGCCCGGGCAGCACCATGCTGCGCACCTGCAGCACCTCCTCCAGACCGTCACCACGTTGCAGTCTCCAGCCACGCTCGCCATGAAACAGGGTGAACGCGCGGATCGTCCAGTAGGGATATTGTGCGGACTGGATCGCCAGGAAAATGGCAGCCGCGAAGGCGGCCATCAAATTGAGCGAATCGGTATCGCGCCAGACCCAGATGGTCCAGCCGGCAGCGAGCAGCGATGCAGCGCTGAACAGCCCGAGCAGCAGATGCCAGCGGCCGAAGTGTTCAACCCGGATCTGCAAGGGCGCAACGGTCTTCATGCGACACACTCAAAAAAACACTGGGCGCTCATCTTGCCCAATCAGACACGCTTGAACAAGAGCGACCCGTTGGTACCGCCAAAGCCAAAGTTGTTTTTCAGCGCGTATTCGATCCGCATGTCGCGCGCGGTGTTGGCGCAATAGTCGAGATCGCACTCAGGGTCGGGTGTCTGCAGATTGATGGTCGGCGGACACACCTGATGATGCAGCGACAGCACGGTGAACACCGACTCCACGCCACCGGCACCGCCGAGCAGGTGGCCGGTCATGGATTTGGTGGAATTCACCACCAGTTTGTAGGCATGATCGCCGAAGGCCAGTTTGATGGCGTCGGACTCGTTCTTGTCGCCCAGGGGCGTGGACGTGCCGTGCGCGTTGACCATCTGCACCTGATCGGCCGCCACGCCGGCGTTTTTCAGCGCCAGCAACATGCTGCGCCGCGGCCCATCGGTGTTGGGCGCGGTGATGTGCCCGGCATCTCCGCTCATCCCGAAACCGACGAGCTCGGCATAGATTTTTGCGCCGCGCTTGACGGCGAGTTCATAGTCTTCGAGCACCATGACACCGGCGCCCTCGCCCAGAACGAACCCATCGCGGTCCTTGTCCCACGGACGACTCGCAGTGGCTGGGTCGTCATTGCGGGTGGACAGGGCGCGCGCCGAGGCAAAGCCACCGATCCCCAGGGGCGAGACCGTGGCCTCGGCCCCACCGGCTACCATGACGTCCGCGTCGCCCGATTCGATGAGGCGCGCGGCCAGACCAATGGCGTGCAGCCCGGTGGTGCAGGCCGTGACGACGGAGAGATTGGGGCCCTGAAAGCCGTATTCGATGGACACATGCCCGGACACCATGTTGATGATCGACGCCGGGACAAAGAACGGCGTGACGCGGCGCGGGCCACGCTCAAGCAGTTCCTTGTAGGTGTTTTCGATCAGCGGCAGGCCACCGATACCCGAACCAACCAGCACGCCGACGCGCTCTGGATCGAGCCCGGCCTGATCGATGCCACTGTCACGCACGGCCTGCATCGACGCTGCGATGCCGTAGTGAATGAACGTATCCATGTGGCGCGCTTCCTTGGCCGCGATGTATTGCGTCACATCGAAATCACGCACTTCGCCAGCGATCTGCACGGAATAGGCCGAGGCATCGAATTTGGTGATGCGTCCGATGCCTGATTTGCCCGCGAGCAAATTGGACCAGTTGTCATCCAGGGTGTTGCCCAGCGGTGAAACCGCGCCAAGGCCAGTAATCGCAATTCGTCGGCGAAGGGTCATGTGAAATCAGGCAAGCCGCGCAAGCGCTGGCGCTTGGTCGCGAACAAAAGTGGGTTCAGAAAAACGAGGTCGCTTGAAATCGGCTCAGGCCTTGTAGTGCGCCTTGGCGTAATCGACAGCCAACTGCACGGTCGTGATCTTCTCGGCGTCTTCGTCAGGGATTTCGATGTGGAATTCGTCTTCCAGCGCCATGACCAGTTCGACGGTATCCAGTGAGTCGGCACCGAGATCATCCACGAAGGATTTTTCGTTGGTCACCTGGTCTTCGGCAACGCCCAGTTGCTCGGCGATGATCTTTTTGACGCGCTGTTCGATGTCACTCATTGAAACCTCCAGTGGAAATGTGAAAAATTTTAGCAAGCGCAGACGCTGCTTCGACGACAGGCCGAGAGCATAACCCCGCCTGACGACGACTCGGCGCGTTTTCGCGCAAACTCATTGCATATACATGCCGCCATTGACGTGCAGGACGGCACCCGTGATGTACGCCGCCAGCGGCGACGCCAGAAAGGAAACGGCGTGCGCAATTTCCTCGGGCTTGCCCAGGCGCCCCAGCGGAATGCGCGCCAGCATCGGCTGGGTTTGCGCTTCGGTCAGGCCGCGGGTCATGTCGGTGTCGATGAAGCCCGGCGCCACACAGTTGACGGTGATGTTGCGGCTGCCCAGTTCCTGCGCCAGAGCCCGGCTCATGCCGGCCACGCCGGCCTTGGCCGCAGCATAGTTTGCCTGCCCCGGGTTGCCGGACGCGCCGACCACCGAGGTGATGTTGATGATGCGACCGTAGCGCTGTTTCATCATGGTGCGCATGACGGCGCGCGACATGCGGAACACGGCGCTCAGGTTGGTGGAAAGCACGGCGTCCCAGTCGGCATCGCTCATGCGCATGGCGAGCATGTCGCGGGTAATTCCGGCGTTGTTGACCAGCACGTGCAACGCGCCTTCAGACTTGACGATGGCATCGACCAGAGCTGCGCCGGCCTGGGCGTCGTTGACGTCGAGCACGGCACCTCGGCCGCCTTGGGCTTTCAGCGCCTCGGTAATGGCCAGCGCGCCGGATTCGGATGTCGCCGTGCCGATGACGCGCATGCCGGCCGCGGCAAGATCGGCGGCGATGGCCGCACCGATGCCGCGGGACGCGCCGGTCACCAGTGCAATCTGTCCGGCAAGAGTGCGTGCAGTTGAGGGATCAGGGAGGGGATTGCTCATGCCAGGGCCGTTTGAATGGAAGGAATTGCAGACGCGTCGTCCAGAGCAAAGGATTGCAGTGCGGGATTGATGCGGCGCGTCAGGCCATGCAGCACTTTACCCGGGCCGCATTCCACCAATGTGGTGCAGCCCATCTGCGCCATGGCCTGCACACACTCCACCCAGCGCACCGGATGACAGGCCTGGCGCGCGAGCGCGTCGCGGATGGCATCCGGCTCGGTGGGATGGGCTACATCGACATTGTTGATCAGGGGAATGCTGGGCGCCTTCAGGGGCACATCCTGCAGGTAGCCGCGCAACTGCTCGGCCGCCCCCTGCAGCAGGCTGCTGTGGAACGGCGCGGAGACCGCCAGCGGCAGGGCGCGCTTGGCGCCCGCGGCCTTCAGCACGTCGCACGCTCGCATCACGGCAGCTTGCGTGCCCGCAATCACCACCTGCCCCGGTGAATTGAAATTGACCGCCTCGACCGCCTCGCCGGTCTCCCGCGCGGCTTGCGCGCAGCCAGCGCGGACCGCATCGTCGTCGAGCCCAAGCACAGCGGCCATGCCGCCGGTGCCCACCGGAACCGCGTCCTGCATGGCCTGGGCACGAAAACGCACCAGCGGCAAGGCATCGGTCAGGCTGAGGCTTTGCGCTGCAACCAGCGCGGTGTATTCGCCCAGGCTGTGCCCGGCAACGACATCAGGCCTGCGCCCGCCCTCGGCCAGCCAGACGCGGTACAGCGCGATTCCCGCGGTCAACATCACGGGCTGGGTATTGGTCGTGAGGTTGAGCTGTTCGGCCGGACCCTGCGCGATCAGCGTGACAATGTCTTGCGACAGCGCGGCGCTGGCTTCCTGCAAGGTTTCGCGCACGGCAGGATGATCGGCCAACTTGTCGAGCATGCCGACGGACTGCGAGCCTTGGCCGGGGAACACGAATGCGAATGTCATGGCTGAAAACTGTGAAATGACAACAGAACGACGCGCGAGCGCCAATCAGAAATCGACGACCGCGGCCCCCCAGGTCAGGCCACCGCCGACCGCCTCGAACAACAGGGTATCGCCGCGCTGGACCTGGCCGGATCGCACCGCGACATCCAGGGCCAGCGGAATCGATGCCGCCGAGGTGTTTCCATGCTGATCGACAGTGACAACAATCTTTTCCGTCGGAATGCCGAGCTTTTTCGCGGTGTGGGTCATGATGCGGATATTGGCCTGATGCGGCACCATCCAGTCCACATCGGATGGCGCGCGATCGGCCTTGGCCAGTGCTTCGCGCGCCACATCTTCGAGCACATGCACAGCCTGCTTGAACACCGCCTGTCCGTCCATTTTCAGGAACGGGCTGCCTGCAATCTCGCCGCCGGACACTCGGCCCGGGGTGCACAGAATCGATGCCTGCCGCCCGTCGGCATGCAGGGCGCTGGACAGCACGCCGGGCGTGTCGCTGGCACTGAGCACCACGGCGCCGGCACCATCGCCGAACAGCACGCAGGTGGTGCGGTCGTTGAAATCGAGAATGTGGGAGAACACTTCGGCGCCGATGACCAGGGCGTGGCGCGTCATGCCGCTGCGCACGAACTGATCGGCCACGGTCAGGGCGTAGACAAACCCGGCGCACACCGCCTGAACGTCGAACGCGGCGCCGCCCGCTGCGCCCAGACGCCCCTGGATGAGCGTGGCGTTGGACGGAAAAATCATGTCCGGGGTGGAAGTGGCAACAATGATGAGGCCGATGTCGCTTGCCTGCAGCCCCGCCGCGTCGAGCGCCCGGCGTGCGGCCTGTTCGCCCAGATCGACACTGGTCATGCCCGCATCGGCAAAATGGCGAAAGCGGATGCCGGTGCGCGCAACAATCCATTCATCACTGGTTTCCACGCCGCGCGTGGCCAGATCTGCAGCCAGTTCGTCGTTGCTGACCCTGCGGGACGGCAGCGCGCTGCCGGTGCCGGAAATTCTGGAATAGGAGGACATGGAGCGGATCGATCAGGGAATGGGGCGATAACCAGGTCTGGAACCAGGGAGCAGAAATCTGACGCTCAGGCTGCCGGGGCAGGCACGGTCAGCGCGGAGGATGGCGCGTGCATGACTTCGAGAATGCGCTCGATCTGCCGCACAACATCGCCCTGCACGGCCTCCCGGGCACGCAGCAGCGCCTGCTCGAAGGCAAACGCGTCGGCAGAGCCATGGCTTTTGATCACGAGGCCGCGCAGGCCCAGCAGCGCCGCGCCGTTGTAGCGGCGATGATCGACCCGCTGGCGAAACCGCTTGAGCACGGGCATGGCCACCAGGGCCATCAGCTTGCTCAGGGGCGTGCGGGTGAACTCCTCGCGAATCATGCCCGAGAGCATCTGCGCCAGACCTTCCGAGGTTTTCAGCGCGACATTGCCGACAAAGCCATCGCACACCACGATGTCGGTCGTGCCCTTGAAAATATCGTTGCCCTCGACGTTGCCATGAAAGCGCAGGCGACCCAGGGCGTCTGCCTCGCGCAGCAGTTCTGCCGCGCGCTTGATGATGTCATTGCCCTTGATGATCTCTTCGCCGATGTTGAGCAAACCGACCGTGGGCTGCGGATGCCCGCCGGCTGCGGCATACGCCGTGCCCATGACGGCGAACTGCAGCAAATGCAGCGGTTCGCAGTCGACATTCGCGCCGAGATCGAGCATCAGCGTGCCCTGCCCCTTTTGATTGGGCAGATAAGTCGCGATGGCCGGCCGCTCGATGTCGTGCAGCGTCTTGAGCAGATAGCGCGCCACGGCCATGAGCGCACCGGTATTCCCAGCGGAGACGCAGGCTTGCGCCCTCCCATCGCGCACCAGCTCAATGGCGCGGCGCATGGAGGAATCGCGCTTGCGGCGCAGTGCAACCTCCACCGAATCATCCGACGCCACCACTTCGCTGGCGACGACGAATTCGACGCGCGGATCGCGATCGAGCTGAAGTTGCGCCATCAGCGGCGTGGCTGCCTGAAGTTGTCCGACCAGCAACAGGCGACTGTCCTGGTGCTGCCTCAGGAACTGCGCGCAGGCGGGAAGAATGGCTCGAGCACCGTGATCTCCGCCCATCACATCGACGGCCAGGGTGCAGGTCATGGCCTGAACCGCGCCAGATCAGGCCGCACGCAACACAACCAGTCGCCCGGAGATTTCAAGCGACACACGGGGCGCAGAAGCAAGGCTTACTCGTCGGACTTGGTCTTGACGACTTTGCGACCACGGTAAAAACCGTTCGGGCTGATGTGATGGCGCAGATGCGTCTCGCCCGTGGTGGCCTCGACGGCCAGCGGCGGCGCGCTCAGGTGTTGATGCGCACGGTGCATACCGCGCTTGGAAGGTGATTTCTTGTTTTGCTGGACGGCCACGGCAATCCCCTGTGAAAAAGCTAAGCATTATATGCGAGCACACGCACCCGCAGTGAAGGTTCTCAGCGTTTCTTCGGGTTGCCCATCAGTTCGCGCAGGTTGGCGAAAGGATGTTGCCGCTCTTCTCGCTCACCAGCGTCAGCCGGGGGCGGGCTCGGCTCTGCCGTCTGGCGATCCGGACAAGCCGCGTGCATGGGCACCAGGGGCAAGGCAAGGATGAGCTGGTCTTCAATGAGTTCGAGCACGTCGATCGGGTTTTCTGCGGGCAAGGCTTCATCCTCGGCCTCCAGTTCCTCCAGGGTCAATGGCGGCTCGTCGATGACCAGACGGAATTCCGCAGCGTCATCGATTTCCTGAGTCATCTCCTGCAGGCAACGCTGGCAGATCAGCCCCAGCTCTGCGTGAACGCGCAAGGCCACCATCGCCTGAGGCCGCATGCCGACCCGCTGGCGCTGAAATCCGCGCAGCGTCCATTGCACCGGCGCCCCGGCGTCGCTCACCAGCAGATCGCGCAGACGGGACAGCGCCGACAGCGCGACGGCCCCGTGCAGTTCGCCGTCGGTGCGGGCAAAGTCGAACAAGGCCAGCGCATGCGGCGGACGGCTCGTCGCAAGGCGATCCGATGCGGATTTGGAGGGAGCAGCAGTCATTGCCGCAGTTTACCGACTGCAACATGTCGCCGAGACGCCGCGCCGGGGTGCTTTTACACTGCACAGGATCGAACCGGGCGGTCAACACCGCCGGAACAACTTGCAGGAACAGGCAGATGAACACAATTGCACAGTGGTTTCCAACTGGCTGGGAGCCCTTTCTTTATGGCGGAATCATGATTGGCCTGGGAGTCAGCGTGCTGTTCTGGCTGACCGGGCTGATCGGCGGCATCAGTACGGCTTATACGGCAGTCTGGTCCCTGGTGTCGCGCCATCCGTTTTTTCAGCATGAAAAATTCGTGTCCACACGCAACTGGCGGCTGATGTATGGCCTGGGACTCATTGTCGGCGCCGCGGTGTTCACCTACACCCTCGGACATGGCGAAGGGTTTGTCACCCAGGTTCCGCTGTGGCAACTGTTTGTCGGCGGCATCGTCGGCGGATTTGGCGCCCGCATGGGCGGCGGCTGCACCTCGGGGCATGGCATCTGCGGCGTGGGTTCGGGGCAGTTGCCCTCCATCCTGGCCGTGATCATTTTCTTGAGCACAGCCATACTCACGGCGCATGTGGTGCGCGCGATGGGAGGGTTTTGACATGCAGCGCGTTCCTCCCCTTGCGGTGATGTTGTCTGCCCTGCTTGCCGGCGGGCTGTTCGGTTTTGGCCTGGCCTTGTCCACCATGGTCAGGCCGGAGGCCATTCTGCAGTTTCTGATGCTGAAGAACCTTGGCCTGCTGCTGGTCATGGGTGGCGCGGCCGGGGTGACCTTCGTCGCCTACCACCTGTTGCCGCGGCTGATGAAGCGCCCGGTGTTCGGCGTGGTGTTCGGCAAGCATCCCTCGCACCTGGACGCCCGCACACTGATCGGCGCGGCGATCTTCGGTGTGGGCTGGGGCCTGAGCGGCGTGTGTCCCGGCCCGGCGATTGCCGGATTGGGCGTCGGCAACTGGCCCTTGCTGTTGAGCATTCTCGGCATTCTGATCGGTGCCTGGCTGCACGGCCGGTTTTTCGGCAAGCATTGATGGCCGACACTGAGACAGCCGAGCTGATTCTGGCGTCCACCTCCCGCTACCGCGCCGATTTGCTGCGGCGGCTGCGGGTGCCGTTCGTGCAGCGTGCGCCCGATGTGGACGAAGCTCGCCGCAGCGGGGAAGCTCCGGTCGATCTGGCCCTGCGGCTGGCCGCGGAAAAGGCTGCTGCCGTTGCGCGTGGCACGCACGGCGCCTGGGTGATCGGCTCCGATCAGGTCTGCATGCTCGGGGATGAGGCGCTGGGCAAGCCCGGCTCGCATGCTGCCGCAGTGGACCAGTTGCAGCGACTCAGTGGACGCGTGGCCGTGTTCCACACTGCCGTGTGCGTGATCGCACCTGACGGCACGCAGCAGGTGCGCAACTGTCCGACCGAGGTGGAATTTCGTCGCCTGAGCCCGGCGGAGATCGAGGCCTATCTGCGCCTCGACCAGCCCTACGACTGCGCGGGCAGTGCCAAGTCGGAAGCGCTCGGGCCCGCCTTGCTCAGGCACATGCGCAGCAACGACCCCACCGCGCTCGTCGGCCTGCCGCTGATCGATCTGTGCGACATGTTGCGGCGCAGCGGCTACGACGTGCTGGACCGCGCGCAGCCGCCATCAGCGTAGCGTCCAGCCCAGGTTCGACAACGCCTGCACCGCTCCCATGCCGAGCGAGGCGCCGAAGCGCTTGACCAGACGCTCGGCCACATTTTCCTGCAGGGTGTAATCGACGATGTCCGGCGCCTTGATCTTGTCGCGCGCAATCTGGTCGACAGTGCCGTAGCCGTCTGCCAGCCCTTGCTGCACTGCGGATTCTCCCGTCCACACCAGCCCTGAGAACGTCTGGTCGTTCACCTTCAGGCGGCTGCCGCGGCCCTTTTCCACTGCGGCAATGAACTGCTTGTGAATCTGTTCCAGCATGCCCAGCGCATACGCCTTCTGGTCTTCAGGCATGGGGGTGAACGGGTCCATGAAGCCCTTGTTGGCGCCCGCGGTGAGCAGGCGGCGCGTCACCCCCAGTTTGTCCATCAGCCCGGAAAAGCCAAAGCCATCCATCAGCACACCGATGGAGCCCACCAGGCTGGCCGGGTTGACGTAGATGTCATTGGCCGCCGCCGCCACGTAATACGCCCCGGACGCGCACACCTCCTCGCAGACGGCATACACCGGCTTGTTGTACTTGGCACGCAGACGCTCGATTTCCGCAAAGATCTGGCTCGCCTGCACCGGACTGCCCCCCGGGCTGTTGATGCGCAGGATCACCCCCTTGGTCTGCGGGCTGGAAAACGCATCCTGCAGGGCCGAGTTGATGTTGTCGGCGCTTGCTGCCGAATCGATGGAAATTTCGCCGTTGAGTTCGATCAGTGCGGTGTGCGGGCCGCTGGAGGCAGCGCTGCTGAATTTGTCCATGACCGCGCCGAACACGATCACCCCGAGGATGCCGAGAAACACCAGGCGGAAAAAGATCGACCAGCGCCGTGCCCGCCGTTTCTCATGGACGACTTCGAGCACCAACTTTTCGAGCACCTGCTTCTCCCACGCAGCGGGCTGGACAGGCGACTCGGGGCGCGTCGGCGGCGTATCGGGAGGCAATGCACTCATGGATCAGGACTCGGGCGAAAGACAGCGATGGGGGATGAACCGGACAAGGCGTCAGAATACCAGTGCCCTTCGCACGACGTGGCGCATCAACCCCGCTGCGCCACGGTTTGCCAGTTTGCGATTGGACAAGGATGACTTGTTTTTCTTGTGTGATAATTTCCCACAGTTAACAGGTTCCTCACCTCAACCCCGTGTCGAGGCTGGCCTCCTTTCCCCACTCGCGAGACCATCATGCTCATCCGTCCTACCCTCGTTGCCAGCCTGCTTGCAGTGGGCGGCGCCTGCACCGCACAAGCCGAACCGGCTCTGACCGTCGGCAATACCCTGTCGTTTTTCCAGGGCAAGTTCGGCACTGCCAACAACATCAATATCCGCTATGACGCCACAGACATCCAGTACGGCGACAGCAACTGGCGCGTCAAGTTGACTGTCCCCTACGTCTCGGAAACCGGGCTCCCCGTCGGGGCAACCGTCTCCGGCAACACCGTGGTGGGCGGCACCACGAGTTCGACAAAGACACGCGCCGCCAGCGGCCTGGGGGATGTCTGGCTGGCAGGGCATTACAAGATCGTCCAGGGCAGCGGACTGACGCCATCCGTCACGCCCTACGCCAAGATCAAGTTCGGCACGGCTTCCGCCGCCGATGGCCTGGGCACCGGCAAGAACGATTACGAAGTCGGGGTCGGCCTGCAGCAGATCGCGGGCAACAACTGGTTTCCGTTTGCCAACCTGGGCTACCGCTTCGTCGGCAATCCGGCTGGACAAAACCTGCGCAATATCGGCATCTATCAGTTCGGCGCGAGCTATGCGGCGAACCAGCAAAACATCATCACCCTGATGTATGCCGGTGCGCAGTCGCAGGTGGCTGGCGGCTCCGCACCGTCGGACCTGATCGTGGCCTGGAACTACAACCTCAACGCGAAAGGCAGCGGGTTTCAGGTGTATCTGGACAAGGGCCTGAGCAATGGCAGCGCCAACTTCGGTGTCGGCATCGGCGGGCAAATCGTGTTCTGACCTGCTGAACCGCTGAAAAAGGCCAGCATGCGCTGGCCTTTTTCTTGGGCGCCACGCCCGCGCGCTGCGGGTTTGCGCGCTTTACTTGCCAGGCCAGGATGCTATTTTCAGAGTCAGGCTTCAAGGGGAATGCCGTGCCATCCAAGAACGCCATCGCTTCCGACTGTGTTCGCTTCCAGGCCGCCACGTCATCGCAGCGCCGTCTGCTGCTGCGGCTGGGCTTGCTGTGGTCTGTGCCGTTGCTGTGTCATGCCGTGGCGGCTGGTGCGGCCAGTTCTGCTGCCGCTGCACCATTCGACTGGTCTGCAGACCCCGCCGCTGCGCGCGCTGCTGCGCTGCTGACCTCGATTGGCAAGGCGCACTGGGTGCAGGAAGGCGCGGGGCCGCGCATCGTCTACATCTTCTTCGACCCCAACTGCCCCTATTCGCACAAGCTCTATCTGTCCACGCGGGGCGAGGTGGGCAAGAGCGGCCTGGCCCTGCGCTGGATTCCGGTCGGCCAACTCGAGGCCAGCAGCCCGGGCAAGGCGGCCGCCATTCTGGCCGCACCCGACCCACTGGCCGCGTTTCACCAAAACGAGGACGACTGGAACTTCGGCGACAGTCCGGCCGGCGGCATCCGCCCGCTGTCGCAGCCGACTGCCAAGGTTGCGCAGCAGCTTCAGACCAACGCCGCGCTGATGCATCAGGCCGGCCTGCAGACCTTTCCGGTCATGCTCTACCGCGATGCCAGCGGCCGCGCCCATCTCATTGTCGGGCTGCTGCCCGACGACACGCTGGCCACGGTGCTGCGCAGCGCGCGCTGAGCGCCTGCTATTTCACGCTGGCGAGAATGTCCTTGAGCTGCTGCGCGTCGGGCGGGCCCACCACCAGCATGGCATTGCCCTGCTTGTCGCGGTAGAGCATGGTGGGCACCCCCGGTGACTTGGTGGCTTCGAGCAAGGCGTTGTTGGCATTGAGGATGGCACTGGTTGCGGGCAGCACCTGGGTGGCCGGGGCGATGCCACCGCCCTGCCCCGTTGGCCCCTTGCCGTAGGTGTTTTCGTTCTCCTGAAACGCCTTGAGGCGGTCGGGCGCCTGCAGAATGGCGGCGCCCTTGGTCACGCTGGTGGGGGTGAGAACCGCGACCGGCACCCAGCGGATCTCCAGGCCATCCTTGCCGATCGTGGGACGCAGGGCGAGGTAGAGCGCATGGCAATACGGGCAGTTGGCGTCGAAGAAGATGTTGATCACGCGCGGGCCCTTGCCCTCGGTGATGACCGTGGCCTTGCCCATCTCGGCCAGCACTTTCACCGCGTTCGGGTTTTGCGTCTGTTGCGCCGTGGCCAGCGGGGACAGGGCGATGAAACCGCCGCCTATGACGGCAGTCAGCACCTTGCGCAGCAGGGTACGACGGGGGATGGAATGCATGCGTGTCTCTCCTTGACGGGTTGTTGCGGATACGGGGTGGGTCAGTGCTGCAGCACGGCCGCCATCGCAAGACGGCATGCTGCCAGCGTACATGCTGACGGCGCCATGCGTCATGGCCCCACTGTGTACAGCAGCGCTGCAAGGACCTTGTCGTCGCGCGGTGCGCCGAGCAACAGTTCAGGCTGACCCGCGCGGTTGCGGTACACCGCCAGCGGCACGCTGTAGTACACCCCGGCCTGTTTCAGCACGGCTTCGTTGGCCCGGAGAGTCTGCCGGGTTGTGGCGCGGATCTGGCTGGCCGTGGGCACCGAGGGTGCGGGCAGGTTGGGGTCGAGCGCATGATCCTCCATCGCCCGGAAGGCCTGCAGGCGATCGGCCGACTGCAGGATGGCAGCCGCCTTGCCCAGGCTGCTCGGCGCCAGAATGGCCACCGGCACCCAGTCGATCTGCAAGCCGTCTTTGCCGACAAAGGGGCGCAGGTCGCGGTAGAGCTGGCGGCAGTAGGGGCAGTTCGGGTCGAAAAACACCGTGAGCACCCGCGAGCCGCGGCCTTCGGCAATCGCGGTGGCTTGCGGCAAATGCGCCAGGACCTGGGCTGCGGCAGCCACGTCGGGTGCGGGTCTGGCTGCGGCCACATCAGCGCCCATCGCCGGCGGTGCGAATGCCAAGCCGCCGAGCAGGACCGCGCGGAACAGGACAGCGGGTAGACGCGACTTCATGTCGGCACAGCTTACGCCCTGCGGCGGCCGCTCCTCCATTGATCGACCGACCACTTGCCCGGCCCCCACAGGGCGATCACGGCAATCAGGATGCCCCAGATCACGTGCATCAGGATGGCCGGGGGCTGCAGCGCGTCCATATAGGACAGCAGCGCCACGGCGTTGACCACGAACATCCCCAGCGCGCCAAAGCGCCCGAACAGCCCGAGCGCCAGCAACGGCGGCAACAGCAGTTCTCCCGCGGTGCCGGCAACCGCCGCGACATGCGGTGGCAGGATGGGAACGTGAAACTCGTTTTCGTACAGCCACACGGTGCCGGCCCAGTCGCGCAGGCTCTGCAGCCCGGAGTTGAAGAACACGTAGGCGACATACAGTCGCGCGACAAGCAGCGCCGGGGACTGCAGCCAATCGAGCAGGCGCATGAGGGCGCTCCAGGATTGGCGGATGGGGTTGGCGCAGCGCATGCGCTGTTGCAGAGTCAGGGTGGTCATGGTCGTCTCCTTGGGGCGGGGTGTGCGCGGTGTGCTTCGTAGTTCAATTCGGTGCGGGCAAGGCGTCGATGGCTGCGATCCAACCCTGCTGCACCGCGCGATGCAGCCAGGCGGCAAGGTCGAAGTCGTCGTCGGCTGCGGCAAGCGCCGCGTCCAGCGTCGGCGTGCTCTGCAGCGCATGCATCCAGTGCGCAACTGGTGGCAAAAGCGCCTCGGTGCAGGGTTGCCAACCCAGGCGCCAGACCCACGCGGTCTGCCCGCCCTGCTGCAGCGCATTGCGGCAGGCCAGCGCATCGGGCTCGGGGTCGCGGTGCAACTGCCACAGGGTGACAATAGGCCAGTCTGATGCGATCAGGCGCGCGCCGGGGGCGAGATGCAGCCGCAGGGTTTGCGGCGGCTGCGTGGCCAGGCGCTGCAGATCATCGGCCAGCAGCGCCGTTGCCGGGCTGCGCAGAACGTCCCACAGCGCCCAATCCAGACGCGCGCTGTCGGCCAGCCAGGACCAGTCGCGCAGCGCGCTCTGCTCGGCCAGGGTGTCGGCAAAGTCTTCACCGACCCAGGCCAGATCGCCGCGGCGCGGCGGACGCGCCCGCCAGTGCCGCACGGCAACCGTGTCGAACGCATCGTTGCCGAGCATCGCCAGGACGGTTGGAAACTGCGCGCGCAGTGCCAGCCGAGCATGTTCGCGCCCGTTGCCGCGGTAGGCCGCCAGTCCCTCGGCCCAGCTTGCGCCGCGTTGCCGCACGCCCAGCGTGGGCGGGGCGTCCGCTTGCGGCTGCGGCGCAAACAGCAGCGCGACCAATGCCTGCTGACGCGCCGCCTCGCGCGCCGTGGCGGACGTTGGTGCGTTCATGCTGTCATCTCCCACGATGCGCCGGTGTAATCGCACGGCACGCTACCGGCGGACGTAGCTTCGCGCTGGACGTCGTCGAGCAGCGTCTGCGCCTGCGCCGCTTCGTCAAGCAGCATGCTCAGCGGCGGCAGTCGGTCGTCCCACTCGATGAGCGTGGGCGTGGCGCCGAAGCGCTGCAGCGCATGGGCATACGCCATCCACACCGGCAGCGACACGTGATCGGCGTGGTCGTCGATCACCAGCCCGCCCTGCTCACTGTGCCCGGCCAGGTGGATCTCACCCACCGCGCCCGCAGGCAGCGCCGCCGCGAGCGCGTCCAGCCCGTCGCACACCGCCTGCAGTGGCGTCGGGTGGTGTGCGTTCTTTGCGTTGACCATGAGGTTATTGACATCGAGCAGCATGCCGCAGCCGGTGCGGCGCACCAGCGCGGCGAAGAATTCGGCCTCGGTGTAGTCGGCCTCGGCAAAGTCGAGATAGCTGCTGAGGTTTTCCACCAGAATGGGGCGGCGCAGGCGCTCCTGCACCTGCTGGACATTGGCGCAGAACACATCGAGCTGCCCCTGGGTGAAGGCGACGGGCAGCAGGTCGCTGGCGTGCACGATGCCGCGTGCGCTCCATGGGGCACGGGCAAAGCAGGCGTGGTCGGACACCCGCACCGGCTCGATGCGCTCGACCAGGGCCGCGAGCTGCTCCAGATGCTGCGGGTCCAGCCCGCAGGCCGAACCCAGCGCCATGCCGACGCCGTGCAGACTCACGGCATGATCGGCACGCACCTGCTGCAGTACCGCAGCGGCGGCGTCGTGGGGATTGAAAAAGTTTTCCGAATGCACTTCGACAAAGCCAACGTCTGGCTGCGTGGCGTGAAACGCTCGGTAATGCGGCTGGCGCAGGCCGATGCCGGCACGCGCGACACTCGGGTTCATCGCAGGTCTCCTCGCAGGCTGGTCAGCGCTGCGCAACCGCGCGGTGCCACACCGCAGCCGGTTGCGCGCGGCAGACGGTCAGGACATTTTCTTGGCCATCGCCGCCTCGAAGGCCTTGGTCTTCTCCGGGCTGGCGAGCACGGCCTTGGCCTGCGCCATGTCCAAGCCACCGAGTTTTTCGCAAGTGCCTGTGGGCTTGACGACAAAGTCGCCCGGGTTGTAGCTCATGGTGCTGGTGCCTTTGCACGAATGCAGCCCGGACAGCCCGGCGCAGTCGTTCTGCCCCGCCTTGGCCACGCCGAAGCACTTGCCCATGCTCTCGGCGTGTGCAGCAGGCACTGTGGCGAGCACGCCCATCGCGAGCATCGAGGCGGCGGCGGTGCTGAGGAATTGACGCTTGTTCATGGTGAATCTCCTGAAATGGTGTGAGGTCAGACAGGCAGATCGCCTGCAACAACCCGTCGCATGTCGACTGGGTTGCTCATCAGTCGCGCGGCGTGACCATTCCTGACAATGCAACATCTCAGTGAAAACCCGCACTCCGTGGCGAAGTCTGAAACACGTCCGCATGGAAGAATGCCGATCACATGCCTTCGAGGGATGCCCCCCGACCTGCCCATGCCTTTTGAGCACACCGCCGAACTCACCGACCTGCATGCCCGCATCGAAGCGCTGCGCCCCACCCTGCTGCGCCTGGCGCAGCTGCAGTTGCGCAACACGGCCTGGGCCGAAGACGCCGTGTCCGAAACATTGCTGGCGGCGCTGGAGGGTGCACAACGCTTTGCCGGGCAGTCGCAGTTCAAGACCTGGGTGGTGGGCATCCTCAAGCACAAGGTGCTCGATCAGCTGCGCCTGCGCCAGCGCGAAGCGCCATACGACACCGACGAGGAAGGCGACGTGCTCGAAGACCTGGTGTTCGCGCCCGACGGCCATTTCCGCACCATGCCGCAGACCTGGGACGCGCCAGCCGAGGCTCTGCAGCAGCGCCAGTTCTTCGAGGTGCTCGAAGCCTGCATGGACGCGCTGCCCGGCCAGATCGGCCGGGTGTTCCTGATGCGCGAATGGCTGGAACTCGACACCGACGCCATCTGTCAGGAACTGCGCATTTCATCGACCAATGTCTGGACCATGCTGCACCGCGCCCGCATGCGCCTGCGCGAATGCCTGCAACTCAACTGGTTCGGGAACCCGGCAACATGAACTACCCCTTCCGCCGCACCTGCCGCGAAGTTGCCGCCCTCATCCTGGCGCGGGAAGACCGCGCACTCGGTTTTCCAGAGCGCTTGTCCATCCGCATCCATTTCCTGGTGTGCAAGGCCTGCCCCAATTTCGCGCAGGAGGTTCAGGTGATGCGCAACGCCCTGAACAATTGGCGCAAACACAGCGAGCGAGACGACGACGGTCTGTCTGGCTAAGGCGACACAAATCAGTCCTTGTGATGATGGGCGCCGGGCGACGGGATGGGATGCAAGGCGCACACCAAGACAATCGCCCAAGCGACGGCGAGCGAGGGCTGCGCCGCAGACCGCCGGCAGCCCGGATGCGCAGCGCGCAAAAGACTTGTTCAGTGTTGCTCTAAACCGCAAGACCATTGGCAAACGGGTCTGACGCAGGAGGTGACATGGGGGTATCGCGCATCCTGTGCAGCCTGGGCCTGTTCGCTCTAAAGGCCACCGGCGCAGCGCCTGAGCTGGCCTGCGGCGCGCCGGTCTGCCCAGGATTCGGCACGCGCAGAATGCATCTGCATCGTGGCATTTACAGCGCCGCAGCGCGCGTCTATGGTGTGGCTCACCATGTCCGCCAGCGCCATGCCTGATCAACCCATGCCGCTCGTCCTGCCCGAAGACACCGCCCGATTTCTGCAGAGCGGCCTGTCCATCATCGTTGGCTCGGCAGATGGCGACGGCAACCCAAGCCTGGGTCGTGCCCTGGCGTGCCGTGTCACGGCGCGGGCCGATGCGGCGCAATCGATGGTCGAACTGTTCCTTGTGTCGCAAAAGGCGCTTGAACTGCTGGACGATCTGCGCAGGCCCGCGCCGATCGCGGTGGCTTTCACCCAGCCGAGCACCCATCGCACTCTGCAGATCAAGGCCCCGCGCGCCGATCTGACTCCTTTGCAGGCGGGGGACCTGGACTGGATCGACCGCTCGCAGCGCGATTTCATTGCCGATGTCAACCGCATCATGGGCGGCGACCAGGCAGAGCTGATCCGCACCGCCCTGGGCGCGGCGCGGGACGTGGATGTGCGTCTGGTTGTGTGGCCGACTGCATGGTTCGAGCAAACGCCGGGCCCGCGCGCCGGGCAGATCCTGGGCGGAGCACATGGCAGCATCGTGTCAGTGCCATGAACAAGCCCATCGCGCTGACATCCATCCGTCCCTGCCTGGAGGGCATCATCCCGGCGGCGCTGGCGTCTTGCGCCGCCGACGGCACGCCCAATGTCACCTATGTCTCGCATGTCCACTATGTGGACGCCGAGCATGTGGCGCTGTCGTTTCAGTTCTTCAACAAGACCCGCGAGAATGTGCTGAGCAACCCCCGGGTGTTGGTGCAGCTCATCCATCCCGACACTGGACAGAGCTACCGCCTGACCCTGCGTTACCTGCGCACTGAGAGCGAAGGCCCCTTGTTCGAGGCGATGAAGGCAAGATTGGCCGGTATCGCCTCGCACACCGGCATGGCCAAGGTGTTTCGTCTGCTCGGAGCCGATGTTTACCGAGTGGTGCGCATCGACGCGGTTCCCGGTCTGGCATTGCCGGTTGTCGGACCGCCGAGCTACCGGCTGGAGGCACTGCGTCTGATCGGCGCGCAAATGCAGCGCGCCACCGATCTGTCTGAATTGACGCAGGGCGTACTCGATGGACTCGCGCAACGCCTGGACATGCACAACAGCCTGGTGCTGATGCTCGATCCGGCGCGCAAGGCGCTCTACACCGTGGCCAGTCGTGGCTATGCCAACAGCGGCGTGGGCGCGGAGATCGCGCTGGGCCAGGGGGTGATCGGCGTGGCCGCGGCGCAGCGCACCCCCATCCGCATTGGTTACTACACCCAGGACTCTGCCTACAGCCAGGCCGTGCGCGATCGCCTGGAGAGCAGCGAGCGCAGTGCGCTGGAACTGGAAATTCCCCTGCCCGGATTGCCGCAGTCGCGCAGCCAGCTTGCGGTGCCAATCTGCCTGAGCGGACGGCTGCTCGGCGTGCTGTTCGTCGAGAGCGATCAAAATCTACGCTTCGACGCGGCCGACGAGGACGCGCTGGTCGTGCTCGCGCAGCAGATCGGCTTGGCCATTGCCCTGTTGCAGCAGCAGACCGAGGAAACGGCGGACGAGGCCGAACCCGTCCCGTACGAGGCCACGCACGGCGCAGCCGAGCCAATCGTCGTGCGGCATTTCCCGGTGAACGACAGCGTGTTCCTCGACGACAGCTATCTCATCAAAGGAGTGGCCGGCGCAATTTTCATGCGCCTGGTGCGCGACTACTTGCGCGAGGGGCGGACGCGCTTCAGCAACAAGGAACTGCGGCTCGACCCTTCGCTGGGACTGCCCGATATCACCGATAACCTCGAAGCGCGGCTGATCCTGCTCGACCGGCGGTTGAGCGAACAGCGGCACGGCGTCTGGATCGAAAAGACTGGGCGCGGCCGCTTCCGGCTGGTGGTGCAACGGCCGCTGCGGCTGGCCAGCGCCGGTGCGGACAGCGGCTGACCCCGCTCAGGCGGCCAGCGCCGGAACCATCAAGGCACGCTCCAAAAGGGCGTAACGGTCGCCATCGAGTTCGGCGCGCGCCACATCCAATGCCGCGCGGTAGGCCGCGCGTGGTGCGTTCGCCCGCATGTCCGCGTACAGCTCAGCAAGCTCCTCCGGCGTCAGCGCGCGCACCATCCACGGCAGGATTTCGGCGGGCATCTGCGGGTCCACATGTTGCAGGAGGCGCGCCTGCAGGGCATGCAACTGCGCATCGTTGTACCCTGCCCACAGAGCCTCGGCGTTATGGCTCTCCTCCACCTGCATGTGCACGAGGTTCTCGCCGACAAAGGCAGCAAACGCGCGATACAGACACAGCGCCAGAGCGCGTCGCTCGCGCAGCGCTGTCGTGTCGCGCAACCCTTGCAGCAAATCGCGGAGCGCGGCAATGGTGCCAGCGTGGTCATCGTGGTCGCCGGCCGTCTGTGAGGCAACGGCCGTAGCCATTTGCGCGATGGCCGGATGGAGGAAGGCATTTTCGTGTTCCAGATGCGCGGCCAGATGGTCCAGCAGACGCTCGGCACGCAGCAGAGTGTGATCGCACGCGTCCGGACTCTGCACATCGAGCCGCCCCAGGGCAACAACGACATCGCACATGCTCGCGCGCAACGCCTTGTGAATGGTGCGGTACAAGTCTGGGCGAGCCAGAGCGCGCCGGGCTTGGTTGTGTGTCGCTTGGAACGTGGGAATGGTAAACATGACGGACTCCTCAAGTAATGCGCAGCAAATACAGGGCGAAGCTCGACCGTGCTGCGCGGCTGCGCGCGTCGAATGAACCGGCACCCGGTGGTGACTTCAGTTGCGCAACACGCGCTGCGGGCTGCTGCGCACCGACAGCGCGGCGGGCAAGCCGGCCAGCGGCTGCAGCTGGTCGAGCAGCATGTCGAGCGCCTGTCCATGCAGACATGGACGGATTGCGTCGACGAGCGCGGTGCGTTCATGCGCGGCAGCGACGCGCAGCAATTCCGCTGCCTGCGCGCAGCGCGAGGAAATGGGCAGAGATTCCAGCTGCGCCCGAGCCGCGTGCAGGGTAGTGCAAGCAAGGTGCGCGGCGGGCAGATGCGCACTGGATGGCAGCGCGCTGGCGGGAATTGCGGTGGACATGGTCAGCTCCATCGCCCTGCTACTTGCCTGCCGACTGCGGCACGAAGCGAATGAACAAGCCCGCAGGCAAAGCCGGCGGTGGCACAAAGGTGGGCGCGGGAGTTCCGGCACTGCCGAGCTGACGCACCGCGGCATACACCGCACGCAGATCGTCGTCCGACATATCGCGCAGCGCGAACCAAGGCATCGGCGGACGCATGGGCTGGCGCGCCCGCTGCAACCACTGCGCCTCGCTCATCTGCGCCATCAGCAGCCGCAGATTGCTCGCGTAGGTCGTGCCCCAGGGACCTTGGAATCCCACCGGGCTGCCAGTCAGCCATTGGCTGGGCGGTGTGGCGCCTCCACTCTGTGCATACCCAGGGGTGTGGCAATCGTTGCAACCGGAAATACGCAGCAGATACATGCCGCGGGCCGCGCCTCCCTGTGGGCCATGCGGTGCCACGCGTGCCCAGTCTGCGGCCAGCACCATGCCGTGGGCGGAAAACAATCCGCAAGCCATGCTGATGGCTGCGGCACTGAACAATCGACGACACATGATGACGCTCTCCCTTTTTGCTGACCGGCCGCATGGATGGCAAGCCGACATGGAGAGAACAATAAAAGAACGGTCGTTCGATTGTTACTTAAAGTTTCATCTCAAAACATTAAGTATTTGCTAAGGCAACAATGAATCAGTCCTTGTGATGATGCGCGCCTGGCTGCGGAATGGGATGCAAGGCGCACACCAAGACAATCGCCCAAGCGATGGCGAGGATGTGCAACGCAGCAGACCGCCCGCAGGCTGGATGCGCAGGGCGCAAGAGACTTGTTCGGTGTTGCCCTGAACCTTGCCTTGATGGATCAGGCGCGTGGTCATGCCCGCCGTGCTCAGCTCCGACACGCAATTGCACCGCAACAGCAACTCGGCCAACGACGCTGCATGGCCCCGTCAGCAATGCGCTGTGGAGCACGCTGGCTTGGCAGTTGCGGCCGATGGTGGTGAAACTCGAGCAGCGCTGTTGCCGGTCAGGCTGGGCCGGGGTCTGATGTCAGTCGTCGCCGCGCAGCGCGAACCAGCGCTTGCCGGGCGCATGCACAGGCGGGCCGTCAGCTCCCGGAGGTCGGCGCGGTGTTGCTCGCGGTGTCGGCGTCCGGCGGTGTCGCGCTGCCGGAATCTTCGCCGTGCATCTGCGTGCTGTCCGGCTTGTTGGCCTTGCGCTGCAACTTTTCCTGCTTCTTGCGCTCCTTGGCGAGTTCTTTCTGGCGTTTTTCGTAGGAGTAATTCGGCTTGGCCAATGAGCGGTCCTGGTTGGTGGGAAGATCGGGCGCAACCGCATGCAGGGATGCGCGGAGAAGGTTCTCAGGTTGACATGCTATCGAAAGGCCCGTGGCGTGACCGCGCACCGCCAGGCTCGCTTGGCGCTCAAGCCAGCTGGTGCTGATCGACCAGTGCCATGATGCGCTCGATCTCGGCATCGCGGATCCCGATGTCGCGCAGGGCGCGGGCGGTGCGCGCCACATACTCAAGCGTGGTGCCATACCGGCCACGGCAGTTGCGCAGAATCTCGATCAGTTGCTGGTCATCGAGTTCGCCGGTGTAGCTGGGGCTGTTGGGATGCAAGGTGAACGCAAGGGCCTGAACCACGCCATGCGGCGTGCGGGTACGCAGCCAGCGCGGGTCATACACGGCGCGGGGCATTTCGCGCTTCCAGAGTTGCCGCAGCTCGCGTTCGGCGCAGTGCTGCGGCACGCGCAGCGCAATGCCGCTGCAGGAGCCGCCGGACATCAGCGCAAACACCAGGCCGGGCGCCTGTTCCGTGCCGCGATTGATGCGCGACCACATGCGCAGCGTGCGGCGCCAGCCCCACACGCGCGCGGGGCGCACTTCCTCGTGCACGACTTCCGGGTTCCAGATCAGCGAGCCGTAGCCGAACAGCCAGAGATCCCCGTCGGGACGACTGGCGAGGGTGGCCTCCAGCATGTCCTGCGGATCGCGACCCGGGAATTGGGGCAGGCCGTGATGGTCATCAACGTCTCGCATCATCCCCGCATTGTCCGAAAATCGCCGGCCGGACCGGCCCTGCATGGATCAAAAGACCGGCGATCCGTGCGGGTCGGGCGCTGCATCACCGTGGCAGCTCGGTCGATCCGGTGAGGAAGCGGTCGATCTCGCGCGCGGCCTGGCGGCCTTCCCGGATGGCCCACACCACCAGCGACTGCCCGCGACGCATGTCGCCTGCGGCATAGACCTTGGACACATTGGTGGCATAGCCGGTCTCGTCTTCGGTGCCGGCCTTGGCGTTGCCGCGGGCGTCCTTGTCGACGCCGAAGGCGTCGAGCACACTGCCCACCGGATGCACGAAGCCCATCGCCAGCAGCACCAGATCGGCCTGCATGGTGAACTCGCTGCCCGGCACTTCCTGCATGCGGCCGTCTTTCCACTCCACGCGGCAGGCCTTGAGTTGCTTGACCTTGTTCTTGTCCTTGCCAGTGCCGGGGAGAAATTCCTTGGTGGCCACGGCCCAGTCGCGCGAGCAACCTTCCTCGTGGCTGCTGGAGGTACGCAGCTTGATCGGCCAGTACGGCCACACCAGCGGCTTGTTCTCCTGCTCGGGCGGCTGCGGCATCACCTCGAACTGGGTGACGCTCGCTGCACCATGACGGTTGCTGGTGCCCACACAGTCGGAGCCGGTGTCGCCGCCGCCGATCACCACCACATGCTTGCCGGTGGCCAGGATCTGGTTCTTGAGCTTGTCTCCGGCGTTGACCTTGTTCTGCAGCGGCAGGAATTCCATGGCGAAGTGAATGCCGTCGAGCTCTCGCCCGGGCACGGGCAGATCGCGTGGGCATTCCGAGCCGCCAGCCAGCAGGACGGCGTCGAACTCGGCCTGCAGTTGCGCGGGGGTGATGGATTCCTTCGCCCAGTTGGCCACGGTGGCACCGGGGCCGTCCTTGGGCAGCTCGGCCACCAGCACGCCGGTGCGGAAGGTCACGCCCTCGGCCTGCATCTGCGCGATGCGGCGGTCGATGTGGCTCTTCTCCATCTTGAAGTCGGGAATGCCGTAGCGCAGCAGGCCGCCGACGCGGTCGTTCTTCTCGAACACGGTGACGCTGTGCCCGGCGCGAGCGAGTTGCTGCGCCGCTGCCAGCCCGGCGGGGCCGGAGCCGACGATGGCCACGGTCTTGCCGGTCTTGTGCGCGGGCGGCTGCGGCGTGACCCAGCCTTCGTTCCAGCCCCGGTCGATGATGGCATGCTCGATGGACTTGATGCCCACCGGCAATTCATTGATGCCCAGGGTGCAGGCCGACTCGCACGGCGCAGGACAGATGCGACCGGTGAACTCGGGGAAATTGTTGGTGGAGTGCAGCACGTCAAGCGCCTGTTTCCAGTCGCCTTGCCAGACCAGATCGTTGAAATCCGGGATGATGTTGTTGACCGGACAGCCGTTGTTGCAGAACGGAATGCCGCAGTCCATGCAACGCCCGGCCTGGGTTCTGGCCTTGTCTTCGGGCAACTCGTGGACGAATTCCTTCCAGTGCTTGAGGCGCACGGCAGGCGCTTCGTATTGCTCTTCCTGCCGCTCGAATTCCATGAATCCGGTGATTTTTCCCATGATCTTTCCTCGATGTCCTGAACTGCTGCTTACTTGGCGGGGACGCTGGCGGGTGCCTTGGCCTTCGCGGTGGCGGCCTGCGCTTCGCGCTTGGCGGCCATTTCTCCCAGCGCACGCCTGTACTCATGCGGGAACACCTTGACGAAGCGGCCGCGCGCGTCCTCCCAGGTGTCGAGCAGCTCGCGGGCACGCTGCGAGCCTGTCCAGCGCAGATGGTCCTGCAGCAGCTTGCGCAGCTGGGCTTCATCGGTCTGGCCGCGGTGCCACAGGGCTTCGGCCATCTGCGCCTTCTGCTCGGCGGCGGGCAAGACCTTGTCGAGCGCCACCATGGCGGTGTTGCAGCGCTTGGCGAACAGACCGTCCACGTCATAGACGTAGGCAATGCCGCCGCTCATGCCGGCGGCGAAGTTGCGGCCGGTCTCACCCAGCACCAGCACGGTGCCGCCGGTCATGTACTCGCAGCCGTGGTCTCCGGTGCCTTCGACCACTGTGGTGGCGCCGGAATTGCGCACGGCGAAGCGTTCGCCGGCCACGCCACGGAAGAAGGCCTCGCCTTCGATTGCGCCGTACAGCACGGTGTTGCCGACAATGATGTTCGCCGGTGCATCGCCACGGAAATCGAGGCTGGGGCGCACCACCACGCGGCCGCCGGAGAGCCCCTTGCCGGTGTAGTCGTTGGCTTCGCCGATGAGGTAGAGGGTGATGCCACGGGCGAGGAAGGCGCCGAAGCTCTGGCCGCCCGTGCCTTCCATCTGGATGTGGATGGTGTCGTCGGGCAGGCCGTCGTGGCCGTAACGCCGAGCCACCTCGCCGGAGAGCATGGCGCCCACGGTGCGGTTGACGTTGCGCGCGTTCTGGATGAACTGCACCTTCTCGCCGCGCTCGAGCGCGGGGCGGGCGCGTTCGATCAGCACATGGTCGAGCGCCTTGGCCAGACCGTGATCCTGCTCCTCCACCTGACGGCGCGGCACATCGGCCGGTACGTCGGGCTGGTGGAACACGCGGCTGAAGTCGAGGCCGCGTGCCTTCCAGTGCGCAACGCCCTTGCGCGCGTCGAGCAGATCGACACGGCCGACCAGATCGTCGAACTTGCGCACCCCGAGCTGGGCCATGATGGAGCGCACTTCCTCGGCGACGAAGAAGAAGTAGTTCACCACATGTTCGGGCTTGCCGGAGAACTTCTTGCGCAGCGCCGGGTCTTGCGTGGCCACCCCCACCGGGCAGGTGTTGAGGTGGCATTTGCGCATCATGATGCAGCCCTCGACCACCAGCGGCGCGGTAGCGAAGCCGAATTCGTCGGCGCCCAGCAGCGCGCCGATCACCACGTCGCGGCCGGTCTTGATCTGGCCGTCCACCTGCACGCGGATACGGCTGCGCAGGCGGTTGAGCACCAGGGTCTGCTGGGTTTCGGCCAGGCCGATTTCCCAGGCCGAGCCCGCGTGCTTGATGGAGGACAGCGGCGACGCGCCGGTGCCGCCGTCATGCCCGGCAATCACCACATGGTCGGCCTTGGCCTTGGCCACGCCGGTGGCCACCGTGCCCACGCCCGACTCCGACACCAGCTTGACGCTGATGGACGCGCGCGCGTTGGCATTCTTCAGATCGTGAATGAGCTGGGCCAGGTCTTCGATGGAGTAGATGTCGTGGTGCGGCGGCGGCGAGATCAGACCCACGCCCGGCACCGAGTAGCGCAGCATGCCGATGTATTCGGACACCTTGCCGCCGGGCAATTGCCCGCCTTCGCCAGGCTTGGCACCCTGGGCCATCTTGATCTGGATCTGGTCTGCCGAGGCCAGGTACTCGGCGGTGACGCCGAAGCGTCCCGAGGCCACCTGCTTGATCTTGGAGCGCAGCGAGTCGCCGCTTTTGAGCGGAATGTCGCTGACGATGCGCTCGGCCCCGAGCACGCTGCCGAGGGTGTCGCCGTCCTGGATGCCGCTCGATCCGGTGCGCATTTCCGCGCGGTAGCGCAGCGGGTCTTCGCCGCCTTCACCGGTGTTGCTCTTGCCGCCGATGCGGTTCATCGCCACGGCCAGGGTGGAATGCGCCTCGGTGGAAATGGAGCCCAGCGACATCGCCCCGGTGGCAAAGCGCTTGACGATCTCGGCAGCCGGTTCGACTTCTTCGATCGGGATCGCCTTGCTCGGGTCGATCTTGAACTCGAACAGCCCGCGCAGCGTGAGCATGCGGCGCGACTGATCGTTGATGATCTGGGCGTATTCCTTGTAGGTGTTGTAGTTGCCCGAGCGGGTGGAATGCTGCAGCTTGGCAATGGCATCGGGCGTCCACATGTGTTCTTCGCCACGGGCGCGCCAGGCGTAGTCGCCGCCTGCGTCGAGCATGTTGGCCAGCACCGGTGAATCGCCAAAGGCGTCGCGGTGCATGCGCAGCGCTTCCTGCCCCACCTCGAACACACCGATGCCTTCCACCTGCGTGGACGTGCCAGTGAAGTATTTGTCCACCAGCTCGCGCGACAGGCCCACGGCCTCGAAAATCTGCGCGCCGCAGTAGCTCATGTAGGTGGAGATGCCCATCTTGGACATGACCTTCTGCAGACCCTTGCCGATGGCCTTGATGTAGTTGGCCATCGCCTTGTCGGCGCTGAGATCACCGGGCAGATCGCGCGCCATGGCGGCAATGGTGTCCAGCGCCAGATAGGGGTGCACGGCCTCGGCCCCATAGCCTGCGAGCACGGCGAAATGGTGCGTCTCGCGCGCGCTGCCGGTCTCCACCACCAGGCCGGTCTGGGTGCGCAGACCGTGGGCGGTGAGGTGCTGGTGCACAGCGCTCATCGCCAGCAGCGCGGGAATGGCCACGCGCTCGGCGCTCATGCTGCGGTCGGTGATGATGAGAATGTTGTGGCCGCTCTTGATCGCATCCACCGCTTCGGCGCAGATGGACGCAATGCGGGCTTCGATGCCCTCCTGCCCCCAGATCACCGGATAGCAAATGTCGATTTCATAGCTGCGGAACTTGCCGCCGGTGTGCTGGGCGATGGAGCGCAGCCGTGCCATGTCGTCATAGTCGAGCACGGGCTGGCTGACTTCCAGGCGCATCGGCGGATTGACCTGGTTGATGTCGAGCAGGTTGGGCCGCGGGCCGATGAACGACACCAGCGACATCACCATGTTCTCGCGGATCGAGTCGATCGGCGGGTTGGTGACTTGCGCGAACAACTGCTTGAAGTAGTTGTACAGCGGCTTGGCGCGGTTGGACAGCACGGCCAGCGCGGCGTCGTTGCCCATCGACCCCACGGCCTCGTCGCCCTTCTCGGCCATCGGCGCCATCAGGAACTTGAGGTCTTCCTGGGTGTAGCCGAAGGCCTGCTGGCGGTCGAGCAGAGGAATGGGCGAGGGCTCGGCGTGGCCGAGGTGGTCGAGATCGTCGATGCGGATGCGCAGGTTCTCGATCCACTGGCCATAGGGGCGCGCACTGGCGAGCTGGCTCTTGATTTCCTTGTCGTCGATGATGCGCCCGGCCTCCATGTCGATCAGGAACATCTTGCCCGGCTGCAGGCGCCATTTCTTGACGATGTGGCTCTCGGAAATGGGCAGCACGCCGGACTCGGACGCCATGATGACCAGATCGTCATCGGTGACGATGTAGCGCGCAGGGCGCAGCCCGTTGCGGTCGAGCGTGGCGCCGATCTGGCGGCCGTCGGTGAAGGCGATCGCCGCCGGGCCGTCCCACGGCTCCATCATCGCGGCGTGGTATTCGTAAAACGCGCGGCGGCGCGGGTCCATCAGGGTGTGCTGCTCCCACGCCTCGGGAATCATCATCATCATCGCGTGCGACAGCGGATAGCCGGCCATCACCAGCAGTTCCAGGCAGTTGTCGAAGCTCGCGGTATCGCTCTGCCCCGGGTAGATCAGCGGCCAGAGCTTTTGCAGATCGGCGCCGAGCACCGGGGACGACACGGCGCCTTCGCGCGCCCGCATCCAGTTGTAGTTGCCCTTGACCGTGTTGATCTCGCCGTTGTGCGCCACCAGCCGGTACGGGTGCGCCAGCGGCCACTCGGGGAAGGTGTTGGTCGAAAAGCGCTGGTGCACCAGGGCCAGCGCCGAGACCACGCGCGGGTCTTTCAGATCCTTGTAGTACTCGCCCACCTGATCGGCCAGCAGCAGGCCCTTGTAGACGATGGTGCGCGCCGACATCGACGGCACGAAATACTCCTTGCCGTGACGCAGGTCGAGTTTCTGGATGGCGTGGCTCGCGGTCTTGCGGATGACGAACAGCTTGCGCTCCAGCGCATCGGTGACCATGACGTCGGGGCCGCGGCCGATGAAGACCTGGCGGATCACCGGCTCCTTGGCGCGCACCGTGGGCGACATCGGCATGTCGGCATCCACCGGCACATCGCGCCAGCCCAGCAGCACCTGCCCTTCGGCGCGCACCGCGCGCTCGATCTCCTGCACGCACGCCAGGCGCGACGCCTCCTCGCGCGGCAGAAAAATCATGCCCACGCCGTACTCACCCGGCGGCGGCAGTTCCACGCCCTGCGCCGCCATTTCCTCGCGAAAGAAGGCATCGGGAATCTGGATCAGGATGCCCGCGCCATCGCCCATGAGCTTGTCCGCCCCGACCGCGCCGCGGTGGTCGAGGTTTTTGAGGATGAGCAGCCCGTTCTGCACGATGTCGTGCGATTTGCTCCCCTTGATGTGCGCGACGAAACCCACGCCGCAGGCGTCATGTTCGTTTTGCGGGCAATACAGGCCACCGCGGGACAGCGCGGCGATTTCAGAGGGTGAAGCGGGAGTTTGAGGCGAGGACATGGCAGGCTCCGCGAAACGTCGACAGGAAAGCGAATTTACTGCATCGCAGCAGTGCACGCAAGAAAATCTCATTATTCTGTCCCTCATAAATATTTTGGCCGAGTTTGACGAAAATAATTCAGGGACAGATTAGAGGCCGCACACTGACCTCACTGCTCGATTCAAGCAACTTTCATGCGAGGCCGTCCACGTTGGGCGGGCAGCAGGCGCCGTCCGATGTCTCGTTCGAGTTGCCGCAAAAACGCCGTCTCGCCCACTGCCGACCCACTGCGCAAGCCTTGCTCCAGCGCGCGCACGCTTGCGCTGCTGATGCCCTGCTGCAGCCGCTGACGATAGGCTGCCTCGCGTTCGAACGGGGTGTTGCCCAAGGCCCAGTAGGCCGCAGGGAAAGACAGCACGGGAGCGCCGGTGCTCGGTTCGCCACAGTGGGCTGCGCGGCTGCTCCAGGGCCAGATCTCCCCGACCGCGTCCGCCGCCCGGTCGATCCAGAGCATCGCGGCCAGTTCCCACTCGCCCGGCTGGACGACGGCGCTGCGAAATCGCCCCGCCCAGACCGGATTGCGCGCAGGCGACGGTGCGGTTGCGTCATCCGGGCCCGGATGTTCCTGCGCCCTGCTGGTGCGTCGCGCCAGCCCCTGCACAAATGTGGACAGTTCCGGCGCCGTATCGGGCGTGATCAGCAGCCAGACGGTCTGCGGCAGCACCGCATAGGCGTGCAGACGCAATGCCGAGCTGCCCAGCCCCTCGCGCATCCAGAGCAGAAAACGGTCGCGCTGCGACGCATTGGCCAGCGGTTGCGCGCCGACGGCGGCCTGCAACTGGACCAGATGGGCGTATCCGGGGCAGAACAGGCGAGCCTGACGCGCCATGAAAATCCGTCAGGCCTGCGCGCCGCGGCGCAGCGCATCGATCTGATCCAGCAGATCAAGCACCAGCGCCGTGGCTGCCGCGTTGAGTTCCAGATCACGCTGCAGCCGCACGGCGCGGCGCGCGCGGTTCAGCGTTTCACCGCTGAAACGCCACTGCGTGCGCTGCGCGGCCGAGCCAAGGGCAGGCAGCGGCTCGATCACCCCTTCTTCCACCAGATGCACGATCTGCGTGCGCTCTACCCGGCACACTGCGCACAGATCGTCGATGCTGATGTCGACCTGCTCTTCCAGAACGATGCCGCACAGCGGCGCGGCGGTATCGGAGGTGCTCATGCCTTGGCTCCTTGCTTGAGATGGGCGCGCGGGTTGAACTTGGAAAATTCGCCCTGCAGACGTTGATAGGCCGCCCGCGCCGCGTCGGTGTCGGCTGGCGGCAGCACGATTTGCGTGACCACATACAAATCGCCCGGCGTGGCTCCGGGAATGCCGCGCCCCTTGAGACGCAGACGGCGGCCCGGCACCGTGGTCGGCGGAATTTTCAGCTCGACCAGCCCGTCCGGGGTCGGCGCCTGCACTTCGGCGCCCAATGCAGCCTCCCAGGGCGCCAGCGGCAGATCGACAAACACATCGCGCCCTTCGACGCGGTAGATGCTGTGCGGGTTGAAGGCGATTTCCAGGTAAAGATCACCTGCCCCGCCCTCGCCCAGACCTGGCGCACCCTGGCCCGCCAGGCGGATGTGCTGACCGGCGCGCACGCCTTTGGGAATCTGCACCTGCAGGGTGCGCTCGCGTGTCACCACATGGCCTTGCGCATCGACCTCGGGCATGCGCAGGGTCAGGGTGCGCGTCGCGCCGCGGTAGGCGTCTTCCAGATCGATCAGTACCTGGGCGTGATGATCCCGACCGCGCAGATGCACGCCCGCTCCGCCCGCGCCCGATGCCGACCGCCGCGCGGAACCGCTGCGCGCGAACAGGGTCTCGAAAAAGTCGCTGAAATCGGCTTCGTTGTCCGGCATGCCGCCGCGTTGCTCGAAGCCCGAGCCCCAGCCGGGCGGCGGCTGAAAGTCCTGTCCGGCGCGCCAGTTGCTGCCGAGCTGGTCATAGGCGGCGCGCTTTTCCGGGTCCTTGAGCACCTCGTAGGCTTCGCCCAGCTCCTTGAATTTGGCCTCGGCTCCGGCCTCCTTGTTCACGTCGGGATGATACTTGCGGGCGAGCTTGCGATAGGCGCGCTTGATGTCGTCCTGCGTTGCGCTGCGCTCCACGCCCATGACCTTGTAGTAGTCCTTGTAGTCCATCGTGCGTTCCTGTGCGGGGAATGAATTGTTGATTAAATGAGGGCAGAGGCTGAATTTGCAAAAGGTCGCGTGCAATTTTCTGCTGCGCCGCCCGTCGCGTCACTCGCCTAGAATACCGAGTCGATGAATCCGCTGCGGCAGGCAGTTGTCCTGCAATCCCCTGGCGGAACTCTGCGCGGGCCGCGACGCCCGCCCGCTGACAAGCTCAGCGTCCGGGCCGGTTTCACCTGATGTCCGGCTTCTCAATTTTTCCATCGCCGCCAGCACACACCGCACGGATGAACACCACGACAACCCCGACAGACGATACACCCGAGAAACACGCCGGGCCGCCCCAAGTGTTTCTCACCCCCTCGGGGGGCCTGACGCGCAGCGGCAGTTCTGGGGGCGCTCTCCAGCCTGAGCGCTTTTCCGACCTGGCGCTGGACGCACGCATTCTGCGCGCCGTCAGCGACATGGGCTACGAAAAGCTCACGCCCATCCAGGCCAAGGCCATTCCGCTGCTGCTGGACGGACGCGACATCATGGGCGCAGCACAGACCGGTACCGGCAAGACCGCGGCGTTCTCGCTGCCCATCCTGCAACAGCTCCTGCCGCTGGCCTCGACCAGCGTGTCCCCGGCGCGGCATCCGGTACGGGCGCTGATGCTGGCTCCCACACGGGAACTGGCCGATCAGGTCTACACCAATCTCAAGGCCTATGCCAGGCACACGCCGCTGCGCTGCGCCTGCGTGTTCGGCGGCATGGACATGGCGCCACAGAAGGCCGAATTGCGCAACGGCGTCGATCTGCTGGTGGCCACGCCCGGGCGGCTGCTCGATCACCTCGAAGCCAAGACGGTGAATCTCGGGCAGGTGCAGTTCGTCGTGCTTGACGAGGCCGATCGCATGCTCGACATCGGCTTTCTGCCCGATCTGCAGCGCATCCTCGGTTTCCTGCCCAAGCAGCGCACCACCTTGCTGTTCTCTGCCACGTTTTCGCCGGAAATCAAGCGTCTGGCGCAGAGTTATCTGCAAAACCCGCTTCTGGTCGAAGTGGCCCGCCCCAACGCCACCGCCACCAATGTGGAGCAGCGCGTCTATCAGGTGGAGGAAGACGACAAGCGCGCCACGCTGGTGCAGTTGCTGCGCGACAACCCGCTGCCGCAGGTCATCGTGTTCGTCAACAGCCGCCTCGGAGCGGGCCGGCTCACCCGGGCGCTGGAACGCGACGGCATAAAGGCCGCGGCGATGCACGGCGACAAGTCGCAGGCCGAGCGCCTGACCACGCTGGAAGCCTTCAAGCGCGGCGACATTCAGGCGCTGGTCGCCACCGATGTGGCTGCCCGCGGTCTGGACATCGCCGAACTTCCCGGCGTGGTGAATTACGACGTGCCGTTCAGCGCCGAAGACTATGTGCACCGCATCGGCCGCACAGGCCGCGCCGGAGCGTCTGGTCTGGCCATCACGCTGGCCACGGCGCGCGATGCACGCGCACTGGCCGACATTGAAAAGCTGATCAAGCGCCAGTTCGAAAAACTCACCGTGCAATTGCAGCCGATATCGCGGCCCCGCCGCGAGGCGGATGCGCCACGCAGCCCGCGGCTGATGCCGTCGCGCGGCATGCCCGAGAGCGTGGGCGCGGCGGCGGCGCCGTATCCACGCATGGGCCGCACGCCCCGCCAGGATCCATGGTTCGACAAACCCTACGAGCCCGATCCGAAGGCCCAGCCGGCGTGGGAACCGGCGGAGTCGGCGAACGCCGGCAATGGCCAGCGTTCCATCTCCCCCAGCATTCGTCCACGCCGCAAGATTGCCGCCCTGCTGGGCGGCCACGGCGCCAAGTAAGCGGCACGACAGTCTCGGCCGCCTGAAGTCAGCCGACCGAAGTCAGGCACTCTCTCCCGGCGGGTTCGGTTTTTGCGGGGTCAGTTTCGGAGCCTCGCCGTCGCGGGGTTGCAGCTTGAACTCCGAGGACGCCGCAGGCCCTGGCGCCTCAGGCGCTGCAGGGATCTCGAGCGGCAGTTCGAAGTCGAGGTTCAACCCGGCAGGTTCCACGCGGGTGGTGAGTTCGATGTGCTCGATCGGCGCTCTGGTCGGAGAGGCGTCCGGGAACAGGTCGCGCGCCACGGCGTAGAGCATCAGCAGATCGCGGTACGCGGCCAGATCGAAGCCCATGCGGTGCTGCTGCGGATCGTCCAGCAGCATGTGTTCCAGCACCGAGACGCTCTGCGGCCCCCCCCAGGCCAGGGTGATGAGTTTCATCGCACGGTCGTAGTCGGTCAGATCGCGGCCCTGCCCCTCGGGTTGCTGCCCCCACGGGGGCACAGCCACATTGAAGCGCCGTTCAAACCGGGTGTAGAGCGCCTCGAACTCCTTCTTGAGCCCGTGCTTGCGGTACAGATCGAACAACAGCAGGTAAGGAAGTGCAAAGCTGTCGCTCGCGCTGTCGTCGAGCGATTTTTCGAGCAGGTCGATGGCGCGCTGGTCATCTCCTGTCTCGATGAAATATTCGGCCAGATGACCCGCATCCATCAGCTCGTCGACATGCACCTGCTTGTCCTGGCTCATGGGCTGCAGGAAACGCGAATCCCAATCGAAGCCGGAATGGCCCCAGGTGCTCGGTGGCGGGCTGCCGAACGATACCGCATCGATTTCCGGCTGCAAGGGACGCCCATCCACCGAGGGCGGCAGACCGAAGGGCATGACCGGCGGCTGGATGGTGCTCGCCTGCACCGACATGGACGTGGCGGAGGCGGTCGGCGTTGCCGCGGCGAACGGCATGTCCGCGGCCGGATTCACGGACGGTCTTGCCACGGATGCGGGAACGAAGGGGCTCTCCGGCAGGCCTGGATCGGCGCCCCTGCGCCACAGCCAGAAACTCAGCGCGCCCAGCGCCACCAGCGCGGCGATCAGGGCGTACACCACGCTGGCGGAATAGCTCTGCGCGCGCATGCGCGCCAGCTCAGACTGCGACCGCTGCAATTGCTGCGCGGCCTGCTCGAACTGCCGCTGCAGCACGTTGGCGCGGGCCTGCATGGCAGCGATCTGCTGCAGCGTGGGCTGCGCCTCGCCCGGCCCTGCGGTCGCGTCCATGATGAGTTGGCGCAACTGGCCGAGTTGCGCACGCTGCTGCGGGCTGAGGTGGGGCAATGCCGCAGGCAGGGCCGTGGCCAGACGCAAATCCGGGGACGCCATCAGATCGGCCGCGCTGAGATCGTCCATTTCCAGGCGGCTCTGCGCAGGTGGGCGCTCCAGCGCAGGGCGGGCAAGATGACGCAGGTGCTGTTCTTTCTGCCGGACCAACGGGGGATGCAGCGGTGTTTTCCCGGAGGCGCGCGCAGCGACCGGCTTGCTCTCGCGGGGCGGCTGACGCTGCGGGGCGTTGCCGACCGGCACCGCAGAGGCCTCGGCCTGCGCAACCTGCTGCTCGGGCTTTGCCCGATTGTCCGCGCGTGCGGCAGGCGCAGCAGCAACTGCACTGCCCGCAATCATCGGCAATTCGGGCGCCGGGGGATCGACCAGCAGGGTATAGACCTGGGTGCGCTGAAACTGGCAGGCCAGATGCAGGCGCACGATGAGAATGGGCTCACGCAGGGGCTGCTGGCTGCGCAAGGCCAGAGTCAACCCGTCGGTCGCGGGCTTGGAAGTGATGACCAACCCGCCCACGTTGCCGCCAGACTCTCCTGCCTGGGCCTGCGCCTGAACGCAGGACAGCGGCAGCGCCTCCTGCGCGTCGAGCCGCACCGGAATGTCCATCTGCAGCGGGCGCCCCAGTTCGGCCCGGGTTTGGGGCGCACCGATCATCAAGGCCTGCGCGGATTGGCTCAGCAGTGCCGACAGCCCGAGCACAAGAACGCACAGGCGCAGGGAAAAGGCGAGGAACGCGTGCGGTCTGCAGGACGGGTTGAGCAGGCGTGAAACGGTGAGCATTGCAGCGAAAATGAGGGCGACGCATCCAAATGTGTCAAATGATCGGAAAGCAATGTATCACGCAGGTTTCTGCGCAATTGGCGCAGACTGATATCCGGTGAAAAGCATGTGAAAAATTTAACGATCGCCCGATTTTGTGTCGGAATCTCCCCACAGGGCGCGAGCGCACTCCACCATCGTCTGCCTATGATGCGTGCACGCTTTTGAACCGATGCATGAACCCATACCGCAACGCATGACTGCCGAACTCCAAGCCGAACGCCAGGGTGACTGCCTCGTGCTGCGTCTGCATCACCCCGAAACGCACAACGCCCTGACTGCCGCGCTCTGCGCCGCTGCGCTGGAAGCGCTCACCACCGCGCAGCGCGATGCCGACATCCGCGCCGTGGTGCTCACCGGCACGCCGCGTCACTTTTGCAGCGGCCTGCACGACATCGCCGCGCTGGAGGCGCTGCACGACTGCATCCTGGCGCTGCGCGACTGCGAGCCGCTGGTCGTGGGTGCACTCGAAGGCCAGGCACGCGGCGCCGGGGCGGCACTGGCGCTGGCCTGCGATCTGCTGGTCGCCGCGGACGATGCGCAGCTGCTCCTGACCGATCCGTTGCTGCCGCTGCACGATGTCGGCGGCGCGCAGTGGCTGGCCGCGCAACTGCTGCCGCGCACCGTCTGCAACGAGGCTGCGCTGCCCGGCCTGGGCCTGGGTGCCGCGCGCCTGCATCAGCTGGGCGCTGTCAATCGGCTCTGTTCGCCGGGCAGCAGCCTGCAGACGGCGCTGCAACTCGTCGAGGCCATTCCTCCGTCTCCCGGCACGGCGCGCAAGCGCTTGCCCGGGCCACCGTGGCAAGGTGGCGAGCTGCATGTGCATCTGAGCCGCCAGCTTCACATGTCCCCGACCGACTGACGGCATCCCGGCATGGAGACCGCCCCCTCCCCCCGCGTCAGCACCCTGCAGACCCGGCTGCACCGTTTCATGCAAACCGTGCTGCAGCCGCAGGAAAGCAGCATCAACGCCGCGCTGCGCACTGCAGCGTTGCAGCCGGGCCAGCCCGTGCACGCCTTGCTGGCGCCGATGCGGCAGAAGGCCCAGCTTGCCGGGCTGTGGAACCTGTTTCTTCCCGCGTCCACCCGCACCAGCCAGGGCCTGAGCCATTGGGAATACGCCCCGATGATCGAGGCCATGGGGCGCATTGCCTGGGCGGCGGACGTGTTCAACAGCGCCCAGCCCGATGCCGGCAACATGCAACTGCTCGACAGCTACGCCAGCGAGCCGATGAAAGACGCCTGGCTCGACCCCCTGTTGCGCGCCGAAACCCGCAGCGCCTGGGCCGCCGCCGAGCCCGACGCCGACCTGCACCGCCCAGACTCGCTACAGGCCCAGGCCAACCGCGACGGCAACCACTGGGTCCTGAACGGCCACAAGACCTGGGTGCAGGGCATTCTCGACCCGCGCACCACCAGCCTGCTGGTACTGTGCCGCACCGATGCGCAGGCCCCGCTGCACCGGCAGTTCAGCGTGCTGCTCGTCCCCACCCGGACCGATGGCGTGCGCATCGCACGGCAATTGCATGGCTGGGGGATGGCGCAATCCACCCTGGCAGAGGTGCATTTCGACCAGGTTCGCGTGGCCGGTGACCTCATGGTCGGTCAGCCTGGACAGGGGCTGGACATGCTGCAGGCACGCCAGCGCATCGTCGGCCTGCACGACGCCCTGTGGTGCCTGGGCGCCGCCGAGCGCGCGCTGGACTTGCTGGTCGAGCGTCTGCAGACCCGGCGCGTGGGTGAGCAGCTCGCGGTGCATCATCCCGTGTGGCAACAGCGCATCGCGCAGGCCCGCACCGGCCTGGACACCACCCGCATGCTGGCACGGCGCAGCGCCTGGCAGCTCGACCAGAACGACGGCGACCTGCCACCGCAGGAGCTCGCCATGCTGCAAAGCCTCGCGCTGCCGCTGGCGCAGAGCACGGTCCACTGGAGCACCGTGGCGCATGAAGCCGATGCGCTGGGCGACGGTCTGCCGCTGGCCGGACTGTCCGCACACCTGCGGCTGCTGCAGCAGCTGGCACCGCCGATCGAGGCGCTGCACGCCCAGATCGCGCAGGGCGAATTGTTGCGCTGACTGCTGCGCGGATCGCTGCGCCGGGCCGGTCGCTGCAAGCCCGCGGTGAACGTCGCACAATGTGACGGCGTTCTGCCTCCTCCCGTTCACCACGCCGCACAGACGGCCCTCCACCATGATCGACCTCTATTCCTGGGCCACGCCCAATGGCCACAAGATTCACATCCTGCTCGAGGAACTCGGCCTGCCCTACCGCGTGCATGCGGTCAACATCGGCCGCGGCGAGCAGTTCACGCCCGAGTTTCTCGCCATCAGCCCGAACAACAAGATTCCGGCGCTGGTCGACTCCGACGGCCCCGGCGGCGCGCCGATCAGCGTGTTCGAGTCCGGCGCCATTCTGCTGTACCTGGCCGAAAAGACCGGGCGCTTCCTGCCCACCGATCCCCGCGCGCGCATCGCCACCATCGAGTGGCTGATGTGGCAGATGGCCAGCGTCGGCCCCATGCTCGGGCAGGCGCACCATTTCCGCCAGTACGCCCCGGAAAAAATCCCCTACGCCATCGACCGCTACACCAACGAAGCGCGTCGGCTCTATGGCGTGCTCGACCGGCGGCTGGCGTCGCAGCGCTACCTCGCAGGCGACGACTACTCGATCGCCGACATCGCCACCTTTCCGTGGTGCCGCAGCGCGGCCAACCAGGGCATCACCTGGGACGAGTTTCCGCATGCCAAACGCTGGTTCGACGCGATCGCCGTGCGGCCTGCAGTGCAGCGCGGCGTGCAGGTGCTCGCCGACATCCGTCCGGCGCAGATGGACGCTACCGCGCACGAGCATCTGTTCGGCAAGACCCAATACCAGCGGCGCTGAGGAGCCCTCGATGAAACTCGTGCGCTACGGCCGCAAGGGCCGCGAACAACCCGGGCTGATCGATGCGCAGGGCCGGCTGCGCAGCCTGGCGGGTATCGTGCCCGACATCGACGCCAGCGTGTTCGGCCCGGCGGGCCAGCGCGCGCTGCGCCGCATCGACCTGCAGACACTGCCGCTGGTCGCAGGCAGGCCGCGGCTGGGCGTGCCGCTGGTCGGCATCAGCAAGTTCATCGGCATCGGCCTGAACTACCGCGACCACGCGACCGAGGCGCAGATGGCCATCCCGACATCGCCCATCGTGTTCAACAAATGGACCACCTGCATCAGCGGCCCGAACGACCCGGTGCTGCGTCCGCCCGGGGCGCACAGGCTCGACTGGGAGGTCGAGCTCGGCGTGGTCATCGGCCGGCCGACGCGCTTCGTGCGCGAGGCGGATGCGCTCGAGGCGGTGGCCGGCTATTGCCTGGTCAACGATGTGTCCGAGCGCGCGTATCAGCTCGAACAGGGCAGCCAGTGGAATCTCGGCAAGGGCTGCGACACCTTCGGCCCGGTCGGCCCGTGGCTGGTCAGCAAAGATGAGATCGCCGACCCGCAGGACATCGACCTGTGGCTCGAGGTCAACGGCGAGCGCATGCAGCAGGGCAATACCCGCGACATGATTTTCGGCGTGGCCGAGCTGGTGGCGTTTCTCAGCCGCTACATGACTCTGCTGCCCGGGGATCTGATCGCCACGGGCACCCCGCCGGGCGTGGGCATGGGCCGCAAGCCGCCGCGCTATCTGCAGCCCGGCGATGTGGTGACGCTGGGCAGCCCGCAGCTGGGCGTGCAGCGCCAGAGAATCCGCAGCGCGACGCAGCAAGCGGCGTGATCGCGCAAAACGGTGCCATCGCACCGCGCGCAGAGATCGTCCCTCACAGGCTCTCCCCGCAAGCGGGGAGAGCGCGTCTGAACCACGCGCGCGGCGCCGCCGCCTTCCCCACCGTGTGGGGGAGGTTGGGAGGGGGAATCAACCCTCCCTGCCGCCCTCCACCGGCGCCTCGCGCACCGGGTGTTTGAGCAGCTTGCGCTGCAGGGTGCGGCGGTGCATCTGCAGTGCGCGGGCGGTGGCGGAAATATTGCCGTCATGCTCGGCCAGCACTTTCTGAATGTGCTCCCACTCCAGCCGGTCCACCGGCAGCGGGTTGGCGGACACAGGGCGATCGGCCTCGGGCGCGTCCTGCTCCAGCGCGGCGAGGATGTCGCTGACCGTCGCGGGCTTGGGCAGGTAGTTGGTCGCGCCGAGCTTGATGGCATCGACCGCGGTGGCAATGCTCGCATACCCGGTGAGCAGCAGAATGCGCATGTCGGGATAGGCGGCGCGCAGCGGGGCGATCAGGGTCAGGCCGCTGTCGCCGGGCAGGCGCAGGTCGAGCACGGCGGCGTCGAATTCCGTGGTGCCGATCAGCGCGCGGGCGGCGGGTGCGGAGTCCGCATGCCATACCGTGATGCCGCGGCGTTCCATGGAATTGCGCGTGGCAGCGGCCAGCGCGGCGTCATCTTCGACCAGCAGGAGGTTCATGGATGGATCGTTCATTGGGTACTTTCCAGGCGCGGCCATTGCAGCGCGGCGCGCAGGCCGCCACCGTCACGGCGCGTCACCACGAGGGTGCCGCCGAGGCGCTCGATCCCGGCGCGCGCCAGCGCCAGGCCGAGGCCCCGCGTCTCGCCCTTGGTGCTGACAAAATCGAACCCGGCGCGCGCCAGCCGCTCGTCGGGCAGGCCCGGGCCACGGTCGAGCACGCTCACGCGCAGCTGCGCCGCATCCCAGTCGGCTTCGACCTCGATCTGCTCGGGGCTGGCATCGGCTGCGTTGTTGAGCAGGCTCACCAGCGCAGCGTTCAGCCCCGCGTCCACGCGCAGCTGCGGCATGTCGCCCGTGCCGCGCACTTGCAGCTGGGCCTGCGACTGCGGGCGCATCAGATGCCAGTGTTCGAGGGTCTGCGCGAGCCAGCGATCGAGCGCTTCGATCTGTCCGCTGCGCTCGCGCGCCGCACCGGCCGCTGCGGTGATGTGACCGAGCACGCCGCGGATTTGCCTGACCTGCGCCTGCATGCGCTGCAGCGCGGGACCAAGCTCGTCGTCCCCGACGTAGTCGGACTGCAGATCGTCCACCGTCATCGCCAGCGTGGCCACCGGGGTGGCGAGTTCGTGCGCTGCGGCGGCGGCCTGCATGCCGAGTGCGAACAGATGCTGGTCGCGCAGCGCGGCCTCGCGGCTGCGGGCCAGTTCCACCTCGCGCTCGCGCAAGGCGGCAGCCAGCCGTGCCACCACCGCAGCCACCAGCAGCGCGGTGATCAGGAAGTTGCCCCACATGCCCATCAAGTGCTCGTCCAGCGCGCCGGTGCTCGCTCCGCACGAGGCCGCCTGCGGCGCGGGAAAGAACGACAGCAGCGAATACAGCACGATGACCACTGCGGTCATCGCCCAGCCATACACCCACGGAAACGCCACGGCGCACAGGATCAGCGGCACCAGCAGCAGCGAAATGATGGGGTTGACTTCACCGCCGCTCCAGTACACCAGCAGCGCGAGAATGAAGGCGTCGGCCAGCAGATGCGCAAACCCGCCGTTCACCCCCAGCCCGCGCGCGCTGCGGCTCTGCCACCACAGCAGCAGCGCCAGCACCGCCTGCAGCGCGATCAGCCCGAGCACGCGGTAGACCGGCCAGGTGATGTCCAGTGCGTGATGCGCCCACGGCATGATGGCCAGTTCGGCCAGCAGCAGCACCACCCGCGCCGCTAGCAGACGGTGCAGGGTGACGACGGGCAAGGGAGCAGACGCACGACCCCCGCTCAGGGGCTGGTGCGCAAGGCGTGCGGAAAACGGCATGGCGCCCATTCTAGGAAGCACCCTGCGCCTGGCGACTCCGCATTGCCCCGCCCTGCGGCAATCGGTCGCAGGGCCACGACGTGCGAGATCGGCGGCAGACTATGGCAGCAGCACGGTCGAGCCGATGGTCTTGCGCGCCTGCAGGTCGCGGTGCGCCTGCGCGGCCTCGGCCAGCGGGTAGCGCTGGTGGATGTGGATGCGTACCTGGCCGCTGCGGATCAGCGCGAACAGCGCGTTGGCCATCTGCTGCTTGACCACCGGGTCGGCCATGTGCGTACCCAGTGTCGGGCGGGTGACATACAGCGAGCCGGCTGCGGCCAGATCGGTGAGCTTGATCGGCGGCACCGCGCCCGAGGCGTTGCCGAAGCTCACCATCAGGCCGAAGGGCTGCAGGCAGGCAAGCGAGCGCTCCCAGGTGTCTTTGCCGATGGAGTCGTACACCACCGGCACGCCGCGCCCGCCGGTGAGATCCTTGATACGGGCAACGAAGTCGTCCTGGACGTAATCGATCGCATGGGCATAGCCGTTCTCCAGCGCCAGCGCGCATTTCTGCGGCGAGCCGGCGGTGCCGATCAGCACCGCGCCGATCGCCCGCGCCATCTGCCCGGCGATCAGCCCGACTCCGCCGGCTGCGGCATGGAACAGCGCGACCTCGCCGCGCTTGAGCGCCCAGGTGCGATGCAACAGGTAATACGCGGTCAGCCCCTTGAGCAGGCTGGCTGCGGCCAATTCGAACGAAATGTCATCGGGCAGCTTGATCAGCGGCGCTACCGGCACCACGCGACGCTGCGCATACGCGCCGGGCGCGCCGGTGCAATAGCCCACGCGATCGCCCACGGCAAAGCCCTGCACCCCGGGGCCGACCGCCTCGATCACCCCGGCCGCTTCCCCGCCGAGACTGCCGGGCAGCGGCTGCGGGTACAGGCCGGTGCGGTGATACACGTCGATGAAGTTCAGCCCCACGGCCTCGTGCCGCAGCAGCACCTGCCCCGGGCCAGGCTCAGGCAGTTCCAGCGTGCGCCACTGCAGCACCTCGGGGCCGCCGTGCTGGTCGAATTGAATGGCTTGGGTTGTGATCATGTCTCTTCCTTCTTTTGGGGGTTTTCGTGCAGCCACAGCGCCAGTGCAGGCAGGCACAGCAGCGCCAGCGCCGCGCCCAGCGTGAACAGCGCGCCAGAGCCGATGGTCTGCCACAGCCAGCCCGCGCCGATGGCGGCGAGCAGCTGCATCAGGCCGATGGTCAGGTGAAACAGGCCGAACGCGGTGCCGCGCAGTGCCGGCGGCGCGGCGTCGGCCACGGCAGCGGAGAGTAATCCCTGCGTGAGCCCCATGTGCAAACCCCACAGCGCAACCCCGGCCCAGAACCCGGGCATTCCCAGCGGCAGCACACCGCCGAGCAGCAACATGGCCAGCGCGAGCACCACCAGCCCCAGACCGAACAAGCGCTTGCGCCCCCAGCGCGCGGCCAGCAGCCCGACCGGATAGGCCGAGGCGGCGTAGGCCAGCGACAGTACCAGCGTGACCAACGCGATCCACACCACCGACACGCCGATCTGATTGCCGCGCAACACCAGAAACGCCTCGGTCAGCCGCGCCACGGTGAACAGCGCGGCCAGAGCGACCACCTGCCAGTACGCCGCCGGCAGCTGGCGCGCGGCGCCCCAGTCCACCGCCTTGCGGCGCGATCCGGCCGTGCTGCGCTCGGGCCGGGCGCGCCGCGGCTCGTGCACCCCGAAGGCCAGCAGCGCCACCGCGATCACCGCCGGAATCACCCCGAACCACAGGACCAGCCGCAGATTGTCGGCATACAGCGCGAGCAGGCCGATGGCCGCCAGCGGGCCGAGCACAGCGCCCACCGTGTCCAGACTTTGCCGCAGGCCATAGGCTGCATTGCGCAACGCGGGCGGCGTGGCGTCGGCCACCAGCGCGTCACGCGGCGCGCCGCGGATACCCTTGCCGATGCGATCGATGAAGCGCGCGGCGATCACCTCGCCGGCGCCGGAGGCCAGCGGAAACAGCGGCTTGGTCAGCGCCGACAGGCCATAGCCGGTCACCGCGAGCCACTTGCGCGAGCCGATGCGGTCCGACCACACACCCGACACCACCTTGAGCATCGACGCAGTGGCCTCGGCAATGCCTTCGACCACCCCCACGCTGAGCACGCTCAGGCCCAGCACCGTGGTCATGTACACCGGCAGCAGTGCATGGATCAGCTCGGACGACATGTCCATGAACAGGCTGACCAGCCCCAGCATCCAGACGGTGCGGGGAAGGCGTGCGGCCGGGTCGGCAGGGGTGGGCGAATGCGGCATCGTTTTGATCGTTTGAGTGTGTTAAGCGCAGTCTAAGGGCCGACCGCTAAAGTGACACCTGTTTCCATTTGCCATCCAGCCCCATGCGCCTGCTCCTGGTTGAAGACGACATGATGATCGGCGAAAGCGTGCTCGACGCGCTGCGCGGCGAAGGCTACGCGGTGGACTGGGTGCGCGACGGCGTCATGGCCGACAGCGCGCTGCGCACCGAGCAGTACGACCTGGTGCTGCTCGACCTGGGGCTGCCCAAGATGGACGGCCTGGCCGTGCTCAAGGCGCTGCGCGCACGGCGCGAGGCCACGCCGGTGCTGATCGCCACCGCACGCGACGCGGTGTCGGCGCGCATCGAGGGGCTGGACGCCGGGGCGGACGACTATGTGCTCAAGCCCTACGACCTCGACGAGCTGTCCGCCCGCATCCGCGCGCTGCTGCGCCGCGCCGCAGGCCGCGCAGAGCCGGTGTTCAGCTACGGTCGCATCAGCCTGAACCCGGCCACGCACGAAGCCTTGCTGAGCGGCGAGCCGGTGGCGCTGTCACAGCGCGAATGGGCGGTGCTCGAAGCGCTCATTGCCCGTCCCGGCATGATTCTGTCGCGCGCACAGCTCGAGGAAAAGCTCTACAGCTGGAAGGACGAGATTTCGAGCAACGCCGTGGAGGTGTATGTCCACAGCCTGCGCAAGAAGCTCGGCGCCGACCTGATCCGCAACATCCGCGGCATGGGCTACATGATCGCCAGGGAGCCCGCCGCCGCAAGCCCGGCCATGCCGAGCAAGGACGGCGGCGGCGACGGAGGCGGCGAGTGAAATCGCTGCGCGCCCGTCTGCTTCTGCTGCTGTCTGCCGCAGTGACCATCGCCGCGCTGGTGCAGGCGGTGGCGGTGTTCCACAACGCCATGCGCGAGGCCGATGCGGTGTTCGACTATCACCTGCAGCAGCTCGCGCTGTCGCTGGCCAGTGGCGACATGGGGCTGCCCGGATTCGGCCCCGATGTCAGCGCGGGCAACGATGTCGACTACGTGGTGCAGGTCTGGGCGCCCGACGGCAAGCGGATCTACGTCTCGCGCCCGCGCAGCGATCTGCCCAGCCAGGCCGTGCTCGGCTACACCAATGTGCAGGTCGGCAGCGAGCAATGGCGGGTGTATTCCATGCAGGCCGGTGGCCGCACCATCCAGGTCGGGCAGAGCACCGCCACGCGGCAGGCGCTGGCGCTGGGGTTTGCACTGCGCTCGATCTGGCCGATGGCGGTGATCGCCCCGCTGTTGCTGCTGGCCGTGGCCTGGGTGGTGCGGCGCTCGCTGCAGCCGCTCTCGGACCTGTCGCGCGAACTCGAAAACCGCGCGGCCACCAGCTTCGACCCGCTGGACCCGCACCCTGTGGTGAGTGAAATGCAGCCCGTGGTGCGGGCGATGAACGGCCTGTTCGCCCGCACCCGGGCCGCGTTCGACACCCAGCGCATGTTCGTTGCCGACGCCGCGCACGAGCTGCGCTCGCCGCTGACCGCGCTGAAGGTGCAGGTGCAGATGCTGTCCCGCGCGCATGACGACGGCCAGCGCAGCGTGGCGCTGGCGCGGCTGGAAAGCGGCATCGACCGCGCCAGCCATCTGGTCGAGCAACTGCTGCTGCTGGCGCGCAGCGAATCGGGCGGCGAGGAGGCGCTCGGTGCCGTCAGCCTGCTCGACACCGTGCGCCTGGCGCTGTCGGACACCGCCGAGCTGGCGCAGACCCGCGGCGTGGACGCCGGGCTGGAAGACGCCGAGGATTGCACCGTGCTCGCCCCGCCCGGGGGCTTGCGCATTCTGGTGCGCAATCTGGTGGACAACGCGCTGCGCTACACCCCGACCGGCGGCCGGGTGGACGTGCGGGTGCGCTGCGAGATGCGGCCGGACACAGACGGCACGCCGCAGCGCATGGCCATTCTCGAAGTGGACGACTCCGGCCCCGGCATCCCGCCCGAGGACCGCGAGCGGGTGTTCGACCGCTTCTATCGCCGCGAAAACGCCCCCGCGGGCGGCAGCGGTCTGGGCCTGGCCATCGTGCGCAGTGTGGCCGAGCGCTCTCGCGCGACCATCACCCTCGACACCGCACCGCTCGGCGGCCTGCGGGTGCAGGTGAGGTTTGCAGCGCAGCAAGGGCAACACTGAATCAGTCCTTGTGATGATGCGCGCCGGTGTGCGGGATGGGATGCAAGGCGCACACCAAGACAATAGCCGAAGCGATGGCAAGCGAGGGCTGCGCCGCAGACCGCCTGCAGGCCGGATGCGCAGCGCGCAAGGGCTTGTTCAGTGTTGCCCAATCGCCCGCACCGGAACGGCACGCCGCTTTCAGTCCGAGTTAAGTCCCACCGTCCATGCTCTTGTCATGGAGGCGCGCAACACTTGCCGCAGCGCAGCAACTCCGCTTCAATCGACTTGCTTCCCCACCTCTATCAGGAGATTCGCATGACCATGCAACTCAGCCTCAAGGACAAGACCGCCCTCATCACCGGCGCCGCCAGCGGCATCGGCAAGGAAATCGCCGAGACCTACGCCCGTGCCGGCGCCAAGGTCGCCATCGCCGACCTCAACCTGGAGGCCGCCAAGGCCACCGCCGAGGCCATCAACCAGGCGGGTGGCAAGGCCATGGGCGTGGCGATGAACGTGACCGACGAGGCGCAGGTCAACGCCGGATGCGCCGAGGTGGCCAAGGCCTTCGGCCCGGTGGACATCCTGGTGTCCAACGCCGGCATCCAGATCGTCAACCCGATCGAATCGTTTGCCTTTGCCGATTGGAAAAAGCTGCTGGCCATCCACCTCGACGGCGCATTCCTCACCACCAAGGCGGTGCTGCCGGGCATGTATGCCAAGAAGAACGGCGTGGTGATCTACATGGGCTCGGTGCATTCGCACGAGGCCAGCAAGCTCAAGAGCGCCTATGTCACCGCCAAGCACGGGTTGCTGGGGCTGGCGCGGGTGCTGGCCAAGGAGGGCGGGCCCAAGGGCGTGCGCTCGCATGTCATCTGCCCCGGCTTTGTGCGCACCCCGCTGGTGGAAAAGCAGATCCCCGAACAGGCCAAGGAACTGGGCATCAGCGAGGACGAGGTGATCAAGAACGTGATGCTCAAGGACACGGTCGATGGCGAGTTCACCACCACCGCCGACATCGCCAATCTCGCGCTGTTCCTCGCCGCCTTCCCCAGCGCGGCGCTCACTGGCCAGTCCATCGTCGCCAGCCACGGCTGGTGCATGAACTGATGCGCGCCACCGCCACGCGCGCAAGGGCCCGCCCGCAGGCCCGGTCCGAGGCCTCCTGCCGCGCCGATGCGGTGCTGCAGCAGGTGCGCCAGTACGACCGCGTCGCGCTGGTGCTGCAGGGTGGCGGCGCGCTGGGCGCGTATCAATGCGGCGTGGTCGAGGCGCTGGAAGACTGCGGGGTGCATCCGCACTGGGTGGCCGGCATTTCCATCGGCTCCATCAATGCCGCGCTGATTGCCGGCAATGCCCCGGGACAGCGCACCAGCGCGCTGCGCGCCTTCTGGGAAACCGTCACACAGCGCCCGCTGCTGCCCGCGCTGCCGTGGGAGCACGGCGCGGCGCTGGGCTGGATTCCCGAATCCCTGCAACCACAGCTTGCTGCGTTTCAGGGGCTGCGGACCGTTCTTGAGGGTCAGCGCGGCTTCTTCGTTCCGCGCTGGCCGTCTGGTGGCAACAGCCCTTCGCAGGCCAGCTTCTACGACACCGCGCCGCTGCGCGACACGCTGGAGAGGCTGGTCGACTTCGACCGGCTCAACAGCGGCGACACCCGCATCAGCGTGGGCGCGGTGAATGTGCGCACCGGCAACCAGGTGGTGTTCGACAGCGCCGAGATGCGCCTGCGCCCCGAGCACATCATGGCTTCGGGCGCGCTGCCGCCGGGTTTTCCGGCAGTGGAGATCGACGGCGAGTTCTACTGGGACGGCGGCCTGGTGTCCAACACCCCGCTCTCCCAGGTGCTCGGTGGCCACCCCAGCCACAACACCCTGGTGTTCCAGGTCGATCTGTGGAGTGCGGCGGGCGAACTGCCCAAATCCCTGCTCGACGTGGCCGAGCGGCAGAAAGACATTCAATACTCCAGCCGCACCCGCACCATCACCCGCACCCTGCAGCGCGCGCAGGAGCAGCGCCGCATCCTGCGCGAACTGCTGGCGCGCATTCCGCCCGGTGTGCGCGGGCGCGACGCGCTGTGCAAGGAGGTCGACGCCATGGCGCAGGACAAGCGCTACAACGTCATCCACCTGATCTACCGCGACAAACCCTTCGACGGCCAGGGCAAGGACTACGCTTTCGGCCGCGCCGAAATGCGCGCGCACTGGCAAAGCGGCCAGGACGACATGCACCGCACCCTCGACCACCCGGACTGGTTCGCCCCGCCCGGCGCGGAGCAGGGCTTCGTCACCCACGACGTGCACGCCGAGGCGTGAACTTCTTGCTCAGTTGCCGAGCATGGTCACGCCGCGCAGATCGCAGTCCATGATGGCCCCGCGCAGCGCAACAATGGCTTCGTGCCGTGTGAAGCTCTTGCGCCATGCCAGCACCACGCGGCGGGTGGGCGCCGGATCGGTGAAGGGCACATAGCAGACGTGGTCGGTGCTGGGGTCTGCCGCGTGCGGCACGTTCTGTTGCGGCACCGACAGCTTGGGCACCACGGTGATGCCCATGCCCGAGGCCACCATCTGCTTGATGGTCTCGAGCGACGAGCCCTCGAAACTCTTGCGGATGCCTTCCGAACTGGGCGAGAAGCGCGCGAACTCCGGGCAGACATCGAGCACATGGTCGCGGAAGCAATGGCCGGTTCCCAGCAGCAGCATGGTTTCGTCGCGAATGGCGTCGGAGCTCAGGGCCTTGCTGCGCGCCAGGCGGTGATCGCGCGGCACGGCGATGAGAAACGGCTCGTCGTACAGCGGCGCGATCGCCAGGCCCTGATCGGGAAACGGCTCGGCCAGGATGGCCGCGTCGAGTTCGCCCGTGCGCAGCATTTCCAGCAGCCGCACCGTGAAATTTTCCTGCAGCAGCAGCGGCATCTGCGGCGTGCGCTCGATGACATGCCGCACCAGCTCGGGCAGCAGGTAGGGCGCGACGGTGTAAATCACCCCCAGCCGCAGCGGCCCGGCCAGCGGGTCCTTGCCGCGCTTGGCGATTTCCTTGATCGCCGCGGCCTGCTCGATCACCCGCTGCGCCTGCTCGACGATTTCCACGCCGATGGGGGTGATGCTCACCTCGTTGCCGCCGCGCTCGAACAGCCGGACATCGAGCTCTTCCTCGAGCTTCTTGATGGCAACGGACAGTGTGGGCTGGCTGACGAAACAGGCCTCGGCGGCCCGACCAAAATGCCGTTCCCGGGCAACGGCCACGATATAGCGCAATTCTGTCAGAGTCATAGAAAGAATTAAAACAGAAACCCAGACAGATTGTGTTAATCAATGCAAGAATAGCCAGTTCCGCACGGCCGCTCCGAAGGAACTGGCACCCCCTCGGGGGGGAGACTTGCGCAGCAAGGCATGGGGCTGTTTCTCCCCAGTTCCGCACGGCCGCTCCGAAGGAACTGGCGCCCCCTCGGGGGGAGACTTGCGCAGCAAGGCATGGGGGCTGTTTCCCCTCAGTTCCGCACGGCCGCTCCGAACGAACTGGCACCTCCTCGGGAGGTTGACTTGCGCAGCAAGGCAGAGGCCGCTCACCTCAGGCGCTCAGCCAGTCGAAGCCTTCGCCCAGCCAGCGCGCCGCGTGCTGACGCGCAGCCTGCGGGTCGGTGTGCAGCAGCCGCTGCGCGGTGTCGCGGGCGGCGTCGAGCAGGTCGGCATCGTGCGCCAGATCGGCGTAGCGCAGACCTGGCACGCCCGATTGCCGCAGTCCCAGCAGTTCACCGGGGCCACGCAGTTCCAGGTCCTTCTGCGCCAGCGCGAAGCCGTCGGCGAGTTCGCGCATCGCCGCCAGCCGCGCCCGCGCCGTGGGCGACAGTGGCGATGTGAACAGCAGCACGCAGTCGGACTGCGCCGCGCCCCGCCCCACACGCCCGCGCAGCTGGTGCAGTTGCGACAGGCCGAAGCGCTCGGCATGCTCGATCACCATCAGGCTGGCGTTGGGCACGTCCACGCCCACTTCGATGACCGTGGTTGCCACCAGCAAGCCGATGTCACCCGCCGTGAACGCCTGCATGGTGGCGCGTTTCTCGGCTGCCTTCATGCGGCCATGCAACAGGCCCGCGCGCAAGGGCGGCTGATCCGCCGTGCGCGGCAGCGCGGCCAGCGCGGCGCTGAGTTCGGCATGCGTGGCCACGGCATTCTGCAGATCCAGCGTCTCGCTTTCCTCCACCAGGGGACAGACCCAATACACCTGCCGGCCCTGCGCCACCAGCGCGCCAACGCGTTGGATGAGATCGCCGCGCCGCTCGGCGCTGAGGACGGTTGTGCGCACCGGCGTGCGGCCCGGCGGCAGGGCGTCGATGGTGGACACGTCCAGATCGCCGAACAAGGCCATGGCGAGCGTGCGCGGAATCGGCGTGGCGCTCATCATCAGCAGATGCGGCTGCAGGCCGCTGTGCTGCGTGCCGGCGCGCAGGCTGTCGCGCAGCGCCAGCCGCTGCGCCACACCGAAGCGATGTTGTTCATCGACGATGGCCAGCCCCAGCCGGGCAAACCGCACCTGCGACTGGATCACCGCATGGGTGCCGAGCACCAGCTGCGCCTGCCCGCTGGCGGCAAGCTGCAGCGCGGCCTCGCGCTCCTTGCGGGTCTGGCTGCCCGACAGCCAGGCCACGCGCACGCCCAGCGGCTCCAGCCAGTCGGCCAGCTTGCGCGCATGTTGCGCGGCGAGGATTTCAGTGGGCGCCATCAGCGCGCATTGCCAGCCCGCCGCAATGGCCTGCGCCGCCGCAAGCGCAGCCACCACGGTCTTGCCGCTGCCCACATCGCCCTGCAGCAGGCGGTGCATCGGCACCGGCCGCGCCAGATCGACGGCGATCTCGGCCACGCAGCGTTCCTGCGCCGCGGTCAGCACAAAGGCAATGGCAGCGCGCAGCCGCAGGGGCAGCGTGTTCGCGCGACTGGTGTCCGGCAGCGACGGTGCCTGCCAGCGCTGGCGGGCGGCGCGGGCCTGTTGCTGCGCGAGTTGCTGTGCCAGCAGTTCATCGAATTTCAGCCGCCGCTGCGCGGGATGCACGCCCTCCTCCAGTGCGGGCAGCGCAGCGGGCGGCGGGGCATGCAGCAACCGCAGGCTGGTCTGCAAGTCGGGCAGATGATGGCGCGCCAGCTCGCACTGCGGCACGGTGTCATGCCAGTTCAGGCGCCCCAGCGCCCTGTGCATCGCCTTGCGCAAATAACTCTGCGGCACGCCGGCCGTGGTCGGATACACCGGAGTAAGGGTTTGCGGCAGAGTGTCCTCAACGCCCACGACGCGCCAGTTGGGATGCACCATCTCCCAGCCGAACAGCCCGTGCCGCACCTGCCCATGCACCCGCAACCGCACACCGGGCTGCAGCAGCTTGAGCTGATTGGGGTAGAAGTGGAACAGCCGCAGGGTCAGCGTGTCCTGCGACTGGCCCGCCGCCTGCAGCCCTACCAGCAACTGCCGCCGCGGCGCACGGCCCTGCACCTGGGTGTCGATCACTTCCGCCTCGGCGGTGACGATGGCGCCATCGCGCAGCGCGGCCAGCGGGGTGAGCCGGGTTTCGTCGTCGTAGCGCAGGGGCAGGTGCAACACGATGTCCCAGTCGCTGCGCAGGCCCAGCCGGGCGAGCGGCGCGGGCTTGGACGGCTGGGCCTTGCGCGCCCTGCCCGCATCGGGCCCGCGCGGGGTCGGCGCGGGCTCGGCCGAGGCCTTGGGCGGGGAAGGTTTGCGCGCGGCGCTCATGCGGGCATTCTAGAAATGCGAAGCGCAGCGACGCGCTGTGCGGCACCGCGCAACAAGACGGGCAATATCCCCCAGATCTGCGGGTCATTGTCGATCTGGTTATAGTTGTTACAAATTCGTGCATTTCGTTCTGAAGATCCATGTCCGTCATCCTCTCCACCCTGCGCGCAGCCTGGTTTTCCATGCTGATGCTGCTGCTTGGGCTGATGCCGTTCATTCATGGACATCTGGGGCAGCCGGTGCAAAACGGCTGGCACATCCACGCGCTGTCGGCCGTGCAGGAGGTCCAGGCCAGCGCGCAGTTTGATGGGCTGGCCTGCCTCGCCAGCGACCACAGGCACACCGTGCAACAGGCCGGGCTGAGCCTGCATGCGCCCGAGCCGAGCGACATCGAGCTGGCCCCGGGCATTGCGCAGTCGCGGCTGTCGCAGATCCGCCTGGCGCACGCCTTCTCCGCTCTGGACGTCAGCCCGGCAGCGCTTGCCGTCACCCTCGTGTCTGCACTGCAAGCTGCCCCTGCAACCCCCGCGGCCACGCACTGGCCGCAGACACCGGACAGCGCGCTGCCGCGCGTTCACCATGGCCTGCCGCCTCCCGGCCAGGCTCCCCCCCCCACTCTGGCCTGACGCGCCTGGGCGGCAGCACGCGCTGCCGCGTCACTGCGCTGCAACACGCGTGAAACACAGGTGCAACCTGTCACGCGGATGATTTCCCCCGTTCCAGATGGAGCCCGGCGCTGCCGGGAAAATACATGCCAAAGATTCATTTGTCGCGCACCCCAGTGGCGTGCGCCCTCTGCGCCAGCCTGTTGAGCCTGGCCTTGCTTGCCACGCCCGGTTCCGCGCGGGCCGCAGCGCCCGGCGTCATTGCCATGTCACTCGATCAGCAAACCGCGCTGGGTGTGCGCCTTGCCACGGTGCAGGCAGCCACCGCCGCGCAGATCGACCTGCCCGCCCGCGTGACGGTGCCACTGTCGCAACAGGCCGTGGTCTCCGCGCCGGCCGCCGGGCTGATCACCCGCCTGCTGGTCAACCCCGGCGACACGGTGAAGGCCGGTCAGCCGCTGGCCGAACTCACCAGCCCGCAAATTGCCCAACTGCAGCGCGAGCGCAGCGAGGCGCAAAGCCGTTACGACCTGGCGCAGCGCCAGTTGCAGCGCGACACCACGCTCGTGAACGAAGGCATCGTGCCCAGCGCGCGGCTCGACAGCGCGCGGGCGCAAAGCCGCGAGGCGCAGGCCATGCTGGCCGAGCGCGATCTGGCGCTGAAGCTGGCCGCAGGCGGCACCGCGCTCAACGGCGTGGCCATGCTGCGCGCGCCCATCTCCGGCGTCGTCACCGAGACCACGGCGCTGCCGGGCCAGCGGGTCGACACGGCCGCGCCGCTGTTCCGCATTGCGCAGCAAGGGCAGTTGTGGCTGGAAATCGACGCCAGCCCGCAGCAGGCTGCCGCGCTGCAGGTGGGTGCAGAAGTGGAGGTTCCGGCACTGCAGGCCAAGGGTGTGGTGCAGGCCAAGGCCACCGCGCTGAACGCCGGACAGAGCGTGCTGCTGCGTGTGCGCGTGACGCAGCCCGGCAGCCTGCAGGCCGGCGGCGTGGTGCAGGCACGACTGAGTCTGCCGGCGCAGGCCGGGGTGTGGCGCGTGCCGCCCGCCGCGTTGACGCAGATGGGTGGACGCGATGCCGTTTTGGTCGCGGTGGTGAAGAACGACTCCCAGGCCGCTGCGATGCAGCCGCCGCCCCCCAAGGGGGCTGAGAAGGCTTCGGACGGCCGGGCGCCTTCTCAGGACGGCTTTCGCATCGTTCCAGTCACCGTGGCTGGTCGCCTGAATGACGCAGTGATGGTCACTGGCCCGCTGAAGGCTGGAGACAAGGTGGCCGCCACCGGCGTGGTGGCCATCAAGGCGGCGGCGGGCGAGGTGGCGCCATGAGCCCGCGCACGGCCGCCCGAAGCGGGCGAATCCCCCGCCTGGCGGGGGCAAGCGAAGCGTGGGGGTGCCAGTCATGAACCTGATGCTCCTTACGCATGGCGCGTTGCGCCAGCGCCTGCTGACCCTCGGTGCGATGCTGGCGCTGGTGGCCAGCGGCATTTTCGCCTGGCGCGCATTGCCGATCGACGCCTTTCCCGACGTGTCGTCGCCGCAGGTGAAGATCATCATGAAAGTGCCGGGCATGACACCGGAGGAGGTGGAGACCCGCGTGGTCCTGCCCATCGAGCAGGAGGTGCTGGGCATTGCCAACAAGCGCATCGTGCGTTCGACCTCGAAGTACGGCATTGCCGACATCACGGTGGACTTCGTGGAAGGCACCGATGTGTACTGGGCAAGGCAGCAGGTCGGCGAGGCGCTGGCCAATGTGCGCGGCGATCTGCCCGCTTCGGCCATGGGCGGGCTCGCTCCCATCACCACGCCCCTGTCCGACTTGTACATGTTCACCATCGAGGGGCCAGCCACTCTGGAAGAAAAGCGCAGTGCACTGCAATGGCTCATTCGCCCGGTCTTGCGTACCGTGCCCGGCGTCGCCGATGTGAACATGCTCGGCGGCGATGTGCGTGCGTTTGCGGTGCAGCCCGACCCGGCGCGGCTGGCGGCCTGGGGGCTGTCGCTGAACCAGTTGCGCACCGCACTGCAGGTCAACAACAGCAATGACGGCGCGGGTCGCCTGGACGAAGGCGAGGAAACCCGCATCGTGCGGGTGCAGGGCGCGTTTGCCAACGCAGACGACATTCGCAACACCGTGATCGCCAATGTGCGCGGCACGCCGGTGCGGGTGAGCGATGTGGCGCAGGTCGGGCTCGACAGCAGCACGCGTTATGGCATCGTCACCGCGGACGGCAAGGGCGAGGCGGTCGAAGGCATCGTGCTCGGGCTGCGCGGCGCCAACGCGCAGCAGGTGATCCACGGCGTGAAGGCGCGGCTGGCCGATCTGGAGCCGCGGCTGCCGCATGGCATGCGCATCAAGGTGTTTTACGACCGCAGCCAGTTGGTCGAGCGTGCCGTGGGCACCGTGCTCGAAGCGCTGGGCGAGGCCGTGGTGCTGGTGGTGGTGATGCTGCTGCTGTTCCTCGGCAACTGGCGCGCGGCGCTGGTCGTGGCCATCACCCTGCCGCTGTCGGCGCTGGCAACCTTCATCCTGATGCGCTGGTTCGGCCTCAGCGCCAATCTGATGAGCCTGGGAGGACTGGCCATTGCCCTGGGCATGCTGGTGGACGCCGCCGTGGTGGTGGTGGAAAACCTGGTCAACCACATGAGCCACGACCCGGAACGTCCGCCGGATCACAACCCTGGAGGCGCAACCACCGACCGGCTCGGCCGCATCCTGCGCGGCGTGTCGGAGGTCTCGGGGCCGGTGCTGTCGGGCGTGGCCATCATTGCCATCGTGTTCCTGCCGCTGCTCACCCTCGAAGGGCTCGAAGGCAAGCTGTTCCGCCCGGTGGCGCTGACCATCGTGTTTGCACTTGGCGCATCGCTGCTCATCGCGCTGACCATCGTGCCAGTGATGGCTTCGCTGCTGCTCAAGACCGCCTCGCACACCGACCCCTGGCTGGTGCGCAAGCTGTCTGCGGGCTATCGGCGCATGCTGGACTGGAGCTTCGGTCACAGCCGGATCGTCGTCGTGCTGGCGTTGGTCTCGCTGGTGGCCGCCGGCTGGGCCTACACCCGCGTGGGCAAGACCTTCATGCCCACACTCGACGAAGGCGACGTGATCGTGCAGTTGCAAAAGCTGCCCTCGATCAGCCTGGGCGCCACCGCCGCGCTCGACCTGCGGGTGCAGCAGGCGCTGTTGAAAGAAGTGCCCGAGATCAAGTCCATTGTCGCGCGCAGCGGCTCGGATGACCTCGGCCTCGACCCCATGGGTCTGAACGAAACCGATACCTTCCTGGTGCTCAAGCCCATGTCCGAATGGCGCGCTGGCGGCAAGGATGCAGTGATCGAAGCCATGCGCAAGGTGCTGGAGCGTTTTCCCGGCGTGGACTTCAGCTTCACCCAGCCCATCGAGATGCGGGTGTCGGAAATGCTCACCGGCGCGCGCGGCGACCTGGTGGTGAAAATCTTCGGTGCCGACATCGCCCAGCTCGGCGACCTGTCGCAACAAGTGGCGCAGACGCTCAAGGCGGTGCCCGGTGCGCAGGAAGTGCTGGCCGCCCGCCCCGAAGGCGTGCAGTACCTCACGGTGCAGGTTGACCGGCTTGCCGCCGGGCGTGCCGGGTTCGACGTGGACAGCCTGCAGCAGGATCTGCGCGCCCTGATCGAAGGCCAGCCGCAGGGCATGGTGCTCGAAGGCGTGCGCCGCACCCCGCTGCTGCTGCGCGGGGACACCGATCTGCGCAGCAATCCGCAGGCGTTCGCCAATGTGATGATCACCGCGCCGAACGGTACGCCCTACCCGCTGTCGCAACTCGCCAGGCTCACTCCCACCCAGGGCCCGGTGCTGGTAGCGCATGAAGACGGCAGCCGCTTCGCTTCGGTGCAGGCCAATGTCAGCGGGCGCGATCTGGTGAGCTATGTGGCCGAGGCCAGGCAGGCCGTGGCCACCCAGGTGAAGCTGCCCGAGGGCGTGCGGCTGGAATGGGGCGGCCAGTTCGAGAACCAGCAGCGTGCCGCCGCGCGTCTGGGGCTGGTGGTGCCGGTGGCGCTGGCGCTGATCTTTGTGCTGCTGATGACCACCTTCGGCTCGGTGCGGCAATCGGTGCTGGTGTTCGCCAACATTCCCTTCGCGCTGGTCGGCGGGGTGATTGCACTGTGGGCCAGCGGCCAATACCTGTCGGTGCCGGCCTCTGTGGGCTTCATCGCGCTGCTGGGCATTGCGGTGCTCAACGGCGTGGTGCTGGTGAGCCACTTCAACGAACTGCTGCAACGTGGCCTGCCGCTGCTGCAGGCGGTGCGTGACGGCGCCATGCGCCGTCTGCGCCCGGTGATGATGACCGCCACCATCACCGCGTTCAGTCTCATCCCCCTGCTGTCGGCCACCGGGCCAGGCTCGGAAATCCAGAAGCCGCTGGCCGTGGTCGTGGTCGGCGGACTGGTGACTTCCACCGCCCTGACCCTGGTGCTGCTGCCCCTGATGTTTGCCCGCTTCGGCCTGCCGCGTCCGCAAGGAAACGCCGGGCCGCCCCAAGTTTCCTTGCCCCCCTCGGGGGGCAGGTCGGGCGAAGCCAGACCCTTGGGGCCCACAACCCGCGACACTGAAGCCGCAGCAAACACGACGGAGAACATCTGATGATTCACTTATCCAAACCTGAAACCCTGCGGGCATTGGCCGCTGCGCTGGCACTTGCGCTCACCGCCGCCCCAACCTGGGCTGCTGAGGGAAGTCTGGCGAAACCCGCCGCTGCCGCCACTGCGCAAACCGCCCTGTCCACCCTGCCCGCTCTTCCCAGCCTCAGCGATCTGCCCAGCCCCAGCCTGCCGCAAATCGCTGCGGTCGATCAGATCCTGGCCGACACACCCGCGCTGCGGGAGGCGCAGGCCATGCAGCAGGCGGCCGCCCAAAACGGCGAGGTGCTGCGCGCCGGAACCCACGAGTTCACCGGCCAGGCGCAACTGCAGCAACGCCGCATCGAGACCGCGCCAGACAGTGGACGCTACAACGAATGGCAGTTGCTCATCAATCGCCAGTTGCGTCTGCCCACGCAGGCGCAGGCCGATGGCCGCATGGCCGATGCGTTGACGGCCTCTGCGCAGGCCACACTGACCGCGGCACGCCAGCGGTTTCTCGGCGACATGCTGACCGCGTGGTTTTCCGCCCAGCGCGCGCAGGCCGAGGCCATGCTGGCACAGCAGGACCTCGATCTGATCGATGCCCAGGTCAAGGCGCTGCAGCGCCGTCAGTCCCTGGGCGACGCCAGCGTGCTGGAGCTGGAACAGATGCAGGCCGAGCAGGCCCGCGCGCAATCGGCCCTGTCGCTGGCGCAGGGCATGGCGGCGAGCAGCCGCGATGCCCTGTACGCACGCTATCCACAATTGGGACGCAACGGTGACCTGCAGGGGCAGGCAGACCCCAGCGCGCTTGCGCTGCCGACCCTGAACGCCGAGCAACTTGCTGCGCAGGCGGCGCTGTCCAATCCGCTGCTGATCGAGCAACGCGCTGCGCTGCAGAAAGCGCAGGCCATGGCGGCACAGACCCAGGCCGCGCGCACACCGCAACCCACCGTCGGTGCCTACATCGGGTCCGACCGGGGCGGCAGCGAGCGCATTGTCGGCCTGCAGTTTTCCATGCCGTTTGGCGGTGCGGCGCGGGTGTCCCAGGAGCGTGCAGCGCTGGCCGAGGCCGACGCCGCGCAATGGAGGCTGCGCGATCTGCAGGCGCAGACCGAAGCGGAGTTCCAGCGGCTTTATGCCATGGCACAGGCACAGACCCGCGCGGTGAAAGCCACCGAGCAGGCCGCGCAGGTGCAGGGCCAGGCCAGCAGCCGCATGCTGCGCGCCTACCAGCTGGGTGAGGCGGGGCTGTCGGACTGGTTGCTCGCCCGGCGCAGTGCGCTGGAGTCCACGCGGATGGTGCTGCAATCGCGCTTCGATGCGGCAGCATCCATTGCGCAACTCAAGCTGCAGACGGGCTTGCTCTACGACCTGAGGCCGTGATCCATCGGGCGTGACTGGGGATCAATACACCGGCCAGTCGCGCATGGAAAACAGGCGCTGGTGTTCGCGGATGGCGTAGCGGTCGGTCATGCCGGCCAGGTAGTCGGCAATGGCGCGCGGCTGCCGCGCAGCGTCGTCGCGCTGATAGTCGCGCGGCAGCAGGCGGGTATCGGCGTGATACGCCTCGAACAGTTCGGTCAGCAGGCGCTGCGCCTTGGTGGTGTTGCGCAACACCTCGGGATGGCGATAGAGCCGGTGCAGAAGGAGCGTTTGCAACTGCTGCAATTGCTGCTGCACCGGGGCGCTGAACGCGGCGAGCGGCGGCGCGGCGCGCACGGCGGCGGGTGAGTCCACGCCGGCCTGCGCAATGCGCCGTGCGGTTTCCTCCACCAGATCCTTGATCAACGCGGAGATCATGCGGCGGATGGTCTCGGCCACGAGCCGCCTGCCCTGCACGCCCGGATAGGCGCGCCGGACCGCATCCAGATGCCCAGCGAAGAAGGGCACGGTCTGCAGTTCGTCCAGGTCGATCAGACCGGCGCGCAGGCCGTCGTCGATGTCGTGGTTGTTGTAGGCAATGGCATCGGCCAGATTGGTGATCTGCGCCTCCAGGCTGGGCTGACCACCCTGCAGAAAGCGCGCACCGACCTCGCCCAGCCGCTCGGCGTTGCGGCGCGAACAGTGCTTGAGCACGCCTTCGCGGGTCTCGAAACTCAGATTCAGGCCGTTGAACGCGGCGTAGCGCTCCTCCAGCGTGGTCACCACGCGCAGCGATTGCAGGTTGTGCTCGAAGCCCCCGCCATCCGGCGCGTGGCGGCGCATGCACGCGCCCAGCGCGTCCTGCCCGGCGTGGCCGAAGGGCGTGTGCCCCAGATCGTGCGCCAGCGCCAGCGCCTCGGTCAGGTCTTCATCGAGGCGCAGCGCGCGCGCGAGGGAGCGCGCGATCTGCGCCACCTCCAGGCTGTGCGTCAGACGGGTGCGGAACAGGTCGCCCTCGTGGTTGAGGAACACCTGGGTCTTGTATTCCAGGCGGCGAAAGGCGGTACTGTGGATGATGCGGTCGCGGTCGCGCTGATAGCCGCTGCGGTCGGTCGGCGCGGGCTCGACATGCTCGCGCCCGCGCGAGGTGGCGTCGCTGCAGGCGTAGGGCGCCAGCCCGCTGCGCGCAGCGTCTGCCGGACGCGGCGTCATGCAGCGTGCTCGGCCGCGCTCAGCCCCTGCCGCACATGCGCGGCAATGCTGGCCTGCGCCTCGGCCATTGGCGCTGGGCGAACGACCGGCCGTCCCAGGCCATGCAGCAGCACGAACCGCACCTCGCCGCCTTCGGTCTTCTTGTCTACCTGCATCCACTCGGCCCAGCGCGCTGCGCCCAGATCGGGCGCGTGCACCGGCAGACCTGCCCGGGCGATCAGCCGTGCCAGACGTTCGGCGTCCTGCCGACTCAAAAGGCCCAGACGCACCGACAGATCGGCCGCCAGCACCATGCCAGCGCCCACCGCCTCGCCATGCAGCCAGTTGCCATAGCCCATGCCGGCCTCGATGGCGTGACCGAAGGTATGGCCGAAGTTGAGAATGGCGCGCAGCCCGGCCTCGGTTTCGTCCTGCGCCACCACGTTGGCCTTGATGCGGCAGCAGCGCGCAACGGCTTCGGCCAGCGCCGCGTCGTCGCGCGCCATCAGCGCGTCGATGTGCGCCTCCAGCCAGGCAAGGAAATCGACATCGGCAATCGCCGCATGCTTGATGACCTCGGCCATGCCGGCAGACAGCTCGCGCTGCGGCAGACTGTGCAAGGTGGACAGATCGGCCACCACCAGCCGCGGCTGGTAGAACGCACCGATCATGTTCTTGCCCAGTGGATGGTTGATCGCGGTCTTTCCGCCCACCGACGAATCCACCTGCGCCAGCAGGGTGGTCGGTACCTGCACGAATGGCACGCCGCGCATATAGCTGGCTGCGGCAAAGCCGGTCATGTCGCCGATCACTCCGCCCCCCAGCGCAAACAGCGTGGTCTTGCGATCGCATTGATGGCGCAACAGGTCGGTGAAAATCTGGTTGAGCGTTTCCCAGGTCTTGTACTGCTCGCCATCGGGCAGCACGCAATGCAGCACGCGCGAAAAATGCGGCACGAGGCTGCGCTCCAGCCGGGCGGCATACAGCGGCGCCACCGTGGTGTTGCTGACAATCAGCGCGGTGGCCTGACGCGACGCGACAGTCGCAAATGCATCTGGAGAATCCAGCAGGTTGGGAGCAATGCGGATGTCATACGCGCGGCTGTCCAGCGCAATACGCACGGTGGTCATGGCGGGAAGTGCTGTCGGTGTCATCCGGTCATTTTAGGAGTCCGTCGGGACCGGGGATTGTGGGGAACAAAGTGCTCCATCCCCATCCCAGCCTTCCTCAAGCTCGGTGCGCTCAGGACGGGCTGCTCGACGTCGGCAGCACCCCGGCCAGTTCAAGCTGCATCTGCACCATGTTCGCCAGCAGCGCCGCGGAAGGCCGCCCGGTGTCGATGACAAAATGCGCGGTCTCGCGGTACAGCGGATCGCGCACACGAAACAGTTCATGCAGTTTGGCCCGCGCATCGCCCTGCTGCAACAGCGGACGGCTGCGGTCATGCCGCAACCGGTGCGCCAGGTCGTCCGGGCTCGCGCGCAGATACACCACGGTTCCACGCTCGCGCAGCGCCTTGCGGTTTTCTGCCCGCAGCACTGCCCCGCCGCCAGTCGCCAGCACGATGCCATCGCGCTGGGTCAGCGCATCGATGGCTCGTGCCTCGATGTCCCGAAACCCGGCCTCACCCACCCGCGAAAACAGGGCCGCAATGCTGCAGCCCTGCTCCTGCTCGATCTCGTGGTCGCTGTCGACGAATCGCAACCCGGATCGCTGCGCCAGGGCGCGCCCGACCGTGGTCTTGCCAGCGCCCATGAGGCCGATGAGGAAAATGCGCGGCCCGGGCAATCAGGAGACTTTCGTGGCCGTCCAGGTCACCGGAAACCCACTTGCATTCTGGCCTGTGGTGTTGCTGCTGGTGGCCCCAGACGCAGTCGTCGCTGGCGTCGAACTCGAGGAACTGTTCGTCCCGAACACGATGGTGTTGGTGCAGGTCGCATTGCCGGCGATTTGCACGAAGGTCGCACCGGGTACCAGTTTGCATGCAATGGGGTCTTGCGCGGTAATCGTGGTCACAGCGTTGGATGTCGAGCCCGCGGTGCCGGTTGTCGATGTGCTGCTGGTCGTGACAAAAAGGTTGGTTTTGCCTTGCAGCAGATTCGTTGCGACTGGTGAGGTGCCGAGGAAGAAATTCACGATTCCATTTTTTCCCTGGAACTGCACACCCATGGCATTGCCGACGCCGTAATCTCGGCCGGTCACGTCATAGCTGCCGAGTTGCGCATCCGTGCACGAGCCGCTCACAACGCCGGTGTTACTAATCGAGATATTGCATGTACCGGAATAAGCCGAACTGCTACCTCCTACACCGTAAGATACCGACCAGTTTCCAGCGTAAGCGCTGATCACGCGGAATACCGCGTTGGTTTGAAACGGACCTGACAAAACAGTGAGCCCTTGACTCAACCCAAGGATCAAGGACCCCCCCGGGGCAATCAAGGATTGAAATTGCAGAGGCGTACCACCAGTCGGGTTGGGTATGACAGACGGTACGGTTGCTAATCCAGAATACCCAACTTGTTGAAGAATGGGATCGGTCGAACCTGCAATCTGGTAACCACCTGTTGACAGCACACCATAATTCAAATTTGAACTATCGGTCGCGGCAAAGCCCCAATTCACCGATTGTGCCAGGCCCTGAGTTGTTTGGGAATTAATGATTACCGGTGTGCTGTCCGTGATGCTGTAACTGCCATCGCTGTTTGCAGGAATGGGAACGATGCCACTTCCTGTGTTTTGCAAAACCTGCACCACGGTACCTGGCAAACTGGGCTGGGCAATCGAAGTATTGTAGGTCGGTGTTGGTGTGCCGCCTCCACCACCACAGCCTGATAACAATGCCAGGGTCGCAGCCGAGAGCAGCAGATTCTTGGTTGTCGTTTTCATAAATTTACCTTTGTCATTGAGTGATGATTTCGATTCACTGCAAAGGAATAAAAGTCCAGCCAATCGGAGATGCAATCAGAGTTGTCTGTTTGGCATACTCAACTGCGCTCGCAAACCGAAACGGCGTGCTGGCTGTAGGACTGACCGTGACTGGAACCTGCGAAGTCACAACCTGGATCGAAAATCCGACACTCGGAAAAATGGTCCCTGCGGCATTCAAAGGCGTAGCCTGGATAATCATCTGGGCCGTACCATTTCCGTCTGTTGAGGCTGTACAACTGGGGTTGAGGGTCGGTGGCGTAGTTTGACTAAAGCACTGCACAAGCGATGGGCTGCTGGTGTAGAAGGTAACAACTTGACCAGGTACAGGGTGCTGATAAGGATCGAGTTGTTTGTAAACCACCGTCACCGGCACATTCATTGGAACATTAGATGGATTGATCTGTCCCTGGGCTAGCCACTGCAACGTCGCCGTATTGGTATTTTTAGAACCCAGCAGAGGTGTTCCCGCACTCCCCGTCCCTCCGCCACCACACGAAGCAAGAACCACCGCGGCGGAAAGTCCACCAAGAACCCAGAACAATTGTTTTTGCAAAACCTTCATAGAACCCCCAAGAAACACATTGAGATGCCGGTATAGGCATCGAGGCCACACCACAGAATTCCGCGCTAAAACGCCCAGTATGGCCCTGCACCATAGGGGGTGACAGAACCACTGATTGCGGTAGCAACCGTTTTACCAAAATAGAACGGGAGACCCAGAATGGAATAACCAGGAAAGTCAGAATTTTGGACAGCGAGCGTCGGTATGACAGCGAGATTCTGCTGAAAGGCCAGCGTTGGATCAGCAAGTTTGATCGTTTGCCAGCTCGTCGGGTTTCCGTTACTACCATTGAGGCGAATCTGAACCGAAACCGGTGCTGGTGGACAATATGGCCCTCCCGCTTGCCCACATACTGCAAGCCCAGAGACCGCCTGCATTGAAGGCGGTTTGTTGATCACAACTGGAGTGCCCGTCTGCGCAATGATATAGGCATTGGTTCCGGTATCGAGGAACGCAAAGCTGGCAGTGCCATTGACGCTGGAAGCCAATACAGGGAAGTCTTGGCCCGGCACGCTGGATTGATAAACCTGTAGCCCGTTGAGGGAATTATTGGCCTGTGTGCCAATGCCGAATGTCAATGTACCGACCATACTGCCCTGTGCAGTGGGCGCTGCTGGAAAGGTGAGCACGGTACCGTTGTTGTCACTGGTAAAGCGGCTCACTGGATTGGGGGTCTGCATCGCTACAGGCATGGTCACTGCGATACAGTTTCCGGTCGAACCACCTTGGCAAGAGAAATACATCTGGTTGGAGGTCGATTGGGTGCAACTACTGCCGCAATCGGTTGATTGCGGGCCGATTCCCAAGATGCCTTTGAATTCTGGGAGACCGGCTATTGCATTCGGCCCCGTCGCCGCACATCCGGCAGGCGCATCGACAGGAATGCTGGCATCTCCAGCAACGGTCAGGGGGATGTTGGTCGCAACCTCTCCAGCCATCTTGACGGTTGCCAAGCGTTGTGCCCCCCAGAAATAACCGGCACCGTATTGCATGCACTCGGCGATCGGACTCCCGTCGGAAGCAGTCTGCGCGGGCAATGAGAGATTCAAGACTCCCGGCATGAGGCGCAGCCCAGTCGATCCGGTATCGAGCAAGACATGATCGACGTCCTGACAATGATTCTGCGCGTCACAAACCGTCACAGTGACATAGGGCCGGTTCGGATAAGGATTGTTGGGATTGAATAAAGCAACCGTGACCGGCACCTGATTTGGTGTTGCTGGAGGCGGGGGTGCAACCGCCACACTGCCACCCCCACATCCCGCGAGCAGCCCTAGCAAAGAGGCCGCGCCGATGGGAGCCCAGAGTCTGTCGACCAATTGGATGATGCGCTTGAACATTTTTTAAAGCCCTCTGAGCCGCATCGATCAATTGGTCATATCGGCGTTCGTGACGATTTTGGGCGTCAGGAAAACCATCAACTCGTTTTTGTTGTACATCTTGCTGTTGTTCTTGAACAGATTTCCAACCACTGGGAGGTCGCCGAGCAGCGGCACCTTGTCGGTCTGATTCTGTTCCTGCGAGGTATAGATCCCACCGAGAACCACGGTGCCGCCGTTTTCCACCTGCACCTGCGTGGTCACGGTGTTGGTGTTGATCGACGGAACGCCAGCGGTGGAGGCTCCAGGGCTGTCCTTGTGGATTTCCACGTTCATGATGACATTGCCATCCGGTGTGATTTGCGGCGTCACGTCCAAGCTCAGCACGGCTTTTTTGAAGGTCACCGCGGTGGCGCCGCTGGAGGTGGCCTGCTGGTAGGGAATTTCCGTGCCCTGCTCGATGGTCGCCTTGCTCAGGTCTGCCGTGATCACGCGGGGCGAGGAAATGATCTTGCCCTTGCCGTCGGCCTCCATCGCGGAAAGCTCAAGGTTGATGAAACGGTTGGCCGCAGCGTTGAACAGGCTGATGCCCAAGGAACTCGGTGCCGCGCCAGCCAGGAGGCTGCCCGCCAAACCGAAAGCGGGAAGATTGACAAACTGTGAATCCGCCAGAGTGGCTGCAGAGGAACCTGGCTGATTCGTTTGATTGGAGACACCCAGGTAATCCCCAGTGACCGCGACGCGATTATTGCCTGTACCGAATCCCGGCACCCCGCCCTGAATGCCCCGTGCGTCGAGGAAGCCCAGCTTCACCCCGAGGCTACGGCCGAACTGGTCGCTGGCTTCGACGATGCGGGCTTCGATCATCACCTGGCGCACCGGCTTGTCGATCTTGGCGATGAGCTTGGCCACCTCTTCCAGTTTGGACGGGATGTCGGTGACGAAGATCTGGTTGGTGCGCGGATCGGCCAGCACGGTGCCGCGCGGGGAAAGGATGCGCGAGGTGGGGGCTGCGGCGCTGGACACGCCAGGCAGCAGGATGGGCGTCGGTGTGGCAGCTGCACCAGCTTGCGCGCCGCCAGCGGCACCGGTCAGCATGGAGACCACGGTGGCCGCCTTCTGGTAGTTGAGTTGGAAGGTCTCGGACTTCAAGGGCTCCAGTGCGCTCAGCGATTTTTTCGCCTCCAGATCGGCCTTTTCGCGAGCGAGAATTTCATCGCGCGGAGCGATCCACAGCACATTGCCTTCCTTGCGTTCGCCCAGGCCCTTGGCGCGCAGGATGACCTGCAGCGCCTGATCCCACGGCACGTCTTTCAGGCGCAGGGTGAGGTTGCCGGTGACGGAATCGCTGACCACCACGTTGAGATGGGTGAAGTCGGCAAACACCTGCAGCAGCGAACGGACGTCGATGTTCTGGAAGTTGAGCGAGAGCTTTTCGCCGTGGAAGCCCGGGCCGTTGCCTTGCACCAGGGCATCGGGATTGGGTTGGGTGCGGCGCAGTTCAACGACGAACTGGTCGTCGGCCTGATAGGCGCTTTGCTCGTAGTCGCCATTGGGCTGGATGACCATGCGCACGTTGTCGCCCATCTGGAACGTGGTGATCGAGGTGACCGGTGTGGCGAAGTCGGTGACGTCGAGTCGGCGACGCAGGTCAGCGGGCAGCGACGTCTTGAGGAAATCGACCACGATGTTCTGGCCCTGCTGATGGATGTCGACGCCGACCTGATTGTTGGGCAGGTTGACGATCACGCGTCCCGCACCGTCCACGCTGCGCTTGAAGTTGATGGCGCGCAGCGCAAGCTGCTGCGTGTTGAGGTTGTCGGCAAAGTGCACCGTCTGGGCCTGCGGCGCGCCGGTGGCTGCCGAGCCGGCGGCTGTCTGGTCATGCGTGGTGTTGAGCAGAACGAGCAGACGGTTGCCGTCGATCTGGGTTTTGTAGGTAGCGGACTGCCGCAGGTTGAGCACCACACGCGTGCGCCCCTGCGCCTGCACCACATTGGCCGAACGCAGATTGCCCTGCTCGAAGTTCACGGTCTGACGATCGAGCGTCGATTCCACCCCAGGAAAGTCGAGCACGATGCGGGCTGGCTGGTCGATGACAAATCCGTTCGGCGCCGCCGCCAGGGGCTGGGCAAGATTGATCTGCACTACGGTTTCTGTGCCCTGCCGACTGGCATTGACGCTCTGGATCGCGTTGCTTGCCGCTTGTGCCGGACTGGCACAGACACTCAATACCGCCGCGACGGTCAGCAATGCTGCCCCCAGATGCCGTACCAGCGCCCCCAAGGCCGCGCTGCGTCCGGCCTTCCCCCCGAGGGGGCCAAGAAATCTTGGGGCGGCCCAGCGTTTTCTTGTCATCGGCGTATTCATTGTGTGCTCTCCTGCAATTGAAGGGTTGCCGGGTGTTCGACCCAGTCGCCTGTGGCGTCTTGCACCAGCTCCCTCAAATCGACTTCGCTATCGGTGATTTTGGTGATTTTTCCGAAATGCTGACCGGCGTATTCGCCCACATGCGCCCGGTACAGCAAGTTGCCCGCCTTGAGCAGGGCGTATTGCTGGCCCTTGACCTTGACGGTGCCCACCATCTGAATCTGGTCAAGGGAATACGCCTCAAGCGGCTGCTTGGGCCGCGCCAGTTCCGCCTGCAGCAGGGGGTTGAGCTGTTGCACTTCCTGCTTGACGCCGACTTCGAGCTTGGCCGTGGAAAACGGGTCGGTTCCGACGGCCGGGTCATAGGTCGCCGGAATGAAGGGCTTGGGCGGCTCGATGGGCTTGATGTGCGGATGCATGCTGGCGCGCTGTTGCGCCATCCAGGCACGCAGGTCTTCGTGTTGCTGGCCGCAGGCCGACAGGAAAGCGGCCGACAGCGCGACCAGCAGGATCAGACGCAAACGCAGAAGAGGACTGGAATGCTGCGCGTTCATTTCTTGCCTCCCGTCTTTTTCGCGGCGCTGGCCTGTGCGGCAATTTCATCGGCGTCGAGGTAGCGGAAGGTCTTGGCGGTGGCGTCCATCACCATCGGCGCGCCGGATTTGGCGGTCGAAGCGGTCAGGCTGATGTTGTTGAGGGTGACGATGCGCGAGAGCTTGGCAATATCGGTGGCAAAACCCGCCAGATCGGTGTAGCCGCCCTGCAGCTTGATCGAAATGGGCAGCTCGGCGTAGTAGGGCTTGACGTCGACCTGCCCCGGCTTGAACAGCTCGAACTGCAGGCCCCGCCCGATGCCCGCCTGGTTGATGTCGGACAGCAGAGCGTCCATTTCGGCCTTGCTCGGCAATTGCTTTTCAAGCAGCGCCACGTACTGCTGCACCTGGGCCTTCTGCGCCTTGAGCAGATCGAGGCTGACAGCCTGTTCGAGCTTGGTCTTGTATTGCTCGCGCAGTGTGACTTCTTCCTGCTGCGCGGAGGTGAGCTGGTCGCGTGTGCCGGAAAGCCAGGCGTACCAGCCCAGGCCCAGCGTCAGCGCAAAGGCGGCGGCGAATACGGCGTAGCGCGGCCACTTGGGCCAGGCGCCCGGGTCGTTGGGGTTGAGGCCGCGAAACTGGGCGGCGATGTCCTGAAACGCACCGTTCAGGTCAATTTTTGACAGTGTGGAAGGCGCCATAGGTTGCCTCACGACTTCGAGGGAGTGGCCGCAGCACGGCCGGAACCCGCGCCTGCGCCGGATGTGGCACCCGAGGCAGCGCCCGCCGGAGTCGGCCGCTTGAGGGTGACGCGCAACTGAAACTGCGCCACGACACGTGCCGCGTTGCCTGCGCTCGCGGGAGATATTTGCGAGCGGATCTCGATCAATTCGGGCTTTTCCAGCCAGCCGTTCGCACGGCTGAGGTTACGCAGAAAGTCCGCCACACGTTCCTGGCTGAGCGCCACGCCCTGAATCAGCACCGTGGCGCCGTCCTGCCGGATTTGCGAGAGTTGCACACCGGCCGGCGTGTCCTGCGTGAGGTCATCGAACAGATGGACGGGCAGATTGCGGTCAGCCTGCAGGCTTTCGACCGCATCCTGCCGCGCACGCAGCGCCTCGATCTCGGCCTTGAGGGAGGCGATGTCCTTGATCTGGCCATCGAGTTTGGTGTTTTCCGCTTTCAGAAAATCGTTGCGGCTCTGCTGCTGGGTGATCATTTCGCTCAGCACCGTGTAACCCAGCGCCAGAACCAGACCACCAACCAGGATGGACGCAAAAACCCCTGCATAGAACGCCTCGCGCCGCTTCTTTCGCGTGGCCTCCCGGTGGGGAAGAAGGTTGATCAAGACGATATTCATGACAGGTTCCGCTTCTGCCTCATTGCAGGAAACGCCGCATCGCCAGGCCGCAGCAGGTCAGGTAGGACGGCGCCTGACTGCGCAGCTTTTTCTCGCGCACGGTTTCGGCAACTGCCATGCCCTCGAATGGGTTGATGACCATGCAGGCGACCGACGCCGTTGCCGTGATCTTTTCTGCCAGTCCGGGCAGGGCCGAGGAACCGCCGGCCAGCAGGATGTAATCGACCCGGCCGAACGGCGTGGCGCGGTAGAAAAACTGCAGCGCCCGGGCCACTTCCTGCGTGAGGCTGTCCATGTAGGGCGCGAGCACCTGGGTGGGGTAATCGTCGGGCAGGTCGGCAGCGCGCTTCTTGGTCTCGGCCTCTTCCAGCGAAAACCCGTAGGTGCGGGCGATCATCTGGGTGAGTTGCGCGCCACCAAAGGCCTGATCGCGGTCGTACAGGGTTTCGCCGTTGCGCAACACCTGCAGGCTGGTGGAAGTTGCCCCCACTTCAAACAAGGCGACCAGCAGATCCAGTCCGGCGCGGGGCAGACGTTCGATGAGGCGCTGCGCGGCCAGACGTGAGGCAAATGCCTCGATGTCCATGACCACCGGCTTGAGCCCGGCGGCCTCGGCAACGCCACGGCGGTCATCCACCTTTTCGCGGCGTGACGCGGCGATCAGCACTTCCTGATCGCCTGGAGACGTGGCACTGGGGCCGAGAACGCTGAAATCGAGCGCGACTTCATCGATGGCGAAAGGAATGTACTGATTGGCTTCGCTCTCCACCTGCACTTCGATCTCTTCCTCGCGCAGTTCACCGGGAAGAACGATTTTCTTGGTGATGACGGCGGATGGCGGCAGGGCCATGGCGACCTGCTTGGCCTTGGTGCCGCTCTTGCGAACGACCTTGCGCACGGCCTCGACCACGTCGTCGAGCTTTTCGATATTGCCATCGACCACGGAACCTTTTTCGAGCGGCTCCATGGCGGCGCGCAGCAAGGTGTACTGGCCGCGGTCGTCCATGTCGAGTTCGACGAGCTTGACGCTGGAACTGCTGATGTCCAGCCCGATCATCGGCGCGTAGCGCTTGCGGAACAGACTGCCTAATGTGGCCACTGAAGACCCCCCGATTGGATTTGCAACGTTGTGCGCAGAATCGAAGGCCAGCTTTTTGGCGCATCGAAATGCGTGCCGACCCCCGTTCGCGCTACGGATTGTTTGTGCTGCGAATGCATATTTTTTCTTCGATCCTAACAACAAGTCCTTGATTCAATAACGTGTAAACCCCGGCTTGCGGCAAAAGCGTTGCAAAACTCCCACGACGTCTGCGGGCGCTGTGTCTTGTGCATTCTTACGGCACAGGAGCGCGAATTTTTATAATTTGCAACAGAATCTCTCGCCGTACCATCCCGTCGCCCTGGCACCAGAAGTGCGATGGCCTCCTTCCTGTTTGCGCCAAGCTCGTGTCAAAGCTGCCCGCAGGCGCACCCGTCCACCTGACTCCATGAGCACATCCTCTGCTTCCCCCCCGCCCGCACCGCCACGCGCGCGCATGCCCTGGTGGTGGCGCGCCCTGATCGGCCTGGCGGTCGCCGCAGTTGGGTTACTGCTGGCGGCGGCACTCACGGTCGGCCTGGCGCTGGTGTTCAGCTGGCCACGCCTGCCGGACATTTCGGAACTGCAGGACTATCAGCCTCAGATTCCGCTTCGGGTCTATTCCGCCGATGGCCTGCTGCTCGGCGAATTCGGCGAGGAACGCCGGATATTCGTGCCGATCGACCAGATCCCCGATCTGATGAAAAAGGCGGTGCTGGCCACCGAGGACGACCGCTTCTATCAGCATGGCGGCATCGACTGGCCGGGCGTTGCCCGCGCCCTGCTGGCCAATCTGGAGCGCTCGCGCAGCCAAGGGGCATCGACCATCACCATGCAGGTGGCGCGCAATTTCTATCTGTCGCGAGAAAAGACCTTCACCCGCAAGCTGTTCGAGGTGCTGCTGGCGCTGAAGATCGAGCAGCAGATGAGCAAGGACCAGATCCTGCAGCTCTACATGAACCAGATCTATCTGGGACGCAAGGCCTATGGTTTCGGTGCGGCAGCCCAGGCCTATTTCGCCAAGCCGCTCGATCAGCTCTCGCTCGCGCAGATGGCCATGCTGGCAGGCTTGCCCAAGGCGCCCTCGGCCTACAACCCCATCAGCAACCCGCAGCGTGCGCGGCAACGGCAGTTGCATGTGCTGGCACGTCTGCAGCAGCTCGGCTGGATCAGCCCGACGCAGGCGCAGCAGGCGCGCGACGAGCCGCTGGCACTGCGCACCGGACAGCCCGATCAGGACATCCATGCGGGCTACATTACCGAAACCGTGCGCCAGATGGTGTTCGACCGCTATCAGGAAGCCGCCTACACCCGCGGGCTGAATGTCTACACCACCATCCGCGCCCGCGACCAGTTCGCGGCCTGGAAGGCGGTACAGGCCGGTGTGCTGGCCTATGAACTGCGACAGCCGTATCGCGGACCAGACGCCTTCGTCGATCTGCCGGGCGCGGTCGATGCCATTCCCGACGCGGTCGAACAGGCCTGCGCCGACCGCGCTCCGGCAGATGGCATGCAGTGCAGTGTGGTGCTCAGCGCGACCCCCACGCTGGTGAAGGTGATGACCGGCGCGGGGCAGATCGTCTCGGTCTCCGGTGCAGGGCTGCGCCAGGTGCGCGCGCTCGCGCTCGGCGACAAGGCGCAGCCGAATGTGAAGCTGCGCCCCGGCGCCGTGGTCTGGCTGGCGTCCGAGGGCAAGGACGAGTGGGTCATCACGCAATTGCCCCAAGTGCAGTCGGCCTTCGTGTCGATGAATCCGAACAACGGCGCGATTGTCGCGATGGTTGGCGGCATGGATTTCGCACGCAACAAATTCAACCATGCCACGCAGGCGTGGCGGCAGCCGGGTTCGAGTTTCAAGCCCTTCATCTACTCCGCCGCGCTGGAAAAGGGCATCACCCCGCTGACCGTGGTGAACGACGCGCCGCTGTTTTTCTCTGCCGCGCAGACCGGTGGCGAATCCTGGGAGCCGAAGAACTACGACGGCAAATACGAGGGACCGATCAGCCTGCGGCGTGCCGTGGCGCAATCGAAGAACATGGTTGCGATCCGCGTGCTCGACAACATCGGCCCGAAGTTTGCGCAAACCTGGAGCACGCGGTTCGGCTTCGAGGCCAGCCGCCAGCCGCCCTACCTCACTCTGGCCTTGGGCGCGGGGACGGTGACCCCCTTGCAGATGGCCCGCGCCTACAGCGTGTTTGCCAATGGCGGCTATCTGCTCAGACCCTATCTGGTGAGCAAGATCACGGATGCGCAGGGACAGGTGCTGTTTCACGACAAGCCGCAGCAGGCGGGGGATGAAAGGCTGCGCGTGATCTCGCCGCGCAACGCCTATGTGATGGACAGCCTGCTGCAGGAAGTCACGCGCTCGGGCACTGCGGCGCGGGCACAGGCCACGCTCAAACGGCCTGATCTGTATGGAAAAACCGGAACGACCAACGACTATCTCGACGCCTGGTTCTGTGGCTTCCAGCCGAGTCTGGTCGGCGTCGCCTGGGTGGGCTACGACACGCCGAAAAAACTGGGCAGCAAGGAAACCGGCGGCGCGCTGGCCCTGCCGATCTGGATTCGCTACATGCAGACTGCGCTGCAGGGCGTGCCAGTGGCCAGCTACGCGCAGCCGCCGGGCATCGTGATCGAGAACGGCGAGCCGATCTTCAGCAACTTTGCCGATGGCTCGGGCGTGCGCAGCCTGGGGCTTGGCGATCCGCTGCCCGCACCAGAGGTCACGCCTGAGGAGCGCAACTCCATTCTCGATCTGTTCAAGGGCGCGAATTGAGGTGGCGCAGCACCGTGGCTGAAGCCCGGCCCGGTCGTCAGAGCGTGGGGAGGTCCAGCGGCGGCGCCTCCAGGGTGTCCATCACCCTGCGCAGCGCCGCACCCAGCGTTTCCCCGGTGCGCGTATCGCACCAATGGGTGCCGTTCCACACGTAGTGATGCGCGCCGGCGCGCGATGCCAGCCAGAGTTGATGCATGGGTTGCTGCAGGTTGACGATGACCTGATCCCCGCCATCGAGTTCAAGGCGCAGCACGGAGCCATCGCGCTTGGAGTCGAGGTCGGCGGCGTCGGCGGCAGTTTCGATTGCGGCCATCGCCTGTTCGGCGATCTGCAGGTAACGGGTATCGTCGAGGGTGTCTGACATGGGGTGGCTGATACACTGGTTTTCAATGGACACACAGCTTAATCGACCCCGTTTTCCGCGCGCCATCGCACGCCTGATGGCCGCAATGGGCGTGCTTGTTTTGCTCGCCGGCTGCGGCCAGACCGGGCCCTTGTATTTGCCTGCTCCCGCCGCGCCCGCATCGATGCCGGCGGCATCGGCAGCCCATCCCTGAGTTTCAGCCTCACCACCCTGACTGATGAAAACGCAAGTCCTCTCCGAACTGCCCGGCCATCCGCACATTGCCTATGTCGACACCAGCCTGCACATCGAGCAGGTCAACGCGAGCGCGATCGCCGAGACCTTCGGCACGCCGACCTATGTGTACTCGCGCACCGCGATCGAGCAGGCCGCACGGCAATACATGGACGCCGCCGCGCGCAGCCCGGTGAAGGTGGCGCTGCGCTATGCGGTCAAGGCCAATTCCACCCTGGCGGTGCTGCAGGTGCTGGCGCGACTGGGCTGGGGTTTCGACATCGTCTCGGGCGGCGAATTGCAGCGCGTGCTGGCCGCTGGCGGCGACGCTGCCAAAGTGGTGTTCTCCGGCGTGGGCAAGACTGCGGCGGAAATGCGCCTGGCGCTCGATGTCGGCGTGGAATGCTTCAACCTGGAGTCGCCCAACGAATTGGTTGTGCTCAACCGCGTGGCACAACAGGCCGGCAAAGTCGCGCAGGTCGCGCTGCGCGTCAATCCAGACGTCGACGCCGGAACGCACCCCTACATCTCCACTGGCTTGAAGAGCAACAAGTTCGGTATCGCCCAGGAACAGGCGGTGGCACTGGCGGTGCAGACTGCCCTGCTGCCGCATGTGCGGCTGGTGGGCATTGCCAGCCACATCGGCTCGCAGATCACCTCGGTCGAGCCCTACCTCGACGCCCTGGACAAGGTACTCGACCTGGTGGAGGCGATGGAGCGCAAGGGAGCGCAGATCGAGCACATCGACCTCGGTGGAGGCCTCGGCATCCGTTACAGCCACGAAACACCGCCCACGCCGCAGGACTGGCTGGCGCCACTGCTGGCGCGCATCGCGGCACGGGGTTTCGGACATCGCACCGTCATGGTCGAGCCAGGCCGCTCCATCGTGGGCAACGCCGGCGTGCTGCTCACCCGCACGCTGTATCTCAAGTCCACCCCGGCCAAGCATTTCGCCGTGGTCGACGCCGGCATGAACGATCTGATTCGCCCTGCGCTGTATGAGGCCGAGCAGGTCGTTGCACCAGCGGAAGTGCGCACCGGGTTGGCGCTGCACTACGACATCGTCGGCCCGGTCTGCGAATCCGCAGACTGGCTGGCGCGCGACCGCGCCCTGGTTCTGGAAGAAGGCGATCTGCTCGCCGTGCTGTCCAGCGGCGCGTATGGCATGGTCATGGCGTCCAATTACAACAGCCGTGGCCGCCCCGCCGAAGTGCTGGTCGATGGCGCCAGCACCCACCTGATCCGTCCGCGTGAAGCCGTGGAACAGCTCTACGCGAGCGAGCGCTTGTTGCCCTGATTGTTGCTCTGTCGCTTGCGCTCGCTCTCGGTGGCCAGACTCTGGAGTGCCTGTGCTCGGCGCGTCTGTGCCGCACGCCAGGCCCACCACAGCCGCAGCCCCAGCAACAGCGCAAGAATGATGGCATAGACGGTGGGGCTGGCGGTATTGTTTTTCGCCAGCTTGCCCCACCAGAAGTGAAACACCGCCACCACGCCGACCGCATACACCAGGCGATGCAGGCGCTGCCAGCGCTTCGCGCCGAGGCGCTTGATCATGCCGTTGGTCGAGGTCAGCGCCAGCGGCGTCATCAAGGCCAGGGCTGTCATTCCCGCGAGCACGAAGGGATGTTTGACAATGTCGCGCAGCGCCATGTCCACGCTGAAGCCGTTGACCAGCCCCAGCCACGCGGTGAAATGCAGCGCCGCGTAAAAGAACACGAACAGCCCCAACATGCGCCGCAGCCGCGCCAGCTCCGCCCAGCCCGTGAGCTTGCGCAGCGGGGTGATGGCCAGGGTCAGCAGCAGCAGGCGCAGCGCCCACAACCCAGTGGTCCAGATCACGGTCTGCTCCGGGTTGGGGCCCAGATCATTTGTCCAGCCGCGCCAGAACAGGCTGGCGAACGGCAGCAGACAGAGCGCGAACAGCAACGGCTTGACAGCCTTCAGACCCAAGAGACGACGCGGCACAGACGACGATGCGCTCATGGCGTTCAGAAAAACTTGCTCAGGTTCATGCCCTGATACAGGCTGGCGACCTGCGCGCCGTAGCCATTGAACAGTTGCGTGGGCACGCGCGGCGCAAACAGGCCGCCGAACGCACCGCCCTGCCCGATCATGCGCTCGTTGGCCTGGCTCCAGTTCTGCGGGCTGACGTCGGGATTGACGTTGGAATAAAAGCCGTACCACTGCGGCACGGCGCGCATCCACGACGTCACCGGCTGCTTTTCCACCAGACGGATCTTGACGATGGACTTGCCGCCCTTGAAGCCATACTTCCAGGGAATGACCATGCGCATCGGTGCACCGTCCTGGTTCGGCAGCACCTCACCATACAACCCAAAGGTGAGCAGGGTCAGCGGGTGCATGGCTTCATCCATGCGCAGGCCTTCGAGATAGGGCCACTGCAGGATGGGGTCGTTCTGCCCGGGCATTTCCGCCGGATCGAGCAGGGTGATGTATTCCACGTACTTGGCATTGCCCGTGGGCTCGACCGCGTTGATCAGGTGCGAGAGCGAATACCCCAGCCACGGCACCACCATGGCCCAGCCCTCCACGCAGCGATGCCGGTAGATGCGCTCTTCCATGGGGGCGAGTTTGAGCAGATCGTCGATGCCGAAGGTGCGTGGCTTGCGCACCTCCCCTTCCACCACCACGGTCCACGGCCGGGTTTTCAGGCTGCCGGCGTGCTGCGAGGGATCACTCTTGCTGGTGCCGAACTCGTAGAAGTTGTTGTAGGTGATGATGTCCTTGTAGGGCGTGGGCGTTTGCGTGGTCGACAGCGCCGCGTTTTTTTGCGCCGCCAGCGCCGCGAGCTTGCCCGGCGCGGGCGGGCCGCCGTTTTGCGGCACGGCCTGCGCATGGCGCGCAGTCAGCGCCGCGATCCCCGCGGCCGCACCCACCCCGGCCGCAGCAAGGAAATGGCGACGATCCTTGTAAATCTCCTTCGGCGTGATGTCCGAAGGTGTGGGATGCTCGAACCCCTGATCCTGACGTTGACGCATCGCGGCTCTCCTGCGAAATTGGTTGGCACCCTGAACACTTGGCCTGTCTGGATGGACTGGCATCGCCCTGGATTTATTCCATTGTGGAACTTGGTCGTTCCACCGGGCCAAACCTTACAGCGCCTCTGCATTCCTGCTTCAGACAGGGGTTTCCACGGCCCTTCGGGCCCAACAAAAAAGGCCCCGAAGGGCCTTTTTTGAACATGCAAGGAATTTACAGCTTGCCGTAGGAATGCAGGCCGGAGAGGAACATGTTCACCCCGAGGAAGGCGAAGGTCGTGACCAGCAGACCGGTCAGCGCCCACCATGCCGCAACCTGCCCACGCAGACCCTTGATCAGACGCATGTGCAGCCAGGCCGCGTAGTTCAGCCAGACAATCAGCGCCCAGGTTTCCTTCGGGTCCCAGCTCCAGTAGCCGCCCCAGGCTTCGGCCGCCCACAGCGCGCCCAGAATGGTGGCGATGGTGAAGAAGGTGAAGCCGATGGCGATGGACTTGTACATCACGTCATCCATCACTTCGAGCGAAGGCAGATGCGAGGCAATGCGCTGGCGGCCGTACAGAATGCCGGCGACGATGAGTGCCGAAATGCCGGCAAACACGCCCCAGTACTCGGAGATCCCACCCTGACGGAACACCAGCGGCTCGAAGAACATGACAAAGCCGATGATCCACAGCGGCGTGAGCTTCCACAAGGAGGTCTCGTTCGCGTGAGTCTTGATGAGGTAGGCGAAGCCGACCATCGCGGCGATGGCAAAGGTGCCGTAGCCAATGAAGTTGGCCGGAACGTGCAGCTTCATCCACCAGCTTTGCAGCGCAGGCACCAGCGGCTGAATTTCGTAGGCGTTCTGCACCATGCTGTACCACAGCAGAAAGCCCACCGCCGCGCTGACCACCAGCATGGCAAACGCGCCCATGCTGCGGGTCTTGTATTTCTGTTCGAAGTACAGGTACAGAATGGTCGTCAGCCAGGAGAACAGCACGAACACTTCGTACAGATTGGACAGCGGGATGTGCCCGATGTCCGCCCCGATCTGGTAGCTCTCGAACCAGCGCATCATGGTGCCGACCAGCGCCATGGTGATGCCCACCCAGGCCAGCCGCGAACCGAAATACTGCGAGAAGTTGGACTGCCAGCCCTTGGCGTCACGCACCATGCCGTCACCCCCGCCAGCCATCGCGCCACCTCCGGTGGCCAGCGCCATGCCCCCTGCGGTGTTCTGCGACGGGCCAGTGAACATGCCGAACCAGTAGGCCGCGGTGCTCAGGAACAGCAGGAACGCCATCCAGAGAATGGCGGACTGGCTGGCCAGGAAGTACTTGAGGAAAAACACTTGCTCGCTGCGCGCCAGCACTGGCTGTCCGTTCGGCCCGTAGTACAGCCAGATGCCGAACAGCGACAGGCCCGTGACGACGATGGCCAGGTTCTTGATGGCCGTCCAGCCCCAGCCGAGGAACATCAGCGCGGTGGTCGCTCCCAGGAAGATGAGCTTGACGTAATAGCTCATGTTCTGACCATACTGGCTCAGCACATACGCATCACCGCCCGCGATGAGCAGCAGAAAAATCCAGTCATACGCGGTACGTCGGCGCAGATACGCACCGATGCCGTTCTGGCGCGGAGGTTCAGAACTCTTGGAGTTCAGTGGCAAGCTATGGGATTTGCTGGCAAGTTCCATGGCGGGTCCCTATTCAGGTCGAGGCAGAGTCCGGCGTTTGTGCATTCGCTTGTACACTCGCCGGGTCGGGTGATGCTACGCCCAGGCTGGCTGCGCGCAGTGTTTCAAATTCCTTCTTGTATTCCATGGTGCGACGGTTGGTGCTCATGGCCATCAGGGTATCGCTGCCGCCGTCTTCGCGGTCTTTCACCAGGAACCAGACCCGGCGTTCGCGGATGTACAGCATGGCAAACACGCCCAGGATCAGCAAGACCGCGCCGGTATAGACCACAACCTTGCCAGGGGCGCGGGCCACCTGAAAGATGCTGGCCTGGACCTGCTTGTAGTTGGTCATCTGCAAGTAAAGCGGCGACGGGTAGAAAAAGGAATCGGACAGCGCCAGCACGGCCGAGTCGAAGAACTTTTCATGCGCCGGATCTTGCGCCACAGGCTTCTGGCCGTTGTTTTCGCGGCTGATCTGCCACAGCTGCCACAAGGTGCCGTTGAGAATGCGCACGAACACATCGGAGGCCTGCTGCTGCTTGTCGGGCGGCACTGCGGCCTCGAGGTATTGCGCCAGCGCAGGCAGACCGCCGGGCGCGGCCACCACCGGCTTGCCGGTCTTGGGATCCGTGGGGATTTCGCCGGCAAAAATGTCCAGGGTGCGACTGGCCGTCACCTGGAGCTGGCTCTTCAGCTCCGCAGTGGCATCTGGCGGCAGGGAGGCGGCCACATACTGCGCGGCAGCCTGCTCGCGATCCTTGGGGTTGAACAGGGCGGCGCGCAGGTGCATCCAGCCGTCGATCGAATCGTTGCCGTCCGCCGGAATGCGCATGTACTTGTAGCCGGCATCGAGCGAGCTGCGCTCACCCGCGAGAAACACCTTCTCGCCATTGAGCTCGACCGGCAGCATGTAATTGAAGTACTCGTGCGCCTGGCCCGAGGCGTCCCGAATCTTGTAGACCACCGCCGGGCCGATGTTCTGCAGGTGACGCTCTCCCGGCGCCGCGACCGGCGCGCCCAGGTGCTGATCGAACCCGGCCATCAGCGATTTTTCCTTGGGCTTCACGCCGGTGGTCTGCGCCGGGCTCATGTCCTGCACGTTGAAAATGCGCAGTTCGCTGAACTCGACCTGCAGGCTCTGCGCGCCGTTGCTGAGCTGGCGGTCCGTGCCCACGGTCCCGGTGAGATCAAAGGTCTTGTCGCTCGGCCCGTGCATCGGCCAGGCCTTGAGAAACAGTTCAGAGCCCCCATCGGCAAAACCGGACTGGAAGATGGTCACGCCGTCGTAGGTCAGGGGATGATTGACCTCGATCTTTGCCGGAAAGCTCTTGCCGGTCTTCGGGTCGGTGATCACCACGTCGCTGGAATACAGCCGCGGCATGCCGGTGGAATAGAAATCGATGTTGAATTTCTTCAGGTGGATGTTGAACGGCAGCGGTTGCAGCAGCACGCCATCGCCCATGGTGAGCACGGCCATATTGGATTCGCCGCCATCCGGAATCTGCAGGTTGCCGCGGAAGGTGGGGTTGTGTACCGACAGCCTGTTGGCCTCGGGCACCTGCGAGATGAGCATGTTGCTCTTGAGCGGTTCCTTGCCGAACATCCACATCTGCGCCTTGATCATCATGTCGCCATCAAACAGCGCACCCACGCAGATCAGCACGAACGCCGCATGCGCCAGCACATAACCCACGCGGTTGATGCCGCCGGTCTTGGCCGCAATCATGGTGGCACCCGCGCCGCCCTCCTGCGCAGCCGGGCGCTCCTGCAGCTTGAACTTGTAGCCGTGACTGCGCATGACGCCCGTGATGTGCTCGACCGTGGCGGCGCGGCTGTCGGTGAAGACCGCTTCGCCGCGCTCGTGGAAGTGGCGCATGCTTTGTTCGCGCACCCCTTCCTTGTAGGTTTTCAGGTCGGTGATGATCTTGGGGGTATTGCGGATCAGGCACAGGCTGGTGGATACCACCAGAAAGGTCAGGATCAGCAGGAACCACCAGGAGGAATAGACGTTGTACAGCTCGAACTTTCGAAACACTTCGGCCCAGAACGGCCCGAACTGGTTGATGTAGTTGTTGTACGGCTGACCCTGGGTGAGCACGGTGCCGATGATGCTGGCCACCGCGACGATGACCAGCAGCGCAATGGCAAAGCGCATCGACGACAGCAGCTCGACGAAGGCCCGCCAGGCGCGCGACCCATGCTGCAATTCCCAGCCGGAGGTGCTCAGTGAGGTGTTGGGAACTGGAGAGGGTGTGGCGGACATGGATGGCGAAACCAAAGGGGCGTGACGCTATGCAGCGCACATGCAGGAAAACAAGTGGCAGCAGAACATGGGCTGTGCCAGGGTGGGACGATGAGGGCTCGGAGCAGGGCGTGGATGCCACGCACCACAGACCGCTTGACGAGACCGCTCAACCACAGGCGCTGGGAACATGAACAAATCAATGAATCAATATAGCAAAAGAGAAAAACCTCAATTTTGACATTTCACAGCCCGGACAAAGGTGCTGTCGACCTGTCGGATGAAACAACGCAAGCTGCGTTTTGACATGCGACAGCCCCTGTGCAACTTGGGCCTTGCCGGGTGAGAGAGATCGCGCGACGCTGGAAAGTTCCAGTAACAGCGCGTATCTGAACAAAATCGGCCGCGATTCAGCGCGGCAATTCGGACGGTGCGCGCAACCCTGCGGCGTAATCCGCCACAGCAGCGATTTGCTTGTCCGTCATGCGCGAGGCGATGTCGTGCATTTCCGGGCTGTTGGTGCGGCGGTCGTTGCGGAACATCTGCAACTCGGTTTCCAGATAGCCTTGCCACTGCCCGCCGATGCGCGGGTAGCGCGACGGCATGCCTGCTCCGCCCGGTCCGTGGCACGACACGCAGGCAGGAACTGCACGATCGGGAATGCCGGCCATCCAGATGGATGCCCCCAGCTTCAGCTCCTTCTTGTCGGCAAACGCCACGCCCGGTTTGAAGGTCTGGCGGCTGTAATACAGCGCCACGTCGCGGATCTGGTCGTCGGTCAGCGCGGCGGCCATCCCGTTCATGATGGCGTTGACCCGCGCCGGCTTCTTGGCACCCTTGGCGATGCGGTAATCATGCAACTGTTTGATGATGTAGTCCGCATGCTGCCCTGCCAGCTTGGGAAATTCTGTGGACGTCGCATTGCCATCCAGTCCATGACAGGCCGCGCAGGTCTGCGCCACCTTGGCCCCGGCCTGCAGTTGTGCGGTGCTGGGCACCGGAAAGGACGATTCCATCACGCTGGAAGCAGCTGCTGGCGGCGTTCCAGCAGCCCAGGATGCGGCGGGCAGCGAGAGCAAACCGGCAAGACTCAGAGCGAGGCGCGCAGTAACCGACGTGGTGGGCATGAATGGCAATCCATCAGAAAGACGCCAGCGCGAGACAACAGCGACAATGCGCTGTTCCGCGCGGCACGGACTCTGGAACGAGCGCAGCAGTTCTCCGCGCCCAGTTGATTTCATAAGATGGCGCATCCTAGCGATACATAAGTCATGGCGAATATAGGGAATTCCAGCAGGTCAGCGCCTTCCAAGGACGCGCAGGACCGCCCCAAGCCTCCTTGTCCCCCTCGGGGGGCCGGTCGGCGAGCCGACCCTGGGGGCACCCCGGTGCGGTTCAGCCCGCTGCTGCACAGCGCGCGCTTCATGGTGACCAGTTCGGCCATGGACAATCTTCCGCACACCGGCCTGCCGGAAATCGCCTTTGTCGGGCGCTCGAACGCCGGAAAGTCCACCGCGATCAACACACTCTGCCAGCAGCGGCAGCTCGCCTTTGCCTCCAAGACCCCTGGGCGCACGCAACACATCAATTTTTTCGCCGTCGGGCCGAAGGACAAGCCCAGTGGCTTGCTGGTCGATCTGCCGGGCTACGGCTACGCGGCGGTGGCGAAAACCGACAAAAAACGCTGGCAGTTGTTTCTGGCGCAATACCTCGCCGAGCGCGGGCCGCTGGTGGGCCTGATCCTGCTGGCGGACTCGCGCCTGGGTTTGACGGAGATCGACCTGTCCCTGCTCCAGTTCATGGCACCAGCCAGTGTGCCGCTGCATGTGCTGCTGACCAAGTCGGACAAGCTCAACCGGCAGGAAGGCCAGCGGGCGGCGCAGGCCGCGCGCGACCAGCTTGCGCAGCATGCGCAGGCGGTCGGCATGACGGCGCCGATTTCGCTGCAATTGTTCTCCGCCACCAAGCACACAGGCATCGAAGCCGCGTCCCAGCTGATCGAGAGCTGGCTGGCGGAGCATCAGCCCCAGGCTGCAGCGCCCCATGACGACACCCCAGACACTGCGGCGCCTGCAGAGGGCCAGGGTTGACTCAGGGCCGCCCGAGCGTCAGGTAGACGTTGACTTTCTGCCCCGGCGCCTTGGCCACGCCGAAATAGACCGGACCGAGCGGGGTGTCGGTGCCCAGGTAGGCGCCCACGCTCTGCCGCAGATCGCCCAGGCTGACGGCGCTGCGCTGCGTCCAGGTATTGCCGCGCTCAAGCACCAGGCCGAGGTAGCTGGCACCGCCGAACAGCCCGGGCGTGGTCAGTTCGTAGCGATAGCCCAGACGGCCATAGACCAGGTAATTGCCGATGAGCTGGCCTTCGCGGTAGCCGCTCAGGGCGTCGAAACCGCCCAGCGAAAAATAATCCAGCCCCAGGCCCTTGCGGTCGCGGAAACTCGCGGCCCGGGCGGCCAGCTCCACGGTATGCCGTCCGGCGCTGAAGTCGGCCTGGCCGGACAGGTCGATCCGGTCGTAGTTGCTGTCGCTGCCCAGGCCGGTGCGCGCAGCGAACACCTCCAGGCGGGTGCGCCAGCCGCTGGTGGGGAAGTCGGCATGGTCGAGGCGATCGAAAATGGCCAGCGCCCGCACCCCGCCTTCGCGCAGGGTCTGGCCGTTCACCAGCCCGGTCTGGCCCAGCAGGTAATCGGCCGAGATATTGGCCCGGCTCAGGCCCAGTCGCACCTCGCCATAGCCGGAGACGGGCACGCCCAGATCGACCCCGGCGCGGCGGGTATTGAGGCGGTAGCGCACGATGGGGTTGTCGCCCTGATAGACATCGACCGGGCGGGCGTCGAGATCGAAATACGGCGAAATGAACACGGTGTCGCGTGCGTCGAGCGGCTGATACAGCTCGGAAAACCAGCGGTTGCGCCAGCCGATCTGCAGATCGTTGCGCCATTCGCCGCCCAGGCTGTTGAGCCATGGCCTGCGCTGCGCGAGCTGCAGGGAGAACCGCGACTGGTTGCGCAGGTCGGTATAGAGCCCGAGGCCGAAGCGCAGATAGTTTGGCCCCCAGGCCTTGTCCTGCAGTCGGTATTCGAGGGTCTGCCCCTGCCGCGCATCGATCAGGCGGTAGTCCACGCGGGAGAAGTCGCCCAAACCGAACAGGCGGTCCACGTCGTGGCGCACGGCGCTGAAATTTAGCGGTTCACCGGCTTTTTGCTGCAATTGCGCCTGCAGGGTTTTGTCGACGCCAGGTGCCAGCCCACGCACCTCCACCGCGACCAACGGGGCGTTGAACTGCATCTGCGCCACCAGCGTCTGCGCCCGGCGCGCGAAGGCATCGCGCCAGCGCGCGTATTGCGCCGATGGCAGCGCCAACGGCGCGAGTTTTTCGCGTGCGGCCATCACGGCTTCATAGCCGATTTTGATGGCACGGTCGCCCGCCTGGAAATCGAGTGAGGACAGGTTGCCCAGATCGGGCGAGATCAGCACGTCGCCGGGCTTGAGTGTGTCGATCTGCGCCCGGATGTTCTGCTCGATCAGGATGTTGATCATCTGCGAGGTCAGCCCGACGATGTTGTCGAGTGCCTCGCGCGATTCCAGCGGCGTGCCGATATTGATGGCCACGATGTGCCGCGCGCCCATGTCACGGGCCACGTCCACGGGCAGGTTGTCCACCAGACCGCCATCCCCCAGGAGCGCGCCATCGACCTCCGTGGGAGGAAACACCCCGGGCACCGACATGCTGGCGCGCAGGGCATTGGCCAGCGTGCCCTGCTGCAGAATCACCTTTTGCCCCGTGACCATATTGGTCGCCACGGCGCGGAACGGGATCGGCAGGTCATTGAAGTTGCGCACGGGAATGGCCGGCAGGGTGAGGTTGGTCAGCACCTGTTCGAGCTGGGTGGTGTTGACCGCAGCATTCGGAAACTGCACCTGTCCACGATCGCTCAGACCGAATTCGATGCCGCCCGGCATCTGCTCATCGGCCTGCTTGCGGCGGAAATTCAGCCCCTCGCGGGCCGGACGGCTGGACAGCACACTGGTCCAGTCCATGCCCGAAACCTGGCTGCGCAGCACGTCGACCGACACCCCTTCGGCATACAGCCCACCGATGATCGCGCCCATGCTGGTGCCGGCGATGCAATCGATCGGCACATGGAGCTGCTGCAAGGCCTCGAGTGCGCCGATATGCGCAAACCCCCGCGCACCGCCGCCCGACAGCACGAGGCAGGTGCGTCCGGCACCCTTGGGCGCCTGCCCGGCCCACGCGGGCGAGGCAGCGGCGCACATCACCGAAAAAAGGAACAACGCCAACGCGCCACGAAGGCGCCCGCGCGAATGGACAGAACGCATGCAGCCATTGTCGCCTGTCGGCGCGCGGCGGAATCAGACAGCCTGTACCGCCCTGGGCATCCAGCGCAGTCCCGGCAGGTCGATCAGCGCGGACATCGGCACCACCTCGCGGGCGCCCAGCGGTGTGCGCCAGAAGGCGATTTGCGGCAAGCAGCGACAGTGCGCGGCCCGCATTGCGGCCCAGACCAGCTGCGTGCAATACAGCGCGTGTGGCGCGTCCAAGAGAAAGTCGGCGTTGAACGCCCAGCCGACATGGCGCAGCGCCCAGTCTGACAGTTGCCACGCCTGCGCATTGCCGACAGGCAGCCGCGCCGCCGCGGCGTTGCGCACGTCGGCTGCCGCGACGAAGGCCTGCGCCGTGGTCTGCCGCACCCCGGGCTGCCCCGCGTGCTCGGACGGACAGGCATGCACCACCTGCGCCGCGCCATGCGCGTCATGCCCGACGACCAGGCCGACATGACTGAAGCGCACGGCCGCGTCGAGCGCCTGCACCCCCAGCCCCTCGAGACTGACCGTGCGGCGAAACAGCAGGTCGCCCGCCCGCAGTGCGGCATCGTCCACCTGCCAACGTGGCGACATGGTGTGCAGCGCAGCCCACGCGCCTGTGGTCACCAGCGCCAGCCCGCCAAGCAGCAGGCGCCGGTGCCTTGTCCGGTCACACCCCGACTCGGTCGAGGAGCGCGGCGTCATAGACCGTCGTTCGCGAGAATTCGCCACTGGTCGCCAACTCTGCCGATGCGCAGGGTCTCGGTCTGCCGGCTGCCGTCGCCATACCGCACGTCGAAGCGCACCAGCTTGATGCTGCCCTGGTCGGTGACATTGAGGATGGTGATCTTGTCCACACCGCCCCTGGCCTGGATTTGCGCCTGCGCCCGCTTGAGCGCCACGCGCATCTTGTCGGGGCCGAGAATTTGCAGATCAGGGCCGAGCAGCGCATACGCCGCATCGAACCGGCCATTCTGCACATCGCCGTAGAACTGCGCCGGCATGCTGCGCACTGGGTCGCCAAAGCCAAGCAGGTTTTTCAGCCAGTCGAAAAATCCGCCCGACTGCGCACTTTGCGCGCGCGGGGCTGCGGCCTGTTCGCGCAGCGACTGGCCCGCCTCGCTCAGCTGCTGCCCCCACTGCTGCATCGACTGGCCGAGCGCACCGCCAGCGTCACGCATGGCCAGCTGCGCGCGCATCGCGATCTCCTCGGCTTGCGATGGCAACACCCAGCCCTGTGCGGTCTTGTGCAGCAAAATGGTTTGCGCAAGCGGCGCGGACAGCCTGGGGAATTGGGTCGACACCGGCGGCTGCTGCGCCCAGGCGGGCTGTCCGCTCCACACCAGCTCCACCCGCGCCAGCGCCCAGCCCTCGGGCAGTTTGACCCCGGCGGGCAACGACCCCGCCGCGTTCTCTCCCGGGTGCAACGGCTGCACCCGTTGGATGCGCAGGCCGTCTGCGACGCACAGCGCGCCATCGCGAATGTAGCGCGCAGCCTGCGGCCCGTGGGCATATTTCAACTGCTGCAAAAAGCCGTTCTGCACCTTCACCGGCGCGGTGTAGACACCTGCCTTCACCAGCGCATCGAGCCATTGCTGCGTGTTCTGGTCGAAGCCGTTGACGAACACCGGATCGGCGGCGTAATTGAAATTGCGCACGCAGGCATCGTCGCGCAGCAAGGCGGCCTGGTGGTCTTGCAGCCAGGCCTTGGCCGCCGCCTGCAGTTCGGCGGAGGACGGTGTGTCGCCGCGTGTGAACACGTACCAGGCCAGGGCTGCGGCTGCCAGCAGCAGCACCGACATCCCCCCGAGCGCCCACAGCGCAGCGCGTCGGCTGCGGGAGGCCGGTGCAGGCTGCGGCGCTGCCTGCACCGGCGCGGCAGGAGGCGCCGGCTGCACGCCGCTTGGCCGCAGCGGCGCGCCGCACTGCTCGCAAAACCGCGCGTCATCGACGTTCTTCGCGCCACATTGTGTACAAAAACGCGGCATCGCAGGCTCCTCACTTCAGCTTGTGGCCGCAACTGCCGCAAAACATATCGTCGGGCTGCACCGCAGCACCGCAATTCGGGCAGTGTGCGGCAGCGGCTGTCGGCGGGTTGGGCATGGCCGGTGCGGTTGCGCCACCCGTGGCCTGCTCTGCGCTTGTCGCGGCGCCGTCGCCTGGCGCAGCAGACGGCGCGCCGGGCGACACTCCGCGCGGCTTGTATTCGTCGAGCTTTTGCTTGAACTGCGCAAGTTTCTGTCCCACCAGCTCGGTTGCCTCGGAACCCACGCCTTCGCTGACTGCGCGGTAGACGAAGATCAAGCCGAGCACATAAATCAGGCTGACCACCGCCCACGCCAGGAACCACACCAGGCCGATGGACAGCATCGCGCCGCCCATCCCGGTTCCTCCCATGCTTTCCGGGCCAAATTGCCGCATGATCCCGCCGGCACCCCAGCTGCCAAACCCGCTGGTGGCAAAAAAGCCGCCGACCGACATGCTGCCGAACAACACCACGGCAACAATGAACCCCACAGCCGGAAGCACCAGCAACCCGAGCACCAGGAAGTGCATGAACACCTCCAGCGGCCGCTTGATCACGATGCCCACCGCGCGCGACAGGCTGCCGACAAAACCTTCACCATGCCAAACCGCCGCGACCACCAGCGGCCCGGCCAGCAGCAGCACGGCGTAGGCCAAGGCAACCACCACGACCAGCGGCCCGGCGAGCAAAAAGCCGAACAGCCCACCCAGCCCCGGGATGCGGCCGAGCAGCGACAGCAGATAAGCCACCAGCAAGATCACCGCAAAGCCCAGGCCGAGCAAGATCAGCAGACCGATGACATAGAGCGCCGACTGCACGCCGCCCAGAAAAGCCGGGCCGAAGCCGCGGATCGGCTGGTCGTACGCCTGATCCATCAGCATCAGACCGCTGGCGTTCATGCCGACGACGATGACGATGCTGCCCAACAGGCTCATCAGCATCATCACTGCAGCGCTGCCCGAGCTCATGCCGGCCGCCGCGCCGCCGCTGATGGCCAGCCCGCCCAGCACAAAGCTGCCGGCCAGCATGGCCAGCGCGCGCCAGTTGTGCAGCGCCTCATAGCTGCGCAGCAGCACGCCGAGGTTGTTGGTGGTTTTGACAGTCATGGAGTCCTCCCTGGACGAATGGTTGGCGAAACGCGAAATCAGGGGTTGTTGCTCTGCTGCGCCGAATTCGGGCATTCGGGTACCTTGCCCCAGAGCGGGTCGGGCGACAGCGGCGCACCGCAATACTTCCAGCGGGTCTCCTGGATGCACAGTTGCTGGGTGAAAAAATTGCCCTTCTGCTCGCAGGCGGCCAGCCCCGCACGCAAGACCTCCAGCCGTCCCGAAGGCCGGGCGGGGGCAACGGGCGCTGGCTGCGGCGCGGGCGCGGGTGCAGGCACGGGCGCAGGTTGCGGCGCCTGCGCGGATGCAGGCGCCTCCTGAGGCGCAGGCGTGTGGATAGGCACCGACTTGGGCCTGGCGTGCTCAATGCGTGGAGCCACCGGCTTGAAGGTTTCGGGCTGCGACTTGGCCGGGGCTTGCGCGGAGACCGGCTGCTTCGGTTCAGTGCGCGGCGGCTCGATCGGCGTCACTGCGGGCGCGGCCTGGGCCACCGAGGCGGCATGCACCGGCGCGGCGTTTGCGGCCGAAGCAGCCCGCGCGACCGATGCCGACGCGGGCGGGGCAGCCGCAGGTGTGGGTTGCGCCACAGCAGACGCGGCGCTGCCGCTGGCAAGCGGCACGCCGGACTGCGCTTGCTGCGAATGGGTGCGAGACCACCAGAGGCTGCCGCCGCCGATCAACAGCAGCGCGATGACCACGGTGGCGATGCCGCCGATCATCACCGCGTTGCTGCCCTTGGCAGGGACCGATGCCTGCTGCGCCGCGCCGGGCCGCGGCTGCGCCTGAGCGAACAGCGCGGCCTCTGCCGCCCGTGCCTTGGCCTGGATTTCGGCCTCCATCCGGGCGGTGGCCGCACGCCGCTCTTCCTCGCGCTGCTGCCGTGCCGCGATCTCGGCCTGCTGTGCAGCCTGTTGTGCTGCCTGCTGTGCAACTTTCTGGGCTGCCTCTGGCGCAGCCTGCTGGGCTGCCCGCTCCGTGGCCTGCCTTGCAGCCTGTTGTGCGGCAGCGGCTGCCAGAGCCACCTCCTCGGCCTGCGCCTGGGCGGCCGCTTCATCGGCCAGGCGCCGGGCCTGGGCCTGCTGCTGCGCGGCAGCGGCCCCATCGGGGTCAGGTGCACTCGGTGCGGGCGGCGGTTGCAGCGGGGTTTGGTCGGGCTCGGTGCCAGCCCGCGCTGGTTCGGCCGATCTGGGCATGGGCGCTCCACACTGTCTGCAGAACTTTGCCTCGTCCTTGTTTTCTGCTCCGCATTGCGTACAAAACCGTGACATTTTGCCCCCCAGTTGCAAATGAGGGCGATATTAGCAAGGCTTGTAGTCGGCGCGGTGACAGCTACGGCCCACACAAAAAGGCCTGCCACCCTTGCGGATGGCAGGCCTTGTGAAGACCCGATCTGCCAGAGCAGACGGGCCCATGAAGCGACAGACGTCGGGTCTGGACTTACATGTCCATGCCCATGCCGCCCATGCCACCGCCGCCGGGCATGGCGGGTGCGGCTTCTTCCTTCGGCGCCTCGGCCACCATGCACTCGGTGGTGAGCATCAGGCCGGCAACCGATGCGGCGTTCTGCAGCGCGGTGCGGGTGACCTTGGTCGGGTCGAGAATGCCCATCTCCAGCATGTCGCCGTAGGTGTCGTTGGCGGCGTTGAAACCGAAGTTGCCCTTGCCTTCGAGCACCTTGTTGATCACCACGCTGGGTTCGCCACCGGCGTTGGCAACGATTTCACGCAGCGGTTGCTCGATGGCGCGCAGCACGATCTTGATACCGGCGTCCTGATCGTGGTTGTCGCCCTTGATCTCGCCAACAGCCTGACGGGCGCGCAGCAGCGCCACGCCACCACCGGCCACGATGCCTTCTTCCACCGCAGCACGGGTGGCGTGCAGGGCGTCTTCGACGCGGGCCTTCTTCTCCTTCATCTCGACTTCGGTGGCGGCACCGACCTTGATGACGGCCACACCGCCAGCCAGCTTGGCCACGCGCTCCTGCAGCTTTTCGCGGTCGTAGTCGGAGGTGGCTTCCTCGATCTGGATGCGGATCTGCTTGACGCGCGCCTCGATGTCGGCAGCCACACCCGCGCCGTCGATGACGATGGTGTTTTCCTTGCCCACTTCGATGCGCTTGGCCTGGCCCAGATCGGCCAGCGTGACCTTCTCCAGCGACAGGCCAACTTCTTCGGCGATGACCTTGCCGCCGGTCAGGATGGCGATGTCTTCCAGCATGGCCTTGCGACGGTCACCGAAGCCCGGCGCCTTGACGGCCACGGTCTTGAGGATGCCGCGGATGCTGTTGACCACCAGGGTGGCCAGCGCTTCGCCGTCCACGTCCTCGGCGATGATCAGCAGCGGACGGCTGGCCTTGGCCACTTGCTCCAGCGCGGGCAGCAGGTCGCGGATGTTGGAGATCTTCTTGTCGTGCAGCAGCACGAACGGGTTCTCCAGCACGGCAACCTGCTTGTCCTGGTTGTTGATGAAATAGGGTGACAGATAGCCACGGTCGAACTGCATGCCCTCGACGATGTCGAGTTCGTTCTCCAGGCTCTTGCCGTCTTCAACGGTGATCACGCCTTCCTTGCCCACCTTGTCCATCGCCTCGGCGATGATCTGGCCGACATTCGCGTCGCTGTTGGCCGAGATGGAACCAACCTGCGCAATTTCCTTGGAGCTGGAGCAGGGCTTGGACGCTTTCTTCAACTCCTCGACCAGGGCGGCGACCGACTTGTCGATGCCGCGCTTGAGGTCCATCGGGTTCATGCCGGCGGCCACATACTTCATGCCTTCGCGCACGATGGCCTGGGCCAGCACGGTAGCGGTAGTGGTGCCGTCACCGGCGTTGTCGGAGGTCTTGGAAGCCACTTCCTTGACCATCTGCGCGCCCATGTTCTGCAGCTTGTCCTTGAGCTCGATTTCCTTGGCCACGGACACACCGTCCTTGGTCACGGTGGGGGCGCCGAACGAGCGCTCGAGCACCACATTGCGGCCCTTGGGGCCCAGGGTGGTCTTCACAGCATTGGCGAGAATGTTCACGCCTTCCACCATGCGAACGCGCGCGTCCGCACCAAAAATCACGTCTTTTGCAGCCATTGAAATTCTCCGTAAATAGCAGTTGAAGCAGAGTTCAGCGCGGATGCGCAGTGCCGTGGGGCAGCGTCATCCGCCGGCTGGACCATTATTTTTCGATGACGGCCATCAGGTCGTCTTCACGCATCACCATCAGCTCGTCGCCGTCCACCTTGACGGTCTGACCGGCGTACTTGCCGAACAGCACACGGTCGCCCACCTTCACCGCCATGGCAACCAGCTTGCCTTGGTCGTCATGCTTGCCCGGACCCACGGCCAGCACTTCACCCTGATCCGGCTTTTCCGCCGCGCTGCCCGGAATCACGATGCCGGAAGCCGTGGTGGTTTCTTGTTCGATGCGCTTGACCACGACACGGTCATGCAGAGGACGCAATTTCATGCAAATCTCCTGAAGTTTGTAAAAAACTGGGCACCCGCTCGGTGCCAATTGACAGGCCGCCCGCTGGACACAGCCCAAACCAGACGGCCAGAAACCCATTTTGAAGCTGCTTGCATGACAGCGCTTTGACGCCACTGTTAGCACTCACCTTCAACGAGTGCTAATTATAGGGACGGACTTCCGCGTTTCAAGGGCGGCAAACAAACCACACACAACGGTCAGACAGGGCGCATGCGCTGCGCGGCCGCAACGCTTTCATTCGCACAAATGCAACCAATCGAAACAGTTTGCCGTTCATCGGCGAAATTCGACCGTTCGTCGGCAAAGCCACCCACCGCCCTCTGTGCGTCCAACAGAATGCGCCCAAGGAGAGTCTGCCCATGTCAAGCCCGTTTCCTGTCGACCGCAAAACCCACCGGGGGTTCACCCTGATCGAGTTGATGATCGTGGTGGCGATCATCGCCATCCTGTCGGCGATTGCGATTCCTGCCTACACCGCCTATGTGGCCCGCAGCAAGCTGACCGAGGCGTTCTCCGGGCTGTCGAGCATGAGCGTGGCGATGCAGCAGTATTACCAAGATAACCGAACCTATCAGGATGTGACCGCCGGGAATAATCCTGATCCCTACCCTTGCGCCAATCCTCCGGTCGGCAAGTACTTCAATTTCACTTGCCCAACCGTGACGTCGACAACTTTCACGTTGCAAGCGCAAGCAAAGGACCCTAGCCTGATGAACGGTGGAACAGCACTGACATTCACGATCAATCAGGACGGCGCCAAGGCAACCGCAAATCCCCCATCCGGCTGGACATTGCCCAGCCCCAACACCTGCTGGGCGCGCGACCAGTCCGGGGACTGCTGAGATGCGCACCGCAAGCCCCCGCCAGCTAGGTTTCACCCTCGTCGAAATGCTGGTGACCATCGCCATTGCCGCCCTGCTCGGCGTGATGGTCGTGCCCAACCTGATCGACATGGTCGATTCCGGCAAGACCTCGATGCTGGTCAACAAATTCCCCCAGGACGTGGCCTGGGCGCGCAATCAGGCGGTGACGACACAGCAAGCGGTCGAGATCGACCTCACCGGCATCGCCGCCAATGCGTGCACCTGGACCACGCGAGTCGGCGGGCAGCCAATCTCTGCGCACTCGCTGACTCCGGCGCAATTCGCCGCGCGCTACCCCGGCGTGAGCTGTGCAATCCAGCAGGCTCCCACCACCGGCAAGCTGGTGTTCGACACCCAGGGTTTCATTACCGACGGCATCGGCAACGCCGCTGCGCCGGTGATTACGGTCACTGCCAAGCAGGGGCAGACCTGGACGATGCAACTGCTCAGTTCTGGCAGCGTCATTCTCAGCAGCAACACCGCATCATGAACCGCATCGCAACGTCTTCGCCGCCCCAACAATCGGGTCTGTCACTGATCAGCGTGCTCGTAGCCATCGTCATATTCGGGCTGGGCATGCTCAGCATCGCCTCACTTTACGGCCTGACGGTTCCGGCGCAGACCGCTAACGAGGAAGCGCTCGACACGGCGGCCTGGGGCAACCAACTCTGGGCTACGCTGCAGGCCAGCCCGCAGGTGATTTCGCAGATCGGCGCGGGCGCCACTGCGACTTACACGCCAGGTAACTACGCCGCTGCGGCGCCACCAGCGCTGCAGCCCATGCTCGCCAGCATGTTCACCCCGGGGCAGTCGATGTATCTGCCAAATGCCTCTGTGAAGATCACGACCCAGGCTGGTGCGGACGGCAATCCGTGCAATGTCAGCGTCCCCACGGCGCCGACCTGCGGCGTGCAGATGACCATCCAGTGGCAGGCGGGTCGGGGCGGCGGCGGCACGCGCACGCAGATCTTCAACTATCAGGTGGGATTGCTCTCGCCGACATCGCCATGAATCGCTCCCGCATCGCATCCCCGCGCAGGCCGACTCCGAGGCCAGTGGCCGCGAGGCAGCGTGGCCTGAGCCTGATCGAACTGATGGTCGCTCTGGTCATCGGGCTGATCTTCTCGCTCGCCGTGTTGCTGGTGCAATCGTCGCTGACCAAGCAGAACGTCGCGATGAGCGACGCAATGCAGCGCGACTCGCAGACGCGCGCCGCGCTCGATCTGATGTCCAGGGATCTGTCCAATTCCGGCTATTTCCAGAGCGGCCCGATTCCGGGAAGCAATAAATGCAATCTGATCCTGTCCTACGGGGCCAACGGCGGCAGCGCGACGTTGAGTGCACCAGCGATGGCTGCATCCGAGCCGAGCCCGCTGCCCACCACGAGCAGCGTCAGCACATCGCTCGATCCAGCCAACTACACCCCGCCGGGTGGCAACACCTCGGTGTTGCTGACCATGACCATGGCTGCTGCCACCCCGCAGATCAACCCATCTCTTGGCGGGCCTGTCAATGTGGTGTTTCCGGGACAGGCCGCCCCGGACACGCCGCCCGCAGGAACCAATCTGGTGCTGAGCAAGCTGCCTTCGGGAATCCAGGCTGGCGACTCTGGCCTGCTTGAGCTCAAGAACTTTCGCTTTTCGGGCAAGAACGTGTGCTTTCAAATTCCGATCAGCCACATCCCGGCGCAGACCGCCACCCAGCCCGCATCGGTCGACAGCCTGAACAACAGTGCGCTGACGCCTGCTGTCAGCACGCCGTATCAGACCAAGGGCTACAACGGCTTTCAGGCCGCGCTGCGCAGCGCCGGTCTGCTGGGATCGGGACAGACCCTGCTGCCCACCGATTTTTACGGCCCCGGGACGGTGCAGTTGATCGATCTGGGGCGCCCGGCTCAGCAAAATCTGCAGACCGTGGCGTATTGGGTGGCCAACCAGGCCAATAGCGCGGGCGGCCAATTCCCCGCGCTGATGCGCGCGGTGATCAACCCCCAGACCGGATCGCTTGTGGGCCAACCGGTGCCGGTTGCCGCTGGCGTGGTCAGCCTGGTTGCGCTGTTCGGCGTGGGCACGTCCAACGTCACGCAATACCTGACCGGCAGCGATGTGCTGGCGCAGAACCAGATCGGCAATATCCGCAGTGTCTGGATTGCCCTGGTCACCCGCTCGCTGCACCCCGACATCAACTCGCAATATCAATCTCCAGCAACCATTGCGGTGAATCTGCCCGCGCCCAACACCTATGGACATGCGTTTGACTACCAGGTTCCGGCGGGAGCAACTGGCTATCACTATTCGGTCATCGCCACCGAGGTTGCTGTGCGCAACGCACTTTGGGGAAATGCGCCATGAACACACCGCCTATCCTGCAGCGCGAGCAAGGCTATGTGCTGCTGCTCACACTGATCGTTCTGGTCGTACTGCTATTTGGCGTGCTGTTCGTCACCCGCGGCGATCTGCTGCAAACCGCGATGACCGGCAATACCGTGCAGCGACAGAAAAACCTGCAGATCGGTGACATGGCGCTGCAGCAGGTCAGAAGCGCGATCGTGCAAACCGCCTGCGGCGGCAACCAAAACACCTGTCAGCAGTTGCAGAACACGGCACAGGGCAAGCCGTGGTTTCCAGTCACCGATGCGGGCTCAGCCCTGCCCTGGTCGGGCACGACACCAACGCAAGCCTTTTGGACCTCTTGCCTGGCCAACAGCACCTGCGACACGCTCACACACATTCAAAGCAGCGTGCTTGGCAATTTGAATCCGGCGCCAGCAGCCATTCCCGGATCGAGCAACATTCTCGTTGCCGTCGTGCCCACCACCTTGCCTGCCGATCCATCGGCTTGTTATGTCATGTTCCCGAATGGGTCATCGACCTCCAACTCGACCTACACCGCCAATTACTACGAGATTTTTTTGAATATTCGTGAAGCCAATGGGCAAACAGGTGCCAGCACCGAAAGCGTCTACAAGCTTTGCACTGCGAGTTGATCATGAAAAATCCCATCAAAGCCTCAGTTGTCATCGCGGTCTGCATCGGCATGAGCTGTTCGCCGTGGCCGATGGCCTTGAGTGTTGCAGGCACCGTATCGTCAAGTCAGCCGCGACCGCAGATCGTCATCGCCATCGGCAATTCAGAGTCGATGGACGGCGATCTGAGCGGCGCCATCATGACCGGCTCGGGCATGCTCTCCAGCGGGCTCACCAGCCTGTACAACAGCAGCTCGCCACAGCAATACGCGGTGCCCGCAGGCTTCACCCCGCCGATGACCCCGAGTCAAACGGCCTCCGCACCCTACACCTACAAAAACGGCAGCGGCACCCTGATCGACAACGGCGCCAGCCGCCTGAACGTGGCGAAGGCCGGGATTTCGACCGTGCTTGGCCAGTACCTACCCAGCATGGACTTTGCGCTGGAAGACTACTCCACCTCGGGATCCACCTTCTATACCACCTGGGTGTATTACATGTCGCCCAGCAACGGCTTTCGGTTTGCCAACAGCCTGCCGACCAATGGGTTTACAAGCTACGCGAAGTACCAAAGCTTCATCGCCGCAAATCCAAACGCCTCACCTGCGCCCACGCGCTGGGTCAATAACCCGTGCTACCAATACAACAATGCATCGTCCTCAGTGAATAGCTACTGCGGGTCGATCGCCAGCCTGTATGGTTCGAGCACCCTCAAGAACAACCAGTACATGCAGATCGGCGCATCAAGCGACGATCCGAACATCAATGACGTTTTATACAGCTACAGCCCAACATCGCAAAACGGCGGACCACTTTATGTAGATTATCAAGGTGTTTATAACGCGAATTACAAATATAACCAAATTCCCCCTTATTATATTCAACTAGCTGGAAACCCCCAAAACCCATATCCTCCAAACCCTCCAAATTCAGCCATCAATCAAAAAAGTTACTTTACATTGAGCCAGTATGAGGCAGGCCATATTTACGTCGGCTACAACGCGTCTACTGGAAATTATTCTTATGATTCCACTGGGCCGACAAATGCTGGTTTTGTTCCTTACTCGCCGCAGGTCATGTACGCCCAGCGCGGTTTTGGTTATGGAGCGAATCAAAGCGCCACGACCGGAAACACCGTGGTCGGCATGACCAACCTGGGGAGCAACCCCTCCACCGCGAGTGTCAGTTCCGCGCTTTCGAAATTTCAAACTGTTCTGCAGCCTGAAACGAACAGTCTCTCCACAACGGAAATCAAGGCGTTGGCAGGCCAGTCGCCCACCGCAGGCCTGGTGCAGGGGGCGGGCAACGTTCTGAATAATCTCACCGCCTCGTGTGCAGGGCAGTATGTGATCCTGGTGACAGACGGTCTGCCGACCATGGACTTGAACAAGAACAACTGGCCACCGCTGGGCAGTGCCGCCGGTCAGGGCTATGGCGTGTATGCAGCGTTCTATGGCATTGCGGGCAACAGCAATTTCGGCATCAACAACGACAGTAACAACCTGCCCAGCGGACAGACACAGGGCGCCTTGGACGCCAGCAACACCAACGACCAGGCGCTGATCGACACCATCAGCGCAATCAAGGCACTGAACCAAAAAGGCATCAAGACTTATGTGGTCGGCCTGGGTGCCGGGGTCGATTCGACCGCCAACCCTGCTGCTTATGACGCCCTCAACGCCATGGCAATCGCCGGCGGCACCGGGCAGGAATACCCGGCGAACAATGTGGCCGCATTCAACGCAGCGCTGAGCAGTATTGCAGCGCAGATTTTCGCCAGCACCGCAACCTCTGCTCCAGTCGCACCAACGACGTTGCAGGCCGGCTCGCTGATCTACACCGCGACATCGAACAACACGCCGGGCGCGATCGCCGGCCACATCCAGGCTTTCCAGACGGTCGCCGCGCCGACCAGCACGGCCAGCGCTCCGCTGGGCACCCCGACTGGATCGGCTCTCTGGGATGCTGGCGATGCAACGCATATGCCCGCATCACAGCGCCAGACGGATCTCTACACCACGACCACCACGACCTATGGCTCGGGGCCGGGTTCCGGCGGTATCGACACGCTGCAGAACATCGGCCTCAACACCAGCAGCCCGAATTACAACCCCAATGCCTTCGCGCTGAGCGCAACAACCTGCGTGGCCAACATCAACACCCTGCTGGCCTATACCTTCGACCCCTCCTTCAACACCGCCGGAGACACCACCAACACCGCTGCGCTGGGATTTCCCAGTGGGGTCTCAGGATGTTCTTATTTGGCCGGCAGGCAACTCAACTGGATGCTGGGTAGCCTCAGTGCCAACGATCAGGTGCATTACCTGGGCGCGCCGTCCACTCCGAGCGACTTTTCGATCGGCGGCTATGGCACCTTTGCCAGCAACAACAAGGGACGGGAAAGCCTGCTGACGTTCACCAGCAATGACGGCTTCGTCTATGCGGTCGATGCCACCAAAGGCTTGCTGGTCTGGGGATGGATGCCGCCGGTGCTGCTGCCAGGCTTGCAGAATTACACCCAGTTCGAGTCGCAACAATCGCTCGACGGCGGCTACACCCTTGCAGACGCGGTCGACACCGCCACGTCTCCGCAGGCGGCAGACTGGGCCACCTATGTGGTCGGCACGGCGCAAGGCGGTGCGTATCACTACGCGCTCAAGCTCAGCAGCAATACCGCCGCGTCGAGCCCCAGTCCGCCGGTGCCGGTTGCCCAGACCTGGGGAATTTCCGTGCCCGGCGGCAGCTCGCCGCAATTGCAGGCGCCGCTGATCGTCACCCTCGGTGGCATGCAGTACGCGGTTTTTGTCGTCAATACCACGACGGGCAGCGGCAGCTCGGCGGTGACCACCAGCACGCTGTACGAGGTCAACGTCGCCACGGGTCAGCCGGCATCGGGCACGGTGCTGTCGGCGCCGTTGAACCTGGGCAGCCATGTCGTGGTCAACAGCGCGCTAAGTTACGACAGCGCCAGCCAAACCCTGTGGCTGGGCGACAACCAGGGCGGTATCTGGGCGCTGAACCTCTCGGGCTCGGCGGCACTGGACGTGCCGTCGCTGCAGAACTACGGCACCACGGCTCCGGCTGCTGCAATCAATTACCTGGGCTACAGCATCGTCAATGGCCAACCCTATGTCTGGGCTGCGTCGCAAAGCCAGATCACGGTGTTCGCGTTGTCCGGAGCGAATTCACGCATCATCTGGTCCAGCAACAACCAGACCGGCTCGCTGTACACCAATGGGTCGCTGCAGACCGTCTCCAGCAATGTGGTGATGCCGCTGCAGCCCAACGGGCAAATCTCGGCAGCTCCAGCCATCATTTCCGGAGTGCTGGCGGTCCCGGTATATGTGCCGCCGTCGGCCACCTCCTGTGGATTGGGCAACGGGTACGACGACCTGTTCGATTTCGCTACGGGTGGTGCGCCCAAGGCCCCGATCACATTCAAGAACATGGTGGTCACGACCGGTGTGCTCAATCTCGGCCCAGGCGTGCCGTTGACCCCCAGCTCTTACGCCGCAAGCTCTGGCAGCGTGTTCTTTGCCGGCACGAATGCATCGGGTTTTGGCAACACCAGCTCGAGTTTTGGGGTCGGCGGAATCAACCAGACTGTGCTAAGTCATCCCATCGCCTGGCGCCAATACTGACCCCCTCGACGCGCTGTCGGCTTTTGCCCACAGCGCGTCGAGATGTTCTGTGCGGTTTTTCACACATGCGCCGCCCTGGTGCGTCGGCCTGCCTACCGCCCAACACGTGGCCGCACTACAAAGCGGGGATGTCTGCTCCCTTTCTTGCACGCATGCGCATGCGCCGCCTGCTTGGCTTCACCCTGCTGGAGTTGATGATGGCCATTGCGCTGGTCGGGGTGCTCACGGCCATTGCGCTGCCCATTTACAGCGGCTACCGCCTGAAGGTCCAGAATGCGCAGGCGCAGCAGGATGTGGTGGCCATGTCGGCGGCGATCCAGAGCTACTGGGTCTATAACCGCACGCTGCCGAACTCGCTGGCCGACATCGGCATGGCGGGCAAGCTCGACCCCTGGGGGCATCCCTACGTCTACTACAACATCGAGGTCAACGGCAAAGGGCATGCGCGCAAGGACAAGGCGCTCAACCCCCTCAACACCGATTACGACCTCTACAGCATGGGCGCGAATGGGCAGAGCAAGTCGCAGATCGCCAACAAGGTCAGCCTCGATGACATCATCCGTGCCAACAACGGCGCGTACATCGTCGCCCCTGCAAAATTCGTTTTCCGTTCCCCAACCGGACGGAACGCCACCCCATGAGACAGCCGCGTCGGGATTGGGGCGGCGAGCCCACAGTCTCAGGCCAGTGCCCAAGCGGGGCCGCGGGCGGGCGGTGAGGCGCCCATCGCCCGCGCACCCCCCAGCGCCTGGCGCAGCAGGCGCAAAAAAACCGGGCCCAGGCCCAGACGGACGATGGCGCGCAGCAGCCATTTGATGTTGTAGCCCGCCGCGCAGCTCAGGGCGTGCAGCGCATCGCCCAGCGCCCCCTTGAGCCAGCAGCGATCCAGGCGGTGATCGGCCTTCAAGTGTCCGATGGCCGGCTCTACCGCCGAGCGGCGGCGCAGCCAGGTGCGCTGCTGTGCAGTCAGGCGCTTGAACTTGCCGCGGTGCAGGATGTGCCGGCCCGGGTTGTCGGCATCCACCCCGCGAAAGCCCAGATCGACGACGACATGTTGGATGGTCACGGCCCAGTCCTGCATCAGAATGGTGGCCTGTTCCAGTGCCGCATGCAGGATGTGGCCGTCATAGGGATTGCCGGGGAAGGTGCGCGCCCCCAGCATCAGCCCCTGCTGGTGCGAGACCACCACGGCCGTCTTCACCCCAAACTCGTAGGGCTTGCGCGCCTTGCCCTTGCCGATGCACTCCACCTCCGGGGCATGCAGGGCGTAGAGTTTGTTCTTGTCTTTGGGTTGCTGCGTGCGCACGGCTTCAGCCCGGGCCATCCACTCCTGGAGCGCAGCCAGCGCTTTGGGGGAAGACGGGACAAAGTCCGCCGCCTGAAGCGTGCGCTGCACCGCGCGCAGCACAATCCCCAGGATCGTGCGCTGGCGTTTGATCACGCGCTGCAGACGCCGCAATTGCTTGGCGTGGGCATAGCCTGCCGCCTTGAAGCGCAAGGCCTTGCCTTCCTTGGCGTAGGTCTGCTTGAGGGGGATGCCTGCTTGTTTGGCGCTGCGCACCACCTTGTGGCGGGCGATCTCCAGCAGGCGGCTGTCGGTGGGGTGGGCGATGGCCTTCTCCTGCACGGTGGTGTCGACGATCACCCGCTGCAGCTCCTGGGGCTGCACGGCGCGGGTGGCCACAGCCGTGTCGATGGTGGCCTTGAGGAGTTCTTCCAGGCCGTCTTCCCCCAAGGCGCGGCGAAACCTCCCGACCTGGGTCGCGTCGCACGGCAGGCGGTGTTCAAAGTACGCCTGGCCCGAGAAGAACTGCCACAGCACGTTCTCGCTCCAGCGCACGACCAGTTCCTCATCGCTGACGTTGAAGGTGTGCTTCAGATACAGCAGGCTGATCATCAGCCGCAGGGGCAGCCGTGGACGACCCGCAGCACTGGCGCCTGCACCCACAAGTGCCTGATTGGGGCCGAACAGGTCCATGCCTTCGACCACGGTGCCTGCGCGCACTTGGCGCGCAAACTTCTCGGCAATGGCCGCCTCCAGTTGCGCCCAGGGCAGTCGTGTGGCCAGCACCGCCAGCGGGTCGCCCAGGTTGATCATCGCGTCGATGCGGCTGCGGAAAAAGTCGGGCGTTGCCATCCAGAAATCCCTCAGAAAATCGCCTCCACCATAACGTTTCTCAAGGGATTCGGTGCACCGAAAAACACAACAAAGTGTGCATTCATGCGGGGTGCAGGGGTTTTGCAGGGGGGACTACATCGGCCTGGCCTCCAATTATTGAGGCCGTGGTGCGCATCTGGCTCCTGCCCGGTGGCGTGCGGGCACCGCGCCGCTGACCGCCGATGAAACCTCCGCGTCTGTCCACGCAGATGTTCGGCAGCCGGCTGGCGCGGCAGTTGTTCGCATTGTTCGTCGTCGCGGCGCTGGTGCCGCTTGCAATGTCGGACTGGTTGTCGAGCACGGCGGTGAATGCGGTGGCGCGCCAGCTCTACATGCAGAGCCAGCAGCGCATGACCCGGCAGGTCAGCCGCCAGGTGTTCGACCGCCTGCTCACCGCGAAGGCGTTGCTGCGCTCGCTGCCGCTGGCAGCACCCCAACCCGACGTGCCGCCGCCGGGCATGGGGCGGGTGTTCCTCGCGCTGCTGCAGCTGTCTGCCCAGGGCAAACCGGAATGGGCCTCGCCGAATGCCGCCACTCTGTGGGCAGACTGGCTCAGCGCCACGCCTCACATTCCGCCCGTGCAACCGACGGAAAGCAAAAGCGCAGGCCAGCCGCAGGTGCTGCTGCGCACACGCAGCATGGCGGGCCAGCCTGCGCGGGTGTATCTCGCAGCCCTGCAAAGCGGGCAGGTGCGCTGGGTGGCCGAGCTCAACCCGGAGTTTCTCTGGAGCCCGGTGCATGACGCCATGGATGGCGGCGTGTGGCGGGTGCGCAATGCGCAGGGACTGCAGCTGTATCCGGCAGAAGTGGCCGAGAAAGACACAGACGCAGCCGGGGCAGACCATGCATCTCCGTTTGAATTCCAGCTGTTTCTGGGCGGAGAGTTCGGCACACCCGACTGGGTGTTCACCCAGCAGGCGCCGCTCCCGCAGGTGAACTGGCTGGGCTGGCCGCTGGCGGTCTGGCTGGGGCTGGTGGCGGTGGCCACGCTGCTGCTGATCGGGCTGCTGGCGCAGCGGCAGATTCGCCGCACCCTGGTGCCGCTGGAGCGGCTCACGGAAGGCACGCGGCGCCTTGCGGCAGGCGACATCAGCACACGGGTGGAAGTGCACAGCAAGGATGAATTCGGCAACCTGGCCGACGCATTCAACGACATGGCCGCACGGCTCGGCGCGCAGTTTCATGCGCTGGAAGGGTTGGCTGCGATCGACCGCGACATTCTGTCCAGTGCCTCGGTGGACAGCCTGGCGCAGCGGGTGCTCGATCAGCTGAAGGCGCTCTACCCCGAGGCCGAGGCGGTCATCGTCTGGCAGCAGAGCAGCCGTGTGTTTCGCCGCGCCATGCTGTGGCAACGCGGCAAGCAGAACAAGACGGTGTTCGACGTGCGCGACGTGGCCTGCGACGCCACCGCGCACGCGCAGTGGTCGCAGCTGCAGCGGGATGAAACCGTCCCCGCCGCCACATTGGCGCGTGGCCATGCGCACGACGCGCCCTGTCTGCGCAGCCTGATGCCGCCAGCCGCCGACTGGGTGGCGCTGCTTCCCCTGCGGCAGGGTGAGGTGGTGCGCGCGCTCCTCGCCATCGGCCTGCCAACCGAGCCAGCGCCGGGGGCCTTGCACGCCGCAGCCGAGCTGCGCGACCGTCTGGCGGTGGCGTTTGCCGCGCAGGACCGCCAGCAGGCGCTGATGCATCAGGCCACGCACGACAGTCTCACCGGCCTGCTCAACCGCCACGGCCTGCACCAACGACTCGGCGACCTGCTGGCCCCAGACCGACAGACCCCCAATCTGGCCCTGCTCTATATCGATCTCGACCATTTCAAGGAAGTGAACGACAGCCGGGGCCATGCCACTGGCGATGCCTTGTTGTGCCAGGCCAGCGACCGCCTGCGCGAGCGCGTGCAGGCCGACGCGCTGCTGGCACGTCAGGGCGGGGATGAGTTCACCCTGATGCTGCCGCAGGCCGACGCAGCCACCGCACAGGCTGTGGCCGAGACAGTGATTCGCGCGATGAGCGAGCCGTTTCATCTGCCCGGCGGCGACTTCCAGGTGGGCGCCAGCGTGGGCATCGCCCTGTGCCCGCAGCACGGCCGCACGCCCGACGAACTGCTGCGCTGCGCGGACATCGCGCTCTATGCCGCCAAGGCCTATGGGCGGGGCCGGGCGCAACTGTTCAACCCGACGCTCGATACCGAAGCCCGTGCGCTGGCCGCGCTGCTGGCCGACTTGCGGCAGGCGCTGGCGCGCGGTGAATTCGTCGCCTTCTACCAGCCGCGCGTGCGCGCCAGCGATGGCGTGGTGTCGTCCTCCGAGGCGCTGATCCGCTGGCAGCACCCGCAGCGCGGCCTGCTGTCTCCAGACGCGTTCATCCCGTTGGCAGAATCCAGCGGGCTGATCGGGCCCATGGGTCAGTGGATGCTCGAAGCCGCCTGCCAGCAGATGGCCGACTGGCGGCGCATGGGCATCATCGTCCCACGTGTTTCAGTCAACGTCTCGGCGCTGCAGCTGGCCCCGGGGCAATTGGTGGGACAGGTGCGCGCCGCACTGGCGCGCAGCGGCATTGCCCCCTCGGCCCTCGAGCTGGAGATCACGGAAAGCCTGCTGGTGGACGACAACCAGAGCGCATTCGCCCAGCTGGCCGCGCTGCGCGACATGGGCGTGACCATTGCGCTCGACGACTTCGGCACCGGCTACTCGTCGATGGCGGCGCTGCGCAAGCTGCCGATCGACGTGATGAAAATCGACCGTTCGTTTGTCACCGACCTGGAAACCGACGCCAGCGCCCTGCCCTCGGTGCGCGCCATTGTGGCGCTGGCGCAGGCCGCGCAGCTGCATCTCGTGGCCGAAGGCGTGGAAACCGAAGCGCAGGCGCGCATGCTGCGCGAACTGGGCTGCCAGGAGTTGCAGGGCTACCTGTATTCCCGCCCGGTGACGCCGCCGCAATTCCTGCAGGTGCCCGGCTTGCGCCATCAGCCGCCCGCAGCCTGAGCCCGGCGCAGATAAAACCCGTGATACACATCGACTGAATGCGCGGGTTCGAAGGCGATGCGGCAGTGCTTGTCCGGGTTCTGCCAGCGGTCGACGATCTGGTAACCCAGGCGGGTGAAGCCCTCCAGAAACGGGCCGTAGGCCGCAATGCGATAAGGGCAGAACGCGGTGCCGATGCTCTGCAGGGTGAAAAAATCCTGCCCGCCGTTGTCCAGGAGATGCAGCGGCGTGAGGTTGACGATGAGGTGGCGCGGCGGATTGTCCAGGCAAGCCAGCCGCTGCGCCAGGGTGTCGGGCAGGTATTGCAGCACCCCCAGTGCCAGCAGCACGTCGGCGCCCTGCGCGCCGCTGAAATTGCCGTCGAAGCGCAGGCGGCCAGCGGGGTCGCGCTCGCGGGCAATGTCCGCGCCGCGCGCCATCACCGCCGGAACATCGCTCACCGTCCAGCGCAGGCCTTCGGGATAGTCGAGGTAGCGCTGGTAGCCGTAGTAGCCAATGCCGATGTGCCCGCCTAGGTCGAACACGGTCTTGCACCCCAGCGCAAACAGCTTCTGCAGCCAGAAGATCACCGGATAGTCGCTCGGGTAGATGCGCTTGATGCGCTCGAGATACATGCCGGCCGCGTCGGGGTTGTCATAGCCCAGCGGACGGGTGGGCGGCGCGCTGGCCTGCGCGGCGTCGAAGCTGGGGTAGATGCCGCGAAACAGATTGGAGTCGGTGTTGCTGGCAAAGGCGGCCTCCGCGCGCTGGCGGCGCAGCGCGCCGAGTGGCGGCAGATCAGCAAGACGGTCGAGGGCGGCGTGGGCGCGTTCGAGCAGGGGCATGGCAATCTCCGGGGTGCAGTGCACTGTATCAGCCAGCAAGTGACCCCCGATTTGTAATCACAGTTGCCGATCTGTATCCGTGTGTTGCATTTGCGTGCCAAGATCAAACGAAGCCGATTCAGCGAACCGCCGCCCAAACCCGATTGCGAAGAATCAATATTTCTGCATGCCTGCAGGCGCAGCATCTCGCCCATTCTTTTCAACGAGAGCGCAGGTCATGCAAACGAATCGACAAGCCCGGGGCAGCCGCCCATGGCGCGCAGCATGGCGGCGGTTGGCGCCTGCCGCCAGTATTGCCGTCTGCCTGCTCGCGCCCGCAGCAATCGCCCAGGCGCAGGATGCCGCCAGCTTTGTGGCGCAGAGCGGCGTGCAGGTGCAAGGCGCCCAAGCAGCGCACGCCCAAGCAGCGCAGGACGACTGGCATGTGGTGCCCAGCGTGGTGCCCACGGTGCAGAAAGGCAATGTCGGCAAGGAAATGCCGCAGGATCACAGCCAGTTTCCGCAGCTCAAGGGGCCATTCACCTCGCCCGAGCAGGTGACCAAGGCCTGCCTGAGCTGCCATACCGACGCGGCCAAGCAGGTGATGTCGACCATCCACTGGACCTGGAAGGCCTACGACCCGGCCACCAAGACGCTGGTGGGCAAGAACCATGTGTTCAACAACTTCTGCGTCAGCCCGATCAGCAACGAACAGTTCTGCACCGTGTGCCATGTGGGTTACGGCAGCACCGATCCGGACAAGTTCGTGCCCTTCGACCACCGCTCGCAAGACCATGTCGATTGCCTGGTGTGCCACGACCACACCAAGACCTATCGCAAGATTCCGTTCATCGGCGGCAACCCGGCGATGGAAAAAATCGCGGTGCGCCCCGGTTGCGGTGAGGTCTACGGCACGGACAAGCCCTATGTCGAGGCCGAGGACCTGGCCAAGATCGCGCAAAGCGTGGGCGCGCCCACGCGCTACACCTGCGGCCAGTGCCACTTCTACGGCGGCGGCGGCGATGGGGTGAAGCACGGCGACATGGACAGCTCGCTGGCCAACCCCGCACGCGCCGAAGACGTGCACATGGACGCCAAGGGTCTGAACTTCTCCTGCCAGGAGTGTCACAAGACCGAGAACCACAACGTCAGCGGCTCGCGCTACGTCACCGACATGATGACCCACGATCATCAGTTCATGCGCGGCAGCCCGCACAACACCCAGGCGGCAAGCTGCGTGTCCTGCCACGGCGCCACGCCGCACAAGGGCAGCGACCTCAACAGCCAGATCCAGGCCGCCACGCTGAACATGCACACCCGCGACATCGCGTGCGAGACCTGCCACATCCCCGAGTTCGCCCGTGGTGGCCTGCCGACGAAGATGGAGTGGAACTACGCCACCGCTGGCAAGCTGGCGCCCAACGGCTCGCCGCTGGTGATCAACGACAGCCACGGATGGAACACCTACTGGGGCGTGAAGGGCAGCTTCAAGTGGGCTGAGAACGTGGTGCCGCAATACCGCTGGTTCAACGGCGTGGAGCGCTGGATGAACATCGGCGACAAGGTGCAGAACTTCAAGAACAAGGACGGCGTGGTGGAGCTCAACGCCATCGAGGGCAGCCCGACGGATGGCAAGTCCAAGATCTTCCCGTTCAAGATCATGCGCAACAACCAGCCGTATGACACGCAGAGCGGCCTGCTCGCGGTGTTTCACTCCTTCGGCTTCGACAAGGACTCGTACACCATGAGCTACGACTGGCAGACTTCGATTGCCGCCGGGATGAAGGCCGCGCACCTGCCGTATTCCGGGCATTACGGCTTCGTCAAGACCGAGATGTACTGGCCGATCGAGCACATGGTGGCACCCAAGACGCAGGCGCTGTCGTGCATGCAGTGCCACGCCAGCGACGGCAGGCTGCAGAACATCGACGGCGTGTACATGCCGCACCGACCGAAAGACCACAACCCCTGGCTGGAGCGCATCGGCCTGCTGGCTGCCGCACTGGCGCTGGCTGGCGTCACCCTGCACGGCCTGATCCGCTTCGGCCTGTGGCTGCGCCGCCGTCATTGAAAGGACATTGCCATGTCAACCCAAAAACCGACGACGCACCGCGTCTACAAGTTCACCCGCTTCGAGCGCTTCTGGCACTGGAGCCAGGCCGCGCTGATCATCACCATGCTGTTCACCGGCTTCGAGATTCATGGCTATCTGGGCGGCTTCGATTTCGAGCATGCCCTGCTCATCCATGAATACGCCGCATGGATGCTCATCACGCTGTGGACATTCGCCATCTTCTGGCACTTCACCACCGGGGCGTGGAAGAACTACATCCCCGACCTGCGCCCGCAAAGCCTGCTGACCGTGGCGCGCTACTACGCCTGGGGCATTTTCATCGGCGAAAGCCACCCCTACCACCCCACGCCCGACCGCAAGCACAACCCGCTGCAGCGCCTGGCCTACCTGTGGCTCAAGCTGATGATCAACCCGCTGATCTGGGCCAGCGGTGTGTTGCTGCTGTTCTTCAGCTATGACTGGATTCGCTTGTCGCCGCTGGGCCTGCAGCTGAGCTGGGTGGGGCTGACCCATACCGCTGCCGCCTACATGATGCTGCTGTTCTTCATCCTGCACGTCTATCTGGGCACGACCGCGCACCCGCCCACCGCGTACATCAAATCGATGATCACCGGCTGGGAAGACGAGCACGCGCCTGCTGCCGCAGTCGCCGCCGACAAACACTGAACATCCTGCGCGGCAACTGCCGCGCCCACCGATCAGGACTTCTCACCATGGCTGATTCCCGCCTCAATCTCCGCGCCCCGAGCGCACTGCGCAGCGCGCTCGCTGCGGCGCTGTTCGGCGCCGGGCTGGCTGTCGGCGCACATGCCGCAACACCGGCTGCCGCCTCGGCGCCGCCGGTCAATCTGCAGAGCGCCTCCAACACCGACCTGCCGGGCTCGCCATCGCGGGTGCGCATCGACCAGGGGCTGGGCGTGCATGCCATCAAGCAGCGCGACGGCCTGGTGGTGCTCGACAACGCGGTGCTGCTCAAGACCTATGTCTTCGCGTATGCGAAGCAGCCGCTCGATTACACGGCGATCCTCACGCCGAACACCGAAATGATCGATCCGCCCCAGCCGGTGCGGGCGACCGCCAAGGAGCAGCAGCAGGTCGATGCAATGGTCGCCTTCGACAAGGCGCACCCCAGGCTGCGCATCGATGTGGAAGACATCGCGCTCGACCCGTATGTGGCGGCAAGCAAGGCTTACCCGATCGACAACCGGCTGTTCATCCACGGCGCGGGGTATTACTTCGACAACTCGCCGTATCACTTCACCTACGACCACCCCGAGGCGTTTCGCCATCTGCAGTGCACCGACCCGGCAGTGATGAAGACCATCGACGGCAACATCGCCAACTATGTGCACTTCCACATGGCGATTTTCGCCACCGTGCTGGGTGCTGATGCCAGGACGCAGACCCTGCACCTGCGCGTGGATGAAGTGCAGCTCAAGGACGATCTGGGCAATGTGCTGATCGACCAGAAGGCGCCTTGAGCTCCCCTTGAGCTCCCCTTGAGCCTCCCTTCAGCCTGCGCGGTAGTCCTTGAGGTATCTGCCCTCGAACCAGCGCTTGGCCCAGGTGAATGCGCGCGACGGTGGCAGCACGACGGTCTTGCGTTCGTCGCGAAACACCAGAATGCCCGAGTCGACCGTATCGACGATGCACACCAGCTCCGCCTTGGGCACATGCGCCGGGGGCTTGCCCTCCAACGCCAGCAACAGGTTGTCCGCCGCGGCCTTGGCCTGCAGATCGGCCATGTGCGCCTGCTTGGGCAGCCAGTCCGGGCCGGGGTAGCTGCCGGCATCTCCGGCGACGAACACCCGTTCGAAACCGGGCACGGCGCAATGCGCATCGGCCTGGATGAAGCCGCCGGCCGAGCGCGGCAGCTCGGTCTGGTGCAGCCAGCCGGGGCCGGTCATGCCCGGCATGAACAGAATCAGATCGGCCTTGACCAGGCCGCCTTCGGTCTCTACCCCCTCGGGCGACATGCGCAGCACCTTGTGGCCCAGATGGGTGTCGATGCGGCGCTTGGCCATGTGCGACAGCAGCCCGGTGACCGCCTTCTCGCCCAGGCGCTGACCCGGGGTGGCGGAGGCGTTGAAAAACACCAGCTCCACCCGGTCGCGCTTGCGCTGGCGGCGCAGCCAGGTGTCGATGCCGAACAGCAGCTCGAACATCGGCCCGCCGCGCGCAGCAGAGGGTTCCTGCGGATTGCCGCCAAAGCCGCAGGCGATGCGCCCGCTGTCCATGGCCAGCAGCCGCTCGCGGATTTTTTCCGCCGCAGCCACGCCCTCGCACAGGGCAATGGCCTGTTCGATGCCCGGCAGCTTCTTGATGAAGCGGCCGCCGGTGGCGATGATCAGGCCGTCGTTTTCCACCGGCGCGGCGCTGGTCAGCACGGTGCGCCCGCCGTCCTGCAGCCCGGTCACTTCGGCCGCGAGGAAATCGATCCGGCTCTTCTGCAAAAACGGCGCGAGGTCGATGACCAGATCGGCGCCTTTGCGCACCCCGGTCGGCACCCAGATCAGGCTGGGCAGGTAGACGAACTCCGCCTTGGGCGCCACCAAGGTGATACGCGCCTGCGGTGCCTTGGCGCGCAGCGTGCGCGCCGCAGTCAGACCGGCAAACCCGGCCCCGAGAACAACAAAGTGTGCGGACATGAAGCAACCTTCAGGGGTGAAATTTGCGACAAGCATAGGCCTCGCCACACGCCCATACATTGTGAAATATCAGCATTGCTCTATGTCAGCATCACCGCCCGCCGCAGGTCGCGCGCCAGCGCGGCGCGGCGCTCGGGGCGCAGGTGGCGACCGATCAGCACCTGTTGGTTCCGATCGGCGAGTTGCACCAGACCGCCGTCGAGCGCCCGGATGCGGGTGCGCCGCGGGTCGAACACGGCGCGGCCCTCCTGGCTGCCGCGTATCCATTCCACCACGATGGCGTCGGTGCCGATGGCGATGCGTTCCTGGTCTGCAGCATGGCGCGCGTAGACCAGCATCGCGGCGCCGACTGCGGCCAGTTCCAGGCCGGTGAACGGCGCCACCAGATGCACGCCGCGGAGCCAGAACAGCACGGCCACCACGACGGACGCCAGAGCGAACACGGCGAACGCGCCGAACAGTTGCCCTGGCCGCAAGGCGCAGTTGCGGCGAAAGCGCCATTGCCAGGCGCCGTCCTGCCACACCGGGCGCAGCAACAGGGTGCCGGACACGGGGGCGTGCGGCCAGTCGGGTGCTTGCGCGGGCAGCGTCAGTTCATCCATGCATGGCCTCCCGATGCGAGGCGGAACCCGACTTCACACCGATGCCGCGCGCCAGATGAGCCAGAGCCTCGGCATCGCACACTTCCAGGCGATGCAGCGGCCCGCGCACCCAGCCCTTGCGCCGAAACTCCGACAGGATGCGGCTGACGGTCTCGGCCCGCAGATGCAGATAGCTGGCCATGTCGGCCCGGGCAATGGCTGGCAGGCTGAGGCAGCGCGCGCCACGCTGCGCCTGCGCCGCGCGCAGGCATTGCATCAGCCAATGCGCCATGCGCACTGGCGCGGCTGCGGCCACGATCTGGCGGTGCGCAAAGTTGTCGCGCAGGCGCGCGGCGAGTTCGGCGCTCAGCCGGTCGCAGAAATGCGGCGATGCGCGCCGCGCCGCGTCCGGGCTCAGGCGCATGCGGCAGACCGTGGTCATCGACACCGCCGCGCCGTGGCGCAGTTCGCCGTGCTCGGCGTCGGTCATCGCCTCCAGGCCGAACAGGTCGCCGGCAAAGCTGAAGGCCAGCACGCGGGTGTTGCCCTGCGCATCGCGGCAGACCGACTTGACCACACCCGACTTCACCGCCAGCAGGCAGTCGCCGTCGACCTCAATCGGCGCGTCGGCGCAGAACTCCTGCTGGCGAATCTCCACGCCCTGCGGTTGCGGAAACTCCGCCCCGGCGTCGAGCAGGGCGCAAACGGTCTGCTTGCCGCAGCCGCCGCAGGCATGCAGGTCGCGCAGCATCTTGAGCCGTCTGGCTTTCAGTGCGCCTCTGCTGCGAGCACGCGCGTGGCGTCGGCATTGAGCCGTGGCGGGGTTTCATAGGTATGGAACGGCGCGGGCGACGGCACTTCCCACTCCAGTCCCTCGGCGCCCTCCCAGGGGCGTTGCGGCGCCTTGTCACCCTGTCCGCGCAGCACGGGAATCACCACCGCGAACACGAAGTAGGCCTGCGCCAGTCCGAAGATCCACGAGCCGATGGTCGAGATCTGGTTGAAGTCGGTGAACTGCACCGGGTAGGCGATGTAGCGCCGGGGCATGCCCGCCAGGCCCAGGAAATGCTGCGGGAAGAAGGTCAGGTTGAAGCCGATCATCGACAGCCAGAAGTGGATTTTCCCGGCGGTTTCGTTGTACATGGTGCCGGTCCACTTCGGCGACCAGTAGTAGAACGCCATGAAAATGGCAAACAGCGTGCCGGCCACCATGGTGTAGTGAAAGTGCGCGACGACAAAGTAGGTGTTGTGCACCTGGGTGTCGATCGGCACCATGGCCAGCATCAGCCCGGTGAAGCCGCCAATCGTGAACACGATGATGAAGCCGATGGCAAACAGCATCGGCGTCTCGAACGACAGCGAGCCGCGCCACATGGTGGCGATCCAGTTGAACACCTTCACCCCGGTGGGCACGGCGATCAGCATGGTGGCGTACATGAAGAACAGCTGCCCCACGGTGGGCATGCCCGCGGTGAACATGTGATGCGCCCAGACCAGAAACGACAGAATGGCGATGGACGCAGTGGCATAGACCATCGAGCTGTAGCCGAACAGCCGCTTGCGCGAGAACGTCGGCACCACCGAGCTCATGATGCCGAACGACGGCAGGATGAGGATGTACACCTCCGGATGCCCCATGAACCAGAACAGGTGCTGGTAGAGCACCGGATCGCCGCCGCCAGTGGAGGTGAAGAAACTGGTGCCGAAGTGACGGTCGGTCAGCGTCATCGTCACCGCGCCGGCGAGCACCGGCATCACCGCGATCAGCAGGTAGCCGGTGATCAGCCAGGCCCAGCAGAACAGCGGCATTTTCATCAGCGTCATGCCGGGAGCGCGCAGGTTCAGGATGGTGACGATGATGTTGATCGACCCCAGAATGCTCGACGCCCCGAGCAGGTGCACGGTGAAAATGACCAGATCCATGCCCATGCCCTGCTGCAGGCTCAGCGGCGGGTACAGCGTCCAGCCCACGCCGGGTGCGCCGCCCGGCACCAGAAAGGCCGCCACCCCCAGCACCGCGGCGGGCACGAGCAGCCAGAAGCTCAGATTGTTCAGCCGCGGAAACGCCATGTCGGGCGCGCCGATCTGCAGCGGAATCATCCAGTTGGCCAGCCCGGTGAGCGCGGGCATCACCGCCATGAAAATCATGATCAGGCCGTGCATGGTGCCGAAGGCGTTGAACAGCTCCGGGTTCATCAGCCAGACGTAGGGCTTCCACAGCTCGGTGCGAATGCCCAGCGCCAGGATGCCGCCGACGAACAGCATCACCAGCGCATAGATCAGGTACATCGTGCCGATGTCCTTGTGGTTGGTCGAGAACAACCAGCGCCGCCAGCCGACGGGGTGGGCGTGGGCATGATCAGCCGCATGCGACGGGGCATGCACGGGGTCGAGCACGACGCTCATGAAGAGCTCCTTTCAGGGGGAAGTTCGCGCCGGGATGGCTGCGGTGCGGGCGCTCGTCTGGCGCCCTGCGGCCCACACGGGACAGCGCAGCAAACCGGCAACATGCTGCGCAGCATTCTGTACGCAGCCCTTGCGGGAAGCCCTCAGGGTTTTGGAGAACTGAAGTGAGGCAGATCAAGAGATCGCGGAATTTCGCCATCAGCCGCCATCCGTTCTGCGGTCATTGAGGACGGTGGGCTCGACCAGACCGAATGTCTGTTCAAGTGCGGTGCAACTTCTGGCGCTGGACATGGCGCCCATAGATCGCGGTCCACACATGACGCGTTCCAGATCATGCCCGGGCAAACGGCTCACGCCGGGTCGAAACACTCCACCAGATAGTCGATGAAGACCCGCACCTTGGGAGGCAGGTAGCGGTTTGGCAGGTAGAGGGCGAATAGCTCGGCACGGCTGGGCGGCGCGTAGGCGGCGAGCACTTCACGCAGCGAGCCGTCAAGCAGGTTCTGACGCACGGCGTAGTCGCGCATGTACACCACACCGATGCCGGCGCAGGCGGCACGCCGCAGCGCTTCGCTGCTGTTGCTGCGAAAGCTGCCCCGCACCGGCACGACCAGGGCGCGTCCGTCCTGCTCGAACGCCCAGGTGCCCGCGCCCTCGGCCTGGGGGTATATGAGACAGTTGTGCTGTGCCAGATCCTGCGGGATCTGCGGCGTGCCGTGGCGCTGTAGATAGGCGTCAGCCGCGCAGGCCACCCGCCGGATGCGGTGCAACGGCCGTGCCACCAGCCCCTCGGGAGGACGCGCGGTCAGGCGGATCGCGAGGTCAAAGCCGTCTTCGGCCAGATCGACCTGACGATCGCTGGCGTCAAGTTCGAACCGCACATCGGGGTAGCGTTCGAGAAAGGCGGGCAGAAGCGGCGCCAGACTGCCGTTGGCGAACGCCACAGGTGCGCTCACCCGCAGCTGTCCGCGCGGAGATTCGTGGAACTGGCTCACTGCGGCCTCGGCTGTCTGGGCGATCTCCAGCAGTTGCCCGCAATGTGCGTAAAACGCCGCCCCCGCCTCGCTGAGACTGAGATGCCGCGTGGTTCGGTTGAGCAGGCGCGTGCCCAGTTGGTGTTCCAGACGCGCCACCTGTTTGCTCACCACGGGCAGCGACAGGCCCAGACTGCGCGCGGCCGCGGAAAACGAATGCGTCTCCACCACGCGGGTAAAGATGCGGCATGCGTCCAGATCAAGCATCATGCCTCCTATTATTTCTATATTGGAAACAAATAATTTTAATTGTGCATCTTTATAAATATTACGGAAATTTTTACGCTGCTGTTCTCGTGAGGCCAGGCTGCAAAGCCAGGCGCTTGCATCCACGGGGACCGACTGCGAACAGCTCAGGCCCGGGGCTATCGACAACTTCCAGGAGGACACCATGAAGCGGAATTTGAGTTTTCCCCAGGCGCTGGGGGTGTTGGGTGTGGCGGCCATGGCCTGGGGCGGCATGCTGCCGCTGGCCAAGGCCATGATGGTGCATATGGATGTGTTCGTCATGACTGCCATCCGCTACGGGCTCGCTGCGCCGCTTTTCCTGCTGGCACTGGCTTGGAAGGAAGGCCGATCCGCATGGCGGCTCGACGGCCAGGGCTGGCAACTGGCCGCCCTGGGTAGCCTGGGTTTCGCCGGCTTCAACCTGTTGGGCTACGAGGGCTTGCGCCACACCCAGCCGCAGCAGGCCGCCATCATCATCGCGCTCATGCCGCTGCTCAGTGCCATGGTCAACTGGGCGCTCAACGCAGTACGTCCCAGCGCGGGCACCTGGGTGAGCATCGGTCTGTCCCTGCTCGGCGTGGCGCTGGTGCTCAGCAACGGCAACCCGGCGCACCTGCTGGCGGACAACCACCTCGGCGGCGACGGGCTGGTGCTGCTGGGCGTGCTGTGCTGGGTGATTTACACATTGGCCGCGCACCGGTATCCGGCCTGGTCATCGCTGCGCTTCACCGCCTGGACTTGCACCTTCGGCGCCCTGAGCATCGTGGCCATCGCGGCTCTGGCGGTGGCCCTGGGCCACGCTCAGATGCCGACGTCGCCGGTGTTGCGCGAGTCGGCCTGGGGGCTGGCCTACCTGGTGTTCATCGCCGCCTTCATCGCGGTGCTGGGCTGGAACGCAGGCATTCAGCGCGTGGGCGCCTCGGTAGGTGTGCTGTTCATCAACTTCGTGCCGGTGACGGCCTTCGGCATCGCCTTGTTCCAGGGCGTGCACCTGAGCGGCGCAGAACTGCTGGGCGCGGGGCTGGTGATGTTTGCCTTGGTGCTCAACAGCGCGCTGGCGCATCCACGTCTGAAGACCTTGCTGTCGCGCGGACAAGCCGTGCGCACCTGTCCGCAGGGCTAATGGGCGGCTGTTGCTCCAGCATACTGGAGGTTAAATTGGCGCCACCGCTCCCCACCCCAACCCTCCCCACTGCAGGGGAGAAAGCAAACACGCCTCCCCCACGACTTGGGGGAGGTTGGGAGGGAAAAACATCGTGCCTTGGCAACGCACATGACACGTTCATCCGCTTCCATTCCGCGCTCGCCCCACGGCGCCTTTCGCCACCTTGGTGATCCGCATCGTCCCTACGCTGACCATGGCCACGCGCCGCAGCAGGTCGATGACCCTTTTCTTGTGGTCTTTGAGCTCGTAGTTGTCGAACTTGTCGCGGATGATCGGTTCCTTGGGTTTCTTTTCCTTGTGCTGGTCGAGCACCCAGTCGATGGCGCAGCGGTTGCCGAGTTTGCGGGCCCATGCTTCGCGGACGATGGTTTCGCGTTGGCTGCCGCTGACCTTTTTGATGAGGTCGAGCTGACCGAGGTCGGCGAGGATGAGACCGGAGAGCGCGATGGAATGGTCGCCACACAGCAAACTGGGCGGGAATACACTGGTTCTTGTTTGCACCATTGATGAGGATTGCGAATGGCACTGGCCGAACCGAAACTCGATCTGCATGCCTATTTCGCCTGGGAGAACGCGCAGCCCGAGCGGCACGAGTTTTACCGTGGCGAGACTTTCGCCATGGTGGGTGTGCGGCGGGTGCATGGCATGGTGTCCCTGAACGTGGCGCTCGCGCTCAAATCCGCCCTGCGCGGCAGCCCGTGCGAGGTGTTCACCGAAAGCCTGAAAGTGCAGGTGGCTGACGATGCAGTGTTCTACCCAGATGTGTTCGTCACCTGCCATGCGGACGACCTGCGCACGGAGATGGTGTTTCGCCACCCCACGCTCATCGTGGAGGTGCTGTCCGACAGCACGCAGGGGTACGACCGCAGCCTGAAGTTTGCGACGTATCGGCGCATTGCCGACCTGCGCGAATATGTGCTGATCGACCCGGACAGCCGCAGCGTGGAAGTCTTCCGACGCAACGAGCGCAACCTGTTCGAGCTGCACGATTTCACCGATGCGGCCGAATTGGAACTCGCCAGCGTGCAACTGCGCGTTCCGATGGCGGAAGTGTTCGCCGGCGTCGAGCCGCTACCCGCCTGATCTGCGTTTACAGCGTGGCGCGGCACACGGCGGCGAGCTTGTTGCCGTCGGGGTCGCGCACGTAGGCGGCGTAGAAGTCGGGGCCGTAGTGCGGCCGCAGGCCCGGTGCGCCTTCGCTGCGGCCGCCATGTGCCAGCGCGGCGGCGTGGAAGGCATCGACCTGCTCGCGGCTTGTGGCGGTCAGCGCGATCATGCTGCCGTTGCCGACTGTGGCGGGCTGGCCGTTGAAGGGCTTGCATAGCCACAACGCCAACTCCACGCGGCCTTCGTCGGCATAGCGGCCCCAGCCGATTTCGTGGCTGGGGTCGTCGGCTTCGGTGACGCAGCGCGCGTGGCCCAGCGCGGCCATCAGCGGGTCGTAGAACGCAGCGGCACGTGGCAGGTCGTTGGTGCCGAGCATGAGGTAGGTGAACATGGCGATGTCGTCCTGAACGCAGCAGCTACGCAAAAATCTTCCCCGGGTTGAGGATGCCCTTGGGGTCGAGCGCGTGCTTGATCGCGCGCATCAGATCGAGCGCGTCGCTGCCGGCTTCTTCGATCAGGAAATCCTGCTTGTGCAGGCCGATACCGTGCTCGCCGCTGCAGGTGCCGCCCAGGGCGAGGGCGCGGCGCACCAGCCGGGCGTTGAGCGTCTCGGCGAGTTCGCGCTCCTCGGGTTTGGCGGGGTCGATGAGGTAGCCGATGTGGTAGTTGCCATCGCCCACATGGCCGACGACGAAATACGGCAGCCCGGCTGAGTCGGCCTCGACGATGGTGGCGTTGATGCTCTCGGCCAGACGCGAAATCGGCACGCAGGTATCGGTGGTCACGCAGCGGCAGCCTGGCTTGGTCTGCAGCGCAGAAAGGTAGGCGTGGTGCCGCGCCTTCCACAGCCGGGTGCGCTCCTCGGGGGTGTCGGCCCAGGCGAAGTCGGAGCCCGCGTGTTCTGCGGCGATGGCCTGCACCGCCTGCGCCTGTTCGCGCACCCCGGCGGGCGAGCCGTGGAATTCCATCAGCAGCAGCGGCTGCTCTGGCAGGCCGAGATGGTCGTGCGCGTTGACCGCGCGCACCGCGCCAGCGTCCATCAGCTCGCAGCGGGCGATGGGAATGCCGGCCTGGATGATGGCGATGGTGCAGTCCACCGCCTGCGCCACGTCGGGGAAGGAGCACACCGCGGCGGCCACGGCCTCGGGCTGTGGGTAGAGCCGCACGGTGACTTCGGTGATGATGCCCAGTGTGCCTTCGCTGCCGACCATCAGCCGCGTGAGGTCGTAGCCCGCGCTGCTCTTGCGCGCCCGCGTGCCGGTGCGCACCACGCGGCCATCGGCGAGCACCACGGTCAGCGCCAGCACGTTCTCGCGCATGGTGCCGTAGCGCACGGCGTTGGTGCCGGAAGCGCGCGTTGCGGTCATGCCGCCCAGCGTGGCGTCGGCACCGGGGTCGATGGGGAAGAACAGGCCGGTGTGGCGCAGGGCGTCGTTGAGCTGCAGCCGCGTCACCCCGGCCTGGACGGTGGCCAGCATGTCTTCTGCGGCGATGTCGAGCACCCGGTTCATGCGGGTGAGGTCCAGGCTGATGCCGCCCTGCACCGCGAGCAGCTGGCCTTCGAGCGAGGAACCCGCGCCGAAGGCGATCACCGGATAGTCGTGTGCCGCGGCGAGCTTGACCGCATCGGCCACGTCCTGCGTGCTTTCGCAGAACACCACGGCAGCGGGCGGCGGCACGTCGAACGGCGATTCGTCGCGACCGTGCTGCGCGCACACGGCCGGCGCGGTGGAGAGCTGCGCGCCGAAACGTGTGGCCAGCGCCTCGAGAAGCGCGGGCGGCGCGGGGCGTGTGAGGATTTTCGGGCTGAGTGGAGCGTTCATGGCGTGTCCTTGCAAAACGCGGGTGTTGAGGCTTTCGGCAAGAATACGCCGTTGACGATTGGGAGACGAACTGATGGGCCACCGCCTCACCGCCATTTCCACCCGCACTGGCGACGCGGGCACCACCGGCCTGGGGGACGGCTCGCGCTGCCTCAAGAATGCCGCGCGCATTCACGCGCTGGGCGAGGTGGACGAGCTCAATTCCCACCTCGGGCTGCTGCGCAGCATGGGGCTGCCGGACGCGATCGACGCACTGCTGGGGCAGGTCCAGCACGATCTGTTCGACCTCGGCGGCGAGCTGTCGGTGCCGGGGATGACCCTGCTCAAGCCGGAGCAGGTGGCCGCGCTGGACGAGGCGCTTGCGCACTACAACGCCCAGCTGCCGCCACTGGCCGAATTCATCCTGCCCGGCGGCACGCAGGCGGCGTCGCAGGCGCACATCTGCCGCACCGTGGCGCGGCGCGCCGAGCGCGCGGTCGTGGCCGTGGCGTGCGAGAGTGCCGACGCTGCTGCCTCGCCGCTGCGCGCCGAGCTGCTGCAATACCTCAACCGCCTGTCCGATTTGCTGTTCGTGCTGGCACGCACCCTCAACCGCGCGGGCGACGCCGCCAGTACCGAGGTCTACTGGAACCACCAGCGCCCGCCCAAGGCGTGAGTTGCCTTGGCGACAAACTTCTTCACACAGCCTGCACACGAATTTGATGTCGTGCAGGCAGGATGTACCAACCACGCTTCGACCTGTCTTTCCTCCGCGACATCCCGCCCATGACCCCGCACGCCAACCCCGCCTCGCACCGCCCTGCTTCGACCCTGCACCGCTGGCTCTGGGGCGCGCTGGGCCTGGCGCTCCTGGCCGCTGGCGGCCTGGCCCTGGTGGACGGTGCCCATCCAGCGCAGGCACAGATGCCCGGTGGGAAGGGCGGCATGGAAAAAGGTCAGATGCCGCCGCAGCCGGTCACCGCCGCGGTGGCCCGTGCGCAAGCCGTGCCGGTGTGGCTCACCGCGCTGGGCACGGTCACGCCGCGCAGCTACGTCAACGTGATGCCACGCGTGGCCGGGCTGCTGCAGAGCGTGGATTACAGGCAGGGGCAGATGGTGCGGGCCGGGCAATTGCTCGCGCAGATCGACCCGCGCCCCTTCCGCATCGCGGTGGAGCAGGCGCAGGCGCAGGTCGAACAGACCCAGGCGCAGCTCAGCGGCGCGCAAAGTGATCTGCAGCGCTATGAAACCCTGCTGCAGCAGGATTCGATTTCCGCGCAGCAGGTGTCCGATCAGCGCACCACCGTGGCGCAGCTCAAGGCCACGCTCGACGCCAACAAGGCTGCGCTCGACAACGCCAGGCTGCAGCTGAGCTGGACCCGCATCACCGCGCCGGTGGCGGGCCTGGCCGGACTGCGCCCGGTGGACGCCGGCAACATGGTCACCACCAACGGCGCGGTCGGCAGCAACACCAGCACCAGCACCAATTCGGCCTCGCCGATTGCCACCATTGCCCAGGTGCAGCCGGTGGACGTGACCTTCGCGCTGCCACAGCAGAACATCGCTGAAGTGGTGGGCCAGCTCATGGCCGGCAAGACCATGCCCACCCAGGCCTGGGACGCGCGCAACACCCAGCTGCTCGAAACCGGCAAACTGGTTGCCGCAGACAACCAGATCAACGCCACGACCGGCACGCTCAACCTGCGCGCCGAGTTCGGCAACAAGGCGCTGGCCCTCTACCCCAACCAGTTCGTCAATGTGCGGCTGCTGGTGCGCACCATCCCCGATGCCGTGGTGGTGCCGACCACCGCGGTCGCCGTCGGCGCCCCCGGCACCTATGTCTATGTGATCGGTGCGGACGACAAGGTGAAGATGCGCGTGGTCAAGACCGGCGTGGCGTTCGACAACCTCACGCAGATCGTCAGCGGCCTGCAACCCGGCGAGCGCGTGGTCACCGACGGGCTGGACCGCCTGCGGGATGGCCGCACGGTCAAGGTCGTGCAGGCTGCCGTCAGCGGTGGCAGCGGCACCGCGCGCCCATCAGCGCATAAACCCGCAGCCAGCGGAGCGCGCTGACCATGAGCGCGACGCAGGACGGTCCATCCACCCCACCCCCACCCTCCCCGCCCGCGGGGATGGCGCATGAAAAACTTGCTCCTCCCCCACCCCATGGGGGAGGTTGGGAGGGGGAAGCAGCTGCGAACAGCACAGCCGATCCCACCCCTCCACAGCCCTCCCCGCCTGCTGCGAGGGAGCAGGACGGTGGACCAAGCCGGGAGGAAGCTCCCCTCGAAGACCGCCCCAGCCCCTCGCGGCTGTTCATCCTGCGGCCGATTGCCACCACGCTGCTGATGATCGCGGTGCTGGTGGCCGGGTTCGTCGGCTACCGGCTGCTGCCGCAGGCGGCGCTGCCGGAGGTGGACTACCCCACCATCCAGGTCACCACCCTTTACCCCGGCGCCAGCCCGGATGTGATGACCTCCTCGGTCACCGGGCCGCTGGAGCAGCAGTTCGGGCAGATGCCGGGGCTGGCGCAGATGTGGTCGGTGAGCTCGGGCGGCGCCTCGGTCATCACCCTGCGTTTCGATCTGTCGCTGTCGCTCAGTGTGGCCGAGCAGGAGGTGCAGGCGGCGATCAATGCGGCGAGCAATCTGCTGCCGTCCGACCTGCCGCAGCCGCCGATCTACGCCAAGGTCAACCCGGCCGACGCGCCGGTCATCACCCTGGGCATCACCTCGTCCACCCTGCCGCTGACCACGCTGTACGACCTGGCCGACACGCGGTTGAGCCAGAAACTCTCGCAGGTGTCGGGCGTGGGGCTGGTGACGCTGTCGGGCGGACACAAGCCGGCGATTCGCGTGACGGTCAACGGCCCGGCGCTGGCCGCGCTCGGGCTGAGCATGGACAGCATCCGCACCGCGATCAGCGGGGCCAATGTCAACAGTCCCAAGGGCAGCATCAGCGGCAGCCAGCAGGCGTTCAGCATCGACGCCAACGACCAGCTGCAGTCGCCGCAGCAGTACCGCGACATGATCATTGCTTACTCGAACGGCGCGCCGGTGCGGCTGGGCGATGTGGCGACGATCGCCACCGGCGCCGAGAATGCCTGGCAGGCGGCGATGGTCAACGGCAAGCCGGGCATCGTGATCAACGTGCAGCGCCAGCCGGGTGCGAACGTGATCGCCGTGGTCGATGCGATTCACAAGCTGCTGCCCAGCCTGCAGGCGCAGTTGCCCGCAGCGGCGCAGCTCACCGTGCTGTCCGACCGCACCGTGACCATCCGCGCGGCGATCGCCGATGTGCAGTTCGAGCTGCTGCTCGCGGTGCTGCTCGTGGTGCTGGTGATCTTCGTGTTTCTGCGCAGCGCGCGCGCGACCTTCATTCCGGCCACCGCGGTGCCGCTGGCGCTGGTGGGCACCTTCGGCGCGATGTATCTGTTCGGCTTTTCGATCAACACCCTCACGCTGATGGCGCTGACCATTGCCACCGGCTTTGTGGTGGACGACGCCATCGTGATGATCGAGAACATCTCGCGCTACATCGAGGCCGGTGAGCCGCCGCTCAAGGCCGCGCTCAAGGGCGCGGGGCAGATCGGCTTCACCATCATCACCCTGACCTTTTCGCTGATCGCGGTGCTCATTCCGCTGCTGTTCATGGGCGATGTGGTCGGGCGGCTGTTCCGCGAGTTCGCCATCACCCTGGCGGTGGCCATCGTCATCTCGGCCGCGGTGTCGCTGACCTTCACGCCCATGCTCTCGGCGCGGCTGCTGCGGCACACGCCCGAAGACCGGCAGGGGCGGCTGTTCCGCGCCACCGGGCAGGCGTTCGATCGGCTGTCGGCCGCCTACACCCGCGCGCTGCGCTGGGTGCTGCGGCACCAGCCGCTGGTGCTGCTGCTGGCCGTGGGCACGCTGGTGCTGACCGTGCTGCTGTATGTGCTCATCCCCAAGGGTTTTTTTCCGGCCCAGGACACCGGCATGATCCAGGCGACCACCGTGGCGCCGCAGGATGTGTCGTTCCAGTCGATGGCCGCGCGCCAGCAGGCGCTGGTGGATGCGCTGCTCGCTGACCCGGCGGTGGCTTCGGTGTCGTCGGTCATCGGCATCGACGGGGTGAACACCACCATGAACACCGGCCGGCTGCTGATCAACCTCAAGCCGCTGGCCGAGCGCCCACGGGTGCAGGCGCTCATCACCCGGCTCGATGCCCGCGCGGCGCAGGTGGAGGGCATTGCCGCCTACCTGCAGCCAGTGCAGGACCTGACCATCAACGACATCGCCAGCCGCTATCCCTACCAGTTCAGCCTGTCGGCGACCAGCGCCGCCGAACTCTCCCGCGCCAACAATGCGCTGATGGAGCGCCTGAAGGCGCTGCCGCAGCTCGCCGGCGTGACCAGCGATCTGCAGGATCAGGGCTTGCAGGCCTATGTGGACGTGGACCGCAGCGCGGCCGCGCGGCTGGGCATCACCATGAGCGCGATCGACAGCGCGCTGTACAACGCCTTCGGCCAGCGGCTGGTGTCGACCATCTTCACCCAGTCGGCGCAGTACCGGGTGGTGCTCGGGCTGGAGGGCGCGCACGGTGCGGCGGCCACCCCACCCCAACCCGCCCCGCCCGCAGGGAGGGAGCAAGATGTGGGCGGGGTGCTGCGGGCGTTCAATGACATCTACCTCACGAGCAACGGCCAGGCGGTGCCGCTTTCGAGCATCGCCACCATCGCGCAGCGCGCCACGCCTTTGGCGATCGACCATCTCGGCCAGTTTCCGGCGGCGCTGATCTCCTTTCAGCTCGCGCCCGGCGTGTCGCTGGGCGAAGCGGTGAGCGCCATCGAGCAGGCGGCGCGGGAGGCTGCCCTGCCTGCCTCGGATGTGATCGCATTCCAGGGCGCAGCCAGCGCGTTTCAGTCGGCGCTGTCCAACCAGCTCTGGCTGCTGCTCGCGGCGGTGGCCACCATGTACATCGTGCTCGGCGTGCTCTACGAGAGCTACATCCACCCGGTGACCATTCTGTCCACCCTGCCGTCGGCGGGAATCGGTGCGCTGCTGGCGCTGATGGGCACGGGGCATGACCTCACGGTGATCGCGATCATCGGCATCATCCTGCTCATCGGCATCGTGCAGAAGAACGCGATTCTGATGGTGGACTTTGCGCTGGACGCGCAGCGCAACCAGGGGCTGCCCGCCGAGGAAGCCATGCTGCAGGCCGCGCACCTGCGGCTGCGGCCGATTCTGATGACCACCTTCGCCGCGCTGTTCGGCGCGGTGCCGCTGGCGCTGGGCACCGGCATGGGCGCGGAGCTGCGCCAGCCGCTGGGCATCGCCATCGTCGGCGGGCTGCTGGTGTCGCAGGTGCTCACCCTGTTCACCACGCCGGTGATCTATCTGGCCTTTGACCGGCTGAGCCATCGGGCGGGGGCATGGCGCAAGCGGCGCGTCCCCCACCCGACCGCCCCCACGGGTGGAGGAGGTGAAGTCGCTCCCTCCCCGCGCGTGGGGAGGGATGAGGAGGGAAGGCGGTGAACCCTTCGGCGCTGTTCATCCGTCGCCCCATCGCCACCAGTCTGCTGGCGCTGGCGGTGCTGCTGGCCGGGCTGATCGCGTTCCGGCAACTGCCGGTGTCGCCCCTGCCGCAGGTGGACTTTCCGACCATCGTGGTCAATGCCAGCATGGCCGGGGCCAGCCCGGAGGTGATGGCAGCCACCGTGGCCACGCCGCTGGAACGCAGCCTGGGCACCATTGCCGGGATCACGCAGATGACCTCGAGCAGTTCACTGGGCTCGACCCGGGTGATCCTGCAGTTCGAACTGCGCAAGAACATCAACGACGCCGCGCGCGAGGTGCAGGCCGCGATCAACGCCGCGCTGCCGCTGCTGCCCAGCGGGCTGACCGGCAACCCGACCTACCGCAAGGTCAACCCGGCGGATGCACCGATCATGATCCTGTCGCTCACCTCCAAGACGCTGTCGCGCGGGCAGATGTTCGACGCGGGCTCGACCATCCTCGCGCAGAAGATTTCGCAGATCGCAGGCATCGGCTCGGTCACCGTGGGCGGCGCGGCACTGCCTGCGGTGCGGGTGGAGCTCGACCTGCCGCGGATCAACGGCATGGGGCTGAGCCTGGAGCAGGTGCGCCAGGCCATTGCCACGGCCAATGTCGATACGCCCAAGGGCGCGATCGACAATGCGGCGCACCGCTGGCAGGTGGGCGCCAACGACCAGATCTCCACCCCGGCGCAGTACCGACGCATCGTGGTCGCCTACAAGAACGGCGCTGCGGTGCGGCTGGACCAGATCGCGAACGTCTTTGAAGGCCTGCAGAACGACCGCAACATGGGCCTGGCCAACGGCCAGCCCTCGGTGCAACTGATCATCTATCGCCAGCCGGGGGCGAACATCATCGACGCGGTCGAGGGCGTGAAGGCCGCGCTGCCGCAGCTCGAAGCGTCGATTCCGGCGGCGATCCAGGTGACGCTGATGTCGGACCGCACCACCACCATCCGCGCCTCGCTCAAGGAGGTGGAAAACACCCTGATCCTGGCCGTGCTGCTGGTGATCGGCGTGGTCTGGCTGTTCCTGCGCGACTGGCGCGCGACCCTCATTCCGGCGATCGCCGTGCCGCTGTCGCTGGTGGGCACATTTGCGGCCATGTGGCTGCTCGACTACTCGCTCGACAATCTGTCGCTGATGGCGCTGATCGTGGCCACCGGCTTCGTGGTGGACGACGCCATCGTGGTGCTGGAAAACATCATGCGCCATGTCGAGGAAGGGCTTTCGCCCCTGGCCGCGGCGTTCAAGGGCGCGCGCGAGGTGGGGTTCACCGTGCTGTCGATGAGCCTCTCGCTGGTGGCGGTGTTCATCCCGGTGCTGTTCATGGGCGGCATCGTCGGGCGGCTGTTCCACGAGTTTGCGGTCACGCTGTCGGTGGCGATCGGCATTTCGCTGCTGGTGTCGCTCACGGTCACGCCGATGCTGGCGTCGCGCTGGCTGCGCCCTCGGTCGCACGGTGCGCAGCCTGCCTCACGGCTCGAACGCGGCTGGAATGCGGTACACCACGGCTACGCCCGCAGCCTGCGCTGGGCCTTGCTGCATCCGCTGCTGATGCTGGTGCTGTTCTTTTCCACCATCGGCCTGACGGTGTATCTGTTCAAGGTCGTGCCCAAGGGTTTTTTCCCCACGCAGGACACGGGGCTGCTGATCGGCTCGGTGCAGGCCGATCAGTCGATCTCGTTTCAGGACATGAGCAAGAAGCTGGAGAGAATCGTCGCCATCGTGCGCAAGAACCCGGGCATGGAAAACGTGGTGGCGTTCACTGGCGGCGGCACGACCAACAGCGCGTTCATGTTCATGCAGCTCAAGCCGCTCGCCCAGCGGCAGGGCGTGCAGTCCATCATCGTCGAGCTGCGCCGGGCGCTGGCGCGGGTGCCGGGCACGCAGACCTTCATGTTTCCGGTGCAGGACATCCGCGCCGGCGGCAGGCCGTCGGCGGCGCTGTATGAATACACCCTGCAGGCGTCCGACCTGAACCTGCTGCGCGAGTGGGAGCCCAAGGTGCTCGCCGCGTTCAAGCGCATTCCGGGGCTGAACGATGTCAACAGCGACCAGCAGGCCAGCGGCCTGCAGCTCTCGCTGGTGCTCGACCGCGCAGCGGCCGCGCGCTACGGCATTGCGGTGTCGGCCATCGACCAGACCCTCAACGACGCATTCGGCCAGCGGCTGGTGTCGACCATCTACGCGCCGCTGAACCAGTACCGCGTGGTCATGGAGGCCGCGCAGCAGTACCAGAACAATGCAAGCGCCTTGAACGACATCTATCTCGTCGGCAGCAAGGGCCAGCGTGTGCCGCTGTCGGCGCTGGCGCACTATGAACTGACCAACACGCCGCTGGCGGTCAATCACCAAGGGCTGTTCGTCGCGTCGACCATTTCGTTCAACCTCGACAAGGGCGTGTCGCTGAGCAGCGTGCAGAGCAAGATCGACGAGGCCACCGCAGCCATCGGCCTGCCCTCGGAAGTGCGCGGCGGCTTCCAGGGCACGGCACAACTGTTTTCCGACACCCTGAAAAACGAGCCGCTGTTCATCATGGCGGCGATCTTTGCGATCTACATCGTGCTGGGCATGCTGTACGAGAGCACGCTGCACCCGCTGACCATTCTGTCCACCCTGCCGCCGGCCGGGCTGGGGGCGCTGCTGGCGCTGCAACTCACCGACACCGAGTTTTCCATCATCGCGCTGATCGGGGTGTTTTTGCTGATCGGCATCGTGAAAAAGAACGCCATCCTGATGGTGGACTTTGCGCTGTCTGCCGAGCGCGACCACGGCGCCAGCCCGCGCGACGCCATTTTCGAGGCCGCCACGCTGCGCCTGCGCCCCATCCTGATGACCACGCTGGCCGCGCTGGGCACGGCGCTGCCGCTGGCCTTCATCACCGGCAACGGCGCGGAACTGCGTCAGCCGCTGGGCATCTCGATTGCCGGCGGACTGATCGTCAGCCAGGCGCTCACCCTCTACACCACGCCGGTCATCTATCTCGAACTCGACCGCCTGCGCCGCTGGACGCTGCGCCGCTTCCATCGCGGCGCGCACGCGCAGCGCATCGACACTCCGGCCTGAATGCCATGAACCCGACCGCACCATCCCGTCTGCTCCCTGTCGCCGCGCTTGCGCTGCTGCTCGGCGCCTGCGCCGCCACCCCGCCCGAGCCTGCGGTCAAGATCGCCCTGCCCGCCGCCTACGCCCAGGCACAGGACGGCTGGCAGCCCGCGCAGCCGCTGGCCACGATGCCACGCGGCGCATGGTGGAGCGTGTTCGACGACCCGGTGCTGTCCACGCTGGAACAGCAAGTGGCGCAGCACAACCAGAGCCTCGCGGCGCAGCTGGCTGCCTATGAACAGGCGCAGGCCGCAGTGGCGCAGGCGCAGGCGGCGTATGACCCCGCAGTGACCGCAGGCGCTTCTGTCAGCCGCGCGCGCAGCGCCAGCGTCGGCACGGTGGGCAACAGCGTCAGCGCCTCGCTGGGTGCCAGCTGGGAGCCCGACCTCTGGGGCAAGGTGCGGCTGCAGGTGCAGGCTGGGCAGGCCGCCGCTGCCGCCAGCGCTGCCACACTCGCAGGCACCCAGCTCAGCCTGCAATCCACCCTGGCCGCCAGCTACCTGCAACTGCGCACCGTGGACGCGCAAATCCAGCTGGCGCGCGACACCGTGGCCGCCTACCAGCGTGCGCTGCAGCTCACCGAAAACCGCTACCACGCCGGGGTCGATACCGCCGCCGACGTGGCGCAGGCGCGTACCCAGCTGCTGCAGGCGCAGACCAGCCTGACCGACCTGGGCGTGAGCCGTGCGCAGTTGCAGAACGCCATCGCCGTGCTGGTCGGCAAGGCGCCGTCAGACTTCACCCTGCCCGCCACCAGCGCGCTGCCGGGCGTGCCCGCCATTCCCGCGGGCATTCCGGCGCAACTGCTGCAGCGCCGCCCCGATCTGGCCGCGGCGCAGGCGCAGGTGGCAGCGGCCAATGCCCAGATCGGCATGGCGCAGACCGCGTGGTTCCCCAATCTCACGCTTTCCGCGCAGGGCGGCAGCCAGGCGGCGCGCATCGCCGAGCTGTTTTCGGCGCCGTCGCTGTTCTGGTCGCTCGGGCCGCAACTGGCGGCCACGCTGTTCGACGGCGGGCTGCGCCGCGCGCAGGTGCAAAGCAGCGAGGCGGCGTACCGGCAGGCGGTGGCCAACTACCGGCAGAGCGTGCTCACCGCCTTGCAGCAGGTCGAAAACAACCTCGCCGCGCAAGGCATCCTCACACAGGAGGCGCAGCAACAGGCCGAGGTGGTGCAGGCCGCGCAGGTGCAGCTGCGCCTGGCCGAAAACCAGTACAAGGCGGGCACGGCCCCCTACCTGAACGTACTCACCGCGCAGACCACATTGACTACGGCGCGCAACGCGCAGCTCACCTTGCTGAACCGGCGCTACGCCGCAGCGGTCGCGCTGATCCAGGCGCTGGGCGGTGGCTGGGGGGATGAAAACACCCCGGCGATCGGCCCGTTGCCTGCGGCATCGAGCACGGCGCGATAGGCAGCGGCGGGACGGCAGCGCCCAGGACCTGCTGTCCCTACCATCGCACCATGTCTGCCACCGCCCTGCTCACCCTGCTGGCCGCCAGCGTCCTGCTGGTTCCCCTGTTCAAACGCCTTGGCCTGGGCTCGGTGCTCGGCTATCTCGTGGCGGGCATCGCCGTGGGGCCTTACGGTCTGGCCGTGGTGAGCCGACCGGAATCGGTGCTGCACACCGCCGAGCTGGGCGTGACGCTGTTGATGTTCCTCATTGGACTGGAGCTGCAGCCCAGCCGCCTGTGGGCGCTGCGGCGGCAGGTGTTCGGTCTGGGGACGCTGCAGATGGCCGGGGTGGCACTGCCGGTGGCGGCGCTGGCGGCGGCGCTGGGCCTGGGGTGGACGGGCGCGGCGCTGGTGGGCGTTGCGCTGGCAATGTCGTCCACTGCCTACATCCTGCCGCTGCTGGCCGAGCGCCGGGAGCTGACCACGCGCTTCGGCCGCGAGACCTTCGCCATCCTCCTGTTCCAGGACGTGAGCGTCATTCCCATCCTGGCGCTGCTGGCGCTGACCGGTGCGGGCGGACAGGCGCCGGGCTGGCCCGCGCTGGCAGCACTGGTTGTTGTGGCGGTGGCCGGGCGGCCGGTGCTGGCCACCATGTTCCGCTATGTGGCGCGGTTCGGCGGCGGCAACCGTGAACTGTTCGCCGCCGCCGCGCTGCTGGGCGCCGTGGGCATCGGCGTGGGGCTCAACAGCGTGGGGCTGTCGGCCTCGCTGGGCGCGTTTCTCGCGGGGGTGCTGCTGGCCGACTCGGAATTCCGCCATGAGCTGGAGGCCGCCATCGAGCCGTTCGAGAGCCTGCTGCTCGGCCTGTTTTTCATCGCGGTGGGCATGGGCATTGCGCTGCCGCTGGTGAGCGCCCAGCCGCTGCAGGTGCTTGGCCTCGGAGCAGGCATTCTGCTGCTCAAGGCGCTCACGCTCTACGCGGGGCGGCGGCTCATCGGCGGCGACGATGCGGTCAGCCGTCCGCTGGCCATCGTGCTGGCCTGCGGCGGCGAGTTCGCCTTCGTGCTGTTTGCCAGCGCGCGCAGTGGTGGCCTGCTCGACGCCCCCACCGCCGCGCTGCTGACCGTGGCGGTGGCCGTCTCCATGGCCCTGGCGCCGTTTCTGCTCATGCTCAACGACCGGGTGATCCAGCCGTGGGCACGCAAGCGACAGGCGGCACCGTTCAGCCCCATCGACGAGCCAGGCCAGCCGGTCATCATCGCCGGCTATGGCCGTGTCGGGCAGGTCGTCGGGCGCATGCTCAACGCGGCCGGCGTGGCCTTCACCGCGCTGGATGCCAGCGCCGAGCAGGTGGATTTCGTGCGCCAGTTCGGCAACAAGATCTACTACGGGGACGCCACCCGCCTGACGCTGCTGCGCGCCGCCCATGTGCAGGACGCCCGACTGTTCGTCCTCGCCGTCGATGATGTCGAAGACAGCCTGAAGATCGCCGAACTGCTGCGCACCCATTTCCCCGACGTGCCGCTGCTGGCGCGGGCACGCAACCGCACCCACCTCATGCGCCTGCGCGAACTGGGCGTGAAGCAGGTGCTGCGCGAAACCTGGCTGTCCAGCGTGGAAATGGGCAAGCAGGCGCTGCAGGTGGCCAAGCCCGACCTGGACGTGGAGCGCCTGGCCAGACTGTTCACCGCCCACGACCTGCGCACCCTCGACCGCCAGCAGGCGGTGTTCCACGACCAGGCCGCGCTCATCGCCCTGTCGAAAGACGCCCGTGCCGAACTGGAAGACATCCTCCAGGGCGACACCCAACTGCAACGCGCCACCGCAGCGGAGGGCGGCGAGGCATCCAAGACCGTGCAGGGCGCAGCGCCATGACCGCTGGTCGTCCGGTTGAGGGGCGATCCGCGCTTCGAGGGAGGAGCCAGACCGCAGCGCAGGCCCGGCGGCCGCGCCGACAGAACCCATCGCAGGCGATGACAGGCGCTGACGGCCCTTGGCGATCGGCCCCTTCACCCCTCCGTCTCCAGATCGGGGATGTGGTTGAACGCGATGCGCATCGGCGCCTCGTCGCGGCCCTGGTGGCCGCTGCCGCAGTAGATGGTGTGGCGCCCGAAGCGCACGTTGAGGGCGTCGACCGCGCTCCACAGCGCGGTCTGCTGCGCATCGGTGCCCGGCGCATCGCCCGCGAAAAGGCTGGCGCTGGTCTGCCCGGGCTGGCGCAGGTCGTGCAGCAACATGGCCACTTTCATCGGCGCCCAGCCCGGCGGCACCATGCCGGGCCACAGGTCGCGCAGGGTGTGCAGCAGCGTGCGGGTGTCTGCAGTGGGGGAAAAGCGCGCGCCGCGCTCGGGCCGCAGGCGCTCGCCGTGCCAACGGGTGAGCTTGAGCATCACGGTCATCGCGCCAGCCAGCAACTGCTCGCGGCGCAGGCGCATTGCCGCCTTTTGCGTGAGGCGGTCGAGCACGGCCAGGGCCCCTTCGACGCTGCGCATCTCGGGCGGCAGCACATGCGAATGCCCGAGCGAGCGCCGCGGCGTGGCGGCGGACACGCCGGTTGCCAGCCCGTGCAGCCGGTCGAAAAACGCCTCGCCCGCCATGCCGCCCCACACCACGCGCAGTTGCTCGCGCCGCGCACGCCAGAGCTGCTCGACGGTGTGGATGCCGTGGGCCTGCAGCCGCGCGAGCATGCGCACATTGATGCCGGTGAGATCGGTGAGCTGCATGCGCAGCAGCGGGCCGGGCAGATCGCCTGCATCGAGCACCACCAGGCCGTCGGGCTTCTGCAGGTTCGACGCCTGCTTGGCCAGAAACACATTGGGCGCGATGCCCACCGACACCCGCATGCACTCGCCCAGCGCCTCGCGCAGCGCGGCCTTCAGCCGCAGCGCCAGGGTGGTTGCGCGCTCGCGGCTGGTCCAGCCCATCGGCAGGCTGCAGGCCATTTCGTCGATGGACAGCACCTGTTCCACCGGCGCGATGGTGTCCACCACGGCCACCGCGCGATGGTGGATCTGCACATACTCGGCATGCCGCGCCACGACGAACACGATGCCCGGACACAGCTTGCGCGCCTGCGCCACCTGCGTGCCGGTCTTCACGCCGAAGGCCTTGGCCTCGTAGCTCGCAGCGATGCAGCAGGTGGTGTCGGCCAGCATGGGCACCACGCCCACCGGGCGCCCGCGCAGCTCGGGGCAAAGCTGCTGCTCCACCGAGGCGAAGTAAGAGTTGAAATCGACCAGCAGGCAACGCAGTGGCATGACACATCGTGCCGAGGGGGCACGCTCGAATACTGTTTTTATGTTCAGTATTTCACAGCCGTGCCCGAGGCGCAATGCGGATCGGCATCTCCCTGCCAAGTGGGTGTCTACATCCGCAGGCCCACCAGCCGCTTCCACTGGCCGCTCGCCAGCGCGGTGCCCACCAGGATGATTGCGCCGCCCGCCAGCATGGCGTTGGTCACGGGCTCGTGCAGAAACAGCGCGCCCCACAACATGCCGAAGGCCGGAATCAGGAAGGTGACCGAAGCGGCGTAGGCCGCGCCGACCTGCGCCACCAGGCGGAAATACAGCACATAGGCCAGCCCGGTGCACAGCACGCCAAGCGCCACCACGGCGGCCCAGACCTCGCCCCGCACCGCATGCGCGGGCCAGGTGAACGCGGCGGGCAGAGCCAGCAGCGCCGCAGCCGTGAGCTGACTGCCGAAAGCGGTGAGCGCCGGATCGACCCCGACCAGATGGCGGCGGGTGTAATGCACGGCATAGCCATAGGACATCGGCGCCAGCAGCACCGCAGCAACCGCCCAGTGCGCCGCACCCTGCGACAACCCAGGCTGATCGCTGACCAGAACGACCACTCCCAACAGGCCGACCCCCAGACCCACGATCTGCGCACGACCGATCGGCGCCCCGAACACCGTCGCCCCCAGCACGGCCGCCCACAGCGGGGTGGTGGCATTGAGAATGGCCTCGAAGCCCGCGCCCAGATGCAGCGCGCCCGCCGCGAACAAGGTGAACGGCAACGCGGAGTTGGTCACGCCCACAACCAGCAGCGGCCACAACTTGCTGCGGAACTGGGCGCGCGCCGCGCCCGTGCGCAGCACCGGCAGCAGCACCAGCGAGGCAATGCCCACGCGCAGCGCGATGAGCGGCACCGGTCCGAATTCGGGTACGGCGATGCGCAGGAACAGAAAAGACGCGCCCCAGATGGCGGCGAGCACAAACAGTTCGAGGAAAGGCATGGACGGGACACGACGGCTTAGCCACGCGGGCCAAAGCGCTCAGCGGCGGGACGTGGTGATGGGAGCGGCGCGTTCGAGATCGAGCAGCGCCTGCTTGCGCGGCAGGCCGGCAGCGTAACCGGTCAGCGCGCCGTCGTGGCCGACGATGCGGTGGCAGGGCACGACGATGAGCAGCGGATTGCGACCCACCGCCGCGCCCACCGCGCGGGCATGGGTGCTGGGCAGCCCGAGGCGCCGCGCCAGGGTCGCATAGCTGATCGTCTGCCCGGCAGGCACGGTCTGCAGCGCCTGCCAGACCGCCCGCTGAAACGGCGTGCCCTGGGGCCGCAAGGGCAGATCGAAGGCGACGGCATCGCCGCGGAAATAGGCCTGCAGTTGCGCCTGCGCTCGCCGCAGCAAAGGCGTGGCGGCGGCGATTGCCGTTGGCGACGTCGCCGCGTCGAGGAAGCGCAGCGCGACCAGCGCATCGCCTTCTGCGGTGAGTTGCAGCGCCCCCAGCGGGCTGTCCATGATCAAGACGTTCTTCACGATCGTTCTCCTTCCGTCGCGCGGCGCCACAGATGCACCGCAGCATAGCCCCGCCACGGCGCCCAGCGCGCGGCATGGGCCAGCACATCGGCCGGACGGGTCAGTCCGAGTTTGTTTGCGCAGCACCAGATCGCCGGCGGGAAAGGCATTCGGCCAGCCCAGACCGCGCAGCGCAATCATCTGCGCGGTCCATTCGCCGATGCCGGGCAAGGCCTGCAACGCCGCGAGCGTGGGCTCGAGCGGGGCGAGCGGCTGCAGCGCCACGCGTTCGCTGGCCACGGCACAGGCCAGCGCGTGCAGGCTGAGGGCGCGGGCGCTGGTCAGGCCGCAGGCGCGCAACACCGCTGCGCCTGCGGCAGACGGGCTATGGCGGCGTCAGTCCATAGCAGGAGCGAAACAGATGATTGAAGCGCCGCACGCTGCCAAAGCCCGCTGCGTCGGCCACGGCGGCCATGGGCAACGCCCTGTCGGTGAGCAGGCCCCAATCCTGCCGCGCGCAGTCGTCTGGCCGAAAACGGACATCAGTTCCTCGCGGCGCCGCGCGCTGCGTGCTGACTTTTCTGCAATACAGCTTTGTGTTCGACAAAGTGCAAAAGCCGGGTTAGTCCTGCCCCGCTGCAGCGCAGCAAAATGGATAATCGAGCCACAAAACAAACGCATTCAACTCGGACAGACTCGCCATGAACGCCCCCCTCCATCCCGACGTCGCCTCGCGCGCAGCGCGGCAAGCGGAAGTCGTTGCTGCTTTGAGCGCGGTGGCGCCGCCGCACATCCTGCTGTGGCAGCCCGAGGAGGTCACGCCCTACGAGTGCGACGGCCTGTCGGCCTACCGCCGCAAGCCGCTGGTGGTCGCGCTGCCGGAAACCGAGGCGCAGGTGGCAGCCGTGCTCAAGGCGTGCCACAGGCTGAATGTGCCGGTGGTGGCGCGCGGCGCGGGCACCGGGCTGTCGGGCGGGGCGCTGCCCAATGAAGACGGCGTGCTGCTGGCGCTGGCGCGGTTCAACCGCATCAAGCGCATCGACCCGGTCGCGCGCACCGCAACCGTCGAGTGCGGGGTGCGCAATCTGGCGATCTCCGAGGCGGCCGCGCCCTACGGCCTGTTCTACGCGCCCGACCCCTCCAGCCAGATCGCCTGCACCATCGGCGGCAACATCGCCGAAAACTCCGGCGGGGTGCATTGCCTCAAATACGGGCTGACCGTGCACAACGTGCTGCAGGTGCGCGGCTACACGGTGGAAGGCGAGCCGCTGACCGTCGGCAGCCTGGCGTGCGACTGCCCCGGCCCCGACCTGCTCGCTGCGGTGATCGGCAGCGAGGGCATGCTGATGGTCGTCACCGAGGTCACGGTCAAGCTGCTGCCCAAGCCGGTTCTGGCGCGCTGCATCATGGCCAGCTTCGACGATCTGCGCAAGGCGGGTGATGCGGTGGCGGCCATCATCGCCGCCGGCATCATCCCGGCCGGGCTGGAAATGATGGATCAGCCGATGACCGTGGCGGCCGAGGCCTTCGTCCACGCCGGCTACGACCTCGACGCCAAGGCCATCTTGCTGTGCGAAAGCGACGGCACGCCCGAGGAGGTGGAAGAAGAAATCGGCCGCATGACCGCGGTGCTCGAACGCTGCGGCGCCACCGCGCTGAAGTGCAGCGACAGCGAGGCCGAGCGCCTGCGCTTCTGGAGCGGGCGCAAGAACGCGTTTCCTGCCACCGGCCGCATCTCGCCCGACTATTACTGCATGGACGGCACCATTCCGCGCAAGCGCGTGGCCGACATGCTCGAGGCCATCCAGGGCATGGAGAGCAAGTACGGGCTGCGCTGCGTCAACGTGTTCCACGCGGGCGACGGCAATCTGCATCCGCTCATCCTGTTCGACGCCAACCAGCCTGGCGAGCTGCACCGCGCCGAGGAATTCGGCGCCGAAATTCTCGAAACCAGCGTGGCCATGGGCGGCACGGTCACCGGCGAGCATGGCGTGGGCTTCGAGAAGATCAACGCCATGTGCGTGCAGTTCAGCCCCGAGGAGCGCGAGCAGTTCTTCGCGCTGCGCCGCGCCTTCGATCCGGGCGAGACGCTCAACCCTGGCAAGCTGATCCCCACCCACGCGCGCTGCGCCGAATACGGCAAGATGCATGTGCGCGGCGGCCTGCTGCCTTTCCCCAACATTCCCCGGTTCTGAGCCGGATTGCCCCGCGACATCGCGGCAGAGCGTCACCCTCTTCCGCCGCGCTGCATGCGGTTGCGGCGGGGGGCGGACAGAAGCCAACCAACAGACATGCAAGCAGACGATCTGATTCCCCTCTGGCAAGACCTGGTGCGCGAGGCCGGCTCGCGCGGCGAGCGCATCCGCATCCACGCTGGCAACAGCAAGGCGCCGTGGTGGGCCGCAGTGCAGCAAACCGGCATGGACACCGCCGAGCACACCCTGGACACCACGCTGCTGTCGGGCATCACCCACTTCGAGCCGACCGAGCTGGTGATCACCGCCCGCGCGGGCACGCCGCTGGCCGACATCGAGGCGGCGCTGGCCGAACATCAGCAGTTCCTGCCGTTCGAGCCACCGCATTTCGCCCGCAGCGGCCAGGCCACGCTCGGCGGCATGGTGGCCAGCGCGATGAGCGGCCCGGCGCGCATCAGCGCCGGTGGCGTGCGCGACTATGTGCTCGGCGCCACACTGCTCAACGGCAAGAGCGAGGTGCTGCACTTTGGCGGCGAGGTGATGAAAAACGTCGCGGGGTTCGATGTATCGCGCCTGCTGTGCGGCTCGCTGGGTTCGCTCGGCGTCATTCTCGATGTCTCGCTCAAGGTGCTGCCCGTCGCCCCGGCGCAGGCCACGCTGCGGTTTGCCATGACACAGGACGAGGCCATCACCCGCTGCAACACCTGGGCCGCGCAGCCGCTGCCGCTCAACGCCAGCGCCTGGCTGCCCGACCGCAGCGCAGGCACCGGCAAGGGCGTGCTCACCCTGCGCCTGCGGGGGGCGCAGGCCGCGGTGCAGGCCGCCAGCGCCAAGCTGGGCGGCGAACGCCTGCCCGAGACCGAAGCCAGCACCTTCTGGACCGGCTTGCGCGAGCAGACTCTGCCCTGGTTTGCATCCACCTGGCCTGGCGACTCGCAGGCCGCCCTGTGGCGCCTGTCGCTGCCCCCCACCGCCCCGGCGCTCGATCTGTCCGGCACGCAACTGGTGGAATGGTTCGGCGGCCTGCGCTGGCTCATCAGCGCCGCGCCCGCGTCCATCATCTTCGAAGCCGCGCGCCAGGCCGGGGGGCACGCCACCCGCTTTCGCGGCGGCGATCCCGCCGTGCCGGTGTTCGCCCCGGCGCAGGCCACGCTGCTGCGCATCCAGCGCAACCTCAAGACCGCCTTCGACCCGCATGGCGTGTTCCCCACCCTGTTCTGATCCCGATGGAAACCCATCTCAGTCCCGAATTTGCCGCCACGCCCGAGGGCCAGCAGGCCGAGGCCATTCTGCGCAACTGCGTCCATTGCGGCTTCTGCACCGCCACCTGTCCGACCTACCAACTGCTCGGCGACGAGCTCGACGGCCCGCGCGGCCGCATCTACCAGATCAAGCAGGTGCTCGAGGGCGCCGCGCCGACGCGCTCCACCCAGCTGCACCTCGACCGCTGCCTGACCTGCCGCAACTGCGAAACCACCTGCCCATCGGGAGTGGAATACGGCAAGCTGGTGGACATTGGCCGCGCCGTGGTGGACGCCAAGGTCGAACGTCCCGCCGGGGAAAGGCTCGCCCGCTGGGCGCTGCGCGAAGGCATGACCTCCGGCCTGTTCGCCCCGGCCCTCAAACTCGGCCAGGCATTGCGTCCGCTGGTGCCTGCCGTGCTGCGCGACAAGGTGCCGCCGCGGCAGCGTGCAGGCAAGCGCCCGCAGCGCACCCATGCGCGCAAGGTTCTGATGCTCGGCGGCTGCGTGCAGCCCACGCTGATGCCCAATATCGGCGCAGCCACCGCCCGCGTGCTCGACGCCGTGGGCGTGCAGCCGCTGCTGGCAGACGGCGCCGGCTGCTGCGGCGCCATTCGCCAGCATCTGTCCGACCATGACGGCGCGCTGGCCGACATGAAGCGCAACATCGACGCCTGGTGGCCGCTGGTGGAGGGCGGCGCGGTCGAAGCCATCGTGATGGACGCCTCGGGTTGCGGCGCGATGGTCAAGGAATACGGCCACCACCTGTTGCACGACCCCGCCTATGCGGACCGCGCCCAGCGCATCAGCGCGCTGTGCCGGGACATCAGCGAGTACCTGCCGCAATTCGCGCCGACGCTCAAGACACTGCTCAAAAGCAAACCGGTCGAGCACCTGGCCTACCACCCGCCCTGCACCCTGCAGCACGCGCAGCAGGTGCGCGGCGGCGCCGAAGGGCTGCTGCGCGAACTGGGTTTCGAGGTCAAGCTGCCGCTGGAAAGCCATCTGTGCTGCGGTTCGGCCGGCACCTATTCGGTGCTGCAGCCCGCGCTGGCCAAGGAACTGCGCAACCGCAAGCTGCAGCACCTGGCCGAAACCGCGCCGCAGCGCATCGTCAGCAGCAACATCGGCTGCATCGGGCATCTGCAGACCGGCACCACCATCCCGGTGCAGCACTGGGTGGAACTGCTCGACGAAGCGCTGCACGGCAAGCCTTGAGCCGCGTTGACGCCTGTTGGATTTCCGCTGCGCTCAGTTGTCACTACGGGCCGCGTTGTGAACAATGTAACCGATCGTTTACAAAACGCCGGGTCGGAAGCCTTCGATGATGGCGCACGACCGGTCAATGACTGCGGCCGCAACGCCTCACTCCCGCCGCGATTCTGCCCCGCGTACTGCACCCGCTGCCGCGGTATCCGCTTCACCAACCCTCCCTCGTCGAGATCGCGATGAAATTCCTCACCACCCTGCTGCTGTCGCTCAGTTTGGCGACCAGTGCGTTTGCCGCCACACCGGGCGTGACCGACACTCAAATCGTCCTCGGCCAGTCCGCGCCACTCACCGGGCCGGCGGCGCAGCTCGGCATCCGCCTGCGCATGGGCATCGAGGCGTATTTCAGGCAGGTCAACGCCGACGGCGGCGTGGCCGGACGCAACCTCAAGCTGGTCAGCCTGGACGACGGCTACGAGCCGCCGCGTGCCGTGGCCAACACCAAGACCTTCATCGACGGCGGCGATGTGTTCGCGCTGCTGGGCTATGTCGGCACGCCCACCACGCTGGCCGCCAAGCCCCTGATCGACCAGGCCGGCATTCCGCTGATCGGACCGTTCACCGGCGCGATGGGGCTGCGCCAACCGGTCGATCCGTATATCTTCAACATCCGCGCCAGCTACAACGACGAAACCCGCAAGATCGTCGATCAGTTCCTGTTCCTCGGTCTGAAAAAGATCGCCGTGTTCTACCAGGATGATGCCTACGGCATGGCCGGCCTGAGCGGGGTGCAGAAAGCCCTGGCCGCGCATGGCCTCAAGCCCGTGGCCACCGGCACCGTCAAGCGCAACACGGTGGATGTGGCGGGCGCACTGGCCGCCATCCTCCCGGCCAAGCCCGATCTCATCGTGGAAGTGGGCACCTATACCGAAGTGGCGGCGTTCAACCAGCAGGCCATCGCGCAGGGCTACGGCGGCCAGTTCGCCAATGTCAGCTTCGTCGGCTCGGAGGCGCTGGCCAAGGCGCTCGGCCCCCAGGGCAACGGGGTCATCATCACCCAGGTTGTGCCGTTTCCGTTCTCCACCGTCACCCCGCTGGTGCGTGAATATCAGGCAGCGATGAGCGCCGCCGGTCACAAGAATGACTACGACTTCACCAGCCTGGAGGGCTTTATCGACGCCAAGGTGCTGGTCCTGGCGCTGCGCAAGGCCGGCAAAAACCTCACTCGCGCCAGCCTGATCGACGCGCTGAACGGCATGAGCAACGAGAACCTCGGCGGCTTCACCGTGCGCTTCTCGCCGACCAACCATTCCGGATCGGACTACGTCGACACCACCAGCATCACCGCCAGCGGCGGGTTCCGCCACTGAGGCTGTCAGGCGGGCGCCTGCAGCGCCATTTCAATGTCGGGGCCGATCTGCTCCGGCTTTTCCTGCGGCGGGTAGCGCTTGAGCACCTGTCCGTCGCGGCCCACCAGAAACTTGGTGAAGTTCCACTTGATGGCGTGCGAGCCCAGAAGGCCAGAGGCCTCCTGCGTCAGCCAGTGCCACAGTGGATGGGCGTGCGCACCGTTGACCTCCACCTTGGCAAACAGCGGGAAAGTCGTGGCGTAGCGTGAGGTGCAGAACTGCGCGATGTCTTCTGCGCTGCCCGGCTCCTGCGCGCCGAACTGGTTGCACGGAAATGCCAGCACGCTGAAACCCTGCGGGCCATAGCGCTCCTGCAAGGCCTGCAGCCCGGCGTACTGCGGCGTGAAGCCGCAGGCACTGGCGGTATTCACGATGAGCAGGACCTTGCCCCGCCACTGCGCCAGCGGTTGCTGCGCACCGCGAATGTCGACGGCGGAAAAATCGAACGCGGACTGCACGAGGGTGGGCATGTCAGTTTCTCCCCGGCCATGCGGCAAGCAAAATGGCCAACAGAATCAGACTACCACCGAACAGCGCCTGCCCGCTCAGGTGTTCCGCACCCAGCAAGACGGCGCTGCCGCTGGCGAACACGATCTCCACCGTCATCACCACCGCGGTCAGGGCCGAGGGCAGCCGTTCCGCGCCATACTGAAGACCGAGATTGGCCGCCAGAAATGCCAGCGCCATCAGCACCACACCGATCATCCAGGCGGGCGCCGGCGCGGGCACAGGCTGGATGCTCCCCTGGACTGTCAGCAGCGCCGCCACGCCGCCCGCCACGAACACCCCACCGGCAAACATGGCCAGCCCGCGTGCCTCGGCCGGGGTGTGCGCGTACTTGCGCAACAGCACATTGTTGAGTGCGAAGAACATGCCGCCGATCACGCCCAGCCAGTCCGCCGGATGCTGCGGCAGCGGCAAGCCGCCGCCCGGCGGCCACAGCACCACCATCGCTCCGGCCAGCGCCAGGATCAGCCGCAGGCCGACCCAATGGGTGAACCGCTCGTCCAGCAGCCAGCGTGCCAGCAGCGTGGCCCAGACCGGCATCAGATAGAACAGCAGCACCACCCGCACCACATCGCCCTCGGTCACTCCCCAGTTGAACGCCGCGTTCGTCGCCCCGGACGCCACCAGAATGCCCCACAACGGCGGATTGCGCCACAGCGCCGCCACCGAGGATGGCCTGGCTGCCACGATGAGCAGGGTGCAGACCGCATACATTGCCGCTGTCGCCCACAGCGGATTGAGACCCAGGCCATTGAACTGGCGAAACGGCCACCACGACACGCCCCAGACAAAGGCATTGAGCATGAGGCCACTGATCGCGGCCAGGGTTTGGCGAGGGGAGAGCATGGAAAGCGTCGAGAGGCGCGCAATGCGCGGGATGCGCGGGAGTGCAGAAAGCGTTGCGACGCGCCCACGCATTTGCGGGCGGTGTTGTCAACAAACAGGGAGTTTTGCGACAAAATTCACGACAAATCCCCGCGCGTGCATTGTAAAGTGTCAAAAATATCTGAACGATGGGGCGCCAGATCACTCGCGTTGCCGATCCTTCTTTCTCATCCCTGAGATTCAGCCATGCGCGAGTGGGCCTCCACACTTGGTTTGCTTGATCTGCCCAGCACGGTGCTGCGCGGACTGGCTGCGGGCGAGCCGATCGACGCGCTCGCGGGTCTGCTGTGCCGCATGGCGGAGCAGGCCGCACCCGGCCGCATTGCCAGCCTGCTGCGTCTGGAGGCGGACGGGCTGCTGCATCCGCTGGCCGTGCCCAGCGGGCCGCCTGAACTGGTCAGCGCACTCGACGGACTCAAGCCCGGTCCGCACGCCGGTTCCTGCGGCAACGCGGTGTTGCACAACGCGCCCACATTCATCGCCGACATTCCGAATGATGCACGCTGGGACGATCTGCGTGCCGTGGCGCAGCAATGGAATCTGCGCTCCTGCTGGTCGTGGCCGGTGCGCGATGGCGCGCGGGTGATCGGCAGCTTTGCCCTGACCAGCCTGGAGCCGGGCGCCCCCGACGACGACGCGCTGAAGCTGCTCGAATTCGTCGCCTCGATCGCGGGCGCGCTGCTGCACATGGACATGCTGCAGCGCGAGCGCGAATCCGCCCATGCGCTGCGCCAGGCCATGCTGGACAACGCGCTGGTGGCCATTGCGCTGGTGGGCGGCCGCACCATCCGCGGTGCCAACGCGCGCATGGCGGAGATCTTCGGCTATGCCGATGCCACGGCCCTCGAAGGGCTGCCCGCGCAGGCGCTTTACGCCAGCGACGCCGAGTACACCGCCCTGGGCACCGAGATGTACGCCGCCATGGCCCGTGGGGAGCGCATCACCCGGGAGTTGCAGATGCGCCGCGCCGACGGCAGCGTGTTCTGGTGCGAACTGTCGGGCCAGGCCGTTGCAGGTCAGCCCGGCGTGGATTCGGTGTGGGTCGGCCAGGACGTCAGCGAACGCCGCGCCGCGCAGGAGCGCATGCTGTGGCAGGCGCAGCATGACGCCCTCACCCGCCTGCCCAACCGCTACGCGCTCGACGAGTGGCTGCCGCAGCGCCTTGCGGCGGCACAGTCCAGCGGGGAGATGCTGGCCGTTGCCCTGCTCGACCTCGACGACTTCAAGACCATCAACGATCAGTGGGGCCATGCCGCAGGCGACGCCGTGCTGCAGCAGGTTGCCGAGCATCTGGGCGCTGCGCTCGGCCCGCACGATCTGCTCGCGCGCATCGGTGGCGATGAATTCGTCCTGGTGCTGCAAGACCTGCATGGCATGGATCAGGCCGAGCAGCGCCTGAGTACCCTCGATGCGCGCCTGCCGGTGCCGGTGCGCCTGCCCGATGGCCGCCCGGGCCACCTCGGACTCAGCATGGGACTGGCGCTCTACCCAGCCGATGGGGACGATGCCGATCTGCTGCTGCGCCGCGCCGATGCCGCACTGCACAGCATCAAGATGCACAAGGGTTCGCGCAACCACTGGTGGTTGCGCTGGGGGCAGGACGTGCAGTCCGAGTTCCTCGACGACACCACCGAGCACTGGTTGCCGCAGTCCTACGGCCCGCAGGCGCAGACGCTGCTGCAACTGGCCACGCCCCATTTCGCGCAGATGGCTGACGCGTTCATCGATCAGTTCTATGCACTCGTTGCGCGGGACGCCGAGTCGGCCCAGTTGCTCACCCATCTCACCGAGGCCGAATTCGCGCATCTCAAGGCACGGCAGGTGGACCATTTCCATCAACTGCTGCGCCCCGACCTGCAGGAGGCCGAGCACCTGAGCGCGGCCCATCGCATCGGCGAGATCCACGCCCTGGTCGGCGTGCCCACGCGGCTGCTGGTGCAGTCCGCAGGCCTGTATCTGCAGGCGCTGATCGACATGAGCCACCAACTGCGCTTGCGTCCCCGCGAGCGGCGGCGCATCGTGCAGCTGCTCACCGCGCGCATGCAGACCGAACTGCAGGCCGAGGTGGAAGCTGCGCAGGGCCTGCGCGAGCACTATCAGCAATGCGTGATCGCGCTGGAACATGCGCTGCAGGACGGCGCGCCCTGGAGCGAGTTCATGCAGATGGCGCTCGACCGCCTCATCGCCTTGCCGGGCCTGCGCGCCGCAGGCATGGGCGCGCCGGATGCGAACGGCCATTTCGTCGTCGAACTGTCCGCCGGCATGGAACCCTATGCCCGTGCGATGCAGAGACACTACGGCGCTCTCCGGGTGCCCAGGCTGCAGGATGTGCACGCCGAGAGCGTCGGCCCCACGGCCACCGCCTGGCAGACCGAGAGAATCAGCACCCTGGCCAGCTACGCGCTCGACCCCGCTGGCGCGCCGTGGCGCGAGGCGGCGCTGGAAGTCGGCATCCGCAGCGCGGCCTCCATTCCGCTGTCCGACCGCAACGGCCGCGTGGTGGTCGTGCTCAGCCTGTACGGCGCCTACCCCGCAATGTTCGAGCGCAGCGCTTCGCGCAGCTTTCTCGACAACCTGGGGCAGACGCTGAGCCGCGCATGGCAGCGGCTGCATGCCCACGGTCGGCAACAGCCCATCCCCATCGCCCAGCGCCAGCGCTGGCGAAGTGCGCTGTTCGACCACGGACTGGACATGCACATGCAGCCCATGGTCGACCTGCAGACCGGCCAGCCCTACGGCGTGGAGGCCCTGGCGCGCCTGCGCATGGAGGACGGCACCCTCGCCATGCCGGGGCAGTTCCTGCCCTGGTTCGGGCATGCCGAACTGTCGCGGCTGTTCCGTGGCGGGCTCGATCAGGCGCTGGGTCACATCGCCCGCTGGGACGCGCAAGACATTCGCCTGAAGCTCAATATCAACATGCCGCTGGACGTGCTGCTTCAGACCGACTGCCGCGACCGCGTCAACGCCGCCTTGCAGCAGGTGGACATCGCCCCCGACCGCCTGGCGTTCGAAATCCTGGAAAACGCCGAATTCGACGACCCGCAGCGCCGCGACGACGCAGTGCGCGCGCTGGCCTCCACCGGCGCCCGCTTGGTGATGGACGATCTGGGCAGCGGCTATTCCAGCCTGCTGCGCCTGCGCACCCTGCCGTTTCACACGGTCAAGATCGACCAGGGTCTGGTGCGCGAGGCCGGGCGCGATCCGGCGCAGGTCATCGGCTTCATCGGCGCGCTGGTGCAGCTGGCGCAGAGCCTGGGGCTCTGGGTGGTGGTGGAGGGTCTTGAAACGCCGGATCTGGTCGAGGCCGCCACACTGCTGGGCGCCGATGCCGGGCAGGGCTATGCGCTGGCCAAGCCCATGCCCGCCAGCGAGGTGGCCGACTGGGTACGCAATTTCCGTTGTCCGGTCGATCCGCGTCAACCCACCACCCAACTGGGCCGCCTCGCGCAGGACTGGATGGCCCAGCATGGCAAGCGGCTCGCAGACCAGTCTGCGACCCGTCTGCTGCAGGCCACACGTCGCAAGGCGCTGCGCACCCGGACCTGAACCGCGCGCCGCGCCGCACCACGGCGTGTCATGTGGTTGTCTATTTCCGCAACGCCGCAATCCCCTGCTGCAGGGTTGCTGCCGAGAGTTCGCCAATCAACACGCGCCGCACCGTGCCGTCTGCCGCGACGAACAGCGTGGTGGGCAGGCCGGGAGACTGGTAGTGCGCCAGCAGGCGGCTGCCCGGGTCGAGCAGCACCTCAGGTTTGCCAAGCTGCTCACGCTGCAGATAGGCCGCAACGCGCTGCGCGGCTTCGCCCTCGTTGATCAGCACGATGCGCGCCCCGGTCTGCTGCTGCGCGGCCTGGATGAGCATGGGCAGCTCGCGCCGACACGGCGGGCACCAGGTGGCCCACAGATTGACCACCAGCGGCTGCCCACGCAGGCCGGTCAGCGCAAGCGGCGGGCCGTTCAGCGACTGCAGGGTGATGTCGGGCAGCGGCGGGCGCGGCGGCGCAAGCAGGCTCAGCAAGCCCATGCAGGCCAGCACGACGGCCGCTCCCGATGCAGCGGCAAGCGGCAGGCTGCGACGCAGGCCTGGCCGCCGCCAGGCCCAGAAGCCCACCCCTGCCACCGCGGCCAGCCAGCCGGCCAGCGGATCGAAACCGCGGTCGCGGATGTCGATCATCTGCAACACGCTGGAATAGTCCGCGACATGCCGCAGCACGAACACTGCGCGCGCCGCCACGAGCGCCAGTACCAGCAGCGGCAACAGCGCGGGCTCGGCATTGCCACGCCCGGCCTTTTGCGCCAGCGCGGCGACCCACACCGCCACCGCGTAGCCCAGCACCAGCAGCAGCGGCGCCCAGGGCAGGACGATGGGGCCCAGGCGCAGCGCGTCCATGTTCAGACGTGCGTGCCGTCGTGGCGCGCTTCGCCGATGAGCTGGGTCCAGTCGCGCTCGCGCTGATTGCGGCGATACCAGAGAATGACCAGGAACATCGACGCAGTGACGAACGTGCCGAACAGCGCGATCACCCAGGGGATCGGCAGGTTCAGGCGGATCAGCAGGGCGTAGAACAGCAGCATGAGCAGCACGCTGACGTTCTCGTTGAAGTTCTGCACCGCAATCGAATGCCCCGCCGACAGCAGCACATAGCCGCGGTGCTGCAGCAGGGCGTTCATCGGCACCACAAAGTAGCCGGCCAGCGCACCGATGAACACCATGAATGCATAGGCAATCAGCATGTAGAGCGGCAATTGCACCAGCCACAGATGCATCTGCGCATCGGGCAGCAGATCGCGGTTGAAAAACGCCAGCAGCACCGTGGTCAGCCCCATGCCCACGCCCAGCGGCAGCACGCTCAGACTCTTCTTCAGCGGCACACGCACCGCCGCGCTGATGGCCCCCACCGCCACACCCAGCGCAACGGCTGCCTGCATCACCGAGGCCATGGTCAGGTCCAGCCCCAGCGCGTATTCGGCCCACTTCAACACAATGAATTGCAGCGTGGCCCCTGCGCCCCAGAACAGGGTGGTGACCGCCAGGGAAATCTGCCCCAGCTTGTCGGTCCAGAGCACCTTGGTGCAGTGGGCAAAATCCATCAGCAGCGCAAGCGGTCGGGTTTTCTGCTTTTCGTAGCGCGCGCCGGTGTCGGGAATGCGCAGATTGCACAAGGCCGCCAGCAGATACACCAGGGTAATGACCAGAATGGCCGCCTCCGGCGTGGTGTTGATGCCCACCGCAGCCAAACCGGGCAGTCCGAGCAACAGGTTCGACGCCGCCTGGCTGACCAGAAACCCACCCAGCACCGTGCCGAGGATGATGGAACTCACCGTGGTGCCCTCGATCCAGCCATTGGCCGCCACCAGTTGCTGCGGCGGCAGCAGTTCGGTGAGGATGCCGTACTTGGCCGGCGAATAGGCTGCCGCCCCCAGCCCGACCACGCCGTAGGCCAGCAGCGGATGCACCGAGAGCAACATCAGCACCAGCCCGGCCACCTTCACCAGATTGGTGATGAACATCACCTTCCATTTCAGAATGGCATCGGCGAAAGCACCCACGAAGGGGGCGAGCACCACATACGAGATGGTGAAAAAGAACTTGAGCAGCGGCGTCATCCAGTCCGGAGACTGCATCTGCACCAGCAGGGCAATGGCGGCAATCAGCAGCGCGTTGTCGGCCAGCGAGGAAAAGAACTGCGCCGCCATGATCCAGTAAAAGCCTTTTTTCATCGAACGGCTGCCTGCACTGCGGGGCCCTGTGTCTGGTCGTGGAGCAAAGTTGGGAAAGGGATCTCGAGGGCGCGCGACGGTTTGTCTCCCCCCGCAGGCTGCCGCGGTTTATAGCACAGGCGATTTGCGACAATGACCGCCATCCCCACCCGATCGCGCCACCATGCCCCGCCCGATTTCCGCCGTCATCCACACGACCGCGCTCGCTCACAACCTCGCCCGCGTGCGGCAGGCTGCACCCCGGAGCAAGGTCTGGGCGGTGGTCAAGGCCAATGCCTACGGCCACGGCATCGCCCGCGCCTATGGCGCACTGCGCGCGGCAGACGGCTTTGCCCTGCTCGATCTGGCCGAGGCGGAGAAGCTGCGCGCGCTGGGCTGGGTCGGCCCCATCCTGTTGCTCGAAGGTTGTTTCGCGCCGGAAGACCTGGCGCTGTGCGAGCGGCTGAACCTGTGGCATGTGGTGCACTGCCGCGAGCAGATCGATTGGCTGGCGGTGCACCGCAGCAACCGCACGCACCGCGTGTTTCTGAAGATGAACACGGGCATGAACCGCGTGGGCTTCATGCCCGAGGCCTACGCCAGCGCGTGGGAGCGCCTGAACGCCCTGCCGCAGGTCGGCGAGATCACGCACATGACCCATTTCGCCTGTGCCGACGAGGCAGGCGGCATTGCATCCGCCATGGAGCGCTTCACCCGCGGCGTGGGCGCGCTGCCGGGCGAGCGCACCCTGGCCAACTCGGCTGCCGTGCTGATGCATGGCGCCGACCCGCGCGTGGTGGCCGACTGGGTGCGACCGGGCATCCTGCTCTACGGCAGCTCGCCCACCGGGCTGGCGCCGGACGCGGCGCACTGGGGGCTGCAACCGGCGATGAGTCTGCGCAGCGAGCTCATCGACATCCAGCACATTGCGGCGGGCGAGCGCGTGGGCTACGGTGCCCGCTTCACCGCCGCACACGCCATGCGCATCGGCGTGGTGGCGTGCGGCTATGCCGACGGCTATCCGCGCGTCGCCCCCAACGGCACGCCCATTGTGGTGGACGGTGTGCGCACGCGCGTGGTGGGCCGGGTGTCGATGGACATGATCACCGTCGATCTGGAACCGGTGTTCGCCGCCGGCGGCCAACCCAGGATCGGCAGCCCGGTGCTGCTGTGGGGTCAGGACGCGCAGGCCGAGCTGCCGATCGACGACGTCGCCGCCGCAGCGGGCACCCTGGGCTACGAGCTGATGTGCGCGCTGGCCGCCCGCGTGCCGGTCCGGGTGGAGTAAGCCCACCCCGAAAACCTCCGCTCCGCTCGGTTCTCCACTCAAGGAGCCAGACACTCCTGGAGCGGCCCGGCGCAATTCTGAACCCATCCATCATGGCAAAACCTCAATCCGTCTACATCTGCTCCGAATGCGGCGGCAGGTCCGCCAAGTGGCAGGGCCAGTGCCCGCACTGCCAGGCGTGGAACACCCTGGTGGAAACGGTGGAACGCGCATCGGACGCCGCTCGCCCCGGTGCGCGCCACGGCGCTGCGGCAGCGCAATTTGCCGGGCGCGGCGGCCTCACCGCGCCCAGCGGCCCGGTGCTGCTCACCGAGGTGCAGGCCGAGCGTCATCGCCATCAGCCCAGCGGCATCGACGAACTCGACCGCGTGCTCGGCGGCGGCCTGGTGCCCGGCGGCGTGCTGCTGCTCGGCGGCGATCCGGGCATCGGCAAGTCCACGCTGCTGCTGCAGGTGCTGGCCGCACTGTCGTCCGCTCTGCCCGTGCTCTACATCAGCGGCGAGGAATCGGCCGCGCAGGTCGCGCTGCGCGCGCAGCGCCTGGGGCTGAAAGACGCGCCGGTGCGGTTGATGGCCGAAACCCAGCTCGAAGTCATGCTCGACACCCTGGCTGCCGAGCGTCCTGCGGTGGCCGTCATCGACTCGATCCAGACCGTCTACACCGAGGCGCTGTCCTCTGCGCCCGGCTCGGTGTCGCAGGTGCGTGAATGCGCGGCGCAGCTCACCCGCGCGGCCAAGGCCAGCGGCATCACCCTGGTGCTGGTCGGCCATGTGACCAAGGAGGGCGCGCTCGCTGGCCCGCGTGTGCTCGAACACATGGTCGATACGGTGCTGTATTTCGAGGGCGACACCCAGTCGCGCTTCCGGCTGATTCGCGCGATCAAGAACCGCTATGGCGCGGTCAACGAGCTCGGCGTGTTCGCGATGACCGAGCATGGCCTGAAGGGCGTGTCCAACCCCTCGGCCATCTTTCTCTCCACCCATGCCGAGCCGGTGCCGGGCACCTGCGTGCTCGCCACGCTCGAAGGCACCCGCCCGCTGCTGGTCGAGGTGCAGGCGCTGGTGGACAGCGCCGCCGCGCCCAGCCCGCGCCGGCTGTCGGTCGGTCTGGACGCCGCGCGGCTGGCGATGCTGCTGGCCGTGCTGCACCGCCACGCCGGGGTGGCCAGCGGCGACCAGGACGTGTTCGTCAACGCCGTCGGCGGCGTGCGCATCACCGAGCCGGCGGCCGACCTGGCGGTGCTGCTGGCGATCCAGAGCTCGCTGCGCAACCGCGCGCTTCCACGCGGCCTGCTCGCGTTCGGCGAGGTCGGCCTCGCGGGTGAAATCCGCCCGGCACCGCGGGGTCAGGAGCGGCTGCACGAAGCCGCCAAGCTGGGGTTTTCCGCGGCCATCATTCCGGCCGCCAATGCCCCCAAAGGCGCCGCGCGCAAGTTCGAAGGGCTGGCGCTGCACCCGGTCTCCCGCATCGACGAAGCACTGGACGTGGTGCGCGGACTGGTTTGAGACCGGGCGAATGGACTTGTTCTGGAGCCAGGTCACGGTGACCAGCGCCCGCAATCAGCATGACGGGTGGATCAAGAGCGTCACCGCCTGACCCGGCAGCGCCTCTGCGGGCGCCTCAGCGCCGTTCCCAGCGCCCGCCCTGGCCGTGCCAGACGCCACCTTGCGGCACCCAGCGATACGGCACCCATTGGTAGCCGGGGCGCGGCGCGTGCCAGTAGCCGCGGTTCCAGACGTAACGGCCGCTGTTCCAGCCCCAGTAGCCATTGATCCAGATGGCACCGGGGTAGGGCGCAACACCCACGACTTCATAGCGCGGCGCCGGCGGCGGCAGGGTGGCAACTTCATAACCGGGCTCTGCATAGCCATAGCCGTATGGGGACGCTACGGGCGCAACCACGCAGCCTCCCAGAACAAGCGCCGCAAGTGTGGGCAGCACGACCCGCGCCGCGCGGCGGGTCGGCGAAATACGGAGAGAAGGAGCGCGCATGGTGTGTGCCTTGGTCGTTTCAGAGTGAGCCATGTTCTGCATAACGCTGCAAGACACCAATCCGCGACAGGCAACCGTCTTTCAATGCGTTCGGGCTGGAGCGGAACCGACCCGTCAGGCTGCCTGCCAGCGCACCCCACGACGCGCTGCCATCTCCTGCCCCATCGCGGCAAGCTGCGCCACGCTCACTCGCGCATGACAGCCGCGCAGCAGCGCAAAGGGCTGATCGAAGCTGGCGTCAGACAGCACGTCGGAACGCAGCATGCGCCGCGGCTCAGGCAAATGCCGGTGCGCCGGGCAGGGCGTCCTGCGCGCTTGCGGCCTGCTGCACGGCATCGGCCTCGCGCCGCACCATGCGCGCCGTGCCCTGTCCACCGGGGTCAGGCTCGACCGCGAAAATCTGCTGATGGAACGCCACCACCCCCGCGCGGTGCGCCACGCTCACCAGCGTGACGCCGGGCAGACGCTGAAGCAGCAGGGCGTACATCGCACGCTCGGTGGGCGCATCGAGCGCGCTGGTGGCCTCGTCCATGAACAGCCAGTCGGGCGCAACCAGCAGCGCGCGTGCCACCGCCAGCCGTTGCTGCTCGCCGGGCGAGAGGCGCTGCATCCAGGTGTCGACCTGATCGAGCGAAGCCTGCAGATACGGCACCCGGGCGAGCTGCAGCGCCTCGTTGATCTGCGCCTCGGTGAACTGGTCCGGGCTGAGCGGATAAGTCAGTGCCTGCCGGAGCGTGCCCAGCGGCAGATACGGCTTTTGCGGCAAAAACAATGTGCGGCCCGACGGCGCGTGCGCATGGTCGGCATGGAGCGCATACGGCCAGATGCCGGCCAGCCAGCGCACCAGGGTGCTCTTGCCGCTGCCCGACGGCCCGGTGAACAGGGTGTGCTGGCCGCGACTGATGTGCTCACCGGCGCATTGCAGCAGCGGCCGGCCATCGGGCGCGAGCAGCAGCAGATCGCCCAGCGCGACCGACTCGCGCGCGCTGCGCAGCGGCACCACGCCAGCAGGTGCCTGCGCGCCCAGCCCCGCAGGCGCGGTGGGCGTGGGCTGATGCGGCGCCTGCTGTGCGGCACGCATCGCCTCGACGAAGGTGTGCAGACGCTCGACGGTGGCGCGCCAGTCGGCAATGCTGGTGTACGCCCCGATGAACCATGACAGCGCGCCCTGCACCTGTCCGAATGCCTGCGCGGTCTGCGTCAGCCCGCCCAGTTGAATTTGCCCGGCAAAGTAGCGCGGCGCGGCCACCAGAATGGGGAAGATGATCGCCAGCTGGCCGTAGAACGCGGTGTACCAGGTGAACAGCTTTTGCCGCCGCATGATGCCCCACCAGTTGCTCCACACATTGGCGAAACGGTCGCGGTGCCCGTCGAGCTCGCGCTGCTCGCCGTTGTACAGCGCGATGCCCTCGTCATGCTCGCGGGTGCGCGCCAGACCGAAGCGAAAGTCCGCTTCAAAGCGCTGCTGGTTGAAGTTCAGGCGGATCAGCGGCTTGCCCACCCAGTGCGCGATCACACTGCCCACCCCGGCATACAGAATCGCCACCCACACCATATAGCCGGGGATGGTGACGCCAAACAGCGTGACCGCGCCCGACAGCACCCACAGCATGATGAGGAAGGAAAACAGCGTGACCAGCGACGAGACGAAGCCGAAGAACAGGTTGAGGCTGCCGTTGATGAACCCGCCGATATCGTCGGCGATCCGTTGATCCGGGTTGTCGGCGTTGCCCTGGCGCAGTGACATGCGGTAGTGCGTGCCGCCCACCAGCCAGTCCTTGAGGAACACCTCGGTCATCCAGCGCCGCCAGTTGATCTGCAGCATCTGCAAGAAATATTGCGAATACACTGCCAGCGCGATGTAGAGGAAGGCGTACCCGGTGAAATACAGCAGCAACTGCTTGAACGCGCCGAAGTTCTTCGCCTGCAGGGCATTGAAGAAGTCGCCATTCCACTGCGTGAGCTTGACGTTCACCCACACCAGCGCCAGATTCATCGCCAACACCAGCAGCAACAGGCCCCAGCCGGTCTTTTTCTGATCCGACACCAGGTAGGGTTTGGCCAGCGCGTAGAAATGCCGGAAGGCGAAGCGGTACGACTGGGGAGAGGCTTGAGGCTGCATGGGTCGAGAGGCTCCTGAAAGACAAGGCTGGCGCATTGTGCCTGCGAGGTTCCAGCCATCGTCACACCGTGGACTTGCCACGCTGACACCGCAGCGTAGACGCGCTGCCTGAGGTTGGGCTTAAGGCAACACCGAACAAGTCCCCTGCGCGCCGCGCATCCGGCCAACGGGCGGTCTGCGGCGTTGCACATCCTCGCCATAGCTTGGGCTATTGTCTTGGTGTGCTCCTTGCATCCCATCCCATAGCCCGGCGCGCAGCATCACAAGGACTGATTCAGTGTCGCCTTCATGCCCGCCCCGGCCGTATGATGCGCACTTTCGAACGACCGTGCTTTTTCCATGACCGACTCTCCCATTCCCGCCGCGCTGCAAGCCGCATTCGACGCGGCCATCGCCCAGTCCAAGACCCTCACCACCCGCCCGGACAACCAGACTCTCCTGCAGCTCTACGGCCTGTACAAGCAAGGCAGCGCGGGCGACGTCACCGGCGAGCGCCCCGGCATGACCGATTTTGTTGCCCGTGCCAAATGGGATGCCTGGCAAGCGCGCAAGGGCCTTGCGCGTGCCGAGGCCATGCAGGCGTATATCGACAAGATCAACACCCTCCTGGAGTGAGCCGATCCAGAGCGCCGCAGGGTTACGTCCAATTACATTCATGTCCCTTGATGTATTTGACGTGCATCAACCCTGGCCACGAGGCGACGCCCAGAATGCAGACATGACAAAACCCTCCCAGTGACGTGCGCCAATTTGTCGCAGCGCTGGCTGGCAAAACACGGAGGTCATCATGTCCATTCCCAAGCGTTCACTCTTTTCATTGCAGTCCCGCGCCATCACGCGCCTGAGCCGCCTTGTCGCAAACCTGCGGCTCGCCTTCACTTTTCTCGCCAGTCTGATCGCCTGCCTGTGGTGGGCCGCCCCGGCGCAGGCCGTGCCGGCCTTTGCCCGCCAGACCGGACAAAACTGCATTGCCTGCCATGTCGGTGGCTTCGGCCCGCAGCTCACGCCCTTCGGCCGCGCCTTCAAGCTCAGCGGCTACACACTGACGGATGGCAAGAAACACATCCCACTATCCGCGATGCTCGTATCCTCGTACACACACACCACAGAGGATCAGACACCCTTCTACAACGGCATGCACGGTAATGACAACTTCGTCGCCTTGCAACAGGCGTCCATCTTTCTCGCAGGGCGCCTGACCGACCATATTGGGATGATGGGACAGGCCACCTATTCAGAGACCGCCGAGCCAGCTAACTTGGCGTGGGATAACACGGACATTCGCTACGCCGATAACTACAAGGTAGGCAACACCTCGGGGATATTCGGTGTTTCCATAAACAACAACCCAACGGTCTCTGACGTCTGGAACACGGTGCCAGCATGGCAGTACGGGTTCATGACCAGCCCGATCAGCGGGGGCGTTCCTTTCTCACCGCTCATGGCGAGCCTGGGTGGGACTGTGCTGGGCACAACGGCCTATACGCTTATCGACAACCATTGGTACTTTGAGGGCGGCGCTTATCACGGGCTGTCCAGCCGCTGGGGCGACTTGCTGCATACCGGCGGTTGGGGCGTCACCGGGTACGCACCTTATTTCCGGGCGAACTACTCGACCACCGAAGGATCGAGTACCTATGAAGGCGGCATCCTCGGCATGAACATGAAGCCGCCGACGATCACGGGAGGTTCTGGCACAGATAGCGTGAAAGATATCGGCATCGATGCCACTTACCAGTACATTGATGGCGACAGTCACAGCTTGACAGTCAATGGCTTGTATATGCAGGAGAAAACGAGCTATGACCAGTCTGCCGGCGCCTACCCCAGTGATACAGCAAAAACGCTGAACTTGAATGCGGCATACTGGATTCAGAATACCTACGGCGCGACGATTCAGTATTTCAACGTCACCGGCACAGCTGCCCTTGGGTCGAACGTCCAAAGCAATGGCGTCGTTTGGGAACTGGATTGGAATCCCTTCGGTCAGAGCTGGACGAACCCGGAGAAAAACTTGCGCCTGGGATTGCAGTACACGACCTACAACAAGCTGAACGGAACGAGCCAGGGCGCGAGCGCTAATAACAGCCTCTACCTTTACATGTGGCTTGCAATCTGAGGGCCACTGGTTTATTCCTCCCCTACGATGGGGGAGGACTCATAATTCGGTGTTTTCCTGACCCCCTAAGGCCGCTTGGATGCTAAGTCGATACACTGCAAAGTACTGGAGAGCATCATGGAAGCCCCCAAAAACCCTATCTACTTCGCCCAGGCCTTTCACCATGGCGAAGCCGAGCAGCACAGCTATGTCATTGCCATCGGCAGCCAGACCACGGTCGAGTCGCTGGCCAAGGCCGAGCATGCGCGTCTGCGCGGCGCCTACGGCGTGGCGATCTACCGCACCCGGTTCGACGTGGCGGTGCAGGACAACTTTCGGCTGATCGGCTACCTGTCCTCGGACATGGGCGAAAAATGGACCTGCAGCCAGCCGGACGAGGCGCAGACGGCCTGAGCGATCAGGCGAAAACGCACGCCCCCACCTAGCAGGCCGTTGAAAAATCCCCTGCGGACGCTCGCGTCGGCCACTACGATCTGAAGCCACCCGAGAACGACGCAGACGAAGACGATGAGGGGCAACCAGGATTTCCAGGGAGCGATGTTCAGCTACATCAGCCTTGAAGAGCGCGTGCCGCAGGCCCACCCACTGCGCAAGTTGCGCGCGGTGGTTGATGCGTTGCTGGCAACGATGAACCGTGAGTTTGAAGCGGCCTATGCCCGCCGTGGCCGACCCTCGGTGCCGCCGGAGATGCTGCTCAAGGCCCTGCTGCTGCAGATCCTGTTCTCCATCCGCAGCGAGCGCCTGTTGGTCGAGGCGGTCAACTACAACCTGCTGTACCGCTGGTTCGTGGGCCTGAACATCGAGGACAAGGTCTGGGACCACTCCACCTTCAGCGCCAACCGCGAACGCCTGTTCAACCAGGACCTGGCCCGCGCTTTCTTCGAACGCGTCAAGCTCAGCGCCCAATGGGGCAAGCTCGCCAGCGACGAACACTTCAGCGTGGACGGCACGCTCATTGAAGCCTGGGCCTCTCACAAGAGCTTCAAGCGCAAGGACGATGACAGCGCCAGCCCGCCCGGGCGCAACCCCGAGGTGGACTTCAAAGGGCAGCAGCGCTGCAACGACACCCACGCCAGCACCACCGACGCCGATGCCCGGCTTTACAAGAAAGCCCCAGGGGACAAGTCCCGTCTGTGCCACATGGGGCACATCCTCATGGAGAACCGCAACGGCCTGATCGTGGATGTCGAGATCACCCATGCCAGCGGCACCGCAGAGCGCGAGGCGGCGCTGGCCATGCTCAAACGCCGGGGCAACAGAAACAAGCGGGCCACGGTCGCAGCCGACAAGGGGTACGACACCAAGGACTTCCTCAAAGGCTGCAGAACGCTCAAGGTCACGCCGCGCGTGGCGGCCAAGGACAAGCACTCGGCGGTGGATGGTCGCATCACCCGGAACGAGGGTTACAAGACCAGCCTCAAAGTGCGCAAGCGCATCGAGGAGGCCTTTGGCTGGATCAAGACGGTGGGTGGCCTGGCCAAGACCAAGCTCATCGGCCAGGCCAAGCTCACGGGCCAAGCGCTGCTGTGCTTTGCCACCTACAACCTGGTGCGCCTTGGGGCAATCGGCGGTTGGTGGGACGCGCATCATGCGTGAGCCGTGGGATACGTGCGCCCGAAAGGGGAAAAAAGGCCTGCAAACAGGCCGAAATGGCCCTCGAAATCACCTCGCATGCGGATCCGGGCCACTCGTTTCTTCGAAATCCACGAACTTCGCAAGTTCGGTGAGCACTTTTTCAACGGCCTGTTAGACCCATCCCCGTAGTGTGCACTGCATGTCTCCATTCTTTTGCGAAAAATCAATGTCAGAATTGATTTGCTCGAAGTTGAGCTTTCTGACATCAATCTGACGCAATTTTTATGGCGAACGTAAAGTCGATCCAGGGGTAGAACCCCGAGGTGGCCGCAATCTTTAGGGGATGGCGTGAAATTGTTCACGCGATCGCGGGATTTTTGGTCGTTGGGGTCAGTGCATGGCAACCGCCGTAGTCCTCAAACACTGCAGCTAATCCATCCCAAATTCACGCCGCTTGAGATACAACTCACCGAGTGTGGCAATGACTCGGTTGGAGATGCGTGCGTAGTCTCCACCTTGCAACTGGGTGAGTGCCTCCTGACGTTGTCCCTCCAAGGCCATTCTGGCGACCTGCGCGGCTGCCAGGTGAAACTGGGCGTGCTCTTCCAGCAGGCGGGTGAACAGCGCGTTCGCGTCCTTGGACAGGATGGGATTCTGGGCCTTGCGCTCATAAAGCCACATCCCCAGAGCGCAGAGGTTGTCCTTGGCAATCCGTTCGGGATCGAGGTTGTCGTTGCAGTTGTCACAGACGCACTGCAGCAGGCGCTTTTTCCAGTCCTGGTGCGCCTTGGTCGCGGAAAAGAAGTTCAGGGTCATGGTTGCGTCTTGCTGCGCTGACAGAACAAGGTGGAAATGAACACGGGGCGATCGACATCTTCGGGGCGCTGCCCCCGCCGGCACTGCCGCACCTCACACAGGTAATGCACCGTGGTGCCCAGTTCCTCGATCTCCTGCCCGATGGTCAGCCCCGTGCCGATGTCCATGGGGAACTCCGTCATCACCACCCAATTGCCTTTGCCATCATTGCCGGTGAGGGTGCCTGGGCCCAGCACATCGGCCTGGGGCCAGAAGGTGCGGATGACCACGGGGCGGGGTTTGAACATGCCGCGATTGTCCAGGCGAAGGCCCTCGATCTTGGCCAGCAGGGCCTGCAGTTCGGGGTGATTCCAGTCCACATCGACCTGACTGTGTTCAATGGATTTTTTGGTGTTGTCCATGATGGCGATTCTGTGTGTTGATGCGATTCCATCTTGAAATTCACTGGCCGAACAATCGGCAGCGATTCTTGCCGCCTTGCTTGGCCCAGTACATGGCGGCGTCTGCGCTCTTGACCAACTGTTCGGCGGTCGTGGCGTTGTCCGGGTAGATGGCAACTCCGATGCTGGCGCCGACTTGACAGTTTCGTCCGCTCAGAACGAACGGGCTTGAAAGTGCACGCAGCAGGCAGTCGGTTGCACGCTGGACGTTTTCAGGCGCCTTGATGTCGTTCAGGATCGCGGTGAATTCATCGCCGCCCATCCGGGCCGTGGTGTCGGACTCGCGCACGCACGCCTGGATACGCCGCGCGGCTTCTCGCAACAGGGCATCGCCCACATCATGGCCGAAGGAATCGTTGACCGTCTTGAAGCCATCCAGATCGAGGTAGAGCACGGCAAACCTCTCCTGCGCGCGGCGGGCCCTGACAATAGCCTGGGCGAGGCGGTCGTAGAACAGGGTGCGATTGGGCAGGCCCGTGAGGGCGTCGTGATAGGCCAGATGGGTGATCTGGTCATTGGTCTGCTTCAGCCGTGTCAGCAGGTTCCACAGAAAGTGCGCCTGAAATCCGCCGACCACGTTGGCATTGCCCAGGTGTTCCTGCGCAAAGGTGCTGACTGCCTCGTCCCCGGTGAGGTTGAACGCCATGCAAGGGCGACAGACCGCGATGGCTTGCGTCAGATCGGTGAAGCACGCGATCCCCTGCTGCGCAGCCAGGGCCATGGCCGGGGCCTGGGGATCACTGTCCATGACGCCGACGATCTCGACCAGCGGATCGCCGAGGAACAGTTCGAGCATGGCGGTTCCTCCGCGCCCGCCGCCGAGAACCAGAAGACGCTGCCGGGACGGCAACACATGTGCAGAGTGGTTCATGATGGATGGTCCATTGCAGGTGCGCGGCGGGGGCAAGTCGTGCGGTGGGTGCCGTTCAAATCCGACGATCCGCGGCTGGGTCACTCGGCAGGACGAACACCCCGTGCGGCACCGGAGGTTCCGCCTGTAATGTGGTTTCCCAGAAGGCGGCCCGCACCTCGGCGCTGAGCGCGCGCATGCTTTGCTCCAGCGCCGAGCGATCGGTATCGGCGGCGACGAGCCACTGACGCGCCTGCGCGTGAAGGGCCAGATGACGTTGCTGCAGGCGCCGGAATTCCGGGCGGTTGCCCCACATGCCTGCGTGCCGTCCACACCAACGTCCCAGATTGCAGTGCAGGTGCGCGTCCGTTGCACACAGGCGCTGACGTTCGCTCTCGTCCAGACTGTTCTGCAGCAGCTGGCGCAGGCTGGTGTCGAGCGACACGATGGCCTCGACTCCGTCAGAGGCGAGCGTCTGGGGGGCGCCCAACGCCGCACTCCATGGGAGAAGCTGCGGCCATGTCTGCAGCCAGGCGCCGAAGGCCGATGCCGGCATGGGGCGGGCGATGCCATACCCCTGGAGGTGCATGCAGCCCATGGCCACGAGGACCTGGGCGAGCGTTGGTGTCTCCACGCCTTCGGCCACCACGCGCACGCCCATCATGCGCGCCGTGGTCACCAGACCGTGGGTGATGCTCAGATCGCGGGCATCCTCCAGAATGTCGCTGACGAATCGGCGTTCAACCTTGATGGTCGAGATCGCCAAGTCTTGCAGATGCACCAGACTGGCATTGCCCGTGCCGAAATCATCCAGGCTGACCTGCACGCCCAGATCCCGGCAGACATCGATCCGACGACGCACACGCTCGACATCCAGGACCGCACCCCGTTCAGTCAGTTCCAGAACCAAGGTATCGCGTGGCAGATCGGTGTGCGCTTCGAGAGCATGCCGCAGATCGCGCACGAACCCCTGTCCCAGAAAATGATGCGGGCTGACATTCACCGCAAGGCTGAGGGCCAGTCCCTGTGCGTGCCATGTGGCCAGCCAACGCAGTGCCTCCTGCACGACCCAGCGCCCGATCCGACCGGAGATGCGTGCATCGTCGAGCACATGCTCGAAGGCGCCTGCCGCATGCAGGGTGCCTTGTGGGTCTCGCAGGCGCAACAGGCATTCGGCGGATGTGACCGTGCAGGGTTGGCCCGCACGCACGGTCAGGATGGGCTGTACATGCAGTTCGAGGCGGCCGTCCCGCAAGGCCGCCTCCAGGGCGGTGATCCACGCCTGCCGGGACTCGAGCGCCATCTGCATGGACGGTTCGAACACGCGCGCCTGGTTGCGCCCGCTGTTCTTGGCAGCGTAGAGCGCCATGTCGGCATGGCGCATCAGCGTCGTGGCGTCTTCGCCCGGCTTGAGCGTGGCGAGCCCGAGCGACAGGCGCACCGGCACGGACTGTCCGTCGATGAGCACGGGGGCCCGAGTGACCGTCAAGATACGTCCTGCGGCGCGGTGCAAGTCCTCTTCCGACCGGATGTCATCCATCAGGACGGCGAACTCATCACCGCCGATCCGTGCCAGAAAATCCACACCGCGCTGCGCGTACGACGGATCCGACGGCCGCAGCACCCCGGCCAGGCGGATGCCGATTTCGCGCAGCACGGCGTCTCCCGCGCCATGTCCGAGGCGATCGTTGATGGTCTTGAAGTCATCCAGATCGATCAGCCCCAGGGTGATGTTCCGGTTCGGCTGTTGGAGCGCCGAGGTGATCAACGACTGGAAGGCCCGGCGATTGGGCAGTCCAGTCAGACCGTCGCGCTCGGCCAGACGGCGAATTTCCTCCTCCTGCTGCTTTTGTTCCGTGATGTCCTGCAAGATCCACATGGCACCGAGAGACTGTTGCTGCCGGTCCCGCAGGGGGTGGTAGTGGCGCAGCAGGATGCGCCCATCGACGAGCCAGACTTCATCGAGGGCATCGCGGTGTTCGTGAAACAGGATATTGATTTGAGACAGCGCGTCGGCGCCGCCCACGTGCAGGGGCTCGATCGCCTTCCAGATGTCGCGCCAGGATCGGCCGATCAACTCCCTGGGGTGGGTGTCGAGGCCCATCATGCGGGCGAAACCCGCGCTGCAATACTGCACATGGCCCTTGCCGTCGAACACGATCAGGCCACCGGGCAGTTCATTGAGGATATGAATGAAACGCTCGGTCGAGGCCTCGAACGTCGTGGCAAGTTCCGCACTCCTGGCCGCGGCGGTCTCGGCCGCAGCGACGAGCGTGCGCGCCTGGCGGACCCACTGGCGTTGCATGGACAGCGACACCGCGAGCAATCCGGTCAACAGCAGGATGATGGCGAGGGCAGACAACAGGGGAATATGGACCCGATCCCACCAAGCTGCCTGCACATCGGCCATGGGAAGCACGGCGAACGCGGCCAGGGGAAAGCCCTGCAGCCGACTGAACGCGCCGATATAGGATTGCCCCGATGCGTCCGCGTTGAGCGCGCCATGAATGAGGCCGCTGCTGACACCCCGCTGCGCCGCCAATGCCTGATGGATGGCACCCCCGCGAGGCTGTGTAAAAAATGTCCCGGCATCCAGATGGTCAGGCAGCGGCCAGCGGCCGAACAGATATCCGGCGTCGTCCTGCACACCGAGTTGAAGCTGCCTGGCCACACCGCGATGCGGAACCAGCGAACGGTACAGGGCATTTTCATCCTGCAGCCGCAGGCTGCCGAACACCGCGAATTGCTCGCTACCCGCCGTGACCACAAGGCGGCCGATCGGCAACACGAGCGCCTGTGCCAGATGGCCCTGCACCGGATGAAACAGCCGGACCTGGTTCGGGTGCTGCCGCAATGCGGCAAGAATGCCCGCGACGTTCGGCATGGTCTGTGCTGCATCTTGCAGTCCTTGCGCATGCGGCGCGGTGCTGGCCAGAAGCTGGCCTGTGGGGGAGACCAGATTCAGCACGGCAAACCCGCGAAGGGTCTGTTGCATCCGCTTCAGCAGCGCGGCGGCCTTGGCGGGCTGCGCGCTCAGACCCTCTGCCTGGATCTGCGTGGCGACGAAATCCACCGCTTGTGCGTACTGGGACAGATGGGTCTGCGCGGCCACCTGAGTCAACGTGGCCGTGTCCGTCAGTTCGCGCTCCACCGCGCTCTGCTGGGTGCGCCATGCGGCCATCAGATACCCCCCGGTGCCAACAACGATGGCCGCAAGAAGGATCAGGTAGACCGCGATGGTGATGGTGCGCAGGCGGTGATCGGCAAGAGCGGGCATGATGGTTCAGTGCCCCTTCGCGGGTGGTCTCGGTCTGCGCTTCACGGTTGGCACGGCATCGCACCTGCCAGGAGTCGCCTCTGGATCACGCCGATGCGCCCAGGCATCTGGCGCAGAGCGCGATGTACCCAACGGAGTTTGAATGCGGCATGGATCATGCGCATCGAATTTACATTCTTTGCCTTCCGATGCATAGCATTGGAAGGCGTTGGCGAACCCGCCCAGATGCGGGGCGTTATATCGGCGCATCAATTTCGCTGTGCATCTGCGCATCGCCCACGGCGTGTCCTGCTGGTGCGTTCATCAGCAACGTCACCATCTGCGACATCGTGGCGCGGTACTCGGCGGAATTGATCCCCTTGTCCCGCGCCAGGCGGTGCATGTCTGCGTGGACATGGCCGACCTCACCGTCCGTCAAACTCTGCATTCGCAAGTAATGCGCAAGCGCGCAGTGCTCATGCGCCCGTTCCGGGTCGGCTGCATCCCGATCGTGCCCTCCATATTCCCAGAGCCAGTGTGCAGCCAGGGCACCCAGCGCAGTTGTGGGTCGCGCTGGATCGACGGTGATGGCAAATTGCCGAATCCAGTCGCTCAGGGCTGCGGCAGGCATCGGCCTCGCCAGCGCAAAGCCTTGCCCGAAATCGGCGCCGAGGACCATCGCCACTTCGATCAAGGCGGGCGATTCCAGTCCCTCGACCACCACGTCGAGTTCCAGGGTGTGCGCCAGGCGAATGAGCGACCCGATGAACCCAATCACCCGGCGGGGATCCTTCTGCGCCTCGCGCACCAGGCCCTGATCGATCTTGACGGTCTGGAACGGCAATTGCCGCAGCCGCAGCAGGCTCGAGTAACCCGAGCCCAGATCGTCCATCTCCAGGCGCACGCCCAGCGCGGACAGCGCCTGCACTGCGGCATCACGGCGCGGGGCGTCATGAAAGTCTCCGCTTTCCAGCAGTTCCATGTGCAGGCGGTCGGGCGACAGGCCGGTACGTTCAAGGGCTCGGGCGATCCAGTTCGGGCACTCCGGCTGCATCAGCACCTCGGGAGGGAGGTTGATCGAGAGTTCCAGGCGCACGCCCTGTGCCTCCAGCGCGAGGATCTGCGCAATCGCCTTCTCCAGCCCCAGAGTAAACAGCCGTGTGATTTCGCTGGCGCCAAACCACGGCAGAAACTCTCCCGGCAGCACCTGCTTCCCGTCCTGCAGACGCAGCCGCGCCAGGGCTTCGACCCGCTTGACCCTGCCGTCGCGCAGATCGACCAGCGGCTGCAGCAGCATGTCCAGCCCCTCGGGAGTGAGCCGCGCGCGCCACGCCAGACGCTGCTGGTCCGGCAGCACCTGTGCCGGTGCGCGCCGCGCATGGCTCAGCGCGCGGGTGAACAGTTGCCCGAGCGGCGTCAGGCTGTGCAGCATCCAGTGTGACTCGAATTGATTGGGGTGGGCGCCATACAGCGTCAGAATGGCGGCCATGCGGTCGTTGTCATCGCGGATCGGGATCGACACCGCGCTGCGAAATCCCACGACTTCAGCCGCCTCGCGCCAGGGATGCGCACGGGCGTCCTGCGAGAAGCTGGACACGGTTTCGATGCGCTCGTTTCTCCAGGCACGAATCTGCGTGGCCTTTGAGAGCGGACTCTCGGATTCCAGCGTCGGCAGATACGCCTGCCCGTGGCGCTTGAAGTGCGCCACATACGCGTTGAAGCGTGGGGTGGCGAACTCCACCACGGGCTGGCCCATCGCATCCGGGCGGCCAAAGGCGACCGCCTGGATGCCCGGCAGTTGCACCAGTTCCTCCAGCACCCAGTGCATGAAGTCGATGCGGTTGACAAAGTCTGTGGCAATCTGCGTGGCCGCCTGAATCCAGTTCGTGTACTGATCGATGGTCTCCTGCTCGCCCTGCGCCTGCGCTTGCAGTTCCACGCGGATCCGTCCCGTGATGACGCGCTGCAAGGGCTGTCGATCGGTCTCACGCAACAGCGTGTGCCGAATCAGGCTGACTGCCTGTTGCAGATAGGTTTCCAGCGACTCGACCAGGACCGTGGTGGAGACCCCGGTCAGCGCGTGGATGGCGCCCAGCCTGCGGGCGTCGCCGCGATGCGTTGCCTCCTCCAGATCGGGCGAGAGCAAGGCCAGCAGGTGCGCCTCCTGCGCGCGATACAGCCGGGTCTGTTCGGTGGGGCTCAGGGTTTGCAGGATCGCCTGCATCTGCGGTTGCGTCGCCAGTTCGGTGTAGAACTGCTGCACGAAGCCCGAGGCGAATGCGTCGACCTGCGGCGCAAGCAGCCGCAGCAGGCGCTGTGCATCCGCGCCATACGGTGCAATGGGCGCGGGCAACAGCGCCGCTGCGGGCGGGATGGGCTCCTGATGCTGACCAGCGAGCTGCCACCAAGTGGTCCGCTGGGCCTTATGGGTCTTGCTGGCGTAGAGCGCCGCGTCCGCAGCGCGGATCAGGGTGTCGGCATCCGCACCGTGGTGGGGATAGAGCGCCAGCCCCAGGCTCATGTCGACACAGGCGCTGTGCCCATCGGGCAAGTCGAAGGGCGCCTGCACCACGTCGTGCAGGCGTGACAGAGTGGCTTCCAGATCGGTGAGCTGGGTCAATCCTTCCAGGACGAGGACAAACTCGTCCCCGCCCAGGCGGCCGACGAAGTCGGTGTCGCGCAGCGACTGCTGCAGACGTTGCGCAAAACTGCGCAGCAAGGCGTCTCCTGCGGCGTGTCCCCATTGATCGTTGACCGGCTTGAAATCATCCAGATCGAGCATGCCCACGGCCAGAATCTGCTGCTGCCGCCGTGCGCGCGCCACGGCACGTGCCAGATGCTGTTCCAGGCTGGCCCGGTTGGGCAGCCGGGTCAGGGCGTCGCGTGTCGCGCGCTTGCGCAGCTTGCGTTCCAGACGTTCGCGGCGCAGGGCACCGGCCATCAGCTCGGCGAGCAGGTGGATGTTCTCGGCCTGCTCCGGGTCGGGCTCGGATGTTGGATGGCGCGAAAACCAGGCAATGGCCAGTACGCCGAGGGTTTGCGCGCCCGATCGCACAGGCACCAGATAGTTGGCCTTCAGACCGCTGTCGACGAAGGCCGGAAGGGCGCCCGGGCTGGCGGCATAGTCGGCATGAAAGAACGCACGTCCTTCGCGCACCACCTGTCCTGCGGTTCCCTCATCGGCAGGAAACCGATGCGCGGCGAACTGCTGCTGATGCGAATCAGGCAGACCGTGAAAGAAGCGGTAGCTCAGCATGTCGCCGTCGCGCTCGATGAAGGCAGCACCATCGGCGCCGACCAGGTGTGCGGCAGCCTGCGCCGCGCGCTCGAAAAACCGGCCAAAGTGCACCTCTGCCGCCAGGGCATGCAGCAGGGACAGCGGCAGCAGGGACTGGGCCTGCCGACGCAGCGCAGGAGACGACCGAGCGCTGCGTTCCACCGACCTTGCCGGTGCGTCGGACAGCACACTGCGGTTCTTGCCTCCGGATTTCGCGTCATACAGTGCCATGTCGGCGCGTTCCATCAAGGCGGCGAGCAGCGCGTCTGGCACGCCGGGCTCGGGCTGCGTCCACGCCACGCCGATGCTGCAGGTTGGCAGCGCGATGACCTGACCATCCGGGCAGACCTGAATGAGACCGTCAAGCTCCCGGCGCATGGCATCGGCCAGTTCCAGCGCCTGCTCGGCGCTGACATCGCTCAGCAGCAGGCAGAATTCCTCGCCGCCCAGGCGGGCGAACACGTCCTGCGGGCGTTTCTTTTCGTTCAGCAGGCTGGCAACCTGCTGAAGGACCCGATCGCCGCAGGCATGCCCCCGCGTGTCATTGATCTGTTTGAAGTCATCCAGATCGAACAGCACAAAGGCGGCGGCCAATCCCTGTGCGGCCAGGTCGTGCAGGCGCTGCGCGGCCTGTGCCATGAAGTGGCGGCGGTTGGGCACGCCAGTGAGCGCGTCGGTCTGGGCCTGCGATTGCAGGATTTTTTCGCGCTGCACCTGTTCGGTGATGTCCTTGAACGCGAACAGCAGGGCGTCGGTCTGGTCGAAGTGCGTTTCGATCACCGAGGCCAGCACCCAGATGATCGACCCATCCAGACGGCGAAAGGCGATTTCACGGTTCTGCACGGCGTGGCTGCGCTTCACTTCGGCCAGCAAGGACTGACGGGTGTCAGGATCGACCCATTGCTCAAGCATTGACATGCCGATCGGGTTGGCCTGACCGCTGCCGAACAGTTCGCGTGCGGCGGGGTTGGCGTACAGCACCTGTGCCGTGGCCGGATCGGTGATCACGGTCGGCGCCGGCAGGCGCTCGATCATGTCGCGAAAGATCCGCTCCTTGCGCAACAGTTCCTGGGCACGGTCTTCGGCGCGGCGCTCCAGATGCAGGTTCAGCACGCGCAGCTCAGCCAGCGCCTGTTGCCGCTGGTTGTGCAGGGCGCCGGCATACAGAATGCTCGCGGCCATCGCCATGCCCATGAGCTCGATGCCCACCACGGCCTGCGCCAGCGGCAAGCCCGCATAGGGGCCGTAACCCGAGATCGTGGCGCCGAGAACCAGAATGAAGGCCACCGCCAGATGCAGCAGAGTGATGCGCTGATCCAGACGGAACACCGACCAGATCGGCGGCAGCAGCAACATGGCGAGCAGCCCAAGGCGCACCGGCAGGCTCAGGCCGGGGGCGAAGAACGCCAGTCCCCAGACGAGCACGCTGAATGCCAGCGCTGCCAGTCCTTCGGGCTGCAGCAGCAGACGCCACCAGCTCACCGCACTGTGGCGCTGCTGCCAGAGCAAGTGCGCCACGGGCACGAGCATCAGCGCCGCGCAGGCATCGCCGACTGCCCATTGCCAGAGCGTCGGAACAAACAGCGCGTTGTCCTGGCCTTCGAGGCCTACCAGTCCCAGTGCGCCAAACAGCCCGGACAGCAGGCCGGCGACCGCTCCCATCCAGAACAGGAAGCGGCTGATGGCCGCCGGAGAGGTCCAGAACGCCTGCTCCGCAGTCGCATGGCGCCGCAGACCACAATAGCCCGCCATCGGCGCAAGGACATTGCCCAGGGAGACCCACGACGCACCAGCCAGGCTCCAGTGGAACAAGTCTGAGTTCACCCACAGCGACCCCAGAAAGATCGCAGGCATTGCCCGCCAGCCCCACAGCAAGGCGGCAAAAACGGACAGCGCAGCCGGGGGCCAGAAGGGCGAGACGAAGGTGAACAGCAGCGACGGCAGTTTCCCCAGCAGGCTGTAGCTCAGGAACAGGATGGCATTGAGCAGCAGCAGGCTGAGGGCGGAGTGAACCCGACGTGATGTCATGCGTCGTCTGACGAAAGGTGCGTGTGGGGCGCCGCCCGACCCAACTGGAACAGGGAGAGCCGAAAGAGAACCAACGTTGCAGTTGCTGCGCTCGGACTGCGTTCAAACACGCAATTCTTCCGCGGGAATCTGATATTGCCCCGGCCCCATCAGGTCGATGCCGCAGGCGAGTCCGTCGAGCCAGTCGAGCAACTGGCCGATCGCCGGCCCGGCAATGGGCGCACCATGCTGCGGCGCGATCATCACGATGTCGAGCTTGCGCACCATGTTGACCCAGAGCTTGAGAATCTTGCTGCTCACCATGTAGCGGCGGTGAAATGCCTCCATGCCATGCGGGAAAGGTTGCAGATTGGCGATCACATGGCCGGCCCGCTCGCCGCTGAGGAGCGACACGCCCAGATCGCCGGAGAACAGGATTTTGCTCACCGGGTCGTAGAACTGAAAATTCCCCTCGGCGTGCATGAAATGCGCGGGAAGCAGCCACAGGGTGGTCTGCCCGAAACGCAGTCGCCCGCCAGAATCGGGCACGGCAATCACGCGGTTATCGGTCTTGCCGAGCTTGCAGAAATGCGGCGCGAAACGCGCCCACAGCGACGAGATCACCAGCTTGGCCTGGGTGGAGGTCATCCAGCGATCGAGCGAGGCGATGATGTCCGGGTCGGCGTGCGAAGCCAGGATGTAGTCGAGCTTGTTCGGCGCGATGTACTTGCGCATGGTCAGGCTCAGCTCGTTGTAGGTCATGTTGCCGCCCGGGTCGAGGATCACGCCTTCGTCGTGGTCGACGATCAGAAACTGATTGGCCTGCACCGCGTCCTCGTCGGGAACGAGATCGGTGAACAGCACGCACGCGTGGTGGGCGTCTTTGTAGAGTTCGATGGACATGTGCCGGGTGTTGCCTGAAAACGAAATGGAAAGCTGTGCTCGGAGTCAGATCTGCAGTTGCAGGCCGACCGATTGCAGAAAGGGAATGAGAAGGGTGTGCGCGCCGCGCAACTCGATGACTTTGCCAAGCTGTGTCTGGGCTTCCACCCAGTTCAGCAGGTCGGTTGCTGCGGCAAAGTCCACCCGCTGCACCGCTTGCAGGTCCACGGTCATCGCGTCGGCGTGCTGAGCCTGTGCTCTCAGAGAGCGCAGGAACGCATTGCCCGAGCCCGACAGATTGCCACTCAGACGGGCTGTGGTCTGCACCAATCCGGCATCGGCGCGCCCGACGTGGGTTCCTGCCTGCAAGGAACGCACGGCGCTGTGCTGGGTCGTCAGGCCCCGCTCCGACCCGCCGACACGCTTGAACCGAGGGGGCGTCCAGTCCACCGGCGAACAGGCGCAAGCGATGGAGATCTCCACCGCGAGATCGACAAAAGCGGCTTCGTCCCCCATGAGGCGCAAGACCTGCAGGCGCAGGGTCGTGTCGGCAGAGACCCTCGGCGCAGATTGCAGCCGGGTTGCCGCCAGCAGCATGTCGGTGCCATGCAGATCGAGTTCGACGGCGCGGTCATTCAACATGCGCAATGCGTCGGCAAGCGGGCCGCGCTGCGCGTCCTGAATGGTGACCAGCGCAGACCAGTCCAGCAGCAGGTGGGTGGCGCTCTCAGCGACAAAGCGTTCGAAGGCGCGCAGTTGCAGGATGTCGAATTGTTCCGCAGAAAAAAAACTCACGGTCTGCAGGTTTGCGGTCTGCAGAGGCCCGAGTTCAGGGCGCGGCACCGGGGTCTGTCCATAGTCTCGCACGTAGTCCAGCGAGCGGGACTGCAGTTTGTCGGCCTGGCCGGTCGCCCAGTAAAAATCGAGCAGCGCCTGGAAGACCTGCTGCTTCGCAACCAGACCCCCCTCAGTTTGCAAGCCAGTCAGGAGCTGGGATTCCACCTGGGCGTCGCGGCCCTCTGCAAAATCGAAGGACGCCAGTTCGATCACGGCGGGCAGCGGCGGCACGGTTTGCCCCCACTGCGTGAGCGGCTGGGTGGCGAGGGGCAAGGTGGTTTGCGGCCGCGTGGGCGCGTGCAGGCGACTGTCGGCCAGGCGCGGCGCGCTGCGACGCGATGCGCCGGGACGCAGGGTCGATGCCGCAAAGCCCACTTGCGCCAGACCGCTTTGCATGATCAGACTGACGGGCTGTGTGGGACTGAGCTGTCGCTTGTGTTCATTCTGGATCTGCCGCTCGATGGCGTCGATCTTGTGCAGAGTGTGTTGGCGAGTGGCGGCGCGCAGCGGGGGCGGTGGCAGCGTAGACGGAATGGACAGGCCTTCGAGGGCTTGCCCGAACTGCGATCTGCGGTTGCGCATTTCTCGGCGCAGGACGTCGAACTCCCGATCGCGGATCAGAACCGCAGCGCGATCGAGCATTTGCGCCTCCCGCCGTCGTGCAGCTTCTCTGCCTGGATCAGGCCGTTCGCCAGGTTGAAACTGCGTCAACGCCCAGTCGGTGGTCGGGTGGCGGACAAATCGGCTCAGTCGACTCAGGAAGCCGGGAGCGGTCTTGGGTTGGGCTTTCTTGTTCATGCGTCGGGCCGCATCAGGTCGGTCGGTCCAAAATCCGCAGGCAAGGTGAGTGCTTCGTGGAATTGATCGAGGCCCTCGGGCGTCTGCTGCTTGCGCGGTTTTTCCGGCGAGAGCAAAAGACGCAAGGTGCTGTCGCCAAGCCGTAGCACATCATCCGGCAGCAGAATCGAGGCGTTGATGCGCTTGCCGTTGAGCCAGGTGCCATTGGTGCTGCCGAGGTCTTCGATCCACCAGCCACTTTCGGTGTGTTGCAGCACGGCATGCACGCCACTGACGCGCGGGTCAGGCAGCGCAATGGTGTTGTGGCCATGTCGGCCGATGTGCAAACGGGGCAGCCGCAACTCGATGGCATGACTGACTGCGCCCGGAAGAAAGACGAGAAGTTTGCTCATGGTTCAGCGGCAAGGTGGGGGAGCATATTTGGACGGCAGGGTGGGCGTGGCGTTGGCGGTGACACCATCTTTCGTGGTCTGCCCCCCGGAAAAGCACACCCAGCGCAGGCTGCCCTCGCTTGGTGCAGGTTGCAGCACCAAGGTGTAGCCGTTGGCCTGGTTGGGGTCGAGAAGCTGGTTGTAGGTGATGATGATGGTGCCGCCATAGCCCACGAGGACGCTGATGCTGTAAGTACCTGAAGGCGGTTCGGCGCCATAGGCCTGCGTGCAGGCTGTTGTTGCGCCGGTACACACCGGATCGGTACTCGGCCAGTCTGAAATGAAACTGCCATGCGTTGCCCAATACTCGGCGACGGCGTTTTTGATCCCCGAGGTCAGGTTGATGCCCTCGGTCACACGAGCGCGCACCATGTAATCGCGGTATTGGGGAATGGCCACCGCAGCAAGAATGCCGATGATGGCGACCACGATCATCAATTCGATCAGGGTAAAGCCTGCTTCGCGCCGCGCACGCGCCGTGTCTGGTGTGCCGCGATGCGTCACTCGATGTGTTGTCATGACACCTCCGGTTCCTGTTGATCCTGTTCCGGTGTGTGCAGAATCCAGTTCCAGAAGGCCGCGTGGACAGCGGCACTGCTGTGACTGAGTCGCAGATCGGCGTCTGCGTCGTTTTTGTGCATCGCAGCGGTCAGGCACTCATGAAACTCGGTGTGCGCCTGCACCAACTGTTGATATGGCGGAGCATCGCCCCATTGACCCGCCTGCTGCTCCAGCCAGAGACCCAGCGCGCAATGCTGCGGGGCCTGGGGATTGAGCAGTGCCTGCATTTCCGCAGCATCCATCGTGCGTGCCAGCACCTTGCGCGCCCGCATGCGGTGGGTGACGAGCGCCTGGACCGCGCGTTCTGCATCGACGATCTGCGGTTTGGCCAGCGCAGCCAGCCACGACAGTTCCTGCGTGTGGCGCTCCAACCAGATCGGCACCTGCCCTGCAGGCATGGGCTGCGCGAACACATAGCCCTGCAAGTGGCGAAACCCAAGAAGGCACAGGGCCCGGCACTGTGCGCGCGTTTCCACGCCCTCTGCAATGGCGCTGATGCCCAGCATCTGCGCCAGCCGCAACATGCCGTAGCTCAGGCTCAGATCGATGCCGTCCTGGAGCAGATCGCGGACGAAGCTGCGGTCGATCTTGACCACCGAGACATCGAACTGCTGCAGGTGTGCCAGACTGGCGTTGCCGGTGCCAAAGTCGTCCAGGCTGATGGACAGGCCCAGGCGACGCAGTTCAAGAATGGTGGCGTTGACCACCCGCAAATTGAGCGACGGGCCGTGTTCGGTGATTTCCAGGCTGAGATCCTGCGTGCGCACATCGGGGTAAGCAGCGAGTGTCTCGCGCACCGTCCCGACAAAATCGGGATGGGCAAAATGATGCGGCGAGACATTGATGGCCAGCTTGAGCCGCAACCCCTGCTGTTGCCACGCCGTCAGTTGCCGCAGCGCGGCGTCCAGCACGTAGCGATCCACCTCGATGCCGAGCTGCGCGTCGGCCAGCGCGGTTTCAAATTCCTCGGCGCGGCGCAATTGCCCTTGTGCATCCAGCAGCCGGACCAGTGCTTCGAATTTGCGCACATGAAATCGCGAGGACTCGGGCTCGATGGTGAGAACAGGCTGAAAATGCAGTTGCAGACGACCTTGCTGCAAACCCTCGCGCAGCATTGCACGCTGCTGGTGCAGGGTGTCGTGCTGGTGCTTGAGTCGCTGCGAATACAGCTTGAACCGGCCGCGTCCAGCACTCTTTGCGTCATACAGGGCCAGATCGGCGCGCTGAAATACCTCCAGCTTGCAGTCGCCGGCACGGCGTTGCACCGCCAGACCGATGGAGCAGCCCTGTTGCAAGGTGGTCTCGGCGATGTTCATGGGCACTGCCATGGCACGCAGCAGACGGTCTGCAACCTGGATGGCCTGTTCCTCCGAGCGGCATTCCGGCATGAGGATGGCAAATTCATCGCCTCCGATGCGCGCCGGCATGTCGCTCAGACGCACCAGGGTCTTGAGCCGGTTCGCCACTTCAACCAGAACGGCATCTCCTGCCGGATGGCCGAGGGTGTCGTTGATTCGTTTGAAGTCGTCCAGATCGAACAGTGCGAGGGTAAATCCCTGCTGCCCCAAGGGGTGGTGTTCCAGCATGTGCAGGCGGCGATCGACGCCACGCCGGTTGAGCAGTCCGGTCAGCGGGTCCCGCTCGGTGAGAAATTCCAGCTTGCCCTGCTGCTCCTTGATGGCGGTGACATCTTGCAGCTGCCACAGCGCACCTTGAATGGTGCCATCCCGCAGGAGGGGCACGTAATGGCGCAAGACATGTCGCCCTCCGCGCAGACGGATGTCTGCCTGATCCGGGCGATCCTGGCGAATCAGGGACTTGATGCGCTCCAACTCAGGCTCGGGATCGTCGAGCGCCGGAGCCAGATGGTCAAAAAAAGTGCGCCACCCCTGGCCGACCAGTTCGGCTGGATGCAGACGCAAGTTGAAGAGTTCGAGACAGGCTGGATTGATTTGCGCGACCTGGCCTGCGGCATCGAACACCACCACGGCGCTTGGCAGGTTGCGCAACACATCCTCCATCTGCGCGGCGACCGCGTATGCGTTTGCGGCGCTCATGGCTGGACACCAGGTTTGTGAAACTCGCTGAGCTCGAAATAGATCTGACTGAGAAGTCTGGCAACGCGGTGGGAGGCGCGGTTATAGGGAGCATCGGTCCGCAAGGCCTGCATCGCTTCCTCATTCCGCCCCTGATCTGACAGCCGAATGATGTCCGCAGCAAGTTTGTGAAATTGCGCATGCTCCTGTCTGAGCTGGTCCATCAGTTGCGCAGGGATGCGCGCATCCTTGGCCTGAGTCTCCAGCCACATTCCCAGGTCGCAGGCGTCGCACCGGCCAACGACTGCGGGATCGAGTGTGTCTTGTGATCGCCCCGATACGACGTCTTTCAGGCGGTTTTTCCAACGTTGGTGCGTGGCGATCGCCGAGTAGAAATCCAGGCCTGAGCGCTCCGAGATGTCATCAGCCGTCTCGGGGCGAGAGGGCATCTCGTCTTCCTCAGTCTCTGCGGAAGGATCAGCCTCTTGTGCTGCGGCCCTGTCCGGGCTCGCCGAGTCCATTCTTTTTCGCAGCCAATCCAGCCAACTCATTGCAGACTCCAAATTTGTTCATGTCGAGCAGCCCGCATGACCGTTCGATCAACAGAATCGCTTGCGCTGCCGATTGACACCAGGGTGCCCGACACGCAGTGCATAGCGGCAGGCGTATCCCCAAGGCTGACGAGCAGGAGCGCGATCATCAAAACACTGTAAATCGTCGATTTCAGTCTTTGACGTCGGAATCCTAAATGTGCTTTGGAGCGAAAAACGCGCCCCCGCATTCCTGGGGTGCGATTAAACAAATTTCTGTGATTTATCTCACAACGACAAAAGAAACAAGAAATTTCGCTATCCAAAAAACGAAACCCATGTTTGATTTACATCAACAACAACATGTACTTTTCTGTAAGTGCATGTTATGTACCTTACTTCAACAGTAGGCCAACATGGGAGCGTCTGAGGCTGGCTTCCATACTGGTTCCGGGATTGCGTTGAGTCGTCCCACAGAGTCGCAGCGAATGATGGGCGCAGTTTGACAGTGTGCAGGATGGTGCAGGTGGGCAGGTCTACCAAACCGGAGTGAAGTGCGATCTCGCTCTATGCGATGCCATCCTTCTGCCCGCGCAAGGGGTGGAGGCGCCATTGAGGTGAAAAGTTTCTGATCTGCGCCCTTCCCGCCATCGCGGCGATCACGCAAGTCAGCCGCCCTATGCTGGCCGCCGTCACAGGTCGGCGCGATCAAAATTTTCATGCGAACTGTAGGTAGTCGCCCCTGCAAAATTCGTTTTCCGTTCCCCAACCGGACGGAACGCCACCCCATGAGACAGCCGCGTCGGGATTGGGGCGGCGAGCCCACAGTCTCAGGCCAGTGCCCAAGCGGGGCCGCGGGCGGGCGGTGAGGCGCCCATCGCCCGCGCACCCCCCAGCGCCTGGCGCAGCAGGCGCAAAAAAACCGGGCCCAGGCCCAGACGGACGATGGCGCGCAGCAGCCATTTGATGTTGTAGCCCGCCGCGCAGCTCAGGGCGTGCAGCGCATCGCCCAGCGCCCCCTTGAGCCAGCAGCGATCCAGGCGGTGATCGGCCTTCAAGTGTCCGATGGCCGGCTCTACCGCCGAGCGGCGGCGCAGCCAGGTGCGCTGCTGTGCAGTCAGGCGCTTGAACTTGCCGCGGTGCAGGATGTGCCGGCCCGGGTTGTCGGCATCCACCCCGCGAAAGCCCAGATCGACGACGACATGTTGGATGGTCACGGCCCAGTCCTGCATCAGAATGGTGGCCTGTTCCAGTGCCGCATGCAGGATGTGGCCGTCATAGGGATTGCCGGGGAAGGTGCGCGCCCCCAGCATCAGCCCCTGCTGGTGCGAGACCACCACGGCCGTCTTCACCCCAAACTCGTAGGGCTTGCGCGCCTTGCCCTTGCCGATGCACTCCACCTCCGGGGCATGCAGGGCGTAGAGTTTGTTCTTGTCTTTGGGTTGCTGCGTGCGCACGGCTTCAGCCCGGGCCATCCACTCCTGGAGCGCAGCCAGCGCTTTGGGGGAAGACGGGACAAAGTCCGCCGCCTGAAGCGTGCGCTGCACCGCGCGCAGCACAATCCCCAGGATCGTGCGCTGGCGTTTGATCACGCGCTGCAGACGCCGCAATTGCTTGGCGTGGGCATAGCCTGCCGCCTTGAAGCGCAAGGCCTTGCCTTCCTTGGCGTAGGTCTGCTTGAGGGGGATGCCTGCTTGTTTGGCGCTGCGCACCACCTTGTGGCGGGCGATCTCCAGCAGGCGGCTGTCGGTGGGGTGGGCGATGGCCTTCTCCTGCACGGTGGTGTCGACGATCACCCGCTGCAGCTCCTGGGGCTGCACGGCGCGGGTGGCCACAGCCGTGTCGATGGTGGCCTTGAGGAGTTCTTCCAGGCCGTCTTCCCCCAAGGCGCGGCGAAACCTCCCGACCTGGGTCGCGTCGCACGGCAGGCGGTGTTCAAAGTACGCCTGGCCCGAGAAGAACTGCCACAGCACGTTCTCGCTCCAGCGCACGACCAGTTCCTCATCGCTGACGTTGAAGGTGTGCTTCAGATACAGCAGGCTGATCATCAGCCGCAGGGGCAGCCGTGGACGACCCGCAGCACTGGCGCCTGCACCCACAAGTGCCTGATTGGGGCCGAACAGGTCCATGCCTTCGACCACGGTGCCTGCGCGCACTTGGCGCGCAAACTTCTCGGCAATGGCCGCCTCCAGTTGCGCCCAGGGCAGTCGTGTGGCCAGCACCGCCAGCGGGTCGCCCAGGTTGATCATCGCGTCGATGCGGCTGCGGAAAAAGTCGGGCGTTGCCATCCAGAAATCCCTCAGAAAATCGCCTCCACCATAACGTTTCTCAAGGGATTCGGTGCACCGAAAAACACAACAAAGTGTGCATTCATGCGGGGTGCAGGGGTTTTGCAGGGGGGACTAGGTATCACGCCCCAATGCCGGGGCGGGAGAGTTCGATGATGAAAAACGACAATCCAGGCAGCGCAAAGCCGCTACTCCTGAACGACAAGGCTGCAGCACAAATGCTCGGTATCGGCAAATCGACCCTTTGGCGCAAGGCCAGAGCAGGGCGGGTTCCTCCTCCGGTGACTCTTGCGGGAACAACCCGCTGGCGTGTTGCAGATTTGGAACGGTTTGTGGCGACTCTGAGCGCCGCAGGCAGTCCTTCAGACTGTCAGAGTCCCTTCAAGGGATGAGAGGTGCCCAGTTGGGGGCATCTCATCAACATTAAAGCGGAAACGAAGATGACAGATGGTGTGTAGATCTTCGCTAAGTGGTTGATTTATTGGTGGGTTGTGACAGGCTCGAACTGTCGACCTACGGATTAAGAGTCCGCTGCTCTACCAACTGAGCTAACAACCCGCAACCAGTTTGATTTTAACTGCGTTGTCTGGTCGATTTCTGGGGTGGTGGGTCGTGCGTGACTCGAACACGCGACCAACGGATTAAAAGTCCGCTGCTCTACCGACTGAGCTAACGACCCCACTCGAAATCAAGCCAGAAATCATAGCACGGCGTCGATCGCGCGTGCCGCCAGCATCATGCCCATCGACGCAGTCACCATGACGCTGGAACCAAAGCCGGCGCAGTTCAGGCTGTTGTCCGGCGCATTGCTCTCGTCCGCGAGCGGGTCGCAGGACGGGTTGTCGGGACGGACGATGGACTCTTTGCTGAACGCGCAGAACACGCCCATGCGACCGCTGCGTGGCGCGCCATGCTGGCGGCGCAACTGATAGCGCACATTCGCCAGCAGCGGGTCGTGGGTGATGTCGGCCAGGTCGGCGCACTGCAGCGCGTCCGCATGGCGCTTGCCACCGGCGGCCCCGGCCATGAAGATGGGCTGACGGCGATGCAGGCAGAGTGCGGCGATGGCGGCCTTGGCGCGAACCTGATCGCAGCAGTCGAGCACGAGTTTGGCGTCTGCCGGGATCAGCGCTGCGGCGTTGTCGGCATCGACAAAGTCCTCGATACACACAACGCTGCACAGCGGATTGATCTGCGCAAAGCGCTCCTGCAGCGCGAGCACCTTGGACATGCCGAAGGTGTTGTCCAGGGCCTGGATCTGGCGGTTGATGTTGGACTCTGCCACATGATCGAGATCGATCAGGGTGAGGCGGCCCACGCCGCTGCGGGCCAGCGCTTCTGCAGCCCAGGAGCCCACGCCGCCGAGGCCGATGATGACTGCATGCGCCTGGGCAATGCGCTGCGCGCCCCGCTCGCCATACAGCCGTGCTAGCCCGCTGAAACGCCGACCGACATCGGGTGCCAACGGGTCCTGTTCGGACATGGGATGCGCAGGCATCAGGACATGCGCTCCACGCGCCAGGCCTGATACTTCACCCCCAGCACCGCGCCGCCGACAATGGACAGGAAGGCGATCCAGCTGGTGATCGACAGGGTGGATACGCCGCTCATGCCCTGACCGATGGTGCAGCCCAGTGCGGTGACGCCGCCCACACCCATCAGCGCGCCGCCCACCAGATGGTTGGCGGTGTCTTCCGCGCCACGAAAGCCTTCCCAGCGGAACTGGCGGCTCAGCAGCGCCATGCCGGCCGACCCGGCAATCACGCCGAACACCGACACGATGCCCAGGGTCAGCACATTGCTCGCATCGCTGTACATCATGAACCAGAACAGGGTGTAGGCCAGCGGGGCAACGAAGCTCAGCGACTCCATCTTGTTGTTCTGCGTGCCAATATAAGCGGCCTGCAGGGTTTGCGGGTCTTCGGCCAGATAGCCCAGCTTGCCGGAGACGAACCAGACTCCCACGATCACCGCACCCAGGCCGAAGCCGGCGAGCAGGTTGTTGGCGGTGCGGAATTCGCGCGCGCTGAGTGCCCAGCCGCCCAGCAGCAGCCCCACGCCCAGACCGAGCGCCGCCTGCAGGCTGCGCAGCGGCAGGCCGGTGAGATGGGCGAAGATCGCGGGCAGGTCTTGCGGGCCAGAGAGCTGCAGGCTGACCTTGTCGATGAAATGCACCCGCACCTCGGCGGTGATGCCACGCAGGGTGATGTAGGCAAACACCGCAATCATCACAAATACGACCACAGCCTTGAGATTGCCCTCGCCGATGCGCACCAGCGTCTTGCTGCCGCAGCCCGAGGCCAGCACCATGCCGAATCCGAACATCAGCCCGCCCACGAGCGCCGACAGCCACAGCACCCGGGATGTGGTGTAGATGGTCTGCGCCGCGTCGATCTGCCCGCCGGCGGCCAGCAGGTTGAAACCGATGGTGGCCGTGGCAATGGCCAGAATCCACATGCGCATGCGCGTCCACGATCCCATGTTGACGATATCGCTGACCGAGCCCATGGTGCAGAAACGCGTGCGCTGCATGATGGCACCGAACACCACGCTGAGTGCGAATGCGCCCCACAGCACAGTGGCATGGATGGTTGCAAGGGAGGGGGACGACATGAAACGGGTGGAGGCGCTGAAGGGCGGCGCCCTGCGATTCGACAATGGAGCGCTATTGTTCCACGACGGGTGCCGCCGATACGCTGCGCTGGGTTTTGTGCGGCAACGATCAGGCGCCGGGAGCGCCCTGGTAGCGCGTGCAGTCGGCCACTCCTGCGTCGATGAAGCCTTGCGCCCGGATGCGGCAGGCGTCGCACCGGCCACAGGCTCGGCCTGCGTCATCGGCCTGGTAGCAGCTCACCGTCAACGCGAAATCCACACCCAGACGCAGACCGGTGCGGATGATGTCGGCCTTGCTCAGGGCGATGATCGGCGCATGGATCTGCGTCGGTCGGCCTTCCACTGCAGCCTTGGTCGCCAGATTGGCCATGCGCTCGAATGCGGCGACATACTCCGGGCGGCAATCGGGGTAGCCGGAATAGTCCACCGCATTGGCGCCATAAAAAAGATGCTGCGCTCCCAGCGCCTCGGCCCAGCTCAGCGCCAGGGACAACATGACGGTATTGCGTGCTGGAACGTAGGTGAGCGGAATGCCGGGCTGCGCACCTGCTGTCGGCACGTCAAGTGTGTGATCGGTCAATGCCGAACCGCCAAAGCGGCTGAGGTCGAGCGCAATGACTTCATGCTGCGCGGCGCCCAGCGCCGTTGCCACATGGCGCGCCGCCTGCAGCTCGGCCCGGTGGCGCTGCCCGTAGTCGAGCGACAGCGCGTAGGTGCGAAACCCCTGTTCGCGCACCAGGGCCAGCACGGTGGCCGAATCCATGCCGCCCGAAAGCAGCACGACGGCCGCCGGTGTTGCAGCCGTGGTCACCGCAACTTGGCCAGACGATCGCGGCCCGCCTGCGCCGCTTCGGACTGCGGGTAGGTTTTCACTAGCTCGCTCAGCGTCTTGCGGGCGGCGGCAATTTGTCGCATTTCGATCTGGCAGTTCGCCAGGCCCAGCAAGGCCTCGGGCAAGCGCGGGTTGTTCGGGCTGCTCTGAATGAGGCCCTGGAAGGTGGCGATGGCGTCCTTGTACTGCTTCTGCGCGTACTGGGCATTGGCCAACCAGTACTGGGCATCGGCGTCATACGGGCTGGCGGGATATTGCGCGAGGAAGGCTTTGAGCTGCGTGGCACTGCCCGCAAAGTCGCCATTGCGGAAGGTGGCCAGTGCCTGATCGAAGGCCGCCTTTTCGGCAGGCTGCACCGTGTACGACTGACCGTTGATCTGCACCTGCACCGGCTCCAGAGGCTTGAGCCGCTGCGTGAGCTGCTGCTGGCTGGCCTGCAGCTTGCCCAGCGCATCGTTGAGCTGCTGCGTGGCGGCGTCCTGCTTGCCGCGCACCTGGGCAATTTCACCGCGCATCTGCTCGATCTGGTTGGACAGGTCGAGCAGGGAGGTGCGGATCTGCTGGATCTGCTGCGCCTGCTGAGCAAGTTGCGCCTGCGTGGCCTGCTGATTCTGCGCAACCTGGTTGCGCAGATCGAGAATGGCACGCCGGGCTTCATTGTCCGGAAACATGTCGGCATGGGCTGGCGCCGCCAGCCCGATGCCGAGCCCCGCCGCCAGCATGACGGCTGGCAGAGCCCGCTGCGCCTGGCGCAACGGCGCAGCAATCCGCAGAGAGAAACGGGCGCGGGTCATCGTTGATAGACGATGTCAACGCGACGGTTCTCGGCGTAGTCCGCCTCGGTCGTACCCAGCGCCTTGGGCTTTTCCTTGCCGTAGCTGATGGCTTCCATCTGCGAGGGCTTCACGCCGAGGAGTTTCAGGCCTTTCATCACGGCGTCGGCGCGCTTCTGGCCCAGCGCGAGGTTGTACTCACGGCTGCCACGCGCGTCGGTGTTGCCCTGCAGTTGCACATGCGCCTGCGGGTGCTGGGTGAGATACGTGGCGTTGGCGTTGAGCACCGGGGTGTACTGACTTTCCACCGTGTAGCTGTTGAAGGCGAAATAGATGCTCTTCGGCACGTTGGGGCCAGGGCCGGCATTGGACTCGGCGGGCGCCTGCACGGCAGCCACCTGATTCTGGCCCGCGCCGTTGGCGTTTGCACCCGCTGTGCCGCTTTCGGTGGGGGTGGGGGTCTTGGACTCGACAGGCGCCTGCTTGACAGGGACAGGCGAGGCGCAGCCACCAAGGGCCAGGGCGGCGGCAAGTGCGGTGAAAACCAGGGTAGAGCGCATGTTCACGTGATTCTCCGATCGAAACGTGGTGGTGGGGAGTGGGAAAAGCGAAAGGGAAGTAAAGAAGAATGACGGGATCAACGATCCGGTGTCCAGGGGCCCCAGCTGGGCTCGCGCACCTGCACACCGGCCTGCGACAGGGTGGAGCGTACGCGACCGTCGATGGAGACCGTCTTGAGCACTTCACCGCCACGCCCGCCTGCAGAATAAAGCACGATCTGGCCATTCGGGGCAAAACTGGGGTGCCCGCAGTCGCTGCCGTCGTCGAGCAGTTGCGTGGCGTTGGTCGCGAGGTTGATCGACCATAGCTGGTAGCTGTTGCCCTGCTGGGAGATGTAGGCCAGGGTCTTGCCATCCGGACTGATGGCGGGGCTGACGTTGTAGCCGCCGCTGTAGGTGATGCGCTGCACGCTGCCGCCGTTCAGACCGACCTTGTAGACCTGCGGACCGCCATCGCGGTCGCTGACGAAATACAGGCTCTGACCGTCGGGAGAAAAAGTCGGTTCGGTGTCGATGGAATACGAGCGCATGAGCTGCCGTGGCGTGCCGCCCGTGCTGGGCATCAGATAGATCTGCGAGCGCCCGGTGAGCGTGAGCACCACGGCCAGCGTGCCGCCGTCGGGCGAGAACGCCGGGGCGCTGTTCGACCCCTTGAAATTGGCCACAGCACGGCGCGCGCCGCTGCGCACGTCCTGCATGAAGACCACGGGCTTGCCGGTCTCGAATGAAACGTAGGCCAGATCCTGCCCATTGGGCGACCATACCGGGGAGAGCAACGGCTCGCGGCTGCGCAATGCGAACTGCGGATTCGCGCCGTCGCTGTCGGCGATGTTGAGCGAAAAATTGTGCTGTCCCGCCTTGGTGATGTAGGCGATGCGCGTAGCGAACACGCCGCGCTGCCCGGTGAGTTTCTGGTAGATGTAATCGCTGATCTTGTGCGCCGCCAGGCGCAGATCGCCCGGCGTGACGGTCAGTGCCAGACCGCCCAGATCGGCCTGCTTCACCGCGTCCCACAGGCGGAACTGCACTTGCCAGCGGCCGCCCGCCGCCTGCACCACACTGCCACCGGCGGCTGCTTCCAGGTTCTGCGAACGCCAGGCCGCATAGTTGGGCGGCCCCTGTTCGGTGAGCATCTGCCCACCGAGGTTGCTGACCGCAAACAGCCCGCTGCGCGTCAGATCGGCGCGGACGATGTCGGCAATCGGCTGCGGACAATTGTTCGGGTCCCGAAACACCCCGATGCCCACCGGAATCTGCGTGGCACCGATGCCCGAGACATCCACCTTGAACTGCGCTTGCGCCGAATTGGCCAGCGCGGCGAGCCCGACGAATGAAGCGGCTCCGCGAACGAGCGGGGTGGAGAGGGAACCAAGAACAAATCGGCGTCGCAGCATGGAGGTCATTGGATGGGGCGCGCCCGGCTCAGGCAATCTGGACAGACGCAGCGATGAAATTCTAAGAAGGACAGCAGACACGCCGTCGTAAAAATTGGCAAGTCTTGCTGCAATGCGCAATTGAATCAGACTTTGCCACAGCAAGACCGAGTTGCAGAAATGGGATTGGTTCCACAAGTTGGAAAACCGCGCGCTCGCGCCTCATCGGTCAGCGGCGCAATTCCTGTTCGGCATTGGAGCGCTGCCCCAGCCACAACTTCAGGTAGCGGTACCAAGTCTCGTGTGCAACGCTACAGGCGAGCACAAACCCAAGGCGCCCATCGAGAAAGCCCCGCCGCAGCACATAGGTCCGAAAGAACGCCCACAGGCTCTTGCCCAGTGCCGTGGCGAGCCCGGATTGGCGCCCTCGCGCAGCCAACTTCTGAGCTCCCGCGCTGGAGTACCGGTTCATTTTTTCCAGCACATCATCCAGCGAGCGATAGCTGATGTGCAGCAAATCGCATTGAAGTTGGCCGACTGTCCCCAGAACCTGAACCGATTCATGCACGATGTCGTCCGAAAACCGCGCCTTGCCCCGCCGGAATACCCGGACCACGCGATCGGGATACCACCCACCATGGCGCATGAATTGCCCGCAATAACTCGACAGGCGTGGGAGAGAAAAAGCGTCCGGCGCGTCGGTGCGCTGCACGGCAGATTGAATCTCTGCAGCCAGAGCGGGCGTCACCCGCTCGTCGGCGTCGATGGACAACACCCATTCTCCCTGCGCAAGGTCAAGCGCACGGTTTTTTTGGCGGCCAAACCCGGGCCAGTCCGGTGCAATGATGACCTTTGCGCCGAGATTGCGGGCTATTTCCACTGTGCCGTCGCTGCTGCCACCGTCAACAATCACGACCTCGTCAGCCCATTTTACCCCTACCAAGCACTCAGCGATATTACGGTGCTCATTACGTGTAATGATGACTACCGAGATCCCTCGCATCACCATTCATCCGTTCAGTTTGCCATCTGAATTTTTTAAGGGTGGAGCAGAAAACTTTTCGCCAGGCATTGGATCCCAGGCAGCCATATCACCGAGTGGAATGTTACTGAACAGGCCGTGAAATGCACGTTTGAATCTCCCACTGAGAGTTGGCTTCGGCAAAAGACCAATTGATTGAGTGCATGCATCACAGTCCATCTGACGCAGAAAATTACGCATGAACTCCCCTTGGGTAATCCCCCACTTGAGTGCGAAGGCGCGTGAGCCGCGGTTTTTCCTGATACGTCCGGTGCTGCGGCAGGCAAAGTGGTAAAGACGACTCGCTGCAACAATCTCAAAATGGCGAAATCCCACAATCCAAAGCTTCATCAGTAAGTCGTCATCAGAACTCATACCCGGACTGAATTCAAGGCTGTAACCACCAACGATGAACCACCAGCGCTTGGCAATCAATGTCGGCTGCGATGCGCGTCCAAACATGTCAGAGCGCCGGACATCCATGTAATGATCAAGCAAACCAGGCAAGTCAAAGTGATCAGGGTCTATTCCATGATTTTGAACGATGACTCGTTCGTTTCCAGTTTGCATTGGCTCAAGCAGCATAGACGATAGAAAGATACGATCATCTGTTGCAGACTCAATTTTTTGAATCAATGCGGAGTCCCATCCAGGGCAACAAACCATATCATCATTCATGTAGAGTATCCAATCAAAAGTTGCCAGACCGGCAATGTGATTGAGCGCCATACAAATTCCGATATTTCCCGATGAGTGAGTGTGGCGTATTCCCTGCTCTCGTACCCAGCTCAATGTACCGTCAGATCCATCATTGACATGCACGATAATTTCATGATCGGCGACGGAATTATTCCTTATACTGTCAATGCACAACTTAAGGAATGGTAAATTATTCCACGACGGAATCAGGATGCTGAATTTCATTTGTATTCTTCATTTTTGTGGCAGGATAGGCCACCGCCATTAAAACAGCGATTGTGAGAGCGTAAAATGCCGCTGTCATCGTTAAATCAAAAGTTTCAACAGTCAACCCATATATAAAAAATCCGATCACAAAAGCTAATCCCATTCGCGCAGCAGAACGTGATGCCGGCATCGGCGCGTTCAATTGAGCCCAAAACATCCAACCGGGCACGATGTAGACACTCATAATAGCAATAAAACCTATCACTCCAAGCTGCGACAGGCGAGACAGGATTTCACTATGCACCTCCTGTCGACCAAAATCCGCAGCCAACGGAGTCAAATACCCGGCTTGCTGCAATGAATTCATCAATTCTTTGAATCCCCCCATCCCGATTCCAAATATTGGATGATCAATAAAAATCATCAATGCGACTCGCCAGAGCTGAAATCGTATGCCTATCGAAGTATTTTCGTTCCCCTGATCGAAGGCGTGGATGTTATTATGAATGAGATTAATCCGTTGCTGGATTTCAGGAATCTTTTCGTATCCGATATAGAAAAATACTGAAAATACGATAAATACAATTAATGCTGCTAGCGCCGGAAATTTTTTTCTATTGATTAGATAGGCAACAATCAAAAGCACTGGAATAGAAACCCACCCCCCTCTGGAGCCAGAGAGAATTGATGCATAGAGACCAGCAGCGGCAGCCAACAGCGCCAGAGAAAGATGCAACCAAGATTTTACAGTTGATTTTTTCTCTTGGATTACAATGCCAAACAGAGGAATTATACCCAGTGAAAGCGCGATATCACCAAAATGTATTGGATTAACAAATGAAGTCCCAATGCGGACGATTCCTTTATCAGCACCCCAAATTTGGGGATCAAACAAAACATATCCGGCCGCCACCAGCGCCCCGATCAAAAATCCGCGTCGAATATTTATCAGCAATGCGGGATCGAACCGACGGAGCGCAAAAAAAATTGGTATCGCAATCAAAAATCTTGATACTGCGTCGTAGTATGACCATCCCCAGCGGTGATTCGCCCATTGGCTCAAAAATACTGCCACTGGCAGCCCTATCATGGACAGCGAAAAAAGAATCGCTTTGCTTTGATCCAAAGGATCCTTCAGACACACCCGCGCAATTAACGTCTGATGTCTATTGACTCTATTGAATGCGTGCCAACGAGGACTGAGCAGCAATCCGAGACTCATCAAAAACAGGAGAAAAATGGCGGTGTTAACCGCACCTGGAACAATCAGCGTCAAAGCTGGATAGGCCACCAGCAGGCCGACGATGGCAGACTTGAACCAGGCACTGTCAAGCGCGGACCACCTCTCTGCAACGACTAGCATCAGGGAGTCACCCGGAAAATGAATACGCAGACCATTGCCGCGTCATACTGAGAAAAGACATGGTCTTCAACTGGATCCATTGGAAGTCGCATGCAAATAAGACAAAATAAAAAAGGAATGGCGCTCTTGGGGAAGCTATTTCGCTCCGACCCCCGCAACCGTACCGCCGCCCTGCTCATCGTGCTCTTTGCCGCCGTTGTGGCGGCCACAGAGCCGGTTCTGCCTGCCCTGATGAAGCATGTGCTCGACGTGGGCTTCACGGCCAAACGGGACTTCCCCCTGTGGGCCGTGCCCGCCGTGCTCATGGGCTTGTTCACCGTGCGCGGGCTTGCGTGGCTGGCGTCGCAGTTTCTCACACAGTGGCTGACCCAAAACGTGCTGGCGCGGGTGCGCGAGTTGGTCTTCGGGCAGATTGTGCATGCGCAACTTGCGCAACTCCAGCGCGAAAGCGCCAGCAGCCTGATCGGGGCGTCGGTGTACGAGGCGCAATTGGCGCTGGGGATGATCTTTCCGGGCCTGCTCACCCTGGTGCGCGACAGCTTCACTCTGGTGGCGCTGTTCGGCTATCTGCTGTGGGTGAACTGGAGTCTCACCTTGTTGACCTTGGCGATTCTGCTGCCGCTGATTTTCACCATGCGCCTCATCAGCCGCCGCGCCAAGCGGCTGAATGCGCAGATGCAGCAGGCGGCCGAAGAAACTTCCTATGCCTTGGAAGAAGGCATGCTGGCCGCTCCTGTGATTCGGGTGCACAACGCGCAGGACAATTTCGCCGCGCGGTTCCATCGCATCAACCAGGGCCTGCGCCGCACCACGGTGAAGACCTTGGTGTCAGGCTCCACCACCACGCCGGTATCGCAGTGGCTGTCCGCGCTGGCGGTGTCTGTGGTCATTGTCTTTGCCATGTGGCAGAGCGATGTGTCGGGTCAGCACAGCGTGGGCGGTTTTGTCGCATTCATCACCGCGATGATGATGACCCTCTCGCCGCTGCGCCGTGTGGCCGATATCGTGCAGCCCATGGTGCGTGCACTTTCCTCGCTCAACCGTCTGCAGTCCATCGTCAACGCACCGCAGGAACAGGACACCGGCACACACGCCGTTGACCGGGTGCGCGGCGATCTCGTGTTCGACAATGTCGGCGTGACCATCGGCGCCATGGATCGCCCGGTGCTCGACGGCATCAATCTTCAGGTGCGAGCGGGCGAAAGCCTTGCGCTGGTTGGTCCGTCCGGTGCGGGCAAGACCACGCTCATGCGTCTGGTGCCGCGTTTGCTGGAGCCCACCCGGGGCCGCCTGCTGCTCGACGGCGTGCCGCTGCACGACTGGAGCCTGCACAGCTTGCGCGAGCAAATCGCCTACGTCGGTCAGGACGTGGTGCTGCTCAATGACAGCATCGGCGCCAATGTCAGCTTCGGCGCGCCGCTGGACGAAGCACGCGCCTGGGCCGCGCTCGATGCAGCCGCGCTGGGTGATTTTGTGCGCGGCCTGCCCGGTGGTCTTGCCGCGCCGGTGGGCCACAACGGCTCGCAGCTCTCGGGCGGGCAGAGGCAGCGCCTGTCCATCGCGCGCGCGCTGTACAGAAACGCGCCGCTGCTCATCCTCGACGAAGCCACGAGCGCGCTCGATGCCGAAAGCGAGCGCCTGGTGCAGCAGGCGATCAATCGCCTGATGGACGGTCGCACCACCATCGTCATCGCCCACCGCCTGGCCACGATCGCGCACTGCCACCGCATCGCCGTGCTCGACGAAGGGCGGCTCATCGAACTGGGAACTCAAGCGGAGTTGCTGCGCAAAGGCGGGCTGTATGCTCAGTTGCACCGGATGCAGTTTCAATCCAAAGGATCTTCGGCTTGACGTGATCCACCTACCAACAGCATCACATCAAGCATCAGAAATCCGTCTTCAATTTCCGGTCTTGCTTGCGCTCCAGCTGCCGCCGTCATTGCCATTCTTCCAGGAGCCTGACGCGCTGTATTGTTGACTGGTGAACGATCCCGTGTAGCTACCTCCGGTCGACGTTCCGCCGCCGAACTGCCCCACACTATTGATCGTTCCCGTCAAAATGAAGGGGCCAGATTTGACTGACATGCAATTTGGTTGTACCGATGCGATAACCCCTGCTTGACTCACCGTCAAGGAGCAAGAACCGGAATCTCCTCGGGGGTCTGCTGGAACATACGACGCACTCCACGTGCCAGCGAATGCGGCAATTGAATTGGTTGTCGTTGGATTCAACGCAATGCCTGATGTCGACTGCCCCGGGGCCCATGTGTTGACCAGCAGTCCGGTGTCGCCACCCGAAGAGCCGTTGGTGCCACCACTTGTGCTCGTGCCAGCACTGGTGCCGCTTCCCACCGAGGATGGCGTGCTGGCCGTGGACACTGGGCTCGTTCCAACGCCAGGTGGACTTGTCGTGCCTGCGGTCGTCCCACTGCTGGAAGTTGTCCCGGATGGAGTTCCTCCGCCACCACTGGTCGGTATGCCCCCGCCAGTAGCGGAAGATCCGGCAGAGCCTGTGTTCGGGTTGGCTCCTCCTGTATTCGAGCCGCCCGCAATCGTTGTGCTCACACCACCCGGTGCCGTCAAAACAACTGGCAACTGCCCACCACCACAGGTGCTCAATGAGATCACATAGCTGCCGTTCGCATTCGTCGGCGCTGTCGATGTGGCACAAACCGCTCCAGTCTGAGAATTGGTTGCAGTGACATAAACACCAGCCACAGCGCCACCTGAGGCGCTCTGCACTTGCCCCGAAATGCAGTCCGCTGTGCACTGCGCGGCGGGTGCGGCTCCTCCGCCGCCCCCACCACACCCTGCCAACACAGCCACCAGCCCCAGCGTTGCCAGATGGCGGTAGTTCACATTTGCGTTGCTCATATTCCCTCCGATTGCCTTTTCAGCCTGGTGTTTCGATCTTCGACATACCCGAATGACCGCGATCGCCAGGGAATTGTCCTGCTTTCATCCCAGTCGATCGATTGCGTTTCAAAATTTCACAAATTTGCGAGGCGAAAAGAAAGACGCCCCCGTCCATGCTCCGACTCGCTTAGACTTTACAAAGTCGTTGTGGGCGATTTTCGTCCGATCCGCAGGGGGCCTGCTCAACATCAGCGCGCCGCCTTCACAGTCTGCACAACATTCCAGCGCATGGGACGAGAAACACCTCCAAATTCTTCTGCTTCCTGGTGCCAGGACATTGCGCAGTGGGCCGAGCATCTGCCGTTGATGGCGGGGTGTTTCGATGCGCAGAACAAGTTGCTCTATTGCAACGCAGGTTATGCCAACTGGCTGTGCAGAAATCCGGAGGAACTGCTCGGCAAGTCGCTGGAGGATTTCACGCCGCACGACGCGCTTGTCGCCATCGCGCCACATATTGCTGCGGTGCTGCGCGGCCAGGTTGTGCAATATGAACGTCAGGCCTACCACGCCGGGCGCCAGACGCAAGGGTGGCTGCAGGTGCGGCTGGTGCCCTTCCCGCCCGATGCCAGCGGTGCGACTCCCGGCTATTTCTGCTTCATGCAGGACACCACGCGGCTGCACGCCAGCGATACCTCGCTCGATCTGCTGCGCACCAGTCCGGGGCTGACCGTCTGGGAACTCGATCTGCACAGCGGCCAGTTGCATGCCGAACAGAACTGGCTCGATGAGGCGCATCGGCATGAGCCCAAGACCTTCACCATTCCCGAGTGGATGGGGCATGTGGTGCCGGCCGATCTGCCCGCGCTAGAGCAGGCCATTGCGCGCATCAGCGCCCCCGACGGTTTTGTGCAGACGGTGGAGACGCGCTTCATCCGCGCCGACGGCAGCATGGTGACGACCATGAACCATGGCATGGTGCGCGAGCGCGGGCCTGATGGGGCCGCCACCCGCATTTTCGGCCTGACCTGGGACATCAGCGAGCTACGGCAGACGCAGCATCGGCTGGTGCGCAGCGAAAGCCGCTTTCGCATGCTGGCCGAACTCTCCAGCGAGTGGTTCTGGGAGTCCGACAGCAACGACGTGCTGACCTACATCACCCGCAGCAGCCGCCGCGCCGGGGATTCGCCGCTGGCCAGTCTGAACCTGATCGGGCGCAACCTCCATGCGCTGTACCCGGGGCAGGAGTTCTCGCCGGAATGGGCGCAGCTGCGCTATCTCATGGAGGAGCAGGAGGAGGTGCGCGATCTGATCGTGCCGTTCCGTCTGGGGCCCGATCAGGCGCTGCTGTGGTGGCGCATCGACGCCGCGCCGATGATCGACCATCTGGGCCTGTACCAGGGCTATCGCGGCGTGGTGCGCGACGTGACCAAGGCGCATCAGGACGAGGAAAAGCTCGAACTCGCCGCCTACCGCGACCCGCTCACCGGGCTGGCGAACCGCACCCTGTTCGAAAAGCACCTCGAGGACGCGATCGCCGTGACCCCGCCGGGGCAGAGCTTCGCGGTGCTGTTCATCGACCTCGACCGCTTCAAGCTGATCAATGACGCGCTGGGTCACGCGGTGGGCGACCGGGTGCTGGTGGAAGCCGCGCAGCGTCTGGTGCAGCTCGCCCGTCCGAACAACACCGCCGCGCGGTTTGGCGGCGACGAATTCCTGATTCTCGCGCGCGATACGCACGACGCCGCGCAGGCCATGCGCCTGGCCCAGCAGGTGCAGGACACGCTGGGCGAGCCGATGGAACATGGCGAGCGCACCCTGCAGACCACGGCGAGCATCGGCGTGGCGGTGTTTCCGCAGCATGGCCGCACCACCGCCGAATTGCTGGGCCGGGCGGATGCGGCCATGCACGAGTCCAAGGTGCTGGGACGCAACCGGGTGGAGTCGTTTTCAGTGGCGCTGCAGTCGCGCATCGAGCGCCGATCGCAACTGGAAGAGGAACTGCGCGCAGCCATCATCAACCGGCGCTTCGAGGTGCACTTCCAGCCGATCTGGTCGCGGCGGCAAAGCGTGTTGCTGCACGACGATTCGGCCACCCTCGACACTCTGCGCGGCGCTTACGAGATTGCCGGAGTGGAGGCCCTGGCGCGGTGGACGCGCGGCAACGGTGAGCGCGTGGCGCCCGACGAGTTCATCGCCATCCTGGCCGACTGCGGCCTGCTCGACAGCTTCGGCCCGGTGATGCTGTCGATTGCACTGGAAGGTTTCGCCCGCCTGCGCAAGGAGCAGGGCTTTGCGGGCACCATGGCCTACAACGTCTCGCCTCGGCAGCTGCATGTCAGCGCCTGCGTGCCCTGCGTGTCCGAGATGGCGCAGAGCGTCGATGTGCCGAGCAACCAACTGGTGCTCGAACTCACCGAAAACGTGGAAATCGAGCACAACCCCGATCTGCTGGCCGTGCTCGACGGCTTCCGCGACATGGGCGTGCAGCTCTCGCTCGACGACTTTGGCGTGGGCTATTCCAATCTCGGCTACCTCACCCGGCTGCCGGTCAACCAGATCAAGATCGACCGCGCCATCGCCTCGGGCGTGAGCGCCGACCGCTTCAAGGCCGCCATCGCCCGTGCCACCCTCACCATGGCCAAGACCCTCGGCCTGGAAGTGGTGGCCGAGGGCGTGGAAACCGTCGCCGATCTGCTGTGGATGGAGCGCGCGGGCTGCCCGATGATCCAGGGCTGGGTGTTCTCGCGTGCGCTCAATCTGCAGCAGATGCTGAACCTGCTGCGCGACCAGCGCACCGCGCCCCGCTAGACATCATGGTCGCCGCCCGAGGGCAGATGGCCGGTCCCCAACATCGTAGGTTGCGCGCCGAGGCGCGTAGAGCTACATGCTGTGGCATAGGCCATCAGCAAACAGGAGACCGACCATGGAAAAGGGTACCAAGATACATGTGGGTTTGGACGTCCATAAGGACAGCATCACGGTGGCTGCGGCCGAGCCAGGGCGAGACAAAGCTCGCTTGGTGGGCAAGGTCGTGCATGACGTTCCCAAGCTGTTGAAGGTTCTGACCAAGCTGGGCACAGTCGATGGACTGCACATCGTCTACGAGGCCGGCCCGACGGGCTACGGGTTGCAGCGGGCATTGGCTGCCAGGGGCTATGCGTGCGAGGTCATTGCGCCGTCGAAGACGCCTCGGCAGTCTGGCCAGCGGGTCAAGACCGACGCCCGCGACAGCCTGGATCTGGCCGAGTACTCGCGTGCCGGCACGCTGACGCCAGTGTGGATCCCCGACCCCGAGGACGAGGCGATCCGCGATCTGTCACGGGCGCGCGAGGACGCCGTCAACAACCGCACGCAGGTGCGTCAACAGCTCAAGGGGTTCCTGCTGCGTCACGACCGGCGCTATGGCGGGAAGACCTCCTGGTGCGCCACGCACGATGACTGGCTGGCCAGGCAGAGCTTCGACTCGGCGGCCACGCAGACGGCCTTCACCGAGTACTGGCAAGCGGTGAAGGCTGCCGACGAACGTGTGGCGCGGTTGACGAAGGCGCTGCAGGAGTCGATCACAGGTTGGCGCTTCGAGCCGGTGGTCGATGCTTTGCAGGCGTTGCGTGGAGTGGCTGCGGTCAGCGCGATCGGCCTGGTCGCGGAGATCGGTGACCTCAGCCGATTCGAGCACCCACGCAAGCTCATGGGCTACCTTGGCCTGGTGCCTTCGGAGCACTCCAGCGGCGAACGTACGAGCCGAGGCAGCATCACCAAGACGGGCAACGGCCATGCGCGCAGGCTGCTGATCGAGGCGGCCTGGAGCTACCGATTCAAGGCCAGAGTCGGCAAAGAGATCAACGCGCGCCAGCAGGGGCTATCCGAGGCGATTCGCACGATTGCGTGGAAGGGACAGTTGCGACTGACCAGCCGCTACGCCGTAACCGGTAAGCCAGCGGCGTTCTTTCGTTCGTTTCGGATCCCACGAAGAATGTTTCCCATCGCAGGGATGAGGAGACATTCGAGATGGAGAACGACGCGGCAGAGGTGGCCGAGGTCAAGCGGCGGCGGCACCTGGACGAGGCGTGCTGGCGCGACGTGATTGAGCGTTTCCCGGCCTCGGGGCTGACGCTCAAGAGCTTTTGTCGGCAGGAGCGAGTGTGTGTGAGCAGCTATCGGCGCTGGCGTGAGCGGCTGTCGGGCAAGGTGAAGGCTGCGCCCGTGACGGCCAAGACTGGGCGTATGGAGCAGCGTGCCGCGGGGTTCATCGAGTTGGGCGAAGTCGGTACCGGCGGCATGCATGCGCCCATGGAGTTGCGGCTGGACCTGGGCGGCGGCATGAGCCTGCATCTGGTGCGCCGCTGATATTCTTTCCTGAGGGGCGCATCCGGGTCTTCTTGTATGGGCAGCCTGCCGACATGCGCAAGTCCTACGACGGGCTGTACGCGCTGGCGCGCCAGGGCTTTGAGGTCGACCCGCTGGGCGGGCATCTGTTCGTGTTCGCGAACCGTCGGGCTGACCAGATCAAGGTGCTGTACTTCGATCGCAGCGGCTGGTGCGTGTGGAGCAAACGGCTGGAGGCCGGCCGCTTTGTGCGCGACTGGGGCGGGCAGCGCAGCGCCGAGATCGACTTCACCGCGCTCAAGCTCCTGCTCGAGGGGCTGCAGGTGACGCGGCAGTTCAAGCGGCATCGACACGTGGAGTGGCGATAACGGGTTTTGCAATGTGGCAAAGCCCGATTCCCTTCGGGCTTTGCCATGGGCACAATGCTTTCATGCGTGCAGACCCCGCTCAAGTGCAGACCTATACCGCCCAGATCGTGGCGGGCATGGCGGTTGAGGCTCTCGTGCGGTTGCTGCAATCGCAAGCGCAGACCATCGTTGAGCAGCAGCGGCAACTGGCGTGGTTCAGGCGACAGATCTTCGGCAGCAAGAGCGAACGGCTGCAGAGCGTGGCCGATGCGCAGCAACTTCATCTCGGCCAGATTCTGGGTGATCTGCCGATCCCGCCACAAGCCCCCGAGGCTGGACGCCAAGTGGCCGGGCACACGCGGCGCGCACGCACGACAGATTGTGCTGGCGACCAGGACGCGACGGCGTTCTTCGACGCCGAGCGGGTCGAGGTGCAGGTCATCCACCTGCCGTGCGCCCAGGCGCAGGGGTTGCGTGCCGAGGAGTACGAGGTCATCGGCGAGAAGGTCAGCTACCGCCTGGCGCAGCGCCCGGGCGCCTATGTGGCGCTCAAGTACGTGCGCCCGGTGATCAAGCGGCTCGACACCGCGACCCTGCACTGCGCGCCGGCGCCGGCCAGCGTGTTCGAGGGCAGCCGCGCCGACGTGAGTTTCGTCGCCGGCATGGCGGTGGACAAGTTCCGCTACCACCTGCCGCTGTACCGCCAGCATCAGCGGCTGGCCGATGCCGGCTTCAAGCTCAGCCGGGCCTGGTTGACCCAGCTCATGCAGCAGACTGCGGCGCTGCTCGAGCCCATCGTGGATGCGCAGCTGGCCTCGATCCTGGGCGGGCATGTGATCACGATGGACGAGACCCCGATCAAGGCCGGCCGCGCCGGGCCGGGGAAGATGAAGGGCACGTACTTCTGGCCGGTGTATGGCGAGCACGACGAGGTGTGCTTCCCCCACTTCGCCTCGCGCCGCCATGAGCATGTGAGCCAAGTTCTTGGACAGTTGCCCAGTGGCACGGTGCTGCTGAGCGATGGCTACGCGGCCTATGCCCGCTATGCGAGGCAGACCGGAGTCACCCACGCGCAGTGCTGGGCGCACGCGCGGCGCCTGTTCTTCGAGGCGCAAGACGCCGAGCCGCGGGCGGCCACGCAAGCCTTGCAGCACATCACCGCGCTGTACCGTATCGAGGCCGAGATCCGCGCCGCCGGGTGGGAGGGTGCGGCCAAGCTGGCGCATCGCGCCACCCACAGCCGGGCGCGGGTGCAGGCGTTCTTCGCCTGGGTCGAGCAGCAGTTCGCGCAGCAGGGCCTGCTGCCGAGCAATCCGTTGACCAAAGCGCTGGCCTACGTGCGAGAGCGACGGGCAGCGCTGTCAGTGTTCATCGATGACCCGGCGGTGCCCATCGACACGAACCACATCGAGCGCGCGCTGCGTCCGATCCCGATGGGGCGGCGCAACTGGCTGTTCTGCTGGAGCGAGGTCGGCGCACGCCATGTGGGCATCCTGCAAAGCCTCATCGCCACCTGCGTGCTGCAGGGTATCGACCCGTACACCTATCTGGTCGACGTGTTGCAGCGCGTGGGCCGACATCCCCAGTCCCGGGTGGTCGAACTCACCCCCAGGCTGTGGACGCAGCACTTCGGGCAGGACCCGCTGTGCTCGGACCTGGACAGGGCCGCGCCCCGATGACGCAGCGGATCTCCACGCGCATTGTTGCCCAGGCGATCCTCACCGTCGACCGCATGGATCTGCGCGCGCGCGAGGCGCTCGCCGACGAGATCCATGCGCACCAGCCCACGCTGCTTGCCAGTGTGCTGGTCCTGCCGCGCCTGGGCGCCAGGCTGGAGCAGGTCGAGATTATCCTCAACATCCTCTTCGTGGTGTACCAGGCGATGAAGATCAGCGGACATGCATGGCCGATGGTCTGCGAGGATCTGCAAGATCGCTGCCTCGACCGCCTCGTGGCGAAGATGCTCTTCCTCGACGGCTTGACCACGCTGCAGCAGGCGCAGGCGCTGCAGCAGCAGATCGACTCCCACGCCGAGCCCAACCTGCTGGCGTTCGTCTACAGCCGCCTGCAGGATCACGACCTGCTGGACGTGAAAACCGATGCGATCAAGTTCATGCTTCTGGCAGCGGTGAACCTCACCGAGTGCGTCGCAGCAGTATGCCCATCGCACACCACCAAGGCGGTGCAGCGGCGCACTGCCCGACGCGTGAAGACTGCTGCCTGATGCTGCTGCATCTACCCACCCAATAGCTCGAGCGCAATCACGCCGCTGGCTGAACGCTTACGCTACGCCGCCCTACAAAAGCGTGGCGTTCAGGCCAACAAGGTCTGCGTGGCCGTGGCCCGAGAGCTGGCGGGCTTCGTCTGGGCAATCGGCATGCACGCACAACGCGAAAGGGGGACCACCTGAACACAGGACCGGGATCGATCGGGCGATGCCACACGAGCACCGAGAGGGCAACCCTCGAAACTCCTACCAGGGCACCGCAAGGCTGATCCCCGACTCTAGAGCGAGGCAGGCCCGCGACGAATCGATGAAGTGCTGGTAATCAATCCGCGGATATGAGTCTGATTCATCGTCGCTGCAACGCTCGTGTCGCATCACCCGATCGATCCTGAAACCCATCACCGGCCATCACCTATGCGCTGACGCGATTGACAGCGGCGACCATATGAGGAGTCAGTCGGGCTTGGGGGCGGATGGCGAAATAGGGCTGTGGGGATGCGATGTGGCGGCGGATTTGCAGCCCCATGGTGGGGGCCATGGGGGCAAGAAGCTGCTGCCGCAGCGCGCCGCACAGCCCTTTTGCAGCCCGCGATTCCCAAGCCCGACAGACTCCTAGGGCCCGCTCACTGCGGCGGTCGCAGCTCTCTGCGCAGAATCTTGCCCACCGGCGTCTTCGGCAGCTCGCCACGGAATTCGATGAATTTGGGCCGCTTGTAGCCAGTGAGCTGTTCATGCAAAAAGTCGCGCAGTTGCTGCTCGGTCAGCGCCGGGTCCTTTTTCACGACGAACAGCTTGACGGCCTCGCCCGAATTCGCATCGGGCACGCCCACGGCCGCGGCTTCGAGCACACCCGGGTGCATCACCGCCACGCCCTCCACCTCGTTGGGATAGACATTGAAGCCCGACACCAGAATCATGTCCTTCTTGCGGTCGATGATCTTCACATAGCCTTTGGCGTCGATCTCGCCGATGTCGCCGGTGCGCAAAAAGCCGTCGGCGGTGAAGGTCGCCGCAGTGTCCTCCGGCCGGTTCCAGTAGCCGCGCATCACCTGCGGCCCGCGCAAGGCAATTTCTCCGGGCAGACCGGCCGCCACCTCGCGGCCGCTGTCGTCCACCAACTGCAGTTCGGTGGACGGAATGGGCATGCCGATGGTGCCGCTGTAGCGGTCGGTATCGGTGGGGTTGCAAATGGCCGACGGCGAGGTTTCCGACAGGCCGTAGCCCTCGCAGATCGGGCAGCCGGTGCGCTCCAGCCACCGCTTGGCCACCGCCTCCTGCACCGCCATGCCGCCGCCCAGACACATCTTCAGGTTTCCCCAGTTCACCTTGTTGAAATCCGGATGATTGAGCAGGCCGTTGAACAGGGTGTTCACCGCGGGGAAGGAATGCACCTCGTATTTCGCCAGCTCCTTGAGCGTCGCCGGCAGATCGCGCGGGTTGGGAATCAGGATCATCATGCCGCCCTCGTGCGCGCTGAGCATCATGATGACGGTGAACGCAAAGATGTGATAGAGCGGCAGCGCGCAGATGGTGTTGAGCTGCTGTCCCTTGGGCAGCTTGCCCAGAGCCGGGGCGTACCAGGCGGCCGACTGCACGATGTTGGCCACGATGTTGCGGTGGGTGAGTGTCGCGCCCTTGGCCACGCCGGTGGTGCCGCCGGTGTATTGCAGCAGGGCCACGTCTTCTGCGCCGACCTGCGGCGGATGGAAGGGCAGTGCCGCGCCCTTGCCCAGTGCCGCCTTCCAGGCCACGTGCCCCGGCAGGGACCAGGAGGGAACCAGCCGCTTCTTGTGTCGCACCACATAGTTGACGATGGCTCCGAGCGGAAATCCCAGCGTCTCGCCCATGTTCGCCACCACCACATGCCTGACCGCGGTGTGCGCGATGACCTGCTGCAAGGTGTGCGCAAAGTTCTCCAGAATGACGATGGCCACCGCCCCGCTGTCCTTGAGCTGGTGCTCGAGCTCGCGCGGGGTGTAGAGCGGATTGACATTGACCACCACCAGCCCGGCGCGCAGCACGGCCGCCACCGCCACCGGATACTGCGGCACATTGGGCATCATGATCGCCACCCGGTCGCCCTTGTTCAGCCCGAGCGACTGCAGATAGGCCGCCAGCGCCGTGCTTTGCGCACCCCACTGCGCATAGCTGGTCTTGTGTCCCATGAAGGCGAAGGCGGGGCGCTCGGCAAAGGCCTTGAAGCTGCGCTCGAGCAATGCGCCAACGTTCGAAAAAATATCCGGGTCGATGTCCGCAGGCACGCCTGCGGGGTAATTCGCCAGCCAGATTCGCTCCATGAACTGTCTCCTGCTTTTTGTGGAATGCAGCATGACGGGAAAAAAGCACGCCCGTTCGTTTTTCGGAACATAGCCGATTCGATGGAATTCGGCTAGAGCGCGCCTCAGTCACGATCAGGTTTTCGCCGCAGCCGCCCTGCTCTCCTGTGCTGCGGCTGCACCCAGGCTGTTGCGCAGTGCGGCAATGCGCGCCATCGCGGCGTCCTTGTTGCTCGTCTTGGGCTGGCCGGTCTGCATTTCGCCGATGAAGCGGCTGGGGCTGCGCCCTGCCGCCCCGCGCCCCTGCTTGCGCTTCTGGCACCAGCTCAGCACCAGGGTCTGGCGCGCCCGGGTCACGCCCACATACATCAGGCGGCGTTCTTCCTCCTGGCTGGCATCGGTCAGCGGGCGGTCATCGGTGAAAAACGGCAGCAGCCCCTCCTCGCAGCCGGCCAGTATCACATGCGGCCACTCCAGCCCCTTGGCGGCGTGCAGGGTGCACAGGGTGACGGCGTCGCGCTGCTCGCCGCGTTCCTGCAACTGGGTGATGAGCGAGATGGTCTGGGCGATCTGCGTCAGACCCACCTTGTCTTCTTCGGCCTTGCGCTCGATCCAGCCGCAGAAGTCGTCCACGTTTTTCCAGCGCTGTTCGGCCTCGCGCGGGTTGTCGCTGTGCTCTTCCAGCCAGGCACGGTAGCCGATGGTCTCCAGCATCTCACGCAGCAGTTCGCCCGCTGGCGCGGTGCGCGCGCGCCATTCGATGTCGTGCAGAAGCCGGCCGAATTCGCGCAGATGGTCGGCAGGCCGCGCGCCCACCGCCGCAGGCATGGAATCGCGGAACAGCGCCTCGAACAGCGACACCTTCCATTGCGCGGCAAAGCTGCCGAGCGCCGCCAGGGTTTGCGGCCCGATGCCCCGGCGCGGCGTGGTGACGGCACGCAGAAAGGCCGGATCGTCGTCGGAATTGGCCAGCAGGCGCAGATAGGCGCAGATGTCCTTGATCTCGGCGCGGTCGAAAAAGCTCTGCCCGCCGCTGACCACATACGGAATGTTGGCGCGACGCAGCGCCTGCTCCAGCGGGCGCGACTGGTGGTTGGCGCGGTACAGCACGGCGATGTGCGCCAGCTCGGCATTGCGGCCGCTGCGCAGCGCCTGGATGCGCGCAGCCACCATCTGCGCCTCCTCGTCTTCGTTCTGCGCGGCGCGCACTTCCACCGCCTCGCCTTCGCCATGCTCGCTCCACAGGCTCTTGGGATAGAGCTTGGGATTGCTCTGGATGATGGCGTTGGCCGCGCGCAGGATGGCGTTGGTCGAGCGGTAGTTCTGCTCGAGCTTGATGACTTCGAGCGTGGGCCAGTCGGTCTGCAGACGCTTGAGGTTGTCCAGCGTCGCGCCGCGCCAGCCGTAGATGCTCTGGTCGTCGTCGCCCACTGCCGTGAAGCGCCCCCTGTCACCGACCAGCAGCCTGAGCAGGTCGTACTGCGCGGCGTTGGTGTCCTGGTATTCGTCCACCAGCAGATAGCGCAGCTTGTCCTGCCAGTGCGCGCGCACGTCGGCGTGCTGCTGCAGCAGGGTCACGGGCAGCCAGATCAGGTCGTCGAAATCGACCGCCTGGTACGCCTGCAGCATGTCGGCGTAGCGGGCGTACACCTTGGCGGCCACGCGCTCGTCGTCGTTCTCGGCCACGCGGGCTGCCGCCTCTGGCGTGAGCATGGCGTTCTTCCACAGGCTGATGGTCCATTGCCAGCGGCGGGCCTGGGCGTTGTCGGTGGTGGCGCCGGCATCGCGCAGCAGGCCGGTCACATCGTCTGCGGCGAGGATGGAAAAATTGGGCTTGAGCCCGAGCGCCGCACCACTTTCACGCAGCATGCGCACGCCCAATGCGTGAAAGGTGGAAATGGCGAGCTTGCTGGCAACGCCGCGCTTGTCCACCAGTTGCGCGGCGCGCTCGCGCATCTCGGCCGCGGCCTTGTTGGTGAAGGTGATCGCGGCAATCTGATCGGGCTCAAGCCCCGCGCGCAGCAACCGAGCGATCTTGTGGGTGATCACCCGGGTCTTGCCACTGCCCGCCCCGGCGATGACGAGGCAAGGCCCGGACAGATGGGCGACAGCACGTTCCTGGGCGGCGTTGAGCATGAGACGGTCGATGAGGCAAAGCGAGAAAGTCTAGTCGCAGGCCATTCCCCTCCCAGCCTCCCTCCCCATGGTTGGGGAGCGTTACGGACTGCGATATGGCTCTTCCGCTGGCAGAAACACCTGCTCGGCGCGGGCCTGCGCGTTCCACTTGCCCACCGCCGGATGCGCGGCGATGTCCTGCACATAGCGCCATGCCCAGTCGGGCAGTTCGGGGCGGTAGGTGAGAAAGCGCATGCAGACCGGGGCGTAGAAGGCGTCGGCCAGGCTGAAGGCGCCGAACAGGAAAGGGCCGCCGCTGGACTGCAGGGCACCTTGCCACATGCGCAGGATCTGATCGATGTCGCGTTGCACTGCCGGGTTGAGGCCGTAGCCCGGCAGCTCAGCGCGAATGTTCATCGGCATGTGCTCGCGCAGCGCGCCAAAGCCGCTGTGCATGCTGGCGCACAGGCTGCGCGCCAGGGCGCGGGCGGCGGTGTCGCGAGGCCACAGCGCATGGTGCGGGAACTGCTCGGCAAGATATTCGGAGATGGCCAGGGAATCCCAGACGCGCAGCGCGCCGTGTTCGAGGATGGGCACTCGCGCCACGGGGGACAACCGACCCACCTGCTCTGCGAACTCGGGCGTGTCCAGCCCATGCTGGCGCTCCTCGAAGGGAATGCCGAACGCGGTCATCGCCACCCACGGGCGCATGGACCAGGAGGAGTAATTCTTGTTGCCGATGTGGAGGATGAACATGACGAGCGATTGCGGAAAGGGGCTGTGCCCGCATTCTCACGCACTGCCGCGCGCCTGCCCATCGCATTGTTTGCATGGCCACCATGCGGGCAGCGCATGCAGGCGCGCAGGTTTCAACGCCCGGCAGTCGCCCGCATCTGGCCGTATTCCGACTCCTGGCATTTCGGGTCGAGATAGGTGGGCGCGATGGCTTCGAGCGACTCGGGATGCGGCACGCCGAGCGCAGGCACGAAGCCGGGCATGGCGCCGCTGCACACGCTGTCGACCTTCATGGAGTCGAGGTTGTCACGGCTCATCAGCGGGGTGCCGGGAGCCAGTTCCATCATCATGGCCTGCAAGCGCCCCAGGACATCGGGCAGGGCGATGACGGCACGGCCACGGCCACCACCCACCCGCGCCCACTTGCCCGACAGACGCACCAGCTCGGCCAGGGTATAGACCTTCGGGCCGCACAGCTCATAGGTTTGTCCAATGGTGTCGCGCGCGTGCGGGCCGACCAGGCTGTTGAAAAACGCCGTGACCACATCGGCCACGTACACCGGCGCGAACCGCGTGCCCGCCCCGGCCAGCGGCACCACTGGAAACACCCGCTGCAGGCTGGCGAAGGTGTTGAGGAAATTGTCTCCCGGACCAAACACCACCGAGGGACGGAACAGGGTGAGGTCCAGCCCCGGCTGCGCACGCAGCGCCGCTTCGCCCGCGCCCTTGGAGCGCAGGTACATGGACGGGCCGTCGACATCGGCGCCGAGCGCGCTCATGTGCACCACGCGGCGCACGCCGTGCTGCGCACAGGCCGCGGCGATGCGGCGCGGCAGATCGACGTGCGCGCGGGCGAAGTCCGGGCCATACGGGGTGCCGCGCCGCCCCTGCAGGATGCCCACGAGGTTGACCACCGCATCGCGCCCGGCCACCAGCCGCGACAGCGTGGCGTCGTCGTGGACATTGGCCTCGACCACATCGACCAGCGGCAACTGCACCAGATGGCGCGCGCGCTGGCGGCGGCGGGTGGGCACGGTGACGAAGTGATTGCCCAGAGACAGGGCATTGACCAGGCGGCTGCCGATGAAACCGCTGCCGCCGATGACGAGGATGTTGTGTTGCATGAGGGCTTCCGTAAAGAATCAGCGCTGGTTGCTCGCCAGCATCGCATCCGCCGAACCCACATCGCCCAGCCGCGCCCTGAGCGACTGCGGCTTGCCGCTGAGGATGGCGGCGTACACCGTGGCATTGGCCAGCACGCGCTTGACGTAATCGCGGGTTTCGGGAATGGGGATGTTCTCGGCGAAGATGGCACCGGGCAGCAGCGGCTGGTCGGGCTGGCCCATGTTGCGCCAGCGCAGCGGCCGCCCCGGCCCGGCGTTGTAACCCGCTGCCGCCAGCGCCTCGGAGCCGCCAAACTGCTGCAGCAGGCCGCCGAGGTAGGCGCTGCCGAGTTGCACATTCACCCCGACATCGGCAATCTGGTCGTGGCTGTAGTCGGTGAGGCCGATCTTGCGCGCCACCAGCTTGGCGGTAGCCGGCATGAGCTGCATCAGCCCGGAGGCACCCACCCACGACTTGATGTTGGCGATGAAGCGCGACTCCTGGCGGATCAGGCCGTAGAGAAAGGCTTCGTTCACGTCCTCCGCCTTCGAGGCGCTGGCGATGGCCTCGCGGTAGGGCATGGCGTAGCGCTGGGCGATGTCCACCCCGCCGGTCACGCGCTCGCTGGTGTTGATGCAGCGGTCCCAGAGCTGCTGGCGGCAGGCCAGTTCGGCGGCCGCCTGCATCTGGGAATTGCTCAGGCCGCGCAGCGAGAAGTTCCATTCGCGCACCGCCTCATTGCGCAGGTCGATGCTGAACAGCGCCAGCGAACGCCGCAAGCCCGGACGCTGCGCCTGCTGCGCCACCGCAGCCAGCGGCGCCGGGGGCAGGGAAGCGGGCAGACTCACCTTCATGCCCAGCGCATCGGTGGCGAGCTGGCCGTAGAAATCCCAGGGGTTCGCCACCTCGGCCATCAGCGCGCGGCCTTCGATCGGGTGGCCGAGTTTTTCCAGGGCGCGGGCGTGCCAGTAGGGCCAGGCCAGGTCTTTGTCGCCCTGGTCGATCAGGGTGCGGGTGGCGCTGCGCACCAGCGCCCAGTCCTGCGCGCGCAGCGCAGCACGGGCCTGCCATTCGAGCACAGTGGGCGACGGCACATACGCCGGGTCGGCCTGCCCCATGCGGGCAAACCAGCGGGCGGCATCCGGCTGCAGATTGAGCGCGGCGGCCAGGCCGATGCGCCCCCAGAGCTGCGCCCGGTCGCGCGCAGGCAGTGCGGAGAAATTGTCCTGCAGCAGCCGCGCGGCCTGATCGGGGTCTTGCCGCGCCATGCTCAGCAGCGCCAGCACCAGGTATTGCCGACGGTCGGGGTCTGCAATTGCCGCCTGCGGGCCGCGCCGCACCACGTCGAGCAGATAGCGCACCGCATCGGTGTCGGTCTGCGCCAGAATGCGCCAGCTGCCCGGCGGCAGGAAAGGCGCGAGCAGGTCGCGCGCCTGCTTCGCACGGCCGTCTTCATAGAACCGGCGCATGCGCTGCCAGAGCAGCTCGCGCGGCATGGCGCCATCCCGCAGCAGGGCACTGGCCGCACTGTTGCAGCCCGGGCCGCCGGTGCGCTGATCCATCCACAGCTTGAACACCTGCGCGGTCACGTCGGCATGCTGGGTGACGAACTGGCTCTGCAGGTCGTAGCACTGCACCTGCGGATCGTCGCGCATGAGAAAGTGCGGATAGACGCGGTTGAAATCGTCCCAGTCGCCACGACTGCCCAGTTCGAGCAGCCAGTCGTTGCGCAGGCGGTCGAGCACGTAGGTGTGCGGGTAGGCGCGGGCGAAGGCGTCGAAATCCTGCTGCGTGGCCTTGGTCAAGGTCGGCCGGATCGCCCAGTAGGCCACCCAGGGTTCGAGCAGCGTGCCCTTGAGCTGCGGCAGGGCGTCCAGCGCGGGCTGCGGATCGCCGCGCTGCGAGGCTTTTTGCGCCGCCAGGATGAGCTGCGCCTGATCGGCGGGAATCTGCGGCATCGGCGGCATGACCACCGGCGCTGCGCTGGCGGGTGCAGCCGCAGAATCCGCCACACTGGCGGCCAGCGGAGCAGATGGCGCCAGCGATTGCGCCATCGCCGGAGACGCCGAAAAACCCAGGCCCATCGCCAGCGCCGAACCGACGAAGCGGCGCAAAATACCAGACAGCAACGAATTCATGCTCATAGGACATCAGCTTACCGTGAACCCACCCATTTACGACCCATTGTCCCCTGATCAGCATCAGCATTTACGCGCGGATCTGCGGCGTGAACTGATCAACAGGCGCCAGTCCCTCCCCGACCGGGAGCGGCGCGATGCCGAACTCGCCGCCCGCCTGCTGCAGGTGCTCGACGCGCTGGAGCCCGAAACCCTGGGCGCCTACTGCGCCACCCGCGGCGAGTTCGATCCCTTGCCCACCCTCACGCAATGGGCCGCCGCGCATCCCGAATGCACCCTCGCCCTGCCCCGCGTCACCGAGGCCACGAAACAGATGGAGTTCTTCGTCTGGACACCTGGCGAGCCGCTGCGCCCCGGCCCCTATGGCATTGCCGAACCCACGGGCAGCGTCGCCCTGGCCCCCACCACCCTGCTCGTGCCCTGTGTGGGCTTTGCCGACGTCGGCCTGCGCCTGGGTTACGGCGGCGGCTATTACGACCGCTACCTGGCCGGACGCGAGGAGGTCTACTCCGTGGGCCTGAGCTACGCCTGCTGCGAGTTGCAGCAACTCGACATGCAACCGCACGACCAGCTCATGGATCTGGTGCTCACCGAAGACGGTCTCTACGGCCTGGACGCCATGTCGCTGACCCTGGTCGATTGAAGCCGCCCACCTCCGGCCCGCTGCTCACCGAGGCCGACCTCACCCTCGACCCCAGCGGCCAGCCCGCCAGCGCGCGCTATGGCGACATCTACGCCAGCCGCGCCGGTGCGTTGGGCCAGGCGCGCGCGGTGTACCTGGGCGGCTGCGGCCTGCTCGACACCCCAGCGCGCTGGGCCGGGCGCGCGCAGTTCACCATCCTGGAAACCGGCTTCGGTCTGGGCGTGAATTTTCTCGCCACCTGGGCCGCATGGCGCGCCGATCCACAGCGCTGCAACCGTCTGGACTATGTCAGTCTGGAACTGCACCCGGTGCGCGCGGCCGACCTGCTGGCACACGCCCCACCCGAGCTGAAGGACTTGGCCGCCAAGCTGGCAGCACAATGGCCGCCACCCGTGCGCGGCCTGCATGTCATCCCTCTCGACGACGGCGGCGTGGACGGCATCCTCCCCCGTGGAGGAGGCCGGGAGGGGCATCCGAACGACACGCGCAGCGCCGTTTTCACCTCCCCCACGCGTGGGGGAGGTCGGGAGGGGGACCTGCCCAGCGGCGTCACCCTCTACCTCGCCTTCGGCGATGCCGCCGAACTCGCGCCCAGGCTCCGACTTGCAGCCGACGCCGTCTATCTCGACGGCTTCGCCCCCTCGCGCAATCCGCAGATGTGGACGCCGGCACTGCTGCGCGCCCTGGCCCGCCTGGTCAAACCCGGTGCGCGTGCGGCCAGCTACACCGTGGCGCACGCCGTGCAACACGGGCTGGAGCAGGCCGGGTTCGACGTGGCGCTGCTCCCGGGCTGGGGCGGCAAGCGGCAGCGGCTGCAGGCCACCTTCCATCCGCGCTGGAAACGCACCCGCCACACCCTGCCCACCGCCTGGCCCACGGCGCAGCCGCGCCACGCCGTGGTCATCGGCGCCGGGGTCAGCGGCGCGGCCTGCGCCCATGCCCTGGCGCAGCGCGGCTGGTCGGTCGAGGTCCTCGAAGCCAGTCCGCGTCCGGCGGGCGGCGGCTCGGCCATGCCCGCAGGTCTGGCCCATCTGCAGCCCTCGGCAGACGACAATCTGCTGTCGCGCCTGACCCGCGCCGGCATGGCCGCGCTGCGCCGCGCATTGCCGCCACACGCGCACGATCTCGCACGGTTCTGCCCCGCCCTGCTCACCCCGGCCGACGCCGCCGAAGCCCAGCGCATGGACGACTGGCGCCACAGCGTGCACCTGCCGCGCCACATGGCGCACAGCAGCGACACAGGCTGGCAGGTGGACAGCGCCGTGCTGGCCAACCAGGCCCTGTGCGCCGCGTGGCTGGCGTCGCCGCGCATCACCCTGCACTGCAACGCCCAGGCCGCCACGCTGCAGCACGACGGGAGTGTCTGGACCGTGCGCGATGCCACCGGTCGCACGCTGGCGCGCGCTGCGCAGGTCGTGCTGACCAGCGCCCTGCAAACGCCGCACCTGCTCGCCGCAAGCGGCCTGATTCCGCACCCCGACTGGCTGCCCCTGCACGCCCTGCGCGGCCAGGCGCAGGCCCTGCCCGGGCGGCTGTGGCCCGCGCTGCAGGCTCTTGAGCAGCCCTGGATGGGCCGCGGCTACGTGCTGCGCCTGCCCCCGGCCGCAGTCCGCCTGCTGCAGCCCGCGCCCGATCCGCAGGACGGCGACTGGTTGCTGATCGGCGCCACCTTCGAGACCGACGACAGCCCGCTCACCCCCGAGCAGGCCTGGGCGCACAACCGCGACAGCCTCGCCGCGCTCACTGCGCAGCCGCCGCTGCCCGCGCACACCGATGCCTTGCGCCACTTCGTCGGCACCCGCGCCGCCAGCGCCGACCGCCTGCCCTACTGCGGCACCCTCGCCCATCTCGCTCCGCTGCTGGCCGACCCGCAGCGCGCCGCGGGCAAGCAACTCCACGAACTGCCCCGCCTGCCGGGCCTGGCAGTCTGCGCCGGCATGGGCTCGCGCGGACTCACCCTGGCCGCGCTGCTGGCCGAGGTGCTGGCCGCGCAGATCGAGGGCACCCCGCTGCCGATCGAAACCGATCTGGCTGACGCCCTCGACCCCGCCCGCATCGCGCTGCGGCGGCTGCGGCACGGCCAGCAGGCAACGGTATGCTTGCCTGCGCGCGGCCAGCAAACATCCGACAGCGGACAACAACCGGCCTGAACCGCCTGGAAAATGCACGCGCCCGCCCCGCACGAAAGACACTGCATGCCACCTCAAGACCTGTTCCCCGACCCCTGGCTGATCAACACCTTGCTGGACGAGGGATTCGTCGCCGTGAAGCGGGCCGAGTTGGTTCGGCAGCCCATTCCCTACAGCCTGCAGAGCTGGCTCGACCAGCACTTCGATGCCGAGGCGCTGGCCAGGCGCAACGAGTCCCAGCTGGAAGAGCGCTTCATCGGCCCGCTGCTCGCGCAACTGGGCTGGATCGCCGTTCCCCAGCAGGTCATCACGGTCCAGGGCAAGCAGGCCAAGCCCGACTGGTGCCTCGTGCTCGAACCCGGACAGGACGATGCGCTCGTCGCCAGTCAGGACAACAGGCTGATCACCGCCATCTGCGAGTCCAAGGCCTGGGGCAAGAGGCTCGACACCGGCAAGGCCGACCGCGACCAGAACCCGCACCACCAGTTGCAGGACTACCTGAGCACCCTGCGCGTGCGCTTCGGCTTTCTCACCAACGGACGCTACTGGCGCATCTACGACACCGACAAGATCACTGCGCGAAAAACCTTCATCCAGTTCGATCTCCAGGCCATTTGCGCTCTGGCCGACCCGCTTGAGAAGGCCGAGGCACTGGCGCTGTTTGCCTTTTTCTTTGGCCGCAACACCTACCTGCCGCCTGCCCAGGCGGGGCAGCCCAGCGCGATCGAGCAGGCCATTGCCGAGTCCGCCGACTTCACCCTGGAGGTCGAAGAAAACCTCAAGGCCGTGATCTACGGCTACGCCGGCGAGGACTCGCTGTTTGAAATCATGGGCCGCGCCATTCACCGCGCCAACCCCAGGGCCAGCATGGACAGCGTGTACGAAAACAGCGTGGTGCTGCTGTTCCGGCTGCTGTTCATCGTGTACTTCGAGGACAAGAACCGCGAGCTGCTCGCCCGCCATCCGTTCTACCGGCGCTACAGCCTGGACCACATTTTCCAGAGTCTGCCGAAACAGACCGAAGCACGCAGCACATTGCACGACGGCGTCTACGCCCTCAAGCAACTGTTTGAGATGCTCGACCAGGGCGCGCAGGACATCGACATCCCGCTGTTCAACGGTGGCCTGTTCGACCCCCAGCGCGCGCCCCTTTTGCTGCAGCCCAAGATCTTCGACAACGCCACGCTGCGCACGCTGCTGGAAAAGCTGCTGTTCAAGACCGACCGCGGCACCACCCTGTTCGACACCCGGCGCGACTTCAAGAACATGAGCGTCACCCATCTGGGCCGCATCTACGAAGGCCTGCTGGAGTTCCGTTTCGAGAAGGCGGTGGAGACTGCCGTGTACCTGGAGTACGAGAGCGCCGCCACCAAGGGCAAGACGGTCGAAGCCTATTTCGACGCCTACGACACCGCGCTCATCCGCAAGGAAAAGGGCTTTCGGGCGCTGCGCGAAATCAGCGTGAAAAAGGGCGACGTCTACCTCAAGAGCGCCAGCAACTCGCGCAAGACATCGGCCAGCTACTACACCCCGACCTCGCTCTCGCAGCCGTTGGTGAAGGCCGCTGTGGATCAGGCTCTTGCCCGTGTCGGCCATCAGGGCAAGGCCTTGATGGACCTGAAGCTGCTCGACAACGCCTGCGGCAGCGGCCACTTTTTGGTAGAGGCGCTCAACTATCTCACCGACCTGGCGCTGGACCGGCTCGACACCGACGCCGACCTGCGCCAGCTCGTCGACCACGAAAGAGCCAAGATCGCCGAACAGCTCCAGTTCCTGAACCTCGACTACGAACCCGACGACGCGCAGATCCTGAAGCGCGCCCTGCTCAAGCGCTGCATCTTCGGCGTCGATCTCAACCCCTTCGCCGTCGAACTGGCGCGCCTGAGTCTGTGGATGGACAGCTTCATTTTCGGCACGCCGCTGTCGTTCATCGAGCACCATGTGCAGCACGGCAACGCGCTCATGGGCGCCAGCGTTCAAGAATTCATCAGCTACAACGCGGTCGAGGTGGCGCAGAACGATTTTTTCGTCGACAACCTCGGCGCCCGCTTCGACGAACTGCGCACCGTCATGCAGGAACTCGACGCCATGCGCGACACCACGGCGCAAGAGGTGGAGCAGTCCAAGGCGCTGTGGAAGAGCAGCATTGCGCCCAAGCTCCACCTGCTGTCGCGCGCGCTCAGCTTCATCTGCGCCCGCCGCGTGCTGCTGGCCGAAGGCAACAAGGCCGCCTGCGAGGCGCTGAGCAAGACACCCAACCTGCTCGGCGAGTTGTTCGACGACAGCAAGACCCGAACCGCCGCGCTGCGCCAGGTGGAAGCCTGCGCGCAGAAGTACCACTTCTTTCACTACGAAGTGGCCTTCCCCGAAGCCTTTGCCGGCGAGCGCAAGGGCTTCGACATCATCGTGGGCAACCCGCCCTGGGACAAGACCAAGTTCGCCGACACCGACTTTTTCCCGCAGTACCACAGCAACTACCGCAGCCTGAAAAATTCGGAGAAGGCCGCCGTGCAGGCGCGCCTGCTGGAAAGCCCGCACATCGCCGACGCCTACCGCAGCGCACTTGCCTTTCACGACGCGGCCAACGCCTACTACCGGGACAAGGCGGTGTTTCCACTCAACAAGGGCCTGGGCGACGGCAATCTGTTCCGCCTGTTCGTCGAGCGCAACCTCGGGCTGCTGCGGCCCGGCGGCAACCTCAGCTATGTGCTGCCCAGCGCGCTGATGTTCGAGGAAGGTTCCACCGGCCTGCGCAAGCACATCTTCACGCAGGGCCAGTTGCGGTTTTTCTACAGCTTCGAGAACCGCAAACCCATCTTTCCGGATGTGGATGCGCGCTACAAATTCGCCATGATGCAGGTGGTCAACACCCCGCCCGACGCCGACACGCCGCCCATCGACACCGCCTTCTATGTGCTCGACGCCGCCGATCTGCAGCGGCCCGACACCCATGTGGCCTATCCCCTGTCCACGCTGAAGGCCCTGTCGCCCGAGCACTGGGCCTTGCTGGAACTGCGCGACGGCACCGACCTGCCCATCCTGCAAAAGTGCTACAGCGCCTTTCCCGCGCTGTCGGCCGAGTGGCTGGACTTCCGCCGCGAGCTGCACATGACCGATGACAAGGACTTGTTCATCGAGCAGCCCGCGCCCGGCCTGCTGCCGCTTTTTGAGGGCAAGATGATCTGGCAGTACAGCCATGTGTTCGAGCAGCCGCAATACTGGCTCGACCCCGCCGCGTTCGATGCGCGGATGCAGAGCAAGGAAATGCACCGCATGGCGCAAGACCTGGGGCTACCGATGGCCGAGGTGGAAAAGCACTCCGCAGGCATACGCTACGACAGGGAATATGTCCGGCTGGCGTTCCGCTCCGTTGCCAGCGACACGAATGAACGCACCCTGATTTTCAGTCTGCTGCCCCGCGGCGTGGGGCTGGGCCATTCCCTGTTCGCGAATGCCACCAAGCACTATCGCATCGCGGCCGACGGCTCACTGGCAGCACAGCCGGTATCTCCTTTGCGACTGCTGCTGGCGCTGGCCTGGTTCAACAGCCTTCCGCTGGACTGGATGGCCCGGTTCATGATTCAGATCAACGTCAGCCTGACCTACCTCTACCGCCTGCCCATGCCGCAACCCAGCGACGCCGACATTCTGGCCAACGCCGACTACACCGCGCTCGCCAGAAACGCCCTGCTGCTGACCCTGGCATCCAACTGGGACGACTTCGCCGAACTGGCGCCGCTGTTCCAGGTGCAAAGGCAGCATGTGCCGCGCACCGCCAAGGCGCAGGACACGCTGCGCGCCGAGAACGACAAAATCGTGGCGCGGCTGTATGGCATCACTCCGGCAGAGTTTTCTCACTTGCTGAGCAGTTTCAAGGGCATGGCGGCCAAACGGCCTGAATACATCGCCTTGCTGCAGCAAGGTTGACCGCCCCGGGGGCATCCCGACTGGACAGCGTGCCGGTCGATTTGTAAAGTGGCCAGCACAATCCACCCCTGGGAGGCCGCCATGCTCGGTGCCGATGTCAGCCCTGCGCAGTACGCCAGCCTGTTGCAGCGCGCCGCGCAGGGCGATGCGCGCTGGCTGCAGTTCGACGCAGACGCCCTGCGCAGCCACTACAACCGCCGGCCCTTCCTGCTGCAGCACCGGCTGCAGGAGCATCCGCTGTTCGACATCGCCCCGCTGTTCGATCTGGCGCAGCGCCTGCCCGCGCAGCAGGTCAAGTTCCGCCGTGGCGACATCGCGCCCGATGCCGACTTCGACGCCACGTTCAAGCCCCCGCAGGATGCGCTCACCCTGCCGCACCTGCTGGCGCACTTCGAGCCGCTGCACGGCTACATCTGCATCAACAACCCCGAGAAGGACGCGCAGTACCGCCCGCAAATCGAGGCACTGCTGGCCGAGATCGCCGCGCACATCCACCCGCTGGACCCGCACATCACCTGGTATTCGACCTATGTGTTCATCTCGGCGCAGGGCGCGGTCACGCCGTATCACATGGACCGGGAGATGAACTTTCTGCTGCAGATTCGCGGCGAAAAGACCGCCGATCTGTGGAGCCAGGACGACCCGGTCATCCTGCGTCCGTGGCAGAAGGACCGCCTGCTGGCCTACGAGGGCGCGCGCCCGCCGTACAAGCCGGAGTTCGAAGCGCGCGCCCAGCACTTTGCGCTGCGCCCGGGCCTGGGGGTGCATCACCCGTTCATCGCACCGCACCGGGTGTGGACACATTCCGATCTGTCGATCTCGCTGGCGTTCACCTTCCGCACCCGGCAGTCCGACCGACTCACCGCCGCGCATCAGTTCAACGCCCGGCTGCGCCGCCTCGGCCTGCAGAACCCCAAGCCGGTCGGCGAAAGCGCCTGGGTGGACGCCGCCAAGGCGCAGGCGCTGCATGCATTGCAGCGCCTGCGCCGCCCGCTGCACGCGGCGCAGCACTGATCACACGCGGATGGAAATGGCCTGCCACGCTGCGAACTGACCCGCAAGCCAGTCGAGCATGGCCTGCACCTCCGGGCGCTGCCGTGCGCCGGCGCGCACCGCGAGGTAGTAGCCATACCCGGCATCGACCCGGCGCCCGACCGGGGCGATCAGCGCGCCGGTGGCCAGCAGGTCGCGGATCAGGCCGATCTGCCCCATCGCCACACCCTGCCCGGCCACCGCAGCCTGAATGACCTGGTAGGTGTAGTTGAACCGCAGCCAGCGCTGCGGCTCGGGCTGCGGCAGGCCCAGACCGGCATACCAGCCGCCCCAGGACAGCGCCTGCATATTGGCGCGGGCAATGGGCGGCGCGCTGTGGATGCGCACATCGTCGATCCACACACAGCGCGGCAGATCGTCCAGCGCCCTCGGCGCGCGCCCGGCCTGCGCCAGCGCGGGGCTGCATACCGGGGTGATTTCCTCGCCGAACAGAAAGGTGGTGTGCTTGGCGTGCGCCAGCGGGTTGTCGTTGCGCAGGCGGCGAATGGCAATGTCCAGCGCGCCGCTGTCCATGTCGCTGAGGTTGTCGAAGGTCTCGACCGCGATGTCGATGTCCGGGTGCGCGGTCTGAAATTCGCCCAGCCGCGGAATCAGCCACTGGCTGGCGAGCGACGCGAAAGTGGTGAGCCGCACACGCGGACGCCCCTGCCCGGCGCGCAGGCCGTCCACCGCCGTGTCCAGGCTGTGCAGCGCCTGCCGCACCACAGCGGCGAACTGCTCGCCCGCGGGCGACAGGCGCACGCGCGGGCCTTCGCGCACGAACAGCGGCACACCCACGCTGGCTTCGAGGGTCTGAATCTGGCGGCTGAGCGCCGATTGCGTCAGCGCCAGCGCATCGGCCGCGGCGGTGAAGCTGCCCAGCCGCGCCGCGGCCTCGAAGCCGCGCAGATGACTGGTGTCGAGCTGGCGACTGCGGGGCGGACGCGCGGCGGTAGGCACTGTGCCACGTCCGCTCGAATCATCTGTTTTTTGCATGATGAGGCTTCCGATCTTGCGCTGTTGCAGCAGCTGGATACTGCCTAGACTGAACCCAAGAAACGCCGCATGCAGCCAACTTCGCGAACTGGCACGGCGTTCTCTTGATGCGTTTTCAACATGCTATCGGAGCCCATGATGTCGCATACCCAGGTTTCACTCCAACGTCAGTGGATCGATCTGCAGCCCGACGACACGCTGATCCTGCACCGCGCAGCGGGGCAGGTCTTGCAGCTGCACGGCACGCCGTCCGCACCGCAACAGACGATCCGGGTCTGGCTCACCGAACAAGGGCAGCGTGAGGACGTGTTTCTGCAGCCCGGAGACAGCTACCGCATCCGCGGCGCGGGCCGGGTGGTGGTCACGCTGTGGAGTGGCGCTGGGGCACGGCTGCGGCTGGTGGACGGCGCGGTGCGGGCGGCAGCGCCTCAGCCCACGGCGAACAGATCGCGCTCCATCCAGTCGGCCAGCGCATGCGCCACGGCGTGAGGCGCTTCGGCCATGAGGCTGTGGCCGCAGTCGAGCAGCACGGTGCGGCTGCCCGGCAGCGCCTCGCGCAGGCTGGCCGCGCCCGCAGGCGGGGTCATGCGATCGTGCTCGCCGAGCAGGAACAACGTTGGCCCGCCCCATTGCCGCGCGGCACTTTCGCCCCCGTCGTAACGATCGCACGCGCGCAGATCGCTGGCGAGCACACTGCCCTCGGCCCAGTTGGCCTGCTGCCGCAGCAAACACGCACGGTAGCTTTCGGGAGATTGAAATCCGGGAATCGGCGCGAAGGGCTCGGCCTGCGCGTAAGACCACCGCACCACGTTGTCGATCGCCTCCTCGGGTTCGGCCTCCGCCTGGGCAAGCAGCCGCTTGGACACCCGCATGGGGAAAGCCGTGCCCAGCAGCGCGAGGCCGCGCACCTGCGCCGGACGCTGCCCCGCTGCGTGCAGCGCAACGAGTGAGCCCATGCTGTGCCCGGCCAGTACCACCGGCCCGGTCTGGCGGGCGTCGAGCTGGCGCCACACCCAGTCGGACAGGGCTTCGATACTGGGCAAGGGCGGCGCGGCCGTGGCGCCATGCGCCGGAAACTCCAGTGCGAGCGTGGTCCAGCCGCGCCGCGCCAGCCACTCGGTCTGCGCGTCCCACACACTGGCATCACCTCCCGCGCCATGCAGCAGCACCAGCGGCGTGGTTGGCGGGCTGAAAACGGACATGACCTCATCTCCCTGAAAAATCGGCTGCGCAGGCGCAATCCCTGCGGGAATTTCCTCTGGCCTGCGCAGGGTGCGCTGACTATAGTTCGTTCACTAAAAATCCGAGGAGAACCCCATGAAAGTCAGCGATATTCTGCGCGTCAAGGGCCATGTGCTGTTCACCGTTGCGCCGCAGACCAGTCTGCTGCAGGCGGTGCAGACCATGGCGCAGCACGACATCGGCTCCCTGGTGGTCATGGAGCAGGGCAAGCTCGTGGGTCTGCTGACCTTTTCCGAGGTGATGGCCGCCGTCGCCGAGGGCCAGGGCACGCTGGGCGCGCACACCGTGGCCGAGCGCATGCAGACGCATTACGAAGTCTGCGGCCCCGACACCACCCTCGACACCCTGCGCCGCACCATGCTCGATGCCGGGGTGCGCTACATCCCGGTGATGCAGGACGGCACGCTGCTGGGCGTGATTTCCTTTCACGACGTGGCGCAGGCCGTGGTGCGCGAACAAGACTTTGAAAACCAGATGCTCAAGGCCTACATCCGCGACTGGCCGGAAGATGAAGGCTTGCCCGACACCACGGCGCCGGTGGCCGCCTCCGCTTCTGCACGCAGCTGATCCCGTCCCGCAGGGCATCGGCGGGTAGCATTCGGGGAGCGGCGGTCTTTCCCGCCGCGCTCGATGCTCCCTTCATGCCCACCCTGCTCTACCTCCACGGTTTTCGCTCCTCGCCGCAGTCGGCCAAGGCGCGCGCCACCGCGCAGCGCGTGGAGCAGATCAACCGGCAGCGGGCCGCGTCGGGCCAACCGCAGATCCGATGGCTGTGCCCGCAGCTTCCGCCCTCGCCGCGCGAGGCCATGCAGATGTGCGAAGACTTGCTGGGCAACACGCCGGGCGAGGCCTTGCGTCTCATCGGCAGTTCGCTCGGCGGGTTTTACGCCACCTATCTCGCGCACACTTTTGGCGCGCGCGCTGCGCTGCTCAACCCCGCCGTCGATCCGGCGCGCGATCTGCGCGGGCAGATCGGCACGCTGGCGGCCTGGCACGACCCGGCGCTGCAGTTCGACTTCACCGCGGCCCATGTCGAGGAGCTTCACGCGCTGGAAGTCGGCAATCTGCGGGAACCCGTCCCGAACCCGCAACAGTATTTTGTGATCATCGCCCAGGGTGACGAGGTGCTCGACTGGCACGAGATGGCCGCGCGCTACCGTGGTGCGCAGTGCACCGTGCTGCCCGGCGGCAACCACGCGCTGTCCGACTATGCCCAGCAGCATCTCGACCCCGTGCTGCGCTGGTGCCTGGGCACCGCGCCCCGATCCACCTGATCCACTTTTTCAAGGAAATTCATCATGCGACTTCAAGGCAATATCGCCCTGATCACCGGCGCGGCGCAGGGCATCGGCCTGGCCACCGCGCGCAAATTCGCCGCCGAAGGCGCAAGCCTGGTGCTGTGCGACCGCAACCCCGCCACCCTCGACCCGGTGGCCGCCGAGCTGCGTACCGGCGGCGCGCAGGTGCTGGCGCAGGCGCTGGACGTCACCGACCGGGCCGCGTTCACCGCGCTGGTCGATGCCGCCATCGCGCGCTTCGGCCAGATCGACACCCTGGTCAACAATGCCGGCATCACCCGCGACGCGCGGCTGGTGAAAATGACCGATGCGCAGTTCGACGCCGTGATCGACGTCAACCTGCGCGCGGTGTTCCGCTGCACCCAGATCGTGGCAGAGCACATGATCGAGCGGGGCCGCGGCGCCATTCTCAGTGCGTCCAGCGTGGTGGCGCTGTATGGCAATTTCGGCCAGACCAACTACGCCGCGACCAAGGCCGGCATCGTCGCCATGACCAAGACCTGGGCGCGCGAACTCGGCCCCAAGGGGGTGCGGGTCAACGCGGTCGCCCCCGGCTTCATCCAGACGCCCATGCTCGCCACCATCCCGGACAAGGTGATGGACCAGATGGCCGAGCGCGTGCCCCTGCGGCGCCTGGGACAGGCCGAGGAGATCGCCAGCGTCTATGCCTTTCTCGCCAGCAGCGAGGCCAGCTACATCAGCGGCGCGGTCATCGAGGTCGATGGCGGAATGACGCTATGAGCAATGTCCTGTTCGAAGACGGCGGCAAGTTCCACGCCGGGCGCGTGATGAGCGAGGCCGAAGCCAGCCTGCAGGTCGAGCTCGAATCGGGCAAGCGGCAGAAGATCAAGGCCGCGCAGGCGCTGGTGCGGTTCGACAAGCCCGCGCCGCCGGAGCTGATGCACTGGGCGCAGGCGCAGCAGGACGGCATCGACCTCGACCTGCTGTGGGAATTTGCTCCGGAGGACGAGTTCCACTTCGATCAGGTCGCCGCCGATTACTACGGCGGCACGCCCGACGCGGGGCAGCGTGCGGCCATTTTGCTGCGCCTGTTCGGCGCGCCGCATTACTTTCAGCGTCGGGGGCGCGGCGGGCTGTTCCGCAAGGCACCCACACAGCAGGTGCAGGCGGCGCTGGCCGCCATTGCCCGCAAGGAAGAGCAGCTTCGACAAATTGAGAGTTTTGCCGCCGAGCTGGCCGCTGGCCGTTGCCCGCAGCCCATCGCCGACAAGCTCTATCAGATCCTGTTCAAGCCGGACAAGAACAGCCCCGAGTTCAAGGCGGTGGCGCTGGCAGTGAAACAAACCGGCCACGGCGCGCTCACCCTGCTGCGCGACGCCGGTGCCATTGCCTCGCCCTGGGCCTTTCACATGCAGCGGTTCTTGCTGGAACGCTTTCCCAAGGGCACGGCGTTTCCTGCGCTGCCCATCCCCCAGGGCACTGAAGACCTGCCGCGGGCCGAGGCCGCCGCGTTCAGCATCGACGACTCGGCCACCACCGAGATCGACGATGCGATCTCGGTGCGGTGGCTGGACGATGGCCGGGTGCGACTGGGCATCCACATCGCCGCCCCCGCGCTGGCGCTGACGCGCGATTCGGATTGGGAACAAGTGGCGCGCAACCGCCTGTCCACCGTGTACATGCCCGGCGACAAGATCACCATGCTGCCCGATGCGCTGGTGCAAACCTTCACCCTTGAGGCCGGGCGCGACTGCCCCGCACTGTCGTTGTATTGCACCGTGGGCGACGATCTGCAGGCCACTGATTTCGATACCCGCGTGGAATCGGTGCACATTGCCAGCAACCTGCGCCACGACCAGCTCGACGCCGTGGTCACCGAAGCGGCGCTGGCCGCCGATCCGGCCGCGCAGCCCTATCCGCACGCCGCCGAACTCGCCTGGCTGTGGCGCTTTGCGCAGGCGCTGAAAAAAGGCCGCGAGCAGGTGCGCGGCAAGCCCGAGCGCGCCGGCGGCGTGGACTACACCTTTCGCATCGACGGGCTGGAACACGGCGCGGAAAGCGCCACGGTGCGCATCGAGCCGCGCCGCCGCGGCGCGCCGCTGGACACCATCGTCGCCGAGTTGATGATCCTGGCCAATGCCACCTGGGGCGGCTGGCTGGCCGAGCTGGGCATGCCCGGCATCTACCGCAGTCAGAGCGGCTACGGCGCCACGCTGCGCACCCGCATGGGCATCAAGCCCGCGCCACACCAGGGGCTGGGCGTGCCGCAGTACGCCTGGTGCACCTCGCCGCTGCGGCGCTATGTCGATCTGCTCAATCAAGGGCAACTCATCGCCTGCGCCCGCTTCGGCAAGACCGCGCTGCTGCAGGCGCCATTCAAGCCGCGCGACCCGCTGCTGTTCGCCATCGTCGAATCGTTCGAGGACACCTACAAGGCCTACGCCACGCACCAGTCGGCGCTCGAGCGCTACTGGACACTGCGCTATCTGGCGCAGCAGGGACTGAGCACCTTCGAGGCCACGGTGCTGCGCGATGGCGCGGTGCGGGTGGACGGCCTGCCACTGGTGTTCACCGCCGTTGGTGCGCAAGACCTGCCGCGCAATGCGCGGGTGCAGGTGCAGATCACCGGCACCGATCTGATCACCCTGGAAGTGTTTGGCCGCGTGCTCAGCCAGCTCGACATGCCGCAGCAGGCTGCCGAGGCAAGCGCCGAGACCGAAGCCGAGGAGGAGGACGAAGCCGTGGCGCTGGCCGCGCCGATCAGCGTGGCGGTGGACAGCGAAGACGGCGCCGCGCCCGAAAACCCCGACGCCGCGCCAGACGCCACGGCCGGGCAGGCTTCGTAGAATCGCGCGGATTTCGCCCGACCCGCACCGTGCCCTTTCCCCGCCTGCGCTCCCTCACTCCCCTGCACTGGGCCATCCTCGCCTCGGTCGGTGTGCATGTGGGCATTCTGAGCCTGCGCTTTGCCGCGCCGCAGACCTTCAACCGCCTGTTCGACAACGCCCCGCTCGACGTGGTGCTGGTGAACCAGCGCACCGAAGACGCCCCGGCCAAGCCGCAGGCCATCGCGCAGGCCAATCTGGACGGCGGCGGCGACGCCAAAAAGGGCCTGGCCACCACGCCGCTGCCGTTCACCGCCGAGGTGTCGCAGGGCGAAGCCGCGACCAACCAGCAGCGCAGCCTGTCCGACCTGCAGCGCAAGCAGCAGCAGTTGCTCACCCAGGTCAGGCGGCAGATCGTGCAACTGGCACAGACCGCCCGTCTGGAACCCGATCCGCAGCAAAAAGAGGCGCTGGAGCAGAAGCGTCGGCAGCTGCTCGCCATGCTCGGCGCGATCGAGCGCCAGATCCAGCAGCAGAACGCCAGACCGCGCCGCCGCTTCATCGGCCCGTCCACGCGCGAGGCCGCCTACGCGCTGTATTACGACAAGCTGCGCACCAAGATCGAAACCCTGGGCACGCGCGAATTTCCGCAGATCGATGGACGCAAGCTGTATGGCAGCCTGATCATGTCCATCACCATCGGCGCCGACGGGCGGCTGGTGGCCACCGACGTGGTGCAGGGCTCGGGCAACCCCACCCTCGACCGGCAGGCCCGCGCCATCGTGCAGGCTGCACAGCCCTATGGCCGCTTCACCGAGGCCATGCTCAAGCAGGCCGATCAGATCGTGGTGATCTCGCGCTTTCGCTTCACCCGCGATCAAGGGCTGGAGACCGCAGTCCAGGCGCCGCCCAGCCCGGCCCAGGCCACTCCCTGAACGCAGCAGACACCTCATGACCGCGCTCTACGCCGTGTTCGGCAATCCCATCTCCCACAGCCGCTCGCCGCGCATCCACGCGCTGTTCGCCGCGCAGACCGGTGCGGCGCTGCGCTATGAAGCGCGCCTTGCGCCGATCGACGGCCTGGAGCAGGCGCTCGACGCCTTCCATGCCGAAGGCGGCTGCGGCGCCAACATCACCGTCCCGTTCAAGTTCGACGCCTGGCGGCTGTGTGCCCGCCGCAGTCCGGCAGCGCAACTGGCGCAGGCGGTCAACACCATCGGCTGGGACGACGGCGGGCTGTGGGGCGACAACACCGACGGCATCGGCCTGGTGCGCGACCTGGCCCGCGTGCTCAGCGCAGGCGACGTGCACCGCCCGCTGCAGGGCCAGCGCCTGCTGCTGCTCGGCGCAGGCGGCGCGGCCAGCGGCGTGCTCGGCCCGCTGATCGCCGCTGGCGCCCGCGCCATTGCCCTGTGGAACCGCAGCGCCGACAAGGCGCAGGCCCTGGCCGCGCGGCACAGTGCGCTGGCGGCGCAGCACGGCGCCGATCTGCAGGTGGTGCAAGGCCCGCCCCTGCACTGGGCAGACGGCGTGATCAACGCCACCGCCGCCAGCCTGGACGGCAAGGCGCTCGACCTGCCGGGCGGCGTGCTGCGCCCCGGCGTCTGGGCCTACGACATGATGTACGCCGCGCAGGACACCCCGTTCGTCGCGCAGGCCCGGGCCACAGGCGCGCAGGCCTGGGACGGCCTGGGCATGCTGGTCGAGCAGGCCGCGCAGAGCTACACCCTGTGGCACGGCGAGGCGCCCGACACCGCTCCGGTGCTGGCCACGCTGCGCGCCGAACTCGCCACACCGCATACCCGTTGAACATGAAACAAGGCAAACCCGCGCCGCTGTGGCGCCGTCTGCTGTGGCTGACTCTGCTGTCCGTGCTGGTGCTGCAGGGCTATTTCGCCCTGCGCATCGCACTGTGGACGGTCATTCCCCCGTCGAGCACCACCTTCATGCGCGCTGCCGAGTTGCGCATTCTCAAAAGCGGCGACAAGGTCGAGTGGCAACACGACTGGGTGCCCTACGACGCGATCAGCCCCCACCTCAAGCGCGCGGTCGTCGCCTCGGAGGACGCCACGTTCCTGACGAATGACGGCGTGGACTGGGACGCCATCCGCAACGCCTGGGACCGCAACCACAGTACACGCAATGAACGCCGCGGCAAGCTCGTCGGCGGCTCGACCATCACCCAGCAGCTCGCCAAGAACCTGTTCCTCTCGCCCGAGCGCGACTACCTGCGCAAGGCGCAGGAGCTGGTCATCACCTACATGCTTGAAGGCATTTTGGGCAAGCGCCGCATTCTGGAGATCTATCTCAACAGCGTCGAATGGGGCAATGGCATCTACGGCGCGCAGGCCGCAGCGCAAACCTACTTCCACACCGACGCCGCGCGCCTGAGCCCGGCCCAGGCCGCACGGCTGGCAGTCATGCTGCCCGCGCCGCGCATCTACCAGAAGCGCCTGTACTCGCCCTATATGAATGCCCGCACTGCGGTGATCGCCGCGCGGCAGTGGCAGGTGCAGATTCCGCGCTAGGAGTCTGTCGGGCTTGGGGCGCGGATGGCGAAAAAGGGCTGTGGGGATGCGATGTGTCCTCAGCCGCGCACCAGTTCGGCGAACGCGCCGTCGGCGGCATGCAGCGTGGCGTCGATCACCGCGTCGTCATGCGCCGCGGAGACGAAACCCGCCTCGTACATGCTCGGCGCCAGGTACACGCCGCGGTCGAGCATGGCGTGGAAAAAGCGCTTGAAAATGTCCACATCGGCCCGCGCCATGTCGGGGTAGTTGCGCGGCAACTCGGCGGCGAAATAGAAGCCGAACATGCCGCCTTCGCTGTCGGTGCGGAAGGTCACGCCATGCCGGGCCGCCGCAGCGTCCAGGCCGCGCAGGAGTTTTTGCGTCGCGGCGCTCAGGCGGTCGAAGAACCCGGGCTGCTGGATCAGCCGCAGCTGCGCCATGCCGGCAGCCACCGCCACCGGGTTGCCCGACAGCGTGCCGGCCTGGTACACCGCGCCCAGCGGCGAGAGCTTGTGCATCACGTCGGCACGGCCGCCGAAGGCCGCCAGCGGCATGCCGCCGCCGATCACCTTGCCCATCACCACCAGGTCGGGGCGGATGCCATAGACCTGCTGCGCGCCGCCCAGCGCCACGCGAAAACCGGTCATCACCTCGTCCCACACCAGCAGCGCGCCATGTTCGGTGCACAGTTCGCGCAGACGCTGGTGCCAGGCCGACGTGCCACGGATGAAATTCATGTTGCCAGCGATCGGCTCGACCATCACGCAGGCGATCTCATGCCCGCGCGCGGCGAACAGTTCCTCGATCTGCGCGATGTTGTTGAACTCGAGCACCAGGGTGTGTCTGGCCAGATCGGCCGGCACGCCTGCCGAACTCGGGTTGCCGAAGGTCAGCAGCCCGCTGCCGGCCTTGACCAGCAGGCTGTCGGCATGGCCGTGGTAGCAGCCCTCGAACTTGACGATGGCATCGCGCCCGGTGAATCCGCGCGCCAGACGGATGGCGCTCATGCCGGCCTCGGTGCCGCTGGAGACCAGCCGCACCATCTCGGCGGCAGGCATCAGCCGGGTGATCGCCTCGGCCATGTCGATCTCGTCGGCGGTGGGTGCGCCGAAGCTCAGCGAACGGGTGGCCGCGCGCTGCACCGCCTCGATGACCTCGGGGTGGGCGTGCCCGGCAATCATCGGGCCCCAGGAGCCGATGTAGTCGATGTAGCGCGTGCCCTCGGCGTCGATCATGTACGGGCCTTCGGCGCGGTCGATGAAACGCGGCACGCCGCCGACCTGGCGGAAGGCGCGCACCGGAGAGTTGACCCCGCCGGGGATGGTGCGCTGGGCGCGGTCGAAGAGTTGCTGATTGGTGACGGACATGGTGAGTGCGCTTTCAAACGGACATCGCCCCGGCGTGCAGGGCGATGGAGGATTTGCGGGGTGAATCTGGCGACAGATTCAGACAGACTTCATTGCAGAGTCGGGGTTCCCGGTTCGCCCGGAATCTCATCTTCGTCCTCGGCGGGTTGCGCCCAGAAAAAACGATCCGGGACGACCTGTCCCATGCCGGGGCGATAGCCGAAGTCCAGGCAGTGATCGAGATACTCGATGGCCTCGTGCACCGCCTGATCGAGCTTGGCGCCGTTGGCCAGAATGGCCGTGAGCACGGCAGACAGGGTATCTCCTGCGCCGGTGAAACCGGCCTCGAACAGCTCGAAGCTCTCGCGCAGCAGCACGCGGCGCGGGCTCATCAGCACATTCTCCACCTTGCCTTCGCCAGCCAGCATGCCGGTGACGAGCAGGTACTGCACCCCAAGCTGCTGCGCCTTGTGCATCAGCGCCTCCAGGGTGGGCGGGGTTTCACCGTCCCAATCGGGCAGCAGCAACTGCGTGAGTGCGCTCTGGTTGCCGGTCAGCACCCGGGTCTGCGGCAGGATGAGATCCTGCATGGCCTTGATGTAGTCATCGGCCTGCGCCTCGTCGAGCACATGGAAGTTGCTCGCGTAGGTGACCAGCGGCACCTGGCTGTAGTCGGCCAGCAGTTCGGCCACGGCATTGACCACGTCGACCGTGCCGAGAAAGCCCACCTTCCAGGCGGAGATCTCGACATCTTCCAGCACCGCACGGGCCTGCTCCACCACCGCATCGGCTTCGATCTCGATGGTGTCGAAAATTTCTGCGGTGTCTCGCACCCAAAGCGCTGTGGTGACCGGCAGGGGATGGCAGCCCACGGCGGCGCATGAGGCCAGATCGGCGGCCAGCCCGGCGCTGCCGCTGGGATCGGCCGCGTTGAAGTACATCACGGCCGGAGGGGATTCAGTGGATTCATTCATCATGCAGTCATGGTAGTGCGACTGCCGCACGGCGCAAGCGTCGCCAGTCAACGTGTGCTTGGGTCAAAATGCAACAGCGGCTCATAGAATCGTTGAATCTTCACTCTGACCCCGATACGCTGTGGACAAACAAGAACTGAACAGTTGGATGTGCCTGATTTGCGGCTTCATTTACTCCGAAGCCGAGGGCCATCCAGAAAGCGGTATCGCGCCGGGAACACGCTGGGCGGACGTCCCCATGAACTGGACCTGCCCGGAGTGCGGTGCGCGCAAAGAAGATTTCGAGATGGTGCCGGTTTGATCGGGAACGGCAAGTCACCACGTCAGTTTCAACGCGTGTTCATTTCTCCACCTTTCGCAAAGGATGTGCATGGTTGCGCCTACCAGCTCATTCAAAGTGTTGGTCATCGATGACAGCAACACCATCCGCCGCAGCGCCGAGATCTTTCTCAAGCAGGCGGGCTACGAGGTGCTGCTCGCCGAGGATGGCTTCGACGCCTTGTCCAAAGTCAACGATCACCATCCCGACCTGATTTTCTGCGACATCCTGATGCCCCGCCTCGATGGCTACCAGACCGTGGCGGTCATCCGTCGCAGCGGTAAGTTCGCGCCGATTCCCATCGTCATGCTCTCCAGCAAGGATGGCGTGTTCGACAAGGCGCGCGGCCGCATGGTGGGCGCGCAGGACTACCTGACCAAGCCCTTCACCAAAGACCAGTTGCTCGACGCAGTCAAGCGCCACCTGACCCCGGCGCTGACTGGCATCTGATTCATTCTCCACTCTGACTGCCATGCCAGTTCACAACATTCTCATCGTCGACGATTCCAAGACCGAGCTCTATTTCCTCTCCGACCTGCTCACCAGGCACGGCTACGCCGTGAACACAGCGGAAAACGGGGAACAGGCGCTGGCCATGCTGACGGCCACCAAGCCCGATCTCATCCTGATGGATGTGGTCATGCCCGGACAGAACGGCTTTCAGCTCACGCGCCAGATCACCCGCGACCCCAACTACGCCGGTATTCCGGTCATCATGTGCACCAGCAAGAAGCTCGAAACCGACAAGGTCTGGGCCATGCGCCAGGGTGCATCCGACTACGTCATCAAGCCGGTCAACGCCACCGAACTGCTCGACAAGATTCGCGCTATCGCCTGACGCAGCGCGTGCTGACTTCACCCGCTGATTTCACCCGAGTTCACCAAGCCTCCCACCCAACCCAGTCATGTCCAGAGCCTCGCTTCGCGAATTCCAGACCCACCTTGCGCAACGCCTGAACGCGGCGCAAAGCGGGCAATCGCCGTCCCGCTGGCTGGCGGTGATGGCTGGCCCGATGCGCCTGCTGCTGCCTCTGGAATTCTCCGGAGAAATCTCCCCGATGCAGCACTGCGCACCGCTGCCGCATGCGCGTCCCTGGTTTCTTGGGCTGGTGAGTCTGCGCGGACAGGTCTGCGGTGTGGTGCATCTGGGGCGATTCATTGAACAGGATGCCAGCAGCCATCCTCCCGCCCCGTCTGCACAGGCGCGCCTGATCCAGTTTGCCGCCGCGCTCGATCTGAACACTGCCCTGCTGGTCGACCAGTTGGTCGGTCTGCGCAACCCGGACCAGTTGCGGATCGACCGCAGCATCAGCAGCGATCTGACCCACACCTGGCTGGGTGCGGCATTCCGCGACGAGGATCAGAACCTCTGGCGCGAGGTGGACCTGCTGGCCCTGGCTGAAAACGAACAATTCCTGAACGTCGTCTGAGCACGCGCCACGCTCGCGGCCGACACACTTTGCACTGCAGCATGTCCTGATCAACCTTCAGCACATCGGTTTTGTCTTCAACGCCTTTCACGTCTCACGGAGCGGTCATGTCCTTACTCTCGTCCCTGTTCGGAACGAAAAACAAAGAAACTCAAACCGACACCGAAATCGCGCCCACGGGGTATGGCCGGTCGGGACAGGAAACCCTGCAGATCGACTCGAGCATCAACGACCCGGCCGGCACGCTGAATCTGGCTCAGGGCAATCGGCCGCTGATCCTGCGTCTGCCCATGATCGGCCGCATGCCGCTTGCGCAGCAGCAGCGTTTTTTCGGCATGATGCTCATCATTTCACTGGTGCTGCTTGGCCTGACCCTCATCGTCGCCTTGCGCGGAACCTCCGACTCCGCCAGGCAACTTGAAGCCTCCGGTGCGGCACTGACGCAGTCGCAGCGTCTGGCGCGCGCAATGAACGCGGCCTTGCTCGGCAACAAGGAGGCTTTCGCCACGGTTCGCTCCAGCGCCGACGCACTCAAGGCCGACGTGAATGTGCTCCAGCAAACCACGCCGCCGTCTGGCGCACAGCCCCTGCTCGCGAAGATCGGCCCGGAGACCGACAACACCCTCAAGAATGCGGAACTGCTGCTCAAGCAGGAAACCGTGCTGACCACCACGGCGCAGCAGCTCACCGACATCAACCGCCAGACCGACGCCCTGCTCGACAGCGCGCAAACCCTCACCTCGCTGCTGCTGCAGCAAAGGGCCTCGCCCGGCAACATCAACGCGGCCAGCCAGCTCACCATGCTGACGCAGCGCATCGACAAATCGGCCAACGCCTTCCTGTCGTTCCAGGGCGTGCGTCCCGAGGCGGTGTTCGCCCTGGGCAAGGATCTGAGCACATTCAACGACCTGAGCAAGGGGCTGCTGGATGGCAATGCCGATCTTCAGCTCACCGCCGTGTCCGACTCGCAGGCGCGGCAGCAACTGCAAAACCTGATCCAGACCTACGCCAAGACCGAAGCCGCCGCCCGCGCCCTGCTGGCCAATCTGCCGTCGCTGGCGTCCGCCCGTGAAGCGCAAAACGCCGTGCTCGCGTCCTCCGGTCAGCTCTACGACAACCTCAGTCAACTGCAGCGCCTGTACGCCACGCGCACCGGCGTGAGCTGGACTGCCATTGTGTTCCTCGCCCTGCTGGGTCTGCTGGCCATCATTGCGGCAGCCGACCTGATCTACATCATGCTGAACGAAGCCCGCCAGCGTGCCACGCTGGTGGAACTGCAGCGGCGCCAGACCGAACGGCAGGAACTCGAGGCTCGGCGCACCAACGAATCCAACCAGGCGGCCATTCTGCGCCTGATGAACGAACTGCAGACCGTGGCCGAAGGCGACCTCACGCAGCAGGCCACCGTGACCGAAGACATCACGGGCGCCATCGCCGACTCGGTGAACTACACCGTGGAAGAACTGCGCACCCTGGTGGGGCAGGTGCAGCAAACCGCCGACCAGGTGGGCGAAGGCGCCGAGCAGGCGCAGGCCACGTCCGACCGCCTGATGCAGCAGGCCGACGAACAGCTCAAGGTGATCCGTGAAACCGGCCAGTCGGTGCTCGACATGGCGCAGCACATCAACCAGGTCTCGGTGCAGGCGCAGCAGTCGGCGCAGGTGGCCAATCTGTCGCTGCAGGCCGCCGAGCAGGGCCAGCGCGCGGTGCGCAACTCCATCGACGGCATGAACAGCATCCGCGAACAGATCCAGGACACCTCCAAGCGCATCAAGCGACTGGGCGAATCGTCGCAGGAAATCGGCGAAATCACCGAGCTGATCTCCGACATCACCGAGCAGACCAACGTGCTGGCCCTGAACGCCGCCATTCAGGCCGCCTCCGCAGGCGAGGCCGGACGGGGCTTCTCGGTGGTGGCCGAGGAAGTGCAGCGGCTGGCCGAACGCTCGGCCGAGTCTGCCAAGCAGATTGCCGCGCTGGTGCGCACCATTCAGACCGACACCCAGGATGCCGTGGCCGCCATGGAAAAGAGCACGCAGGGCGTGGTCGAAGGCGCCAAGCTGGCCGACAACGCCGGCGCCGCGCTGGCGCAGATCGACCAGGTGTCGCGCCAGCTCGCGGAGCTGATCACCCAGATTTCACAGCAGACCCAGGTGGAAGCCGCTTCGGCCAACAAGGTGGCCGACAACATCCAGACCATTTTCACCGTGACCGAGCAAACCTCCGAGGGCACGCGCTCCACCGCGTCGCTGGTGCGCGAACTCGCCCGCGTTGCCGACGATCTGCGCCAGTCGGTCTCGCGGTTCAAGATCAACTGAACTGTCTCCATCCTCCGCCTCCCAACGTCCGTTCCTCGGCTTTTCGGCATGAACACAGTCCCCGCTTCGAACCCCGCCGTGCACACTGCCCCAGAGGTGGACATGGGACCGCTGGCCTGGTTGCTCGACCAGATCAGCGACAACCTCCAGTCCGCCCGCACGGCACTCAAGCGCGCCTCCCTGCAGCAGGACGACGGCATCCTCGGATCCGGGCAGGCCGAAAAGTCGGGTCTGCGCACCGCCCGCACCCAGGTGCACCAGGCCGCCGGAGCCATCGAGCTTCTGGGGTTTTTCGGTGCGGCGCGGCTGATGCAGGCTGCAGAAAGCGCCCTCGACCGGCTGATCGAGCATCCGGAACAGCTCGATGCCGCAGCGCTGCAGCGCTTCGAGGCCGGCTTCAACGCCCTGGTCGATTACCTCGAATCCCAGCGCGCGGGCAAGAACGAGCCAGCGCTCAAGCTCTACCCCCAGTACCGCGACCTGATGGAACTGGCGCAGGCCGAGCGCATCCACCCTGCCGATCTGTGGGACTACGACTGGACCTGGCCTGACGCCCCCGCGCTGCCGGGCACGCCGCCACTGGGTGCTGACGACCGTGCGCAATTCGAGATGGGATTGCTGCATGTGCTGCGCGGACAACAAACCGCCTCCGCCATGCGCGATCTCGATGCCGTGGCGCGCAAGGCGCAGGCCAACGGCCTGGGGCCGACCGCCAGTCTTTGGTGGCTGGCGCGCGGTCTGTTCGAGGCCATCGGCGCCGGGCTGCTCACCCCCGACCTGGACATCAAGCGCCTGCTCAACCGCCTCAATCTGCAATTGCGCAGCCAGCTGCAAGGCCAGAATCCGGCGCCGCAACGCCTGGGTCACGACCTCACCTTTTTCTGCGCCCAGGCGCTGCACGGCAGCGGCAATGCCCATGCGCAGGAACTCCCTGTCCTGCGCGCCATCGACAGCAAACTCCAGCTCGCCGCCGCGCCGTTTGCCGATTACCAGCAGAGCCATTTCGGCCTGATCGACCCGGCTCTGGTGCAGCAGGTCAGAAAGCGCGTGCAGACCCTGCGCGACGCCTGGAGCGCGCTTGCCGGTCATGCGCAAACCCATCTCGATTCGGCGCGCATGGCCCGCCTGATCGAACTGGCGCAAGCCCTGCAGCAGCCGTTGCGCACCCTCGTTCCGGGCAGCGAAGCGCTGGTGGACGCGCTGGCAGCGTTGTTCAGGAAAATCAGCGCACGCAACGACTTCCTCACGCCGGAACGCGCACTCGACGCCGCCACAGCCATCCTGTTCCTCGAAATCAGCTTTGCGCATTTCCGGCCCGAAGAGCAGCGGTTTCTGGAGCGCGCGCAAATCCTCGCCCAGCGTCTGAACCAAAGCGCAGACGGCCTCACCCCCGATCCGCTCGCCGGGTGGATGGAAGATCTGTTCCGCCAGGCCTCCGAATCGCAGACCATGGGCAGCGTGGTCCAGGAACTGCGCGCCGACATGAGCACGGTGGAAAAGTTGCTCGACGCGTATTTCCGCAATCCGTCGACCAAACCCGACCTTGCGCCCGTGCCCCATCTGCTGTCGCAGATGCGCGGCGTGTTCTCGGTGCTCGGGGTGGATGTGGCGAGCGCGGCCCTGACCTACCTGCGCGACGAGATCGACGCGCTGCTGGGCACGGACACCCCCCCGGACACGCAGCGCTTCGACGCCCTGGCCAGCAATATCGGCGTGCTCGGTTTTCTGGTGGACATGCTGTCCTATCAGCCCGAACTGGCCAAGACCCTGTTCGTGTTCGACAGCGAGCAAAAGGTGCTGCGCGCCATCGTGCCGTCGATCCAGCGCACTGCGCCGCCCACTCAGCAGCAGGACGTCGAGCACGCCGCGCAGCAGCTCAAGCACGATATTGCGCAGGGCCTTGCCCCCGAGCAGACCGAGCAGCGCCTGGCCCAGTTGCGGGCCGAGGCCGCGCTTGCTGGCGTGCCCGACATGCCGGCGCAGTTGCTGCAGCCCGAACTGCAAGTGGAGCAGCCCGCCGAGGCGCCCCAAGCGGCAGACCTGCCCGTTTCCACGCCGGAGGCACTTGACGCCCCCACAACTCCCCCCGCGCCCGAAACCACGCCGCCCGCCGCGGCGCAAGACGACAACCCGGAAGACGAACTCACCGACATCTTCCTGGAAGAAGCGCGGGAGGTCATCGGCAACGCCGAGGCGCAACTGTTGCACTTGCGCGAATTTCCGGAGGACGAAGGCGCACTCACCAGTCTGCGCCGCGGCTTCCACACCCTCAAGGGCAGTTCGCGCATGGTCGGCCTGCGCGAATATGGCGAAGCCGCCTGGGCGCTGGAACAGGTGTTCAACCGCCAGATCGCAGACCAGCACCGTGCCACCCCAGGCCTGCTCGACCTGGCCCAGCAGGCGCTCACGGAGCTCGGCCAATGGACCGAGGCCATCGCCCGCAACGCGGCCGATGGGTTCAGCAGCGACACGCTGCGCCGCGCCGCCGAGGCCTATGCCGCAGGCGAATCCTCCGCGACCCAGGCCCACACAGCAGCCCAGCCTGCTGCGGAGCAACACGCTGCGGAGGTTCCGGCAAGCACCGCTCTGGAAACGCAAGACGACGCCGAAGCCGCGCACGACCAGACCCATGCCCCCACCGACTTCGACGCCCTGTTCGCCGGCATCGACCTCGAACTTCCGGCGCTGGACGCCGAGCCGCCCAGCGCCACCCCGACGGTCGAGGAAGTCGACATGGCGGCCTTCGAGGCCGCGCTGACCGCACAGGAGCCGCCGCAGACCGTCGAGCAGACAGCAGCCCAGCCCGCGCCGCCCGCTCCGTCCGAGCATCCCGAGCCCGCACCGCTGCACGACGACCTCGTGGCGGAAGATGCCGCCGTGCGACAGATCGGCGAGCTGCGCATTCCCACCCCGCTCTACAACATCTACCTGGCCGAGGCGGACGAGCTGTCCCGCCATCTGCAAAGCGAAATCCACGCCTGGCTGAGCGACACCGCCCAGCCCATTGGCGAACACGCTGCCATTGCCGCGCACAAACTGGCCGGCAGTTCCGCCACAGTGGGCCTGCGCAGCGTGGCCGATCTCGCCAGTCAGACCGAGCATGCGCTCGATGCCTTGCGTGCATTGCCTGCGCACGCCACGCTGCCCGCAGATCTCGACGCGCTGGCGCAGGCTGCGAGCGACATCAAGCAGCTGCTGCATCAGTTCGCCGCCGGCTTTCTCAAGCCCGTCCAGCCCGACTTGCTGGGGCGGCTCGACGCGCTGTGCGAGGCGGCCCAGGCGGTGGCCGCACTTCCCGGCGAGGCGCAGCAAGCCGTTGCAGAACCGCAGCCCGGCATGGTTGCGGCAGAACCCGCGCCCGAAGCTGTGCATGACGCCAAAGCCGCAGACGAGGCAGCGCCCGCGCTCATTCCCGCCGCCCCCCAGGAGGCCGAGCCTGCCCCCGCAATCGAAACCCCCTTGCCGCACGACAGTGGCGCGGGCCTCGCAGCTGCGCCGCATCAGCTTGTCGACACGATCGACCCGGACCTGTTTCCGATCTTCGAGGAAGAAGCCAACGAACTTCTGCCCGCACTGGCGGCCAGCCTGCGCCAGTGGGAACAGCACCCGATGGATGTCGGCCCGGCGGCGCAGGCCATGCGCGCCCTGCACACCCTCAAGGGCAGCGCGCGCATGGCAGGCGCCATGCAGCTGGGCGATCTGGCGCACAACCTCGAATCCGACATCGATTCCCTCACCGCCAACACCCCGGTGAGCGAGACCGATCTGGCCGAACTGCTGAGCCGTTTCGATCATCTCAACACCCGTTTCGACCGTCTGTGCAGCGCCGCGCAGCGTGGCGAAAGCCAATTGCTCGATCTGCCCGCCTCCGGCCCCTCCGAAGTCTTCACCCCGGACGCCGCGCCCCAGGCCGCGGCGATACCGCTGGCGTCCGCCACGCCCGCCCCACACACCACAACCGAGCAGACGGCACGTCTGGCAACGCCGCGCATCGCGGCACAGGCGGTGCGGGTACGCGCCGGACTGCTCGACCGGCTGGTCAATCAGGCCGGTGAAATCACCATTTCACGCGCCCGCCTGGAAAGCGAATTCAGTGCCATCCGCAGCTCGGTGGGCGACCTGAGCGACAACCTCGAGCGCCTGCGCCAGCAGGTGCGCGAAATCGAAATCCAGGCCGAGGCGCAGATGAGCGCGCAGGTGCAGGCCGCGCGCGACGAGCACCGCGACTTCGACCCGCTGGAGTTCGACCGCTTCACCCGCACGCAGGAACTCACCCGCATGATGGCCGAGTCGGTCAACGACATCGCCATGGTGCAGGGCACGCTGGGCCGCCTGCTGCGCGAAGTGGACGACGACATGACCCGCCAGGCGCGCCAGACCCGCGAACTGCAGCGCGACCTGCTGCGCACCCGCATGGTCGAGTTCGACAGCCTGTCCGAGCGCCTGTACCGTACCGTGCGGCAGGCAGCCAAGGATCTGGGCAAGTCGGTGCGGCTGGAAATTGTCGGCGGCACGATCGAGCTCGACCGCGGGGTGCTCGAGCGCGTGTCCGGCAGTTTCGACCACCTGCTGCGCAACGCCGTGGCACACGGCATCGAAACCGCCGAAGAACGTCAGGCCGCAGGCAAGCCCGCAGTCGGCACCATCACCCTGAGCCTGCGGCAGGATGGCAACGAAGTGGTCATCACCCTGGCGGACGATGGCCGCGGGCTGAACTACGCCGCGATCCGCGCCAAGGCCGAACGCCTGGGTCTGGTCGCTCCCGGGCAGGCCCTCTCCGACGAGGAACTGACCCAACTGGTCTTCCGCCCCAACTTCAGCAGCGCCGAAAGCACCACGGCGGTGGCCGGCCGTGGCGTGGGGCTGGATGTGGTGCGCACCGAGGTGGCCGCGCTGGGTGGCCGCGTGCTGCTCGACAACCAGCCGGGCGCCGGTGCCCGCTTCACCCTGCTGCTGCCGCTGACCACTGCGATCACCCATGTGGTGCTGCTGCGCACCGGCGCCACAGTCTATGCCGTGCCCGCCAATCTGGTGGACATCGTGCTGCGCTTCAAGCCCGAGCAGATCGCCAGCGCGGCGCATGCGCACACCATCGACTATGCCAACAGCACCCTGCCGTTCTACTGGCTGGGCGCCCTGCTCGGCCAATCCGGTCAGAGCAGCGAACCGTTCGGCAAGAGCGTGCCGGTGGTTGTGATCCGCAGCGCCACCCAGCGCGTGGCCATTCAGGTGGACGAAGTGGTCGGCAACCGCGAAGTGGTGGTCAAGAACCTCGGGCCGCAGCTCTCCCGCGTGCCTGGCCTGGCCGGCATTTCGGTGCTGCCCTCGGGCGATGCCGCACTGATCTACAACCCGGTGGCGCTGGCATCGGTGTATGGCCAGGAGGCCACCGCACGGATGGACGCTGCGCTCCTGGCACCGGTACCCGAGGCCGCACTGGCCGAACCTGCCGTACTCGCGCCATCCGGCGACGCGCTCCCCACTGTTCCGGCCGCGCCGGAAGCCGCCGCGCCGCGCAGCGCGGCACCGCTCATCCTGGTGGTGGACGACTCGATCACGGTGCGCCGGGTCACGCAGCGTTTCCTCGTGCGCAACGGCTATCTCGTGCAACTCGCCAAGGATGGCCTGGACGCGCTGGAGCAATTGCAGCAGGCCAGCACCCTGCCCGATGTCATCCTGCTCGACATCGAAATGCCGCGCATGGACGGCTTCGACCTCACGCGCAACATCCGCGCCGATGCGCGGCTGCAGAAGCTGCCCATCATCATGATCACCTCGCGCATCGCCGACAAGCACCGCAACTACGCTGCGCAGCTCGGAGTGAATCACTACCTGGGCAAGCCCTACTCCGAGACCGAGCTGCTGCAGCTCATCGAGACGTTCGCAACCCAGCCTGTCTGAGCGCGATCGCCCTGGCCGGGTGAAGACCCCTCTGGCCCCGTCCCCACTCGGTGGGACGGGACGGGTCAGGTGCGGGCGGAACCCTGTTCGCTCGCCGCCTTGACCACTGCATAGCGCTCCAGCGTTTCCGCCCGGGCCAGATCGTGCCGCACCATCGGCGCGGGGTAGCTCTTGCCCAGTTCCACCCCGGCGGCGCGCAGCGCCTGGGCGCTGGCCGTCCAGGGCGCATGAATGTCCTGCGGCGACAGCCTTGCCAGCTCGGGCACATAACGGCGGATGAATTCGCCCGAGGGATCGAACTTCTCGCTCTGCGCCACCGGGTTGAAAATGCGGAAGTAGGGTTGCGCGTCGCAACCGCTGCTGGCCGCCCATTGCCAGCCGCCGTTGTTCGCCGCCAGGTCGAAGTCGTTGAGATGGTCGGCGAAATACTGCTCGCCCCAGCGCCAGTCGATGCCCAGATCCTTGGTGAGAAAGCTCGCCACCACCATGCGCAGACGGTTGTGCATATAGCCGGTCTGGTTGATCTGCCGCATTGCCGCGTCCACCAGCGGATAGCCCGTCTGCCCCGCGCACCAGAGGGCAAACTGCCCTGGGTCGTTACGCCACTGAATGCGGTCATATACGGGCTTGAAGGCGCCCTGCACCACATGCGGATGGTGGTAGAGAATCTGGAAATAGAAGTCGCGCCACACCAGCTCGGACAGCCATACCCGCGCGCCGCTGCTGCCGGCCTGCATGCGCGCCCAGGCCAGTGCCACCAGCTCGCGGATCGACACGGTGCCGAAACGCAGATGCACCGAGAGATAGCTCGGCCCCTTGCGCGCCGGAAAATCGCGCGTCTGGTCGTAGCTGTCGATGCGCTGGGTGAATGCGTCGACCAGTTCCTGCCCGCCCGCGGCTCCGAGGGGCAGCTTGAGGGTGCGCAGATTGGTCGGCGCAAAACCCAGTTCATCCAGGCCGGGAAGTGGCTGCTGCAGGGAGTCGGGCAGCGCGGCAAGGTCGGCGGCTTGCAGCCGAGTGGCATGGGGCAGCTGCGGCTGCGCTGCGTAGCGCGCCTGCCATGCGGTGCGGTAGGGCGTGAACACCGCATACGGTGTGCCCTGCCCGGTGAGCACCTCGTCCCGCTCGAAAATCATGTGCTCCTTCACCGTGCGGAAGTGCCGTCCGTCGTGCTGCAGTGCGGTTTCCACCGCGGCGTCGCGGCTGCGCGCGGCGGGCTCGTCATCGCGCCCGCAGAACACGGCCTGCGCGCCCAGTTCCGCGGCCAGCACCGGAATGGCGTCCACCGCACGGGCATGACGCACCACCAGCGCAGAACCCAGAGCGCGCAGGGCGGCATCCATTTCCGTGATGGCGGCATGAATGAACTCCACCCGCCGATCCGCCTGCAGGCCACGGCGCAACAGCGGATCGAGAATGTCGCGGTCAAACACAAAGACCAGCACCACCTTGTGGCAATGCTGCAGCGCGGTGTGCAGCGCGGCGTTGTCGTGCAACCGCAGATCGCGGCGCAGCCAGACCAGGCCAAGTGGCATCTTTTGCACGGCGGCGGGGGCGGAGCGGTCGGGGGCAGAAGGCAGCATCGGCGCACGTCTCGGAACATGGGATGCAAACCATAACCCAGCAAGGGGAAAGCCGCGCGCCGCCGCGATAAACTCCACCACATGAACCCTCGCCCTGATACCTCCAATCTCAGCAACCAGTTTCTCATCGCCATGCCGGGCATGGCAGACGACAACTTTGCCGGAACCGTGGTGTTCGTCTGCGAGCATTCTGCGCGTGGCGCGCTGGGGCTGATCATCAACCGCCCTTCGGACATCACGGTGCAGGAACTGTTCGAGCGCGTCGGTCTCGCGCATGCGGGTCTGCATGCGTCCCAGCCGGTGCTGCAGGGCGGGCCGGTGCAGACCGAGCGCGGTTTCGTGCTGCACGAGGCAACCGGTGCGGTGTATGCCTCCACCCTCGACATTCCGGGCGGTCTGCAGATGACCACCTCCAAGGACGTGCTCGAACACATGGCCGCCGGCGACGGCCCGACGCGCAGCCTCATCACTCTGGGCTATTCCGGCTGGAACGCCGGGCAGCTCGAAGAGGAACTCGGGCAGAACGGCTGGCTCACGGTGGAAGCCGACCCCATCGTGCTGTTCGACACCCCCATCGAGGCGCGCTTCAACGCCGCCATGGCGCTGCTCGGATTCAGCCCCGCCATGCTGTCGCAAACCGCAGGACATGCCTGACATCACGGTGCTGGGTTTCGACTGGGGCCGCCGCCGCATCGGCACTGCCGTGGGCAACAGCATCACCCGCACCGCCACGCCGCTTTCCACCCTGCGCGCAGACCGCAACGACATCAAGTTCGACGCCATCGCCGCGCTGATCCGCCAGTGGCAGCCGCAGCAGCTTGTCGTCGGCCTGCCCTTGCACCCGGATGGCGCAGCGCACGACAATACCGCCCGCGCCCGGCGTTTCGCCCACCAGCTCGAAGGCCGCTTCAGGCTGCCGGTGGCACTGGTGGATGAACGCTACACCTCGGTCGTGGCAGAAGATGCCGGAGCCGACGACGTGGACAGCGCCGCCGCCCAGCTCATCGTCGAACAATATCTGCAGCAACTCTGACCATGCCCTCCACGCTCGCCGCTCCACCCGATGCCGAGGCGCTGTACGCCCTGCTCCTGGACCGGGTTCGCAGCGCCATCGCCGTGCAACCCGAGCCGCCGCTGCTCATCGGCATCTACTCCGGCGGCGCCTGGCTGGCGCAGCGTCTGCACGCCGATCTGCAACTGGCGCAGCCGTTTGGTGTGGTCTCGTCCACCTTCCACCGCGACGACTTCGCCACCCGCGGCCTGCACCCCAGCGCCAACCGCACCGCCTTGCCGGTGCCCATCGCCGACCGGGCCATCCTGCTGATCGACGATGTGCTGCACACCGGCCGCACCACCCGCGCAGCAATCAACGAGCTGTTCGACTTTGGCCGCCCCGCGCGCATCGATCTGGCCGTGCTGGTCGATCGCGGCGGGCGCGAGCTGCCCATCTGCCCGCAGATCGTCGCCGCCACACTCGATCTGCCCGGCCAGGTGTCGCTTGCGCTGCTGCGCGACGAAGACGTGACGGACGGCATCCGCTTTCGCTTTGACCTCGTGAGCAAATAAACCAGGCTGGTGAACATGCCCCGCGCCCACAACCCCCAACTCAACAAGCACGGCGAACTGCGCCACCTGCTCACGCCCGAAGGCCTGCCGCGCGACGTGCTGCTGCACATCCTCGACACCGCGCAGGGTTTTGTCAGCTTCGGCAGCCGCGAGGTCAAGAAGGTGCCGCTGCTGCGCGGAAAAAGCGTGTTCAACCTGTTCTTCGAGAACAGCACCCGCACCCGCACCACCTTCGAGATCGCGGCGCAGCGCCTGTCGGCCGACGTGTTCAATCTCGACATCCAGCGCTCCTCCACCTCCAAGGGCGAGTCGCTGCTCGACACCATCGCCAATCTCGAGGCGATGGATGCCGATGTGTTCGTCGTGCGCCATGCCGACAGCGGCGCGCCGTTTCTGATCGCGCAGCACACCCCGCCGCATGTCCACGTGGTCAACGCCGGCGACGGCCGCCATGCCCACCCCACGCAGGGCCTGCTGGACATGTACACCATCCGCCATTTCAAGGGCGATTTCAGCAACCTCACCGTGGCCATCGTCGGCGACATCGTGCACTCGCGCGTGGCGCGCTCGGCCATCCACGCCCTCACCACCCTGGGCGCGGCCGAAGTGCGCGCGGTCGGCCCCAAGACCCTGGCGCCCGACAATCTGCGCGACATGGGCGTGCGTGTGTGCCACGACATGGCCGAAGGCATCCGCGGCGCCGATGTCATCATGATGCTGCGGCTGCAGAACGAGCGCATGTCCGGCGCGCTGCTGCCCTCGGCGCATGAATTCAACATGACCTACGGCCTGACCCCCGAGCGGCTGGCGCTGGCCAAGCCGGACGCCATCGTCATGCATCCCGGCCCGATCAATCGCGGGGTCGAGATCGACAGCGCCGTGGCCGACGGCCCGCGCAGCGTCATCCTCGACCAGGTGCGCTTCGGCATCGCGGTGCGCATGGCGGTGCTGTCCATCGTCGCCTCGACCGAAACCCCAGCATGAGCACCACCCAACTCCTGATCCGCGGCGGCCATCTCATCGACCCGCTGCAAGGGCTCGACCTCCACGGCGACATCGCCATCGTCGGCGAGCGCATCGTCGCGGTCGGCCAGGCCCCGGCGGGCTTCGAGCCCGACCAGACGCTCGACGCCAGCGGACTCGTCGTCCTGCCCGGACTCACCGACCTGTGCGCCCGACTGGGCGAGCCGGGGTATGAGCACGAAGGCATGCTCGAGACCGAGCTGCGCGCCGCGCTCGCCGGCGGCGTCACCCGCGTGGTGTGCTCGCCCGACACTGACCCGGTGCTCGACGAACCCAGCCTGGTCGAAATGCTGCGCTGGCGCGCGCGGCGCATCAAAAGCGCGCGGGTCTATCCGCTGGGCGCGCTGACCAAGGGACTTGCCGGCGAGCGGCTGAGCGAGATGGCCGAACTCACCCGGGCGAGTTGCATCGGCTTCTCGCAGGCCGACACCCCGGTAGCCGACACCAAGGTGCTCTTCAGCGCCATGCAATACGCCAGCACCTTCGGCTACAAGGTCTGGCTGCGCGCCAAGGACGCTGCGCTGTCGCGCGGTGGCATCGCCGCCAGCGGCGCGTATGCGCAGCGGCTCGGTCTGGCCGGGGTGCCGGTGATTGCCGAAACCGTCGCGCTGCACACCCTGTTCGAACTCATGCGCGCCACCGGCTGCGCGGTGCACGTGAGCAAGCTGTCCAGCGCCGCGGGCGTCGCGCTGGTGCGGCAGGCCAAGGCCGAGGGGCTGCCGCTGACCTGCGACGTGTCGATCAACAGCCTGATGCTCACCGATCTGGACATCGGCTACTTCGACCCCCGCGCCCGGCTGGACCCGCCGCTGCGCCAGAGCAGAGACCGCGACGCGCTGCGCGCCGCGCTGGCCGACGGCACCGTCGACGCGCTGTGCTCCGACCACACCCCGGTGAGCAGCGACGACAAGACGCAGACTTTCGCCGACGCAGCGCCCGGCGCCACCGGGCTGGAGCTGCTGCTGTCGGTCGCGCTGCAGTTCGCCGCCGACAGCGGCCTGCCGCTGGTGCAGGCGCTGGGCTGCGTTGGCCACCGCGCCGCGCGGGCCGCGGGCCTGACCCCGGCCACGCTGGAGGTCGGTGCGGCCGCCGAGTGCATCCTGGTCGACCCCGAAGCACGCTGGCGCGCCACCCCCGACGCACTGCAAAGCCAGAGCCGCCTGACGCCGCTGGCCGAGCAGGAACTGCCTGGCCGCGTGCGGCACGCCGTGATCGACGGTCGCGTGGTGTGGAGCGCACAGCCCATCGCCGTCCCGGCATGAACACGGCGCCGGATCGCGCCGCAGCAGCACCGGGCCTTCCAGCCGAGGGGGCCGTCGAAGTGTCAGCCGAGCCACCGTCCCCCGTTCCTGCGCCCACGCTGCGCCGCGTCAGCGCGCCGTTGCGCTTCGCCGCACGGCTGAGCCGTCTCAGCGCCCACGCGCTGCGCGGGCAGCGCATCATCCGGCATCACTTCCCCAGGCTGTCCGCTGCGGAGCAACGGCAGCACATCCGCGACTGGTCGGCGCAACTGCTGCGCCTGAGCGGGATCGAACTGCACGTCAGCGGCACGCCCTTGCAGACCCCCTCCCTCGTGGTGGCAAACCATGTGTCCTGGATCGACATCTTTGCCATCAATGCGGTCCAGCCCGTGCGCTTTGTTTCCAAGTCCGAGGCAGCGCAATGGCCGCTCATCGGCCCACTGGTGCGCGGTGTCGGCACGCTGTTCATCGAGCGCGAGCGCGCGCAGGACGTGGTGCGCGTCATCCACCAGATGGCGCAATGCCTGCAGCAGGGCGACCATGTCGGTGTGTTTCCGGAAGGCACCACAGGGTATGGGCATTCGCTGCTGCCGTTCCACGCCAACCTGTTCCAGGCGGCCTGCGTCAAGGAGCATCCAGCGCCTGTCCAGCCCGTGCTGCTGTTCTACGCAGACCACCGCAGCGGCCGCTTCAGCCGAGCTGCCTCGTATGTGGGCGACGAGACCATGGTCGGCAGTCTGTGGCGCATGAGCGCTGCGCCACGCCTGCGCATCGAGGTGAACTACCTCCCCCCCATCCAGGCCAACACCCGCCGCGCCCTCTCCCAGCAAACCCGCGACGCCCTCGCCGCGCACCTCGATCAGCGCCTGCGCGACTGCCGCTGACCTCACCCCGAGCCTCTACAATCCGCTAGGGCCTGTTCACGCTATTGGTGCACCCGCGTTGCCCCCAGGCGGGGATGGATGCAAGGCGGAGGCCAGGGGCAAGGCTGGGCGCCTTGCCCCTGGCTGACAACGCCGCAGACGCCCCGCCTGGGGGCAACCCTGCGGGCCGGGGGTCTGGGCGGCGCACTGCCACGTTGCAGTCCGCTTGTGGTGCAACACACCACGGCGCGGCCTGCGCCTCGCATTGCATCCGCCCAGACCCCCGGCGCGGGTGTACGAATAGCGTGAACAGGCCCTAGCTCAGCTCGCCGTAGTTCAATGGGACGATTGGGTCGAAAGTTTAGAAAATTGCCGCATTTTTGCCGCACAACCGACTCAGGTGCCTTGCGCTTCACCCAAAATGGGTGAACACACAACCTCGTGCTTTCATGTCCACGAGCGTCATAGAAGAATCGAACGTTAGCGTCCCCGTTTTTTCGCACTCTGGCCTGCAATCCCAAAATGTTCCTTGGGCATCTCGGTGATGATGACTCGGATTGACTCCATCGGTGCGTCGAGCGAACGATGGATCGCCTCACTGACTTCGGCGATCAGGCGCTCCTTTTTCGCTGGATCCCGTCCTTCTAGGATATAAAGCTGAGCAATCGGCATGACAATGTTTCTCGCTAAGTTCGGTCAGATGAAACGCATCCCTGTCGACCCCATTGCCTGAACGCGCAAATTGACGCAGTCGCCTGCTTTGACTGCTATGGCCTCGGTAATGCCGCCGGAGAGAATCACACTTCCCGCCGGAATCGATTCGCCGCGTGCGGCGAGATGATTGGCCAGTGCGGCGACGGCGGCAGCGGGATGCCCTAAAACAGCGGCGCCCGAACCGAAGGCGACAGGCTCACCGTTTTTTTCCAACACGATGCCAGTGGTGCGCAAATCCACGCCCTCCACCGCCATGGGCTGACCGCCGATGACAAATCGCGCTGCCGAGGTGTTGTCGGCAATCACACTTTTGAGATCGAATTTGAAATCGCGGTAACGACTGTCGATGACTTCGATGCCCGCAAGCAAGAAATCGGTCGCTGCCAGTACGGTGCCGATGTGGCATCCGGGTCCTCTGATTTCGGCCTTGGTGACAAAGGCGATTTCTGGTTCGACCTTCGGATGGATGAGCTCAGACGTCTTGCACACGCCGCCGTCCGCGACGGAAAAAGCGTCCAGCAAATATCCAAAGACCGGGCTGTCCACGCCCATCTGGCGCATTTTGGCGTGAGAGGTCAGGCCGGCCTTGTAGCCGATCAAGCGTGCTCCGCGCGCAATCTGCATCTGACGCAGTTTGTCTTGGATCGCGTACGCATCGGCCCAGTCGAGATCAGGATATTCGTCCGTGATTTTCAGGGTATCGCGTGCTTCACGCGCACAGGCGTCGAGGTGTTCTGCCAAGCGGTTGAGTGTAGCATTGTCAAGTTTCATGGAAGGAAGATCTCGTGGTAGCGGGTCATTGAACGTCAGTGGCGATCAACCTTGCACCAAGCCCTCGGCGCGCAGCGCCTGCTGGACAGCAGCGCGCTGTCCCACCCGCGCGGCAAAGTGCTGAAGGGCAGGCCAAGGGGACAAATCCACGCCGACATAGCCCGCCCAAGTCAGCGTGACGAACAAATAGATGTCAGCCACGCTGAACTGCTCCCCAAGCAGATAGGGTGCCTGGTCAAGGCGCTGGGCAGTAGTTGCCAGCCGTGCGTTGAGAATCTGGCGGGCGAATGCCTTGTGCTCGTCGCTTGCGCTCGGGTTGAACAAAGGGCTAAAGGATTTGTGAATTTCTGTCGAGATGAAATTCAGCCATTGCTGGAGCTGGTAACTCTCGAAACTTCCGTTGGGCGGCGCGAGATGTTTGGCAGGTACTTGATCGGCGATGTACTGCACGATTGCTGGGCCCTCGGTCAATGTGCGGCCATCGTCCAGCACGAGACAGGGCACATACCCGTTGGGGTTGATCCGTTTGTAGTCCTCGCCACTGTCGTTCTGTTTTGTCTTGAGATCGACTTTGACCAAGTCAAACGGCAAACCAGATTCACGCAGGGCAATGTGGGGAGACATGGAGCACGCGCCCGGGGCGTAATACAACTTCATCGTCTAACCTCGTATGGTTTGAAATGGAAGGTGGGCGGCAACCGCCCGCACGCCAAAAAATCGTCTCAAGCTGCTTTCGCCGGGGCCAACCCACGGTCTCTCGCCAGAGTCAGCGCGGTGTCTTCGATCATGTCCTCCTGCCCGCCCACCATGCCGCGGCGACCAAGTTCGACCAAGATGTCACGCGCGGGAACGCCATACTTCTTCTCGGCACGCTTGGCAAACAGCAGGAATGATCCGTAGACCCCGGCATAGCCCAGTGTGAGCGAGTCGCGATCGATGCGGATGGGAAAATCCATCATCGGCACGACGAGGTCTTCTGCAACATCCTGGATTTTCCAGACATCAACCCCGGTTTGGATACCCAGGCGATCACACACGGCGATGAACACTTCCATTGGTGTGTTGCCCGCTCCAGCGCCAAGGCCAGCGCTTGCGGCGTCAATGCGGTTGGCGCCGCATTCGATCGCCGACAAGGAATTCGCCACACCCATAGCGAGGTTGTGGTGGCCATGAAAACCCAGCTCGGTTTCCGGTTTAAGCGCTGCGCGCACCGCAGTCAAACGAGCCTTGACATCATCAGGCAACATGTATCCGGCCGAGTCGGTGATGTAGATGCAATTGGCGCCGTAGCCTTCCATCAGCTTGGCCTGCTTGACCAAACCCTCCGGGCTGTTCATGTGGCTCATCATCAAAAAACCCACTGTATCCATGTCGAGCTTGCGCGCCATGGTGATGTGCTGTTCCGACACATCAGCCTCGGTGCAGTGCGTGGCGACGCGAATGGTGTGCACTCCCAGCTCATGCGCCATCTTGAGGTGGTCAACGGTACCGATTCCTGGAAGCAACAAGGCGGAGACCTTGGCCTTCTTGAGCAGGGGAATGACCGCGCCCAGATATTCCTCATCGGAGTGTGCAGGGAACCCATAGTTCACCGATGATCCACCTAGGCCATCGCCGTGGGTGACTTCAATCAAGGGTACTCCTGCCTCATCCAGCGCCTTCGCGATACTGGTCATTTGTTCCAGCGTCATCTGGTGGCGCTTTGGATGCATGCCGTCACGCAATGTCATGTCGTGAACGGTGATTTTTTTGCCTTGCAAATTCATGGTGTTTCCTTCGCTTTGCAGCGTGTCAATGTGTTGGAGGCGACTAGTCGGAAGGTCAGATCAGGCTGCCGCTGGCTCTGCAGGCGTGAGCTTGAGTTTGCCCGCGAGGATCTCCTCGGCGAACATCTCAGCGGTACGCGCCGCTGCAGCAGTCATGATGTCGAGATTGCCTGCATACTTGGGCAAATAGTCACCCAAACCCTCCACCTCGAGGAAAATCGAAACCCGATTGCCGTCGAACACCGGTCCGTTGACGATGCGGTAACCCGGAACGTATTTCTGCACTTCCTTGAGCATGGTCTGGATCGACTCGGTGATCTTGGCCTGATTCGGCTCTGTCTCGGTCAGGCAATGCACCGTGTCGCGCATGATTAGTGGTGGCTCGGCAGGGTTGATGATGATGATGGCTTTACCTTGCTTGGCTCCGCCGACCTTGGCCACTGCCGCAGCCGTGGTGCGGGTGAATTCGTCGATATTCTTGCGAGTTCCGGGCCCTGCAGATTTGCTCGACACAGTTGCGACGATTTCGGCGTATTTCAGTGGCTGCACACGCGAAACCGCATGAACCATCGGGATGGTTGCCTGACCGCCACACGTGACCATGTTCACGTTCATCTCGCGCTTGCCGACATGTTCCTTGAGGTTGACCGGCGGCACACAGTAGGGGCCGATGGCCGCTGGCGTGAGGTCGATCATCATGACGCCCAGCGCCGTGAGTTTGTCGGAGTTGTCCTTGTGCACATACGCGCTCGTGGCATCGAAGGCAATCTGAATGTTGTCGGCTTTGACATGCGGCAGCAGGCCGTCAACGCCATCGGCGGTGGTCTTCAGGCCGAGTTCACGCGCTTTATTTAGCCCATCGGAGGCCGGGTCGATGCCGACCATCCACACTGGCTCGAGCACGGGGCTGCGCATGAGCTTGGCCAGCAAGTCGGTGCCGATATTGCCGGGGCCGATCAGGGCGCAGCGGATTTTGCTTTGAGACATGGGAAATTCCTTTCTGGGGTACAAACAAAAAAGACGCGTCCGCGAGGACTGCTTAAAGAAAAGCTCTCCTCAGCCGATGCTGCGCACCACGCCGCCTTCGGCGCGCACTGCGGCGCCATTGACGGCACTGGCCAGTGGGCTGCAGACGAACGCCACGACATCGGCCACTTCTGCCGGGTCGATCAGCCTTTTGAGGATCGAGGTGGGTCTGGCCTCGCGGAAAAATTGCTCGACGAATTGCTCAGCGGTCTGCCCGGCTTGATTGGCAAGCTGCGCAAAGAATGCCTGCACACCCTCGGTGCGCGTCGGGCCGGGCAGAACACTGTTGACGGTGACACCGGTACCGGTCGTGGTTTCGGCCAAGCCGCGTGCGATCGACAGTTGCGCAGTTTTAGTCATTCCGTAGTGCACCATTTCTGCGGGGGGACACAGTCCCGATTCGCTCGAAATGAACACGATGCGACCCCAGCTGCGGCGTTTCATCCGCGGCAGCTGGTGGCGCGCCAGCCTGACCCCGCTCATCACATTGACCTCGAAGAAGCGCAACCAGTCGGTATCAGCAATATCCTCAAATGCTTTCGGTTCAAAGATGCCAAGGTTGTTCACGACGATGTCGACCTCGGGGTGCGCCCGAACGAGCTGCTCACACCCGGCGGCGTGGCTCAAATCGGCTGCTGCGTTGACAAGATTCGCCTCCGATCCGATCTCGGCGCGCAAGGTCGCGAGCGCTGCATCCACACCAGCAGCAGTGCGGCCATTAACGAGCACCCGGGCCCCTTCCGCAGCGAGTCTGCGCGCGATTGCGAAGCCGATCCCGGAGGTCGAACCGGTGATCAGCGCGGTTTTGCCTTGGAGTTGCAGATCCATTTGTCGCTCTCAACCAAACCGCACTGAACAGCTGCCAATACCGCCAATCGACACGCGAAACGCGTCGCCCATGGCGATCGGCGCCATCGCGGCCAGCGCGCCAGACAGAATCACCTCCCCTGCCTTGAGCCCGATCCCAAGGCGCCCGAGGGTATTGGCAAGCCAAGCCACGGCGTTGACCGGCGAGCCGAGCGCGGCAGCACCGGCGCCGGTGCCGATCACCTCGCCGTTTTTTTCGAGCACCATGCCGCAAGTCGATAGATCGACCCTCCTGGGACTGACCGCGCGGTCGCCCAGCACGAACACGCCGCACGATGCGTTGTCCGCAACCGTGTCCTGGATTTTGATTTTCCAGTTTTCGATACGTGAATCGACGATTTCAAAACACGGCATGACGCTATCGGTCGCAGCCAACACGTCTGCATTGGTGACGCCCGGCCCCATCAGGTCTTTTTTTAGGATGAACGCGATCTCGCCTTCGGCCTTGGGCTGAATGAGTGTGTCCAGCGGGATGGTCTGTCCTTCGCCGTACACCATGCCCGAGAGCAAATAGCCGAAATCCGGCTGGAATACGCCAAGCATGTCCATCACCGCCTTAGACGTCACGCCGATCTTTTTCCCAACCACTGTCTCGCCGCAGTCGAGCCGTCGTTGCACCATGCGCTGCTGGATGTGATAGGCGTCCTCGATGCTCAGGTCAGTATGGCGGCTTGTGAGAGGCGTGAGGGTTTTGCGCGATTGCAGCGCGGTAAAGAGTTCATCGCCAAGGTGTTGGAGTCGATCAGTTTGCATGGGAAAAGTGACTTTGGAGTTGAATGCGGATCAAAGCGAGAGGGGTTCGTCAGGTTTTGCCTCGGCAAAGTGGTCCGAGACCAGCCGACAAAACCGCGCGGTGTGCTCGATCTGCGTCCAGTGGCCACATTGACCGAACACGTGAAGCTGTGCACGCGCAATCCAGTTCGCCAGCGTGATGGAATTGGAAAGTGGAATGACTTGGTCTTCCCGACCATGAATGACCAAGGTCTGGTGGGGCAATGTCCGAATGTCCTCTTCGCGGCTCGCCATGGCATCGACCCAACGCTGCCGCGGCGCAGGGAACATCGCCGCGAACGATTCCTGAAATCCTGGCCGGATGCTCGCCTCGTACCGCAGTCGGGCCAGCTCATCGTTGACCAAGGAACGGTCGTACGCAAAGATGTCGAGCAGCTTACGCATGTTGTCGATTGAGGGCGCGTAGCCCCACACGGCATCCAGCCCCGGTGTGATGGGAAAGTGCACACCCACGCTGCCCATCAGCACCAGTCGCCGCACCCGCTTGGGGTGGCGAATCGCCAGCGCCAGCGCCAAAGCGCCGCCGAAGGAGTTACCCACCAAATCCGCCTGTTCGATCTGCAGCGCATCGAGCAGACCGATCGCCTGTGCAATCCAAACGTCCATGTTGTATTGCTGACCCGGCGGGCGGTCGGTGTAGCCAAAACCGACCATATCGGGTGCAATCACCCGAGAACTCCTGGCCAGCTCAGGAATGACCAGCCGCCAGTTCGCCCAAGCCGACACCCCGGGGCCCGAGCCGTGGATCAGTAAGACCGGAAAGCCAGAACCGGCGTCGTGGTAATTGGTGCGAATGCCCGCAGCGACGATGGAATTGGCAATCTCAGGGTTGTTTGTTGCAGTCATTTGATTCCAGAAAATAGAGTTCAGGATGCGTGTTTGGCGAGTTCCTCGCGGCTTTGGACTGCACGCGAGGTTGCTTGCACCCGGAGCTGTGGCCGCAAGGCACCCACGGTCCATCGTTGATCCAGATTGAATTTCCCCGGGACGTCGTCCACACCGGGTTCGAGGCAGAGCTCCGCGACGTCGAGCGAATCCAGTCCGAGGTCGGAAAGCGGCGCGGTGTCAACCAGTTGCGTGGGAGTCAGGTCAAAGCGTTCGATGAGATAAGCGTCAAGCGACGCCACCGAACCTTGCGGTAGCTGGGGCTGCTGGCCGACCGACCCGCTGGAAATCACCTGACGCACTGCGTCGATGATGTCATAGGCGTGGATCCAACGGATGTTGTCACCAACCCGCCAAAGACTCTGGTTGCGACGATCGATCGAATCGGCCGCGCTGAGCTTGTAAACCTGCCCAGCCAAGCGCGACCAGAGCTGAACCTTGGTGGTTCTGGGTTTGCGCAGCGCCTCGTAAGCCGCAAAAGCCTCTGCGTAGGCGTTGCCGCCGACCGCAGCGAGAAGAGCGCTGATCGAGTATCCGCTTTCGATTCCCATGCCGCCACCCATACCCTGGTGCGGTAGCGTCCCGTGCGCGCAATCCCCGGCCAGAACAACCCGCTGGGCGCTCCAGCGCGGCAATGGGGGCAGGTCCATCAAAGACCAATAGTGCAAGTCGCCCTCGCTGACACGTATCACATCGAGGATTGCGTCGTGCCAACAGCGCGCGCGAAAGTTCTCGAGCGCTTCGCCGCGATCACCGGGTTGACGATTGGTTTGTGTAGTCCAATCGGGCAACTGGGGAGGCCGAAAGACTGCGAACAAATTGATCAACGCGCCGTCGTCGATTGCGTAGTTCACCGCATGCGTCTTCGGGCCGCACCACACAGACAGATTTTCCGGCGAGGGATAGTGCGGCACCAACCTTGCAGGAACGACTCCGCGAAAAGCAACTTCACCGCTGTATCGCGGCTTGCTCTCCGGGGCGACGACGGTGCGCGCAACCGAGCGTATGCCATCTGCAGCGATGACGACATCGGCAGAAAGGCTGTTGCCTCCTTGAAATAAAAGCCGCGCTGGCGCGTGCGCATCGCCAGCAGTCAAGCCGACGAGCCGCTGCCCCATATGTAGGGCGACGCCGGCCTCGCGGATTTTTTCGGCTAGAGCGCGTTGCAGCGTGGCGCGATGGAAGGTCAGGTAGGGCGCGCCGATGTCATGGGTGTAGCGGCCGCCGACTTCAGTACTACTCAGTATCTTGGCGTCGTCCCAATTCCGAAACTCGAGCGCCGGTGGCACGTGGCCGAACTGCGCTGGATCGACGCCTAGCGATTTCAAAACCCGCACCGCATTACCACCGATGGCAATCCCTGCACCCACTTCCTCGAGCGCATGCGCCGCTTCGAACACAGCCACGCCCTGAACGCCAGCACGGGCCAGGGTCATCGCTGCCGTCATGCCGGTCATTCCGGCGCCGACGATCGCAATGTGGACGTGTTCCACGATCTGCTCTCCGTCAAAGCTTGATGCAAACGTTCTTCAACTCGGTGTAGAACTCGAGTGAATGCACCCCGCCCTCACGACCGATACCCGATTGCTTGGCGCCACCAAATGGCGTGCGCAAGTCGCGCAGAAACCAGGAGTTGACCCAGGCGATGCCGACTTCGATCGCCGCCGCAACACGGTGCGCGCGCGACAGGTTGGTCGTCCAGATGGCTGTGGCCAAGCCGTAGTCGTTGTCGTTGACGCGTCGCATCACCTCCTCTTCGCTGTCGAAGGGCATGACCAGCGCACACGGCCCGAAGATTTCCTCACGTGCGATCACGCTATCGTCACCAAGCCCGGTCCAGATGGTCGGCTGCACCCAGGCACCGTCCTTCAGTTCAGCCGGCATCTCGGGAACGCCTCCACCGGTGACCACGGTTGCACGGAGTTCGGCGGCTTTTTTGTAGTACGACAACACCTTGTTCCGGTGTTCCTGGCTGATCAAGGGCCCCATGCCGCTGGTTGGGTCTTCTGGGCGACCGAGTTTCATCCCCTCAGCGCCTTTTTTCAGCGCCTGCACGAAGCGGTCGAAAATCGGCCGCTCGACATAGACACGTTCTGTTCCCAGGCAGACCTGGCCGCAGTTGGCAAAGCAGGAACGCAGCGTCCCCTCGATCGCCGCGTCGAAGCCGCAATCGGCGAACACGATCGCGGCGTTTTTCCCACCCATCTCCAGACTCACCGGTCGCGCGCCGTCTGCTGCCGCTTTCATGATCGCTGCGCCAGTGCGCGTTTCACCGGTGAAGGTGATCGCATTGACTCCAGGATGGGTGGTGAGAAATTCCCCAGTCGAGCTCGGCCCGAAACCGTGTACGACGTTGTAGACCCCGGGTGGAATGCCTGCTGCGTTCATCACCTCGCCGAGCAATGCTGCCGTCTGCGGCGTTTCCTCCGAAGGCTTGACCACCACGGTGTTGCCGCAAGCCAGCGCCGGGCCGACCTTCCAGGTCATGAGCAGCAAAGGCAGGTTCCAAGGACAAATGACCCCGACCACGCCAACCGGGCGACGCATTGCATAGTTGAGTGCCCCGAGTCCATCGGGCGTGGACATCTCGAAGAACTCTGTCGGGACGTTTTTGATGACGTCGGCGAAGATTTTGAAATTTGCCGCCCCGCGTGGAATATCCACGTGCCGTGCGAGGCTCATCGGCTTGCCGGTATCTTCAACCTCGGCAGCAAGAAAGTCATCGAAGCGTTTGTTGATCCCGTCGGCAACGGCGTACAACAGATCGACACGCTGGGCAACGGTCAATTTTCCCCACTGGCCATGCAACGCGGCCCGCGCCGCTCGAACTGCCGCGTCGACTTCCTCGCGCCCAGCCTCGGCGACTTGAGCGATCACTTGGTTGGTCAACGGCGAACGCTTGTCAAACCAGCTCTTGCCAGCGACGTAATTGCCATTGACAAAATTCAGAATGCGCTTGGGCGCGCTCGTGCTTGTTGCGCGGGGCACAGAATTTGTTTCGGTAATCAGCATGATGGAAGGTGATGAAGTGCGTGTGCAATCGTTTTCCGGTGATGTCTGTCGGGAGTCTGGTTATATGCTTTGTCGCATCAAATCTCATCCCAAGCCGACCGCTGCAAGACCGGCGTGAGCGCATTGCTCGTCTTGATGCTCGGTGCCCCCCGATACACCGACCCCGCCGATCCGCTCGCCCGACTCCAGGATCGGAAGCCCGCCACCGAAGGCGATGAACCGCGGCCGCAGCACGATCCCGCGCTGCACAGCTTCAGAATGACTTAACAAAGCCTCGGGCCACTGGCCGGTCGGCAAACCGAAGCTCACCGCGGTGTAGGCCTTGTCGATCGCGATGTCGATCGAGTGCAGCGGAGCACCCGGCATGCGCAGGAACGCTGCCAGATTGCCACCAGGATCGACCACGGCAATATTGACCTGAATGCCCAGTTGCTGCGCATGCGCGGCAGCAGCCTGGACGATCTGCGCTGCGGCCGACCAATCGATCAGCCGTAACGCAACGCTTTGGCGAGGGCATTTTGCTCTTTGCATCATCGCACCATTCGATTAGGTATAGACCTCGGTGAACGAGGCGACCAGCTCGCCAGTGTGATAGAAAATCCCAGCGCCTAAATGATCCTCAGTCCACGTCGTGACTGGACGATCGGGTTGCGCCAAGTAGCCCAATCCCGCAAAGGTTTCGTTGCGGTTGCCGCTCGGATCGAAGAAGTAAATGGTCTCGCCACGGGTAATGCCGTGGCGGGTCGGAGCCACATCGATCTTGGTCTTGTTCTTGGCCATGACATCTGCAGCCTTGAGCACGTCGTGCCACGAATCAAGAAAATACGCGATATGGTGCAAACCGTTGCGCGGGCCACCAACGAACGCGATGTCATGCGGCTTGGTTGCGCGGAACATCCAAGTGGCCGCCTGAATGGCGCCACCTGGGCCCACGGTCACCTGCTCGGCCAGGTAGAAGTCCAGGCATTCCTTCATGAACTTGGTGTTCTCGGCCACACGGTTCACGCCAGTCTCTGGGTTGAGCTCACACATCAGCAGGCAGTGGTCCAGCCAGTGTGCACCAGCCCCCTTGATGTCATCCGGCCAAGGATCCGGATTGGTCGAGCCGACATCGGTTCCCACGCAGTCCTTGTAGGCATACAGGCGCATTTCGTGGGTGCTGGGCAAATGGAACTTGAGCATGCGCCCAGTCGACGGCAAGGTTCCCTCAGGCAGCATTTCGGTCTTGATGCCATAGTCGCCCCTGCAAAATTCGTTTTCCGTTCCCCAACCGGACGGAACGCCACCCCATGAGACAGCCGCGTCGGGATTGGGGCGGCGAGCCCACAGTCTCAGGCCAGTGCCCAAGCGGGGCCGCGGGCGGGCGGTGAGGCGCCCATCGCCCGCGCACCCCCCAGCGCCTGGCGCAGCAGGCGCAAAAAAACCGGGCCCAGGCCCAGACGGACGATGGCGCGCAGCAGCCATTTGATGTTGTAGCCCGCCGCGCAGCTCAGGGCGTGCAGCGCATCGCCCAGCGCCCCCTTGAGCCAGCAGCGATCCAGGCGGTGATCGGCCTTCAAGTGTCCGATGGCCGGCTCTACCGCCGAGCGGCGGCGCAGCCAGGTGCGCTGCTGTGCAGTCAGGCGCTTGAACTTGCCGCGGTGCAGGATGTGCCGGCCCGGGTTGTCGGCATCCACCCCGCGAAAGCCCAGATCGACGACGACATGTTGGATGGTCACGGCCCAGTCCTGCATCAGAATGGTGGCCTGTTCCAGTGCCGCATGCAGGATGTGGCCGTCATAGGGATTGCCGGGGAAGGTGCGCGCCCCCAGCATCAGCCCCTGCTGGTGCGAGACCACCACGGCCGTCTTCACCCCAAACTCGTAGGGCTTGCGCGCCTTGCCCTTGCCGATGCACTCCACCTCCGGGGCATGCAGGGCGTAGAGTTTGTTCTTGTCTTTGGGTTGCTGCGTGCGCACGGCTTCAGCCCGGGCCATCCACTCCTGGAGCGCAGCCAGCGCTTTGGGGGAAGACGGGACAAAGTCCGCCGCCTGAAGCGTGCGCTGCACCGCGCGCAGCACAATCCCCAGGATCGTGCGCTGGCGTTTGATCACGCGCTGCAGACGCCGCAATTGCTTGGCGTGGGCATAGCCTGCCGCCTTGAAGCGCAAGGCCTTGCCTTCCTTGGCGTAGGTCTGCTTGAGGGGGATGCCTGCTTGTTTGGCGCTGCGCACCACCTTGTGGCGGGCGATCTCCAGCAGGCGGCTGTCGGTGGGGTGGGCGATGGCCTTCTCCTGCACGGTGGTGTCGACGATCACCCGCTGCAGCTCCTGGGGCTGCACGGCGCGGGTGGCCACAGCCGTGTCGATGGTGGCCTTGAGGAGTTCTTCCAGGCCGTCTTCCCCCAAGGCGCGGCGAAACCTCCCGACCTGGGTCGCGTCGCACGGCAGGCGGTGTTCAAAGTACGCCTGGCCCGAGAAGAACTGCCACAGCACGTTCTCGCTCCAGCGCACGACCAGTTCCTCATCGCTGACGTTGAAGGTGTGCTTCAGATACAGCAGGCTGATCATCAGCCGCAGGGGCAGCCGTGGACGACCCGCAGCACTGGCGCCTGCACCCACAAGTGCCTGATTGGGGCCGAACAGGTCCATGCCTTCGACCACGGTGCCTGCGCGCACTTGGCGCGCAAACTTCTCGGCAATGGCCGCCTCCAGTTGCGCCCAGGGCAGTCGTGTGGCCAGCACCGCCAGCGGGTCGCCCAGGTTGATCATCGCGTCGATGCGGCTGCGGAAAAAGTCGGGCGTTGCCATCCAGAAATCCCTCAGAAAATCGCCTCCACCATAACGTTTCTCAAGGGATTCGGTGCACCGAAAAACACAACAAAGTGTGCATTCATGCGGGGTGCAGGGGTTTTGCAGGGGGGACGCCATAGGCTTCGATGCGCTTTTGCAGCGCATCCAGATCGGCATCATGCTCCACCTTGTAGGCCACGTGGTTGAGCCCGGCCTGATCGGATTGGGTCAGGATGAGCGAGTACTTGTCCCATTCGTCCCAACACTTCATGTAGACATTGCCGTGCTTGTCTTCCATGGTTTTTTTCATGCCAAGCACCTTTTCATAGTGCTTGACCGCTGCAGCCATATCCATGACTCGGATACTGGCGTGTCCAATGCGCATGACGCCCATGATTGATCTCCTCTTTATGACTTCGTGGTAACGAGATTCGACTGACAGCCAGCGAATCCTTTGAAAAACGGCTTTTGCAACTTGCCCACGACTTCCAGCTCCACTGCACACTCCGGAGCGACCCGACATGCCAGGGTGTATCCCTGTGCTTCCTCATCCACACTGACATGAGCCCGACTGACCGGACCGAGTTTGCGCACTTCGCCCTTGGTCACTCGAATCTTGCACACGCCGCACCCGCCACCAAGACATCCCACCGGAATGCCGCGCCGCCCAAGCTTTGCCATCCCGGACAGCAAGGACTCATGCTCTGTGCAGAGGTAGCTCTCGCCGGTCTGGATCAGTGTGACGGTTGGCATCTCGGCTGACGTGGAAGTGAAAGACATGGGTAGAGTCAAAAAGTCTCGAGATTTTTGATGAGGACAGTAAAATCATAGGATTAAGGAGTGCCTCAAGGACTGGTAACAACCCTGATTCGACTTATTCTCTCTCGAGATTTAAGGTCGCCTTCATACTTTCTTGAACAATGGGCTGCGCACCTGCTGGGCATCCGCAGCGGAGATGAACTTCTCGAAAAAAATGTCCCGCTCAAACAGACGCCCTTGCATCAAAGTGGTAATACAGGCATCGATCATCAACGGCGGTCCGCAGAGATAGGCCTGCCGACCAGAAAAATCGTTGTTGAAGTGTCTTTTCGCGACTTCATGCACAAAGCCGCTCTCGACACCACCGGTTGTCGCGTCGCCTGAATCGGACAGCGCAGGGACGTACGTGAAATTGGGATGCTCCCGGGCCAGTGCGCGAAACTCTGTGTCGTAATACAACTCGGCAGCATGCCGCTGCCCGTAAATCAGCGTGATCGGCAAAGAGCATCCGGCTTGCAGCAAGCCACGAATCATCGATCGAGGGCTGGACAAGCCCGACCCGCCCGCCATGAAAACCATGGGCAGCTGGGCCGATTTGCGTACGAAAAATCGGCCATAGGGGCCAGACAGACGCAGGCGGTCGCCGACCTGAAGTGTGTCGTGGATGTAGGCGGTACCTTGCCCGCCTGGAACCTGACGAACGTTCAGTTCGATCTCGCCAGTGGCAGCAACGTCTGCCGGTGAATTGGCAATGGAAAACGCGCGACTCTCACCCAGTCCGGGAATCTCGAGCTGAATGTACTGCCCGGCCTGAAAATGGATCGACTGCTCCAGGCGCAGGTACACGGCCTTGATAGTTGGGGTGAGCTGGTCAATTCGGGTCACATCGGCCGCAAAATCCTTGACCGGGATGATTTCAGCGTCGGGCTCTTCGTCGATCTCGGCCTCGATGACGGTATCGGCGCAGAGGGTTGCACAGCAGGCCAGCGCCTTGCCTTCCTCGCGTTCGAAATCCATCAGAGCGAACGGGTTTGCATCTCCGACGTCGATTTCCCCATCGACGACCTGTACCTTGCAAGTGCCGCACAGTCCATGTCCACAGGCATGCGGCAGATAGATTCCCTGGCGCAGAGCAGCATCAAGCACAGTCTGCCCCTCTTCGACCTCCACGGTCGCCCCAATCGGCTCAATGGTCAGTTGATAGCTCATATAGATAGTCAGTCCTGCTGGAGCAGCACATGCCGCTCAGGCAGGAGCGTCGACTCTCAGCTGCAGGACCCCTTGATTCCAGTGAGTCCGGGAGTTCTGAACCGGATCACATCTTTGTGCCCAAGGCCGTTTTCGGCCAGACTCTTCGACGCGTCCGGATGGAAGGGCTTGCCGGATTTGAACCACTGCACCTTGCCCCAATCGATTTTGGAAAAATCAGGGTGATATCCATAGACCCCTGGCAAAACCTCCGAGACCAGCGCCCCGAACGGCATGGTCGGCGGTAACGGCAGACAATGTGGGGCACAAAATAACAAGTGATCCTCCCAACCGATGAAGAGCAAAGGCGCAGGGAATTTCTCCACGCCATCTCGCGGTGGGAATTTGTAGGGCTTGACGGCAGCAACGGTCATCTTGATTCTCCCCTTGTCTCAGGTGTTGCTCAGCGCTTGGCCACGCCAGGCCGCAAAGTTCTTCTGGTCTTCCGAACCTTCAAAATCAAGGTTGTCTCGACCGAAGTTGAGCTCGTAGTAATTCATCACGGCCATGAGCGGGTCAAATCCTTCCTTGGTCGGATCAGTACCGGGCTTGAAACAGTTTCCCTGGTAGATCTGATGCACCGGCAACCATGATTGTGAGAATTTTTCCGGCTCGTTGTCGAAAATCTCTTTGCAATGATCGCTGCAAAAGTGATATTTGTCGCCGAGATAATCCGATTCGCGATAGCAAATCTTGGTCGCATCTCCAGGCTCGGTGAACAACATGGGAATCTGACAGGTCGTGCACAGCATTGGCAGTGTCTTGTTATAGAACCGGTTGCCTTGCTGCTGTTGCTCTCGGTAGAACTCCAGGCGCTGGCGGTACAGCTTGTCGAAGCTTTCCGGGTATTTAGCCGACAGCCAAGCCATCTCGTCGTCAGTTGGTACCCAAGTGTGGAAAGGAGCGGCCGCGCCGTAGTTATAGAAGGTGTTCCAAGCCTGGTGGCTGATGTGATCCTTACCTTCGCAGGCGTCCTTGAAACCCTTGGGTTCGCTGATGCCGTATCGCGCCAGATCCTTGAACAGGGCGCCGCCATTTTGCTCGGCATAGATCTCCCAGGCCTCTTTCCAACTCATCACGCGCTTGGGCAGCATGTAGTCCATCATCATGGCGACAAGCGTGAGCACGCGATAACCCCGCCAGAACCATTTGTCGATCCAGCGCTGCACGATCGGCACGTTGTCCGGGTCTTGCTCAAGCATGAACTTGATGCACTCGATCCCCAGGGTCATATGGCGTGATTCGTCGGACTGGGCGGAAAAACCGAAGGTCACGGTGGACATGTCGCCGTTGTAGGCCGCACCCGACATGAAGGGCACGAACAACAGGTTGGTCAGCACATACTCGAAAGAAAAGCTCACAGCAGTGAGAAATTCGAACGGACCGGCTGTATTCGCATCTTCGAAGAACGACTTGGGTACTGACAGGTACCACACGCGATCGAACCAGTGGTTCGCGTGGTGCATGCCGTTGAAAAACTTGTTGTAAGTAGAGAGTGCATGAGTTTCAGTCTGATAGTGACGCAACTCATCGACCGATTGCATTTGGCAGGCGACGCGCGCACCCTCGCCGGTGAAATGACGGCCAACATGCGCGAACCCACGATGTGCGTAGTACTCGAGCGGCGTCACCCCCTGGATGAACAACTTGAGCGCATTGACATAGCGCGCATCGGTCACGCCAAGGAAGCCGTTGTTCTGCTGGAAAGCATCGATCACAGCGTAGAGTTTTTTCTCCTTTTCGCCCTGATACTTCCAGTAGGCATCCATGGTGAGGCGGAAGGGATCCTCCCACTTGTCCCAATCATGGATCTTGATGCCTTCGTATTTGTCGTACGGAAATACTTTATCCATCGGCTGGTAAGTCGTTTCCCAGCCCAGGCCACGGGTCATCGCGGCATAACGATCCTTGAGACCGAGTTTTTTCTTCGCTACACGAGTATCCATTGTTCATCTCCTGTTGGTTTGATCGACTTTGATGCTCTAGTCAGTGCTTCCAGCTCAAGGTGAACTGGTCATCGTCCTCGTCGATATGCCCTGACAGAGTGATCAAATTGATATGAATCTGCTGGAGGTCATAGCGCGAGCCAGTGCGCTCCTCGATGCTCTCGCGCTTAATTGTCAAATGGCCGGGAGCATCAATCTTGATCATCCCCGGCGACTCGGCAACGGTCGCCTGTGGGTTGTCGGCCAGAATCGCTTCAATCACCGGTCGTGACTCTTCATTTGCTTGAAATGCGATGAATACGTTAGACATCTTGGTTCTCGCTATTGGGTTACGAAGAGCAGGCATCAGAGGGCAAGGCCAAGCTTGGTCAGGCGGCTGCGGAACTGCTGGCGCGCTTCATCGAGCGCACTCCGCCCACCCTGCGCAAGCGCCATTTCGGCGACTGGCAACAACGCCGTGGCTGCAAGCTCCTCCCAATGGCGCAACCAATGCGTGAGCAGCGCCTTGTTGTCTTCTGATTCCCCCGCCATGGTCTTGACCACCGCATCAACCCAACGGCTGCTTTCGTCGAACCAGTCCGACATGAATGCAGTGAGCATGGACACTGCACTGCCCCCCTTCAGGGCCACGTAGTCATCGACAAATGTGCTGTAGATCAGCGGGTAGAGCAAGCCGTCGAGCGCGACATTCTGCGCAACGAAGAGCTCGACCGGATCTTGCAACACCAGCGTGTCCTCGACATACCTGCGCAGCGATTGCCAAGTCGGATCGGTCAACCATGCCACCTTAGCCAGGTCCAGACGCTCGGGTCCTTCCACCGTCAGTGCCAGTCGCGTGAGGTACTGGGCTATGCCCAGGTTGTCCATGGCATGGAACATCGCTGGAGCGGTGAAAACCGTGCCGTAACCGGTCGCGCAAATCTGCGAGTTGTTCATATTTGCGCCCCAGGCGACATGACGCAGAGGCGTCAGAACATCCAGGGCGAGTTTGCTCACATCCTCGGGGATCATGTCGATCATGCCGCGGGACTCGGCAAACTCGAAATTCGACTCCATGGCGTCCTGTTGCCGCGCACGTGTCATGGTCCATGACGCGTAATAAAACTGGCGCGGATCCTTGAGCGCATACCAATTGCTCATGCGGATCGCAGTACGCGAGGCGTCGAACAATTCATGGTCGGGGCCCCAGGTTGGGCGGTAATGGAAGTTGGCTTCCGGTTGCGCTCCGAAAGTCGCTTCCTGGTAACGAGAGGCTGTCTTTCCCTCTCCGATGTATTTGGCGACGTTGGCAAATGTCGACCGCTGCGGCTTGATGTCGACGGTTTTTAGGTCGATGGTCATTGATGATCTCCTCTTGGCTTTTTGTGGACGGTGTCGGGGGACTTGGCGCCTTGCAGACCGGCGTCGATCAGTGCCGCTGCAGGCGGTGGTCGGGATCGGAGACAACGGCACTCTGCGCTGCACAGAACTCGTCGAATGCATCAGGACGCAGCATCAACTCAACACAAAGTTCCGGAGAGCCCATCGCAAACTCGAATTCGACGAAACCCTGGGGATTGATGCCCGTGACGCGCACCCATTTCATCGAGGGATCAAACTGGTCCGGCATGTGCGCCATTGCCTCGGCATGCGACTTTTGCATTTCGGCTCCTATGCTCTGCTTGTCTGGTTCCATCAATGCACCATCCATGCCAACGATGGCTCTTCCATCAAAAATCCCGAGATTTTTGGGGTAAACACCTAAGCCAGCCAGCCCACCAAACAAGAAGGGAGGGACAACTCTCTTAAAAATTGAGCGAAAAAGGCCGCTCAAAGGCGTCGCCAAACGCTTTGCTTGATGAAATGAGTCAGAAGCCGCAAACCATTTTCATCATTTGATGAAAAACATCCTTGTGTAGGTCGTGCGCATCCTCGTTGCGGTGCGCAATGCCACCTGCTTCGCAGAGAGACGTTGGAGGGTGTTACACGGCCTACCCATACCCATGACCATGTAGTCCCGGCATCAGTTGAAGATCGACGTGCGGCTCAACGCAGCGGACTTTGATCCGGTGGCAGACTTTGCAACGTGACAAGTGTGGTGCTAATGTGGTCTTCGAGCGCAAGTGCGGCCCGTGCGTCGGCACGCCGCAGCGCAGCCTCGAAGATTTCCGTATGCTCGCGATGCACATCGCGCTGACTTTGTGGCATGCCAATGCAGAGCCTGCGGTAACGCTCCCCATGTTGCGACAAGATCCGCAGGATCAGGTGCGTCCATGGAGAGGCAGCGGCCGAGATCAAAGCGTCGTGGAACTGGCGGTTGCACAGTTCCCAATCCGAGCGCCGCGCAAGCGATACGGGCTGCTCATAAGAACTCAGCCGCTCGAAACTACTGCGTACGCGCATTTCCCATTCCTTACCTCCCCTGCGTACCGATTGGCGCAGGGTGTCGACCTCGATGTGAATGCGCAACTGGGTGATGTCGGCCAAATCGGCTAACGACATCGGAGTGACTCGGAAGCCCCGCTGCCCCTCGGCGATCACCAGCGCATCACTCACGAGGCGGTTCAATGCCTCGCGCAACGTACCGGCACCCACGCCGTAATCGTCCTTCAGGTGCTCGACGCGTAATTTCGCTCCAGGAGGGTAGACCCCTTCGATAATGTGCTGTCGCAGGCTCCGATAAGCCTGCTCTGCCAGGGTTTTGGCACGTGGGTTTGAAGAATCGCAGGAATCGAGGCCTTCGATAAGTTGCGGGTCATGCTGCGAAGAAACAAGGGCTGCTGGTGCAACGTCTCCAATGAGACCGAGCAGAGGGTGAGGCAGCGTAATGTCGTCTGGGCCGTTCATGTCGAGCTCTTTTCTCGAAGCGGTTTGCGCAGCAGACGATAGCTAAGCTGCGCACGTGTAATTCCCAATAGCCGAGCCGCAGCTGACAAATTCCCCTTGGCTCGATCCACTGCCTCTTGCAGAAGACCCTGCTCAAGTTCCTCTAGGCCGCCTCCACACGATTGCAACTGATCGATCAGAGAGTGACAGTCCAGCGCGATTGTTGGCTCCAGTGCGAGGTTGCCCTTGGCATTGATGCTGCGTCCAGTCGGTTGCCCAATACCTGGAAACAGATCCTGGGCATCCACCAGACCGTTCGGCTTGGCAAGAATGACAGCCCGCTCGACCAGATTTTCAAGTTCGCGCACATTGCCAGGCCAGTCGTAGTCGCGCAGCGCCTCATAGGCATGGTCCGACAATGTGGGCACAGGCTTCTGATGCTTCGCAGCAAAGCGAACCAACATGTCGCGGATCAGCGCTTCGATGTCATCCCTTCGTTCACGCAAGGGAGGGATGAGCACGGGGTACACATTGATGCGGTAGTACAAGTCGGCCCTGAACCGCCCCTCCTTGACCTCTTGTTGCAGATCGCGATTGGTAGCAACGACCAGACGCACATCGACCTTACGAGTCTGTGTCGAACCAAGCCGCTCTATTTCCCCCTCCTGAAGGACGCGCAACAGTTTGGCTTGCGCTGCCAGGGGCAGTTCGCCTATTTCGTCGAGAAACAGCGTTCCACCATCTGCACGCTCAAACCGGCCAGCGCGTTGAGCAGATGCCCCGGTGTAAGCCCCCTTTTCGGCACCAAATAGTTCAGACTCGATCAGATCATGCGGAATCGCCGCGCAGTTGATGGCAACGAAGGATTTTTCGGCTCGGGGACTGAGAGCATGCAACTCGCGCGCGAATCGCTCTTTTCCCACCCCCGTTTCGCCGGTCAGCAAAACGGTGACTTGCGTCGGGGCTGCGTTTTGCAACAGGGTATAGGAGTTCTTGAACGCAATCGACTGACCAATGAGGCGGGATTTATTCGCCTCCACGTCCACTTCCGATCGTAGATTCTCCACTTGCGTCTGCAAGTCCATGATGGTGCGGAGCATCGAATCTTCGCGAAAATAGGACGATAACTCCTCGGCATCGGGCCACTCCTCTTGTGGTCTGCCGACAATGTGACAGTGCGAGTCACCGCAGCCGACGCAACTGGTTTCCTTGTAAATGATTGGCAACCCCATGAAAGTGCTGGTGTAGCCCGAGGCGTAGCCCACGAGCATCCAGCACACCGGGCTTCCCTGCAAACCGAAATCTCGCCGGTGGACTTCGGCCTCCCACGAGTGATCCCAGCGGAATTCCCCATGGAAATGCCCGGTATGCGGATCTGCATCGAAGTGCAGTGGCGTGACCTGTACGGCGCCTTCGAGCATGTGAAGTTGAGGTCCAACTGCAAACATGTCGAACAATGTTGCTTCAGCACGCAGCTGCTTGGCCAGGGCTGCATCACTTTCGCCTGCAGCAAATCCAACGCGTGTGAAGTAGCGACGTGTCTGCTCTGGCCCGACGCTCTGCATGAGTTCACCTCTGAGTGCAGCTAGTGCAGAGGCATGAACCAGGATCATCCGTTGACCTGCAAGCCAAATTCTCCCGTCTCCGGCAGAGAAGTGGATCAACCGCCGTAAGTCGGCGTCACTGGGCAGAGGCGGAATCGCGGTTCGTGTCATGTCTCATCTGTCGTGGTCTGTAGCCCTGGTGATTGGCTGACTCTTCGCGGACGTCTTTTGATCAATTCATCAATCCAACTTGAGCGAGGTTGCGGATTTGATCAAAGTTGACGCCCTCAAGGCTGTCTCGGATCCATCTTCGCTCCATCGGCCAGTAGTTTCCGATAGATCATCTGCCCGTTCAGGCGAGTCGCAACCCAGTGCTTACCCTAATTTCTCGATATTTTTGAGCCAACACGACCATCTTGGTATGGATCATGCGTCTGTCAGATTCGCGCAAGCTGGACGAAATGTCGGCACCCGACTCAAAGGACGCCAGTCCGACCCGGAGCCTGACATGTTCGCCCATTTTGTGGCGGCCGAATTTTCGGCCTTGAGGTTCAATCGACAGAGCGCGCAAAGATGCCGCTCTCGCTAACTGGAGACATTGACCATGGCACTACTTGAGCGAATGGACTGGTACGACATCGCCCGCACGACGAACTGGACCCCAACCTATGTTGAGGAATCTGAGCTCTTTCCCCCGGAACTGTCGGGTGATATGGGTATCCCCATGGCCGACTGGGAGTCCTATGACGAGCCGTACAAGCAGACCTATCCAGAGTACGTCAAGATCCAGCGAGAAAAAGACGCTGGCGCCTACTCTGTCAAGGCTGCGCTCGAGCGCAGCAAAATGTTCGAAAACGCAGACCCAGGCTGGTTGAGCGTCATCAAAGCGCACTACGGTGCGATCGCACGCGCAGAGTATGCAGCCGCGTCGGCCGAGGCTCGAATGGCCAGGTTTGCTAAAGCCCCAGGACACCGCAATATGGCAACGCTCGGGATGATGGACGAAATCCGACACGGGCAGATACAACTTTATTTTCCCCACGAATACGTCTCCAAAGACCGGCAATTCGATTGGGCGTTCAAGGCCTACGACACAAACGAGTGGGGCGCAATCGCAGCACGGCACATGTTCGACAACATGATGAATGCACGCGATGCAGTGGGGATTGGCCTGATGCTCACGTTTGCATTCGAGACTGGATTCACCAATATGCAGTTCCTTGGTCTCGCAGCAGACGCAGCCGAAGCGGGCGACTGGACATTTTCAAGCTTGATCTCGAGTATCCAGACCGACGAGTCACGCCATGCGCAGATCGGTGGTCCACTCATCCCGATCTTGATTGCGCATGGCAAAAAAGCCGAAGCCCAACGAATGATCGATATGGCATTCTGGCGTTCGTGGAAGCTGTTTTCTGTCCTTACTGGACCAATGATGGATTACTACACACCACTCGAGCATCGCAAGCAGTCGTTCAAGGAATTCATGCAAGAGTGGATCGTCGGGCAATTTGAACGCGCCATTCTTGATCTCGGGCTTGAGCGGCCCTGGTATTGGGAGCAATTCCTCGAGGAACTCGACTATCAACATCATGGTATGCATCTTGGTGTGTGGTACTGGCGCCCCACGGTATGGTGGAACCCCGCTGCCGGCGTGACCCCGGAGGATCGGGAGTGGCTCGAGAAGAAATATCCGGGCTGGAACGACACATGGGGAAAAAACTGGGATGTGATTATCGACAACTTGGTTGCCAACAAACCTGAATTGACGCTACCTGAAACCTTGCCGGTAGTTTGCAACATGTGCCAACTTCCGATCAATGCCACCCCGGGCGAAGTGTGGAAGGTACGCGACCATGCCCTCGAACATAAGGGCCGTTGGTACCACTTCTGCTCTGAGGGCTGCAAGTGGTGTTTCGAGCAGGAGCCAGAACGCTACGAGGGGCACTTGTCCCTGATTGACCGCTTCCTCGCCGGAATGATTCAACCGATGGATCTTGGTGGAGGTCTTAAATATATGGGTCTTGCGCCCGGCGAGATCGGAGACGATGCACACGGCTACGCCTGGGTGGAAGCCTACCGAAAGCTTGCCACAACCAAGCAGGCCGCTTGAATACATCCCCCGCTTAATGATCACAAGTCGCCCTTCGTGAGGGCGACGAAACAACCCAAGGAGATATTGATGGCCCTATTTCCACTAACGTCCAACTTTCAGGGCGATTTTGTTTTGCAGCTGCTCCCGGTCGATACGGAATTCACCATGGATCAGGTGGCCGCCGCGGCTGCACATCACTCAGTCGGCCGCAGAGTAGCAGCCCGACCGGGGGCGATCATGCGCGTACGCCCCCAAGGGGCGCAGGCACCATTGCCACGAACCATGAAGGTTGCTGATTCAGGTTTGCTGCCAATGCAATGCATTGAAGTTGTTTGGGAATCATCGAAAGCTTGAGCCCGGAGAGTCACGATATGGCATTCCAAAAGGTTTGCAACCTAGACGATGTCTGGGAAGGAGAGATGGAGTCGTTTGAAATCGACGGGCAAGAGGTTCTGCTCGTCTGCGCAGAAGGTGGGGAGATCAATGCATTTCAGGGCATCTGTCCTCATCAGGATATTCCGCTGGTTGAGGGCAAATTCGACGGCAAAACACTGATTTGTCGTGCCCATCAATGGGTGTTTGATGCTTGCACTGGTGTTGGCCTCAACCCTGGCGACTGCCAGCTCGCAAAATATCCTATCAAGATCGAGGGGGAAGATGTTTACGTTGATACAGCCAATGTTACGCCATTATTCGCCCATACTTGAATCGAGAAAGAAAGTCGATGAACACCACATTAACTTACCAAGAGAATAACCTCGTTGGCCCTGTGATGCGACAAGGTGATTTGGCCAAAGCTGTTGCAGAGGCCGCAGAGATTGACAACCCTGACAAATCTATCGCTGTTGACGACAAAGTAGCCTACCTGCGCATTCAAACTGACGGCGAAATGATTATCCGTCGCCAGACGATCGAAGACGCACTAGGACGACCGTTCCAGATGCGGCAATTGGAAATCGATTTGTCGTCCTTCGCCGGAAAGATCGATATGAATGCCGATCGAGTGCGGTTTTATTTCAACAAACACCTCTGAAATTCTAGTCAACTGAACCACAAGAAAAAATCGCACTATGCATACTAACCATCATGCAACCTGCGATTTTCCCATCTAAATAATTTAGGAGACATCATGAACGAAACTGAAGTCCTTAAACCACTGAAAACATGGAGCCATCTGGCGGGCCGGCGCCGCAAACCGAGTGAATATGAAATCGTTTCAGTCGGACTGCACTACAACGATCGTGACGAAAATGCGCCATTCGAGCTTGATCCAAATATGTTCATGGCCCGTTGGTATAAAGATCACCGCAATGGTGTCGCAATCAAGCATGCAGACTGGAATGAATTTCGCGACCCTGATGAACTGGTCTACCGTACATACAACATGCTCCAGGATGGGCAGGAGACTTATGTCGTTGGTCTTTTCGATCAATTCAATGAGCGAGAGCACGACAAGGCACTGGAACCCACTTGGGCGGGTTCTTTGGCACGACTCTACACCCCTAGCAGATATCTTTTCCACACGGTACAAATGGCATCTGCTTATTTGATGCAGATGGCGCCTGCTAGCACGATTACAAACTGTGCCGCGTTTCAGGCCGCAGATACGTTTCGTTGGTTGAGCCACAGCGCGTACCGTGCAAAGGAACTCTCTTTGACCTTTCCAGCGAAAGGCTTTGCCAAAGACGAGCGCAGGTATTGGGAAACGGATGCTGCGTGGCAAGGCTATCGAGAACTCATGGAAAAGGTTCTGGTGGCGTGGGACTGGGATGAGTCTTTTGTTGCGCTCAATCTCGTTGCAAAACCGGCGATCGAAGAGGCTGTGCTTCGCAAGCTTGGCGAAGCGGGACGACATAACGGCGATACTTTGCTCGGAATGTTGACCGATGCGCAGTTGCTTGACGCGCAACGGCACCGCCGGTGGGCCAGCGCGCTGGTCAAGATGATGATGGACGTTCCCGGCAATGCGGAAACGATCGGAGGCCTCCTTATGAAATGGATTCCGCTCGCCGACAAGGCGGTCGATGTCTATTGCTCCGCATTGAGCGAAGTGCCCGGAGCTGCAGCGGAGGCAAAAGAAGCGGTGCGGAATTTCCACCGTTCGCTTGGACTTTGAGGGTGTATAGTCCGGCGACATTCGATAACAGGTCGCCTACACACGCGCTGTAATTCGACCTGTTTTTATGGCCGTTTTCTCTGTATGAAAACAGCCGCACGGGTATATAGATGAAGGTCGGGTCAATTCGACTGGGGATGAGAATTCCGAAAATTACCTCATTACTTTGTTTTACGATTTCAAGCAATTGGCAGCCGGCTCGAGGATCCGATTATGGACCACACACTTCAGATCGAAGGATTCGATCGACCTATTCCCATCACACCAGCAGACACCGTACTGCGCGCTGCGCTGCGTGCTGGAGCCGGCTTTCCATATGAATGCAACTCGGGTGGATGCGGTAGCTGCAAATTCGAGATCGTGTCAGGCAGCGTCGATAACGTTTGGCCTGAAGCGCCAGGTTTGACGGATCGCGACCGACGAAAGAACAAGTTGCTTGCCTGCCAATGCGTTCCTGCCACCGACTTGACAATCAAAGTCAGACTCGATCCCGAATGCATACCTAAGATTCGGCCAGAGAGATTTCAAGCGCGACTCGTCGGCGTCATGAACATCACTCACGACATTCGGGAATTTCGCTTCGCGACAGACGAGCCAGCGCGATTTCTGCCAGGCCAGTACGCCAGTCTGCGTATCGATGGCGTTGGCGCTCCCCGTTGCTATTCGATGTCCAACCTTCCAAATCCAGCAGGAGAGTGGCATTTCCAGATTCGACGTGTGCATCATGGTCGCGCCAGCTCGGTATTGTTCGATCAGCTTCAGCTCGGTGGTCAAGTCGAAATTGATGGCCCATTCGGCCAAGCCTATCTTCGCGAGGAAAGCTCTAAAGATATTGTCTGCGTTGCCGGTGGATCAGGCTTGGCACCTATGGTGTCGATTGCACGTGGTGCCGCCGCAGCAGACATGTTGCAGCGGCGCAAACTTCATTTCTTCTACGGTGGACGCACCCCGAACGATTTGTGTGGTGACGATTTTCTACGTGCGCTGGATACTCAAGGTGCCAGAGTGTTTTACCACCCGGTCGTCTCGGATGCTTATAGCGTTGAACAACATGCGTGGTCTGGCGATGTCGGATTCGTCCATGAATGGATCCCCCGCAAACTCGGAGACGACCTTGGCAATTTTGAGTTTTATTTTGCCGGCCCACCTCCAATGACGCAAGCAATCCAAGAAATGCTGATGGTGACGCACCGCGTGCCTTTCAATCAGATTCATTTTGATCGGTTTTTCTGACCGTACTGAACTCAAACAACACAAGGGGACAATCCATGAAAGCAGCAGTGTATTTCGGCCCACAAGAAATTCGGGCAACCGAGATCCCCGATCCAGTAATCCGGGAAGACCATGAGATGCTGGTTCAGGTCGATGCCACTTCGATTTGCGGTTCAGATCTTCACCTCTATCGTGGTGCGCTTGATGCGATCATGGACAAGGGCAAATCACAGACCGGGCATGAACTGATTGGAACAGTCACCGATGTTGGTAAGCGGGTAGGCCGATTCAAGAAAGGGGATCGCGTCAGTATGGCTTACTCCTGCTCATGCGGCCATTGCTACATGTGTCAGGTTGGACAGACTGCGCACTGCGAAACTACCCATAAAGCAGTCTATGGCTTCGGCACGGCGTTTGGCAACCTCAACGGCACGCACGCCGAGGCGATGGTGATTCCTCACGCCGATGCGCACACCTTGCACGTTCCAAAACAGATCACGGATGCCGCCGCACTGACTTTATCGTGCAACCTCCCCTCGGCTGTCATAGCCAACCAACTAGCCGACATCCAGCCTGGAGAGGCCGTCGCACTGGTCGGATGTGGCCCTACCGGGTTGATGACCCTGGACATCGCTTTGCAGCGCGCTCCAGGGCGCATGGTGGCTTTCGACCGCGTTGCTCATCGTCTCAAGGCTGCGGAGAGTCGGGGGGCGGTGGCTATCGACACAGCCAAGTCCAACTGGAAAGATTTGGCTTTGGCGGAAACTGCTGGCCGCGGATTCGACAAAATCATTGAGGTTGTCGGTTACCCCGAAACCCTCCAAATGTGTCTGGATCTTGTTCGCCCCGGTGGAACTATTGCAGCCATTGGCGTCTTTACCGATGCGACGTTCAATTTAAATCTTGTGGATGTCTTTTTGCGCGACATCACTTTGCATATGAACGGCTTTGCCAATGTACAGCCGTTTATGTGGGAGGCATTACGTTTGATCGAGCGTGGAATCCTCGATCCCACGCAATATTTCACACACAATTTTTCACTCTCGGATGTCGATCAAGCATTTTCAACTTTTCATCAGAAAGCAGATGGCGCGATGAAGGTGTTGATTCGCCCATGATTTTTTGTATTGTTCAGCGAGGCATTGAATAATCTTTTTCAAAAACACAAGGAGACAACATGAAAATTAGATATAACCATTTATTTCGCATCACTCTGACAACATTAGCGGCCGCCGCCCTAACCGTATCCGCTGACGTTGCACATGCCACTGACGTTTTCAACCTGGAAGGATTTGGACCAATCTCCCGTGCCATGGGCGGCACCGGTGCTGCTTATGACATCGGCGCAGCCGCCATGATGGAGAATCCTGCAACCCTAGTTTTGATGGCTCCAGGAAAGCATTTGGATGTTGGTTTGGATTTTATTGACCCGACGATCAAAGCGCGCAATACTGCGACCGGCGAAACCGCCACATCGGGCAATCATGGCAACAACAATGGTCCCTATTACGCCCCCGAGTTGGGCTTTGTTTATCGTCAAGATGCTTTGGCGCTCGGCGTTGGTGCCTATGCTCAAGGTGGTCTTGGCACGCAGTTTGGCAGTAGCAGCTTTCTCTCGCGCACGGCAACAAACGGTGTTAACACGGGACTTGATCAGTTTTCCCGTTTACTCGTCCTAAGAATTCCATTCGCTTTAGCCTACAAGGTCAATGATCAGCTGAGCGTGGGCGCGTCTGTCGACGCAGTTTGGACATCACTTAACTTGGGCGCTTTGCTCGATGCGTCGCAGATCGGCTCACTCGCGGCCCAGGGTCGGGCCAGGGGGAGCCTGATCCCTGTTCTGCTGAGCGTGCCGGGATTGTCAGGTGGTTACTTGAATTTCACCAACCATGGCATCGTCGGTGGAGGTGCGGAAGGTTGGGGGGTTGGCGGCAAGGTCGGGATGACCTACCAAGTCACGCCGCAGACACGCCTTGGTGTTGCTTACAACTTCAAGACGGCCGTCAGGGATTTGACTGGCAACGCGTCCTTGTCCGCAGTGAGTTCAGTTGCTGGCAACATCCCATTGACGGGAGCGATTGCCGTTCAAAACTTCCAGATGCCCGCGCAGTTCACTTTAGGGCTGGAACATCGCATCAATTCTGAGTGGACAGTGGCGGCAGATTTTCAACGTGTGTTCTGGGCCGGTGTGATGAAGAATCTCAACCTAGCCTTCACCCAGTCCGGCACTGGAGGCGCATTAAATCTCTCGATTCCGCAAAATTATCGCGACATCAATGTATTTGCCCTAGGGGCACAGTATCGTTACAACGACAAGTGGACGCTGCGTGGTGGTTTCCAATATGCCCAAGAAGCAATTCCATCAAACACTATGCTTGCTGTCGTTCCAGCTATTCCAACGACGCACCTGACCGGCGGTTTTTCATACGCCATGACCAAATCTGATGTGATTAATTTCGGACTGTCTGTTGCTCTCCAAAAGTCATTAACGAATAATAGTCAACCGAATACTTCGGTACCTCTTGAGGTGACACACTCACAAATCAATGCAGTCGTCAATTACCAAAAGATCTTCTGATGATGTATCCGTTATGGGATCGATCCAAAATCTCCTGATGACACTACCTAAGCAGTCCGCATCTGCAAAACTCTCATAATTCCACTTGAATCTTAGGGTTTTGGCAATTCCAGCGTGCCGTCTAGGCGGGAATGTGAATAAATTAAGTACGACAATTCACGGACCCAGGTAGCTGCTGTTTCCCATCTCGGCTAGATCGCCCGCAAGCGAAGCCAGCGTTTCGGGCGAGACAGAAATGTGCGCTGGGTAATTGGGGTGGTCGCAACCGAGCTTGACCGCAGCGCCGACCCGGATGGCCTCGCGCATGGTCGGCGTGAACTCGAAGCGCAGGAAATGCACGGCGCTGGTTTTGTCCGGGGTTTCGCGGTCGAGGTCTTCATCGGCAATGGCATAGACGCGACCGTGACCCTCGACCTCGACGAACATCCGGTCTTCGATGCCGATCAGCCGCGCCAGCTCGCGCCGGCGCTCGTTGACGTCTGGGTATTCGATCATCAACGTCGCCTTCCAGTTGCTGCCATCCGGCACCAGCGGGGCGTAGGCGTCGATCTCCTGCCGGATCTCGTCTTCTTCGAAGATTTTCTCGATGCGCAGCATTTCCTGAATCTGGTAGCGCATCGACAGCTCGCTCTCGAACTGCACCGTCAGGTGCTCTCCCAGGTGCACGGTGCGCAGCCTGCGGTGCGCCATGACCTCGGCCTTGTGCGCCTTGCGCCATTTGCTGTAGGCCTCGAGCGTCATTAGGCTGTCGGGGGTGATTTTGCCAGTCAGTTGCATGGGGGTTCCTTTCACATCAGCCGCGCAGCCAGCAGTCAATCCAGACCGTAGGCCTCGCGCACCAGGGTGAGCGGGTGCTTGAGCGCAGGCGAGCCGAGCTGGTTGACCTCGAACCCCTGCGCGATGTGGTGGCCGCCGAGCGGGCAGTCGGAGCTGATCGCATCGGGGGCGCTGCCGTCTTTCATCGTCGCCATCGCCTTGAACACCGGTTTGCCGATTTTCATCGCCATCTGGTGCGTGGCCTTTTTCACGCCGAAGGTGCCGGCGTGTCCGGAGCAGCGCTCGACCGTGTTGACCTCGGTGCCCGGGATCATTTTGAGCATTTCCTCGGTCTTGCGGCCGATCTTCTGCACCCGGCCGTGGCAGGGAATGTGGTAACTCACCTTACCCAGGGGCCGCGCGAAATCGGTTTTGAGCAAGCCGTCGCGCTTGCGCGCGACCAGGTATTCGAACGGGTCCCACATGTGCTCCTCAACCAGCTGCACATCGGCGTCGTCGGGGTACATCAGCGGGATTTCCTGCTTGAACATCAGCGTGCAGCTCGGCACCGCAGCGACGATGGCGTAGCCCTCGCGCGCATACCGCGCCAGCACCGGGATGTTGGCGCGCTTGGCGACATCGACCGATTCGAGGTCACCGAGTTCGAGCTTGGGCATACCGCAGCAGCGCTCTTTCTCGACGATGACGTAGGGAATGTCGCTGTGGTCGAGGATTTTGAGCAAATCGAGCCCGATTCCCGGCTCGTTGTAGTTGATGTAGCAGGTGGAAAAAATCGCCACCTTTCCCGGCGTTTTTTCCCCATCGACCACTTTGCTCGCCTTGGCCTTGGGCGCGGCCCAGCGAAAGCGCTTGGCCGCCAGATCGGGCAGCCAGGCATCCTTGTCCACGCCCGCGACCGCCTCCATCGCGCTGCGCGCGGCCTTGGTGTGCGTCACCGCATTGGCCACCTGCACCACGATGGGGATGCCCGCGAACTGCCCGTGCACATCGGTGGATGCGAGGAATTTCTCTGCGGTGCCGACCTCGCCCTTTCTGAACTTGATCGCCTTGGCGCGCAGCATGGTGTGCGGAAAGTCGACGTTCCAAGGGTGCGGCGGCGTGTACGGACACTTGGTCATGTAGCACAGGTCGCAGATGTAGCACTGGTCGATGACCTTCCAGTAATCCTTTTTTTCGACCCCGTCGACCTCCATCGTCTCGCTCGCATCGACCAGGTCGAACAACGTTGGGAAGGCGCCGCACAGGTTCACGCAGCGCCGGCAGCCGTGGCAGATGTCGAAGATGCGCTCGAGTTCGACGAAGCATTTGTCTTCGTCGTAGAAGTCAGGGTTTTTCCAGTCCAACGGATGACGCGTAGGGGCCTCAAGATTTCCTTCAGCGGCCATAGGGCTGCTCTCCTCGTTTGTTGTTGGCATGACACATTACGCGACGCGTCGGATGCGGCGCATTGGGCGCCACGGAGATGCGGCACCCAACGCGCAGAACCCAGGAAATCAGTCCACGAGTTCGTTGAGCGCCTTGGTGTAGCGGTTGGCGTGCGAACGCTCGGCCTTGGCCAGGGTTTCGAACCAATCAGCGATTTCGTCGAAACCTTCCTCTCGCGCGGTCTTGGCCATACCGGGGTACATATCGGTGTATTCGTGGGTTTCACCGGCGACGGCCGAGGCCAGGTTCTGCCGGGTGTCGCCGATTGGCATGCCTGTGGCGGGATCGCCCGACTGCTCGAGGAATTCGAGGTGGCCGTGCGCGTGGCCGGTTTCGCCTTCGGCTGTGGAGCGGAACAGCGCCGCAATGTCGTTCTGGCCTTCGACATCGGCCTTGTTGGCGAAGTAGAGGTACCGCCGGTTGGCCATCGATTCACCGGCAAAAGCGTCTTTGAGGCACTTCTCCGTGCGCGAGCCTTTGAGTGCTGCCATGGGATTCTCCTTGAAGGTGGTGGACATCGCATCGTGTCACGTGCGGACGTTGCCGCCGGACTTTTCAACGATAGTCGGTGGGTGCAACAGGCGTCCAATTGACTGGGGCAATCCTTTTCATTGAGCGCGCCTATCACGCCAAATGGCCGGAGGACGCACGGCCCGAAGCACGTGGAAGCCCGAGCGGACTCAGGTTGGCGCGGGAGTTCAAAGCGCGCGGACGTCCGCATGCCCGGGTGCGGGTTTGGGAGATTCCCGCGGGGGTCTGAAGTCTGCGATCATTGGAAGAGGTCATCGGGTAATGTCCCAGGGAGTGGTGTAAGTCTTTGAGAGCAAGGCAAGGCGCGGAGGGCGTAGCCCGAAGCGGCTTGCCTTGCTTCGGTCGTCCCTGGTGTTGGGGTGGCCATCGTGAAGTCCGGATAAGGTTGAGGTGCGACCCACCAATCCTTGTCTGAAAGAAATCACGATGACCAACGCAACTATCGCACTCAACGAGCTCGCTGAGAAGGGAGCCGACATCGACGTGCTGCGCCAGATGGTGCAGTTCATGGCTCAGCGCCTCATGGAGATCGACGTCGAGGGGCGCTGCGGCGCGCCGACGAGAAGTCGGCCGAGCGAATCAACAGCCGCAACGGCTACCGTGAACGCACCTGGGACACGCGTGCCGGCAGCGTCGAACTCAAGATCCCCAAGCTGCGCCAAGGCAGCTACTTCCCCGAATTCCTGGAGCCGCGTCGCACGGCCGAGAAGGCGCTTACCGCCGTGATCCAGGAGGCCTACGTGCAAGGCATCTCGACCCGGTCGGTCGACGAGTTGGTCAAGGCGCTGGGCATGAGCGGCGTGTCCAAGAGTCAGGTCAGCCGGCTGTGTGGCGAGCTCGACGAGCGCGTCGGCGCCTTCCTGAATCGCCCCATTGAAGGCGACTGGCCGTATCTCTGGATCGACGCGACCTACGTCAAGACGCGGGAGGCCGGCCGCATTGTCAGCGTGGCCGTGATAATCGCTGTCGGCGTCAACACCGACGGGCAGCGCGAGGTCCTCGGTGTAAAGGTCGGGGCCAGCGAGGCGGAGCCGTTCTGGACCGAATTCCTGCGCAGCCTCAACCGCCGCGGCCTGCGCGGCGTCAAACTCGTCATCAGCGACAGCCACGAAGGCATCAAGGCCGCCGTCGCCAAGGTACTCAAAGCGACCTGGCAGCGCTGCCGCGTGCACTTCATGCGCAATGCCCTGGCGCACGCCGGCAAGACGCAGCGCCGCATGGTGTCGGCGGCGATCGGCACCGTGTTCGTACAGGACACCGCCGAGGCCGCTCAGGACCAATGGCGAACCGTGGCCGACCAACTGCGCGGCAAGTTCCCCAAGCTGGGCTCTTTGATGGACGACGCCGAGCACGATGTGCTGGCCTTCATGACCTTCCCGAAGGCGCACTGGACTCAGATCTACTCGACCAATCCGCTGGAACGGCTGAACGCCGAGATCAAGCGCCGCACCAACGTCGTCGGCATCTTCCCCAACGATGCCTCGATCACCAGGCTGGTTGGCGCCATGATGTTGGAGCAGAACGACGAGTGGTCTCTGAACCGCCGATACATGCAACTTGAAGGCCTCCAGTCGCTCTGCGATACTGCTCCCACTCGGTTGTCCGCCGTGGCACGCTGAGTAATGTGTGCCTCAGCCTATCCGGGCTGTGGACTTACACCACGCGCTGGGACGCGACCGGTCATCGGGCCCGATGACCCACCTGAGGGGAGCACAACATGACTGTGAATGAAGGGACCCTGGACCGCACGCTGCGCGTGATTGTGGGTCTTGTTCTGATTGGCCTGACGCTCACGCATGTGATTGGCGTCTGGGGCTGGATCGGCGTCGTGCCGCTGGTGGCCGGTGCTGTGGGCATCTGCCCGCTTTACAGCTTGCTCGGCATTCGCACCTGCCCGATGCGCAAGAACTGAGAGGGTGGGTATCCTGGCCCCGAAGCCAACCATGTTCACCTCCATCACGGTGTCGCGCCCTGAGGGCGGCGCCCAGCAGCTGATGCTGCTGTTTCACGGCGTTGGATCGGACGCAAAGGATATGGTGCCGCTCGGTGAGCAGTTGGCCGCAGCGTTTCCCGGGGCGTTTATCGTCAGCGTGCAGGCGCCGGAGCGCTTCGAATTTGGCCCTGGTTATCAGTGGTTTTCCGTGAACGGAGTGACCGAGGCCAACCGAGTCGAGCGGGTCGCACGCGCCTTGCCCGCCTTCGTGGCAGCCATCCGGCATTGGCAGCATGTTGCCCATGTCGGCATCGAGCGGACGACCCTGATCGGTTTCTCCCAGGGCGCCATTATGGCCCTGGAGTCGGCAGCCGCGGGACCCTGCGTCGCAGGACGTGTCGTGTCGATCGCCGGGCGCTTCGCACAATTGCCTGACACGGCACCCAAAGAGACTACGGTGCATTTGTTCCACGGGCAGCGCGATGCGGTCATTCCCACTGCGCTGACGGTGGACGCCGGCGCGCGACTGGCCGCCCTGGGCGCGAAGGTCACTGTCGACGTGGTGCCCGATCTCGGCCATGGAATCAACGCGACCTTGCTCACCTTGCTCATCGAGCGTCTTCAGAACCCCCTGTCCTGAGATGCGTGGTCAAGCGCGCAGTCGCGGGCGACGCATTAAATACACTTGCTGTCATGACAACAGACGATTCGTCGCCCCTCGGACGGCTTACCGGACCCATGAGGCGCGATATGCCGCGTGTGTTGATCGTCGGGGATGGTATCGCCGGTGCCTCACTTGCGTATGTGTTTGCGCGAGAACGACGACGCCGCTGCGTGCCGAGCCTTACCCGAACCGGGTTTCTGACGCCTGAAGCCACCTCCATGCCGCCGACTCATCCTTGTCTGTTTTTAAACCTAGCTCTTAAAGACAAGCCGCATAGCGCGCCGGCGGGTGATAGAAAGAGCCGCGAACATGATTGGGAGTCTGTTGCAGCTTCTGCATGAAGCCTCTGGGCTTTGGCCTCGAGGTCTTTGACCGTTATGGTCACCGAGCTCTGAGCGCAGAGGAGGTTTTGACATCGGCTTTGAGATATTCGTCTGGATTGGACTCCGGCCATAGAGTGGCAGGTACACCCGTTCATTGAGATTCTCCATGCCCACAAGCCACTGGCGCATGGCTTTGGCATGGCACACCCGCAGGTTGCCGGCCGTCGCTGTGGCCGAGTGCTGTGCACCCGGACACAGAGCGAACTCCTGGCAAAATCCAGCCGGGCTCAGGCAGGCCACCGGCGAGCAATACCCATCCACCCCACCGTAGGTGCAGATCACCCCGTCTTTGACGGTGCCCGATTTTTCCAACAGGAAAATGTCGTGCTACACAAGCCATCGCCGAGGAACTTACCCTTTGAGCAACACTTGGCGCTGCGGGTGCAGCAGCATCGAAATTTGAACTTGCGGTTGCGCGCACGCGCGCCTTGAACCTTGGGTGAGACTTCAGTTTTGAAGTTTCTCTCTTTGTTTGCGAGGCACACGCATGCTCGGATGAGGGCGAAAGAAGCCGCGACCTTCAAAATATCCGCTCTACGAAGTTCGGAACATCGCCCTTGGCGCTGGAGTCGCCCACGGAAGGCAGCGCCGTCGTCCTGGGTGTCGAGTTTCTCGCCTCTCCGGCGGGCCTCTTGCTTGAGGCCCTCAATGCACTGGGGGCGCGCATCGGCCCTCTTCTGCGTGCGGCGCGGGTCGTTGGCCCAGACGGAGTGCAGATCCTGCCAGCGGGTCTTGCCAATCTCCTCGTGCACCACCCCGGCGCAGCGCTGCTCATGAATTGAAATCGGTGCTGGGGAAAGCTGGGGACGCAACCGCTCCGCGCCAAGTCCGATGAATATCGACATGGACGCTCGCCGGGAACGGTCGATGGTGAAATCAACATGGACCCGAGCGCGACCCGGTGGCCGCCCCGTACGCGCCGATCAGACGCTCCGAAAGGGGGATGAACAGCTCCGCGTAGGCCGCGCGCTGTACCGCGATCCGCTGACCCGTTGGTCGAATGGACCTCCGCGCCCGCATGACCAGACCAGGGTGTCGAACCCCGGCAAAAAGGCCCCGCGAGCAGCCGGAATCGCCCTGAAATCCCCCGCGCAGGAGGGTGCGCAAGACCTGCACGCAGAGCCCGCCAAACAGGGGCTCTCAAAACCAGACACCCCCCCGGAGATAGCCTTAATTATTATTATAATGTGCAGACACCCCCCCAGAGTTACCGGTGCATTTTGGGCTCTGGAAGGCTTTGCCGGTTGACATGATACGGTTTGCAATGAGGGGTCTTGCCGTTTGAAATGAATCCCCGACCGCGGGCGCGCAGACCAGCGTCCCTGGGCCGTCCGCAGCGGCACAACACAGGGCGGTGTGTGACGGCGGGCGCCACTCCGAGTTGGGAGATGGTGGGAACCGGACCGCCGAGGGGGGCAGGCTCGTCAACATTTGGACGGCCGGTCCACGTCGCGCAAAACCGGCCTGTGCAGGGCGGGGCGAAGCGGGGAGAATGGCCGACATCCCGGGTGCGCGGGGAGTGCAAAACGGTGCGTCAGTCCCCCCGCAGACAGCGGGCTCCAAATTCGGACACCCCCCCGGGGTTAGCCTTAATTATTATTATAATGTCCGGACACCCCCCCGGGGTTACCAGTGCATTTGGGGGTTCCCGAAGGCTTCGCCGGTCGAAATGAAGCCGGTCGAAATGAGGGGTCTGGCCGGTCGAGATGAATGCCCGACGACTGGCGCGCGTCGGGTCGAATTTTGCTTCGCGCAGCGAACGCACGCCATCCATTCCGCGGCAGATCACACGCCACCGAAGCGCAAAATTCTCCCCTCCGCGCGCTGAACCCGCGCCCGAATTCCAATCCCATCCGGGTGCCCCGGTTGCTCACGCGCAACATCCGCGTAAGCGTTCAGCCAGCGGCGTGATTGCGCTCGAGCTATTGGGTGGGTAGATGCAGCAGCATCAGGCAGCAGTCTTCACGCGTCGGGCAGTGCGCCGCTGCACCGCCTTGGTGGTGTGCGATGGGCATACTGCTGCGACGCACTCGGTGAGGTTCACCGCTGCCAGAAGCATGAACTTGATCGCATCGGTTTTCACGTCCAGCAGGTCGTGATCCTGCAGGCGGCTGTAGACGAACGCCAGCAGGTTGGGCTCGGCGTGGGAGTCGATCTGCTGCTGCAGCGCCTGCGCCTGCTGCAGCGTGGTCAAGCCGTCGAGGAAGAGCATCTTCGCCACGAGGCGGTCGAGGCAGCGATCTTGCAGATCCTCGCAGACCATCGGCCATGCATGTCCGCTGATCTTCATCGCCTGGTACACCACGAAGAGGATGTTGAGGATAATCTCGACCTGCTCCAGCCTGGCGCCCAGGCGCGGCAGGACCAGCACACTGGCAAGCAGCGTGGGCTGGTGCGCATGGATCTCGTCGGCGAGCGCCTCGCGCGCGCGCAGATCCATGCGGTCGACGGTGAGGATCGCCTGGGCAACAATGCGCGTGGAGATCCGCTGCGTCATCGGGGCGCGGCCCTGTCCAGGTCCGAGCACAGCGGGTCCTGCCCGAAGTGCTGCGTCCACAGCCTGGGGGTGAGTTCGACCACCCGGGACTGGGGATGTCGGCCCACGCGCTGCAACACGTCGACCAGATAGGTGTACGGGTCGATACCCTGCAGCACGCAGGTGGCGATGAGGCTTTGCAGGATGCCCACATGGCGTGCGCCGACCTCGCTCCAGCAGAACAGCCAGTTGCGCCGCCCCATCGGGATCGGACGCAGCGCGCGCTCGATGTGGTTCGTGTCGATGGGCACCGCCGGGTCATCGATGAACACTGACAGCGCTGCCCGTCGCTCTCGCACGTAGGCCAGCGCTTTGGTCAACGGATTGCTCGGCAGCAGGCCCTGCTGCGCGAACTGCTGCTCGACCCAGGCGAAGAACGCCTGCACCCGCGCCCGGCTGTGGGTGGCGCGATGCGCCAGCTTGGCCGCACCCTCCCACCCGGCGGCGCGGATCTCGGCCTCGATACGGTACAGCGCGGTGATGTGCTGCAAGGCTTGCGTGGCCGCCCGCGGCTCGGCGTCTTGCGCCTCGAAGAACAGGCGCCGCGCGTGCGCCCAGCACTGCGCGTGGGTGACTCCGGTCTGCCTCGCATAGCGGGCATAGGCCGCGTAGCCATCGCTCAGCAGCACCGTGCCACTGGGCAACTGTCCAAGAACTTGGCTCACATGCTCATGGCGGCGCGAGGCGAAGTGGGGGAAGCACACCTCGTCGTGCTCGCCATACACCGGCCAGAAGTACGTGCCCTTCATCTTCCCCGGCCCGGCGCGGCCGGCCTTGATCGGGGTCTCGTCCATCGTGATCACATGCCCGCCCAGGATCGAGGCCAGCTGCGCATCCACGATGGGCTCGAGCAGCGCCGCAGTCTGCTGCATGAGCTGGGTCAACCAGGCCCGGCTGAGCTTGAAGCCGGCATCGGCCAGCCGCTGATGCTGGCGGTACAGCGGCAGGTGGTAGCGGAACTTGTCCACCGCCATGCCGGCGACGAAACTCACGTCGGCGCGGCTGCCCTCGAACACGCTGGCCGGCGCCGGCGCGCAGTGCAGGGTCGCGGTGTCGAGCCGCTTGATCACCGGGCGCACGTACTTGAGCGCCACATAGGCGCCCGGGCGCTGCGCCAGGCGGTAGCTGACCTTCTCGCCGATGACCTCGTACTCCTCGGCACGCAACCCCTGCGCCTGGGCGCACGGCAGGTGGATGACCTGCACCTCGACCCGCTCGGCGTCGAAGAACGCCGTCGCGTCCTGGTCGCCAGCACAATCTGTCGTGCGTGCGCGCCGCGTGTGCCCGGCCACTTGGCGTCCAGCCTCGGGGGCTTGTGGCGGGATCGGCAGATCACCCAGAATCTGGCCGAGATGAAGTTGCTGCGCATCGGCCACGCTCTGCAGCCGTTCGCTCTTGCTGCCGAAGATCTGTCGCCTGAACCACGCCAGTTGCCGCTGCTGCTCAACGATGGTCTGCGCTTGCGATTGCAGCAACCGCACGAGAGCCTCAACCGCCATGCCCGCCACGATCTGGGCGGTATAGGTCTGCACTTGAGCGGGGTCTGCACGCATGAAAGCATTGTGCCCATGGCAAAGCCCGAAGGGAATCGGGCTTTGCCACATTGCAAAACCCGTTATCGCCACTCCACGTGTCGATGCCGCTTGAACTGCCGCGTCACCTGCAGCCCCTCGAGCAGGAGCTTGAGCGCGGTGAAGTCGATCTCGGCGCTGCGCTGCCCGCCCCAGTCGCGCACAAAGCGGCCGGCCTCCAGCCGTTTGCTCCACACGCACCAGCCGCTGCGATCGAAGTACAGCACCTTGATCTGGTCAGCCCGACGGTTCGCGAACACGAACAGATGCCCGCCCAGCGGGTCGACCTCAAAGCCCTGGCGCGCCAGCGCGTACAGCCCGTCGTAGGACTTGCGCATGTCGGCAGGCTGCCCATACAAGAAGACCCGGATGCGCCCCTCAGGAAAGAACATCAGCGGCGCACCAGATGCAGGCTCATGCCGCCGCCCAGGTCCAGCCGCAACTCCATGGGCGCATGCATGCCGCCGGTACCGACTTCGCCCAACTCGATGAACCCCGCGGCACGCTGCTCCATACGCCCAGTCTTGGCCGTCACGGGCGCAGCCTTCACCTTGCCCGACAGCCGCTCACGCCAGCGCCGATAGCTGCTCACACACACTCGCTCCTGCCGACAAAAGCTCTTGAGCGTCAGCCCCGAGGCCGGGAAACGCTCAATCACGTCGCGCCAGCACGCCTCGTCCAGGTGCCGCCGCCGCTTGACCTCGGCCACCTCTGCCGCGTCGTTCTCCATCTCGAATGTCTCCTCATCCCTGCGATGGGAAACATTCTTCGTGGGATCCGAAACGAACGAAAGAACGCCGCTGGCTTACCGGTTACACATCCGCCGCAGGGGTCTCGGCGCGAATTGATGTCAACATTTACCCCTGTCCTGCGGGAATAGATGTTGACATTTTGGGCGCCCTGGTACGAATAGATGTTGACATTTTGGACGCTCCGGCGGGAATAGATGTCAACATTTTCGCCCCTGACGACCGCGTGCGCGCACCGCGCCCGGTGTCCGGATTCCTCGACTTTTGCCGCGCGGATGATGCGGATTTCCGACACCGGACGATCCGACCCCCGCGCTCCGAATGCCCTCCGGCGAAGCCGTTTTCCGGCCGCCCCGATCTTCTGGCGATCCCGTTTTCCGGCCCAACCTGGTCGGAGGATTCTCCGCCGGTCTCCCTTCACCCCGGCTGCCGTGCAGCCGGGCGTCGCCATCGCTGGCTTCGTCGCCATTACCGGAGGACGGTTCTGCTTCACGCAGAATTCCTCGTCGCAAAGCACGCTGAGCGTCCGCCGCCGAAGCGCACCACCTTCCTCCGCACGGGAGCCTGGGGGCCGTGTCAGTGCCAACCCGGGTGATCCGGTGACCCGGTTGCGCATGTGGTCCATCCGCGCAACGGGGTGGCGGCAAGAAGCGGGGGATGCTGCGCGCAAGATTCAAATCGGTTGCACCGGAGGACGGTCGAGACAAATCCCCTTTTGCGCATCCACCATGTCGCAACCCGTCTCAAGCCCTCAGGGCGGCACCTTGAACGGCACCCCCTGAAGAATTCGCCCGGGAAACCCGAACGCGGTGCTCACGGCCTTCAACCAGGAGCTTGAGCACCTGCGGAAGACACGGCGGGGATCAACCCGGCCGTCCTGCGCGCGGTGACAAAACAGCGCGCCGGAGGGTCGGCACGCGCGTGGAGCCGTTCAGCCAGGTGCAGCAGGTGCGTCGTGCATTCTGAGAGACTCGGAACGAGACCGTGGCAACCTCTGCGATCCGGTTGCACCCTCCCAACGGCGGGACGCCGAGCACGGGATGTCCGCATCCACGCTGGGCCGTATGGACACCAGGGCGGACGATCAAGGGGGCATTGACCGCACGACCTGGTGCGGTTGTACGAGGAGAAAGCATCGGCAACGGGCGCGAAGCGCTCGCCACCCAGGTGAGGGCCAACGCGCGCAGTGGGACGGCAATGCCGGTGTGACCGAAGCGGACGGGAATGTTTCATTTCGCCCGGTTGCCTTGATTTCGACCGGCTTTATTGTTCGCGGATGATTTCGCCCGGTTGATTTCGGCCGGGGGGTTTATCGTTCATTGTTGTCCGCAGGCAGGCGCTGCTCGACCAGTGCCAGGAGTGTGGCGGCTGGGATACCCAGGCCTTTGGCGATTCGCAGAATCAATGCCAGGGAGGGCTGGCGCTCTCCGCGTTCGAGTTTGCCGTAGTACGACCGGTCGATGTTGGCGCGCAGGGCGAACTGGTCTTGTGGAATGGACCGGCGCACGCGCTCGGCGCGGATGACGGCGCCGAAGGCGGCAGCGGCCGTGGGCTCGAAGGAGCTGGCACGGCGCGCTGGGGACTGAATCTTGGGAACCGTGGGGGGTGGATTGGGCATGGGCGAAGCATGCCCACTGGGTCAACCTATTGACCACGGTTTATATGCCTCTATGATGTGGGCCTGCTTGTCTCTCCCACCACGACTGTTCTCGCCCGCTCGCCATGTCTGATTCCCGCCCGTTCTCTGATCCCCCTGCTGCGACCACGCCAGACACTGCGGTCGACCGGCGCCTGTTGCTCGCGGCGGTCAAGAGTGGCCCGCCAGAGGCCTGCTTGCCCTGCTGTCTCCCGGATGGGTTGCTGAACTTGCTGGCGCGGGATCTGGACTGGTTGCTGAGTGCGGAGGGGTTTGCATCGGAGGACAGCAAGCCGCTGGTGGCGCCGATGGCGATGATCTTTCGTCTCCTTGCGGCGCAACACCATGGGGAGCCGTTTGATGTCCCGGAGGAGGCGCTGGTGCCGTTGTTCGAGGATTTGCGCGCGGAGGTGGCGCTGGAGGGGTTCCGGCGCCGAACGGGTGCGCCTATCCGGCCTGCGACAGTCGAGACGATCTTTCTGACGCGTCGGGATTGGGGGGATGTGTAGAGTACGCCAAGGTGGGCAAAAGTCCCTTGTGCGGCTGGAAAGGAACGCCCCCGTGGGGTTGACGCACGAATTCGGCAATGATTGTTTCTGTCGTAGATGAAGTGGGCGGCTTGATCTGATTGTGGGCAGGGGAATGCGGTATTCCAGCCGAGGATCGAGCAGGGCGATGTCCCGAACTCTGTTGAACGGATAGTGTGAAGGTGGCGGCTCCTTTCACCCGCATGCGAGCATGCGGGTGCCTCGCAAGCAAAGAAAGGAGCCACCAAGATGAAGTCTCGCACGAAGTCCAAGGCGCGCGCATGCGCGCAGCCCCAAGTTCAGATCTCGATGCCATTACAAGGCGTTTTGCAGGACGTGCAGCAAGCGTTTTACGGGCTGTGCATCGAAGCCGGTCGGCGGGTTCTGGACGTGATGATGGAAGCCGACCGAGAGGCGTTGTGCGGTCCCAAGGGCGTGCCCGATGCCCAGCGTCGCGCCGTGCGCGGCGGGCACACCAGCAGCCGCGTGGTGCTGGGCGGGCAGCGCATCGACATTCGCCGGCCAAGGGCACGCGCCCTCGATGGCGGGGAACTTCCCCTGCCCACGTTTGCCTGGGCGGCAGGGGCCGACCCGCTCAATGCGGCCACGCTGTCGGCGGTGGCCGCTGGGGTGTCCACGCGGCGCTACGCCAGCACGCTGGGTCCGCTGCCACCCAAGGTGCGCCGCTCGTGTGCGTCCAAGAGCGCCGTGTCGCGCCGCTTCAAAGAACTCAGCCAGCAGCAGCTTGACGCCTGGCTGAACCGGCGGCTCGACACCTTGGATCTGCCCGTCATCATGATTGATGGCATCCACTTTGCCGATCGCGTGGTCCTCATCGCCTTGGGGGTCGATGCGCGCGCGGGCAAGCATGTCCTGGGGATTCGCGAGGGCTCCAGCGAAGCCGCCCGCGTCGTGGCCGCCTTGTTGTCCGATCTCATCGACCGCGGCCTCGATGCCCAGCGCCCACGGCTGTGGGTGGTCGACGGCGGCAAGGCGCTGCGCCGCGCCATCACGCAAACCTTCGGCGCCGCAGCCCTCATCCAGCGCTGCCAGGAGCACAAGCGTCGCAACGTCCTCGATCACCTGCCCAAGACCCTGCACGCCAGCGTCAACCGCGCGCTGCGCGATGCCTATGCGGCCAGCGACGCCGACCTGGCTCGGCGCCAGCTGCAACGTCTGGCCAGCTCTCTGGCCTCCAGGCACCCCGGGGCTGCCACCAGCTTGCGCGAGGGCCTGGAGGACACACTGACCTTGCAGACCCTGGGGATCACCGGCGCGCTGTACCGCACCCTGCGCACGACCAACCCGATCGAGAACCTCAACGGACTGGTCGCCAGCTACACCCGAAACGTCAAGCGCTGGAGCGACGGGGCCATGGTGCTGCGCTGGGTTGCCAGCGCCTTGAACGACGCCGCTCCTCGCATGCGCCGATTGCGCGGCTGCGACCAGATGACGACCTTGTTGCACGCCCTCGCACAGCGCTCACCTGCTGACACCACACAGGGCGTTCAGCGCGTCGCGTAGCATCCCAATCCGGAGCCGTCACTCACCACCGTTCAACAGCGAACGGGACATCGCCATCGAGCAGCCGCAGCTCGGCCAGTGCCGACATTGGGGTGGCGCATGGCAACGGCCGTAATGCTCCACGTTGCGGACGTCGGCAGCGGCCGGCAGGTCAGCGTCTGGTTCCTGCGATGACGAAATTGCGTTATCGACCCTGACCCGTCGTTCGTATCGCCGGGGTTCCAATGACTGGTTCCGGGGTCGAGCAGCCATACAGCATGTCTATCCGCCGACAGCATATCGGCCTGATCTGGCATTGGGGCAAGCTCGCGCCATGTCAGCACTGACCAGCTTACAAATCTATCGGCATTTTTCCCACCTCAATCGTCAAATGCGACAAATCCCGGAAGCCTTGCAGCTTGTGACGATAGTAGAGCGCATCCCGACGGGGGTCATTGCATTTCACCGCCACGATCGCTCCAAGGTGCCCAGGTCCAAGGCGCCAGAGATGCAAGTCGGCCAATTCATCGCCCGCTTCCTGCACGACCTTACGGATGGACTGGCTCAGCGCGGCATCCGGATTGACGTCCAGCAGAATGGCGCCGGTATCCCGGATCAAACCGAAGGACCAGTTCGCAATCACCACCGCGCCGACGATACCCATCACGGGATCCATGAAGTTCAGGCCGAAGAACTTGCCCGCTGCCAGCCCCACAATGGCCAGCACGGAAACTGCGGCGTCCGCAGCCACATGCACGAAAGCGGCGCGCATATTGTGATCCCGGTGATGGTCTGCATGACCATGGTCATGGCCCTCAGGCTCTGCAAAGTGCAGGGTTCGAGATTCCACCGTTGCCCCGATGTTCAGATGCAACCGTGCTTCAAAGGCATGCGGCTCCGGAATGGCATCGACCGATTCCCAGTACCCGCCCTGGTCTTGAAACTGAAACGTTTGGCGTTGCCCGGAAGGACGAATCGTCTCCATCCACATGTGCGACGCCAGCAGGCTTGTGGGTGGGCCTGATTGATCTTGCCAACGCAAGCGAAACCTCGGCGGAACCCGATCCTCATGAATCTCGACCCGCACGCGACCTGCGGCAGTGTCGACGAACTGGGCATCGTCCGCGGCTCCCGCGCCATGGTCATGTCCATGACTGTGCTCATCGCCACTGAGCAGCCAGGCACTGAGGATGTTGACGAACAGGCCGAGAAAGGCAATGGCGATGGCCGCATTGAAATCGATCGCCACCGGATGGATGAAGCGGGTAATCGCCTCATAGCCGATCAATAAAGCGATCATGGCCAAGATGATGGCGCTGGAGAAACCTGCCAGATCCCCCACCTTGCCGGTGCCAAAGCTGAATCGGGCGTCATGGGCATGTTGGCGTGCGTAGTGGTAGGCCATGGCGGCAATCAGCATGGCTGCAGCATGGGTGCTCATGTGCAGGCCATCGGCGACCAACGCCAGCGAGCCAAAGTGAACCCCACCAGCGATCTCGATGACCATCACCACGGTGCACAGGGCGACGACGGCCCAGGTCTTGCGAGCATTGCGGTCATGGCCTTGACCGAGAAACACATGCTCATGCTCAAGGGTCAACGGGGTCGCGGACATGGATGCGCTCACTTGAAGTATCTGTGCACGATGTCGATCAACTGGGCTGCAGCCTCGGCCGACTCGTCCTGTTGGCCCTTGAGTGGAGCAATCAGATGGGTCTGGATGTGATCTTCGACGACCTCGGACAGTAAGCCGTTCATCGCACCACGGCAAGCGGCGATGACATGCATGACTTGCTCACAGCCCGCATCACTGTCCAGAGCACGCTCGATGGCATCGACTTGCCCGCGAATGCGGCGCACGCGGTTGAGAAGTTTGGTTTTTGCTCGGATGGTGTGACTCATGGCAACAGTATAGGGGGATAGGGTGTTATTGCAATTCCGCTGGATTGCATCGAACAGGGACACGGTCAGGTGATCGTGAGATGGATCGGCATTAGACGGGGAGGTATTTTCCAATCCTGAGAGCATCCCAGGCCCCTGTCGGCGCTGCCGTTCACCTTGTAGCGCAAGATCGTTTCTCCGCGAACGCCGGGCGCCGACAGGGGCTTGGGATGCTCTCAGGAGATCACCATGAACACCCCCGAATCGGATCGTCAGAGCACAACCGCCCCATGGAACAAGGGCAAAGTCGTCGGACAGAAGGCCCCGCTGAAACTGAAGGACATCTGGGCCATCCGGGTCCGTCTGCAAATGGAGCACCGCACGCGCGAGCTGGCCTTGTTTGGCGGCCGACAATTATCTTGAGCGCCCAGCGACAATTATCGTGAGCGCCGCTCAAGATAGTTGACGCCGGACACCTTGTTCAATCTGGGCTTGGACAGCAAGCTCCGCGGCTGTGATCTGGTCGCCCTGTGCGTGCGCGATGTCTGCCATGGTGATGCCGTGGCCAGTCGGGCGATCGTGATCCAGCACAAGACTGGCAACCCTGTTCAGTTCGAGATCACCGCGGCCACGCGCGAAGCCGTCGGAGCTTGGATCAAAATGGCTGGCCTGCGGGGCGACGACTCCCTCTTCCCAAGCCGCATGCGCGCATCCCCGCACCTCGGCACTCGGCAATACGCTCGCATCGTTCACGGCTGGGTCGAGGAAATGGGCCTTGATGGTCACGCCTATGGCACGCACTCGATGCGGCGGACCAAGCCGACGCTGATCTATCGCAAGACCAAGAATCTTCGCGCTGTTCAATTGCTGCTTGGTCACACCAAGCTTGAAAGCACGGTCCGCTACCTGGGGATCGAGGTAGAAGATGCACTCGACATCGCCGAGCAGATGGAGATTTGACGGCAGTGCCACCCGGCTCCGGTGAAGGCCGGAGTCGGCCAGAAGCTGACGGTCATTGGCGACCGCTATAGACGCGACCATCGAGAGAGTCCTGCGGATTCGCGCAGATGCCACCCGCAGACCAGCTTGCGGAGTCTCCGGTCGTCCCCCCGAGCCGAGCATGTCAGCAACTTCGCTCAATCTGGCGAGTGTGCGGGCCACAATCCAGCATTGCTTTAGCTGTGATCGCCAGACCTTGACGGTCGGAGATATCCTCTGCCGAGGAACTGGCGAAGATGCAGGTGCCTTCCCATGAACGATGACCTGTGCCGAATCTCCAGGTCACGCAGCAGAAAGGTCAGACAAGGACATGAAGTCTCAGGACGATAGCGCGGGCAAGGTCGCACCCGAAACCGCGGAGCAAGCGCCCAGCCCTCGCGAACTGATGCGGGCACGGCACCCTGACCTGTTCTCGGACTCTGTTGTCCAATCACGTCCCGTATTGGCACGTCCGGTATTCGATCACCACCTTGACACGCTAACCGCGCGTAAGGAGGAATATCAGTTCGAGCACTTCTGCCGGCTGATCGCCGAGAAAGAGATCTGCCCGAACCTACGGATTCAAACCGGCCCCACTGGCGGCGGCGACAGCAAGGTCGACTCGGAAAACTATCCTGTCGCGAAAGAGATTTCCGATCGTTGGTGGTTCGGAGAACCGGCGGGCGGGTCGGAGCGCTGGGCGTTCGCATTCAGTGCCAAGAAGAAGTGGAAGCCCAAGATTGAGGCCGACGTGGAAAACGTTCTCTCAACGAAGCGCGACTACAAGCGGATCTACTTCTTCACGAACCAGCTGGTCAGCGACAAGCTGCGAGCCGGCACCGAAGACGCGCTGACCAAGACGGCAGGAATCCCGGTCCACATCATGGACAGGAATTGGCTCACTGACCGCGTATACAGGAATGGCCATCTGGACCTCGCCATATCGGTGCTCCAAATCGAGGATGCATCCCATCAAGGCAGCGTGCGGCTCGGGCCCGAAGACACCCGGCGCAAAGCGGACCTAGAGGAGCTCGATGCGCAGATCTCAGACCCGAGTCGCTACGCGGGCGCACGGTACCAACTGATCGAAGACTGTGTCCGTGCAGCCAAACTTGCGCGCGGCCTGGATAGGCCGCGTGTCGAGATCGAGGGTCGCTTCGCCATGGCCGACCGCATTGCGCGCGAGCTGGCGATTCCCACCCAACTGCTGCGCGTCGCCTATCAGCGCGCTTGGACCGCCCATTGGTGGTTTGAGGATTTCAGCGAGTTCCTGACCCACTACGACGAAGTCGAGCGGCATGCGACAAGTTCCGCCGAGGCGGAAGATCAAGAGCGCCTCCTCAATCTAAACCAGTTGCTGATAACCCTGGAGCGTCGAAACCTCGTACCGGCTGATCGAAGCCGCGCCGGTGACCGACGCCAAGCGCTTGTCGCCCACCTGAAGACGCTGGAGGCCGATCAGGCCCGGCCCAACAACGCCTTGTTCGCGCGAATGCTGAGGACGTTCGTGAGCTTGACCGACGCGATGTACGAAGGTCGCCGGCAGGGGCTCTCGGCGGCCTGGGCAGATCTGAAGGAGATCGCTGAGACCTCCAAGCCCCTAGGTCAGTTCCCATTCGAATCGCTGTCCGGGATGATCCACGAGATGAGTGAGCTGTTCGATACGCCGGAGTTCGACAGCCTCTATGAGCTGGTCGTGGATGTGCAGCGACAGCGTGTGAGCGATGGCGAGGCTGGTGAGTCGTTCAGGTCACGCGGGCGGCAGAAGTTGCGAAATGCAAAGCCCTACGAAGCCATCCGGTGGCTGGGGCGGGCCGAAGAGCTGTTCGTCAAGGAAGAGTATCAGCGCCAGCTGATCCTCACACTGCTGGATTGCAGCTACGCCTACGAGAGCGCTGGGCTGCTATGGGCCGCGCGCAATAAGCTTGTCGTAGCGATCGAGCGCGCCTTCCTGGCGCGCGCCGAACTCAACGACGGCAAGCTGCTGCTGGTGACCAACGTGCCCGACCTCGCGCCCCCCGAGGTCCTGCGCCGCTACAAGAGCCTGGCCGACATCGAGCGTGGCTTCAAGATCCTCAAATCCGAGATCGAGATCGCCCCGGTGTTCCACCGGCTTCCCGAGCGCATCCGCGCCCATGCCCTGATCTGCTTCATCGCCCTGGTCTTGTACCGGGTCATGCGCATGCGCCTCAAGGACGCCGACTCCAAGCTCTCCCCCGAACGCGCGCTGGAGCACCTGCGTCGCATCCAGTACCACCAGGTCCATCTCGGCGGCGAGCGCCGCGACGGCACGTCCACGCTCAGCGACACCGACCACGCCATCTTCCAAGGACTCAAACTCACGAAGCCCGTCGTCGACGACCAACTTGCCCTCCTGTAGGGGCACGTTTCGTTGCTCGCCCCAACAATATCGCGGACTTACGAGTGCAACTGTCGAACTCCGGGGCGCCAGATGAGCATGCGCGGGCTGGCCGCAGCGCAGGGCGAGTGGAATCTGGTGACCATGGCCTGGAACATCAAGCGCATGCATGTGCTGCATGCGGCGGGGTGAACAGGCAGAGGTTCATGCGTCGATCCATGCCCCCGTCAGCGCCTTCAGGAACTGCCCAGCAGCCCTGCGGGACCACACAAGCGGTCGCCAGGTCGACGCCATGCCCGGAACCGCAAAAAATTGCGGCCGGCCTTCCTGATGACCGCCGATCGGACCCAAGTCCGACAGACTCCTATTGATCTTTACTTAATTAATGACACTACCAGAGCGTAGCCTGCATCCAGCATGCGGCAATGATCGAGGGGCGTTTCTGAGCGCTCTTGAGCTTGTTGCGCGCGGTCGTGTGCAGCTCGCTCAGGTCGGCGGGGCAGTAGTTGGCCAATGCGTGTCGCTTCAGCCAGGCCCACAGGTACTCCACCGGGTTCAGGTCCGGCGCGTAGGGCGGCAGGAACGCGATCTGGATGTACCCATCCAGGCTGTCGAGGTATTCGCGCACGAGCCGACTGCGATGCGCCTTGAGACCATCCCAGATCACCAGCAGCGGCTGCTTCAGATGGGCCTTGAGCGCTTTGAGGAATTCGACGATCTCCTCCTTCTTGATGCTGCCCTCGTGCAGCCGAAACAGACAGTTGGTGCGCGTCAAGCCGGCGATCACCGAGACGTGGTTCCAGTTGAAGTGGAACTGGATGATGGGTGTGTGCCCCCTGGGCGCCCAAGTGCGCACCCGGGTCGGGCGCTCGCTGATGCCCGATTCGTCCACGAAGACGATCAGGCGACCTTCTCGCTGGGCTTTTTTTTAAGCGCCGGCCAGGTGCTGCGCTTCCAACTGCGCACAGCCTCTTCGTCTCGCTCGATGGCGCGCTTCTCGGGCTTTTGCGGGCTAAAGCCCAGTGCGCCCAGAATGCGCCAGACATGCACTTCGCTGAAGGATACGCCGTACAGACGCTCGATGAGCAGACGCACCCGCTTGAGCGTCCATCACTCGGTTCCAAATCCGTGCTCGGTGGGCCGCTGCAACAGCGCGCGGCGCAACCCCTCCAGTTGCTGCGCATCCAGTTGCGCCGGGCGTCCTGGCGACATGGCGCGCAGCGCATCGATGCCGCCTTCATCGAGCCGGGCCTTCCAGGTGTACACGGTCTGGCGCGCCACCCCAACCGCCGCTGCTGCCTGTGCGGGCGTCTTGCCTGCCAGCAGCAATCGACCAGCTCGCACCCGTTTGCGTGTTGCCTCGTCCATCTTCTTTCTCATGCAACCAACCTCCAATCACGCTGATGATCGGATAACGTTTGAGTATGCTATTGGTTGTCATGTTTTATGTAAATCTCAATAGAAAAGCCGAGCCACTTCTGTCACGGATCATGGTGCGATCCCGCAGCACATTGATAACACGCTCAATCAAGATGCCGGTGTCCGTGGCGTACTCCATCCGAGTGGGTATGGACATGGTCATGGACTGTGGGGCTGGCGGGCACCGCCTGTTCAATCCCACCCCATTTCCAAATGGCAACTGACACCAGCCATCCGGTGACAAACAGTCCCACAACGAAGTAGCCAATATCTCCGAAGTCTAGGGCCGTGATCGCTTGCGAGACCGGTCCTTGCCAGCCTACGAGCGGAATCAGCACCTGCAGCAATTCGATACCTCCTAAAAGCAACGCAACCAAGACCGAGAGACTGGTGGTGGTGATGTTGTAAAAAATCTTGCGCACAGGATTGATGAAGGCCCAACCGTAGGCTTTGACCATGAGTACACCGTCTGTCGTGTCCATCGCACTCATGCCCGCTGTGAAGAGAATGGGCAGCGACAACACAGCCAGCATGGGAAAATTGCCCGTTGCAGCCCCAGCAGTCAGCGCCAGAAGGCCGACTTCGGAAGCGGTATCGAATCCCAGTCCGAACAGAAATCCGACCGGATACATCTGCCAGCTATGGCGCACGAACTTCTGGACCCGCCCCCCAAACACACGGTTGAGTAGTCCACGCTGAGCAAGTAGTTGATCGATGTGATCGTGATTGTGGTGATGTGACTTCCTCTCGCGCCAGATCTTCAGCATGCCCATCAAGACTGCGAGATTGAGCAAGCCAACAAACAGCAAAAAAGCGCCGGAGACCAAGGTACCGAAGATGTTGCCGAAACTCTCTAGGCTAGGGAGAAAATGTTTGACAAGACCAGCCGAAATTGCCGTGAAGACAGCAAGCAAGAACACGATGGTCGAATGACCCAGCGAGAAGAAGAAACCGACTCCCAAGGGCTTCTTGCCTTGTTGCATCAGGAGACGAACGGTGTCATCCACTGCCGCAATGTGGTCTGCATCGAATGCGTGTCGCAAGCCAAACAAATAGGCCACAAGTCCCAATCCAATCATGGCTGGATGATCGGCTGAGTAATACAGATATAAACCCCAACCCAGTACGTGAAGACCGAGAATGACTCCGTAGTAACCAGATAGTTGCCACAAATCAGCACGGTCAAATTTCCCCAAACAGTCGCGAGGCTGAGATGATTTCAGATATGCGGCGGTTTCAGTATTCATGACTGTAGTCCTCGAAGAATCAAAACTCCAAGTGCAGGCGCGCACCCAGAACCGTGGCTGCAGGGTGTACGCCCGCTGGGTGCCAGATGCGTTGCGCATCGGGCTGCAGGTAGACGCCAGCGGCAAGTTTGTAGGCGTAGGTCGCTTCCAGCACGGTTTCCGGATGCGGCTGACCGGCCAGGTTGGCCCGGGCTAGGCCGATGCTGAAACTGTCGTCGTCGCGCCCGGCCAAGGGGCGCTGCACGCGCAGCCCCAGGCCTAGGTAATACGGCAGCGCATTGACCCGGCCGTTGCTGGCGGCGAGTTGGACGAAAGCGCCGTAGCGCGGGCCGTTGGCCACGTCCCAACGCGTCTCGCCGATGCCGTAGACCCCGCCGGTGGAAGGGCCGAGCAGCGGGTCGTTCTGCCGCATATGCCAGACGCCGAGCTTGAACACCTGCCACGGCTGGCCGTCGGCCAGGGTGCCGATGCTCTTGCTGGCTTCCGCCAGCGCCAGCGCGCCAGCGTGCAGCACGCCGCTGAACTCGGGTGGATTGGCCTGCCAGACGCCGGCCTGCAGCGCATAGCCGTCGCCCAGCGTCACGCCCCCCATCAGGCCCAGGCCCGGGTTGGGAAAAGTGGCGATGTCGGCATTGCTGGTCAGCGTGGGCACGGGGCCGAACGAGGCGTTTTGCAGCTGCGCGGCCAGCCCGACGCTGGCGAAGTAGTAGTTGACGTCCATGATGCCGGCACGATAGAACGCGGGGCTGACGTCTTGCCGATAGGTGAATTGATAGACGCGCAAAAAATTGCTCGCCCAATCGTTGCTGGTGGTTTGCAGCGCGCCGGTTTGCGCGGGCAGATTGCCGTCAATGCGCAAACCCATCAGGCTGAATTCGAACAGCCCGCCGCGCCACAGCCCGGCCTGAGTCGTGTCCAATTGGCCGCCCAGCTGCAACAGCGCGTCGCTGGCAACCAGTCGGCGCAGTCCGCCAGCGGCCACGTCAACCACTTCGGAGTCGAGATGGCCGGAAAATGACAAGCCGTTTTCCAGGGTTTTGAACGGCGGCAGCGTGGGGGCGTTGTACGGCGCGATCTGGAATTCGCCGGGATTGTCGGCAGCATTGGGCACGGCAGGCGTTGCGGTTTGCGCGCGGGCCAGCGGCAGCAAAGCAGCCAGTGCAACGCCAGTCAGGGTGAAGGATGCAGTTTTTTTTGGGGTCTAAATTAATGAACATAACTCATCTCAAAATTCATCGCCATCCACACGACGCGTATCCTTGAATGAACGCCAACCGCTGATCATCGAACTGACGATAGATTGGCGTGACATAATGTCTTCACGAACAGCTACGTAGATATGCACCAAGATAAAAGTAATCAGATACCACATAGCGAGGTGATGCGCGGTACGCACAGCCTGTGGTTGTCCAAATAAGGGTGTAATCCAGGAAGAAAACCAGTCATACTGCCAAGAGCCTGGAAGTGTTCCCTCACCGAATAGTGCAAGGCCCGTCAGTATGATGAAAATGGAACCCCATACAAACATGACATGCATCGTCAAGACGGCAAGCGGATTGTGCCCCGAATATTTTTTGGGTTCCCGAGCAAGGAACAGATACCACTTGATCTCGTGCCACACGCCGCCCCAATATTCGCCACGGAAGATGGGAGGAAGAAAGATTTCGCGTGCATGTGAATTGCCCACGAAGGCCCAGTAGATACGAGTCAGGAAACCGATGATGAAAATGTATGCTGCGGTGAAATGGACGAAGCGGATATACCCCATCAAGAAATGGTCATATGGTTGACCAGGCTGGCTAGGTAGCGGGTGGCCAATGAAAAAACCGGTCACACATAGAGTGATGATGGCGAAAAACTGAACCCAGTGCCACAACCGGATCGGGGCTTCATAGACATAGACCGCTGGCTCGACATGGTTTTGTTGCATTGATCGTGCGCTCATACTTGTCTCCTGTTTGTCAGATCTGCGGAACCGGGCAGCGCTGCCGAGCTCCGCGTTGCGTCAGCGCACCGTCACCTGGGTGAGTTCGCCGCCATCTTCACCCATCACATGGGTGGAACATGCGAGGCAGGGATCAAAGCTGTGCAGAGTGCGCAGAATTTCGACTGGCTCGTCAGGTCGCTCCATCTTGGTGTTCATCAGGCTTGCTTCAAAAGCGCCGATGTTTCCGGCCGGATCCCGCGGCGAACCATTCCAGGTGGTCGGCACCACCGCCTGATAGTTCTCTACTCTTCCGTCCTTGATGCGGATCCAGTGGCCCAGCGCACCACGCGGCGCCGCCACCGTGGCGACGCCCTTTGCTTCCTTGGGCCATGTGCTCGGATCCCACTTCTCCATGTTCGCCGTCGAGCTGTCGCCAGCCTTGATGTTGGCGATCAGGTCGTTCCAGTCGTCCACCATCATGTCGGCGCAATACTCAGCCTCAAGAGCCCGAGCTAGAGTGCGGCCGATGGTGGTCTGCAGCACCGTCTTAGGGTCGACATTGGTGCCGGCGAGTTGGTTGAAGAAAGCCACGCTGCGATCCACCTGCTCCCGCTGGTGCGGGAGGTTCTTGGCATAGGCGATGGTGTAGCGGGACAGTGGCCCGACCTCCACCGCATGACCCTTCCAGCGCGGCGCCTTGATCCACGAGTACTTGGCGGACTCGTCAATCTCCTGGATGTTGGTCTTGCTTCCCTTGGTGTTGGGGCCAAGCTCAAACTTGGGCTCGGTCACGCCGTCCCAGGGGTGCAGACCCTTGTTCTCCTGACCCGGATAGGTATACCAGGAATGGCTCACAAACTCCTGCACTTGCTCAGGGTCTCGCGGATCGACCTCGAACACCTCGTTCCAGTTGCCGTTGAGAATGACACCACCCGGCATCTGGTCAGTCGACTTGTCGCCCATCACCTTAGCGTAGTCGCCATAGTCCATCACGCTTTTAGCGCCAAGGCCACCGCCATAGAGCCAGTCCTTGTAGAAGCTAGCGATGGCAATGACATCGGGAACGTAGACGTTTCGGCAGAAATCCACCATCTCCTGGATGCGTTCGCGCACGAAATTCAGCCGCTCCATGTTCAACGGAGCGCCGGCGGCCATGTCGCCATCCATATTGATGGCGCATGGCACACCTCCTACGAGGTAGTTGGGGTGCGGGTTCTTGCCACCAAAGATAGTGTGGACCTTCACGAATTCGCGCTGCATGTCCAGCGCTTCAAGATAATGGGTGACGCCCATAAGGTCTGCCTCGGGCGACAGCTTGTAGGCCGGATTGCTCCAGTAGCCGTTCTTGAACGGACCGAGCTGTCCCGAATCTACAAATTTCTTGATGCGTGACTGCACGTCGCGAAAGTAACCTGGGCTGGACTGCGGGTGATTAGGTGACACCGTCTGCTGAAGTGTCGACGTGGCTTTAGGGTCTGCTTTCAACGCGTTGATCGGGTTGACCCAATCCAAGGCGTGCAGGTGATAGAAGTGCACCACGTGATCGTGGACCTGTAGGGTCTTGGCCATCATCTCGCGAATGAGATAGGCATTCTTCGGGATGCGGATGTTCAGCGCATCCTCAACCGCACGCACCGAGGCCAAAGCATGACATCCTGTGCACACCCCGCAGATGCGTTCGACAAAGGCCCACACGTCGCGCGGATCCCGTCCCTTGACAATGACCTCGAGTCCCCGCCACATGGTGCCAGTTGACACTGCATTACGGATGATGTTGTCCTTATCGACATTGACTTCGCAGCGCATATGGCCTTCGATCCGTGTTACCGGATCGACCACCACACGCCGCCCCGCGGTATCTAGCGTGAAGCCGTTGGGCGTGGTCAGAATACTCATTCATTGCCTCCAGTGTGTTGGATTTCGTTCTTCGTCTTCGGTTGATCGTTGCTGCGCAGACGTTTGACCGCGCTGGCCACCGCATGCACCCCGACAGCTGCGCCGACTACCCCGGCGGTAACTGCACCTATCTCATCCGCGTTTGCTTCGACTCCGAACGGCTTGATGTCAGTGAGGTGGGCGTACCATGAACCCTTGTCCCAGAAACCGTCCTCTGAACAGCCAATGCAGCCATGGCCCGACTGGATGGGGAAGGACACGCCATCGTTCCACCGCGTGGTCGAGCAAGCGTTGTACGTGGTCGGCCCCTTGCAGCCGACCTTGTAGAGGCAATAGCCCTTGCGCGCGTTCTCGTCGTCAAAGGATTCGACGAACTGACCAGCGTCGAAATGGGGTCGGCGATAGCACTTGTCGTGAATGCGCTGGCTGTAGAACATCTTTGGGCGGCCCTGACGATCAAGCTCTGGCAAACGATCAAAAGTAAGCATGTAGGTGATGACCGCCGTCATTACCTCGGCAATAGGCGGACAGCCAGGCACTTTAATGAGCGGTTTGTCAGTGATAACCTTGTGCACTGGTGTAGCCCGAGTCGGGTTTGGCTTCGCAGCCTGCACACAGCCCCAGGATGCGCAAGACCCCCACGAAATGATGGCCTTGGCGTTGCTTGCCGCGTAACGCAGCTTCTCCACGAAAGGCTGGCCTGCAATGATGCAGTACATGCCTTCCTCATTAAGAGGCGGATTACCTTCCACGGCGAGGATGTACTGGCCTTTGTACTTGTTGACCACCTCTTCCACGATGGCTTCGGCCTGGTGACCAGCGGCGGCCATCAGAGTGTCGTCGTAGTCCAGCGAAATCATCGACAGGATGACGTCTTTGGCAAGCGGGTGGCCCGAACGGATGAATGACTCCGAACAACAGGTGCACTCGAGCCCGTGGAGCCAGAGCACCGGCAGGCGGGGTTTGTTCTCCATCGCGTAGGCGATCTCCGTGGCGTAGTGCGGCCCCAGGCCCAGGGCAGCCGCCGTCAGACTGCAGTACTTGAGAAAACTGCGGCGCGAAATGCCCTGGCGTCGCATCACTTCATAGAATGTTTCCGTCACCGGCATGGTCTGCCTCCTCGTTGCTTTTGGCGTCACTAAAAATTAAGTGCACTGCCTCTGAAGCAAACGATGTGCCAATCTTTTTTTAGCGATAAATCAATATGTTATTACTGTAATCCGCCGATTTTCATGGTTTTCCCTAGGTTCCCGCACAACCAGGATCGAGTGCCTGGTGGTAAGTCGCTAACCACTTGTATTGCATACGCAGCGCCAACTTTGTACAGCTAGCGAACCTGTCTTGACGTCATTCCTGCCCCCGTGGGGGTTGCGTTCGGGGCTGCAGCTGGGCAGATTGAAGACCTCGATCAGCATGGGCAAGGCCAAGCAGCCTTACAAGTTCGGCGTGAAGGTGGGCTGTTGATTTCCACGTAAATCTGACCCCTTTGAGCTGATTTTTTTCATCCAAATCTGACCCCTTGAGTAAGGTCTCCTGCTTGTCTTTTGAGCAGGAGGGATCAAGGAGTGATCAACGTGGGAACACTGGCAAAGATCCGCAGGTGACCTTGCCCCTGGAATTCGTATCCCATAGCTGACTCATGCACTGTCTTGCCTTGGTTTGTTGGCGAGCCAGTTTTCTTCGAACCGCATCGGGCTGACATAGGCCAGGGTTGAGTGCAGCCGGGTGCGGTTGTACCAGAGCATCCAGGCGACGGCTTCGTCCATCGCTTGGCGACGTGTCTTGAAGCGCTGCCCATGCAACCGCTCCACCTTGAGCGAACCGAATAACGTCTCGCTGCAAGCGTTGTCCCAGCAGTTGCCTTTGCGGCTCATTGAACTCGTGATCCCATACTCGGCCAGCACGTCGCGGAAGTCCTTGGCAGCGTACTGGCTACCGCGGTCGCTGTGGAAGATGAGCCCGGCTTTCTTGCTCGGATGGCGCTTGAACCAAGCCATGCGCAGGGCGTCAATGACGATGTCGCGCGTCATGTCGGCGCGCAGGCTCCAGCCGATCACCTGGCGGCTGAACAAATCAATGACCACGGCCAGAAACAGCCACCCTTCGTCGGTGGCGATGTAGGTGATGTCACCTGCCCAGACCTTGTCGGGCTCGGCCACGGTGAACTGCCGGTCAAGCAGGTTGGGGGCAATCGGGAAGTCATGATTGCTGTCGGTGGTGACCTTGAAGCGCCGCTTGCCACGGGCGCGGATGCCATGCCGTTGCATGAGCTTCTGGACACGCTCCTTGCCCACGCGGATGCCCCTGGCCAGCAGTTCCTTCCAGGTGCGCGGCCAGCCGTAGCTCCCACGGGTCTCGGCGTGGATGGCCTTGATATGCACCAGCAGCGCATCGTCGCTGAGATGGCGTTGCTGGGCCGTGCTGGCGGCCCGCACGACGTGCGCGTGGTAGCCAGCCACGCTGACCTCCAGCACCCGGCACTGCACCGAGATCGGCCACACGCGCCGGTGGCGCTGGATGAAGGCGTACTTCACGTCGCTGCCTTTGCGAAGTACGCCGTCGCTTTTCCCAGGATGTCGCGCTCCATCTTCACACGCGCCAATTCGGCCCGCAGCCGACTGATCTCCATCTGCTCGGCGCTGACGACCTTGCTGTCAGCCCCCTTGAGCTTGCCGTGCCGCTGGGCTTTGACCCAGTTGAACAGTGTCTGATCCACCACGCCCAGTGTGCGGGCTGCCGCAGCGATGCTCTGGCCGCCCTCGACCAGCCGCACAGCCTCTTGCTTGAACTCGAGCGTGTACCGCGCCCGCCTTGTCGTCTTCGTCATTTCCGCTCTCCTTGCTTGGATTGAATCACTCAGCAAGGGATACGTTTTTCACGGGCAAGGTCAAGGATGCACCTGCGCGATGACCTTCCAATCAAAGAGATCGAGCGGCGCACGGGCCTGGCCAGAAACACCATCAAGGTGTGGCTGCGCAAGGGCGAGATGGTCCAGCCCAAGTACCCCCAGCGGGTGGTGGTGAGCAAGCTCGACGGCTTCACCGAGACGCTGGCCACCTGGCTCAAGGCCGACCAGCACCGCGGCAAACGCGATCGCCGCACCGTCAAGGCCATGTTCGAGGCACTGGCCGAGCAGGGCTATGTCGGCGGCCATGGCCGGGTCGCCGCCTTTGCCAGGCGCTGGTGAGAGGAGCAGTTGGCTCAGAATTACTTCGCGCGAAGTGGCTCATTTTTACTTTGCGCGCAACTGTCAACGCCCCGCCAGCCGCGCCAAATGGTCTCGGTTTGCGCCAACGGTCGTTACCCCACCACTTTGGCATGACGATGCCGCTGCGGGCGGAGAGTCCATCCCATTGCCTTGCTTACGCATCTTTTCACTGGAATTCATCTTTTCGTTTTGAGTCACCCATCGAAAGAATACTTTGCATCGAGGCATAGAAAGTTCTGGCAAACGTTCTTCCGTTTCTAAACAAATCATGGGCTTGGCTCGGTCGCATGGAACTGGCATCGGATTTGCTGAATACATTCAAAATGATCCGAATCCAAGCAGGGATCCGATCCTTTGCTGCGGAGCAACAACACAAGGAGGCCCGTCACATGTTGGACACACCGTCCGTGCTCATCCTCGGTATCGGCAACCTGCTTTGGGCCGACGAAGGATTCGGTGTACGCACTGTCGAAGCGCTACACCGCTCGCATGCTTTCCCCAGCAACGTGCGCCTGATGGACGGCGGCACCCTGGGGCTTTATCTCATTCAGCATGTGCAGCAGGCTGATGTGCTGCTGGTGTTCGACGCAGTGGACTATGGACTGGAGCCGGGCACGCTGCACTGTGTAGTCGGCGCGGATGTGCCGCGTTTCATGGGTGCCAAGAAGATGAGCCTGCATCAGACCGGATTTCAGGAAGTGCTGATGACCGCCGAACTGCTCGGTGGCATGCCCCGCCATCTCGCATTGGTAGGGGTACAGCCATACATTCTGGAAGACTTTGGCGGAAGCCTGACGGCGCCGGTACGCGCCCAGATCGAGCCAGCCATTGCCGCTGGTCTGCGTTGGCTAGAGGGCCTGGGCGTTGCCGCCACTCGACGCTACGTCGCACTGGGTGACGACGAACGCCTCTCCCCGCCCGCGCTGGAGTTGTACCCTTACGAACATGGCCGCCCTGCCTCAGAAACGGCACCCCGGCAAGGTGACCCACGGGTGCTGGCCGATCCGGCGTTACGCTTCGATCCCAAGCCATTGCACGACGGCTGGCAACGCCTGAGCGTCAACGTCGACAGCAGACGCCCTTCCCTCTGACCATGTGCATCGGCCGCCCCCTGCGCATTCTCGAGATGCATGACTTCTCGGCCCTGTGCGTCGACCCCGACGGCATCCGGGAAACCGTAGACATGACCCTGCTCGGCGCCCAGCCGACGGGAACCTGGGTACTGGTTTTTCTCGGCCATGCCAGATCGGTCCTTGACCCAGACTCCGCGCTGCGCATCCATGACGCTCTCGCCGCGCTAAGCGACCTGATGCGCGGAGCGGCCCCGGACATCAACCGCCTGTTCTCCGACCTTGTCGATCGCGAGCCCCAACTACCTGACCACCTGCGCGGCCCCGCCGCGCTTTCTTGAAAGGACGAGCAGCCCATGCCCTCTCCGCTGATCGATCGCCTAACCGACACCCTCGGCTATCCGCGCGTTACCGCCAAGACGCTCGATGCCGTGCTCCAGTCGGCCGAAATCACGGTGTTGTTCTTCACCGAGGACCCTGCTACCACTCCCGAAGCCAATGACGTTGCCGTGGTACTGCCTGAATTGGTTCGACACTTCGGCGGACGGATCGCCCCGGCCGTGGTTGCTCGCGAAGACGAGCGCGCTCTGCAATCCCTATACAGCTTCAATCTTTGGCCAACGCTGGTATTCCTACGCAAAGACCAGTATCTCGGCGCGATTTCCAAGATACAGGACTGGACCGACTACCTAGAGCAAATTCAGGGTTTTCTCGACACCGGCCCCGTGCGTCCGCCCGCCCCGCGCATTCCCATCCTCCCAGCCTGAGCAGACAACCATGCGCAAACCTATCGACATACCCATCATCGCGGTCGGCCCCGGTAGCCAGCCCGTCGAGGAGGACACCCTTGAATACATGGCTATGCCCAAGGAGATGTTTACCCACGACGTTATCTCCCTGCCTGAACCCGACGCGCTGCGCGACCGCCCTCGCGTGCGCGACTTGTTTGACGATCTGCTTGCCACCATCCGCTCCTACGCCGTGGGCGACGATGGCATCATTCACGACGTCTCCCACTTCGACGCCGCCGATCTCGATTGTCTCAACCAGATTCTGGGCGTCGGCGAAGTCAGCGTCACCCTCGACCTTCCCGGAGGAAAGCTGATGGCGCAAGAATCGGTGCTCACCGGCATCTGGCGCGTGCGCCAAGTGAGCACCGCGCAGATCGTGCTCGACGACCGCCTCGAGGTCGGGGACGTCCCTCATGCCGTGCGCAGCAACAGTTTTGGCGCGGCGCCCGGCACCACCCTGCAGCCCGGTGCGCCCATCCCGGGTGTCCAGAACGCGCCTGCGCTTCTCGTCGAGATCGCAGAAAAAATGTCAACCTGGACTCAAGGCGACCCAGCCCATGTCATCAACCTTACACTGCTGCCGCTGACCCGCGAAGACCTTATTTACCTTGGCAGCGAACTTGGCGTCGGTCCAGCCACAATTCTTTCGCGCGGCTACGGCAACTGCCGAATCGGCGCAACCAGCCTGCCGAACGTCTGGTGGGTCAAGTATTTCAATTCACAGGACGCGCTCATCCTCAACACCATTGAAATCGTCGACGTCCCCTCAGTCGCACTCGCAGCGCAGGAAGATCTCGCCGACACTGCAGACCGCCTGCGCGAGATCCGCGCCCTCTTCCAATGAATACATTCGAAGGCTCCTATCTCGGTGACGCGTCGCGCCTCCGCGACGACGCGCGGCTGGAATGCCGCATCTGCTGGTACGTCTACGATCCTGCTGCGGGAGACCCCGTCTGGCAGATTCCGCCCGGGACCCCGTTCACCCGACTTCCGCAACACTGGCGATGTCCCGAGTGCGACGGCGAGGCGATGCATTTCATGGTGCTACGGGACAACGTATGACCACGCCGACCGCCGATCTCGTCGCCATCGGGCGTACTCTGGAGCAGGCCTACATCCAGATTCAGCACACCCGCATGAGCGGTTTACCCATCGTCAATCCAGTGCTTCAAGTCACGGTTGTGGACCCGCGGACCTGGGCTGGACTGTTCGTCGGAGTCCTCATCACCCCTTGGTGCATGAACCTAGTTGCCCTACCTCTCCCTGGCGCGCGTGCCCTGGCGCCAGCCCCTGCTGGAACGACCTGTACACTGGATCTGCCCGCTGGTCGCTATGACCTTCTCACAGCGCACCTGCCGCAGATCGGCCAATATCTCAGCGGTTCAATCTACTCACCGATGGACGCATTTAGCTGCCATGCCGAGGCAGTCAGCACCGCGCGTGCCGCGCTCGACTTGCTATTCGCCGCTGGAGTGCAAGAGTCTGCCGAAGCGATTCCTTCCGGAGCAATCGGCGCAGGCTTCGCCTCGCGCCGCAGTTTCCTGTTTCGTGGCCCCGGCCGTTAAGCGTCCCATGCCCATCGCAGAGCAACAACTGAACATCCACATCGGCGCACCGGCCTCTGGCGGGTGCACCGTGCGCATCGACAACCAGCGTCCGTTGCAAGCCATGCGCCTGTTCGAAGGTCGTACCGCCACCCAAGCGGTACAACTGCTCCCCGTACTGTTCAGTCTGTGCGGCCACGCCCAGCACGCCGCAGCACGAGACGCTTTGCGGGCCGCGCTACCGCCTATGGATTCGGAGGAGCGCCGCATCCTGCACCGCCGCGTACAGCTCGAGACCATACGCGAGCATTTGCTGCAGATCCACCGCGACTGGCCCGTTCTTTGCGGTGCACCACCCAATCCTGAAGATCTCCGGCAAATCGTCTCTCTTAGCAATGTCGCTGTGGCAGACTCATCTACCCTCGACGCACTGGTCCGCTGGGTAACCCACCGAACCATGGGGTTACCACCTGCCGAGTTCTTGTCGTTCGACGCGATCGACGCAATACGCCACTGGGCGCGTTCGACAGCCGAGGCATCGGCGCCGCGCTGGCTCGGCGTCCTGTACGGTCGCGCGACCGCCATACCAGCCATTGATCTGCCGACGCTCGAATCGCTGCCCCCTGAGAGGCTCTGCACTACGCTCGTTTCCGACGACACCTTGCAGTTCATCCGCCAACCTAACCTCGCTAGCGCCTGTCTGGAAACTGGACCGGCCGCGCGGCATCGCGACCACCCGCTAGTGAACGCTACAGCCCACCTTGGCCTGCTCTGGCGCCTGGCCGCGCGGCTTGTGGATCTTTGCAGCGTGCTTGTCGCCGTCACGCAGGGAAACGATAGCGTCGCGCCTCCGTCCGAAGCAACTGGCTTGGGTTGGGTAGACAGTGCACGCGGACGGCTGATCCATCATGCCGAACTTGACGATCACCAACGCATCACGCACTATCGGATCGTGGCGCCCACCGAATGGAATTTCCATCCACAGGGGTTGGCCGCGCAGTTGCTAGCCGGCATTGTGCCCGGTACGCTTCCGTTCATGCAGGAACAGGCACGACTTGTGGTCAAAACCATCGACCCTTGCGTGCTGACCACCCTGCAGTTCACCACATCGCAAGCCGCGCCGGAGCCCGCCGATGCATGAAATGTCGCTATGCGAAAGTATCGTGCAGATTATCGAGGAGCAGGCCAGCATCCAGCAATTCAAACAGGTGCGCCGTCTAATTCTCAACATCGGCGCCCTGTCGTCTGTGGATGCAGACGCACTGCGCTTCTGTTTCGACGTGGTCGCTGCGCACGGCGTAGCGCAAGGCGCCGAGCTTGAGATTCACACCACACCCGCGCAGGCCTGGTGCATCCCCTGCGCCACAAACGTGGCCATCACCCAACGTTTCGACCCCTGTCCACGCTGCGGCGGCCACCAAGTGGTGGTAGCGGGAGGCGACGACATGTGCATCAAAGAACTTGAGGTTGACTGATATGTGTAACGTTTGCGGTTGTTCCGATGGCGACGCCCGTCTCAATGGCCAAGCGCTAGCCAGCACCGATGCCCTGCATCATCATCCGCACGATCGTGGCGATCACGGCCATGACCACGAGCATGGTCACGACCACACCCATACGGTGGAAGCGGTGGTGGGGGGCGCCAACCATCATTACGGCAAAGGTTCGGCGCGTGCGCATGCACCGGGGTTGAGTCAAGCGCGCATGGTGCAGATCGAACAGAACATCCTGAGCAAGAACGACGGCTATGCCCAAGACAACCGGCTTGTTTTCCGAAAGCGCGGCATCCTGGCGCTGAACCTCGTCTCTAGCCCCGGATCGGGCAAGACTGCCTTACTCGCCCGCACCCTCACAGCCCTGCGCGGCGAGTTCGATCTAGCGGTAATCGAGGGCGATCAGGAAACCTCGCTCGACGCCGAGCGCATCAGAGCCACCGGCGTGCGCAGCGTACAGGTCAACACCGGCAAGGGTTGCCACCTGGATGCGCACATGGTTGGCCACGCCATCACCGAACTTGACCCACAGCACGGGGGTATGTTGTTTATCGAGAATGTTGGCAACCTTGTCTGTCCAGCCGCCTTCGATCTTGGTGAGGCGCACAAAGTAGCCATCCTCTCGGTAACGGAGGGCGAGGACAAACCGCTGAAATACCCTGACATGTTTCACGCCGCGGACATCATGCTGATCAATAAGATTGATCTCCTCCCGCATTTGGAGTTCGACGTTGAGCGTTGCATCGAGGCTGCGCTACGCGTCAACCCTGATCTGCAGATTTTGCTGGTCTCGGCGCGCAGCGGCGAAGGGCTGGACGAGTGGTACGAATGGCTGCGCCTGTCGCGTCGCACCCGGCTAATCGGTCGTCCACTTCCTCTGCATGCTGACATCCGCACAGCCTGAACCAGCCCATGGCCACCAAGCCCACCATCCTGGTCGTCGACGACGAAGTCCGCTCGGTCGAGGCACTAATACGCGTGCTCGACGACGACTTTGACGTACTCAGCGCAACCAGTGCTGCCGAGGCAGAAGCACTGCTAGAAAAGGAGTGGGTGCAGGTCATTCTGTGCGACCAGCGCATGCCCGATTCCACCGGGGTAGAGTTCCTCTCCCGGGTACGCCAGCAGTGGCCCGAGGTGATTCGCATGATCCTCTCCGGCTACACCGATTCGGAAGATCTCATCGAGGCAATCAACGAAGCCGGCATTTACCAGTTCGTCAGTAAACCGTGGACACCATCAGACCTGTTGCTCAAGCTGCACAACGCCGTGGATCTGTTTCGCCTGCAGCGCGAAAACGAACAACTCTCCATCGAGTTGAAGCTTAAGCCAGCCACCCTGAGCGATAACCTGCAGGAAAAGCGGCGCGCGCTGAAGGCTCGCTTCGACTGGGACCAGAGCATTATCCGCGCGCCCGACAGCCCACTCAACGTGGCATGCGATATGGTGCGTACTGTTTCCACCTATGACGTCAACGTGATGGTGTGCGGTGAATCCGGCACGGGCAAAGAACTGTTCGCACGCGCCCTTCACTACAACAGCCTGCGTGGCGACAAGCCCTTCGTTGCCGAAAACTGCGGCGCCCTGCCAGACGACCTGTTGGAAAGTGAACTGTTCGGCCACAAACGCGGCGCTTTCACTGGCGCTGTAGAAGACCGCATCGGCCTGTTCGAGCGCGCCAACGGCGGCACGATCTTCCTTGACGAAGTGGGCGACATTTCCCCGGCTTTCCAAGTCAAGCTGCTGCGGGTGCTGCAGGAAGGCGAGATTCGCCCGTTGGGCAGCAACACGCGCCGCTCGGTCGACGTACGGGTGCTGGCGGCCACGCACCGCGACCTCAAGGATGAGGTGAGGTCTGGACGCTTTAGACAGGACCTGTTCTTCAGGCTAGCGACTTTCATCATATTCATTCCTCCGCTGCGCGAACGCCGCACCGACATCCCGGTGCTGGCGCAAGCGCTGCTGCAGGATGCCATGCGCACGCTGGGAAAGACGGTGCGAGGTATCACGAACGAGGCACTGGCCTGCCTACAAGCCTATGACTGGCCTGGCAATGTGCGCGAGCTCCAGAACGAGATCAAGAGGATGCTCGTACTTGCCCCCACTGATCAGCTCGGCGCCGATCTCATTTCCCCACACATCCTGCGGTGCACCACAGAGGAGGAGGCTGACGCACTTGAGCTGCTCGCCGGCATCGACGGCTCGCTGAAGGAGCGGATGGAGACGCTGGAGGCGCGCATCGTGAAGGAAACCCTCATTCGCAATCGCTGGAACAAGACCCGCGCGGCGCAGGAACTGGGGCTGTCTCGCGTCGGACTGCGCAGCAAGCTCGAACGCTACGGCCTGGAGCAGATCGTGCAGATCGAGGAGTGGGCCGATCATGATTGAAACCCGCCACCACGATTCGCGCAGCGGCACTGCGGCGATCGCGCTCGCCACAACCGCCCCGTTGGACATGAGCGAGGATGCCTGGGTCGAGGTTATCCGCCGCATGGACGAAATCTACGCCGACTTGGTACGGTACCAAGTTGATCTGGAGGAGAAGAACGCCGCACTGGAAGAAGCGCAGCGCTTCATCGACAGCGTGCTGTCATCCATGTCCGATGTGCTCGTGGTCGCCGACGTGCAGGGTCGTATCCTGCGGTCGAACAAGGCGATGGTCAAACTGCTCGGACGCAGCGAGGCCGATCTGGCCGGCACCGAATTGTCAGCGCTGTTCGCCGTTTCGGCCGACTCGGCGATCGCTAACTTCTCCGACCACATCCGCACCGGCGGCATCCTCGACTGCGAGATCGAGATTCTCGCCACCGGCGGTGAGGCCGTTCCGCTGGCGGTGAACTGCAGCCCGCGCTACGACAGCGAGGGAACGCTGTCGGGCATGGTCGTCACAGGCCGTCCGCTGGGCGAACTGCGCCGCGCTTACCGTGACCTGCAGGGGACGCACAAGCGGCTCCAGGCAGCGCAGCAGCAGCTGGTGCAGTCGGAAAAGATGGCCTCGCTCGGTCGGCTGGTCGCTGGTGTCGCTCACGAGTTGAACAACCCGATCAGCTTCATCTTCGGCAACATGCACACCCTGCAGCGGTATGGCGAGCGGCTACAGGACTACTTGCGCCTGGTGCAGCGCGGCGCGGCGCCCGAGGTGCTGGCGCAAGCATGCAAGCAGAACCGCATCGACCGCATCCTCGCCGACCTAGGCCCGCTGATCGCCGGATCGCTCGAAGGCGCCGAGCGAGTCAGCGACATCGTGCAGAACCTGCGCCGCTTCGCTACGCCGCAGCGCCAGAAGCGCCGCGTCTTCGACCTCTGTCGGCTGGTCGAGTCCAGTCTTGCCTGGGTGAGCAAGGCCGCGCGCCAGCCAGTGCAGATCCACCGCGAGATGCCCAACGAACTGCCGGTGCACAACAACGAAGGCCATGTCCAGCAGATCCTGATCAACCTGATCCAAAACGCCTTTGACGCCATGGAAGGCCAGGAGCAGCCGCGGATCGACCTGTGCGTGCGGGCCGCAGACGGGCGCGCCATCGTGCGGATCCGCGACCACGGACTCGGCATCTCCGACGACAACCTTCTTCGCGTGTTCGATCCCTTCTTCACCACCAAACCGGTGGGCAAGGGCACTGGACTGGGCCTGTACATCAGCTACGGCCTGGCCACCGACCAGTGCGCCGGCGCCCTCGCGGTGCGCAACCACCCGGACGGCGGCGCCGAATTCACCCTCGAACTCCCAATGGAGGCCGCGCATGGCTGACCGCCTGAACCTGCTGTGGCTGCAGTCCGGCGGTTGCGGCGGGTGCAGCATGTCGCTGCTCAATGCCGAGGGACCCGATCTCTATGCCGCTCTCGACGTCGCCGGCATCGACCTACTGTGGCATCCGTCGCTCAGCGAAGCCAGCGCCGACGAGTTCGTTGCGCTGCTGCAGGCCATCGTCGACGGCCGGCAGCAGCTGGACATTCTCTGCCTCGAAGGCGCGGTGATGCACGGCCCCGGCGGCAGTGGCCGATTCCACATGCTCGCTGGCACCGGCCGACCACTGCGCGACTGGCTGACCGACCTTTCCACGCGGGCCCGCTACACGGTTGCGATCGGCAGCTGCGCTGCCTTCGGCGGCATCACCGCTGCGGGCGGCAACGCCGCCGAGGCCACCGGGCTGCAATACGACGGCGTCCATGGCGGCGCGCTGCTGCCGGCTCAGTGGATCTCGCCAGGCGGCCTGCCGGTGGTCAACGTTGCTGGCTGCCCAGTGCATCCGGGCTGGGTGACCGATACCCTGGCTCAGTTGACCCAGGGCGAACTCGGCCCGGCCGCGCTGGACGAACTCGCCCGCCCGCGCAGTTATACCGACCACCTAGTCCATCACGGCTGCCCGCGCAACGAGTTCTACGAGTTCAAGGCCAGCGCTGAGAAGCCATCCGACCAGGGCTGCATGATGGAACACATGGGCTGTCTCGGCACCCAGGCGCGGGCGGACTGCAACATCCGCCCGTGGAACGGCGCCGGCTCCTGCCTCAAGGGGGGCTACGCCTGCATCAACTGCACCGCGCCGGGATTCGAGGAACCGGGCCGCGCCTTCACCGAGACGCGCAAGATCGGCGGCATTCCCGTGGGACTGCCCAGCGACATGCCCAAAGCCTGGTTCGTCGCGCTCGCCTCGCTGGCGAAGGCCGCCACGCCCGAACGCCTGCGTCGCAACGCGGTGGCAGACCACATCACGGTGAGGCCGTCGGTACGGCGGAGCAAGTGACATGACCGCCGTCGCCCGTTCGATGCCATGCGCCGCTGTGCGCCGGGGGCGCTCCGCATGAGCAGGCGCATCTACGGTCCGTTCAACCGCGTCGAAGGCGACCTCGAGGTGCAGGTGGAGATCGCCGACGGTCGCGTGGCCGCAGCCTGGGTCAACTCACCGCTGTACCGCGGCTTCGAGCAGATCCTGCACGGCAAGGATCCGCGCGATGCGCTGGTGTACACCCCGCGGATCTGCGGCATCTGCTCGGTGTCGCAGTCGATGGCCGCGGCCGCTGCGCTGCGTACTGCGATGGGCGTGACCGAGGCTGACAACGGTGCGCTGGCGGCCAACCTGGTGCTCGCCTGCGAGAACCTGACCGACCACCTCACCCACTTCTACCTCTTCTTCATGCCGGACTTCGCCCGCGCGGACTATGCCGCGCGGCCCGGATTCGACACCGTCGCGGCGCGCTTTAAGGCGCAGACCGGCAACGCCGCACGCGACATGCTGCCGGCACGCGCGGCCTTCCTGCACCTCACTGGCATCCTCGCTGGCAAATGGCCGCACAGCTTGGCGCTGCAGCCAGGCGGCACCACCCGGGCCATCGAACCGCAGGAAAAGGCGCAGCTGCGCGGCATCATCGCCATGTTCCGTCGCTTCCTCGAATCGACCCTGTTCGACGACCGGCTGGAGCAGGTCGCCGCGCTCGAATCGGCCGCTGCGCTGCAGCGCTGGGCCGTGAGCCATACGCGCGGCGACTTCGGTTGCTTCCTTCGGATAGCGGCCGATCTGCAGCTCGACGCGCTCGGCCGTGGCGGTGCCCGCTTCCTCAGCTACGGCGCGTACACGCTGCACGGTGTCCCGCTGTTTGCCAGCGGAATCTGGGACGGCGAGCCACGCCCATTCGACGCCGCCGGAATCACCGAGGACATCTCGCACGCCTGGCTGCAAGGCCAGCCGGGACCGATGCATCCGTTGCATGGCTGCACCCTCCCGGCCGTCGACAATCCCGCCGGCTACACCTGGTGCAAGGCGCCGCGCCTCGACGGCCAGGTGATGGAAACCGGCGCGCTGGCCCGCCAGGTGATCGACGGCCATCCGCTCGCCCGCGACCTCGCCGCAGACGGCGGCAGCGTGCTCGCTCGGATCGTCGCCCGGATGCTGGAACTGGCGCGCGTGGTGCCGGCGATGGAGCGCTGGATCGCGGCGCTGCAGCCCGGCGCGCCGTTCTGCCACCAGACCGACATGCCGGAGGAAGCCGACGGCGCCGGACTGGTCGAAGCCGCCCGCGGCAGTCTCGGCCACTGGCTGCGCATCCGCAAGGGCCGCATCCTGAACTACCAGATCATTGCGCCGACCACCTGGAATTTCTCGCCGCGCGACGCCGGGGGCACTCCCGGTGCACTCGAGGCGGCCCTGGTCGGCACGCCGGTGGGCGCCGACGGTGCCGCCAGCGCGGCGGTGCAGCACGTGGTGCGCTCGTTCGATCCGTGCATGGTTTGCACCGTGCACTGAACGCCATGGGTGCCGCCGAACGCCAAATCGCCGCCACGCCCGCCACCATCCGTGGCCGGCTCCTGCGGGTGCGCGGCGTGGTGCAGGGCGTGGGATTCCGGCCGATGGTTTGGCGTCTGGCGCATGAGCTCGGCCTGGCCGGCAGCGTGCGCAACGACGCCGACGGCGTGCACATCAAGGCCTGGGGCGCGGCCGACGCGCTCGCCACCCTGCCCGACCGGCTACGTGCGCAGTGCCCGCCGCTGGCGCGCATCGACGCCATCGACGTCGTCCCGCTGCCGTCCAGCGACCCGCCGCCGGCGGACTTCACCATCGCCGCCAGCGCCGCCGGCCGCGCCGCCACCGAGGTGGTGCCCGACGCCGCCACCTGCCCCGACTGCCTGGCCGAGGTGCGCGACCCCGGCGCCCGCCGCTGGCGACACGCCTTCGCCAACTGCACCCACTGCGGTCCGCGCTTTTCCATCGTGCGCGCCGTGCCATACGACCGCGCCAGCACCGCCATGGGCGCGTTCGCGATGTGTCCGCGCTGCGCCGCCGAGTACGCCGACCCGGCCGACCGGCGCTTCCATGCCCAGCCCATCGCCTGCCCCGATTGCGGTCCGGTGCTCTGGCTGAAGCGCGATGGCGTCCGCCTAGCGGGCGATCCGGTCGCCGCCGCCGCCGACCTGCTGCGCGCCGGACACATCCTCGCCGTCAAGGGCATCGGCAGCTTCCATCTCGTGGTCGATGCAACCCGGCCCGATGCCGTCGCCGCGCTGCGCGCCCGCAAGCGGCGCCCGCACAAGCCGCTCGCGCTGATGGCGCGCGATCTCGACGTGGTGCGCCGCTACGCCGCGGTCGATCCCGACGAGGCACAGGCGCTCACCGGCCCGGCCGCCCCGGTGGTGCTGCTCGACGCCACCGGCCCCCGAGCGCTGCCGGCAGCAGTCGCCCCGGACACCGGGCTGCTCGGCTTCATGCTGCCGATGAGCCCGCTGCACCACCTGCTGCTCGCCGGCTTCGATGCTCCGCTGGTGTTCACCTCCGGCAACGCGTCGGGCGAGCCGCCTTGCATCGACAACGCCGAGGCGCTCGACCGCCTCGGCGGCATCGCCGACGCCTTCCTGCTGCACGACCGCCCCATCGTCAACCGACTCGACGACTCGGTACTGCGCCGCGTCGGCGACGGCCTGCAGCCGCTGCGCCGCAGCCGCGGCTACGCCCCGGGCGCGCTGCCGCTGCCCGACGGCTTCGGCGGCGCTCCGGCCGTCACCGCGCTGGGCGCCGATCTCAAGAACACCGCCTGCCTGCTCAGCGACGGCCGAGCCATCCTGTCGCCACACGCCGGCGATCTCGGCGGGGCGATGGCCGCGGCGGACGCGCAACGCGGGCTGGAGCGACTGTCCGCGCTGTTCGCCCATCGTCCGCAGATTGTCGCGGTGGACCTTCACCCGGGCTATCACGCGACGCGTCATGGCCGTGCGCTCGCCGAGCAGGCCGGCCTGCCGCTTGCCGAGGTGCAGCATCACCACGCCCACGTCGCCGCCTGCCTGGCCGACCACGGCCATCCGCCGGACGGCGGACCGGTGCTTGGCCTCGCCCTCGACGGCCTGGGCCTGGGCGACGACGGCACGTTCTGGGGCGGCGAACTGCTGTGCGCCGACTACACCAGCCATCGCCGGCTGGCCAGCCTGCGCCCGGCCGCGCTGCCGGGCGGCGACGCGGCCAGTCGGCAGCCCTGGCGCAACCTCGCCGCGCAACTGCTGGCCTTGCCCGACGCCTCGTCGCTGCTCGCCCGCCACGCCGATCTGCCCGCGGTGCGGCAGCTGCGATCCCGGCCCCTCGACACCCTGTCGCGGATGATCGCCGCCGGCAGGCACGCGCCACCGGCATCGTCCACCGGCCGGCTGCTCGACGCGGCCGCCGCGGCGCTCGGCCTGCATGCCGAGGCGCAGACCTTCGAGGGTCAGGCGGCGACGGCGCTCGAAGCGCTGGCCGCGACCGGCCGCGACGACGGCGCCTATCCCTTCGCCGTGGCGCCGGTCGACGGGCTGCTGCGCGTCGACCCGGCGCCGTTGTGGCCGGCGCTGCTCGCCGACCTGCAGCACGGGACGGCGCCCGCCGACGTGGCGCGCCGCGTGTTCGCCGGGCTGGCGGCCGCCTGGGCCGAGGCGATCGCCCGCGTCGCCGGGAGCGCGCCGTTCGCGGCGATCGCGCTGTCGGGCGGCGTGTTCCAGAACGCGCTGTTCAGCCGGATGCTGGTCAACCGCCTGCGCCACATCGGCCTGCCGGTGTGGATGCACCGCCGCGTCCCGGCCAACGACGGTGGCCTGGCCCTCGGGCAGGCGGTGATCGCCGCCGCACGTGCCCTTCAACCCGATCGGAGCAACTGACATGTGTTTAGGAATTCCCGGCCACATCGTCGAGATCCTCGACGCTAGCGCATGCCTAGCGACCGTCGAGATCTCGGGCGTGCGGCGCAAGATCAACATCGCTTGCGTTGTCGACGCCGACCATCCAGTTGCCAGTTGTGTTGGCGACTGGGTATTGGTGCACGTCGGCTTCGCGATGAGCCGGATCGATGCCGACGAGGCGCGCAAGACGCTGGAACTGCTCGCCGAACTGGGCGAGATGGAAGCCGAGGTCGACTTCATGCGCCAGACCGCAGGAGACTGAGATGCCCGCCCCGTCCCCCCTCGAAGGCCTCTATCCCTTCTTGCACGGCCGTCCCAAGGACGCGGCTCAGGAGCAGGCTGCGCTGCTCGAATCGGTGCGCCGCAAGAGCGCCGACAGCCTGGCGGCGAAGGAGCACTTCTACCGCGAGCACGCCGAGGACGTGGTCGCCTGCGCCCGCACGCTGGCCGACGTCTACGCCGGTGGCGGAAGGATGTTCGCCATGGGCAACGGCGGCTCGAGCTGCGACGCCGCCCACTTCTGCGTGGAGTTCCAGCACCCCGTCACCGCGGGACGCCCGGCCCTGCCTGCCATGAATCTGGTGGCGGACATGGCCATGTTCTCCGCCGTGAGCAACGACGTCGGCGTGCGGCACGTGTTCGTCCGCCAGATCGAGGCGCACGCCCGCGCCGACGACGGTCTGGTGGGCTTCTCCACCAGCGGCAATTCCGACAACCTCATGCAGGCCTTCGCCAAGGCACGCGAACTGGGGCTGCGCACCATCGGCTTCGCCGGCGGCGACGGCGGTGCGATGCGCCGCAGCGGACTGCTCGACCACTGCCTAGTGGTCGACACCGACTCGATCCATCGCGTGCAGGAGGTGCACGTGTCGCTCTACCACATTCTCTGGGACCTGACCCACACCCTGCTGGCCGACCGGCGGGGCGCCACCAAGGACAACGGCCATGCAATACGTTGACGAATTCCGCGATCCCGACAAGGCCCGCGCGCTGGTGCGGCAGATCGAGGTGCTGCTCGAACGCATTCCTGCGGCACGCAACCGACCGCTGCAGATCATGGAGTTCTGCGGCGGGCATACCCACACCATTTTCCGCTACGGCATCGAGCAGATGCTGCCCGAGCGCATCGAGATGGTCCACGGCCCCGGATGCCCGGTATGCGTGCTGCCGATGGGCCGGGTGGACGACTGCATCGCCATCGCCGCGCGCCCCGAGGTGATCTTCACCACCTTCGGCGATGCGATGCGCGTGCCCGGGTCGGAGAAGAGTCTGCTGCAGGCCAAGGCCGACGGCGCCGACGTGCGCATGGTCTATTCGCCGCTGGATGCGCTGGAACTGGCCCGCCGCCATCCCGACCGCGAGGTGGTGTTCTTCGCCCTCGGATTCGAGACCACCATGCCGAGCACCGCGCTGACTGTGCAGCAGGCCGAGCGCGAGGGGCTGCGCAACTTCTCGCTGTTCTGCAACCACATCACCACGGTGCCGACGATCAAGGCCATCCTCGATTCGCCCGACATGCAGATCGACGGCTTCCTCGCTCCCGGACATGTCAGCATGGTGGTCGGCGAGGCACCGTTCGCTTTCGTCGCCCGCGACTACCGCCGCCAGATCGTGATCACCGGATTCGAGCCGCTGGACATCCTGCAGTCCCTCTGGATGCTCATCCGCCAGATTGCCGAGGGCCGGTGCGAGGTCGAGAACCAGTACGCCCGCGTGGTGCCCGCCGACGGCAATCCGCCCGGGCTGCAGGCCATCGCCGACGTGTTCGAGCTGCGCGAATTCTTCGAATGGCGCGGGCTTGGATCGATCGATCACTCGGGCGTGCGCATGCGCGAGCGCTACGCGGCATTCGACGCGGAACGCCGCTTCGCGGTGCCTAACCTGCGCATCGCGGACCCCAAGTCGTGCCAGTGCGGCGAGGTGCTCAAGGGCACCATCCGGCCCTGGGAATGCAAGGTCTACGGCAATCCCTGCACCCCCCAGGCACCGCTCGGCGCGCTGATGGTGTCGTCCGAGGGCGCCTGTGCCGCCTACTACAACGCCGGCCACCGGGCCCGCCGGGTGCAGCTCGACCCACGGCTGGCCGCCCGCCTGGAGGCCGCGGTATGAACGCCCCCGAATCCACAACCCTCCGGCGCAGCGGCACCGTCTCCGGCGACCGGATCACCCTGTCGCACGGCAGCGGCGGCCGGGCGATGCGCGACCTGATCGACGACGTGTTCGTGCGCACCTTCGACAACCCGCTGCTGGCCCCGCTCGAAGACCAGGCGCGGATCGACCTAGCAGCGCTCGCCGCGCTCGGCAGCCGGCTGGCGATGACCACCGATTCGTACGTCATCACCCCGCTGTTCTTCCCCGGCGGCGACATCGGCAAGCTCGCGGTCGCCGGCACCGTCAACGACCTGGCGGTCAGCGGCGCAACACCGCTGTACCTAACCTGCGGGATGATCATCGAGGAAGGGCTGCCGATCGCGGAACTGCGCCGGATCGCCGAATCGATGCAGGCAACGGCGCAAGCCGCCGGCGTGCGCATCGTCACCGGCGACACCAAGGTCGTGCCACGCGGCGGCGCCGACAAGCTGTTCATCAACACCGCCGGCATCGGCGTGATTCCGCACGGCGTGGACATCCGCGCCGACCGCGCCCGCGCGGGCGATCTGGTGCTGATCAACGGCTACATCGGCGACCACGGCGCCGCGGTGGTCGACGCCCGCGGCGAACTGGCGCTGGACAGCGGCGTGGAATCCGACTGCCAGCCGCTGGCCGGGCTGATCGCCGACATGCTCGCCGCCTGCCCCGACCTGCGCTGCATGCGCGACGCCACCCGCGGCGGGGTCGCCACGGTGCTCAACGAATTCGCCCAGGCCAGCCGCTGCGCCATCCGGCTGGATGAAGAAGCGCTGCCGGTCCGCGAGTCGGTGCGCGGCGTCTGCGAAATCTTGGGTCTGGATCCGCTGCATCTGGCGAACGAAGGCAAGATCGTCGCCGTGGTCGCCCCGGAGCATGCCGACGCGGTGCTCGCGGCTATGCGGGCCCACCCGGCGGGGCGCGACAGCCGCATCATCGGCCAGATCGACGCGGCGCCGCAGGGCACGGTGCTGCTCGCGACGCATTTCGGCGGCGACCGCATCGTCGACATGCTGTTCGGCGACCAGTTGCCGCGGATCTGTTAACTCTACTGCCGACCTGGCCAAACAGCCGCCTGCACGAATTGCTGCCGCACCGCTGGGCGGTGGCCAACACGCCGCCGTCGCCGCTCGCAGCCACCGCCTGAACCTCCCGCCAACCCGCGTCAAGACGGGTTTGCTGGACGCATACAAATCTGCGTCGGCACACATCACTGTTGCCTCATCGCGCGAAACTGCGCGCTCGGCATGAGCGCGCGTACCTGGCCTTGAATTTCGCCCGGCCAACGCGTCCGGGCCATCGGACCCTGCTTCAATCGAAGACTGGAGTTTCGACGCCGAGGACCCGATGCAGTTTGGGGCTGGTGGTGGTGTACTGGAGGTGGATTTTCTTGTCGGGGAAGATGGTGTGGGCGGCGCCGAAGGCTGCCAGTGCGGCCTCGTGGAAGCCCGAGAGGATGAGTTTTTTCTTGCCCGGGTAGGTGTTGATGTCGCCCACGGCGAAAATGCCCGGGATGTTGGTTTGGAACTTCTCCGTGTCGACCAGGATCTGCTTGCGCTCCAGGTCCAGGCCCCAGTGGGCGATGGGGCCGAGCTTGGGTGACAGGCCGAAGAACACCAGCAGCATGTCCAGCGGCAGGCGCCGGGTGATGCCGTCGTTGCCGGTGAGCTTGACCTGCGACAGGCGGCCATCGCCGTCGGCCTCGAACCCCGTGATCTGACCGACGACGAACTGCATCGCGTGCTGCTCGCACAGGGCGTGCATCTTGGCCACCGAGGCCGGCGCGGCGCGAAAGCCGTCGCGCCGGTGCACGAGGATGACGCTTTCGGCGCGGTGCGCGTCATCCTGGGCGAAGTGCAACGCCCAATCCAGCGCCGAGTCGCCGCCGCCGACCACCACGAGATTTTTGCCGGCGAAGACCGCGGGGTTCTTCACGCGGTAGAACAACTGCGTGCCCTCGAAGGCGTCCAGCCCCTCCACTTTGAGGGTGCGCGGCTGGAACGAGCCCACGCCGGCGGCGATGAACACCGTCTTGGTGAGCAAGGTGGTGTCCTTGGAGGTGCGCACGACGAAGCGCCCGTCGTCCTGGCGCTGCAGCTCCGTCACGTCCTGTCCCAGATGGAAGGTGGGCTTGAACGGCTCGATCTGCTTGAGCAGGTTGTCGGTGAGTTCCTGGCCGGTGCACATGGGCACGGCCGGAATGTCGTAGATGGGCTTGTCCGGATAGAGCTCCACGCACTGGCCGCCCAGGTGCGGCAGGCTGTCGATGACGTGGGCCTTGATGTCGAGCAGGCCGAGTTCGAAAACCTGAAACAAACCCACGGGACCGGCGCCAATAATGACGGCATCGGTCTCGATCGGCGGGGCGCTGGCCAGGGCCGCGTCGGCGATGGCCGGATTGATGTGCATTTCCATGAGGGATGAGGGGGCGGTCGGAATCCGGATGTTCAGCGCTCGAGAAACTGCAGCTTGCCGGGTTTGCCATTCCATTCTTCGCCGTCCGGTGGGGCGGGCTTGCGCTTGGTGATGCTGGGCCAGCGGCGCGACAGTTCGGCGTTGAGGGCAATGAATGCTTGTTGGTCGCCAGGGACGTCTTCCTCGGCGAAGATGGCGTTGGCCGGACACTCAGGCACGCAGACGGCGCAGTCGATGCATTCGTCCGGATCGATCGCCAGGAAGTTGGGGCCTTCGCGGAAGCAGTCCACCGGGCAGACGTCCACACAATCGGTGAACTTGCACTTGATGCAATTTTCGGTCACGACAAAGGTCATGATGCATTCAGAGATGAAACGCTGTTCGGGACTTGGTTGGCGAGCCAGTCTGGGGTAAATCAGTGTCGGTTTCCACTGTGCACACTGGATTCGCGCCAGCGCCCACCACGACCACCGTCGGCCGGCCATTGTGGAGTATCGCCGCTTGCGCCAGATCGGCCAGTCGGTGTTCACTGTGCAGACGGTCGGCACAGCCGGCGCGTGACACCACGCTGACCGGCGTCTCCCCGGTCCATCCCGCCGCGGCCAACCGGCGCCCGAGCGCGCCTAGCTGCCGACCGGCCATGTAGAACACCTCGGTGTCGGCGCTGCGGCTGGCATGCAGCGTGCCGTCGCGGGTCATCGCCGTCGCCAGGCTGACGCTGCGGCCGCGGCCACGCCGGGTCAGCGGCCGCCCGGTGTCGGCCGCAGCGGCGAGCGCCGCGGTGACTCCCGGGACGACTTCGGCGGCGATCCCGGCCTTGGCCAGTGCCGCCAGTTCCTCATCCAGCCGGCCGAACATGCTGGGATCGCCGCCCTTGAGGCGCACGACCAGGGTGCTGGTCTGCGCCTGGCGCACCAGCAGCGCGTTGATCATGTCCTGCGCCGCGCTGCGGCGAAAGCCACGCTTGCCCACGTCGATCCAGCGCGCGTCCGGGGCCAAATCGCGCAGCGCTGGATCGACCAGCGCGTCAACCAGCACGACGTCGGCCTGTGCCAGTAGTCGGGCGCCGCGCAGGGTGATCAAATCGGCTGCGCCCGGACCGGCGCCGATGAATGCGACTCGTCCCATCACCGCACCTGCTCGACCAGCACCGCGCCGCTGGTGCGATGGCTCGCCGGATCGACCACGATCATCGCGCCGGCCACGCGGTTGTCGGCGTAAGGCGCCAGCGGCAGCAGGTCCTGCGCCTCGAACCGCGCCCGGCCGATGTCGTTGACACCGAGCGCCGTCGCCTCGACCTGGTCGAGGGTATGGATGTCCAGCCGTCCACCGATCGACGCGATGCGCGCCGCGATCCAGCGATGACCGTGGCGCAGCCAGTATTTGCGTCCGACGGTCGCCTGTTCGGTGTCGAGCCAGGCCAGCGTCGCGCCGAACGACCGCGCGGCGCCGGCGAATTCCGGCGACTCCGCCGCACCGATCCAGTCGCCGCGCGACACGTCGAGCTGCCGGTCGAGCACCAGTCCGGCGGACTGGCCGGCGACGCCGCGCTCGACCGCCCCGCCGGCGTGCCGGACCTCGACCACGGTCGCGGTCTGTCCGCCTGGATGTACCTGCACCACGTCGCCGGCGTGCACCGTGCCGCGAGCAATGCGTCCCCAGAAGGTGCGCGGCTGATGGCCGGTGCCATCGCCTTCACGCGCGACGTACTGCACCGGTAGCAGCAGCGCACCCTCCCACGCCTCCTCAACCGCCGGCAGATCTTCCAGCAGTTCAAGCAGCGGCGCACCGTCGTACCACAGCCATTCGGCCGACGCGACCGCGACGTTGTCGCCGCGCAGCGCCGAGACCGGCACGATCCCCGCCGGGCGGATGCCGGCGCCGTCGGCGAATTCGAGCAGCGCCGCGCGCACCGCCTCGAACGCGGACTGCGGATCAGCCACGGCGTCGAGCTTGTTCACCGCGAACACGATCGACGGCACCCGCAGCAGCTGCGCCAGCAGGCTGTGCCGCCGGGTCTGCGGCAGCAGCCGCACGCGCTGGGCTAACAGGTCGAGCTTGGTGATGTCGACCAGCACCACCGCGGCGTCGCTGCCGGCGGCGGCGGTCACCATGTTGCGGGTGTACTGCTCGTGTCCGGGAGCATCGGCGATGATGAACTTGCGCCGCGGCGTCGCGAAGTAGCGGTAGGCGACGTCGATGGTGATCCCCTGCTCGCGCTCCGCCTCCAGGCCATCGGTCAGCCGCGACAGGTCGATGGTGCCGGCGACCGCGTGGCGCTGCAGCGCGTCGAGCTGGTCGGCGAGAATCGCCCGGCTGTCGAACAGGAAGCGACCGATCAGCGTGCTCTTGCCGTCGTCGACGCTGCCCGCCGTGAAGAAACGCAAGGCCTTGTGGCGGGCCTCGCCGTCGGCGTCGTGTTGCCTGTCCATCAGAAATATCCTTCCTTCTTGCGCCGCTCCATTGCACTGTCCGAGGCGCGGTCGTCCATGCGGGTGGCGCCGCGCTCGCTGAGCGTGGCGGTCAGCGTCTCGGCCACCACTTCCGCCGCGTTGCCGGCAGTACTTTCGACCGGGCAGGTGCAAGTCATGTCGCCGACGGTGCGAAAGCGCACGTCGACGGTCTCGACCGCCTCGCCCGGCCGCGGCGGCGTGACCTCAGTCACCGGCACCAGCAGCCCCTTGCGCCGCACCACCTGGCGCGGATGGCGGTAATAAATCGGTGGCAGCGTAATCGCCTCGCGCGCGATATAGAGCCAGACGTCGAGCTCGGTCCAGTTGCTGATCGGGAAGGCGCGGAAATGCTCGCCCGGGCGGATCCGGGTGTTGAACAGCGACCACAACTCGGGGCGCTGCTCCTTGGGCTGCCACTGTCCGAAGCTGTCGCGGTGGCTGAAGATACGCTCCTTGGCCCGCGCCTTCTCCTCGTCGCGCCGCGCGCCGCCCACCAGGCAGTCGAAGCGGTGGTGCTCGACGGCTTCGAGCAGCGCGACGCTCTGGTGCGGGTTGCGCGATTCGAGTTCGTGCGCCAACCGCACCGAACCGCGCCGGATCGAATCGTCCAGATGGGCAACGATCAGCGCATCGCCGCTGGCGGCTACCAGCGCATCGCGGAAGGCGATCACCTCGGGAAAATTGTGGCCGGTATCGACGTGCAGCAGCGGCAGCGGCATCCGTCCGCGGTAACCGCCGTCGGGGCCGCGGTGCCCGAAGGCCTTGTGCGCCAGCCGCAGCACCACGCACGAGTCCTTGCCGCCGGAGAACAGCAGCGCCGGGCGCTCGAAGGCCCCGGCGACTTCGCGCAGCACGAAGATCGCCTCCTCCTCGAGCGCGTCGAGGTGGCCGTGGTCGATGCGGGGCAGCAGGCGTTCGATGTCGAGGGGAGCGTTCATGATTGCGTGGTCGATGCGGAATCGGTGTCTTGCAGGGCACATTCGCTGGTTGGTGCGAAATGCAGGCCGCATTCCTTCGGCGCCTCGTTCTCCCACCACCAGCGGCCGGCGCGGAAATCCTCACCCGGCGCCACCGCGCGAGTGCAGGGCTCGCAGCCGATGCTTGGGAACTGGCGGTCGTGCAGCGGGTTGTAGGGAACGCCGTGCAGCCGCACGTAATGCCAGACGTCACCAAGCGTCCAGTCGATCAGCGGGCTGACCTTCGTCCGGCCGGCGTCGTCGCGCTCGTGCGCCGCCAAGCTGCTGCGCTGCGCCGACTGCTCGCGGCGCAGGCCGGCGATCCAGGCAGACCGTCCGTGCAACATGCGCTGCAGCGGCTCGAGCTTGCGCAGTGCGCAGCAGGTGTGGCGCAGTTCGACGCTAGCGTACATCGCATTCGGGCCGCGCGCGGCGACGAAGGCCTGCACTGCGGCGGCGTCGGGCTGCCAGACTTCGATGGCGAGGCCGTAATGCCGCCGTACCCGTTCGATCAGTTCGAGCGTTTCGGCGTGCAGCCGTCCGGTGTCTAGGGTGGCCACCGCGATCGGCAGGCCATGGCGCGCGATCAGGTCGGTCAGCACCATGTCCTCGACGCCGAGACTGCTCGCCTGGACCACCGCGCCGGGCCACTGCGCCGCCGCGTCGTGCAGCAGGTCGAGCGCCGCAGCGACGCGAGCGTCGAATTGCGCGCTCGGCCGCGCGTGCTGAGAAACGGCGTCCAGCGCCACGACTGGAACCGCTACGTTCATGCCGCCTCCCGCAAGAAGAGCGGGCGTGGATCGCGCACGTCGCCCTGGTAAAACGTCGCCTCGGCGCCACCGCGCGCCGGCAGCAGCCCGTCGAAGAATGACAATGCCCGCCGCGCGGCCTGCTCATCCTGATCCTCGCGTAGCAACGCCGAACTGAATCCGGTCCGGACCAGCGGCAGCATCATGTCGACCAGCACCTGTCCGACGGCGCGGATCTCGCCCGCGTAACGCAGGCGGGCACGCAGCAACCGCGCCTGGCTGTACGCGCGGCCGTCAGACCATTTGGGAAACTGCAGGACGATCAGCGCGAAACGCGCCAGGTCGTCGCGCAGCGTCTGCACCTCGTGGTCGTTGGGCAGCACGATCCCGGTCGGCTGGTCCGCGGGTCGGGTGCCGCGGGCGGAGTCCCATTGCGTCGGCGACAGCAGCTGGAAGGGGGCGGGCGCGTCGCCGGCGGCGGCAATCGCCCACCGGTCGGAGACGGGCTCGACGAAACGGATCATGCCGCGACCTCCGGAGCGATGACCGCATCGTGCCGCGCCGAGTCTGCCGCTGCCTTGAAGGGCGCGACGCCCAGCCGGCGCACAGCGTCGACGAAGCGTTCGCCCGGCAGGCGCTCACGCAGGTAGGCCTCGATCAGCGTCTCGACCACGTCGGGTACTTCCTCGGCGGAAAACGATGGGCCGACGATCCTCCCGGGCGATGCGGGACCGCTCGCGTCCGACCCGTCCGAGCCGCCGACCGTCACCTGGTACCACTCGGAACCGTCCTTGTCGACGCCGAGGATGCCGATGTGCCCGGCATGGTGATGGCCGCAGGAGTTCATGCAACCGCTGATGTTGAGACGGATGTCACCGATGTCGAACAGTTCGTCGAGGTCGGCGAAGCGATCCATCACCGCCTGCGCGATGGGAATCGACCGCGCGTTGGCCAGCGAGCAGAAGTCGCCGCCCGGGCAGGAGATGATGTCGGTGAGTAGGCCGATGTTGGACGTGGCGAAGCGCGACGCCTTCGCGCCGCGCCACAGATCGGGTAGTTCGTCGGCGCGTACCCAGGGCAGCAGCAGATTCTGCTCGTGGGTCACCCGGATCTCGCCTACGCTGTAGCGATCGGCCAGATCGGCGGCGGCGCGCATCTGTTCGGAGGTGGCGTCGCCGGGCGCCTGGCCCGGACGCTTGAGCGAAAGGGTCACAGCGCGGTAGCCGGCGACGCGGTGGGCGTGGACGTTGCGCTCCAGCCAGCGCGCGTATGCGGGCGGGGCGCCATCTTCCGGCGGGGCGGGCTCCTGCCTCGGCTGCACGCCTTCGGGCTGCACGAAATGGCCGGTCACCCGGCGTAGCTCGTCATCGGTGAGCAGATGCGCGTCGCCGCCCAGGTCGTCGGCGAGGATCTCGGCGAACTCGCGTTCGACCTCGTCCGCAAAGCGCTCGGCGCCCAGCGCACGCACCAGGATCTTGATCCGCGCCTTCCAGATGTTGTCGCGGCGGCCCCAACGGTTGTAGACGCGCAGGATGGCCTCTACGTAGACCAGCAGCTGCCGCCACGGCAGGAACTCGCGGATGACGCTGCCAATCATCGGGGTGCGACCCATGCCGCCGCCCACCAGCACGCGGAAGCCGAGCTGACCGTCGTCGTCCACCATCTGCAGACCGATGTCGTACCAGCCCAGCGCGGCACGATCCTCGCGGGCACCGTTGAGCGCGATCTTGAACTTGCGCGGCAGGAAGATGAATTCGGGGTGCAGGCTGCTCCACTGCCGCAGGATTTCGCAGAAAGGCCGTGGATCGACAATCTCGTCGCGCGCGATTCCAGCTAGCGACTCGGCGGTGATGTTGCGGATGCAGTTGCCGCTGGTCTGGATGCCGTGCATGTTCACGTCGGCCAGCCGGTCCATCACGTCAGCGCTACGTGCCAAGGGGATCCAGTTGAACTGGATGTTCTGCCGCGTGGTGAAGTGGCCATAACCCCGGTCGAACTCGTCGGCAATGTCGGCCAGCGCATGCAACTGGCGGCTCGAGAGGGCGCCATACGGGATGGCGATGCGCGCCATCGGCGCGTGGCGCTGGATGTACCAGCCGTTTTGCAGGCGCAGCGCCTTGAACTCGTCTTCACCCAGCGAGCCGTCGAGATAACGCTGCAACTGGTCGCGATACTGTGCGGCGCGCGCGTGCACGAAGCGGCGATCGAATTCGGTATAGCGGTACATAGCCAGAACCTCAGGCGATGAGTTTGAGTCCGGCAGCGGCCAGCGTGACGGACAGCATGGCGCGCACGAGCTTCTCGGGAAGGCGCTGTGCGAGACGCGCACCCAGCCAAATTCCCGGCACCGAGCCGGCCAGCAATGCCGCCACTAGCGCCCAGTCGACCCAGCCGAGCGCGGCATAGCCGATTCCGGCAAGCAGCGTCAGTGGCACCGCGTGTGTGATGTCCGTGCCGACTAGGCGTTGCGTGGTTAGTCCAGGATTCAGCAAGAGAATCAGGGTCGTGCCGATCGCTCCTGCGCCGACCGAGCTTAGCGTGACCAGAATCCCCAGCAGGGCCCCCACGGCAACCGACAACACGGAAATGCTTGATGCGGGAAGGCGGCGGTGGATGGCCAGTGCCGTGGGCTGCCAGACGCTGCGAGATGCCACGGCCAGCGCGGTGAGTAGCAACGCCGTGCCCAGCGCGACCGTGACCACGCTGTGGCCGGCTTTGCCAAGGATGCCGGCATGCATCAGCGCTAGAACGGTGACCGAGGCGGGAAGACTTCCGGCCAGCAGCAGGCAGACAGTGCGATGATCGACGTGGCCTTGGCGGGCGTGCGCCACGGCACCCGACAGCTTCGTTAAGCCGGCAAACCAAAGGTCGGTACCCACGGCCACCGGAAGGCCCAGGTCGAACACACCCAGCAGAAGCGGGGTTATCAAGGAACCGGCTCCGACTCCGGTACAACCGATTAGAACACCGGCGGTCAGACCGTACAAACTTGCGTAACTTTGCATGATGCCGACAGAAGAACTGGATGTGGATGTCGGAAGATGCTAGGGGTGACGTTCGAGTAATGGAACGAATAATTTTTTATGGCTTCATATCTAAAAACGTATAAAGCAAGTGCGGGTCTCGGCGATCAACGATCAAGGGAAGCACTGAAGAAATGACCTCTTGGGCGAAACCGCATGTTTGCGTCATCATGCGGCCCAGCGCCATGATGAGCGCCACGACACCGTCGATCTTGTTCTCCTCGCGTTCTTTCCTCGGGTAGATGTTGTCCTTGGCGTCGCGATGGCAGACCACGTTCGAGATCATCCAGGCGAGGTTCGCCCGCCAGCGGCCCCTTGACGTGCGGCAGGCGTTCGATGAACGCGCACAGGTTGTCGGCGGGGTGATATCTCTTGCCCTTGCCGTCCGCCAGGGCCGGGTTGAACCGGTAGGGACTGGCCTTGCCCCGGAATCCAACGAGATCGTCCAGTTGCCGCTGGCAGGCGAGTCTCACCCAGCGGCAGGCGGGGATGTCGCCGGCCACCACGGCTTCGGCGTAGTGCCTGGCGATGGTCGTGTATTTCGAATCCGTCATCAGCCGGCAATGTCCGCCCAGGGATCGTCGGATCGGGTGGCCGGCACCTGGGGCACCTGGACCCGGCTGCGGGAAACCGGCGTGAATCCAAGCTCCGCCTCGCACTCCCTGAGCAGCCGCGACAACTCCATCTGCAACTCGAACAGGATCGAGCGCGTGGGCAGCCCGAAGCGATCCTTGGCGAGCAGGCCGCCGACGCCGCGTTTGGCGATCTCGTGCACCACATCGCGGTACTGTGCCAGCAGCTCGCAGTAGCGCTCCAGCAGCGCGGCGTTGTTGGCGTGCAGGACCCCCGTCGGGGTGTTGGCGACGAGATAGCGCCACAGATCGGCGGCGGCCTCGCGCATGTCCATCGGCGGATCGGCCAGGGTCGCGGTCGGCCCAGGCTCGGCCGGGTTGGTGCGGCCCTTGCGCAAGGTGCCCTTGACCGCCTTGACGGCGGTCGGCAGGGGCTTGCGCCCGGCGCCGGTGCGGGAGCCCCCGCTGCGCCCGGGCTTACCGGCCACGGACACCCACCATTTGAAAAAAAGGGGTATCCGGATTTGGCTGTGTTTGCCCACATCGAAATCCGGCTTTGCCATCCAACGACGGGCGGCCGGAGCCCACACGAACGTAAAACAGTGTTTGACATTTCTTCAACCCAGATTGTCCATTAGCCATTTTTCGTGAAGTTGGGGCAAGCTGTGAGCCTTCGCGCCGACGCTTGGGAGAGGTCGGTTCTATTTATCTTTACTTAATTAATGACACTACCAGAGCGTAGCCTGCATCCAGCATGCGGCAATGATCGAGGGGCGTTTCTGAGCGCTCTTGAGCTTGTTGCGCGCGGTCGTGTGCAGCTCGCTCAGGTCGGCGGGGCAGTAGTTGGCCAATGCGTGTCGCTTCAGCCAGGCCCACAGGTACTCCACCGGGTTCAGGTCCGGCGCGTAGGGCGGCAGGAACGCGATCTGGATGTACCCATCCAGGCTGTCGAGGTATTCGCGCACGAGCCGACTGCGATGCGCCTTGAGACCATCCCAGATCACCAGCAGCGGCTGCTTCAGATGGGCCTTGAGCGCTTTGAGGAATTCGACGATCTCCTCCTTCTTGATGCTGCCCTCGTGCAGCCGAAACAGACAGTTGGTGCGCGTCAAGCCGGCGATCACCGAGACGTGGTTCCAGTTGAAGTGGAACTGGATGATGGGTGTGTGCCCCCTGGGCGCCCAAGTGCGCACCCGGGTCGGGCGCTCGCTGATGCCCGATTCGTCCACGAAGACGATCAGGCGACCTTCTCGCTGGGCTTTTTTTTAAGCGCCGGCCAGGTGCTGCGCTTCCAACTGCGCACAGCCTCTTCGTCTCGCTCGATGGCGCGCTTCTCGGGCTTTTGCGGGCTAAAGCCCAGTGCGCCCAGAATGCGCCAGACATGCACTTCGCTGAAGGATACGCCGTACAGACGCTCGATGAGCAGACGCACCCGCTTGAGCGTCCATCACTCGGTTCCAAATCCGTGCTCGGTGGGCCGCTGCAACAGCGCGCGGCGCAACCCCTCCAGTTGCTGCGCATCCAGTTGCGCCGGGCGTCCTGGCGACATGGCGCGCAGCGCATCGATGCCGCCTTCATCGAGCCGGGCCTTCCAGGTGTACACGGTCTGGCGCGCCACCCCAACCGCCGCCGCTGCCTGTGCGGGCGTCTTGCCTGCCAGCAGCAATCGACCAGCTCGCACCCGTTTGCGTGTTGCCTCGTCCATCTTCTTTCTCATGCAACCAACCTCCAATCACGCTGATGATCGGATAACGTTTGAGTATGCTATTGGTTGTCATGTTTTATGTAAATCTCAATAATGGATTCCATTAGAGAAAGCCCTTGTGGATCAGTTGGATAGGTGAGGATCATGGCCGGTTCGGTGTTACAGGGAGAAGGTTTTGCGGTGAGCTTCAGCAACCGGGAGGTGACCGCCTGGGGTGGCTTGGCCCTGTTCAAGCAGATGCTTGACAGTCTGGGGTTCCGGCAGGCGTCTGCTGGGTGGGGGTTGCCGGAACCGAAGTCGAACCGGGGCTACGCCCCGCTGCAACTGATCGAGCAGTTCATCGTCTCCATCTGGTGCGGCGCCTGCCGGTTTGTGCACGCTGAAACGGTGCGCATGGACAGCACGCTGGTGCGCCTGTTTGGCTGGACGAAGGCCGCCGGTCACAAGGCCATCATGCGGCTGTTTGCCCGCTTTGACATGCTCACCAACGAACGGGTGCAGGCCGAGGTCTATCGCTGGTTTTTCGGCAAGATCAGCACACTCAAGCAGGTGACGCTGGACGTCGATTCCACGGTCATCACCCGCAACGGATCGCAGCAAGGCGCAGCGCGTGGCTACAACCCCAACCGGCAGGGTCGGGCCAGTCATCACCCGCTCCTGGCCTTTGTTGCCGAAGCACGCATGGTGGCCAACTTCTGGTTGCGCCCGGGTACTGCGCACAGTGCCAGCAACATCCTGCAATTTCTCGAATCGACCCTGCACCATCTGGGTGACAAGACGGTTGGTCTTTTGCGTGCCGACAGCGGTTTCTTCGACGACGCCATCTTGGCCGCACTGGAGGGCAAACGTATCCCCTACATCATCGCTGCCCGACTGACCCAGCCGCTGCAACGCACGATCTACCAAACCACCGGCTGGTGGGCGCTGGAAGCCGGGCTGGAACTGACCGAATTGCGTTACCGGGCGGCCGGCTGGGACATGGAACGACGGTTGATCGTGGTCCGCCAATCGGTCAAGCGCAAGACAGCCCCAGGCAAGACGCTGTCGCTGTTTGCCGATGACCCGGACATTCAGGGCTGGCGCTATGGCGCCTTTGTGACGAGCCTCGATTCTCCGATGGTGGAGATTTGGCGCACCTACCGGGGCCGGGCTGACTGCGAGAACCGGATCAAGGAGCTCAAGGCGGATTTCGGGCTGGATGCCTTCAACATGCGCGACTTCTGGGCCACCGAAGCCGCGCTGGGTTTTGCCATGCTGGCCTACAACCTGATGAGCCTGTTTCGTCAGGCGGTGCTGCGCTGTCAAATTCAGCATACGCTCTCTACCCTGCACGGCCTGGTGTTGGCCGTTGGCGCCTCCTGGCACCAGGACCTCAGCCAGAACAAACTGATGCTGTCCGTCCCCCGCCGAAAACGCGCCTGGTTTGCAGGACTCTGGGCCAACGCCTCGGCTCCGCCTGTCATTCATGGACTGCAAAGTGGCTAATGGACAATCTGGGTTCAACAGGCTTGCCATAATCCGTACAACGATGTTTAACAGGAGTGCTCGATGGAAGTCGCGCTGAAGAAGATGGGCAACAGCACCGCCGTGGTGATCCCGCCCCCGGTCCTCAAAGACCTTGGCATCGGTGCCGGCCAGCACCTGACGCTGGACACGACGGCAGACGGCAAGATCGTGCTGACGCCCAAGCGCAAATACGTCCTAGCCGACATGATCGCGCAGTGCGACCTGAAGGCCGCGCCGCCGGCCGACCTGGCTTTGTGGAATGTGGCTCGACCCGTGGGCGGCGAGGTCATCTGATGGCTGTTTTCGAACGAGGCGACATCGTGAGCGTACCCCTGGACCCCGCCATCGGCCATGAGCAGCGCGGCACCCGGCCGGCTCTGGTCCTGACCACCAAGGAGTTCAACCGGCTCGGCGATGTTCTGATCGCGCCGATCACCCAGGGCGGCGACTTCGCACGCTACGCCGGCTTTGCTGTGGCCCTGACGGGCACTGGCTGCAAGACCCAGGGCGTAGCCTTGGTGAACAAGATTCGCATGCTTGACCTAGGAGTCTGTCGGACTTGAGTCCGATCGGAGGTCATCAGGAAGGCCGGCCGCAATTTTTTGCGATTCCGGGCATGGCGTTGACCTGGCGACCGCTTGTGTGGTCCCGCAGGGCTGCTGGGCAGTTCCTGAAGGCGCTGACGGGGGCATGGACGACGCATGAACCTGTGCCTGTTCACCCCGCCGCACGCAGCACATGCAGGCGCTTGATGTTCCAGGCCATGGTCACCAGATTCCACTCGCCCTGCGCTGCGGCCAGCCCGCGCATGCTCATCTGGCGCCAGCCCATGGCACGCTTGATGATGCCGAAGACGGGTTCCACCGTCTGCTTGCGAAGCCCGTACTGAACCGCCCCGTATTTTGAGGCTCCAACCTTGAAGAGAATGGAGCCATGAACAAGACGAACAAGTTTTCCCCTGAAGTGCGCGAGCGCGCCGTGCGCATGGTGCAGGAACACCGCGGTGAGTACCCCTCACTGTGGGCCGCTGTGGAGTCGATCGCCCCCAAGATCGGCTGTTCGGCGCACACCCTGCTGGAGTGGGTCAGACGCGACGAGGTCGATGCAGGCACGCGCCCCGGCGTGAGCTCGGCAGAAGCCCAGCGGGTCAAGGAGCTGGAGCGCGAGGTCAAGGATCTGCGCCGGGCCAACGAGATTCTCAAGCTGGCCAGCGCGTTTTTCGCCCAGGCGGAGCTCGACCGCCGACTCAAGAACTGAGAGGGTGTAAACGAAATGATTTACCCTGCCAATCGTGTCGCGAGGATACGCGCTTCGGCCAGCCAGACCCAGGCGAGCGGGGCCCAGGTGGAACGATCATGATGGGCCATGAGGCGGCGTGCGCGCTCGTTCCAGGCATGCGTGCGCTCGACCACCCAGCGCTTGGCCTGCACGACGAAGCCCTTGGCAACAGTCTCGGGCCACAGGGGCTGCTGCGCGTCTTGCCAGGTTCCCGTGCTGCGGTTGCCGGGGTGACGCATGACCTCCACGCTGATGCCGTGGGTCAGCTCGATGCCTACGGCGCATTTGCCGCCGTAGGCGGCGTCGGTGTAGAGTTTTTTCAGTCCCGGGACTTTGGTGCAGGCCTGCGCCACGACCTCGGCCGCCGCATCACGATCCTGCACGCTGGCTGCCGTGAGCGTGACGGCCAGCAGCAATCCCAGGGTATCGACCACCAGATGGCGCTTGCGCCCCTTGACCTTCTTGCCCGCGTCGAACCCGGTGTTGCCGCCCTGGGCCGTGCTGCGCGTGCTTTGCGCATCGATGATGGCGGCCGTCGGCTCGGGGGCTCTGCCCATGCGATCGCGCCATTGCTGGCGCAGCCGGTCGTGCAGGGCCTCGAACACGCCGGCCGCAGCCCAGCGCTTGAACGACATGTAGGTCGCCTGCCAGGGCGGGAAGGTCTTGGGCAGCAACCGCCATGCGCACCCCGTGCGCAGCGCGTAGCAGCAGGCGTTGACCATCTGGCGGCGCGCGTAGCGGGGTGGCGCACCGCGCTGGCCATCGCGCTCGAACAGGTCCGCCACCAACGCCCACTCGGCATCGGTCAAATCGGTGTTCATGCCGCTGGCGCCATCGGCACGGCGGTGCGCGGCGGTGTAGCCGTAGCGCTTGGGCGCCGTTCCTTGCACGGCAGCGCGCTCGCCGGCGCGGCGCAAGGGCTTGAGTCGCTCGATACCGGCTTCGCGCAGCGCCTTGCGCACGGTCACCGTGCTGACCTTGACGCCCGTGCGTCGAAGCAACTCGCGCGTCACCTCGTCCAACGACGCGCGTGGCTGCTCCTGGGTGATCGCACGCAGCACTGTGGTGTGTTCAGCGTCCAGAGAGGGCTTGCGGCCCGGTCGTCTTGCTTGCTCATCCTGCGCCTTCTTCACCATCTGCCGCCTCGTGTCCGCATGCCCCGATCCGAGCATAACGCACGAGATGTTGTTTTCGTTTACACCCTCTCAGAGTGGGCCAATGTATTTGGCGACCCAAAGATGACGACGGCGTTGCTGGACCGACTCACCCATCACTGCCACATCGTGGAGACTGGCAACGAGAGTTGGAGGTTCAAGCATTCCAGCGCGCTGGCGCCTTCGGCACGCAAGATCGGCAAACCCAAAACACGGAAAGGAGACGACCAAGAAGTAGACTTATCCACAATCGAATAGTCCAAAAGACCTCGAACCGGGTGGCTCAGTATTCGATTGGAATCTGGCTCAGTTTGTCGCTGGAATCAACAGCCCCGGCGCCGGCAGCTCACGTTCCTGACGTCGGTCGCAAGCATCGTGGTTGTGTAGCTTGCCGACCGGCAGCTTTGCGGCAACGAGATCAGGGCAGCGGATGTCTCTTGAGGGTCGATAACGCAATTTCGTCATCGCCGGAACCAGACGCTGACTTGCCCGCCGCCACCGACGTCAGCAACGTGGGGCATTGCGGCCGTTGCCATGCGCCACCCCAATGTCAGCACTGGCCGATTTGCAGCCACTGATCATTGGGAATAGTTTTGGTGTGGATGACTTTTGCAAGTTGGTTGATGCGTCCAATCTGAGCGGCGAAGTGATGGCAGGGAATTCAAAAAAAGGGCGCGAACTGTCCACTTGGACGGCCCCATTGGGGGGCCTCCATGGGAGGACACGCGATGTCCAAAGCAACCACCATAAACGGCCCGAGCAACCTCCTCGCTCAAGCGACCTGACCTTGCCCCTGGAATTCGTATCCCATAGCTGACTCATGCACTGGCTTGCCTTGGTTTGTTGGCGAGCCAGTTTTCTTCGAACCGCATCGGGCTGACATAGGCCAGGGTTGAGTGCAGCCGGGTGCGGTTGTACCAGAGCATCCAGGCGACGGCTTCGTCCATCGCTTGGCGACGTGTCTTGAAGCGCTGCCCATGCAACCGCTCCACCTTGAGCGAACCGAATAACGTCTCGCTGCAAGCGTTGTCCCAGCAGTTGCCTTTGCGGCTCATTGAACTCGTGATCCCATACTCGGCCAGCACGTCGCGGAAGTCCTTGGCAGCGTACTGGCTACCGCGGTCGCTGTGGAAGATGAGCCCGGCTTTCTTGCTCGGATGGCGCTTGAACCAAGCCATGCGCAGGGCGTCGATGACGATGTCGCGCGTCATGTCGGCGCGCAGGCTCCAGCCGATCACCTGGCGGCTGAACAAATCAATGACCACGGCCAGAAACAGCCACCCTTCGTCGGTGGCGATGTAGGTGATGTCACCTGCCCAGACCTTGTCGGGCTCGGCCACGGTGAACTGCCGGTCAAGCAGGTTGGGGGCAATCGGGAAGTCATGATTGCTGTCGGTGGTGACCTTGAAGCGCCGCTTGCCACGGGCGCGGATGCCATGCCGTTGCATGAGCTTCTGGACACGCTCCTTGCCCACGCGGATGCCCCTGGCCAGCAGTTCCTTCCAGGTGCGCGGCCAGCCGTAGCTCCCACGGGTCTCGGCGTGGATGGCCTTGATATGCACCAGCAGCGCATCGTCGCTGAGATGGCGTTGCTGGGCCGTGCTGGCGGCCCGCACGACGTGCGCGTGGTAGCCAGCCACGCTGACCTCCAGCACCCGGCACTGCACCGAGATCGGCCACACGCGCCGGTGGCGCTGGATGAAGGCGTACTTCACGTCGCTGCCTTTGCGAAGTACGCCGTCGCTTTTCCCAGGATGTCGCGCTCCATCTTCACACGCGCCAATTCGGCCCGCAGCCGACTGATCTCCATCTGCTCGGCGCTGACGACCTTGCTGTCAGCCCCCTTGAGCTTGCCGTGCCGCTGGGCTTTGACCCAGTTGAACAGCGTCTGATCCACCACGCCCAGTGTGCGGGCTGCCGCAGCGATGCTCTGGCCGCCCTCGACCAGCCGCACAGCCTCTTGCTTGAACTCGAGCGTGTACCGCGCCCGCCTTGTCGTCTTCGTCATTTCCGTTCTCCTTGCTTGGATTGAATCACTCAGCAAGGGATACGTTTTTCACGGGCAAGGTCAACCATCCTCGATCGGTACGGCCCCCGGCTCACGATGGAGCAATTGGCGGAGGTGCTGTGTATTTCGAAGCACACGCTGTACAACCAAGTCTCCGCAGGCGTATTCAATCTACCGACGTATCTTGATGGGGGGCGGCGATTTGCGGACTATAGGGATGTGGCTGCTTACCTCGACGAATGTCGTGCTCGCGCCGCGTGAGGTCCTCGGGCCGCAAGTTGGTGTAGCGTTTCAAATTGCGCCAATCCTCATGGCCGGTGACGAGTGCAACCTGTTCAATGCTGAATCCCGCCTCGAACAAAGACGTTGCCCCTTCATGGCGCAGATCGTGGAAATGCAGGTCTGGGATGGACAGAGCGACACAGGCTTCGGTGAAATATTTGCTCATCGTGCCGCCATGGATCGGGAAAGGTCGGCCGCCTTCAGGCTGTTGACGATTCAAAATGGCCCATGCCTCACCGAGGATTGGCACCTCGTGAAGCTTTTTCCCAAGGCGGGGATGCTTGCGCCAGACTTTTGCGACGTGGGTCTCGAAATTGATGTCGCTGAGTTTCAGCGCGCTGATTTCTCCCTGGCGCATCGCGGTGGCCTCGGCAAACGCAACGACCTCGGCGTACCGTGCACCCTTGTGTTCGGCAAGCCACGCCATGATGCGAGCCAGTTCATCCTCTGTCGGCCTACGGTGACGCTTGTTGGCACCACCGATTAGCCGCAAGTGCGAAAGCAGTGGTCGAGCGGACCCCACCACATCGGCAAACTGCACCTTGAGAGAAATACTTCCCATGCGCAAGATAGTCCCCAGCTTGCTGATGTCCATGTTGCACGTGTAAGGACCTGCGCCGTCCTCCTCTCGCCTCTGAACGCAGAACGCCGCAAGGCGCTCCGGCGTCAAATTTACGACGAGTTCCTCGCCCAAGAACGATTCCAGTTTCTTGAGCTGGTAATGCTCATTACTCTGGTCGGAGATCGGTCTGGATGAGTCTCGCAGTCGCCGATAGGCCGCAATGACCTTGCCAACGGTGATGCCGCTGTCCTTCACCAAGGAGTCAGGAGCTGCGCCCGCAGCGATGCGACCCTCGATGGATTCAGCCCAGCGCTTCGCCTCTGCCTTGGTGGAGAAGCTTTTACACTGCGGCTTGTAGCCTTTTCGCCGAATCTCGGCCAGCCACATCCCTTTGTTGCCCCGCTGCCGGTATGTCGCCATGCTCGATTCCTTCCTGTCGCGCTTGCCGTAATTTTGCCGCAATTTTGCCGCACAGGATTAAGGATTCATCGGGAAATGGAATGAGCTGAAAGTGGAATCTTCCGACGGAGACAGGGTGATAGAATAAAGTCATCTCGCCGTAGTTCAATGGATAGAACGGCTGCCTCCTAAGCGGCAAATACAGGTTCGATTCCTGTCGGCGGGACCAGGGACTTATTCGATTTGACCCGCGATTGGCGGTACGTTGAATTGCACGTCGCCGCATTGTGCGCGGTGGCGCAGGGCATGGTCGATGAGGATGATGGCCACGAGCGCCTCGGCGATCGGGGCCGCGCGGATGCCCACGCAGGGATCGTGTCGGCCGTGGGTTTCCACCGTGGTGGGTGCGCCCTGCAGGTCGACCGATTGCCGCGGCAGGCGAATGCTCGACGTGGGCTTGATGGCGATGGAGGCCACCACGTCCTGCCCGGTGCTGATGCCGCCGAGCACGCCACCGGCATTGTTGCTGGCAAAACCTTGCGGGGTGAGTTCATCGCCGTGCTGCGTGCCTTTTTGCGCCACGCTGGCAAAGCCCGCACCGATTTCCACGCCCTTGACCGCGTTGAGCCCCATCAGCGCATGGGCGATGTCGGCGTCGAGCTTGTCGTACAGCGGCTCGCCCCAGCCTGCGGGCACGTCGCTGGCACGCACCATGATGCGCGCGCCGACCGAGTCGCCCGACTTGCGCAGCGCGTCCATATACGCCTCGAGTTCGGGCACGATGTCGGCATTTGGCGCGAAAAACGGGTTCTGATGCACTGCATCCCAGGTCTGGAACGGAATGGGCACTTCGCCAAGCTGGGTCATGCAGGCGCGAACGACCACGCCATGATGCTGGCCCAGCCACTTTTTCGCCACCGCGCCTGCGGCAACGATGGGTGCGGTCAACCGTGCCGAGGAGCGGCCGCCGCCGCGCGGATCGCGCAGGCCGTATTTGCGCCAGTAGGTGTAGTCGGCATGGCCGGGGCGGAAGGTCTGCAGCAGATTGCCGTAGTCCTTGCTGCGCTGGTCGGTGTTGCGGATGAGCAGGGCGATGGGCGTCCCTGTGGTCTTGCCCTCGAACACGCCGGAGAGGATTTCCACCTGATCGGCTTCCTGCCGCTGGGTCACATGGCGGCTGGTGCCAGGGCGGCGACGGTCGAGATCAGGCTGGATGTCGGCCTCGCTCAAGGCCATGCCGGGCGGGCAGCCGTCGATGACGCAGCCGATGGCCGGGCCGTGCGATTCGCCGAAGGTGGTGACTGCAAACAGCAGCCCGAGGGTGTTTCCGGACATGGGATGACTTTCAGGGTTGTGGGATGGGCGCGGCAGTGCCCCGCGCCGCGAGCGCCTGCAGCAGCCTGTCGTGCACGCCGCCAAAACCGCCGTTGCTCATCACCAGCACACGATCGCCAGGCTGCGCGGCGTCCGTCACGGCGGAAACAAGCGCGCCGAGGTCATCGAACGCCCGAGCTTTCGCGCCCAGAGGCCGCAGGGCCTCGTCGAGATTCCAGCCCAGGCCGCCGCAATAGCCGAAGCTCAGATCGGCAGCGGCCAGCGCACCGGGCAGCTGCGCCTTCATCGCACCGAGCTTCATGGTGTTGGAGCGCGGTTCGAACACCGCGAGAATGCGCGCGCTTTTCGCCTGCGGGTCGGCCTGCATCTGCGCGCGCAGCCCGGCGAGGGTGGTGGCAATGGCCGTGGGATGATGCGCGAAGTCGTCGATCACCTGCACGCCGCCCGCAGTGCCGCGCAGTTCCATGCGGCGTTTCACCCCCTGGAAAGTGCACAGCGCAGCACAGGCGGCGTCGGCAAACACCCCGGCATGCTGTGCCGCGACAATCGCGGCCAGCGCGTTGCTGCGGTTGTGCATCCCGGTGAGTGTCCAGCGCACGTCGCCGATGCGCTTGCCGCGATGCAGCACCTCGAATTGTTGCTCGCCGCCCTGCGCGCTCCACCCCTGCGCGGGATCGTCAAAACGCACGACCTCGCTCCAGCAGCCGCGCGCCAGCACGCGCTGCAGTGCCTCAGAGCCCGCGTTGACCACCAGCTGGCCGCTGCGCGGCACGGTGCGCACCAGATGGTGGAACTGGGTTTCGATGGCGGCCAGATCGGGGAAGATGTCGGCGTGGTCGTACTCCAGGTTGTTGAGCACCGCAGTGCGCGGGCGGTAATGGACGAACTTGGAGCGCTTGTCGAAGAAGGCGGTGTCGTATTCGTCGGCCTCGATGACGAAAAACTCCGAGCCGAGGCGGGCTGACGCGCCAAAATCCAGCGGCACGCCGCCGATCAGAAAGCCAGGCTTCAGCCCCGCCACATCCAGGATGTGCGCCAGCATGGATGTGGTCGTGGTCTTGCCATGCGTGCCAGCGACCGCCAACGTCCAGCGGCCCTGCAGCACATGCTCGGCCAGCCACTGCGGCCCGCTCACGTAGGGCAATCCAGCGTCGAGAATCGCCTCCATCAGCGGATTGCCGCGCGACACCACATTGCCGATGACCCAGAGATCGGGCTTGAGCGCGAGCTGATCCGCGCCATAGCCCTCGACCAGATCGATGCCCAGCTGCTGCAGTTGGGTGCTCATGGGCGGGTAGACCTGCGCGTCGCAGCCGGTCACGCGGTGCCCGGCTTCTTTTGCCAGCGCCGCCACGCCGCCCATGAAGGTGCCGCAAATGCCGAGGATATGAATATGCATGGAGGTGGATTTTAGGACCTGCGCCCCCCGCTGGAAAAACCGTCTGATCGCCCGTTTGCACGGACAATAGCCACCTCCGCCTCGACGCCTGTCACGCATGCCCAATCTTCAGAACCGCGCCCTGCCCTTGACGATCTTCCTCGCATCGGCCAGCCCACGACGGCAGGACTTGCTGCGACAGGTCGGCGTGGACTTCGAGCTGCTCGCGCCTCTGCCCGGCGAAGACAGCGAGGCGCTGGAGGTGGCGCTGCCCGGCGAGCTTCCGGCAGACTATGTGCAGCGGGTCACCCGGCTCAAGCTGGAAGCGGCGCGGCATCGCCTGGCGCTGCGCCACCCCAATGTGCGTCCCGAGACGGCCGTGCTGCTGTGCGCCGACACCACCGTGGCACTGGAGACCGCAATGTTCGGCAAGCCGGAAAGCGCCGACGACGCCGCCCGCATCCTGCGCGCGCTGTCCGGCAGGACGCATGCAGTGCTCACTGCCGTCTGCCTGCAGCGCGGCGCGGCGCAATTTGCCGCGCTGCAAACTTCGCAGGTGCGATTTGCCACACTGAGCCCGCAGGACATCGCGGCCTACATCGCCAGCGGCGAACCCTTCGGCAAGGCCGGCGCCTATGCCATGCAGGGACGCGGCGCGGCGTTCGTCGAACACATCAGCGGCAGTCCCAGTGGCATCATCGGCCTGCCACTTTTTGAAACCCTGCGTCTGCTGCGCGCTGCAGGCTGGCAGAGTGACGCACAACAGCCATCACAACAACAGTCATCGCGCCCATGAACCCGACACCAGAAGACATTCTCATCAACATCACACCGCAGGAAACCCGGGTCGCACTTGTTGCCCATGCCGCCGTGCAGGAGTTGCACATCGAGCGCAGCCTGGAGCGCGGCCTGGTGGGCAATGTCTATCTGGGCAAGGTGGTGCGGGTGCTGCCGGGCATGCAGTCGGCCTTCATCGACATTGGCCTGGAGCGCACCGCCTTTCTGCATGTGGCCGATCTGTGGCAGCGCCAAGCCATCCCCGTGCCAACCGATGCCGCGACCGACGCACCGGTCGCCCAGACGCTGCAGCCCATCGAAAAGCTGATCTACGAAGGCCAGACGCTGATGGTGCAGGTGCTCAAGGACCCGATCAACACCAAGGGCGCACGCCTGACCACGCAGATCAGCCTGGCCGGGCGCATGCTGGTGCATCTGCCGCAGGATGACCACATCGGCATTTCGCAGAAGATCGACGGCGCCGAGGCGCGCACCGCATTGCGCGAACGCATGAGCGCGCTGCTCGCCGCCGATGCCGAAGGGTCGCAGGGCTTCATCGTGCGCACCAATGCAGAAGACGCCACCGATGCCGAACTGGCCGAAGACATCGCCTACCTGCGCAAGACCTGGCGCGCCATTCAGCAGCGCGCCCACCTCACCAGCCCCAGCGCCCTGATCTATCAGGAGCTGAGCCTGGCACAGCGCGTGCTGCGCGACCTGGTGAGCGATGCCACACGCAGCGTGCAGATCGACTCGCGCGAGAACTTCGAGCTGTTGCAGGCCTTCGCCGCCGAATACATGCCCCGCGTCAGCAGCCGCCTGCAGCTCTACCGTGGCGAGCGCCCGCTGTTCGAGACCGCCAATGTCGACGAGGAAATCGAGCGCGCGCTGGGTCGTCGGGTGGACCTCAAGTCTGGCGGCTACCTGATCATCGATCAGACCGAAGCGATGACCACCATCGACGTCAACACCGGCGGCTTTGTCGGCGCGCGCAACTTCGACGACACCATCTACCGCACCAATCTGGAAGCCACGCAAGCGATCGCCCGCCAGCTGCGGCTGCGCAACCTGGGCGGCATCATCATCATCGACTTCATCGACATGCACAACCCGCAGCACCGCGCCGCCGTGCTGGAGGAACTGCGCAAATCGCTCGCACGCGACAAGGTCAAGGTCACCGTCAGCGGCTTCTCGCAACTCGGACTGGTCGAGCTCACTCGCAAGCGCACCCGCGACTCGCTGGCCCACATGCTGCTCGAACCCTGTCCGACCTGCGGCGGCCTCGGTCAGGTGAAGACAGCGCGCACCGTCGCCTACGAAATCCTGCGCGAAATCCTGCGCGAAGCCAAGCAGTTCAATCCGCGCGAATTCCGCATCGTCGGCGCCGCCGACGTCATCGACCTCTTCCTTGAAGAAGAGAGCCAGCACCTGGCGTCGTTATCAGACTTCATCGGCAAACCGGTGTCGCTGCAGGTCGAACCGGCGTTCTCGCAGCAGCAGTACGACATTGTGCTGACCTGACAAACCCCTCGGCTTCGCCCATCCGTGCGCACCAACACGGTTTGCCACATGCAGTCGAGCTGACTGCAGGAAGGTTCAGCCGAAGGCGCGCCACGTCATTTGCAACAAATCCGTCTGAATGTAACTGTTGAGTCGTCACGACTCGTCCGACGTTGGACCGATCACGTGGCGTCAACATACTCAGTTGCGCAACTATTCTTGGAAAATCCTCGCTATTGGATTTCTGAGAGTTCGCTTAAACCATTGAAATTCAAAAGATATAATAAAATTATTGAAATATTATTTCAGTATATAAAAATTTAATGATATTGATCCTAAAAATTTGACATCAATTTAATTCATAGAAGTAACAAGAAAAATCAATTTGTTGAGAGTTGCAATCTCCATTTGAATCCGCCCAGCTGATCTCTATCAGCCCAGAACCGCGCGGCACGCCGTCGGTTTCCGAAAGTAGATCAAAGAGGGGATTGCATGAAAAAAAGCATCATGACGGCCGTTGTCATTGGGGCATGCTGTCACATCGCTCAAGCCAAAGAGGGCGTTCAACTCTACGGCGTCATCGACATGGGATTTGAAAGGCTGACCTACGATCACACCAGCCTGAATCGCCTCGGCTCAGGCGTGCAATCCACAGACCGGATCGGGGTTCGAGGACAGGAAAATCTGGGAGGCGGCTTACAGACATTTTTCGATGTAGAAACAGGATTTTGTGGAAACGGCACCAACTCGTTTCCTGGGAGCCTCGTTTACAAAGGGGACGGTAGCGCGGTGGGGGCGAGTTTTTGCTCGGGTGGGGGATTCATGGGCCGCCTCAGTGTGCTGGGCTTGAAAAGCCGTTATGGAATTTTCAAGGCTGGGCGTTTTTACAGCCTGAATTACGACAACCTTGTCAAGATGGACCCATTCATGACGGGGATGACCGGCTCTGTGAAAAACATCGACCCGGCAGGGTACAACTTCGTTCGATTTTCTCAAGCCATCGGGTACACAACACCGGACTTTGGTGGACTGACAGGCGCCTTGCTCTACGCATTCGGAGGGCAGCCTGGAAGTTTTTCAAGGGGTCAGTCGTATGAGATGAACGTCGATTACGAGTCCAAAAAGTGGACAGCCGGAATGGATTATCTGAAAAACAACCATCCGTACAGCGCTGGCACGAAATTCAGTCCTTTCGTCGCGCTTGCATGGGAATTCGGCCCGGCCTCAGCGCTGACCCAGCAAGGCTCGTTCAACAATGAAGTCGTCCAGCTCTATGGCGGCTACGACTTCTCCATCGCCAGAGTAACTGCAATCTACTCCGATGAAAAATACGGCGTCGGTCTCCCCTATGCGGCAGGCCAATTCGCTCCGCATTTGAAAATCTGGATGCTAGGCACCACAGTTCCCCTGCCACGAGGGAAATTACTGGCATCCATTTCCAGGCGCACTGACGCAAACAAATCCGGCACCACTGCCACACAAATAGCGATAGGTTATATTTATCCGCTTTCCATGAGGACGAATCTCTACGCCTCATATTCACGCATCAGTAATGATTCGGCAACTGATTTATATGTTGGCGATAACGGATTCACCGCCCAGGGAACCGTAGGCGGCGCAAATGCCACTGGCCTTGCCATCGGCATCCGCCATTTTTTCTGATGGCTTCCGTGCTCTTTCCCACTCTGCACAAGGATCATTCCATGAAAATGCCCACCCCGCGCGCGCTTGTCGGCGCAACCCTCACCACCCTCGCGCTTTTGTCAGGCTTGGCACGCGCCGACAACACGGCGCCAGCAATTGCCTCAAAGTCACACTACGGGGCAATCTTCCAGATCGACTCGGGAAGTCCAGGCGCCATCAAAAAGACCATCAACAATATCGAAAATCTGCTCCACGACCCTCGACTCAAAGGCAAAGTCCAGGTCGAGTTGATTGCCAACGCCCAAGGATTCGCCGCCTACGTCAAGAACAACGGCTTTGAACAGAAATTGCAGGCACTGCAACAACAGGGCGTGGTGCTCGCACAATGCGCAAATACCTTGCGCGAATTGCACGTGGATCGCAAGGATTTGTATCCGTTCATCACAGTGGTTCCATCGGGCATGGGCGAAATCACTATTCGTGAAGCACAGGGCTGGGCGTACATACACCCCTCAGCGCCGAATCCAGGTCTGTGATCGACGCAAAAAAGGCCGGAATGCACGGCATTCCTGCCTTTTTCTTTTGAGCGCTTGAGACGCGCCCCATGATTATTTTGGACAGGTCGCCGTGCTGCCCGGTACCTTGCCGACCAGCAGCAAGAAAGAGGTGAACGGGTCCATCGCGCGCATGGCGACCATCTTCGGGCCCTGGAATTGGAGACGGCCGAACATCATGGCCTTCATCGGGCCGTATTCGCCCTTGCCCATTTCTTCCCACTGCTTGGTGTTGGCGTGCATCAGGAAGTCAACGTCGAAGTTGGGCTTGAGGGTGGGCGCGCCGCCGGACACGCACATGGCTTTGTCGTTCTGCAGTTGCAGCTTGAGCTCGACTGCGGTGTCCTTGCCGCAGTCGGTGCGGTACATCTCGACCAGCTTGTAGCCGCGCCCCTTGTCGTCATGCATGAACTCGCCCTTCAGACCGTTGGTCAGCTCGGGGGTGTTGTTCCACGCGGTGCAGGCTTCGCTGGCCCATTGCGGCGACATCAGCACCGGGGTATCGGCCCGGGCGTTGACGGCAGCTGCTGAGAAGGCCAGACCGGCTGCCAGACCGATGGCTTGCACGGCACGGCGGGGGTTGAACATTGTTTTCATGTGGTGTTGTCTCCAAGAGGGGTTGAAACGCTCGCGCATGGGTGGATTGGAGCCCTGCCGTGGCGCGACGACACGGCGACAGGCTGGATTGGACAAACGGTGTTCAGTGCAGCAACAGTTCCTGCGCGCGCCGGGCAAAGACTTCCGCCTGCCTTTCGTCGATGAACAGGCGAATGAACTTGACGCAGGCCTGCACCGCAGCGGCCTGGCCCTCGGGCGTGTCTGGATGCTGCTCGATTTTCTGCACCAGCCGAGGCGCCTGGGCGCCGAACTGCTCTTCGACCAGGGCGATGAGCAGCGCATGGGGGCTCTGCGGCGCTGCGCCGGTGGCAAAGACGGAATCAGGCGAACCGGTCGAGACAGCAGCGCTGCGCGCGAGATAGCCGTCTTCCACCAGACCGCGCAGCACTTGAAGGCAACGCTCGGGGTCGGTGCCCGCCTTGAGCAATTCACTCACAGGCCGATGACCATCGGCCATGATGAGCAGGTTGCGCTGCCCTGGCATGAGATGGTTGGCGCGGGTGGCCAGCTCGTCCCGGCCCTTTTGGGTTTTCTCGAGAATCCAGTTCAATGGCAATTCAGCAGACATCCACTTCGGGCGCGGGCTTGAGGTCCACACCTGCCTCCTTTTATTGTTGCGCTTCAGAATGCGCGGTAGTGGCGGGAGTATGCCGATTTGTTGTGCTGTTGACACCGGGATGAACCCGCAGAAAAAAGGCCCGCACGCGGCGGGCCGAAAGAGGCGATCAAGGCAATCGCAGTGCGGTATCAGACCAGTTTGGTCTGCGGCAGGCCGGTGAGGTAGCCGACCGAGGCGCCAAAGCGATCCTTGTAATTGGCGCGCACCAGGGCGTCGAGCGTGGGCTTGACCTTGTCGTGCAGCGGCGTCTCCCAGTCGGCCGGATGCTGGAAGTTGCTCAGGACGTAGGTCCAGCCGTTGACATCGTCCACCCCCTGCAAGCCGGTCGACTCCGCCCCCGCCGGGGTCGAGAGGATGCGGCTGAGCTGCTTGGTATCGACGTTGTACGCCCACAGGAAGTTGTTGACATGCATGCCGCTGTCCTCGCCGATGAACAGGGTGCGCAGCTTTTCCGAGAACTTGAGGTTGTCGGGGTTGGCGACCTTGTCGGCATTGGCCAGATTGCCCAGCGCATCGGCCGTCTTGAGGTCTTCACCGATGAGCGCTGCAGGCGCGGCCATGTCCACCGGCACCCAGTCGCTGTTGATCGCAGCGCTGCTGTTGTCGGTCTGCGCACCCTTGAGGTTGAGCGCGTAGGTGGCGCCGGCTTTGGGTCCTTCCACCTTGAAGCCAGGCACGGTGCCATCGACCATCGAGCTCTGGATGTAACTCATGGCCACATACGCGATCTTGTCCTTGGCGTTGACCGTGGTGCCCTCCCACTTGGTGAAGGCCAGCGTGCCGCCGACCAGCGCCGCGTAGCGGTGGGTTTCGAGAAAGGCGGCGGCTTTCTCCATGCCGGGCTTGAGGCGCACCCAGTTGTTCTTGCCGCTGAAGCGAATCTTGGTGTAGCTCGAGTCTTGCGGATCGGTGGTGGCCACGTCCATGATGTCGGTCGGCTTGAGCGTCTTGGCCAGCTGCTCGATCTCCGCGCTGGTGGCGCTGCCGAGCTTGATCCACTTGAGCGTGAAGCTACCCGGGCCGGTGCTCGAGGTCTGCGTGGCTTTGGCGACGTACAGCGTGCCGCTGGACAGGTCGGCCGGCCTGTCGGCGATGAACATGAACGCACCACCGTTGGTGGCGTCATCGCCCATCAGCACGGTGCGCTGATCCGGGCAGACCTGCACCAGTTCATGCGAGATGCGACCAAGGCAGAAGTGCTTGACCAGCGTGCCGGTGCCGTCGGCGTTGACCTTGACCTCGGGCATGTGGCCGTAGAGGTAGGGGTTGGCCTTCGCCGGGTCGTTGACCGCTGCGGGGTCGCCATACAGATTGGTGATGAACGCCTTGAAGTTGCTGTTGCTCGCGATGGCAAACGCATCGGGCTCGTATTCCTCGCTGGACAGGTGCGTGTTCCACGGCGAGAGGCTCGCGCCGCAGGTGATCCACAGACCGTAAGCCGGCTGGGTCGGCACGTTGTAATACTTCACCAGCGACAGCTTGCCGGTAGCCGGGTCCTGGTCGAGGGAGAGCACTGCAATGGGAGAGGGCAGGCGGCCGTACTGGCTGGCCAGTGCCTGATCGCGGGTGGTGTACTCGAACTGCACCACGGCAAACACTGGGTTGCCCTTGACGCCGAGCTTGGTCTTGTCGGCCCCGGCAATGGGCTGAAGCAGACTCATGCCGTCGGGGCAGTCGGAGAAGAACTGGCGCTCCTGCCCGGCAACCGATCTGTCGATGATGGGGTTGCCATTGATGTCGAAGTAGCCGCCGGCCAGGATGGTGCCGCCCTGCTGGTTGGGCACCTGATCGCCGGTCATGAACAGTTGCTGATAGTCAAGCTTGTAGGCCTGCTTGCTGCCGTCGCTGTAGCTGACCTGCAGGCTGGAGGCGACCGAGGTGGTGGCCATCGCGCCGGGATTGCTCAGCGAGGGTGCGGCCATGCCGGTGAATGCCGCGGCCGTGGGTGTGGCCTGGGTGGCGGCCGTGGCCGCTGTGCCGCCGCCGCAGGCGGTGAGCAGAGCCGAGGCGCCGATGCCAGCGCCCAGGGGCAGCAGTGGCGCACCGCCAAAGAGTTTCAGGGCCTGGCGACGCGAAAGGGAAGCGGGGGATTGAGACATGAGGGACTCCAACAGGGGGATGTGCGCACAAGCACGGTTACCGAAGACACGTCACGTTACATTTGCTTTGTGACAGCTTGTTGACCGGTCGCCCGATCGTGCTTTGCGGCCGCGCGGTGCGGCATGCGAACATGTGGTCTTGATCGTCCCCGCTCCCTCCTGCACCCGCCGACGCGAACATGCCTTCCTTTTCACTCCCCACCCGTTCACCGACGGATCTTGGCAGGCGGCTGTGGCTGCGCACTGCTGCTGTCGGCGCACTGTGCCGTGTTCTGCCTTTGGACGTGCATGCGCAAACGCCACCGCCAGCAATGCCCGGCGCAACGTCAAGCGCGCCCCTGTCGGACGCATCGGCCGCAAGCGTCCCGATGCTGGGTGACTGGCCAGAGCAGCCAGCGCAGGCGCTGGTTGCGGACATCGTGCAGCGCAACCGCCTGCCGCAGGGACTGGTCGAGCGACTGATCGGCAAGGCGCAGTATGTGCCCACGGTCGCCCGCCTCATCCTGCCCGGCCCGCCGACGAAAAAGAACTGGCGCGTGTACCGCAGCCGGTTTCTCGACAGCCTGCGCATCGGCGCGGGCAGCGATTTCCTGCAGGAATTCGGCATCTGGTTCCAGCGCGCGCAGGCGCGCTACGGCGTGCCGCCGCACATCGTCGCGGGCATCCTCGGGGTGGAGACGATCTACGGCCGCAACATGGGCAATTTCCGTGTGCTCGATGCGCTGTCCACCCTGGCGCTGCGCTTTCCTTCACAGGCGCCGCGCGACCGCAGCGCGTATTTCGGTGCGCAGCTTGGCGATTTTTTCCAGTGGTGCGCGCAGGACGGACGCAACCCGCTGCAGGTGCGCGGCTCGTATGCCGGAGCCATCGGCATGCCGCAGTTCATGCCCGAGAGCATCCTCAAATACGCGGTGGATTTCGACCAGGGCGGCGGCATCGATCTGATCAACGACCCAGCAGACGCGATCGGCTCGGTGGCCAGCTATCTGGCCGCCAAGGGTTGGGAGCGCGGCCAGCCGACGCACTTTGCGCTGCAGCTGCCGTCCGATCTGCCGCAGCCCACGCGCGACGCCCTGCTCGCCCCGGACATCACGCCCACGTTCACCGCCGATCAACTGGTGGCCATGGGCCTGCCGCTGCTGCCGCAGGCGCGCGCCTACTCCGGCAAGCTCGCCGTGGTGCAACTGCCCAACGCAGGAGCTGCGCCCGACTATGTGCTGGGCACAGACAATTTCTATGTGATCACCCGCTACAACCACTCGGCGTTCTACGCGCTGGCGGTGATCGAACTGGGCGAAGTGGTTGCCGCAGCAGCCGCAGCCGCTGGTGTTTCTCTCCCCCATGAGGAAGAGTGAAAGACACGCCGTTCAATCGCGATGTTCGGCGCCGAGTTGCCGGATGCCCTGCAGCACGATGGCGCTGAGGTCGGCCACGTCCTGACCGAAGCGCTTGGCCGCAGCCAGATCGCCCACGTCCAGCGCCGCCTTGGCCTGACGCGCGAGTTCATGAATCTCGGCGTGCTGTTCAAGCAGCAGGGCGTAGCGCGGGTCGCGACCGTAATACAGTCGGCCCTGTCCATTGAGCCACAGCCCCAGGTGGCACTGGTTTTCTGCGGCCACATCGAGCACATGGTCGGGAAACGGGACCTCGCCGCGCACTGCCTGCTGCAGCCGCTCCACCCGGCGACGCTGCGCAACCTCCACCTCGTGCGGAAACTCGACCGCGCGCAAGTTGGCAGCGGGTCGCACCCAGGTCTGCACCCAGGTGGACACTGCATCGGCGTGCAGCGGGCGGGCAATGGCATAGCCCTGCGCCAGGGTGCAATTCATCGCCGAGAGCACCGACAGATGTTCCAGCGTTTCCGCGCCCTCGCCAATGACTTCCAGCCCCAGCAGATTGGCTGCCGTGACCACGGCGGAGACGATGGCAAAGTCCTTGGGGTCGTTGACCATGTCGCGCACGAAGGACTGGTCGATCTTGATGGATTGCGCCGGAAGCTGCTGCAGGTAGGTGAGCGAGGCCGCGCCGGTGCCGAAGTCGTCGAGCGCCACGCTCACGCCGAGGTCCTGGCAGGCCTGCAGCACCTGCCGCGCCTGCTCCAGATTGCGCAGGGGCGCCGACTCGGTGACTTCGATCATCAGTCCGCTGGCCGGGTAGCCGGGGTGGTTGCGCAGCGCCTGATGGAGATCATCCAGAAATTCCGGCGCCAGCAGGTGCTCGGCGCTGATGTTGACCGCGATGTGCAGTTCCAGCCCCTCGGCTCGCCACTGCGCGCCCTGGGTCAGCGCCTGATCGAGCACGAAGCGGCCAATGGCGCGCGCCAGCCGCCCGTGGTCGAGCGCGCCAGAAAACTTGGCGGCTTCCACCTGTTCGCCGCGCTCGGTGCGCAGGCGCAGCAGGGCTTCGACGCCCACGACTGCGGGCCGCGACGGGTCGCCGCCGATGGACACAATGGGCTGGTAGCGGAGCGACAGCCGACCCTGCTGCAGGGCGCTCTCCACGCTTTCGAGCAGGCTCTTTTGCCGTTGCGCTGCCAGCTCGAAATCGGTGTTGAAGCGCAGATAACGGTCGCGCCCGGCGGACTTGGCGGCGTACAGCGCCAGATCCGCGCGGCGCAGCAGGGTTTCGGCGTCGCTGCCATCCTGCGGATACAGGGCGCAGCCCACGCTGACCGAAATCGACGCCTGCCGACCCACGCCCAGATCGAAAGGCTGGCGCAGCGCCGCGAGAATGCGCTGAGCCGCGGCCTCTGCAGCAGCCGCACCGCCAAAGGCATCGGTCAGCAGCACGGCAAATTCGTCTCCGCCCATGCGCGCCATGACCTCGCCCTCGCGCAGGATGGCCTGCAGCCGCTGCGCCGTCTCGCGCAACAGGCTGTCGCCGGCCGAATGTCCGTAGGCATCGTTGACCTGCTTGAAGCCATCGAGATCGAGCAGCAACAAGGCGAATTCGCTATCCCGCGCCCAGGCGGATTCCAGCGCCAGCTGCAGGCGCTCGCGCAGCAGCGCACGGTTGCCCACCGCGGTCAATGGATCGGTAATGGCCAGGGTGCGCAGCCGCTGCTGCTGCACCTGCGCCAGCATCAATTCCCGGCTGATCTGACCCCGGGCGTAGCGATACAGCACGGTGAGCAGCAGCAGAAAGAACACCAGCCCGAGCAGCGGCGGCCAGACGGTGCGCCAATACTGCTCCCACAACACGGCGCTCGGCACAGAAACCGCCACCGCCAGATCGGGGTAGGTCTGCAGGCGCTGCCAGCTGCCGATGCGCATGACACCATCCGCCAGCACCAGGCCGCTGTAGTGGCCACTCGAGGAGGCTGGATGTTCGGACAGGGACCTGGTGAAGGCGCCCACCTGCGGTCTGGAGAAAAACGCCTTGTCTTTGGGCGAAGGCCAACGCGCCAGCACATAGCCATCGTTGCGGGCCAAGACGGCCGCCATACCGCTGTACGGCAGCGCGGTATTGGCCAGGGTCTGCCGCAGAAAGGTTTCAGTGCTCACGGCGGCCACGACATAAAACGCCGGATGGCGCGCACTGGCAGACACTTCACGCACCAGCGGAATCACCCAAACACCCAGCATCGGGCCAATGATCGGGCGGCCGACGAGCAGGCCCTTTTTCTGCGGCAAGGCGCGCATGCGGGCAAACGCCTGCACCAGATCAGGAAAGCGCTGCAGATCGGGCAGTTTGTCCGAGCGCAGTGAACTCCCCAGCAGGCGCCCATCTGCCGAAACAATGTTGAGAGACAGGGCGCTGGGCAGCAGGGCCTGCCTGCGTTCCAGCAGGATCTGCAACACTTCCGGGTGCTGCAGCAAATCGGACTTGTCCGCCAGATCGGATCCCGTGGCTTCCAGAACAGACGAAAAACTCTGGAAATACGACTGCGTGGCGCTCACCAGAAAGCTGGAGCTGGTGTCGAGCGAGCCGTACAGGATCTGCCGCTGAGTGCGCCAGGTGGTCAGGGCGTAGAGCAGCGCCAGCGCGATGAACACGACAAACAGCGTCCAGTACAGTCTGCGGATCCAGCGCTGCGCCAGAGGCGTATCCGCCATGCGCTCAGCCGGTTCAAACAAAGGCAGCGCAGTCTGGCCTTCCATGCCGAGCGTCAAGGTATCGGGTTCGGTGGCGGTCCGCGCGGAATCCATGCAAGGCGGGGAGGGGAAAGGAGAACTTGACTGGAACGAGAGAGCTGCGCGATCAGACCCGCAGGCCGGAGCACTTTACCGCGCACTCTCCGCCATTCACAACGCCCTATTCCCGGTTGTGCGCATCAACCCGCGCATTCTGTGGAGAACTTCACAATTCCTGTTCCAGCGGCACGGTCTGCCTGCGGGTGTTGAGCGCGACGTGGATGCCGGCAAAGATCAGCACCGCCGCCCAGAAGTGGTACCAGTGGATGGTTTCGCCGAGGAACAGCCAGCTCAGCAGCGCCGCGAACAAGGGCGCGAGGTTGCCGAAGTAGGACGGGATCTGCGCGCCGACCTTGCCCACCGCGCTGCCCCAGCACCAGTAGGCGAGCAGCGACGGCAGCACCGCCACATACGCGAGCGCCGCCCAGACCTGCGGCCCCCAGTGCGTGACCTGACCGCCGATCCAGCGCTCGGCAAGCATGAACGGCAGGATGGACAGCACACCCCAGATCATCTGCGCGGCCAGCGATGTCATCGGCGCCAGGCCGAGCGGGCGCTGGCGCAGTTCCCAGGTGTAGATCGCCCACAGGAACACGGCGACCAGCATGATGAGGTCGCCCGGTGCGAAGTGCAGTGCGGCCAGATGCGCCGGGTCACCCTGGGTCACGACCAGCGCCACCCCGGCAATCGACAGCAACGCGCCGATCCACTGCGCCCGGCCCACGGCCTGCTTGTAGAACGCACCGCCGATCAGCAGGATGAACACCGGTGCGCTCGAGGTGATCAGCGACACGTTCAGCGGCGTGGTGGTTTCCAGCGCCACGTATTGCAGCGAGTTGTAACTGCCGACCCCGAGCACCCCCATGACCGCGATCGATGTCCACTTGCCGCGCAGCACCGCGCGGTGGCGCCACAGATCGGGGCCGACAAGGAACAGCGCGATCGCCAGCGCAAAAAACCAGCGGTAAAAACTCAGCGCCAGCGGCGGGATCTGCCCAACCATCAACCGCCCGACCACGGCGTTTCCCGCCCAGAACAGCGGCGGCAGGGTCAGCAGCAGCGCGGTTTGCGCGTCGAGCAGGCGTGTTCTATCGTGGGGCATGCAGGCATTATTTCAGTGCGGCAGGTTTTCTGCCGGAACGGGCGAGGGACGGACATGCGACTGGCGATCATCAGCGACATCCACGGCAACCTTCCGGCGCTCGATGCCGTGCTCGCCGACATCGCCCGCCGCGGCGCCGACCTCACGGTCAACTGCGGCGATCTGCTCAGCGGCCCGCTGTGGCCGCGCGAGACCGCAGACCGGCTGATGGCGCTGAACCTGCCGACGATTGCCGGCAACCACGAGCGGCAGTTGCTCGCCTGCGCGCAGCAGCGCGGCAGCAACGCCGATCAATACGCCTTCGACCAGACCACGCCCGCGCAGCGCGAGTGGCTCGCCACGCTGCCTGCGCGGCTCGAGCCGCTGCCCGGGGTGGTGATGGTGCACGGCCGCCCGGACAGCGATCTGGACTACCTGCTCGACACGGTCGATGCCGCCGACCCCGCCGGGGTGCGCCAGGCCACGCCCGAGGAGGTGCGCGCGCGCTGCGCCGGGATCGACGCCGGACTGCTGGTCTGCGGCCACAGCCACCATCCGCAGGTGATGCAGTTGCCCGGCGGAGCGCTGGTGGTCAACGCCGGCAGTGTCGGGCTGCAGGCGTATGACGACGATCACCGCGCGCTGCACTGGATCCGCAACGGCAGCCCGCATGCGCGCTACGCGCTGTGCGAACGCAGCGCCGCCGGAAGGTGGAGCGTGGCGCTGATCGCGGTCGATTACGACTGGGAGGCGGCGGCAGCGCAAGCGCAGCGCAACGGCGCGCCCGACTGGGCGCAGTGGCTGCGCACCGGCTGGGCGCAGGCGGGGCAGTGAGCGCAACAAATCAGTCGTACACCTCGGCGGCGGCGAGCCGCGGCGCGGCGGCGTCCTTGGCGGCGAGCAGCGGCTGGCCGCCTGGCAGGTCGAGCCCGGCCAGCGGCCAGGCGATCGCCAGCTGTGGGTCGTTCCACGCCAGGTTGCGGTCGTACTCGGGGTACCAGTAATCCGTGGTCTTGTAGAGAAAGTCGGCGGACTCGCTCAGCACCAAAAACCCATGACCGAACCCCGGCGGCACCCACAGCTGGCGCTGGTTGTCCGCCGATAGTTCCACCCCGACCCATTGCCCGAAGCGCGGCGAGCTGCGGCGCAAATCCACCGCCACGTCCCACACCGCGCCGGCCACCACCCGCACCAGCTTGCCCTGCGGCTTGACCAGTTGGTAATGCAGCCCGCGCAGCACCCCGCGCACCGAGCGCGAATGGTTGTCCTGCACGAATTCCACGTCCAGCCCGGTGGCGGCGGCGAAGGTCTTGCGGTTGTAGCTCTCGAAAAAAAACCCGCGGGCGTCGCCGAACACCTTGGGTTCGAGGATCAGCACTTCGGGCAGCGCGGTGGCGGTGACCTTCATGCCGCCTCCTGCAGCAGCTTGAGCAGATACTGGCCGTAGCCGTTTTTTTGCATCGGCTCGGCCAGGCGCTGCAGTTGCGCGGCGTCGATCCAGCCGGCCCTCCAGGCGATTTCCTCGGGGCAGGCGACCTTGAGCCCCTGGCGCTTTTCGATGGTGGCGATGAACTGCCCGGCGTCGAGCAGGCTGTCGTGCGTGCCAGTATCGAGCCACGCATAGCCGCGGCCCAGGGTCTGCACCTGCAGCGCGCCCTGCTGCAGATAGACGCGGTTGACATCGGTGATTTCCAGCTCGCCGCGCGGTGAGGGTTTGAGCTGCGCGGCGATGTCGCACACCTGCGCGTCGTAGAAATACAGCCCGGTGACGGCGTAGCTGCTCCTGGGCCGGGCGGGCTTTTCCTCGATGCTGATCGCGCGGCCCGAGGCGTCGAACTCGACCACGCCGTAGCGCTCGGGGTCGTGCACATGGTAGGCATAGACCGTCGCCCCCGTGGTCTGCGCGCTGGCGGCCTTGAGCGAGGCTTGCAGATCGTGCCCCCAGAACAGGTTGTCGCCGAGCACCAGGGCGCTGGGAGAGCCAGCGATGAAGTCGCGGCCGATGAGGAAGGCTTGCGCCAGCCCGTCCGGGCTGGGCTGCACTGCGTACTGCAGGCTCAGCCCCCACTGGCTGCCGTCGCCGAGCAACTGGGCAAAGCGCGGGGTGTCTTGCGGGGTGGAGATGATCAGCACCTCGCGGATGCCGGCGAGCATCAGCGTGGACAGCGGGTAATAGATCATCGGCTTGTCGTACACCGGCAGCAACTGCTTGCTCACCGCCTGGGTGACGGGGAAGAGACGCGTGCCGGAGCCGCCGGCGAGGATGAGTCCTTTGCGGGTCATGCGTGGTTCGGGGTGAGTTCGTCGATCAGGCGTTGCACCTGGGTCTGCCACGGCGGCAGATGCAGGGTGAACGTGGTTTGCAGCTTGGCGCAGGACAGGCGCGAATTGGCCGGGCGCGGCGCGGGAAGCGGGTAGTCTGCCGTCGTGATCGCCTGCACCGCCTCTGGCGCGCAGCGCAGCGCCATGCCGCGCGCAGCCGCCTGCGCGATGACGAACTGCGCGTACCCATGCCAACTCGTGCTGCCCTGCGCGGTGAGGTGGTAGATGCCGCTGGCGCGCGCTGCGCGCTGGGCGTCGGTGCGCAGGCGGTGCAGCAGCAGCGCGGTGACGTCGGCGATCAGCTCGGCGCTGGTCGGCGCGCCGAACTGGTCGGCGATCACCCGCAGGCTGTCGCGCTCGGCAGCCAGCCGCAGCATGGTCTTGGCGAAATTGCTCCCGCGCGCGGCATAGACCCACGAGGTGCGCAGGATGAGGTGGCGGCAGCCGCTGGCGGCGATCGCCTGCTCGCCGGCCAGCTTGCTCTTGCCATAGACGCTTTGCGGATTGGGCGCGTCGTCCTCGGTGTACGGCGCGGGTTTGCTGCCGTCGAACACGTAGTCGGTGGAATAGTGCACCAGCCAGGCGTCGTGCGCTGCGGCCCAGCCGGCGAGCAAACCCGGTGCCGCCGCGTTGATGCGCTGGGCCAGCTCCGGCTCGGTCTCGGCCTTGTCGACCGCGGTGTACGCGGCGGCGTTGACGATGATTTCCGGCTGCGCGCGCTGCAGCAGCGTGCGCAGACCGTCGAGGTCGCTCAAGTCGGCCTGCGCGCGCCCCAGCGCCAACACGTCGCCCAGCGGCAGCAGCGCGCGGCGCAGCTCCCAGCCGACCTGACCGTCGGCGCCGAGCAGCAGGACGCGCAGCGGTTTGGCGGCGTTCACGCTGCGGCTCCGTATTGCTTGTCCACCCACTGACGGTACGCGCCGCTGGTGACATGCTGCACCCAGTCGGGATGGTCGAGGTACCACTGCACGGTCTTGCGCAGCCCGGTGGCAAAGGTTTCCTGCGGCGCCCAGCCGAGTTCGCGCGCGATCTTGCGCGCGTCGATCGCGTAGCGCCGGTCGTGGCCAGGGCGGTCGGGAACGAAGGTGATCTGCGCGCGATAGCTCGCGCCGTCTGCCCGGGGGCGCAGCGCGTCGAGCAGGTCGCACAGGGTGTGCACCACGTCGAGGTTTTTGACCTCGTTGCAGCCGCCGACGTTGTAGGTCTGGCCGGGAGCGCCGGCTTCGAGCACGCGGGCGATGGCGCGGCAGTGATCCTCGACGTACAGCCAGTCGCGCACGTTCTGCCCGTCGCCGTACACCGGCAGCGGCTTGCCGGCCAGGGCGTTGTGGATCATCAGCGGGATGAGCTTTTCCGGGAACTGGTAGGGACCGTAGTTGTTCGAGCAGTTGGTGGTCAGCACCGGCAGGCCGTAAGTGTGGTGCCAGGCGCGCACCAGATGATCGGAGGCGGCCTTGCTCGCGCTGTACGGGCTGTTCGGGGCGTAAGGCGTGGTTTCGGCGAAGGCGGGGTCGGTGGGCGAGAGGCTGCCGTAGACCTCGTCGGTGGAGATGTGCAAAAAGCGAAACGCAGCCTGCTCGGCTACAGGCAGCGCAGACCAAAACGCGCGCACGGCCTCGAGCAGCTCGAACGTGCCTTGCACATTGGTGCGGATGAAGTCGCCGGGGCCGTGGATCGAGCGATCGACATGGCTTTCTGCGGCAAAGTGCACGATCGCGCGCGGGCGGTGCTGCGCCAGCAGCGCGGCCACGGCGGGCCGGTCGCAGATGTCGATGCGGGCGAAGTGGTAGCGCGAATCGCCGGCCACTGGTGCCAAGCTTTCCAGATTGCCGGCATAGGTCAGCGCATCGAGCACCAGCACGGGCTCGTCCTGCGTGCCCAGCCAGTGGTGGACGAAATTGGCGCCGATGAAACCGGCGGCTCCGGTGAGGAAAATCATGGTGAGTGAATTTGGTGAGGCAGTAGGTCATGCCGCCGATTCGCGGCGCAGCCGTCAGGATACCAATGCAGACTGGAGCGTCCCGGCATCCCACACGCGGGGAGGCTGGGTGGGGGCAAAGAGCTGGCTGCGACAGTGCGCAGGCACTGTCCGAAAAAACTCATCTTGGCGACTCAGGAGGTTCGGGCCTTGCAAGGCCCGAGACCCTTCGTTCGTCACCCAACAGTGCGCAGGCACTGTTGGGTGTACGAACTCAGCACTCGACGATGTTGACCGCGAGACCGCCGCGGGCGGTTTCCTTGTATTTGGTCTGCATGTCGGCGCCGGTTTCGCGCATGGTCTTGATCACCTGGTCGAGCGAGACGATGTGCCGGCCGTCGCCGTGCAGCGCCATGCGCGCGGCGTTGAGCGCCTGCACCGCGGCGATCGCGTTGCGCTCGATGCACGGCACCTGCACCAGCCCGCCGACCGGGTCGCAGGTGAGCCCGAGGTGGTGTTCCATGCCGATTTCCGCGGCGTTTTCCACCTGCTCGGGTGTGCCGCCGAGCACCGCGCACAACGCGGCCGAGGCCATCGAGCAGGCCACGCCGACCTCGCCCTGGCAGCCGACCTCGGCGCCGCTGATCGAGGCGTTTTCCTTGTAGAGCAAGCCGATCGCGCCGGCGGTGAGCAAAAAGTCGATCACCCCGGCGTCGTTCGCCCCGGGGACGAACCGGGTGTAGTAATGCAGCACTGCGGGGATGATGCCGGCAGCGCCGTTGGTCGGCGCGGTGACCACGCGGCCGCCGGCGGCGTTTTCCTCGTTGACCGCCAGGGCGTAGAGGTTGACCCAGTCGATCGCCTGCAAGGCATCGCGCAGCGGCTGCGGCGGCGCGGGCAGCGCGCCCGCCTCGCGCGGCAGCGCGCTGCCCGTGAGCGCGCGGTAAAGCTGGGGCGCGCGGCGGCGCACGTGCAGCCAGCCGGGCAGCTCGCCCTCGGTGGCGCAGCCGCGCGCCGCGCACGCCTGCATCACTTGCCAGATGGCGAGCAGCCCGGAGTCGATCTCGGCGTCGCTGCGCCAGTGCCGTTCGTTGATGCGCATCACTGCGGCGATGGTCATGCCGTGCGCGCGGGTGAGCGCGAGCAGTTCGGCCGCGCTGTGAAACGGCAGCGGCAGCACGGTGGTGTCGGGGGCGATGCGCCGTTGCTTCTCGCCATCTGCCGCGACCTCGTCGCTGACCACGAACCCGCCGCCGACCGAGTAGTAGACGCGCTCGTCCAGCAGCGCGCCTGCGGCGTCGAACGCGGAAAACCGCATGCCGTTGGCGTGCAGCGGCAACTGCTCGAGCGCGTAGAACACGATGTCGCGCGCCGGGTCGAACGCGAGCGGCTGCACGCCGAGCAGGTCGAGGCGGTGCGTCGCGCCAACGGCGGCGATGCGCGCGGGGATGCGATCGACATCGACGGTATCGGGGGTTTCTCCCATCAGCCCGAGCACGACCGCGCGGTCGCTGCCATGCCCCTTGCCGGTGGCGCCCAGCGACCCGTACAGCGCACACCGCAACCGCGCCACCCGGGGCAGCCCGCCGCTGGCCTGCAGTTGCAGCGCAAACAGCCGGGCGGCGCGCATCGGCCCGACGGTGTGCGAGCTGCTCGGGCCAATGCCCACCTTGAACAGATCGAACACCGAGACCGCCATGGCCCAGCCCCTAGATCAGGTTTGCGCCGCGCACGCGGCGGCGATGTCCGCGGCGAAGGCATCGACCGCCTCGGGCGTGGTGTCCCACGCGCACATCAGCCGGCAGCCGCCATCGGCGATGAATTCGTAAAAGCGCCAGCCCTGGGCGTGCAGCGCGTCGATCACTGCGCGCGGCAGATGCGCGAACACCGCATTCGCCTCGGGTGGGTGCAGCACCTGCACGCCCGGGACGTCGCGGATTGCCGCATACAGCCGCTGCGCCATCGCGTTGGCGTGCCGCGCATGGCGCAGCCAGGTATCGCCTTCGAGCATGCCCAGCCACGGCGCGGAAATGAACCGCATCTTGGACGCCAACTGCCCGCCCTGCTTGACCCGCCAGGCGAAGTCCTGCGACAGCGCGCGGTCGAAAAACACCACGGCCTCGCCCACCGGCAGGCCGTTCTTGGTGCCGCCAAAGCACAGCACATCGACCCCGGCGCGCCAGGTGATGTCGCTCGGATGGCAGCCCAGATGCGCCACCGCGTTGGCAAAGCGCGCGCCGTCCATGTGCAGCCGCAGGTGATGGCGCTTGGCCATCGCGGCGATCGCGCGCACTTCCTCGACGCTGTAGACCGTGCCGAGCTCGGTCGCCTGGGTGATCGACACCACCTTGGGCTTGGGAAAGTGGATGTCGCTGCGCTTGGTCACCAGCGCGTCGATCGCCTCGGGCGTGAGCTTGCCGCGCCGTGCCTGCGCGCTTTCGCCTTCGGTGATCAGCAGCTTGGAGCCGCCGGAGAAGAACTCCGGGCAGCCGCATTCGTCGGTCTCGATATGCGCCACCGGGGTGCAGATCACCGCGTGGTAGCTCTGGCACATCGCCGCCAGCGCGAGCGAATTCGCCGCGGTGCCGTTGAACACGAAATACACGTCGCAATCGGTCTGGAACAGCGCGCGCAGACGGTCCGAGACGCGCTGCGTCCAGGCGTCATCGCCATACGCCGGCTGATGCCCCGAGGCGTTGGCCTGCAGCAGCCAGTGCAGCGCCTCGGGGCAGATGCCGGCGTAGTTGTCGCTGGCGAAATGCTGACGGATTTCAGCGGACTGCATGGTGTTGGCGGGTCACTGCGCGTAGTCGGCGATCGGCAGGCAGGCGCATTGCAGATTGCGGTCGCCCCAGGCGTTGTCGACCCGGCCGACCGGCGGCCAGTATTTGTTGGCGCGGACCGCAGGAATCGGAAACGCGGCCTGCTCGCGGCTGTGCGCGTGCGCCCAGTCCGCGCCGAGCACGCTGGCTGCGGTGTGCGGCGCGGCCTTGAGCGGGTTGTCCTCGCGCGGCCACTGCCCGCGCTCGACGCGGGCGATTTCCTCGCGGATCGCGATCATCGCGTCGATGAAGCGGTCGAGCTCGGCGAGCGACTCGCTTTCGGTCGGCTCGATCATCAGCGTGCCGGGAACCGGAAAGCTCATGGTCGGCGCGTGAAATCCGTAGTCCATCAACCGCTTGGCGACATCCTCGTTGCTGATTCCGGTGGACTCCTTGAGCGGGCGCAGGTCGAGGATGCATTCGTGCGCCACACGGCCGTTCTCTCCGGTGTAGAGCACCGGGTAATAGGGCTTGAGCCTTTCGGCGATGTAGTTGGCCGACAGAATCGCGACGCGGCTGGCCTGGGTCAGTCCGGCTGCGCCCATCATGCGGATGTACATCCAAGAAATCGGCAGCACGCTGGCGTTGCCCAGCGGCGCGGCGCTGACGGCACCGACGGCCCCGTCCCGGTCGATTCCGGCGCTGCGGTGCACCGGCAGGAACGGCGCCAGGTGCGCGCGCACCCCGATCGGCCCGACCCCGGGGCCGCCGCCGCCGTGCGGAATGCAAAACGTCTTGTGCAGGTTGAGGTGCGACACGTCCGCGCCGAACTCGGGCGGGCTGGCCAGGCCGACCAGCGCGTTCATGTTGGCGCCGTCCACATACACCTGCCCGCCGTGCTGGTGCACGATGTCGCAGATCTCGCGCACCCGGGTTTCGAACACCCCGTGGGTGCTTGGATAGGTGATCATGCACGCGGCAAGACTCGCGCTGTGCTGCTCGGCCTTGGCGCGCAGATCGTCCAGATCGACATTGCCCTGCGCGTCGCACGCGACGACGACGACGCGCATGCCGGCCATCTGCGCCGAAGCCGGGTTGGTGCCGTGCGCCGAAGACGGAATCAGGCAGACATCGCGGTGGCCTTCGCCGCGGCTGGCGTGATACGCGCGGATGACCAGCAGCCCGGCATATTCGCCCTGCGAGCCGGCGTTGGGTTGCAGGCACATCGCGTCATAGCCTGTTGCGGCGCACAGCCACTGCTCGAGCTGCTGCGCCAGCCGGGCGTAGCCGCGGGTTTGCTCGGGCGGGGCGAAGGGGTGCACCGCGGCGAACTCGGGCCAGGTGATCGGCACCATCTCGCTGGTGGCGTTGAGCTTCATGGTGCACGAGCCCAGCGGAATCATCGCACGGTCGAGCGCGATGTCCTTGTCGGCCAGACGGCGCAGGTAGCGCAGCATTTCGGTTTCGCTGTGATAGCGGTGGAACACCGGATGGGTGAGGTAGCTGTTGCCGCGCGCCAGCTGTTGCGGCCAGCGCGGCGCCACACCCTTTTCGGCTGCGGCGAACAGCGCGTCGCACTGCGCCACGCCGAAGCACGCCAGGATGTCGCACAGATCCTGCCGGGTCACGGTTTCGTCGAGCGACACCGCCACATGCTGCGGGCCTACACGGCGGAAGTTGATGCCACGCTGCAGTGCCGCCGCGTGCACCGCATCGGTCCGCATGCCGGTATGCACGGTCAAGGTGTCGAAGAACTGGGGGTTGAGCACCGGCAGCCCCGCCTGTTCCAGCCCCTGCGCCAGCAGCACGGTGTAGGCATGCACCCGCTGCGCGATGCGCTTGAGCCCGTCGGGCCCGTGGTAGACCGCATACATGCTGGCGAGCACTGCGGGCAGCACCTGCGCGGTGCAGATATTGCTCGTGGCTTTTTCGCGGCGGATGTGCTGCTCGCGGGTCTGCAACGCCAACCGGTAGGCCGGCTGGCCATGCGCATCCTGGCTGACGCCGACCAGACGACCGGGCATCGAACGCTTGAGCGCATCGCGCACCGCCAGATAGCCGGCGTGCGGGCCGCCGCATCCCAGCGGCAGACCGAAACGCTGCGTGGAGCCGCAGGCGATGTCGGCGCCGAGTTCACCGGGCGACATCAGCAGCGTCAGCGCCAGCAGGTCGGCGGCGACGATGACCAGCACGCCCCGCGCCTTGAGCGCCGCGATGCGCTCGCGATCGTCGCGCAGGGTGCCGTCCGCGCCCGGGTATTGCAGCAGCACACCGAAATAGTCGCCCTCCAGCGCCTGGTCCACCGGGCCACTGATCACCTCGATCTCCAGCGGCACGGCGCGGGTATGCAGCACTTCGAGGGTTTGCGGCAGCACGTCGTCGGCAACGAAAAAGCGCTGCGATTTCAGTCGGGTCGAGCGCAGTGCGAGGGTCATGGCCTCGGCTGCGGCGGTGGCCTCGTCGAGCATCGAGGCGCCCGCCACGTCCATGCCGGTGAGATCGGCGATCATGGTCTGGAAGTTCAGCAGGGCTTCGAGCCGACCCTGGCTGATCTCGGGCTGGTAGGGCGTGTAGGCGGTGTACCAGGCCGGGTTCTCCAGCACGTTGCGCTGAATGACGCCGGGCATCAGCGCGTTGAAATACCCCTGGCCGATATAGCTGCGCATCACCGTGTTGTCCCGGGCGACACCGCGCAATTCCGCAAGCGCCTGCGCTTCGTCGATGGCCGTGGGCAGATCGAACGCCCGCTGCCGACGGATGGCTGCGGGAATCACCGATTCGATCAGTTCAGGCAGACCGGGCGCGCCCAGCGCGGTCAGCATGCGCTGCTGGTCCGTGGCGTCGGGGCCGATGTGGCGGCGCTGAAAGGCCTGCGCGTCTTCAAGATCGCTCAGCGCGGGTTGGGTGGACATCAACATGCAAATCTCCGGGGAAGCGGGCAATGGCGCTCAGGCGTTCTTGAGCAGTTCGGCGTAGGCGGCCTCGTCCATCAGACCATCGAGCTGGCTCGGGTCGGACAGTTTGATGCGAAAGAACCAGCCGCTGTCCTGCGGGTCGGTGTTGGCCAGCGAGGGGTCGGCGCGCAGGGTCTCGTTCACTTCTGTCACCTCGCCAGAAACCGGGCTGAACACGTCTGCCGCGGCCTTGACCGACTCGACCACGCCAACGGTGTCGTGCGCGGCATAGGTCTTGCCGACCTCGGGCAGGTCGACGAACACCACATCGCCCAGCGCGTCCTGCGCATGGGGGGTGATGCCGACGGTGGCGATGCCATTGGCATCGAGGCGGATCCATTCATGGTCGGGGGTGAATTTCAGGCTCATGGAACACTCCGGATAGCAGGGAAAAGTCGAATCAGAAACGGGCTTGAAACAGAAAAGAGTCGAAACAGCCAACCGCCGCGCATCAATCACCCGCGCCAATAGCGGTGCGGCACAAACGGCATGGGTTGCAACTGCATGGGCACGGCACGGCCGCGCACCTGGGCATGCAGCGTGGTGCCCGGGGCGGTGAATTCGGTGGCGACATACGCCATGGCCACTGGCCCACCTGCGCTGGGCGCAAAACTGCCGCTGGTCACGCGGCCGGCCAGGCGGCCATCGGCTGCATGCAATTCGGTGCCCTCGCGCACCGGCGTGCGATCCAGCCCGATCAGGCCAACCCGGCGTCGCGTCACGACAGCAGGGTTGTCGAGCTGCGACAGGATGCGGTCCGCGCCGGGAAAGCCCCCTGCCCGCGCGCCCCCGGTCCGGCGGACTTTTTGCAAGGCCCAGCTCAGCCCGGCTTCGACCGGGGTGGTGGTGGTGTCGATATCGTGGCCATACAGGCACAGACCGGCTTCCAGACGCAGGGTATCGCGCGCGCCCAGACCGATGGGTTTGACCTCGGGCAAGGCCAGCAGCAGCCGCGCCAGTCGCTCGGCATCGTGCGCCGCCACCGAAATCTCCAGCCCGTCCTCGCCGGTGTAGCCGCTGCGGGTGGCATAGATGCGGATCGGCGTGGTCGGCGTCGGAACGTCCATCCAGCGCCCGGTCATGAACACCAGCCCTGCGGCCTGCGGCATCAGCCGGGCGAAACTCTGCACCGCCAGCGGCCCCTGCAGCGCCAGCAGCGCCTGCTCGGGCATGGGAACGATCTCGCAGCGGTCTGCGAGGGTCTGCAGCAGGGCGACATCCTGCGCCTTGCAGGCGGCGTTGACGATGAGGAACAGCTCAAGCCCCTGACCATCGGCACGCGGGCGAGGAATCACCATCAGGTCGTCGAGAATTCCGCCCGCGTCGTTGGTGAACAGGGCGTAGCGCTGCTTGCCTTCGGCCAGCCCTTGAATGTCCACCGGCACCAGGGTTTCGAGCGCGGCAGCAGCGCCATCACCGCGCAACGCCACCTGCCCCATGTGCGAGATATCGAACAAACCGGCACTTTGCCGGGTTTGCAGGTGCTCGGCAAGAATGCCCGCCGGATACTGCACTGGCATGGCATACCCCGCAAACGGCACCATGCGGGCGCCGAGTTCGAGATGCAGCGCGTGCAAGGGGGTGGAAATCAGATCGGAAGCTGTGGAATCGGACACGTCGGGTTCTCGCGGGGGTGCGGCGCTTGCGCCAGTCATTCCACGCTTCGCACCATGACGGCAGCAAAGCGCGGCGCTCAACCCCTCGCTGTCCCGGGTACCTGAGAGATTGATCCGGCACATGGCCAGACTTGCCCCTTCGGTGAGCGCCCAGATGCAGCGCCACTCTCCAGTGAGGAACACCTTGCGGTGTGGTCAGTCCTTCTGCCTGAGCGGTACACCCTGATCGGGCTTACGCCTTCGGCGGCTGCGGCAAGACAGCTCTCTCCTGACCGAGGAAAGTGTATCGCAGAGCCGCCCAGCCGCCACCATGCAGGGTCTATTTTTTTCGACGATCGCTGCCCAGCCCCAGGCTGGCGCGGTATTTCTGTCGGCGCGCCTTTTGCCGATCCGCCATCTCGTTCATCGCACGCTTTTTCGAGATGTCGAACATGGGATCGATGATCTCCCACCAGATGAAGGCAAGCGCCAGCGGCAGAAGCACCCACCACCAGGACCAGGCAGCGACAGGCGCAATGCCCATGAGCTTGAGGACAATGAAAATCAGACCAAGGATGACGAACGCCATGACATTGCACCTGCTGGGAGGGAATCGCGACAAGATACAAAAGGAAACACCGAATTGCACAGCGCGTGTTGCGCAAAATCAATCTGAACCGACGACGCGATCATTCTCGCTGACTTCCTTCGCTCCAAGTCAACCGAATTGACTAAGATGCGTTACTTGGCTGTACCTGTTTTGTTTAACCCTCTGGAGGACTGGAATGAAAAAAGCTGTTTTTGCTGCTGCTCTGGCCGCTGCCGCCACCATGACCATGTCGTCGGCTTTCGCCGCTGAAGACATGATGGCTCTGGCCAAATCGAAGAACTGCCTGGCTTGTCACGCAGTCGACAAGAAACTGGTTGGTCCGTCCTATCAAGACGTCGCGGCCAAGTACGCTGGCAAGCCCGGCGCCGTGGACACCCTGAGCAACGCCATTCTGCACGGCGTGTCTGGCGTGTGGGGCCCGGTTCCCATGCCGGCCAACCCGCAAGTCACCCCCGCCCAGGCCAAGCAACTGGCCGAGTGGGTTCTGTCGCTGAAGAAGTAATTGCCGCGATGCGCGAACCTCATGGGTTCGCTGCAGCGATAGTGTGATGTGCATCAGCTGATTGACTACGGTTGACATCCCACCCAAAGCCGAGTGCCACAAGCTCCTCGGCTTTTTTGTTGCGTATTTGTTGTGCCTTTTTAGTTTTTTGGCATGTCTTGTGCTGATGAGATCGAGTAGGGGACGGGGTCACCCCCGTCGCCCTCTCACACCACCGGACGTGCGGTTCCGCATCCGGCGGTTCATTGAACACACTGGAGTCGTCGCGTCGTATCAAGCAGCGACACCAGACCTAATCGATCAAAGAAGGACTTCGGGAAGGCCTGGTTCATGTGGCTTGCGCCACTGTTCCACCACGGCCCGCGTTGGTTGAACGCCGAGCGAAATGCCCGCTCTTCCGTTAGCCCCGCCTTCATCAAGTTCCTGGCGCGAGTGTAGGGGCGTTTCCACTGCCGCCACAGGATGCAGCGCAGCTTGCGCCTGATCCAGCCATCCCGCTCTTCCAGCGCCCGCTTGGTTTCGGTCAGCTTGAAATACGCCGCCCAGCCGCGCAGGATCGGGTTGAGTTCGTGGATGACCGTCGTCAGGTTGCGCCCCCGCGCGCCTTTGAGTACTGCGCGGATTTTGTCGTCCAGCCGGCTCAGGCTGGTCGGCGCGATCCGCAGCTTCGGGGCTTTGTGCCACGTCAGGCTGTAGCCCAGAAACTGCCTCTTCCACGGTTCGGCCACCGCGCTCTTGGCCACATGGACCTTGAGCTTGAGCGTGTCCGCCAGAAACCGGGTGATGCTCGCCATGACCCGCTCCCCCGCCGCCTTGCTTTTGACGTAGATGTTGCAGTCGTCTGCATAGCGGCAGAAGGCATGGCCCCGGCGTTGCAGTTCCTTGTCCAGTTCCGTCAGCAGGATGTTCGATCGCAGTGGACTCAAGGGCCCGCCTTGCGGCGTGCCTTCCGTCCGCGGGGAGACGATCCCCTGTGCCATCATGCCCGCTTCGAGATACCGGCGGATGAGGCGCAGTACCCGACCATCACTGATCTTCGTCGAGAGTTTCTGCATCAGCAGGTCGTGATGGACCCGGTCGAAGAATTTCTCCAGGTCGATGTCGACCACGACCCGGCGGCCTGCGGCCACGTATTGCTGCGCTGCCTTGACCGCCTGATGGGCGTTCTTCCCCGCTCGGAAGCCGTCGCTGTGCGCCGGGAAGTCCGCCTCGAAGATCGGCGAGAGGACTTGATGCAACGCTTGCTGGATCAGCCGATCCGTCAGCGTCGGTATGCCGAGTGTCCTGACCCCGCCTTGCGGCTTGGGGATGTCCACCCGGCGCACTGGTGAGGGCACGTATTCCCCCGCCAGAAGCTTGGCCTTGATCGTCGGCCAGTGTTGCTTGAGGTGTGCTTTGAACTCATTGCCGCCGATGCCATCGACACCGGCCGCCCCTTTGTTCTTGAGCACCCGATCATAGGCAAGCACCAGGTTGCCGCGTTCGACCACGGCTTCCATCAGCCCGCTTGCCCGCGCCCACTCCGCTTTCGTCTGCTTGCGGGTCGTCGGCTCAGCCTCGGCACGAGTCCCGGCCCCGGCGACGTTCCGCGCCACCGCATCCAGGTTCGCATCCGCTTTGCGCGGATCTTCTGCCTTCCTCGACATGCTCCGTGTTCCCGCCGCCTACTCGCGGTCTTCAATGTTCGGCCCTTCGGCTTTCGCCTACTATGGCCTCTGCTGACTTCTGCACAGGCATCCCGCCATCTCACGATGGCAGTAGCACAAAGGTCGCCCTCGGCACCTGTGCAGATCTCCCCGGGTATGACGCACCCACCTTGTGCCGCCTCGCTTCGCTCGTGACGGCATCCCGCTGCGCGGGACCGCCCTTCGGGCGTCCTTCGCCTTCGGCTTGTCACGCTTATGCCCGTCGGATCTACGTCACGGCGTTCCGTGCAAGTTTCGGGCTTTGACGATAATGGCCGCCTCACCCCACCGTGCCGCCTCGTATCCGCTTCCTGTTCGTCAGGCCAGCGCTTTGCCTTCGGCTTCCTCCAGATTTCCAGTCGCCCAGAACACCCTTGCCGTTCGGCTAACTCTTCCCCTTGCCGGGCGAGTAGAGGACTTTCACCTCCAAGTGAGTGCGCCCTGCCGGGCGCACCATTAAAAAAAGCACCCCGAGGGGCGCTTTTTTGTTGAATCCAGGCACAGACCGCTGCGCACCTGGAGGCAACAGAGTTACTGCACGGCCAGCACGCTCTTCTTGCCGTCCTTGTCGAACTCCGAGATGGTGATGGTCGCATCCACCAGTTCGCCGGTCTTGGTGAAGTGGATGTCTTTCTTGGTCACGCCGTTGTAGTTGACATTGGCAATGAAGGGCAGATATTTCTTCGGATCGACCGACTTGGCCTTCATCATGGCGTGCGCCAGCACCATGGTGCCGTCATAGGAGTACGGGGAGTAGAGCTGGAAGGCATTGGGGCCGAACTCGGCGTCGTAGCGCTTCTTCCAGGCTTCGCCGCCCGGCATCTGGCTCAGCGGCGAGCCGCCTTCGGCGCAGATGGTGCCGGCAACCGCTTCGCCCGCCAGCTTGCCCAGTTCCGGTGCACAAATGCCGTCACCGCCCATCAGCGTGGCCTTGATGCCCAGTTGGCGCATCTGGCGCACCAGCGGACCAGCTTGGCTGTACATGCCACCATAGAAAATGATGTCGGGATTCGACGCTTTGATCTTGGTCAGAATGGCGGAAAAGTCGGTGGCCTTGTCGTTGGTGAACTCGCGATCAACCATCTTCATGCCGTCTTTTTGCGCGGTCTTGGCAAACACGTCGGCAACACCCTGGCCGTAGGCGGTGCGGTCGTCGATCACTGCAACAGTCTTGGCCTTGAGCTTGTTCTTGGCGTAATTGGCCAGACCAGAGCCGAGCGCATTGTCATTGGCGATGATGCGGAAGAAGGTCTTGAAGCCTTGTTGCGAGATCTTGGGATCGGTGGACGACGGAGTGATGTCAGGGATGCCGGCGTTGTTGTAGATGCGCGAGGCCGGGAAGGTGCAACCGGAGTTCAGGTGACCGACCACTCCGTTGACCTTCTCATCGACGAACTTCTGTGCCACGGTGGTGGCCTGTTTCGGATCGGCCTGATCGTCCTGGGCGTCGACCTTCCAGATGACTTTCTTGCCGCCGATGACGATGTTCTGCGCGTTCAGGTCCTTGATGGCCATTTTCACGCCATTGGCGTTGTCCTGACCGAAGCTGGCCTGCGGGCCGGACATGGGCGATGCACTGCCGATGGTGACGGTGACGGTGTCTTCCGCGTACGCAGTGCCGATGGCCATGGACAGAGCCAGCAGCGGAGCAACATATTTGAGTTTCATGAATGAGCCTCCAAACGAGTGAGAGATGTGTTGTGTTGTGAAGTCAGGATGAATCTGACAGAGCGATACATTAACTGAGTTACAGATTTTTGAACAGATCGCCTTTCCCAAGGTAAGCAAGCAATGTGCCTGGGCAACGTCTGGTTGACAAGTCTGCGGCGGATTTCAGCGCGCATCGCGTCGATCGCTGCGCCAACCTATCGCTGTTTCACCGCCTCGGCAAGGGAATCACGCAGCATCTGTTCGATCGACTGAAACACCTTGGCGGCAACTTGCGGAGCCAGGGCATCAAGCTCGGCACGCACCTGCTCCTGCAAGCGCTGCTGCAGTACCGGCGCGATCTGCGCCCAGAGCTGATTCGGGTCGATTGCGGACGCACGCACAATCGGATCGGCGGTTTGCAGCAGCGATGCCGGATCGCGATAGACCGCATCGGCATAGGCCGATGGCTGGACCTCAAAAGGCGCGGCAATGTCCCCCTCTGTGACGGCGTCGTCGGGCTGCAGGCGCTCGGTAAGCACGGGCAGGATGACATGCTGGGGAGGCAGGGGTTTCATGATCCAGACGGAATGACTTTGGGCTCGACACCGGCCGCGCGGTAGGCCCGCAGCCGCTCGCGGGCAGCGGGCTTGTCGGGGGCGTGCTCGCCCACGAGTTCGATCACGCGATCCAGACTGTCCCAACCCGGCACCAGATCGGGGCCGAGGTTGACCAGCGCGTCCAGGCGGCCTGCCTTCTGCAGATCCGGGGTGGCCGCGAGGATGACCGGCGTTTGCGCGGCAAGCGGGTCGTCCTGCCAGACATGCGCAACAAAGCTGCCGGGCTGAAAGGTCCAGAGCAGCTGATCGAGTTCATCGAGAAACGGCTGTGGCGCCGCAACCAGCAGCCGCGCACTGTGCTGGGTCGCCGTGCGCAGCAGTCCGCAGGCGTAACGCAGCGGATCTGGCAGGTTCACACGAAATTCGACGGCGCAGGCCATGGACTCAGACTGAGGTCGATGCGCGCAGACTCATTTCACCTGCGACAGCAGATAGCGCACCAGCAGCGGCACCGGGCGGCCTGTGGCCCCCTTGTTGGTCCCGCTGTTCCAGGCGGTGCCCGCGATGTCGAGATGCGCCCAGCGGTAGTCCTTGGCGAAGCGCCACAGGAAGCAGGCCGCCGTGATGGCGCCAGCCGGACGGCCGCCAATATTGGCCACATCGGCGAAATTGCTCTTGAGCGCGTCGGCGTACTCGGTCTCCAGCGGCAGGCGCCAGCAGGGGTCGAGCACGGTGCGACCGGCTTCGAGCAGAGCGTTGGCGAGCGCGTCGTCGTCCGTGAACAAGCCGCTGTTGACCTTGCCCAGCGCGATCACACAGGCGCCGGTCAGGGTGGCAATGTCCACGACGGACTGCGGCTTGTAACGCGCGGCGTAGGTCAGTGCATCGCAAAGAATCAGGCGACCTTCGGCATCCGTGTTGAGGATTTCGATGGTCTGGCCCGACATGCTGGTGACCACATCGCCCGGCTTGACCGCGCCGCCATCGGGCATGTTCTCCGTGGCCGCGATCAGGCCGACCACATTGAGCCGGGGCTTGATGCGCGCGATCGCCTCGAACGCGCCCAGCACCGAGGCGGCACCGGACATGTCGAACTTCATCTCGTCCATCTCGGCGCCGGGCTTGAGCGAGATGCCGCCCGTGTCGAACGTCACCCCCTTGCCGACCAGCACATGCGGCGCCTCCTTCTTGCCTGCGCCGTGATACTCCAGCACGATGAAGCGAGGCGGCTGCACCGAGCCTTGCGCCACGGCGAGGAACGCGCCCATGCCGAGTTTTTCCAGCTCGGCGCGACCGAGCACCTTGCAGGTCAGGTTGTGGAATTTGGCGAGCTTTTTCGCCATGTCCCCCAGATAGGTCGGCGTGCAGTAATTGGCCGGCAGGTTGGCCAGTTCGCGCGTGAGCCGCACGCCGATGGCCACGGATTCCGCTTGCTGCAGGACGGCCTTGGCATGCGTCAGCCCGGCTTCGGCGCCAACTGCGCAGAGATGCACGGCGTCGAGCCGGGGCGGGTCATTCTGATCGACGGTGCGGGTGGTGTCGTAGCGGTAAAACACGTCGGCGAACACCACAGGCGCGAGCTCGGCCAGTGTGTCCAGCCCGTTGACGCACAGCAGATGCGCCTGCGCCACGGGCAGGCTCTTGATCACACCGGCGGCAACCTGCAGGGCCTTCTTCCAGTCGCGCATGTCTGGCTTGGCGGCCAGTCCGACCAGCAGCAAACGCCGCGCCGCAACCGCCTGCGGCCGATGCAGCAGCATGGTGCTGCCAGGCTTGGCCTTGAAATCGCCATCGACCGCGAGCTGCGCGATCAGGTCGTCGAGCGCGTCGGCATCGCCCAACCCGCTGGCACCGCGCCCCTCCGGAACGAACACGACCAAGACATCGGTTTTGGTCTGAAGAGGCTTTTTGACGGCAGATATACTGAATTTCATGTCCGGGTTCCATGGAGAGTGTGGAATGCATTATTCCATCGCACCGCGCCCCGTGCCCACGCCCGCGGCCCGCTCCCGCCTACCGCTCTCGCCGCCCGTTCTTCCGCATGCTTCTCGACCTCACCCTGCGCCGTGAAATGAGCCGCAACTTTGGCGGCGCTTTCACCGTGCTGTTCACCGTGGTCATCACCCTGATGCTCATCCGCATCCTGGGGCAGGCGTCCGATGGTCAGGCCAGTCCGCAGGACGTGTTCCTGCTCATTGGGCTCACCGCACTGAGCTATCTGCAAATCGTCATCACCCTGTCGCTGTTTCTGGCCGTTCTGCTCACGTTCACGCGCCTGTGGCTCGATTCGGAAATGACCATCTGGCGCACCACGGGTGTCGGGCGGCTGCGGCTGATGGGCAGCGTGCTGCGTTTTTCCTGGCCCATCCTGCTGCTGATCGCGGCGCTCACCCTGTTCGCCTGGCCGTGGGCCAACCAGCAGTCCACCGCGCTGCGCATCCGCTTCGAGCAGCGCTCGGACATTTCGCGCGTGGCGCCGGGGCAATTTCGCGAATCGGCCTCGGGCAAGCGGGTGTTTTTCATCGACAAGGGCGCGCAGGCTGGGGGCGTGGCGCATGACATCTTCATCCGCGACGACACGTCCGGGCAGACAGTCCTGATCACCGCACGATCGGCGCAGGTGCAGCGCATCGACGGCCAGCCGTTTCTGGTGCTGCGCAATGGCAACCGCTACGCACACACACCGGGACAAGTGAACTACACCATCACAGCGTTCGACACCCTGGAGATGCGGCTCGACGCCACCAGCGGCCTGAGCACGGTAACGGCTAACAAGACCGGCCCAGTGAACTGGCTGGCGCAACCCAATCGCAATGTGCCCACCGAGTATCTGTTCAACCCGACCCTGCCGAACTGGTTGGGCGAGTTGTCCTGGCGGCTGGGCGTGCCGTTGTCGGCCGCGCTGCTTGCGCTCATGGCGCTGCCGCTGGCCTCAGGTTCGGTGCGCACCGGGCGTGCAGGCAGCCTGATCGCCGCCATCCTGGTGTATCTGATCTATTTCAATCTGCTCAACGTGCTGCAGGGCTGGATCAGCGAGGGGCGGGTGGGATTCACCACCGGATTTCTGCTGCTGCATGGCGCTGCCCTTGCGTTTTTGCTGGCGCTGCTGTTGCGCGGCAATGGCGGGCTGCAGCGTCTGTGGCATGGACTCACCCAACGCGGAGCAAACGCCTGATGCGCACGGTTCGCCGCTTTTTGCTTCTGCATGTGTTGAGCGCTGTCGGTCTGGTGACGTTCGCGTTTCTGGCCTTGCTGTTTTTCATTGACATGCTCAACGACCTGAGCAACCTCGGCAAGCCAGATTTCAGTCTCAGCGGCACCTTGCTGCATGTGGCCTTGAGCATGCCCAGCCGCGCCTATGAGGTGCTGCCCATCGCCACCCTGGTCGGTGGGGTATTTGCACTGTCGTCGCTGGCCGCCAGCAGCGAGTTCACCATTTTGCGGATGTCGGGGCTGAGCCCGCGAGGGGCGCTGCTGCTGTTGCTGCAACTGGCCGCCGCATTGGTGATCACGCTGTTTCTGCTGGGCGAATGGCTGGCGCCTGCGGCCGGGCAGCTTTCCGCACAGATGAAGGCTGGCGGTGGCACCGGAATCGGCACGCAGCTGGCCTCGGGTGTCTGGCTGCGCAATGACTCCGATCGCAGCGGCAACCAGACCGTCAATATCCAGGCCATCAATACGCAGGGCGATCTCACCGACGTGCGCATCTATGTGCTCAATGCGCAGGCGCAGATCACGGCAGAACTCCACGCCCTCAGCGGCCAGTACGAGGGCAGTGGCACCTGGATGCTGCACAACGTCACCCGCACCGATCTGCCGTTGCAAACGGGCGCTGCGCTGCAGGTCAGTCAGCTGCCGAGTTTTCGCTGGCAGACTTCGCTGTCGCCCAGTGTGCTCGGGGTGCTGCTGTTGCCGCCGGACAAGATGTCGGCCATCGATCTGTGGCGGTACATCCAGCATTTGCGGGCCAATCACCAGGCCGCCGAGCGCTATGAAATCCAGCTCTGGAAAAAGCTGTTCTATCCGTTCAGTGCCGTGGTCATGCTGCTGCTCGCCCTGCCCTTCGCCTATCTGCACACGCGCTCCAAGGGGGTGAGCGGCAAGGTGCTCGCGGGCATCGTGCTGGGCATTGCGTTCATCCTGCTCAACACCCTGTTCTCCAGCCTGGGCATCCTGGGCACCTGGCCACCCGCGCTCACGGCCGCCATGCCCATGCTGCTGTTCGGCGGACTGGGGTTGATCGTGTTTGCCTGGCAGGTGCGGTTCCGCTGAAGGACGACGCACGAGGACGGCGATGAATCTGCACCAGTTCCGCTTCCTGCAGGAGGCCGTGCGCCGCAAGCTCAATCTCACCGAGGCGGCGCGCGCGCTGCACACCTCGCAGCCCGGGGTGTCCAAGGCCATCATCGAGCTGGAAAGCGAACTCGGGGTCGAGATTTTCAGCCGGCACGGCAAGCGCATCCGCAAACTCACCGAGCCCGGCGTGGAGGTGCTGCGCAGTGTGGACATCATCCTGCGCGAGGTAGCCAACCTCAAGCGCATCGGACAGGACTATGCCGCGCGCGATGCCGGGGAGCTGACGGTAGCGGCCACGCACACGCAGGCGCGCTACAAGCTGCCGTGGGCGATCGCCGAATTCCGCCGCCGCATGCCTGCGGTGCAGGTCAGACTCATCCAGGGCACACCCGAGCAGGTGGCGCAGGCGGTGCGCGAGGAGCGTGCCGACCTGGGGCTGGCCAGCGAGTCGCTGCAGGACGCGCCCGATCTGCTGACCCTGCCGTGCTACAGCTGGCAGCATCTGGCCGTGGTGCCGCATGGCCATCCGCTGTGCGAGCGCGTCGAACCCACGCTGGCCGAACTTGCCACCTATCCCCTGGTCACCTATGAGCCGACATTCGCTGGCCGCCGCCAGATCGACGCCGCCTTCGCGCATGCCGAGTTGCAACCGCAGATCGTGCTCGAAGCGCTCGACTCCGATGTGCTCAAGACCTACGTTGAACTCGGTCTGGGCGTCGGGCTGATCGCGGAAATGGCCATCTCCCCCGAACGCGACACCGGCCTGCGCGCGCTGCCGGTGGGTCACCTGTTCGGCCAGCAGCTCACCCGCGTGGCGTTCAAGCGCGGTGTGCTGCAGCGCAATTTTGTTCCCCTGTTCACCGAACTCATCTCGCCCCGCCTGCCGCGCAAGCTGGTGGAACAGACCCTGCGCGGTGAACTGGACGGGCAGGATGTGTTCTCGATCTGATTCCCCTTGATCCGGTTTGCCCATGCCGCCCCGCACCCCTGTCCTCGATTCGCGTCTGCCGCAGGTCGGCACCACCATCTTCACCGTGATGTCGGCGCTGGCGCAGCAGCACGGCGCGATCAACCTCGGCCAAGGGTTTCCCGATTTCGACTGCGACCCCAAGCTGATCGACGCAGTCGAAGCCGCCATGCGCCGCGGCGACAACCAATACCCGCCGATGGCCGGCGTGCCCGCGCTGCGGCAGGCAGTGGCCGACAAGATCGCCGCGCTCTACGGCCACCGTTATGACGCCGATGCCGAGATTACCATCACCGCCGGCGCGACGCAGGCCATCTTCACCGCGCTGCTCGCCGTGGTGCATCCGGGCGAAGAGGTCATCGTGCTCACGCCCTGCTATGACAGCTACCTGCCCAACATCGCGCTGTGCGGCGGCATCGCCCGCACCGTGCCGCTGCGTGACGATTTCCGCCCCGACTTGGCCGCAATCGCTGCGGCGATCACCCCGCGCACCCGCGCCCTGCTGATCAACACCCCGCACAACCCGAGCGGCACGGTGTGGAGCGAAGACGACATGCGCGCGCTCGACGCGCTGCTCGCGCCGACCGACATCGTGCTGATCGCCGACGAGGTTTACGAACACATGGTGTTCGACGGCGCGCAGCACCACAGCGCCGCGCGCTTTGCCGGGCTGGCCGCGCGCGCCTTCGTGGTGTCGAGCTTTGGCAAGACCTTTCATGTCACCGGCTGGAAGGTGGGCAGCGTCGCCGCGCCGGCGGCGCTCACCGCGGAATTCCGCAAGGTGCATCAGTTCAATGTGTTCACGGTCAACACGCCGATGCAACACGGCCTGGCGGCCTATCTTGCCGATCCGGCGCCGTACCGCAATCTCAGCGCGTTCTACCAGGCCACACGACTTCGACACTTCCGGCACGCAACTTGTTGATTGCATTGGAAGCTGGCTTCCGAACGCAGACTACAGGAGGGGCGCGGGCAGGTCGGTGGGGGCTGGCGTGGGCAACGACAGATCGGCGAACAGCGCCTTCTGCGCCGGGGTGATTTCGGTGAGTCCGTACGCGGTTTCGCCGCTGGCGGATTGGACCGTCTGCTGATGGATGGCGCGCAGCTGCTCGAGCCAGCGCGTGGGTGAGCCCTCGCGACCGGCCGCGCGCAGCCGCATGCGCAGGACGCGGTACAGGATCAGTGCGATGAAGCAGATCAGTGCGTGGGCGCGAATGCGCTGGGGTAGCCGGTGGTAGACCGGGCCGATTTCGATGTCGGATTTGAGCACCCGGAAGCCGCGCTCGATGTCGGCCAGACTCTTGTAGCGCTGCACGACCTCGTCGGCCGGCGCATCGGTGTTGGTCACCAGCAGCAGCTTGCCGTCGAGCAGTTCCAGGTAGTGCTTGCGCGCTTCGTCGATCGCGTAGTTGAACAGCTCGCCCTGAAGGTCGACCTTGACCACGTGGGCCATGTTGGCGTCCTTGACCGCGTGGTAGAAGCGCGCGGTCGCGCCCGAATCCGACAGCGGGCGCCCAGGTCGCCGATGACCGGCGTCCTGGGCATCGAGGGTGCCGCCCCACTGCTGGCCCAGCGCGACGAGCTCGGCCAACGTGTCCTCGCGCCGCTGGCGGCGACGCGCTGCCACCTCCGGGTCGTGGGCGACAACCAGGCGTTGCTGTTGCCACGGCAGCTGCGCCGTCCACGGCGTGGCGCTGTCCTGCCCGGTGGCCAGACGGCGCAGATCGTCGGCAAACTCACTGTGGCGCGCGGCGGGCACCGCCAGGATGTACTGCACGTCGACGTCGCGCCCTTCGGCTCGCAACGCCTCACCCAGCGCGCTCAGCTCCTTGAGGTTGTCCAGGCTGAGCAGGCCGCGGTCGGCGATCAGCACCACGCGCTTGAGCGGGTAACGCGCCAGGAGACGCCGGATGCTCGGCAACAGCGTGCGCGCCTCAGCCGTGTTGCCGGGATGCACCTCATGGGCGATCGGCAACCCGTCGGCGGTCTGCACCAGCGAGAGCATGAACTGGCGCTCCACCTTGCCGGACTTGCCCATCCCGTGCGCACGCACGTCGCCGGGCAACTCGCTGTCGCCGGCAACGCTCACTGTCGTGAGGTCGTAGAACACCACCGACAGGTCCTGGTCAACCAAAGGGCGCAGCAGCATCGACAGCCTCTCGCCCAAGGCGTCGGCATGCTCGTCGAGCACATCCATCGCCCGCAGCAGGTGCTGGTGCTGAGGGGCTTGGCCGAAGGTGAATTCCGTGGGCAGCGCCACCGTGTCGAGCCAGCGCAGTACCCCCAGCTTGCTCCCCGCGTCGCTGAGGCGGTTCCACACCATGGCGCGCAGACAGCCCAGCACGTCAACCTCGGTCTTCGAGCGCCTCCAGGCGCCGGCCAACTCATCGAGTTCGAGTTGCTTCCACAGTTGCGCCAGCGCCCAGACGTCGCCCGCTTGCCGGCTGCCAAGAAAGCGCAGCCCCTGCAACGACGAACTCGGTGGCGCGCGGCCCTGGGCACGCTGCAATCCGGCGACCAGCTTGTCCACGTCACCGCCCACGTCGAGCCGACCCAGCGTGCACACCGTGCGCTGACGCGGCTGTCCTGCCTCGTTGCGGAACGATTCCACAAGCTGCGCGTAGCGCCGACCGCCGGACTGGGTGACCTTGATGAACATGACCGGAGTGTAACCGATGCGAAGCGCGCAATCAACTACAACACAGTTATAAACGTGCCACTACAAGCCGCCCGCTAAAACCAACCCCTCCGCGCGCTCAAGTCATTGATTCAACACGCCACGTCCGGCCTCAGGCCCGCCCGAAGGCCGGGAAATCGGCCCCGAAGTGTTGAACTTGGGAGGCCAAGCGCGACCGCTTCCGCGCCGGGCTGGCCGCAACCCGCTTCGACATCCTGCCCTGCAGCGGCAGCTATTTTCAGTGCGTGCGGTATGGCGCGATCAGCGACCTGCCGGACACAGACTTCTGCCGCTGGCTGACCGAGCGGGTTGGCGTGGCCGCGATTCCGCTGTCTGCCTTCGAGCCCGACGGCAGACAGCGCGGAGTGGTGCGTTTTTGCTTTGCCAAGCAGGAGGCAACGCTGGACGCTGCGCTCAAGCGGCTGGCGGCGCTGTGACCCAGCGCGCCCGCCAGGCGTGAACCGCCTGCGCCAGCAGTTCGGGCAGCGTCTGCGCCTGCACCTGCAAATTGAGCACCCGCAGCGCCGCGCGCACGCTCTCCGGCCCCGCAACGAAGGCCTGCGCACCCCGGTGCTTGGAGAGCTTTTCGCCTTTCGCATCGCGCACCAGCGGGGTGTGCAGATAGCGCGGGGTCGGCAGACCGAGCAGCCGCTGCAGCGCGATCTGCCGCGCGGTGGACGCCGCCAGATCCTCGCCGCGCACCACATCGGTCACGCCCTGCGCCGCATCGTCCACCACCACGGCGAGCTGGTAGGCCCAGGCACCGTCCGCCCGCTTGAGCACGAAGTCGCCCGCATCTCGACTGAGCACCTGCGATTGCGCGCCGAGTCGCCTGTCGATCCAGTGCAGGGGCTTGCTCGCATCATCCGGCAGTCGCACGCGCCACGCACGCGCCGGACGTCCGTTGAGACCGTCGCGACAGCTACCCGGGTAGACCGGCTCCTGACCGCGCTCTGGCAGTCGGCCGCTTTGCGCCAGCACCGACAGAATCTCGCTGCGTGAGCAGGCGCAGGGGTAAGCATGGCCCGTCTGAATCAGCGCATCCAGCGCGTGCTGATACAGGGCAGAGCGCTGCGATTGCCAGGTGGGCGGTTGGTCTGGGTGCAGGCCGCAGTCTGCCAGTTGCTGCAGGATGCGCTGCCCTGCGTCCGGCAGGTTGCGGGTGAAGTCCACGTCCTCGATCCGCACCAGCCAAACCCCGCCCCGCGCCCGCGCGTCCAGCCAGGAGGCCAGCGCCGCAACCAGTGAACCGTCATGCAGCGGCCCGGTCGGTGACGGTGCAAAGCGGCCGATGTAGGTCGGGGTGGATGCGTTCATGCCAGCGCGCACTGGCCGATCGACGCGGGCAAGCGCTGGCGAGCGCCGCTCAGCGACCGTCGATCAGGGCCTTCAGATCCTGCGCCAGATCGGCGGCAGTCACGCCTTCGCGCTCGAACAGGCGGATCTTGCCTTTCGGATCGAACACATAGAACCCTGCCGTGTGGTCCATGGTGTAGCTGCCCGGCGTCTTGCCCGGCACCTTCTTGTAATACACCTTGAAGTCCTTGGCGGTCTGTTCGATCTGCGTGGGCGTGCCCGTGAGTGCGAGAAAGGTCGGGTTGAAGTGGGTGACGTAGGACTTGAGAATTTCAGGCGTATCGCGCTGCGGGTCGACGGTGACGAACAGGAACTGCACATCCCGCGCCTTGTCGCCCAGGTCATCCATGGCCTGCGCCACCACCTGCATCGACGCCGGGCAGATATCGGGGCACTGGGTGTAGCCAAAGTACATCACCACCACCTTGCCGGCAAAGTCTGACAAGGTGCGCTGCTTGCCGTTGAAATCGGTCAGGTCAAAGCCGCTTGCATAGGGCACGCCGGTGATGTCCACCCCGTGAAATGCATACGGCTTGCTGCAGGCGGCCAAGGCCAGGACGGATGCCGAGGCAGCAAGGACGAAGCTGCGGCGGGCGGCAGAGAAACGCTTGGGCATCAGACGAAATGGAAGTGCAAATAGTGATCGACCAGCAGGGCCGCAAAGAGCAACGAAAGGTACAGGATGGAATAGCGGAACGTCTTGCGCGAGAGCAAATCGCTGTATTCACGCTTGAGCGCCCAGGCGTAGGCGATGAAAATGCCGTCGAGCACCACTGCGCTGGCCAGATAGATCAGTCCGCTCATGCCCAGCACATAGGGCAGCAAGGTCACTGCTGACAGCAGGAGGGTGTACAGCAGGATCTGGGTCCGAGTGAATTCTGAGCCGTGCGTGACCGGCAGCATGGGCAGGCCGGACTTTTTGTAGTCTTCCACACGGTAGAGCGCCAGCGCCCAGAAGTGCGGCGGTGTCCAGAGAAAAATGATGAGGAACAGCAGCATGGCCTCGACAGACACATGGCCGCTGACTGCAGCCCAGCCCAGCACCGGCGGCATGGCGCCAGAAGCCCCGCCGATGACGATGTTCTGCGGCGTGGCCGGTTTGAGGAAGATGGTGTAAACCACCGCATAGCCCACGAAGGTGCCGAAGGTCAGCCACATGGTGAGTGGATTGACCTGGGTGTAGAGCAGCCACATGCCCGCGGCGCAAAGCACGCCGGAAAAGCTGATGATGGCCGCCGCGCCAAGCTCGCCATTGGCCGAGGGGCGCCAGGCAGTGCGGCGCATCACTGCGTCGATCTTCTGCTCGACCAGGCAGTTGAACGCCGCCGCCGCACTGGCCACCAGCCAGATGCCCAGGGTGCCAAACACCACCGGCTGCCAGGCAGGCAGCGTGGACTCGGCGAGAAACATGCCGATCACGGCGCAGAACACGATGAGCTGTACCACGCGGGGCTTGGTCAGCGCGTACAGCTGCGAGGCCACACGAAGCGGACTGGGAGCGTTGTTGAGAACTTGAGGATTCATGCTGATCTCCACGAAATGGATCAGTGCCTGGGCAGCACCTGGCCCGCCCGTTGCTTGACGAAGGAAGAACCAAGAGACTCCGAAGGCGCCTGCTGACGCACCGTCGCGCTGACACGATAGATGCCCGTGGTGAGCAGCAGCACGAGAATGGCCGAACCGCCGTTGTGCGCAACCGCGACGACGAGCGGGTGACCCTCGGTCACGAGCACGATGCCGAAGATCACCTGCAGCACCACGGCGAACGCGATCCAGCCGGCCAGCCGACGCAGCGCCGGATGCCGCCACATGGCGGCCACTGCGGCGAACACTGCAGCCGTGGCAAAAATCGCAAACAGTCTGTGGCCCCACTGAATGGCCACCAGCGCAGCTTCGGTAATGGGCTGACCATCCCCGGTCAGGCCCAGATGGCGCCAGAAGGTGAAGCCCTGTGCCCAGTTGGCATCTGGTGTGAAGGTGCCGTTGCAGGTCGGAAAGCCACTGCAGGCCAGTGCGGCGTAGTTGGTGCTGGTCCAGCCACCCAGGAAAATCTGCATCAGCACGGCGGCCGTGGCCGTCCAGAGCAAGGTCCGGGTCAGCCCCCCGGCATGGACACTCACCAGATCGGCCCGGTTACGCATCCAGAACCAGGCCAGAAGCATGAGCAGGATGATGCCACCCATCAGGTGCAGTGTGACGACCAGTGGGATCAGCTGCATGGTCACCGTCCACTTGCCGAACAGACCCTGCAGCACGACCCAGAAAAACAGCGCAAGGGGCAGGCCAAGCTGAATATCCTCACCATGCTTGCGGGCCCAGATGGCGCGCGCCAGCAGCACCATGATGAGTGTGCCGATGATGCTGCCCGCATAGCGATGGATCATCTCGATCCAGGCCTTGAACGGGCTCACATACCCCTGCGTACCGCCCTGCTCCTTCACTGCCTGCGCAATTTGCTCATGCGCCTGCAGCGGTGTGAATTTGGAATAGCACCCTGGCCAGTCCGGGCATCCCAGACCTGAGTCCGTGAGGCGGACGTACGAGCCGAACATCACCAGATCGAGCGTGAGGAACACCAGCACGGCGGTGAGCTTGGACCAGCGCATTTTCAAACCGATCCAGAACACTCCTGCGAGCACGATGACCCACACCAACGCCTGCACCCAGTGCAGGGAAAACTGCCAGATGGCATTGCTTGCGAGATTCATTGCACCGGCTCCACATGCTTGAATTTGATCCCGGCGTTGTTGAACAACAGCCGCGTGAGCACACGCCGCATCTTGGTGGGATCGGGATTGGCCGGGAACTGCATCATCAGATGACCGAACGGATCGACAAGCCAGGTCGGGCCCTGCAGCATCCCGCCCTTGTTGGGCAGCCAGGCAAGGAGCCTCTGCGGATCTGCCCGCAACATCAACGTTCCTTCGGCAGGCACCAGCACGCCCGGGTTGACCGCTGCATCATCGGTGATCAGCCAGACACGAACGATCTGATCGCGGTTATCGCCCTGCGCAATGCGGATCTGGCGCATGTAGAAAAGTGACCGCTGGCATTGTGCGTCGCAGGCTGCAGGCGCTGCCATCACCATCAGCCAGTAGCCTTCGAGCCGCCTGAGATCGTAAGGCTTGCCATCGAGTGTCTTCAGTCCGAGATCGAGCGGGATGGGCCGCTGGGGCTCGACCAGAGAGCCATAGGGTGGCTTGCCGGTGGGATGCACCACATAGAACAGAAAAAAGGCCGCCACGATGGGCGCAGCCGACATGGCGAGCAGCAACCACAGCGTGAACATCGAACGTGGCTTACGGGCCGGTGTCTGGCCTGGGGAATTCAAACTGGAGGTCAAGGGTGTGCTCACAATCGCTGCGTCTAAAAGGGTGCGTCAGGACAATCAAGGCGTGCGCTCATGCCCCATCTGGCGGGGTGAGCGCGCCGCGGCCCAACCTGAACTTTCGCAAACGCCAGAAAACAAAATAAATCAACAAGACGACGCCCGTTGCACTCATGCCGAACCACTGCGCAGCGTACCCGTAGTTCGTGCTGATTCCCGTATTGGCGGCAGGCCATTCGCGTCCCAGGCCGTCATGCAGGTTGCCGGATTGGCGCAACACAAAGGGAAGCAACTTGATGTGGTGGAAGGCCGCAAACTGCTTCAGGTTCACATTTTGCCGGATCACGGCAGCAGGCGGATCGGAGAAAAACGAAAACCATTCTGAGGGCGGCGGGGCGATGAGTCCATCGATCTGCGTCAATCCTTGAGGCGTTATGTAGGGGGCAATCAAATCCATTGCCTGAAAATTGCGCGGAATCCATCCCCGCTGCACCATCACGTACTCGTCGCGCCCCGCCAGCTTCAGCGGAGTCATCACCCAGAATCCCGTCTGCTCATTCTGCTGGCGGTTCTGCAGATACACGGTCAATTTTTCCGCGAAAGACCCTGTCGCCGTGGCGCGTCTCCAGATATCGGCCTGCAACCGAATGTTGTCCGCACCGATCCGCAGGGGAGATGCGCGTTCGCGCTGATCCATGCGCAAATGCAGGGCTTCCTTTTCGTGGGCACGGCCGAGTTGCCAGAAACCAAGCGAAGTCGTGATGCCGATCACCAACACGCCCAGAATGATGATCAGCAAGTCCTTGGGGCCAAAGGCACGCATCTGCATTCGACTCGGAGAATCTGAGGTAATCTGCTCACTCAATTGCACAGGCTCGCACCATGAAAATCCTGATCCCCATTGCCTTCCTGCTCATCATTGCCAGCTTGTTTTCCGGCCTGTTCTTTGTGATGAAGGATAAGGGCAAAAGCAATCGCGCTGTGTATGCACTGACTTTCCGAGTCGGCTTCTCGGTCCTGTTGTTCCTCATTCTGATCATCAGCTACAAGTTGGGTTGGATCCACCCGCATGATGTCGGTCAGTAAGCAGGAAGTAAAAATGCGCCGCAAATGCGGCGCATTTTCCTGATTCGTGCTCAATCAGAGCCAGTAAACCAGCACATACAGCAGCAACCAGACCACGTCCACGAAGTGCCAATACCACGCGGCCCCTTCGAAGGCAAAATGATGATCGGCAGTGAAGTTGCCCTTGATCAACCGGTAGAGCACCACCGAGAGCATGGTGGCGCCGAGAAACACGTGGAAGCCATGAAAACCCGTCAGCATGAAAAAGGTCGACCCGTAGATCCCGGAAGTCAGTTTCACGCCTTCGACGGTGTAGGCGTGGTGGTATTCGTAACCCTGCATGAAGAGGAAGACGACACCCAGCGCGATCGTGAGAGCCAGCCAGAAGATGGCTTTGCCACGATGAGCTGCGCGAAGTGCATGGTGCGCGATGGTCAGCGTGACACCAGAGCTCAGCAGCAACGCGGTGTTGATCGTGGGAATCGGCCAGGGACCCAACGCCTCGGGCACCGCCGGAATGAGACCTCCAGGGCCTGTGGACGGCCAGGTGCCGCTGAAATTCGGCCAGAGAATCTTGCTGTGCAGAGCTGAAAGATCAGGCAGGGAAAACTCACGCGAGTAATACAGCGCGCCGAAGAACGATGCAAAGAACATCACTTCGGAGAAAATGAACCAGGCCATGCTCCAGCGATAAGAAACATCGACGCGCTGGTTATGTTTTCCGGATTCGCTCTCGCCAATGGCCTTGCCGAACCAGCTGAACACGACGTAAACCAGCCAGACAAAACCGGCAAGCAACAGCCATTCCGCATGGGGAACCCCATTGAACCAGAGCGCCGCACCGAGCGCCATTGCCAATAACCCGGCCGATGTCAAGACTGGGTACTGTGACGGTCCAGGTAAAAAATACCCATGCGGCTGGGATGTCGATGCCATATTGCCTCCTGTTATGTGCGCGCAGCGCTGGAAATCACGAAATTGACAATCAAGATCAATCCGACAACAAACACGAACGCTGCAATCAATCCAGCAGCGACGATGTGTTCAGGTCGTGCATTTTGAAAATCTTTACTACGTTCACTCGACTTGCGGATTCCGGCAAACGACCAGAGCACCGCAATCAGTGCACGGAGGAAAGACGGCTGAGGTTCTTTGCTCAACACAGTTGCTCTATTCAAGTTCATGTGGGGCGCCGTCAACATCCTGCGCCCCACATGAATGAATCAAATACCCAATACCTTTGCCTTGATGAGATAACCAAAATAAATCGCCAGTGCGATACTGACTATGATCATCGCCGTTTTGAAATTCTGACGGCGCTTTTCTGGAGGAAGCTGGCGATTACTCATTTCGATTCTCAGTTGTAACCCAGCACGCGGGTTGCATCGGCATTGAGCTTGGGCGGGGTTTCGAAGGTATGGAACGGTGCCGGTGACGGAATTTCCCACTCGAGACCTTCCGCACCTTCCCACGGGCGCTGAGGCGCCTTTTCACCCTTGCCGCGCAGCATGGGAATCACCACCGCGAACAGGAAGTAGGCCTGCGACAGACCGAACAGCCAAGCGCCAACAGTGGAGATCTGGTTGAAGTCAGTGAACTGCACCGGGTAGGCCACATAGCGACGCGGCATGCCAGCCAGACCCAGGAAGTGTTGCGGGAAGAAGGCGATATTGAACGAAATCATGGAGGTCCAGAAGTGGATCTTGCCTGCTGTTTCGTTGTACATCACCCCAGTCCACTTGGGCGACCAGTAGTAGAAGCCCATGAAAATACCGAACAGCGAACCAGCCACCAGCACATAGTGGAAGTGGGCGATCACGAAGTAAGTGTTGTGCACCTGGGTGTCGATGGGCACCATGGCGAGCATCAGGCCGGTGAAGCCACCCAGCGTGAACACGAAGATGAAGCCGATGGCGAACAGCATCGGGGTTTCAAACGTCATGGAACCACGCCACATGGTGGCCACCCAGTTGAACACCTTCACGCCCGTGGGCACGGCGATCAGCATGGTGGCGTACATGAAGAACAGCTGACCTGTGGTGGGCATGCCCGCGGTGAACATGTGGTGCGCCCAGACCAGGAAGGACAGGATGGCGATGGAAGCCGACGCGTACACCATCGAGCTGTATCCAAACAGACGCTTGCGGGCAAACGCCGGGATGACCGAGCTGACGATGCCGAACACCGGCAGGATCATCACGTACACCTCGGGGTGGCCGAAGAACCAGAACAGATGCTGATAAAGCACCGGATCACCACCGCCAGCAGCGCTGAAGAAACTGGTACCGAAGTGACGGTCGGTCAGGGTCATGGTGACCGCGCCTGCCAGAACCGGCATGATGGCCAGCAGCAGGTAGGCGGTGATCAGCCAGGTCCAGACGAACAGCGGCATTTTCATCAGGGTCATGCCGGGAGCGCGCAGGTTCAGGATGGTCACGATGATGTTGATCGACCCCATGATGGACGAAGCGCCCATGATGTGGATCGCGAAAATCACCATGTCCATGCCCATGCCTTGCTGAACGGTCAGGGGGGCGTAGAGTGTCCAGCCCACACCGGGGGCACCGCCGGGCACGAAGAACGAGGCAGTCAGCAGGATGCCCGCAGGAATGAGCAGCCAGAAGCTGAGATTGTTCAGCCGCGGGAAGGCCATGTCGGGCGCACCGATCTGCAGCGGAATCATCCAGTTGGCAAAACCCACCAGCGCGGGCATGACCGAGCCGAAGATCATCATGATGCCGTGCATCGTGGAGAACGCGTTGTACAACTCGGGGTTGAGCAGCCAGACGTAAGGCTTCCACAGTTCGGTGCGGATACCGAGCGCGAGAATGCCGCCCTCGAACAGCATCCACAGGGCAAACAGCAGATACATCGTGCCGATGTCCTTGTGGTTGGTGGAGAACAGCCAGCGGCTGATGCCGTGCGGATGTTCGTGGGCGTGGTCACCGGCATGGGCCGATGGCGGTGCGTGGTCAATGACTGCGCTCATGGTGACTTCCTTTCCTGCGATTCCAGAAAATGTTGAAACGTTGTTCTCGTGCTTGCCGCGTTGTTATGGGCTGTCTCCCACCACGCCCCGATCAGGTTTTGCTGGGCGCTGCGCCGTCAGCCGGCGGCGTGCTGTCGGGATGCGCCTTTTTCCATTGCGCCACCCATTGCTCGTACTCGGGCATGGTCACCACCTTGATGACGATGGGCATGAAGGCGTGATACTTGCCGCAGATCTGCGCGCACTGGCCGTAATAGGTGCCGGTCTTCTCGGCAGTGAACCAGGTCGAACGGACGAAGCCGGGAATGGCGTCCATCTGCACCCCCAGGGCATTCACATAGAAACCATGCAGCACATCGTCGGAGGTGGTGACGATCTTGATCTTCTTGTCCACCGGCACGACCAGTTCATGATCCACCGCCAGAACAAAGTTGTTCGGCAGATCCTTGCCTTGATAGATTTCGGAGTAGGGCGTCGTCAGCGTCGACCAGAACGAGATTCCCTTGCCAGGTCCGGCCATGTAGTCATAGCCCCACTTCCATTGCGCGCCGGTTGCCTTGACGGTCATGAAGGAATCACTGTGGTTTTCCTGAGCGATGACGGTGCGGGTGGCCGGAATCAGGATGGCGATCACGATCAGGATCGGGATGACCGTCCAGGCGATCTCGACCTTGGTGCTTTCATGAAAGTGCGCAGCTACGGCACCCTTGGATTTACGGTGCTTGAACACCGAATAGAACATTGCGCCGAACACCACGATCCCGATGCCCAGACAGACCCAGAGCATCATGTCCATCAGGAACTGCTCCTGCCTGGCCATGGGAGAAACAGGATTCTGGAAATACAGACCCCAGGTTTGCGGACCTCCGGGAATGCTTTCCACCGCGGCATGCGCCGCGCCCATGACACCCAGAAGAGATGCCGCGGTAGCCAGTCGGATTTGATGCAATGCTTTCATGTCGCCCCACTCTAAGAATTGGTCTTGTCCCTAAAACACATCAAAGGGCGCGCAAAGCGGCCCGCAAATCTTTCGCCAGTACTGCACGCCGCTCCGGGCGGGCGTAGCGGCCGATGTAGGCCGTTTTTCCGGCTGACGACAACTCGATCAGCCCACTCTCCGGCAGCGACACCCGCACCCAAACCGGGTTGAAACTGACGGTCTGCACAACACCCGCGTTTTCCCATTCCACCTGCAACTGCTGCGCGGACAAACGCACACGCTCTTGATCGGTCGCGTGGCGCCCATAGACGAACAACGCAATCGCCACCGAACCCAATTCGATTCCGGTGAACGGCATCACCAGAGAACCGCCCACATCCCAGGCGATCGCCGCAACCATCAGCGACACCACGCTCAGCGACACAAAAAACACCACCAACTGCTGCGGTGACATGGAACAGTTGCGGCGGAAAACCCAGTTGCGCAACCAGTTCTCGCCCTGCTCCTGCTGGCCGTCCAGACTTTCAGCGGCCAGCGGCAGGCCTTGCGGCGCGCGCTCTGCAAGACATTGCTGAGAATCGGCGTTGTGCATTTACATCACCTGTGATCGTCGTTGGGTCGTGGCGTGTCGCTCGTCACAGACCTATATGAGTGATCGATTATAGGTGCGACACCATGTCGCATCGCGATTCTGCAGATCACTTGACTCTATTTTGCGTGAGATCAAGATGACGCAGTTACATTCTGATCCATGAATGTTGCAGACACTCACTGCGACAAACGGTCACAGGTTTTTAGTCCAGACGCCGACCTCTCGGCAATCCGGGTTGACGCGCAGTGTTGCGCAATTGTTCGACATCGAAAGCGGCCTGACCGGCCTGCGCGCGCTCGGTGCGCGGGCGGAATGCGTGGCCATAAACCAACTCGAATGTCAGGGAAATGCGGCCGTCGGCTCCCGCCGTGGCCTCCAGCGCGTCCGTCAGTCGCTTCCAGGCGCGGGGCGTCCGCAACCCCGGGGCATGCGCCGCATGCGGCACCGCGCCCAGCGCGCGCAACTCCAGCAGCGCGGCCTGTGCGGACGCCCAGGTCATGCGCACCAGTTCCATGTCCATCACCGGATCGGCAAAGCCCGCCTGAATCAGTTCATCCCCGAGGTCGTGCATGTCGGTGAAGGCCATCGGCTGCGAGTCGTAGCCAATGGTGCGGCAGACTGCGGCGAGTTCCTTGAGTGTGTCCGGGCCAAACGTGGTGAAAAACAGTGCGCCCTCGGGCTGGAGCTGTCGCCGCCACGCGGCCAGAACCGGCGCGCGATCGCGCTGCCAATCCAGGTAGAGGTTGGACCACAGCACATCGGCCTGCGCGGGGTATTCAGGGTCTGCAGCGTCCACCGCCTGCACCTGCACCATGCTTTGCCGCCCGAACCAGCGCGCCCAGCCCGAGCGTGCAAAGCGTCTTGCTGCAGCCTGCGCCAGCAGCGGAGAAGGTTCATAGCCGAGGATCTGCGCTTGCGGATACTGTTGATGAAGCAAAGCCAGGCCATCGCCCCAGGCGCAGCCGGCATCGAGCACGCGTCGTGCCTGCATGCGGAGCAGGGGCAGACGCTCGGCCATGCGCCGCGCCGCCTCCTGCCAGATGAAGGGCGCAGGAAGCCGTGCCAGCCGGTCGCGCGCGCAGGCGGCGGCTGCCAGCCAGCGGGCTTGCTGTTGCGCGGCAAGGAATTGATCGGGGCGATCCATCGGCCAGGGCAAATTGAGGAGCGATACCGCGCGAGCGGGCGATATAGTGCGGCGATGCCTGCACTCGAGCGCCCTATTTTGCCTGCCTCGCGCTGGTCCACGCTGTGGCCCGGTCGTTGCGCGCACTGCGAGGCCCGCAGCAGCCAGCCGCTGTGCAACGCCTGCCTGCAGCAGGACCTGCCACTGCGCCCGCGCTGCCCGCGCTGTGGCGTGGGCGTTGCACAGGATGGGCAGATCTGCGGCCATTGCCTGCTCCATCCCCCGCGGTGGGTCGGCGCGCTGACCCTGGGCGACTACCGCTTTCCGAACGATCAATTCATTCTGCGCATGAAGTTCGGCGCCGAGCCCGCCATCGGGCGCTGGTTTGGCGATCTGCTCGGTGCACGCTGGTTGGATGCCGGGCTGCCACTGCCCGATCGCATCCTGCCCGTTCCGCTCTCGCGCGAGCGGTTGCGCGAACGCGGCTTCAACCCGGCATGGGAGATGGCCCGGCGCATTGCAAAGTGGCTGGATCGCCCTGCAGATCCACATGCCCTGCAGCGGGTGCGACAGGGCATCGCGCAGAGCAAGCTGCCGCTCGACGCCCGCAAGCGCAATATCCGGGGCGCCTATGCCTGCCAGACCCGCTTGGATGGCAAGTCCGTGCTGCTGGTGGACGATGTCATGACCTCGGGCGCCACACTGGCCGAGGCGACCCAGGTGCTGCTGCAACAGGGTGCGACCACCGTGCGAGTGGCTGTCGCCCTGCGCACGCCGCTCGACCCCGCACCCTGATTCCTCCGTTCAAACCCATGTTCCACGTCGTACTGGTTCAACCGGAAATTCCACCCAACACCGGCAACATCATTCGCCTGTGCGCCAACACGGGCTGCAGCCTCCACCTCATCGAACCCCTGGGGTTCACGGTGGAAGACCGGCAGTTGCGCCGCGCGGGGCTGGACTATCACGAATACGCCAGCATGCAGATTCACGCGGATTGGACCCAGTTCGTGCAGACCGCGCAGCCGCCCCGCGAGCGCCTGTTCGCGTTCACCACGCGGGGCAGTCAACTGATCGGCGAGCAGCGTTTCCAGCCGGGCGACTGGCTGGTGTTCGGCGCCGAGACCAGCGGATTGCCGGAGGACGTGCGCGCGCAGTTTCCGCCGCAGCAGCGCGTGCGCCTGCCGATGCGCCAGGGGCAGCGCAGCCTGAATCTGTCGAATGCCGTGGCGGTGACGGTCTTCGAGGCGTGGCGGCAGAATGGCTATGCAGGCGGGGTCTGACGCGGCAGCGAAAATGGCAATTTCACCAGAGCTTCTGGAACACGGACTGGAGACAAGACGATGCAAACGCCCTCGAATGGCCTGACCATCGGCGCGGTCGCCCGGGCCGCTGGAGTGAATGTCGAGACCATCCGGTTCTATCAACGCAAGGGCTTGCTGAGCGAACCCGATCGACCGCAGGGCAGTGTGCGCCGTTATGGGCCAGACGACATCGCGCGCCTGCAATTCATCAAGTCCGCCCAGCGCCTGGGCTTCAGTCTGGTTGAGATCGCGGGCCTGCTCCAGCTCGACGACGGCATGCATTGCGACCAGGCCCGCGAACTGGGCGAGCGCAAGCTCCAGAATGTGCGTGCCAAGCTCGCCGACCTCAAGCGCATGGAATCGGCCCTGGCCCAGATGGTTCGCGCCTGCGGCTCCAGCCATGGCGCCCTGTCCTGCCCCTTGATCGAGGCGCTGCACGGCAAACCGCGCAACACCTGATTGCGCATGCCGCGCAAAGGCCCCATGGGCCTGTCAACCATGACGCAACACCGCTTGACTCCGGACTTTGGTACGGCCCTAAAGTGCCGTCATCGTCAATGCCCTGGAGTTTCAGCATGTCGCAATCCCATCCCTCCCAGCAGCCCAAGGGCCGCGGTGCGCTGTTCGCCGGCGGACTCGCGGCCATTCTGGCCTCCACCTGCTGCCTCGGGCCGCTGATTCTGCTGTCGCTGGGCATCAGCGGCGCGTGGATCGGCAACCTGACCCTGCTCGAACCCTACCGGCCGATCTTCATCGGCGTGGCACTGGTCGCGCTGCTCCTTACCTATCGCCGCTTGTTCAGGGCGCCTGCAGCATGCAAGCCCGGCGAGGTCTGTGCCATTCCTCAGGTCAACGCCACGTACAGGCTGCTGTTCTGGGTCGTGGCCGCGCTGATCGTCGTCGCTCTGTCTTTCCCCTTCGTCGCTCCCCTCTTTTACTGAAAGGACACATCATGAACAAACTTCTGACCTCCCTTGCCCTCAGCCTGGCCTTCACCGCGCCGGCCTGGGCCGCAGTGCAGACCGTGACACTCGCCGTGCCCGGCATGACCTGCGGCGTCTGTCCCATCACGGTGCACAAGGCGCTCACGGCCGTTCCGGGCGTGGAGAAAGTCAGCGTCAACGAAGCCAGGAAGGACGCCGTGGTGACCTTTGACGACACCAAGACCAACGTCAAGGCCCTGATCAAGGCGACGACCGACGCTGGCTATCCCTCGGTCGTCTCCCAGTAAGGCGCCCCATGTCCCTCGCCAGCCCTCCGCGCAGAGCCGTGTTCGACATCGGCGGCATGACCTGCAACGCCTGTGCGACCCATGTGAGCAAGACCCTCGAGCATCTACCGGGGGTGCATTCCGCGCAGGTGTCCTACCCCCAGGGCATCGCGCAGGTGCTGGCCGATGCCGGGGTGTCGCTGGACGCAATGGCTGCCGCCGTCGCCAAGGCTGGCTACTCGGCCCGGCTGACAACACAGACGCTCCGCCCTCCACAGGGTCTGGCCGGCGACACCGGGCAGGCTGGACGCGCCGCTGCGGGCCACGGCCTGCGCATCGCCGTGATCGGCAGCGGCGGTGCGGCAATGGCTGCTGCGATCCGCGCCGCGGCCGATGGTGCGCAGGTCACGCTGATCGAGCGCGGCATCATTGGCGGCACCTGCGTGAACGTGGGCTGTGTGCCGTCCAAAATCCTGATCCGCGCCGCGCACATCGCCCACCTGCGGGGCGAAAGCCCGTTCGACGCAGGCATCTCCGCCACGGCTCCGTCCATCCTGCGCGACAAGCTGCTCGCTCAGCAGCAGGGGCGCGTGGCGGAACTGCGGCACGCCAAGTACGAAAGCATCCTAGAAGGCCAACCGGGCATCACCACCCTGCGCGGCAGCGCACGGTTTCGGGATGCTCACAGCCTGACCGTGGCCCTGCACGACGGCACCGAGCAGGCAGTTGTCTTCGACCGCTGCCTCATCGCCACCGGCGCCAGCGCCGCGATCCCCCCGATCGCCGGGCTGCGTGACACCCCGTACTGGACCTCGACCGAGGCGTTGGAGAGTGACGCCATCCCGCCTCGCCTGGCGGTCATCGGCGCCTCCGTGGTCGCCGTGGAGCTTGCGCAGGCCTTCGCCCGGCTGGGCAGCCAGGTCACCATTCTGGCGCGCAGCACGCTGCTCTCGCAAGACGATCCGGCAATCGGCGCAGCGCTCACCGCAGCCTTGCGCGGCGAGGGCATCACCGTGCACACCCACACCCAGGCCAGCGCGGTGGCGCATGCCGATGGCGTGTTCACCCTGACAACCGAGCAGGGCGCGATCTGCGCCGAGCGTCTGCTGGTGGCCGCAGGGCGCGCGCCCAATACCCGCGACCTGCAGTTGCAGGCAGCGGGCGTGCAGGTCGATGCGCATGGTGCCATTGCGGTGGACGATCATCTGCGCACCAATGTGCCGCACATTTTCGCCGCAGGCGACTGTACCGATCAGCCCCAGTTCGTCTATGTGGCAGCCGCTGGTGGCACGCGCGCGGCAAACAACATGCTCGGCGGCGACGCCAGACTCGATCTTTCCACGATGCCCGCGGTGGTATTCACCGACCCGCAGGTTGCCACGGTCGGCCTGAGCGAGGCGCAGGCACGTTTGCAAGCCATCGAGACCGACAGCCGCACGCTGACTCTGGACAACGTGCCGCGGGCGCTGGCGAACTTCGATACCCGCGGCTTCATCAAGCTGGTCGCCGAGGCCGGCAGCGGGCGACTGCTCGGCGTCCAGGCCGTCGCGGCTGAAGCAGGCGAACTCATCCAGACCGCCGCGCTCGCCATCCGCAATCGCATGACGGTGCAGGAACTCGCCGATCAGCTCTTTCCCTACCTCACCATGGTCGAAGGCCTCAAGCTCGCGGCGCAGACCTTCACCAAGGACGTGAGCCAGCTGTCGTGCTGCGCGGGGTGAGGGTGCAGCACTCTGGTCGGGAATGCCACGCGGCGGCAGTGAACGGCTCTCGAGGAAACGCAGGGCCGCCCCAGGTTTCCTTGACCCCCAGGTCGGCAGCCGTCACCCGTGTCGTCAAAGCGCTGAAAAATCCGGCTTGCGCTTCTGCAAGAAGGCCATCATCGCCTCGCGGGCCGCGGGCGCGCCCAGCAGGGCCTGGAACAGCGCCTCTTCCGCGCGCATGCGCGCCAGCACCGCCTGAGGCCCCTGGTCGCCCAGCCCCTTGAGCAAGCGCTTGGTCGCGCGCACCGACGGGCCGGGCAGCCGGGAGAACTTTTCCGCCTGCGCCACGGCAAACGCGCGCAGATCATCCGCAGGCAGCACGCGGTTGACCAGCCCCATCGCCAGGGCCTCGGCCGCGTCGAACGGCTCACCGAGCAGCAACTTTTCCGCCGCGCGCTGGTAGCCCGCAATCTGCGGCAGCAGCAGGCTGGATGCAGCCTCGGGGCACAGCCCAAGCTGCACGAAAGGCAGCACGAACTGCGCGTCGTCAGCCGCATAGACCAGATCGCAGTGCATCAGCAGCGTGGTGCCTACGCCGACCGCAAACCCCTGTGCCGCAGCGACCAGCGGCTTGTCCAGGCTGGCCAGATGGCGCAGGAACTGCAGCACGGGCGCGTCCTCGCCCTGCGGCGGATTGGAGACGAAGTCCTGCAGATCGTTGCCTGCGGTGAAGCTGCCCCCTTCGCCCGCAATCAGCACCGCCTTGACCTCCGCATCGCTGGCGGCGCGCTCGAAAGCGGCGTTCGCCTCCTCGTACATGGCCAGGGTGAGCGCGTTCTTCTTTTCCGGGCGATTGAACACGATGTGCAGCACGCCGCTGCGCAACTCCACAAGCATTGAACCCATGCCTTGTCTCCCGATTGGCGCTGATCTCAGACGTTCTCGAAAATGCCGGCGGCGCCCTGCCCGGTGCCGATGCACATGGTCACCATGCTGTATCTGGCCTTGCGGCGGCGCATGCCGTAAATCGCGGTGGCGGCACGAACCGCGCCGGTGGCGCCCAGCGGGTGGCCCCAGGCAATGGCACCGCCCAGCGGGTTGAGGACCTCGGGGTTGATGCCCAGATCCTTGACCACCGCGAGCGACTGCGCCGCAAAGGCCTCGTTGAGCTCGATCCAGCCGATGTCGTCGAGCTTGAGCCCGGCCTTTTCCAGCGCCGCGGGAATGGCGAACTTCGGGCCGATGCCCATGATCTCGGGCGGCACGCCGCGCACCGCGAAGCTGACGAAGCGCGCCAGCGGCACAAGATTGAAGGCCTTGAGAATCTTCTCGCTGACCAGAATCAGCGCACCCGCACCGTCGGAGGTCTGCGAGCTGTTGCCCGCGGTCACGCTGCCCTTGGCGGCAAACACCGGCTTGAGTCGGGCCAGGGCTTCGAGCGTGGTGTCGGCGCGCGGACCTTCGTCTGCGGTCATCTTGCGGGTCTTGATGTCGACCTCCGCGGTGCCGAGGCGCGGAAACTTCTCCACAATGTCCAGCGGGGTGATTTCCTCATTGAATTCACCCGCAGCCTGCCCGGCCAGCGCCTTCTGGTGCGAGGCCAGCGCAAACGCGTCCTGCTCCTCGCGGCTGACCTTCCATTGCTGCGCCACCTTCTCGGCGGTCATGCCCATGCCGTAGGCAATGCCCACGTGTTCGTTGTTGGCGAAGATGGACGGGTTGAAGCTGGGATGAAAACCGCCCATCGGCACCCGGCTCATGCTCTCGGTGCCGCCGGCGATCATCACATCGGCCTCGCCCACGCGAATGCGGTCGGCTGCCATCTGGATCGCGGTGATGCCCGAGGCGCAGAAGCGGTTGATGGTCACGCCGCCCACGGTGTCGGGCAGTCCAGACAGCAGCGCGCCGATGCGCGCCACGTTCATGCCCTGATCGCCTTCGGGCATCGCGCAGCCGATGATCGCATCCTCGATCAGCTTGGGATCGAGACTGGGCACCTGCGCCAGCGCGGCGCGGATGACATGCACCAGCAGATCGTCGGATCGGTAGTTCTTCAGCATCCCGCGCGGGGCCTTGCCGACCGGCGTGCGCGTTGCGGCAACGATGTAGGCGTCCTGGATTTGTTTGCTCATGTTGTTCTCCTGGTGGCGGGATCAGTTGCGCACCGGCTTGCCGGTCTGCAGCATGCCCATGATGCGTTCCTGGGTCTTGGCCTGGCCGAGCAATTCGCAGAAATGCTTGCGTTCCAGCGCCATCAGCGTGGCTTCGTCGGCCTGCGCGCCCTCTTCCACATCACCGCCGCACAGCACGGTGGCAATGCGGCTGGCGATCTCGAAGTCGTACGCCGAGATGAAGCCACCGTCGCGCAGATTGACCAGCTGCGCCTGGATGGTGGCCACACCATTGCGGCCGAGCACCGGGAAGGTCTGCCCTGGAATCGGCGGGCGGTAACCCGAATCCGCCATGCCCCGCGCCTGTGCAATGGCCACATGCAGCAGCTCGTGACCGTGCATCACGATGGCATCGCACGGCAGCAGGTAACCGAGGTTGCGGCTTTCCAGCGCCGACTTGCCGACCGTGGCCATCGCCGCCGCCTGGAAATAGGTCTTGAGGAAGTGCAGGATGTCGCCGCCCTTGGCCTCTTCTGCGGCGCGGCGGGCAAGGTAGGTCAGGCCGCCGCCACCCGGAATCAGCCCCACACCCATTTCGACCAGGCCCATATAGCTCTCGAAGTGCGCCACGCGCCGCGCGCAGTACACGCTCAATTCGGTGCCGCCGCCCAGCGCGATGCCCGAGACCGCGGCCACCGTGGGCACTTGCGCATAACGCAGGGTGAGCATCAGGTCCTGCAGTTTCTTTTCCTCGGGTTCGATCGCCCTGGGGCCGCCTGCCATGAAGGCCGGCATCATCGACTGCAGATCGGCTCCGGCGGAAAACGGCCCGCCCGACAGCGAGGTGGGCTGCCAGACCACCAGGCCCTTGTAGCCGGCCTCGGCCAGCGCGATGCCCTTGTGCAACCCGGCGATCACGCCCGGGCCGATGGTGTTCATCTTGGTCTTGAAGCTGGCCACCAGCACATCGTCCGCGCCGGGCGCGGTCCACAGCCGGATCGATTCGTCCTCGAACACGGTCGTGCCGGACTTCAGCGGCTCGGGCGCGTTCTCGCCGAGCACCGACTGCCGAAACACCTGCCGTGCATACACCGGCAGGCTGGAGCGGCCGACAAAGGCGTTTTTCGCTGCGGAATACGACCCTTCAGGCTTGTGCACCCCGTCCACCTGGCCCACCCACGCCGGCAGCGGCGCGCTGCACAGCGCCTTGCCCGCGGCGATGTCTTCGCTGATCCAGTCGGCAATCTGCTTCCAGCCTGCGGCCTGCCAGCTCTCGAACGGGCCTTCGTTCCAGCCAAAGCCCCAGCGGATGGCAAAGTCGAGGTCGCGCGCGTTGTCGGCGATATCGCCCAGATGCAATGCGACGTAATGCCAGACGTCGCGGAAAATGCTCCAGAGGAACTGCGCCTGCGGGTTGCTCGACTCGCGCAGCAGCTTGAAGCGCTCGGCCGCGGGCTTCTTGAGCATGCGCACGACGATGTCGTCGGCCTTCCCGCCGCTGGGCACATAGTCGCCCTTGGCCGGGTCGAACTTGAGGATGTCCTTGCCGACTTTTTTGTAGAACCCGGCGCCGGTTTTCTGCCCCAGCGCGCCGTTGGCCACGAGGGTCTGCAAGACTGGCGGCGTGGCGTAGAGCGCAGCGAACGGGTCCTTGTCCAGCGGCAGGGTGTCCTGCATGGTCTTGATGACGTGCGCCATGGTGTCCAAGCCGACCACGTCGGAAGTGCGGAAGGTCGCGCTCTTGGCGCGGCCGAGCTTGGAGCCGGTGAGGTCGTCGATCACGTCGAAGCCCAGGCCGAATTTCTCGCCTTCCCTGATGACCGCCAGGATGGAGAACACCCCCACGCGGTTGGCGACGAAGTTGGGCGTGTCCTTGGCGCGCACCACGCCCTTGCCCAGGGTGGTGGTGAGGAAGGTTTCCAGCCGGTCGAGAATCGCGCCGTCGGTCTGCGCGGTCGGGATGAGCTCGACCAGATGCATGTACCGCGGCGGGTTGAAAAAATGCACGCCGCAGAAACGCTTGCGCAGATCGTCTCCAAAGCCCTCGGACAGCGCGGTGATCGACAGCCCCGAGGTGTTGGAGGCGAAGATGGTGTTGGCGTCCAGATGCGGCGTGACCTTCTTGTACAGCTCGTGCTTCCAGTCCATGCGCTCGGCAATCGCCTCGATCACCAGATCGCAGCCTTGCAGCAATGCGAGGTCGGTGTCGTAATTGGCCTGGGTGATCAGACCGGCCTCGGCCACATCGCCCAGCGGCGCCGGGCTGAGCTTTTTCAGATTGGCCACCGCCTTGTCGACGATGCCGTTCTTGTTGCCATCCTTGGCGGGCAGATCGAACAGCACGACCGGCACGCGGGCGTTGACACAGTGCGCGGCGATCTGCGCGCCCATGACACCGGCGCCGAGCACCGCAACCTTGCGGACAGGAAGAGTTTGAGTCATTGCGGTTCCTTCTAAGAATCAGGCGAACACCGCCTCGGTGTCCATGAGGGATTTGGCGCCGCTGCGCGCCATGCGAATGGCCGCGGCCGATTCCGGATAGAGCCGTGCGAAGTAGAACCGTGCGGTCTGCAGCTTGGCCTGGTAGAAGGGTGAAGCGTCTCCCGCGGCAATTTTTTGCAGCGCCACCTGCGCCATGCGGGCGAAAGCGTAGGAGAACACCACATGCCCGGCCACGCGCAGGTAGGGCACGGCAGCGGCGCCGACCTCGTCCTTGTTGGTCATGGCCTTCATGCCCAGTTCCATCGTGAGCTTCTGCATCTTGTCGGCCAGGTCGGCCATGGGGTTGATGAATTCCTGCATGGCTTCGTTGACGCCCTCTTCCTCGATGAAGTCGGTGAGGATCTTGCCGAACTTGCGCATGCGCGCGCCGCCGTCCATCAGCACCTTGCGGCCCAGCAGGTCGAGCGACTGGATGGTGTTGGTGCCTTCGTAGATGAGGTTGATGCGCGCGTCGCGCACGTACTGTTCCATGCCCCATTCGCGGATGTAGCCATGCCCGCCGAACACCTGCAGACACTCGTTGGTGGCCTGCAGGCCGTTGTCGGTGATGAAGGCCTTGACAATGGGGGTCAGCAGCGACACCAGATCGTCCGCATCCTTGCGCTTTTCGGCATCGGGATGGTGCAGCGCCTGGTCGAGCAGCAGCGCCACCCAGTAGGCGAGAAAGCGACCGCCCTCGGCCCAGGCGCGGGCGGTCAGCAGCATGCGGCGCACGTCCGGGTGGACGAGGATGGGGTCGGCCGGCTTGTCCGGCGCCTTCGGGCCGGACAGCGCGCGCATCTGCAGTCGGTCACGGGCGTAGGCCAGTGCGTTCTGATACGCCACTTCGGTCAGCCCCAGCGACTGCATGCCCACGCCCAGCCGCGCGCCGTTCATCATCACGAACATCGCCGCCAGGCCCTTGTTGGGCTCGCCGACCATCCAGCCGGTGGCGTTTTCCAGGGTCATCTGGCAGGTGGAGTTGGCATGGATGCCCATCTTGTGCTCGATGCCCGAGCAGAAAATGCCATTGCGCTCGCCCACCTTGCCGTCGGCCGTCGGCACGAACTTGGGCACGATGAACAGCGAAATGCCCTTGCTGCCCTCGGGCGCGTCCGGCAGCTTGGCCAGCACCATGTGCACGATGTTGTCGGCCAGATCGTGCTCGCCGCTGGAGATGAAGATTTTCTGCCCGCTCAGGCGATAGCTGCCGTCGGCCTGCGGCACGGCCTTGCTGCGGATCAGACCCAGGTCGGTGCCGCAGTGCGGCTCGGTCAGACACATGGTGCCAGTCCACTGCCCCGCCACCAGCTTGGGCAGGTACAGGTCTTTCTGCTCGGTGCTGCCGTGCGCGGTCAGCAGCTCGACCACGCCCTGCGTCAGGCCGGGGTACATGGTCCAGGCCTGATTGGCCGCGTTCTGCATTTCATGCACCGCGCTGCCCACCAGGTGCGGCAGCCCTTGCCCACCGTATTGCGGGTCGGCAGTCAGCGCGGTCCACCCGGCCTGCACGAACTGATCCCACGCAGACTTGAAGCCCTTGGGTGTAGTGACGGCATGCGACTGCACGTCATAGTGGCAGCCTTCGATATCGCCGCTGGCGTTGAGCGGCTGCAGCACCTCGCTGCAGAACTTGCCCGCTTCTTCGCAGACCTGGTTGATCAGATCGGCGTCGACCTCCTGATAGGGCGGCAGCGTCTTGAGGGTGCCGACCGCATCGAGCACCTCGTGCATGACGAACTGCATGTCGCGCAGCGGCGGAGTGTATTGGGGCATGGGGATCTCCTTGGAATTCGGATGGATGACAAAACGGTTCTATGAGCGGCTCAGTGCGCCACATCGCCCTGCGCCGCCTGGGATGCATGCGCCTGGCAGGGCGTGAGCAGCGCCAGTCCAGCGGGTGTGGCCTGCGCGCGCAGCAGGGCATCGAGACTGCGGCAGGCCAGCGCCAGGCTGTTGGGCAGTCGCAGCAGCCGGGCGTCGTGGTGCAGCGCCAGGATGTAGCCGTGGATCTGAAACATCAATTGCTGCGGGTCGGTGTCGGCCTTCAGATGACCGCACTCGATCGCCTGGGCAATGGCGCGGCGCACTGCATCGTGCCAGGTCTGGATCATCGCCACCAGCGCCTCGCGCACCGGGCCAGGGCGATCGTCGAACTCCACCGCGCTGGAGATGTAGATGCAGCCGGTCTCCATTTCCACGCTCACCCGCTGCAGCCAGCGCTGCACCATGGCCGCGAGTCGCGGCATGCCGCGGGGCTGCGCGATGGCGCGATAGAACACCTCCTGCTCGAACTGGTCGTGATAGGAGCGGATGACCGCGATCTGCAAGTCCTCGCGCGAGCCGAAGTGCGCGAACACGCCCGACTTGCTCATGTCCATGCGATCGGCCAGCACCCCGATGGACAGCCCCTCCAGGCCGATGCGCCCGGCCATCTGCAGCGCACAGTCGATGATCGCCTGCCGCGTCTGCCGTCCCTTGGCCGAGCCGCTTGGCGCGCCTGCTTCAGGCACGGAGGTTTTCGCCAGACTTTCCATGATTGGCTGGCCTGCAGGCGATTTGCGCGGCGCGCGGCGTGCAGAAACAGTGGGGCGGCTGGGATTCATGTGGAACGGAGGGCTGGGGAATGCAGGATTAAAAAACGAACGGTCGTACTATTTCTGATTCCCGGCGGTTTGTCAACCACACATCACGCAAACGGGATTGCCGCCTACACTTTCAGAGGGCGGTGCGCACTGATTGCCGCCCACTGCCCTGCTCCGGAGATCCGCCATGCCTGACCTCGCCCCCCCACCACTGGAGACCGTGGTGCGCGCTGCCTGCCCGCACGACTGCCCCGACACCTGCGCGCTGCTGGTCACGGTGCAAAACGGTGTGGCCATCAGCGTGCGCGGCGACCCCGACCACCCCACCACCCACGGCAAGCTGTGCACCAAGGTGTCACGCTACACCGAGCGCACCTACCACCCGGGCCGGCTGCTGCAGCCGATGCAGCGTGTCGGCCCCAAGGGCAGCGGGCAGTTCGCTCCCATCAGCTGGGACGAAGCGCTGGACACCATCACCGCCAGGCTCAAGGCCATTGCCGCGCGCGACCCGCAGGCCATCCTGCCCTACTCCTACGGCGGCACCCTGGGCTTCGTGCAGGGCGAGAGCATGGCCGCGCGCTTTTTCCACAAACTCGGCGCCAGCCTGCTCGACCGCACCATCTGCTCGACCGCGGGCGAGGCCGGGCTGAACGCGGTGATCGGCGGCAAGCTCGGCATGGATGTGGAGCAGTTCGCGCACAGCCAGCTCATCCTCATCTGGGGCAGCAACAGCATTACCAGCAATCTGCATTTCTGGACTTACGCGCAGCAAGCCAAGCGCAACGGCGCCCGGCTGGTGTGCATCGACCCCTGGCGCAACGACACCGCGGAAAAATGCCACGACCATGTGCAACTGCGCCCGGGCACCGACGCGGCGCTGGCGTACGCGCTGATGCACGAGCTCATCGCGCACGACTGGCTGGACCACGACTACATCGCGCGCCACACCGTCGGTTTCGATGCGCTCAAGGCGCGGGCGCTGGAGTGGCCGCCCGAGCGCGCGGCGCAGGTGTGCGGCGTGCCGGTCGAGCAGATCCGCGCCCTCGCGCGCAACTACGGCACCATGTCCCCGGCGGCGATCCGCATGAACTACGGCCTGCAGCGCGTGCGCGGCGGCGCCAACGCGGTGCGCGCGATCGCCTGCCTGCCTGCGCTGGTCGGCGCGTGGCGGCACGCCGCCGGCGGGCTGCTGATGTCGAGCTCCAACCATTTCAAGGTCGATACCGCGGCGCTGGAGCGCCCCGATCTGCTGGCCGGGCGCACCCCGCGCACCATCAATATGGTGACCATCGGCGACGACCTGCTGCGCGCATCCTCACCCGAATTCGGCCCGAAAATCGAGGCGGTGATCGTCTACAACAGCAACCCGCTGGCGGTCGCGCCCGACGGCGACAAGGTGCGGCGCGGCTTTGCCCGCGACGACCTGTTCACCGTGGTGCTCGACCACTTCCAGACCGACACCGCCGACTACGCCGACATCCTGCTGCCGGCCACCACCCAGCTCGAACATCTGGACGTGCACAAGGCCTACGGCCACCGCTACTGGCTGGCGAACAACCCCGCGATCGCCCCGCTCGGGCAGGCCAAGCCGAATACTGACATCTTCCGTCTGCTCGCCGCGCGCATGGGCTTCACCGACCCCTGCTTTGCCCAAACCGATGCGCAGATCGCCGCGCAGGCGATCGCCGCCGACCCGCGCAACGGCAGCATCACCTGGGAGCAGGTCCAGCGCGACGGCTGGGCGAAGCTGCCCGGCGCGCCCGCGCCGTTCGCGCACGGCGGCTTTCCCACGCCCTCGGGCAAGTGCGAATTCTGGTCGCAGCGCGAGGCCGACGCCGGGCGCGACCCGCTGCCCGCGGTGCTGCTGCCGTATGAATGCGCAGACACCACGCCGGAACTGGCCGCGCGGTATCCGCTGGCGATGATCTCGCCGCCGGCGCGCAACTTCCTCAACACCAGCTTCGGCGCGGTCGACAGCTTGCGCGCCAGCGAAGGCGCGCCCGCGCTGCTGATCCACCCGCAGGATGCGGCAGCGCGCGGCATCGCCGACGGCGCTGCCGTCATCGTGCACAACGACCGCGGCAGCGTGCAGCTGCAGGCACGCATCACTCCTCGCACCCGCCCCAGGCAGGTCGTGGGCCTGGGCATCTGGTGGCGCAAGCACAGCCCCGATGGCAAGAATCTCAACACCCTCACCCACCAGCGTCTGACCGACCTCGGCGCCGGGCCATGCTTCTATGACTGTCTGGTGGAGGTCACGGCGGCATGAGCGAGGCTCCAGCGACCCGCATGGACGCCGAGAGCACAGTGCAGGTGTTTGATGGACTGTGGTGCTCGGGTCAGCTCAGTGCCGCCGACATTGCGCGCCTGCCTGGCCTGGGCATCGCAACAGTCATCAACCTGGCGCTGCCCACGTCGAGCAATGCGTTGAGCGGCGAGGCCGAGCGGGTGACTGCGCTGGGGATGAACTATGTGCAGATTCCAGTCGCTTGGGATGGGCCGAAGCTGCGGCACTTCGAGCAGTTCGTCGGCGTGATGGCCGCGCTGGGGGATCAGCCCGTCTGGCTGCACTGTGCCAAGAACATGCGGGCCTCGGCCTTCGTCTATCTGTACCGCAGACTGGTCAGAGGCGAACCGGAGGAACAGGCAGCTTGGCCGATGCGCATCATCTGGACACCGAATCCCATCTGGCAGCACTGGATCGACAGCGTCTGCGCTGCGCGCGGCCTGACGCCACCGCGCTGAACACGCCCCTCAAACCCCCGCGCGCTGCATCGACGCCAAAAACGTCTTGGCGTCCTCGAACCCCACCACGCGGCCGACCTCTTTGCCGTCCTTGAAAAAGATGATGCCCGGCGGGCCGAAGAGCTGAAAGCGCTTGAGCAGTTCTTTGTCTTCGGCGGTGTTCTTGGTCACATCCGCCTGCAGCAGCGTAAACCCGGCCAGGCGCTGCGCCACGGCTGGGTCGGTGAAGGTGAAGTGCTCCATTTCCTTGCACGACACGCACCAGTCGGCATAGAAGTCGAGCATCACCGGCTTGGTGCTGCTGGCCACCACGCGGTCGAGATCGGCCACGGTCTTGATGCGCTGAAACTGCACCGCAGGCGCTGCGGCCACGGGGCCTGCGCCACCGCCCAGGCCTGCGAGCGGCTGCAGCAGATTGCGGTTGCCCGCCGCCAGTCCGACCAGCAGGATGGCGCCCACGACCGCCAGCGCCACGCCAAAGCCCTTGAACAGCCGCTTCCAGCCAGAAGCGTCCAGTGGCAGACTGTCGAACGCGCGCAGATAGCTGGCGCTGACCAGCAGCAGCAAGGCCCACAACGCCATCAGCAGCCAGGTCGGCAGCACCGGGGCGATCATGTAGAGCGCAGTGGCGATCAGGAGCACACCGAAGAACGCCTTGACGCCGTCCATCCAGCCGCCAGCCCGTGGCAGCAGCGTGCCCGCGCCCAGGCCCACCAGCAGAAGCGGCAAGCTCATGCCCACCGCCAGCGAAAACAGCGCCACGCCGCCGATCAGCGCGTTGCCGGTCTGGCTGATGTAGAGCAGCGCACCGGCCAGCGGCGCGGCCACACAGGGCCCGACGATGAGCGCGGAAATGCCGCCCATGATGAATACCCCGGCAAAATGCCCGCCCTGCATCTTGTCCGACGTGGAGGACAGCTTGCTCTGCAGACTGCTGGGCACCTGCAGTTCATAGAAGCCGAACATCGACAGCGACAACACCACCAGCAGCAGCGCGAACACCGACAGCACCCACGGGTTCTGCAGCGACGCAGCCAGCCCCTGGCCCAGCAGACCGGCCGCCACGCCGAACGCGGTGTAGACCACGGCCATGCCAAGCGAGTACGCCACGGCCAGCGCAAACCCTCTGCCGCGCGAGACCTTCTCGCCCTGCCCGACGATGATGCTCGACAGAATCGGGATCATCGGCAGCACGCAGGGCGTGAACGCCAGCAGCAGCCCGAACACCAAAAACATCGGCACGATGGTCAGCAGGCTGCCTGATGCCAGCGCCGCGCCGATGCGCGACGACTCGCCGCCCTGCGCCACGGCGGATGACGATGCAGACGCCGCGGGCACATCAGCCCGAGAAGCCGTCGGCGCGGAAGCCGCTGCGGGTGAGGACGCTGCCCTTGCCCCGCTTGCCGCCCCCATCAAGCCGGCAACCAGTCCGCTGGCGCCGTTGCTGCCCGCCACGGGCGCGGCTGCGCCGCCTTGCGCATCCGGCTCGGAAATGCTGACCGTTCCATTGCCACCAAAACCACTCAGGCTCACCGTGGCGAGCTTCTCGATCGGCGGATAGCACAGCCCTGCGTCGGCGCAGCCCTGATAGGTCACCAGCATCTTGAACGTGGCCGGTGCCTTGAGCACGGGCAGCGGGATGGACACCAGATCGCGGTAATGCGCCACGTCATGGCCGAGGTTCTTGTCGAAAATGACATGTGCCGGTGGAAAGCCGGGCTTGCCCAGGTCCACTCCCGGGGTCTGCGATTCGAAATGGAATCGCTCCTGGTACATGTAATAACCCTGGTGCGCCTTGAACTGCAGCAGCACGGTCTTGGCATCCTGCGCCTTGGCGGTGAACTGGAACGCCTCGTCCGGCGGCAGGAAGTCGCCCTGCTGCGCTTGCGCCGCAGGCAGCAGCACCCCGGCCCAGAGCATGGAAACGCCGAGCAACAGGCGGGCGAGCAGCACCCAGTATCGTGCGTGGTGCGGGGTGGATGTGGCGCGATCGGGCATGAACCGTCTCCTTTGAGTTGTTGTGTCGTCGGCCGACGCTCCCGAACCTGACACTGTGGGTCGGCACGCGCTGCGGCGAACAGCAAAATATAAGTCTTGAGTCATATTTGAATCCGTCGGGAATTGCCCTGCGTCGCACACGGGCACACAATCACGCCCGAAAACGCCGCTGCGTGAGTGTGCGCGCCAGCCACCACGCCACCAGCAGATCGAGAACCAGCACGGCCAGATGCAGCCCTCCCTTTGCGTCGAACTGGCCGAAGAACAATGGGCGCACCAGTTCGACCGCGGCATGCAAGGGCAGCACTTGCGCCAGCCACTGCAAAGGCAGCGGCAGCGCAGTCAGCGGGAAATACACACCCGACAAGAAGGTCATCGGCGTGAGAACCAATGTGAAGTAATAGGTGAAAAAGTCATAGCCGCGCGCCTTGGCATTGACGATGAGCCCAATGGCCGAGAACACCAGCCCGGTGAGCAACAGCAGCGGCAAGGCCAGCAGCAGAGTCCACTGCCGGCTGATCCCCAGCAACACGATGACTGCCAGGATGGCCACCCCGCTGAGCATGGATTTGCTCGCCGCCCAGGTGAGTTCGCCCAGCAGCACATCGTCCAGCGATGTGGGCGTCACCCGAATCGCATCCCAGGTCTTTTGCACATGCATGCGCGAGAACGCCGAATACAACGCCTCGAAGCTGGCCGCCATCATCACACTCATGCAGATCGCACCTGAAGCCAAGAACTGGATATAGGGCACGCCATGCACCTGACCGATCAGTGACCCGACGCCAAAGCCAAAGGCCACCAGGGTGATGAGCGGCTCGGCGATATTGCCCACCAGGCTGGGTATGGCGAGTTTTTTCCAGACCAGAAAATTGCGCTGCCAGATGGGGAAGAAGCGCAATCGGCGTCGCTCTGTGATGGTGGGCAGGGACATGGGCGGGACGGTATTGGGCCAGGGCGACTCAGTCGCGCAACTGTCGCCCGGTGAGTTTGAGAAAGACATCTTCCAGATTGGCCCGGCGATGGATCACACGCAGACCCGACAGCGCCTCCAGCGCATGCAGTGCCGGCGCCGCGTGGTTGGTGTAGGCGAACAGGCCGTCTCCACTGCGCTCCAGGCGTTGCACCAGCGGACGCAGCAGTTGCTCCGCGGTGTCCAGGCCCTCACCGTCCATCTCGATGACTTCGGCCTCGACCTGCGCGGCGATCAGCGCACGCGGCGTGTCTTCTGCAATGCGGCGGCCGTGATCGAGCACCAGGATGCGATGGCACAGCCGCTCGGCCTCGTCCATGAAATGGGTCGTCAGCAACAGCGACTTGCCCTGCGCGGTCAGCACCTTCAGCCGCTCCCAGATGAGGTGCCGCGCCTGCGGATCGAGCCCGGTGGTCGGCTCGTCCAGAAAGATCAGGTCCGGGTCGTTGACCAGGGCACGCGCCAGACTCAGGCGCCGTCGCATGCCGCCGGACAGCTCGCTGATGCGTGCCTTCGCCTTGGATTCCAGCGCAGCAAACGCCAGCAACTGCGGCAGACGCGGCCGCAGCTCGGCGTCGCGCAATCCAAAATACCGCCCGAACACCATCAGGTTCTCTTCGACCGTGAAATCGGGATCGAGGCTGTCGAACTGCGTGACCACACCCACGTGCAAGCGGGCACGCCGCGCGTTGTCCGGCACCGGCTCGCCCATCAGCAGGATGCGTCCACTGTCCGGCTTGGCCAGGCCCAGGCAAAGCTGAATCGTGGTGGTCTTGCCCGCCCCATTGGGGCCGATGATGCCGTAACACTCCCCGGGCTTGAGACGCAAGCTCAGGCCATTCACGACCTGCAACTGGCCGTAGCGCTTGTGCACGGCATCGAGCTCCAGCAAAGCCGGGGCGGGTTCTGGCGCGACGTGAGGCAGGAAATCTGGCATGGCAGGAGATGCTACGGGGCGGCCGTGCAATCTGCCGCGCTCCAATGAAAAAACGCCAGCAGGTGCTGGCGTTCTGGGCAGGTTGGAGGGGCAGAGAAGCCGTCACCTTACTCCGACTTGTCTTCCACCGGCGCTGCATCCACATCGGGGCGATCGACCAGTTCGATCAACGCCATCGGCGCGTTGTCGCCCACGCGGAAGCCGAATTTCAAGGTGCGGGTATAGCCACCCGGACGGGTTTCGTAGCGCGGCCCGAGCACGTTGAACAGCTTGGTCACCGAGTCGCGATTGCGCAGGCGGTCAAATGCCAGACGACGGTTGGCCAGAGACGGTTTCTTGCCCAGGGTGATGAGCGGCTCGACCACGGCGCGCAATTCCTTGGCCTTGGGCAGCGTGGTCTTGATGGCCTCATGCTCGATCAGCGCATTGGCCATGTTGCGAAACATGGCCTTGCGATGGCTGGAGGTGCGATTGAGTTTGCGAAGTCCGTTTCCGTGACGCATGGTGCTTTCCTTTCTTTATGAATGAGGGCCAGCCGGATCAGGTACTGGCCTTGCACTGCCGGATACTCCATCCGGCGAATCTGAATGAATCTGTGAATCAGCGCTTGTCCAGGCCGCTGGGCGGCCAGTTCTCGAGCTTCATGCCCAGGGTCAAGCCACGGGCTGCCAGCACTTCCTTGATTTCGTTCAAGGACTTACGGCCGAGATTCGGGGTCTTGAGCAGCTCGGTTTCGCTGCGCTGGATCAGATCACCGATGTAGTAGATGTTCTCGGCCTTGAGGCAGTTGGCCGAGCGCACGGTCAGTTCAAGCTCATCCACCGGGCGCAGCAGGATCGGGTCGTAGGTCTGCGCGCCAGCAGCAGCTTCGGTCGCCTCGGTGGTTTCGGCACCTTCCAGGCTGGCAAACACCGACAGCTGCTCCACCAGAATGCGGGCAGAAGAACGAATCGCCTCTTCGGCACTGATGACACCGTTGGTCTCGATTTCCATGACCAGCTTGTCCAGATCGGTCCGTTGCTCCACGCGCGCGCTCTCCACGGCGTAACTCACGCGCCGCACGGGAGAGAACGACGCATCCAGCACGATGTGTCCGATGCTCTTGCCACCTTCGTCACCGTAATTGCGCAGGGTGCCGGGCACATAGCCGCGTCCCTTTTCCACCTTGATCTGCATGTCGAGCTTGCCACCCTGCGACAGATGCGCGATCACATGATCCGGATTGATGATCTCCACGTCATGCGGTGTCTGGATGTCGGCAGCAGTCACCACGCCCTCGCCTTCCTTGCGCAGTGACAGGGTGACTTCATCCCGGTTGTGCAACTTGAGGACCACACCCTTGAGATTGAGCAGCACGCCGATCACGTCTTCCTGCAGGCCGTCGACCACGGAGTACTCATGGAGCACCCCGTTGATGCTGACTTCCGTCGGGGCATAGCCGACGAGCGACGACAACATCACACGACGCAACGCGTTGCCGAGAGTATGTCCATAGCCACGCTCGAACGGTTCAAGAACGACCTTGGACCGGTTGTGGCCGAGCGATTCAACCTGAATCGATTTGGGGCGAAGTAGTGCTGTTTGCATGAGGCTTCCTGTTCAATACCCTCCGCTCGTTACGCGGATAAGGCCGAGGTGAGCAGTCGCCGCCGGAACCGGCGCGACACAAACACGCCCTGGCAAGGACCAAGGCATGACAAACAAAAAAGATCAGCGGGAATACAACTCGATGATCAGCGACTCGTTGATATCGCTCGCAAAGGCGTCGCGATCCGGCGATTTCTTGAACACGCCTTCCATCTTGGCGGCGTCAACCTGGACCCACTCAGGAAATCCATTGGACTCGGCCAGTTTCACCGCCTCCTGGATCCGCGCCTGGTTGCGTGACTTTTCGCGCACGGCAACCACGTCGCCAGCCTTCACCTGCGCGGAAGGAATGTTCAGCAACTTGCCATTCACGGTAATGGCGCGGTGGCTCACCAATTGCCGGGCTTCGGCGCGGGTGCTGCCATAGCCCATCCGGTAGACCACATTGTCCAGACGCGACTCCAGCAAACCCAGCAAGTTGGCACCCGTGTTCCCGGAGCGGCGCTGAGCTTCTTCGTAGTACCGACGAAACTGGCGTTCGAGCACGCCGTACATGCGCTTGACCTTCTGCTTTTCACGCAGTTGCTTGCCATAGTCGGAGGTGCGGGCACCCGATGTGCGCCCATGCTGGCCGGGCTTGGTTTCCAGCTTGACCTTGGAGTCAATACCGCGGCGCGCACTCTTGAGAAAGAGATCCGCACCTTCGCGGCGTGTCAGTTTGCCTTTGGCACCAATAAAACGAGCCACTTGGAATTCCTTTCAATACTGCCATGCCATTCATTGCATGGGAGCCCGACAAGGTCGGGCAGTGGGCTTAACGAAAACACGCTCAGCCGCCAACCGGATGGCAAGCCGAGCGAGCAGGTGAAATTGAATCAGCGATGCGTTGCGTTGCGATGGAAAACCATGAGCATCAACGCGTCGACATCAGACGCGACGGCGCTTCGGCGGGCGGCAGCCGTTGTGTGGAATCGGGGTGACGTCTTCGATGAGGGTAACCTTGATGCCCAGATTGTTCAATGCACGAACCGAAGATTCGCGACCGGGGCCCGGGCCCTTGATGAACACTTCCAGATTCTTGATGCCGTATTCGAGAGCGACACGCCCAGCCTGTTCGGCTGCAACCTGCGCTGCAAAAGGCGTGGACTTGCGCGATCCCTTGAAGCCTTGCGCTCCCGAAGAGGAAGCGGACAACGCGTTGCCCTGACGGTCTGTGATCGTGATGATGGTGTTGTTGAACGACGCATGCACATGCGCAATGCCGTCGGACACGTTCTTCCGAACTTTCTTGCGGGCCCGTTGAGCAGCGCTGTTCTGAGTGGATGGTTTAGCCATTTGCTTGGATCCTTACTTATTTCTTCAGCGAGATGCTGCCCTTGCGCGGGCCCTTGCGCGTGCGTGCATTGGTGCGCGTGCGCTGGCCGCGAACCGGCAAACCTCGGCGATGACGAAAGCCACGGTAGCAACCCAGGTCCATCAAACGCTTGATGTTGACCGAGATCTCACGACGCAGATCACCTTCGATGGTGAGCTTGCCGATTGCATCCCGCACCTTTTCAAGCTCGGTGTCGGTCAGGTCCTTGATGCGCTTGTTGTAAGGAACACCAGAAGCATCACAAATGGCACGCGCTGTCGTGCGGCCAATTCCGTAAATCGCCGTCAGGCCAATCTCGGAGTGTTGTTGTGGCGGAATGTTGATACCAGCAATACGTGCCATTGAATACCTCGAACTTCAAAAATTATGTGGGTTCAACCCTGACGCTGCTTGTGGCGTGGGTCTGTGCAAATCACGCGAACAACGCCCTTGCGCCGGATGATTTTGCAGTTACGGCACATTTTTTTGACTGATGCGCTCACTCTCATGATGATCCTCTCTTACTCTTACTTGGCGCGGAAAACGATCCGGGCACGTGACAAATCATAGGGTGTCAACTCGACGGTGACCTTGTCGCCGGGAAGAATGCGGATGTAATGCATGCGCATCTTTCCGGAAATGTGACCGAGCACCGAGTGACCGTTTTCCAGCTTGACTCGGAAGGTTGCGTTGGGGAGATTTTCGAGAATCTCGCCCTGCATTTGAATGACGTCGTCCTTGGACATAACACTCCGTTAACGTGCGCCGCCCAAGCCAGATTTGAAATTGGCCTTTTTGAGCAGTGCATCGTATTGATGCGACATGGCATAAGCCTGGACTTGCGCCATAAAATCCATCGTTACCACGACAATAATCAACAACGAAGTACCACCAAAGCTGAATGGCACATTGTATTTCAATACCAGAAACTCAGGGAGCAAGCAGACCAGTGTAATGTAGATTGCACCAACCAATGTCAACCGCATGAGCACCTTGTCGATGAACTTGGCCGTTTGCTCACCCGGACGAATACCCGGAATGAAGGCGCCGCCCTTTTTGAGCTGATCTGCAGTCTCTCGACTGTTGAACACCAGCGCGGTATAAAAGAACGCGAAGAAAATAATTGCGGCTGCGTACAGCAGAATGTAGAGAGGCTGACCTGGCGAGAGGGCACCCGCAACATCTTTCAGCCAACCCATTCCCTTGGTAGCGCCAAACCAGCTCACTGCAGTTGCCGGAAGCAAAATGATGGAGGAAGCGAAAATCGGCGGGATCACACCAGCCATGTTCAACTTGAGCGGCAAGTGCGAGCTCTGGCCACCGTAGACCTTGTTGCCGACCTGACGCCGCGCATAATTCACCAGAATCTTTCGCTGGCCGCGTTCGACAAAGACGACAAAATAGGTGACGAGAATCACGATGGCGAGAACAAAAAGGGCAACCAGCACACTCATCGCACCCGTACTGACCAACTCCATCAAACCAGCGATCGCCGAGGGCAAGCCAGCAACAATGCCAGAGAAAATAATGATCGAAATCCCATTGCCCAAGCCACGCTCAGTGATCTGTTCACCGAGCCACATCAGGAACATGGTGCCCGAGGTCAGGGTCAACACAGCAGACAACTGAAACCCGATTCCAGGATTGATCACCAATCCAGGCGACGCCTGCAAGGCCACGGCAATGCCAAAGGACTGAAACAGCGCCAGAACGAGAGTGAAATAACGGGTGTATTGCGTGGTTTTGCGCCGACCCGCCTCACCTTCCTTTTTCAAGGCTTCGAGTGAAGGCACAACATAGGTCAACAACTGCATGATGATCGATGCCGAGATATACGGCATGATCCCCAACGCGAACACCGTGAAGCGCGCGAGAGCGCCTCCGGAAAACATATTGAACAGGCCGAGTATGCCGCTTGAATTGTTTTTGAACAATTGCTGCAGATGCGTCGGGTCGATACCTGGCACCGGGATGTGCGCCCCGATCCGGTAGACAACCAGTGCGCCAAGCAGGAATAACAGGCGACGACCAAGGTCGCCGTATTTGCCCTGCTGTGCCACGCTAGAACTGGCCATGTCGATGGTTCCGTGTATCAGGCAGCCGCGACTGCGTCGGCTACGCTGCCGCCAGTTGCTTCAATGGCGCTGCGCGCACCCTTGGTGGCAAGAATGCCATTCAGCTTGACCGCGCGCGAGATCGCACCAGATGCAATGACCTTGACCGTGCGTGAGAGATCCGGCACTAATCCGTGCGCCTTGAGAGTCAGCATATCGATCTCATCTTCCTGCAGCCGGTTCAGATCAGCCAGGGTGACCTGAGCACTGTAACGTGCGATCGGCGATTTGAAGCCGCGCTTCGGCAGGCGGCGCTGCAAAGGCATTTGACCGCCTTCGAATCCGACCTTGTGGAAACCACCGGAACGGGACTTTTGACCCTTGTGTCCACGGCCTGCGGTTTTGCCAAGGCCCGAACCCATTCCACGGCCGACACGGCGCTTGGCATGCTTCGCGCCGCTGGCGGGCTTGATGGTGTTGAGTTGCATATCGAATCTCACAAATTCTTCTGTCGTGCGAAACCTGGCACAGCAGCAAACGAAAATGTCGTGTTTGCCGCAAGCGCTCAAGCGCAAATTTCAACCAGATAACTGACCTTGCGAACCATTCCGCGCACAGCCGCAGTGTCCTCGAGCTCGCGCACACTGCCCAGCTTGCGCAGTCCGAGGCCACGCACCGTGGCGCGATGCGATTCACGTGTTCCGATCACACTGCGGACGAGTTTGACCTTGATGACTTTTTTATCGCTCATGATGTTCAGCCCAGAATCTCTTCGACGGTTTTGCCACGCTTCATGGCAATTTCCTGGGCAGAACTCATATTGCCCAAGGCATCCAGGGTTGCGCGCACCATGTTGTAAGGATTGGTCGAACCATGGCTCTTGGCCACGATATCGGTAATCCCCAACACCTCAAACACCGCGCGCATCGGCCCACCAGCAATGATGCCCGTGCCCTGCACCGCCGGCAGCATCATCACATTGGCAGCGCCGTGCTGGCCCATGACCTTGTGATGCAGCGTGCCGCCCTTGAGCGGTACCTTCACCATGTTGCGGCGCGCCTGCTCCATCGCCTTCTGCACGGCGACAGGAACTTCGCGCGCCTTGCCCTTGCCCATGCCGATGCGTCCATCGCCATCACCGACGACGGTCAAGGCGGCGAAACCCAGAATGCGGCCACCCTTGACGACCTTGGTGACGCGGTTGACCGCGATCATCTTCTCGCGCAGACCATCGTCACGCGCTTCGTTGGCAAACTTGTTTTGAACTTTAGCCATGATGTGCTCGTTCTCAGAACTTCAGGCCGGCTTCGCGCGCAGCCTCTGCGAGCGCCTTCACGCGCCCATGAAAGCGAAACCCCGAACGGTCGAAGGCAACGGACTCGATACCAGCTGCCTTGGCCTTTTCGGCAATGCGCGCACCAACTGCAGCCGCAGCGGCCAGATTGCCACCGTGCCCATTGAGTTGACCGCGCAATTCGGGCTCCACCGTGGAGGCAGAGGCAAGAATGCGATCGCCTTCGGCGGAAATGATGCTCGCGTAGATGTGCTGATTGGTGCGATGCACCGACAGGCGCACGGCGCGCAGTCGCGCAATGCGGCGGCGGGTAGCCTGAGCACGGCGCAGGCGGGAAATGTTTTTGCTGATCATGATCCTGGCCCTTACTTCTTCTTGGTTTCCTTGATCACCACGACTTCGTCGGCATAGCGCACGCCCTTGCCCTTGTAGGGCTCAGGCGGACGATAGGCGCGCACTTCGGCGGCGATCTGGCCAACGAGTTGCTTGTCCACACCCTTGATCACGATCTCGGTGGGAGTGGGCGTCTCGACCTTGATGCCTTCCGGCATATCCTTGATGACAGGATGCGAAAAACCGATCGACAGATTCAGCTTCGCGCCCTGCGCCTGCGCTTTGAAACCGACGCCAACCAGCGTCAGCTTGCGCTCGAAACCCTTGGAGACACCATGCACCATGCCGGCGACCAAGGCGCGCATCGTGCCAGACATGGCATGCGCTTCGCGGGACTCATTGGTCGGTTCGAAGGTCAGGGCACCATTGTCCTGCGCAATGCGGACACCGGCGAATTGCGCGCGCTGCAGCTTGCCCAGCCCACCCTTGACGGCGATCATGTCTTCGGTGAGATTGACCTCGACACCAGCAGGCACCTGAACCGGATACTTTGCGATACGTGACATTGTCGTTCTCCTTAGGCCACGTAGCAGAGCACTTCGCCACCCACGCCAACCTGACGCGCCTTGCGATCGGTCATCAACCCCTTGGGAGTGGAGACGATCGCAACGCCGAGGCCATTCATGACCTGCGGGATGCCTTCCTTGCCACGATAGACACGCAACCCCGGGCGGCTGACGCGCTCCAGGCGCTCGATCACCGGCTTGCCTGCGTAGTACTTCAGCGAAATTTCAAGATCGGCCTTGGCATCGCTCTCGCGACGGATGTTGAACCCGTCGATATAGCCCTCTTCGTGCAGGACTTGAGCGATTGCCGCTTTGATCTTCGAAGCTGGCATCGTTACCTTCGCCTTGGCGACCATCTGCGCGTTACGAATACGCGTCAGCATGTCGGCGATGGGATCACTCATGCTCATCAATACTCTCCTAAAAACTTTTGGCGTCTGGCCGGAATGGTGAACCGAACTCGACTGACTGTCTGACTGAACGATTACCAGCTGGACTTGGTCACGCCGGGGATTTCCCCGCGGAACGCCAGCTCACGAATTTTGCTGCGCGACAGGCCGAAGCGGCGGAAGGTTCCGCGCGGACGCCCTGTGATGGCGCAGCGATTGCGCAGACGCGTCGGGCACGAGTTGCGCGGCAGCTGCTGAATTTTCAGACGCGCTTCGTAGCGCTCTTCGAACGACTTGGACGAGTTGTCAACGATGGCCTGCAGCTCGGCGCGCTTCGCAGCAAATTTCGCCACCAGGTCTTCGCGCTTTTTTTGACGATTGATGAGGGACAGTTTTGCCATGATGACCTCAGTTCTTGAAGGGAAAGCGGAACGCGGCGAGCAGCGCCTTGCATTCTTCGTCTGTTTTCGCCGTCGTGGTGACGCTGATGTTCAAGCCGCGCAGCGCATCCACCTTGTCGTACTCGATTTCCGGAAAGATGATCTGTTCCTTGACACCGATGTTGTAGTTGCCACGGCCATCAAAGGCGCGCGCGGAGATGCCACGGAAGTCACGCACACGCGGCAGCGCAATGGTGACAAACCGATCGAGGAAGTCGTACATGCGACCGCCACGCAACGTCACCATGCAACCGATCGGCAGATCTTCACGGATCTTGAAGCCGGCAATCGCCTTGCGCGAGCGGGTCACGACGGGCTTCTGCCCAGCGATCTTGGTCAGATCACCGACAGCGTGCTCCATCACCTTCTTGTCAGCCACCGCCTCGGACACCCCCATGTTGAGAGTCACCTTGGTCAGGCGCGGCACTTCCATCACCGATTTGTAGCCAAACTTGGCCATCAACTCGGGAACCACTTTCTCTTTGTAAATCGTCTGCAGGCGCGACATAAATCCTCCGGTCAGCCCTTGATCTGCTCGCCACTGGACTTGAAGATGCGCACTTTCACGCCATCCGCCAGGGTCTTGAAGCCGACGCGGTCGGCCTTGCCGGTCGCCGGGTTGTAAATCGCCACATTGCTCTGATGAATCGGCAGGTCGCGGGACACCACACCGCCTGCCTCGCCCTTCATCGGATTGGGGCGCACATTCTTCTTCACAGTGCGCACGCCCTCCACCACGATGTGGTCAGCATCAGCGCGTGCCGTCACTCTGCCGCGGCGACCCTTATCGCTGCCGGCAATGACAATCACCTCATCATCCTTGCGAATCTTGTTCATCACAAATCCCTTTCTCACGCGCTCAAAGCACTTCAGGTGCCAGAGAAACGATCTTCATGAAGCGCTCGGTGCGCAACTCGCGCGTCACCGGCCCGAAAATGCGCGTTCCAATCGGCTCGAGCTTTGCGTTGAGCAGCACTGCGGCGTTGCCGTCGAACTTGATCAGGGAGCCATCGGCTCGGCGCACGCCCTTGGCGGTACGAACCACCACAGCGCTGTACACCTCGCCCTTCTTCACGCGACCACGCGGCGCAGCTTCTTTGATGCTGACCTTGATGATGTCGCCCACGCCGGCGTAGCGGCGCTTGGAGCCGCCAAGCACCTTGATACACATGACGGATTTGGCGCCCGTGTTGTCGGCGACATCCAGTCTGGATTGCGTCTGAATCATGTAATTTCCTTCACCCAACTTAGTCGCACTGCGTGCGCCAGTCTTGGCTCCCTGGTGCGGGAATTGACCTGTGTAGTTCGCCTCTTGGCCGCAGCGGCTTGCAATCAGCGCATCACGCCATTGCCACTACTCTTGCCACCACCCGCTTCAACCGTTGTTCCGAATCGAAGCGCGCCACATAAAAGACAAGCGTGTAATTCTGCAGCGTCCTCGGAGAACTGTCAACTTGTTTTTGTGGCGCGGTCGCGGCGGCGGCCACAGCTCCAAGCGCTGATCACTGTGGAAATCAAGACCACAGCGGCGTAATCGATGATCGATCCCTCTCGAACAAGTCCGCTCCCCACAACCGCGAGGTGCGTGATCCAGGCGGCCGCGCCCGCCCTGATCGCACGCCGCCACGGCCCTGTCGCGCAGTCATTCCCCCAAGCCGATGCAGCCAAAGCGCCAGTCACCGCGCCGACAGACAAGGGCATGACACTGGTCTGCACAAACCAAACGAAAAAGATCGAGATCATGAAACGTGATAGAAAGATGGGTTTTTCTGGGTTGAAGGTCGGCGGAGTTGCCGTTTTCCCGATGGACGGCTCTGACGAACAGAAATACTCTCCCCCGTACAGTCAACGTCAGAACCCTCTGGCGCATTCCTGATTTGATCAGGATCAGACGTCGCAAGGCACGACAGTTCTTAAAATCACGATTTAACTATGTTGCTCGCCGCCATCGGACTCAACCACCAGACCGCTCCTGTCGGGGTGCGGGAGCGTCTGGCGTTCTCGGCGGATACCCTTGTGGATGCCCTGCAGCGCCTGAAGGCATCCATGCTGTCGGGCAAAGGCAACGGGCCAGTCGAGGCGGCCATTCTATCGACCTGCAACCGTACCGAAATCTATTGCGCGGCCGAGGATGATCCACGCGACGCCTTGCTGCACTGGCTGTCCAGCGAGCGCAATGTGCAACTCGGCGATCTGGCCGACCACAGCTACAGGCTGGTGCAGGACGGTACCGTGCGACACGCGTTTCGCGTGGCGAGTGGACTCGACTCGATGGTGCTGGGAGAGCCGCAGATTCTGGGGCAGATGAAGGAGGCGGTGCGCGTGGCCTCCGACTCCGGCGCCCTGGGCAGCACGCTCAATCAGATGTTCCAGCGCACCTTCTCGGTTGCCAAGGAAGTGCGAACCAACACCGAAATCGGTGCGCACTCGGTCAGCATGGCGGCTGCCAGCGTGCATCTGGCTCAGACCGTATTCGAGAGTCTCAGCGATTGCCGGGTGCTGTTCATCGGCGCGGGCGACATGATTGAGCTCGTCGCCACCCATTTTGCAGCGCATCAACCCAAGAGCATGGTGATCGCCAATCGCACGGTCGAGCGGGGCGCACGTCTGGCGCAGCGCTTCGGGGCGGAAGCCATGCGTCTGTCTGACGTGCCGCAACGCCTGGCGGAATTCGATGTCGTGGTCACCAGTACCGCCAGCACCTTGCCCATCATCGGCCTGGGTGCTGCCGAACGCAGCATCAAGCAACGACGCCACAAACCCGTGGTCATGGTCGACCTGGCCGTGCCGCGCGATATCGAGCCCGAGGTTGCGCAGCTGCGCGACGTCTATCTGTATTCGGTGGACGACCTGTCGGCTCTGGTGCGCAGCAATACCGAAAAGCGTCAGGCCGCCATCGAGCAGGCAGAAGCCATCATCGAAAACCGGGTGCATGGCTTTCTGGAATGGCTCGATCTGCGCGCGCAGGTGCCGCTGATCCAGCGCCTGCAGTCGCAAAGCGAGCAATGGCAGGCACACGAAGTCGAGCGCGCACGCCGCTTGCTGGCGCGTGGCGAGCCCCCCGAGGCCGTCCTGGACGCCCTCGCCCGCGGCTTGTCGCACAAATTCCTGCACGGTGCCTTCACCGCGCTGCATCACGGCGATCCGGGACATCGTCAGGTCGTGGCGCAAGCTGTCGAGCGGGTCTTTCTCTGCCCGCACCGGGGCGGCCCTGACACCTCATCCGACGCCTCGGTCTAGCGGCGCGTTCCGCTGCATTGAATCGGTCTTGCACCTGCGTGCCTGGCCGCTTGCGTCGCCACCCCGCTTGAACCCTCTGTCATGATGCCTTCCCTGCTGGACAAACTGGAGCAGATGCAACGTCGCGCAGGCGAGCTCGATGCCCTGCTCGCCGATCCCGATTGCACCGCCGACATGGAGCGCTATCGCAGCATCACGCGGGAGCTGGCAGAACTGCAGCCCATCGTTGCGCTGCTCGGCCAGTTCCAGGCCCGGACGGACGATCTGGCGCAAGCCCAGTCCCTGCTGAACGATCCCGACATGAAGGATCTGGCGCAGCAGGAGGTCCAGGACGCACGCGCTGCAATTGCCGAGTTGGAAGCGCAGCTGCAGATGGCGCTGCTGCCGCGCGACCCGGATGACAGTCGCAACGTGTTCGTGGAAATCCGCGCCGGAACCGGGGGCGAGGAATCCGCGCTGTTCGCCGCCGATCTGTTGCGCATGTACACGCGCTACGCCGAACGCAAGCGCTGGGCGACCGAGCTGATCAGCGAGAGCCCCAGCGATCTGGGCGGCTACAAGGAAGTGATCCTGCGCATCGCGGGCGAAGGCGCCTACGGGCTGCTGAAATATGAATCGGGCGGACACCGCGTGCAGCGCGTGCCCAAGACCGAAACCCAGGGCCGCATCCACACCAGTGCGGCGACGGTGGCGGTCATGCCCGAGATGGACGAGGCGCAGGCGGTACAGATCAACCCGGCCGATCTGCGCATCGACACCTTCCGCGCCTCGGGCGCCGGCGGCCAGCACATCAACAAGACCGACTCCGCCATCCGCATCACCCACCTGCCCACCGGGCTGGTGGTGGAATGTCAGGACGAGCGCTCGCAGCACCGCAACAAGGCGCGGGCGCTGTCGGTGCTGGCCGCGCGGCTGGCCGAGCGCGAACGGCAGGCACGGCAGGCGGCAGAGGCCGCAACGCGCAAAAGCCTGGTGGGCAGCGGCGACCGCTCCGATCGCATCCGCACCTACAACTTTCCGCAGGGGCGTGTGAGCGAGCACCGCATCAATCTCACGCTGTACAAGATCGATGCCATTCTCGACGGCGATCTGGACGAGCTGCTCACTGCCTTGCGGACCGAAGACCAGGCCGAGCAGCTTGCAGCGCTTGGGGCCACCTGAGGTGAAACAGCCCCCTGTCTCGCTGCGCACGTTCGCCCCGGGGGCGGTCAGTTTCTCCGGAACGGCCGTGCAGAACTGACATGACCCGGCTGTCCGACTGGATGCAGGCAAGCGGGCTGGCCCGGCTGGACGCGCAAGTCCTCGTCGGCACGGTGCTGGGCTGGAGCCGCGCACAGCAGGTCGCGCATCCCGAGCAGGAGCTGCGCGACGCCGACCTGGCGCGGCTCAACGCGCTTGCTGCCCGACTGCGCGCGGGTGAACCGCTGGCCTATGTGCTGGGCGAGCGGGAGTTTTATGGGCTGACTTTCCGGGTCACGCCCGATGTGCTCATTCCCCGGCCCGATACCGAGCTGCTGGTCGACCTGGCCTTGCAGACATTCGACGCCTTGCCGCCGCTCTCCGGCCGGCGAGCACTCGACTTGGGCACGGGCAGCGGGGCCATCGCCGTGGCGCTGGCCCATGCGCGGCCAGTCGCGCAGGTCTGGGCGCTCGATGCCAGTGCCGCCGCGCTGGCCGTGGCACAGGCCAATGCGCAGCGACTGTTGCCCGCGCAGCGGGCCGGGGGCGCAATTCGCTTCGTGCAGTCCAATTGGTTTTCAGCGCTGCGCGAGGCAGAGGCCGCTGTGCCGCGCTTTCACTGCATCGTCTCCAACCCGCCCTACATCGCACAGCACGACCCGCACCTGCCCGCATTGCGGCATGAACCGACGCTGGCGCTCACCGGGGAACGACCGAGCGCAGATGGGCTGGGCGATATTCGCCACATCGTCACGCAGGCCGCCGACTTTCTGCATGACGACGGCTGGCTGCTGGTGGAGCATGGGTATGACCAGGCGGATGCGGTGCGCGCCCTGCTGGCCGCGCAGGGTTTCCGCGCGGTCTTCAGCGCACGCGATCTGGCGGGTATCGAGCGGGTCAGCGGGGGACTTTGCCCACACCCACGTGCAAGGCAAAGCGCCCCTAAAATTGTGTGATCGACACCAAACAGGAAACCCGCCATGTCCAGCGTGCAGGAACAGATTGATCAAATCGTCAAAAGCAATGACGTCGTGCTCTTCATGAAAGGATCGCCGCAGTTCCCCATGTGCGGGTTCTCGGGCCGGGCAGTGCAGTTGCTCAAGTCCTGCGGCGTCAGCCAGATCAAGGCGGTCGATGTACTGCAGGACGAAGCCATCCGTCAGGGCATCAAGGAATATGCCAACTGGCCGACCATTCCTCAGCTCTACATCAAGGGCGAATTCATCGGCGGCTCGGACATCATGGCCGAGATGGCGCAGAGCGGTGAGTTGCAGGCCCTGTTGGGCAGCCTGAAATAAACCATTTCGGCTGCACGTTTGAATTCCGCTGCCCCCTCCAGCTCCCGGCCCCGGCTCATCGTGGCGCTGACGGGCGCCACCGGCATCGTCTACGGCGTGCGCCTGCTGCAGCATCTGCGTCGGCTGGGTACGGTGGAAACCCACCTCATCCTTTCCGCTGCGGGCATTCTCAACCTCAAGGTGGAACTGGACATCGACCGCAAATCGATCGAAGCCCTGGCCGATGTCGTCCACCCGGTCGGTGACATCAGCGCCAGCATCGCCAGCGGCTCGTTTTCCACTCTGGGCATGGTGGTGGCGCCGTGTTCCATGCGAACCCTGGCCTCCATTGCCCATGGTTTCTGCGACAACCTCATCACCCGCGCGGCGGATGTGTGCCTCAAGGAGCGGCGCAAGCTGGTGTTGCTCCCCCGCGAGGCGCCGCTCAACCTGGCGCATCTGCGCAACATGACCGCCGTGACCGAAATGGGCGGCATCATCTTCCCGCCGCTGCCCGCGTTTTATCTGCGCCCCGGCAGCATCGCGGCCATGGTGGATGGCAGTCTGGCCCGCGTGCTCGATCAGTTCGGTCTTGCGCATGACCTCGGCGTGGAGTGGACCGGGATCAAATCAACCTAGATTCTTCGTCGCTGCGCTGCACATTGTCCGATGTCATTGTGAGCGGCTGTCACTCGGGCCTATAAAGACAGACTCTTCTGGAGTCTGCCATGAACAAACCCGTCGCCACACGCCGTGCCTCTCCTCGCCCTGCCGCAAAAAAGGGCGCCGCCAAGCCCACTGCCAGTCGTCGCGCCGCACCGCACGACAAGGTTGCCCAGGGCGATATTCCGCCGCATCTGACCCCGACCGGGGTGCGCAATTTCGTGCTTGAGCAATCGCAGGAGGCCGCGCAGCAGGCCGAACTGGCCGCGCTGAACACCATCCTCCATAGCGCACCTGCACCCGATGGCGCCAGCGAAGGTGTCCAGGCCATTCTCGAGGGCGATGCACCCGACGATGCCCAGGCCATGCGCGCAGCACTCGGCCTTGCGGCAACCACGGCCGCGCCGCGCGGCACCAGCGACGAACTGGCGGAAGACTGGCGCAAGGGCGGCTATCCGTACAAATACAAGATGCTGCGCCGCGATTACGAGCGCGAAAAATTCGTGCTGCAGACCGAACTGCTCAAGCTGCAGGCCTGGGTCAAGGAAACGCAGCAGCGTGTGGTCATCCTGTTCGAGGGCCGCGACGCTGCAGGCAAGGGCGGCACCATCAAGCGCTTCATGGAACATCTCAACCCCCGCGGCGCGCGCGTGGTGGCGCTGGAAAAGCCCAGCGAGATCGAACGCGGGCAGTGGTATTTCCAGCGCTATGTGCAGCATCTGCCCACGGCGGGCGAAATCGTGCTGTTCGACCGGAGTTGGTACAACCGCGCCGGAGTGGAGCGGGTGATGGGATTTTGCACCCCTGCGGAATACACCGAGTTCCTGCGGCAGGCGCCCGAGTTCGAGCGCAATCTGGTGCGCAGCGGGATACATCTCATCAAGTTCTGGTTTTCGGTCAGCCGGGATGAACAGCGCCGACGCTTCAAGGAGCGGCAGGTGCATCCGCTCAAGCAGTGGAAGCTGTCGCCCATCGACATGGCCTCGCTCGACAAATGGGACGACTACACCCGCGCCAAGGAAGCGATGTTCTTCCACACCGATACCGCCGATTCGCCCTGGACGGTGGTGAAGTCGAATGACAAGAAACGCGCGCGACTCAACGCCATGCGCTATCTGCTGCATTCCATGCCCTACACCGGCAAGGATGTGAGCCGGATCGGCGAGGTGGACAACCTGATCGTCGGCCGCGCCAACTTCATCCATGAGCGCGGCGAGCACGACCTGAGCAAGGGCGAATACGTCGCCTGACGGGCGCGGCGTGGCCTGGTGCCAAGGCAACGCTGAACAAGTCCCTTGCGCGCTGCGCATCCGGTCTGCGGGCGGTCTGCGGCGTTGCGCATCATCACAAGAACTTTTTCAGTGTTGCCCTATTGAGATTTACATAAAACATGACAACCAATAGCATACTCAAACGTTATCCGATCATCAGCGTGATTGGAGGTTGGTTGCATGAGAAAGAAGATGGACGAGGCAACACGCAAACGGGTGCGAGCTGGTCGATTGCTGCTGGCAGGCAAGACGCCCGCACAGGCAGCAGCGGCGGTTGGGGTGGCGCGCCAGACCGTGTACACCTGGAAGGCCCGGCTCGATGAAGGCGGCATCGATGCGCTGCGCGCCATGTCGCCAGGACGCCCGGCGCAACTGGATGCGCAGCAACTGGAGGGGTTGCGCCGCGCGCTGTTGCAGCGGCCCACCGAGCACGGATTTGGAACCGAGTTATGGACGCTCAAGCGGGTGCGTCTGCTCATCGAGCGTCTGTACGGCGTGTCCTTCAGCGAAGTGCATGTCTGGCGCATTCTGGGCGCACTGGGCTTTAGCCCGCAAAAGCCCGAGAAGCGCGCCATCGAGCGAGACGAAGAGGCTGTGCGCAGTTGGAAGCGCAGCACCTGGCCGGCGCTTAAAAAAAAGCCCAGCGAGAAGGTCGCCTGATCGTCTTCGTGGACGAATCGGGCATCAGCGAGCGCCCGACCCGGGTGCGCACTTGGGCGCCCAGGGGGCACACACCCATCATCCAGTTCCACTTCAACTGGAACCACGTCTCGGTGATCGCCGGCTTGACGCGCACCAACTGTCTGTTTCGGCTGCACGAGGGCAGCATCAAGAAGGAGGAGATCGTCGAATTCCTCAAAGCGCTCAAGGCCCATCTGAAGCAGCCGCTGCTGGTGATCTGGGATGGTCTCAAGGCGCATCGCAGTCGGCTCGTGCGCGAATACCTCGACAGCCTGGATGGGTACATCCAGATCGCGTTCCTGCCGCCCTACGCGCCGGACCTGAACCCGGTGGAGTACCTGTGGGCCTGGCTGAAGCGACACGCATTGGCCAACTACTGCCCCGCCGACCTGAGCGAGCTGCACACGACCGCGCGCAACAAGCTCAAGAGCGCTCAGAAACGCCCCTCGATCATTGCCGCATGCTGGATGCAGGCTACGCTCTGGTAGTGTCATTGATTAAGTAAAGATCAATAAGTAAAGATCAATAATTCGCGCCAAACCGCGCGCTGAATGCCTCGGCCAGTGCGGCATCCACTGCGGGCAGGCGAGCACGCAGGGCGTCCAGCTGCGCGGTATCGGCCTCGCGCTGCGCTGCGGACCAGGCGGATTGCGGCCAGTACGCATCCGAGCGCCAGCGGGCGATCACATGCCAGTGCAGATGCGGCACGACATTGCCCAGACTGGCGAGGTTGATCTTGTCGGGCTGCAGACGCGCGCGCAGCGTCTGCTCGATCAGCGTCACGGCGTCCATGCAGCTCATGCGCTGCAAGGCAGTGAGATCCGAGAATTCGGCCACATGCGCCGTCCACACCACGCGATAAAACGCGGGCAGCAAGACGTCTTCCGCGCGGATCAGGCGAAAGTCCGCACCGCGCCAGATCACGTGGCCCGCGTCGGTGCTGCACAGGGGGCAAGAGGCATGGTCTGCCATGCGGCTCAGGCGCGCTGCGCCGCTCCCACCATGATGACTGGCCCGGTCGGCAACCCGGTGGGAGAACCTCCGGGCGGCTCCACGCTGACCGCGAAAGCCTTGGCCTGCGCCAACAAGGCCTGCGCAGCCGCAGGCAGGGGATAGCGCGTCTGGCCAGCGGCCATCACGCCCAGGGAGACCGGCGCACCCTGCGTGGGCAACAGCCAGAGCTGGTAGCTCTTGCCGCTGGGCGGCGCCAATGCCCCCACAGCGGTCAGGGTGAGCGCGCCGTTCTGCACCGTGACCACGGCAGACTGCCCGCCCTGCCCGTGCATCAACGCGGCCATCTGCACCGGGGCTGCGCTGCCTCCAGTCGGGCCGGGCTGCTGCACGACGAGCAGCACCGAAAACGCCACGGCCGCCACTGCAACACCACCAAGCAAGAGAGACAGGCGACGCCAGGCCCGCACGCCCCAGCCGGATTCAGCCGCCACAGTGGGCGCCGCGCTTCGCGGCATGTCGATCCGCGCCGCAATGGCCTGCCAGATCGCATCGGACGGCTGCCCAAACTCCTTGCGCGACATCAGACCCGCATCCAGTCGTTCGCGCCAGCGCTGCACCGCGCTGGCGAACGCCGGGCTCTGTTCCAGCAAACGCTGCGCGCGGCGTTGCGCAGCAGGGCACAGACCGCCGGTGAGCCAGTCGGCCGCAAGGCGATCGAGCAAATCCGGGTTGGCGTAGCGCTGCGGCAGGTTCATCAAACGCCCTCCCCCAGACAATCGCGCAACAGCAACACGGCGCGGCGAATCAGGGTCTTGACCGTGCCCAGCGGCAGCGTGCGCTCGCGCGCCACCTCGGCGTGCGACTGTCCAAGAACATAGGTTGCGGCCAGCAAGTCACGCTGACGCGGCTGCAGCTGACCCAGACAGTCTTCCATCTGCCGCCCTTGCAGCCCGGCTTCGAGCAGCGCTTCGGGCGTGCGGTGATCGGCGATCTCGGGCGGGTCGTCATCCTCATCGGTCTGCATGGGCACCAGGTACTGCGCCTCGCGCTTGCCCGCGCGCAGGCGGTCGAGGCAGGTGTTGCGCACCAGGGCGGACAACCAGGCCTCCGGGCTTCCCAGATGCGGCCGATAGCTGGCTGCCTGACTCCAGATCTTCACGTAGGCATCCTGCATCGCCTCTTCCGCCGCGGCCGTATCGCGCAGCAGGCGCAGGCAGATGGCCCAGGCCCGGCTGCGGGTGGCCGCATACAGCTGGCTGAACGCATCGCGATCGGCCAGTGCGGTGTAGGCAAGGAGAGACTGCAGGTCGGGCATGGATGTGGTGCGAGTGGACAACCGTCTCCTCGCACCCCGCCAGATCGTGGCTTGGTGGCTTGCGGGAAGACGCACTGCACATGGTACAGACATGGCGCCTCCCGTTTGCGCAGGCGATGCCGCTCAGGCGATGAACGCCGCAGGCACCGGGTCCTTGCCCAGCGCGTTGAGCAGAATCGCCCAGTGCATGGTCTCGTCGCCCATGATGCTGGCCGCTGCCTTGGCCAGGTCCTTGTTGTGAAACTGCGGGACCGCGCCCAGGTAGGCACTGGCGGCGCCCTTCTCCAGCCCGGCGGCAAACTCCAGCACATCGGCCTGGGTCTTGAGCGAAGCGGTCGGAAAGCCGTAGTCAGCCGGCTTTTTCGCCTGCACCGCAGTGCCGCCCAGCTTGGCGATGGTCGAGGCCAGCACCTCGGCATGCGCCTTGTGCTGTCCCTGGAATTTCACCGCGACCGCAAGTACCGGCTTTTCCAGCAGCCCGGATTCGGCGCCGACCTGATAGGCCGCGATCGCCTGATATTCCAGCCCCAGCGCAGTGTTGAGAATGGCGATGTCGTCCGCGGTGGAGGCGGACAGGGTTCCCGCCCAGCTCGCCACCGGCGCCAGCGCGGCGGAAGCGGCCAGCCCGGCGGCGAACAGGCCGCCAGCGCGGAAGAATTGACGACGGCCCGTGCCCTGCTCGGTCGTGTCCTGTGTGTTCAAAGCGGTGTCTTGCGTGCGTTGCATGGTGAAACCTCCTGATGACTCACAGCGCGCCCCGTGCGGCTGTTGCAGGAATTACGACGCATCGGCGCAAATGGATTCAAAACCGGAGGCAACCCACCGCGTGCGTTTATCCCAGATCAAGAGATTGCAATTCCGGCATATCGGCGCCCCGAGTTTTTGCGTCTTGTCACATTTGCAACAAGATGCGTCAGGGATGATGCACGCCTCGATCGATTTGTTTGGCACACCGCTGGAGTGTTCGTCATGCCGCTTTCCCATCGTTTCGCTTCCTCGGCCCGCGTCGCACGCTGGCTGGGCCTGGCCGTCGTCGGCGCTGTCGCCGCGGTCAGCATGCCGCTCGCCTCGGCCGGCCCGTCCTCGCCGCCGCAGTCGGCGCAGGCCGAGGTGGACATCCACTCTCCCTACCGCGTGGTGCCGCCCATCCCGATGGGCCACAAGGCCACCGCAGATCACAGCAAGTTCAAGGAGCTGCAGGGCCCGTTCAAGAGCGGCCCCGAAGTCACTGCAGCCTGCCTGAGCTGCCACACCGAGGCCGCCAAGCAGATCAAGGGCACCATCCACTGGAAGTGGGAGGAGGTCGAGAAGGACTCCAAACGGATCGTCGGCAAGAACAAGGTGATGAACAACTTCTGCGTGTCCACACCCAGCAATCAGCAGTTCTGTACCGGCTGCCATGTCGGGTATGGCGACGCCAAGTCCGGCGAATTCGTCGCGTTCAGCAAACGCCCCGATAGCGATGTGGACTGCCTGGTCTGCCACGACCAGACCGGCAACTACAAGAAGGCGCCGTACCAGTCAGGCAACCCGGCGACCACGCGCATCGAAATGCCGCCCGGGTCGGGCAAGTTCATCGAGCCGATCGACCTGGCCGCCATCGCCCAGCACGTGGGTGCGCCGTCGCGCGCCAACTGCGGCACCTGCCACTTCAACGGCGGCGGCGGCGACGGCGTCAAGCACGGCGACCTGGACAGTTCACTGATCAACCCGCCCAAGTCGCTCGATGTGCACATGGCCAAGGACGGGCTGAACTTCCAGTGCCAGACCTGCCACGCCACCGGCGGCCACGAAGTCAGCGGCAGCCACTACAAGCTCGACGCCAAGCATGCGGGCGGGCAGTACGTGCGCGGCAGTCAGCACAACGTCGGCAGCGCGGCAAGCTGCCAGTCCTGCCACGGCGACACCCCGCACAAGGGCAGCCTGGCGCAGGACCTGAACATGCACACCCGCAACATCGCGTGCCAGACCTGCCACATTCCCGAGTTCGCCCGCGGCGGCGTGCCGACCAAGGTGGAATGGGACTACTCCAAGGCCGGTCAGCGCGGCCCGGATGGCAAACCGCTTGTCATCAAGGATGAGCACGGTCACCCCACCTACCTCGGCATCAAGGGCCAGTTCAAGCTGGGCGAGGACGTGGTGCCCGACTACACCTGGTTCAACGGCGCGGTGAAGTGGATGAACATCGGCGAACACGCCGTGCCGAACAAGGATGGCGTCATCGCCATCAACCAGTACGGCGGCAGCCCCGCCGACGGCAAGTCGCGCATCTGGCCGGTCAAGACCATGAAGGGCACCCAACCTTACGACCCCGAACTGCACCGCCTGCTGGCGATCCACAACGCTGGCTTCGACGACGCTGCCTACTGGAACACCATGGACTGGCGCAAATCCATCGCCGCCGGCATGAAGGAGGCCGGACTGCAGTGGTCGGGCAAGTACGAATTCGTCAAGACCACGACCACCTGGCCGATCACCCATATGGTTGCACCCAAGGACAAGGCGCTGAACTGCGCGCAATGCCACAGCAACAACGGGCGGCTGGAGAAGATCGACGGCGTCTACATCCCCGGACGCAGCAAGGATCACCAGACCTGGATCGAAACCATCGGTCTGGGCATTGCCGGAATGAGCCTGGCCGGAGTGATGGTGCATGGCGGCATCCGCAGCGTCATGTGGCTGCGCCGCCGCAGCAAACCCGGTACCAAGAGCCACTGATCCACCGCGCACCGCAGGCACTTCAAGGAATTCGTCATGTCACACAAAAAACACGTCATCCTGTTCAAGCGCTTCGAACGTTTCTGGCACTGGAGTCAGGCCGGGCTGATCATCACCCTGATGCTCACGGGCTTTCGCATCCACGGCCTGTATGACCTCGGGGTACCGTTCCTCAACGCGCTGCGCATCCACACCTTCGCCGCATGGTCACTGGTGGTGCTGTGGGTGTTTGCGATCTTCTGGCACTTCACCACCGGGGAATGGAAGCAATACATCCCGACCTTCGACAAAATCTTTCTGGTCGCGCGGCATTACGCCTGGGGCATGTTCCGCGGCGAAGACCACCCCTATCACCAGACCCCGACGCGCAAGCACAACCCGCTGCAGCGCCTGGCCTATCTGTGGGTGAAGCTGATGATCAACCCCATCATCTGGGCAAGCGGCATCTGGCTGCTGTTCTTTGCCGACTGGGGCACATGGCCGGTGTGGCAGCAATGGGGCATCAGCCTGCAGACGGTGGCCTGGGCGCACACCCTCGGCGCCTACATGATGCTGATTTTCTTCATCATCCACGTCTATCTCACCACCACCGGCCACACACCGATGGCGCACATCCTGGCCATGATCCGTGGCTATGAAGATGAGCCGGCGCACCACAAGCCGCAGACCAAGGTTGCGCTGCAGACCACGGCTGCGAGCGAGAAGGTCTGAGTCAGAACGCGAAGGACGTCGCGCGCCGCACCCCTGCGGCATGCATGTGCGTCCACGCCCGCGCCAGCGAGCCGTTGAGGTCGATGGCACGGCAGGCATCGTCCACCACCGTGGCCTCGAAGCCTGCAGCCCGTGCGTCGAGCGCGCTCCAGCGCACGCAAAAATCGGTTGCCAGCCCGCAGAGCACGACCTGACGCACCCCAAGCTCGCGCAGCAAACCGGCAAGCCCGGTCGGCGTCTGACGATCCGACTCGACAAATGCCGAGTAGCTGTCCACCTCGGCTCGCCAGCCCTTGCGCACAATCGCATGGGCATGCGGAACGTGCAGACCGGGATGGAAATCGGCGTCCGGTGTGCCCTGCACGCAATGCACCGGCCAGAGGATCTGATCGCCATAGGACAGTGGGATGGTCTCGAAGGGCTGACAGCCGGGATGCGATGCGGCAAATGACACATGCCCGGGGGGATGCCAGTCCTGCGTCAGGATGACCTGGGAAAACCGCGCAGCCAGCCGGTTGATCACCGGCACCACGGCCTCGCCGTCCGGCACCGGCAGACCGCCGCCGGTGCAAAAGCCGTTCTGCACATCGACCACCAGCAGCGCGGCCTTCTCTGCCATGCTCACACCAGCACGCGTTCGATGCCGCCCGCGTTGGCGGCCTTGACGTAATCGGCCATCCAGTTCTCGCCGATGAGATGGCGCGCCATCTCGATCACGATGTAATCCGCCTGCAGCAGCCCGTGCTGCAGATCGTTGCCGTAGCGGGTGAGGCCCTGCAGGCAGGACGGGCAGGCGGTGAGGATTTTGATGTCGCCGGCAAAACCGTCGGCGCGCAGCGCCAGTTCGTTCTTGCGCAGTTCCTCCTCCTTGCGAAACCGCACCTGTGTGGCGATGTCCGGGCGCGAGATGCCGAAGGTGCCGCTCTCGCCGCAGCAGCGCTCGCTCTTGCGCACATCGTCGCCCAGCAGCGCCTTGACCGTTTTCATCGGCTCCTGCAGCTTCATCGGACTGTGGCAAGGGTCGTGGTAGAGATACTTGACCGGGTTCGCGCCGTTATCCGCACCGAGGCGATAACCCTTTTCCAGCAGGAATTCGTGGATGTCGATGATGCAGCAACCAGGAAAGATCTTCTCGAACTCGTAGCCCTGCAACTGGTCGTAGCAGGTGCCGCAGCTCACCACCACGGTTTTGATGTCGAGGTAGTTCAGGGTGTTGGCCACGCGATGGAACAGCACCCGGTTGTCGGTGATGATCTTCTCGGCCTTGTCGAACTGGCCCGCGCCGCGCTGCGGATAGCCGCAGCACAGATAGCCCGGCGGCAGCACGGTCTGCACCCCCGCATGCCAGAGCATGGCTTGGGTGGCCAGCCCGACCTGGCTGAACAGCCGCTCCGACCCGCAGCCCGGGAAATAGAACACCGCCTCGCTGTCCACCGACGTCGCTTGCGGGTTGCGGATGATGGGCACGAACTCCTTGTCCTCGATGTCCAGCAGCGCGCGCGCGGTCTTTTTGGGCAGGCCGCCGGGCATGGGCTTGTTGATGAAGTGAATCACCTGCTCGCGCACCGGCGGCTTGCCCACGGTGAGCTTGGGCGCCGCGGTCTGCGCCTTGGCCGCCGGTTTGAGGAGCTTGACCGCCATGCGCTGCGCGCGAAAGCCCATGCCGACCATGGCCGAACGCACCAGCTTGATGGTCTGCGGCTTGGTCGCGTTGAGGAAGAACATCGCCGCGGCATTGCCTGGCTTGAAACTCTTCTTGCCCATTTTGCGCAGCAGGTTGCGCATATTCATCGTGACATCGCCGAAGTCGATGTCCACCGGGCAGGGGGTGACGCATTTGTGGCAGACGGTGCAGTGGTCGGCCACGTCCTCGAACTCCTCCCAGTGCCGAATGCTCACGCCGCGCCGGGTCTGCTCCTCGTACAGGAATGCCTCGATCAGCAGCGAGGTGGCGAGAATCTTGTCGCGCGGCGAATACAGCAGATTCGCTCGCGGCACGTGCGTGGCGCACACGCTCTTGCACTTGCCGCAGCGCAGGCAGTCCTTGACCGACGCGCTGATCGCGCCGATGTCGCTCTGCTGCATGATCAGCGACTCATGCCCCATCAGGTTGAAGCTGGGCGTGTAGGCATTGCGCAGGTCGGCCGGATGCGCCGGGTCGTCGAGCAGCTTGCCCTTGTTGAACCGGCCTTCGGGATCGACCGCACGCTTGTAGGCGCGAAACGCGCCGATCTCGTCTTCGGTGAGGAATTCCAGCTTGGTGATGCCGATGCCGTGCTCGCCCGAGATCACCCCGCCGAGGCTGCGCGCCAGCGCCATGATGCGCGCCACCGCGTCATGCGCCTGCTGCAGCATCGCATAGTCGTCGGAGTTGACCGGGATGTTGGTATGCACATTGCCGTCTCCAGCGTGCATGTGCAGCGCCACCCAACAGCGGCTCTTGAGCACGCGCTGGTGGATGGCGTCGATCTCGCGGCGCAGCGGCTCGAACAGCCCGCCGGAAAACACGGCGGCCAGCGGCTTGCGCAGCTCGGCTTTCCACGACGCGCGCAGCGTGCGATCCTGCAGTAGATGAAACAACGTGCGGCCCGGCGCGAAATCGCTGGGCGGCAACGCCAGCAGCGCCGGAGACAGCGCGCGCTGCGCGTCGGTGAGCGCCGCCACCGGGGTGTCGAGCTGTTCGAGGTAGAACGACCAGCGCGCGTGCACCGCGGTGAGCAGTTCCAGCGCCTGCGCGCGCTTAGCTTGCAGCTCGTCGGCGGAAAGCGGCGCCTCGCCCTCGGCCAACTCCTCGTTGCGCGCCAGCGGCAGGGCGCCGCGCAAAGCGCGGTCGATTTCGGCGACCAGCGCCAGCTTGTTTTTCAGCGACAGCTCGACGTTGATGCGCTCCACCCCATCGACGTATTCGCCCATGCGCGGCAGCGGAATGACCACGTCCTCGTTGATCTTGAACGCGTTGGTGTGGCGCGCGATCGCCGCTGTGCGCTTGCGGTCGAGCCAGAATTTTTTGCGCGCCTCGGCACTCACCGCGATGAAGCCTTCGCCCACGCGGGCATTGGCCATGCGCACCACTTCGGAAGCGGCGCGGGCCACCGCGGCTTCGTCGTCACCGACGATGTCGCCAAACAGCACCATTTTCGGCAGCGTGCCGCGCGCGCTCTTGGTGGCATAGCCCACGGCCTTCAGATAGCGGTCGTCCAGATGCTCCAGCCCGGCGAGAATCGCGCCGCCCGGGCGGGCATCGAGATAGTTCTTGATCTCGACGATGCTGGGAATGGCCTCGCGCGCCTGGCCGAAGAATTCCAGACACACGGTGCGCACATGCGGCGGCATTTTGTGCAGCACCCAGCGCGCGCTGGTGATGATGCCGTCGCACCCTTCCTTCTGCACCCCGGGCAGGCCGGCGAGGAATTTGTCGGTGACGTCCTTGCCCAGCCCGGCCTTGCGAAAGCGCGCGCCGGGAATCTCGAGCACGCGCGTGTCCAGCAGCGTCTTGCCGTCGGCGGCAAGGGTGCGGATTTCAAACCGCGCCATCTCCACATCGTGAATCTTGCCCAGGTTGTGGTCCAGCCGCTGCACCTCGACCCAGCGGCCTTGCGGGTCGACCATGCGCCACCAGGCGAGGTTGTCGATCGCCGTGCCCCACAGCACCGCCTTCTTGCCTCCGGCGTTCATCGCCACATTGCCGCCGATGCACGATGCATCGGCCGAGGTCGGGTCGACCGCGAACACCAGACCGGCGGCTTCGGCCGCGTCGGCCACGCGCTGCGTCACCACCCCGGCCGGGGTGTGAATGGTCGGCACCGGGTGCGCAACCCCGGGAAGTTCGACGTATTCGACCGGGCCGATGCGGTCGAGCTTTTCGGTGTTGATCACCGCGCTTTTCCACACCAGCGGAATCGCCCCGCCGGTATAGCCGGTGCCGCCGCCGCGCGGAATGATGGTCAGGCCCAGTTCGATGCAGCCCTGCACCAGCCCGGCGATTTCGTCCTCGCTGTCGGGGCAGAGCACCACAAAGGGATATTCCACCCGCCAGTCGGTGGCATCGGTCACGTGCGACACCCGCGCCATGCCGTCGAAGCGGATTGCACCCTGCGCGCTGTGGCGTCCGAGCACCCGGCGCGCGCGCTGGCGCAGCGCCGCAGCTTCGTCGAACCAGGCGGCAAACGCGGCCACCGCAGCGCGGGCGCGGTCGAGCAACTGCCGCACCAGCGCGTCGCGCTGCGCATGCTCGCCTTCGCTGTGTGCGCTGTCGTCGCGGCGGCGGTCGATTTCGCGCAGACGGTGTTCGAGCGCGCCGATCAGCGCAGCGCGGCGCTTGCGGCTTTGCAGCAGATCGTCCTGCAGAAAGGGGTTGCGCTGCACCACCCAGATGTCGCCCAGCACCTCGTAGAGCATGCGCGCCGAGCGCCCGGTGCGCCGCTCTTGCCGCAATTGGTTCAGCCACGTCCAGGCCTGCTCGCCCAGCAGGCGCATCACCACTTCGCGGTCGGAAAACGAGGTGTAGTTGTAGGGAATTTCTCGCAGGCGGGCTGGTGCATCCGCCGCGTCTTGGCTCAGCGCGGGGATCAGTTGGGGGGCATGTGGTGCAGGGGCGTTCATCGGGAACGGCGGCCGGCGCGGGCGGGCCTGGGAGGTAAAGCGCCATTGTAGGGAGGGCGGCATTCCCGCATGCGCCGGGTGTACTCCCGAAATTCGTGAGGAATGTCACACTTTCGCTCGATGGATGCGGCAGTGCAACAAACAGGGGAAACGCTGCGCTTTTATGCTCGTCGCATGAAGGATCTGAAACTCGCCGAACTGATGAGCGCCCTGAGCCATGCGCTCGACATGACCGAGGGCCAGCCCGAGGGCCACTGCGTGCGCTGTGCCTGGATCGGCATGTCGGTAGGCCGCGAAATCGGCCTTGCGGCACAGCAGCAGTGGGAGCTGTACTACACCCTGTTGCTCAAGGACCTGGGATGCAGCAGCAATGCGGCCCGCATCTGCGAGCTCTACCTCGCCGACGACCTGCAGTTCAAGCGCGACTTCAAGCTGCTCGACGGCAGCCTGCCGCATGTGCTGCGCTTCGTGCTCGATCACACCGGGCTGCGCAGCGGTCTGGCCGAGCGCTTTCGCGCCACACTCAACATCTTTCGCAACGGCAGCGGCATCGCGCAGGAACTCATCCAGACCCGCTGCCAGCGCGGCGCCGACATCGCGCGGCAATTGCGTTTTCCGGAAAGCGTGGCGCAGGGCATCCACGGTCTCGATGAACACTGGGACGGCAGCGGCAAGCCCGAAGGGCTGATCGGCGAGAACATTCCGCTGTACGCCCGCATGGCCCTGCTGGCCCAGGTGGTCGATGTGTTCTTCACCGCAGGCGGCCCGGCCGCGGCGCGCGAGGAGGTGCGCCGCCGCCGCGGCAGCTGGTTCGACCCCGAACTGGTCGACGCCTTCACTGTCCTGTCGCAGGGCGAGGCGTTCTGGCAAGCGCTGCGCGACCCCGATCTCGGCAGACAGGTGCTGGCGCTGGAGCCCGCGCAATGCTGCGTGCCGCTGGACGAAGACTATCTCGACGAAATCGCCGCGGCTTTCGGCCAGATCGTCGACGCCAAAAGCCCCTACACCGCAGGGCACAGCGCGCGCGTGGCGCTGTACGCCGATCACATTGCCACCCAGCTCGACATCCCCCCCGAGCGTCGCCGCTGGCTGTACCGCGGCGCGCTGCTGCACGACGTGGGCAAGCTCGGCGTGAGCAATGCGATTCTCGACAAGGCGGGCAAGCTCGACCCGGATGAGTGGGAAGCCGTGCAGATGCACGCCACCTACACCGAGCGCATCCTGGGCCGCATCGATGCGTTTTCCGAGCTGGCCCGCGTATCGGGCGCGCACCACGAACGGCTGGACGGCACCGGCTATCCACGCAGGCTTGCTGCGGAGCACATCGCCCTGGAAACCCGCATCATCACCACAGCCGACATTTTCGACGCCATCTCCGCCGACCGCCCCTACCGCGGCGCTGTGCCCATTCCCGAAACGCTGCAGATCATGTCCAAGACCGTCGGCACCGCGCTCGACCCGCGGTGTTTTGAAGCGCTGTGCAGGGCAGTGCAGGAGGTGGAGGCGGCAGCGCGCTTGCCCGCAGCTGCCTGAAGATCCGACCCTCAAGTCCGCGTGCGGCGTGCCGTTACCCGGCAAGCCGAGCCATTCCCGACAATCGCGCATCATGATCGGTCTGATCCAGCAAACCCTGCTCACCATGGCGGACGCTAGCGGCGTGCCAGACGCCCGCGCCGAAATCCTGCGGCGCGCCGGTCTGCCGCCAGACATGCACTTCCGCATCGACACCGACTACGACGACGCGCAGGCCGACACGCTGCTTGAGCAGGCCTGCGCCGTGCTGCAGGTCACGCGGGAGCAGGCGTTCGAGACCTTCGCCCGGGTGTTCCTGGCCGAGACCCGCGCGCGCTTTCCGGCGTTCTATGCCATGTCCGCCGACTCGCGCGCCTTTCTGGCGCGGCAGGCGGCCATCCACAATGTCATGGCCTCCGGCCTGCGCGATCCCTCCCTGCGCTCGAAAATCAACGACAAGTTTCAGATCACCGCGCTGGACAACGGCGATTTGAGCGTGACCTACAACTCCGCCCGCCGCTGGTGCGGCCTGTACCTCGCGCTGGCGCGCGAAGTGGCGCAGCTCTACGGCGACACGCTCGAAGTTTCCGTGGCGCAATGCCGCCAGCGCGGCGAAGCGCAATGCGTGTTCCACCTGCACTGGCCCGAAGCCAGCGCGTCCACATGAGCCGCGCGGACGACGGAACGCAAGCCGCACGCGACGCCGCCTTGCGGCAGGCGGTGGAGCAGATGGCCGACCAGCTCTGCCTGGCGGTCGATCAGAAGGTCGATTTCGTGGTGCGCAATCCGCTGGCCGATCCCACCGCGGAAAAGCTCGCCCTGCTCATCAACTTCCTGCTCGATTCCGGCGGGCGGCTGATCGACCAGGTGCAGCAGCAGGCCGAAGCGCTCGATCGCCGCGTGGCCGAGCGCAGCGCCCTGCTGCAGGCGGTGTTCGACAACATGCTCGACGGCCTCATCGTCATCGACACGAGCGGACAGATCCGCAATGCCAACAACGCAGCGCACACCCTGTTCGGCTACGCGCCCGGCGCGCTACGCAAGCTGCGGCTCAATGACCTGATGCCCGAGCCGTGGCGCAGCGCGCACGACGGCTATCTGCAACGCTTTCTCAGCACCCGCCAGCCGCACATCATCGGCACCGGACGCGATGTGCGTGGCCTGCGCGGCGACGGCAGCACCTTTCCGATGCGCCTGGCAGTCAGCGAGGTGCAGGTGGGCGACACCCACTGGTTCGTCGGCCTGGTCCACGATCTCACCCAGGAGCAGGCGCAATTGCAGGCACTACAGAACGAGCAGCAGTTCACCCAGCGGCTGTTTGCGGCCATGCCCGACCTGGTTTATGCCTTCGACACCCGTCTGCGCTTCCTGCGCTGGAACCAGGCCACCCTCGACGCCGTGGGCATGGACGCCCAGACCTTCGCCGACAGCAGCGTGCAGCAACATCTGGCCGTGCGGGACTGGCCTGTGGTGCTCAAGACCATTTTCACGGTGTTCACCAAAGGTGAGGGACGTGTGGTGGCGCGCCTCAAGCTTGCGAACGGCACGCTCCGGCCCTATGAATTCGCCGCCTCGCGCCTGCTCGACGCGCAGGGCAAAACCGTCGGGCTGATCGGCGTCGGCCGCGACCTGGGAGAGCGCGAGGCGCAGCAGATTGCGCTGCGCGAAGCCAAGGAAGCCGCAGAAGCCGCTGCCCTGGCCAAGAGCCAGTTCCTCGCCAGCATGAGCCATGAGCTGCGCACTCCGCTCAACGCCATCATCGGATATGCCGAGCTGATCATCGAGGAAATGGACGACGGCGTGCCGCTGGCGCAAAGCCGCACCGACCTGCAGGCGGTGCGCGATGCCGGGCGCCATCTGCTGCGGCTGATCAACGATGTGCTCGATCTCAGCCGCTTCGAAGCCGGTCATGCGCAGGCCCTGGTGGAAGCGTTCGACCCAGCCGAACTCACCCGCAGCGTGGCCTCCACCGTGGGCGCGCTGGTGCGGCATCGCTTCAACCGCCTGCAACTCGACCTGCCGCAGCAGGTGGGGGTGATGCACAGCGATCCCGGAAAAATCCGCCAATGCCTGCTCAATCTGCTGGGCAACGCTGCCAAGTTCACCGAGCATGGCGACATCATTCTCTCCTTGCGCCCCGCCACGCTGAACGGCTCCACGCCCGCGTTGGCATGGAGCGTGCGCGACACCGGAATCGGCATGACAGCCCAGCAGTGCGCCCGGGTGTTTGATGCCTTCACCCAGGCCGATGCCAGCATTTCGCGCAACTATGGCGGCACCGGTCTGGGGTTGACTCTGAGCGCTGCGCTCGCTGCACTGCTGGGCGGAACGATCTCGGTGCAGAGCGCGCCTGGAGAGGGATCGACCTTCACCCTGCTGCTGCCACTGAGCGCGCCAAACCCGGAGAACGGGGCATGAGACTGCTGCTGGCCGAGGATGACCCACTCAACCGCGACATGCTGGTGCGCAGACTGCGTCGCCGGGGTTATGAGGTCAGCGAGGCTGCCAACGGCGCGCTGGCGCTGGACTTGCTGTGCAGCCAGCCCGCACCAGACGCAGTGTTGTTGGATCTGGACATGCCGGTGCTCGATGGCTGGGGCCTGCTCGGCGCACTGCGTGATCGGGGTCTGCATATGCCGGTTCTGATTCTCAGCGCGCACTCGCTCAAGGAAGACCGCCAGCGCGCCGCCGCGCTGGGCGTGAGCGCCTATCTCACCAAGCCGCTGGATTTCGACGATCTGCTGCAGCGACTCGATCGCATCCGTATCGCACAATCCGGGACAACCAGCTGAGCGCCATATGCAAACCGACCACGCCAACTGGAGCTGGAACCAGAGCACCATCCTGATCGTCGAGGACGATCCCGCCAGCCGCGATCTCCTTGCACGGCGCCTGCAGCGCGATGGCTTTGCCGTCCTCGGCGCGGCAGACGGCCCAGCCGCGCTGGCCTTGCTGCCGCAGCACGCGGCCGATGGCGTGCTGCTCGACATCGGCCTGCCCGGCATGAGCGGCCTGGAGGTGCTGCGCGCGATCCGCCAGACCCACAGCGCCGAGCTGCTGCCCGTGCTGATGGTAACCGCCTTCGACGAAACCGAGCGGCTGGAGGAGGCGCTGGAAGCCGGCGCGAACGACTATCTCAATAAGCCGATCGACTATCCCATCGTCCGCGCCCGGCTGCGGGCGCAACTGGAGCGCGCCCACGCGGCCCGCACCCTGCACGCCGTTCGCCAACGGGAATCTCTGGTGCTCAGCGCAACCAACGACGGTGTCTGGGACTGGGACAGCGCCAGCGGGAAATTGCTGCATTCCGGCAACTGGTTCGCCCTGCTCGCCTGCAGCGAGGACGCCGCGCCGCACACCATCGACGACTGGATGCGCCGCATTCACCCGGACGACGCGACTGCCACACAGCAGGCCTTCAGCGGCTTTCTCGGCACGCCCGAGCAGCAGACCTTCCGCCTGCAATACCGGATGCGCGGCGGCGACGAGGACTATCGCTGGATCGAGACGCGCGGCGCGGCCATTCGCGATGCGCAGGGCCACTGCCTGCGGCTGGCCGGAACGCACACCGACATCAGCGGCCTGCGCTACGTCAACCGCGTCACCAATCTGCCCAATCTCCTGCGCCTGACCGATCTGCTCGACCGTTTTCTGCAAGCGCACCAGACAACAACCGGTGCGCAACTCGGGATCCTGGTGGTGCAGCTCTGGGAGCTGGAGCGCCAGCTCGACATCGAGCGCCGCAACACCCTGGGCCGCAGCGTGGAAACCATCGCCGAGGCGCTCTCCAGCGTACTGGGCGACGCAGTGCATATCGGCAGCGGCGAGCTATCCAGCCAGATCGTGATGCTGTCGCGCAACCCCGGCACCGACCTCGCCACGCTGCACGCCCAGGCGCTGATCATCCATCAGCGCCTGGCCATGGGCGTGCTCTCGGGCAACCGCACATTGCGGCCCGTGGTCACCATCGGCCTGTTCTGCGAACCCGTTGTGCAGAGCAACGCTCGCCAAAGCCTGGCCGCAGCGCAGCTGGCCGCCCGGCTGGCGCGCGAGCAGCAGCGCAGAACCGTCGCGTTCGACGTCGGCGCGCTTGCCGCCGAGGAGCGCAAAAAACGCATTCTCGATGCGCTGCACGACGCCATCGCGCAGCGCCAGATCCTGCCGTGGTGGCAACCCATCCTGTGCAACACGGGCAAACTGGCCGGGTTCGAGGCATTGGCCCGCTGGACCACTGCAGATGGGCAATCGGTCAGTCCGGCTGACTTCATTCCTCTGGCGCAATCGGCCGGTCTTCTGAGCGAACTGACTGCCTTGATCCTGGACCAATCCCTCGCGGCGCTGGCCCGATGGCGCACGCAAGGGCTGGTCGCGGAGCACGTCTATATGGCGGTCAACTTTCCTCCCGCAGCCCTGCTCGACGCGCACTTCCCGCTTGCCCTCCAGGCCGCCACGGCAGCGCACAATCTCCCCGCTGCGGCGCTGTGCGTGGAAGTTACCGAGTCGGATGCAGCCTCACCGGGCGAGGAGATGGAGCGCATCACCGGATCCTTGCGGCAGCAGGGATTCCGCCTAGCCATCGACGACTTCGGCACCGGCTATTCCTCGCTGTCCACACTCAACCGGCTGGCGTTCGACACCGTGAAAATCGACCAGAGCTTTGTGCGCGGCATGCTGGATCAGCCCCGCCAGCACGAAATGGTGCGCGCCATCATCGGCATGGCGCGCGCACTCGGCATGAAGCTGGTGGCCGAAGGCGTGGAAACCCCGCAGCAAGCCAACACGCTGCAACAAGAAGGCGTCGACAGGATGCAGGGCTATCTGTACGGCCGCCCGATGCCCGAGCATGCCCTGCTGGACTGGCTGCAGTCGCGCAACGCCTGATCCCGCAGCGCCGCCACAGCACACGCGGTCGCTTCAGCCCTTGGCCGGCATGGCAACGTAAATCTCCACGCGCCGGTTCTCCGCGCGGCCTTGCGCCGTGGCATTGCTCGCCACGGGGTTCTGCGGGCCCAGGCCCTGGGTGGAAATGCGCTGCGGCGCCACGCCGCGCGACACCAGGAAGTTCTTGACCGTCAGCGCCCGGTTCTCGGACAGCGGATAGTTGATCGCATCGGTCCCGGTGCTGTCGGTGAAACCGAACACCTGCACGGTTTCGGCCGGGTTCTGGTTCAGCCCCGTGGCCAGGCTCTCCAGGATGGGATACATGCGCGCATTGAGCTGGGCGCTTCCGGTGGCAAAGCCGGCATCCGCCGGCACATTCATCTTCAGGCGGTTGTCCTGCGTCTGCGTGACCTGCACGCCGGTGCCAGACGCCTGCGCCTGCGCCTGCAGATCCTGCTTCTGCTTCTCCAGGTGCTGGTTCCACAGATAGCCGCCCAGAGCGCCGACGGCCGCTCCGGCCACTGCGCCGGTCGCAGCACTCCGACCCGTGTTGCCTCCCGCGGTCAGCGCGCCGATCACCGCGCCCGCCGCAGCGCCAATTCCGGCGCCGGAGGCGGTGGTTTTCTGCGACTCGTTCATGTTGGCGCAACCGCCAAGCCCGAGCGCGAACACACTGGCAGACAACACAACGGCAAGCGATTTCTTGTGCATCATGACATGCTCCTTGGCGAGAATGGATGGGTCATACTTGGTGACAAGTTTAGGCGCGTTCCGTCCGGGAGATGAAACTGTGACGCCGATTTTTCAGTCTATTCTTGGACCATGACAGACCCTGGGAGATTCAGCATGGAACGCTCTCTGCCCCTCGTTCAGGCGCATTCCAGCGCCCGTGAGACCCCGCACTGGACCCTGGACTGGATCGACTTTTCACGCATCCAGATCGAGGCAGTCCACGACAACGACGATCTGTTCTATCTGCTGATCAGCGCCTCGTTCGTTGAATCGGGCTCGCACACCTACACCCGCAATCTGGTTGCGCATTTCGACACCCAGCCGCAGATTGCCGACTGGCTGCAAAGCCAGTGGGAGCCAGAGGAACTGCAGCACGGTCGCGCCCTCCGAACCTATGTGCAGACCGTCTGGCCCGAATTCGACTGGCAAACCGCCTACGCCGCGTTCTTCGCCGATTACTCGCGCCTGTGCACCGTGGAGGAACTGGAAGACGACCGCGCGCTGGAACTCGTTGCCCGCTGCGTGGTGGAAACCGGCACCGCCACCTATTACCAGACCCTGCGCGACCTCACCGCCGAGCCGGTGCTCAAGGATCTGGCCGAGCGCATCCGCATCGACGAAGTGCAGCATTACAAGCACTTCTATCGCTATTTCAGGCAACTCAATGCCGAGCGCGGCCTCTCTCGCGCGCGCATTTTCGGCGCGCTCAAGCGCCGCCTGAACGAATTGCGCACCAGCGATTCGGACATCGCCCTGCGTTATGTCTGGGCCTTCCGCCACGCGCCCAACGAGGCCGACGACGTGCCCTTCGAGCAGGTGTGCCAGCGGCTGTACCGGCGCGTGGGCGCGCTGTTGCCGATGGAGCAGGCGGTGAAGATGCTGCTCAAGCCGCTGGCCCTGCCACACCGCATGGAGCATGTCATCGAACGTCCACTCGCGCGCATCGCCCGCAAGGTGATGGCAGCCTGAACACCGGCGTCCTTGAACCGCGTTGCACTGGAGGTGGATAACGCGGCGGCACAATTCCGAGTGCGTTACTCAAGCACTCGAATTCCGGGCCTATCTTCCCTTGGAACCTCGGCCTATATTGGGCTGGTCAAGGCGGTGTTGACCCCTGTTTGCCAGGGCGTGAACGCGGTCTGCTGGCGGAACACTTCATAACAATCGAGGAGATGCAAGATGCAAAAGTCCCTGCATATCGACCCGGACAAGTGCACGGGTTGCCTGCAATGCGAAATGGCCTGCTCGTACGAAAACTACGGAATTTTCAACACCTCCAAGAGCCGCATCAAGGTGTTCGATTTCCATGAAACCGGCCGCAAGGTGCCTTACACCTGCACGCAGTGTGACGAAGCCTGGTGCCTGCACGCCTGTCCGGTGGAGGCCATCAAACTCGACGCCGCCACTGGCGCGAAGATCGTGCTCGACGATGTGTGCGTGGGCTGCAAGGTCTGCACCATCGCCTGTCCGTTCGGCACGGTGAACTATGTCGCCGACACCGGCAAGGTGCAGAAATGCGACCTGTGCGGCGGCGAGCCGGCCTGCGCAGAAGCCTGCCCCACCGGCGCCATCACCTATGTCGATGCGAGCTGGACCGGGCTGTCGCGCATGCAGCAATGGGCCGACAAGCTGGGCAACCAGAACGCCGCGGCTTGAGCGCACATCGCACAACACAAGGAGACGAACATGACCTGGGCAGGAAAACTATTGCGCGTGAACCTCACGCAAGGCACTGTCAAGAGCGAGCCGCTGAACATGCAGTGGGCACGCGAGTACATCGGCCAGCGCGGGCTGGCCACCAAATACTTTGTCGAGGAAGTCGACGCCAAGGTGGACCCGCTGTCGCCCGACAACAAGCTCATCTACGCCACCGGGCCGCTGACTGGCACCATGGTGTCCACAGGCGGGCGCTATTCGGTCATCACCAAGGGCGCGCTCACCGGGGCGATTGCCTGCTCCAACTCGGGCGGCTACTTCGGCGCCGAGCTGAAGATGGCCGGCTGGGACATGATCATTGTCGAAGGCAAGTCCGCCAAGCCCGTCTATCTCTACATCGAGAACGACAAGGCCGAACTGCGTGACGCGTCCCCGATCTGGGGCAAGACTGTCTGGGAGACGGAGCCCTGGATCAAGAACCACCACCAGGACCCGCTCATCCGCGTGAACTCCATCGGCCGCGCCGGTGAAAACGGCGTGATGTACGCGGCCGTGGTCAACGATCTGCACCGTGCGGCCGGGCGCAGCGGCGTGGGCACGGTGATGGGCAGCAAGAACCTCAAGGCCATTGCCGTGCGCGGCACCAAGGGCGTGGGCAATGTGCGCGATCCCAAGGCCTTCTTCCAGGCGGTGAATGCGGGAAAGAAAGTGCTGCACGACAACGCCGTCACCGGCCAGGGCCTGCCCAAGTACGGCACGCAGGTGCTGATGAACGTGATCAACGAAATCGGCGCGATGCCCACGCGCAATCACCGCGACGTGCAGTTCGAAGGCGCAAAGGATATTTCCGGCGAAGCCATGCACGAGCCGCGCAAGACCGACGGCAAGCCCAACCTGGTCACCAACCAGGCCTGCTTCGGCTGCACCATCGCCTGCGGGCGCATCAGCAAGATCGACGAGACCCATTTCAGCGTCGAGAACAAGCCGCAGTACTGGGGCGCGTCGGGTGGGCTGGAGTATGAGGCCGCCTGGGCGCTGGGTTCGGCCAATGGCGTGAACGACCTGGAGGCGCTGACCTATGCCAACTTCATCTGCAACGAAGATGGCATGGACCCGATTTCCTTCGGCGCCACCGTCGGTGCCGTGATGGAGCTCTATGACCTCGGATTGCTGACCAAGGAACAGCTGGGGATCGAGGCCCCCTTCGGTTCGGCCAAGGCGCTGACCTACTTCGCCGAAATCACCGCACGCGGCGAAGGCTTCGGCAAGGAGCTGGCGCTGGGCAGCAAGCGGCTGACGGCCAAGTACGGCCATCCGGAACTCAGCATGAGCGTCAAGGGCCAGGAATTCCCGGCCTACGATTCGCGCGGCATCCAGGGCATGGGCCTGGCCTACGCCACCAGCAACCGCGGTGCCTGCCATCTGCGTGGCTATACCGTGGCCTCCGAGGTGCTGGGCATTCCGGTCAAGACCGATCCGCTGGTGACTGCGGGCAAGCCCGAACTGGTGAAAGCCTTCCAGGACGCCACCGCGGTGTTCGACTCGGCCGGCATCTGCATTTTCACCAGCTTCGCCTGGACCCTTGCCGACGTCCAGCCCCAGCTTGCCGCCGCCTGCCTGGAAGAGTTCACCATGGATGAACTCAATACCATTGGCGAGCGCATCTGGAACATGGAGCGCGACTACAACAACCGCGCCGGCTTCACCGCCAAGGACGACACCCTGCCGCCGCGCCTGCTGACCGAGCCCGCCAAGACCGGCCCGGCCAAGGGCTTGGTGAACAACCTGCCGGAGATGCTGCCCAAGTACTACGAACTGCGCGGCTGGACCCCCGAAGGCACCCTCAAGCCCGAAACCCGTACGCGGCTGGGGCTCTGACTTGACCCCCCTCCCCACTGCGTGGGGAGGGCTGGGGTGGGGAGTTCGGGCGACTGCGATTCCCCCTCCCAACCTCCCCCACGCCGAGGGGGAGGAGGCAAGCGGCGAGAGATCCGTTCGCAATCGAGGCAGACAACATGAAACACCACGTCATCATCGGCAACGGCCCGGCAGGGGTCGTTGCAGCAGAGACCCTGCGCAAGCATGTTCCGGCGGACGACGCGATCGTGCTGTTTGGCGACGAGGACGCGCCGCCCTATTCGCGCATGGCGATCCCCTACCTGCTGCACGGCGACATCACCGAACGCGGCACCTGGCTGCGCAAGGATGCGCAGCACTGGAAGCAACTCGGCATCACCCTGCGCCACGACCGGGTGAAATCGCTCGATCCCGCCGCGCGCACGCTCGCGCTGGAATCGGGCGGCACCCAGTCCTTCGACACCCTGCTGATCGCCACCGGCTCCAGGCCGGTGCTGCCGCCCATCCCGGGAATCCACGCCCAACGCGTGCACACCTGCTGGACGCTGGACGACGCCCGTGCCATCGAGAAATTCGCCGTGCCGGGTGCGCGGGTCATCCAATTGGGTGCGGGCTTCATCGGCTGCATCATCATGGAGAGTCTGGTGCGCCGCCGGGTGCAACTCACCGTGGTGGAAATGGGCGACCGCATGGTGCCGCGGATGATGGGCGAGACCGCAGGCGGCATGATCCGTGACTGGGTGCAGGCCAAGGGTGTGACCGTGCACACCGGCGCGCGCATCGAGTCCATCGAGTCCAACCCCTCCGACATGGCCGCGCCGCTGGCGGTGCGCCTGTCCAGCGGCGAGCGCCTGCCCGCCGATCTCGTGATCTCGGCTGCGGGGGTGAAACCCAACATCGGCTTTCTCGAGCACTCCGGGGTGCAATGCCTGCAAGGCGTGCTCACTGACGAGCGCATGCAGACCAATGTGCCGGGCATCTTTGCCGCGGGCGACTGCGCCGAGGCCTTCGACCCCCTCTATGGCAAGCCGATCGTGAGCGCCATCCAGCCCAACGCGGTCGATCAGGCCTATGTGGCGGCAATGAACATGGCGGGCAAGCACGCCAGACTGCGCGGAGTCACGCAGATCAACGTGCTCGACACCCTGGGGCTGATTTCCACCAGCTTCGGCCAATGGCAGGGCGTGCCCGGTGGCCAGGGGGTGGAACTGACCGATCCTGCGGGCTTTCGGCACCTGAGCCTGCAGTTCGAAGGCGATGTGATGGTGGGCAGCAACAGCATCGGCACCACCGAACACATCGGCGTGCTGCGCGGACTGGTCGAAGGCCGGGTGAAGCTCGGCGGCTGGAAGGACAAGCTGCTTGAAGATCCGACCCGGCTGATGGAGGCCTATCTCGCCCGCGCCCAGGCGCAGGACCGTCGCGGCGACACGATCCATCATTGAATCTGCGTACACCCCCACCACATGGACTCTCCCGCATCCCCCACCGCAGCGGCTGACGCAACGCTGCGAACTCCTGTGCGCATCACCCTCAAGCTGATGGCCACGCTCACCGACTATCTGCCGCAACCGCGGCAGGGTCACCAGATGGCGCTCGAGATTCCGCCGGGCACCACCATTCAGGACGTGGTCGAGCGCTTCCGCCTGCCGTGGAAGCTGGTCCACCTGGTGCTGGTGGACGGCGTCTACATCGACCCCGAGCAGCGCGACCACCGCGTGCTGCGCGATGGCGAAACCCTGGCGATCTGGCCGCCCGTGGCGGGCGGCTGATGTTTGGCAATCAGGCACCCGCTTCGGCCCGGCTGGACCTGGCCATTACCCGCAGCGAATTTGCGCGGCAGATCAGGGCCGCGTTCCCTGGCCTGCAGGAATCCTCACCCGACCAGTTTTCCGGCGAAGACGGTGGATGTCAGTGGTCGATCCACCTGCAGCCCACGGCGCCCACGCGGCTGGGCCTGATCGTGCTGGAACGCTGGCTGGCCGACATCACCGTGGACGCGCAATCCCCCGCGCAACGCCAGCTCTGGTGGCAACGCTTCAGTGCCCACTTTCAGAAAGGCGGCGGGTAAGCAGTTCGCTGGCCTGCGCATCCACCCCCTGGGCGCTGCGCAGAATGCCCTCCAGAATTTGCGGCACTTCGAAGACCGCGCGGTTCGGGTGCGCCGCAACCCGCGCACGAAACGCCGGAAGCTCGGCCAGGAATGTCGGCAGCTCTGCCGCAATGGCGCGAAAGCTCGGCAGCACCAGGCCGTAACCGTTGTCGCGCACCCAGTCGGTGTTGTAGCGCTCCTGCGGCATGGTCCAGGCGTTGCGGACGACGATGACCGGCAGGCCCAGATGCAGCGCCTCGCTGAGCGAACCGGGGCCCGGCTTGCCGATGAAAAAATCGCCCAGCCGCATGGTTTCGGCCACCTCGCTGGTGAACCCCATCACATGGCGCGGCGCGGCAGCCGGCAGGGCGCGCAGTTTGGTCGCCAGCTTGTCGTTGTGGCCGCACATGAAGATGAGCTGGGTGTCGGGCAGACGCTCGGCGATCGCCATCATGCTGCGCGACCCGTGACCACCGAACATCACCACACCGACGGGACGCTGCGGGTCGAAACCCATCGCCTGCAGGCGGGCGGTGCGGTCGACATATTGCGCCGCGCGATAAAAATCCGGGCGGATGATCATGCCGGATGTGGCATGGACCTTCTCTGGCGGGAAACCAGCGTCCAGCGCCTGCTGCACCGCACGCGCGGAACCGCAGATCAGGTGCTGGTCCTGACCCTGCTCCATCCAGAAATGCGGGGGAAAATCGGCCAGGTCGGTCAGCAGGGTGACATAGGGCACGCCAGGCAGTGTGGCCGTCAGGCTGTCATACAGCGCACGATTGAAATTGGGGATCAGCGACACCACCAGATCGGGCTCGGTGCGCAGCCAGTGCAACTTGAGAATCTTGAGCAGGGTGGGGTGCAGAAGGCGCAGCGCCCCCTGCAGCAGCTTGAGCTCGTGTCGCAGCCCCAGGGTCAGGCCGCGGGCGAGGCGGGCGTTGTAATAGTCTTCCGGTGAAAACGTGTACTTGCGCAGCGTGCCCTGCGGATCGAGCACGTCGGTCAGGTTGACCAGTCGCACCTGCCAGGGCAGGTTGGACAGCGCGATGCTTTGCTGCAGCGCCAGTGCCGAGGCGCGATGGCCACCGCCGGCATTGAAATAAATCAGATCGACAGTTTTTTTCATTTTCGGAATGTGGAACATGAGGCCGCACGATACACCCGTCATGTGACGAAATTACCACGTCATGGTTTCGCGCAAGCGCGGGAATTTTGTAAATTTCATCAAGTACGGATTGAGAAAATGCGCAGAATCAGGTCAGATTCCAGTTGATGACGGGAGCATATCCGTCTCACCCCCCACCAAATCCGACTTGGAGTCTTCATGAAATTCAAAATTGCCCTGATCGCCGCCGCCCTGCTTTCGCTGGCGGCTTGCCAAAAAGCGGAACAAGCTGCCAGCGGCGCAGCGAGCGCAGCCAAAGCAGCCGCCAGCTCTGCGGTTGCCGCAGGCGCAAGCGCTGCGGGTGCAGCCGCCAGCGCAGCACATGGTGCTGCTGCCGGTGCGGCCAGCGCAGCAGGTGGCATGGTGAACCATGCAGCCAGCGCGGCCCAGGGCGCGGCCAGCGCAGCCGGTCATGCCGTTGGCGGCGCAGCCAGTGCGGCAGCGGGTGCCGCCAGTGCCGCCGTGCATTCAGGAGCCAATGCGGTCTCCGGCGCTGCCGACAAGGCCAAGGACGCTGCGGCTGGCGCGGTCAGCACCCTGAAGGAAAAAGCCACGGATGCGGCGCACGGCGCAATGGACAAGGCCACGCAGGCCGTCAAGCCCTGAAGCCCTGATCGGACCGGCTGAACCCCGAAAAAACGGCGCACTACGGTGCGCCGTTTTTCATTCCTCCGCTTCGGGATTGTCGAGGCTGAACACCTCGGCGTTGTCATCGTAGGCGTAGAGTTCGGCGTAGCGGCCCCAGTCGATCGCGGTGTCGAGCACGCGGCGGGCTTCGTCTTCGCTCAAGTGGTCTTCGAGCTCGGTGAGAAAGCGCGAGTCGGGCGCGCGGTGGTTGAAACGCTCATCGAGCACGGCGCGGATGCGCGCCACCAGCGGCACGCGCTCGGTCAGATGACGGGCGAACAACTGTTTGCGCTCCTGCAGGCTGCCATCGACAAAGTTTCGCCCTGCGGGCAGCAGCATGATGTCGCCGTCTTCCACCTGGGCGAAACCGAGCAGTTCCACGCCCTCGATCAGCGGGAACAGATCGTCCACGGAAAAGTGCATGTCCTCGGCCAGATCGGGCAGGCTGATGCGCGTGTTGGCATTGCTCTTTTCCAGCGCGTCGAGCTCTTCGAGCAGGCCGGCCAGCGCGTTGACCGAGAGTGACGGCAGCCGCAGACCAATGCCTGGCGCCTGCTTGCGCACGGCGTCGCGCCCGGTGGGGCGGGCGGTCATCACGCCGTAAATGTCCTCGACCAGATCGCGGAACTCCTGCGATTCGCGGTTGCGCGGATGCGGCAGGCCGATGCGCATTTCGTTGACGATGCGCCCCGGGTTGGAGCCGAGGATGATGATGCGGTCGGCCATCAGCACCGCTTCCTCGATGTTGTGCGACACCAGCAGGATGCCGCGCGTGGGAATCTTGCGCTCGGTCCACAGGTCGAGCAGGTCGGTGCGCATGGTCTCGGCGGTGAGCACGTCCAGTGCCGAAAACGGCTCGTCCATCAGCAGCACGTCCGGGTTGATGACCAACGCGCGGGCAAAACCGACGCGCTGGCGCATGCCGCCCGAGAGCTCGCGCGGGTAGGCGGATTCGAAGCCGTCCAGGCCGATCAGGTCGATGGCCGCGATCGCGCGCGCGCGACGCTCGGCTGCCGGCACCTTGAGCGCTTCGAGGCCGAGCTCGACGTTCTGCAGCACGGTCAGCCACGGCAGCAGCGCAAAGCTCTGGAACACCATCGCCAGCCCCGGCACCGGCCCGTTGATCGGCTGGCCGCGGTGCAGCGCCACCCCGCCCGAACTCGGCACCAGCCCGGCGAGCATGCGCAGCAGGGTCGACTTGCCCGAGCCGGAGCGCCCGAGCAGCACCAGGATTTCGCCCTCGCTCAGGTGCATGTTGACATCGTCGAGCACCAGCAGCTCGGCGCCGTCGGGGGTCTTGAACGCCTTGCGCAGATGCTCGGTGCGGAAAATGTCCACACCCTGCGCGGTGGCGGCGGTGGGCGCGTGTTCGACAGGAACGGCCATGATCGATGTCCTCGAGTGAAAGCAGGGTCAGTCCAGCCGCACGCGGCGCTGCGCCAGGTCGTACAGCCGGTGCCAGACCAACCGGTTGGTGAGAATGACCAGCAGCGACATCACCCCCACGCCGAGGGCGATCTGCGCAGTCTGTCCCCTGGCCGTGGTCTGGCTGATGTAGGCGCCCAGACCGGTGGCAACCAGGGTCTTGTCGCCCCAGCTCACCACCTCGGCGACGATGCTCGCGTTCCACGCCCCGCCGCTGGCGGTGATCGCGCCGGTGACAAAGCCCGGAAAAATGCCCGGCAGATACAGCCGTTTCCACAGCAGCCAGCCGCGCAGCCCGAGGTTCTGCGCCGCCTCGCGCATGTCGGTGGGAATCGCCGCGGCGGCGCCAACCACCGAGAACAGGATGTACCACATGCTGCCCAGGATCATCAGCGGCGCGGTGAACACGTCCACGTTGAGATGCCAGTGGACGATGACCACCACAAACAACGGAAACAGCAGATTGGCCGGAAACGCCGCGAGAAACTGCGCCAGCGGCTGCACCTTTTCGGCCCAGCGCGGACGCAGCCCGATCCACACGCCGATCGGCACCCACACCAGCGCCGACATCGCCACCAGCACGAACACCTTGAACCCGGTGATCAGCCCCAGGCCGATGACATGCCCGACCATCGGCCAGCCGAAATCGCGTGGCAGCACCTGCAGCAGCCGTACCACGGCCCACACCGCGAGCACGCCGAGAGCGGCGTAGAACACCCCGTCGGCAAGCCGCCTGCGCTGTCGGGCTTTGCCTGGCACGCGGCGCGGCGGCACCTTGGGCGTGAGCCGCACGCTGAGTTCCCACAGCCGCGCCGGCACCACCGCAAGCAGCTTGAGCAGGCGGGTGCGGCGCAGGAAATCAAGCACCACCGAGCGCGGCGTCTCGCTCGAGGCAGTCATTTCAAACTTGAACTTGTCGGCCCAGGCGACAATGGGGCGAAACAGCAGGGTGTCGTAGGCGAGGATGATGACGATCATCGCCGCGATCGCCCAGCCGATGGCCGCCAGGTCCTTGTGCGCAATCGCCGCAGCAATGTAGGAGCCGATGCCCGGCACGGTGACCGTCTGGTCGGAGACGGTGATCGCCTCGGAGGCGACGACGAAGAACCAGCCGCCCGACATCGACATCATGGTGTTCCACAGCAACCCGGGCATGGCAAACGGCAGTTCCACCTTCCAGAACCGCTGCCAGGCGTTGAGCCGGTACAGCGTGGCGGCCTCGTGCAGGTCGCGCGGCACGGTCTTGAGCGACTGGTACAGGCTGAAGGTCATGTTCCACGCCTGCGAGGTGAACACCGCGAAGATCACCGCCAGCTGAACGCCGACCAGACTGCCCGGAAACAGCGCCATGAAGCCGGTCACCGTGATCGACAGATAGCCCAGGATCGGCACCGATTGCAGCACGTCGAGCGCCGGAATGAGAATGCGCTCGGCGTAGCGGTTGTGCGCCGCCAGCCAGGCGTAGCCAAGTGTGAACACGAACGACACCACCAGCGCCGCGAGCATGCGCAGCACGGTGTACAGGCCGTATTCCGGCAGCGCCAGCGGCGACAGCGAGATCGACAGGTTCTCGCCCAGATGGAACGGCACCGCCATTTCCCGCCCGGCATGCGCGATGATGAAAAACAGCGCAATGACCAGCGGCAGCGCGATCAGATCGCGCCGGTTGGGCACCGGAAGCGGAAGCGGCGGGAGGTTGAAGGCCATGTGCGGGATGGTTCTGTTTCGTGGCGGCGCATGGCCGCTGGCAAGGCGGCAAGTCTAACCAGACAAGATGACGATTCACAATCGCGTCATCGCAGGCGTGGACAGGCTGAAACAGCGCCGATCGCGGCGCGCAGCCGACACCGCACCCATGCACAATACGCATCGCCCAGCCCACTGCCCGAACCATGCAAGCCAGAACCTACCTCCGCGCCTCACTGTTTGCGGCGCTCATCGTCATCAGTCTCAAGCTCCTGGCCTGGAAGGTCACGGGCTCGGTGGGCTTTCTGTCGGACGCGATGGAATCCATCGTCAATGTCGCGGCAGCGGCGTTCGCGCTGTTCATCGTGCGCATTGCCGAGGCGCCGCCGGACGCGGACCATCCCTTCGGCCACACCAAGGCGGAATACTTTTCCAGCGGGGTGGAGGGGCTGCTCATCGGCGTGGCCGCAGTGCTCATTCTGGTGGAAGCCGGGCAGCGCCTGACCCATCCCGAGCCGATCAGTGCGGTGCCGCTGGGTGCCGCCATTTCCGCGCTGGCGACTGCCATCAATCTGGGCGTGGCGCTGTGGATGCTGCGCGGCGCCAGGCGGCTGCGCTCCATCGTCATCGAGGCCGACGCCCGGCACCTGATGACCGATGTGTGGACGTCGGTGGGCGTGATCATCGGCGTGTTGCTGGTGCCGGTCACCGGCTGGCTGTGGCTCGACCCGGTGATCGGCATCATCGTGGCACTGCACATCCTGGGCGAGGCGTTCTCGCTGGTCAGGCGCTCGGTCGATGGCCTGATGGACAAGTCGATGACCGAGGCCGATCTGGCCGAACTGCAGACCGTGCTCGATCGCTTTCGGTCCAGGGACATGCGCTTCGACCATGTGCGCACCCGCGTGGCGGGCACCCGGCGCTTCGTCTCCATGCACCTGCACATGCCCGGGCAGTGGACGCTGCAGCGCGCAGCCAACTGCCGCTACGCGGTGGAGAAGGCGCTGATCGAGGCACACCCCGGCATGGTGGTCACGATCGAAATGCTCACTTCCGCGCAGGAAAGTCTGCAGGAGGAAAATGAGCAGGCGCACGGCAGCCCTGCACGCGAAGACTGCCCGCCCGCATCCCCCATTGCGCGCCCTTGATGCATCCACCAGGAGAAGTCCATGCAACTGACCAGTCCCGCCTTTTTCGACGGCCAGCCCATCCCGCCGCAGTATGCGTTCTGCAAGCCCGCGGTGGTCGGTCATGTGGCGCTGTCGCAGAATCTCAACCCGCCGCTGGCCTGGCGTGACCTGCCCGCAGGCACGCAGAGCCTGGTGCTGATCTGCCACGACCCCGATGTGCCCAGCCGCGCGGACGACGTCAACCTCGAAGGCCACACCGTGCCGGCCGACCTGCCCCGCGTGGATTTCTATCACTGGCTGCTGGTCGACATTCCGCCCACGCGCACCCACATCGACGAAAAGGAATTCAGCCACGAAGTCTCTCCGCGCGGCAAGCCGGGCCCTTCCTGTCATGGCGGCATGCGCCACGGCGTGAATGACTACACCGCCTGGTTTGCCGGGGATCAGGACATGGCCGGGCAGTATTTCGGTTACGACGGCCCCTGCCCGCCGTGGAACGACAGCCTGCTGCACCACCACATCTTCACCCTGTACGCGCTCGATCTGCCGCGCTGCCCGGTGGACGGCGCGTTCAATGGTGCGCAACTGCGCGCTGCCCTTGCCGGTCATGTGCTGGCCCAGGCCAGCCTCACCGGCACCTACACCCTCAACCCCGCCCTGCGCTGACCCATGGCCGACACCCCGCAAGCCCCAACGCCCACGCCGCCGAGCAAAAAGCGCGGAATCAGTGTGCAGCTCAGCGGACTGCTGGGCATCGTCATCGGCATCGTGGTCCTGGTGGGCATCTTCAGCCTGCTGCGCGAGCGGCTGGTGAATGAACCTGTGGACGCGCCGCAACTCCAGCTCGCCAATGACAGCCCCTGCATGCGCGAGGGCCTCAAGGCCCTGGCCGCCAGCGGCAAGCCCGTCACCTATGGTCAGCTCGGCACCCTGAAACATCAGTGCGGGGAAGACAGCGACTGAGGCGCGCTCAGACCCGCACGAATTGCAGTTGCACACGAAGACCGCGACTGCCCTGCGGAGGGATGGGAAGGTCCATCAAGGCGATGTCGGCGTCATGCTGGCGGGCGATTTCGCGGACGATGGCCAGCCCGAGGCCGCTGCCCTCGCTGCCGTTGTCGAGAATGCGATAGAACGGCTCGAACACCAGCTCACGCTCGGCCTCGGGAATGCCGGGGCCAGTGTCGTCCATCTGCAGTTGCACCACGGCTCGGGCGCCCGGGCCGTCGGCCACGGTGCTGCGCAGGCGCAGGGTCACGCTGCCGCCGGACGGCGTGTAGGTGATGGCGTTGTGCAGCAGGTTCTTGATCAGCTCGTGCAGCAACAGGGCATTGCCGCGCATGGGCAGTGGCACCGGAGGGCTGTCGAACTCCAGCTCCAGCCCCTTGTCGAGTGCCAGCATGGCCAGGTCCTGCATGGCCTCGGTGGCGGGCTGGCGCAGGTCGATGGTCTCGAACACCGCGCGCGCCGCGCCGCCCTGGTTCTCGGCGCGGGTGAGCGCGAGCAACTGGTTGACCAGCCGGGTGGTGCGCTCCACGCTGCGGCCGATCTGGCGCAGACTGGCGCGCAGTTCCTCCGGGTCGGCTTCGCGCAGCGCCAGCTCGGCCTGGGTGCGCAGCCCGGCCAGCGGCGTCTTGATCTGGTGCGCGGCGTCGGCGACGAAACGCTTTTGCGTCTGCAAGGACTGCTGCAGGCGGGCGAACAGACTGTTGATCGAGTCGACCAGCGGGGCGATCTCCTCGGGCGCCTCGCGCTCGTCGATCGGACTCAGATCGTCGGCGCGTCGACGGCGGATGCGCGACTGCAGCTCGTTGAGCGGCGCGATGCCCTGCCCCAGCCCGAACCAGACCAGCAGAATGAAAATCGGCACCACGACAAATTGCGGCAGGATGACGCCCTGCACGATGTCGCGCGCCAGCCGGGTGCGCGCCTGCATGTCCTGCGCCACCTGCACCAGCACCGGCGCGGCGGGCCTCGACCCGACTTGCGGTGCGGGCCACACCCAGGCCGCAGCCAGCCGCGCGCTGTGTTGACCCACTTCGCCGTCGCGCCACTGCACCGCGATCGGCGTGCTGCCCTGCGCGGGCGGCAGGCTCCACGCTGCGGGCAGACGTGCCTCTCCGGCCAGAACTGCGCCGGTCTTGCTGCGAACCTGGTAGCCCAGAATGCCCCCCGCCGGGGGCTGTCGCAGCGTCTGCTGCCACAGGGCGGACTGCACCGCGCCCTGTGCCCCCAGTGTCTGCACCTGCGCGGAGAGTTGCAGCAAGGTATGTTGCAGCGCCGCGTCATAGGGTTTGGCGGCAATGGCCTGCGCCACCAGATAGGTGATGCCGATGGACAGCGGCCACAGCAACAGCATGGGCGCGAGCATCCAGTCGAGGATTTCGCCGAACAGCGAGCGCGGATGGCGCTTGCGGGCGGACGCTGCGTCGTCCCGAGCACCACGTGCCGGCAACGGCAGTTCAGACATCGGGTTTGGGGTGCACTGCGGCGGGGCCATCCCCACCCCGTCCTTCCCCCGGCACGGCGGAGGTCGGGAGGGAGGAATGCTCACCCTGGGACGGAGCGGGCACGATTTTCTCCAGGCAATATCCCAGACCACGCACCGTGGCGATGCGGACCGGGCCGACCTCGATCTTCTTGCGCAGCCGATGCACATACACCTCGATGGCGTTGGTGCTCACCTCCTCGCCCCACACGCACAGATGCTCGACCAGCTGGTCCTTGCTCACCAGGCGCCCGGCGCGCTGCAACAGCACTTCGAGCAGGGTGAGTTCGCGCGCGGAGAGTTCTACCACATGGCCGTCGAGCGTGACCACGCGGCCCGTGATGTCGTAGTGCAGCGGGCCGTGCTGGATGATGGCGCTGGCACCGCCCATGCCGCGGCGCGCCAGCGCCCGAACCCGCGCCTCCAGTTCTGCGAGCGCAAACGGCTTGGCCATGTAGTCGTCGGCGCCGAGGTCGAGGCCGCGCACCTTGTCTTCCACGCTGTCGGCCGCGGTGAGAATGAGCACCGGCACCGTGGTTCCGCGCGCGCGCAGCCGACGCAGCACCTCAAAGCCCGACAGACGCGGCAACCCCAGGTCGAGAATGAGCAGATCGAAGGAACTGGACTGCAGCGCGGCGTCGGCGCTGTTGCCGTCGGCCACCTGATCGACCGCATAGCCCAGCGCGCGCAGCGAGCGCAGCAGGCCGTCGGCCAGAACGCGGTCGTCTTCGGCAATCAGAATGCGCATGGGTGTCCCTTCGATGTACTGTGCACCGCCGACGCGTGGCGTGCAGCGCGGCGAATTGCTCTGAATAGTAGAGGGCCGCACGCAGCACGCGAAGGGGAGTTTCACCGGTCAGAAATACGCAGACCAGGTTGATGGTGGCGAAGGTCCGGTTGGACATGATCTGCCTTGCTCGATGCCCTGCGCGCCGTTGCGCCAGATCAGCCGCAAGGTGTCTTGCAGCCGCTGCGCGCTGGGGGCGATCAACAGCCTGGCGCTGGCAACGGCCCGCAAGGCGGCGAGCACCTGGTGGCCCTGGCGGTCGGCCAGGCCGCGCAGCCGGCGCAGCAGGGTTTTCGCCCGTGCGGGGGCGTCGCGCCCGCATGCGGCTGGTGTCGTCGTCGCTTTGGGGGGTGTGGATGCGGCGCGCTACGCCTGGGCATCCTGAACGGCAGGCGCGAGAATCTCCCGCACACTGTGTGCTGCGGGTGACGCAAGCTGCAGGAGCACGGTGCGCGTCGGGAAGGCGAACTCGGCACCGAGGCGGGCACAGCCTCGCATCAGCGCCAGGTTGATCGCCTGCTGGGTGTTCATGTAGGCGGTGTAGTCCGAGGTCTTCATCCAGTACACCACCTCGAAGTTCAAGCTCGAATCGCCGAAGTCCTTGAAGTGCGCACGATCGAACCGCGCGTCGGGCTGCTGGTCGACCACCTCCTTGACCAGTTCTGGAATCTGCTCCAGGGTATCCGGCGGAGTGTCATAGGTCACGCCGAAGGCAAACACGATGCGCCGCTCCTGCATGAACTTGTAGTTGCGCAGCCGCGCCTTGGTCAGATCGGTATTGGAAAACACCACGATCTCCCCGCTGATGGAGCGCATGCGGGTGGTTTTCAGGCCGATGTTCTCGACCGTGCCGGAGAAATTGTCGACCACGACGAAATGCCCGATCTGAAACGGCTTGTCCAGCACGATGGACAGACTGGAAAACAGATCGCCCAGGATGTTCTGCAGCGCCAGCCCCACGGCGATGCCGCCCACCCCCAGACCGGCCAGCAGCGTGGTGACGTTGAAACCCAGGTTGTCGAGCAGCAGCAAAAACACCAACGACCATAGAACCAGCCGGGCGATGAAGCTCATCGCGGCCAGGCCGGTGGCGGTTTCGGGGTCGTGCAAGATGGCGCGTTCGCGTGAGATCCGAATCCAGAAATCGAGAAAACGCGACGTCCACAGACCGATCTGCAAGAACAGGCCGACCGCCGCAACGCCGATCAGCCATTTGGTGGCCACGGCGGGCAGACTCAGACTTTGCACCGCGGGATAGAACCCGATGAGAAAGGCCAGCGGCAGCCGCGTGCCCCGCAGCGCGCTGAGCAGCGCGTCGTCCCACCGGTTGCTCGTGCGCGCGGCAAACGCGCTCAGCCACGCGATCAACACCGGCTTGACGCTGGCCACCAACACGACCACCAGCGCCAGCCAGCCTAGCGCGATCAGCCAGGCCTGCAGCGAATTGCCGAGAAACATCAGGGAAAGCCATGTGGTCATCGCGTTGCCTTTCACGAAGGGGAGAGGGTGTTCAGGAAGAAAAGGGCGGCATGTCCGGTGACTTTCCGGCAGATGCCGACGCGGTGTCGTGCCACTGCATGCGGCGGCGCGGCAGATGCTGCGGCAGCGTGCTTTGCACAAACGCAATCATTCCCTCGCGGATGCGGCAGCGCAGTTCCCAGGCGCGCGCCGAATTGGCCGCGCTGACCAGAAAGCGCACCTGCACCGCGGTCTCGGAGGTATCGGTGACATGCACCAGCGCCAGACGCCCGTCCCAGTCGGGATCGGCGGCGCACAGGCGCTTGAGCTCCTCGCGCAGCGCGGCGATCGGCGTGGCATAGTCCACCCACAGGAAGACCGTGCCCAGCAGGCTGGCGCTGGTGCGCGTCCAGTTCTGGAACGGGTGTTCGATGAACCATTGCAGCGGCAGGATCAGCCGCCGGTCATCCCACACACGAAACACCACATAGGTACCGGTGATTTCCTCCACGCGCCCCCACTCGCCCTCGACGATGAGCACGTCGTTGATGCGGATCGGTTCGGTCATCGCGATCTGCAGCCCGGCAAGCAGATTGCTCAGCACCGGGCGGGCGGCAAAGCCCACCACCAGACCGGCAATGCCCGCCGACGCCAGCAGGCTGGCGCCGATCTGCCGCACGTCGGGAATGCTCATCAGTGCCACCGACAGGCCGACGAGCAGGATGAGAAGGCTCAGCACCCGCGTGAGCACCCGCGCGCGCGTGAGCAGGCCGCGCACTTCCAGATTGGAATCGAGCAGATTGGGGTCGTCGGGCAACTGCAGCCCACCGCGGCGCAGCAACACCAGCTCGCCCGCGGCGCGGATCAGTCGCATCGTCAGCCAGGTGATCGCGGCAATGAGACCCAGATGCAGCGCCTGGATTCCCCACGCCCAGCCATCGAGACGGCCCTGCAGCAAACCCGCATCGATGCGCAGCACCAGCAGCAGCCAGGCCAGACGCAGGGGCATGCGCACGCGCAGGTACAAGAACTGGGCATTGCCGTCCGGCCCGCCAGTCTTGACGAACAGGCGCACGAGAAGCAGAAACACCGGCGCGGCCAGCAATGTGACTGCGATCGCCACCGACTCGGGGTGATGCGCGGAAATCCAAGCGGTGAGGGTGTTCCCATATGGCATCAGGCCGTGCATCGTGCCTCCTCAGTGAAACACCCACAGCAGCGCAATGCCCAGGATGAACGCGCGGCCCAACATCGTCAGTCGGCGCTGCGACAGCTGCGGTCTGCACGGCGCGACGAAGTCCAAGGTCAACAGCGTGGCTGCCGAGTTGCGCGTGGCCGAGCAGGTCGACATCAGCGCAGCGAGCAAGCCCGCGATGATGAACCCGGCCAGACCGACCGGGGCATCGCGCACCACCAGCTCGGGCCAGACCTGGTCGGAATGCTGCAGATGCGGCAGCAGCGGAATCGCCATCGCTGCCGGTCCGAGCGAGCGCCCGGCGAGAAACAGCTCGTCCGCGTTGGAATGCGCGCGCATGGCCCAGGCGCCGATCGCATCAGTGCACAAAAAGTCGGCGGCGATGGCGACATCGTCGAGCGTGTGCAGCGTCATCATGGGTGCGCAGCTCCCTGCCGGAAACGAGGAATGCAATCGGTCATGTCGTGGGTTCGGCCTGCGCCCGCAACTGCGCGAACAGGTCGAGCACATGGCGGGTCCAGTGCGTGATGTCGTACTGGCCGATGCGCGCATCCATGCGCTGCATGCGCGCGCACTGCTCGTCTCGCGGCATGTCGAGCGCGCGGTCGATGGCATCGTCCATCTGGCTGATGCTGTATGGGTTGACCAGCACCGCGTCCTGCAGCTCGACCGCGGCGCCGGCGAATTCCGACAGCACCAGCACGCCGCTTTCGTTCACATGCGCGGCGATGAATTCCTTGGCCACCAGATTCAGCCCGTCGCGCAGCGGGGTGATCCAGCAGATGTCGGCGGCGCGGTAATAGCTCAGCGTCTCCTCGAACGGCATCGGCGTGGTGGACAGCAGGATCGGCGTCCAGGTCAGCGAACCGAAATGGCCATTGATGCGCCCGACCAGTTGCTCGATGTTCTGCTGCGCCCGCCGGTACACCCGCATGCCGTCGGCTGCGGCCACCGCGGTGACAAGCAGCCGCACCTTGCCGTGCAGTTCGGGGCGACGCGCCAGCAGCCGCTCGAACGCCAGCAGCATTTCGCGCGTGCCCTTGGCATAGTCCACCCGGCCGATCGACACGATCACCGTCTGGCCGGCCATTTCGCGGCGGATCTGCACGACCCGCGCCAGGTTCTCGGGTTTTTGCACCGTGCTGCGAATCATGTCGGCATGGGTGCCAATGGGAAAGGCGTCAATGCGCACGGTGCGCCCACGCACGCTGACCGACACCGGCGTGACCGGCTCGGACAGCGCGGTGCCGGTGGCCTGCAGTTCCGGCGCCACCGCATGCTCGATCAAGCCGTCAACCTTGCGCAGCGACTGCATCAGCGCCGCGAAGTTGCGCGCGTAGCGCGGCACGTGAAACCCCACCAGATCGCAGTCGAGCAGACTGTCGAGGATTTCATCGCGCCACGGCAGGATGTTGAACACATCGGGCGCGGGAAACGGCGTGTGGTGAAAAAAGGCGATCTTCACGTCCGGCCGCATGCGCCGCACCATGCCCGGCACCAGCCAGAGGTTGTAATCGTGCACCCAGACCACAGCCCCCGGGGCGGCCTCGTCGCAGGCGGCTTCGGCGAATTTGCGGTTGACCTCGCGAAACACGCTCCACTGGCAGTTCTCGGTCGAGTACAGCGAAGGAAAGCTGTTGAGGATGGGCCACAGCGCCTCTTTCGACACCACGTGATAGAACTGGCTGATTTCCTCCGCGGTCAGCGGCAGCCGCACCACCTCATAGCTTCCGTAGCTGTCGGCGACCGTGATGCGGCGTTCGAACTTCACCGGTCTGTTCGCGGGCGCTTTTTTCCACGCCACCCAGCTCGCGCGGTCCACCTGCCCGATGAAGCCCTTGAGCGCGGGCACGATGCCGTTGGGACTCTTGTTTTCCTTCAGGACGATCTTGCCGTCCTCGCTGTGTTCCTCATACGGTTGTCTGTGATAGACGATGACCAGAGACGAAGCCATTGAAATCCCCCTGTTGGTGAAAGCGAATCAGCGCATCGAGCACCCCGGCTGCACCCGGTTGCGCGCTGCGATAGACATTGGGATGCGGGGCAATGGCATGGTCGAGCGCAGCCTCGCGGTTGCTCACCGCCACGCCGGTCAGTCCGGTCTCGAACATCGACAGATCGTTGAGCGTGTCGCCCGCAACCAGGGTGCGGTGCTCGGGCAGGCCCAGTGCGGCCAGGGTACGCAGCAGGGTGGAGCCTTTCTGCACACCGCGCGGCAGCACGTCGAAATACTGGTTGTCCGACATCAGGGTGTCGAAGCCCACCCGGCGCAATTGCGCTGCCGCCAGTTGCGCGGGCTCTGGTCGGCTGTAGAAATAGGAGCGCCTGCGCCCACCGTGCTGCGCCTGGGGCTCCAACCCAGGGTGGCGCGACACGATCCGGTCGATCTGATGCGCTGCGTCCCGGGGCCAGCAGGCATCGAGCCAGATGTCCAGCGCGGGCAAGGGCGCAAAGTTCGCACCGGTCGCCACGCTGGTTCCGACATCGCCGATCACATGATCGGGCTGCACCGGCAGTTCACGGGCGAGCTGTCGCATGAAATCCAGCCCGCGCCCGCTGACAAAGATCAGCACGATCTCTTCGCGATGTTGTGCGATCCACGCATACAGCGCAGCGCGCTGAGACGCATCTCCGCCGAGAAACGTGCCGTCGAGGTCGGTGGCAAGAATGGTCTTGTGCATCGGCATTCCCTTCATTGCGGCTGCCGCGTCAGCGGATGCAGCGCACCCCACCGCACGGCGCTGGCGTCGCGCGCCTGTTTGAACTGGTGCAGGCTGTGCACGCGGGGCAGACGCAGCGCATCGTCGTGCGACAGAGGCTGCGTGAGCAGGCAGTGCAATGCGTCCTCTGCGGTCTGGCGTTGCTGGAGCACGTCACGCACGGCGGCGGCGACCTGCAGACGCAGACCCAGACGCTGTTCCAGAGCCTGCACCGACAAGCTGCTGATCGCTCCCTCTGCCAGTTCGCCATCGCCCGATGCCCGCTCACCCCGGCCCAGCCGCATGCCCAGGCGGGTGTTGCGCGACTGGGTGGAAGACGCCGTGAGAAACAGATCACCTGCCCCGGCGCTGGAGAGCAAAGTCTCTGGTCGGCCGCCGAGTGCCAGAGTGAGCTGGCGCATGTCTTGCAGGCCGCGGGTCAGAATGGCAGCGCGGGCGTTCTCTCCCAGGTCACAGGCCATGGCCATGCCACAGGCAATGGCGATCATGTTTTTCAGTGCGCCGCCCACTTGCACGCCAATGGCATCGTCCGTGGCGTCGAGATGCACCCCGCCTGCGGCGAACGCGCCGCGCAATGCGCCGACGACGCGCTGAGCGCTCAACTGGCCAGGCATCACACCGCGCAGACGCAGCGCTGGCAAGCCCACCGTCAGCGCCGCATGCTGGCCGCGCACGACCTCCTGGGCAAAGCTCGGTCCGCCGATGGCGCCAATCAGTGCGTCGCGCCGCAGTTCTTCCTGCAGCACTTGCGTCATCAGGGCGCCGCTGCCGCGCTCGATTCCCTTGCAAGCCGCAAGCACCACGGCTCCCCGGGACAACAGGGGCGCCGCTGCACGCGCGACCTCCCGCAGCGCGACGGAAGGCACTGCCATGATGACCACGCGGGCTCCGTCCAGCGCCTGCCCCATCTGGCTGCTCGCCTTCAGGCCCGCAGGCAACTCCAAGCCGGGCAGATGACGCGGGTTGCGCTCGGTGGTGGCGATGGCCTGCGCGAGTTCGGGGCGGCGCGCCCAAAGGGTCACGTCCAGCCCGCCGCGCCGTAGCGCGCAGGCCAGAGCCGTGCCCCAAGCCCCGGCGCCAAGAACGGCGACAGCAGGCGCATCGGCAGCAGGGCGCTGCGCCCTGCCGGTTGAAATGTGTGCAACAGAGTTCTGCATGGACTCTCCCAAGGTCGGGACAACGCGGGGTTGTCCGGCTGAAGGACGCCCGGCTGGGCGGGCGTGGCGACTGGGTTGACCGCGCGTGCAGACGCGGCCAGAACAAGGCATTCCGCAGGAATGCAGGGGCTTTCAGCGACTTGCTGATCGCCGTGGCTGCCAACTTTGGAGGCAACCAGGACCACCGGATTCACCCTTCAATGCATGGTGAAAGTCGCTATGCAAACGACGATTCTTGGTGACCCATTCTAAATAAATTTGAATGATTAGATTCTAAGGTATTTTTTACAAAAAATAAACCTCAAAAACTCTAAATTAACAAGAACCTTTAGGACAATTCCAGGGACATCGCCGCTCAGCCCGACGATCTGCCTAAGGCAGCACTGAATGAGTCCCTGTGATGTTGCGCGCCGGGCTGCGGGATGGGATGCAAGGCGCACACCGCAGCCATAGCCCAAGCTATGGCGAGGATGTGCAACGCCGCAGACCGCCCGCAGGCTGGATGCGCAGCGCGCAGGGGACTTGTTCAGTGTTGCCCCAAATGCGCAACGGAGACCCTCTGCGGCGCAACAAGTCGACGCAGCAAGGCGCTCGGGCGGCGCGCCAGGGCACCACACGCGGCCGCCCAGAGGCGCGTCCCTCAAACCTTGCGGCGCGGTCCGTGGCGCAGGCGCAAGGTCAGGACGATCAGGGCCAGCAGCAGCGTGACGGCGTTGGCACCCACCAGCGGCCAGCTGCGCTGAACCACGCCGTAGATCAGCCACAGCGCAATGCCCGCGGTGAACAGGCTGTACATCCCCAGCGACACGCCAGAGACGTCGCGCGTGCGCAGGGTCAGCCAGACCTGCGGCACGAAGGACACGGTGGTGAGGAACGCGGCGGCGTAGCCGATGAGATCGGAGGGATGAAAGGCCATGCGGGGCTCTCGAAGGGATGGATCCGCGCTCAGGCCGCCTGCATGAAGCCATTGACAAAGGCTTCGAGCGCCGGCCAGGCGCCGCCGGCGCGCGGGTCGTTGACCAGCGCGGCGAAGGTGTAGCGCTGGCCGCCTCTGGCCTGCGCATAGCCGGCAAGCGACAGCACGCCGTCGAGACTGCCGGTCTTGGCGTGGATGCGCCCAGCGGTGTCAGGGTCTCGAAAGTGGCGGCGCAGCGTGCCATCTTCCCCGGCCAGCGGCAGCGACGACACGAACTCGGGCATCACCGGGCTGTTCCACGCCGCGCGCAGCAGCGCGTTGATGTCGCCCGCGCTGATGCGCGCGGTGCGTGACAGGCCGCAGCCGTTGTCCAGCACCAACCCCGGCATCGGCAGACCGTGGGTGGAAAGCCACTGCATCACCGCCTGCTGCGCCCCGGCCCAGGTGGCGCGCTGCGCCCCGGCCTGCAGTGCCAGGGTGAGAAACACCTGCTGCGCCATGACGTTGTTGCTGTATTTGTTGATGTCACGCACCAGCACCGCCAGCGCCGGCGACTCCCACACCGTCAGCTCGGTGGCATCCGCAGGCAACGGCGCGGTACGCACCTGTCCCTGCCAGGCGATGCCCACCTGAGAAAACAGCGCGGCCAGCAGCCGCTGCACATACGCGTTGTCGCTCACCTCGGGCGCGATGTTCCAGGTCTGCGCCCCGCAGGACACGGCATAGGCCCCGGCAAAGCGCGGCGCGAAGGGCTGCTTCCAGTCGGCGCGCAGCTTGTCCTTCCAGTTGCCGCAGGCCGCGGTGGTGAGCCGGGGCGCCTCGCGCAGATCGAACCCGGCCAGCGGCGGCTCCACGGTCACCCGCACCTGCTGCGTCTGCGCATCGGGCACGAAGCCCAGACGCAGCACGCCGAAGTTCACCAGAAACGGATCGGGGCCAACGTTGTAGGGCGCAGTGGCGTCGCCGTCGAACGCGCCGGGGTCGTGCGGCGGCAGGTCGAAGGCCTGGCGGTCGATCAGTACATCACCGCGTATGCGGCGGATGCCCAGATCGCGCAACCGCAGCGCGATGCTCCACAGGTTGTCGGCCATCAGATGCGGATCGCCGCTGCCGACGAAGGCCAGATCGCCCTGCAGCACCCCGGCGCGGATCGGCCCGACCGCGTACACCGGCGTCTTCCACACAGACGCCGGCCCAAGGATGCGCAACGCGGCATAGGTGGTCACCAGCTTGAGCACCGAGGCCGGATTCATCAGCGCGGCGCCGTTGAACGCGATCTGCGGCGCGGCGCTGTCGAGCGCCTGCAGCACGAAGGCGCAGGACTGCAGCGGAATGCGCGCCGTGCCCAACGCCTGCGTCACCGCAGCGGGCAATGCCCCGGCAGCGCCCCCTCCAACAGCCTGCGCCCGGGCCAGCAGCGGCGCGGCGGTCAGGGCCAGTGCGGAACCGAGAAACAGGCGGCGGGTAGGGTGCATGGCAAAAGGCAGTCTTGGAGATGGCGTGATGGTAGATGCGAGGCGGTGGTGTCAGGTTGCACCCTGGGGTCAGGTCTCGCTTTGATGCAAATGCGACGGAACCAGACCCAGCCCTGCCGCGCCCGAGACATCATGCGCGGCGCATCGAGGGAGGTTTCACCCCGCCGTCACCTCCCCTTCCTACAATGCGGCGCATGAGCACACCCCGCCCTCCTTTCACGCAGCAGTGGCAAGACGCCGCCGAGCGCAACAACTCGGCGCTGTGCGTCGGGCTCGATCCGGAGCCTTCGCGCTTTCCGGCGCCGTGGACCAATGACCCGCTGCGGCTGTTCGACTTCTGCGCGGCCATCGTCGACGCCACGGCCGATCTGGTCTGCGCGTACAAGCCGCAGATCGCCTACTTTGCCGCGCTGGGGGCGGAGGATCAACTCGAACGCCTGATTGCGCATATCCGCAAGGCTGCACCGGGCGTGCCGGTGATTCTCGATGCCAAGCGCGGCGACATCGGCGCGACCGCCGAGCAATACGCCCGCGAGGCCTTCGTGCGCTTCGATGCCGACGCGCTCACGCTGTCGCCCTACATGGGCTTCGATTCGGTCGAGCCCTACCTGCGCTACCCCGAGCGCGGTCTGTTCTTGCTGTGCCGCACCTCCAACCCCGGCGGCGCCGATCTGCAGACCCTGCGCATCGCCAACCCCGCGACCAGCCCTTCGGCCCACCTCGGCGACGAGCTGCTGTTCGAGCGCGTGGCGCGGCTGGCGGCACAAGACTGGAACCGCCACGGTCAGAACGGTCTGGTGGCCGGTGCGACCCACCCGGGCGACATCGAACGCATCCGCGCGGTGGCCCCCGATGCGCCGCTGCTCATCCCCGGCATCGGCGCGCAGGGCGGCGACCTTGCGGCCACCGTGCGCGCGGCGCGCAACCGCTTTCTGATCAACGCCTCGCGCAGCGTGCTCTACGCCAGCAGCGGACGCGAATTCGCCGACGCCGCGCGGCGTGAAGCCCGCCGCCTGCGCGATGCCATCAACCACGCGGCGCACGCCAGCGCCTCTCCTGCACCATGACCTCCCCTGCCGCGCAACTCACCCATTTCGACACCACCGGCCAGGCGCACATGGTCGATGTCGGCGCGAAGGATGAAACCCATCGCGTCGCCGTGGCCACCGGCTGCATCCGCATGCAGCCCGCCACCTTCGCACTGGTGCAAAGCGGCAGCGCGAAAAAGGGCGACGTGCTGGGCATCGCCCGCGTGGCCGCCATCATGGCCAGCAAGCGCACCGCCGATCTGATTCCGCTGTGCCACCCCATTGCACTGAACCGCGTTGCAGTCGACTTTGCACTGCAACCGCAGGACAGCAGCATTTTCTGCACCGTCACCGCAGAAACCCGCGGCCGCACCGGCGTGGAAATGGAAGCGCTCACTGCAGTGCAGGTGGGGCTGCTGACCATTTACGACATGTGCAAGGCGGTGGACCGCGGCATGACCATCACCGACGTCAGGCTGCTGGAAAAGCATGGCGGCAAGTCGGGCGACTGGGTGGCCGCGCGCTGAACCCGGCAATCGCGCCTCAGCGCGCAGGGGCTTGGCGCCCTTCCTACAATCGAGCCCATGAACATGATGACCGAACCCGCGCTGTTGCGCCTGGACGAGGCGCGCCGCGTCTTGCTCGACCCCTATCAGATCGACGAATCCGCCCTGCAGCGCGCGCTGGGCAAGGTGTTCGAGCACAGGCTCGACTACGCCGACGTCTACCTGCAATACACCCGCTCCGAGGGCTGGAGCCTGGAAGAAGGCATGGTCAAGTCGGGCAGCTTCGACATCGAGCAGGGCTTCGGCATCCGCGCGGTGCAGGGCGAGAAAACCGCCTTCGCGTATTCCGACGACATTTCCGAACTCGCCCTGCTCGAAGCCGCCGACACGGTGCGCAGCATTGCGCGTGCGGGCAAGGGCAGCGCCAAGGTGCCCACCGACACCCGACGCAGCGCTGCGCGGGTGCTCTATGGCGCGAGCGATCCGCTGAGCGCGCTGGGCTCCGATGCGAAGGTCGCACTGCTGCAGAAGGTGGACCGGCTTGCGCGCGCCAAGGACCCGCGCGTGGTGCAGGTCATGGCCAGCCTGGGCGGTGAACACGATGTGATGCTGGTGCTGCGTTCCGACGGTCTGCTGGCCGCCGATGTGCGCCCGCTGGTGCGCCTGAGCGTGAATGTCATCGTCGAGCAGAACGGTCGGCGCGAGTCCGGCTCGTCGGGCGGCGGCGGGCGTTTTGGCCTGGGCCACTTCGACGACGCGCTGATTGCGCAATATGTCGACGAAGCGGTGAACACGGCGCTGGTGAACCTCGAATCCCGCCCCGCACCTGCGGGCGAGATGAGCGTGGTGCTCGGCCCCGGCTGGCCGGGCGTGCTGCTGCACGAGGCCGTGGGCCACGGTCTGGAAGGCGACTTCAACCGCAAGGGATCGAGCGCGTTCTCTGGCCGCATGGGCCAGCGCGTTGCCGCGCGCGGCGTGACCGTGCTCGACGACGGCACCCTGCCCGACCGGCGCGGCTCGCTCAACGTGGACGACGAAGGCAACCCGACGCAGCGCAATGTGCTGATCGAGGACGGCATTCTGGTCGGCTACATGCAGGACATGCTCAACGCCCGGCTGATGGGCCGCGCGCCCACCGGAAACGGCCGCCGCGAAAGCTATGCCCATGTGCCGATGCCGCGCATGACCAACACCTACATGCTGGCCGGAGACCGCGATCCGGCGGAAATCCTCGCCAGCATCGATCGCGGGCTGTACGCAGTGAACTTCGGCGGCGGGCAGGTGGACATCACCAGCGGCAAGTTCGTGTTTTCCGCAAGCGAAGCCTGGTGGGTGGAAAAGGGCAAGCCGCTCTACCCGGTGAAGGGCGCCACGCTGATCGGCAACGGCCCCGATGCCCTCACCCGGGTGAGCATGATCGGCAACGATCTGCGGCTGGACAGCGGCGTGGGCACCTGCGGCAAGGAAGGCCAGAGTGTGCCGGTCGGCGTGGGCCAGCCCACACTGCGCATCGACGGCGTGACCGTGGGCGGCACGGGCTGAGCAGGCCTTCGCTTTCGGGCCTGTTCACGCTATTGGTACACCCGCGCCGGGGGTCTGGGCGGATGCAATGCGAGGCGCAGGCCGCACCGTGGTGTGTTGCACCACAAGCGGACTGCAACGTGGCAGTGCGCCGCCCAGACCCCCGGCCCGCTGGGTTGCCCCCAGGCGGGGTGTCTGCGGCGTTGTCAGCCTGGGGCAAGGCGCCCAGCCTTGCCCCAGGCCTCCGCCTTGCATCCATCCCCGCCTGGGGGCAACGCGGGTGCACCAATAGCGTGAACAGGCCCTCACCCCACCCGACAGCCGGGGCGCAGCGATGCGTTCCGGCTGTTTCGTTTTTTACCTCTGGTGACATCGGTGAAATATGGTTTACGGTGCATGATCAAACCGTGCACGCTGGGTACAGTGCGCGCAGGCCGAATCCATTTTCGGCGCTTCCTCCCACACTGCTGAAAAAGGACACCCCCATGAAAACCACCTCCCTGCTTGCTGCCGCCCTGAGCTGTGCTGTGCTCGCCTTCCCCGCCGTGGCCTCGGCCAGCCTGCTGAAAAATCACGAAGCCAAGGCGCAATGTGAAAAGCAGGCCAAGGAGCAAAGTCTGAAAGACAAGGACCGCACCGAGTTCATCAAGTCCTGTGTGAGCAAGGCGGAAGCTGCCACACCCGCCGCTGCCCCCGCCGCCACGGAAACCAAGAAGGAAACCAAAAAGGAAGAAGCCAAACAGGCAGCCAGCCCATCGGGCTCGGGAACGGCGGCCGCAGCCGGTGGCGGTGCCGGCAAGGTGTGGGTGAACGCATCCACCAAGGTCTATCACTGCCCGGGCGACAAGTACTACGGCAAGACCAAGCACGGCGCGTACATGACCGAAGCGGCAGCCAAGGCCGCTGGCGACCATCCAGCGCATGGCAAGACCTGCAACTGATGTGCGATGGATGCGCCGCGGCTGGGCGGGTGAACGACCTCAGCCCGCGCTAAGTTTCCCAGCTTAAGGTGCGACCACTTCAGTTTCCGGCCGCTGCACCTGTGCGGCCTTGCGCACCATGTCCACGCTCTCCCTGCCCAGGGCACGCTATCACCCCGTCTCCCGGCTGTTGCACTGGGCCGTTGTCGCACTCATCCTGCTCGAATACCCACTGGCCTGGCTGATGACCGATCACCGCGGTGCGCCGGAGACTGCGCTGTCGGCCTGGCATCTCGGCGTCGGTACGGCGGTGATGACTCTGATCGTGCTGCGCCTGGTCTGGCGGCTGGTCAAGACGCCGCCGCCCCACCCGCCCATGCCCGCATGGCAGGCACGCGCCGCGCGGGCTACGCATGGGCTGCTCTACGCCGGGTTTGTCGGCCTTCCTCTGCTGGGCTGGCTTGCCGCCTCGGCACGCGACTGGCCGGTGCACTGGATCGGTCTGGTGTCGCTGCCTGCGCTGTTTCCGGCCAATGCCGGCTGGGCCGAGCGGCTGGGCGACGTGCATCAGGTCCTCGCCCTGGGGCTGCTCGGATTGATCGGGCTGCATGTTGCTGCAGCGCTGTACCACGCGGTCATCCTGCGCGACGGCAGCCTGCGGCGGATGTGGTGACGCGGCGACGACGGGCTCAAACCACCTTCAGTCCGGCCAGTTCCGGCTTGCGATCGGGTGCCGTCGCCTTGAGGTTTTTCAGCGCTTCGAGCACCAGCCGCGCGACGATCAGGTTGCGCACCGGCTTGCGGTCGGCCGGCACCACATACCACGGCGCCTGCGCCGTGGACGTGGCTTGCAGCGCCTGGCTGTAGGCGGACTGGTAGGCGCCCCAATACTGCCGTTCCTGCAGATCGGACGGATCGAACTTCCAGTTTTTCAGCGGGTTGTCGATGCGCTCCTGCAGACGCTCGCGCTGCTCGTCAAAGCTCAGGTGCAGAAAGCACTTGACGATGGCCGTGCCGGTCTCAGAGAGCATTTGCTCGAAGTCGGCGATCTGCCGCAGGTAGCGCTTCATCTCGCCGTTCTTGATTTCGCCATGCACCCGGCGGATGACCGGCTCCTCGTAGTGGCTGCGGTTGAACACGCCGATGCAGCCCAGCGGCGGCACCTGGGCGTGCACCCGCCACAGATAGTCATGGCGGCGTTCCTGCGGCGTGGGCACGCTGAACGACGCGGCGCGGATGCCCAGCGGGTTCACCCCGGTGAACACCGCCTTGGTGGTGCTGTCCTTGCCCGCGGAATCCATGCCCTGCAGCACCACCAGCAAGGCGCGTTCGCGGCGGGTGAACAGCAGGTCCTGAATATCGCCGATCTGCTCGCGCAGCGCGGCCAGTTCGGCCTCCAGCGCGTCCTTGGAGGGATTGCCCGGCAGATCGAGCTCGGTCGGGCGGTCATTCAGGTCGAGGGCCTTGCCCGGCTCCACCAGCAGGCTGCGCAGATCGCTCAATGGGGACATGCACCTTCCTTCATCGCTGCACCCCTTTGGCAAGCAAGGCCAGATTGTTTTCAGCACGCTCTTCACCCTGCGCCGCCGCCTGCTTCCACCAGTACCTGGCCTTTTCAGTGTCCTGCAGCTTGCCCAGGCCGCGGTAGTACAGCACCCCCAGACTGAACTGCGCCTGGGCATCCCCATGTTCCGCGGCACGCTGAAACCACCCAGCCGCCTGGGTGTAGTCCGGGCTGCCCCCCCGCCCCATGGCCAGCAGAGTGGCGAGCTCGCGCTGCGCTGCAGGCAGCTCCATTTCTGCTGCCTTGCGCAACCAGACTATGGCTTGCGCGTCGTCCTGCGCCACGCCCTGCCCGGTGAGGAACAGATGGCCGTAGCGATAGCAGGCCTCGCGGTAACCTTGATGCGCTGCAAGGGCGAACATCGACGCGGCCCGCACCAGATCCACCGGGGTGCCGCGGCCCGTCTGCAAAAACGTGCCCAGGTTGCATTGCCCGCCAGGGTCTCCCGCCTCGGCTGCGCGCTGGTACCAGATCAACGCCTGGGCATCGCTGCGCGGCACGCCAAGCCCTTGTTCGTAGAGATAGCCCAAGCCGTTCATGGCGCGCGCCAGCCCGGCTTGCGCGGCCTGCTGCCACAGGGCGAGTGCCTGCGCGCTGTCCGGTGCCACGCCATGGCCGTGGACATAGAGCCAGCCGAGGTTGTACTGAGCGCCCGCCGAGCCTTGATCGGCGGCCTTGCGATACCAGTGCGCCGCATGCACATAGTCCTTGCGGTCGTGGTAATGCGCGCCCAGCCATTCCTGCGCGGTGGCGTCGCCCGCATGGGCGAGTGCCTCGAGCGGGTGCTGGGTCTCGTCGAAATCGAGGTGCTGCGGCGGCTCGGTCTGCGGCCCGATTTCGGTGTTGGGGAGCGGTGGAATCTGCATCGGAACAACGGTTTTATCCTGTTTCGCAGCATACCGCCGCCTCGCGCTGGCCAGAAAGAAACAAACGGTATGCTTTGCAATCACATTTCATTTTCCCCGGAGATCTGCTCATGCGCCGCCTGCTATCTGTCGTGTTGCTGTCTGTCGCCCTGCTCAGCCTGAGTGGCTGTGGCTACAACGCGCTGCAATCTTCAGACGAACAGATCAAGGCCAGCTGGGCCGAGGTGCTCAACCAGTACCAGCGCCGTGCCGATCTGGTGCCCAATCTGGTGAACGTGGTCAAGGGCTATGCCGCGCACGAAAAGGATGTGTTCGTGCAGGTGACCGAGGCGCGTGCCAAGGTCGGCCAGATCCAGGCCACGCCCGAGCTGATCAACGATCCGGCCGCGTTCGCCAAGTTCCAGGAAGCACAGGCGCAGATGACCACCGCGCTCTCGAGGCTGATCGCGGTGTCGGAGAACTATCCGCAGCTCAAGGCCGACGGCGTGTTCCGCGATCTGCAGGCGCAGCTCGAGGGCACCGAGAACCGCATCGCGGTTGCACGCATGCGCTACATCGAGGCGGTGCAGAACTACAACAATCTGGTGCGGCAGTTCCCGAGCAATCTCACCGCCATGGTCATCGGCATGAAGGTCAAGCCCAGCTTCACCGTCGAAAACGAAAAGGCCATTTCTGTGGCGCCCAAGGTGGACTTCGGCGGCATGACGCCCGCCCCGGCTGCGTCGAAATAACTCCCCGTGAACAGGCTGCGTGGGCTGTTGCAGTGCTGGCTGGCAGCGCTGCTGCTGGGCGTGGGCGCAGTGGCCCACGCGGCACTGGTGCCGGTGCCTGCGCTGACCGCGCCGGTCACCGATCTCACCGGCACACTCACGCCGCAGCAGACCGCCGCGCTCGACCAGGAACTGCGCGACTTTGCCGCGCGCAAGGGCAGCCAGATCGCTGTGCTCATCGTCCCGAGCACCGCACCGGAAGCCATCGAGCAATACAGCATCCGCGTCACCGACGTCTGGAAGCTCGGGCGCAAGGGGCAGGATGACGGCGTGCTGCTGCTGGTGGCCAAGGACGACCGCACGATGCGCATCGAGGTGGGCTATGGCCTGGAGGGCGCCATTCCGGACGCGATCGCCAAGCGCATCATCGCCGAAGTGATCACCCCGCAGTTCAAGCAGGGCAACTTTTACGACGGGCTGCAGGACGGGGTGCAGAGCATCATGAAATTGATCGACGGCGAGCAGTTGCCACCGCCCAGGGCTGCTGCCTCTCCTGCGGGCGGCGTCAACCCGACCGAGACCGCATTCTTCCTGCTGATCGCCGCGATCGTCGTCGGCTCCGCGCTGCGCGCCGTGCTGGGCCGCACCGTCGGCTCGGGTCTGGCCGGTCTGATCGCGGGCGGCGCGGGCTGGCTCTTGATCGGTTCGGCACTGCTGGGTTTGGGGCTGGCCGTGGCGGCGTTCTTCGCCGTGTTCAGCGGCGTGCGTTTCGGCGGTGGGCCGGGTGGGTTTGGCGGGGGCGGCTTCGGTGGGGGCAACGGCTCCGGCGGCTTCAGCGGCGGTGGCGGCGGGTTTGGCGGAGGCGGCGCTTCGGGCCGGTGGTGAGATGCAGATCAAACGCCTGATCCGTCATCTTGCCTTTGCGCCCTGGCGCGTGCGCAGGGCGTTTCCGAAGGCCACGCTGCAGGCCATCGCGCAGGCCATCCATGCCGCCGAGCAGCAACACGGCGGCGAGATCCGCTTTGCCGTGGAGGGTGCGCTCGACCTGCCCGAACTCTGGCGGGGATGTACCGCGCGCGAGCGGGCCATCGAGGTGTTCTCGCACCTGCGGGTGTGGGACACCGAGCACAACGACGGCGTGCTGATCTACCTGCTGCTGGCCGAGCGCGACGTGGAAATCGTCGCTGACCGTGGCATTCACCAGCAGGTGGATGCGGGCGCCTGGGAACAGGTGTGCCGCGACATGGAAGCGCTGCTGCGTCAGGGCCGTTTCGAGGACGCGGCGCTGCAGGGTATTGCCGGGGTCAGCGCCCTGCTCGCCCGCCACGCTCCCTTGCACCCTGCGGGCAGGCGCAACGAGCTGCCCGATTGGCCGGTGGTGCTGCGGCTGTGAGCGGGGTGCTCAGGGCAGCAGCCCCTTGAACAGGCCGGGGATGACCGGCCGCATGGGTTTGGCTTGCTGCGGCGCGAGCTCCTTGCGCAACGCGTCCTCCAACTGGGTCTGCAGCGCGCGGCGCAGCAGATTGCCGCCAGCCTGCGACCACAGCACGGTGGAGTCCGGCTGGGCAAAGCTGCCGCTCACGCGCACCGGCACGGTGATGCCCCGCAGGGCTGCAAGCCCCGCGCCGCCCTGTCCTTGCGGCGTGCCGACCACGCTGGGCAGCAGCAGGTAGTCCATGCGCTGCCTGGGCAGGTCGAACCAGCCTTCGCCGCCAACCCGCAGCAAGGGGCTCTGCACCAGCAGATCGCTGTTTTTGGCCACGCCGTCTTGCAGATTCAGGGTCGCCCCCAGCGCGGTGAAGTCGGTCTGCTCTCCCGGCGTGGCAGCGAAGCTGCTGTCCTTGCGCGCAGCCAGCAGCGCGCGGGCGTTGCGCAGCATCTGCGCCAGGCTGAACCCTTTGACGGCGCCGTTTTTCACGTCCAGCCGCGCCTTGCCCGACAGGCTGGACATCAAGGCCTGCCGGGTCTTGCCCTGGGCGTTCAGATTCACTGTCCAGCTGGCCTTGCCGAGCAGAAAAGCCTTGCCCGTGAGGGCCTGCAGAATGGGTTGCACACTGACATCGCGTGCGCTTTGCTGCAGGGCATAGTGTTGGCTCGCCAGATCGACATGCAGAGTGGCGCCCACCGTGCCGCCGAACCCCTGCGCGCTGAATGGCTGCAGAGTCAGGGTCTTGCGGTCGCTGGCGAGAGTGCCCTGCACCGCGCTCCACTGCATGCCCTTGAACAGCAGGCTGCCGATCTTGAACTGCGCGCTCAGCGCGACGGTGCGGAAGGCCGAGAGGTCGATGGGCGTGTCGGTTGCCGCGGCAGGCTTCCTGGCCGCAGGTTTGGCGGGCGCGGGTGGCAGCCAGTCGTCGAGCTGGATGCGGTCTGCGTTCAGGTCGAGCTTCACGGCGCCGGGCTGTGTCCAACTGCCCGAGGCCTTGACCGCGCTCCCGGCCAGCAATCCCTGCAACGCGAATTGGGCCGCCTGCGGCGCGGTACCCGCAGCGGCCGCATAGCGCGCGTTGCCCTGCAGCGCCAGGGTGTGCGGCCTGGCCGCGTCGGCTCCCGTCACCTGCCCGGACAGCTTGAGCGCCACCAGGTCGCAGCGCGACTGGGACAGATCGAGTTGCAGCGGCGAGGCCAGGGTGAACTGCAGCGCGCCGGCCGCATTGGCCGCGCCACGCTGCACATCGACCTGCGCGATGGGAATGCGCAGTGCGTGCCACGTGCCCGTGGCTTGCTGGGTGCGGACATCAAGCTGCACCGGCTGCGGCGCGGCCAGGTGCAGCTCTGCGCGGAGCGCGCCGAGCTGCAGCGCATCGCCCTGGAGATTGAAGGTCGGCAGGCTGGCCTGCGCGGTCAGTGCCTCACCATCGGCGGTGCGCGCCGTGGTCTTGAGGCTGCCCTGCTGCGCACCGAGGGTCAGCGCCGGACGGGTGCTCAGGCCCAGCCGGGCCACGTTGACCTGGGTCTGCATGGTCTTGAGGCCAAGCGCATCGCCCTGCACCGACAAGGCCAGGTCAGACAGCGCCAGGCTGTGCTGCGCGGGATCGGACTGCAACTTGCCGCGCAGGTCGATGCGGGTCGCCAGCATGGGCTGGACGAAGCGTGCGGTGGTGCCGAGGTGCAAGCTGCCCGCGCTGCCGCCGTCCAGCCCGGCGAGCTCCAGATCCAGCCCGGCGAATTCGCCGTGGAACTGCGCCTTGTCATCATCGAAGGTGATGACACCCTGCTCGACCTGCAGGCGGTGCACCGACAGGCCCAGCGGGCTGCGCGCCTGTGCGGCATCGGGCTTGCTGTCGGGCAGCAGATCGGCAAAGTTGAACTGTCCCTGGGCATTGCGAGCGACGTGGACCTGCGGCTTGATCATCACCACACGATCGACCACCAGCTTGCGGCGCAACAGAGCGAACAGGTCGAGGTGCAGCCGAAGGTCGTCGGCCCGGGCGAACACTGCAGAGGAATCGCGCTCGCTCAGGGTGAACGGCCCGGTGCGCAGGGTCAGCGGCGGAAACAACTCCAGCGCAATGGTGCCCGGCAGCGTGAGCGTGCGGTGTTCGCGCTCCTTCACCACCTGGATCAGCATGGCCTTGTACTGGTTGGGATCGAAGGTGAGCAGCACGATGCTCAACCCGCCCACCACCAGAATGACTGCAGCCAGCAACGCGGCCAGCAAGCCCTTGAGCAGCCGCACCAGCCAGCGCTTGCGCGGCGCGGGCATGAGCGGCAGCGGCGCAGTGCCCTCAGTCATTGTCGGGACTTGCGCCACGCGGACGGGCCGTCAGGGGCACAATGCGGGCTGTGTTGGCAAACATGGACCTGATTCTAGGCAGCTTGTCTGACACGCCGAAGTTCCCAGAAAACGCGGTGCCCGGCGCCGCGATGTCCTCATGTCCACCCCATCTCCTGACCTCCTGATTCTCGGCGGCGGCATCGTCGGCAAGGCCTGCGCCCTGGCACTGGCCCAGGCCGGGCTGAACCTTACCCTGCTGGGCGCGCACGCGGTTGCGCAGCCCTTGCCGCCCGATCGCTACACCCAGCGGCTGTTTGCGCTCAATGCCGCGTCGCGGCAATTGCTCGATCAACTGCGCGTGTGGCCGCACATTCCGCCGGAACGCGTGCAGCCGGTGCAGGCCATGCACATCCGCGCCGACGGGGCGCAGCTCACATTCCGGGCGCAGGACGCCCGGGCCGAGGCACTGGCGTGGATCGTCGAGTCCGACGCCATCGAAGCCGCACTCGATCTGGCGCTGCGTTTCGAGCGCCGGGTCCAGATCGACCCCGCACAGGCCGATCGCCTGCATCACGCGCCCGCCAGCGGCTGGCAGATCCAGACCCACGATGGCCGCACACTGCAGGCCGCGCTGCTGGTCGGCGCGGACGGCGAGAACAGCCTGGTGCGCAAGGCCTCCGGCATTCCGATGGACGTGCACGACTACATGCAGCGCGGCGTGGTAGCCAATTTCGTCTGCGCCACGCCGCACGACGGCGTGGCCTTCCAGACCTTTGCCGACGGCGGCGTCATCGCCCTGCTGCCGCTGGCACCGATGCAGGGGCAGCCCATGGTGTCGCTGGTGTGGTCTGCCCCCGAGCCGCTGGCGCTGGAATTGCTCGCGCTGCCGCCGGACGCACTCGCACGCCGTGTCGATGCCCATCTGCCCGCGCTGCGTGCGCAGCACCTCGGGCCGCTGCAGGCCACCGGCAACGCGGCGGCGTGGCGACTGCAGCGCCAGCTGGCCCGCCGCGCCGTCGCCGACGATCTGGTGCTGATCGGGGACGCCGCGCACCGCGTGCATCCGCTGGCCGGGCAAGGCCTGAACCTCGGTCTGCAGGATGTGCAGGTGCTGGCCCATACCCTGCAGCAGCGCCCCGCAGGGCAGGCCATCAACGATCCGCGCCTGCTGCGGCGCTACAGCCGCGCCAGGGCGGAACAGGTGCTGGCTCTGGCGACCGCCACCGACGCGCTGGCCCGGCTGTACGCGGCGCCAAGCCGCATTCCCGCGCCGCTGCGTGCATTGGGGCTGCAGGCCGCCAATGCCTTGCCGCCACTCAAGCAACTGCTCACCCGGTATGCTTCGGGTCTTCCCTATCTTGCCTGAGGCGCAGATTTGCGCAAACCGCATTCATGAACTCCCTGCTCTCCCGCTCCGTGCTGCGCGTCCTGCGTCTGGCCGCACTGTCGCTCGCCGCCCTGTCCGTTCCCGCGATGGCACAAACCTTGGCCGACACCCGCGCCGCTCTCGAAAAGGCCATGCCCGGCCTGCCCGCCAGCGCCAAGATCATCAAGACGCCTTACGCCGGGCTGTATGAAGTCGATGTCGGCAGCAAGATTTTCTACACCGATGCCAAGGCCACGTTCCTGTTTGCCGGCGAGATTTTCGACACCAAGACCCAGACCAACATCACCAAGGCGCGCATCGACGACCTGCGCCGGGTGAACTGGAAAGACCTGCCGTTCAAGGACTCGTTCCCGCTGGTGTTCGGCAACGGCAAGCGCCAGATCGCCATTTTCGAAGACCCGTACTGCCCGTACTGCCACAAGATGGAAGCCACGCTGGAGAAGATGAGCAACGTCACGCTGCATGTGTTCGTGGTGCCCATCATCCGCCGCGAATCCATGCAGCAGGCGCGTGACATCTGGTGCACGCCCAACCGCAGCAAGACCTGGCTCGACTGGATGAACAATCAGGTACAGCCGCCCAAGGCCGCAGCGACCTGCGTCGATCCACTCAAGGCCAATGTGCAACTGGCGGAAAAGCTCGGCATCTCTTCCACCCCCACGCTGATCTTCATGGACGGCGACCGCATGGAAGGCGCGCTGCCGCAGGAAGAAGTCGAGAAGAAGCTGGCGTCGATCAAGTAAGGGCAACACTGCATAAGTCCTTGTGATGATGCGCGCCGGGCTGCGGGATGGGATGCAAGGCGCACACCACAGCCATAGCCGTCGCTATGGCGAGGATGTGCAACGCAGCAGACCGACCGCAGGCCGGATGCGCAGCGCGCAAGGGACTTGTTCAGTGTTGCCTAAGGCCCAGACCGAAGCGCCACAGCAGATACACCGCCATGCCACCGGCAATGGCGGCCAGCAGCCTGCGCGTACCCAGCGCCAGCGCGGCGCTGGCCACGGCGCCCGCCAGCCACGGATTGCGCCAGCTCACGTCCCAATGCTGCCCGTCCGGCAGCAACACCATGGGCACGACGATGGCGGTCAGCACGGCCACCGGCACATGGCGCAGCGCCTGCCGCACGCGCGGCGAAAACTGCAGGCGTCCGCCCAGCCCGAACAGGGTGTAGCGGATCAGAAAGGTCACCGCCGCCATGCCGACGATCACGGCCCAGCCTGCCCAAGTCATGGCGTGCCTCGCATCGTCGGCGCCGAACGCGCGGCATCTCGCCCATCCCTCCACACCCCAACCAGCACCCCGGCCAGCGCGGCGCACAGCAGGCCGAGCTTGTAGGGCAGGCCGCGCGCCAGCAATGCCACCGCCGCCGAGGTGAGCGCCACCGCAAGGCTCGGCCGCTCGCGCAACAAGGGCACGACGATGCCCACGAACGTGGCCACCAGGGCGAACTCCAGGCCCAATTGAGCAAGGGCCGGACTGGCCTGGCCCAGCCACGCGCCCGCCGCCGTCCAGCCCAGCCAGTTGACATACATGGCCGCGCCCGAACCCGCGGTGTACCAGTGCTTGAACGGCGCGCCGTCGTCGCGGGCGTAGCGGTGGTGCACGGCGGCATAGGTTTCATCGGTCAGCCAGAACGCCAGCAGCATCCGCCAGCGCTGCGGCAGGCGCGCCACCTGCGGCTGCAGGCTGGCCGAATACAGCAGATGCCGCAGATTGACCACCAGCGTGGTGAACACCACGACCAGCCCACTGGCACCGCTGGCCAGCAGGCTGAGGGCGATGAACTGCGCCGACCCGGCGAACACCAGCGCCGACATGGCCAGCGCGCCCACAATGCCCAGCGGGCTGCTCGCGGCCAGCGCGCCGAAGATCAGCCCGAACGGCGCGGCGCCAAGCAGCAGCGGCAGAGTGTCACGCGCACCGTGGCGCAGTTCGGTCGTTCGGTCCAGTGTCTGGCGGTCGGAAGGAGAGGGCATGGCACACATGCCGACAGATTACCGGCACGCGCCCGCCTGTTCTTGGACGTTCTTGCGCGGTGCGTAGCCGCCGGGGGTGACGCCGAACGCACGTTTGAACAGCCGGTGCAGATGCGACTGGTCGGCAAAGCCCAGGCTGGCCGCCACCTCAGCCGCGCTCTGCCCGCCGCGCAACAGGCGCTTGGCCTGCGCCAGCCTCCACTGGTTGCGCCAGGCATGCGGCGGCAGACCCACGGTGCGCGAAAACACGCGGTTGAGATGCCAGGGGCTCAGACCCACTTCATGCGCCAGCGCGTGGAGGGTCAGGGTGGCGGTGAGATCGGCGCGCAGCATGCCCTGCGCAACCCGCACCGCCTGATCCTCCCGCCCGGTTGCGGGCTCTCGCACACCGGCATGGCGCAGCAGCGGCGCCATCGCCTCGCGCCAGACACCGGCACGCAGCAAGGCATCGTCAGACGCATGCAGTGCGACATGCAAACCCCGCAAGGCCCGGAACAGGGCCGGATCATCGAACACCACCTGATCGAAAACCGGCTGCCGACCGTCGCCCGCGCGCAGCTCGGCCATGAGTTCGGCCAGCAAGGCCGGATGCGGGTAGAACACCCGGTAGGCCCAGCCCGCCTCACACCCACGGCGGCCATCGTGCACTTCTCCGGGCGGAATGACGATGACGCTGCTGGCCGGTGCCACCTGCGCTGCACGGCCGCAGCAAAAACGCTCCACGCCGTCCTCGATCAGCGCAATCACATAGCTGTCGTGCACATGCGGCGCAAATCGATGGTCGAGATAACGCGCCGTGAGCAATTCCATGTCGCCAAAGTCGGCGGCAAAGCGCAACTGGGCAAACTCGCCGCCTGACCCGGATACCCGAGGATTTTTGAATGGTTGCGCTTGTTTCGTCATGGTCGCCAGCGTACAAGCTGGATTCGATCATTGTTCAGGAGGGTGTGATGCGCCTTTTCAATCTGGAACCGCCGGATGTCCAACAACTCACCCAGGCACTGCAGGAGGCCGACCGGCTGGCGCAGGCCTGTTGCGCGGGTCACTGGCTCAGCGGCACCCTGCAGGACTTGCCCATTCTCCAGCGGGTGATCGAGCAGTTCCCCGCGCACACGCTGACCCCGCAACAGGTCCAGGCCATCGCAGCCGCCCTGGGCCGCGTGCTGCTGCACGAGCAGGAGGGCGCCGACTGGGTCATCGTGCAAGGCGCGCATCAGCGCGGCTTCGCCATCCGCCGCCTGGGCACCCTGCACTGGATTTCTCCTCGGGGTGCGCTGTGCTCGCATCTCCATGGCCAGGCGGCGCCCAATCTGCGGCGCGTGTTCGCCAGCATGATGGAGCGCCTGAACCCACCGGCCCTGGCGGCCTGAGCGCCCTCACGACGCTGGCTTGAGGGGCGTGTAGCCGTCGTTGAGCGTGCGCAGGAAGGCAATGATGTCGCGCATGTCCTGCGCGGTCATCGCGGGCTGATCACCCCGCTTGCGGTTGAGGGGCGGATCTGTCACGTCCACATTGGCGCGGTAGGGCGCTGGCAGATCGTTGAACTTCTGCACTTTGCCGTCCGCACCGACCGGATAGATTTTCTGCGGCTGCACGTCGCGGAAGTCGTAGAAATCCAGCACCTGCTGCAGCGTGTGATAGACCCCGTTGTGGAAGTACACTGACCGCTGCGCCACGTTGCGCAGCGTGGGGGTGAGGAACATGCCGCAATACTGCGTCTGATTCCTCAGATCGGCACGGAACGGTCCGCACAGGCCGAGATCGACATAGTGCGGGTCGCGGTTGGCCGGAAGATGCGGGTTGCGCGGCACGCCCAGCGCCTCGTACTGCGTATCGGTGAACAGCGGCGGCAGGCCGTCCCGGGTCGGCTTGTCCAGATGGCAGGCGGCGCAATCGCCCTTTTTCACGTCATTGAAGGCCAGATAGCCGCGCATCTCCTGCGGCGCCAGCCGCGCCTTGCCCTGCAGCCAGGCGTCGAACTTGCTGTTGAAGGCGTGAAAGCTCGGGGCCTCGATTTCATAGCGGGCGATCGCGAACTGCGCCTCGGCCACGACCTGCTGCGGGCTGCCGAACACATTGGGGCCGAAGAGCTGCACGAAGTTGCGTGCATAGGGCTGGCGTTCGATGATCGCCGCCACCCGCTGCGGCGTGCCCGCATCCATCTCCACCGGGTTGAACAGCGGCCCGCCCGCCTGCTGCTGCAGCGTATCGACCCGTCCATCCCAGAACAGACCGCCTTGCGGCACGAGGTTCTGCGCCGCCTGCGCAGTGGCGGCGGCGGTCTTGGTGGTGCGCGCTGCGCTGTTTCCGCGCTGCACCAACTGCTGCAGGGTGGTGGTCTCGTTCTCCTCGTTGTCGGGTCCGATGGAGAAATTCTGCTGGCGATAGAGATAGGCCAGCGATGGCGGCAGGCGATAGCCGGGCGAGGTCAACTGCGGCCCGCCCAGCATCACCGGCCCGCCGCCCGGTGGCGGGGACTGCTGCGCCCCCACGCTCGCCATCGGCTCGCTGCCCCCCAAGGGGGTGAAACCCGCCTTGGGGCGGCCCGGCGGCGGGTTGTAACCGTTTGCCGGATCATGGCAGGACGCGCACGACTGCTTGCCCGACGCCGACAGCGCGGTGTCGAAGAACAAGGCCCGGCCGAGCTGCGCCACGGCGGACAAGGGCTGCTGTTGCGGCAGAACGAGGCGCACCGGATGCGGGTTGCCGCCGAGCGCGTAGATGCTGCTGCGCACCGGATGCAGCAGCCAGTCGATCGGCGGGATGGACGGCTGACTGTGCACACCCCAGGCCAGACCCGCAGCGGCGCAGGCGAGCGATAAGGCCGCGCCCACAGCCATGCGGCGCAGCCAGCGGGAGCGGGTTGTCCTCGCTGCCGCCCCGGCCTCGTGCATGGGGAGGGGGGCGGTGAAAAGGGCCGGAGCCTCGGTCTGCATCAGCTCTGCTGGCTGAACAGCGAAACGTTGAACACCGGTGTCAGGCTGTTTGCAGGGGGCTGACTCAGCACCGTGCCCTGTACCGGGTCGAGATAGGTCTTGGTGCCTGCGGCCTGGCTGAAGTTGAACAGATCGTTGAGCGAACCGGCCGTGGCGTCGAATGAACCGCCGCCCAGGCGCTGGCCGCCCAGCCAGTTGTCCTCGATGAAGCGCACGATCGACGCCTGGCTGATCGGCGTGTTGCTCACATAGTTGGTCTTGGCCCACGGCGAGATGACGAGGAAGGGAATGCGGGTGCCGGGGCCGCAGCGGCCGTTGACCGGCTTGCCGTTCACGCCACCCGGCGGCGTGCCCTTGCCGCAGACGCCCGAGCCATTCAACTGGTCGGCCTGGCCGTCGAACGAGGGGCTGGTGGGATTGGCGTAGGCATGGTCGTACCAGCCGTCCGAGTCGTCCCAGGTGACGACCACCGCGGTGCTGCTCCACTGCGGCTGCTGTTCGAGGAAGTTGACCACCTGCGTGACAAATGCCTGTTCGTCCAGCGGGTCGGAATACCCGGCGTGGCCGTCCTCGAAGGCCGGGGCCTTGAGGTAGGCCACTGCAGGCATGTTGCCGGCCTTCACCGCAGCGAAAAAGTCCTGCAGGCCGTATTCGTGATTCGCCGGATCGGGGGTCTTGCCGTCGGTCTCGAGGGTATGGCCGATGGCCAGCGTGGAACTGGGGCGTGCGTGGGTGGGGTTGGCCGTGCTCTTGAAATACTGGAACCAGTTGTGGTGCTGGATGTAGTCGCCCACGGTGGAATTGACGACTGGCGAGAAGGTGCTGCGCTTGCAGCCCGTGGTGCCATTCGGATTGGTCACGCCCAGATTGAACCCGCCCATGAAACCGCCCCAGGAAACGTTGGCGGCGTTGAGCAGGTCGCCGATGTTCTTGCCCGACATGGACACGTTGTCGGTGGCACTGGAGCAGATGTCGCCCGACGGATCGACGTCGTTGATCATGGTGTAGCCACCTTGGCCGTCGTTGACGTAGTACGAATACTTGCTCAGCGTGAACGGCTGCTTGCTGGTGGCGCCGATGAGCATGCCGTTGGTCTGGCCGCTCACCGCTTCGAGCGCGCCGGGGGTGGACGGGCCGTAGGTGTCGGTATAGGCATCGTCGCTCATCGCGAAGTTCTGTGAATAGTTCCACATGGCGGTCACCGTGTTGCCGTCGAAATAGCCCATGACCTGGCCGGTGGTGCCGAATGCGCCTGGACCGCCACTGGTGCCCTTGCCGGTGAACTCGGGAAACTTGTCCGCCGCACCGTTGTCGTAGGCCTGCTGCTCGGCGGTATAGGCATGGTTCTGGTCGGCGGTGGCGGCCTGGCTGCGATCGAGGCGGAAGGGCTGGGTGGAGTTGGGGTTGCCGGTCAGCAGATTGGCCCGCACCAGATTGTTCGGCGTCGGCGTGCCCGCCTTGGCGCTGAACACCGGCTCCCCTGTCGGATTGGTCGCGTTCGGGTAGGTGGCGTAGTAGTGGTCGAAGGACACGTTTTCCTGATACAGCACGACCAGATGCTTGATCGGCGTCGCCGTGGTGAAGGCACGCGCGGCGGTGTAGTTGGTGCCGGGCACGGTGGCGGCAGAAGTTGAGCCGCCGCCGCAGGCGGCTAGGCTGGCGGCGATGGCCGCGATGGCAGCCGTGGCCAAGAGTGTTTTGCGCAACATGGAGAACTCCCTGAATGATGTGAACGATCGCTTGCGTGCAGATCTGCTGCGCCAAGCGATGACCGGCATTCTTGGAGGTGCAAATGTCGGTTGCGTGACGGCGCCGCGCACCGCAACATTCGGTTGCAGACGATACCGTCTGCTTACCTTTGCTGCCTGGAAAACCACTTACCGCGCCAGGCTCTTGAGTGCCTGGCGGATGCCGTCGTCCACGCTGCAGCCCTCGGGCAGGGCCTTCACTGCGGCAGCCGCCTCGCGTTCGGAGTAGCCCAGGGCGATCAGCGCCTGCAGCACGTCGGAGGTGCTGCCCGCCGCAGCGGCAGATGCGCCAGCGCCCAGATCGGCGCCGAGCTTGCCCTTGAGCTCGAGCAGCAGGCGCTCGGCGGTCTTCTTGCCGATGCCGGGCACACGGGTGAAGCGGGCCGTGTCCTGCTGGGTGACGGCCTGCGCGATCTCGGCAACGCTGAGCCCCGAGAGCACCGCCAGCGCGATGCGCGGGCCGATGCCGCTGATCTTGAGCAGCTCGCGGAAAGTGGCGCGTTCCGCAGCGGTGGCGAAGCCATAGAGCAGATGCGCATCCTCGCGAATGACGGTGTGGATCAGCAGGGTCACGCCATGGCCGACTGCCGGCAGGTCGTAGAGTGTGCTCATGGGCACGTCCACCTCGTAGCCCACACCGCCCACGTCGAGCAGGATCTGCGGGGGGGATTTGTCGAGCAGGGTGCCGTGCAGTCGTCCGATCATGGGCAAACTTTAGCAGCCGCTAACATTCGCGGATTCCTTTGTGGCTTCTCCCATGACCCGACCCTCCTCCTACAGCAAAGACGATCTGATCGCCTGCGGCGAAGGCCGCTTGTTTGGCCCCGGCAATGCGCAGTTGCCCCTGCGCGAGATGCTGATGATGGATCGCATCACCCTGATCACCGACGAGGGCGGCACCTACGGCAAGGGACAGATGCTGGCCGAGCTCGACATCCGCCCCGACCTGTGGTTTTTCGGCGTGCACTTCCAGGGCGACCCGGTGATGCCCGGCTGCCTGGGGCTGGATGCGATGTGGCAGCTCGTGGGCTTTTATCTCGGCTGGATGGGCGGTCCGGGACGCGGCCGCGCGCTGGGCGTGGGCGAGGTCAAGTTCACCGGTCAGGTGCTGCCCACAGCCAAACTGGTGCAGTACCGCATCGATCTCAAGCGCGTGATCAACAGCCGACTGGTCATGGGCATCGGCGATGGCACCATGCTGGTGGACGGCCGCGAAATCTATACCGCCAAGGATCTGCGCGTCGGGCTGTTCACCTCCACCGACGGGTTCTGAAACACGGGATTGCCGCCTCGCGGCGGCGCGCGTGTCCGAGGCCGCCGTTCCGCGCGCCTTGGGGCTGTTCGGGTATACCCTGGGCGTTTTCATGCGGCATTCGGGCGCACAATCTCGATTTGTATCCAAATGTTCGAGATTGTCATGCCGCCCGCCCCGCTCCGCCCCACCTTCAACCTGCAACGCCGCCACCTTCTGGGCTGGGGCGTGGCTGCTGCCAGTCTGGCCGCAGCAGGCGCCGCCGCGCCGCACATTGCGGCATTCGCTGCCGATGCGGTCGACTTCATCCGCGGCCCGAAGGTACCCGACGTGCCTTTCACCCGCCTGTCCGAGCATGTGCATGTGATCTACGCCGCCGACGGCTTTCCGACCGAGAGCAATCAGGGCATGATGAGCAACATCACTGCGGTCAAGACGGCCAAGGGCCTGGTCATCCTCGATTCCGGCGCCTCGGTGCAGATTGGCGAAATGGCGATCCGCCAGCTGCGCAAGCTCACCGATCAGCCGGTGGTCGCGGTGTTCAACTCGCACTACCACGGCGACCACTGGCTGGGCAACGATGCCTTCGCCAGTGCCTATGGCCAGGATCTGCCGATCTACGCCATGCCCCACACCCGCGAGCAGATTCTGGGCGCCACCGGCACCGAGTGGCAGCAGGCCATGCTCAAGTGGACCAATCAGTCGAGCGCGGGCACGCGCATCGTCGCACCCAACCGCGATGTGAAGCACGGCGACGTGTTCGACTTCGGCGACGTCACCCTGCGCGCGCACCACTACGGCACCGCGCACACGCCGTCGGACGTGTGCATCGAGGTGGTGCAGGACAAGCTCACCTATGTCGGCGACGTGATGATGAACCGGCGCATCGCCAACATGGACGAGGGCTCCTACCCCGGCAGCCTGGCCTACATGGCCGCGCTGGAGAAGAACATCCCCGGCAGCAACTGGCTGCCCGGCCACGGCCATGCGGGGCAGGAGGTGATGACCTGGCAGCGCGAGCTGTTTGCCGCGATCTGGGAGCATGCGCAAAAGGCCGCGCGCGACATGGCCGGGCCGGATGCCGCCATCGCCGCGGCCAAGGCCGACCCGCGCGTGGCTTCCAAGGCCAAGGACACCGCCGGCTGGGACAACAACATCGGCAAGTACATCAGCCTGGCGTATCTGGAAGCCGAACAGAACGTCTGACCTGCCGCGCGGCGGCCAAGCATCTACCGCACCCGCTCCACCGCCAGCGGCACCTTGACCCCGCCCTTGAACTCCGACAGGGTGATGCTCGGATCGACCAGTTCGCCGGTCGCGGTGAAGTGGATGTCGCTGTCGGTCACGCCGTCGTCGTCGATGTGGCGGATGTCCTTGCGATACACCCTGGGGTTGCTCGACCCGGCCTTCATCATGGCGTGTGCCAGCACCATCGCAGCGTCATAGGCGTTGGGGGAATAGAGCTGGAAAGCCGCGGCGCCGAACTCGGCGTCATAGCGCGCCTTCCACGCCTTGCCCCTGGGAAGCTCCGACAATGGCGCGCCGCCCTGCGCGCAGAGGGTGCCGTTGACCGCATCGCCCGCCACCTTGGCCATGATGGGCGCGCAGATGCCGTCGCCACCCATCAGCCGCGCCGTCATGCCGATCTGCCGCATCTGCCGCACCAGCGGTCCGGCCTGGCTGTACATGCCGCCGTAGAAGATCACTTGCGGATGGTCCGCCTTGATGCGGGTGAGGATGGCGGAAAAGTCACTGGACTTGTCGTCGGTGTATTCCCGGTCCACCACCTCCATGCCGAGCTTCCTCGCCGTGGCGGAGAACACATCGGCCAGGCCCTGGCCGTAGGCAGTGCGGTCGTCCACCACCGCCACGCGCTGCACATGCAGGGTGTCGTGCGCGTACTCGGCCAGCCCGGCGCCCAGCGCGTTGTCGTTGGCGATCATGCGGAAAAAGGTCTTGTAACCCTGCTCGGCAATCTTCGGCGCGGTGGACGACGGGGTGATCTGCGGGATGCCGGCCTGGCTGTAGATGCGCGCCGCCGGAAAGGTGCAGCCCGAGGTCTGGTGGCCAACCACGCCGCTCACGCCCTCGTCCACCAGCTTCTGCGCCACCAGCGTGGCCTGCGTGGGCAGACCCTGATCGTCTTCCGCGTCCATCGCCCAGCGCACCGGCTTGCCGCCGATGGTGGCGTGCTGGGCGTTGAGCTGGTTCAGCGCCATCTGCACGCCGTTGACCGCGTCCTGACCGCTGGCGGCCAGCGGGCCGGACAGTGGCACCGCCACGCCGATGACCACGCGCTGCTCCGCCGCATGCGCTGGCAGCCCCAGACCGGCGAACAGTGCCAGAGAGAATCCGGTGAATCGCAGTGATGCAGACATGGGCAGCTCCTTGAAAAACAGCAGGCTGCATGTTCCTGCAAGAAGCGCGCACGGCGTGTAAGAAAATGCGACAGCCATCGCAGCAAGCCATCAGCCGATCAAGCGTCCGCCCCGCGTGCGCATGCCGCGCAACTGGGCCGCGCTGAGCGTATCGGCCTTGCCCCGCCGTGCAGCCTTGGGCGCGTAGTCCGCAGCCAGCACTGCCGCCAGCCCGCGCTGCGCATGCGCATGGCAGATCGCCAGCCCGAGCGCGTCGGCGGCGTCCGGCCCCGGTTGGCCGGGCAGCGCCAGCAGCCGCGCCACCATCTCCTGCATCTGCGTCTTGCTCGCGCGGCCGTAGCCGACGATGGATTTTTTCAGCTGCAGCGCGGTGTACTCCACCACCGGCAAGCCCTGCGCCACCAGCGCGGCAATGGCCGCGCCGCGCGCCTGCCCCAGCAGCAGCGTGGACTGCGGGTTGACGTTGACGAACACGATCTCGACCACCGCCACGTCCGCCTGCGCCTGCCGCGCCACCGTGCTCACGCCGTCGAACAGGGTTTTCAGCCGCTCGGGCAACGTGCCCTTGGGAATGCGGATCGCCCCGCTGGCCTGATAGCCCAGGCGCTGCCCCTGCGCATCGACCACGCCATAGCCGGTGGTGTTGAGGCCGGGATCGATGCCGAGGATGCGCATGCGCCGCGTCGGCTCAATGCCGGAAGTGCCGCATGCCGGTCAGCACCATGGCCATGCCGTGTTCATTGGCGGCGGCGATCACCTCGGCGTCGCGCATCGACCCGCCGGGGTGGATGACCGCGGTGATGCCGGCCTGCGCGGCGTTGTCGATGCCGTCGCGGAAGGGGAAGAACGCGTCGGACGCCATCACCGCGCCGGCCACCGGCAACCCGGCGTGCTCGGCCTTGATCGCGGCGATGCGCGCCGAGTTCACCCGGCTCATCTGGCCCGCGCCGACGCCGATGGTGCGCTGATCCTTGGCATAGACGATGGCGTTGGATTTGACGAACTTGGCTACGCGCCAGGCGAACAGCAGGTCGCGCAGCTCGGCCTCGGTGGGCTGGCGCTGGCTGGCGATCTGCAGCTCGCCGTGCAAGGCAAGATCGGCATCCTGCAGCAGCAGGCCGCCGTTGACCCACTTGGCGTCGAACCGGGCCGTCGGCTGCGCGTCCCAGCTGCCGCAGGCCAGCAGACGCACGTTTTTCTTCGCCGCGCACACCGCAAGTGCCTCCTGCGACACCGCGGGCGCGATGATGACTTCGACGAACTGACGCTCGACGATCGCACGCGCGGTGTCGGCGTCGAGTTCGCGGTTGAACGCGATGATGCCGCCGAAGGCCGACTCGGTGTCGGTGGCGTAGGCGCGGTCGTATGCGGCCAGCAGCGTGTCGCCGTACGCCACGCCGCAGGGGTTGGCATGTTTGACGATCACGCACGCCGGCCCGTCGGCGAACTGCTTGACGCACTCGAGCGCGGCATCGGCGTCGGCGATGTTGTTGTACGAGAGCTCCTTGCCCTGCAGCTGGCGCGCGGTGGCGATGCTGGCCTCGCGCGCGCCTGGCGCGACATAGAACGCGGCGCGCTGGTGCGGGTTCTCGCCGTAGCGCAAATCCTGCTGCTTGGTGAACGTGAGGTTGAGCTGCGCGGGAAAGTCGCTGCGCGTGCCGTCGTCCTGCAGCGCCGTCAGGTAGTTGGAGATCGCCGCGTCGTATTGCGCGATGCGGTTGAACGCGGCAACCGCGAGGCGAAAGCGCGTGGCATCGCTGACCCTGCCGGCGGCGCGCAGTTCCTCCACCACCACGGCATAGTCGGCCGGATCGGTGACCACCGCGACATGCTGATGGTTCTTCGCGCCGGAGCGCACCATCGCCGGGCCGCCGATGTCGATGTTCTCGATCGCATCGGCAAGGCTGTGCGGCTTGGCCACCGTGGCCTCGAAGGGGTAGAGGTTGACGCAGAGGATGTCGATCGCCGGCAGGTCGTGCGCCGCGGTCTGCGCCACATGCTCGGGCAAGTCGCGCCGCGCCAGCAGACCGGCATGCACCTTGGGATGCAGGGTCTTGACCCGGCCGTCGAGCATTTCGGGAAAGCCGGTGTAGTCGGCCACCTCGAGCACGGGCAGACCGGCATCGCGCAGCAGCCTGGCGGTGCCGCCTGTGGACAGCAGGCGCACACCCAGGGCGTGCAGTTCACGGGCGAAGTCGAGCACGCCGGTCTTGTCGGAAACGGAAATCAGGGCTTGCATGGAAGTCTCGAAGGAAGAAAAGAGGGGCGGATCAGAGCAGCTTGTGTTCGGCGAGTTTTTTGCGCAGGGTGTTGCGGTTGATGTCCAGCCAGCGCGCAGCCAGGGACTGGTTGCCTTCCGCATGGCGCATCACGGTGGCCAGCAGCGGCTTTTCCACCGCCTGCATCACCATGGTGTGAATGCCGTGCGGCTCGGAACCGCCGAGATCACGGAAATAGCCCTCCAGGCTTTCGATCACGCATTGTTCGAGGGTTTTGCGTTGCGGATTCATGCGGCGGCAAGAGGATGAGGGAGGGAAGGCAGCGCCCCGCAGAGCAGGCGTCGCAGCGCGGTCAGTTGCTCGGCGGCGGTCTGCAGGGTGTTGAAATACTGGCGAAACGCCGCGCCGCCCGGCAGATTGGCGACGTACCAGCCCACATGCTTGCGCGCGGTGCGCACCCCGGCGGCCTCGCCATACAGCGCGTAGTGATCGTCCAGATGCGCGAACAGCCAGTCGCGCCACTGCTCGGGCGGCGGGTCGGGCAGCAGCACGCCGCGCTCGACAAACGCGGCGATCTGGCCGAACAGCCAGGGGCGCCCCATCGCCGCGCGGCCGACCATCACTGCGTCGGCGCCGGTGTGCTGCAGCACTGCAGCGGCCTTTTGCGGCGAGTCGATGTCGCCATTGGCCACCACGGGAATGGAGACGATGCGCTTGACCTCGGCAAGGGTGTCGTACTCCGCCTGCCCGCCATAGCCCTGCTCGCGGGTGCGGCCGTGCACCACGATCATCGCCGCCCCTGCGGCCTCGGCCAGCCGGGCGATACGCGGGGCGTTGCGCGCCGCGGCGCACCAGCCGGCGCGCATCTTGAGCGTGACCGGCGCGTCGAACGGGCGGGCTGCCGCCACCGCGGCCTCGACCAGCCGCGCGGCGAGGTCTTCGTCCTGCATCAGCGCCGACCCGGCCCAGCGGTTGCAGACCTTTTTCGCCGGGCAGCCCATATTGATGTCGATGATGTGCGCACCGCGCGCGAGGTTGTACGCGGTGGCGTGCGCGATCTGCTCGGGGTCGGTGCCGACGATCTGCACCGCGACCGGCGCGGCCTCGCCGTCGTGGTTGGCGCGGCGCGCGGTCTTGAGGCTGTCGCGCAGATCGGGCCGCGCGGTGATCATTTCGCTCACGCAATACCCGGCGCCGAGTTGCCGCGCCAGGCGCCGGTACGGCCGGTCAGTGACCCCGGCCATCGGCGCGGCGAACACGCGGTTGGGCAAGACATGCCGCCCGAGCCAAAGCGGCGCGCGCAGCCGCGACAGCGCATCGAGAGGCGCGGAGTCGGCGGGGGCAGCGGGTTGGGTCATGGCGGGACGGCGTGCGCAGCGCAGCAGGCCCGTGGATCCGGCTGCCGCTTTTTTGTGCAGGGGGTGGATTCTATGCCGCGGCAGGCGGCGTCCGGCCCGCGCCGGGCGCCTCCCCTGCCGTGCCGCCGGCCTGCTGCCGCAGCCGGATCTGGCGCCAGACCTGCAGCCTGTCCTGCTCGCTCATGCTGCTCCAGCGCGCGATTTCGTCCAGGGTACGCAGGCAGCCACGGCACAGCCCCCGCGCTTCGTCGACGGTGCAGACATTGATGCAGGGGGACGGCACGGCCATGTCAGACGGGGCGGGTGACGGCGCTGGGCGCAGCACCGAGCCAGCGCGGCAGATCGTCGGGTCGCAGCGCAAAGACCGCATGCGGATGCCCCGCCGCGGCCCAGATGCGGGCAAAGCGCCACAGACTCTGGTCGATCAGCGCGATCGGCGGCTGGGCATGCCCCACCGGACTGACCCCGCCGATGGCAAAGCCGGTGGCCGTGCGCACAAAATCGGCATCGGCGCGTGCGAGCCGCCCCACCTGCGCGGCCACGGCGCGCTCGTCCACCCGCCGATCCCCGGCGCAGACCACGAGCACGGCGCGGTTGCTGTCCACATGGCGGAACACGATGGACTTGGCAATCTGCCCGAGCTGCACACCGAGCGCATCAGCGGCCTGCTGCGCAGTGCGCGCCGCGGCGTCGAGCAGGACCGGCGGCTCGGCATGGCCGAGCGCGGCCAGCGCGTCGATCACCCGCTGCACCGATGCGCTCGGGTGGCCGATGGCGCGGGGCGGCATGGCGTGGCTCATGCGGCGCAGGCGACGCTGGTGCCGTTGCCCTGCTCGGCGGCCCACTTGGCCAGCAGCGCGCGGCCGGCGCGGCTGTGGTTCGGGCGGCCGATGGCGCGTGTGATGAAGTCGCCCGTCTGCACCACCGCGCGCAGATCGACCCCGGTGTCGATGCCCAGGCCGTGCAGCAGGTAGAGCAGATCTTCGGTGGCGAGATTGCCGGTGGCGCCCCTGGCGTAAGGGCAGCCCCCCAGCCCGGCGACCGAGGAATGAAAGCTCGCCACGCCCAGTTGCAGCGCGGCGAGCACATTGGCCAGCGCCTGGCCATAGGTGTCGTGGAAATGCCCGGCCAGCCGCGCGAGCGCAAACACCCGCGACGCGGCGTCGAACACCGCCTGCACCGCGCCGGGCGTGCCCACGCCGATGGTGTCGGCGATGTCGATGCTGTCGCAGCCCAGATCGGCCAGGCGCCGCACCACGTCGACCACCGCAGCCGGCTGAACCTCACCCTGGTACGGACAGCCCAGCGCCACGGAAATGCTGCCGCGCAGCCGCACCCCGGCGGTCTTCGCCGCGTGTGCGACCGGGCGGAAGCGTTCGATCGATTCGGCGATCGAGCAGTTGATGTTTTTCTGCGCAAACGCCTCGCTTGCCGCGGTGAACACCACGACCTCGTCCACGCGGGCGGCGAGCGCCGCCTCCATGCCTTTGAGATTGGGCACCAGCGCGGAATACCGCGTGCCGGGACGGCGGCGGATGCCCGCCATCACCTCGGCGCTTCCGGCCATTTGCGGCACCCACTTGGGCGAGACGAAGGCCGCAGCCTCGATCTGCGGCATCCCTGCGGCGGACAGCCGGTCGATCAGGTCGATCTTGACCGCGGCGGGCACCGGATTGGCCTCGTTCTGCAGGCCGTCGCGCGGGCCGACCTCGACCACTTCGACGAATTTGGGCAAGTCGTTCAGGGAATGCATGGCGTGTCTCCGGTTCAATACCCCAACCGCATGTCGACCACGCCGCCGGGCGATTCGCCGCGCTCGATCGCGGCGATCTTGCGCACGATCTGCGCTGCCGACGGGCCGACCAGGGTTTGCGCCGCCACATGCGGGGTGATGCGCACCCGCGAGTGGCGCCACAGCGGATCGTCTGCCGGCAGCGGCTCGGTGGCGAACACATCGAGCAAGGCGCTGGCCAGGTGCCCGGACTGCAGCAGATCGAGCAGATCGGCCTGATCGACCACCGCACCCCGGCTGGCGTTGATCAGGTGCGCGCCCTGCGGCAGGCGGCTCAGCGCAGCGTAGTCGAGCAGCCCGCGGGTGTCGGCGGTCAGTGGCAGCAACACCACCAGCACCCGGGTCTGCGCGAGAAATTCGTCCAGGCTGCCCAGCCCGACCACCTGGCAGTTCAGCCCCGCGACAGCGCGGCCGCTGCGGGTGCAGGCGTGGATCGGAAAGTCCATCGCCGCCACGCGCCGCGCGGCAGCTGCGCCCATCTGCCCCAGACCGAGAAAGCCGACGGTGAAACTGGCGCGCGGCGGCAGCGGCAGCGGCTGCCAGTGTTGCTGCGCCTGCTGCTCGGCATAGTCGAGCATGCGGCGATACGCGTGCAGCACGCCTTCGGCGACGTAGTCGGCCATCTGCCGCCCCATGCCCGCGTCCTCCAGACGGATCAGCGGCACGCCGGGGTGCAGGCGGTGCAGCAGCGGCGCGATGGCATCGACCCCGGCGCCGAGGTTGAACACCGCGCGCAGCCCCATCTGCCCGGCGAGCCACTCGGCCTCGGGGCGCCAGACCAGCGCGAACTCGGCCTGCGCATCGCGGTCGGCGCAGGCGTCGATCACGTCGATCGCCAGCCCGTTTTCCTTGGCGTGCTGCATCAGCGCGTCGCGCCAGCGGCGAAACGGCTCGTCGGGGTCCCATACGGCGAGTCTCATGTCTGCGCTTCCTGCGCGTGCGGTGCGGTGATGCGCAGCAGTTCCGCGCCTTCGCTGACCTGGTCGCCGACGGCGTGCAGCACCGCGCTCACCTGCCCGGTCGAGGGCGCGCTCAGGGTGTGCTCCATTTTCATGGCTTCGAGCACCAGCAGCGGCGCACCCGCCTGCACCGTCTCACCTGGCTGCACATGCAGCGCGATGATCTTGCCGGGCATCGGCGCGGTGAGCCGCCCGCCGCTCTGCACCGCGGCCGCGCTGCCCAGATCGGCAGCGCGCAGTTGCAGCAGCGCCTGCTCGCCTGCGGCGAACACAGCAAACCCCGAAGCCCCCAGCCGCACCACCTCGACCTGCGCGCGCTGCCCGCCCAGCGTGAGCACCAGCACGCGCGCGTTTGCGCCCGACGCGGCGCGCGCGCTGCAGGCAAAGGGCTGCGGCGCATCCAGCCCCGGCGCCTGCAGACGCAGCGGCTGCGCAGCCTGCGGGTAGAGCAGCGCGCCGCGCAGTTCGCCCCAGGGGCTGTCGAACACGAACGCGCGGGGCGGCAGCACGCCGTTGCTGAAGCCGTCGCAGGCGGACCAGGGATCGTCGGCCTGCGCCTGACGCTCGTCCTCGAGCAGCGCGCCGACCGCTGCGGCGCACGCCAGTTGCGGCGCGATCGCAGGCGGCGCCATGAGCGCGTCCTGATGCCGATGGATCAGCCCGGTATCGACCACCCCGGCGGCAAACGCCTCCTGCCCGAGCAGGCGGTGGAGGAACTGCACATTGGTCTGCACCCCGGCGATGTGCGTTGCCGCCAGCGCCTGCCGCAGCCGCAGCCGCGCCTGCTCGCGCGTCGGCGCCCAGGCGATGAGCTTGGCGATCATCGGGTCGTAATACGGCGTGATCGCATCGCCCTCGCGCACCCCGCTGTCGATGCGGATACCGGATTCGCCTGCCGCGCCGAACGCGGTATGCGGCGGCAGCGCCAGCCGCTGCAGCACCCCGGTCGACGGCAAAAAGCCGGCTTCGGGATGCTCGGCATAGATCCGCGCCTCGATCGCATGGCCGCGCGTGCGCACCTCGTCCTGCGCGAGCGGCAGCGGCTCGCCTGCGGCCACGCGCAACTGCCACTCGACCAGGTCGAGCCCGGTGATCGCCTCGGTCACCGGATGCTCGACCTGCAGCCGGGTGTTCATTTCCATGAAGTAAAAGTTCTGCGGCACGGCGTTCTCCTCGCACTCGACGATAAACTCGACCGTTCCCGCGCCGACATAGCCCACTGCCTGCGCCGCGGCCACGGCGGCAGCGCCCATGGCTTCGCGCATCGCCTGCGGCAACCCCGGCGCGGGAGCTTCCTCGACCACTTTTTGGTGGCGGCGCTGCATCGAGCAGTCGCGTTCGGCCAGCCACAGGCAATGCCCGTGCATGTCGGCGAACACCTGGATTTCGATATGCCGCGGGTGGCGCACCAGGCGCTCGAGCAGCACCGCGTCGTTGCCAAAGCTGCTGCGCGCCTCGCGGCGGCAAGACGCCAGCGCCGCAGCGAAGTCTGCCGCCGCCTGCACCTCGCGCATGCCCTTGCCGCCGCCGCCGGCGCTGGCCTTGATCAGCAGCGGGTAGCCGATGCGCTCGGCCTCGGCTGCCAGCCGCGCGTCGTCCTGCTCTGCGCCGTGGTAGCCCGGCACCAGCGGCACGCCTGCAGCCTGCATCAGCCGCTTGGATTCGGCTTTGAGCCCCATCGCCTGCATCGCCTCGGGCGGCGGGCCGACGAACACCAGCCCGGCCTGCGCGCATTGCCGCGCGAAATCCGGGTTTTCGCTCAAAAAACCATACCCCGGATGCACGGCCTGCGCGCCGGTGTCGCGCGCCGCCTGCACGATGCGCTCGCCGCGCAAGTAGCTGCCCGCCGCCTCGGCCGGGCCGATGCACACCGCCTCGTCGCACGCCGCGACATGCGCGGCCTGTGCATCGGCCTCGGAATACACCGCCACCGTCTGGATGCCGAGCCGCCGGCAGGTGGCAGCGACCCGGCAGGCGATTTCTCCGCGGTTGGCGATCAGGATTTTGTTGAACATGGAGCGCTCCCTGAGGCGTGACTCAGCGCTTGTCGCGAAAGGACACATCGGTGACCGGGGACGCGCTTTCCCCCCTGCCGCTGAACATGCGCACCATGCGGCCGAGCAGCCCGCGCACGAAGTGCAAGCTGCGCCGCGCCAGCCACACCATCGCCGCCAGCACCAGCGCCAGCGCGAGCAAAAACAGCACCGGGTGCAGCCAGGCCAGCCACAGCCCGCCGAGCACCAGCGCGTCTTCCCCGAACGACGCGCCGATGTTGGAAAACGGCTCGGGCGAGGTGTTGATCGCCGCGCGGGTGGACAGCTTGGTGCCGTGGCTCACTGCGGCCAGGCTGCCTCCGGCGGCCGCCGCCAGCGCCGCGACGAAGGTGTGATCGAGCCCGAACACGCTGGCTGCGAGCACCGCCCCGGCGGGGATGCGCAGCAGGGTGGAGATGAAGTCGAGCAGGCTGTCCACGCCCGGAATCTTGTCGCCGACGAATTCGAGCAGGGCCAGAACCCCGGTGATGCCCACCGCCAGCGGGCTGGCCAGCGCCTGCAGCCCGGCGGGCAGTTGCACCCACCCGGCCAGCCCGGCGACGCCGACGGCGAACATCACCAGAAAGGCGCGCAGCCCGCTGGCCCAGCCCAGCGCTGCGGCCAGCGCGAGCAGTTGCAGGGTGTCGAGGGTGGGGGCTTGCATCGATGGCCTCAGGCGGTTTGCTGCACGGGGATGGTGCGGCGCACCGCAGGGGGCTGCTGTGGCGCTGCCGTGCCGCTGGCGCGCAAGCCCAGACGGGCGAACAGCGCGCGGTCGGCCTCGACCTCGGCGTTGCCGGTGACCAGCAGGGTGTCGCCGTAAAAAATGGAGTTGGCGCCGGCGAGCAGGCATAGCGCCTGGATGCCGTCGCCCAGCTCCTTGCGGCCTGCGGACAGCCGCACCCAGGCGCGCGGCATGACGATGCGCGCCGCAGCCACGGTGCGCACGAACTCGAACGGGTCGAGGTCGGGCGCGTGTTCCAGCGGAGTGCCGGCCACGCGCACCAGCGCGTTGATCGGCACCGATTCGGGGTACGGGTCGAGGTTGGCCAGCTCGGCGAGCAGCGCGGCGCGGTCGGCCCGCGTCTCTCCCATGCCAACGATGCCGCCGCAGCACACCGCCATGCCCGCGCTGCGCACATGGTGCAGGGTGTCGAGCCGCTCCTGATAGGTGCGGGTGGTGATGATGTGGCCGTAGAACGCGGGCGAGGTGTCGAGGTTGTGGTTGTAGTAGTCCAGCCCCGCGTCGGCCAGGCGCCGCGCCTGCTCGGGGCGCAGCATCCCGAGGGTCATGCAGGTCTGCAAGCCGAGCGCCTTGACCCCTTCGACCATGCGCGCCACCGCGTCGATGTCGCGATCCTTGGGCTCGCGCCAGGCTGCGCCCATGCAAAAGCGGGTGGCCCCGGCGTCCTTCGCCGCCTGGGCGTTGGCCAGCACCAGATCGAGGTCCATCAGCTTGCCAGCCTTCAGGCCGACGTCGTGATGCGCCGATTGCGGGCAGTAGCCGCAGTCTTCGGCACATCCGCCGGTCTTGATCGACAGCAGCGAGGACAGCTGCACCTCGGTCGGGTCGAAATGCGCGCGGTGCACCTGCTGCGCCTGCCACAGCAATTCGGGCAGCGGAAGGTCGAGCAGGGTTTCGATGCGCGCGGGCGTCCAGGGGTTGGCTGAGGTCATGTGCATGGCGGGATTCGGTTCGGTTGGGTTCGGTTCGGTTCAGTTCGGGCCGGGTGCGGCCCAGAGAGGCTTGCGTCTTTCCAGAAAGGCGGAGATGCCTTCGCGCCCGTCGCTGCTGGCGCGGGCCTGCGCGATGCGCTCGGCGGTGTCGGCCAGCAGCACCTCGCCCAGCGGATGATGCGCCACCTCGGCGAGCAGCCGCTTGGCCGCGGCCAGCGCCTGCGGTGATGCGGCCAGCAGCGCCTGCGTCCAGGCGTGCACCTGGGCGTCGAGCGCGGCGGCGTCTGCAGCGACCTCGTGCACCAGCCCGATGCGCTGCGCCGCGGCGGCGTCGAACACCTCGGCGGTCAGGGTCAGGCGCTGCGCCGCGCGCGCGCCGACGGCGCGCAGCACATGCGGCATGATGGTCGCCGGAATCAGCCCGAGCCGGACTTCGCTCAGGCAAAACCGCGCGGCGGATGCGGCCACCGCCAGATCGCAGGCCGCCACCAGCCCGACACCGCCGGCAAACGCATCGCCCTGCACCCGGGCGATCACCGGCTTGGGGCATTCTGCCACGCTGCGCAGCATGCGCGCGAGCTGCAGCGCGTCGTCGCGGTTCTGCACTTCGCTGTACTGCGCCATCTCCCGCATGTAGCGCAGATCGGCGCCGGCGCAGAACGTCGCTCCCTCGGCGGCGAGCACGACTGCGCGCACCTGCAGGTCTTCGCCGAGCGCGACGAACGCCGCGTGCAGCGCAGAAATGGTCGCGGCGTCGAAGGCGTTGCGCACCTCGGGGCGGTTCAGCGTGACCGTGGCCACCACCCCGGCGCGCTCCACCCGAACAGCGGCAGCCGCGTTCATGCTGCCTCCTCGCGCAGCATGTAGATCAGATCGAGCACCGGCGCAGCGCGGCCCATCGCGGTCAGCGCCGCGGTGATCTGGCCGCGATGGTGCGTGGCATGGTTGAACACATGCGCCAGGGTCAGCGCGAACGGTGAGGTGACAGGTTCGCCACGGCTGGTGGCATAGGCTAGCGTCGATGCAAAGCGCTCGGGCGACAGCGACGTGATGAACGGCTGCCAGGCCTGCGCCACATCCAGCAGACGCTGTGCCAGCCGCGCGCGGTCGGGCTCGACCTCGGCGTCCAGCGCAATGCCACTCGGTGAGACACCGTCGATGAAACGCCGCTGCCACAGCAGCCCTTCGCCCACCAGCAGGTGGTTGAGCGTGCCGTGGATGCTCTTGAAAAACAGCCCGCAGTCGCGGCGGTAGTCGGCCTCGGGCAGCGGCGCGACGTGCTCGGCGAGCAGCCGCCGCGTGGCCCAGAGGTGATAGCGGGCCAGGGTCTGGAAGTAAGCACCCAGCGGATTCAGGACGTCCATGTGTCGATTTCTCCCACCAGTTTGAACCCCTCGATTAAACCCCCGACATCGGCGTCGCAGCGCAGCAGGGTAGGGCCCTGCGTCATGCAAAAGCTGGCGAGCAGCACATCGATCGGGCTGCGCACGCAGCAACCCTGCATGCGCAACCGGCGGTCGAGGCGCGCCGCCTGGACTGCGTGCGCCTCCCGCCCATGCTTACCTGCGACAGCGCGCGCATCAGACTGTCGGCCCATCGTCGATGTCGATATGGGTTCGCATGATCGGCGCTCGATGTGTACGGAACGAATCAATCCTACACATCACATGCGCAGCACACCGAAACGGGTTTGCGGGATGGGCGCGTTCAGCGCGGCGGACAGCCCCAGCGCGAGCACGCGGCGGGTGTCGGCCGGGTCGATGATGCCGTCGTCCCACAGCCGCGCGGTGGCGTAATACGGGTGGCCCTGCGCCTCGTATTGCGCGCGGATCGGCGCCTTGAACGCCTCTTCTTCTTCCGCGCTCCAGCTGCCGCCCCGCGCCTCGATGCCGTCGCGCCGCACCGTGGCGAGCACACTGGCTGCCTGCTCTGCGCCCATCACGCTGATGCGCGCGTTCGGCCACATCCAGAGTTGCCGCGGGCCAAACGCCCGGCCGGACATGCCGTAATTGCCGGCGCCGAACGAGCCGCCGATGATCACGGTGAACTTGGGCACCTGCGCGCAAGCCACTGCGGCGACCAGCTTGGCACCGTGCCGGGCGATGCCTTCGTTCTCGGCCTTGCGCCCAACCATGAACCCGGTGATGTTCTGCAGGAACAGCAGCGGGATGCGGCGCTGGCAGCACAGCTCGATGAAGTGCGCGCCCTTGACCGCGCTGTCGGAGAACAGGATGCCGTTGTTCGCCAGGATGCCCACCGGGATGCCGTGCAGATGCGCAAACCCGCACACCAGCGTGCTGCCAAAGCGCGCCTTGAATTCGTCGAACGCCGAGGCATCGACGATGCGGGCGATGACCTCGCGCACGTCGAACGGTTTGCGCGCGTCGCGCGGCACAATGCCGTACAGCTCGCTGGCTGGGTAGAGCGGGTCGCGCGGTGCGCGCAGGTCGAGCGCGGCGCGCGCGCTCGGGGGCAAGCGCGCGACGATGCTCCGGGCGATCGCGAGCGCGTGCGCGTCGTTCGCGGCGAGATGGTCGGCCACGCCCGAGAGCCGGGTGTGCACGTCGCCGCCGCCCAAGTCTTCGGCGCTGACCTCCTCGCCGGTGGCCGCCTTGACCAGCGGCGGGCCGCCGAGAAAGATCGTGCCCTGGTTGGCGACGATGATGGATTCGTCGCTCATCGCCGGAACGTACGCGCCGCCTGCGGTGCACGAGCCCATGACCACGGCGATCTGCGCGATGCCCTCGGCGCTCATCGTCGCCTGGTTGTAGAAAATGCGGCCGAAGTGGTCGCGGTCGGGGAAGACCTCGTCCTGGTTGGGCAGGTTGGCGCCGCCGGAATCGACGAGGTAGATGCACGGCAGGCGGTTTTCGCGCGCGATCTCCTGCGCGCGCAAGTGTTTTTTCACCGTCATCGGGTAATACGTGCCGCCCTTGACCGTGGCGTCGTTGCACACGATCACGCACGGCCGCCCGGACACGCGGCCGATTCCGGTGATGATCCCAGCTCCTGGCGCGGCGTCGTCGTACATCCCGTGCGCAGCCAGCGGCGAGAGTTCGAGAAACGGCGACCCGGGGTCAAGCAATTGCGCCACCCGCTCGCGCGGCAGCAGCTTGCCGCGCGCGGTGTGTTTGGCGCGCGCGGCCTCGCCGCCGCCTTGCGCCGCTTGCGCGAGTCGGGCGCGCAGGTCATCGACCAGCGCCTGCATCGCCTGCGCGTTGGCGGCGAACTCGGCGCTGCGCGGATCGATCTGGGTGTCGAGCGTCGGCATGGTCGGTCAGGCGGTCTGCGCCGGGCGCAGCCCGAGTTCCTGCTGCATCGCCTCGCGGATCTTGAACTTCTGCACCTTGCCGGTGATGGTCAGCGGAAAGCTCTGCACGAAGCGGATGTAGCGCGGAATCTTGTAGTGCGCGATCTGTCCCTGGCAGAACGCGCGGATGTCGTCCTCGGTCGGCGCGGCGCCCGGCTTGGGGATGATCCAGGCGCACAGTTCCTCGCCGTATTTGGGGTCGGGCACGCCGACCACCTGCACGTCCTGCACCATCGGGTGGCGGTAGAGAAATTCCTCGACCTCGCGCGGGTAGATGTTCTCGCCGCCGCGGATGACCATGTCCTTGATGCGGCCGACGATGTTGACATAGCCCTCCTCGTCCATGGTCGCCAGGTCGCCGGTGTGCATCCAGCCCTCGGCGTCGATCGCCTCGCGGGTCTTGGCCTCGTCGCCCCAGTAGCCGTGCATCACCGAATAGCCGCGCGTGCAGAGTTCGCCGGTCTGCCCGGACGCCACGGTCTGGCCGGTGGCCGGGTCGACGATCTTCACTTCCAGATGCGGCTGCACCTGCCCGACCGTGCTCACCCGCTTGGCAAGCGGCGTGTCTGTGGAACTCTGGCAGCTCACCGGTGCGGTTTCGGTCATGCCGTAGGCGATGGTGATTTCGGACAGATGCATGTCGCGCACCACCCGCTTCATCACCTCGGTCGGGCAGGGGCTGCCGGCCATGATGCCGGTGCGCAGCGTGGAGAGGTCGAACTCGGCAAAGCGCGGGTGGTCGAGCATGGCGATGAACATGGTCGGCACGCCGTGCAGCCCGGTGCAGGCTTCGTCCTGCACGGCCTGGAGCGTTGCCAGCGGGTCGAACGCGTCGTTCGGGTAGACGATGGTTGCGCCGTGCGTCAGGCACGCCAGATTGCCCAGCACCATGCCGAAACAGTGATACAGCGGCACCGGGATGCACAGCCGGTCTGCTGCGGTGAGCTTCATCGCCTCGCCGATGAAATAGCCGTTGTTCAGGATGTTGCTGTGGGTGAGCGTGGCGCCTTTGGGAAAGCCGGTCGTGCCGCTGGTGAACTGGATGTTGATCGGATCAGACGCGCGCAGGCCGGCTGCGGCCTGCGCCACTGCCGGGTCGTCTGCGCTGCCCTGCGCGATCCAGTCGGCAAAGCGCAGCATTCCGGGCTCGTGCTGCTCGCCCAGATGGACGACCAGCCGCAGCTCGGGCACGCGCGCGGCGCGCAGCGCACCCGGCGTGCTGTGCGCCAGCTCTGGCGCGAGCTCGCGCAGCATGGCCAGGTAGTCGCTGGTCTTGAACGACGGCATGGTCACCAGCGCCTTGCACCCGACCTTGTTCAGCGCGTATTCGACCTCCGCGACGCGGTACGCCGGGTTGATGTTGACCAGGATGACGCCGACGCGCGCGGTGGCCAGTTGCATCAGCACCCATTCCACGCTGTTGTGCGCCCAGATGCCCACACGGTCGCCCTTGCGCAGGCCACTGCGCAGCAGGCTGCTGGCCAGCCGATCGACCTCGCGCTTGAGTTCGGCATAGCTCAGTCGCACGTCCTGATGGCGCACGACCAGTGCCTCATGCAGGCCCTGCCGTTCGGCCATGGCGTCGAAAAAGTCGCCCAGGGTCTGGGTGATGAGGGGCTGATCGGTACGGCCGCAAGCGTAGCTTTGCAGGCGCACTTCGGTGTCGGACATGATGGGTCTCCTCTGTGTGTTGCCCGCGACTGTGCGCGGTTCATCTATTCGTTCAGAAACCGCCGGTCTGCAGCCAGTGCGCGAGTTGCGGCAGACGGTCCACGCCCCAGAAAGGCTGCTCGTCGACCACCATGAACGGTGCGCCGCACATGCCCTCCTCCAGCGCGCGGTCGCAGTTGGCCTTGAGCTGGGCCTTGATGGCCGGGTCGGTCGTGTGACGCGACACGGTATCGGCCGGCAGACCTTGTTCGGCAGCAAGCGCCTGGAGGACCGGCAGTTCGGCGATGTTGCGGTTTTGCGTGAAATAGGCCGCGAAGCAGCGATGCAGCCACGGCACCGCCTGCGCCGGATGTTCGCGCTGCAGCCCGATGAGCACCCGCGCGGCCTGGTAAGTCGCAAGCGGAAACGGGTCGGGGTGGACATACGGCACGCTCAAGTACCGCGCCGAACGCGGAATGTCGATGCGGGCGTAATCGCCCTTGAGCGGCTGATCGATCAGGGGTTTGGACCCCGTGGCCTGGAACACCGGCCCGAGCAGCATCGGTACCCATTCGATGTCGCGCAGATGCTGCGCGGCGATGGCCTCGATCTGCGTGCTCGCCAGATAGGCGTAGGGCGAGGAGAAGTCGAAAAAAAAGGTGATCGGGCTGACGGGCATGGGTGTCTCCTGGTGTCGGTATGTCGGTTTACAGCGCGCGGGCGATCAGCATGTTTTGCACGTCCGAAGTGCCTTCGTAAATCTGGCAAACCCGCGCGTCGCGCCAGATGCGCTCGACCGGAAAGTCGGCGACATACCCATAGCCGCCGTGGACTTGCATCGCCGCGCTGCACACCCGCTCGGCCATTTCGCTGGCAAACAGCTTGGCCATCGCCGCCTCCTTCAGGCAAGGCTGTCCGGCGTCCTTGAGGCTTGCCGCATGCCAGAGCAACTGCCGCGCGGCTTCGATCTGCATCGCCATGTCGGCGAGCCGGAACTGCACCGCCTGGTGCGCAAACAACGGCTGGCCGAACGCGGTGCGCTCGCGCGCATAGCGCAGCGCCGCCTCGAACGCGGCGCGCGCCATGCCCACCGCCTGCGCGGCGATGCCGATGCGCCCGCCCTCCAGCCCCGAGAGGGCAATCTTGTACCCCTGCCCTTCGGCGCCGATGCGGTTTTCCACCGGGATGCGGCAGCCGTCGAAGCGGATTTGCGCGGTGTCGCTCGCCGCCTGTCCGGCCTTGTCCTCCAGCCGCTCGACCACATAGCCCGGGGTGTCGGTCGGCACGATGAAGGCGCTGATGCCGTGTTTGCCCGCGGCGCGGTCGGTCACCGCAAGCACGATCGCGACCTGGCCGTTCTTGCCGCTGGTGATGAACTGCTTGACGCCGTCGAGCACGTAGGCGTCGCCGTCGCGCCGTGCGGTGGTGCGCAGGTTGGCCGCGTCCGACCCGGCCTGCGGTTCGGTCAGCGCGAATGCGCCGACCATCTGCCCGCGCGCCAGCGGTTCGAGCCAGCGGCGTTTTTGCGCGTCGTCTCCCCAAGCGAGCAGGATGGAGCACACCGGGCAGTTGTTGACACTGACGATGGTGCTGGTCGCGCCGTCGGCTGCGGCGATTTCCTCGATCGCCAGCGCCAGAGACAAATAGTCCAGCCCGGCGCCGCCCCACTCGACCGGCACCGCGATGCCCAGGCAACCCAGCTGCGCCAAGCCCTGCAGCGCCTCGCGCGGAAACCGCGCCTGCCGCGCCCACGCGGCGGCGTGCGGCGCGATTTCGCGCTGGGCGTAGTCGCGCACCGCGTCGCGGATCAGGCGGTGGTCGTCAGACAGCAACATGGATCATTCCCCTCGGACGACTGCCCCTTCCCAACCTCCCCCACGCGTGGGGGAGGAGCACGCTGGGTAGTCCCGTGCATTCACAACAGTTCGACCGCCATGGCCGTCGCCTCGCCGCCGCCGATGCACAGCGCAGCCACCCCCTTTTTCAGCCCCCGCTGGCGCAGCGCGCCGAGCAGCGTGACCACGATGCGCGCGCCGCTCGCGCCGATGGGGTGACCGAGCGCGACCGCGCCGCCGTGGACGTTGACGATGTCGTGCGGCAGGCCGAACTCGCGCATCGCCGCCATGGTCACCGCGGCGAACGCCTCGTTGACCTCCCACAGATCGACCTCGCGCGGCTGCCATCCGGCTTTGTCGAGCACCTTGCGGATCGCGCCGACCGGCGCGGTGGTGAACCACTCGGGCGCCTGCGCGTGCACCGCGTGCGCACGGATGCGCGCGATCGGCGCGCAGCCGAGCTTGTCGGCGGTGGACTGGCGCATCAGCACCAGCGCCGCGGCGCCGTCGGAAATGCTCGACGAGGTCGCCGCGGTGATGCTGCCATCCTTCTTGAACGCCGGTTTGAGGCCGGGAATCTTGTCGAGCTTGGCCTTGAACGGTTGTTCATCGCGGGCGATCTGCACCGCACCGCCACGACCGGCGACGCTGACCGGCGCCATCTCCCAGTCGAAGCTGCCGTCCTCGTTGGCCTTCTTGCTGCGCTCGGTCGAGGCGATGGCAAACGCGTCCATCTCCTCGCGGCTGAAACCATATTCGGCCACGCAGCTCTCGGCGAACACCCCCATCGCCTTGCCGCGGTCGTACGCATCCTCCAGGCCGTCAAGCGCCATGTGGTCGTAGAACTGGGTCAGGCCGTATTTCACGCCCTTGCGCACAAAGGCCAGATGCGGCGCGTTGGTCATGCTCTCCATGCCCCCGGCCACCATCACGGAGGCCGAGCCGGCGGCGAGCATGTCGTGCGCGAACATCATCGCCCGCATGCCCGAGCCGCACATCTTGGACAGGGTCACGGCACCGGCGCTCTGCGGCAGACCGGCCTTGAGCGCCGCCTGCCGCGCGGGCGCCTGGCCCTGTCCGGCCATCAGGCAGTTGCCCATCAGCACTTCATCGACCTGCTCGCCTTGGATGCCGGCGCGCTGCACCGCGGCGGCGATCGCCGCTGCGCCCAGTTCCCAGGCAGGCAGCGCGGCAAAGTCGCCGAGCAGCCCGCCGATGGGCGTGCGCGCGGCGGAAACGATGACGATCGGATCGGTCATGGTGAGGTCTCCAGTTCGGTTGGTGTGGAATGCGCGCGCGCGGCCTGCGGCCGGGGAAAGCGGCGCGCCGCGTCGTAGGTGAACACGTCGTACAGATGACCTTCGCGGATGCGGCTCTGGTGTTCCTGCCAGAACGCCGGTTCGAGCAGGTCGGCGTGGTGCTTGAGAAACACGGCGCGCACCTTGGGGTTGCCCAGAAGGAACTGGCCGAAGGTCTCTGGAAACACGTCATGCGGGCCGACCGCATACCACGGCTCGGCGGCCATCTCGTCTTCCTCGTTGCGGGGCGGCGGCACGCGGCGGAAATTGCAGTCGGTGATGTACTCGATCTCGTCGTAGTCGTAGAACACCACCTTGCCGTGACGGGTGATACCGAAGTTTTTCCACAGCATGTCGCCGGGAAAGATGTTGGCTGCGACCATGTCCTTGATGGCGTTGCCGTACTCGATCACCGCGGCCTCGAGCTGCGCGTCGTCGGCTTCCTGCAGATAGATGTTGAGCGGAATCATGCGCCGCTCGATGTAGCAGTGGCGGATGATGATGGTGTCGCCGTCGAACTCGAGCTGCGAGGGGCAATAGGTCTGCAGCTCGTCGATCAGCTCGGGTGAGAAGCGCGCGCGATCGAACGCGACATTGGAATATTCCAGCGTCTCGGCCATGCGCCCCACGCGGTCGTGCTGCTTGACGAGCAGATACTTGCCCTTGATCTTGTCGCGCGTGGTGTCTTTCTGCGGCGGGTAGAAGTCCTTGATCACCTTGAACACGAACGGGAACGACGGCAGGGTGAACACCACCATCACCATGCCCTTGATGCCCGGCGCGACGATGAACTTGTCGCTCGAATGCCGCAGGTGAAACAGAAAGTCGCGGTAGAACAGCGTCTTGCCCTGCTTGGCCAGCCCCAGCGCGTTGTACAGCTCGGCGCGTGGCTTGCGCGGCATCAGGCTGCGCAGGAACTGCACATAGGCCGAGGGAATCTCCATGTCCACCATGAAATACGCCCGGGCGAAGGAGAACAGCAGCAGCATGTCGTCCTCGGTGAGCAGCACGGTGTCGATGAAGAGCTGTCCGCGGTCGTTGTGCAGGATGGGCAGCGCCAGCGGAAATTCGGTGAACCCGTTGATCACCTTGCCCACCGCATAAGCGCCCTTGTTGCGGAAGAACAGCGAGTCGAGCATCTGGATCTGGAAGTTGGCACGCAGCCGCACATCATTGCCGAAACGCTTGCGCACCGCAGCGATCACTTGCGCGACATCGTGATCCAGGTCCTCGAACGGCAAGGCGAGCTGGAAGTTCTCGATCGCGCGGCGCAGACAGCCGTGCAGCGCCGCGTGGGTGTGCGGGTAATACACCCGGAAAGTTGGCTTGGCCGCAGGTTCCTCGTTCTCGATGTACTCGGTGGACACCGCCGGGCGCACGAACAGGAACTCGTTGTTGAAATGCTCGCGCCGCAGAATCTTGGTGGTCACCGAGTTGAAAAATGTCTCGGCCAGCTCGGGCTGGTGATGATTGGTCAGCAGGCCGATGTAGTGCAGCTTGGCCTGCTGCCAGATCTCCATGGGCTGATTGCCAGCGTCGAGTTCCTTCTGCAGCCGCTCGGTGCCTTCATCCACGCGCTGGTCGTAGAACGCAATGCGCTCGCGTTGCGCCGCCTGTTGCGCTGCCCAGTCGGCGCGTTCGAAACGTTCCTTCGCCGCGGCGCTCACCTGGCGGAACAGGCGGTAGTGGCGGTTGAAGCCCTCCAGCATGGTGCGCGCCATGGCAAAGGCGATGGGGGAATCCAGACGGGGCGGAAACTGATTCATCGGACACCTGCGCGGCGTGGCAACCGCCGTGACTGTAAGCCCGCACCGGCGACAAGGCAAAGCGCCCGGCAATTGCTGGCGCTGCATGCTAGGCTTTTCGCTCTTGTCGGCGCCAGACGCGCCCTTGCTTTGCCCACAGGAGACACCCCATGCCCGCTTTGCTGCCCAACGTCGATCCCGACGGACTGCTCGAATATTCGGTGGTCTACACAGACCGCTCGCTCAATCACATGTCGGCGAAGTTCCAGCAGGTCATGCGCGATCTGTCGGCCATGCTCAAGGACGCCTATGGCGCGCAGGCGGCAGTGATCGTGCCGGGCAGCGGCACGTTTGCCATGGAAGCGGTGGCGCGGCAGTTCGTGCAGGGCGCGCAGGTGCTGATCGTGCGCAACGGCTGGTTCAGCTACCGTTGGAGCCAGATCATCGAGACCGGGCATCTGAGCGACAAGGTGACCGTGCTCAAGGCGCGGCGCATCGCCGACGCGCCCGAATCGCCCTTCGCCCCGGCGCCGATCGACCAGGTCGTCGCCACCATTGCCCGAGAAAAGCCCGCGGTGGTGTTCGCCCCGCATGTGGAAACCTCCGCCGGCCTGATGCTGCCCGACGACTATCTGCGCGCCGTCGCCGATGCGGTGCACGCAGTGGGCGGCCTGTTCGTGCTCGACTGCATCGCATCCGGTGCGATGTGGGTGGACATGCAGGCCACCGGCGTGGACGTCTTGGTCTCGGCGCCGCAAAAAGGCTGGAGCGGCCAGCCCTGCTGCGGCTTTGCCATGCTCAGCGACCACGCGCTGCAGCGGCTGGAGCAGACCACAAGCAACAGCTTTGCCTGCGACCTGAAAAAATGGCATCAGATCATGCAGGCCTATGAAAAGGGCGCGCATGCCTATCACGCCACCATGCCCACCGACACCCTGGCCGAGGTGCGCGATCAGATGCGCGAGGCGTTCGACCTCGGCCTGCCCCGGCTCAAGGCCGCACAGATCGAGCTGGGCCGGCGCGTGCGCGATTCGCTCGAGCGCCGCGGAGTCAAGAGCGTGGCTGCGCCGGGATTTCAGGCGCCGGGCGTGGTGGTGAGCTACACCCGTGACCCGCAGGTGCAGAGCGGCCGGGCGTTTGCCGCGCACGGCATGCAGATTGCCGCCGGCGTGCCGCTGGCCTGTGACGAACCGGCCGACTACATGAGTTTTCGCCTCGGGCTGTTCGGCCTGGACAAGTGGAAGGACGTGGACGCCGCCGCGCAGCGGCTGGACCATGTCCTCGACGCGGTCGGCCTGCGCGCGGAAGAAGCCGTGCATCGCTGATTGCCCGCGGCGCGCACCGCGCCGCATCGTTGCTGCCCGCATGTTCAGGCGGTCTGCGCAAACAGCTCGCGGCCGATCAGCATGCGGCGGATTTCGCTCGTTCCTGCGCCAATCTCGTAGAGCTTGGCGTCGCGCCACAGTCGGCCCAGCGGGTAGTCGTTGATGTAGCCGTTGCCGCCGAAAATCTGGATGCCCTCGCCGGCCATCCACGTGGCTTTTTCCGCGCACCACAGAATGACCGCGGCGCAGTCCTTGCGCACGCTGCGCGCATGGCCGTCGCCGAGCGCGTCGAGATTCCTGCCCACGGTGTAGAGCAGGCTGCGCGCGGCTTGCAGCGTGGTGTACATGTCGGCCAGCTTGGCCTGGATGAGCTGGAATGTGCCGATCGGCTGGCCGAATTGCTTGCGTTCGTGCACATAGGGCAGCACATTGTCCATCACCGCCTGCATGATGCCCACGGGGCCTGCGGCGAGCACCGCGCGCTCGTAGTCCAGCCCGCTCATGAGCACCCTCGCCCCGCCGTTGATCTGCCCAAGCACGTTCTCCGCCGGCACCTCGCAGTTGCGAAACACCAGCTCGCCGGTGTGGCTGCCGCGCATGCCCAGCTTGTCGAGCTTTTGCGCCACCGAAAACCCAGCAAAGCCCTTCTCGACGAGAAAGGCGGTGATGCCCTTGGCGCCGGCAGCCGGATCGGTCTTGGCATAGACCACCAGCACATCGGCATCCGGACCGTTGGTGATCCACATCTTGCTGCCATCGAGCACGAACGCATCGCCGCGCCGCTCGGCGCGCAACGCCATGCTCACCACATCGCTGCCTGCGCCCGGCTCGCTCATCGCCAGCGCGCCGACGTGCTCGCCCGAAATCAGCTTGGGCAGGTATTTGGCCTTTTGCGCTGCGGTGCCGTTGCGCCGGATTTGGTTGACGCACAGATTGGAATGCGCGCCATACGACAGCCCGACCGACGCGCTGGCGCGCGAGATTTCTTCCATCGCCACCATGTGCGCCACATAGCCCATTCCGGTGCCGCCTTCGGCCTCGGGAACGGTGATGCCCAGCAGCCCGAGGTCGCCGAACTTGCGCCACAAATCCATCGGAAACTGGTCGCTGCGGTCGATCTCGGCGGCGCGCGGGGCGATTTCCTTGGCGGCAAAACTGCGCACCGCCTCGCGCAGCGCGGCGATGTCCTCGCCGAGTTGAAAGTCCAGTCCGGGCAGTTGCATGGGGCGCGTCTCCGTTGGGGCTGCTCTGGTGGCAGCGCATGGGCTTGAATCTTACCTTCCGTTTACGTCAACGTGAAGAACAGACAAACCGCGTGCAGCGTGACAAGGTTCACACCGGTTCCGCAAGCCACCGCCGGATAATGCAATTTTTTACATTGTGCAGGTCGGTTCTGCGCCCACACCTCATGCCGTTGCAACACCGTGGTTCCGAATCCGCCGACGCGAACAGTGACGACGGCCTGCCCCCTGCCGACGATTCCGGTCATCCGATCGGCAAGCTCGGGCTGTTTCGCCGCGCAGAGGACGAACACGCCTATGTCCTGAGTGCCTGGCCAGACATCACGTCCCGGCTGCGGCTGCTCGGGCTGGCTGGCGGCGGTGTCTTCGTGCTGGCCAGTGTGGTGGATTGGGCCAAGTTGCACGACAGCCCGCAGTTCTGGTCCATCCTGCTGGCGCGGCTGGTGGTGCTGGCGCTGGGCCTCCATCTTTGGTGGGTGGCACGCCTGGGCGCACGCGAACGCCCCGAAGCGCTGCGCCGGGCGCTGATCGCGTTTCAGATCGGCGGTATTGTGGCCTTTCGGCTGGTCAATCTGGCCTATGGCGACTATTCGCCGAATCAGGGCATGTCCGGGCTGCTGATGGTGCTGGCGTTCTACGCCTTCGTGCCCATGCTCAGTCCGGTCAACTACTGGCTGCTGCCGCTCTCGACCGCAACGCTGTTCCTGATGGCCGCCGGCTGGTTTCACGCCACGCCGCGCGATCTCACGGCGATGCTGGTGATCGCGGTGTTCGTGCACCTGCTGGGCTGGTCTGCCGCGGTGCGCAGCGCCCGCAGCGGGCGGCTGGCCTGGCTGGAGCGGCTGCGTCTGGCACAGGAAATGGAGGAACGCCGCGCCGCAGAAAGCAATCTGCGCCATCTGTTCGAGGTCTGCCCGGTACCGCTGGTGCTCAGTGACCGGGTGGATGGCAAGGTGCTGCGGTTCAACCGCTCGGCTCAGGCGCTGCTCGACCCCCAGCGCCTGTATCCCGACCCGGGATCGGCGCATGCATCGCGCTTCTATGCCGAGACGCAGTCACGCCAGGCCATCCGCGACGCGCTCGATGCACGCGGCGAGGTCGGCCCCGTGGATGTGCGCATGCTGACTGCCCATGGCGCGAACATTCATGTGATGCTGGCCGCGCGCAGCCTGCGCTACGACGGCAAGCAGGCGGTGCTCACCAGCCTGGTCGAGATCACCGAGCGCAAGCAGCGCGAACTGGCACTGGCCCGGCAGACACAGACCGACATGCTCACCGGGCTGTACAACCGCCGGGGATTCTTCGAGCGCGCCGAGCCGACGCTGCGCGAAGCCCGCGGCGATCTGCCCAGCCTGATGCTGATCGACGCCGATCACTTCAAGCGAGTCAACGACACGCACGGCCACGCGGTCGGCGACGCCGTGCTGCTGCAACTGGCCAGCCGCATGAGTGCCGCGCTGCGCGAGGGCGATGTGATCGGCCGCATCGGCGGCGAGGAATTTGCCGTGTTTCTGCCTGCGACCCACACCCGGGCCGCCACCGCACTCGCCGAGCGCATGCGCGAACTGGTGGCGCGCCATGCGCTGCGCATCCACGGTCTGCGTGTGCCGATGACCCTGAGCATCGGCGTCACCCGCCTGCAGCCCGGAGAAAACACGCTGGACGCCGCACTCAGCCGTGCCGATGCCGCGATGTATCAGGCCAAGCAGCGCGGGCGCAACCGGGTCGAGGTGGCCGCGGTGTCGGTTCCATGACAGCCGGCATCAACCGCCGGTCGCCCCGAGCGTCTTGAGCAAGCCGCGCGCCTCGGTTTCATACGCCCGGATGTCCTCCAGCGTCGCCTGCAGGTCGGCCATGCGGCTCTCGATGTCGGCGCGGTGCGCGGTCAGCACCTCCAGATAGCGTCGCAACTGCGGCACGGTGTCGCGCGGTGACTCGTACATCATCACCAGTTCCTTGATCTCGGCCAGGCTCAGCCCGAGCCGCTTGCCGCGCTGCGTGAGCTTGAGCCGCGTGCGGTCGCCCTGGGTATAGACCCGCAGGCGGCCCTTGCGCTGCGGGCAGAGCAGCCCGGCCTCCTCGTAGAAGCGGATGGCGCGGGTGGTCAGGTCGAACTCGCGGGCGAGTTCGCCGATGGTGTAGGTGCGTGCGGCGGGAGCGACAGCGGCGTTTTTCATGCGTGCCTATACTCGACTGCGAGTTGACGTTAACGTCAAGTGTAGTTTCCAGTCCCCTTCACGACCCACGCCATGTCCGACACATCTGCCGCCGATCCCATCCACTACCCCTTCGGCGACGATGTCCCGACGCTGGGCACCAGCATCGAACTCGCACCCGGCCTGCGCTGGCTGCGCATGGGCCTGCCATTCGCGCTGAACCACATCAACCTCTGGCTGCTCGACGACACGCTGGACGGCGTGCGCGGCTGGACCCTTGTGGATTGCGGCATCGACTCCGCACCCACCCGCGCCGCGTGGGAACAGGTGTTCGCCACCCAGCTCGAAGGACGCCCAGTGCTGCGCGTGGTGGTCACGCACATGCACCCCGACCATGTCGGGCTGGCCCACTGGCTGACCGCGCGCTGGAACTGTCTGCTGTGGATGAGCGCCACCGACTACGCGGTGTCGTGCATGGCCGCGCGCGGCTGCATGACCATCGGCGGCGAGCCAATGGCCGCGCACTTTGCCGCGCACGGCCTGCACGATGCCGACACCCTGGCCGCCATCCGCAGGCGCACCGACTACTACACCGGCCTGGTCCCCGCCATGCCCGCGCAGTTCAGGCGCCTGCAGCACGGTGATGTGCTGCACATCGGCGGGCGCGCGTGGCGCTGTGTTGCAGGCTACGGCCACGCGCCCGAACACATCAGCCTGTTCTGCGAACGCGACGCGCTGTTCATCGCAGGCGACATGCTGCTGCCACGCATTTCCACCAATATCAGCGTGAACGACAACGAGCCGCTGGCCAACCCGCTGCAGCAGTTTCTCGACAGTCTGACGCACTTTGCCGCGCTGCTGCCCGCGCACACCCTGGTGTTTCCCTCGCACGGCCTGCCGTTTCGCGGCGCGCACGCGCGCATCGCGCAGCTGCAGCAGCATCACCGCGAGCGCCTGACCGAGGTGATGCAGGCCTGCGCCACACCGCAGACCGCCGCCGACCTGCTGCCGGTTCTGTTCAAACGGCCATTGGACGTGCACCAGATGACCTTCGCGATGGGTGAGTCCATCGCGCATCTGCACAAGCTCTGGTTCGACGGCGCGCTGCGCCGACTGCAGCAGGACGGGGTGTACCGCTTCGTGCGATAGGGACAGATCGACCCGCCGCAATGCCCAACACCCTCGCCGCCGAATCCAAGCCGTTGCCGCAGGGCACGGCGCTGGTACTGCTCGGTGGCGGGGCGCGCACCGCGTATCAGGCTGGGGTGCTCGGCGGCATCGGCGACATCCTGCAGGCGCAGGGATGGCCCGCGCAGCGCAACCCGTTTCCGGTGATCTGCGGCACGTCGGCAGGAGCGATCAACGCCGCGTACTTCGCCAGCCGCTGCGCCGAATGGCCGCTGGCGCTGCGCGAGTTGCAGACCCTGTGGAGCACCCTGCAGGCGCATGAAGTCTTCGAGGTCGGCACGCTGCACCTGCTGCGTGGCGGCCTGCGCTGGCTGGGGCTGATGGCCTTCGGCTGGCTGTGGAAGCAGAACCCGCGCGCGCTGCTCGACAACACGCCACTGGCCGATACCCTGGGGCGGCTGCTGCATTTCAATGCGGTGGACGCCGCAATTCAAAGCGGTGCGCTGCGCGCGCTGGCGGTGGCCACCTCCAGCTACACCAGTGGGCGGCATATCACTTTTTTCCAGGCTCGGCCCGATGTGCAACCGTGGCGCAGACCCGGACTGTGGGGCATTGCTCAGCCCATCGGGGTCGAGCATCTCCTGGCCTCCAGCGCCCTGCCTTTCGTGTTTCCGGCAACACCCTTGTGGGGCGAGATGGGGCCGGAGTTTTTTGGCGACGGCGCCATGCGCCAGCTCGCGCCGCTGGCACCGGCCATCCACCTGGGGGCCGAGCGCGCGGTGGCCATCGGCGTGGCCGAGCCGCATGCGCAGGCAGGGGCAATGCGCACGCATCTGCCGCCGTACCCGAGCGTGGCGGAAATCGCCGCGCATGCCATGTCCAGCGTGTTTCTCGACACCCTGCGCGCCGATGCGCAGCAGGCACAGCGCATCAACCGCATGCTCGCCGACCTGCCAACCGAAGTGCGGGCTGCACTGCCCTACCGCCCGCTGCCCACACTGACCCTGCTGCCTTCGGTGTCGATCAGCGCCATCGCTGCGCAACACTGGCACAGCATGCCGCGCAGCGCCCGGCTGCTGCTGCAGGCGGTCGGCATGGGCACGGGCAGCGGCGCGGCGCTGGCCAGCTATCTGCTGTTCACCCCGGACTATCTGCGAGCGCTGGTGGAGCTCGGCCGGGCCGATGCGCTGGCGCAGCGCGAGGCGATCGCCGCGTTTTTTGCCCTGCCCATGGCCCAACCCGGTGACGCGCCGTGATCTGCATTGCGCATAATGCATGCCCATGCTCAATGTGTTCACCCTCAAGAACGGCCGCCTGGTGCAGCAGGAGGTGGTCGATTCGCAGGCGCTCGCTGGGTTGCAGCCAGTGTGGGTCGATCTGGAGTCGGCCACGCCGCGCGAGCTGGGCTGGGTCAAGGCGCGCTTTGGCCTGATCATCCCGGCCGATGTGCTCGACCAGGATCTGGAGGAATCTGCCCGGTTCTACGAGGAGGAGGATGAGAACCAGCTCCACCTGCGCTCGGACTTTCTGATCAGCGACGAGGAGCGGCCGCGCAACGAGCGCGTGGCCTTCATCATCCACGGCAGTGTGCTGTTTTCCATTCACACCCACGACCTCAGCGTGTTCCGCCTGCTGCGGCTGCGGGCGCGACGCATGCCGGGGTTGATCGAAAACGCCACCGACGTGCTGCTGGCGCTCTACCTGACCGACGCCGAGTATTCCGCCGACACGCTGGAAGGCATCTACGACGATCTGGAGGCCATCGGCGCGCACATCCTCAAGCCGCGCCCCAGCGACCAGGACGCCTCCGAGGCACTGACCGGCATTGCGCTGCAGGAAGACCTGAACGGCCGCATCCGCCGCAATGTGATGGACACGCGCCGGGCGCTGAGCTTTCTGCTGCGCAGCCGCCACCTCAGCGCCGAGCAGTCGCAGGAAGCGCGGCAAATCCTGCGCGACCTCGACTCGCTCGACGGCCACACCGCGTTTCTGTTCGACAAGATCAACTTCCTGATGGATGCCACCGTGGGCTTCATCAACATCAACCAGAACAAGGTCATCAAGATCTTTTCGGTGGCCTCGGTCGCGATGCTGCCGCCCACGCTGATCGCGAGCATCTATGGCATGAACTTCAAGGCCATGCCCGAGCTCGACTGGGCCTATGGCTATCCGTTCGCGCTGGGGCTGATGGTGCTCACCGTCATCGCGCCGTTCTGGTATTTCCGCAAGAAGGGCTGGCTGAACTGATTCAGCTCGCCGCGGCTTTTTTCAGCCGACGCACCACGGCACCGAGCAAGGGGACGGTGGCGTAGAAATCGCAGGCATCCCAATAGTCGCGGTGGTCGATCACCAGGCCCTGCGCATCGAGCGCAAACCGCGTTGCCCCCGGGATGGTGTGCGCCTGCGCTCCGGAGCGCAGCGCGAAATGGAAATCCCAGGTCATCCAGCCCACCTCGGCCTGCGCCGTCACCTCGCGCACCACAAAGCGCGGGGCATGCAGCTTGGCATACATGTGCGCGAACTGCGCGGTGATCGCACCCAGCCCCTGCACGCGGTTGAACGGGTCCTGGAAGGTGGCATGCGGGGCGTAGATCTGCGCGAGCACGTCCAGCCGGTCGGCGCTGAGTTGCTCGAACAGGCGGGCGATGCGTTGCAGGCTGGCGGTGGTGTCCATGGGATGCGGCGAATCAAAAAATGTCACACATCTTAGGCAGGCAGCGCCTGCGGCGCAGCGCGCGGGTCAAAGCCAGCGCGGCAGCAGCACAGCGGCCCACACCAGCACGCACAGCAGCAGGGTGAGCAGCACTGCGGCGCTGCCCAGGTCCTTGGCGGTCTTGCTCAGGTCGTGCCGCTCCAGCGACACGCGATCCACCGTGTATTCGATCGCGGTGTTGAGCAGTTCGACGATCAGCACCAGCAACACGCTGCCCGCAAGCAGCGCGCGCTCGGTCCAGGTCTGGCCCAGCCACAGCGCCAGTGGCAGCAGGAGAGCCGCCAGGGTGAGTTCCTGGCGGAAGGCCGACTCGGTCTGCCACGCCGCGCGCAGGCCGCTGATCGAGTTGATTCCGGCGTGATAGACACGCGACAGACCGGTGCGCGTCTTGTACGGATTGGGGGCCGCGTCCGGCTTGGAGGCAGGCGCGCGCTCGCGCTGCTGGGCCATGTGCTCAGTGCCCCGCGTGCGCCGCCGCGCCTTCGCGCACCGCCTTGCGCAGGTGGTCGAGAAACTGTTTCGACGCGGCTTCCCAGGTGAACTTGCGCGCGTGCGCCAGCGCCACGCTGCGCGGAATCTGCAGGGCGCGCAGACAGGCCGCTTTCAGATCGTGGTCGAGCGCGCCGGCCGGGCTGTCGCCGATCACGTCCAGCGGGCCGGTCACGGGATAGGCGGCCACCGGGCAGCCGCAGGCCAGGGCTTCGATCAACACCAGACCGAAGGTGTCGGTCTTGCTCGGAAACACGAACACGTCGGCGCCGGAGTAGACCCGGGCCAATTCATCTTGTGTGAGCACACCGAGAAAGCGCACGTCGGGGTATTGCCGGCGGATGCGTTCGAGCTCCGGCCCTTCGCCCACCACCCACTTGGTACCGGGCAGGTCGAGCTGCAGAAAGGCGTCGATGTTCTTCTCCACCGCCACCCGGCCCACATACAGAAAGATCGGCGGCTTGCCGTCCAGCCGCTCGCCTTCACGCGGGTAGAACATGCGGTGATCGACCCCGCGCGACCACAAGCGCACATTGCGGAAGCCGCGCTCCTGCAGGTCGCACTGCACCACCTGCGTGGGCACGAGCACCGCGCGCCCGGCGTTGTGGAAACGCCGCAGGTAGGCATAGGTCCAGCTCAGCGGCACACGAAACCGGGCCTGCACATACTCGGGAAAACGGGTGTGATAGGCCGTGGTCAGCGAAATGTCCAGCCGGTGCGCCACCTTGCGCGCCGCCTGTCCCAGCGGGCCTTCAGTGGCCACATGCACCACATCGGGCATGAAGGCGGTGATGCGCTGCATGATCTGCGCCCGCGGTCGCAGGCTGAGGCGGATTTCGGGGTAGGTCGGACAGGGAATGGTGCGGAAGCTGCCCGGCTCGACCACCTCGACCTCCTGGCCCATGTCGCGCAACTGCCCGATGGTGGTCTTGAGGGTGCGCACCACGCCGTTGACCTGCGGCTCCCAGGCGTCGGTGACGATGAGAATGCGCAGCGGTGGCGTGCCTGCTGCGGCAGGCCAGGGCTTTTCGGCGGCTGCAGCCGCGCCGGGTGTCACGGTCGACGCGATCATGCAGGCACCACCTGCGCGCCGACGGACTGCGGCACGTGCTGTGCCGGCGACTGCGGAGGCAGTTCGGCCAGCACGCGCAGCCCGACGTTCCAGTGCAGCAACTTGAGGCGTCCGTCGAAGTCTTCCACCAGGGCGGTGAGGCTTTCCACCCAGTCGCCGCAGTTGGCGTAGATCTGATGCTCCTCGCTGCGCAGCTCGGCGCGGTGGATGTGGCCGCACACCACACCGTCGCACTGCTGGCGGCGCGCCTCGTCGCTGAGCAGGGTTTCAAAACTGGAAATGGTGTTCACCGCCGCCTTGACCTTGTGCTTGAGGTATTGCGACAGCGACCAGTACGGCAGGCCGAGCCTGAGCCGCGCGTGGTTGAGCCAGCGGTTGAGCTTGAGGCTGAACATGTAGGCGGCGTCGCCCAGATGCGCGAGCCATTTGGCATAGAGCACCACGCTGTCGAACTGGTCGCCGTGCACGATCAGCAGCGTGCGGCCGTCGGCGGTGACATGCCGCACCTGGTTGATCACCTCGATACCGCCGAAGTGCAGGCCGTCATACGGCCGGGCGAACTCGTCGTGGTTGCCCGGAACGAACACCACCCGCGTGCCTTTGCGCGCCTTGCGCAGCAGCTTCTGCACCACGTCGTTGTGCGCCTGCGGCCAGTAAATGCCTTTTTTCTTGAGCTGCCAGCCGTCGATGATGTCGCCGACCAGATAGATGGTGTCGGCGCTGCAATGGCGCAGAAATTCGAGCAGCTGCGGCGCCTTGCAATCGCGCGTGCCCAGATGGATGTCCGACAGCCACAGCGTGCGCCATCTCACCTCGGGCTCGGCGTCGCCGCCACCCTGAGATGGTTCCGCCTGAAGGGCAGCCGCTGCAGCTTTGCTGGCCTTGAGGTCTTCCGGGAACGCTGCGCTGCTTCGCATCAGTCGGGACAGGGTGTCGGTAGCCATGCCGCGCATTGCATCGCGTCAATATGTCATCCGCGTGACCGTCACAGAGAAATTGCTCGCCCTGCTTGACGCAGCCGCTTGTGCCACGCCCTGCGACCGGTTCAAATCGGGCGCATCATCTTTCGAACACCTTCAGCCATGAGCCAGGAACGCGAACTCAAATTCCGACTCGACCCCACCCTGCACGACGCGGTACGCACACACCCGGTCTTGCTCGCCCTGGCACGCCCGCCTCAGGTGCACGCGCTGCAAAGCTGGTACTTCGACACCACGGAGCACACTTTGCGCAAGGCAGGGATGGCGCTGCGTGTGCGTCACACGGGGGACGGCCGGCGCATCCTCACGCTCAAGAGCAGCCCGGCCCAGGGCCTGCAACTCACCCGTGGCGAATGGGAGTTCGACATCGACAGCGACGCGCCCGACGCCGCGGCTCTGGAACGCCTGCACCACACCCGCCTCGCCACACTGGGAGACGCCGATGTGCTGGCGCACAGTCTGCGCGCCGTGCTGGGCACCCGGGTCCAGCGCACCGTCTGGCATCTCGACTGGCAGGGCACGCGGCTCGAAGTCTGCCTCGATGACGGGCAGGCGCTCGGCGGCATCGCCGCAGATGCACCCAGCCTGCCGATCAGCGAACTGGAAATCGAACTGCTCGACGGCCACTGGCCGCACGCCTTCGACCTCGCCTGGACGCTGGCACAGGACCTGCCGCTGCTGCTCTCCCCCATCAGCAAGATGCAGGTGGCCGCGCATGCCGCCGGGCTGAGCACGCTGCAGCTGCCGCCGCTGGCGCGCGAACTCGCGCCGCTTCCAGAGGGCGGGCAGGCGATGGCGGGCGCTTTGCAGCAATCGGCCGCCGTGCTGGCCGTGGGCGCGGAGCTGTTGCAGACCCGTCCGCAGCCAGAGACCGTGCACCAGATGCGCCTGCAACTGCGCCGCCTGCGCGTGTTGCTGCAACTGCTGCAAACCACCGGGCCGTCCTCACAACGCGCTGCCTGCCGCTGGCTGCGCAGCGAATGGCGCTGGGCGGGACAACTGCTGGGCGCCGTGCGCGATGTGGATGTCTGCCTGGAACAGGCTCTGGCCATGCAGCAGCACCCGGATGCCAGCGCGCTGCGGCCCCACCACCTGCAACAAAAGCGCAGCGCGCATCTGCTGGCGCTGCTGGGCTATCTGCGCAGCGCCCGCTTCGGCCGCGCGCTGCTGGCGCAGGCACGCTGGGCGGAATGCTGGAGCAGCGGTCAGGTCATTGCCGCCGATCAGTCCACCGATCAACTGGCGCGCCGCCTGCTGCGCTTTGACCGCAGCGACCTGCAACTGCACCCGCAGCGCTGGGCCGAGCTGCTGGCCATCTGGGACGGTCAGGCCGCAGCCCCGCTCGACGCGCCGTGGAGCGCGCTGCACACCCTGCGGCTCAAGGCCAAGCATTTGCGCTACGCGCTGGAATGGCTCGCCCCCTGGACGGAAGACGTTCTGGGCAAGCAGGGCAAGGCCTGGCTCAAGCTCACCAGCGCCCTGCAGACCGATCTGGGCGAAGCGCTCGACACCCTGCGGCTGGCACGATGGCTGGGCGAGACCGCCGCAGCCGCAGACCCGGACGCGGCGACCCAGTCCGCAGCGGGCGTGCAGCAGGCCTTCGATCAGGTGCGCAGCAGCCTGCAGCGCGCCTTGCAGGCTGCACGCCAGGCGAATTGAGCAGCGCTCAGACAGCCGGTTTTGCGTCGCGTCGGGTCTTGGTGAGATACGCCACCAGCAGCATGATGGCCCCCAGGAACAGCGCGCTGGTTCCCATCGTCCCCAGGCCGAGGCCGCCTTCGCTGCCAGGCTTGGACAGCCAGTCGCCGAAGGTCGCACCCAGCGGACGGGTGAGGATGTAGGCGATCCAGAACGTGGTCACTGCGCTGGCCTTGAACAGAGAGAAGGCTGCCGCCGCCGCAGCGATGGCGCCGCCGAAAAGCAGCGCAGACAGGACGTAGCCGAGTTGCAGGCGCTCGGCGGCCAGATCGCCCCCGGCCGTGCCCAGCGCAAATGTGAACAGGATGGCCGCCCAGTAGAACGCCTCGCGCCGCGGGGTGTCGATGCTGTGGATCGACAGGGTACGTTCGCTCGCCCACCAGCCCACGAACGTCGCCGCCAGTGCCAGCGCGAACAGCACGGTACTGACCGGCAGCGGCACGCCCAGATGGTCGGTGAGGTTGTCGGTGATCAGCGTGCCGACCACGCTGATGAGGGTCACGGTCAACCAGTACAGCCAGGGAACGTAGCGGCGCGCACGCATCTGCGCGGTCAGCACACCGAGGAACAACACCGTCATCACCACCGTGGTACCGACCAGTCCGACATGCAGATCGACCGAGAGAAAGTCGGCGGCGGTTTCACCCACCGTGGTGGCCATGATCTTGATCAACCAGAAATAGAGGGTGATGACGACCGGAACCTTGATCGCCTGCGCCCAGTCGGGCTGCGCTGCCAGTGCGGTGTGTTGCATGAGAAACTCCCTGAATGCCGTGTGGTGTTGTTGTGTGGTCGCGTGTTGCGCGATCACGGCATTCTGGGAAAGCAGACTTAGCGCAGGGTGAGCGCTTGCCGATGCAGACCGACCAGCAGGCGGCGCGGCTCAACCGCTCTTGCGCAGATTGGCCGGGGCGATGCGCAGCGCCTCGCGGTATTTCGCCACGGTGCGGCGCGCCACCTGCACGCCCTGCTGGGTGAGGCGCTCGGCGAGTTCGCTGTCGGACAGGGGCTTGGTGCTGTCTTCCTCGGACACCAGACGGCGGATGAGTTCGCGCACGGCGGTCGATGAGGTGTTGCCGCCGGCCTCGGTGCTCAGGCCGGAGCCGAAAAAGTATTTCAGCTCCACCGTGCCAAACGGCGTGAGCATGAATTTCTGCGTGGTGACGCGCGAGATGGTGGATTCGTGCAGCCCGAGTTCATCAGCGATTTCACGCAGCACCATCGGACGCATGGCCACGGGGCCGAAGTCGAAAAAACGCTGCTGGCGCTCGACAATGGTCTGCGCCACGCGCTCAATGGTCTCGAAGCGCTGCTGCACGTTCTTGACGAACCAGCGCGCCTCCTGCAACTGGCCCTGCATCGCGGTGCCGCTGTCGCGGGCGCGGCGCAGGGCATCGGCGTAAATCTGGTTGACCCGCAGCCTGGGCATGACCTCGGGATTGAGTTGGGCCGTCCAGCCCCGCGCAGTCTTGCGGGCGATGACATCGGGCGTGACCGCCTGCGCCGCGTCGCTGCGAAAGGCGCCGCCCGGATGCGGTTCGAGCTGGGCGATGCGTTGCTGCGCGAGGCGCAACATGGCCTCGTCGGCACCGAGCTGACGTTCGAGCTTGCGCCAGTCGCGCCGCGCCAGCAGGTCGAGATGGCCGTCCCGGCAAATCTGCAGGGCCATGTCGCGCACCGGACAGGGCGGCTGGCGCTGCAGTTGCAGGCACAGGCACTCGGGCAAATCGTGTGCAGCAACGCCCGGCGGATCGAAGCTCTGGATCAGCCGCATTGCGGTGGTCAGCGCATCGGCAAGGTCTTCGAGTTGGTCCTCCCCGGCTTCGGGTGCGAGCGCCTGCGCCAGCTCCAGCATGGTCTCGGGCAGATAGCCGTTGTCATCGAGCGAGTCGATGATGGCCTCGGCAGCGGCGCGGTCGATGGCGCTCAGCGCCAGCCCGGCGAGCTGACCGCGCAGGTGATCGCGCAGACCGAGATGCTCGGAAGCCCGGTCGATGGCGCTGAATTCGTCGTCGTCCCCGCCGCCGGAAGACTGCCCCGAGCTGACCCAGGAGTCGGCATCGGCATCGGTGTCGGCGCCGTGATCGGTCTCGCCGCTGCTGGCCGTCCAGTCCTGCGTCTCCAGTTGCAGCTCGGCGGCGGGTTCGGTGGCGAACTCGGCAGCAGACTCATGCCCCTCATTGGCAAGCAGGGTGGGCGAGTCTGGCTGCAGCGGCGCGGACTGCTCGGCAGTGGGCGCGGCCGCAGTGCCGTCATCCGTCTCCTCGTTTTCAAGGAAAGGATTGGATTCGAGCAGACCCTCGATTTCCTGCGTGAGCTCCAGGGTGGAGAGCTGCAGCAGACGGATGGATTGCTGCAGCTGGGGCGTGAGCGCCAGATGCTGGGACAGGCGCAGATTCAGCGACGGCTTCATCGCGAACTACATGCGGAAGTTTTCACCGAGGTACACCTTGCGCACCGCGGGGTTGTCGATGATGGATTGCGGATCACCCTGGGCCAGCACCTGCCCTTCGCTGATGATGCAGGCCGCGTCGCAGATGCCCAGGGTTTCGCGCACATTGTGGTCGGTGATCAGCACGCCGATGCCCTGCTCCTTGAGGAACTGGACGATGCGCTGGATCTCGATCACCGCGATCGGGTCGATGCCGGCAAACGGCTCGTCGAGCAGAATGAAACGCGGCTGCGTGGCCAGCGCACGGGCGATTTCCACCCGCCGCCGCTCGCCCCCCGACAGCGCCGGCGCGGGGCTGTCGCGCAAGTGCTCGACATGCAGCTCGCGCAGCAAGTGCTCCTCGCGCGCGCGAATCTCGTCCTTGCCGAGGCGCCGCCCCTGCGCGTCGCGCTGCAGTTCGAGCACCGCGCGCACATTCTCGGCCACGGTCATGCGGCGGAAGATCGACGCCTCCTGCGGCAGGTAGGACAGCCCCATGCGGGCGCGGCGGTGCATGGGCAAATCGGTGACATCCTGGCCGTCGATGTGAATGCGACCGGCATCGGGCCGCACCAGGCCGACGATCATGTAGAACGAGGTGGTCTTGCCCGCACCGTTCGGCCCCAGCAGACCGACCACCTCGCCGCAGCGCACGCGAAAGCTCACGTCGCGCACGACCTGCCGGCCGGCGTAGCGCTTTTGCAGATGCTGCACGTCCAGTTCGGGACCCGTTGCGGGCCGGGCTTCGCGTCCGTGCCGGTCAGGCGCGACGGCAACCGGCTCCAGCCCACCGCGCACCGGAGTCTGCGGCGAGACACTCGGCTGGGCGCTCAAGGTTGCGCCCCCATTTTCGGCGTGACCTTCAGCGCGGGCGGCGATGTCGGTGCCGACGACGCCGGGGCCGTGGCCTGCGGGCTCAGCATGACACGCACCCTGCCTCCAGGATTGGTCGCTGTCGCACCCTGCGCCCCGCCCTCGACGGTGAACACATCGGTGATCTGGTTGTAGGCAATCACATTGCCCTGACTGCGATCCGTGAGCTTGCCGTCCACCAGACGGCTGAGCATGGCCTGTCCGCGAAACGTCACCACATCGGTCTTGCCGTCATATTCGATGCGCTGCGCTGCGCCATCCATGGTCTGCGACGGCTGCCCAGGCGCGGTATCGAGTTGCTGCTGGAAGGTGGCCAGCTGGCCCGGCGCGGCAATCGCCGTGGCGTATTGATAGCCGTCCGGCGCCTGGCGCACGTCCACCGTCGCCGCACGCAGCACCAGCGTGCCCTTGGTCACCACCACATTGCCCGTGAACACGCTGGTCTGATGCGCGTCGTCATAGCGCATGGCATCGGCCTCGATATGAATCGGCTGATTCCGGTCGGCCTGGGCTGCCCAGGCAGGCAGCATGAGGTCAGGCGCGCAAAGGGCGCAAAGCAGCAGGAATCGGGCCAGTCGTTTCATCGGCATGGGTTTTGCTTGGGTCGATTCATTCTAGGGCCAGTTCTTGCGATGCGGGCAGGAAACCACGCGATGCTTTCGTCGCCGTTCAAAAACAAACTGCCCGCAATGCGCGGGCAGTTCATCGGTGACTCAGGTGCGAGCGACTTACTTTTTCGCCGCCTGCACTTTTTTGATCAGATAGTCGACAACTTCCAGCACTTTCTTGTTGTTGTTCGCCTCGGGCAGGGCGGCGGAGGTGGTGTACATGCCCTGCACCGCCATGGTCGGCACACCCTGGATCTGGTAGTCGCTCACCATCTGCGTGGCCTGCTTGACCTGGGCGTTCACGCCAAACGAGTTGTAGGCGTCGAGAAAGGTCTTTTTCGGAATGCCTTGCTGCGCCAGCCAGTTGGCCATCTGCTCAGACGTGCCCAGCGGAATGTGCTGCACATGGATGGCGTTGAAAATCTTGGCCTGCAGTTCCGGGGTGAGCTTGCCCAGCGCCTTCAAGGCGTAATACAGATGCTGCTGGGGGATGAACTGCGGAGAGAACGCAACGGGCACGCGCTCCAGCACCACGTCCGCAGGCAGTTTCTTTGCCCAGCTTTCCAGCAAAGGGTCGAAGTCGGCACAGTGCGGGCAGTCGTACCAGAAAAACTCCATCACCACGATCTTGTCCGACGGACTCACCGGCTGCGGCACGGCCAGTCGGTTGTAGGCAAAGCCTTCGTTGAACGGATTGGTCTTGGAAGCGGTCTGCGCTTGGGCGCCGGTGGCCAGAAAGCCCAGCGAGAACAGCGCGAACACCACGGATAGCCAGCGTCGAAACATGAGTCGTCCTTTGGAAGTGAGAGCAGAGAGTTGCTTTATTTACCGGTCCGCACCAGCGCAGTTTGAATCCCGTTGTCGCTCAGAAGTTTCTGCGTTTTCTCGGCTTGCTGCGCCGAGGTGAACGGCCCCACTCGAACGCGATACAGGGTGCGCCCGTTGACAACACGCTCATCCACATGCGCCTCCTGTCCGGTCAGCGCCACCTTGGCGCGCTGGCGTTCGGCATCGTCCTGTGTGCTGTACGCACCCACCTGCAGCACATAGCTCACCTCGGTCGGGGCTGCGGGCGTCGCTGCGGGTGCAGCGATAGCGGGCTGCGCATTCGGCGCGGCTGCCGCAGCGGACTGAGACGCACCCGGCCCGGGCTGACCCAGTTTGGCCAGGGCTTGCGCAGAGAGCGGTCTGCTCGCCACGGTGACCGGCATCGAGCCGCTGCCTGCAGGAGGCGCAGCGGTGGCCCCGCTCAGGCCCTGATTCGGATTCCAGTTGGCCGCGCCGGACGCCGCACTCGACGGCCGTTCCTGAAAGCGGTTCATGAAGGGCAGCGGCGCCTTGGTGATGTAGAGGGCGACGCCCAGTGCAATGGCCAAGCCGATGACCAGGCCGGCGATCAAGCCAATGAGGGTGCCCCCGAACTGGCGGCGTAGTGCAGGACGTGTGGACATGGCATGCGGGAGTTGCTTGGCTGTGGAAAAAGCAGGTGCCGGACGGGCGCGCTCACATGCGCAACGGCGCACTCACGCCCAGAACGGCCAGTGCATTGTGCATCACCTGACGGACCGCCTGCAGCAGACGCAACCGCGCGTGGCGCAGCGGCAGATCGTCGACCAGCACGCGCTCGGCGTTGTAGTACGCATGGAAATCGGCCGCCAGATCGCGCAGATAGAACGCCACATGGTGCGGTGCGAGTTCCTTTGCGGCGGCGGCCAGCACCTGCGGATACTGCGCCAGATTCAGCAGCAGCGCGCGTTCGCGGGGGGCGGTAAGCAGGCTCAGGTTGGCGTCCTTGAGCAGCGCAGGTTGCGCAGCATCCTGCGGTGTGCGCGCCGCCCATTGCTCGAACACCGAGTTCACCCGCGCATGCGCGTATTGCACGTAATACACCGGGTTCTCGTCGGTCTGCGCCAGGGCCAGATCGACATCGAACACGAACTCGGTATCGGCCTTGCGCGACACCAGGAAGAACCGCACCGCGTCGCGCCCCCGCTGCAGCGCCGCAGCGCGCTCGGCCTCGGTCATGCCGTCGTTGACCCCGCCCGACCACTCGATCAGGTCGCGCACCGTGACATAGCTGCCGGCGCGCTTGGAAATCTTGACCTCCTGCCCGCCGCGCATCACGGTGACCATTTTGTGCAGTACATAGTCGGGATAGCCCTTGGGAATGCCCAGGCCGACCGCCTGCAGCCCGGCGCGCACCCGGGCGATGGTGCCGTGATGGTCCGAGCCCTGGATGTTGACCGCGCGGTGAAATCCGCGCTCCCATTTGGTGAGGTGATACGCCACGTCGGGAACGAAATAGGTGTAGGTGCCGTCGGACTTGCGCATCACCCGGTCTTTGTCGTCGCCGAAATCGGTGGTGCGCAGCCATAGCGCGCCGTCCTGCTCGTAGGTGTGGCCTGAAGCCTGCAGGCGCTGCACCGTGTCGTCGACGCGGCCTTCGGTGTAGAGACTGGACTCGAGGTAGTAGCAGTCGAAGCGGATGCCGAAGGTCTTGAGATCCAGATCCTGCTCGCGGCGCAGATACGCCACGGCAAAGCGCCGGATATTGTCCAGATCGTCCGCATCGCCGCTGGCCGCGACCTGCCGCCCCTGATCATCCGGCACCGATTTGCGTGCCAGAAAGTCCTGCGCGATCTCGGCGATGTAATCGCCGTTGTAGGCCGATTCGGGCCACTGCGCATCGCCGGGCTTGAGCCCGCGCGCGCGCGCCTGCACCGACAGCGCCAAGGTCTGGATCTGCACCCCGGCATCGTTGTAATAGAACTCGCGCTGCACCGCCCAGCCCTGGGTGGTGAGCACAGCGGCAATCGCGTCGCCCAGCGCGCCCTGGCGCCCGTGGCCGACATGCAGCGGCCCGGTGGGATTGGCCGAAACGAATTCCACCAGCATCGGCTGGCCAGCACCCGCTCTGGAGTTGCCGAATGCGGTCGACGCCTGCTCGATCTCCACAACCACCTGCTGCAACACCCTTGGCTGGAGATGGAAGTTGATGAACCCCGGCCCGGCGATTTCCGCGCGGGCAATGTCAGCAGCCAGGCTGAGGTCCGTCTGGATGTGATCGATGATGATCTGCGCCACGTCACGCGGCTTGCGCCCCAGCGGTTTGGCCAGCTGCATGGCCAGATTGCTCGCCAGTTCGCCATGCTCCTCGCTGCGCGGACGGCTGAGTTCAATCCCGCTGTTGAATCCTGGCTGCAAGGCGAGGGCGACTTGTTGCAGCGCGGCGGTCAACCGCGCGGTGAATTCGATCATTATGGAGATGTTGTGATTGTGCAAAATCGGCATTTTATGGGTCTGCATCATGGCGACGTGCGCACACAACCCTATGGTGTAATGAATCGTCGGCTGAACCGCGGTGCGCGGGCAGGCTGATGATGTTGCAGTTTCCTCCGCGTTTAGACCACGACAACACTTGGAGTCATGATGAAAAAATTGATCGCAACCCTTGGCCTCGCCCTTGGCATTTTCGCCATGCCCCTGCTGGCACAGGCGCAGGCAACCGCGCAGCAAAGCCGCATGGCGCAGTGCAACAAGGACGCTGCCGGCAAGACCGGTGAAGCCCGCAAGGCGTTCATGAAGGACTGTCTGGCGTCCAAGCCGGCCGCTGCTGAAGCCGCCAAACCGGCTGCCAAAGAGCCTGCCAAGACTGAAAAGAAGGCGGCTGTCGAGGGCAAGAAGCTGACCCCTCAGCAAGAAAAAATGTCCTTCTGCAGCAAAGACGCCAAGGCCAAGGGCTTGAAGGGCGAAGAGCGCAAAAAGTTCATGAGCGAATGCCTGCGCAAGAAGTGAGCACGAACTGACGCCCCGGCGCGTCGTTCTGCCTGATGTTCGAACGCACCTCCGGGTGCGTTTTTATTGGCCTTGACCGAAGCGACGGACGCGGCAATGCCCGGCTATTGCTGGATCACGGAATACTGCGTCAGGCCCAGGTTCTGCAATTTTTGCAGCAACCCGGCATCAGGCGAACCGTTCAACGGCCCGACCTGCACCCGATAGAACATCTGGCCTCGGATATATCCGGGTACGACGAGAACGCCATCGATCCCTGCAGCCTGCAGACGTGCCTTCTCGATCTGGGCGTTGACCTCCTGGGTAAAGGCCCCGGTCTGCACAAAGGTCTGGGGCGTGTAGGTCTGCACCATGGCTGGCTGCCGAGCGTCCGCGCTGGCGGTCTGGGTCGAAGCGATGGAGTCGCCAGGCAGGGTCAGCGCGGGCTGGGGCATGGGTGATTGTTGTTCTACTCCAGAAGGCGGCTCGCGCATCGGCGCTGACGGGGCGCTGGCCTGAGTTGTCGGCGTGGTCAAGGGCGGAAGAACCTGCAATTCGATCGGCGCCGGTGCTGTTGCAGGCTGCGTGGACGCCACTTGCGCAGGGGGCGACTGTGCAAACTGCTCGGGCGCCGCGACATCCTGGTCCTTGGCGTTTTCGCGCCCAGGCGGGACGGCTGCGGCCCTGCCGTTCGGCACCATGGGCTGGCTCTGCATGGCCGTCTGCAAGGGGGCATTCGCCCCTTCGGGCAGCGCAACGATGCGCACCTGTGCAGTTCCCGTCCGGGTGACACCCAGGGCGGCTGCCGCGCCCATCGACAGGTCAAGGATGCGGCTGCTGACGAATGGACCCCTGTCGTTGACCAGGACCAGCGCACTCAGTCCGTTGTCCAGATTCGTCACCTGGACACAGGTCGGCAAGGGCAGCACACGGCTTGCCGCAGAAAAGTCGCGCGGATTGAACCGCGTGCCCATCGAGGTTGTCGCCCCGGACTCCCAGCCGTACCAGGATGCGGTGCCCACTTCCTCGTAACCGTCCGCAGTGCGCAACGGAGTATAGGTGCGTCCCTTGACGGAGTAGGGTCGGTTGTAGGCTGCGCGCAAATTGGGCGGCGGAGCGTGACAACCCGATTGCGCATTGACCACCTCCCCGCCGCCCGTGGTGCGGGGCGGCGCACTGGCGCAGCCCGCCAAGGTGAGGCTGAGCACGGCGGCGCCCCAGAACGCTGCGTCGGCCCGTGCCTGGCCAACGAGAAAAACCCAATGCCGCCGAGATGGACTCTGATTTGCACCCATCGTTTTCTCCGCTTTGCACCCATGCTAACGGAGCGCCTGTGCAATGCCGCGCCTCAGAATGACAACAGCCCGCAGAGCGGGCTGTTGTGTCACATGTGTGGACAGCTGCGTCGGGTGAACCGACCAGGCAGGTTCCGAGCAAGGTTCAGTGGGCGCGCCCACGCAGACGTCGAATCGCGGCAAGCTGCGCGGCCAGCATGGCGAGCTCGCCTTCAACCACGGCAACATCCTGCACATCCTTGGCATGGGCCCGCGCGTCCTGCGCGGCCTTGAGGGCCTCGTTGGCCTTGGCCTCGTCGAGATCCTTGCCACGAATGGCGGTATCTGCGAGCACGGTGACACGCTTGGGCTGCACTTCGAGAATGCCACCGGCCACGAAGATGAACTCTTCCTTGCCGCCAGCGGCATTGGCCTCGGCCAGCTCGATACGCACCGAGCCAGGCTTGATACGGGTAATCAACGGTGTGTGGCCGGGCAGAATGCCCAGTTCACCCGATTCGCCCGGAAGGGCGACAAAGCGCGCCTCACCGGAGAAGATCGATTCTTCGGCACTGACGACGTCGACATGGATGGTGTTCATGGCTTCAATCCGGAACGTGATGCGGGTTCAGTCACTGGCTGCGTGCAGTCTGCGGGACAAACGCAGCCAGGCGGCAACGCTTCAGGCTCACAGGTTTAGTTGAGTTTCTTGGCCTTCTCGAAGGCTTCGTCGATGGTGCCGACCATGTAGAACGCTTGCTCGGGCAGCGCGTCGCATTCGCCGTTGACGATCATCTTGAAACCGCGGATGGTTTCCTTGAGCGGCACATACTTTCCGGGCGAGCCGGTGAACACTTCGGCCACATGGAAGGGTTGCGACAGGAAACGCTGGATCTTGCGAGCACGCGCCACAGCCAGCTTGTCTTCCGGCGAGAGTTCGTCCATCCCCAGAATCGCGATGATGTCGCGCAGTTCCTTGTAGCGCTGCAGAATGCCTTGCACTGCGCGGGTGGTGGAGTAGTGCTCTTCGCCGATGACGTTGGGGTCGATCTGGCGGCTGGTGGAATCGAGCGGGTCAACCGCGGGGTAGATGCCCAGCGAGGCGATGTCACGGCTCAGCACCACGGTGGCGTCGAGGTGGTTGAAGGTGGTCGCGGGCGACGGGTCGGTCAAGTCATCCGCCGGGACGTAGACGGCCTGGATGGACGTGATGGAACCGGTCTTGGTGGAGGTGATGCGCTCCTGCAGTTTGCCCATTTCGTCAGCCAGCGTCGGCTGATAGCCCACGGCGGACGGCATGCGTCCGAGCAACGCGGACACTTCGGTTCCGGCCAGGGTGTAACGATAGATATTGTCGACGAAGAACAGAATGTCGCGGCCTTCGTCGCGGAAGCGCTCGGCCATGGTCAGGCCGGTGAGTGCCACGCGCAGTCGGTTGCCCGGGGGCTCGTTCATCTGACCGAACACCATGCCGACCTTGTCGAGCACGTTCGAGTCCTTCATTTCATGGTAGAAGTCGTTGCCCTCGCGGGTGCGCTCGCCCACACCGGCAAATACCGACAGACCGCTGTGCTGCTTGGCGATGTTGTTGATGAGTTCCATCATGTTCACGGTCTTGCCCACACCGGCACCGCCGAACAGGCCGACCTTGCCGCCCTTGGCAAACGGGCAGACCAGATCGATCACCTTGATGCCGGTCTCGAGCAGGTCGACCGAAGGCGACAGGTCATCGAACTTGGGTGCGGCCTGGTGAATCGAGCGACGCTCGTCGGTGGCGATCGGACCGGCTTCGTCGATCGGACGGCCCAGCACGTCCATGATGCGGCCCAGCACGGCCGGTCCCACCGGAACCTGGATGGACTTGCCGGTGTTGTTGACCAGCATGCCACGACGCAGGCCATCGCCGGAACCCATGGCAATGGTGCGCACCACGCCGTCGCCGATCTGCTGCTGCACCTCGAAGGTCAGACCGCGTTCAGCCAGGCTGCTGTCGTTGTTGTCTGCCAGCACCAGGGCGTCATACACCTTGGGAATGGCGTTGCGGGGAAACTCGATATCGATCACAGCGCCGATGCACTGAACGATTTTGCCTTGCGCTTGAGCCGTCGTCATATTGCTCTCCAATGGTTTGAATTCGGTTGGCCGGGTTGAGGATCGGGACTTGACCCGATCAGACCGCAGCGGCTCCGCTCACGATTTCCGAAAGTTCTTTGGTAATGGCAGCCTGGCGGCTCTTGTTGTAGACGAGCTGCAACTCACCGATCACGCTCTTGGCGTTGTCCGAGGCGGACTTCATCGCCACCATCCGAGCCGATTGTTCGCAGGCCATGTTCTCGGCCACGGCCTGATAGATCAGTGCCTCGATATAGCGCACCAGCAGTGCATCGATCACCGGCTTGGCGTCTGGCTCGTAGATGTAGTCCCAGCTGTGCGAGCGTTCCTCTCCGGCCTTGACGTCCAGTGCATTTGCAGGCAGCGGCACCAGGGGCTCGATTTCCGGGGCCTGCTTCATGGTGTTCACGAAGCGACTGAACGCCAGATACACCGCGTCCAGCTTGCCATCCTGGTAGGCGTCGAGCATGATTTTCACTGGCCCGATCAACTTTTCCAGGTGTGGCTTGTCGCCAAGCTGCACAGCGTGCGAGGTGAGATTCATGCCGAGACGCTGCAGGAATTGCATGCCCTTGTTGCCGATGGCGCAGCACTCGATCTGCACTCCGGCAGACTGCCATTCCTTGATCTTGCCCAGCGCCATGCGGGTGATGTTGGTGTTCAACCCGCCGCACAGCCCCTTGTCGGTGGTGACCAGGATCAGGCCGACGCGCTTGATCGGCTCGCGCTTGATGAGAAAAGGATGGGTGTACTCGGGATTGGCCTGACGCAGATGACCAGCAATGACACGCACCGTGTCGCCGTAAGGACGCGCTGCGCGCATGCGCTCCTGCGCCTTGCGCATCTTGGAGGCCGCCACCATCTCCATCGCCTTGGTGATCTTGCGCGTGTTTTGCACGCTCTTGATCTTGACGCGCACTTCTTTCATTCCAGCCATTGCATTACTCCTGGGTCAGACTGGGCAGGGACGTCCCTGCCCCGCCCCGTCCGTTTTCGTGGAATGAATTAATACGCGCCATTTTTCTTGAATTCGGCGATTGCTTCCTTGAGCTTGGCCTCGTCATCCTTGGACAGATCCTTGGATGATTCGATGCTCTGCACAAGTGCGGCGTGCTTGGTCTGCAGATGGTCGTGCAAGCCCTTCTCGAACGGCAACACCTGCTTGACATCGATGTCATCCAGATAGCCATTGTTCACCGCATACAGCGAAGCAGCCATCTGCCAGACCTGCGCCGGCTGGTATTGGGGCTGCTTGAGCAGTTCGACCACGCGGCGGCCGCGCTCGAGCTGCTTGCGGGTGGCTTCGTCGAGGTCGGAAGCAAACTGCGCAAACGCGGCCAGCTCGCGGTACTGCGCCAGGTCGGTCCGAATACCGCCGGAGAGTTTCTTGATGATCTTGGTCTGCGCCGCGCCGCCCACGCGCGACACCGACACGCCCGCATTGATGGCGGGACGCACGCCGGCGTTGAACAGATCGGTTTCCAGGAAGATCTGGCCGTCGGTGATCGAAATGACGTTGGTCGGGACGAATGCGGACACGTCGCCCGCCTGGGTTTCGATGATCGGCAGCGCGGTCAGCGATCCGGTCTTGCCCTTCACCGCCCCATTGGTGAACTTCTCGACATAGTCGGCGCTCACGCGGGCGGCACGCTCGAGCAGGCGGCTGTGCAGATAGAACACATCGCCCGGATAGGCTTCGCGGCCCGGCGGGCGGCGCAGCAGCAGGGAGATCTGGCGATACGCCCAAGCCTGCTTGGTCAGATCGTCGTAGATCACCAGCGCGTCTTGACCACGGTCGCGGAAGTATTCGCCCATGGTGCAGCCGGCATAAGGCGCCAGATACTGCATGGCAGCGGAGTCGGATGCGGAGGCGGCGACGACGATGGTGTATTCCATCGCGCCGAACTCCTGGAGCTTGCGCACTACGTTGGCGATGGTCGAGGCTTTCTGACCGATGGCAACGTAAATACAGATCAGGTCCTTGCCCTTCTGGCTGATGATCGAGTCGACGGCCACTGCAGTCTTCCCGGTCTGGCGGTCGCCGATGATCAATTCGCGTTGCCCACGGCCGACGGGCACCATGGCGTCAATCGCCTTGATCCCGGTCTGCACCGGCTGCGACACCGACTGGCGCCAGATCACGCCAGGAGCGATTTTTTCGATGGGGTCGAGCTGCTTGGTGTCCACGGGGCCTTTGCCATCGATGGGCACACCCAGAGTATTGACCACACGGCCAATCAGCTCGGGGCCGACCGGCACCGACAGGATTTCACCTGTGCATTTGACCGTGTCGCCTTCGGAGATTTGCTCGTAGGGGCCGAGAATCACCACACCAACAGAGTCGCGTTCGAGGTTGAGCGCCAGGCCGTAGGTGTTGTTCGGGAATTCGAGCATTTCGCCCTGCATCACGTCGGACAGGCCGTGAACCCGCGCAATACCGTCGGTCAGGGACACGACCGTGCCCTCGTTGCGGATATTGGCACTGGCGCCAAGACCTTCGATTCGGCTCTTGATGAGTTCGGAAATTTCTGCGGGATTGAGTTGCATGGGAGCCTCTAAGACTTTAAGCGGTGAGAGCGACTTTCATCTGCTCCAGCCGGGCGCGAACCGAGGTATCGAGCACTTCGTCGCCGACTGCGACACGCACCCCCCCGATGAGCGACGGATCGATTTCCACTGTGGCGTGCAGCTTGCGGCCGTATTTGCGTTCCAGCGCCTGCAGCAGGCTGTCGAGCGCTTCGCCCTCAAGCGGAAAGGCGCTGGACACCACCGCTTCGACCTTGCCTTCCGCCTCGTCCTTGAGGACGCGAAACTGCTCGGCGATTTGCGGCACGGCGGCCAGACGATGATTTTCGGCGAGCATGTCGACCAGGTTTCTCAGCGCGGGTGGCACGGTGCCGGGCACCGCGCCCAGGATCAGGTCGGACAGCTGGCGCGCAGAGACCTTCGGACTGCCCACGACCTCACGCAAGGCGGGAGCCGAAGTGATCTGTGCAATCTGGTCGAGCAGGTCGGCCGCCTGCGCGAGCGACCCGCCTGTTTCGCGCACGGCGGCAAAAGCGGCTTCGGCATAAGGACGGGCAATGGTGGCGAGTTCAGCCATGGTGCGCTCCGATTACAGCTCAGCCTTGAGCCGATTCAGCAGATCGGCATGCACCTGCGGATTGATCTCGCGGTGCAGGATGGCCTCTGCACCTTTCACCGCCAGCGCAGCGACCTGATCGCGCAATTGCTCGCGCGCCTTGACGGCTTGCTGTTCGGCTTCGGTCTTGGCCTGGGCAACGATGTTGGCCCCGACCTCCTCCGCCTTCTTGCGCGCCTCTTCGATCACGGCTTGTGCACGGCGCTCCGCGTCAGCCAGGCGTCCTGCACTTTCCTGATGCGAACGCGCAAGCTCTTCTTCAACCTTGCGGTTGGCAGAGGCGAGCTCGGATTTGGCACGATCGGCGGCAGCCAGACCGTCAGCGATTTTTGTTGCGCGTTCATCGAGAGCCTTGACGATGGGTGGCCACACGAATTTCTTCGTGAACCACGCCAGCAGCAAGAAAACGATGATCTGCGCAATGAGTGTTGCGTCCAGATGCATGGCGCTAACCTTTGCTTCAGATGGATGAACTGTTCGTTGAAGACATCAGGCGATGCTTACTTCAGCACGAACGGGTTGGCGAAGGTGAACATCATGGCCAGACCCACACCGATCAGGAAGGCGGCGTCGATCAGACCAGCCAGCAGGAACATCTTGGTTTGCAGTTCATTCATCAGCTCGGGCTGACGCGCAGCGGATTCGAGGTACTTGCTGCCCATGATGCCGATGCCGATACAGGCACCGTTGGCGCCCAGGCCAATGATCAGGCCAGCGGCCAAAGCGACATATCCGAGAACGTGTTCCATGCTTGCTCCTAGTGAGTTGAAGTGGTGAAAAGAGAAAAAAGAAAGTCAGAAGGGGTTAATGATGGTCATGCGCCTGACCGATGTACACCAGGGTCAGCATCATGAAAATGAAGCCCTGCAGCACAATGACCAGCAGACTGAAGATCGACCAGGCCAGACCTGCTGCAATGTTGCCGAAGAACAGCGCCCAGCCGGTCAGGCTGCTCAGCCCGGCCGCGCCCATCAGGGCGATGATCATGAACAGGATCTCTTCGGCATAAAGGTTGCCGAACAACCGCATGCCATGCGAGAGCGTCTTGGCCAGATATTCCAGGATCTGCATCGCGAAATTCAGCGGCCACAACAGGAAGTGATTGCCGAATGGCGCAGTGAACAACTCATGCACCCAGCCGCCAATGCCCTTGATCTTGATGCCGTAGTAAAGACTGAGCAGCAGGATGGTGATGGACATCCCCAGCGCAACCGACAGGTCCGCCGTGGGCACCACGCGCAGATAGACATGCTCCGGGTTCTCGCCGCCGTGCAACATCTGCCACAGCCGGGGCAGCAGATCGACCGGCAACAGGTCCATCAGGTTCATCATCACGATCCAGACGAAGGAGATGAACGCCAGCGGAGCGACAAATTCGCGGGATTTGGCGTTGCGCACGATGCCGCGGGCCTGCTCGTCAACGAACTCGACCAGAAATTCGACCGCAGCCTGCATGCGCCCCGGCTTGCCGCTGGTCATGTTCTTGGCCACGCGCCACAGCACATAGCACGCAATCACACCCAGCAGGACCGAGAACACCACCGAGTCGATGTCGATGATGCCGAAATCGACGACCCCGGCACGCGGACCGCTGGTCCAGTGGGTCAGGTGGTGAACGATGTACTCGCCTGCGGTGATGGTGTGTTGTTCTGCGGACATGGTCGACTAATTTTTGAGTGCCGCCTGCGCGACACGACTTGAATGGATCAGGTAGCGCAGCGGGCTTTCTTGCCGCGCAGAATCAAGGCAACCCAGTACACCTGCAGGGTCACAACGATCGCAATCAGCATGGCCGCCCAACTCAGCGGCTGCACGACGCGCGGCGCAAAAAACAGGAGCACGATGGTCAAGCCAATTTTCAACAACTCGCCCAGCGCAAATCCGTAAACGGCAACGCCAGGCTTCAATTTGGACAGCCAGAGCTGAATGGACAACGCAAACAAGGCAGACGGCAGGGCAATGATGCCCGCGCCATACAGCGCAGAAAACACCACAGGCCATTGACCTGCCGAAAAAAACCAACTGGCCAGCGCCACCACCAAACCCACGACAACCTGCAACACCACCACGCGCCAGACAGAGACCTGGGGCTTGCGCAACAGCAGGCTCTGCACCTCGGCGCGCGTCATCGGCGCCGCAGCCGGAGCATCTTCCTGGTCTTGCCAGGGATCGGTGGATTGCACAGTGTGGTTCAAAGCAGGAGCGCCCGGGTTGAAAACAGCCCTATGCGTCGAAACGCAGCGTAAAAGTGAACAGTCTGGATCGAGCGCCTTCAAACTGATGACACCCAGCAAACGCCAAGGTTGTTGCTGCGGGTAACAATTCGCACGAAGCTCAAACGGCGAAAGTATAGGGGAAAGTCGATGCTGCGCCAGTTTTTTTCTTGCCCGCACACTTAACATTGTGTCGAGTCAAGCTTCCGCACCCGCCTGGCCGCCTGCTGCATCGACCGCGGCATTTGCTCTGGCGCATCGTCGCGTCCGATCCTGTTGGAATCCATGATGAATGCTCTTCTGGTTTTTTTACATCTTGTCGCGGCCGTCACCTGGATGGGTGGTATGGGGTTCATCCTGTTCGCCATGCGTCCGGCGGCATTTGCCACGCTGCAGGCGCCGGCACGGCCACAGCTCATCCTGTCCAGTCTGCAGCGCTTCTTTCCCCTGGTCTGGATCAGCATCGCCGTGATCCTGGTCTCGGGGCTGATCATCATGCTGCAGGTCGGCTTTGCGCGCGCGCCCATCGGCTGGCACATCATGTTCGGCATTGGTCTGGTCATGATGGCGGTTTTTGCGCACATATTTTTCGCCCCCTTCCGGCGCGCACGACGGGCCGCAGCCGCGCAGGACTGGCCCGCAGTGGGGCGGTCGCTGGAAACGATGCATCCTCTGGTCGTGCTCAACTTCACTCTCGGATGGATCGCGATCGCGGCCTTGCTGTTCTGGCACTGATCAGGACATCAGCCGCGTGAGGGCATGCCACACCCTGTCGGGCGGAATCTGGTTCAGGCAACGGAGATGGCCCAACGGGCAGGTGCGCTGAAAGCAGGGGCTGCAGTCAAGCTGCAGCCACAGCGTGGCGCTGCGGTGCGCCGCGGGCGGGGTGTGGCGTGGATCGGTCGAGCCGTAAACACCAACGGTCGGGCGCTCCAATGCGGCGGCGACATGCATCAGACCGGAGTCGTTGCTGACCACACCGCTGCTGCTGGCGAGCAGGGCGATGGCTTCGTCCAACCTCGTGGCGCCGCAGAGATTCACGCTTCCCGGGGCCCGGGCGGCAATGGCATCTCCGGCAACCGCATCGCGCGGGGCGCCCAGCACGGCCACGCCGTAGCCCGCCTGCTGCGCCAGCGCCGCGAGTGCGGCGTAATGGGCGACGGGCCATTGCTTGGCGGGGCCGTATTCAGCGCCGGGGCACAGGGCAATCCAGCGTTCAGGGAGTCCGAACCGCTGGCGCGCTTCGCTTGCCGCCTGAGACGGGATCGACAAGGTCGGCTCCGGTACCGGAAGGTCCGGCGCATCGGCGGCAACACGGGCCAGCGCGGCGTAATGCTGGCGCATATCGGGCCGGGCGGAGGGCGCGTCTGCCGGGATGCGGCACGACAGCGGGGACAGCGCCAGCGGCTCTCGCGGCCGCGAATTGCCGTGCGACGCTGCTGACTTGTGGATGTCGGTCAGCAGCAAGCCCCTGGCCTCGCCCACATGGCCGATGCGCCGCGGAATGCGCGCCAGCCAGGGCACAAGCCGTGCCTTGAGGTTATTGCCGAGGATATAGGCCCGCTCGAATTGTTCTTGACGGAACTGCGTGGCGAGGCGCTGGCGCAGTTTCAAATCGAGCTTGCCGTGCGCGAACGGGGCTTCGATCACCTCGGCCACTCCCGGCATGGCGCGCAGCACCGGCGCCACGGACGGCAAGCCGAGTGCCGTGATGCGGTCGCCGCGGGCAGCGAGCAGCGCAACCAGGGGTTGCGCCATCACCGCGTCCCCGATCCACTGCGGCGCGATCAGCAGGACACGGTGCATCCCGGGAGTGCTCACACCTCCTCAGTGACCGTGAACCACTTCACCTTCCGCCAGTCGGTAGCGCGTGCCGCAATAGGGGCAGGCGACCTCACCGTGCGTCACGTCGAGAAACACCCGCGGGTGGCTGCTCCAGATCGGCATGTTCGGGTTCGGGCAGTAGGCGGGCAGATCCTTGGCCTTGAGTTCGACCACGGGCATGTCGGGTTTGGGAATGGCGCTCATGAGCAGGTCTCGGTCAGTGAAGAAAGTCGGCGTCAGACTGCGGACAGCCAGTTCGCGTACTTGGGATTGCGCCCGCCGACGATGTCGAAAAAGGCATTCTGGATGCGTTCGGTGATGGGGCCACGGTGGCCAGGGCCGAGGGCAATGCCGTCAAGCTCGCGAATGGGGGTGACTTCGGCTGCGGTGCCGGTGAAGAAGGCCTCATCGCAGATATAGACCTCGTCGCGGGTGATGCGCTTTTCCTTGATGGTCAGGCCCAGATCCTCGCAAATGGCAAACACCGTCTTGCGGGTGATGCCGTTGAGTGCGCCCGAGGACAAGTCCGGGGTGTACAGCACGCCGTCGCGAATGACAAAGATGTTCTCGCCTGCGCCTTCGCTGACGAAGCCCTGCGGGTCGAGCAGCAGCGCTTCATCGTAGCCATCGCCGGTCACTTCCAGGTTGGCGAGGATGGAGTTGGTGTAGTTGCTCACCGCCTTGGCGTTGACCATGGTGATGTTGACATGATGGCGGGTATAGCTGCTGGTCTTGACGCGGATGCCTTTTTTCATGCCCTCCTCGCCGAGGTAGGCGCCCCAGGGCCAGGCGGCGATCATCAGGTGGATGGTGTTGCCCCGCGGGGAAACGCCGAGCTTCTTGTCGCCGATCCAGGTCAGCGGACGGATGTAGCAGGAGTCAAACCCGTTGGCACGCACCACGTCGATCTGCGCCTGCATGGCCTGCTCGAGGGTGAAGGGGATGTCCATGCGCAGAATCTTGGCGCTGTTGAACAGGCGCTCGGTGTGCTCGCGCAGGCGGAAGATGGCCGTGCCCTTGTCGGTCTTGTAGGCACGCACGCCCTCGAACGCGCCGCAGCCGTAGTGCAGGGTATGGGTCAGCACATGCACCTTGGCATCACGCCATTCGACCAGCTGGCCGTCCATCCAGATTTTGCCGTCGCGATCGGACATCGAAGTGGGCATGACCATGATGTGTTGTCTCCGGGAGGTAAACCTCTGATTCTAGGAGCCCGCACGGCTTCCTGTCGCGGTGCCGCGCGCAACGTCGCACAGATGTCACTCACGTGACATTCCTGTCGGCTAAAGTCACAACATCACCATTGGAGACTCCGCATGCAACGACGCGAATTTCTGCAACACACGGCGATGACCGTGAGCGCTCTGGGCCTGGTCAACCTGGCCCATGCCGAGGCACCAGACGTCGAGGCGCTTTATGCCGAGGCGAAAAAAGAGGGCAAGGTCGTGATGTACACCTCGGTGCCGACCTTTCTGCTGTCGCGCTGGAAGACCTTGTTTCAGGCCAAGTACCCGGGCATCGATATCGAATTCTTCCGCAGCGGCACAGGCAAGGTGCTGGCCCGTGTCGAAACCGAAAGCCGCGCTGGCAGCCTGGGCGGCGACCTTGTCTGGCTGGCCGATCCCACCACTTTCAACGGCATGATCGCGCAAAACCTGCTGCTGTCCTACGAGCCGCCAGAGTGGAAGCACATCACCCTGGCGAAAAACCCGCAGGGTTACTTCGTTGCCGGTCGCGTGCTGGTGGGCTGCCTGCTGACCAACCCCAAGGCCGGCGGCGCTGCAGTCAAGAGCTTTGCCGATCTGGCCAATCCCGCGATGAAGGGCAAGATCTGCATCGCCTCGCCGCTGATCTCCGGCTCGACCAACATCATCGACGGCGCCTTGTGGAAAGACCCGCGTTTCGGCTGGAAGTATTTCGAAAAGCTGAAGAAAAACGAGGTCCTGGTCCTCAATGACGTACCCGACGTGGCGCGCGCCGTGGCCAGCGGCGAGCGCGCAGCCGGCATCTCGCTGAGTCTCTACAAGTATCAGCCCGAGTTCGCCAACTCGCCCATGCAAGTGGTGCTGCCGACCGAGGGCGCCATTCCCATCGCCTCGCCGCTGGGCATTTTCGCCAAGGCGCCGCACCCCAACGCGGCAAAGCTGTTCTATCGCTTCCTGCTGTCGCCGGTGGCGCAGACGGTACTGTCGGAGGCGGGGATCTATCCGGCGCGCACCGACGTGCCCGCCCCCAACGGCCTGCCGGACTTTGCCCAACTCAAAAAGCTCCTGCCTGATTTCGCCTGGATCGAGGCGCATCAACGCGAGAACCAGGCGCAATGGCGCGAACTGTTCGGCGGCTGAGCCGCGTCGCGGGGCTGGGAACGCACGATACCCGACAGGCGCCGCCGGGGGCACGCGTTGCGCTCTCGGCGCGGCGCGCCCCGATCGCGGTGGCCGCCGCGCTGGCGGTGCTGGCCGTTCTCGGCCTGCTCGTGTTCAGCGCCCTGGGGTTCTGGGAATTGCTGCACACCGCGTTCCAGTCCGCCACTGGAGCCTGGTCGCTCCACCCGCTGCAGCAGGCGCTGACCCAGCGCTACATGATCCTGGGGCCGCTGCGCAACTCGCTGCTGCTGGCCGTCCCCGTCGCCCTGGCTGCCACGGTGCTGGGCGGACTGCTGGCCTGGCTGGCGACGCGCACCGACCTTCCCGGCGGGGGCTGGCTGCTGCCCCTTGTGGCCCTGCCGCATGTCATTCCGGGCTTCCAACTCGCCAGCGCCTGGGTGGAAATTTTTTCGCACGGCGGCCTGTGGCATGCAGCGCTGGGCCTGCAGGCGCCGCTGTCGGCCTATGGCTACGCGGCCATCGTCGTGGTCATGACGCTGCACCTGATGCTGTTTCCTTATCTGCTCGTGGCCTCGAACCTGCAAGCCGCCGACCCGGCGCTGGAAGAAGCCGGTCGCATCGCCGGGCTGGCACCGACAAAAGTGTTCGTACGCATCACCATGCCGCTGGCACGCCCGGCGCTGCTGGGCAGCCTGCTGCTGGTGTTCGCCTATGTGATGGAGGAGTTCGGCATCCCCAGCCTGCTGGGCACGCCCAGCGGCTTTGACACGCTGACCACGCGCATCTACGGTCTGGCGACCACGCCGCCGCTGGACTTGTCGGGGGCCGCGGTGCTCGCACTGGGGCTCGGGCTGATCGCGCTGGGCGTGCTGTGGATGCAGTTGCGGCTGCTCGCCGGATCGCGTCTGGAAACGCTGGCGGGCAAGGCCAGCCGCCAGAGCCGGGTTCGGCTCGGAAGCTGGCGCTGGCCGTTGGCCGCTCTGGTCTGGGCGGCGCTTCTGGCCGTGGCGCTGGCGCCGTTTGCCGCACTGATTCTGGTCAGCCTGCTCGACAGTTGGGGGCAGGGCTACGACCCGAGCCACTGGACCGGGCAGCGCTACGCCGAATTGCTGCGCAGCGAGGAACTGCGCCGCGCCGTGCGCAATACGCTGAGCCTGGCACTGGGCAGCGCCGTGGTCGGCACGGCGATCGCCGTGGTCATCGCCTACGCCGCGCAGCGGTTTCGCCAGCGCCTCGTCGGGCGGCTTGCGCTGCTGGCCGATCGGGTGAGTTTTGTCGCCTTCGCCGTACCCGGTCTGGTCATCGGCCTGGCGCTGATTCTGGCGTTCAGCGGCGGCTGGCTGCCGCTGTACGGTACGCCGTGGATTCTTCTGGTCGCGTACACCTTGCGCTTTTCCGGCGTGGGGGTGCGCACGGTCGCGGCACGGCTGAGTCAGATCGGCATCGAACTGGAAGCGGCTGGGCAGGTGGCGGGGCTCTGTCGGCTGCGCATCCTCTCGAACATCGTCCTTCCCCTGCTCGGCCCGGCGTTGGTGGGCAGCGCTGTGCTGATCTTTGTCAACGCCGTGAAGGAAATTTCCGCCACCAGTCTGCTGGCCTCGCAGGGCAGCGAAACGCTGGCGTACGAAGCCTATGTGCGCTTTCAAGAGGGCAATTACACCCAGGGCAGCGCGGTCAGTGTGGTGATGATCGTGCTGGTCATCGCCGTGCTGCTGGCGGGACGACTGCTGGGACGCTCCAGGCCAACAGGAACCACGACATGACCACGATTCACATGGAACGGCTGGCAAAGTCTTACGGCGATCAGCCCGTGCTCCATGAACTCTCGCTGGAGGTGCGCGCCGGTGAACTGCTCACCTTGCTCGGCGCCTCCGGCAGTGGCAAGACCACGCTGCTGCGCATCCTCGCCGGACTGGAGCGCGCCGACACCGGACGCGTCGTGTTCGGCGACACCGTGGTGCAGGATGGCGCGACATGCCTTGCGCCGCAGAAACGCGGCCTGGGTATGGTGTTCCAGAACTACGCGCTGTGGCCGCACCTCGACGTCCAGGGAAATTTGGCGCTGGCGCTGCGCGAGCAGGGCCTGCCCCGGGCCGACATCACGCAGCGGGTGGACGAGGCGCTGCAAACCGTGGGCCTCGCGGGCCTGCAGCGCCGCGCCATTCATCAGCTCTCGGGCGGGCAGCAACAGCGCGTGGCTCTGGCCCGGGCTCTGGTGGCGCGCCCCAGGGTGCTGCTGATGGACGAGCCGCTGTCGAATCTGGATGCCGGGCTGCGCGAGCAATTGCGCGATGAAATCCGCACGCTGCAGCAGCGTCTGGGCATCACCACAGTGTTCGTCACCCACGACCAGACCGAGGCCCTGGCCATTTCCGATCGCATCGCCCTGCTGCACCAGGGACGGCTGGTCGAGCTGGGCTCGCCGGATCAGGTCTACACCAGGCCGCAGAGCCCGTACGCCGCGCACTTTCTGGGCAAAGCCAATGTGCTCGACGGCCATGCCGCGGCCGAAGGCTGGGCCCGCGTCGGCCAGACGCGGCTGCGCCTGGCGGCGCCGTCAGGCTCGGGGGCGCTGCAGATTCTGATTCGCCCCGAGGCGCTGAGTTGGGCGCAGGGCCAGCAGGACAACGTGGTGGACTGCAGCATCGCGCAGGTCCACATGCTGGGGCCGCTGCGCGAATACACGGTGCAGGCCGACAGCCTGGGCTGCAGCATGGTGCTTCTCGAACCCTCGGCGCTGCCACCGCGCAGCGGCAGCGCCCGAGTTCATCTGCCACCCCAGGCGCTGCGCGCCTGGAGCGATGCTGACGCTGCGCAACCGCCGTCTTACAACACAGCCAGCGCCGCGTCGTAGTTGGGCTCGTGGGCGATCTCGCTGACCAGCTCGGTGTGCAGCACGGTGTTGTCGCGGTCGAGCACCACCACGGCGCGTGCGCACAGTCCGGTAAGCGGACCACCCGCGATGCCCACGCCGTAGGCCTGGGCGAAGCTGCGATCGCGCATCTCCGAGAGGTTGACCACCTTGTCCAGCCCTTCCGCGCCGCAGAAGCGCGCCTGGGCGAACGGCAGGTCGGCGGAGATGCACAGCACCACGGTATCAGCCTTCTCGGAGGCGCGGGCATTGAAGGCCCGCACCGACTGCGCGCAGGTGGGCGTGTCGATCGACGGGAAGATGTTGAGCACCTTGCGCTTGCCTGCATAGTCGGCCAGCGTGCGGTCGGCGAGGTCTTTGTCGGTCAGGCGGAAGTCTGGCGCCTTGCTGCCTTTGGCTGGCAATTCGCCGCTGGTGGGTACCGGGTTGCCGTGCAGGTGGGTGGTGGCCATGCGAGTCTCCTTCGGTGCGATGTCCTTGGTGGACGAAGACCTGCATGGTAGGGGCGCAGACGGTTTTTTTCAGGCGGCCTGCCTGACTCAAGGTTTCCGGGTGATCTCTGCATGCACCTGCCCGGACGGCACATGGCGGGCGGCCGATTGCACATGCCCAGCCTGGTCATCGAAGAAAAAGTCGGGCTGGAACGCGCGCAGGAAGGGGCCCTTGTCCAGTCCACCGAGGAACATGGCTTCATCGACCGTGATGTTCCAGTGCATCAGGGTGCGGATGGCGCGCTCGTGCGCCGGGGCGCTGCGGGCGGTGACCAGCGCGGTGCGCAGGCGCATGGGGGTGGAGCCGTCGAAGCTGGCGCGCTGCAACCGGTGCAGCGCCTCGAGCAGGGGCTTGAACGGCCCGGGCGGCAGCGGCAGCGCAGCCTTGCTGGCCTCATGCCGCTGGAACGCGGGCAGACCCTCGGCCTGAAACACGCGCTCGGCCTCGTCGGAAAACAGCACGGCGTCGCCGTCGAAGGCAATGCGCACCTCGTCTGGATGGGCCTCGGACGCCCGCGCCGACTCCGGATAGACCTGCGCTGCCGGATAGCCGTCGAGCAGCGCGGCCCGCACGTCGTCGGGCTCGGCCGAGAGAAACAGATTGGCCTGCAGCGCATGCAGATACTGGAACGGCGCGCGCCCGCGGGTGAACACCCCGCGCTCGATGGGCGTGCCATGATGCTTGGCCGAATTGAACACCCGCAGACCGGACACCGGATCGTTGCGCGACAGCAGCACCACTTCCACCCGGTCGCGCTGCTGCGCACTGGTGTTGAACGCCAGCAGCTTGCGCACCAGCTGGAACGCCACACCGGGATGCGCAGGCCGCTCCAGCCGGTCGAGCTGCAGGCGCATGTAGGCCGCGTCGTCGGCCTGCTCGAACACGCGGTTCTCTTCCTCGAAATCGAACAGCGCGCGGGAGGAAATCGCCACGACGAGACGGTCGTTCAGATCAGCAGGCATGGCAGTTCAGGCAACACTGAATCAGCCTTTGTGTTGATGCGCGCCGGGCTGCGGGATGGGATGCAAGGCGCACACCACAGCCATAGCCGTCGCTATGGCGAGGATGTGCAACGCAGCAGACTGCCCGCCGCCCGGATGCGCAGCGCGCAAGAGACTTGTTCAGTGTTGCCTTCAAGTGCAAGGAAAACCCGCCGGGCCGCCCCAAGGGTTTTCCGCCCCCTGGGGGGAGAACCGAGCGCAGCGAGGTTTTCGGGGGGCTCATTTCACGAGATTGTTCATCTGGATGATGGGCATCATCACCGCCAGCACGATCAGCAGCACCATGCCCCCCATCACCAGAATGAGCAGCGGCTCCAGGATGGTGGTCAGCGCCATGGCGCGACGCTGCACTTCCTGCGCGTGCTGCACGGCGGCGCGTTCGAGCATCTGCGGCAGGGTGCCGGTCTGCTCGCCCAGGCGGACGAACGTGATGAGCACCGGCGGAAAGCGCTTGTGCAGCGCCAGCGACTGCGCCAGCGAAGCGCCCTCGCGCACCAGCGCGATCGCCTCTTCGGCATCGGCCTTGAGCACCGTGTTGCTCAGGGTGTCGGCGGCGGCCTGCAGCGCCCGCAGGATGGGCACACCGGCGGCGCCGAGGATCGCCAGGGTGCTGGCAAAGCGCGCGGTGTTGAGACCACGCACCAGCCGTCCGAACAGCGGGCTGCGCAGCAGGAAGCCATCGAACGCCAGCCGCGGCCCGGGCAGCTTCATGGCCTGGGCGAACACAATGCCACCCATCACCAGCACAGCCAGCAGCAGCCAGCCCCAGGCCCGCAGGAAGTCGGACACGGCAATCAGGCCCACGGTCAGCATCGGCAGTTTTTGATGCGCGCCCTGAAACACGCCAACGACCTGCGGCACCACATAGGTCAGCAGCATGACCACCACGGTGACGGCCACCAGCACGACGATGGCCGGATAGGCGAAAGCCTGCACCATCTTGCCGCGCAGCGCCTGGCGGTCTTCGAGGTAATCGGCCAGCCGCTCCATCACCAGGCCAAGGTCGCCACTGTCCTCGCCGGCGTTCACCAGGGCGCGGTAAATGGGGGCGAATTCACGCGGATACTGCCCCAGCGCGGCGCCGAAGCTGTGCCCTGCCGACACCTCGCTCTTGAGGTTGGACAGCAGGTTGCCGACCTCGGCGCGGTCGGCGTCGTCAGCCAGCGCGGCCAGTGCCTTCTCCACCGGCAGCCCACTGACCAGCAGCCCGGCGATCTGCCGGGTGAACAGGGTGCGTTCCTGGTTGTTGAACACGCGGCGCGCAAACCGCCGTCCGCTGGCCTGTGCGGCCTCCTCGAAAATGCCCTCGACCTGCAGTGGAATGAGGCCACGACTGCGCAACAGGGTGCGTGCGCCGCGGGCGCTCTCCGATTCGAGCACGCCGGATTGCTCGGCTCCGGTGGCATCAAGGGCGGTGAAGCGGTAGGCGGGCATGGCGCAGGAGAATCAGGCAGTCCGGGCACGGATCAGTCGCGCGTGACCCGCATCAGCTCGGCCAGGCTGGTGATGCCGCTGTCGATGTAGCGCTGGCCGTCCTGGCGCATGGTGCGCATGCCGCTGGCCTGGGCGAGCGTGCGCAGTTCGGCTTCGGAGGCGCGGGAATGGATGGCGGCGTTCAGCCGCGCATCCAGCTCGAACAGCTCGAACACGCCGGTGCGGCCGGTGTAGCCGGTGTGGTTGCAGCTCGGACAACCGACAGGCACGAAGCCCTGGCCGTCGGGCGCAGGCACTTTGCAGACCGGGCAGAGCTGGCGCACCAGCCGCTGCGCCAGCACGCCGAGCAGCGAGGAGGCGAGCAGGAAGGGCTCGACCCCCATGTCGGTGAGGCGGGTGACGGCGGAGATGGAGTCGTTGGTGTGCAGGGTGGCGAGCACCAGGTGGCCGGTGAGCGAGGCCTGGATGGCGATCTGCGCCGTCTCGAAGTCGCGGATTTCGCCGATCATCACCACGTCCGGGTCTTGCCGCAGGATGGCGCGCAGCGCGCGGGCAAAGGTGAGGTCGATGCGGGTATTGACCTGCGTCTGGCCGATGCCGGGCAGGTCGTATTCGATCGGGTCTTCCACCGTCATGATGCTGGTGGTGGCCGCGTCCAGCCGGGTCAGCGCGGAATACAGCGTGGTGGTCTTGCCCGAACCAGTCGGCCCGGTGACCAGCAAGATGCCGTGCGGTGCGCGAATCAGCGCGTCGAAACGCTCGAGCATGTCGGGCGCCATGCCCACGGCGCGCAGATTGAGCTTGGCAGCGGATTTGTCGAGCAGGCGCAGCACGGCGCGTTCGCCATGCGCGCAAGGCAGGCTGGACACTCGCACGTCCAGCGTGCGCCCGCCGATGCGCAGCGCGATGCGGCCGTCCTGCGGCAGACGCTTTTCGGCAATGTCGAGCTGCGACAGAATCTTGATGCGCGAGATCAGCGCGCCATGCAGGGCCTTGTTCGGCCGCACCACTTCGCGCAGGGTGCCATCCACGCGGAAACGCACCACCGACGAGGTTTCGTAGGGCTCGATGTGGATGTCGGATGCGCCCTCGCGCGCGGCCTGGGTGAACAGCACGTTGAGCATGCGGATGATGGGGGCGTCGTCGGCGGCTTCGAGCAGGTCTTCGACCGCCGGAATGTCCTGCATCAGCCGTCCCAGATCGACATCGCCCTCGACCTCGCTGATCACCGCCGCGGCGCTGCCGTCGCGCGCGGCATACGCCGCGCCGATGCGGGCCTGCAGGTCGTCTGCCGAGATGCGATGCACGGCGCGCAGCACATGCTGGCGCTGTACCTCGACCAGCGCGGCCGGCCGCGTCTGCTCGCACATCCACAGCTCGACGCCCTGGCCGTCGTCCTCGGCGAGCACCGCCTGGTCGCGGCAGAAGGTATAGGGCAAAGGATGACGCGCGGACATGATCGGTTGCGCCGTTCAGCGCTGCGGCGTGAGCGTGACGCGCAGGTGCTTGCCCTGCAGCTCGGTCACGTAACGGGTGGTCTGGCTCAGATTGAAAATCACCCGGGTCTTGCCCTGCCCGTCGAGCACGCTGGCCGATTGCAGCGGCCCGAGCTGGAAGCTCTGGGTCTTGCTGCTGAGCTGCGAGTGCGCTCCCGGAAAATCAAGCACCAGGCGAATGGGATCGCTCATGGTGAATGCGGTCGGCGGCGCGCTCAGCGGCTGGGCAAAGCCGAGATCGACCACGGTGGCGCTGGCCTTTTGATGCGCCTGCAGACTTTGCAGGGCGTTTGCGCCACTTGTTGCGGCGGGCGCCATGGCAATTGTCGGGCCAGGCGCGGCTGCGTTGCTGGCGCTGCCGACAGGGGCAGTGATTGGCTCTTCACTGATGCTCGGCATCACCGGCCCGGGCAGATCCGGCATGCCGAATTGCGGTGGCAGCTGCGCGGTGCTCTGCAGCCCGCGCATGGCGTCATAGCGCTGCTGGCTCAGCGCGGTGCCCTGGTCTTGCGTGCGCACGACGATGGGCCGCAGGAACACCATCAGATCGGTCTTGGTCGCGCTGCGCGAGTTGGAGCGGAACAGCGCGCCCAGCCCCGGAATGTCTCCCAGCCCGGGAATCTTGCTGTTGTTGGAGCTGACGTTGTCCTGCATCAGCCCGCCGAGCACGATGGTCTGGCCGTCGTTGACCAGCACCGCGGTCTGGATCGAGCGCTTGTTGGTGATGATGCCTGCGGCGTTGGTGGCGCTGGAAATGCTCGACACCTCCTGGTAGACGTCCATCTTGATCGCGCCGCCCGAAGTGATCTGCGGCCGCACCTTGAGGGTCAGACCCACGTCCTTGCGCTCGATGGTCTGAAACGGCGTGACCGTGGCGCTCGATCCGGTCTGCGCGTACTGCCCGGTGATGAAGGGCACGTTCTGGCCGACCACGATCTTGGCCTCCTCGTTGTCGAGGGTCATCAGATTGGGCGCGGACAGGATGTTGGCGCCATCCTGCGTCTGCAGGAAGTTGGCCAGCAGACCCAGCGTGGCCAGACCCGCGACGTTGTGCAGAATGCCGATGTTCAGGCCATTGGGGATGGCCAGGCTGCCGTTGGCGATCGCGGTGCCCGTTGCCGTGCCGCCACCGGAAATGGCGGCCTGCAGGTTGATGATGTTGGAGCCGCCAGCACCGAAGTTGCTGCCCCCGTAGATGGCGTTGTTGTTGCCGGCGCTGCCCGCAATGGCCTGCCACTGAATGCCCAGTTGCGCGGCCTTGTTGGCGTCCACCTCGGCGATCAGCGCCTCGACATACACCTGGGCGCGGCGCACGTCGAGCCGCTCGATCACCCGGCGCAATTGCATGTACACCGGCTGCGGCGCGTTGATGATGAGGGCGTTGAGCGCATTGTCGGCGTACACCGTGCCGCCCTGCGGCAGGGCCACGGTGGAGTCGCCACCCGTGGCCGCGAACTCGGGCGCCTGGCCCAGCCCCGGGCTGGTGGCGCCCGATGCGCCCGAGTTGGACGCCGACGGATTGTTGCCGCCGCCCATGGCCTGCGATCCGGTCTGCGGTCCGGCAAGCGACCGGTTCTGCGGGGTGCCGCCTGTGGAACTGCCGCCACCCTGCGCCGCCAGCACGCCGCGCAGGGTGCGCGCCAGGTCAGCGGCATTGGCGTTGCGCAGGTAGACGACGTGAATATTGTCCTGATCGTTCTGCGGCCGGTCGAGGCGGCGGATCATCTGCTCGATTTCCGCCAGCTGCGCCCCGTTGGTGGCGCGCACGATCAGCGAATTGCTCGCGGTCTCGGGCAGGATGACCGCGCGCATCGCACCGCTGCCCGCGATTGCCGCCTGCGCGCTCAGCGCGCCCGGGCTGCCGGAGGTCACCGTCTGCATGTCGATCAGCTTCTGCAATGTGGGCGCCAGATCGCTGGCCACGGCGTAGGTCAGTGGCACCACGGTGACTTCGGTGCCGGTGGGCACATCGAGCGCGGCGATGATGCGGGCGATGCGCTTGAGGTTGTCGGCATAGTCGGTGACGACCAGCGCATTGCCCGAAGGGCTGACATTGATGGTGTTGTTGGGCGAGATCAGTGGCCGCAGCACCGGCAGCAGGCTGCTGGCCGAGGCATTGCGGAGCTGGAAGATCTGCGTCACCACCTGATCGCCGCGACCGGGAATGTGCGACGGCCCAAGGCCCACGCCCACCGGGCCGCTCTGCAGCTTGGCATCGGCTTCCGGCACGACCTGATACACGCCGTCATGCTCCACCACGGCAAACCCCGCCAGCCGCAATTGGGTGAGCAGGGCCTGGAACACCTTTTGCGGTGTCACCGGCTTTTCGAACTGGATGGTGACCTGTCCCCTGACCCGCGGATCGACAATGAAATTGCGCCCTGTGGCTGCAGCCACGGCCTGCACTGCGCTGGCAATGTCGGCGTTGACCAGATTGATGGTGAGATCGCCATTGGCGTTGCGCGTGGGGTTGCCGGCCATGCCCGCACTCCCCGAGGGAGCGGAGCCCGGTGCCTGCGCCAGCACCGGCTGCAGCGCCAGCAGCGGGACGAGCAGCAGCGCGAGCAGACGGCTCAAGCCCTGCGTGCGCCAGGGGCTGCCAGGCGACCCGGTCTTTTCGAGGGCGCGCCGACTGGGTTTCATGTGACGATGCATCGCAGCGTTCCTTGATTCTTGTGGTGTTGCGGGTCAGGCGGTGTGCTGCCGTCTGTCAAATGGAGATGCGGATGTGGTCGCCCTCGGGGCGGCCAAGCAGAGACAGCAGATTGGCCATCGCCGCCTCGTTGCCTGGCGCGGCGCGGCCCGTGCCGAGGAACTGCAGCGCCTGCCCATTCCAGACCCCCTTGCCCTGCAGCAGCAAGGGCCCCTTGTCGCTGCGCAGATCGACCTGCGCGTCCGCGCCCTGCCCCGTGATGGTGAGCGTGTAGCTGCCGATGGGAGCGACCACGCTCAACCTCGACGCCACGTCCGGCAGATCGACCTGCAACTGCCCGCCCAGTCGCATGCGGCCTGCAACCGATTCTAGGTGCAGGCCACGCAATGTGAACTGCGCCTGTCCCCGCAGCGCAACGGTATTCCAGGGCGTGCCCAGGCCATCGAGCACGGACAGCGGCAAGGCACCCTGCCAGGGTGCGTCGGGGCCGCCGCCCGCAGGGCGCAACGCCACGCGGATTTGCGACAGGCCAAGCTGCGTGTCGATCTGCAACGGCTGGGCGGACACGGCAGGCCAGTCGATCCGGGTGAGCAGATGACCGCGCCAGAGATTGGCCAGGCCGACCGTCCAGCGCACGGTGCCCGGCAGCACCGTGGCGCCCCGGCTGCCCGCGCCGCCCTCGAGCACCAGCAGCGCCGAGCCATCGCGCCAGGTGCCTTGCGCCTGCGCCAGCAGCACGCGCTGTCCGCTGACCCTCCACACTGCGGCGCTCAGCCAGCTTGCCGGGGCCTGCCAGACCAGTGCCCACAGCACCCCAAGAAACGCCGCGAGCCACAGCCAGCGCCTGCTCGAACCACGCTTGCGGCGCACCGGTTTGCGCGACCCGCTGCGCGAACGCGCCGACGAGGCCGCGCCTGACGGTCGTCCGGTGGCGGAGCGGCCGTCCCGAGACGGGACTGGTGTCTGGGCGCTGGCCATTCATCCGCCACCCGAGACTTGACGCGACAGGTGCACCGTGCCGCTGAGCAGACCGTCCGCACCACGCTTCAGATCGGCGCTGTCGACCTGCGCCGACCAGTCGCGCCGCGCCGTCTGGGCCAGCGCCACCAGACTGGCCGGACGCAGCGCCGAGACTTGCAACGTGACCTCACCCGGCAACACCTGCGCCTCGACCTTGGCCTTTGGATCCACGCGCTTGAACCAGGCGAGCAGAGTCGCCTGCAAGTCGCCGCTGAACGCAGGGGCCACTGGCGCATTGCGCAGCGCAGCGATCTGCTGTCCGTCCTGCTGCAAGACCTGCAATTGCTGCTGCAGACTGACAATGCGCTGCGGCGCGGTCTGCAGGGTGCGCCAGGCGGGGCGGATGGCCAGCATCCACAGCAGCGCACCTGCCACCACGACAACGGCAGCGCCGGTCAGCACCCGTTCGCGCTGGGTCATCGACGACCAGCGCTGACGGCTGTAGGCCACGGCCTGCGGCAGACCGCGGTACCACAGCGCCGAGAGCGATGCCACGCGCGCGTTCGTGCTCATGGCGCAGCTCCGCTGACGCTCAGCACGTCGCCCTGGGCGATGCATGTCAGCCCTGCCGGGGTACAACGCGCTGCGGCCTGCGCCGCCGCGTCGCCCGGCAGCGTGATCTGCAGCTGCCCGGTGGTGAATTTCAGCGCCGAGGGCGTGATGCCTGCGGGCACCACCACGCTGGCGCGCCCCATCAGCACATCGAGATCGCCATCGCCGGGGCGCCCGGTGCGCAGGCGCGCATCGTTGAGCGCACGCTGGACCTGCAGGCGGGCGTCGAGGATGGCGGGCACGCCGGGCAGCGCCTCGGCGGCGGTGGCATCGAGCTTTTGCCGCAACTGGCTTTCCTGGCGCGAGAGCTGGAAGGCCGCAACATTCATGCCGACCAGCTGCACGGCGGCCACCAGCCCCAGCAGCGAACCGACCCGTCGCCAGGCTGGCGTGCCGAGTTGCTCCATCACCCCGCTCCAGCCGCGCGAGAATGCGTGCTTGGGCGCGAGATCGAATTGCCGCAGATTCCAGGACGACTGCGCGGCCCGCGCCATCCAGCCGGCGTCGTTGATCGATGCCGGGGTGAGCTCGGGCGGCAGGTCGAGCCAGCTCAACTGGGGCCGGGCCTGATCCTGCACCCAGAGATGTTCCGGTGTGACGGGAATGGGCAGGGCCTGCGGCGCAGCGGCATCTGCCGCCAGAATGAGCGGCAGCCACGCGGCCTCGCCCTGCAGATCGCGCCACAACAGGCGCGGTCCTTGATCGGAAATCTGCAGCAATGCATCGCCCGGCGCCAGCAAGGCGGCTTCGGGCACGATCTGCTGCGGTTCCTGCCCCGCCTGCGTCAGATCGGCAATTGCCTGCTGCAGGGCGTCTTTCTGTACGGCGCAGGCCAGGGTGGTTGCGCCATCATCGCCCTGAGGACCTGCGGCCAGGTGCAGTTGCCCCGCGTCCTGGAGCAAGCGGTCTTCGAGCGCGCCGCTCAGCGCCGCCTGCAGTCGGCCGGGCGACAGGGACGGCAGCGCCACGGACAAGACCGAGGCATCGAGTGCATCGACCACGACCACCACCCGCCGCCCGCGTGGCAGCAGCGCGGCTTGCTCGCGCCCCTTGGACTGCAGCTTGCCGTCGGCGCTCAGCAGCACATAGTCCAGCTCCGGCAGCGGGTGCGCGGAAGCCAGCGGCGGCAGGCGGAGAACCAGGGTTTGCATGGTGACGGCGATTGTAGGGACGCTTTGTTTCAGAAAATGTACAAGGAAAACGCGATGTTGCAACGCATTCTTGAAAGGTTGCACGCGAAAGGAGCTTCAGTTTGCACTCTGCGCGCCTTCCGGGACAGCCGCCAACCAGGGGGGAACGCGCTGGATGCGCACCACCTGGGAGAACAGTCCGGCACGCTGGATGAGTGCGCGTTCGGCGTATTCCAGCCTGTCGATGCGCACGCGGGCAATGGCGTCGAAGTAGCCAGTGGCCACGCTCACCAGCTGCGGGTTGACCGTCGCGCCCTGCGGCAACAGTGTGGAAATATCGCCGAGATTGCGGAAATACGCGCGCTTGCGCGCTTCGACCAGGGACTGAGCGGTGTCGGCATCGACCCCGAGCACGGCGGCCAGCACCAGCGGGCTGGCGGTGTTGGCGTTGACCGGGGTGGCCTGCGGCAGCAAGGTGACTTCCGGCGCCAGCTTGGGCAGCGCCTGGGCAACGCCCGGTCCGAGCCGCACCAGATCTTGCAACTGCTGCAGCGGAAGTGGCGAATTTGCAACATTGCTCTGGGTCGAGGCGCGAAATGGGCTGCTGGCGGCCATGCCGTTGGCGATGTCCGCAGCCACGCCGGGCGGCAGTTGCAGCGCGGCGCACAAGCGCTGAAAAGCGAGAAGCGCCTGCGGATCGACCGTGCCCGCCGGGGCCAGATCGCGCAGATTGAAGCGGCTCTGGGCATCGACGATGCGACCTTCGAGCCAGGCGTCCGGCAGCGACGCGCTGTCCTGTCCGCGTGCGGCGAGAAAGGTGGACAGCCGCGCTTCGGCCAGCGGCACCGACCAGGGTTCGCCGAGATAGTCTGCCGTGGAGTTGCGGGCGTCTTCACGCAGAATCAGCCGCGCCCAGTCGATCGCGCCGCGCAGAATCCAGCGTGCCTGCGTCTGCTCGCGCGCGGTCTGCTCGCGGGCGATGGCGCTCCACTGACTCCAGAACATGCCCGACACCATCACCGCCGCCAGCGCGGCGATCAGCATGGCGGTAATCAGCGCAGCACCGCGCTGGGGGCTCGTCGTGCCGCTCACTCGTGGTCATCCAGCAAAAAGTCGCGCTGCAACGCGCCCGCCAGCGGCTTGTCGGCAAACTGCAGCCGCACGCGCACTGCGGCCGGTGTGACATTGCTGGCCGCCAGGGTGATGGCCGTGGCCGCCGCCGCGCTGGCCGACGCGGCCGGTGCGGTCGGTGTCGCGGCATTGGCCGCCGTGCCCGGATTGACCCAGGCACCTGATTGCTGCAGCAGCCCGATGCCGGCGTAGCGGTAGAACTGGATCTGCATGTCGACCACGCCGGGAAGAATGGTCAGCAGCGGCGCAGTCGGGTTCTGCAGAGCGGCCTGCAGCGTGGCGCGGCTGTCGCTGGGCGGGCTGGCACTGCGCATGAGCGCGCCGTTCTGCACCGTCCACCGCACCACCTGCAGTTGCCCGGCCTGCGGCGGCAGCCCGACATCCGCACTGACATCGGTGCGGACATCGCCGCCAAGAGGCTGGGCTGGGCGGCGCACGATGAACAGCCCGCCGCCCAGCAGGCTGACCGCGGGCAGACCGGCGCCCTCCGATGTGGCATGGCGCAGATCGTCGCCGAGCTGCTGCATGCCGTCGGCCAGGCGTGAACTGGTCGCGAATGCACTGGCGGCGTCATCGCGGCTGCGCGCCACGGCATCCAGCCCGCGCCAGCCCAGCACGGCGACGACGGCCAGAATGGTGACCGCCACCAGCAGCTCGATCAGGGTGAAGCCGGACAGCCCGGCTGGGCGCGCCATTCAGAGGTTCCCGATGATGGTGATGACCTGCCAGGCGCTCCAGCCGCTGGTGTCGAGCACATTGACCTGCACGCGGCGGAAGTTGGGGTTGGGCGTGGGCATGACATCGACCGCCACGGTGAAGGGCACATTCGCCTGCGTGCAGGCGCTGGTGCTCTGCCCGACCGCAAGAAAGGTCTTGCTCAGGCGCTGATCGACCAGATAATTCTGCGCGCACTGTTCGGCCAGGACGGTGAGGCGATAGCGCTGCGCGTTGTCGCTCACATTGCCAGCGGCGCGCATGGCCGCGAGCAGGGCGATTGCCACCACGGCGAGCGCAACAAGCACTTCGAGCAGGGTGAATCCACGCAACCAAATCTTCTCGGTTGCGTCACGAACCCTCTCCACGCCTGGGGAGGGAGCAAGCGCCTTTCCCTCACGGCATGGGAGAGGTCGGCAGGGGGATGGAGCAGGCGTGGTCATGACCTGCTGCGGCTGACCTCGAAGGGCGCGAAGCCGTCGGTCTGGATGCTGTCGCGCTCGGCACCGTCGGACAGCACGATCTGGATCGGGCCGCCCACCGGTTCGGAGCCGAACAGCAGCCAGCTCGGCGGCGTGCCCAGGCTGCGCACCCCACCTTCGCGCAGGCTGACCGTCACGGTTCCGGCAGAGTAGGCCGCTTCGCGCGGCTGCCCGCCCAGCGCGCTGCGCCAGTCTCGCGGAGGAATGTCACGCTGCCCGCCCAGCCAGGGCCAGGTCCGTGGACGCAGCAGGTCGGAATCCACCGGCTCCCAGCCCTGCGGCCCGATCTGCACGAAGGCATAGCCGCCGGGTCCGCTGGCCCAGGCCAGGGGCACACCGGTTTCGGCTGCATGCTGTCGCGCCGCGTCGAACAGGGCGGAAAGCCGCTGCGCCTCGCGCTGCATCTGCGCGTTTTCGGAAGGCGGCAAGGCGAATGCGGCCAGCGCGGTCACCATGCCGACGATGACCAGCGCCACCAGCATTTCAAGCAGGGTGAAGCCGTGCGCGGCATGACGGCGCAGCGTCCCCATCACCCGCGGCTGAAACCGATCGGCGGCACCGACGCTGCCGCTCGGCCTACTGCCAGCTGCCGATGTCGGCATTGGCGCCCTCGCCGCCGGGTTTGCCGTCCGCCCCGTAGCTGAACACATCCACCGGACCTTTCACGCCCGGATTGAGATATTGATAGGCATTGCCCCAGGGATCGGTGGGCAGTTTTTCCAGATAGGGCTTCCAGTTGTTGGGGATGGGCGGGGTGCTGGGCTTGACCACCAGCGCCTGCAGGCCCTGTTGCTGGGTGGGATAGATGCCGTTGTCGAGCTTGTACAGCTTGAGGGCCTGCATGATGGTGGCAATGTCGGTCCTGGCCGCCGTCTGCCGTGCCTCGTCGGTGCGGCCCATGATGTTGGGCACGATGAGCGCTGCCAGCACGCCCATGATGACCAGCACCACCATGAGTTCGATCAGGGTGAAGCCGCGTGCCTTGCGCGGCGTTGACGGCGCAGGTGCCGCGCTGGGTGTTGCACAATTCAAAGCAGAGTCCATCGATCCTCACCTCATGAGAAAACGCCGGGTCGCCCCAGGTTTCCTGGTCCCCCACGGGGGCGGGCTGGGCGCTGGCCAACCCGGGGGGCTCCGTCTGCGCAGATAATAAGGGTGCCATGTTGCGAACCTCGATCCAATACCCTGCGGTGAACGGCGTCTCTTCCCGGAACAGCCGCAGAGTGGCGTTCGCTCTGGCGTTGGCGCTGGCCTTCGCCGCTGCGGCGCTGGCGGTCACCTGGGGCTTGCGGCTGCTGTCCACGTCGCAACCCGTTCCAGCCGATGCCCAGCTCATCGGTGCGCTGTCGCCCGATCAGGCCGCGCAGCAGGCGGCGCGGCTGTTCGGCGCCGAACCCGTGAGCGCGGCAAGCGCCGCACAGGCGCCAAGCCGCTTTCGGCTCTATGGCGTGATTGCGGGAGGCGACGCCGGCTCGGCGTTGATCGGCATCGACGGCAAGCCGCCGCGCGCGGTGCGCGTTGGCGACGCCGTGTCACCCGGTGTGATCCTGCGCGCCACGGGCTACAAGATGGTCTGGCTGGAGCGGGACGGCGTGCGACAGGAACTCAAGATGGATCCGCAGAACGCGCAGACCGGCGGATCGGGCTTGCCCAGTTATGCACCGCGCTTGCCCGAGTTCACCCCGCCCGCCCTTGCACCCCCTGGCATTGCTCCGGCCAATATCGCCCCAGTCCGGACGGACAACGAAGGTTAGAAGCCCCTCTGGCGCGCGGCTTGGCGTCGGTTCAAGGCTCACTCCGCAGCAAGCGGACGGCGCCCGCCCGCTGCTGGCGCCCATCATTTTTATAATGGGCCTATTGTTCTGCGCCGATCTGCCCGCATCTGGCACAAGAAACGCCCTGTTCGGCGCTCACCCACTTCTCAGGATTTCAACCATGCCGATCTACGCTTACAAATGCGATGCCTGCGGCCACTCGATGGACGCACTGCAAAAAATGTCCGATGCCCCGCTGACCGTTTGCCCGCACTGCGGCAAACCGGCGCTGCACAAGCAGGTCACTGCGGCCGGGTTCCAGCTCAAGGGTTCGGGCTGGTATGCCACAGATTTCAAGGGCGGTGCCGGTACCGCTGCCGCAACTGCCGCAGCACCCTCCGCAGACGCCTCTGCGCCTGCAGCCTGTGGAGCGTCGTGCGCCTGCCACTGATTGGTTTGCGTTCGTGGCGCCACGGCTTGCCGTGGCGACCACGCCGATCCCCTGACCCCCACGCCTTCCGCGCCCCGGAAGGCTGTTTCGTTCCATGAGCCTGAAAAGTATTTTCATCGCCGGCATGCTGGTGTGGCTGCCGCTGACCATCACCATCTGGGTGCTGTGGCAGCTGCTGGCCGTGTTCGACGGCATTTTCCGGGCTCTGGTCAGCGCCCTGAGCACGGTGGCCCCCGGTCTGGCGCCCGCACTGGACAAGCTGGTGAGCATTCCCGGCGTGGGCGTGTTGCTGGTGCTCGCTGCCATCTTCCTGACCGGCCTGGCCGTGGCCAACATGGTCGGCCAGTGGTGGCTGGCCCGCTGGGACGGGCTGATGACGCGCATCCCGCTGGTCAAGACCATTTACAGCAGTGTCAAGCAGGTGTCGGACACGCTGTTCTCGAGCAACGGCAACGCCTTTCGCAAGGCGCTGCTGGTGCAGTACCCCAGGCAGGGTTCGTGGACCATCGCCTTCATGACCGGCATGCCGGGCGGTGAGGTGGCGGCGCATCTGCCGGGCGATCATGTCAGTGTCTATGTGCCCACCACGCCGAACCCGACCTCCGGGTTTTTTCTCATTCTGCCGCGCAGCGACGTGATCGAGCTGCAGATGAGCGTGGACACTGCGCTCAAATACATCATCTCCATGGGCGTGGTCGTGCCCACTGGGCCGAACAACCCCCAGGTGCACTGAACTGCCCTGGTCTCCAAATTTTGCGCCTGCGGATCTGTCCCGCAGGGCCTGTTTCCCGAAAGTACCCTTCCAACATGAGTCTGCGTAGCCAATATTGCGGTCAGGTGACCGAAGCCCAGCTTGGGCAAACCGTCTCTTTGTGCGGCTGGGTGCATCGTCGCCGCGATCACGGCGGGGTGATTTTCATCGACCTGCGCGACCGCGAAGGGCTGGTGCAGGTGGTGTGCGATCCCGACCGCGCCGCGATGTTTGCCATTGCCGAAGACCTGCGCAACGAGTTCTGCATCCAGGTGCAGGGCCTGGTGCGGCCGCGTCCCGCGGGTACGGAAAACGAGGGCATGACCTCGGGCCGGATCGAAGTGCTGTGCCACGACATCACCGTGCTCAACACCTCGGTCACGCCGCCCTTCCAGCTCGACGACGACAACCTGTCCGAGACCACGCGGCTGACCCACCGCGTGCTCGACCTGCGGCGCCCGCAGATGCAGCACAACCTCAAGCTGCGCTACCGGGTTGCCATGGCCGTGCGCCGCTTTCTCGATGCCCAGGGCTTCATCGACATCGAAACGCCCATGCTGACCAAGAGCACACCCGAAGGCGCACGCGATTACCTTGTGCCCAGCCGGGTGCATGACGGCGAGTTCTTCGCGCTGCCGCAGTCGCCCCAGTTGTTCAAGCAGATGCTGATGGTCTCGGGCTTCGACCGCTACTACCAGATCACCAAGTGCTTCCGCGACGAAGACCTGCGCGCCGACCGCCAGCCCGAGTTCACCCAGATCGACTGCGAAACCTCCTTCCTGAGCGAGCAGGAGATCCGTGATCTGTTCGAGACCATGATCCGCGGCGTATTCAAGGACGTGCTCGGCGTGGAACTGGCCAACCCCTACCCGGTGATGACCTATGGCGAGGCGATGGACCGCTTCGGCTCGGACAAGCCCGACCTGCGGGTGAAGATGGAGTTCACCGAACTCACCGATGTGATGGGCGACGTGGACTTCAAGGTGTTCTCAGGCCCGGCCACCACGCCCGGCGGCCGCGTGGTGGCGCTGCGCGTGCCCGGCGGCGGCGAGATGAGCCGCAGCGAGATCGACGCCTACACCGAGTTCGTCAAGATCTATGGTGCCAAGGGGCTGGCCTGGATCAAGGTCAACGATGCCTCCAAGGGCCCGGGCCAGGATGGCTCCTCACGGTGGCCGGGCCTGCAATCACCGATCGTCAAGAACCTGCACGACGCGGCGATCGCGGCGATTCTGCAGCGCAGCGGCGCGCAAAGCGGCGACCTGCTGTTCTTCGGCGCCGACAAGGCCAAGATCGTCGCCGATGCCATCGGCGCACTGCGCGTGAAGATCGGCCACAGCGATTTCGGCAAGGCCCACGGCCTGTTCGAAGACGCGTGGAAGCCGCTGTGGGTGGTCGACTTCCCGATGTTCGAGTACGACGAGGACAACCTGCGCTGGGCCGCTGTGCATCACCCGTTCACCGCCCCGAAGGACGGCCACGAAGAGCTGATGGACAGCGCCCCCGAGAAGTGCATCGCCAAAGCCTACGACATGGTGCTCAACGGCTGGGAGATCGGCGGCGGCTCGGTGCGCATCCACCGCGCCGAGGTGCAGAGCAAGGTGTTTGCCGCGCTCAAGATCGGCACCGACGAGGCGCGCGCCAAGTTCGGCTTCCTGCTCGACGCGCTGCAATATGGCGCCCCGCCGCACGGCGGCATCGCCTTCGGCCTGGACCGCATCGTCACCCTGATGACCGGCGCCCAGAGCATCCGCGATGTCATCGCCTTCCCCAAGACCCAGCGCGCCCAGTGCCTGCTGACCAACGCGCCCAGTCCGGTCGATGAAAAGCAGTTGAAGGAGCTGCACATCCGCTTGCGCAATCCGCAGCCGGGGGCTTGAGACGGCTAGGGCCTGTTCACGCTATTGGTGCACCCGCGTTGCCCCCAGGCGGTGCGTCTGCGGCGTTGTCAGCCAGGGGCAAGGCGTCCAGCCTTGCCCCTGGCCTCCGCCTTGCATCCATCCCCGCCTGGGGGCAACCCTGCGGGCCGGGGGTCTGGGCGGCGCACTGCTACGTTGCAGTCCGCTTGTGGTGCAATACACCACGGCGCGGCCTGCGCCTCGCATTGCATCCGCCCAGACCCCCGGCGCGGGTGCACCAATAGCGTGAACAGGCGCTAATCCACATCGCATGTGAGTACCGCTGCCGATCAGCCAAGCTGCCAGACCGGCGCGCCCTCCGCCGTAAATGGATTTGGGAAGACCAGGGACCGGAATATCGCTCTACGAAAACACTCCTCCCTCCCCCTCGGAGGGAGGGTACCGCCGATTGTCTTCACCATCTGCTGACCCACCACCCATGCCCCGCATCGACGACCCCACCCACGACCATGAGGCCGGCGCGCAAGACGCCACGCTGGATACCACCCGCATCGACGACACCCGCATCAAGGCGGTGCGGGCCTTGGTGTCGCCTGCGCTGTTGCTCGAAGAATTGCCGGTCACCGAGACGGTGGAAGCGGTGGTCGAGCGCAGCCGGGCGGACATTGCAGCAGCCTTGCAGGGGCGTGACGACCGGCTGGTGGTCGTGGTGGGGCCCTGCTCCATCCACGATCACGGTCAGGCCATGGACTACGCGGCGCGACTGAAGGCCGAAGCCGAAACTCTGGACGATGCCCTCATCGTGGTGATGCGGGTGTATTTCGAGAAGCCGCGTACCACGGTGGGCTGGAAGGGCTACATCAACGACCCGCGGCTGGACGGCAGCTTCCGCATCAACGAAGGATTGCGGCGGGCGCGGCAGCTGCTGCTCGAGATCAACGCCCTGGGCCTGCCTGCGGGCACCGAATTTCTCGATCTGCTGTCGCCGCAGTACTTCAGCGACCTGATCGCCTGGGGCGCCATCGGTGCCCGCACCACGGAAAGCCAGAGCCATCGTCAGCTCGCCTCCGGCCTGTCCTGTCCGGTGGGCTTCAAGAACGGCACCGATGGCGGCGTGCAGGTGGCGGCAGACGCCATGGTGTCCGCCGCCAGCGGTCATGCCTTCATGGGCATGACCAAAATGGGCGTGGCCGCCATTTTCGAGACCCGCGGCAACCGCGACTGCCACGTCATCCTGCGCGGCGGCAAGGCGCCCAATTACGACGCCGCCTCGGTGGACGCCGCCTGCGCCGTGCTGGCCAAGGCCGGGCTGCGCGAGCAGCTCATGATCGATTGCTCGCACGCCAATTCGGCCAAGCAGCCGCGTCGGCAGGTCGAGGTGGCGCGCGATATTGCGCAGCGCATCGCCGCAGGCGAGCGGCGCATCATCGGCGTCATGGTGGAGAGCCATCTGTGCGAAGGTCGGCAGGATCTCAGGCCGGGCCAGCCGCTGGCGCCTGGCGTGTCCATTACCGACGCCTGCCTGGGCTGGGACGACACCGTGCCGCTGCTGCACGAACTGGCCGAAGCCGTGCGCAAGCGGCGCGCTGCAGCGGCCTGAGAGACGCAGCTCTGGCGCGGATCGGGCACAGGTCGGGGGGCAGCCGGGCGATCAACCCCGTGCCGCGGCGTAAGCGCGCCAGAACGCCTCGTCCTGCGTCTGCGTGAAGTTGATGCGCATGCGGGTGGTGGGTTGTTGCAGCGGGTCGAACAGCTGGCCGGGCGCGAGCAGATAACCCGCGTCGAGCAGGCGCTGCGCCAGCATGGCGGTATCCGCTCCGGTGTCCACCCAGCCCAGCAGACCGCGCGGCGGGGTGACGAAACGGCAGCCCGCCTTCTCCGCCAGCCGCACGGCGCGGGCACGCGCCGCGTCCAGGCGGTCGCGCACCTGCTGCGTGATGCGGCGCAACTGGCCCTGCTCCAGGAGGTGCGCCAGCGCACGCTCAGTCAACGCCGGGGTGGTGAGCACGGCCAGCAGCTTCTGGTCGATCAGGCGTTCGACGATCGCGGGCGCGGCAGCGACAAAGCCCACGCGCCAGCCCGGGGCGAGAATCTTGGAAAAGCCGCTGAGGTAGATGGTGTGCTCCAGTTGGTCGAGCACACTCATGCGCGGGCTGCCCGCCTCGGCCAGCGCGGCGTACACATCGTCCTCCACCACCTGAAAGCCGTGGCGCTGCGCCAGCTGCAGCACGCGGTGGGCACTGGCCGCGCTCAGGCTTTGCCCGGTGGGGTTGTGCAGCACGCTCACGCAGATGAACAGCCGCGGCGCATGGGCGCGGGCAAGCTGCTCCAGCACCGCGAGGTCGGGGCCGTCCGCCCCGCGCGGCACCGGCAGCAGCTTCAGACCGTGATGCGCCATCTGCGCGAACTGCATGGCCCAGCCGGGGCTTTCCACCAGCACCGCGTCGCCGGGCCGGGTCAGTGCGCGCAGCACCAGATCGAGCGCCTGCGACGCACCACCAGTGGTGACGATCTGCTGCGCCGGCGCGTGCAGCGACAGGGCGGCCAATTGTTTTGACAGCGCCTCGCGCAGCAGCGGGTCACCCATCGGATGGCCGTAGTGCAGCGAAGCCTGCTCCAGTTCACCGGCACGGGCAACGCGCCGCAGCACCGCGCCCAGGGCCGGGCTTTCCAGCCACTGCGCGGGCAACACGCCAGAGCCGGGCGCGCCCCGCAGGCTCACACCCGAGCCCGTGCCCATCTGATGAAACATGCCGCGCACCAGCGCCGTGGCGTGCGTCGGTGCGGTCAGTGGGGCCGCTGGGTCGGGCGTGCGATCGCGCAGCGCCGTTGTTGGCAGCTCATCCGCCGAAGCGCGCACGAAATAGCCGCGATGTGGACGTGCTTCCACCAACCCTTGCGCCTGCAGCCGGTCGTAAGCCGCCACCACCGTCTGAGTGCTCAGGCTGTGGTGACGTGCGCAGTCGCGCACCGAGGGCAGGCGGCTGCCCGGCGGGAGCAGGCGGTTGCGGATGCGGGCGGCAAATTGCGCACTGAGCTGTTCCGCCAGGGTGGTCGAGGCCTTGCGCTGCAGCGGACTGGCTGCGCCAGGCTGCAATTCTGTATTGCTGGAATCACGCATACAGCGCCTTCTTTGTTTATTGAATGTGTATTGCTTCTGTAGTGGTTTTTGATTCTAAGCTTTGGAGCATGCAATTCATCAATCGACCCGCACATCGCATGCCATCGCGTCGGCCCGACGCCTGGAAGGCCCTGGCCCTGGGTCTGCTGGGAGTCGGATTGTTCGCCCTGTCGCTGCCGATGACGCGACTGGCCGTGGGCTCCAGCGCGCAACCGCAGCTCTCGCCGGAATTCGTCGCTCTGGGTCGCGCCGCAGTGGCCGGAGTGCTGGCGGCGCTGTGGTTGTTGGTGCAGCGCGCCACCTGGCCGCGGCGGCGCGAGTGGGCCTTGCTCGCCGCCATGGCTGCGGGCGTGGTGTTTGGCTTTCCACTGCTGACCTCCATGGCCTTGCGCCAGGTGGATGCGGTCCATGCCTCGCTCATTCTGGCCTTGCTGCCGTTGTTCACCGCAGCGGTCGGCGCATCTCTGGCGCGGCAGCGGCCATCGCCTGGTTTCTGGATCTGCGCCGCGGTCGGTGCGGCGCTGGTGATGGGTTACGCCCTGCTGCATGGACAGGCAGCGGGTTCACTGCAACTGCACCTGGCCGACGGCCTGCTGGTCGGCGCCATGCTGTCTGCCGCGGTGGGCTATGCGCTGGGCGGTCATCTCTCGCAGACTCGCCCCGCCGGGCAGGTCATCAGCTGGGCGCTGGTGCTCAGTCTGCCGCTGACCCTGCCCGCCGCGTGGTGGCTGCGGCCCAGCGCTGCAATACACGCCGCCGCCTGGGGCGGATTCGCCTATGTGTCGGTGGTGTCGATGTGGCTTGGCTTTCTCGCCTGGTATCGCGCGCTGGCGCTCGGCGGCACGGTGCGCGTCTCGCAACTGCAGTTGCTGCAGCCTTTTCTGTCGATGCTCGCGGCAGCGGCCTTGCTGCGCGAAGCGCTCGACGCCATCACCCTGCTGTTCGCCGCAGGTGTGATCGGCGTGGTGTTCCTGGCGCGGCGCATGCCGGTGCATGCCGCGCGTTCTGTCCCATCCCAACGGAGTTCCTCATGCGCATGATTCTGTCGCAGCGCAGCTGTCACTACACCCCGTCGCCCATCCGCGAACTGCTCGCGCTGACCGAACAGCCGGGCATGATTTCGCTGGCCGGCGGCCTGCCCGCGGAGACCAGCTTTCCGGTGGACGCACTGCGCGCTGCCTGCGCAGAGGTACTCACCACGCAGGCGCACGGCGCCCTGCAGTATGGCCCGAGCGAGGGCATTGCGCCGCTGCGCGAATGGGTCGCCGCGCAGCTGCGTGCGCAGGGTGTTGCAGCGACGACCGACGAGGTGCTGATCACCAGTGGTTCGCAGCAAGGGCTGGATCTGGTCGGCCGGGTGCTGATCGACCCCGGCAGCACCGTGCTGGTGGAACGCCCCACTTACCTCGGCGCGCTGCAGGCCTTCTCCCCGTATGCCCCGCAGTGCGTCGATCTGGAACAGGACGCTGAGGGCCCGCTGCCCGCGCTGGACGCATCCGCGCGCATGGTCTATCTGCAACCCAATTTCCGCAATCCCACCGGCCAGACCATGAGCGCCGCGCGGCGCGCGCAATGGGCGCAGGCGCTGCACGGCAGCCCCATCGCCCTGGTGGAAGACAACCCCTATGGCGAACTGTGGTTCGATGGCCCGCCGCCCGCGCCGCTGGCCGCACAGCTTCCAGGCCAGAGCATTGTGCTGGGCACCTTTTCCAAGGTGCTGTCGCCAGGACTGCGTCTGGGTTATGTGCACGGGCCGCGGCACGTCATCGCCAGGATGACCCTGGCGCGCCAGGCTGCCGACCTGCAGACCTCCAGCCTGACCCAGCGCCTGGTGCTCAAGGTGCTGGAGGATGGCCTGCTCGATGCCCAACTGCCCCGCATCCGCGCCTTGTATCGTGCCCAGCGCGACGCCATGCTTTCCGCCCTGTCCCGCCACATGCCCGAGGGAGTGCACTGGGACGTGCCGCAAGGCGGCATGTTTCTCTGGCTGCGCCTGCCCGAAGGCGCAGATGCCACCGCGCTGCTGCCGCTGGCGCTGCAACGCCAGGTGGCCTACGTGCCGGGCACGGCGTTCTACGCCACGGCGCCAGCGCCGCGCAACACCCTGCGTCTGTCTTACGCCACCGCAACGCCGCAGCAGATCGACACCGCAATCGCACGGTTGGGCGAACTGTTTGCTGCTGCGCGGGACGCAAGCGCGCGCAGCGACCCGGCTCTGGCCCTCTGAAACGACAAACCCGCCAGCGGCGGGTTTGTCGTCAACCGTGGTCAGGCGATCAAAGCTCTTCGCGGAAACTGTCGTGGCAGGACTTGCAGGTCTTGGCGGTCTCGCCGAACACCACCTTGATCTCGTCGAGCTTGCCGGTCTTGGCTGCGGCCACCAGCTTGGGCGTCATGTCCTGCAGCTTGTTGGCGTCGGCCTTGAACTTGTCCATCTCTTTCCAGATCGCCGGCTTGGCATGCGAGTTCGGCAGGTCGGTGCCCGGGCCGAACGCCTGCCACGGCAGGTGCGACATCATCGCGACGATCTCGGCGTTTTCCACCGCGGCCTTGGCATCGAACGGCGCCTTGCCCTGCACCATGGCACCCAGGCGCGCGAAGCTGGTGCCCATGATGACGAACGCGGACTGGCGATACTGCACCGCCTTTTCCGGCTTGGCGAACTGCGCATACGCCGGCACTGCGGCCAGAATGCCGCAGGCGAGCACGGCGGCAATGATCTTCTTCGGGTGAAGCGTGGCTGGGTTCATCGACAAACTCCTTGCTGGGATGGATGGATGGAGGGGCGCATTCTGCCCGGCGGGGGCCGAATGGCGCGTGCAGTGTAAGAAAAAGTACGGGCCGCTGCAGAACCCCTGCATGCGCAGCGCCACGGTGGACAAGGCAACAAAACGACAGGGCAAATGCAAAAAAATGCCGCGCGCACGGCGGTCAGCGGCGCGCACGGCTTAATATGCGCAGGATTGAGTTCGATCCTCCGGCGATGTAGCGCCGATCGGGGCGCAGGAATGCAGGTCCGGGAGGTCTGGATCAGCTCAATATTTCAGCGGGCATGGAGCTTCCAGGCCCGCCTCCATGACAACGGTACATCCGCGCTGTTTGTGGCCGGCCCCAGGCCGGACGACAAGCAAGCGGAACAAAAGCTCAACTTCTCGGAGTGCACTCAATATGGCCACTGCAAAACCTGCGGCAAAAAAAGCGACCGCCGCCAAAACAACCCGTCAACCCAGCGCGGCATTCATGAAGCCACTCACGCCGTCGGCGCATCTGGCCGCCGTGGTGGGCGCCACCCCGCTGCCGCGCACCGAAGTGGTGAAAAAGCTGTGGGAATACATCAAGAAGCACAAGCTGCAGGACGCGGCGAACAAGCGCATGATCAACGCCGACGCCAAGCTCAAGCCGATTTTTCTCAAGGATCAGGTCAGCATGTTCGAGATGACCAAGCTGGTCAGCGCGCACCTGAAATAAGGCAACGCTGCTGTGATGCGGCCGCGGGCTGACACCGCCCGCCGCCCCGGGCCCGGCCATGCCGGGCTTTTTCATTGCACCCTCTCACCATGCAGATCAAGCCGCTTCCTGCACGCCATCTGGCCCGCGTGCTCCTTCTCGGTGCGCTCCTCGGTGCCGCCTGCGTCCTGCCCGCTCAGACGCGCGCGCCGCAAGCCACAGCGCTGGCGCAGGGCGCCGCGGTGTCGAGCGCTTTTTCGCCCTCCGGCGATGCGCTGGCACTGGTGATCCAGGCCATCGACCAGGCGCACAGCAGCATTCACATGGCAGCCTATCTGCTCACTTCGTCCGATGTGGCACGGGCGCTGGTGCAGGCGAAGAAGCGCGGTGTCAGGGTGCAGGTGCTGCTGGACTGGAAAGGCAATCTGGATGAGGACGCCCGCTACGCCCGGCATGCGATCGGCATTCTGCGCAATGGCGATATCGCAGTGCGCAGCATCGACGCCTATGCCATCTTTCACGACAAATACATGGTGATCGACCGCCGCACGGTGCAGACCGGCAGCTTCAACTACACCTACGCCGCCGCGCATCGCAATGCGGAAAACGTGCTGGTGGTGTGGAACGCACCCGAGCTGGCCGCGCGCTACCTGGCCGACTGGCAGCGGAACTGGGACCTGGGGCGCCCTGTCCAGTTGCCCTACTGAAGGTGCGCGGCGCCCGATGTCCTGAATTGCCGTGTCGGGCGCAGGGTAGGCGCGACATCAGGTTCGCACGGCCTAAAATTTGGCTCTATCGGCATTGCGCCGTTTCAATCCACACCCATGAAATCTCTGTCCAAATCGCTCATCGCCGCCGTGGTGCTGGCCGTTGTCGCCATCGGTGGCTATCTTGGCTGGTCCGCGCTGGATCAGAAGCCGGTGGCGCCCAACGCCAGCTTCAGCCTGCTCGACGGCAAGTCGGTCGATCTGTCCGCCTATCGCGGCAAGGTGCTGCTGGTGAACTTCTGGGCAACGAGCTGCACCACCTGCGTCGGTGAGATGCCGGAACTGGTCAAGACCTACGACCAGCTCAATCCCAAGGGTTTCGACCTGGTTGCAGTGGCCATGAGCTACGACAACCCGTCCTTCGTGCGCAATTTCGTGCAGCAGCGCCAACTGCCGTTCACGGTCGCGTTCGATGCCAGCGGCCAGACGGCCAAGGCGTTCAAGGATGTGCGCCTGACGCCCACGAGTTTTCTCATCGACAAGTCGGGGCATATCGTCAAGCAGTACGTCGGTACGCCCGATTTTGCCGAACTGCACCAGCTCATCGACAACCTGCTGGCGCAAAAGGCCTGACGCGCGCGGCCAGCGCTCAAGTGTCGGGCTGGGCGCGCTTGGCCTGCGAGAAATGCAGCTTGAGATAGTCCAGCCACAGGCGCAGGCGCAGCGGCTGGTGCTTGCGCTGGGTGAATACCGCGAATATGCCGTTGGGCGGCGCGGCGTACTCTTCGAGCAGAGCCACCAGTTTGCCCTCTTTCAGGCTGTTGCCCACTTCCCAGTAGGAACGCCAGGCGATGCCCCGGCCTTCCAGGCACCATTGGTGCAGCACCGCGCCGTCGGTGCAGTCCATGCGGCCGTTGACCCGGATGTGCATGACCTCGCCCCCGGACTGGAACATCCAGCCGCGCGGCTGGCTCCCCACTGACGAATACGCCAGACAGTTGTGGCGAGACAGATCGGCCGGCGTCGCCGGAGTGCCGTGCTGCTGCAGATAACCTGGGGCCGCCACACACACCCGACGGTTGTCCGCCAGCCGCAGGCTGACCAGCGAGGAGTCGGCCAGGTCGCCCACGCGCACGGCGCAGTCGTAGCCTTCGTTGACCAGATCGACCAGGCGGTCGGTCAGATCGAGCGACAGCGTGACCTCGGGATGCAGATCGAGAAAGCCGGGAATCAGCGGCGCGACGTGACGGCGGCCAAACCCGGCAGGCGCGGTGATGCGCAGATGTCCGCTGGCCTTCACCCCGCCGGCACTCACGCTGGCTTCCGCGTTCTGCAGATCGGCCAGAAGGCGCTGGCAATTCTCCAGAAAGGCGCTGCCCTCATCGGTCAGACTGATGCGGCGGGTGGTGCGCAGCAGCAACTTCACGCCCAGCCGCGCCTCCAGCGCATCGATGCGGCGGCCGATGATGGCCGGCGCCACCCCCTCGGCATGCGCAGCAGCCGTGAGGCTGCCCTTGGTCGCCACCGCAACGAAGGTCTCCAACTGTTTGAGTTTGTCCATCTTGACCGGAAATGGCATCTGGGAAAGTCATCAATCTTAGGCAACACTGAACAAGCCCCTGGTGCGCCGCGCATCCGGTCTGCAGGCGGTCTGCTGTGTTGCACATCTTCGTCATCGCTTGGGCTATGGCTGCGGTGTGCGCCTTGCATCCCATCCCGCAGACCGGCGCGCACCATCACAAGGACTTATTCAGTATTGCCCCACATGCTTTCGCCGCGACCCGATGGCTTGATGTCGCACTGCAGCATAAACTGTGGGCATCCCACAAAGATGGGCGTTTGCCAGCGCGCCACGCAACCCGTTGCACCGCTGACGACGCAAGCCTGCCACTCACATTCACGGAGATCGCCAAATGACTACCTCTTCCGCCCCGTCGGGCGTCACGCTGACCGCCCCGCTGCAACCGGGCTTTGACCGCATTCTCACCCCGCAGGCGCTGGCCTTCGTCGCCAAGCTGCACCGCGCCTTCGAGCCGCGCCGCCAGCAGCTGCTGGCCGCACGCGCGGCGCGCACCAAGCGGCTCGACGCCGGGGAAAAGCCCGACTTCCTGCCCGAAACCCGCGCGGTGCGCGAAGGCGACTGGACCATCGCCCCGCTGCCAACTGCCTTGCAGCGCCGCCGGGTGGAGATCACCGGCCCGGTCGACCGCAAGATGATCATCAACGCCTTCAACTCGGGCGCCGACAGCTATATGGCCGACTTCGAGGACGCGAACACCCCGAACTGGGACAACCAGATCCAGGGGCAGATCAATCTGTTCGAGGCCATCCGCCGCACCATTCGCCTGGAGACGGGCGGCAAGACCTACGCACTCAACGACACCATCGCCACGCTGCAGGTGCGCCCGCGCGGCTGGCATCTGGACGAAAAGCATGTGCTGGTGGACGGCCAGCGCGTCAGCGGCGGGCTGTTCGACTTCGGGCTGTTCTTCTTTCACAACGCGCACGAACTGCGCGCGCGAGGCGCCGGGCCGTATTTCTACCTGCCCAAGATGGAAAGCCATCTGGAGGCGCGGCTGTGGAACGATGTGTTCGTGCTGGCGCAGCAGGAACTGGGCCTGCCGCAGGGCAGCATCAAGGCCACGGTGCTGGTGGAGACCATTCTCGCCGCGTTCGAAATGGACGAAATTCTCTACGAGCTGCGCGAGCACAGTGCCGGCCTGAACGCCGGGCGCTGGGACTACATCTTCAGCGCCATCAAGAAGTTCAAGCACGACCGCAACTTCTGCCTGGCCGACCGCAGCCAGATCACCATGACCGTGCCGTTCATGCGCGCCTACGCGCTGCTGCTGCTCAAGACCTGCCACAAGCGGCGCGCACCGGCGATCGGCGGCATGAGCGCGCTGATTCCGATCAAGAACGACCCCGAGAAAAACGCCAAGGCAATGGAAGGCATCCGCCTGGACAAGCGCCGCGACGCCACCGACGGCTACGACGGCGGCTGGGTCGCGCACCCCGGCCTGGTGCAGGTGGCGATGGAGGAATTCGTCGCGGTGCTGGGCGACCGGCCGAACCAGATCGACAAGACGCGCGAGGATGTGACCGTGACCGCCGCAAACCTGCTCGACTTCCAGCCCGAGCAGCCCATCACCGAGGCGGGCCTGCGCAACAACATCAACGTCGGCATCCATTACCTCGGCGCGTGGCTTGCGGGCAGCGGCGCCGTGCCGATCCACAACCTCATGGAAGACGCCGCCACCGCCGAAATCTCGCGCAGCCAGGTGTGGCAGTGGATTCAGAGCCCCAAGGGCGTGCTGGCCGATGGCCGCAAGGTGACTGCCGAACTGGTACGCGGCCTCATTCCGGAAGAACTGGCCAGGGTGAAAGCCACCGGCGCCGAGGGTCAGTTCGACAAGGCCGCCCGCATTTTCGAGCAGATGGCCACCGGCGACACCTTCACCGATTTCCTCACCCTGCCGCTGTACGAGGAACTCGGCTGAGCCACATCAAGCCCCAGCGCGAAAGCCGCCTTCGGGCGGCTTTTTTGCGTGCGATGGATTCACGACCCAAACACGGCAAGTCATCATGCCTGGCGCGTTCACCACCATCCAATGGCAGCCGCTGTCCGTGGCGCTGCAGCAGCTGCTGTTCGCGCTGGCTTGGATGGCAGTGACAGGCCTGTTGACGACCTCACGGCGCAGCGCGCGGGCCTGGGCGGTGTTTTGCGGCATCGGCGCGGCATCGCTCACGCTGCTGGCGCTGCGCGGCCATGTGCCGGATGTACTGCGCGACACCATGGCGGATGTGGCAATGGTCGCCTCTGCGCTTGCCGCCTGGCGGGCCAGCACGCAGTTTTTCGATGGGGCAAACCGCGACCAGGAACAGGCCGTGCTGCTGATCCTGGTCGCCGCCGCCGCGCTGGCATTGGGCACCAGCCCGGCGACCATGTCGCACACATGGGCGGCGAGGAGTTCCTGCTGTTTCTGCCGCAGACCGAGCTGGCCCTGGCGCAAGCCATCGCCGAGCGCCTGCGCCAGCACATCGCCACCTGGACACCGGAGCCGGAGCATCAGTCGGTCACCGTCAGCATCGGGGTGGCCCAGGCCAGCGCCGAGGATCAGGCGTTCGACGATCTGCTGATCCGCGCCGACCGCGCGCTCTACGCCGCCAAGGCCGCCGGGCGCAACCGGGTGCATGTCGCGCAAACCGCCTTTGCCGAGCTCGGCAACCTGTCCACGGCCTGAGCGCTGAAGCAGCAAACGCACGCACTGCGGGCAATGCCAGCACGGTTGACACGTGTTTGCAGCCAGCCGCTGCAAGACCGAGGCGCAGCGGCATAGTATGTGCGCCTCCCACAAGAGCCTGCCCGACGTGTTGCATCACCACGGCAAGCCATACCTCAGCCCTGAACATTGTTCCCATGAGCGCCTTGCTTGAAATCCCAGCCCCCACCCTGCTGCGCGCCGATTTTTCCCGCGCCGAAGTCGTGGACACCAACACCCTGCCCTGGGTGGATTCGCCCGCAGCGGGCGTGCAGCGCAAATTGATCGAGCGCGACGGCGGCGAGGCGGCGCGTGCCACCTCGATCGTGCGCTACGCCCCGGGTGCCCGGTTTGCCGCGCACAACCATCCCCTGGGCGAGGAAATCCTGGTGCTCGCCGGCACCTTTGCCGACGAGCACGGCGTTTACCCGGCGGGCACGTATCTGAAGAACCCACCGGGCTCCAGCCACGCGCCGTTCACCGAACGCGGCTGCACCTTGCTGGTGAAACTGCGCCACATGCAGCCAGACGATCGCCAGCGTGTGGCGATCAACACCCACCAGATGCCGTGGATACCCGGACTGGTGCAGGGCCTGAGCGTCAAGCCCTTGTCCGACTTTGCCGGCGAACACGCAGCGCTGGTGCAATGGGCGCCCGGCACCGTGTTCACCTCGCACCGTCACTGGGGCGGAGAAGAAATCTACGTGATCGAAGGCATCTTCGAGGATGAGCACGGACGCTACCCCGCAGGCACCTGGATGCGCAGCCCGCACCTCAGCCAGCACGCCCCCTTCAGTAGCCAGGGCTGCACCATCTTCGTCAAGGTCGGCCATCTGCCCGAACAGGGCTGAAACCAATCGGCAGCGCGGTCTGTTGCATACTTGCGCGCATGACTGCACACCGACACCTCCCTGCCCACCTTCACGCCGCGCAAGACGCGCTGCTGCACGCCGAAGCCCTGTGCGCCGCCCGGGGTGTGCGTCTCACCCCGCTGCGGCGCCGGGTGCTGGAGCTGGTGCAGTCGCGCACCGAGGCGGTCAAGGCCTACGACCTGCTCGCCCAGCTCTCCACCGAGGATCACGCCGCCAAGCCGCCGACGGTGTATCGCGCACTCGACTTTCTGCTGGAACAGGGATTGGTACACCGGGTGGACAGTCTCAACGCCTTTGTCGGCTGCAACCACCCGGACACACCGCATGCGGCGCACCTGCTGCTGTGCACGCAATGCGGGCGGGTGCAGGAGCTGCACAGCGACGCCCTCGACGTCGCCATCGCGCAGGCCGTGGGCGCCACCGGCTTTGTCACCCATCATGCCCGGCTGGAAGTGCAGGGGCTGTGCGCGGGCTGCGCCGCCAAGGCAGGTCAGACCGACTGAGCGCGCAGCGTCAGCCTGCGGGCTTGAGGGTGTAAAGCCGCACCAGCGTCAGCCCCAGACCGAGCAAGGCGCCCAGGGTCAGCCAAAGCCGCAGTTGCAGGAACCACGCGGGCCACGGCAACTGCTTGCGCAGCATGACATCCACGCCATATGCCACGGCCAGACCGATGAACAGCCCGGTCATGCCGTACACCCAGTTCGATGCCCAGGTCATGCGCCAGGCCCACAGCGGCAGCACCACGCCCCAGCTCAGCAGCAGCCAGGGGCGCTGTACCTGCCCCTCGGGCAGCACAAATGCCGCCCCCCAGTACAGCGCGCCGAGAAACGCCAGAATGACTGCCGCGTATTGCGCCTGGATCACCACCACGGCGGTCAGCGAGGTTTCGGGCGCAATCCAGACAGCCAGCCCCAGCGCGATGAAGGGAATCAGCCCGGCAAGGCCAAGCGCGTAGGCGGGAAATTTCATCGAGAGGTCTCCAGTGCATGCAGGGCGAGGTGAACTGAGAGAATTGTCGCCGACCCCGCCGTGCGCACTGCTGCGCGCGCGCAAACCAGCGCGTCAAACCCCGGCTGCATGCGCCTGCTGGTCCGCGTGATAGCTGCTGCGCACCAGAGCGCCGACCGCCGCATGGGTGAAGCCCATCGCGCGCGCCTCGCGCTCGAACAGGGCAAACGTATCGGGGTGCACATAGCGCGCCACCGGCAGGTGGTGGCCGGTGGGCGCGAGGTACTGGCCGATGGTGAGCATGTCGATGTCATGGGCACGCATGTCGCGCATCACCGCGAGAATCTCGTCGTCGGTTTCGCCCAGCCCGACCATCAGCCCGCTCTTGGTCGGGATGCCGGGATGGCGCGCCTTGAAGTCGGCCAGCAGCTTGAGCGAATGCGCATAGTCGGCACCCGGACGGGCCTGTTTGTACAGGCGCGGCACGGTCTCGAGGTTGTGGTTCATCACATCTGGCAGGCCGGCAGCGAAAATGTCCAGCGCCTTGTCCAGACGACCACGAAAGTCGGGCACGAGCACCTCGATCTGCGTGCCGGGCGACTGCGCGCGGGTGGCCTGGATGCAGTCGACAAAATGCTGCGCGCCGCCATCGCGCAGGTCGTCGCGGTCCACGCTGGTGATGACCACGTAGCGCAGTTTCATCGCAGCAATGGCACGGGCCAGATTGGTGGGCTCGTCGGGGTCGAGCGGGTCGGGCCGGCCGTGGCCGACGTCGCAGAACGGACAGCGCCGGGTGCATTTGTCGCCCATGATCATGAAGGTCGCCGTGCCCTTGCCGAAACATTCGCCGATGTTGGGGCAGCTCGCCTCCTCGCACACGGTCACCAGCCTGTGTTCGCGCAGCAGCCCCTTGATGGCATAGAACTGCGACGAGGGCGCGGCCGCCTTCACCCGAATCCACTCTGGCTTGCGCAGCGGCGCGTGCTCGGCGACGATCTTGATCGGAATGCGCGCGGTCTTGGCCTGCCCTTTCTGTTTGATCGTGGGGTCGGTGTGCAGGGGGGTGGGCGGGGTCATGGCAGCATGAAAAAACGCAATCAGACCGTCATGGTAGGCGCGACGGCAGATGCCTGCCAGATCGCACCGAATTCCTCGGCGAAGGCCGCTGCCACCTGCTGGGTTGTCGCCTGCGCGCCCAGGCTGGCCATGTCGATGGTGCGCAGCCCCGGATAGCCGCAGGGGTTGATCCAATCGAACGGCGTCAGGTCCATCGCCACATTGATCGCCACGCCGTGGTAGGTGCAGCCCCCGCGCACCTTCAGCCCGAGCGCGGAAATCTTCTCTCCGCTGGCCAGATAGATGCCGGGCGCACCCGATCGTCGCTGCCCGGCGATGTCCCACCGCGCCAGCGTGCGGATCACCGCCTCCTCGATGCGCTGTACGGTTTCGCGCACCATCCAGCGGTGACGGCGGATGTCGAGCAACAGATAGATCACCGCCTGCCCCGGCCCGTGATAGGTCACCTGCCCGCCGCGGTCGGTCTGCACCACCGGCACCGCATGCGGTACCAGCACATGCTCGGGCCTGCCGGCCTGTCCCAGCGTGAACACCGGCGGATGCTCCACACCCCAGAGCTGGTCGGGCGTTGCGGGCGTGCGCGCTTCGGTGAACGCGCGCATGGCGTCCCAGGTGGGCGCATAGTCCTGAACACCCAGCCATTGCAGGACGGGTGCTGCGTCGGCGCTGGCGTTCGGGTTCATGCTAAGGTGAGCCTGTGTTGCGGCACGAAAATAGGTATCCCAGGGAGACAACCGAAGACCGGGTGAAAAACCGGCTTCGAAAGACAGCAATTGTCCTGCATCCGCATGCGTTTCACGTCAACAGATTCCACCACCCGCATTCGCACCGTGCACCAGATCCGCGTGTTTCTGCGCGCCTGGGCGCGTGATCCGATGGGCGTCGCCGCCGTGCTGCCGTCCGGTCGGCAGCTCAGCCAGAAAATGCTCAAGCCGCTGTCGCTGCTGCCGGACACCAACCCGGCGACGCAGCGCGTCATCGAACTCGGCGCCGGCACCGGCGCGTTCACCCGCGCGCTGATCGACCATGGCCTGCACGCGCGCAATCTGCTGGTGGTCGAGCGCGACGCCGCGTTGCACGGCCTGCTGTGCCAGCGCTTCCCCGGCCTGCAGGTGATCCGGGCCGATGCCTGCGCGCTGCGCACCGCGGCACAGGCGTCGGGCTATCTGCAGGAGGGACCGGCGGACGCGGTGATCAGCGGCCTTGGGTTGCTGTCGATGCCGCGCGCCACCCAGCGCGCCATTCTGACGGAGGCCTTTGCCGTGCTGCGGCCCGGCGGCTGTTTCGTGCAGTTCACCTATGGTCATGCCAGCCCGGTGTCACGGGCCCTGCGCGACGACCTGGGGCTGCATGTGCGCCGAGCGGGGCTGGCCTGGCGCAACGCGCCACCCGCCTCGGTTTTCGTTTACCAGCGTGCTTTTACAGCCCCTCACACCTGCCAGGCGCCGGACCCGACACAATAGCGGCGCGTCGATGCCGCCATGCGGCGGGCGGCGATGGATTGGAGAAACGCGCCGTGGCTGGATTTTTTGTCTCCCTCATCATCTACCCCTTCGCCGTGTATGGCCTGCGGCGGTTTTTCACCGAGCGCCTGGGCATGGAGAGCCATATCGGGTTTCTGGTCTTCCTGCTCGCCAGTGTGGTGAGCTGGCTGGCCGCAGAGGCCGTGGGGCGGCTGTAACAGCGCAGTCAATCCGCGAGGGGGTCGGACGGATCGGCCGGGTCCGCCAGTTGACTCGGCGAGAAACCCGACTTCGGCCCCAGCATCTGCGAGCGGATGGCCGGGTGCATGGCACTGACCAGACGCGACATGGAGCTGAGCTTGTTCGAGGTATCGCGCAGGTGCTCGGCCAGACGGCTGGCAATGCCCAGCGCCAGCCGCGCCGCCGCTGCGGGGTGCTGCTCCACCAGTTGCTCCAGCGCCTGGCGGCTGAGTTCCGCCAGCGCCACGTCGGAATAGGCCACGCAACTTGCGCTGCGCGGCGCGTCGAGCAGCACGCCCATTTCACCGAACATCTGCCCGGCCTTGGCAATCGACACCACCAGGCTGTCGCCCTGGTGCTGCGGCGCCTTTTCCACGCTGACCTCGCCGTAGAGCAGCATCAGGATGGTGCCATCGTGCGTGTCGTCGTCCTGCTGGATGAAGCGCGTGCCCGCCTGCACCCAGCGCACCTGCATCAGGTTGGCGATGAGCACGGCATCTTCCGCGCTCAGACGATGCCCCGGCTGGCGCAGCAGCAGTTGCGCGATGCGCGGCGCCCAGGTGGCGTGGTCGGTGCGGATGGGAGAACGTCGGTCAGGCATGGTCGAAAAAGGCGTAGCGCGCTCATGGTAGGCCTGTCGGCACGGTGACGCGCCGATCTTTACAATAGGTGCTTCCAAGGAGCGTTGCAGCATCGATTGCGGGGTCACCCGCTGGTGCCAGGCTTGGGGGAATCAACGGCGCTCACCCAGACGCCCGCCTGCACGGCGCGCAAGGCCCTGCCAGACCCCACTCCGAGAAAATCCCCATGCCCGCCGACGCCACGCATTCCGCCCCGCCTCCCCTGCAACTCTCCGGGCTGGAGCCACTGTCGATTGGCCCTGGCTCGCTGTTCGTCAATATCGGCGAGCGCACCAATGTCACCGGCTCCAAGGCCTTCGCCCGCATGGTGCTGGCTGGAGAGTTCGACAAGGCGCTTGCCGTGGCACGGCAGCAGGTGGAAAACGGCGCGCAGATCATCGATGTGAACATGGACGAAGCCATGCTCGACAGCAAGGCGGCGATGGTGCGGTTTCTCAACCTCATGGCATCCGAGCCCGACATCGCCCGCGTGCCGGTGATGATCGACAGCTCGAAGTGGAGCGTGATCGAGGCCGGGTTGCGCTGCGTGCAGGGCAAGCCGGTGGTGAACTCCATTTCCATGAAGGAAGGCGAGGCTGAGTTCATCCGCCAGGCCAGGCTGCTGCGGCGCTATGGCGCGGCCACGGTGGTCATGGCCTTCGACGAGCAGGGACAGGCCGATACCTTTCAGCGCAAGATCGAGATCTGCGAACGCGCCTACCGCCTGCTGGTCGATCGGGTGGGGTTTCCGCCGGAAGACATCATCTTCGATCCAAACATTTTCGCCATTGCCACCGGCATCGAGGAGCACAACAACTACGCAGTCGATTTCATCAACGCCACGCGCTGGATCAAGCAGAACCTGCCCGGCGCCAAGGTGTCTGGCGGCGTGTCGAATGTGAGCTTCTCCTTCCGCGGCAACGAGCCGGTGCGCGAGGCCATCCATACCGTGTTCCTGTATCACGCCATTCAGGCCGGCATGGACATGGGCATTGTCAACGCGGGGCAGATGGGGGTGTACGACGATCTCGACCCCACGCTGCGCGAGCGCGTGGAAGACGTGGTGCTCAACCGCCGACCGGACGCCACCGAACGCCTGCTGGAAGTGGCCGAAACCGTCAGGGGCGCCGCCAAGGACGACACCGCGCGGCTGGCCTGGCGCGAACTGCCGGTGCGCCAGCGGCTCTCGCATGCGCTGGTGCACGGCATCACCGATTTCATCATCGACGACACCGAGGAAGTCTGGCAGGCCATGCGCGCCGAAGGCGGGCGGCCGCTGCATGTCATCGAAGGCCCGCTGATGGACGGCATGAACGTGGTCGGCGATCTGTTCGGCGCGGGCAAGATGTTCCTGCCGCAGGTGGTGAAAAGTGCGCGGGTGATGAAGCAGGCGGTGGCACATCTGCTGCCGTACATCGAGGCCGAGAAGCTGGAAATGCAGGCAGCGGGCTGCGATGTGCGCGCCAAGGGCAAGATCGTCATCGCCACGGTGAAGGGCGACGTGCACGACATCGGCAAGAACATCGTCACCGTGGTGCTTCAGTGCAACAACTTCGAAGTGGTGAACATGGGTGTGATGGTGCCTGCGAAGGACATTCTCGCCAAGGCGCGCGAGGAAGGTGCGGACATCATCGGTCTGTCCGGCCTCATCACCCCCAGCCTCGAGGAGATGCAGCACGTGGCCGCTGAGATGCAGCGCGACGACTACTTCCGCAGCCGCAAGATGCCGCTGCTCATCGGCGGCGCCACCACCAGCCGGGTGCACACCGCGGTGAAGATCGCGCCGCATTACGACGGCCCGGTGGTCTATGTGCCCGACGCCTCGCGCAGCGTGGGCGTGGCGCAGAACCTGCTCTCCGATCAGGCCGCGGCCTTCATTGCCGAGATCGAGGCCGATTATGTGAAGGTGCGCGAACTGCATGCCAACAAGCGCGTCACGCCGCTGGTGTCACTGCAACAGGCGCGCGCGAACAAGGCCCGCATCGACTGGTCGGCCTACACCCCGCCGGTGCCCAAGTTCATCGGCCGCCGCGTGTTCCGCAACTACGACCTGGCCGAGATTGCCGCCAGCATCGACTGGGCGCCGTTCTTCCAGACCTGGGATCTGGCGGGCAAGTTTCCCGACATCCTCACCGACGACATCGTGGGCGAGTCCGCACGCCGCGTCTACAGCGACGCGCAGCGCATGCTCAAGCGGCTGATCGAGGGCCGCTGGCTCACGGCCAATGCCGTCATCGGCCTGTGGCCTGCCAACAGCGTGAACGACGACGATATCGCGCTCTACACCGACGAGAGCCGCAGCACCGAACTGATGGTGTGGCATGGCCTGCGCCAGCAGACCGAGCGCCCCGTGGTCGACGGCGTGCCCCGCCCCAACCGCGCGCTGGCCGACTTCATCGCACCCAAGGGCGTGGCACCAGACTACCTCGGCGTGTTCGCCGTGACCGCGGGTCTGGGCGTGGAAGCCAAGGAAAAGGCCTTTCTCGCCGACCTCGACGACTATTCCGCCATCATGCTCAAGTCGCTGGCCGACCGGCTGGCCGAAGCACTGGCCGAACGGATGCACCAGCGCGTGCGCACCGAATTCTGGGCCTACGCGCCGGACGAATCGCTCGGCACGGCCGAGCTGATCGCCGAAAAATATCGCGGCATTCGCCCGGCGCCGGGCTATCCGGCCTGCCCCGAGCATTCGGTCAAGGGCGAGATGTTCCGCGTGCTGCAGGCGCAGGACATCGGCATGTCCCTGACCGAGAGCTGGGCCATGCTGCCTGCGGCGAGTGTGAGCGGTTTTTACTTCGCCCACCCCGAGTCGCAATACTTCAACGTCGGCCCCGTCGGACCCGACCAGAAAGCCGATTGGGAACGCCGCGCCGGTCGGCCGCTGGAATCGGTCGCGGTGCAGGCACTGGCGCAGACAGCGGTCTGAGCCCTGTGGGCGTGCCGAGACGACAGCCCTCCACGTGACCATAAAAAAACCGACCCGAAGGTCGGTTTTTTGTGCCTTGCGACGCGGCTCAGGCCTTGCCCACCAACCCGCCGCCGTTTGCAACCGCTTGAGCCTCGGCATCCCGCAAGGCCTTGGCACGCGCTTCATGGCTGTGATCCGCGCCAATCAGCATGTACATCGCGGGGACGACGAACAGCGTGAACAGCGTGCCGATCGACAGGCCGGAGGCGATGACCAGGCCCATGCTGAAACGGCTGACCGCACCGGCACCGCTGGCGAAGATCAACGGAAACACGCCGAACACCATCGCCGCGGTGGTCATCAGAATCGGGCGCAGCCGCAGCCCGGCAGCCCGCTCGATCGCCTCGCGCTTGCTCAGCCCCTCGCGCTGCAGGTTGTTGGCAAACTCGACGATCAGAATGCCGTGCTTGGAAATCAGACCGATCAGGGTCACCAGCCCGACCTCGGAATAGATGTTGAGCGTGGCATGGCCGATGCCGAGGTTGATGAACAGCAGCGCGCCCGAAATCGCCATCGGCACCGACACCAGGATGATGATCGGGTCGCGGAAGCTCTCGAACTGCGCCGCCAGCGCGAGAAAGATGATCACCAGCGCGAAGCCGAAGGTCAGCAGCAGCCCGCCCGATTCCTGCACGAACTGCCGCGACGGCCCGGCGTAGTCGAAGCTGTAGCCCGCGGGCAGGGTGCGCTGCGCCAGGGTCTTGAGGTCGTCGAGCGCCTGCCCCTGCGCGACAAAGGGCATGGCCACGCCCTGGATGGTCGCCGAGTTGGCCTGCTGGAAGTGATTGATGGTCTCGGGCTGGACGGTGTTGGTCAGGTGCACCACGGTGGACAGCGGCACCATCGCGCCGCTGGCGGTGCGGATGTAGTAGTGCTTGACCGCGTCCGGGTTGAGGCGGAACTTCTGCTCGACCTGCGGGATGACCTTGTACGAGCGGCCGTCGAGCTCGAAAAAGTTGACATAGCCGCCGCCGAGCATGGCCGACAGCGCCGAGCCGATGTCCTGCATGGTCAGCCCGAGCTGCGCGGCCATGTTGCGGTCGATCGAGATGCGGGTTTGCGGCAGATCGATGCGCAGGTCGGACTGCAGGAAGATGAACCGCCCGGTCTTGAGCGCATCCTGCAGGAATTTCTGCGAGACCTGATAGAGGTTGGAGAACGGCTCGCTGGTGGTGATGACGAACTGGATCGGTAGCCCGCGCGCGCCCGGCAGCGGCGGCGGCTGGAACACCGCGATCTGGCTGCCGGCGATGTGGCTGAGGTCCTTTTGCACCACGGGCTGCAGCTGCGTGGCCGTCTTGGTGCGTTCATCCCAGGGCTTGAGCACCATGCCGCCGATCACCTGGCTCGGGGTGTTGAGCTGAAACACATGGTCGGTTTCAGGGAATTGCTTGAACACCTCGTACACCTGCTTGGCGTAGAGCGCGCGCTGGTCGAGCGTGGCCGCAGGGTTGTTGAACGAGATCGAGATCAGCACCCCCTGATCCTCCTGCGGCGCCAGCTCGGACATCGAGGTGGTGAACAGGTAGGGGATGAAACCGAGCACGATCAGCGCCATCACCGCGGTCACCGGCAGGAACTCGAGCGAGCCGTGCAGCACGCGCTCGTAGCGGTTGTGCAGACGCTCGAAGGTGCGGTCGAGGAACAGCACGATGCGGTCCTGCAGGCTGTGGCTCTGCGGGTTGGGTGCCTTGAGCAGCCGTGAGCACATCATCGGCGACAGGGTCAGTGCGATGATCGCGGAGATCACCACCGTACCGACCAGGGTGAAGGCAAACTCGGTGAACAGCGCGCCGGTCAAGCCGCCCATGAAGCCGATGGGCACATACACCGCGATCAGCACGATGGTCATCGCGATGATGGGGTTGGCCAGCTCGCGCGCGGCGCGCACCGCGGCGTCGTGTCGGCTCATGCCCTCCTCGAGGTGGCGGCTGACGTTCTCGACCACGATGATGGCATCGTCGACCACCAGGCCGATGGCCAGCACGATGGCCAGCAGCGTCAGCAGATTGATCGAGTAGCCCAGCGCCAGCATGACGGTGAAGGTGCCGACGATGGACAGCGGAATCGCCACCAGCGGGATGATGAGCGAGCGCAAGGAGCCCAGGAACAGGAACACCACCAGCGCGACGATGAACACAGCCTCGACCAGGGTCTTGACCACCTCGTCGATCGAGGCGTTGACGAACTTGGTCGAGTCATAGACGATGGTGCCCTTCAGCCCAGAAGGCAGCTGCGACTGGATGTCGGGGAACGCCTTGCGCACCCGCGCGATGACATCGAGCAGGTTGGCACCCGGCGCAACCTGAATGCCGATGTACACCGAGGTCTTGCCATCGAACGCCACCGCAGTGTCGTAGTCATCCGACCCCAGCGTGACGTTGGCCACATCATCGAGCCGGACCACCTTGCCGCCCACCGACTTGATCACCATGTTCTTGAAGCCCTCGAGCGACTTCAGATCGGTGTTGGCCGACAGGGCAATCTGGATCATCTGACCCTTGGCGTTGCCCGTGGAGGCCAGATAGTTGTTCGCCGCCAGCGCCTGGTACACGTCGGCGGCGGTCAGCCCGTAGGCGGCGAGCTTGTTCGGATCGAGCCAGGCGCGCAGCGCAAAGTTCTTCGCGCCGAGGATTTCTGCGGTCTGCACTCCCTCGACCGCCTGCAGCTTGGGCTGCACGCTGCGGATCAGGTAGTCGGTGATCTGGTTGGGCTTGAGCACATCGCTGTAGAAGCCGATGTACATCGCGTCGATGGTCTGCCCGATCGACACCGACAGCACCGGCTTTTGCGACTGCGGGGGCAGCTGGTTGAGCACCGAGTTGACCTTGGTGTTGATTTCGGTGAGCGCCTTGTCCGGGTCGTAGTTCAGCCGCAGGTTGACGGTGATGGTGCTCAACCCCTGCACACTGCTGGAGGTCATGTAGTCGATGCCATTGGCCTGGGCAATGGCGTTTTCCAGCGGAGTGGTGATGAAGCTGGCCACCAGATTGGCGTCGGCGCCGGGATAGGCGGTGGTGACCGTGACCACGGCGTTCTGCGTGTAGGGGTACTGCAGCACGGGCAGCAGTCCGACCGAGCGCAGCCCCAGCACCAGGATCACCAGGCTGACCACGGTGGCCAGCACCGGGCGCTCGATGAAAATGTCGGTGAATTTCTTGTTCATCGTCAGCGGCCTGTTCAGGAATTGGGGACTTGCGGGTTGGGACTGTTGGACGGCTGCACGCTGTTGTTGATCAACAGCGGAACACCATTGCGCAGCTTGAGCTGCCCGGCAGTGACCACGGTCTCACCCGCCTTCAGCCCCGAGAGCACCGCGACCTGGTCGCCGCGGGTCGGGCCGGTGGTGATGAAGCGCTGCTCGGCAACCAGCCTGGGCTTGCCATCCGCCCCCTTGCCTTCGTCCTTGACCACGAACACGGTCGCACCATACGGGTTGTAGGCCACCGCGGCGTTGGGCAGGGTGAGATAGTCGCGCGGCTGGCCGTCGTCGATGCGCACCGTGGCGAACACCCCGGGCAGCAGCGCGCCACTGGGGTTGGCGATGCGCGCGCGTACCTTGAGGTTGCGCGTGCTCGGGTCGACCTGCGGCTCGATCGCGATGACCTTGGCGGCATAGGTCTTGTCAGGTGCCGCGTTGGACTGCACCTGGGCGCGCATGCCCGTTTGGATCAGATCGATCTGGCTTTGCGGCACGGTAAAGTCGATGTCCATGGGATCGAGCTGCTGCAGCGTGACGGCGGTGGCGCCCGGCGCAAGATATTGGCCCAGGTCGATCTGCCGAATGCCGAGCACGCCCGAGAACGGTGCGCGGATGCTGGCCTGCGCGATCACCGCCTTCTGTGCATTGATCTGCTCACCCAGCGCCTTGAGCTGCGACTCGAAGCTGGCGACATTGGCGCGGTCGGTATCGACCACCGCCTGGCTGACCGCCTGCGCCTTGAGCTGCGCCTCGTCACGCTGCAGGTTGATGCGCGCCAGCGCCAGTTGCGCCTGCACTTGCCCGAGCTGCGCCTGCAGCTGCGCCAACTGCGCGCGCTGTGGGGCGTCATCGATCTGCACCAGCAACTGTCCGGCGCGCACCTTCTGCCCCGATTCGAAATGGATCGCAGTGACGATGCCACCGATCTGCGCGCTCAGGCTGGACTGCTGGCTGGCGCGCAGATTGCCCAGCGCCTCGACCGTGGGCTGCCAGCGCGAGACCTCGGCCACCGTGGTCGAGACCGTCTGCGGCGGGTTGGACTGCCCCTTGATCGCCTTGGCGATCATGGTGTTCTTGAATCCCTGGAACCACACCACCCCGCCGACGATCACGCCTGCGACGATGAGCATGATGATCATGCGCTTGGTTGTGCCTTTGGTCATCTGTGTACTCCGTGTCCTGGTTTCGGTGGTCTGCTTGGTCGAAGCGGCGATTGCTCAGTGGGCGGACATCTTCGCGGTCTGCGCCTGGGTTGCGGGCTGCGCGAGCACCCCACCGCCCATGGCCTGGTACAGCGCTGCGCTGTCGGACAGGCGCTGCGCCTGCGCAGAGATCAGGCCGATGCGGGTCTGCTGCGCCTGCTGTTGGGCGGTGAGCAGCTGCAGATAGCTGGCCGCGCCGAGCTGATATTGCTGATCGACCAACTTGAGCGACTCCTGTGCAGACGCGTCGGCCGCGGCCTGCGCCTGCAACGTCTGGGCGTCGTTGTCCAGCGCGCGCAGGGCATCGGCCACATTGCGCAGGGCCTGCAGCACGGTCTGCTGATAGTTGGCGCCCGCCGCCTGCAGGCTGGCTTCGGCCGCATTGGCGCCGGCCTTCAGCCCGGCGTTGAACAGCGGCTGCGCCAGTTGCCCGGCCAGCGCCCACACCGTGGAGCCGGGGCCGAACAAGGCGCCGAGTGTGAGCGCCTGCGTGCCCAGGTTGGCGCTGAGATTGATCTGCGGGTACAGGTTGGACACCGCCACGCCATACTGCGCCGTGGCCGCATGCAGCAGCGCGGCACTGGCCTGGATGTCCGGGCGCTGCTGCACCAGCGCAGAAGGCACGACCACGGGCAGGGTCTGCGGCAGATGGAAGTCGGCCAGGGTGAAGCGCGGGATGTCGGCTGCGCCCGGCGCCTGCCCGAGCAGCACGGCGAGCAGGTGATCGGTCTGTTCGAGCTTGTTGCGCAGCGGCGGAATGGTGGCGCGGGTCTGCTCCACCTGGGTCTGCAGGGTCAGCACGTCCGTGCGGGCGGCCGCACCGAGATCGAAGCGCTTGACCGCGATCTCGAGCTGATTCTGCTGCGCCTTGAGGATGGCCTCGGAGGCGTCGATCTGCGCGGCAAGCTGGGCCTGCGTGAATGCCGCCGTCACCACATTGGCAGCCAGCGTCAGGCGGGCGCCGTCGAGTTGATACTGCTGGTAATTGGCTTGCGCGGCCAGGGCTTCCAGCGCGCGGCGGTTGCCGCCGAACAGGTCGAAGTTGTAATTGACCGCAATGCTTGCGTTGTACAGATTGAAGATGTTGCTGGCATTGTTGCTCTGGCCGACAGACGCCGCATTGGTCTGGTTGCGACTGGCGCCGAGCTTGCCGTTGACCGTGGGGTAGAGCGTGGAGCCAGCCTGCGCGGCGTAGGTCTGCTGCGCCTGCCGCAATGTGGCCTCGGCGGCGGCCAGGGTCGGGCTGCTGCGCAGGGCCGTGTTCACCAGGTCATCGAGCCGGGCAGATCCGTAGGCGCGCCACCAGTCGGGGGCGATGCTGTCGACGGTTTCAAACCTCTGCGCCGCGCCCATGGCTCCGGGCGCGGAAGCGGTCTGCGTCGGCAGAGCCTGTCGCGTGTATTGCTTGACTCCGGGTGCAGGCGGGGTCTTGAAATCGGGGCCGACCGTGGTGCAGCCTGCAAGCAGCGCAGCGCCAAGGGCCATCCACATCACGCGAGGGGTCGCGAAAAGATTCTGCATGAGACGCGTTCCTGAAAGACGGTCGGGCGGCATGGCAAGTGCCGTGCCCGCTGAAACAACCCGCATGACCCGCCGGGATGGCGCGATTGCAGGCTGTTCTGAAGGTCGGCCGATTCTAGGGGTCAGCCCCAAAGTCTGCCGGGTGCGAACCGCAGATCCAAGGGTTTGGTTGCGAAGCATGCTAGGGCAAGGATCATTGGCCGGGTTGCTTTACTATGCCAATGAATATCGCAAAAACGCCAATCCCATGTCGGCCTCCGCACGCTCCAGTCAAGAATGCAGCAACACCGAGCTGCACGAACGCATCAACCATCAGGGCGGCGCCGAACTGATTGCGGTGAACGTCCGCAACCAGGTGGCCATGGACCCGACCACGCATTGCCATGCACGCGGCACGCTGTTCTTGCTGACCGAAGGACTGGTGGTGGTGGAAACCGCGCAAGGGCGGCAACTGGCGCCGTCGCAGACCATCGGCTGGATGCCGCCCGGCGTGGAGCATGCGGTGCAGTCTTTCGGCCCGACCGCGGGGTTTGGCGCGTTTCTCGTGCCGCAGCTCTGCGGCGATCTGCCGTCCGAGCCCGCCAGCTACGCGCTCAATCCGCTGGTTGCCCTCATCCTGCAGAAGGCGCTGTCCTGGCCGCACGACGAGCGGCTCGATCTCGGCCGCATGCGGCTGCTGCTGGTGTTGCTCGATGAATTGCGGCAGTCTCCGGCGCGGCCGCTGCAGCTGCCCTGGCCCCGCGATGCGCGCTTGCTGGCAATCGCCCGCGCGCTGATGGCGCACATCGCCAGCCCGCGCACCCTGGAGCAATGGGCGCGCTGGGCAGACATCAGCCCGCGCACGCTCAGCCGCAAGTTCGTGGAGGAAACCGGAATGAGCTTTGCGCAGTGGCGGCAGTGGGCGCGGCTCACCCAGGCGCTGGAATGGCTGGCCACGGGGCGCGCCGTCAAGGACGTGGCGCTATCGCTCGGTTATGACAGTGTCAGCGCCTTCATCAAGGCCTTTCGTCTGGCGCTGGGCAGCACGCCCGCGGCCTATTTCCAGTCGCAGCAGCGCGACATGGCGGCCAGTCGGCGCGGCCCGGCGACGGTCCCCCTGGACGAACCGGACATTGCGGCTTCGACGCAGCAGGTCGGCATACCGATCTGAACAAAAGTTCTTTGGCGTGACCCGCGGCGCGCAGTACGCTTTGCGCTGCACCAGAACAAGGAGATTCCATGAAATTCGAAACCCTGGCCGTGCACGGTGGCTACGCCCCCGACCCCGTCACCCGCTCCGTGGCGGTTCCCATCTATCAGACGGTGTCTTATGCCTTCGACAACACCCAGCATGGCGCCGATCTGTTCGATCTGAAGGTGGCGGGCAACATCTACACCCGCATGATGAATCCGACCAATGACGTGCTGGAAAAGCGCGTTGCTGCGCTCGAAGGCGGCATTGCGGCGCTGGCGGTGGCATCGGGCATGGCGGCCATCACGGCGGCGATTCAAACCCTGGCCGAGGCAGGTGACAACATCGTGTCCAGCAGCCGCCTGTACGGCGGCACCTACAACCTGTTTGCGCACACGTTTCCGCGGCAAGGCCTGGAGGTGCGCTTTGCCGATCCGCGCGACCCGGCGAGCTTCGAGCGCCTGATCGACGCCCGCACCCGCGCGGTGTTCTGCGAAACCATCGGCAACCCGCTGGGCAACGTCACCGACATCGGCGCGCTGGCCGCCGTGGCGCACGCACACGGCGTGCCGCTGATCGTGGACAACACCGTGCCGTCGCCCTATCTCTGCCGCCCGATCGCGCATGGCGCGGACATCGTGGTGCATTCGCTGACCAAATATCTCGGCGGCCACGGCAACAGCGTGGGCGGGGCGATTGTCGATTCCGGCAAGTTCGACTGGATGGCGCATGCAGACCGCTTCAAGCTGCTGGTCGAGCCCGATGTGAGCTATCACGGCGTGAGCTACACGCAGCAGTTCGGCGCAGCCGCATTCATTGCCCGCGCCCGCGTGGTGCCGCTGCGCAACATGGGCGCGGCGCTGTCGCCGCTCAACGCCTTCCTCATTCTGCAGGGCATCGAAACCCTGCCGCTGCGCATGGACCGCATCTGCGCCAACGCGCTGCACATTGCCGAGCATCTGCAACAGCATCCGCGCGTGGCCTGGGTCCGCTACGCCGGACTGGTGGATCACCCCGATCACGATGTGGCGCAGCGCCTGATGCACGGCCGCGCCTCGGGCATTCTGAGCTTCGGCCTGAAGTCTGGCAGAGACGCCGGGGCGCGCTTTCAGGACGCGCTCAAGCTGTTCACGCGGCTGGTCAACATCGGCGACTGCAAGTCCCTCGCCTGCCACCCGGCGACGACCACGCACCGGCAACTCAACGCACAGGAACTGGCCGCCGCCGGGGTCAGCGAGGACATGGTGCGGCTGTCCATCGGCATCGAGAATGTGCAGGATCTGATCGCCGACCTCGATCAGGCGCTGCAGGCCAGCGAACCATGAAACTGCCGGGCCATTTCTGGCGCTGTCAGCAAATGGCTCGGTCGTCGCGTTAAACAGCAACAAATCGACTTCGGGAGAGTGTCATGTCATCAATTCCTCCACAGGGCCCGGCCACCACGGGCAAGGGCGTCTGGATCGCCGTATTTGCCATGGGCGCGGTCATCGTGGCCCTGCTGGCCGCCGTGCTGTACAAAATGAGTCAGCCCCCGGCGAATCCTTCTGCGTCAGCATCACCCGGCGTGGCCGCAGCTTCTGCCGCAATCGCTCCGCCGCAACTGGCCTCCGCTGCGCAGAAGGCCAGCGCGCAGGCGGCAGCCCAGACCGGCGCACCCTCGCCTGCGGCGCCGCAGGCCGCTGCCCAGATCGCCCAGCGGCAGGCCGCGCCAGCACCGGTGCGGCAGCCTGTTGTCACGCGTCCGGCCCCGACGCCGCAGCCCACGCCGGTGGCGCAAAACAGCAATATGGCGCCACAGCAATTTGCACCACAACAGTTCGCCCCGCAACCCAACCCGGTGCAAGCCGCGCCGCAGCAGCCGGTGTGCAACACCTGCGGCACGGTGATCGCGGTCACGCCGCAGCAGGTGCAGTCCCAGCAGAACAACCCCGTGGGCATCATCGCCGGGGGTATCGTGGGCGGCTTGCTGGGGAATCAGGTTGGTGGCGGTGATGGCCGCAAGCTGGCAACTGTGGCTGGTGCGATCGGCGGCGGCCTGGCCGGCAACGAGATTGCCAAGCGGGTGGATGCGCAGACTGTCTACAACGTGCAGGTTCGCATGGAAGACGGGCAGGTGCGCACGCTGCAACTCAAGGTGGCACCGCCTGTCGGCCAGCGCGTGCAGATTGGTGCAGACGGCGGACTCAACCCGATTCAGTGACTGCCCAAAATTTCGCGGCGATCACACCGCCTGTTCGCGGGGTGTCGCCACACTCCATCGCAATGATTGACGGGAAAGATGTCGCGTTACAAAATGGGGTGAACTTTCCGGATTTTTCCTGAACAGAACAGGTGCTACTGTGGTTTGAGTTCTTGCTCAATCATGTGGCCCTCCAAGTTGCCCGGTTGTCTGCTCTACAGACTCTCCCCCCCGATCCGGGCATTTCCAGCCAGGTGCGCAACGCACCTGGCTTTTTTTTGCCCACAGCTGTGCCAGCCGAGGCCGTTCGTCCTGGAGTCACTGCGCGGCCAGCGCGCGGCGCAGTTGCATGGCTTCAGCCAGATGCGGCAGGGTGATGGTTTGCGCCTGGGCCAGATCGGCAATGGTGCGGGCCAGCCGCAGCACGCGATGCGCCGCGCGCGATGACCAGCCCAGACGGGAGATCGCCTGCGCAAGAAATGCGCTGCCCGCGGCATCCAGCGCACAGTGGGCATCGAGCAGGGCGCCCTGAAGCCCGGCATTGAGCACGCCTTGGCGCTCCCGTTGAACCGCCGCCGCAGCAGCCACGCGCGCTGCGATCTGCGCACTGGTTTCGCCCTGTGGCAATTGCAGCAAGGTCTCGGGCGCAATGGCGCCGACTTCGACCTGAATGTCGATGCGGTCGAGCAAGGGGCCGGAAATGCGCCCCTGATAGCGCGCGACCTGATCGGGGGTGCAGCGGCACGCGCGCGTGGGATGGCCCAGGTAACCGCACGGGCAGGGGTTCATCGCCGCGATGAGTTGGAACTGCGCGGGGAATTCCGCCTGCCGCGCCGCACGCGAAATGTGGATGCGCCCGGTTTCCAGCGGCTCGCGCAGACTGTCGAGCACAGCACGGTCAAACTCCGACTGGGAATTTCCAATAATGCAGGAATCTTCCAATGATCCTTGTGCGGTGCGTCTTCTGCGCGCGGGATGCGGCAGGGCGAGAATAGCCGGGGTGGGTTTGGTTGTGTCTCAGATTGGTAGCTGGAGCCTGTGGAGCTTGTGGGCGAAGGGCCGGTGCGGTGGGCAACCCTGTGGGCGGCGAAGTCCGTCCATAGGCGTTGTCCACGGCGGAGCGAAGCGAAAGGCCAGGTGCTCGAAGAGCATCGTCCACAAATCCACAGGCGCGCAAGTGTCGCAACTTCGCAACCACGCTGCCTCGAATTCCTTGCGCAATCGCGCAACAGCATCAGGTTTTAGATCGCGCGCGCCCGCGGAGCGCGGAGTGCGCCTAGGATCGTCGAACTCTTCTCGCCCCGGTTCCGCAAAGACTCTCTACATACAGGTGCGCCCGTGTCGCAGCAAGTCCGATCCCACGTCTCGAAGCAAATCAAGGCCGAAATGACTCGGCAGGATCTGGCATTGCCTGAGCTTGCGAACTTGTCGCGAGTTCAGAAGGGCATCATCTCCGAGTATCTTGCCGGGACGCGAGAGATCAGCTTTGGGGAGCTTCGCCAAGTCTTCGGCGCGCTTGGCAAGGATTTGATTCAAGTCCTGTCTCCGCAGCCTGTGACCGCGTTCATCTCCTGGAGAAAGTCCTCGGCCACAGAACAGCAAGCCGTTGTCGACCTGACCAAGGCGTTTCTCCGCATTGAGGATTTGCTGCCCAAGCCAAAGGTCCCCTATCTGCCCGTCAGGATCGGTGACACGAGCGACGATCCAGGGATGCTCCTTGCAGAGGTCAAGCATGCGGCGAGTGCCGCTCAAACGAAACTAGGCAGCACCAAGGTCGAGGACGCATACAGACAGTGGGGCATTCCGTTAATCGGGCTTCGTTTAGGCACTGAAGCGCTGGACGGGATGTGTCTGAGTGCAAGCTCTGGAAAGGTTCTAGTCATCGTCAACATGGATCAGCCTTTGACCAGGTTGCGGTTCACGCTGCTGCATGAGTTGTGGCACGCTCTCTTTGACCAGAAGAAGAACATCCCCCCGGATCATCTCGGCGTGGATTTCTACAAAGAAAAAATTCCCCGTGAGATCATTCCCGAATATCGGGCCAACAAATGGGCACAACTATGGCTCGTCCCTTGGGCCGATGCCGAGAAGGCTTATGGTCGCTTCGTGTCAGGGCTAGGCATGGGCGAAACCAAGCAACTGTTAAGTCAGTCCGGCGCCAGCCTTTTTGTGTTGGCGAATGCGATTTTTGATATTGCAAGACTCAGGCAAAACAAGATCACTTATTCTGTCATTCGCGACAGGCTGCAACAGGACGAAAGCCTTCAAGGAACCTTTGGTTTGCAAGATACCCGTAACCTTGTTGTCGAGACAACGCGATTTATTGTGCGGCTGATTGACGCCCATGAAGCCGAGTTCGGTGACTCCGTTCTCAGTAACCTCCGTCATACCTTACAAATCGAACAATAAAATCCGCGTGATGCAGTATGAATTTGTGGTGCTCGATATAAGCTGCGTCAAAGACAGGCTTTGCAAGGTGGACCCGGATTGCGAGTTGATGGGTCTAATGGTAGACGCATTTGGTGGTCGGGTTGTTATGGACGCGGAGCAACTGGCCAAGATCGACTGCTGCCAAGACGCGGATCCTTTGCCTTGCGCTTTATCAGACGAAGATGTGGCAGATCGCATCTTGAATGCCCCTACCGATTTGCAGCTAAAAATTAAAAAGATTGCCAGCGATCCCGCTGACCTTCGACTTTTGTTTTTTTGCGTTCAGGAAAGTGGGAAATCCATTCTTCTTGCTTGCGACAAGGCGCTACTTTACGCAGCACATGGCTATGGTGTCCCGCACTATTGCTTTAAGGCGGCGGCAAGCTATGCCGACCAAGAATTCAGTGGGCAATTAAGCGCGCAATATGCTTGGCAAGTCATCAAGGCAGATGGCGTTGATCCATTTCTGAATGAAAAAAATAATCGGTATTGTGCCGGCTGCGATCCCCAAAAGCGCTGCCATCACAACCAGCGGCATTCACGCTGAGATGACACGAACATCCATCTGGAGCGTTTTCGGTTGCGCCTTGCTTTTCGCTTTCAGCCAAGCCGCCGCAGCCTCCCTCACCGGCCAAGTCGTAGGCGTGAGTGACGGAGACACCATCACCGTGCTTGACGCCGATCACCAGTCGTTCAAAATCAGGCTCTCCGGCATTGATGCCCCGGAGAAGAAGCAACCCTTTGGTCAGCGATCCAAGCAGCACCTTTCCGATCTGGTCTATGGCCGCACGGTCGACGTGATCTGGCACAAGCGGGATCGCTACCGGCGCATCGTCGGTCAGGTCATGGTGGCCCCGCCGTCCTGCCCGGCCCCAGCGTGCCCGAAAACCACGGACGCCGGGTTGCGGCAAGTTGAAGCCGGTATGGCCTGGTGGTATCGGAAGTATTCCCGAGAGCAGGCAGGAGAAGATGCTGCAGCCTATGAACGCGCGGAGGATCTGGCGCGATCAAGGCGTCAAGGGCTCTGGAGTGAGCCGAATCCGGTGGCGCCGTGGGAGTGGCGAAAGGCACGCCGGCAGCCACAGTGAGGTGAGCAAAGAAAACGGTCGTTTTATGTACGCTCCGCCGACCAACCAAGATGTCATTTTCAGAAGACGACTGCACCAGACAACGCGGTTTGAAGGCTGTTGTGCAGTCGTCTATTGAACGAACAGTATCAGGAGTCCGCTGCACGAATGATGACCTCAAGCCGGTTCTGGTCGCGCTGGCGACCGATCAGCCCCTGGATGTGCGATACCGCGACCACGATCTTTCCGGCGATTGGGCGGGCTACCGCGAATGCCACATCAAGCCCGACCTGCTGCTGATCTACCGCAAGTCCGACGCCGACACCCTGCGACTGGCGCGGCTTGGCTCCCATAGCGAGCTGTTCGGCTGATGCCAGTCGCCTTGTCCGCCAAACGATCATTAGGCGGCCAAACCGGACGCCTGTCCGAAAACATCTTGCGCAACGGGATGACGGACAATAAGATAGACGGACGGTATAACGGACAAATGGGCGGAAATGGCACTCATCGGCTATGCGCGGGTATCGACGGCGGAACAGGACACCGCCTTGCAGACGGATGCGCTGCGCAATGCAGGCTGCGAACGGGTTTTCGAGGACACGGCATCCGGGGCCAAGGCAGACCGGCCCGGCTTGGCCGATGCGCTGGCTTATCTGCGCGATGGCGATGTGCTGGTCGTCTGGCGGCTGGATCGGCTTGGCCGCTCCCTGCCGCACCTGATTGAGACGGTCGGCAAGCTGGAAGCACGGGGCGTCGGCTTCCGCTCGTTGACTGAAAACATCGACACCACCACGCCGGGCGGACGGCTCATCTTCCATGTGTTCGGTGCGCTGGGCCAGTTCGAGCGCGACCTGATCCGCGAGCGCACCAAGGCCGGGTTGACCGCTGCCGCCGCACGCGGGCGCAAAGGCGGACGCAAGCCGGTTGTCACTGCCGACAAGTTGCAACGAGCGCGGGAGCTTGTCGCCAACGGCTTGAATGTCCGCGAGGCCGCCGCACGCCTCAAGGTAGGAAAAACCGCTCTCTACGCTGCCTTGCAGACGGCCAGTTCTGGCAGTGCAGCCGACTCCTGATATTTCGTGCAGTCGCCTTCTGAAAACGACAAGAATCCCCCGGTTCCGATTGCCTTCGCGCCAAACAACCCGTAAAGTATTCAACGTTCACGCAAGGTACGTTTGAATGCTCATCGGCTACGCCCGCGTCTCCACGCAAGACCAACATCCCGACTTTCAGCTCGATGCGCTGAAGGCGGCGGGGTGCGAGCAGGTCTTCCAGGAGAAGATGACCGGCAAGCTCGCCGATCGCCCTGAACTGGTCGCTTGCCTACGCACCCTGCGCAAGGGCGACATCCTGGTGGTGTGGAAGCTCGACCGCCTAGGGCGCTCGCTCAAGCACCTGGTGGAGATCATCCACGATCTGGAGCAGCGCGGCGTGGCGTTCCGATCGCTGACCGAGAGCATCGACACTGCGAGTGCTGGCGGCAAGCTGATTTTCCACGTCTTCGGCGCCCTGGCCGAGTTCGAGCACAGCCTCATCCGCGAGCGCACCCTGGCGGGACTGTCCGCCGCCCGCGCCCGTGGACGCAAGGGCGGGCGCAAGTTCAAGCTAAGTGCCGAAGACGTACGCAAAGCTGCCGCCATGCTGCACGATCCCTACATGACCAAGACCGAGGTGGCCAAGCACTTCAAGGTCTCGCGGGTCACCCTCAACAAGGCGCTGGAGGCGGCGGGGCATCCGGCGAATTCGACCGCCGCGCTTGCATGCTGACCCAACACAGACTCGACAAGCGAACTACAAGTGTCAAACAGCGTCCCTGCTGTTGACTGGCGTCCCCACCCGGATAGGCCCATTGACATCATCGTCAGTTCTGACGATGATTCGTACCTATGCGCTATCCCGGAGGGAAGGGTAAGACCTTCCAGCACGTCATCAACCTGATGCCACCACATCGTGTCTACATCGAGACACACTTAGGTGGCGGGGCGGTGATGCGTCACAAGCGACCGGCATCCCACAGTATCGGAATCGACATAGACAAGCAGGTGATCAGTGCTTGGTCGCAGAGTCAGGGCCGCGCGCTCGAAGTCGAGCTGCGCTGCGAGCGCGCCGAACACTTCCTCACCCAATACCCGTTCCAGGGTGACGAGGTGATTTACGCCGACCCGCCTTACCACCCTGAAACGCGTCGACAGGCCAGGGTCTACAGGCACGACTATGCCGTCGAAGACCATGCACAGTTGCTGACACTGCTCACTTCGCTGCCCTGCAGAGTCATCCTCTCCGGCTATGCCAACGAACTCTACAGAGAACGGCTGCAGGGATGGCGAACCCGGACATTCACTGCAAAAACCCACATCGATCTCCGTGAAGAAACGCTGTGGTTCAACTTCGACCCGCCAAAAGTATTGCATGACAGCCGCTTCGTCGGCGAGAACTTCCGAGATCGGCAGACAACCAAGCGCCGCTTACAGCGTCTGCAGGAGAAGTTCATCCGTATGAATCCCGTCGAGCGCGCAGCGTTCACTCAATGGCTCAGCGAAACCTATCCATTGCATGCCGCCCGCAACCAGAGCAACAGACCATGACACAGACAGCCAGCCTCCTCACCCGCACCGGCGTCATCCAAGTGGAGATGCCACCTCCTGATGAGCCGCTCATGGGCAGAGTACCTTGGGGCGCATTCGACGTGTTCCCGACGCCCGCCTATTGGCAATTTCAAGTCGTGGCGCGGCGCCTCGCAGGTCGACCGGCAGACTACAAGCTTGGCCGCACACTGGCAGAAGAAGTTGCCGCCTGCCTGCTGGGCGGCCATGGCATCCCGGCTACGGTCGGGCTGGCCGCATACAGGCGGCTTCACGAGCGCGGCGCCTTCGGTTCATTCCCCCCTTCGCAGACGACGATCGAGGAATGGTTGAAGGAGCCTTTACAGATTGTGTCGCATAAAGGCACGCGTTCGGTGCGCTACCGCTTCGCTGCGCAGAAGGCACGCTTCCTCGCGGCCGCACTACCCAAAGTCCAGGCGCCGCCCACCTTCGAAACAGGACGGCAATTGCGTGACTGGCTCATGCAACTCCCTGGTGTAGGGCCCAAGACAGCCTCATGGATCGCCCGCAACTGCAAGGACGCCGACGACGTAGCGATCCTGGATATTCACATCATGCGCATTGGCCAGGTGCTGGGCCTATTCCCTCGCGAACTCACTGTAGAGCGTCACTACTCCCAATTGGAAGCCCTGTTCCTTCAGTTCAGCGAGGCTTTAGATGTTCGAACCTCAGAACTCGATGCAGTGATCTGGTATGAGATGGCCTCGTCACCGAAAGCGGCACGCGCTGTGATCGAACATCTGGAATCCCTGTCGAACAGTTCATGCTGGCGATCGCGGGGGGCCAACCTCCAGCATGAACTGCATCTGATCTGATGCAGCCTGACGGGCACGTGCACTCGCTTCAAGTCAGGCCCTACCCATGACGGCAAGGCCCACTGCCTGCAAGGCAGAAGCGTTCGGCAATTGTGCTGTCAAATATGGTCGGCCAGTGATACCCAGTGGGCAAAATGCGACCCCAATGGCCTCGGCCACTATCGACATATAACCAAGCACTACACCAGCATCACGCCAAACTAGGGTCGCATGATGTTCATATTTTGCAGCGGTCTTGCCGGACTCAGCCACCAACCCAATCAGCAATCCGTTGGCGAGCTCAACCAACGAATCGGCAGCTTTACGACTGGCCGCTACGCTTAGCTCTGAGTCCAGCAGCTCGATGAGCGCATGTTCGAGCGGGTCGTAGCGGAACCACGGGCCAGCTTCCCGTGCAAGCAGCACGTGGATCGGATGCATCGCTCCGGCCGAGGGATGAACCCGCGACTCCTGGTCTGGCCCGAAGGCGCTTGGCCTTGAACTGCGATTGCGGCATGCGAGCCACAAGAACTCGCCCAGAGTCAATTCATCAATAGACGTCTCGAATGTCCGGCGGGTCTGGCGTTGATCCAAAAGCGCCGCAAGCTCAATCTCCAAAGGCTGCGCGCGTGGCACGAGCGGCGTTCTGGCCCCATCCGGCCAGACGTAAGGCTCATAGCGCAATGGCAGCGAACGGGGCACAGGATCAAGCAGCACCGCTGTACTCTGTACCCAGCTCCGCATAGGTGGCAAGGTATTTATTGCACCCTCGGCAGTCGCCACAAGCGATGTGCGCCTTGTGGCAACTGTGCGACCATGCAAGCAGGCTGGCTGGCACGCCCGCCATCCGGATGAGATCGGCAGTGGTGAAGTCAATGGCCGGAGCAATCACCCGCAGAGCACCTTCCTGGAACTCCATCAAGCCATCTATGCGGTTGACGAATTCTGGCATTCCGTCGCGGTGGCTATCACCATCGGATTTAACAGTGCCGATGTAAAGCGCCCGCACCTCCCGAGCGATCGCTCGCATGCTGGCCAACGTGATAAGCAATTGATTGCGATAAGGCCACCAGTCGGAAGCGCTGCCGTGTGCATCGACCGCCTTGTGCACCATGTCACCGGAACCAAGCGAGCTGCAGTCCAACTTGATGATTTCATGTGCAATACCGAGTTCACGGCAGACGTGGGCGGCGGCAAGCATTTCGGCAGATGCGGCCTTCTGGCCGTAGTCGATCGTCACTGCCCATTGAGGGCGTTTCCACCAAGCGATGGCGATCGAGTCCATTCCGCCTGACAGCAGGAGGCCGGTCTTCACAGTTTCACCGCCTCCCACAAAGTGGTGTAAAGCGCCGTGGTGTAGTTATCGCAAAGCGTGCACCCCGAGCCCTCCATCATTTTCAGGCTCTCGCCTTTGTGGCGTTCGCTATAGACGATGACCGGCTTATTCAATGCTCGCGCATAGCCGATCTCATACACCGTACCGGCGTCAAGCCCATCGGTGATAGCTAACATCAGATCACAATCCACGATCGCTTGTAAATCCTGAGCGACGACGTCATCCGCACTGCCTAGACCTACATCATGGTAGGGAGAAAAAACTCGCAATCCCATTTCGTGCAAGTTGTTGCGTGCCTGTTCGACCATCCAGACCTGCGCCAGATCGAAGAACGGCCCGGCGAGGTAAACCCGGCGCCGGATGCCGTCGTCATAGTCTGTCGATAACTTTAAGGGCTGGAAGCTATGGCTGGTGAAGAGTTGAGTACTTGGGAAGCCTTGCGTTTCACAGTAATAACTGGTTGCTCGGGAGGCGATCTCGGCGGCGTCGCGCGGTGATTTTCCTTCATGCATCCATGCGTTCGCAAAGTGCGCGACGAAGCAATCACCCGAACCTACTTTCCACACACGGTTCGTCCGGTAGGCCGACACTCGATCCGTGCCCTGGGCGGTCCAGACAAACGCACCTTCCGGCCCCATCTTGACCACCACGACTTCAGCGCCCTGCTGTTGCGCCAAGGCTGGCGCGGTAACCGATGGTGGTTGATCTGTCATGCCGGCCATCCGACCAGCCTCGAAGTTGTTCAGGACCAACGCTAGGTGATCAGCCGTGGAGCCGTTCGCTCGAAAGGGCTGGCTCGCGTGCGCATTCTGCGGGTCGTAGACCGCCCAGCGGGCGTGAACCACCGCATCTCCTTCGAGCATGCCAAAGCGCACCACTTTATCCTCGTTTACCTCGATTGATGCGAAAGGACGGTTCGGGACGTGGTGAATCTGAGGTGTCGCCAGGTCGTGCAAGTAGGTGAAACCAACCATATCTGGCACTGCAGTTGGGCGCGTTTGAAACGACTTTAGCCACGCGCCTTGCTCGTTCATTGCCGCCTGCGCTTCGTCGCTCATGTACGAGTGCAGGACAACCGGCGTATCCAAGGTCGCAATGGCGAGTGCGGCCCGTCCACCAGAGCCGAAGATCGTATTCCATCGCGGATGAACGCAATACTCGCGGTACACGCCTCCGACAACATGCAGCGTCATCCGATGTGCCCAACTTCTACCCGAACCTGGCCCCCGTTGATCGAGAGCACCTCAGCCTCATAGACGTGCCCGCCCTCGATGCAGTTACGAAGGCGTGCCGCATCAGGGCCAGCGAGCCCACCGACCAACGTGCCGTTGTGCAGTACTCTCACGACCATCTGAATACCTTGCTGTGCCACATCGATCATGAGCACACTCCCCAGCTCTAATGCAGCTACTGCTGCCGGTTGCGGGCTGGAAACAAGGATAGTGAACTTCAGTTCGCTGCAAAGAGGCTGGGGGTCGCCAACACCTCCGCCTCCGCCTCCTCCACCGCTCCCAGACATGTTTGCCTCCTTGAATTACATGGATTGGGGAATCAGCATAGATTGCTCGGTCCACGCCGTGAATGCCTGCATGGTATTTGGGCAATATGATGCAGAAACCTGTCAATCTTGACAGGGAGGACAAGATGCATCTGGAAGGTTCCGAGACCACTGCCCATGTTGTTACTGAGATTTGCTCCAGGCACGGTGGCCCTGTCAACTCAGCATCCCCAGCATTCCCGCCCGAATGACCGCAGCGGTCTTGTTCGGCGCATTCAGCTTGGTGATCACGTTGGCAATGTGAAAATTCGCCGTGCGCTCGGAGATGTTGAGGATGTCGGCGATCTCCGACGCCGTCTTGCCATCCGCCGTCCAGCGCAGCACCTCGATCTCCCGATCGGTGAGTTGGACTTCCGCTTCGGGCATCAGCTTGGCCGAGAGAATGCGCGACATACCGAGATGCACCATCTGCGTCAGCCAAGCTAGCTTGATCTCCTTGTCGCGCAATTCGATCTCGGAAATTGGCTCCCCCGATCGTGACACCGACAACAGGCCCATGGTGCTGTTCACATCCCGGCCGGATTGCGCCCAGCCGACACACAAACCGAACGAACGGGCTTCTTCCCAGAGATCGCGACTCGAGGCGAAGAACGCGTCTGACCAGATGACGGGCTGCAGGGAATGCGTACCATGGCGGACCGTGGGGTCAACCGCAATGTATCCCCTCTCCTTGTACCGTTCTTCCCACGCACGCGGATAATTGGTCAGCAACACCACCCTGGGCTGGGAGACCGGCAGCGGCATGCGTAGCCCATAGGAGCAATGGTCGAATCCGAGGTCATGGACGATCGAGACGACGAGTTCGAACAACTGCGCGTCACACGTGGTCGTCTGCAGCGCATGGAGTTGGTGTTCTTGCCATCCCTTCACGGCCTTCTCCTGCGGACAGTACTTGTGGCGGACTGTCATATTTGACACTATTCCTGCATTGTGTCTTCATGTAACGTGTCCTCTGCAATTCATTGAGGACGACCAACATGATGCACCCGACCACGAATGACGGCCTTGCATTTTTCCAAGCGTCAATGATGACCCTGTCAGATGACGGCCTGATCCGTCTCACCCTTGAAACCCTCAGGACGATACCCTTTACCCATCTGCTGTCCGGCCTGGATGTACATGATGGATCACCACCCATCTGTGAGGCTGCCAGTCTGGACCCGATCTCCGGTTATACCGAATGGCTGAGTACGACATCCCCGGCCATCACCCTGGGTTGGGACTGGTGGCTGGATATCTCTGCGATGCCGCCCGTCTACACCCCTATCGGCGAACCCCGAAGCAATGTGATGATCGTGGATGCTCAGCACCGCGATCTGGGCCGACGCAGGACCGATGCCGCGCTGGGTATGCTGATTTCAACCTGGTCTTGGCAAGCGGCGGTCGAACAGCATATTCGTTCACGTTACGCCTGATGGCCTGTCAGATCTGACAGTTACGCGCCCGCTTTGGCGCAGGTGGAATACCCCCCCAAGGATGGATGCCAATGGGAGGTGGTATGCAGATCGTGTCAGGATCCTCAGCGCAGCTTCAGCAGGGCTTGCATGCCAGCGTCGGGCGCTATCGTCATCGGGTGTTTGTGGAGAAGCTCGGCTGGGACGTGCCCACTCGGGAGGGCATTGAAGCCGACCAGTTCGATCGCCCGGATACCGTCTACGTTGTTGGTCGGGATGCTCAGGGTCAAATTTGCGGCTGCGCCCGACTGCTGCCCACCACCCGACCCTACCTCCTGGGCGAAGTGTTCCCGCAACTACTCAATGGCTTTGCGCCACCTGCATCCCCCGATGTCTGGGAGTTGTCGCGATTTGCGGCCACAGATTTCAACAGTCAGACCACGTCAGCGTTGGGAAAGATGTCCTCAGAAGCAGCGATTGCATTGATGCGCGCGTCGATTTCTTGTGCGGCGGAACAAGGGGCCAAGCGACTGATTATGGTGACGAATATCGGTGTGGAGAGGTTGCTGCGCAGGGCTGGCTTTCAAGCGCACCGTGCGGGGCCGCCCATGATTATTGATGGGCATCCGATTTTTGCTTGCTGGATTTTGTGCATGTAAGTCGTCGCGAATACGACGCAAAACCCCTGCGCCCCCGCGCAAGTGTGAATTTTCATGGCACTCGATCTGGACGTAACACCAACATGACTACTATTAGTCGCATTGTTTTGGTCGGTTTTGGCAACATCGGACAGGGGCTTCTTCCACTTCTGGACCGACACTTTCAAGCTAGGAAGACCATATTTGATAAAATGGTCACGTCTGACCGTTTGAAAGTTGCACTTGAATATTCGGCAGAACTGATTGAATGCCGCATCACCCCCGAAAACTACAGAACCGTGCTGGCGCCGCTGCTGGACGCCAACACCGCGCTGCTGAACTTCGCCGTTTCCGTATCGAGCGTCGATCTTATCCGGCTTGCCCAAGAGAACGACACCCTGTACATCGATAGCTGCATCGAGCCTTGGGAGTACGGATGCAGTGGACAAGGGCTGCTCGAAAGCAACTACGGTCTGCGTGAATCCATCCAGGCCATGCGGACCTCTTGCGCTGAAAAAGCCACTGCGCTGGTCGCGCACGGTGCCAACCCGGGATTTATCTCGATTCTGCTGAAGAAGGCCCTTTACGAAATGGCACGGAGTATCGGGTTTTCTTGCGAGCCTACCAGCCGGGATGACTGGGCCAATCTCGCTCGAACCCTAGACATCCGCGTGATCCAGATTTCGGAGCGGGACACGCAAGTGGAATCCATCCACAGGGATCCGGACGAATTCGTTTGCACGTGGTCTGTTGATGGTTTCATCACGGAGTGCCTGCAAGCAGCAGAACTCGGATGGGGCAGCCATGAAGAGCAGCAGATTCCCTCCGGAGCAACGTTGCATTGCTCGAAGACGCAATCGGTTTTGGAGTTGGCAACCCGTGGGAAAGATACACGGGTCAAGTCCTGGAGCCCCAACTACCTGGGATTTGAGGGATACCTCCTCACCCACAATGAGTCGCTTTCGATTGCCGAATATCTGACTGTGCTGGACGGCGAAGAAACTATGTATCGTCCTACCGTTTTCTATGCATATCATCCATGCGATGCAACGGTCGAGTCGCTACCGTTGCTTGCAGATGGCGACGAGGAGCGCGTTGCGAGCAGACGGGTGATCAAAGACGGCATCACCTCAGGGATCGATGAGCTTGGCATCTTTCTCGTGAGCGGTACGCATCGGTCGTTCTGGCTGGGCTCCAATCTTTCGATCGGCAAAGCCCGCAAGATGGCCGCATACAACAACGCCACGAGCTTGCAAGTGGTTTCCAGCGTTGTCGCAGCACTGAAATGGATGGAAGGCAATCCACGACGAGGGGTAATCGAGTCCGAGGAGGTTGACTGGGAATTCATTTACGAAATGACGGAGGAGTATTGGAAACCGATGTCCATGGAGTCGGTGGCCTGGCAGCCAGACAAACACAAGAGAGAACTGATATTCCAGGAATTTTTGGTGAACAGCCACATTGACCAACATGAATAACGCGGATTGATCTGGGAAAAGCGCGATGCTGATTTCTGTAGACGATGGTTCGGAACGACAAGAATCGCTTTGGGATATCATTGACAGCCTCGAAACATACCCTGATGACTTCAGTTTCGGCAAGGACATCGATGATGCGCAGCAAACACTGTTTGCACAAGGCGTCAGCGAGAGTGAATGTTGCGAGGCATTTCTAAAGTGGGCGTCGCGTCATCAGCCATGCCTCTTCGGCCGCCTGGGCGCCAAAGAGTCCAAGGGTGTAGCGTACGACATCTGCTGGTTGAGTAGCCGCGATATTGAGGCCGGAGACGCGCACGTCAGCCTGAAGATCCAAGCTGCGCGGCGGGTATGGAAAGACCGTGCAGCAGAGGGACTGGCAAGCGGCTTCTTGATCATGTTCGAACACTGGCGGCTGGCTAGAGCCAAACCAAGTCCCCGGCTTCTGGAGGCGTGCCAACGCGCATCCGAACTGTATATCGTGGAACACGCCCCCCTGCAGCGCGACACCATCTACACCGAAGCAATTCCTTTCAAGCGGGACGGCGCATATGGCGTATTCAAAGCGGGCATCAACGTCTTCTACCCTGGAGCGCACCGCACCTTGAATCACGATAGACGTGTGCCGGGCGGGCTCTTGATCTCCGTAAATTCGCCGGGCCACTTGGCAAACTCCCTCGTGCTTCGAGGAATCCAGCCCTCGTTGCACGAGGCGGTTCAATGGATATACGACATTGCAATGTTCTCGGTCGGAAATGGCGGGATCGGTCACAAGGGCACTCCAAGCAATAGCTGGCACAACACAACCACTGATCAAGAGGCGCTTGCCAAAAGATGCCCCCTAAGCCATAGGCCCGCGTACATCCCGGAGAGCTATTCCGGCCGAGTTTACTCTGCAACATATCACACCGATGTTCTTCTGCCCACTGACGTGACGATCAATGGAGAAATTGACCCCGACTTCAAAAAACATGAGATCTGGCCATGGCTTGTCATTGATTACATCTCTGAGGGCGAGATGTCGTCGGATCACATCAATTATGGGCTATTTCACCCCCATCCAATACTACCCGAGGCGAAGTATCACAACCCTTGGGCGCCACGCATTGCCCATAACTCGCCATTGTTTGAATACTAACCCAATTTCAGCAGGAAGTCTTATTCTTATGGAATTATCGAAGATCATCTCAATCTCAGATAAATACCCGTGTTCGGTGTCATTAGAACCTATTTTTGGGTTGGCAAGTTCCAGACATTTTCGATGTTGTTAAGGAAGGTCTGCACTACCCCCGTCAAAGCGCGAGTTGATGCGTGTGGATTCTATGGACAATCTGGGTTGAAAAGTGGAGGGAAAAACGCCCCCAGGCGTCTGTTTGGACTTGATTTCTGAGCCATTTCTGCCGCATCTGCATCATCTTAAAGCAGCACCCCGCCGCTGGTCTAGAATCCGTCGCCGCAACGACATTTGTTCAGCGATTCCTAGCGATGGGGCTCATCGTTGGAGCCGTCGGCCTAGTTCGATTGGAAAGGCACATGGAGTCAACCTATCTCCCCCTCACCGCCTCGACTTGGCCTAGCTTCGAGACAGTCATGGGCTGCGATCAAGGTGGAAACGGAGGTTGCTGGTGTACTTGGTGGCGTCTTGCACGCGGGGAATGGGAGCGTCAGGGGCGCGCTGGTCGGAAATCGTACTTTCGCCATATCGTGGAGAACGGGCAGCCTACCGGCATCATCGGTCTCAGGGATGGCTCGCCATATGGCTGGTGCGCCGTCGCCCCTGTCCAAGACTACCCCGTCATCGGCCGGTCACCGGTCGCAAGACCATCGCTGCGTGATGGCGACTGGTTCATTTCATGTTTCTTCGTCGAAGCGCGCTATCGCCGCAGCGGTGCGTTGCTTGACTTGCTGACGCACGCGATCGACTTCGCGCAGAGCCACGGCGCTTTAGCCATCGAGGCTTGCCCGAGGGACTCGCCAGCGGGAAGTGGCATAAGCGACTTGTTTGTTGGCAAGACGTCGGTGTTCCTTGGGTTGGGATTCGTCGAAGTTCATCGACAGCGGCATGACCGCCCACTGTTACGCCTGGAGCTTTAGCATCTCGCGCGCTGGGCGCTCCAGAACCGACAGCACGGCTTATGTGCAACTGCGCCGTCCATGGCGCACCGTGGCTGAGCACGCCCGCAGACACTTCGTTACTGCATGACAAACATGAGCGCTTCAACCGCCCTACGGCCGGACAATGTCGAAGCCGCCGCTGGTCATTTACATGCATTCATGATGTATGTATAATTCCTAGCAGGAGGATTAATCAATGGGCGGAAATGTCTCAACGGCCGACAGAAGGCTTGCCAATTTACTCGGGGCTTTCGCATGCGCCCTTGGTGATGAGGTGGAGCGGAAAGCTGAGCAGTCAACGCAGCGATCTGTAGCCTCGACGATCGCACTGATTCAACTGGAACCTCAAAGAGGCGGCTCTCTGGCAGAACTGCAGTCTGCGCTTGGCCTAACTCAACCGAGTGTCACACGGATCGTCCAGAAATTGCGAGATGACGGTCTGGTCGATGTTGTTCGCCAAGGCGCTGATGGGCGCGTTATTCACATCAATCTGACAACTCGTGGGCTTGAATCGCGTACGCAGGCACTCAAAGGTCGCGAGTCCGCAATTTTGCCGTTAATTGCAGCGTTAGATCAACAGCAGCATCAGGCGGTGCAGACCCTTATAGAACGGGCGCTCACAGTCCTGACGCCCGACCGAGCGGCCTCCGATCGAGCATGCCGGTTCTGCGATCTGGGCGTCTGCCCCCAAGAAAGGTGCCCGGCAGAGCCGAACTCCCGCCGTTGATCACCCGAGTTGCTGGTTCGTCCGAGAGGAATCTCGTTGTTCAACGCTTGAAGGCCAGGATCTCAATGACTCTTTCTGTTTCTGCATCCAAGTGGGTGGGCATTTTTTTGACCGTTCTTGCAACCCTGTGCTGGGGGAGCGGTACCGTGCTGACCAAATATGCACTTTCGCGTTCTACCGGCGGATTGGCATTTTTTCTTGTTCAGTTGCTCGCTGCTCTATTGTTCCTGGCTCCTATTGCACTCCTTCGGCGTCGACGGAGCACGCGGGAGTTCCGTCATGCATGGCTTGGATTCCTAGAGCCAGGCCTCGCTTATGCTCTCGGCGTTTTGGGGCTCAAATCAGCGACGGCAACACAGGGAGTTCTCATCCAAGCATTGGAAAGCTTCATGATCCTCGCAGTGGCGTTCATTTTGTTCGGCAAGAAAGTCAAAATCAATGCCATTGCATTTGGCCTCATCGCAATTCTGGGTGTCCTTTTTGTCAACGCGAATTCCCTTGATGCCTCCCTTGTCTTCGATGCAAATTTCGGACAGGTTCTGATTTTCATGGGTACACTTGCTGCAGCGGTCTATGTCGTGTTGTCTGGTCGCTTGGTGGATGAGACGGTGGATCCGCTGCTGTTAGTGTTCTGGCAGCTGCTTGCTGCAACTGCCGTTGTTGGTCTGCTGGTCATCGTCCTCCGCCAACCATTCAGCGCAGCGTTGTTCCATCCCAGCGTGATTATTTCCGGACTTTTGACGTACGCATTGGCCTTTGTGCTTTATCTTCAAGGGATGAAAACTGTCGAGTTACATACCTCTGCGTTTTTACTGTGCTTGACCCCGATATTTGGCGTCGGTCTCTCCGCGGCCTTTTTGCACGAACCCATCACCGGTTTCACGTTTGCCGGGGCTGCGCTAATAGTGGGCTCGCTCCTTCTTTTGACCCGATATGCTTGAATTGGCGGTGAGGCTGATTGGTCATCATCACGCTGCTGTAGCGTGACGATGGGTCAAGTCTCCTGTACCGGCAAGCAATCCCTCGACAGAAATGTCTTCATCGAGTTCTTCCCAATGCAGGCCGCGCGTACTGTGGGTGTAACGGGCTCGCTGCGCCGGGGTTGCATGCAGCAGACGTGGAAACCAGGCCAAGGGGACGCCAAGCACCCTCCCATCGGAGAGCTGCACCTGCATGCTGTCGTCGTTGAAAGCGATGGATTGCGCTCTAACTAGAATGTTCATCCCAGGCCCTTTCAATGTCAGTGACGTGGCTTTCAATCACTTGAACGAGTTCACGCAAGGTCTTGGCATCAAACCCATCATTGTACGCAACGCGCACGGGGTGGAGCCAGAATTTCGCGTCGATGCCGTCCTTGAGAGTATGGATGTGAACCGGCTTGGATGTGAACCGGCTCGCGCGGATTCCCTTCATTCGAGAAGAACAAGAAGCGAAATCTCTTGTGGCAAAAGACGACTGGCATGTCAGGATGCTATCCCAATTTTTTCGCCAACTTCTTCGCCTCTATGTGTGTGTACCGCTTGAGCATTTCCAGGGTCTTGTGTCCTGTCATGCTCGCCACGTCCATGATGCCCAGGCCCTACTCGAACAGGCGCGACGTGGCTTCGTGGCGCAGGTCATGGAAGCGCAAATCTGCCAGGAAGGCCGAATCCGGCCTTTTCGCAGTCGTTCGCATAGCGCAGTCCGTCCTGAACAATGCGTCCGTCAGGCAGCCTGCCAGAGCCGATCGATGCTGCGTGCCGCCACTAGGTCCTGCGCGGCGAAGCCCACCGATTTGAACACCGTACGTCTCTGCACGGAGGGTGAGGCGTCCGCACACAAGTCGAAGGCGTCGCGCAGGTCGGCGGATGCGGTGTCGCCGTGCAGCGCCAGATAGCGCTGAATTTCACTAGACTCCTCCAAGCAGGCCGCGCGGCAGTCGAGGTAGATGGTCGCGTCGTGGAACACCGACGAATCCAGCTCTTCGGCGCCTGGGCGCGAAGCGCCGATGGCATTGACATGTGCATGCGGTGCCAGCATGTCGCCGAACAGGATAGGGCTTATGGCGCCACTGACAGAACAAACGATGTTGGCGTCGGCCACGGCACTAGCGGCCGCGTCGCAGCCTTCGACCACGCAGCCGGCGGGCACATTGCGCCGGGACCAAGCTAGCAGGCACTCGCGACTTTCGGCACTGCGCGACCACACCCGCACCAGGCGTAAAGGGCGGATTGCCAGCATGGCCACCAAGTGCGCGCGCGCTTGGTCGCCGGCCCCGAGCAGCGCCAGCGTCTCTGCCTTAGGTGCGGCCAGCCGGTCTGTGACGAAGGCGGACATGGCGGCGGTACGCAATTCGGTGATGGTGCTGGCGTCGAATGCCGCTTGAACCATGCCGCTGTCTGGGTCAAAGATCGTGACCACGCCGTTGTGCGACGGCATGTCTTTGGTTCTAGCCTTGGCGACGACGATGTTCTTCACCCCGAAGCCGCGATTCTCACCGAAGGCGATGTAACCTGGCATCTGGCCGATGAAGCCTGTAGGGGATTCGTACACTTGGCGCGGGTAGAACACAAAGTGGCCTTCACCCAACAGCGCGAACGCGTCGCGCGCCGCCCAAAGCGCCCGTTGCGGCGTGAACACGCGTCGGATTTCCTCGTCGCAGTAAAACCGCATTACAACGTCACCGCTGAACGGTACGCGTCCTTGGCGCGCAGGCGAGGGCCACGGGTGAATACCGACCATAGCATGCGGATCGGTCGGGTGGCGGAAATAAAGTTTAGCCCGTAGGCATCGGCCGCCTTGGCAGTGGTCAGCGCGGCATGAACTTCGTCGTTGACCACAGCGAGCGCAGAGGCGCTGGTCGACAACCGGTTGACAATCTCCTTGATGCCGAAGTCCTCTGGCAGTAGTTGGTAGATCAACGGTGTCGGGGCTGGGTGGGTGGCAATCACCAAGTCGCTGGGCAGGGCAGCTTCCTTCTTGCAGGCGATGCCATACAGGGGGGTGTCGAATACGAAGGCCGCCGCTAGGTTAAGCCGACTGTCCATGTAGAAATCGTTGACGTGGGCGTAGGCGTTCGCCACCAACAACAGGCCATCGCTGGAGACCAGCAACCGGTCGAGCGCGCCTTCGTAGGATTCACTCAGCCAGACCGAGCCTTCGTCACACAGTGAGTATTGCCGCATGTAGCCGATCAGGTGACTGGCGGCGGCTTCGCTGCTAGTGCCCTGCGGCCCTAGCGTGAAGACGTTGGCCGACCCGACATGGCCCAGATTTATGTTTTGCATAAGACAATCTCCGTGTCAGTAGACCGGGGTGATCCAGTCGGAGTGGCGATCGAATCCGCCGCGTACGGCGGTCTGGTATTGCTCCAACAGTGCGCAGGCGGTCGGGCCGGGCTGACCATCGCCGATCTGATAGCCGTCGATGGCCACCACGGCAGCTATCTCACGCCCGGTGCCGGTGAGGAAGCACTCGTCGGCGCTGTACAGATCGGTAAGAGTGATGTCGCGCACCTCGATGAACAGATCGGTGTGCTCGGCGGCCAAGCGGCATACGGTGTCGCGGGTGATGCCTTCCAGGATGTGAGCAGTGGATGGTGGCGTGAGCAAGCGCCGGCCTTTGCGGATGAACACGTTGGTGGTGGTCGCCTCGGCCACGTTGCCCAGCACGTTGAGCAGGATCGCGTCGTCGCAGCCGGCGCTGTGCGCGGCCTCCATCGCCAAGGCAGAGTTGGCGTACAGACCGGTGACCTTGGCGCGCGCCGGGATACAGTAGTCGGGCACTCGCCGCCACGCCGGCACGCAACAGCGCATCGCGCCGATGGCGGGCGGGCTAGGCATCGGCAGGCAATTGATGGCGAAACCGTCGCTGACACCGTGCAGCTTCACACCGAAACCGGCGCCCGGCAGTAGTGCTTTCTTGAATGCCAATGGCCGTATGTAGCAGTCCTCTTTGCATTCATTGCGGCGCAGCACCGCTAGCACTGCGTCGCGCAGCGCGGCCAGGTCGGGCAGCGAATCGATCTTCAGCAGGCGGGCCGAGGCCTGCAGCCGCCTCAGGTGGTCGTCAAGCCGGAACACGGCAAGCGCGCCAGCGTAGGCGCGGTAGGCACGAATGCCCTCGAATACCCCGGTGCCATAGTTGAAGGCCTGGGTTGTCAGCGGCAAGCTGACGTCGCCGGCCGGGAGCAACTCGCCGTCGAGGTAGACCCAACCATAGTGGCGCGGCGCGGTGGTGGCGCTCATCTCAAGCTCCGCGGTTGGCAAAACTATTTAGCGCGGCTAGGCGTTCGTGGTCGTCGGCCGTGCGCTGATCGTGCACCCGCGCCGCCTTCCAGCTGACCATCGCCGACGTGCCGGTAATCGCGTCAGTCTCGCCGACCTCGATGCGCACCGGCACGCCCAGTGCATCCCGCATGTGACGCCCGGCACACTCGGTATCTAGCACTAGAGTGCCCGGTGCGTGGTTCGCCACCACCACGGCGATGCGGTCAGTGCCATCGTGTCGCTCAATGGCGATCTGATAATCGAGGCATCCATCCAAGTGTTCCAGTAGCGCGGCCTCAATGTCGTATGCGCAGACGTTGTGGCCGTTCAGGATTAGGCGATCACGTACTCGGCCAATCGGTGTCAACTGCCATGTGTGGTCGAGTTGGCGCCTCACCCTCATCATGTCGCCAGTGCGGTAGCGCACCAGCGGTTTTTGCCCGGGATAGAGATGAGTGATGATCAGCTCGCCTGTGTATTCCTCATGATGGCGGGCCACTTCGATGGGGGTACCGGTATCAGGGTCGAGCAGTTCATACACGTTGTTGAGGGGCAACGTGTAGAGCTGGTGATCAGGCCGAGCCACCGCCATGATCGACGCCTCCTGCGAAGCGTACATGCAGTTGTAGACCGCTGCGCCCCACACCGAGCCCAAGTTGCGCAACAGTTGCGGCGTGCTTAGCTCGCCCAGCGTGAACAGTACGCGGACGCTTGTATGGTTCGGATCCTTCCCTTGCGCTAGGAAGTGCTTGGCTAGCGAGATCGCCACCGCAGGGGTGCACACCAGCGCGGTAATCTTCAGTTCCTCGATCAACGTCGCCGCGCGCTGGTTGCCAATCACTGGCGAGCGCGGCCACATCTTGACCATAGGGAAATCCAGACTGCGCATCACGTCTTCGAAGGTGTCGCCGGTGGAGTGCACCTCGGTCGGGCCCATCACGCCGACAATGTGCCCGACGCCGTGTTGCTTCAAAATCTGTCCGTAGCGTAGGATTAGCGGCGTGTTGTTATAGATTGAGTCGATCTCGCTGCGCGGACATGGGGTGGCCTTGCCGGTAGTGCCCGTGGTCTCGTAGTACACCCACGCCTTGCCCAGCGGCGCTGACACCATGTCCCAACCGCGCTCACGTAGGTGATCCTTGGTGGTGAACGGCAGCTTTTCGAGTCCGACGCGTTGGCCCTGCGCGCTGGCGGCCAGCACCTGTTCGCCAAGATGCTGGCGATAAAAGGCTGAGTGCTCGCACACGTATTGCAGTACCTGTTCCAGCCGGAGCTCGCGGCGCGCGCGCAGATCGGTTTCAGAAAGGGTTTGCTGCTCGAACTGGACGTGTTCGTTGTAGACAGAGCGCGCCAAGTTGAGCGCGTCTTCCTTGAAGATGGCGTACATGTCGGTTCCTATTTGAAAAGCACCAGACTGCCGGTTAGCTTGTTGATCAGCTTGCGGGGTCCGACCAGCCCCAGCGCGACTAGCTTCAGCCGCTCGTTGTCGGTGTTGGATAATTTCTCCGTGTATTCGTCGTAGGTCTTGCAGGATTGCGCTAGGGCGCTGAACGGCATCAGGTAGACGCCAGTCTCAGCTAGGCCCTTCTGGTGGATGGCCGAAATGGATTGGGCATCGGCGGAAAGCACTGGCAGCGGCGAATAGACTACGCCGGGATAGCAGACCTCGTCCCTGCTATAGCGATCGGGGCCAACGATGCCGTCGATCTCGCGGCCAAAGTTGATACCGATCACACTGACCGCGTTGGCTGCCAGCCCGACCGGCAGTTCGCAGTCGACAATGATGGCGCACTTGTGCTCGGCGGCATCGAATTTCATTCCAAACCTCCACTTGATTGGCGAGCGAGTTGTTGATGTTCGAGGGGGCGGTTCGCCTTGTGGTCCATGGCGCTGACGATGTACACACCCACCACCACGATCAGACCTCCCAAGATCTGGATCGGCGACGGCCGTTCGCCAAGCGTCACCACCGCGATCACCATGCCAAACAGCGGCACCAAGTTGAGGATGTTGACGGCAGTAGACGACGACACGTACTTGACCCCAGCGTTGTAGAGTAGGAAGGCCAAGATCGAGCACGAAAGGCACAGGTAGAGCAGCAGGCCCACGTCGAGCGCGCCGAGAGTCCTCCAGGCGTGCGCCTCGATCGGGCAGGCGAGCGTGAAGGCGACGGCGCCGGCGATGGTCTGGTAGCAGGTAGCGCTGAGCGGGTCCAATCTGCTGGCGGTGGTACTGATCAGCAGACTGTAAGTGGCCCAAACTACACCACCCAGCAGCAGGATCAGCACGCCCCAGTTGCGCAGCGCCGACGTCGACTGGCTGCCGTAAGCCGCGATCAGGTAGACGCCAACACACGCTAAGATCATCCCGCTCACCTCGGCCAAGCCCGCCCTTTTGCCGCGGAACAACACCTCACCGATCAGCGTGATCACCGGGTACGAAGCGATGATCAGCGTGGCGTCGCTGGCGGTGGCAAACTCCACGCCCACGTTCTCCAGCGCGAAGTAGACGAAGATGCCGACGAACCCCGCCGCCAACGAGTGCTTTATGTCTTGACCACGTCGTGCTGGCCCCTTGCGCCAGCGCATCAGGGCGTAGAGGATCAGTGCCGCTAGCGAAAAGCGGATCGCGCCGATGGTCAACGGTGGCACCGTGGCAAGCAGCAGCTTAGTCACCGAGAACGACGTGCTCCAGAAGAATGCGGCGATGCAGATGAACAGCACGCCCTTTTTCTTGTCGTGCATGCCTGTCAACACCCGACTCTCAATAGCTCATGGATGCCTAGCCGGGTGGTCGTGCCCGCATCCATATCTATGTCAATCACCTGCCAGGTAGCGATCTCGCGCCATAGCACCACGCCTTCCATGTGATCGGCATGAACCAAATAGCTTTGAAGCGCCGCCTGATCTTTGAACAGGCCGGCGATGATGAAGTCGGCCGCAACGTCGCGTCGCGAAATATCCCGGCCGGTCAACCAAGTCAAGATCTCCTTAATGTGTGCCGGATGGTCCTTGCTCTTGGCCTCCGCGCCCACCGCGATAGGGGATTGCCATGAAAAACCGCCTTTGAACTTGAACAGCACCAAGTGCAGAATCATTGCCCACCCTTTCCGCGCGGCATGCTGCCGCACTGGTCTGCTGAACCTGCGCCGGGGATCCCGTCACGATCCACATCCAATTGGCATCTATCCCTGGAGACGTATTGAACTTGCGCCAATACGGACGCGTAACTGTCAGATCTAACAGGCCATCATTGTTGCCCAGTCGCGGGTTTCGGGGCGCGAGGCGGTGACGAGTACGGTGAGATCGGTGAGCTGCCGCGCCAGCTGGATGGCGATGGAGCCAACCCCGCCGGCGCCGCCGATGATGAGGATCGCAGGTGCCAAGCCGGGCACCGCGCGGCGCAGGTCCAGGCGGTCGAACAGCGCTTCCCAGGCGGCGATAGCGGTCAGTGGCAACACCGCGGCCTGCGCGAAATCGAGGCTGCTCGGCACGTGACCGGCGCTGGCGGCGTTGAAAGCGTAGCGCGCAGCACGATCTTGAGCATGATGCGCGGGTCGTAGGCGCTGTCAGTCCCGTACAGTTCGAGGAAGCTCAAAAAGCTTAGGTCCATGTCAACGCAACCGGCAGCAGCCCAAGCCGCGATTCCCATGGTCCTGCGGTAGTCGATTGGACTGCGAGTACACGATGATGTAATTCGGATGCGCGACAAGCTCGCCGACAACAGCATTGAAATGACATAGACCCAAAAGGGGCAAGATTGGAAAGAGACGAGCGCCTGTTCATCGAAGGAACGGTGGGCAGAGCCAAACAGCTTGTGAGGCAGCATATCTGGGCGGGCGTCGACGAGGCGCGGCTGGAGGCCTGGTTCAGTCAATTCGAAACGCGGCAAGCATCCCTGCTCGGAGCGTGCCTGCTCGATGGCTTCATCTTCCGCAGCCGAGTCCAGGTTGAAGCGATGCTGTACGGCGTGCTCTGCCGGCCTGAGCTTGTGGGGCCGACTGGCGATAGCGATCAGGCCGTGGTGGAGGCTCTCAAGGGCCGCAGCGAAGCCGGCATTCGTCTCGCGCCTGTGATTCGCCTGCAGGATCCTCCGATCAAAAGCGGCACGTACGTGCTTAGACGCCTATTCAAGCTTCTGAGGCTGAATCAGAAGTGGGCGACCTGGCCACAGAACCTGCTGCACACCCCAGACCTGAAAATGATCATCTTCGTGGATGACTTCTGCGGCAGCGGTCAACAATTCTCCGACTTCGCAGTGTTCGTTAGTCTTGAGCAGCTGATGGCCGCCAACCCGAACTGCCGATTCATCTATCTGACCGTGGCGGCGCATGAGGATGGCATCGACCACGTTCACAAAAAGTATCCGCGTGTCGAGTTCATCGCTGGCGAGATCCTCGGCGCAGGTCATCACTTCTTCGAGGGCGAGAACTTGCGAAACTTTAAAGTCGATGGGCTCGTCGAGCGGCTGCGAGCCGACTACGACCGCATCGCCAGGGAGGTCGGATTCGGGCTCGGCAAGGTTCCGGCACTCGGCTTCGAGGAGCAAGCGCTGTGTTACGCGTTCGATCACGGAACGCCGAACAACACGCTACCTATTTTTTGGAATCAAAGAGACCAATGGTCTTCGCTGGTGGATCGATGAGCACGACCAATCTCGCTGCGCAAGCATTTGCGAAGAATCGGGCTGAGGAACTTGGCTTCGACCTGTGGGGCGAGTTTGTCGTCCCCCTTTACTATGACCGACTGGCGCTGGACGAAGTCCGAAAACCATTGATTTTTGAGGGCGGTCGCGGCTGTGGCAAAACAACGCTGCTTCGATACCTATCGCACGCGACTCAGCTCAGTCCGAACCGAGAGATGACGCCGGAGACGTTGCCCAAGCAGATTGGGCTCTACCTGCGGGCAGACACCCAGCACTTGAGAACGTTCCGCGGCGAGGCATTGTCGGAGGACGATTGGCACCGGGCTTTCGAGCACGATTTGTGTCTGTCGATCGCTACGGAACTCCTCAGTGCATTGCAGTTGCTGAGTTCGAACGCGCAGCGACGTCAGACGTTTCCCGGCGTCGATGCTCTTGACTTCACGGCATGGCGGGACTTCGACGCGTCGGCACCGACGACTCTCGCGGCTTTGATCCGGCACATCCGCTCTGCCCGAAACAAGTTCAGCATGTGGCTGAACAACCAGGATGGAGATCAGCCGCGACCCACGTTCTTGCCGCTGCGTCCTGCATTGCTCGAACTGATCAGCGTTGTTCGCGAACAGCTCGAATTCATGCGCGACCGTGTGTTCTTCGTCTTCATCGACGAATACGAGAACCTCCTGGAGTACCAGATGCGTGCCGTCAACACGCGCCTTAAGCATTCCGAAGCACCGCTCATCTTCCACATCGCCACCAAGCGCAACGGCATGGTCACGCGACAGACGCTCAGCGCGGAGCAGTTGCAAGAGCGTGATGACTTCCGTACATGTGACATTGAGGAATGGGCTAAGGCCGATTTCTCGCTGTTCGCGGCCGAGCTTTTCTGTTCTCGGCTACAACGCAAGGGCATCGCGGTTGGACCTCAGGCGATCGAGGCGGGTATCTTGCTGTCGTTGACGGGCATCAAGACGCGCCTGGACGATCAAGCCTATCGACGCGAGACGCTGGAGACGGCGCGCAAGATCTTGCCGGGACTGAACAACGAGAACGCGGCGCGACACGTTCTGCAGGACAAGAGCTTAAGCGGTCGTCTGCGCGACAACATCAGCACAGGGCTCAAGCTGTCAGACGCGCCGTATCAACCCGATGACTTCATCCGGCAGGACTTGGCGCAAGAGGCGCTTTGTGTGCCGGCCTTATTGCATCAGGGCAAGAAGCCCAAGGATCTCCTTACAGAGCTCGATAAGAAGGCAACGAAGAAGACGAATCAGTTTGACACGGCCAACTGGACGCACAACTACTTCAGTGCGTCCATGTATCTGTTGTTTCTTCCGTTGCCCACGCCGTGCGTGCTCTATGCCGGCTTCGATGCTTTTTTGAAACTCTCCAAGGGCAACACACGGCACTTCCTGGAGTTATGCCATCTGTCGCTGCAAGGCACGGATGTGATCGACGGCCAAGTGCAGTCCGTCGACATCAAGACCCAAGCTATGGCTGCACGCGATGCGAGTGCCTTGTTCGTGAAGGAGACACAAGGCTCGGGCGACTTCGGCAATCGGCTCTTTCACGTGGTCAATACACTCGGGCAGGTCTTCCGGCTCTCGCATGCACGCCCTTCGCAGAGTGAGGCCGAGCGAACGCATTTCGCCATCAGCGGCGGGGATCTGAAGCCTGATGCACAGAAGCTTCTGTCCGAGTGTTTGAAGTGGTCGGTACTCTTCGTCGCACCCGAGACCAAGGTCAAGGGCGCACGACTGGAGACCATGGACTACATATTCAACCCGATCTATGCGCCGTACTTCGGAATCTCGTTCAACAAGGGGCGCAAGCTGGAGCTTCCCGCGTCCTCTGTTGAGACCCTGATGACGGGGCGCCACGAAGAGATGAATGCGCTGGTCAAGTCGTATCAGAAGGCTTGGAAGTTGGATGGCGACGGCGATCAGTACTCGCTGTTCTCGCAGGCCTGACCGCCATGAAGATTAAAACGCTTTCTTCGGTCGGGCGCGAACACGAGTTCGGTGGCATGCTGTGGAAGCTTGCTTATCACGGGAGCGCGATCGACCAGCGGTCTCGCGCTGCCATTGAGATGACCAAGGCAACCTCTTCGTCGACCGTGCTGATGCAGTACCTCACCGAGCAGCCGGATCGGCTGTACGTTGATGGCAAGCTTGTTGGCAATTCCACTGTCATGGAGCAAATGCGGCGCGCCGACAAGGTGCTCCTCGAGACCACTTCCCTGGGGTTCGTCGAGGTGCTGCAGCTGCTCAAACACGCCAAGGCCGCTGGCCTCGTCGGCGTGGACTGTCTGTACGTCGAACCGTTTGAATACACCAAGGATCGTTACCTCAACTCGTCGTGGGCACGGGAATATTCGCTGAGCGAAAGCCGCCAACTTGAGTCGGTGCGCGGATTCACCACGCCGCCTGAGCTATCTAAGCACGACGCGCGCCTGGTTGCATTTCTCGGCTACGAAGCCTCCCGGCTAGCCGGCGCTTGCGAGCAGAACGATGCAATCGTTGGTTGGAAGCGCTACGCAGTCTTCGGCGTACCAGGGTATGCGCCCGGCTGGGAGATGAACGCGATGGCCAACAACATCGACACGCTGGCGCAACGCGAATTCGAGTCGGTCCGCTACTGTGCTGCGTCAAGCGTCAGTGGCGCCTACGACCTGTTGGAGGCCATCCATCAGGAGGGCCGAGCCGATCAGCCGCACACTGTGGTGGCGCCCTTTGGCACCAAGCCGCACGGCATCGCCTGCGCGTTGTTCCTGGTCGGGCATTCGAGCTATCAGGCCTCTTCGTTGATCTACGACCACCCGGAGCGCAGCACAGGCCGCTCGTCCGAAGTCCGGCGATGGCACATGTATCGCGTCCAGTTCTGAGACGCGCGAACCACCTGGCGAATTCAGTTCGAGAAGATCGGCATCTGCAGGAGTTCTCGCTTGGTGATGACGGAAGCGCAGACACCCTTGGTCACGCTCTCCAGCCACATCGGAAACGCGGGGTGCTGGAAAGAGCGGGCGACTCGGTCACGCACGGGCTCGGGGGCACGGATGCGTAGAACGTGATCGGTAATGGGGGCAATGCCGCCGGCCACGATCACGGGCTCCCAGCGCACGCGCGAGCCCGTGCGGCTTAACAGGATGTCTCCGGCCTCCGCGAGGACGTCGTCATGGAAGCTCCGGCCGATCCGATCCGGCAAATGGATCGTCGAGCCCTGGTGCCGGGACAGGTCTGTCGTGTGGAGGACGCGATGCTGTCGGCGATCGGCGTCGGCCTTACAGTACCGGCCCCGCGTCACGTCCACGCCCATCTGTTCGAGCGTGGGCGCTCCAGTTCGATGCAAATCGATGGCGCACCAGAAGCCGGCATCGAGGCGCTGACCGGGTTCAACGGGGCCACGGTAGACGCGGGTTAGTCCATCGGTCGGGCTGAAGCGATCGATCGCGACGTGGCGACCTCCTGCGCGTGAAGCATCGATGGCCAGGAGAACCGTCGAGGCTTCGGTATCGCGGTAGCGCATGTCGTCGATGGTCACGACGCGCTGCACGCGGAAATTGCTCAGAAGACTGCGGCGGTATGGCTCGTAGAGGAGCCCTGCCGCGATCGGCGAGGGCATCAACATCACGACGAGACCTCCGCGCTGACGCGCCTCCACCAGCGCACGCGAGAGAAACGACATCTCCAATCGCCGCACGCCGTGGCGAGACCGCACATCGGAAAACGCGAGCTCCTGCCAGCGCGCATGCTCACCGTTGGGGTCGACTGGCAGGAAGGGCGGATTGCCCAGTATTACAAGCTGACTACGTTGCAGATGCTTCCAACGGGGTAGCGGAAATTCGAGGCCGTCGGCATGCCTCAGCTGGATCGGAACGTCGGCCGCACGGGCTTGTTCGAGGCGATATGAATCGCAGTCGATGCCCAGTAGGGTGACGGGGCTCTTTCGCGCCTGAAGCACGCGAAGCAGTGCGCCGTCACCGACGGCCAAGTCAATCGCCACACGCACGGTCGACGGGACAAATCGTGCCACGAGCTTGGCGATCGTCGCGGGCGTCATGTGCTGCCCAAGCGCATCGTTGAACTTGTCGTTACGGCTCATGTTTTGATAATATCAACAACATGAGCAGAACGCAAAGGCCCGTCGAAGCGGCCCAACAGATTTCGAGTCGACTATTGTCGTTGCTGACCGACGATCTCAACATGACACTGTCGGACGCATCGCGCGCGATGGGCTACGCGACGCCGGCGACGCTGCAGTCCGTTAAGAAAGGCAGGACGCTCCCTGATGCGGCGCGGCTAGGAGCGTTCGCGACAAAGTTCGCCCAGGAGACGGGCCGCGAGATCAACCTCCACTGGCTATTAACCGGAAGGGACGGACCCTTCTTGGGAGAACCGCGACCCAGGCGAACGGCATCCAAGTTAGATATCGATATTATAAATACTGCGATGAAACTTGATGTGGCGGCGAAGCGCGCGCTCTTGGTGCTTCTGACCGCGCGCGAGACGTAAACGCGAAGCCTGCTGGGGCTGCTGCAATCGGCAGCCCGGCATCATTGGGCGCGACCGAACAAGTGTCAACAAGACCATTCAGAGGGTTGGGGTCACGCTGCCCTTGTCGACCCTACCCAATGCCGCCTGCGCGCTTCGACCAGCGAGGCTATGCATTCAACAAGAGTGGTTACTACGAAATCAGCGCCGTCGATCACGATTTGCGCCCAGCCTACCCGCGGTCAAGTCTCCTCGGCGCTGATTCCACGCAGGATGTGCCGATTAGACTTCGCCCATGCCCGAACCGACCTACCGCATCCGTCGCATCTACTCGCGCAAGGTCAAGGGCATCACGCAGGCGGCGCAGGGCACTCTCGACGCCATCCTCAAATTCGATAGCGACGAGTCGCCGCACTGCGTCTACAACGAGATCGTGGCCCTGCGCTTGGCGCAGACGCTCCACATCCCCATCGCGGACGGCGCGCTGACCCTGACGCCGGACGGCCAGACCTACGCCAGCCTGGAATTGGAGGCATCGGGCCTGCAACTACCTGACGTGGCCACGTCCCGGCTTGACGATGCGGCCCGCCTCTACCCGGACGAGGTGGCCGCCCTCATAGCGTTCGACATCTTCATCGGCAACTTCGACCGCGGCCGTAATCTCAAGGCCGTGCTGCAGACCCCGCATGTGCGCCTGTTTCGCGGCTTCGACCACAGCCATGCGCTGCTGTCAGTCAAGGGCACGCCAGAGGATAGCCTGCGCGCCCTGGCGAGCGAGGCGCTGCTCCTGCACTTTCATCCCTTCTTCGGGCGGGTGACGCATGGGCTCCTCAATGCCTGGGCAGCGCGCATCGCCATGTCTCCCGACTTCCTCATCCGCGAATGCTGCGTCCAGGGCAAAGCCTTCCGCGCTGTCACGCCCGAATTGCAGCGGAGCCTGGCCGAATCGCTGATCTGGCGGGCCAAGGCGCTTCCTGCGATCATCACTGCGCACCGCACACCCATCGGAGCCAGGCCATGATGCTGCACTGTCGTACCGTTCAGTTCGTCGCAAATGCTGCCCGCATGGAAGGGCGCAATGTCGCCGTGTTCGCCGCCAGTGCGGACGGCCTGGTGCAGGTGCGCGCGCTTGGTGACGGAGAGCAGGGTTTCGACCCCATGATGCTGCGCAATTTGCCAGGCTTCTCGGACGATGCCGCCTGGGTGTTCCGGGAATGGCACGGCTGGTTCCACGACCTTGCACAGTCCGAATCCTGGCCGTCCCTCAACGCGGAACTGGACCGACTGGAGTTGCGGGGTGTGAGCGTGATCGTCACGCCGGAGCAGGTCTTCGACACGCGAGCCGATCAGGCGGAGCAGGCCGTGGACGAAGTCGCTGAACTCCTGCTCGGCAAGCCGCGCCGCCCCCGGGATCGCAGTTTTGATGAGCAGATCGACGCCGTGCTCCTGCAAAGCGAGATCCGCTTCCGCCCAGGCTTCCTCGAGGATGCGCGGATCGATCTGGAATCCAGCGCCGGGCAGACGCTCACCCTGCGCTTTCCCTACTTCGTCGACACGGCCAAACGCGTGGGCATCATGGTGGTGCGCCCTGACAAAAAGGGCATCGTCCCGCCGCGATCAGCGGGCCACGCCATCTACACCTTCGACAAGGCTGTCCAAGCGGGCGTCCTGACACGCGAGCACTGCGTGTGCCTGACGGGCGCGCTGCACGAAGGTCAGGCTGTCGCTGCCGATCTGGCGCGGTCATGCGTCCTGCTGGACGTGAGCGACCGGGGCACTCCTGACGCCCTCAGTCGTCTCGTCCCCACCTGACAGCGCCCAGGCGTACCGGCGCTTGTCCAGCGGGGAGAGCGCCTTGATCTGGCGTTCGGCCTGCGCCGCGCTGCGATGGTCGGGGTAAGTCTTGACCGCGAGGATGCGCAGCGGACGGTGCAACCGGGTGTAGAGCGCCCCACGACCGGCCAGGTGGTCGGCGTAGCGAGCGTCAACGTCCTTGGCAATGCCGACGTAGATGCCGCCGCCCGTGCAGTCGAGGAGGTAGAGGTGCCAAATTCCCATTCAGCAGCTATCTGTCCCCATTCGCCGCGCTCAGCGCAGACTCCAGATCATCAGATCGCCGTCGTAAGTTGCGACCGCAAACAGGGGAGCCGCCGGGTCGGCGATGATGGTCGTCACAGGGGATTCGACATGCAGCGTATCGACGATCTTGAATGTCGCGGGATCGATCAAGGTGATCCGACCGGTGATTCCCTCGTAACCTACGGCCAGATAGCGATCGTTGAATGTGTATGCCAAGCCGCTGACAAAGCCGGCCTTCTCATCCAACCCATCCAACGGCGAAGCCTCCATTGCTCCGGTTTGCGCGTTCCACAGTCGAACGGAAGCTCTTTGCGGCTGCGCACCGTAGTGATTGACGCTTCCGTTCAGTGTACTTGTTGCGAATTGGGCACCGTGATGACTCATTGCGAATTGCATAAGCATGGTCGATCGGTACGCGAGCCATGATTTCGCAGACACAAGTCGAAAGTTTGAGGGGGACTCGTTTCGCAAATCGATCATGAAAATCTTCCCTGGATCCTGGGCCGTTTGCGCAACGATCCAATCGCTGACCGGTGAATGACTACCGGGAACGAGTGCAAAACGAATGGGGCCGCTGATCTTCGGGAAAGCCTGGTGGATCTTGATGTGTTGAATCGGCTTCCAGGACCCGGCTTGGTAAAAGGCGACCCGGTTATCGACGATGGAACCATTCAGCCCGACCGCCAATACTTTGGAATCTGGAGTAAAAGACAAGTCAGAGCAGGAGAGTGGCGCTCCATCCCCCTTGCTCCAGGGAATCTCTCCAATCATTTTCCAGGTTCGGGTGTCCCAGATCATGGCATTCGCCGTCCATGCATCCGTACATGCGGCAAAAAATCGGCCATCAGGGCTCCAGGCCATGGCAGAGGACTCTTCGTAGGTTCCTTGCGGACTCAAAGTAACCACTTTGTCGCCAGTCGTCACATCCCAGATTTCGATCGGGCCAACCCACTCACTGTTCGTTTGACTGATTGGCTGTCCATTCACGGCCACCGGCCTTGCATTGGATGTGATGGCAATCCATCGTCCATTTGGACTCCACTGCGCGAAATTCCCTGGGATCACGCCGCGAATGGTTCGATAAGGCTTGGCGACATCTCCAGATGGTTGAATGCCGAGTTCGGCTGCGATCACGCTGGGTTCGTAAAAATCAGGCCGAATGCCAAGGATCCCTAGCCAGTCCAGCGGCGAGGCCAGGCAAGCCCGTGCGGCCCATAAAAAAGCAATGATGCCCAGTACGAAGGATTTCTTGTTCATGGATGACTCACCAAGATGTTGGGCGCTCACGCCGCCCGCGCCTCACTCTCCACCTCATCCACCAGCCGCGGGTCGATCAGGCTCAGGTACTTGATCGCCGTGTTCTTGGTGAGGCCGAAAGCGTTCATCAGCACCTTGGGTAGCCGGGCGCCGTTGCGGTAGGCGTTGTAGATGGCCGAAGAATACAGTTGCTCGGCGGTCACGCCGGCCTTGCGCAGCCAGTAGGTCACGGCGGACGTGGTGATGTGCTCCCCGTAGCGCCGCCCTGGAAACAGGAAGGGATTGGTCTGCGCATCGTCGAGCGGCATGATTGCCTTGCGCAGGTATAGCCAGCGGCGCAGCACCGCGCTCACATTCGGGTCCAGCGTGATTTCGGTTTTCGCCAGGGCGATGCGGTAGCGCCCGTCACGGCCTTCGGTCAGGTCGGAGAGGTGCAGCGCCACGGCCTTGTTCGCGGTCTGGGCGTAGAGCATCATCAGCAGGCCGATCAAGGCTTCCCTCAACGTGTCATCAGACGGATTCAACCAGGCTTTGAGCAGGGCAAGGTAGTGTTCCCGGCTCAGGAACACGCCTTCGGGAAGGTCCTGCCGCACGGTGACGACCTTGAGCCGGGTGAACAGCTTTTCCCGGCGATTGAGATGCCGCACGAAGGCCCGGATGTTGTCTTTCGATCCAGGGTGCAGCGCTTGGAACGTATCGAGGTGGTTGGGGGTGATCTGCTGCACCATGCGGACACCTTGCTCGTTGGTCATCTGGCAGAACGTGATAGCCGAACGCAGGTATTGCGTGACCGTGCGGAGTTTCAGGCGTGAATCCTTGCCTTTCCAGCCCCGGTCGCTGTAGCGGGCGTGCAGGGCCAGCAGGTTGTCGTGAAACCGCTGCAGGACCGGCGCATACCACTGGCCCGAGGCTTCGGTCAGCATTTCAGTCTGGCGCATCCGCTCGGCCGTGTCATCCAGCAGAACGCGCGTCATGTCGGGAACGGCATGGCATTTCACGAGGAAGCCGTAGGGCATGGCGAAGCGCCGCAGGCCATCACGCCCACCCACGGTTCTGAGCAGGGCTTCCGGGGTGATCTCCGCCGGGCGACCAAACTCCGCATCCAGCCGCGCGAAGAGCACGAAGTAGCGCTCAAGACGCAGAATCGCACGATCCGGCGGCATGTGCTCAAGCAAATCCTTGCCAAACGCCTGCCAGGCCTCCTTGACCCAGGCCTGCCGCAAGAGGATGGCGCTCAATGCGACCTTCTTGGTCAGACGCTCGCGGTTGTAGCAGTCGATGCACCGTGCGCTGCTGAAACGGTGGCCCTCATGCCCGCATTGCGGGCATACGAAGGGCTTGCCACCCGATTGAAAGCAGCCCTTGCACACCAGCCTGCCGTCGGCGAGTTGTCCCCCCGGGGGGCTGAACTTCCAGCAGACTGCGCAACAAGCATACCCGCGACTCTTCGACCAGCAGCCCGTGCAAACCCGCCTGCTGCCCTCTGGGGTGTCAATGCTGTTGAGGAACAGATCCATCTGACCGCACTGCTCGCACGCCTGAGGCTCCTTGTAGTCCCGATAGCAATGCCGGCAGACGGCTCCGTCACTGGTCATCAGGCTGGCGCGCGGCAGGGGATCGCCGCATTTGGCACACAGTCGACCCTTCGTGCGGCAGGACCGGCAGAAGGGTGCTCCATCGTCGTTGCGCTTGCGCGTGTTGCCGCCGCACTGAATGCAAGGCAGCAGGGGAACCCTGCCGGTGCATGACAGGCACAGGCTCTTGCCGTCCAGCACGAGGGATGCCCTCGGCATGCGACGGCCGCACTGGTCACAAAGTGTCTTGGCAACGCTGGGCATGCCGGTCTTAGCCCCTGGTCATTTCTTGGGAATGGGGAACGGCCGCACGATGGGTCCTCCCATGTCGTCGTCCGAGCCGGCCGCCTGTGCGGCTGGTTTCGCCCGGATGCGCTTTCTGGGCGCTTTGGGTGGGGGCTGCTCCGCCCTGTCCGCCTTGCTCTTCTCCGGGTCGAGCAGGGGCATCAGTTCATCGAGCGTGCAACCAAACACCTCCCCCAGGGCGTCGATCAGGGCGGTTTTGATCTGCACAGGCCGTTCATAGATGATGCGCGACAACTGCGAGCTGGTGATCTCGTAGCCTTGCTCGGCCAGCAGGCGATGCAGTTCCGTGCCTGTGCGGATTTTGTGCTCGCCCATCAGTGCGGCCAGGCGCCAGCCATAGCGCCGGGGTTTGGGGTCAGTCATGATTTCTTCTCCTCATCCTGGTTGAGTGCTTCGGCGATCTCGCGGGCGATGACATCGCTGATTTCCTGATCGACGAACGTGTCCGGGACGTGCATATAGCCCTGCGTGACCGCGGCGTTGCTGTGGCCATGCTTGCGACGCACCGCTTCGGTCGAGAAGCGGAGGGACTCGTGGGTGACGCTGGAGTGCCGCAGGCAGTGGGGCGTCAGGCCCAGCCCGTCCAGCCCGCTGATCTGCAGGCACTTCTGAAAGCGGGCTTCAGCGCTGGAGATGACCAGCCGCCGACCACGCTCGGAGAGAAACAGCGCGGCCTCGTTGGGATCGGCGTAGCGCAGGAACTCGGGCCTGACTTTCTGGATGTACCAGGCCAGCATGGCAGGCAAATCATGGTGCGTGACGGGCACAGCACGGAAGCGCGGCCCGCTCCCCCGGCTGCCCTTGCCCCACACATGGATGTAGCCGAAGTCACCCAACTCCGGGCGGACAGGATTCTTCTCGAAGGACGTGAGGTTCAGCTTCAGCGCCTCTGAGATGCGCAGCCCGCCCGTGTAGATCAGGTAAAAAAAGGCGTTGTCGCGGCGCAGGGGGTTGTAGTCCTTGCCGTGAAAGCGCCCCGCCTCGATCGAGGCCTTGCGGATACCCTCGAACAGACGCGCGATCTCGTCGTGCGTCAGCGCCCGGCGCTCATGCTTGCCGGATCGCTCGTTCTCGACGTTGTGCGGGATGCAGTTCTCGTCGGTGCAGATCTGCCGCAGCTCCAAGTTGTAGAGCCTACGGATGTCGTTGCGGAACTTGACGTTGCCAACCAAGTAGTCGAGAAAGACCCGGATCGCGCCCTGATAATGCCGCTGGCTGGACACCTGCAGCCCGCGGTCGTGGGCCAGATGTCGGCACCAGACATCGAACGCGTCCTCGGTCCACAGCCAGGGCGGCAGGCCGCTGCGCGCGGTGAAATCCCGCACGACACTTACGTCCCGCGTGACCGACCGGACATGGTGGCGCAAGGCGCCTGTGCGCCGCTGGGTCCATGCCGCCACCATGTCGTCGAACAGGCGCTGATCCTCCGGCGCCAGGACAACAGCCTGCGCGGCAGATGGGACGCTACGAATCGAAGGGCGGGCCATGGCAGCGAGAAAGACGGAATCTGGAACTTCCAATGTTGCGAGAGCATAATTTGCAACAAAGTCGCATCATGAGTTCCATTTTTGCAAGTGATTCAATTTTACCGCATCTCTCGCAAAAGACAAGCACCCGATTCATGGCGCCCCCAAGCTGTTGATTAAAAACGGCCAGGCGCCCGCAATGGAAACTTCCGATGATGCGGCGGCGGGCGCACTACACACACAGAACATGCAAGTGATGCAACTTCGCAGAATCCAGAAAGTCTTGTTAGAACAAGGATTTACTCCATGTGAAGCGCATCTTTGATGCCATTAGTGGCAAAAATGGAAGGTCGGGAGTTCGTCGAGGAACAGCACATTCTGGGTGGCCAGACTGATTTCGCCGGGCCGAATGGTGCCCGCGCCGCCGCCCACCAGCGCCACTGCGGATGCCGTGTGATGCGGGCTGCGCATGACGCGCTGTCCCCAACGCGCGGGATCGAAGCGGCCGACGAGGCTGAGCACCGTCGCACTCTCCAGCGCCTGCGCGCGGGTCAGCGGCGGCAGCAGGCTGACGAAGCGCTGCGCCAGCATGGACTTGCCACTGCCCGGCGGCCCGACCATCAGCGCGTGATGCCCGCCGGCTGCGGCGATTTCGAGTGCACGCTTGGCCGCGCCGTGGCCGCGCACCTCGGCCATGTCCGGCCCGGAGGCATGTGTTGGCTCGGCACCCGCTGCAGTCACCCGCTGCGCCGCGCCGTCCTGTTCCAGCAGATAGGCCACAACCTGCTGCAGATCGCGTGCGCCCAGCACGGTTGCCGCCTGCGCCAGCGCCGCCTCTTCCGCGCTGGCCAGCGGCAGCACCAGGCGAGACGCCGCCTGCGCGTCTGTCGGCTGCGGGGCCAGCGCGCAAGCCATTGCCAGCGCGCCGCGCGTGGGGCGCAGTTCGCCGGTCAGAGACAGCTCTCCGGCGAAGGTGTGGTCCTGCAGGCGCTGCGGCGGAATCAGCCCCTGCGCAGCCAGAAGGCCGATGGCAATCGGCAGATCGAAGCGCCCGGACTCCTTGGGCAGATCGGCCGGCGCCAGGTTGACCACGATGCGCTTGTTCGACGGAAAGCCCAGCCCGCTGTTGATCAGAGCGCTGCGCACGCGGTCGCGCGCCTCGCGCACCTCGGCCTCAGGCAGGCCGACGATGGTGAAGCCGGGCAGACCGGGCGAGAGATGCACTTCCACCATGACCGGCGGGGCCTCCATGCCCAGCAGCGCCCGGCTGGCGACTTGCGCCAGCGACATGGGCAACCGAGAGACGCGACTCAGCGCCAGGCGTCTTCGGGCGAAGCGCTGGCGTCCGGGGTGGCACCGTCCAGCCGCGCCTGCAGTTCGCGCACCTGGGCTTCGAGGGTATCGATCTGCTGACGCGCGGCCAGCAGCATGCGCTGGGTGGCGTCGAACTCGTCGCGCGTGACCAGATCGAGCCGTCCCGCAGCGGAATGCGCCAGCGCGCGCAGGTTGCGCTGCGCATCGTGCAGCGGCGAGTTCTCGATCAGGCGGCCGATCTGGTCGAAAAACGCGGTGTTGCGTTGGCGAAAGCTGTCGTTCATGGCAAATCTCCCGAAATTCATCTTGTTGCGCATTGTGACCGATTTCCACCGCCCGACAGGCAGCAGGACATTGCGTTCTTGCGTGCGGCCAAAGATTTGGCCCGCCCTGGTTTGCACCACCATGGTGCCGATGCATGCGGGCGCACAAAACAGGTGCATCAATTCGCCAGCAACAGATCGTCAATCGAGTGACAACGATGTGACAGCCCCCGCACCGCCCTGGCACGAAAGCTGCAGATGTCCCCCGGCATTTCACGGTGGGCATCTTGCCCGGCAGCACTCACAGGAGAAACTTGGATGAACAAAATCGCAATCGCCGCGGCCGTCGCCGCTGTCATGACCGGCACCGCCGGTGTCGCCTCGGCCCAGACCGCACCCGCCCCGGCTGCTCCCGCAGCGCCTGCCGCACCGAGCCTGGGTGCGGTGCTGGCTGCAACGCCGGGCTTGAGCTTGACCGGATACGTGGCGGCCGATTACTCGTATTTCGACACCCAGACGCCGGCGCTGCGTCTGTACTCGGGCAGCCGCAACAGCTTTCAGGTGCCGCAAGCAGCCGTGACCGCGTCGTATCTGCCCAGCAGCGGCTTTGGTGCGCAAGTCACCGCAATTGCTGGGTCTGATGCCAAGGTGTTGCGCCAAGGCGAAACCTGGCCGTTCAACACCACGTCGAGCCAATTCGACCTCAACAACGCGTTCGTGCAATACGCCAGCGGCCCGCTGACGCTGATGGCCGGCAAGTTTTCCACCCTCGCTGGCGCAGAGGTACTCAACCCTGCCAACAATGCCGAAATCTCGCGCTCGCTGCTGTTCTGGAACATGGAGCCGGGCACCCACACCGGCCTGCGCGCCAGCTACGCCGTCGCTCCTGCGCTGACTCTGACCGCCGGGATCAACAACGGCTGGAATTTCACCAGTGCCCCTTCGGGCACGGCCAAGACCATCGAACTCGGCGCATCCGGCTCGCCAGACAAGATGTTCTCTTATTCGGCGGCGTACTACCGTGGCCAGTCGCCGCTTTACGGTGGCAGTCCGACGGGAGTGCTGCAACTGCTCGACCTGGTCGGCACGCTCAACGTCACCGATTCCTTGAGCTTTGGCGCCAACGTGGACCTCCTGCAAAAGGCTGATTACGCCGGAGCTGGAACCGGGGATGGCAAAGCCAACGGCCTGGCGCTGTATGCCAACTACGCAGTGACGGATCAATGGACCGTATCGGCGCGCGGTGAGTACATCGACGACAAGCAGGGCATCGTCTCAGGCACCGCAGGCGCGAACAAACTCAAGGAAGGCACGCTTGCACTCACCTACGCCCCGACGAAAGCAATCAAGCTCATGGCCGAAGTGCGCCAGGACCGCTCGGACCAGAAGATTTTCACCAACACCAGCGGCAACGCGACGGGCAAGCAAACCTCGCTGCAACTGCAGGCGGTCTACACGTTCTGACCCTCACTCACGAAGGAGCCACCATGAAAATGATCACGGCCATCATCAAGCCGTTCAAGCTCGACGAGGTGCGTGAAGCCTTGTCGGGCATCGGGGTGACGGGCATCACCGTCACTGAAGTCAAGGGGTTTGGCCGGCAGAAGGGCCATACCGAGCTGTATCGCGGCGCGGAATATGTGGTCGATTTTCTGCCCAAGGTGAAGATCGAGGCAGCCGTGCCGGAAGCCCTGGTCGAACGCACCATCGAAGCGATTGAAACCGCGGCCCGCACGGGCAAGATTGGCGACGGCAAGATTTTTGTCTCCGCTCTCGAACAGGTCGTGCGCATCCGTACCGGCGAGACCGGCAGCGACGCGCTCTGAACACCGCCCTCCCAGAAAGGTCTTCGACATGAAAAAATTTCTTGCCTCTGTTGCGCTCAGCCTGGTCACACTGACCACGGCAGCGCCCGTCTGGGCACAGGTGGCCAGCGCACCGGCCTCGACTTCGGCCCCAGCCGCAGCGCCCGCCGCCGCTCCAGCGCCTGCGCCTGCAGCTGCTCCGGCCGCTGCGCCTGCTGCCCCCAATCCTGCCGCCTTCATCAACTCCGGCGACAACGCCTGGATGCTGACCTCCACCGCGCTGGTGCTGATGATGACCATCCCCGGTCTGGCGCTGTTCTACGGCGGCATGGTGCGCAAGAAGAACGTGCTCGCCACGCTGATGCAGAGCTTTGCCATCACCTGCCTGGTGACGGTGCTGTGGATGATCGTCGGCTACAGCCTGGCGTTCACTTCGGGCAATGGCTTCATCGGTGGACTCAGTCGGTTCTTCCTGAACGGCATGGGGCTGGACTCGGCCAACTCCCTGGCGCCGACCATTCCGGAAACGACCTACATGACCTTCCAGATGACCTTTGCCATCATCACTCCGGCGCTGATCGTGGGATCGTTTGCCGATCGCATGAAGTTCTCGGCGCTGCTGTGGTTCATGGGCATCTGGTTGCTGGCCGTGTACGCCCCGATCGCGCACATGGTGTGGGGTCCCGGTGGCTTCCTCGGTGGTGACGGCGTGCTCGACTACGCCGGTGGTACCGTGGTGCACATCAACGCCGGTGTCGCCGGTCTGGTGGCTGCGCTGGTGATGGGCAAGCGCGTGGGCTACGGCAAGGAAGCCATGCCGCCGCACAACCTGGTGCTGACCATGATCGGTGCCTCGCTGCTGTGGGTGGGCTGGTTCGGCTTCAACGCCGGTTCGGCCGTGGCTGCAAGCGACCGCGCCGGCATGGCGATGGCCGCAACCCAAATCGCCACTGCCGCCGCCGCGCTGGGCTGGATGTTCGCCGAGTGGATTGCGCGCGGCAAACCCACCATCCTGGGCATCACCTCCGGCGCGGTCGCGGGTCTGGTGGCCATTACCCCGGCGTCCGGCTTCGTCGGCCCTGGCGGCGCGCTGGCCATCGGCCTGATCGCCGGCGTGGTGTGCTTCTGGACGGCGGTCTACATGAAGGAAATGATCGGCTATGACGACTCGCTCGACGCCTTCGGCGTGCACGCCATCGGCGGCATCGTCGGGGCCATGCTGACCGGCGTGTTCGCGGTCAAGGCCATCGGCGGTACTGCAGGCGCCCTGGAAGGCAACATGGCCCAGATCCTGATTCAGGCCAAGGGCGTGGGCTTCACCATCGTCTACGACGCCATCGTGACCTTCGTCATCCTCAAGGTCGTCGACATGGTCATCGGCCTGCGCGTCACCGAAGAACAGGAACGCGAAGGTCTGGACATCAGTCTGCACGGCGAGCAAGTGCTGTAACTGGGTTTTTTCCTCCGGATGGTCTGGCAGCAGGTGTGCTGCCCGATCGGAAGGCGTCTCCACATCCCCTCCCCGGGATGTTCCAACCGCCCCCTCGGGGGCGGCTTTTTTTGGAGCGATGGAATAAGCCGCGGCCGTGGGCGTCTATCCCGTGTCATCCACCCCAACCGGAGTTTCCAAATGACCGCATTGCAACGCTTCACCCCCCGCCTGTCCGCCGCCGCGCTGCTGCTTTCCGCGCTGAGCCTTGGCCCGCTGGCGCTGGCCGCCGAAGGCCCCACGGAAGCCGCCAAGGCACACATCGCCGCGATTGCCGAGGGCAATGTCGATGCCATCACCGCGAGCTACGCGCCGGACGCCGTGCTGGAATGGGTGGGCGGTCCGCTCGATGGACGCTACGCCGCACCGGATGCGATCAAGACCACCTGGACCAAGTTCGCCAAGGCCAACGGCGCACTCAAGGCTGACATCTCCCACTTGCAGGAAGCGGCCAATCCCAAGGGTGCCACCGTCACCGCCGACGTGGTGTTCCAGGGCAAGACAGCGATTCCGGTGCGCTATGTGCTCACCTACCGCGACGGCAAGCTGGTCGCTGAAATCTGGCAGATCGACCCCAAGCTGGCAAACAAGGGCGGATACTGACCGACTCCACCCACGTCCACCCGCACGCCACGCCCCCACATGGCCGACCGCCAGCAATTGCTGACTGAGCAGATCCCGCATCTGCGCCGATATGCCCGCGTGCTCTACGCCGGTCGCATGGCCGACGCCGACGATCTGGTGCAGGACACGCTGGAACGCGCGGTGAGCAAATGGGGGCTGTGGCGCGGGGTGGGCAGTGTGCGACCCTGGCTGTTTTCCATCATGCACAACCTGTTCGTCGATCAATGCGCGCTGCACGGTGCGCAGGCCACGCAGGCGCTGGACGACCTGCCCGATGGTGTGCTGCCGTCGCAGCCGGCCACGCAGGATCTGCGGCTCGAAGCGCTCGAACTGCTGGCCGCGCTGCAACGCCTGAGCGTGCCGCTGCGCGAAGTCCTGCTGCTGGTGGCGGTCGAAGGGCTCAGCTATGCCGACACCGCCAAGGCGCTGGGCGTGCCCACCGGCACGGTGATGTCGCGGCTGTCGCGCGCCCGCAGCCAGCTGTGGCAACTCACCAGTGGTGAAGGCACGCAGCGCCCTGCCCTGCGGGTGATCGATGGACAAAGGAGTGTGGGATGAGCCCGCAACGCCCTGACCGCGACACGCTGATGGCCTATGCCGACGGCCAGCTCGACGCCGCGCGCCGCGCCGAGGTCGAGCGTTATCTGGAGGACGAGGCGCAGCTTGCAGCGGGCAGCGAACCCGCAGGGCCGCATGCCAGCGTACGCGCCGAGCTCGCGGCGCTGCAGGCACAGAACCGCGCGCTGCGCGAGGCGCTCGAACCGCTGCTCGACGAGCCCATTCCCGCGCGCCTGCTGCAGCGCGCCGCCCCGCCATCGCGCCCCTGGGCACGCGCCGCCGCGGTGGCGCTGTGGATCGGCGTCGGCGCAGCAGCCGGCAGCCTGGTCACCCGGCAGGCGCAGCAGGACGACGCGGTGGCGCTGGTGCAGAACGAGGGCATGCAGCATTTCGTGCGCCAGGCCGAACTCGCCTGGGCGGTCTACACCCCGGACCCGCGCCGCCCGGTGGAAGTGCGCGAAGGCAGCGACCTGACCACCTGGCTGTCGCGCCGCCTGCAGCGCCCCATCGTCGCCCCCGACACCTTGCCCGGCGGGCTGGTGCTGATGGGCGGCCGCCTGCTGCCCGGCATGCCGGGCAAGCCCGCAGCGCAGCTCATGTATCAGGACGCGCAGGGCCACCGCGTCACGGTCTACCTGCGCGGCATGGCCAAGCCCACCGCAGAAACCGCGTTCCGCATCGTCACCGGCAAGCAGGCATCCACGTTCTACTGGGTGGATCGCCAATGGGGTTACGCGCTGACCGGCGACCTGCCCCGCGCCCAACTGCTGGCCGCAGCCCGCGCGCTGTACCAGCGCTACAGCGCCGATCCGCCTCAGTCGCCAGCCAAGCCCGCCGCGCCGCTGGCCTGAGCTTCACCCGTGGGGCCCCTTACAAGCCCCACCCTTTCAGCCCGATGCCCCAGCATCGACCTGCGCGATTGACTTCTCACTGCAGAACCCCATGAACCCTTCAATTCACACTCACAAAACCGGCCTATGCCAAACCTCCGACACCCCGGACACAGGCCGACGCGCCCTGCTGCGCACCGGCCTGCTCGGCGCGGGCCTGCTGCTGGCCTCTGCCGCGCCGCTGGCCCTGGCAGAAGGCGCCACGCCCCTGAAGGTCTATGGTCCGGGCGGCCCTGCGCCCGCGATGCATGAAGCGGCCACGGCCTTCGAGAAGGCCACCGGCATCCCGGTCGAAGTGACCGCCGGGCCGACGCCAAAATGGATCGACGCCGCCCGCGCCAACGCCGACCTGATTTTCTCCGGCTCGGAAACCATGATGAGCGACTTTGTCACCGCGATGAACGGCCAGCTCGACAGTGCCGACGTCATCCCGCTCTATCTGCGGCCGCTCTCGATCCTGGTGCGCCCGGGCAACCCCCGGCACATCACCGGCTTCAAGGATCTGCTCAAACCCGGCATCAAGGTGCTGGTGGTCAACGGCGCAGGACAGAACGGGGTGTGGGAAGATGCGGCGGGTCACCTCGGCGACATCCGCACCGTGCGTGCGCTGCGCAAGAACATCGTTGCCTATCCCGGCAACAGCGCGCTGGCCCGCCAGGCCTGGATCGACCAGCCCGACATCGACGCCTGGTTGATCTGGAACATCTGGCAGGTCTCCAATCCCAAGCTGGCCGAACAGGTTGCGGTGGAAGAACCTTATCGCATCTATCGCGACACCGGCATCGCCCCGACCACGCGCGGCAAGCAACGGCCCGCCTCGCAGCAGTTCATCGCCTTTCTGCAGAGCCCGCAGGGCGCGGCGATCTTTCGGCGCTGGGGCTGGATCACGAACGACGCCTGAACGCGTGCAGACGCAGCCACTCGGGCAGCCACTCAGCGCGTTTGCGCTGCGTCTGCAAGAATCGGGGTTGTCCATGCCTTCCCGAACAGAACAATGATCCCGCATCTCATCACGTCTTCTGGCGACCCCGTCCTCGAACTCGAACAGCGCATTCTGGAAGCGCAGCCCTCCATCGAGCGTTGGTTCCGCCTCGAATGGATGGAGCACACACCGCCGTTCTACAGCTCGGTCGATCTGCGCAATGCCGGCTTCAAGCTCGCACCGGTCGACACCAATCTGTATCCCGGCGGATTCAACAACCTCTCGCCGGAGATGATGCCGCTGGCGGTGCAGGCGGCCATGGCAGCGATCGAGAAGATCTGCCCCGAGGCCAAGAACCTGCTGGTCATCCCCGAGAACCACACGCGCAACACCTTCTATCTGGAGAATGTGGCCACGCTGATGCGCATCTTCCGCCAGGCCGGGCTGAACGTGCGGCTGGGTTCGCTCGACGAGGCGGTCACCGAGCCCATGCACCTGAAGCTGCCGTCGGGCGGAGAACTGGTCGTCGAGCCGCTGATCCGCAACAAGCTGCGCCTGGGCCTCAAGGATTTCGACCCCTGCACCATCCTGCTCAACAACGACCTCTCCGGCGGCATTCCGCCCATCCTGCAGGGGCTGCACGAGCAATACCTGCTGCCGCCGCTGCATGCGGGCTGGGCGGTGCGGCGCAAGTCCAACCATTTCCATGCCTATGACGATGTGGCGAAGAAGTTTGCCAAGCTCATCGGCGTGGACCCGTGGATGCTCAACCCCTACTTCGCCAAGTGCGGCAAGATCAACTTCCACGAGCGCCACGGAGAAGACTGCCTGGCCGACGCGGTCGACAGCGTGCTCGCCAAGGTGCGCAAGAAGTACAAGGAATACGGCATCCAGGAAAAGCCCTTTGTCATCGTCAAGGCCGACGCCGGCACCTATGGCATGGGCGTGATGACCGTGCGCGATCCCAGCGACGTCAAAGACCTCAACCGCAAGACGCGCAACAAGATGAGCGTGGTCAAGGAGGGCATGGAAGTCAGCGAGGTGCTGGTGCAGGAAGGTGTGCCCAGTGTCGAGCGGCTGCAGGAGGCGGTGTGCGAGCCGGTGGTCTACATGATGGATCGCTACGTGGTCGGCGGCTTCTACCGCGTCCATGCCGACCGTGGCCCCGACGAGAACCTCAACGCGCCCGGCATGCACTTCGTGCCGCTGGCGTTCGAGGAGCAGTTCAACGTCACCCACCCGGAAGCCGCCCCGGGCACCAGCGGGCCCAACCGCTTCTACATGTACGGGGTCATCGCCCGGCTGGCGATGGTGGCCGCCAGCTACGAGCTCGAACGCACCGACCCGGAAACCGAGCTGGGCTGAGATCATGCAACTGCTGTTCGTCGCCGACCCGATCGCGTCTTTCAAGATCCACAAGGACACCACCTTCGCGATGATGCGCCAGGCGCAGACGCGCGGGCATGCGATCTGGGTGTGCGAGGCGGCCGATCTGCACTGGAGCGGGGGCGGTGGCGCGGCTGCTTCCCCGGTCTGCGCAGTCTGCCGCCGGATCGAGCTCACCGGTGCCCTCCAGGGCAAGGACTGGTACCGGGTGCTCGACCAGCGACCGCTGGCGCTGCGCGATGTCGATGCGGTGCTGATGCGCAAGGACCCGCCGTTCGACAGCGAATACTTCTACGCCACCCATCTGCTGCAGCAGGCCGAGCGCGATGGCGCGGCGGTGTTCAACAGCCCGCGGGCGCTGCGCGACCATCCGGAAAAACTCGCCATCCTGGAGTTTGCGCAGCTCATCGCGCCCACTTTGGTCAGCCGCCGCGCTGCCGAGATCAAGACGTTCTATGCGGAGCATGGTGACATCATCCTCAAGCCGCTCGACGGCATGGGCGGCACGGGCATCTTTCGCCTGCGCCAGCAGGCCGACGGCAGCCCCGATCCCAATCTCAACGTGGTGATCGAAACCCTCACCGCAAACGGCACGACCACCATCATGGCGCAGCGTTTCGTCCCCGCCATTGCGCAGGGCGACAAGCGCGTGCTGATCATCGACGGCGAGCCCGTGCCGTATTGCCTGGCACGCATTCCGCAGGACGGCGAAACCCGCGGCAATCTCGCAGCGGGCGGCCTGGGCGTGGCGCAACCCCTGTCGGAGGCCGACTGGACCATCGCCCGCGCGCTCGGGCCGGTGCTGGCCGCGCGAGGCCTGCTGCTGGTGGGCATCGACATCATTGGTGACCGGCTCACCGAGATCAACGTCACCAGCCCGACCTGCTTTCAGGAAATCACCCAGCAGTCCGGCTGCGACGTGGCGGCACGCTTCATTTTGGCGCTCGAACGGGCCGTGGCGCGCGCACGCGCACACTGACGCCGTCGGCTGGCTTTGGGCGACAATCCGCCCATCATGCACTCGCCGCAAACCCGCTCCGCCCGCACGCTGATGGCGGCCCTGCTGCTGACCCTTGCCGGGGTCACTGCCAGTCTGTCGCTGGCCTTGCATCAACCCTGGCTGGGCCTGACCCTGTCGCCGCAGGGCGATCCGTCCAGCCCCGGCATACTGGTGACAGATGTTGCCCGCAGCGGCCCGGCAGCCGCAGTCCGGCCGGGCTCGCGCCTGCTGTCCATCGGCACGGGCGATCAGCGCGTGACCCTGAACGCCAGCGACCTGATCGAGGAGCCCGACTTCTTCGACACCTATGCGCAGGTCGAGGCCTTCTTCCAGCGCCAGACGCACATCGCCGAGTTGCAGGCCAGACCGCTGCTGCTGCGCTGGCGCGACCCGGCTGGGCAGATCATCGAACAGCACATTCAGCCGTCATCGGGGCGTCCGCTGTCGAGTCTGCCGTTCGTGTTCTGGTTTCAATTGCTGTGCGGCAGCGTGGCGCTGCTGGTCGGTGCCTGGGTCTATGCCCTCAAGCCGCAAAGCGGGTCGGGGCGGCTGCTCGCGCTTTCTGGCCTGCTGTTTCTGCCCAACACCTTCTCCGCCGCGATCTACAGCACCCGCGAACTGGCGCTGCCTGGCCACTTGTTCGAGGTGCTGTCGGCCATCAATCACCTCGGCGGGCTGGGCTTTGGCGGCGCGCTGGCGGCGCTGTTTCTGGTGTACCCGGCACGGCTGGCGGCGCCGAAATTCCTCTGGCCCATTCCCTTGATCATCCTGGCCTGGTGGGCTGCCGATGTGCTGCGCTCCACCCCGGACGTCGGCTGGGGTGTGCGCATTCCGCTGCTGCTCGAAATTCTGCTGGCCGTGGCCCTGGCCGTGGTGCAGTGGCGACGCAGTGCCATGCGCGCCGCCGACCGCGCCGCGCTGCGCTGGTTCATTCTCTCGGCCATGCTCGGAGCATTTACCTTTGTGGTGTTCACCTTCGGCTCCAGCATGTTCGGCATCTTTCCGCCCATGCAGCAGGGCTACGCCTTCGGCTTTTTCCTCGCGATGTATCTCGGCCTGGCGCTGGGCGTGGGACGCTATCACCTGTTCGACCTCGACCGCTGGGCCTACCGCCTGCTGCTGTGGGTGCTGGGGCTGGGCCTGATCGTCGTGCTCGACATGCTGCTGGTGCTGCTGCTGAACTGGCGCCACGACCTCTCGCTCATCCTCACCCTGTTGGTGGCCGGTCTGCTCTACCTGCCGCTGCGGCAATGGCTGTGGAGCCGCATGATGCAGGGCGAGCTGCCACCGATCGACAAGCTGCTGCCGGAGATCATCTCCGTGGCGTTCACCGCGCAATCGCAGGAACGCGAGCGGCGCTGGCTCGGGCTGCTCGACCGCCTGTATCAGCCGCTGCACAACCTGCCGCTTGCGCAGACCCGTGGCGATCAGGCCATCGGTCTGGCGCAGGATGGCATGGAGCTGCGCGTCGCCCCGGCCGGTGGCATGGCTGCGCGCTGCCTGCAGGGGCGCAGCGCCGGTCAGCGGCTGTTCACCGTGACCGATGCCGAACTCGCCACCGCCATCGTCACCCTGTTCAATCAGGCGGCGGCGGGCCGCGACGCGCTGGAGATCGGCGTGCAGCAGGAGCGCGACCGCATCGCCAGCGATCTGCATGACGACATCGGCGCCAAGCTGCTCACCCTGCGCCATCTGGTGCAGGGTGAGCGTGAGCAGGCCATGCTGATGACCACCATCGACCAGTTGCGCGCCATCGTGCGCGGTCTGCGCCAGCACGCGCAGCCGTGGGACGAATTCGCGGCCGACATCCGTTCCGAAACTGCGCAGCGCCTGGCCGCCGCCGGCATGGAACTCGACTGGCCGCCGCCGCTGATCGGCGGCCTCGCCCCCACGCCCCGTCCCTACCAGAGTGCGCCGGCACAACCCCCGCAGGACGCCGCGCAGCAATACCACCTGCGCGCGCTGCTGCAGGAAGCCGTGAGCAATGCCATCCGCCATGCGCATGCCAGCCGTGTGTCCGTGCGCCTCACGGTGCAGGAGGGCACGCAGATGCGCCTGGACGTGATGGACGATGGCGTCGGCATCGCGCCGGTGCATGGGGCGAGCGGCCACGGCCTGACCAGCATGCAGATCCGCGCCCGCGCCCTGGGCGGTCGCATCGCATGGCGCAGCGGCGCCGACCGCCCCCCCACGGCACCGCCTCCCCCTGCCGACGGTACCCCCGCGCGGACGCAGATGCCCGGCATGGGCACCTGGGTGGAACTCATCTTCCCACTGCAGGCCGGGTTGATCTAGGGCCTGTTCACGCCCGTCGGCTGCGCGTCGCACAATGGCTGTGTGCGGGAGCGCTCTCGTTATACATTTTTCCTAACTGTTCGATGAGAACAATCCATTGGATCAATTACAGGGTTATCCCTAAAATTCTTTCTCAACGGCACACCCGCCGCGTTTTTTTCTCAACCAAAAGGACCTCAATCATGGAACAAAACACTGAAACCGTCGGCCTGCCCCGCCTCAACGAACCCGCGCCCCACTTCAACGCCGTCACCACCCACGGCCCGCGTACCCTGGCCGACTACAAGGGCAAGTGGCTGATCCTGTTCTCGCACCCCGCCGACTTCACCCCGGTGTGCACCACCGAGTTCATGGGCTTCGCCCGCAACCACGACAAGTTCAAGGCGATGAACTGCGAGCTGCTGGGTCTGTCGATCGACTCGATCTTCGCCCACCTGGCCTGGGTGCGGTCGATCAAGCAGCACTTCGGCGTGGACATCCCCTTCCCCATCATCGAAGACCTGAAGATGGAAGTCGCCCGCGCCTACGGCATGATCCACCCCGGCGCCGCCGACACCCAGGCCGTGCGTGCCACCTTCTTCATCGACCCCAACGGCGTCCTGCGCGCCATGGTGTACTACCCGATGAGCAATGGCCGCTCGATCGACGAGTTCGTCCGCCTGCTGCAGGCGCTGCAGACCAGCGACAAGTTCGGCGTGGCCACCCCGGAAGCCTGGTGCCCGGGCGACAAGGTCATCGTGCCGCCGCCCAAGACCACGGCCGCGGCCGAGGAGCGCGTCACCGAAGGTCCCAAGCAGGGCATGGAAGTCACCGACTGGTACTTCACCAAGAAGTCGCTTTGATCCTACCGACCTGACCGCCTGCGCGGCCCGGTTCAACGCCTCCACCGCCAGCGCCGTGGAGGCGTTTTTTTGCCCGCATTGCCATACACTGCGACGCATGGATACGACACAGAGCACTTCCAACCCGACTGCGGCTGGGCACAAGATTCCGGTCTCCGTGCTGGTGGTGATTCACACGCCCGCGCTGGAGGTGCTGCTGATCGAGCGTGCCCGGCAGCCCGGCTTCTGGCAAAGCGTCACCGGCAGCATCGATGCGCTCAGCGAGCCTCTTGCGGCCACCGCAGCGCGCGAAGTGGAGGAGGAAACCGGCATCCACGTCGGCAGCATCGCCGTGCCGCAAGGCGCGTTGCGCGACTGGCATCTGGCCAATGTGTACGAGATCTATCCGCTGTGGCGGCACCGCTATCCGCCCGGCGTGTGGAAAAACACCGAGCATGTGTTCAGTCTGGAAGTGCCCGCAGGCACGCCGGTGCAGCTTGCCGAGCGCGAACACCGGGCGCTGCTGTGGCTGCCCTGGCACGAGGCCGCAGAACGCTGTTTTTCCGCCTCGAATGCCGACGCCATCCGCCAGCTTCCCCGGCGGGTTCGGCGCGGCTGAACCGATTCGCCATGGAACTGCGCGTCGCCTCGTACAACATCCACAAGGGCGTGCTCGGCCATGGCCCGGCCAAGCGGGCCAGCATTCTGGAGTTGCAGTCCGCACTGCAGGGGCTGCAGCCCGATCTGGTGTTTCTGCAGGAAGTGCAGTTTCTGCATCTGCGCAACGCCCGCCGCCTGAGCGGCTGGCCCACCCAGCCGCAGCACGACTTTCTGGGAGACGCGCTGGGCCTGCACGCGGCCTACCGCACCAATGCCTGCACCCGGCATGGCGAACACGGCAATGCGCTGCTGTCGCGCTACCCCATCATCGATGTCGCGCATTGCGACGTGTCCGATCACCGCTTCGAGCAGCGCGGCCTGCTGCATGTGCAGGTGGCACTGCCCCGGGGAGGACCGCTGCATTGCATCGTGGTGCATTTCGGCCTGTTTGCGGTCAGCCGCCAGCGCCAGACCGAGAGGCTGCTCGATTACATCGCCGCCAAGGTGCCGCCCCAGGCCGCACTCATCGTCGCGGGCGACTTCAACGACTGGCACGGCCGCATCGGTCCGCAACTGCTGCAACAAGGCCTGGTTGACGTGAGCGAGCCGCCGCTCAAGGCCAACGGCAAGACCGCGTGGCGCAAGCGGGTGCGCACTTACCCCGCCCGCCTGCCGCTGGTGCCGCTCGATCGCATCTATGCCCGCGGCCTGACCGCGGTTGAAATCGGCCTGGGCTGGGGACGCGGCTGGGCCCGACTGTCCGACCATGCGCCACTGCTCGCCGCCCTGCGTTGCACCGCACCGCAGTGCCCGGACGTCACGCCACCCGAGCAGGCCTCTGCCCCTGCGGGACTCGCGGCGTGAACACCTCGCCAGATCCTCCCGCCTCGCCGCCACCACCCGCAGCCGACAGCAACCCGGCGCCGGTGCTGGTGCCGGGCCCGATGCCTGACCCGGCAGGCGACGACCAGCCCCTGGACTGGACCGAGGGCGCCCTGCCGCGCCTGCTGCCTTACGGCGCCGCGTTCTTTCCCGCACTCACGCAAGCCATCTATCAGGCCCGCGCGAGCATCTGGCTGCAGACCTACATCTTTCATACTGACGACGTGGCGCTCGGCATCGCCAGCGCCCTGTGCGACGCTGCGCAGCGCGGCGTGCAGGTGCGCGTGCTGGTCGACGGGCTGGGCTCGGGCGCCAGCATCGACACGCTGTCGTCCCGCTTCGCCGAGGCCGGGGTGGAATTCATGGTGTTCCGCCCCTGGCGCAAATGGCCAGACGTGGTGCAGCGCGGACGCTGGCGGCGGCTGCACCGCAAGCTGTGCGTGGTGGATGCGCACACCGCCTTCATCGGCGGCATCAACCTCATCGACGACCGGCTCGACATCCATCACGGCTGGAGCGCGCAGCCCCGGCTGGACTACGCTGTGCAATACCAGGGCCATCTCGCCCGACAGACGCAGTGGGTCATGCAGCGCCTCTGGCTGCGCACCGTGCTGGCCGGCAGCCTGCAGCGCCGCCTGCGCAAGCTGCCCGGCCCCGGCGTGTTCGACACCTCGCCCAACCAACGCGCCTACTGGCAGGAATTGCTCGACTGGGGCAACGCCAACCCCTCGGCCGACGAAGACGGCGCACCGCTGCGGCCCGACCAGCCCGGGGCCGATGCAGCTGCGCCCGACCGCCCGCGCCGCACGCCAACCACCCTTGCGCAAAGCCTGTCCGCCCTGGTCGTGCGCGACAACTTCGCGCAGCGCCGCGCCATCGAGCACAGCTATATCCGCGCCATCAACCGGGCGCGGCACCGCGTGCTCATCGTCAGCCCGTACTTCTATCCGGGGCGCGACTTTCGCCAGGCGCTGAAACATGCCGCAGCGCGTGGGGTGCAGGTCAAGCTGCTGCTGCAGGGGCGGATCGACTACCGCATGGCCGCCTGGGCCGCGCGGGCGCTGTACGGCGAAATGCTGCGCGCCGGGGTGCTGATCTTCGAGTACACCCCCGCCTACCTGCATGCCAAGGTTGCCGTGGTGGACGAAGACTGGGCCACCGTCGGCAGTTCCAACATCGACCCACTGTCGCTGCTGGTCAACCTCGAAGCCAATCTCGCCGTGCGCGACCGCGCCTTCGCCCGCGAACTGGCCGCACACATCGACAGCCAGATCACCCGCTCTCTGCCGATCAACACCCCGGCCCGGCTGCGTACCCGCGCCCCATGGTGGCTGCGGCCTTTCGTCGCGGTGGCGGCACGTGCCTTCGTTGCTCTGGCGGGCGGGCTGAAAAACGAGTATTGAGCACGCCCACCAGGGCCGGTTCGCCGACCCGCCCCCGTGGGGTCGAGAAAACTCGGGGCGACCCTGCGATGTCTTCTTGAGAGCAGCCAGGCTGCCTGACAACGATCCCCCACCCAACCTCCCCCACGCGTGGGGGGAGGAGGGAACAGTGCTTCGCGCAATCTTCAGATGCCCTCCCAACCTCCCGCGCGCATGGGAGGGAAAGACGGCAGGCAACGTTGCTCCCTCCCCGCTGGCGGGGAGGGTTGGGGTGGGGTGGAGAACAACACCGCAGATGCCACTTCAACCGCAGCACACGCGGTTGCGCCCCTGTTGTTTCGCGCGATACAGCGCGCGGTCGGCGCGCAGCAGCACATCGCTGGCGCTGCCGTCATCGGGGCCAGCCTGCGTCAGACCGATACTCACCGTGAGCGCCACGGCCTGTTCGTTTCGCAGGGCAATGGGCTGCGCGCTCACGCTGGTGCGCAGCCGCTCGGCGATCTGCAGTGCCTCGGCGGCATCGGCGCCGTCGAGAATCAGCAGGAATTCCTCACCGCCGAGCCGCCCGAAAAAGTCGCGGCTGCGTTTTTCGCTGCGGATGATGTGGGCGAAGCGCTGCAGCACACAGTCGCCACCGGCATGGCCGAAACGGTCGTTGACCTGCTTGAAAAAATCGAGGTCGAGCAGCAGCACCGACACCGGCGCCCTGCGCTGCAGGAGTTGTTCCAGAACGGTGAGGATGCTGCGCCGGTTGTGGATGTCGGTCAGGCTGTCGCAGGTGGCCAGGTGTTCAAGCCTGCGCTCCAGCGCCTTGCGCTCGGTGATGTCGCGCCAGATGCCTTCGACCCCGGCATAGTTGCCGCGCTCGTCGCGCAGCGCCTGGGTACTGATGGAAATGTCGATGATCACACCGTCCTTGCGTCGCATGCGGCCCGGAAAGTCGCGCACGGCGCCGTGCCGCTTGATCTCGGCCACCAGGGCGTCACGTTCGCTCAGATCGGGATAGAACGCCGCAGCGGGCAGGCCGATGATCTCCTCGGCCGTGTAGCCCAGCACGTTTTTCACCGCCGGGCAGACATAGCGGGTGATGCCCTGCGCATCGGTGCGATAGAACACGTCCTGCATGGTGTTCATCATGCGCTGAAAGTCCTCGTCGGTCTGGCGCAGGCGCTGCTCCATCGCTGCGCGCTCGGTCATGTCGAGGAAAGTGGCCAGCACCGCCCGCTGGTCGTCCACCACCACGATGGCACTGCTCATGGCCAGCATCAGCGGCGTGCCATCGCAGGCATAGGCGCGGATTTCAGTGACGGGGTTGATGCCGCCGCTTTCGGCGTGACGCAACCGGGCCAGCGACCGGTGCAGATCGAGGGGGTGAATGAACGCCTCGACCGATTTGCCCACCACATCGCCCGCCTGTTGCGCCCGCAGCAGGCGCAGCGCCGCCGCGTTGGCATAGCGCACGGTGTCGCCCATCAGCATGGCCACGGAGGCAGGCAACTGCGCGATCCAGGCCGCACTGGGCGAGAGGGGAGCATCCGGTTCCATCACGGGATTCTCACGACACTGGACATATGGCTTGCGAAACCGGAAGGCACGAAGACAGTAAGGGTAGCACTGGAGTGAGCTGCCGAGTCTGTCCGAAACGTTTGCCTTTCCCGAGCCAGACGCCTGCATGAACGCACGGAGCGGCAGGCCTCGCAGCCGCCCTTATTCCGCGCAGTTGGATGGGCATGACAACTCTGTCGTTCCCTTTTCCGGCCTGCATTTCCAAAATGCAGGGCATGAAACACGCCAAGCAATTCCACACACCAACAGGAGCGGCCCTGCGCGGCCGATGGCAGCATGTGCGGCGCGCCCTCGCCGTGTTCTGGCTGCTCGCCGCCTGGGCGCTGCAGCAGGGGGTGAACGCCGCGCCGCTGGCGCAGCAGCCATCGGCCTTTGGTCCGCTGATTTCGGCATCGGCGCTGGCGGCATGGACCGGCCCTGTGCAGATCGTGGACATTCGCGACGACGCCGCCGCGCCCGACGCCGCGCATCTTCCCGGCGCCATCCCCGCGCCGTACGCCGACTGGCGCGGCCCGGCGAGCAACCCTGGGGCGCTGTTGCCGCTGGCGCAGTTCACTGCCCTGGTGCGGCGCCTCGGCCTGCGTCTTGAAACGCCCGTGGTTCTCGTGGCCACAGGCAACGACCCCAGCGACTTCGGCGCTCCGGCACGGGTGTACTGGACACTGAAGTGGCTGGGGTTCAAGCGGCTCGCCATTCTCAACGGCGGCATGACCGCCTGGCGCGCCGCCGACCTGCCGCTGACGCGCCAGCCCACTGCGGTGACGCCCAGCCGATTCACCCCACAACTCGACAACGCGCTGCTCGCCACCCGCGCTGCGGTCGAGAAGGATCTGAAGTCCTCCGGCGTGCTGCTGCTCGACGCGCGGCCAGCCGTCTTCTATCTGGGCCGCGAAAAGGCGCCCGCCGCCGCCCGACCCGGCACCCTGCCCGGCGCGCTGGATTTCGATCACGCCCGCTGGTTTCCGCACGGCGGCGGCGCGCTGCCGGACGCACAAGTGCTGCAACGCATCGCCCGCACCCTGCCGCAGCCGCCCGGTGTGCAGCGCACGGTGTCGTTCTGCAATACCGGGCATTGGGCTGCGATCAACTGGTTCGTGCTGTCTGAGGTGCTGCATCAGCCGCATGTGGCGCTGTACCCCGGCTCGATGGTCGATTGGTCGCGCGCCGGGGCGCCGATGGCGCATGTCCCCACCCGGCTGCAGCAACTGTGGCAACAACTGGAGAGCACATGGCAATCCCTCTGACCGCGACGCTGCCGCCGCAGACCGCGTCAATCCCCCGGCAGGGCCAGCGCCTGAGCACCGGCATGCTGCTCATCGCCGCGCTCGCCGGGTTTGCGGCGATCACCTGGCTGGTGGGCTGGCGGCAAGGGCTGCTGTGGTTGATCGGCCTGGGCTACGGCGTGCTGCTGGCTGCAGCGGCGTTTGGCTTCACCACCGGCTGGCGGGTGTGGATCACGCGGCGCGATCCCAAAGGGCTGTGGGCGCAGTGCGTGGGCATTGCGGTGGCCATGCTGCTGAGTGTGCCGCTGCTGGCGGCACATCCCGAGCTGGAAGGGGCGGACGGTCCGCTGTCGATCAGCCTGCTGGTCGGCGCGTTCGTCTTCGGCGCGGCGATGCAGGTGGCCGATGGCTGCGGTTCGGGCACGCTGTACAAGGCCGGTCTCGGGCATCCGGTCAGCCTGGCGGTATTGCCCGCCTTCGTGTTCGGCAGCTTTCTCGGCGCCGCGCAGCTGCCGGCCTGGCTGGCACTCGGTGCGCTGCCGCCGGTCAATTTGGTGCATGTGCTCGGTGCGGGGTGGACGCTGACGGCGCAACTCGCGATGCTTGCGCTGCTGGCCGTGCTGCTGTGGCGCTGGCGCCGCCCGCAGCCGTCGCGCTGGAAGGGGTCTGCGGTGTGGTGGGCCGCCATCGGCCTGGGGCTGCTGGCAGCGGCCAATCTGGTGGTCGCCGGCCAGCCCTGGGGCATCGTCTACGGACTGGGTCTGTGGGGGGCGAAGATCGTGCAGGCGCTGGGGATCGACCTCAGCCACAACGCGTTCTGGGGCCTGCCCGCGCAACAGGCGCAGCTGCACGCCACGGTGCTGGCGGACAACACCAGCATCACCGATCTGGGGCTGCTGCTCGGTGCGCTGATCGCGGCGCGCTGGAAGGGCACGGCCTGCCCTGCAGTGAAGCTGCCGACGCGGCAGTGGCTGGCCTCCATCGCCGCCGGACTGCTGCTGGGCTACAGCTCGCGGCTGGCGTTCGGCTGCAATGTGGGGGCGTATTTTTCCGGCATCGCCACCGGCAGTCTGCACGGCTGGGTGTGGTTCGCCTGCGCGTTCGGCGGCAGTCTGCTGGGCGTGCGGCTGCGTCGTCGGCTGGGGATGCAGGATTGAGGGCCCGTCCGATGCACCGTCGATCTTCCTGGCGCATCGCCCTGTTCTGGGCCGCGGTGCTCGCGCTGCTGGTGCTCGACTGGCGGGTGAGCACGCCGCACGACCGCTTCGCCGAGCCGCCACCCCTGGCGCTGGGCAACGGCCCGGCGATGGACGCCGGTCACTGTTCCCTGGTGCCGGCGCCGGAGGCGTCGAGCTCGCGGTGACGCAGCAGCACGGTGTACTGGGCGCCGAAGGCGCGGCTGAGCTGCTCGGACAGAAACACCGAGCGGTGCTGCCCGCCGGTACAGCCGATGGCCACGCCCACATAGCTGCGGTGATCGGCCGCAAGCCGGGGCAGCCAGCGCTGCAGAAAGGCGGTGATGTCGGCCTGCATCTGCAGCACCTCGGGCTGGCGCAGCAGAAAGTCGGCCACCGGGGCGTCGCGCCCGGTCAGCGGGCGCAGCGCGGGGTCGTAATGCGGGTTGGGCAGCATGCGCACATCGAACACATAGTCGGCATCGAGCGGCACGCCGCGCTTGAACGCGAACGACTCGAACAGCACCACCATCTGCGACGCCTGCACCCGCACGGTCTGCTTGATCCAGTCGCGCAGTTGCGCCGCCTTCATCTGGCTGGTGTCGAGATGCAGCCCGATTTCGGCCACCGGACGCAGCAGCTCGCGCTCGAGTTCGATGGCCTCGATCAGCGCATTGGCATAGCCCTCGCCGCGCGCCGCTGCGGGGTTGCCCGCCTGCTGCGCGGTGATGCGGCTGGTCAGTGGATGGCGACGGCGCGTCTCGGAAAACCGCTGCACCAGGGTATCGGTTGCGCAATCGAGATAAAGGGCGTGCACCTCGCAACAGGCACGCAGATCCTTCAGCAGGGTCGGCACGTCGGCCAGCGACTCGGCACTGCGCGCATCCACCGCCACGGCCACGCGCAACTGCCCCGACTGCCGGGTCTGCGCGACCAGCGCGGTAATGAGCTGCGGCGGCAGGTTGTCCACGCAGTAGTAGCCCGAGTCTTCGAGCGCGGCCAGCGCCACCGACTTGCCCGAGCCCGACAGCCCCGAAATCAGCACCAGCTGATGGGTGGAACGCGGATCGACCGATGGTTGCGTTGCAGAGGGTTCAGACGGGTTCATGGCGGAGTCGAGGGCGGATCAGGCGGCGTCGCAGCCGTCGAGCAGTTCGCGCGCGTGTTCGAGCGCGGCGCTGGACTGCGCATTGCCGCTCAGCATACGGGCGATTTCCGTCTGGCGTTGTGACGGCTGCAGAACGTCGAGCAGGCTGGCGGTCTGCCGGCCGCTGCTTTGCTTGCGCACCGCCACATGCTGCTGCGCGCAGGCCGCCACCTGCGCCAGATGCGTGACCGCGAGCACCTGGCGGTCGCGGCCCAATTTGCGCAGCAAGCGCCCGACGGTCTGCGCCACCGCGCCGCCGATGCCCGCGTCCACCTCGTCGAAGATCAGGGTGTCGGTGTCCTGCAGCGCGCTGGTGGTCACGGCCACGGCCAGTGCGATGCGCGAGAGCTCGCCGCCGCTGGCCACCTTGCCCAGCGCGCGCAGCTCGGCGCCGGGGTGCGCGGCCACGCGCAGCTCCACGCTTTCCGCGCCGCGCGCGCCCACTGCGTCCAGCGGGGTGAGCGCCACATCGAACCGCCCGCCGGGCATGCCCAGATCCTGCATCGCCGCCTGCACCGCGCCTGCAAGTTGCTGCGCCGCCTTGCGCCGCAGCGCGGTGAGCCGGGCCGCAGCCTGCTGCAACACGGTCTGCGCGGCGTGTTCCGCCTGCTCCAGGGCCGGCAGATCGGCGCTGCGGTCGAGCTGGGCCAGCCGCTCGCGCAGCGCGGCGTGCGCCTGCGGCAGGTCGGCCGGGGGCACGCGGTGCTTGCGCGCCAGACGCATCCAGTCGGCCAGCCGCGCGTCAAGTTCGGCCAGGCGCTGCGGATCGGCCTCGGTCCGTTCGGCCAGACGATGCAGATCGTGGGCGAGTTCGTGCAGGCTGGTGTGCGCGGACTCGATCTGCAGCACCAGCGGCTGCAGGCCGGTGTCCACCTGCGCGGCGCGTTCCAGCGCCTGTTGCGCCTGCGCCAGCAGCGCCAGCGCGCTGAGTTCCTCGCCGTCGAGCGCAGCCTGCGCGGTGGCGAAGTCTTCGAGCAGACTGCTGACATGCGCCAGCCGCTTGTGCTCGGCTTCCAGCGCATCCCACTCGCCCTGCGCGGGGTGCAGGCGGTCGAGTTCGTCGCACTGCCATTGCAGGCGTTCGCGCTCGTCCGCCAGAGCGCCCGCGTCCTGCTGGGCCTGATGCAGCGCCTGCTGCGCCGCGCGCCATTGCGCCCAGGCCTGCGCCACAGTCTGCGCCTGAGGCTGCGCACCGGCGTAGCCGTCGAGCAGGCTGGTGACCACTTCGCGCCGCACCAGGCCCTGATAGGCGTGCTGGCCGTGGATGTCGACCAGCATCTCGCCAGCACGCTTGAGCTGCGCCGCGGTCGCCGGGCTGCCGTTGATGAAGCCGCGCGACTTGCCCTGCGCGTCGATCACGCGGCGCAGCAGCACGCTGTCGCCCTCGACCGCAAAGCCCTGTTCGTCCAGCCAGGCGGCCAATGGCGTGTTCACGCTGAACTCGGCGCTGATCTCGGCGCGCGCCGCACCGCTGCGTACCACGCCGCTGTCGGCGCGCTCACCCAATGCGAGCTTGAGCGCGTCGATCAGAATGGATTTTCCCGCGCCGGTCTCGCCGGTAAGCACGGTAAAGCCCCGGCCAAAGTCGATGTCGAGCTCGGGGACGATGACAACATCGCGCAGGTGCAGGTGGAGCAGCATGGTTCAGGCAGCGCGCAGCAGATCAGGTCTCATCGGGAATCTCGTGCCAATGCAGCTTCTTGCGCAGGGTGGAAAAGTAGCTCCACCCGGGCGGATGCAGGAACACGCAGCGATACGGCGCCTGGCTGATGCGGATGCGGTCGCCGCCGATCAGCTCGGCGTAGCTCTGCATGTCGAAGTTCACGCTCACGTCGCGCGGCGTGACCACCTCGATCACGATCTCCGCCCCGCCCGGCAGCACGATGGGCCGGTTCGACAGGGTGTGCGGCGCAATCGGCACCAGCACCACGCCGTCCACACTGGGATACAGAATCGGGCCGTAGGCCGACAGCGCATACGCCGTGGAGCCGGTGGGCGTGGCCACGATCAACCCGTCGGCGCGCTGCACATACATGAAGCGGCCGTCCACCTCGACCTTCAACTCCACCAGCCCCGAGGCGCCGTTGCGGTTGACCACCACGTCGTTGACCGCAATGGCGTTGAAAATGGACTGGCCGGCCCGCTCGACCGCGCCGCTGAGCATCGCGCGTTCCTCGCGCTCGAACGCCCCCACCAGCAGCCCGTCGATGGCCTCTTCCCAGGCGCTGTCGGCAATGTCGGTCATGAAGCCCAGCCGTCCGGCATTGATGCCCACCAGCGGCACGTTCAAGGGAGCCAGCCGCCGCGCTGCGCCCAGCATGGTGCCGTCACCGCCGAGCACCACAGCCACCCAGCCGCCCTGCGCGGTGCGCTCGGCCAGCTCGCTGCTGCGCAGCACCGGATACGGCAGCTCGGTGTGCTGCGCGGTGAGCTCGCCCACCCAGACCTCCACCCCGGCGCGGGTCAGCCGCGCGGCAATCTCACCCAGCAGGCGCTGCGCCTGCGGCGCCTGATATTTGCCGATCAGCAGAACTTGCTGGAACACGGTGCGGGACATGGAGTTAGCTGGAAGTGCGCGACACGGAAAACCCGCCGCAGCGGCAAATTACAGCACAGCCGCATGATCCGTTACGGAGCGCTGCGCACAGGCCGTGGCATCCCTAAAATTGCGGCATGGACGAACGCTCTCGCCTGCTGCTCAAAACCCTGATCGAGCACTACATCGCCGATGGTCAGCCGGTGGGTTCGCGCACCCTGTCGCGCGCCTGCGGGCTGGAGCTTTCCGCGGCCACCATCCGCAATGTCATGGCCGATCTGGAAGACCTCGGGCTGATCGCCAGCCCGCACACCTCCGCCGGTCGCATTCCCACACCCCGCGGCTACCGGGTGTTCGTGGACGCCATGCTCACCGCGCACCCGCAGGCCCAGGCCGATCTGCTCCAGCACACTTTGCAGCAGCAGATCGACACCGCACCGCCGCAGCAGGTCATGGCGCGGGCGGCGCAGCTCATGTCCAGCCTGTCGCAGTTCGTCGGCGTGGTGCTCGCGCCGCAGCGCAGTGGCGCGTTTCGGCACATCGAGTTTCTGCGCCTCAGCGAGCACCGCATCCTGCTCATCATCGTGAGCCCGGAAGGCGATGTGCAGAACCGCATGCTGCACTGGCCGCAGCCCTTGAGCCAGAGCGAACTCAACACCGCCACCAACTACCTCAACACCCATTTCTCGGGTCTGAGTTTCGAGCAGGTGGCGCAAAAGCTGGGCAGTGAGGTGGAGCATCTGCGCGCAGAACTCGTCGCCCTGATGCAGGCCGGCGTGCAAGCCGGCAGCCAAGCCCTGTCACAGGCGCAGGACCAGGTGGTCATTGCCGGCCAGCAGCAACTTCTGGGCATGGGCGATCTGGCCGGCAACATCGACAAGCTGCGGCAGCTGTTCGATCTGTTCGAGCAGAAGGCCCAGTTGCTCAAGCTCATGGACGCATCAGCCAAGGCCGACGGCGTGCGCATCTACATCGGCGGCGAAAGCGAGGCCGTGCCCTTCGAGGAACTCTCGGTGATCACCGCGCCCTACGCGGCAGACGGCAAGGTGGTCGGCACCCTGGGCGTGATCGGCCCCACCCGCATGGCCTACGACCGCATGATCCAGATCGTCGACATCACCGCCAAGCTGGTGAGCAACGCGCTGAGCCAAAGGTAGCTGACGGCGACCTCGGCCGCCCACCCGCGGCCGCCCACCTTCGGCTACACATTCGGCCCTGCCGGGAAAGCCTCAACGCACCAACAGCACCGGCACCTGGGTCGCAGCCACCACCTTGCTCGCCACCGAGCCCATGACGAAACCCTTGAGCGCCGAATGACCATGCGTGCCCATGAGGAGCAGATCGGGTTGCAGGCGCTGCACCTCGGCGACGATTTGCTGCGCCGGGTCGCCCACCACATGGTGTGACGCGAACGCCAGCCCGGCCTCGCGCAACAGATTTTCAGCAGGAGCCAACGCCTGCGCGCCGCGATCGCGGTAATAGTCGTCGAGCGTGGCCTTGCTCAACTGCGCCCGCGCCAGTGGCGTGCCGATGGGCAGTGCCACCGTGAACAGAGTGATGCGTGGCGTCTCGCGGTACCACCTCACCTGCTGCACCAACACCTGCGCAGCGCGGGCGGTATAGGGCGATCCGTCAACCGGTAGAACGATGTGCATGGAAAAACCTCCCTGACAGGCATGATGCCTGAGAACGCAGCAACGCAAGCACTCGGCCCGTCAAGTTCAGACGAAAAAAAGCCGCCCGAAGGCGGCTTTCAAAACAGGTTGCAAACAGCTTGCGCTGATTAGAAGCTGTGTTTGATGCCCAATGCAAAACCGCTGGACGATTGTCCACCCATCAGGCCGGAGCCAGCAATGGTGGCGTCGCCAACATACTGGTCAACATTGCTCTGGTTGCTGATATGCGCGTAGGAGGTGTACAAGTTGGTGCGCTTGGAAAGAGCATAGGTGTAGCCGATCGCAGCCTGTTTCACAGTGGAGTTGTTCAGGTTGCTGTCTTTGCGCTGTCCGTAGCTGACCAAAACCGCACCCGGACCGACCGGGATCGTACCACCCAACATCCAGATCTTCAGGTTGGGGTTCTGACCACCATTGGTCATCAGAGCGCCATCGCCGAACTTCTCTTGAGCATAGTAAGCCACAACTTTGGCTACGCCAAAGTCATAACCGCCATAAATATTCCACAGCTTGTTCTTGAAGTAGCCGCCCGAGGGAATGATGCCATTGCCGGTTGCGTCGAGCATCAGCGCTTGCGTACCAACTGCACCTGCAGCTGTAAAGTTGTGCTGCAGATACGTTGCACCCGCAGAAATCGGGCCATTGGCATACGTCAGTGCCAAGTTATAGGCACGGCCGTTGGAGTTGTTGCCAGGCTGGCCGCCGAAGCCATAGGCAGCCGTACCTTGGAAACCTGCGAATGTCGGCGTCATGTAGGCCATGACCTGCGACACCCGAACGTAGTCAAGCGAACCTGGGTCCAAGTTGGTGATGGAACCGGTCAGACCCGCACCGAACGGATCGGCGGTAGATGCTGCATTGAAGAACGGGCTGTACATGCGGCCCAGAGCCACGGTTCCGAAGCCACCAGTCAGGCCTACCATGCTGGTACGGCCCATGAAGGTGGATCCGCTGGTGCAATAGCTGCCACCCGCTTGGTTCTGGGCACCTTGGCCAGCACCGGTGTAGGCAGAAGTGTTGTTACCGTTGGCACAGAAGCCGGTTTCCAACTGGAACATGGCCGACAGACCACCGCCCAGATCTTCCTTGCCTTTCAGGCCGATGCGCGAGCCATTTTGAATGCCGGAGCCCAGACGGTTCACGGTGGTGTTGTCGTAAGACAGGTGCTCGACGCCGAGGTCGACGATGCCGTAGAGCTGAACGCTGTCAGCAGCCATGGCTGCACCGCTGAATGCGCCGAACAATGCCAGCGAGAGGAGGGTTTTTTTCATGAGTACATCTCCAGAGATTTGTTGAACAACCTGCCCGGGAGCCGGGCCTGCTTGACACAAAAACTGCTGTGCTTAAGCCGACTCCTGTGGAGGAGCTATTGCTATTTCAGCAAAGATCGAGGCGGAGCGCAAAGCTGGGGGTTAAGAATGATGCGAATGGGGCCGTTCTGTTGGCGCGGCGCAACAGAACGGAACCATCAAGGTAAACCCGAGGTCGCTTGAGCGAGAAAAAAGCCGCCCGAAGGCGGCCTTGCAATCTGCGCAATGAGGTCAAAACTGATGACGAATGCCGAGGGCGAAGCCGCTCGAGCTCTGGCCACCGAGCGTACCCGCAGCATTGATCCCGTTGTCGCCGACATACTGATCCACAGCCGCTCCATTGCTGATGTGCGCATAGGAGGTGTAAACATTCGTGCGCTTGGACAGAGGATAGGTATAGCCAATGGCGTACTGTTTGACCTTGGTGTCTCCCGCGCTGTTGTTGTCCTTGCGCTGAGCATAGGAAGCGAGCACGTTGCCCGGCCCCACTGGCACTGTGGCGCCGATCAGCCACACGCGCAGGTCGGGAGACTGATTGGTGCCGGTGTAGATCAGGCCGTTGCCGTATTTTTGCTGTGCATACATGGCACTGAGCTTGGCAACGCCAAGGTCGTAGCTGCCGTAGATTTCTGAGATTTTGTTGGTGAAGTAGCCGTCTGCGGGCACTGTCGCGGTCGGACCAAATTCCTTGGCCAGGTTGGTGTAGGGGTTGAACGTGCCTGCAGCCGTGGCTGTGTAGTTGTGACGCAGGTAGTCGGCACCCACCATCAGCGGGCCGTTCTTGTAGTTCAGGTTCAGCTCGTAGGCTTGGCCGTTGGAGGTGCTGCTGGGCTGGGCACCGAAGGCATACGCCAGCCCGGCTGTGAAGCCTGCGAAATTCGGCGTCACATAAGCCAAGCCTTGCGACACACGGGTGTAGTTGTTCGAGGCAGGATCAACGTTCTTCATGGTGCCCGTCATGCCAGTACCAAACGGATCGATCTGCGTGGCGGCAATGTAGTTGAACGAATAGAACCGGCCCATCTGGAACGTACCGAAGCTGCCCTTGAGACCAATGACGCTCAAGCGCCCCATGAAATTACCACCAGAGCAGTAGCTGCCGCCTGCTTGGTTTTGCGCACCTTGGCTGGTTCCCTTGTAGACGGAACTTCCACCCGAATCGTTGCCGTTTGCGCAGAAGCCTGTTTCCGCGGTGAAAAACGCGCTGAGGCCACCGCCAAGGTCTTCCGTGCCTTTGACGCCGATACGCGAAGTCGATTGCGCACCGGAACCCAGACGGTTCACGCTGGTGTTGTCGTAGCTCAGATGTTCAATTCCAAGATCAATGATGCCGTACAGCTGCACATTGTCTGCAGCCATCGCTGCGCTGCTGAACGTGCCAAGCAAAGCCATAGCCAATAGAGTTTTCTTCATTGCATCTCCAGTGTTGCGGTTTGAGAGAAAGCCTGTGTCACGGCATCTTGAGTGCCTCTCTAGCAATTTACCTTCAGACTTGTGACAAATTGAAGCGCCCGATACAGCACACAGTATTAAATGACGACGCGCCGTTTCATAAACACAACAATTAGTCAGCTTCCTCGCTGAGCGCCACGATGTCGACGCTATGGGTGATCTCCGCGGTCTTCACCAACATCGCGCTGGCCGAGCAATACTTGGTGTGCGAGAGTTCAACCGCCCGCTGCACCATGTCAGTGCGAAGGTCTTTGCCCGTGACGGTGAAGTGCATGTGAATGCGGGTGAACACCTTGGGGTCGGTGGTGGCGCGTTCGGCGTCGAGCCGCACGGTGCAGCCGCGCACGTCCTGCCGGGCTTTCTTGAGGATGTAGACCACGTCGTAGGCGGTACACCCTCCCGTGCCCGCGAGGACGGTTTCCATCGGGCGCGGCGCCAGGTTGTGGCCGCCGGGCTCGCCGGGGCTGCTGGCCGGGGCGCCGTCCATGCGCAGGGTGTGGCCGGTTTCTGTCTGCGCGGTGAAGGCCATGCCGCCCTCGCCTTCCCATTGCACGGTGCATTGCATCTGTTGTCCTTTCTTTCTTTGTGATGGCGGGATTGTCCGACAGGCAAGTTCCGCTGGGCTTGCGGCAACTGACCAGAATTTAGTCCATGTCATCCGTCAGTTTCGATACGCACCAATGCTTCTGCAAGCTGCGCGCATCAGGCACGCCCGATGCGCTGACTGCCGTGCTGGACTTGCAGTGAACCCGCTGCAGCCCCGACAGGCACTTGATTTATATCAATTTCTGCGACTTTACCCGGCGCAAGACCGCCGATTCTGGCGCCAAGCGTCTGCAAAAAAGAAGAATGATTTCAATATCTTGGTCGTTGTATCCGTATATGCTTATCTAGCAATTCCATGATGTGCGAGTGGGCTATGCAAAGTCTATAAGCATCCTCTAATATTCAGTCACGCGTCGAGTTTGACGCACCCCTTGTCTCCTCCACCTCCTCCTTTGGTGGATTCTTACCCGGGCCGATGACATCATCCGCCCGGGTATTTTTTTGCCGCATTACATCGCCCACGCCAGCCCGGCCACTGCGATGTAGCGCAGGCTGCGTCCGAGCAGCATCCAGAAGGCGCAGGCCCAGGCGTTGATGCGCAGCCAGCCAGAGGCCACCACCAACGCATCGCCAATGCCCGGCGCCCAGGCCAGGACGGTGATGGGCGCGCCCCAGTGGCGCACTTGTGGCGCCCAGCGCCAGGCGTCTGGGGTCTGCCAGCGCCGCGCCCAGCGGCCAAGGGCGTAGGTGGTCATGCCGCCGAGGGTGTTGGCCGCAGTGGCTACCAGCACCGCGAGCAGGGTGTGCTGCGGCTGCGCGGCGATCACCACGAGGAGCACGGCTTCGGAGCTGAAGGGAATCAACGTCGCGGCAGCGAAGCTCAGCGCCGCCAGAACATAAAGCCCGCCGGGGCCGCTTGCGGCGTGCAAGACGACCTGCCACCACGACGCGACGGTCTGGAGCCAGTCGGGGGCCATCATGCCTGTGTGGACCGCCAGTGGCCGTGTGTCCAGCAACTCATAAAATCAATCTTTTCCCGGGACAAAGCAAATGGCCGCAAAGCATACCGATTATCTGCAGCGCATTTTGAACGCACGGGTGTATGACGTGGCCATTGAGTCCGCGCTGGAACCGGCGCGCAACCTCTCGCGCCGCCTGCACAACAAGGTGCTGTTCAAGCGCGAGGACACGCAGCCGGTGTTCAGCTTCAAGCTGCGCGGGGCATACAACAAGATGTCGCGGCTGAGCGACGCCGAACGCGAGCGCGGGGTGATCTGTGCGTCGGCGGGCAACCATGCGCAGGGCGTGGCGCTGTCGGCGCACCGACTGGGCTGCCGCGCGGTGATCGTGATGCCCGCGACCACGCCCAAGGTGAAGATCGACGCGGTGCGCGCCTTTGGCGGTGCCAGTGTGGACGTGGTGCTGCAGGGCGAGAGTTACAGCGACGCCTACGCCCATGCGCTCACACTCCAGGACAAACAGGGGCTGACTTTCGTTCACCCGTTCGACGACCCGGATGTGATCGCGGGCCAGGGCACCATCGGCATGGAAATCCTGCGCCAGCACCAGGCGCCGATTCACGCAGTGTTCTGCGCCATCGGCGGCGGTGGGTTGATCTCGGGGGTGGCCGCCTACATCAAGGCGGTACGGCCCGAGATCAAGGTCATCGGGGTGCAGACGGTCGATTCCGACGCGATGCTGCGCAGCGTGCAGACCGGACGGCGCGTGACGTTGCCGGAGGTCGGCCTGTTCTGCGACGGCACCGCGGTCAAGCAGGTCGGTCGCGAAACCTTCCGCCTGGTGCGCGAACTGGTCGATGATTTTGTCGTGGTCGACACCGATGCGGTGAGCGCCGCCATCAAGGACGTGTTCGAGGACACCCGCAGTGTGCTGGAGCCCTCCGGCGCGATGTCGGTGGCCGCACTCAAGGCCTATTGCGCGCAGCACAGGCTCAAAGGCGAAACGCTGATTGCCGTGACCTGCGGCGCGAACATGAACTTCGACCGCCTGCGCTTCGTCGCCGAACGCGCCGAGGTGGGCGAGGCGCGCGAGGCGCTGTTTGCCGTGACCATTCCCGAGCAGCCGGGCAGCTTCCGCCGCCTGTGCCGCCTGGTGGGCGCACGCAACGTGACCGAATTCACCTATCGCATCAAGCGCCCGGAAGAGGCGCATGTGTTTGTCGGTCTGACGGTCAACGGCCGCGACGACGCGCAGAAAATGGCCCAGACCTTCGAGCGCGCGGGCTACCGCGTGCTCGACCTCACCGACAACGAACTCGCCAAGGTGCACGTGCGCCACCTGGTCGGCGGCCCGGCGCCGCGCGACGCGCAGGGCCAGAGCATGGCGATCAACGAACGCCTGCTGCGTTTCGACTTTCCCGAACGCCCTGGCGCGCTGCTGCGCTTTCTCGACAGTCTGAATCCAACCTGGAACATCAGCCTGTTCCACTACCGCAACCAGGGCGGCGACAGCGGCCATGTGCTGGTCGGCATCCAGGTGCCGCCAGCGGACCGGAAGGCATTCAGCCAGTTCTTGCAGCAGCTCGGCTATCAATACACCGAAGAAACCGACAACCCGGTGACGCGGCTGTTCCTGAGCTGATTTCCCCCTCCCGGCCTCCCCCACGCGTGGGGGAGGGGAGATCAGCGCGAAACGCTTCCCTGGGATGCCCCTCCCGCCCCCAATTGAGAGAGAGGACAACACGCCCTCCCCACTTGTGGCGAGGGCTGGGGTGGAGAAACGGTTCGCTCTCAGCGCTCAGCGCGGAAACAGCACCTTGTGCTCGCCGTACTCAGACGGAAAGCCGCGCAGTGCCGCCTGGGCGAGCGGCGCGGCAACCGAGGCCAGGTCGCGCTGGTAGCCGCCGGTATTGGCGTGCGACTGCCAGATCAGCGCGCCGGTGGCGGTGTCGCGGATTTCGAGGGTGAGGCTGCGCTCGTAGTAGTTGGGCGGGGGCATCCAGCCGAACAGGCCGCCGCCCCAGCCTCCCCAGCCGCCGGGAAAGTAGACGGCGCCACTCGGCAGCAGCACGGGGGGCGGCCAGACCGAGGGGCCGTAGGTGGCTTCGAGGTCGAGGCGCACGGTGTAGGCGTAACGTGCGGTGTAGGGTGCGGGCTCACCAAGCAGCGGCACCATGCCGGCCTTGGTCATGGCGTCGAGCACAGCGGTCTGCAGGGTGTAGGCGTCGGCACTGTCGGCATTGCCGGGGGCGGCCTGCACCTGCACCTTGGCACCCACGAGGGCCTGCGGCGCGGGGTGCGGCGTGACAACGGTGGTGCGCAGATCGGTCAGGCTGGCGCAGCCGCCGAGCAGCAATGCGGGAACCAGCAGCAGGCCGATGCGGACGGAATTCCATCGACGGATCAGTGGACCGGGTAGGCGCATGGCAGTTCCTCCACATCAAAACCATTGGACGGATTGTGCGCGGGAGAGTTCGCCGGCGCCACCGCAGGGTTCCGGGTCGAAGGCGATGTCGCCCTGCGGATCGGGCAGTCCCGTGGCGCGCAGCCCGACGAAATCGAACAGCTTGCGGTCTGCCAGGTGCGACGGCGTGACCTGCGACAGCGCGTTGAACATGTTCTGCGAGCGGCCCGGATGCTCGCGCTCCCATTGCCGCAGCATGGCCTTGATCTGCTTGCGCTGCGCGTTGTCCTGGCTGCCGCACAGGGTGCAGGGGATGAGCGGAAATTCGCGCACCTGCGCCCAGCGTTCGAGATCGGCCTCGTTCACATAGGCCAGCGGGCGGATGACGACATGCTTGCCATCATCGCTCACCAGCTTGGGCGGCATGGCCTTGAGCTTGCCGGCGAAAAACAGGTTGAGGAAAAAGGTTTCGAGCATGTCGTCGCGGTGATGGCCGAGCGCGATCTTGGTGGCACCCAACTCGCCCGCGACGCGGTAGAGAATGCCGCGACGCAGCCGCGAGCACAGGCCACAGGTGGTCTTGCCCTCGGGGATGATGGACTTGACGATGGAGTAAGTGTCTTGCTCCTCGATGTGAAACGGCACGCCGCGGCTCCTGAGATAGTCGGGCAGCACATGCTCCGGGAAACCCGGCTGCTTCTGGTCGAGGTTGACGGCCACCAGATCGAAGTCGACGGGCGCGCGTTCGCGCAGACTCAGCAGGATGTCGAGCAGCGCATAGCTGTCCTTGCCGCCAGACATGCAGACCATGACGCGATCGCCCTGCTCGATCATGTTGAAGTCCACCACCGCCTGGCCGACGAGGCGGTGCAGGCGCTTGGACAGCTTGTTGTCCTCGAACGCGGCCTTGTGCGCCGCGCGGCTGGTTGCGGCAGCGTCCCGGGCATTCACGGCTGCAGGTCCTTCACATGAAACACCTCCACGCCCACGCTCTGGCAGTCGGGGTAGACGTCGGGCTTTTCGGTGGACACGCGCACGGCCTTCACCCGCGGGTGTTCGAGCATGATGCGCGCCACGTCGTCGCACAGGGTTTCCTGCAGGTGGATGTGGCCGCGGGCGATGCGCGCAGCAATCACACTGCGCATGAAGTCGTAGTCGACCACTTCGTCGAGCTTGTCCTGTTGCGGGGTGGACATGGCCAGCGGAATGAACAGATCGACATTGATGAGCACGCGCTGCTCGCCGCGCTTCTCGAACTCGTGCACACCGATGTTGATGTTGACCTCGTAATTCTGCAGAAACAGGCGGCGACAGGCGCGCAGGGCGGGGTGCGACAGGGCACTGAACATGGGAATTCCTAGCTTGAAATGGGGGGCTGCTCGCGCAGGGCAAACAGCACATCGCGCCCGGTGCCGGCCAGATGCTGGCCGCCGTCGACCAGCAGGGTGGTACCGGTCATCGCGCGGGCCTGCAGCGCGAAAAGCACCGCCTGCGCCACGTCCTGCGGCGTGCTGCCGCGCTGCAGCGGGGTGCGGCTGTGCACGCGGGTAAATTCGTCCTCGGTCATCGGCCCGGACGGCAGCATCAGCCCAGGCGCCACGCCCACCACGCGCAGCACCGGAGCGAGCGCCTGCGCCAGCGCCACGGTGGCCGCCTGCAGCGCGGCCTTGGACAAGGTGTAGGACAGGTAATCGGGGTCGGGATTGCTCAGCTTCTGATCGAGCAGGTTGACCACGCAGCCCTGCGCGCCGCGCGCGCTCAGGTGCGCATGCAGCGCCTGCGCCAGCAGCACCGGGGCGATGGTGTTGACCTGGAAATGCTGCCGCGCCGCGTCCACGCTGAACTGCAGCGCATCGTCGAACGCGAACAGCGCGGCATTGTTCACCACCGCATCCACCCGGCCCAGCGCGGCCACCGACCGCGGCAGCAGCGCCTGCACCGCGGCGGGGTCGGACAGATCGGCATGCACCGCGGCAGCCTGCGCACCTGCGGCCTGCGCCGCGCGGCACACCTCGGCTGCTGCCTGCGCCGAGCGGTGATAGTGCACCGCCACGTCCCAGCCGTGCGCGGCCAGATGCAGCGCGATCTCGCGCCCGAGCCGGTGCGCGCCGCCGGTGACGAGCGCGACGGGTCGCGAACCAGGTGCAGGAGGGGCTGCGGGCGGCATACTTTCTAGAATGCGGGAGTGAACCAAAGACCATCAAGTCTACCGGCCCCCGCCCCTTTGGCGCTCGAGCGCAGCGCGCAACTCCTTGCGCAATTGCGGGCTGCTCTGCACGCAGGCGGCGGCTGGCTGCCGTTCGACGCCTACATGCACCAGGCGCTCTACGCGCCGGGACTGGGCTACTACACCGCGCAATCCGGGCAGTTTGGCGACTTCGGCAGCGACAGCGACTTCGTCACCGCGCCCGAACTCTCGCCGCTGTTTGGCCGCACCGTCGCGGCGCAGGTCGCGCAGGTGTTGCAGCACACCGGGCTGCAGACGGTGGTCGAATTCGGCGCGGGCTCGGGCAAGCTCGCCGCGCAGCTGCTGGGCGAGCTCGACCGCCTGGGCTGCGCGCCGCTGCACTACGCGATCGTCGAAGTCTCGGGCGCGCTCAAGCATCTGCAACTGCAGACCTTGCAGCGCACCGTGCCGCATCTGGCCGGACGGGTGCAGTGGTGGCGCGCGCTGCCCGAGACATTCGAGGCCGTGGTCATCGGCAACGAGGTGCTCGACGCCATGCCGGTCAAGCTGCTCGCGCGGCACGAAACCGGCTGGATGGAGCGCGGCGTGTCGCAGGAGGGCGACGATCTGGTATTTGCCGACCGCCCGACCACGCTGCAGCCGCCCGACCCCGAGGCGCAGGCGCTGCCGGTCGGCAGCGTCACCGAAACCCACCCGCAGGCGCTGGCTTTCATGCGCACCCTGGCCGAGCGGCTCGCGCGCGGCGTGGCGCTGTTCATCGACTACGGCTTTCCGCAGCGCGAGTATTACCACCCCCAGCGCCACATGGGCACGCTGCGCGCACACTACCGCCACCGCGCGCTCGACGACGTACTGCTCTGGCCGGGGCTGGCCGACATCACCGCGCACATCGACTTCACCGCGGTGGCGCTGGCCGCGCAGGACGCCGGGATGGACGTGCTCGGCTACACCAGCCAGGCGAATTTTTTGATGAACTGCGGGCTGCTCGATCTGGTGGCCGAGGAATTTGCCGCCGGGCCACCGCCGGTGGCCCCCAGCAGCGCGGCGGCGCTGTGCGCCGCGACCGCCGCCCCCGGCGGTTCGCACTATCTGCGGCAGACCGCTGCGGTCAACAAGCTGCTGGGAGAGAGCGAAATGGGCGAGCTGTTCAAGGTCATGGCGCTGGGCCGCGGGGTGGACATGCCTGCGCTGCGCGGCTTCGCCCGCGGCGACCGCACCCACACGCTGTGAGGCGGCAAGACCATGCGCTGGCTGATCGTGTTCATCCTGGCGTCGATCGTGTTCTCGGCGCTGCTGCCGCACCTGCGGCGCTTTGGCATCGGCCGCATGCCGCTCGATTTCAGCTTCCGGCTGTTCGGCCGCGAGTGGGTTTTTCCGTTTGGATCCAGCCTGCTGCTGTCCTTCCTCGCCTATGTCATTGCGCGGCTGGTGTAGGCGCTTCCCAGATCCGCCACGCCGCTGCGCCGATCGCCAGTTGCACCAGTAGCACCAGCGCCACGCACCCCGCCCAGCCGGTGTGCGCCCACACCCAGGCTGGGCCGAACGCGCCCACGCTGCCGCCGACGTAGTAGCACAGCACGTAAAGCCCGACCGCCGATGACCGCGCCTGCCCGGCGAGCGCCGGCACCTGCGCGGTGGCCATCGACTGCGCGATGAACACGCCCGCTGAGCTCAACGTCAGCCCGAGCACGACGGCCCACACCGGGGCGAGCAGAGTCAGCAGCATGCCGCCGCTGCCCAGCACGACCGCGGCGACGAACACCTGCCGCTTGCCAAAACGCCACGCCAGCTTGCCCGCCAGCGGCGTCGCCACCATGCCGACCAGATAGACGGTGAACAGCAGGCTCAGGTCCTTGAGGTCGAAGCGGTACGGCGCGCCGGCCAGGTGAAAGCTCACATAGGTGAAGGTGCACACTTGCGAGAACAAAATGCCAAAGCCGATCGCATACGTGCCGAGCAGCTTGCGGTTGCGCAGGTGCGGCGCAAAGCCTGCGAGCGCCGCGCGCAGCCCGCCGCTGCTGGCGTGAAACCGACGCGACTCGGGCAGGCCGCGGGCGATCAGCAGCAGGAACAGCGCATTGACCCCGCCCAGCACCGCGAACGCCGCCTGCCAGTCGGCGTGCGCGGTCACCATGCCGGCGATGAAGCGCCCGGAAAAGCCGCCGGCGACCGAGCCGGAGATGTAGAGCGCGGTCACCGCAGGCACGTCCGACGGCGGCCATTCCTCGCTGATGTACGCCACGGTCGCGGTGAACACTCCGGGGATGCACAGCCCTTCGATCGCGCGCCACACCAGCAGGCCGTGCAGCGTGGTCGCCGTGGCCGCCAGCAGGGTGGACAGCGCCAGCCCGGAGAGCGAGGCCAGCAGCACCCGCTTGCGGCCGAAGCGGTCTGCCGCGATGCCGGAAAACGGCGCCGCCAGCGCCACCGCCAGGGTGGTGACCGTGATCGTCAGGCTCAGCGCCGCGACGCTGGCGTGAAACACCGCCTGCAGGCTGGGCAGCAGCCCCTGCGTGACGTACATGGTGAAAAACGCGCACATGCCCGCGGCGGTGACCGCGGCGCGGCGCAGCCATTCGGGAGGGCGGTCGGAGGCGGGGGCGGAGGCAGGCAGAATCGTTGTCGACATGAAAAAAGCGGGGTGTGCGGGCTGCGCGGCGCGCAGGACACGCTGTTTTTCTGAGCTTAGAGCCCGCAGCTCGATATGTGAAATATCATTTCCCGAAACTTTGAGACGTTTCGGATATGGAACTGCGGCATCTGCGCTATTTCGTCGCCGTCGCCGAGGAGCGCCATTTTTCGCGCGCGGCGCAGCGGCTGCATGTGTCGCAGCCGCCGCTGAGCCAGCAGATCCAGGCGCTCGAGGCCGAACTCGGCGTGCCGCTGTTCATCCGCGGCCGCGGCGGGGTGCAGCGCACCGCCGCGGGCGATGCCTTGCTGCCGCTGGCGCGCGGCATTCTCGACGCGGTGCAGCACGCGATCACGCAGACGCGGCAGGCCGGCCGCGGCGAGACCGGACGGCTGCGCATCGGTTTTGCCGGGTCGATGCCGTTCACCGACGTCATGCCGCGGCTGCTGCGCGACTTTCGCGCCGCCTGGCCGCAGGTCGCGCTCGATTTGCGCGAGCAACCCTCGCAGGCGCAGATCGACGACCTGCTCGCCGACCGGCTCGACCTGGGTTTTTTGCGCCACACCCCGGCCATCGACGACGCGCGGCTTTGCACCCTGGTGGTGCAGCGCGAGCCGCTGCTGGTGGCGATCCACGCCGACCATCCGCTCGCGGCGCGCGCTGCGGTCGCGCTGGCCGAGCTGCGCGACCAGCCCTTCGTGCTCTACAGCGCCAGCCTCGGCTCGGGCCTGCGCGCGCAGACCCTGGCGCTGTGCGCGCAGGCCGGGTTCAGCCCGCGGATCGCGCAGGAGGTGCACGAAATGCCGACTCTCATCGGACTGATTTCCGCCGGGCTGGGCGTGGGCATCGTCGCCGCGTCGATGCAGCGCGCGCAGCTGCCGTTCGTCGCCTACCGACCGCTGGCCGACGTGCACGCCAGCACCGAGGTGCTGCTGGCCTGGCGGCAGGACGATGCGCAGCCGCCGCTGCGCAATTTCCTCGCGCTGGCCAGCGCACAGCCGCTGCGTGAGGGTGAACCCGCGACGGGTCAGCGCTGAGAGTCTGCCGGTTGCCCCCACCCGGCCTGCCCCACGGCTGTGCTGGGAAGAACGGCACGGCGCGTCATGCGCGAAACACCCCCACGCCGCGTCCTCTCCCCGATGGGAAGTCGAGCGAGGGAGGCGCCGCCCTCGCCCGTTGCGTGCCGCATCAACCGGGCCCGATCAGCACCGCGCGGAAATCGTTGACATTGGTGTAGGTCGGGCCGGTGACCAACAGGTCGCCGGTTGCGGCAAACAGGGTGTAGGCGTCGTGGCCATCGAGCATGGCGCGGGGCTTGAGACCGGCGGCGCGGGCGCGGTGCAGGGTGTCCGGGGCGATCCACGCGCCAGCGTTGTCTTCGCTGCCGTCGATGCCGTCGGTGTCGCCAGCCAGGGCGAACACGTTCGGTTCGCCGTCCAGCGCCAGCGCCAGCGCGAGCAGGAATTCGGTGCCGCGGCCGCCCTTGCCCGGGGTGCTGCCCTTGGCCACGGTCACGGTGGTTTCGCCGCCCGACAGCAGCACGCACGGACGCGCAAACGGCGTGCCGTGCCGTCCGATCGAGCGGGCCAGCGCCGCATGCGCCAGCGCGATATCGCGCGACTCGCCCTCCATGTCGTCGGCCAGGATGTGCGCGGGCAGACCCACTTGCGCGCAGGCGTCGGCTGCGGCCTGGAGCATCTGACGCGGGGTGGCGATGCGTGCGACGCGGTTGCGGGCAAAGACCGGATCGCCGGGTTTGGGGGTTTCGAGCGCGCCGCTGTGCAGCGCGGCGCGAACCGCCTCGGGAATGTCGATGCGGTAGCGATCGAGGATGGCCAGCGCATCGGCGCAGGTCGTCGGGTCGGGGACGGTCGGGCCGCTGGCGATCACCGCCGGGTCGTCTCCGGGCACGTCGGAAATCAGCAGCGTGAGCACGGGCGCCGGGGCGCAGGCTGCGGCCAGCCGTCCGCCCTTGATCGCCGACAGATGCTTGCGCACGCAGTTCATCTCGGCGATGGTGGCGCCGCTCATCAGCAGTTCGCGGTTGATGCGCTGCTTGTCGGCGAGCGTCAGCCCCGCAGCAGGCAACGCGAGCAGCGCCGAGCCGCCGCCGGACATCAGCGCGATCACCAGATCGTCTGCCGTGAGGTTCGCGGCGAGCGCGAGCATGCGGCGCGCTGCGGCCTCTCCCGCAGCGTCGGGCACCGGATGCGCGGCTTCGACCAGCTCGATGCGCCGCGGCTGCGCATGCCATTTGGGCGGGGCGTAGCCGTAGCGCGTGACCACCAGCCCGGACAGCGGCGCGTCCGCCGGCCATGCCTGCTCGAGCGCCCGCGCCATCGCCCCGCTGGCTTTGCCCGCGCCGAGCACCAGGGTGCGCCCCTTGGGGGGCGACGGCAGATGCGCGGGCAACACCCGCTCAGGCTGCGCACGGGCCACGGCCAGGTCGAACAGCGCGCGCAAAAAGGCGATCGGCTCGGTCGCGGGGTCGGGCAGGGTCATGGGCGGATCGGCTGCAGCGCCCTCACGCATCCGGCGCGATGGTGTGGTGGCTCATCAATTCCACCGCGCGGCACAGCGCGGAATGGTCGAGCGCGTCCATGCCGTTGGCGGCACAGGCCGACATGAGCTGCTGCGCCGCCGCAGTATTGGGCAGCGCCACGCCGAGCTGCCGCGCGCCGGACAGCGCAAGGTTCAGGTCTTTCTGGTGGAGATTGATGCGAAAGCCGGGCTGGAAGGTGCGCTTGATCATGCGCTCGCCGTGCACCTCGAGAATGCGCGACGCGGCAAATCCGCCCATCAGCGCCTGCCGCACCTTGGCCGGGTCGGCACCGGCCTTGCTGGCAAACAGCAGCGCCTCGGCCACGGCCTGGATGTTGAGCGCGACGATGATCTGGTTGGCGACCTTGCAGGTCTGGCCATCGCCATTGCCGCCGACCAGGGTGATGTTCTTGCCCATCAACTGAAACAGCGGCAGCACCTTGTCGAACACCTCCTGCTTGCCGCCGACCATGATGGTGAGTGTGGCCGCCTTGGCGCCAACTTCTCCGCCCGACACCGGGGCGTCGAGGTACTCGCACCCCAGCGCGTTGATGCGGCGGGCGAAGTCCTTGGTTTCCATCGGCCCGATCGAGCTCATGTCGACCACGATCTTGCCCGGGCTCAGCCCCTGCGCCACGCCGCCTTCGCCAAACAGCACCTGCTGCACATCGGGCGTGTCGGGCACCATGGTGAAAATGACCTCGGCCTGCCGCGCGACTTCCGCGCCGCTGGCGCAGGGTCTGGCCCCGGCGTCGAGCAGCGCCTGCGGCACTTTGCTGCGGGTGTGGACGTAGAGGGTGTGCCCGCCTGCGAGCAGGTGGCCCGCCATCGGCGCTCCCATGATGCCCAGGCCGATGAATCCAAGAGTTGCCATGCGAATCTCCGTTTGGGTCTGTGTTTGTGTTTACACCGCGGCCAGCCAGCCCAGACCCGCGGTGGTGGTGGTTTTGGGTTTGTACTCGCAGCCGATCCAGCCGCCGTAGCCGATGCGGTCGAGATGCGCGAACAGGAAGCGGTAGTTGATCTCGCCGGTTCCCGGCTCGTGGCGGCCGGGGTTGTCGGCCAGCTGCACGTGCGCGATGCGCGGCAGGTGCTTTTGCAGCGTCGCAGCGAGCTCGCCTTCCATGCGCTGCATGTGGTAGATGTCGTACTGCAGGAACAGGTTGTCGCTGCCGACGGCGTCGATGAGGTCGATCGCCTGCTGCGTGTGGTTGAGGTAGAAGCCCGGAATGTCGAAGGTGTTGATCGGCTCGATCAGCAGGCGGATGCCATGCCTGCCGAGCTGCCCGGCGGCGTAGCGCAGGTTGTCGATCAGGGTGGCGCGCAGCACGGCGGGGTCGGCGCCGGCAGGCGCCTTGCCCGCCAGGCAGTTGAGCTGGGTCACGCCCAGCGTCTTGGCGTAGTCGATCGCCAGCGCCACGCCGTCGCGGAATTCGGCCACGCGCTCGGGCAGACAGGCGATGCCGCGCTCGCCCGCGTCCCAGTCGCCCGCGGGCAGGTTGTGCAGCACGATCTGCACCCCGGCTTCCAGCGCGGCGTTGCGCACCTGCTGGGCGGTGTGAGCGTAGGGAAAGAGAAACTCCACCGCCTTGAAGCCGGCGCGGGCGGCGGCGCCGAAGCGGTCGATGAACGGCGCTTCGGTGAAAAGCATCGTGAGGTTGGCGGCGAATTTGGGCATGGTTCAGACTTGGGCGGGTTGCAGGTCGATGACGGGGTCGAACTCGGTGATGGCGTCGATTTCGGCGCCCATCGCGATATTGGTCACGCGCTCCAGAATGATCTCGACCACCACGGGAACGGCGTATTCCTTGATCAGCCTGCGCGCCTGCGCCAGCGCAGGCTGGATCTGGTTCGGGTCGAACACGCGGATGGCCTTGCAGCCCAACCCTTCGGTGACCTTGACGAAGTCGACGCCGTAGCCGTTCACCTCAGGGGAGTTGACGTTCTCGAACGACAGTTGCACGCAGTAGTCCATGTCGAACTGGCGCTGCCCCTGGCGGATCAGGCCGAGGTAGGAATTGTTGACCACGATGTGGATGTAAGGCAGCTTGAACTGCGCGCCCACGGCCAACTCCTCGATCAGAAACTGGAAGTCGTAGTCGCCCGAAATCGCCACCACATCGGCGGTCGGGTCGGCCACCACGACGCCCAGCGCTGCCGGCATGGTCCAGCCCAGCGGCCCGGCCTGACCGGCGTTGATCCAGTGCCGCGGCTTTTCCACCTTGAGCAGTTGCGCCGCGGCGATTTGCGACAGGCCGATGGTCGTGACATAGCGGGTGTCGGCGTCGAAAAACTCGACCATCTCCTTGTACACCCGGTGCGGCTTGATCGGAATCTGGTCGTAGTCCCATTTGCGCAGCAGGGTCTGCACGCGCTGCCGGCAGGCGCGCGCCCAGGCGCTGCGATCCTTGAGCCGCCCTGCGGCCTTGCGTTCGCGCGCCACCGCGATGAAGAGTTCCAGCGCGGCTTTGGCGTCGGAGACGATGCCGTAGTCGGGCATGAACACCCGGCCGATCTGCGTCGGCTCGATGTCCACATGGATGATCTTGCGCCCCTTGGTGTAGACCTCGGGCGAGCCGGTGTGGCGGTTGGCCCAGCGGTTGCCGATGCCCAGCACCAGATCGGAGGCGAGCAGGTTGGCGTTGCCGCCGCGGTGCGAGGTCTGCAGCCCGACCATGCCGGCCATGAGCGGGTGGCTGTCGCCGATCGCGCCCCAGCCCATCAGCGTCGGGATCACCGGCACGCCGGTGAGTTCGGCAAACTGCACCAGCAGATCGCTGGCGTCGGCGTTGATGACGCCGCCACCGGCGACAATCAGCGGGCGCTCGGCGGCGTCGAGCATGTCGAGCGCCTTTTCGATCTGCGCGCGGGTCGCCACGGGCTTGTACACCGCAAGCGGCGCGTAGGTGTCGGGGTCGAACTCGATTTGTGCGAGCTGCACGTCGAGCGGCAGGTCGATCAGCACCGGCCCGGGGCGGCCCGAGCGCATGAGGTGAAACGCCTGCTGGAACACCTGTGGCACCTGCGCGGGTTCGCGCACGGTCACCGCCCATTTGCACACCGGCTTGGCGATGGCTTCGATGTCCACCGCCTGGAAGTCTTCCTTGTACAGCCGCGCGCGTGGGGCCTGGCCGGTGATGCACAGAATGGGAATGGAATCGGCAATCGCCGAATATAGCCCGGTGATCATGTCGGTTCCCGCCGGGCCGGAGGTGCCGATGCACACGCCGATATTGCCGGGTGCCGCGCGGGTATAGCCCTCGGCCATGTGCGATGCGGCCTCGACATGGCGCGCCAGCACATGCGCGATGTGGCCGTTGCTGCGCAGCGCGGAATACAGCGGGTTGATCGCCGCGCCGGGCACACCGAAGGCCTGATGCACGCCTTCCTTTTCCAGCACCAGCACCGCGGCATCGACCGCACGCATTTTCGCCATGACTTGCACTCCTGAGAATTGCTTCGCTCGCGCGGTGCACGAGCCGTTCAGGGCAGTCTATTGGCGCGATATTTCTTTGTTAATACCACTCAATAGTGAATGATTAAATCCTTTTAACCGACTAATCGCGTGGCTCGCTCCACAGCTTGCCGCCCGTGGCCCAGTGCGACTTGGGCACCTCGAAGAGGATGATGTCCACCGCGTCGGGCGAACACTTGAGCGTGTCGACCACGGCCTGGGTGATGTTCTCGACCAGTTGCTTCTTGACCTCGGGGCTGCGACCCTCGAACAGGTCGATGCGGATGGCGGGCATGGGTTCTCCTGCGGATCAATCAAGGGACACAGCTTACTTCGCCGACTTGTGCTTGCGTCGCGCCTTCACGCCGTCGGCCAGCACCTGCATCAGTTCGACCGAATCGTCCCACGGCAGGCAGGCGTCGGTGATGCTCTGGCCGTAGGTCAGCTTGGCCGGGTCGTCCTTGCCGGGGGTGAACTTCTGCGCTCCGCCATGCAGGTGGCTCTCGGCCATCACGCCGAAGATGCAGCGCTCGCCCGCAGCGAGCTGCGCGGCGATGTCGCGGGCCACGTCGAGCTGGCGCATGTGCTGCTTGGCGCTGTTGGCATGCGAGCAGTCGATCATCAGCCGGCAGTCGAGCTTGGCGTCTTCGAGCGCAGCGCAGGCGGCGCGCACACTGGCGGCGTCGTAGTTCGGCGTCTTGCCGCCGCGCAGAATCACATGGGTGTCCTTGTTGCCCCGGGTCTGCACAATGGCCACCTGGCCGTTCTTGTGGACCGACAGAAAAGAGTGCGGGCGACGCGCAGCATGAATGGCATCGGTGGCGATGCGCAGGCTGCCGTCGGTGCCGTTCTTGAAGCCGATCGGCGCGGACAGTCCCGAAGCCAGCTCGCGGTGCACCTGGCTTTCCGTCGTGCGGGCACCGATCGCGCCCCAGGAGATGAGATCGGCGATGTACTGCGGCGAGATCACATCGAGGAATTCGCTGCCTGCCGGCACGCCCAGGCGGTTGATGTCGATGAGCAGCTCGCGTGCGATGCGCAGCCCTTCGTCGATGCGGAAACTCTCGTCGAGATACGGGTCGTTGATCAGCCCTTTCCAGCCCACCGTGGTGCGGGGCTTTTCGAAATACACCCGCATGACGATTTCCAGCTCGCCCGCGTGCTGCCTGCGCAGCGCGGCCAGGCGCTGCGCGTACTCCAGCGCGGCCTTGGGGTCGTGGATCGAGCAGGGGCCGATGATCAGCAGCAGCCGGTCGTCCTCGCCGTGGATGATGCGGTGCAGCGCCTGGCGTGTGTCGGCCACCAGGGTTTCGACCGGCGTGTCGGCAATCGGAAAGAAGCGGATCAGGTGATCTGGCGGCGGCAGCGGCACGATGTGCTTGATGCGCGCGTTGTCGGTGCGGGAGGTCTTGTCTTCCTGCGGCTTGTGCAAGGCGTCTGCGGCGGATTTGGACTGCATCGGGGGCTCTCCGGCTGGCGTTGGATTCAGGCGTGCCGACTGTGCGGCGGCAACATGGAGGTCTGGGGCTGTGATGGAATCGAACATGATGGTTTGCACCGCGTGTTGCCCATCGCCCGACCAAAAAAAACCGCCGGGCTGGGCCGGCGGTTTTTGAGGATTTGTGGGCTGCGCGTCAGCCTCTCCCTCCGCCGGTGCGGTGCGAGAAAAACCAGAAACCAAAAAAATAGAAGCGGTTTGCGGTCATGGCTGTCTGCGTCTGTAAAGCTCGATTGAAGCAGAACGGCCGCCGCATGGCAAGCAAACCGCCGATTTGCGCGCAAAACGCGTGACGAATTGTCGCAACGCAACGGCAGCCGTGGGTTCCTGCGAACCGCGCAGCGAAAGACACAGATCGGCTGTTTATGATGCATGGCCTGATCCTGGGCCACCAACCCTGCTCCCCGCGTGTGGGAAGCCTCCACGACGCCGCCGATGTCTGCACCACCCAAATCTTCCCGAACGTTCTGGACCCGCTTGTCGTGGGTTCTGCTCGCGCTCGCCGTCGTCGCAGCCGTTCTGTGGTGGCGCAGCCGCCCGCCCATCGTGCCCGGCTACAGGATCGAGACCCGCAATCTGGTGCAGAACGTGGTGGCCACGGGCTATGTCATCACGCCATCGCGGGTGCAGGTGGCGAGTGAAATCACCGGTACTGTGGTCAAGCGACTGGTCGATCGCGGCGCGCATGTCAAGGCCGGGCAGGTGTTGCTGGAATTGCGGGCCGATCAGACTTCTGCCCAGCTCGATCAGGCCCGCGCGGCGCTGCGTCAACTGGTTGAACAATCGCGCCCGCAGGCTGCCGCCGGCCTGGCGCAGGCCAGGGTGCAGCTCGAGCAGGCCGAGCGTGATTTCAAGCGCGCTCAGGGCGTGTTCGACGCCGGTGGCGGCTCGGCGCAACAGCTCGAGCAGGCACAGACCGCCTTGCGCAACGCCCGCCAGCAGCGCGACAGCGCGCAGGCTGCGTATGCCGCAGTGGCGCCCGGCGGCGCGCAGCAGCGCGCGCTGGAGGCGGCACTCAACGCCGCCAGTGCGGTGAATGCGCGCAATGTGGTGCGCGCCGGGGTTTCCGGCGTGGTGCTGGCGCGCAATGTCGAGGTCGGAGACACGGTCACACCTGGCCAGTCGCTGTTCACCCTGGCGATGGACGGGGCCACGGAAATCCTGCTGCCGGTCAACGAACAGAGCATCGGCAATCTGCAGATCGGACAGCAGGCGCGTTGCGTGGCGGACGCCTATCCCGACCGCAGCTTTGCGGCGCAGGTGAGCTTTCTGGCGCCGCAGGTCGATCGCACCACGGGCACGCTGGAGGTGCGCCTGCGCGTGCCCGAGCCGCCGTCCTGGCTCAAGCAGGACATGACGGTGTCGGCCGACATCGTCACCGCGCAACGGAGCAACACGCTGGTCGTGCCCAACGACGCGCTGCGCAAGGTCAATGGCGACCGGGCTTCGGTGCTGGTCCTGCGCAACGGTCGGGCGCAGGATCAGCAGGTCAAGCTGGGGCTGCAGGGGCTGACGCTGACGCAGGTGGTCTCGGGCCTGACCTCCGGAGAGTCGGTGCTGGCGAGCAGTGGCGTGACGCCGGGCGCCCGGGTGCGGCTGCAGGTCCTGCCGCTGCCCAGCGCTGCGGCCAGTGCTGCGGCGTCAGGCAACGATCTGCCCATGCCGGGCCGCTGAGCCTGCGAGCAGCTGCGCCCATGCGTCTGTCCTGGAATATCGCCCTGCAGTTCCTGCGGGATGGCCGCGCGCAGTCGCTGCTCATCCTCATCGGCATCGCCGTGGGCTCGGCGGTCATCGTGTTCATCACCGCGCTGGTCACGGGCTTGCAGGGCAATATCGTCAACCGCACGCTGGGCAGTCAGCCGCAGATCGTGGTCAAGGCGCCGGATCTGGTGCCGCTGACCCCGCCTCCCGCATCCCACACGATGTACCTGTCGCAGATCGACCCCCGGCCGCAGCGGCTGCGCGGCATCGACAATGCCGCTGCGGTGCTCCATGCCATCCGCAACATGCCGGACGTGAGGGCCGCCACGCCCGTGGTCTCCGGCCCGGCATTTGCGCAGCGCGGCAATGCGGTGCGGGCAGTGGCCATCCTCGGCATCGAGCCGTCGAGCTATGTGCGCATCATTCCGATCAACACCGACATCGTCGCCGGGCAGTTTGCCGTGGGCGCGGAAAAAATCCTCATCGGCTCGCGGCTGGCCTCCGATCTCGGGCTGAGCGTTGGCGACACCCTGCGTCTGACCGGCCCCGCTGGCCAGGCGCAGGCGTTTCGCGTCGCGGGCATTTTCACCATCGGCGTGCGGGACGTGGACGAACGCCAGGTCTACCTCGGCCTGCAGCAGGCGCAGACCCTGCTGGGGCTGCCCGGCTCGACCACGGAAATCGATCTGAGCGTGAACGATCTGTTCAGCGCGCAGGCCATTGCCGCGCGCATTGCCCACACCTTCGACGTCAAGGCCGAGAGCTGGATGACGACCAACAGCCAGCTGCTCAACGCGCTGCGCTCGCAATCGCTTTCGACCAACATCATCCGCCTGTCGATTGCGCTGTCGGTGGCGCTGGGCATCGCCAGTGTGCTGGCGGTCAGCGTGGTGCAGCGCACCCGCGAAATCGGCATCCTGCGCGCCATGGGTGCCACACGGCTGCGCATGATGTCGGTGTTTCTCATCCAGGGCGGCGTGCTGGGGCTGATCGGCTCCACCATCGGTGCTCTGCTGGGGGTCAGTCTGGTCTATGTGTTCAACACCTCGGGGCCGCGATTGTTCCCGGTGACCATCAGCCCGTGGCTGGTGCCGCAGGCCATGCTGATCGCCACGCTGGCGGGCATTGTTGCCGCATTCGCTCCGGCGCGGCGCGCATCACACCTCGATCCGGTCGAAGCCATCCGCACCGTCTGATTGCCGCCGATGCCCAACGCCGCAACCCCGTCCACGCCCCCCGTGCTGCACCTGGAAGGCCTGCGCAAGGCCTATGGCGCGGGCACGCCGCTCGAAGTCGAAGTGCTGCACGGCATCGATCTGACGCTGCATGGCGGCGAATTCGCCGCGCTCATCGGCCCATCGGGCTCGGGCAAGAGCACGCTGCTCAACCTCATCGGTCTGCTCGATACGCCCAGCGGCGGCGAAATCCATGTGCAAGGTCGGCCCACAGTCGCCTTGAACGACGCCGAGCTCACCGCGCTGCGCGGCCGCACCCTGGGCTTCGTGTTTCAGTTCCATCACCTCATCAACGCCTTCAGCGTGCTCGATAACGTGATGATGCCCGCGTTGCTCGGCGGGGCGCCGCGCGATGGGGCCACGCGCGACCGCGCCCTCGAACTGCTCGACGCCGTGGGTCTGGCGATGCACGCCCACAAGCGCCCGACAGAGCTCTCCGGCGGACAGCAGCAGCGGGTGGCCATCGCCCGCGCGCTGATGATCCGCCCGCCCATCCTGCTGGCGGACGAGCCGACCGGCAATCTTGATTCACGCTCGGCCGACGAGGTGTTCGCGCTGTTTCGCCGCTTCAACCAGACCTTCGGCTGCGCCGTGCTGCTGGTGACGCACGACCCACGCATCGCCGCGCGTTGCGACCGCGTGCTCGAACTGCTCGATGGCCGCTTGGTTGCGGATCGCAGCAACCCGGCTCAGGCATAATCACAAATAAGAGTCATTCTTATTGGTGGCTGCCGCGATGCGCCTTTTTTTTCGTGCTCTCCCTCTTGCTCTCCTGATCCACACGGCCCTGATGTCGCCCGCCCGGTCACAGACCACGGATCCGGACCTGCAGCTGGCCCCATTTGCCGCCCCCATCACGCCACCGAGCCAGACCTGGAGCAAGGGCCTGAGCACCGCACTGCACCTCGATGCGGAGACGCTTGGCGTCGTTGGCGGCAGTGGTGCGCGCCAGGCCGTGTCCATTGCGGCATTCCAGGCTGCAGCCACGCTGGACACCGCGCAGGCCGGCTGGTGGAGCGGTGGCCAGTTCGACATCATGCTCATGGGTCTGCGCAGCAACGGCAATCTGCAGACGCTCACCAACACGGTGCAGTTGCCGAGCAATCTCTGGGCACCCAATTTTCTGCGGCTGTACCAGCTGAGCTACCGTCAGCAGCTTGGCCCGGGGTTTGTGCAGGGCGGCATCATGGACATGAACAACACCTTCGACACCACCGGGGTGGCCGGCCATCTGCACAACGCGTCGTTCGGCATCGCCCCCACACTGACCTCGAATGCCAACATCGCCACCTTCCCCAATCCCGGTCTGGGGCTGATGGGCGGGCTCAACCTGGGCGCCGACTGGTCTGCGCAGGCTGGCGTCTGGCAGGGCGACCCGCCCGGCATGACAGGCGTGCTGCGCCGCGGCATGTTGTGGGTCGCCGAGGCCGACCATACCTGGAGTGGCGCCGAAGACCCCGCCGGCACCCTGAAACTCGGGGCCTGGCATCTGCGGCAGAGCAACCCCGCGTATGGCGCCGACAGTGGCGGGCTGTATGTCGTGAACGAGTGGCGCTGGAAGGATCCGGCCCGGCGCAATTGGGCCGCCTTCCTGCAGGGCGGCTGGAGCCCGGCGGCATCCAACCCGGTGCAGGCTTATGTCGGCGCGGGTGTTCGTGTTGTTGGCATCCACTCCGCGCGACCAGCGGACGTGCTGACCCTGGGCATCGCACAGGCGCGCCTGCGGGCGCTGCCCAGCGAGACCGTGGCGGAAGCGGTGTATTCGCTGCAACTCGCGTCGCACATCTATCTGCAGCCCGACATCCAGCACATTCAGCATCCAGGCGGCGGCCCCGGCCAGCAATGGGTGGCGGGGCTGCGGGTGCACATCGAACAGTAGCGTCGGCAACCTACAATGGCGGGTTCCGCGCCCGGTGCGCGCGCCCCTATCTCCACACACCATGAGCCTCAAATGCGGCATCGTCGGACTGCCCAACGTGGGCAAGTCCACCCTTTTCAATGCGCTGACCCAGAGCGCCATACCGGCGGAAAACTATCCCTTCTGCACCATCGAACCCAACACCGGCATCGTGGAACTACCGGACCCGCGGCTCGATCAGCTCGCCGCCATCGTCAAGCCACAACGCACGGTGCCCGCCGTGGTGGAGTTTGTCGATATTGCCGGCCTGGTCGCGGGTGCCAGCCAGGGCGAAGGGCTGGGCAACCAGTTTCTTGCACACATCCGTGAAACCGACGCCATCATCAACGTGGTGCGCTGTTTCGAAGATCCCAATGTGATTCACGTCGCCGGGCGGGTCGATCCGATTTCCGACATTGCCGTCATCCAGACCGAGCTTTGCCTGGCCGATCTGGGCACGGCGGAAAAGAGCCTGCACCGCATGAACAAGCAGGGCCGCTCGGGCGACAAGGACGCCAAGCGAGTGGCCGACCTGCTTGAGCGCATCATCCCTGCGCTCAACGAAGCCCGCCCGGTGCGCGCGCTGGGCTTGAGTGCCGAGGAACTCGCCCTGATCGCGCCGCTTTGCCTCATCACTGCCAAGCCCGCCATGTTCGTCGGCAATGTGATGGAAGACGGCTTCGAGAACAACCCGCACCTCGATCGCCTGCGCGAGTATGCAGCGCAGGAAAACGCGCCGGTGGTGGCCATCTGCGCCAAGCTGGAGAGCGAACTCGCCGGGCTGGATCCCGAGGAAAAGCAGGCCTTCCTGACCGATCTCGGCCTGGAAGAACCGGGGCTGAACCGCCTGATCCGCGCCGCGTTCAAGCTGCTCGGCCTGCAGACCTATTTCACCGCAGGAGTGAAGGAGGTGCGCGCCTGGACGGTGCGCATCGGCGCCACCGCACCGCAGGCGGCCGCAGTCATCCACACGGATTTCGAGCGCGGCTTCATCCGCGCGCAGACCATCGCCTTCGACGATTTCATCCGCTACGGCGGCGAGCAGGGTGCGAAGGATGCGGGGAAAATGCGCGCAGAAGGCAAGGACTACGTCGTGAAGGATGGCGACGTGCTGCACTTCCTGTTCAACGTCTGATCGCTGCAGACAAACGCATTCGCGGATACAGTGAACGACTTTCGCGCCGCTTCGTGAGAGGCCGCGCGAGCATCATTCATCCATAAGAAAACCGTTCACATGAATTCCGGCGTTGTCTACGCTTTTGCGGCCTATGTCATCTGGGGCCTGTTTCCGCTCTACTTCAAGGCACTTGAGCAAATCCCGTCATTGCAGATTCTCGCGCACCGCATGGTGTGGTCGCTTCTCTTGGTGGTCCTGCTGCTGGCGGCGCTCAAGCGCTGGAGCTGGCTGAAAATCCTGCGAGAACAACCTGCAGTGCTTGCGCGTTTCGCCCTGAGTGCCCTGCTGCTGTCGAGCAACTGGGGCATCTATATCTGGGCGGTCAACAGCGATCATGTCGTGGATGCGAGTCTGGGCTACTACATCAATCCGCTGGTGAATGTGGCGCTGGGTTCGGTGTTGCTGCATGAACGCTTGCGCGCTCTGCAATGGGTGGCACTGGGAATCGCGGCGATGGGTGTCACGGTGATGGCGCTTGAGGTCGGTCATGTTCCCTGGATCAGCCTGAGCCTTGCGCTCACCTTCGGCGGTTATGCCCTGCTGCGCAAGACGGCGCCACTGGGCGCGCTCGAAGGCCTTGCGGTGGAAACCGCGGTGCTGTTCCCGCTGGCTCTGCTGTATCTGTATTGGCTCGGCGCGCAGGGTCAGAACGCGTTTGCCACGGCAGGGGTGTCCACACGCTGGCTCCTGGTGGCGGCAGGACCGATCACCACGGTTCCGCTGCTGCTGTTCGCGGCAGGTGCGCGCCGCATGTCCATGACGTTGCTTGGGGTGCTGCAGTACATCACGCCGTCTCTGCAACTGGCCTTGGGTGTCTGGCTGTATCACGAACCGTTCGCCCTCGCGAAGATCGTCGGTTTCGGGCTGGTTTGGGCCGGAATTGCAGTGTTTCTGCTGGACGGCCTGCGAACCGCCTGGAACAAGCCGCGGGCGGGCACCCAGCCGCCGCTGAAGGCTGAAGACGCCATCGCCTCCAGGCTCTGACAGGAGGCCTGCCCGCCGCAGAACCCGATCGATCAGGGATACAGGCCCCGCTCTTCCCGCGCCTGCAGCACCCGCTCGCAAGCCACCACAAAGGCCGCGGTTCTCAGGCTGACGTGCAGTTGATCGGCTGTATCCCAGACGCGGGCCAGCGCATTGCCCAGAATCTTGTCCAGCCGCGCGTTGATATCGTCCTCGTCCCAGAAGAAGCTGGAAAAATCCTGCACCCACTCGAAGTAGGACACCGTGACGCCACCCGCATTGCAGATGACATCGGGCACCACGAGGATGCCCCGGCTGGCCAGAACATCGTCCGCTGCGGGCAGGGTCGGGCCATTGGCGCCTTCCAGAATGAGCTTTGCCGTGGTGCTGCGCGCCCGCTCCGCAGTGATCTGTCCTTCAAGGGCAGCCGGAATCAGCACATCGCAGGGCGCCGCCCAGAAATCCGCGTTGGACGCGGCTTGTGCGCCGGGAAAGCCGCTCACGCCCCCCTTCTCTGCAACATGCCGCTGCAGCGCGCTGACATCCATCCCCTTGTCGTTCAGAATGGTGCCAGTGTGATCCTGCACGGCGACGATCAGCGATCCGCTCTGGGCAAAGAGCTCCGCTGCGGTTCCTCCCACATTGCCGAAGCCCTGCACGGCGATGCGCAGCCCTTTCCTGTCGAGCTTCAATCGTCTCAGTGCCTCGCTGCCGGTCACGAACACGCCACGTCCGGTCGCCTTCACCCGCCCCAGCGAGCCGCCCAGTGGGATCGGCTTTCCGGTGACCACACCCGTTGCCGTCGCTCCGACATTCATCGAGTACGTGTCCATCATCCAGGCCATGATCTGGCTGTTGGTATTGACATCGGGCGCCGGAATGTCCTGCTGCGGGCCGATGATGATGCCGATTTCACTGGTGTAGCGCCGTGTCAGTCGCTCCAGTTCCTTGCGTGACAGCTTCGAAGGCGATACCCGGATGCCACCCTTGGCGCCTCCATAAGGCAAGCCGACCGCCGCATTCTTGATGGTCATCCACGCCGACAGCGCCATGACTTCTTCGAGCGTGACGTCGGGGTGATAGCGCACGCCGCCCTTGCCCGGCCCGCGCGAGAGATTGTGCTGCACGCGATAGCCCTCGAAATGCTGCACGGAGCCGTCGTCCATTTCGATGGGCACGTCCACGATCAGCGAACGTTTTGGCCGCTTGAGGGTCTCGCCCCAGCGCGCCAGGGGGCCAAGATGCGGCAAGACCCGATCGACTTGTGCCAGATAGGTGAGCCAGGGGCTATCGGCCTTCGGGTGGATGTAGGACAGTGTGCAGACCGGATCGCGGCCCGCTGCATCGGACAAGGTGGTTGTCGTCATGTCGTCTCCTGTGAACTTGGTGGTGATTCGGCTTGGCGTGACCCTCCCACATGGTCTGAAACACCGCACCGAAGCGCATGTCGCCGCGCCTCATCACTGTAGTCCACTCAAACCACCCTGCCCGCACCGAGACCGTATGGACAAGCAAGACATGCAAGCAATCTTGACCACGCCGCCCCAGCGCAAAGAAAAACCCGCCCCTGCCGACCCGCAAATGCGGAATCAACAGGCGGCGGGTTGTTGCGCCCTGCCTGCACCCGCGCATTCACGCGAGTCGGCAAGACCTGCGGTTCAGACCACTGGAACCTTAGATCACCTGACCCTTGGTGATCAGGCGACTGACCACCCAGGACTTGGTCTTGGAGATCGGGCGGGATTCCGCAATTTCAACCACATCGTTCATGTGGTACTGGCCACTCTCGTCATGCGCGCTGTACTTCTTGGAACGCGCAATGAACTTGCCATAGATGGGATGTTGCATGCGACGTTCGACCAACACGGTCACGGTTTTCTGACGCTTGTCGCTGACCACGCGGCCAACCAGCGTGCGCTGGACTTTCTTCTGTTCCGTCATGGCTTAACCCTTGGCCTTCTTTTCTTGAATCAAGGTGCGCACCCGAGCGATCGCCCGCTTGGTGTTGCCCAGTTGAGACGTGTTCTGCAGCTGCTGAGTCCCTTTCTGCATGCGCAGATTGAAATGGGCCTTCAACAGACTGTCGAGTTCGGTCTGCAGCGCAGGAATATCCTTGGCGCGCAGTTCGGTGAGTTGAGCGGAGGTTTTCAATTCGCTCTCCTTATGCGCCGATCAGGCGCGAAACAAAAATGGTGCGGAACGGCAGCTTGGCAGCGGCAAGCTCGAATGCCTCCCGCGCCACGGCCTCTGGCACACCTTCGATTTCATAGAGCACGCGGCCCGGCTGGACTTCCGAGACGTAATACTCGGGGTTGCCCTTGCCGTTCCCCATGCGCACTTCGGCAGGCTTGATCGAAATCGGCTTGTCCGGAAAGACACGGATCCAGATGCGTCCGCCACGCTTGACGTGACGTGAAATGGCGCGGCGCGCAGATTCGATCTGACGCGCAGTGATGCGGCCACGAGTCGTGGCCTTCAGGCCGAATTCGCCAAATGCAACGGTGGCTCCGCGAGTGGCGAGGCCGGTATTGCGGCCCTTCTGCTCTTTGCGGTATTTGCGACGAGCGGGTTGTAGCATGAATTCTCTCCTTAAGCGCCTGCGCCCGGCGTACCGCTGGGTCCGGCCGGTTTACGCACACGCTTCACAGCAACTGATTTTTCGCCATCGGCAGAAGGCGCCGCGGCCGCTTCGTCACGACGGGGGGCAGCACGACGCGCTCCAGAGGGGCGAGCGGCACCAGGGCGACGATTGCGGCGATCCTCTTCCTGGGCAGCTGGCTCTGACTTGGCCGGAACCAGTGCGCCCTTCGCAGGCGTATCACCCTTGTACACCCAGACCTTGACCCCGATCACCCCGTATGTGGTCTTGGCTTCCGAGGTGGCGTAATCGATGTTCGCACGCAGAGTCTGCAGCGGCACACGGCCTTCACGGTACCACTCACGTCGTGCAATTTCGATGCCGTTCAGACGACCAGAAGACATGATCTTGATGCCCTGAGCGCCCATGCGCATGGCGTTCTGCATGGCGCGCTTCATGGCGCGGCGGAACTGGATGCGCTTTTCGAGCTGCTGGGTGATGGAGTCGGCGATCAATTGGGCATCGATTTCGGGCTTGCGCACCTCTTCGATGTCGACAGCAACTGGCACACCCAGGCGCTTGGCCAACTCGGCCTTCAGGTTTTCGATGTCTTCGCCCTTCTTGCCGATCACAACGCCCGGACGTGCGCTGTAGATCGTGATGCGAGCATTCTTGGCAGGGCGCTCGATGAGCACGCGCGACACCGAGGCGTTCTTCAGACGCTTGCTCAGGTACTCGCGCACCATGATGTCTTCGCTGAGCATCTTGGCATACTGCGTGCTCGGCGCATACCAGCGCGAAGCCCAGCCACGGGTGACGGCCAGACGGAAACCGGTCGGATGAATTTTCTGTCCCATAGCGTTCTCAGTTTCCGACTTGAATGTAGATATGGCAGGTGGGCTTGCTGATGCGATTGCCACGACCCTTGGCGCGCGCACTGAAGCGCTTGAGGGTCGAGCCCTCTTCGACCATGATCTTGGTGACCATCAGTTCGTCCACATCGGCGCCATCGTTGTGCTCGGCGTTGGCAATCGCCGACTCCAGCACTTTCTTGATGATGCCCGATGCCTTCTTGGGCGAGAACTCCAGGATGTTCAGAGCGGAGTCCACTTTTTTGCCGCGGATCAGGTCCGCCACCAGTCGACCTTTTTGGGCCGAGAGGCGAACGCCGCGTAGGGTTGCACGAGTTTCCATGTGTCTGCCTTACTTCTTCGCCTTTTTATCGGCGGGGTGTCCTTTGAATGTCCGCGTCAGCGCGAATTCGCCAAGCTTGTGTCCGACCATCTGATCGGACACATAGACCGGGACATGCTGTTTGCCGTTGTGCACGGCAATCGTCAGACCGATGAATTCGGGCAGGATGGTGGAACGACGCGACCAGGTTTTCACCGGGCGCTTGTCCTTGGTGCTGACCGCAGCTTCAACCTTCTTCAGCAGATGCTGGTCGCAGAACGGACCTTTTTTGAGTGAGCGAGCCATGTGCTATCCCTTACTTCTTACGACGCGACACGATCATGCTCTGCGTGCGCTTGTTGTTGCGGGTGCGGTAACCCTTGGTCGGCGTGCCCCACGGGCTGACCGCCACGCGGCCTTCACCCGTCTTGCCTTCACCACCGCCGTGGGGGTGATCGACCGGGTTCATGGCCACACCACGAACCGTCGGACGAATGCCTTGCCAGCGGATTGCACCGGCCTTGCCGTACTGGCGCAGATTGTGCTCTTCGTTGCTGACCTCGCCCAGCGTGGCGCGGCAGTCGATGTGAATGCGACGCACTTCACCGGAGCGCATGCGCACCTGAGCATGAATGCCTTCGCGGGCCAGCAGCACGGCCGAAGCACCCGCGGAACGCGCGATCTGCGCACCCTTGCCCGGCTGCATTTCGATGCAATGGATGGTCGAGCCCACCGGAATGTTGCGGATCGGCAGGGTGTTGCCAGCACGAATCGGCGCCTCGGCACCGCTCATCAGCGTGGCGCCCACTTCCAGATTGCGCGGCGCGATGATGTAGCGACGCTCGCCATCCGCGTAGCAAACCAGGGCGATGTGCGCCGTACGGTTCGGGTCGTATTCGATCCGCTCGACCTTGGCTGGAATGCCATCCTTGTCGCGGCGGAAATCGACCACGCGATAGTGGTGCTTGTGACCACCACCGCGATGGCGGGTGGTGATGTGACCGTTGTTGTTGCGACCCGCCTTCTGGAACTGGGGCTCGAGCAAGGAACGCTCAGGCTCACCCTTGTACAGATGCGGATGCGTGACCTTGACGACCGCACGGCGGCCTGCCGAGGTCGGCTTGACTTTGACGACGGGCATTTAGACACCCTCCTGCGCGAAGTTCAGCTCTTGTCCAGCCTTCAGGCAGACATAGGCCTTTTTGACATGATTGCGGCGGCCGGCCCCGCGCGCGGTGCGCTTGACCTTGCCTTTGAGGTTGCTGATCTGCACCGACTCGACGTCCACCTTGAACATCAGCTCGACAGCGGCCTTGATTTCGGGCTTGGTGGCATCACGCATCACGCGGAAAACGACCTGATTGCGCTTTTCCGCAACCATGGTGGCCTTTTCGGAAATGACCGGCGCACTCAAGACCTGCATCAGACGCTGGGGATTGATCACAGCTTGCTTCATGACAGCATCTCCTGCAGTTGGCTGACCGCGCCTTTGGTCATCACGACCTTCTTGTAGAACAGGAGGGACAGCGGATCGGCATAACGCGGCTCGACAACGAGCACATTGGGCAGATTGCGCGCGGCGAGAAACAGATTTTCATCTGCGCCGTCCGCAATGATCATCACCGACTCAAAGCCCATGGCCTTGCACTTCTCGGCCACCAATTTGGTCTTTGGCGCCTCAACGGTGAACGAGTCGACCACCACCAGACGGCCTTCACGTGCCAGCTGCGAGAACAGCGAACGCATGCCAGCTCGGTAGGCCTTCTTGTTGACCTTGTGCGTGAAGTTTTCGTCAGGCGAATTCGGGAAAATCTTTCCGCCCCCACGCCACAGAGGGGAAGACGTCATCCCCGCACGCGCACGGCCCGTTCCTTTTTGCTTCCAGGGCTTGCGCGTGGAGTGCTTGACCACAGCACGATCCTTTTGCGCACGATTGCCCAGACGCGCATTGGCCTGATAGGCAATGACGATCTGGTGAACCAGATCTTCGTTGAAATCGCGCCCGAATACCTCCGGGCTGACTTCAAATTTTTCGGCAGGCTGGCCCTGCGCATTGATGAAATCGAGCTGCATCACTGACCTCCTGCCGCAGCCTTGACCGCGGGACGCAGAAACACAAAGCCGGAGCGCGAACCAGGCACAGCCCCCTTGACCAGAATGAGTTGGCGCGCCTCATCGATGCGCACAACTTCCAGGTTTTGCACAGTGACCGTCTCGTTGCCCATCTGGCCCGCCATGCGCTTGCCAGGGAAAACGCGACCCGGATCCTGCGCCATGCCGATGGAACCCGGCGCACGCGTCGTGACCGAGTTGCCGTGCGATGCACGGTTGGAAGAGAAGTTGTGACGCTTGATCGAACCGGCAAAGCCCTTGCCGATCGACACCCCTTGCGCATCCACCATCTGCCCAACCTGGAAAAGGGTGGCAGGAACAACAGCACCCGGAGCGAAGTTGGCCGCCTTGTCTGCAGGCAGATCAAATTCCTTGAGGATTTCAGCCGGCTCCACACCCGCCTTGGCCAGGTGACCTGCCTGACCCTTGGTCAGGCGTGACGGCTTGCGCGAACCAAAAGCGATCTGGACGGCGCTGTAGCCATCCACATCGTGTGTGCGCACCTGCGACACCCGGTTGCCGGACGCATCCAGCACGGTGACGGCGATGGATTCCCCATCATCGGTGAACACACGCGTCATTCCGACCTTGCGCGTGACAAGGCCCATTGAATGTGAGCTCATTGTTTTCTCCTGCCTGGCTACGATTGGCCAAGCCCGTAAGTTAGTCAGTGCAACTGCAAGATTCTGCAGCGCGCTTTTGCCGCTCGATTTGCCGCCTTATCGCAGCATTCTCGCATGCCCTCCGAAGAGGGAAATCTTTAAATCATACACCAAGCGTCTTGCCGCAGCAAGACGCTTGAATCATTGCAGCTTGATTTCCACATCAACCCCAGCGGGCAGATCGAGCTTCATCAGCGCATCGACCGTTTTGTCGGTCGGGTCGACGATATCCATCAGACGCAGGTGGGTACGAATTTCGAGCTGGTCACGCGATGTCTTGTTGACGTGCGGGGAACGCAGGATGTCGAAACGCTGCAGGCGTGTCGGCATGGGCACCGGGCCCTTGACGATTGCGCCCGTGCGCTTGGCGGTATCGACGATTTCCATCGCAGACTGGTCGATCAGCTTGTAGTCAAACGCCTTCAGACGAATACGAATTTTTTGGTTTTGCATGATGTTCTCTTCAAAGAGCGAAAGTCGGCGCACCAGGCGCCGACCGGTTCCGTTGGACGAATTTATTCGATGATCTTCGCCACCACACCGGCGCCGACGGTGCGACCGCCTTCACGGATGGCGAAGCGCAGACCTTCTTCCATCGCGATCGGGGCGATGAGCTTGACGGTGATGCTGACGTTGTCGCCGGGCATGACCATTTCCTTGTCCTTGGGCAGTTCCACTGCGCCGGTGACGTCGGTGGTGCGGAAGTAGAACTGGGGACGGTAGTTGTTGAAGAAGGGGGTGTGGCGGCCGCCTTCGTCCTTCGAGAGGACGTAGATCTCGGCGGTGAAGTGGGTGTGGGGCTTGACGCTGCCGGGCTTGCACAGCACCTGGCCGCGCTCGACGTCTTCGCGCTTGGTGCCACGCAGCAGAATGCCGACGTTGTCGCCGGCCTGGCCTTGGTCGAGCAGCTTGCGGAACATCTCGACGCCGGTGCAGGTGGTCTTCTGGGTGGGACGGATGCCGACAATTTCGATTTCTTCGCCGACCTTGATGATGCCGCGCTCGATGCGCCCGGTCACCACGGTGCCACGGCCGGAGATGGAGAAGACGTCTTCAACGGGCATGAGGAAGGCGCCGTCCACGGCACGCTCGGGCGTGGGGATGTAGCTGTCGAGGGCGTCGGCCAGGCGGAAGATGGCTTGTTCGCCGAGGTCGCCCTTGTCGCCTTCGAGGGCGAGCTTGGCCGAGCCTTTGATGATGGGGGTGTCGTCGCCGGGGAAGTCGTACTTGGAGAGGAGTTCGCGCACTTCCATTTCAACGAGTTCGAGCAGCTCGGCGTCGTCGACCATGTCGCACTTGTTGAGGAAGACGATGATGTAGGGCACGCCGACCTGACGGGCGAGCAGGATGTGCTCGCGGGTCTGGGGCATGGGGCCGTCGGCGGCGGAGACGACGAGGATGGCACCGTCCATCTGGGCCGCACCGGTGATCATGTTCTTGACGTAGTCGGCGTGGCCGGGGCAGTCGACGTGGGCGTAGTGCCGGGTGGCGGTCTCGTATTCGACGTGGGCGGTGTTGATGGTGATGCCGCGGGCCTTTTCTTCGGGTGCTGCGTCGATCTCGTCGTACTTCTTGGCCGAACCGCCATACTTGGCCGACAGCACGGTGGTGATGGCCGCCGTCAGCGTGGTCTTGCCGTGATCGACGTGACCAATCGTGCCCACGTTGACGTGCGGCTTGGTCCGCTCAAACTTTTCCTTCGCCATGATGGTTTCCTTCTTTGAATTCGGTTGATGTGGATTGATTACTTGCTTGCTCGCGCGCTGATGATGGCATCCGCCACATTCTTCGGCGCTTCTGCGTAGTGCTTGAATTCCATCGAGTAGGTTGCACGCCCTTGGGACATGGAACGCAGCGTCGTGGAGTAGCCGAACATTTCCGAAAGAGGCACTTCGGCCTTGATCGCCTTGCCGCCACCCGGCATGTCTTCCATGCCCTGCACCATGCCACGGCGAGAGGACAAGTCGCCCATCACGTTGCCTGCATAGTCTTCGGGGGTTTCAACCTCAACAGCCATCATCGGCTCGAGAATCACAGGATTCGCCTTGCGACACCCTTCCTTGAAGCCCATCGAGGCGGCGATCTTGAATGCCTGCTCGGACGAATCCACATCGTGATAGGAACCGAAGTGCAGCGTGACCTTGACATCCACAACGGGATAACCCGCGAGCACGCCCGCATTCAAGGACTCTTCAATGCCCTTCTGGACGGCAGGAATGTATTCGCGAGGGACCACGCCGCCCTTGATGGCGTCCACAAACTCAAAACCCTTGCCGACTTCGTTTGGCTCCACCTTGAGAACAACGTGGCCGTACTGGCCCTTGCCGCCCGATTGACGCACGAACTTGCCTTCGGCATTGTCCACTGCCTTGCGAATCGTCTCACGATAGGCAACCTGCGGCTTGCCGACATTGGCCTCCACGCCGAACTCGCGCTTCATGCGGTCGACAATGATTTCAAGGTGCAACTCGCCCATGCCGGAAATGATGGTCTGACCAGACTCCTCATCCGTCTTGACGCGGAAGGAGGGATCCTCCTGCGCGAGACGCTGCAAAGCCAGCCCCATCTTCTCTTGGTCGGCCTTCGTCTTGGGCTCCACAGCCTGCGCAATCACGGGCTCGGGGAACACCATCTTTTCCAGAGTCACTATCGCATCCGGGCTGCACAGGGTTTCGCCGGTCGTGACCTCTTTCAGGCCAACCGCCGCGGCAATATCGCCCGCGCGCACTTCCTTGATTTCTTCCCGGTTGTTCGCGTGCATCTGCAGCAGTCGGCCAATCCGTTCCTTCTTTCCCTTGATCGGGTTGTACACCGTGTCACCGGACGCGAGCACTCCCGAATACACACGAATGAAGGTCAGCTGACCGACATAGGGGTCCGTCATCAACTTGAATGCGAGGGCGGAGAACTTTTCGTTGTCATCTGCCTTGCGGACGACTTCCTTTTCATCCTCGTCGTGCCCCATGACTGGCGGAATATCCACGGGTGAGGGCATGAACTCGATCACGGCGTCCAGCATGCGCTGCACACCCTTGTTCTTGAATGCAGTCCCGCAAAGCATGGGCTGAATTTCGCTCGCGATCGTCCTTGCGCGCAACCCCTGCTTGATTTCCGCCTCGCTCAGCTCACCCGTCTCCAGGTACTGATTCATCAGTTCCTCGCTGGACTCGGCCGCTGCCTCGACCATCTTCTCGCGCCATTCCTTGCAGGTTTCCACCAAGTCGGCAGGGATGTCTTCGTAGCTGAACTTCATCCCCTGAGAGGCTTCATCCCAAATGATGGCCTTCATCTTGATCAGGTCGACCACCCCTTTGAAGTTTTCTTCAGCCCCGATGGGCACAACGATGGGCACAGGATTCGCCTTCAGGCGCGTGCGCATCTGCTCATAGACCTTGAAAAAATTGGCGCCGGTACGGTCCATCTTGTTGACGAAGGCCAGCCGAGGAACCTTGTATTTGTTGGCCTGGCGCCAAACGGTTTCCGACTGCGGCTGCACGCCACCCACGGCGCAATACACCATGCAGGCACCGTCGAGCACCCGCATGGAACGCTCGACTTCAATGGTGAAGTCAACGTGACCGGGGGTATCGATGATGTTGATGCGGTGATCAGGCAGAGACCGGTCCATGCCCTTCCAGAAGCACGTTGTCGCAGCCGAAGTGATGGTAATTCCGCGCTCCTGCTCCTGCTCCATCCAGTCCATCGTGGCCGCGCCGTCATGCACCTCGCCAATTTTGTGATTGACGCCGGTGTAGAACAGGATGCGCTCAGTCGTCGTGGTCTTGCCAGCGTCGATGTGCGCAGAGATACCGATGTTTCTATAACGCTCAATCGGAGTGATTCGTGCCATGATGAAATCCAAAGTTGTTTTTAGAAGCGGAAATGCGAGAAGGCCTTGTTGGCCTCAGCCATACGGTGCACCTCGTCGCGCTTCTTCATTGCAGAGCCGCGGCCCTCAGCGGCTTCCAGCAATTCATTTGCAAGCCGTTGCTGCATCGATTTCTCGTTGCGCTTCTTTGCCGCCTCGCGAATCCAACGCATGGCCAGTGCCATGCGGCGCGAAGGCCGCACTTCCACGGGCACCTGATAGTTGGCACCGCCGACGCGGCGGGACTTGACCTCGACCATGGGACGCACATTACCCATCGCAGCAGAAAAGACTTCAAGTGGGTCCTTGCCCGACTTTTCTTGAATCGTGTCGAAGGCGCCATAAACAATACGCTCTGCGACGGCTTTTTTGCCGGAGAGCATGACGACGTTCATGAACTTCGCAACATCAACACTGCCGAATTTCGGATCCGGCAAAATTTCTCGCTTCTCTACTTCGCGACGACGAGGCATGATTTCTCCAATTCAGTTGGGCTAAACCCAAGCCCTATTCGGGCTGCTTACTCCGCAGTTGCGGACGGAAATCGATTGAATACTGCTGTAATCGAATTATTTCTTGGGGCGCTTTGCGCCGTACTTCGAGCGTGATTGCTTGCGGTCCTTGACAGCCTGCAGGTCAAGAGAACCGCGCACAATGTGATAACGCACACCAGGCAAATCCTTGACGCGGCCTCCACGGACGAGAACCACCGAGTGCTCTTGCAGGTTATGGCCTTCGCCGCCGATATAGGAAATGACCTCGAAGCCATTCGTCAGACGGATTTTTGCAACCTTTCGCAAAGCTGAATTAGGCTTCTTTGGCGTCGTCGTATACACACGCGTGCACACACCACGGCGCTGCGGGCAGTTTTCCATCGCAGGGCTTTTGGATTTGACTCGCTCGCTCACACGCGGAGAGCGAACCAATTGATTGATCGTTGGCATAGATCTTCCTCACTCCTGCCGGAGCACGGTAATTGGAACAAAACAACATGACAAAAGCCCGACCATCAAGGGATGGCCGGGCTCGTTAGGGTAGCCTGACGATGTCCTACTTTCACACGCGAATGCGCACTATCATCGGCGCTGAACTGTTTCACGGCCCTGTTCGGGATGGGAAGGGGTGGTTCCAGTTCGCCATGGTCATCAGGCATAACTTGTTGACGAAAACTCGTCCAATTCAAAAGCTGATTGATTGCATCTATATGGTCAAAATTATAGGATCAAGCCGCACGGGCAATTAGTACTGGTTAGCTCAACACATTACTGCGCTTCCACACCCAGCCTATCAACGTTGTCGTCTTCAACGACCCTTTAGGGAGATCGAGTCTCCAGGGAGGCCTTATCTTGAGGCAAGTTTCCCGCTTATATGCTTTCAGCGGTTATCTCTTCCGAACTTAGCTACCCGGCGATGCCACTGGCGTGACAACCGGTACACCAGAGGTTCGTCCACTCCGGTCCTCTCGTACTAGGAGCAGCCCCTCTCAAGCCTCCAACGCCCACGGAAGATAGGGACCAAACTGTCTCACGACGTTTTAAACCCAGCTCACGTACCTCTTTAAATGGCGAACAGCCATACCCTTGGGACCGGCTACAGCCCCAGGATGAGATGAGCCGACATCGAGGTGCCAAACACCGCCGTCGATATGAACTCTTGGGCGGTATCAGCCTGTTATCCCCAGAGTACCTTTTATCCGTTGAGCGATGGCCCTTCCATACAGAACCACCGGATCACTATGTCCTGCTTTCGCATCTGCTCGACTTGTCAGTCTCGCAGTTAAGCACGCTTATGCCATTGCACTATCAGCACGATTTCCGACCGTGCCTAGCGTACCTTCGAACTCCTCCGTTACGCTTTGGGAGGAGACCGCCCCAGTCAAACTGCCCACCATGCACTGTCTCCGAACCGGATTCACGGTCCAGGGTTAGAACCTCAAACACATCAGGGTGGTATTTCAAGGTTGGCTCCACGACACCTGGCGGCACCGCTTCAAAGCCTCCCACCTATCCTACACAGATCTGTTCAAAATCCAATGCAAAGCTACAGTAAAGGTTCATGGGGTCTTTCCGTCTTTCCGCGGGGAGATTGCATCATCACAAACATTTCAACTTCGCTGAGTCTCGGGAGGAGACAGTGTGGCCATCGTTACGCCATTCGTGCAGGTCGGAACTTACCCGACAAGGAATTTCGCTACCTTAGGACCGTTATAGTTACGGCCGCCGTTTACCGGGGCTTCGATCAAGAGCTTGCACCCCATCACTTAACCTTCCGGCACCGGGCAGGCGTCACACCCTATACGTCCACTTTCGTGTTTGCAGAGTGCTGTGTTTTTAATAAACAGTCGCAGCCACCTTTTCACTGCGGCCCTTTTCTGCTCAGCCTGTACGGCGTCACATACCGAGGGCGTACCTTATCCCGAAGTTACGGTACAAATTTGCCGAGTTCCTTCTCCCGAGTTCTCTCAAGCGCCTTAGAATACTCATCTCGCGCACCAGTGTCGGTTTGCGGTACGGTCGTGTCTAGCTGAAGCTTAGTGGCTTTTCTTGGAAGCAGGGTATCAATCACTTCAGCAGCAAGCTGCCTCGTTATCATGCCTCAGCTAAGCCCCCCGGATTTGCCTAAGGGGCACGCCTACACACTTGAACCGGGACATCCAACACCCGGCTGATTTAACCTTCTCCGTCCCCACATCGCACTAGACATCGGTACAGGAATATTGACCTGTTTCCCATCGACTACGCATCTCTGCCTCGCCTTAGGGGCCGACTCACCCTACGCCGATGAACGTTGCGTAGGAAACCTTGCGCTTTCGGCGAAGGGGCTTTTCACCCCTTTTAACGCTACTCATGTCAGCATTCGCACTTCTGATACCTCCAGCATGCTTCTCAACACACCTTCACAGGCTTACAGAACGCTCCTCTACCATGTGCTTACGCACATCCGCAGCTTCGGTATATAGCTTAGCCCCGTTACATCTTCCGCGCAGGACGACTCGATCAGTGAGCTATTACGCTTTCTTTAAAGGGTGGCTGCTTCTAAGCCAACCTCCTGACTGTCAATGCCTTCCCACTTCGTTTCCCACTTAGCTATATTTAGGGACCTTAGCTGGCGGTCTGGGTTGTTTCCCTCTTGTGTCCGGACGTTAGCACCCGGTGCACTGTCTCCCGCGCTGCACTCACCAGTATTCGGAGTTTGCATTGGTTTGGTAAGTCGTCATGACCCCCTAGCCAAAACAGTGCTCTACCCCTGGCGGTGATACGCGAGGCACTACCTAAATAGTTTTCGAGGAGAACCAGCTATTTCCGGATTTGTTTAGCCTTTCACCCCTATCCACAGCTCATCCGCTAGTTTTGCAACACTAGTCGGTTCGGACCTCCAGTACGTGTTACCGCACCTTCATCCTGGCCATGGATAGATCATCCGGTTTCGGGTCTACACCCAGCGACTAGTCGCCCTGTTCGGACTCGGTTTCCCTGCGCCTTCCCTATTCGGTTAAGCTTGCCACTGAATGTAAGTCGCTGACCCATTATACAAAAGGTACGCCGTCACCCCGTAGGGCTCCGACTTTTTGTATGCATACGGTTTCAGGATCTATTTCACTCCCCTCCCGGGGTTCTTTTCACCTTTCCCTCACGGTACTTGTTCACTATCGGTCGACTACGAGTATTTAGCCTTGGAGGATGGTCCCCCCATGTTCAGACAGGATTACACGTGTCCCGCCCTACTTTTCGCATACCTAGTTCTACAAAAGATATTTTACATACAGGGCTATCACCTTCTATGGCCGACCTTTCCATGTCGTTTTGCTATATCAAATGCTAAATTATGCAGGCTGTTCCGATTTCGCTCGCCACTACTATCGGAATCTCGGTTGATTTCTTTTCCTCGAGTTACTGAGATGTTTCAGTTCACCCGGTTCGCTTCAATGACCTATGTATTCAGTCAAAGATACCCTTGCGGGTGGGTTTCCCCATTCGGAAATCTGCGGGTCAAAGCTTGTTTGCCAGCTCACCGCAGCTTATCGCAGGCTACAACGTCCTTCATCGCCTGTAGTCGCCAAGGCATCCACCGTATGCACTTAGTCGCTTGATCCTATAATTTTGACCACTAGTCAAATAGGATTGAACTCATATTTGCGATGCAATCGCAATGTATGGCTATTGCCATACAAATATCAGCTTTTGAATTGTTAAAGAACACAACGATGGTTTCATCAAAAGAAAGACTGCTTTCTTTTGGAGACTGGTGGAGGTGAACGGGATCGAACCGATGACCCCCTGCTTGCAAAGCAGGTGCTCTCCCAGCTGAGCTACACCCCCAGGGTAAACTCCAGTACTGGTGGGTCTGGTTGGATTCGAACCAACGACCCCCGCCTTATCAAGACGGTGCTCTAACCGACTGAGCTACAGACCCGCTTGGGCCACGAAGTTCGGTATCGCAACCACCATCAACGTTGACAACCGATAAGTGTGAGCGCTTGACTAAATGCGTCTCTAGAAAGGAGGTGATCCAGCCGCACCTTCCGATACGGCTACCTTGTTACGACTTCACCCCAGTCATGAAGCCTACCGTGGTAATCGCCCCCCTTGCGGTTAAGCTAACTACTTCTGGTAAACCCCACTTCCATGGTGTGACGGGCGGTGTGTACAAGACCCGGGAACGTATTCACCGCGGCAAGCTGATCCGCGATTACTAGCGATTCCGACTTCATGCAGTCGAGTTGCAGACTACAATCCGGACTACGAGCGGTTTTAAGGGATTAGCTCCCCCTCGCGGGTTGGCAACCCTCTGTACCGCCCATTGTATGACGTGTGTAGCCCTACCCATAAGGGCCATGAGGACTTGACGTCATCCCCACCTTCCTCCGGTTTGTCACCGGCGGTCTCATTAGAGTGCTCTTGCGTAGCAACTAATGACAAGGGTTGCGCTCGTTGCGGGACTTAACCCAACATCTCACGACACGAGCTGACGACAGCCATGCAGCACCTGTGTCCAGGCTCTCTTTCGAGCACCAAACCATCTCTGGTAAGTTCCTGGCATGTCAAGGGTAGGTAAGGTTTTTCGCGTTGCATCGAATTAAACCACATCATCCACCGCTTGTGCGGGTCCCCGTCAATTCCTTTGAGTTTTAACCTTGCGGCCGTACTCCCCAGGCGGTCGACTTCACGCGTTAGCTACGTTACTGAACAGTATCCCGTCCAACAACTAGTCGACATCGTTTAGGGCGTGGACTACCAGGGTATCTAATCCTGTTTGCTCCCCACGCTTTCGTGCATGAGCGTCAGTGCAGGCCCAGGGAGTTGCCTTCGCCATCGGTGTTCCTCCGCATATCTACGCATTTCACTGCTACACGCGGAATTCCACTCCCCTCTGCCGCACTCTAGTTAGGCAGTCACAAATGCAGTTCCCAGGTTGAGCCCGGGAATTTCACATCTGTCTTACCAAACCGCCTGCGCACGCTTTACGCCCAGTAATTCCGATTAACGCTTGCACCCTACGTATTACCGCGGCTGCTGGCACGTAGTTAGCCGGTGCTTATTCTGCGGGTACCGTCATCACCGAATGGTATTAGCACTCGATATTTCGCCCCCGCCAAAAGTGGTTTACAACCCGAAGGCCTTCATCCCACACGCGGCATTGCTGGATCAGGGTTGCCCCCATTGTCCAAGATTCCCCACTGCTGCCTCCCGTAGGAGTCTGGGCCGTGTCTCAGTCCCAGTGTGGCTGGTCGTCCTCTCAGACCAGCTACGGATCGTCGCCTTGGTGAGCCTTTACCTCACCAACTAGCTAATCCGCCATCGGCCGCTCCTATGACGTGAGGTCTTGCGATCCCCCACTTTCACCCTTGGGTCGTATGCGGTATTAGTCACGCTTTCGCGTGGTTATCCCCCATCACAGGGTACGTTCCGATGTATTACTCACCCGTTCGCCACTCGCCGCCAGGTTGCCCCGCGCTGCCGTTCGACTTGCATGTGTAAAGCATGCCGCTAGCGTTCAATCTGAGCCAGGATCAAACTCTATAGTTCGATCTTTTTTGCATTGCGAACAATGCACACTCAAGGAATTACGGAAAATTTCCGTATTCATATGAGCGTTTGGTATATTTGCATTCAGCCAAACGCCCACGCTTATCGGTTGATTTCTTAATGAACTCGCCTATCGGCGTTTGCTGCATTTGCAGCGAAGACATCAATTATTGCACTAATTTTAATTCCGAGTCAAGCGAAAGGTTTTTTGTTTTCTTTTTTTTGACTTGCTTCGCATGCATTTAGCGAAGACATCAATTATTGCACTAATTTTAATTCCGAGTCAAGCGAAAGGTTTTTATTCTCTTGCCACTTTTTCTTACTGCTTCAAGGCGTGGTTAGCGCCGAGAGATGAAATTGTGCTTGTTACAGCCAGCCGTGTCAAGCGTTTTTTGGTCGATACCGTTTCTTGGGCGGATCTGCATGCTGCCTTGCTCAGTTGTCCGGCCCAATTCGTTTCTTGGCGACCTGGTAGGCCGCGTAGAGCGATTGACTCACAGGGCCAGGACGGCCCTCGCTCACGTTCTTGCCATCGAGTGTGGTTACTGAGATCACCTCTTTTGTCGCAGACGTCAACATGATTTCTTCTGCGCAACGCAATTCCCATTCTGCGATCGGACGGAATTCCAGCTTGATACCAACCTCCGAGGCGAGCTCTTCCAGCAGGCTGACCCGTATTCCTTCCAGCTTGTCATGGTCACGCAGGGGCGCGCAGAGGCGGCCGTTGCGCACGACCCAGACGTTGGAGGCCGAGGCTTCGGTGAGCCAGCCATCTCGTATCAGGATGGTTTCCGCGGCACCGATCTCAGCGGAGAGTTGACGGGCCAGAACATTTCCAAGCAATGAGGTGGACTTGATGTGCCCGTTTCTCCAGCGCAGATCCGGGGCAGTGATGCATGCAACTCCGCTTGCCCGCTTGTCGGCCGGAATGTGCGGGAAGGGAAAGCTCATCATAAAAACAGTGGGCTCGACGCCGCGAGGAAACGCATGATCACGTCGGGCCACGCCGCGAGTCACCTGGATATAGATGCACTGATCATCTTCGGCGTTGCGCGCAAGGAGCTCGCGCACGAGTGCAAGCCAATCTTCCTTGCTGCAGGGATTGGTCATTTCGACTGCGTTCAGGCTGCGCGCCAACCTGGACAGATGCGCATCCACTTGGAAGACGCGGCGCCCATAGGCCGGGATGACCTCATACACCCCATCGCCAAAGATGAAACCGCGGTCGAGCACGGAAACCCGGCATTGCGACAGAGGCTGGAATGTTCCGTTGAGGTAGCAAACGGACTCTGCAGATAAGTCGGCGGGGTATGACATGGCTGGTGACGTGGACAAGCGTGGAGCTGGAGCATCAAGTCCGGGCAGGTTACCTGACGAGTCCGCGCCGTACCGCTTCGAGAGCCGCCTCGGCGCGGGACGAGATGTTGAGTTTGCGGTAGATCTGCTTGACGTAGTCTGCAACCGTGTGACGGGACAGGCCCAGTTGCACGGCGATTTCCGGCAGGGTGTAACCCTTGCCAACCAGTTGCAACACCTCGCTTTCACGCTCGGTCAGTGCGACGTGGTCTTCCGGCGCATGGGACGAAGGAGCAGGAATGGCGCTGCGCAGGTGGGTGAAATGCTGCACCATCCGTCTGGCAATGCTGGGAGACAGCGGCGGTTCGCCATCCTGGATGCGGCGCAGCTGCGCACGCAATTCGATCTTGGGCCGATCCTTGAGCAGATAGCCGAACGCTCCGGCCTGCAGCGCCGGGAAGAGATGGTCGTCGTCGTCAAAGATGGTGACCACGACAGAGCGTGCCTGGGGACGAATTTCCGCCAGCGTGCGAATCAACTCAAGCCCGCTGGCGTCGGGCAGGCCAAGGTCGACCAGAAGGAGATCGACAGGCTCGCGCTGCAGGATCTGCATGGCGTCACTCATGCGGCCCGCCTCAAAAATGCGCACACCGGGATCGTTCTCCCGCAACAGTTCGACAAACCCGGCGCGCACAGCAGGGAGGTCGTCCACAACCAGCGTGCATTGCATGGTACTCATATGCATCCGTTTCTTTTCATCGGGCCGCACAGACAATGGCAGCGTCAGACCGATACTATCAACTCAGACCCCTGATCGCGGGGAATCAACGGGCGCGTTTCTCTGCCCTTCGCAATATTTCCCATGGCCACCTCGACCGTGCAGCTCCGACATACCTTTTCCCCACCCGACAATGCGCGGCTGGCCCAGCTTTGCGGCCCGCTGGACGAAAACCTGCGGCAAATCGAGGTCGCATTCGATGTGCGCCTGACGCGCCGCGACGACACCATCCGCATTGACGGGGAAAGCGGTCCTGCGCGAAAGACGCTGGACCTGCTGCAGACACTCTGGTCGCGCGCCGACGCCCGGTTCAATCTGGAGGATATCCAGCTCGAACTGGCCCAGGCGGCGCAGGGGCAGCGTCCGAAGCCTTCTGCGGCCGAGGATGAGCCTGTGCTTTACACGCGACGGGAAAGCCTTCACGGCCGCACACCGAATCAGGTGCAGTACATCCGCAACATCCAGCAGCATGACATCACTTTCGGCATCGGCCCGGCGGGCACGGGGAAGACGTTTCTCGCCGTGGCCTGCGCGGTCGATGCGCTCGAGCGCCACGCCATCACCCGTCTGGTCCTCACCCGCCCTGCGGTGGAGGCGGGGGAGCGCCTGGGCTTTCTGCCGGGCGATCTGACGCAAAAGATCGATCCGTATCTGCGCCCGCTTTATGACGCGCTCTACGACCTGCTGGGCATGGAGAAGACGCAGAAGTTGTTCGAGCGAGGCGCCATCGAGATCGCCCCGCTGGCCTTCATGCGCGGGCGCACGCTGAATCAATCGTTCATCATTCTGGATGAGGCACAGAACACCACGCCCGAGCAGATGAAAATGTTCCTCACCCGCATCGGCTTTGGCTCGCGGGCGGTGATCACCGGCGATACCAGCCAGGTCGACTTGCCGCGCGGCGCGCAAAGCGGGCTGTCCCAAGCGCAGAAGGTCTTGGCGGACGTGCGCGGCATCGCATTCAACCTGTTCACCAGTCAGGACGTGGTCCGGCACCCATTGGTTGCGCGGATTGTCGATGCGTATGAAGCGCACACCGTGCAGACCCCGCCAGAAAAGAACGACCCACCCGCGAGCAGTGCGCCGGAAAGCGCAACAGCCGCTTCACGCCGCCGTGCGCCGAGAAAAGCATGAGTGCGCCTGCGCGAAAGACCTCCCAACCCGCGCTGCGACTCTCGGTGCAATTTGCCGACGCAAGCCATCGCGCGCTGCTGCCGCGCGCACTGCTGCTGCGCTGGGTCCGTGCGGCGTTGCGCGTCGGGCCCGATCCTGCAGAGCCCGGTGTGGCCCATCGGTGCTCGGTTGAACCACACCAGATCACGCTGCGCTTTGTCGACGCGCAAGAGGGACGCACGCTCAACCAGGCCTATCGCGGCAAGGACAAGGCCACCAATGTGCTGACCTTCGACTACAGCCACTGGCCGGCGCAGGCCGATGTGGTGCTGTGCAGCCCGGTCGTCGAGAGCGAGGCGCTGGCGCAGCACAAGCCGCTGCGCGCGCATTACGCACACCTGGTCATCCACGGCGTGCTGCATGCACAGGGTTGGGATCATCAGACCGAGCATGAAGCCCAGGAGATGGAACGCCAGGAGGTCGCAGTGCTGCAGCGCCTGGGTATTTCCGACCCTTACACGCACGGCGGCGACATGCCCGCAGGGTAAAGTGCGCCCGCCGTCGTCCATCCGCCGCTGACCTGTATGTCTGACCTTCCTGCAAACCGCCCCGGCGCGGTATCGTCCACCACTGCCCCGCGCCGAGGGTTGTCGCGTTTGCTGGCCGCGCCCCGGTTCGCTCCCTTTCTGTCCACTCTGCTTGGCGCCCTGCTGGCGCAGACCTTCGGTCGGCCGCAGATCGGCGCCTGGTCTGTCGTCATTCTGGCCGCTTGGATCAGCCTGCTGTGGGCGGATGCGCAAACGGCAACGGCGATGCGGGCCAAACGCGGGGCGTTGCTCGGATTCAGCCTTGGGCTGGGGTGGTTCACCGGCGGGCTGTGGTGGCTCTACATCAGCATGGCGGTGTATGGCGGCATGGCGCCCCCGGTTGCCGGTGGTGCCTTGTTGCTGTTCAGCGCCTATCTCGCCGTTTATCCGGCACTGGCTGGCGCGCTGGCTGCCGCTTGGGCGCCGCCAGCCGAGCGGCACGCCTGGACGTTCGGCCCGGCGCTCGGAGCCGCGCTGGTCCTTGCAGGCGGCTGGACTGCGGCGGAATGGCTGCGTGGCACGGTATTGACCGGATTTCCCTGGCTGGCCCTGGGCTACGCGCAGGTGGGCAACCCCCTGTCCGGCTACGCGCCGGTCATCGGGCAGTACGGGGTGAATTTCGCCGCTGCCCTGACCGCTGCGCTGCTGGCGCTGCTCACACAGGTCAGCCTGCGCGGTGCCCTGGCGAGTCTGGGCCTGCTGATCGCCCTGACGGTGGGGGGATGGCAATTGCAGCACCTGCGCTGGACGCAGCCGGTTGGGCCGGCGCTGAGGGTGGCCTTGCTGCAGGGAAACATTGCGCAGTCCGAAAAATTCCGTCCCGATGCTCTGGGACCCACGCTGCAGCTCTACGGCGACTGGCTGCGTTCGCTCAAGGCCAATCTCATCGTGACACCGGAAACCGCAGTGCCCGTGCTGCCGGAAGATCTCGACCCCGGCTATCTGCGGACAATCGAGCGCGCGCTGCGCGAACATCACACTGCAGCGCTGCTTGGCATTCCACTCACCCGCGGCGCAGCGCAATACACCAACAGCGTGCTCGGGCTGGGTGGCTCCGCGCCCTACCGCTACGACAAGGCACACCTCGTGCCCTTTGGCGAGTTTGTGCCTGCCGGTTTTGCGTGGTTCGTCAAGTTGATGGACATGCCGCTGGGCAGCTTTGCGCGCGGCGGCCTGGATCAGCCGCCCTTCGTGGTGCAGGGCGTGAAGGTGGCGCCCAATATCTGCTACGAAGATTTGTTCGGCGCGCAGATGGCACAACGGTTTCGCACGCCGGCCAATGCACCCAACGTCTTCGCCAACCTCACCAATCTGGGCTGGTTCGGCAACACCATTGTCATTCCGCAGCACCTCGAAATTGCCCGCATGCGTTCGCTGGAATTCCAGATTCCCGGCATCCGCGCCACCAACACCGGCGCCACGGCCATCATCAACGCCCACGGCCAGGTCACTGCAGAACTGGCGCCATCCACCGTGGGCGTGCTGACCGGCACCGTGCAAGGGCACGCCGGGCTGACCCCGTTTGCCTGGATGGCTGCGCGCTATGGCGACTGGCCAGATGTCTTGCTGGCCGCGCTGGCCGTCTTGTTCGGCTGGGCCTTGCGACGGCCGCAACGCGGCGGTGCCCACCACCACAGGCCCACGGTGTAAGCACCGACAGCCATGTAGAGCAGCGTGAACACGCTCGGCGGCAGGTTCCAGAAAATCAGGTGATCGATCCAGGTCTGGATCAGTCCGGCTTGAAACCCTTGCCGTCCGGCACGCACCATCAGCTCGCCTTGCCACAGAGTGAGAAAGCAGGCGCGCCCCAACGCGGCCTGCGCCGCCACCACGGCCATCGACAGCAGATGCGCCGTGCGCCACCGACAACTGCGCACCCAGCGCCAGCGCCGCCAGACGCCGATTGGAATCACGATCAGCCCGGTGACGTTGAACGCAATGATGAGCAGATGCACTCCCAGCACGAGGTGGGCAAGTTCGAGGGCTTGAGCGGCGTGCATGGCATGGGCTTCCGAAGGTGCAAAACACCTTACGGCAAATTGCATCTACATGCGGTTACAACGCAATTCACCTGCAAACGCTATGTTTTGAGCCATTTCGATCCGGTTCCTGCCCGCAGGTCATCCAGGTCGGCAAGTCTGATCCTCTGGAGTTGTTCCATGTCGTCCCTGACTTTTTCCCTGCGCCGTGCCGCCATGGCATTGGCGCTGTCCGTCCTGAGCGTCCCTGTCACATGGGCCGCAGGCTTCACGTTCACCCCCTACCCAAGCGCGCACAGCCTGCCGTTGTCGCAGGTCACGTTTGAAAACGGACAGGGCAAGCCCATGACCCTGGCTGACTTCAAGGGCAAGGTGGTGCTGCTCAATATCTGGGCCACCTGGTGCCCGCCTTGCGTGCGTGAAATGCCCACGCTCGACAAGCTGCAGAAACTATTGGGCGGAAAGAATTTTGCCGTCGTGCCCTTGTCGGTGGACAAGGGCGGCATCTTCACCGTGAAGAGTTTTTACGACGACAACTTCATCGGCCATCTGCCCATCTACGTCGACCCGACCACGCATGCACTCGACACGCTGAACATTCTCGGCACGCCGACCACCATCCTGATCGACAAGCAGGGCAAGGAAATCGCCCGCACCATGGGCCCGGAAGATTGGGACCAGCCGGCGGTGATCGCGCAGATCAAGCGCTACATGGCGGCGCCCGCGCCCAAGCCGTCCCGGCAGGCGCGCACGCTGGGCACGCGTGACTCCCGGGTGGCAAGCGTCGGCGCGCCAGTCAAGCCGGAGTAGGCCAGCGCCATGCACACCGCTGCACCGCCCTGGCGTCCAGACGATGCCTCGGTGCGCGGACGCAGCGCCTGGTCGCAGATTTCACCCGCGGCGCGGCGCATCATTCTGGCGCGCGTCGCCCGCAGCATCGGCCAGGGCGCGCTGGTGGCGGCGTTCACCCTCTACCTGCACACCCTGCAGTGGAGCGCGCCACAAATCGGCGCGGTGCTCGGCGGCGGACTGTTCATCGGGGCGGCGCTGACCCTGTGGATCGGGCCATTGAGTGACCGGATCGGTCGGCGCCAGTTTTTGCTCGGCTACGAACTGGTGCTGGTCGCCTGCGCAGCGGCGGCCTTCATCTCCGCAACGCCGTGGTTGCTGGTTCCCGCGGCGTTGCTGGGCGGCTTCGGACGCGGTGCCAATGGCGCAGCAGGGCCATTCGGCCCGCTGGAGCAGTCCTGGCTGGCGCATGGCACGCCGCCTGCGCTGCGCGCGCAAATTTTCAGCCTCAACTCCACCCTGGGCATGCTCGGCATGGCGCTGGGCGCGGTGCTTGGCGCCGCACCGCACTGGCTGAGCGCACGGATGCCAGTGGACTGGGCGTATCGCAGCCTGTTCCTGCTGCCTCTGCTGGGTTCAGCGGCCGGATTCTTCCTGCTGTTGCAGGCGCAGGACGCGCCCACTGCGGCAACGGCCAGCCTGCAGCCGCAGATCGCGCCGTCGTCAAGTTCGGCCGTGGTCGAAAGCGATCACAGCCGCCATGTGCGCGAGAACGCCCTGCTCTGGCGTCTTGGTCTGGTCAACGCGCTCAATGGGCTGGGCATCGGCATGGTGGCGCCGCTGATGGCGTACTGGTATGCAGTGCGCTACGGACATGGGCCCGCGAGCATCGGCCCGGCCATGGCGGCGAGCTTCGTGTTCGCCGCATTCGGCGCGCAGATCGCCAGCCGTCTGGCCCAGCGCTTCGGCGCGGTGCGCGCGGTTGTCGGCATGCGCGCTGTGGGGCTGATCCTGCTGTTGCTCACTCCGCTGTCGCCGGTGTTCTGGATTGCAGTCGGCTTGTACGCCCTGCGTGCCACCGCGAACCAGGGCACCATGGGCGTCCGCCAGGCGCTGACCGTCAGCCTCACCGGGGCAGACCGCCGCGGCCTGGCAGCCACGGTGAACAATGTGTCCATCCAGATTCCGCGCGCCATCGGCCCTCTGATTGCCGGGATGTTGCTGCACCTGGGCTGGCTGATCGCCCCCTTTGTCGTGGCGGCCACGTTTCAGGCGGCCTATCTGGTGCTCTATCAGCGGTTTTTCCGCGACATCGAGCCAGGACATTCAGCCGGCTGACATGCGAACGCCCCGCTGTGGCAGGGCGTTCATCGGGGTTGCAGCGGGCTGTTCAGCGTGCCTTGGGGGCGCCAATGTCGCCCAGCAGCTTGCCATTGACCTTGGTGCCGTACAGGCTGAACTTGCTGTCGTGGAACTTGGCGCGGGTGGCCGCCACAGTGCCTTGCCAGCGCGGGTCTTGCGGCCGTTCGTGCGCGTCCATGAAATACGCCACGTCCCAGGCTTCCTGCGGGGTGAGGCTGTAGCTCATGCCATAGGGCATATTGGCGTAGATGAACTTGGCGGCGTTCTTGTAGCTGCCCATGCCAGCACCCCAGTTGAACGACTTGCTGCCCCACAGTGGTGGAAACACGGTTTCGCCGTTGACATACTGCCCCTCGCCGTTGGCGGCGTGACAGACGATGCACTTGGCCTCGTAGACCTTCTGGCCGCGCACATAGTCGGGCGCCTGGGCAGGCTCAGGCAGATTGGGATAGCCGCGGCCAGCCGCCTTTTCATCCACCGGCAGGCCCTTCGCCATCCAGTAGGAGTAAGACTGCAGCGCGATGAGGGTCTCGCTGCCCAGCGGCGGCGCCTTGCCGTTCTGGCTGTACATGAAGCAGCCCTGCAGCCGCTCCTCATAGGTGTTGACCTTCTTGTTCTTGCTGCGATAGGCGGGATAGCTCACGTAAGCCGCCCACAGCGGAGCGGAACCGGCCATGCGCCCGGCGTCGGTGTGGCAGTTCACGCAGCTCAGGGTGTTGCCGACATAGGCCTTGGCATATTTTGGGGTGTCGAGCATGATGTCGCGCCCGAGCCGCACCATCTTGCCGAATTCATCGTCGGGAATGCTCGATTCCGGCGGCGGGGTGAACTTGGCACCCGTGCCGACAGCGGCGTTGATCTCCGATTTGGGTGGCGCGGAAGGCGCATCAGCGGCGTGGGCGGCAGTGGCCATCAGGCCAAGAGCCGACAGACCACAGGCCAGCAGAGACAGTGTGCGGCGAAGCGCAGCCTCGTCTGTGACAGCCCGCGCGGCGAGAGAGAAAGAAGTCGTCATGTCGCGCTCCGGATCAAGGTTTGGCAGGGGTGGACTTGCTCGGGCTCAGCGGTTGCGCTGCCAGCCATTGCGCCACGGCCTGCGTCTGCGCTTCGCTCATGCGCAGCGCCACGGTGTGCATCATGCCCAGCGGGTCGCCACGCCGGCTGCCATCCTTCCAGGCCTTGATCTGCGCCACGATGTAGGCCGCAGACTGTCCGACCAGCGGCGGAAAGTGCTCTCCAACGCCGACCGCACCCGGACCATGGCAGCGAATGCACGCCGGGATGCCCTTGTCCCAGTCGCCGCGCAGCGCCAGGCGCTCGCCCTCGGCTGCCGCCGCGCCCGTGGGCATGGGCGCCGGTGTTGCGCTGGGCTTGAGCTTGGAGTAGTAGCTTGCCAGCGCCGTGACCTGCGTCGCGGTCAGCGGCTTGGCCATGCCCGACATGATGGCGTTGTTGCGCGTGCCGTCGGCAAAGTAATGCAGCTGATCAGCCAGATATTGGGCTGGCAGACCCGCCAGCCGGGGGTAGCCGGCTGCGGCATTGCCCATGCCGTCTGCGCCATGGCACGCGATGCACGACGCCGCCTCGGGCGGCGCAGCCGCCCAGCTCACTGGCGCTGCAAGCAGAAAGCCGCCCACGATGGCCCACGTCGGTGGGCGGCGCTTGGTTAGACATTGACGCATGAAAAGCTCCCGTTGGATGGCAACCTTTCGATATATTCCGTTTGAATTATCGAAGGAGGGAAAACCCTCTCAGGGTTGCGGAGCAGTCTATGCGCGAAACACACCAAAAATCCAACAGATTCTGTCGATCAGCCTCAGAAACGGCGTGAATATTCCGACAAAATGTTTCAGACAGGATCAACCCAGAAACTTGCCCAGCAATTGCTGCGCCGTGGCCATCAAGTCGCCTTCGGCAGGCAGTTGGCCGTTGGGGGTGAGTTTGTCCACCACATTGGGCAGCGCCTGCGACAGTTCGCTGGCCGCCTGCTCGGGCTGCATGCCGAGTTTGCTCGCAATGTCGCCCAGCGCACCGCTGCCCAGCACCTGCTGAATCTGTTCAGCAGAGATGGGCAGGTTGGCCCCCGTACCCACCCAGGACTGGGCGAGATTGCCCAGTCCGCCCTGCTGGAATTTCTCCAGCAGACCACCCAGCCCGCCGCTGTTGCCCAGCAGCCCCATCACGGCCTGCACCATGGGATTGTCTGCCGCGCCCGCCTGCGCCTGCTGTCCCCCCAGCATCTGCCCCAAACCACCCGCCACGCTATCGAACAGTCCCATGATGATCTCCCAGAGTCAAAAATTTGTGCAGCAATTCCAGGGCCCTTGACGCACAATTGCGCTTTAGGGCAACACTGAACAAGTCTCTTGCGCGCTGCGCATCCAGTCTGCGGGCGGTCTGCGACGTTGCACATCCTCGCCATAGCTTGGGCTGTGGCTGTGGTGTGCGCCTTGCATCCCATCCCGCAGCCCGGCGCGCATCATCACAAGGACTTATTCAGTGTTGCCTTAGTCGGCCTCACCAGTGCAGCTTAAAAGGTTTGCATGACTTTGCGTGCAGCTTGATGGCCGAGACCCCTGTTTCTCTGCTTTTTTTACAGTTCCATGGATGTCTCTTCTGAACAGATCCACACCCTGATGGCCGACCTGGGCGCCCGCGCCCGCGCGGCCTCGCGCGGCATGGCACGGGCGAGCACTGCGGCGAAGAATCTGGCGCTGGCGGAACTGGCCGCCACCATTCGCGCCCACAGGCCCGCTTTGCAGGACGCCAACCTGCGCGATCTGCATGCCGCCCGCGAGGCCGGTCTGGAACCCGCATTCATCGACCGCCTGACGCTGAGTGACAAGGTGGTGGAGCAAATGGCGCTGAGCTGCGAACAGGTGGCCGCACTGCCCGACCCGGTGGGCGAGATCGCGCATGTGCGCCGCCGGCCCTCGGGCATCAGCGTGGGCCAGATGCGCGTGCCGCTGGGCGTGTTCGGCATGATCTATGAAAGCCGCCCGAACGTCACCATCGAGGCGGCGTCGCTGGCCATCAAATCGGGCAACGCGGTCATCCTGCGCGGCGGCTCGGAGGCCATCCACAGCAACCGCGCGCTGGCGGGTCTGGTGGCGCAGGCGCTGCAATCTGCCGGGCTGCCTGCCGACGCAGTGCAGTTGATCCCAACCACCGACCGCGCCGCAGTGGGGGCGTTGATCACCATGCCGCAGTTCGTCGATGTGATCATCCCCCGCGGTGGCAAGGGGCTGATCGAGCGCATCAGCGCCGAAGCGCGGGTGCCGGTGATCAAGCACCTCGACGGCAACTGCCACGTGTATGTGGACAGCGGCGCCGACCTGGACATGGCGGTGCGCGTGACCGACAACGCCAAGACCCAGCGCTACAGCCCATGCAATGCCGCCGAATCGCTGCTGGTCGCCGCCGACATCGCGCCGCAGTTCCTGCCGCGCATCGGCGCAGTGTTCGTGCAAAAAGGCGTGGAAATGCGCTGCTGCCCGGCCAGCCGCGCCATCCTGGCCGCAGTTCCGGGAGCAGCGCCGCTGCTGCGCGACGCCACAGAGGCCGACTGGTCGACCGAATACCTCGCGCCCATCATGTCGATCAAGCTGGTCGACGATGCGAATGCCGCGATTGCGCACATCAACCGCTACGGCTCGGGGCATACCGACACCATTCTCACCCGCGACCATCCCCGCGCGATGCAATTTCTGCGCGAAGTCGATTCCGCCAGTGTGATGGTCAACGCCTCCACCCGGTTTGCCGATGGATTCGAGTACGGGCTGGGCGCCGAAATCGGCATCTCCACCGACAAGTTTCACGCCCGCGGGCCGGTCGGCCTGGAAGGGCTGACCAGCATGAAGTGGGTGGTGCTGGGCGATGGCGAAGTGCGCAATTGATGAGGATCCCCTCGCCCATGACATCCCCCCAGATCGAAACCGCCGTCCTCACCCTGCCCACACTGCTGCGCATCAACGCCGCGATCGGCGCGGGCTTTGGCCTGCTCAGCGCCCTGCTCACTGCGATAGTGAAGTGGCGCGATTTCAATGGATTCGAACTGCTTGCCATCCTGCCAGGCGCCATTTTTTTCAACACCCTGGCGCTGCTGTTCGTGACCCTGGTGGGGTATTGGCTGTACCGCTGGCTGGCCGAGCGCCAGCACTGGAGCCTGCATCATCTGCACACCCGGCGCACCCATCCACACAAGCCAACCTGACCACAACACGAGGAGCCCCCCATGAACCCACGCGACCGCATCCGATTGCTTGGTGCTGGACTGATCGGCCTGGGCGGCGCTCAGCTCGCGCAGGCGCAGACCCAGGGGCCCGTTCCCGCACAGCAGATCTCGAGCGAACCGTGGAAAGTGGCCTTTCAGATCAGCGACAGCCTGGAGCAGGCCTACGAAGGGCTGATCAATATCCAGAACGTGCTGGAGCTGGACCCCAAGATGCAGTTCGTCGTGGTGGGCTACGGCAAGGCCATCCACTTCCTGCTCAATGGAGCCAAAACCCCGCAGGGCGCGCTGTTCTCGGGGATGATTGGTGATCTGGCCAATCAGGGCGTGCAGTTCAAGGCTTGCAACAACACCCTGACCTTTCTCAAGATTCCCCAGAGCGAACTGGTGCTCGAGGCCTCCGTCGTGCCCGCCGGGGTGTATGAGTTGGTGAAGCTCCAGTCCGAGGGCTGGTACTACATCAAGCCCTGAATCCGGCCGAGCGGCCAGTCGGGAGCTTCCCCCGGCGCGCCAGCCCATAAGAGGCCGGGCGCTGTGTGACTGCGGTCACACCACCGATTTCATACTGCCCAGCGCATTGATGGCGCGCAAGCGTGCGGGATGACCTGCTGGTTCTCCCGGATGTTTCCATTTGCTACATTCCGATACCTTTTGTCTTAGATCAAAGACTTTAGATGTCTTTCGATCCTCAGGCCATCCCACCCAGGAGATATTGGATGTTGCGCAAACTGTTGTTGACTTCCCTGCTGTGTGCCGCGGGCGCGGTACAGGCGGCCACACCCATGGTCACCCCAGGCCAGTCGCTGGCTGCCACTTGCTACAACTGCCACGGCCCGCAAGGCGTGTCGACCGCGGCCATCCCGTCGCTGGCCGGGCGGTCGGCGGCGTCGATCGTCGAAACCATGACCGAATACAAGTCGGGCAAGCGCACCGGCACCATCATGCCGCAGATCGCCAAGGGCTATACCGACGCCCAGATCGCGTCGATCGCCACCTATTTTTCCCAGCAAAAACCCTGAGGACGCCTCCACCATGCAATCACGTCGCAAATTCCTGGCAGGCGCCGCCACTGTGAGCGCCATCGGTCTCGCACCCGCCTTGTCGGGCTGCGCCAGCACCACGCGCAGCGCAGCGGGCAAGGGCAAGGTCGTCATCGTCGGCGCCGGTTACGGCGGCACCACGGCAGCCAAGTACATCCGCGAATGGTCGGACAACACCATCGAGGTCACGGTGGTCGAGCCCGGCGACGCCTTCATCTCCTGCCCAGTCTCCAATCTGGTGATCGCCGGTGCGAAATCGATGCAAGACATCACCACGTCGTACGACGACCTGCGCAAGCGCCATGGGGTGAAGTGGATCAAGACCACGGTCGAAGTCATCGACCCGGCTGCGCGCACAGTCAAGCTCGCCAATGGCGACACGCTGAAATACGACAAGCTCGTGGTCTCACCCGGCATTGATCTGATGTTCGACACGGTCACGGGGCTCAAGGCGGCCAATGCATCCGGCAAGCTGCCGATCTCCATGAAGGCCGGGCCCGAGACCATGGCACTGCGCCAGCAGATCGAGGCCATGCCCGACGGCGGCGTGTTCGCCATTTCCGTGCCGCCGGTGCCCTACCGCTGCCCCCCTGGGCCCTACGAGCGCGCCTCGCTGGTGGCCGCCTACTTCAAGAAAAACAAGCCCAAGTCCAAGGTCCTCATTTTCGATGCCAACGACAAGGTGCAATCCAAGGAGCCGCTGTTCAAGAAGGCCTGGGCCGAACTCTACCCCGGCATGGTCGAATACGTGCCGAACCACAAGGTAGTCGGCGTGAATGCACAAACCATGGAGGTGGAATTCGAGGTCGACGCGCCGGTGAAGGCCGATGTGCTCAACATCATTCCGATGCAGCGCGCCGGCGTGATCGCGCAGAAAACGGGTCTGGCCAATATGAACGGCCGCTGGTGCGCGGTGGACTATCGCACCTTCGAGTCGGCGGTGCACAAGGATATTCATGTTCTGGGCGATTCCATCCAGATCTCGCCCCTCATGCCCAAGTCGGGCCATATGGCCAACCAGCAGGCCAAGGTCGCCGCAGCAGCCATCGTGTCGATGCTGTATGACCAGCCGGTCAACCCCAGCCCGGTGGTGATGAACACCTGCTACAGCATGGTGAGCTTCGACCGGGCGATCCACGTGGCAACCGTGCATCAATACAACGAAAAGGAGAAGACCTTCCTGACCGTGCCGGGCTCAGGCGGCATCTCGGCGGGTCTGTCCGACGTCGAGGCACATTACGCCGAAGCCTGGGCGACCAATATCTGGCGCGACAGCCTGTCCTGATAGACCGACACGCCGCAAGGTCTGGTTGATGTCCGGATTGTGCGGTGTGTCGTTCACAGGCATCATGCAAGGGCCGATCGTGAGTCGGCCTTTTTCTATTTCGTCACTGCGCCAGCAGAGCGCAGGGCGGCAACCATCCCAAGGAGGAGACCTATGGAGAACACACCGAATCGCCGCAAGGCGCTGGCCGCTGCGACCGTGGGCGCTGCGGCGCTGATGGTCAGCACCACTGCACGCGCGCAGGGTCGGGCAGACAAGGAAGGGCCCGTGAAAGTCGTCTATCACGTCACCCAGGGGGATGCGCAAGGCTCGCGCTGCCTGGGCAATGTGCGCAATCACCTGGCTGCAGACCCCACGGCGAAGATCGTGGTGGTCGGCAATGGTGCCGGCATTGACTTCATGCTCAACGGCGCGGTGGACGGCAAGGGCGCGGAATTCGCCGGGCTGATCGGTGGTCTGGCCGCGCAAGGCGTGTCGTTCCGGGTCTGCAACAACACGCTGACCAGCCGCAAGATTCCGAAAGACCGCGTGCTGCTCGATGCCACCATCGTGCCCTCGGGCGTGGCCGAGGCGGCCAATCTGCAGTATCGCGAGGGCTACGCCTACATCTGCCCGTAATGTTCTGACCGTGATCGAACGCCACTCTGTGGTTTTGCAGCCGCGTTCGGCGCCTGTCACCGACGCGGCTTTTTCATGCGTGCATCGATAATGTGCGGGTGACTTCTCCCTCGCTGCACAACCCGCCCACCCCCGCCCTGCGCCCGTTGTGGCGCGACCTGATGGCCTGCGCGCAATTGGTCGGCGCGGTTCAGGATGGCGCGTCGCTCGCCACCGCGCTGCCGCAATCTGCCACGCGCGGCCAGTGGGACGCCGCGCAACGCGGAGCAGCGCAGGCGCTGAGTTTCACTGTGCTGCGCCATCTCGGCACGGCGCGCGCGGCCTTGTCGGCGCTGCACCCCAAGGCCATCCACCCGCCCTTGCTGCGCGATGTGCTGCACACTGCGCTTGTCCTGCTGATGCCGCAAGCGTCTGGGCATTACGCAGCGCACACCGTGGTCAATCAGGCGGTGGAAGCCTGCAAGCGCACCCCTGCATTGCGCCACGCAGCAGGCTTTGTCAACGCCGTGCTGCGGCGCTTCATCGCCCACCCGGATTTGCTGGGCACGGTCTGCGCCACATCGATCGAGGCGCGCTGGAACCATCCGCCGTGGTGGGTCGAGACACTGCAGCCCGCCTATCCGCAACACTGGGAGGAGATGCTCGCCGTGGCCCAGCGCCCACCGGCCATGACCCTGCGGGTGAACACCCGGCGCATCTCCCGTGCGGACTATCAGGCGGCTCTTGCCGAGCGCGGACTGCACAGCGTGGCGCCGGACGATGCCCTGCTCGATCAGGCCCTCATCCTGCTGCAGCCCGTCGCGGTCGAGCGGCTGCCCGGGTTCGAGTCGGGTTGGGTCAGCGTGCAGGACGCCGCCGCGCAATACGCCGCCGCGCTGCTGGATGTGCAGGCAGGCCAGCGCGTGCTCGACGCCTGCGCCGCGCCGGGTGGCAAGACTGCGCACCTGCTCGAACGGGCCGATTGCGCCGTGCTCGCGCTGGACAAGGACGCGCAGCGCCTGCGCCGTGTGGACGACACCCTGCGCCGCCTCGGGCTGCGCGCAAGCACCCAGGCCGCCGATGCCGCGCAGCCGGATGGCTGGTGGAACGGCCAGCGCTTCGACCGCATCCTGCTCGATGCGCCGTGCAGCGCCTCGGGGATCTCCCGCCGCCATCCCGACATCCGCTGGCTGCGCCGCGCCGCAGACATTCGGGCACTGGCCGCCACCCAGACCGCGCTGCTCGATGCACTCTGGCCGCTGCTGCAACCAGGCGGCAAGCTGCTCTACGCCACCTGCTCGGTGTTTCCACAGGAGGGCGCGGAGCAGGCCACAGCCTTCCTCGCCCGCCATGCCGATGCGATAGCATCGCCCGCGCCGGGGCAGTTGCTGCCGCAGGAGCCTCAACACCGGGGGACGGGCGACAGTGCGCCCCCTCGAGCACCCCATTCGCAAGACGGTTTTTTCTACGCCCTGTTCACCAAGTCCTCGTGAAGACCGCCCGCCCAAGTCCCGACCTCCAGCGCCGCAAGCTGTTGCGCGCCGGCCTGGCTTTGGCAGTGGGCGCCAGTGCAGTGCAGCGCGCGCATGCCATCACTGTGGACACGGAACCGCTGATGCTGACCATGAGCCCCGATGGTCTGTTCGTCACCACCGCGGCGGTGTTCGCGCTGCCTCGCAGCCTGGAGGATGTGCTCAACCGCGGCATCGCGCTGTATTTCGAGACGGTGGCCACCGTGGTGCGGCCGCGCTGGTACTGGTTCAACGACGAGGTGGCGCAGACCCGACGGGAAGTGCGGCTGGCCTATCAGCCCCTGCTGCAGCGCTACCGCGTTTCGGTGGGCGGCCTGCAGCAGAACTACGACAACCTCGACGAGGCGCTGGGTGTGGTGCAGCGCACGCGGCACTTGCGGGTCGCCGAAGCCGCGCAGCTCGTGCCGGGGCAGAGCTATCAGCTCGACGCCCGCTTCCGCCTCGATCTGTCGCAACTGCCACGGCCATTCCAGATCAACATCTCGTCGCAGTCCGACTGGAAGATCGAAGCCACCTTCCCTCCCCAAGCCTTCGTCTGGACGCCGTGAACACGCCCGTCGGCAACCACTGGGACAGTCGCACCTCGCGCTGGGCCATGCGCATGGCCCTGGCGCTCGGGCTGCCGCTGGCGGTGTTTCTGGTGTTTCTGCTGGCGGTCTCCACCGACAACACCGCACAGCCCAGCCCGTTTTTCGCCTGGCTGTACTGGATCAATTTCGTCGTTGCAGGTGCCCTGATGCTGGTGGTGCTGGCGCTGGGCCTGCGCCTGGGCTGGAGGCTGCACAAGCGGCGCTTCGGCAGCCGCCTGCTGTTCAAGCTCGCCGCCGTGTTCGCGCTGGTGGGCGTGCTGCCCGGCGTGGTGATCTACACCGTGTCGTATCAGTTCGTTGCACGCAGCATCGAGACCTGGTTCGACGTCAAGGTGGAAGGCGCGCTGACCGCCGGGCTCAACCTCGGTCGCACCACCCTCAACGTCCTGCAGACCGATCTGCAGGCCAAGGCGCGCAATCTGTCGGTGCAGATCGCGGAAGACCCCACCACACTGTCACCCCTCACCATGGAACAGTTGCGGCAACAACTCGGCCTGCAGCAGATCACCGTGTTCGACGGCAACGGCACCGTCCTGGTGACCGCGGGCGGCAATCCGTTCTCGCTCATTCCCGACATTCCCGGCCCAAACAGCATGCGGCAGTTGCGCACCATGGGTTCCATCTCCGACATCGAAGGCGGTGATGACGGCTCCGGGCAGACGCCGCAGACCCTGAAGCTGCGGGTCGTGGTCAGCCTGCCCTCGCGTCATTTTGTCCTGCCCGGGCATGGCCGCTATCTGCAACTCATCCAGGACGTGCCGCAAGCCATCTCCAGCAGCGCGCTGGAAGTGCAGCGGGCCTATGGCGAATATCAGGAGCGCGCGCTGGGCCGCGAGGGGCTCAAGCGCATGTACATCTCCACCCTCACCCTCACCCTGTTCCTCGCGATTTTCCTGGCCGTGCTGCTGGCCGTGATGCTGGGCAACCAGCTTGCCAAGCCCTTGCTGCTGCTGGCCGACGGCATGAAGGCCGTGGCCGAAGGCGACCTGCGGCAGAAACCGCACCTCGAGCGCAACGATGAACTCGGCGTGCTGGTGCGCTCGTTCAACACCATGACCAATCAGCTTGCCGAAGCGCGGGCGCAAGTGCAGTTCAATCACGATGCGCTCGAGGCCTCGCGTGCCTACCTGCAAAGCGTGCTCGACAATCTCAGCACCGGCGTCCTGGTGCTGGGCGGCGATCAGCGCCTGGCCCTGGCCAACCCCAGCGCCACACGCCTGCTGCGCGCGCCGCTGCAAGGCCTCATCGGTCAGCCCCTGCACCAACACGCCAGCCTGGCGGGGTTCGCCCAGACACTGTCCGACGCCTTTGCTGCGCTCGATGAACAAGATCCTGCCGGCGCCAGCCCGCACTGGCTGCAACAGATCGACTACCAGCTCCCGGGCAGCGATGCCAGCATCACCCTGCTGGTCCGCGGCGCGCGGCTGGCGCTGCCGGGTCAGCCCGCGTCCGTGGTGGTGTTCGACGACATCACCGAGGTCATCTCCGCGCAGCGCTCCATCGCCTGGGCCGAGGTCGCGCGGCGTCTGGCGCACGAAATCAAGAATCCGCTCACTCCCATCCAGCTCTCGGCCGAGCGCCTGCAGATGAAGCTCGCCCCCAAGCTCGAAGGCGCCGACCGCGACATGCTCCAGCGCAGCACCACCACCATCGTCAACCAGGTGCAGGCCATGCAGCACATGGTCAACGACTTCCGCGACTATGCCCGCCTGCCCGCAGGCAAGCCCGAGGCGATGAACCTCAACGCCCTCATCCGCGACGTGCTCAATCTCTACGCCAGTCTGCCCGCGCGCGATGGCGCCAGCCCTGATGAAGACCCCGAGGTCAAGGCCGATCTGGCCACAGCGCTGCCCGACATCCTGGGCAACCCCACCCAGCTCCGCCAGGTCATCCACAACCTGCTGCAAAACGCCATCGACGCCGTCGCCGCACAGCCCGAGCGCAAGGTGCGCATCCGCACCGAGGCCCTGCCCGCGCAGGCCGGCAGCCCCATGCGCGTGCGCCTGAGTGTGAGCGACAACGGCCCGGGCTTCAGCGACAAGATCCTCCACCGTGCCTTCGAGCCCTACGTCACCAGCAAGCCCCGCGGCACCGGCCTGGGTCTGGCCGTGGTGAAAAAAATCGTCGAGGAACATCATGCCCGCATCGAAATCCAGAACCTTCAGGCAGAAGGGTCGGTTTGTGGCGCGCGCGTTTCCCTTATATTCCCTGGGCTGGCACAACAAGCTGTTGTGGAGGCACCCCTGCATCAGGCATGAGAGCGAGTTGGTATGGCAAGCATTTTGGTGGTCGATGACGAAATGGGAATCCGGGAACTGCTTTCCGAGATTCTGAACGACGAGGGGCATAGCGTGTCACTGGCCGAGAACGCCGCACAGGCCAGGCAGCTTCGCGCCCAGGCCCGGCCCGACCTGGTGTTGCTCGACATCTGGATGCCCGACACCGACGGCGTCACCCTGCTCAAGGAATGGGCCAGCAGCGGCCAGCTCACCATGCCGGTCATCATGATGTCGGGCCACGGCACCATCGACCACGCCGTGGAAGCCACCCGCATTGGCGCGATGGCCTTTCTCGAAAAGCCCATCGCGCTGCAGAAGCTGCTGCAATCCGTCTCGCAGGCACTGACCAAGCCGGCCGCGCGCGCCACAGCGGGCAGTCAGACTGGCAACACGCAGTCCGCCAGCGCAGGCCACGCAACGCCGGAGGTGCCGCAACCCATCGCCCTTCCATCCGAACGCGCCTTTCTGCTCGACCGCCCGCTGCGGGAAGCCCGCGACGAATTCGAGCGGGCCTACTTCGAGTTCCACCTGGCACGCGAAAACGGCAGCATGACCCGCGTCGCAGAAAAGACCGGCCTGGAACGCACCCATCTCTATCGCAAGATCAAGCAGCTCGGCGTCGACCTGGGTCGCGGAGGCCGCAACAAGAGCGAGCAAGCCCTCTGCGTCGAAGAATCTCCCGCCACCAACGCGGACCCGACAGCCAACTGACCTCCCCCCGAACGGCGAGACAGCGCCTCTCGCGAAATTTGTTAGTATTTCCTTTTTTCTGGGAAACGGTGCGCATGAATTGCTCGCGCACAGCCTGAAAAAATCTGTGGCCAGGTAGCTCAGTTGGTAGAGCAGCGGACTGAAAATCCGCGTGTCGGCAGTTCGATTCTGCCCCTGGCCACCATGGATAGCCAAAGGCCCCGCTCCACGAGTCGGGGTCTTTTTGTTTGGCTGGGATGTGTTTACATTGCGCGGATGGCTGCCCACACCTCGCCTCCTTCCCTGCCTGGGTCTGTCGCATCAGTTGCGCCAGACGGGCTGGAGCTCGCCGCGCGCATTCGGCGCGGTGACATCAGCGCTGCGCAAGCGCTGCATGACGCGATCGGGCGTTGTGATGCGGTCAATCCCCAGATCAATGCCGTCATCAACGACCTGCGGGTGCGTGCCGATGCGCAACTGCGCCATACGCAGGCTTTGCAGGGCATCTTTGCTGGCGTGCCGTTTTTGCTCAAGGATCTGGGCATGGATCTGTCCGGCGTGCCCACCAGTCAGGGAAATGCCCGCGTGGCGAAGATCACGGCTGGGCAGACCGACGCCATCGTGCGGCGCTGGGAGCAGGCGGGGCTGGTGATTTTCGGCAAGACCAATACGCCTGAGCTGGGTCTGAAAGCCATCACCGAACCGACGGCCTTCGGGCCCACGCGCAATCCGTGGAATCTCGATCACACTCCAGGCGGCTCGTCGGGCGGGGCGGCTGCGGCGGTGGCTGCAGGCATCGTGCCCGTGGCCGCAGCAGCGGATGGCGGCGGCTCGATCCGCATTCCTGCGGCCTATTGCGGCCTGTTCGGACTGAAGCCCTCGCGCGGACGGGTGAGCTGTGCGCCGCAGTTCGACGAGATGTGGGAAGGTGCGGTCAGTGCGAACGTCATTTCGCGCTCGGTGCGCGACAGTGCGGCCATGCTCGATGTGCTGGCCGGGGCCGAGCCCGGCGATCCGTTCATCGTCCGCCCACCGGCCGGCCCCTATGCCCAGGAGGTGGGACAGGCGCCGGGCCATTTGCGCATTGCCCTGAGCACGGCCTCGCCGATCGGCGGCGCGGTGGATGCGGCCTGGTCGCAGGCTGCAACCGATTGTGCCTTGCTGCTGCAATCACTCGGGCACAGCGTGGAGCGGGTCGATCCGGTTGGCGACGGCATGCAACTGGCCCGCGACTATCTCACCATGTATTTCGGCCAGGTGGCTGCGCAGCTGCGGTGGTGGCAGCAGCGCGGTGTTCCGGCTTCGGCCTTCGAGACCGACACCCAGGCACTCGGCCTGATCGGGCGCAGCCTCGCTGCAGGCGATTACGCCCTGGCGCGTGCGCGGTGGAATGCGCCGATGCGCGCGCTGGGCAGCCTGTTCTCGCGCTTCGATCTCTACATCACGCCAACCTGCGCGCAGCCCCCTGCCCGCATCGGGCAATTGGCTGCGCCTGCCTGGCAACAATCCGTCCTGCGCCTGATTCTGCAATTCGGCCTGGGTGGACTGCTGCGCCGCAGCGGCCTTGTGGAGCAGTTGGCCTTCGACAATCTGCATCGCACCCCGTTCACCCAGCTCGCCAATCTGGCCGGTACGCCAGCGATGTCGGTTCCCTGGAGTCTGGATGCCATGGGCCTGCCCGTTGGCGTGCAGTGCATTGCCGCGTGGGGACGGGAAGATCTGCTGCTGCGCGTGGCGAGCCAGTTGGAGCAGGCTCGCCCTTGGGCGCACTGGAGGCCGCCGGTGTTTGCGCAATGAAGAAAGGGGACGCCGCAGCGTCCCCTGTTCATGTTGCAGACTCGGGCTTCAGGCCGATGCCAGTTGCATGCGCGGCTTGATCAGCAGCCTGGCGAACAGGCGGACATACACCTGAACGGTCTTGGCCTGCACGGCGACAAAGGGTGCCATCAGCAGGAAATACACCCAGGAGCCGGACCCCACCAGCTTGGGCATCACCAGGCCGAAGCCGATGAAGAACATGCCGAAAACAAAGAACGCCACGCCAGGGCAGATCAGCGCAAACGCACCGGCATTGCTTTTCGGTCCGCCGACATAGTCGGCGAAGTAATTGAGCTTTTTCATCACCGCATAGCCAATCAGGCCGAACAGCACCTGCAGCGACAGGATCAACGTGGTGAACAGCAGCAGATCGGTCGGGTGGCCGGTGTTGCCGAAGCTGTGCGACAGCCCCATGGACCAGCGGATCCAGGTAATGCCCAGCAGGGTGAGGATGGGGATGAGAATCCACAGGCTGCCCGCCGCCTGCGGCTGGATGCCGTGGCGCAGGATGGAATCGAAGCCCAGTACCACCTTGATGAGCATCAGCAAGAGGGCTGCGCTGGCAAAGAAGATCGACAGCACCATGGCAATCGCATTGATTTCGCGGTGGTGGCTCATGGCACCGGGCGCGGCCAGACCGACGGCAACCATGGCCAGCGCGAAGATCGACACCATCGGCGCCAGCGAGTTGTTCTCGGCGAAGTCGAACTGCGCGTGAACGAACAGCCGGGTGAAATACTGCCCCAGAATGCGCAGGGCGTAGATGCCCACCGCGAGGAAGGCGGCAATCGCACCCGGGTACATCCACTCCACCACGCTCCACAGATTGGGCACGAACACCGCGCCCAGCACGAATGCCACGTTGATGGTCATCGCCAGGGTCAGCGGGACGGCCATGAGGCCGATTTCGGCGTTGGAGGTCAGCAGCTTCTGATAGGCCGCTGTCTGGCGGAACAATTTGAATTCGCGCAGGTTCCACGCCAGCAGCCAGAAGTGCAGCGCCGCGAACGCGATGATGGCCAGCAGGTCGAGCCCGATCAGCGCGGAGATCAGCGGATTGCGGCCGTCGGTCAGCACCGGCCACAGGTGGTTGAAGGTCACCATCGGCGTGTCCGGATGCGGCAGCAAAAACATGGGGTAGATGAAAAACGACACAGCCAGACCGCCGGCGCCAAGCGCGGCGAGGAAGTACATGGGCGAGTAGCGTTCTCGAAGGTTGTTGACCAGCATGGTGGCACTCCAGGGAGAGAATTTGCGGGGACTGCGCAACGACCGAACTGGACGACAGCCGGTGTTGCAAGTGGTTACAAATACGGGGTGGAGTGTATGAACTGACGCCTTGAAAGGCTTGATGAAGCGCAATTCCACCAAATGTCTCGCCGAGAATCCGGGAAGAATCCCGCTTTTCAGGAACGGTATGTGACTTGGGTCACACCGATCGGAAAAAGACCTCGCTGACCCAGAGCCCCTGGCCGCCGAACACAAAGGACGAGCGCCGCGCCCAGAGCGCCGCGTCTGGGGTGCCTTGCAGCGCATGGGCTTGCCGCGCCAGTCGCAACAGCGGCGAGGACGTCGACAGGCGTCTGACCCGCAGCGCACTGCGGCGGGTTTGCGGGCGGGTGAACACCGCGTCGCCCACGGGGCGCGCGCCCAGATGCCGCAGCAGCCGCCACGGCCCGCGCAGCGCGGAAAGTCGGCACACGCTGTGGCCGAGCACACGCGGCATGCCGTCGGCGATCAGCAGCACATCGCGCCGCCAGACCTTGCGCCCCGGTGGCAGACCGAGCAGCGGGTATTCGTCGCGCAGCGCGCGCGCAGGCCCCTGCCGCAGCAGGCGCAATTCAAACCGGGTGCTGCCCTGCCGCAGCCGTCGGGTGAGCGAGCCCGGGTGCGTCAGCCAGCTTTCGATGCCGCTGCGCCGCCCGCAAGGCAGCGCCGGCGGCCAGGATTCAGCGAGCGGGGCAGGGATGCGGCGGATACGGTGCAGGGCCATGAGCGAATCGGTGCAAACGCACAGTATCGCGCATCGCCGCGCCGCATTCACCCCACATGCTTGGCGAAAAACGCCAGGGAGCGCTCGCGGGCGAGTTGCGCCGCCTTGGCGTCGTAGCTGGCGCGGGCGTCGCAGTTGAAGCCGTGGTCGGCGTCGTACACGTAGAACTCGGCCGTGGGATTGGCCGCGCGTACCGCCTCGCGGTCGGCTTCGGTGATGTGCGCATCGCGCAGCCCGTAGTGAAACAGCAGCGGCCCCTTGGCCGGTTCGCCCACGAGCTGCACATTGCGCCCGCCGTAATAGCTCACCGCGGGCAGGCCGTCGCGGATCGCGGCGAGGTAGGCGATGCTGCCGCCCCAGCAGAATCCGACCACACCGACCTTGCCGGCATGCGCCACCGCCTGCGCTGCGGCCCGCACCGACGCGAGCGCACGGTCGAATCCCAGCTCGGTGACCAGGGCGATGCCCTTCTGCATGCCGTGCTGGTCGTAGCCCAGCTCGACGCCCTGCTCGATGCTGTCGAACACCGCAGGCGCGATCGCGGCATAACCGGCTGCGGCATAGCTGTCGGCCACGCTGCGGATGTGCGCGTTGACACCGAAGATTTCCTGCACCACGACGATGCCGCCCTTGGGCTTGCCCGCTGGTTCGGCGACATAGGCGCCGATGGTCTGGCCGTCGGCCGTACTGAGGGTGATGGTTTTGTGTGGCATTTGATCCTCCTTCAGGGGTTGGGAGAAGGGCATTGTGCGGCGCAATGGCCGCGCCTGCACCCAGCGACGGCTTGCCCCGCGGGCGCGGCAGACCATCCGCTCACAGCAGTTGCACGCCGTCCAGTCGTGTGGCAATGCTCTGACGGGAGATGTCCACCAGATCATGCACATAGGGCCGCTGCGCCAGATCGCGCGGCACGGTGGCATACAGCTCGCTCCACAGCCCGCGCGCGCCGATGCGCCGCGCCTGCACATAGCCGCTGTCCACCGAGGGCTTGAGCGCCCAGTTCGGCAGCGCCGCAACACCGCGGCGGCTGGCGACCAGTTGCAGGATCGCAATGGTCAGTTCGGCGGTGCGCCGCGGCAGACTGATCCCGGCGGGCTGCAGCACCTCGCGGATGATGTCGATGCGCGCATCGGGCGCGGGATAGGTGATCAGCGTCTGCCCCTGCAGATCGGTGGCGCGCACCACACGCTTGGCGCACAGCGCATGCCCCGGCGGCAGCGCCAGCAGGATCTCAAACCGAAACAGCGGCAGCGACACCCACTGCCGGCCCGCGGGACGCAGCGCGCCGATCACCAGATCGGCCTTGCCCTGGCTGAGCAGCGCTTCGGGGTCGCTGTGAAAACCCGACACCAGATCCACCTCCACATCCGGCCAGCGCTGGCGGAACACATCCATCACCGGCATCAGCCACTCGAAGCAGGTGTGGCATTCGAGCACCAGCCGCAGGGTGCCGCGGGTGTCGCCCTGGATGCGCTGCAGGTCCAGCTCGGCCGCCTGCACTGCCTCGCGCATCTGCCGCGCCAGCGCGAGCAGCCGCTCGCCCGCCGGAGTGAAGCGCAGGCCGCGGGCATCGCGCAGCAGCAGCGGCATGCCGTAGTGCGTCTCCAGGGCGCGCAACTGGTGCGACAGCGCAGATGGCGTGAGGTGCACCGCGTCGGCTGCGGCGTTGATGCGCCCGGTTTCGGCAATGGCCAGCAGCGAGCGCAGGTGGCGGAGTTCGAGCATGGCGTCCCCAATGTTGAATGAATTTCAGCATACCCTAAAAAATCATCGCTTGATTCAATGGCTTCTACTCCTCAAACTGCCGCCCTGTTTCGCATTTCATCCTGGAGAATTGGCATGACCACCACCCACGTCCTGGGCTATCCCCGCATCGGCGCGCAACGCGAACTCAAATTCGCGCTCGAGAGTTTCTGGCAAGGCAAGACCGACGCCGCTGCGCTGCAGTCCACTGCGGCACAGCTGCGCGCCGCCAACTGGGACGCGCAGCGCGCCGCCGGGCTGGGCTTTGCCACGGTCGGCGACTTTGCGCTCTACGACCACATGCTCGACACCGCCGCGCTGCTCGGCGCGCTGCCCGCGCGCTTTGGCTTCGACCCCAAGGCGCTGGACCTGTCGCAATACTTCGCGCTGGCGCGCGGCAATGCGGCGCAGCCGGCGATGGAAATGACCAAATGGTTCGACACCAACTACCACTACCTGGTGCCCGAGCTGGACGCCGCCACGCGCTTCGACGGCGGGGCGGACTGGCTGTTCGACCGGGTGCGCGACGCGCAGGCCGCAGGCCACAACCCCAAACCCGTGCTGGTCGGGCCGCTGACCTTTTTGTGGCTGTCCAAGTCGCACCAGCCGGGCTTCGACCGGCTGAGCCTGGCGCCCGCGCTGTCCAGGGCCTATGCCCGCATCCTGGCGCGGCTGGCCGAGCTGAGGGTGGAGTGGGTGCAGCTCGACGAACCCGCGCTGACCCTCGCCCTCGACACCCCGTGGCGCGACGCGCTGCCCGCGCTGTATTCCGCGCTGCCCGCTGCCGCGTCGACGTCCGCCGGGGCGCTGCGGCCGAAGATTTTGCTCACCACGTATTTCGAGTCGGTCAGCGTGTCGCCAGCGACTCTGGCGGCGTTGCCGGTCGATGGCATCCACCTCGATCTGGTGCGCGCGCCGCAGCAGCTGGACGCCTGGCGCGACGCGCTGCCGCCGCGCTGGGTGCTCTCCGCCGGGGTGATCGATGGGCGCAATGTCTGGCGCAGCGATCTGGCGGCAGCGCTGTCCACGCTGCGGCCGCTGCACGCCGTGCTGGGCGAGCGGTTGTGGATCGCGCCGTCGTGCTCGCTGCTGCACGTGCCGGTGAGCTTGCGTGGCGAGGACGGCGGACGGCTCAACCCCGAGGTGCGCCCCTGGCTGGCGTTCGCCGCGGAAAAACTGGATGAGCTGCGCGTGCTCGCCACCGCGCTCGATCACGGCGAGGACGCGGTGCGCGACGCGCTGCAGGCCCATGCGGATGCGCTGCGGTCGCGCCGCGACTGCCCGCGCATCACCCTGCCGCAAGTGCGCCGCCGCGTGGACGCGCTCACCGATACCGACGCGCGCCGCGCCGCGCCCTACGCCGAGCGCATCGCCGCGCAGCGCGCGCGGCTGCGCCTGCCGGTGCTGCCCACGACCACCATCGGCTCGTTCCCGCAAACCGCCGACATCCGCGCCGCGCGCGCCGCGTGGCGTCGCGGCGAGCTGCGCCCGACCGACTACCTGCAACGCATGCGCGCGGAAATCGCCCTGGCCGTGCGCAAGCAGGAAGACATCGGCCTGGACGTGCTGGTGCACGGCGAGGCAGAACGCAACGACATGGTCGAGTTCTTCGGCGAGCAGCTCTGGGGCTATACCTTCAGCAGCAACGGCTGGGTGCAGAGCTATGGCTCGCGCTGCGTCAAGCCGCCCATCCTCTGGGGCGACGTCTGGCGTCCCGAGCCGATGACGGTCGATACCGCCAAGTATGCGCAGTCGCTGACCGAAAAACCGGTCAAGGGCATGCTCACCGGGCCGATCACCTTGCTGCAATGGAGCTTCGTGCGCGACGACCTGCCGCGCGATCAGGTCGCGCTGCAGCTGGCGCTGGCGGTGCGCGACGAGGTGGACGATCTGCAAAACGCGGGAATCGCGATCGTCCAGATCGACGAGCCCGCGTTCCGCGAGGGCCTGCCGCTCAAGCGCGTCGACTGGGATGCGTATCTGGCCTGGGCAGTGCGCGCGTTCGGCGTGGCCGCGGGGGTGGCGCGCAACGACACGCAGATCCACACCCATATGTGCTATTCGGAATTCAACGACATCCTGCCGTCGATCGCCGCGCTCGACGCCGACGTCATCACCATCGAGACCTCGCGCTCGAACATGGAACTGCTCGATGCGTTCAGCGACTTCGCCTACCCCAACGACATCGGCCCGGGCGTCTACGACATCCACTCCCCGCGCGTGCCGACCGTCGGGGCGATGGTGCAGTTGCTGCGGCGCGCGGCGCAGCGCATTCCGGTCGAGCGGCTGTGGGTCAACCCCGACTGCGGGCTGAAAACCCGCGGCTGGCCCGAAACCGAGGCCGCCCTGCGCCACATGGTGCTGGCCGCGCAGGAACTGCGGGTGGAACTGCAGCACACCGGCCACATCGCGCCGCCTGCGACCAGCGCCGGGGCTGCCGCCGATCGGCCCGCGGCGCCGACCACGCACGGCGCGTGCTGCGCAAGCGAGCAGAGTTGACATCCATCACAGCAGGACGGTGCCAGAAGGTGCGTCCATCGCACGGATTCTGCGGAAAAAGGGGAAATTGCAGCGGAAAACGGTTTACATTGTGAGATATGCCCGATTTCGGTCCACGGGCATCGTTCTCACATCACGCCATGCTGCCTTCCGAAATTTTCCAGTCCTGCATCGACGACGCCATCCAGCGCTCGGACGACCTGATGCGCTCGGTGGTGCGCCAGGTCATCGAGGCCCTGGAGCAGCAGGCCGAAGCGGCTGGCACGGGCCGCGACCGCCAGCAGTTTTCCGACATGAGCCACGCCCTGCGACAGAACGAGGGCAAGCTGATCCAGGCCTTCGTCGAACGCTTTCGTGCCGTACTGGACGAGGAGCTGCACGAAAAGAAGCCGGTGTCGCCCAAGGATCTGCAGCTTGACGTGCTCTCGCTGGTTGACGAGTCCGATCTGGAGGAGGGCGTGGAGGTGTCCCGTCTCACGCACCTGCTCGAGTCCGAGGCGCAGTGGGAAGTGCGCGACCTCGGCGCCCGCCTGGACAGCCTGCGCGCCGGACAGCACGCCGCGCCCCAGCCCAATCCGTTGCGTCCGGAGGTGTTCAGCAAGTCGTTGCACCACGCACTGGGCATGGTCGATCTCGACGCCGAGGAGCGTCTTGGCCTGCTGCGCGCCTTCGGCAAGGGCATGTCGGCCGCGCTGAAAGACACCTACGCGCTGTACAACAAGCGCCTGGCCGAGCTGCAGGTGGAACCGGCGCAGTATCGTCAGCAGCGCCGCGCCACGGCGCGCCCGGCAGCCGGGACGGTGGACGCACAGGCGCAGCTGAGCGCGGCGCAAAGCGGCTCCGAACTGCATCTGGAGGCGCTGCAGCAGTTGCTTTCCGGGCGTCTGGGCGCGAACCGGCCTGCGGACGCCGAGCCGCCATCCAACTCCGGCCCGGGCTTTGCCCCATCCGGGTTTGGATCATCCGGTTTCGCCGCGTCGAGCTTTGGCCCCTCCGTCTTCGGACAGGCGCTGGGCCTGAACCCGCAACTGCGCGACACCCTCGACCGTCTGCTGCTGAGCGACCGCCTGGGCTTGCGTGACGTGAACTGGCGTGACGAGCCCGCCGCCACTGCGGCCGCGGTCAATCTCATCGAACAGCACCGGCAAAGCCTGTACGACGTCGCCAACCGGCCACTGGAGCGGTTGACCATCGACGTGGTGTCGCTGCTGTTCGATCACATCCTGGCCGACCCCAAGCTGCTGCCCGCGGTCAAGGCGCAGCTGGCGCGGTTGCAGATTCCGGTGCTGCGTCTGGGCCTGCGCGACGCCAGCCTGTTTTCCTCGCGCAACCACCCCACGCGCAAGCTGCTCAACCGCGTGGCTGAATACAGCGCCGGCTTCACCAGTGTGGACGAGGCGGCGGCGCAGCGTTTTCTGCCCTTTCTCTCGCGCATGGTCGAGGCCATTGTCAACGCCGAGGAAGACGATGCCACCGTCTTCGAGCAACAGCTCGCCGACCTGCAGCGCCACATCGCCGAAGGCGCCGCCGCGGTGGAACAGCAACAGGCCGACGCGGTGGACGCGCTCAAGCGCGCCGAATTCCGCAGCCTGCTGCATGGCGCGCTCTACCGCCATCTGCAGGAGGTGTTCTCCCGGCTGCACACCCACACCCAGCTGCGCGACTTCATGCTGGAGCATTGGTCCACCGTGCTCGCCGAGTCGGTGCTGCGCTTTGGCGAGGAAGCCGAGGCCACCCAAACCTACAAGCAGACCGCCAGCGATCTGATCTGGAGCGTGCAGCCCAAGATGCAGGAGGCCGACCGCAAGGCGCTGCTCAAGCTGCTGCCCACGCTGGTGCAGCGGCTCGGCCAGGGTCTCGATCTGATCTCGCTGCCTGCCGACAAACGCCAGGAGTTCATGAGCTGGCTGATGGACGCGCAGGCGCAGGCCATTCGCGGCCAGGGCGACGCGCAGCAGGCCACCTCGCGCGACGACGCCCTGCTGCTGCAGCGCGAATGGTCGCGGCTGCTGCACCCGCAGCCCAGCAGCGCAGTGGTCAGCGCCATGCCCGAAGCCCTGGTGCGCAACGAAGAAAAAGTCACCAGTGGCCTGATCGAGGTCAGCGATGTGCCGGCAGAGACGCAGCCGCCCGGGGTCGACGCCACGCAGGCCGCAGCCGAGGGCCCTGCGAGCGCACCATCGGCCGAAAGCGGCGCGCTGCTGTCGCCCGCCGAGGTCGCAGGCCTGATCGCCTCGCTCGACATCGGCACCTGGGTGCAACTGCAGATCCAGGGACGCAGCGCCCGCGCGCAACTCACCTGGCGCAGCCCGCAGGGCCTGTTCTACATGTTCTCCAGCAAGGTTGGCGGCCGCGCCCACTCCATGACCCGGCGCGCACTGGAGCGCATGGCCGCGCAGGGGCTGATCCTGCCGCTCGAAGCCCAGGGGCTGATGGACCGGGCGATGCAGGGCGTGGCCGAGCAGTTGCGCGAACGCCAGGCGAGCGAATCGACCTGAATGCGGCCATGCTGCCCCTTGCGTGCAGCACGAACGCCGCATTCGGGCATCGTTTTTACACCTGAAAACACCTCGGCAAGCCCTTGCCCGATATATTTTCATGGACACGACGCAAAAGAGGCGCACGGCTTCTTTTGTCATCATCCATGAAAAAGGACAAGGAGTTCCTGATGCGCCGCCGTATTCTGCTGAATCTTTCCGTCGCCGCCGCGCTTGGCGCATGTGGCGTCTTTGCGGCCACAGCCGACGCCGCCGAACCGGTGCTCTCCGTCGCCTATGCCGGGTCGATGGGCGCGTTGATGGACAAGGCGCTGGGCCCGACCATCGCCAGGCAGGATCATGTGCAATATCAGGGTCAGGGCGCGGGCGCGTTCGGGCTCGCGCATCTGATCGCGGCCAAGCAGATCAACCCGGATGTCTTCGTCTCGATCACCCCGGGCCCGATCGAAGTGCTGCAAAAGGCCGGGCTGATCGACACGGCCGTGCCCGTGGCCAGCACGCAGATGGTCATCGCCTACAGCGACAAGAGCAAGTACGCCGCCGACTTCAAGGCTGCGGCCGAGGGCAAGATGCCGTGGTACGCGGTGCTGGAAAAACCCGGCATCCGCTTTGGCCGCACCGACCCGAAGACCGACCCGCAGGGACGCAACATCGTGTTCACCATGCTGCTGGCCGAGCAGTTCTACAAAAAGCCGGGGCTGGCGGACAAGATCCTGGGCAGCACGCAGAACCCTCAGCAGATCTTCACCGAGCCGTCGCTGCTCTCGCGTCTGGAGTCGGGCCAGCTCGACGCCACCTCCGGCTACCTCAGCGCGGTGATCTCGCACAAGCTGCCCTACATCAAGCTGCCTGAGCAGATCAACCTCAGCGACCCCGGCATGATCCAGGACTGGTACAGCAAGGTGCATTTCAGCATCACGCTGCCGAATGGCAAGACCGACACCCTCTCCACCCAGCCACTGGTGTTTTACGCCGCAGTGCTGAAAAACGCGCCCAATCCCAAGGCGGGGGAAGCGTTCGTCAAGCTGATGACCAGCGCCCACGGGCAGTCCATGTTCAAGGAATATGGCTACAGCGCGCCCAAGGGCGGCGACCTCAAGGCGGCCAAGTGACTCGCACGACAATGTGCGCATGCCGCTGACCCCGCTCGATACCGCCACAGCCCCGTTCTTCGCGCCCCACGCCCTGCAGGGGCAGACGCGGCGCGCCTGGGTGGTGGCAGCGTTCGGTCTGGCAGGACTGCTGTTTCTGAGCCTGCCGTTTGCCGGGCTGGTCATCAGTACGCCGTGGGACGCGCTGCAGCTGCAGCAGGGCGACCTCGGATCGCTGCGGGTCTCGGTGCTCTACACCCTGATCGCGGTTTCTCTGGTGACGATGTTCGGCACACCGGTGGCCTGGTGGCTGGCGCGGCATGAATTTCGCGGCAAGTGGGCCGTCGAGCTGCTGGTGCTGTTGCCCTTGCTGACACCGCCGTTGGCGATGGGGCTGCTGCTTTCCATGAGTTACGGGCCGTACAGCTGGATCGGCCAGCCGCTGGGACGCCTGGGTCTGAGCCTGACCAATACCCCCTCTGCCTTTTTGCTGGCGCAGGTGTACGGCAGCGCACCGTATTTCATCGTCGCGGCACGTTCCGCCTTCGAGGGCGTGCCGCGCGAACTGGAGCAGATGTCGCTGACCCTGGGACAGTCGCCCTGGCGCACCTTCTGGCGCATCAGCGTGCCGCTGGCCGGGCTGGGACTTGCCGCGGGTGTGGCGCTGGCCTGGGTGCGGGCGCTGGGCGAGTTCGGCATCGTGCTCATCGTGGCGTATTACCCGCAGGGCATTCCGGTGAAACTGTGGGTGAACCTGCAGGACACCGGCCTGTCAGCGGTCTATCCGCTGCTCTGGCTGTTCTTTCTCATCGGCTTGCCGCTGCCGCTGGTGCTTGGCGCGCTGTCGCGGCGCGGCCAGTCCGGGCGCTGAACCCACACCATGCGCGTTCATTTGCAAATCCGCCAGCCCATCTCGCTCGATGTGGACTTCGAGGTGCATGGCTTCACCGCCCTGCTGGGCGCCAGTGGCGAGGGCAAATCCACCGTGCTCAAGGCGCTGGCCGGACTGACCCCCAGCCGAGGCGAACCCTTTGCCGCGTTGCCGCCACAGCGCCGCCCGGTGGGCTATCTGCCGCAGGGCTATGCGCTGTTTCCGCACCTGTGCGCCTGGGAAAACGTGGCCTACGCGTTTGGGGGACGGCTGCGCGGGCACCGGCAGGCGGCGCTCGATTTGCTGCAGTCGGTGGGGCTCGAGCTGCAGGTCGAACTGCGACCTGCGCAGCTCTCCGGCGGACAGCAGCAGCGGGTGGCGCTGGCGCGTGCGCTGGCACGCGCACCGCAGTTGCTGCTGCTCGACGAGCCCACATCGGCGCTCGACGTGAGCACGCGAGACGACATCATGGCCGAACTGGTGTCGCGCATGCACCAGCTCTCCATCCCCGCGCTGGCTGCCACGCATGACGCCAGCCTGGCAGCCATGTCGGACTGGGTGGTGCTGCTCTCGAACCGTCGGGTGATTCAACAGGGACCGCCCGCCGAGGTGTTTGCTCACCCAGCCAGCGTGGCGGCCGCGGCGCTGCTGGGTGTGCGCAACCGGTTTGTTGCGCGGGTGTTGCGCCATGAGCCCGAGCGCGGGCGCACCCTGCTGCAATGGGACGACGCCAATTTGCCGCTGTATGCGCCGCTGATGTCGTCCCAGGCCGTCGGTGCCAGCGTGGACTGGGCCATCTCTCCAGACGATGTCCGCCTGCCTCCACTGAAACCAGGACAGGTCAGCGAGACGAACAACCTGCTGCGCGGTCAGATCGAGCATCTGGTGGTGCAAGGGGCCAGTGTGACTGCGGCCCTGCGCTGCGGACAAGCGCGGGTGTGGCTGCGCGCGCCCTTGCGGTTGATTGCGCATCACGGCTTGCGCGTGGGCGCCACGGCCTCGGCGCATGCGCGCCCGGAAAATTTGATCTGCTGGCCGCGCTGAGGGACTTGCACCGCACCGCGCTGTGGCAGTGCCCGCAAGACTCAATCGTGCAGCAGCTTTTGCAGCTCTTCGAGATCGGGCTGGATGGCGCGCAGCGCCTTGCGTTCCATGCGGCGGTAGATGGACAGCACCTCGCGGCCCAGCGGGGTGAGCAGCGCGCCGCCGCCGCCCGCGCCGCCCTTGGTGGCTTCGACCAGGGGCTGCTTGTACGCCTGATTGACGCTGTGAATCAGCAGCCAGGCGCGGCGATAGCTCATGTTGAGTTCGCGCCCGGCGGCGGAGATTGAGCCGGTGCGCTCCAGCGCCTCGAGCAGGGCGGCCTTGCCAGGGCCGAGCGCCGTGCCCTGCTTGATCTGCAGGCGCACGCGCGGCGGGGAAGCCACCGTCGGTGGAGACGCGCTATCGTGGGTGCTGTTCTCGTCCATACGCAATAGCGTAACGCGTTCGCGCTGCGCGGCTCAATGGGCCGGGTCTGCGCGGCGCGCCGCCAGCACGGACTGCAATCCATCGGGTACGCCGGCCAGGGTCTGCACCACGTCGAGGCCGTAGCGGTCCCCCATGCCCAGTTCGACCTGCAGGGGCAGCCCGTCACTTTGTCGCAGCCAGATGCGCAGCGTGGCGCTGCTCTGTGCACTCTGGGTGTCGAGCAGGGTGCAGGCCACGTCCTGGCCCTGCCATTGCAGCGTCACGCGCTGCGGAGTGATGTGCGCGGTCTGCACCCTGTCGTTGATGAGCAGCGGCACGGTGAATGGCTTGACCGGCAACGGGCGCTGCAGATAGCCCCAGCTCAGCGTCAGCGGATCGATGAGCCCGGCGGGCGCTGGCTGGGACGGCGGCAGCGCGGCAGAGGCGGCCTCGCCCGCGGTGCGGATGCGCATCTGTCCCTGGTCGATCTGCACCTGCGTGGCGGGGCTGTCGCCCTTCTGGTTGCTCGCCGCCAGCAGCGTGGGCTGACCGCCACTCACGCTGCCACTGGCCGTCCGCACCCAGTGCAGGCGGCGCAGCAAGGTGGCCAGGGCACCACGCGGAGTGAGGGTGCTGTCAATCCGGTAGGGGCCGTTGCCGCTGACAGGCCAGGACACCGTGTCCTGCGCCATCGCCACACCCTCGGCGCCTCCCAGGCCCCCAAGCAACACCAGCAGTTGCGCGGCGCGCGAGTCGGTGCCCTTGCCGTCGGACTCCAGCCGCACCCGCCAGTCGGCCTGCAAGGGCGCCGCGGCCAGATGCGGCACTGCCGCCGACTGCGCTTGCACCGTCCGCGGCAACAGCGCGGCAGCGCAGAGCAGCAGCCCGGCCAGCACATGGCGTGAGCGTGACTGGGCGCAACAGCGCGGGGAGGTGGACAGGGAAGTTGCGGCGGGAGTCATGGTTGTTCAACGTGCAAGCCAGGGGGCTTGCCGACACCCGCTGCCTCTGCTTGTTTGATCGTTTTTTTGTTTTATTAATATGAATTCTATCTGTTTTACTTATTCAATTGCACTGCCTAGCATGTCACCATCGTTCATTCAAAGCCGTGCAACGCATCATGTCCACCTGGAAACCGCTCAACCGCCTGCCCTCCCCGGTCGAACTTGTCCGGCAATTCACGCCGAATTGGTTCACGGTCAATATGGGCACGGGCATCACCTTTTTGCTGCTGGCGCAGTTTCCCGCGCAGGTCCCGGGGCTGCATGCGCTGGCCCATGGTTTGTTCCTCGTGGACGCGCTGCTGTTTGCGCTGTTCACCGCACTGTTTGTCGCGCGCTGGCTGTTTTTCACCAGCGACGCGCTGCCGCTGCTGCGGCATCCGGTGCAGTCGATGTTTCTCGGCGCGATTCCGATGGCGCTGATTCCGCTGGTCAACGGTCTGGTGCTGTTCCATCCGCACGACCCGCTGGCGGCGCAATGGGCGCTGCAGTTGTGGTGGATCGATGCCGGGCTGTCCTTGCTCACCGGCTGGCTGGTGCCGTGGTATCAGTTCACCGCACAGGATCATGCGCTGGAGCGCATGACCGGGGTCTGGCTGCTGCCGGTGGTGCCTGCCGAGGTGGCCGCATCCAGCGCGGGCTATCTGGCGCAGCATCTGCCGGCAGCGCAGGGGCAGTCGCTGGTGGTGGCGGGCTATGCGCTGTGGGGCATGTCGGTGCCGATTGCCCTGGGCATCCTGACCGTGCTGTATCTGCGCTTGGCGCTGCACAAGCTGCCGCCCAAGGAACTGGGCGTGTCCACCTGGTTGAGCCTGGGGCCGATCGGCACTGGCGCGTTTGCGCTGCTCACCCTGGGCGCCGCCGCGCCGCAGGCGTTCGCCGGCACGGTGATGGCGCCGGTCGCGGCGCTGGCCGGGCCGCTGGGCGTGGTCGGCGCACTGGTGCTGTGGGGGCTGGGGCTGTGGTGGCTGGTCACCGCCGTGGCGCTGACCGCGATCCAGCTGCGCCGCGGGCTGCCGTTCAACCTCGGCTGGTGGGGCTTCACCTTCCCGCTGGGGGTCTATACCGCCGCCAGCCTGACGCTGGGGATACGCACCGACATGCCGTTTTTCACCGCATTCGCCGCCGCGCTCATCGTGGCCCTGGTGGGTGCCTGGGCGGTGGTCGCGGTGCGCAGCATGCATGGGCTGTGGCACGGCCATCTGGTGCATGCGCCCTGCCTGAGCTGCAAGGCGGCTGAGTCGGCCAAGGCCTGAGCAGGGCTCAATCGAGCAGGTCGAACGCCAGTTGTTCGACCTGCAGAAACTCCCGCGTGAACCCGGCGAGCGCCCGGTAAAACTGTGCGGCGCGGTCGCCTTCGATCACGTCGCACATCTGTGCGCCCCAGGGCTGGATGTGGCGCTGGAACAGATCGCGCTGGCGGGTCAGGGTGCACACCGCGGGGTCGTCGCCGGCAATCAGAAAGCGCATGATCTCGGCGAGCACGGCGAAGTGGTCCTCGCTTTCGCCGAGGTCGATGCGGCGGCTCAGGCCGATGCCCGACAGGTCCGCACGCAGGCGCGCAAGCGGCTTTTCGTGCAGCGCACCGGCGAGGTAGAACGAGCCGTAGACATACACCGCGGGCCGGCCGGTGCCGCCGAACAGCGCCTCGAATTCGTCGCGTACCAGCTGCGGCGTCACACTGGCGGCAACGCGCTGGAGCTCGCACCAGGCTTGCTGCAGCGCGCTGTCGGGCGCATCGGATGCGGCGGGCGCAGCCGCCAGTTGCGACAGCACTTGCGCGCTCGGCGGCGCGATGAACAGCAGCGACAGCAAGCCCCAGAGGTCGGCGCGGGCGGCGTCTTCGTCGCTGCCCGGCGGTGCCAGATCGACAGGGGTGTGTTGCGGCGATGGGGTGTGCTGCATGGCGGTCAGGGCAGATGGTGGATGGTCATGTCGGCGCCGCTGTGCATGTCGATCACCCGGCAGTCGCCACACATTTTCAACCGCTCGGCGGCCGCGCCGGCGAAGGCGGGATGGCCGGCGAGCCTGGCCACCATCTGCTCGATGGCCTGCACGGTGCCAAAGGGCTTGCCGCAACGCACGCAACGCCAGGGCTGCGCCGCGTTGCGCACTTGCGGCGTGCTGCGCTGCGGCCCCCATTGCAGCCGGGGCTCCAGGCGGATCGCGTCTTCCGGGCAGGTCTTGACGCACAGCCCGCATTGCACGCAATTCTTTTCGATGAAGCGCAATTGCGGCGCCTGCGGGTTGTCGGCCAGGGCACCCGCCGGGCAGGCGCCCACGCAGCTCAGGCACAGGGTGCAGCGGTCGGTATCCACCCGAATCGCGCCGAGCGGTGACCCCGCGCCATGCGGCAGCGCAATGGCGGCTGCGCCCGAGGCGACCTCCCGCACCGGGGCGTGGCGCAGCAGATGATCAAGCGCGAGGTCGAGCGTCGCGCGCTTTTGCGGCAAGGCGGCAAACTGGGCCTGCGCGCTGGGCACCGCACCCGCAGTGCGCGGCCTTGCCAGCAGCGCATCGAGTTCGCGCGCGTCGGCGGTCTGCAGCAGGCGCAGGAGCGTGCCGTCGTAGCCCATGCCGTGCAGCAGCGTCTGGGCAAGCTGCAACTGCGCCTGCAGCGCGTGCAGATAGGCCGGGGCTTCGGAGTGGTCGGACAGCACGACAATCTCCGCCGCGCCCCAGGCCACCGCCGACAGCCACAGCTCCAGCCCGACCGAGGCGATGTGCCAGACCGACACCGGAATGACATGCGCCGGGATTCCGCGCACCTGCGGGTCGGATGCGGCAAGACGCCCGATCTGGCCGATGAGTTCCGCCCCGGCCTCCTGGCTGTGCAGCAGCAGCGCGGGCCGCTTGAGCCCGGCGCTTTGCGCGGTGCGCAGCAGGGTGCGCAGCCGGGCGCCGAGTTCGGGCGCGCGCGGGTAGGCATAGGTCAGCGCACCGCTCGGGCAGACCGTGGTGCAGGCGCCGCAGCCCACGCACAGGTGCGGGTCGATCTCGATCTGCTCGACAAAGGGCTTGCCCTGCGCGGCCCTGGGGAGGATGGAATCGTCCGCGGCGATGGGCGGAGTCTGGTCGGGCCGCAGGCGGGCACGGCTGTGCACCGCCTGCGCGGAGCAGATGTCGATACAGGCGTGGCAACCCAGCAGGGTGTTGCGGCTGTGCGCGCACAGCTTGGGGTCATACTGGAAGAACCGGGGCTTTTCGAAATCGCCCTTGAGGTCGCGCAGTTCGGCCACCGCACGCGCCAGCGCCAGCGGGTCTGCCCCCGGAGCAAAGTAGCCTTGGGGCGGTTGATGCAAGGTCACGCTGGGCTTGGGCTGCAGATCGAGCACCAGGTCGACCTGCAGGGTGTCGATGCGCGGCGCGCGCTGGAAGTCGATCGCGCCGATCGCGCCGCAAGCCTGCACGCAGTCCCGGTGACTGGCGCAGCGCTGCAGGTCGATTTGATAGTCCAGGCCGATCGCGCCTTCGGGGCAGGCGGCGATGCAGGCATTGCAGCGGGTGCAGACGTCGAGGTCGATCGGGTTGGCGCTTTCGACATCGACCTCGAACGCACCGAGCCAGCCGCGCACCGCCATCACACGCCCGGCATGCACCGGGTGTTCATGCTGCAGCGGCAGCGCTGCAGACGCGGCGCGGCCGCCGGGGCTCCCGGTGACGAACAGCTGCAGTTCCAGACTGTCGGCGAGCAACTTGCGCGCCATGTCGAGCGACTCGGCATCGCCGATGACCAGGCAACGCCCCGCGCTGTGGTAGCGCGCGGTCGGCACCGGCTCGGGCTCGGGCAGCGCCGCAGCGGCCAGCAGCGCGGCGATTTTCGGGTTGGCATGCGTGGCGCTGCGGCTCCAGCCGGCGGTCTCGCGGATGTTGACAAAGCGGATCGGCCGCACATCGGGCGCCGGCACACCCTCGGTCTGCGCGGCGACCGCAGCGAACAGCGTGGCTTCCTGGGTGCAGGCGACGATCAGCGGCTCGGAGCTTTGCGCCGCGCGCTGGAACTGACCGATCTCGCGGCGGCAGAGCTGGCTGTGCGGTTCGATGCTCTGGCCCAGCGCGGCGCCGAGCTGCGCGCCATCCAGGGGCATGGTGTGGTTGCAGTTGCAGACCAGGGTTTTCATGTTGAGGGGGGAATCGGCTGGGAAGATGGGTCTGCGGGCGCATCGGCTTGGGCGTCCTGCTCGGACGGCGCTGCAGCATGGCCCGCAGACGCGGGGACGGTCCGGGTGGGCATGGCGCAACCGGCAACCGCTTGTTCCGGCCCGAGGTCTGCAGCGGCGGTCTCTGGCAGGGCCAGCCCCAGGTTCGGGGTCAGCTTGAGGCGCGCCAGAAGGCCGGGCGGAACAGGGCTGGGAGTGTTGTAGTCGTCGATATAGGTATCGAGCCCGTCCATCACGTTGAACTGCGGGTCGGAGAACAGCTTGCGCAGCGCGGCCCGGCGCACGCCCTCCTCCACACCGCTGGCGATGAAGCGCGTCAGGTCGGCGGTATGGTCGAGCGGCGCAAGCTCTTCCAGTGTGGGCGCTGGCGGCTGTTCGGCAGCGGGCGCTGGAATGGGCGGCGGGTGCGCAGACACGGGCGATTCCAGCCCCTTGTCTGCTGGGGCGGGCGCGGTGGGCGGCTCCGCTGGGGCAGCATCTGCACCGCCCTGCAGCTTGCGCCGCGACCAGCGCGACAAGAAGCCGGAGTCACCGGAGCTGGACGTGGTCATGAGCAGCAGGCTGGCGGGTCGTCGCTGTCGGCCCGCGCAGGCGGCGCATTGCCGCTGGACACATCGCGCTCGCCCGGAGCGAGAAAGCTCTGCGGACGACGGCGCTTGCGCGGCTCGGGCTTGTAATGCCGGGACGAAAAATCGGCCAGCCAGTTGGCCACCACAGCCGGCAGCGGCGCGATCTCGATGGTCTCCCCGGCATCCATCCAGCGGGCGGCTTCGTTGTAGGACAAGGTCACCGCCTGGATGCTCGGCAAACCGTCGGGCGCCTGGCGCGGATCATCGCATTCCGGCTCGATCGCCGACGTCCACCAGACGAACCAGCTTGGTTGCGGCGAGGTGAGATTGAGGTGATAGCCCTCGGCTTCGTCCCGAAACAGTTGCACGCTGCAGCCGGGATAGAGCCATTGCGACTGCGTCTTTCCCCATTCCAGGCAAACGGGCAGCGGCGCCGATGGTGCGTCCGCCCGTTCGGTCGGCAGCACGTCGCGCAGGCTCCAGCGCCAGCGCTGCCAGCGGTTGCTCAACTGGTCGCGCTGCATCAGCACGGCGACCGGCCATGTGGCAAGTGCAAGAGGCGGAGCGTTCATGCCAACACCTGCTCCAGCGGTTGCGCGATGAACCGGTGCGGCGCGGTGTACTGCAGAAAGTGGCGATTGGTGCAGCGGGCAAACAGGGCGATGCCCAGCTTTTCTGCGATGTCATAGCCCATCTGCGTCACGCCGGAGCGCGACACCAGGATGGCCACGCCCATCAGGGCGCATTTGATGACCATCTCCGAGGTCAGCCGCCCGGTGGTGTAGAACACCTTGCCGGCGCCGCTCACCCCATGCAGCCACATCCAGCCGGAGATCGCGTCCACCGCGTTGTGGCGGCCGACATCCTCGGTGAACATCAGCAGGCGCCCCCCCTCGAACAGCGCGCAGCCGTGCACCGAACCCGCGCTCTTGTACAGCGAATCGTGCAGGCGCATCGCGTCGAGCAACGCATACAGCTCGCCTTGACTGAGCCGGGTTTCTGGGTCGAGCGTGGCGTTGTCCACTTCGTCCATCAGGCTGGCGTAGACCGTGCCCTGCCCGCAGCCGGTGGTCACGACCCGACGCCCCGCACTGCGCTGCGTCAGATCGGCGATGCCGCTGCGGCTGGTGATCGAACAGGCCTCGACATCCCAATCGACCTGCACCGCAGCAATGTCGGCGATGGAGCGCACCAGACGCTGGTTGCGCAGATAGCCCAGCGCCAGCAACTCGGGTGCCGCGCCCACGGTCATCAGGGTGACGAGTTCCTGTTTGTCGAGATAGAGCGTCAGCGGGCGTTCGGCAGGAATGTGAACCTCCTGCGTCTGGCCAAATTCATTGCGCACCAGCACGCCGCGGGTCAGCGCCACGCGCGCGTCGCTGAGTTGCGGAATGGGAGGAGGCTGGACAACAGGCGACAAGGCGTCTGGCGGGGACGGAAATTTTGATTGGGCCATCAATGCATTTCTCGGGCGGAAGCGCACAAGGGCGTGAAAGCCAACCGGCCCACGTGCCGACGCCCAGGCGCTGCTTCCTATTTCTGGGGGGATGCCGCCGGGGCGGCTGCGGCAGGCTCTGCTGCCACATACGGCCCGGGGTTGACACAGGGCGGCGTCGCCACAGGCGGCTGGGTGGTCTTGCCTTGCTCCTTGGCGGCAGCGTAATAGAACGCGGCCACCTTGTCCTGCGCTTCGCACAATTGGTAGGCGGCCACCTTGTCGGCCCACTTGCTCTTGGCTGCGGCCTCTTCAGCCTTGGCCTGGGCCTGCGGGCTGGGCGGCGGCAACTTTGCCCAAGCGGTTGCGCCGCAGGCCAGCGAGACGGCCACAATCAGTCCACGCATGCATCGCATCATCGTCTCCTCAAGCCTTGGGTTTGATCAAGGGCACCGGCGCCTGCGCACCCGTGCCGCTGCGCTGCGCGGGAATCTTGCCGGACTGGATGTCGTCCAGCCAGAGCGCGTGGTGCTGCCTGGCCCAGCTCTCGTCCACATAGCCGGTGCGCATGCCGTCGAGCGCGCCCTCGGTGCCGATGCTGCCGATGTAAATATGTCCGAAGGCCATGGCCATCAGCAAAATGGTCGCCGAGGCATGGATGATTTCGGCCACCTGCATCGCACCGCGGGTGTAGGGGAAGTTGGGCACCAGCCTGTCGAGCACCAGCCCCGATGCCACAGCCACCAACCCCAGGAACAGCACCCCGACCCAGAACCAGATCTTCTCGCCCGCGTTGAACCGCGCAGACGGCGCCTCGCCGCCGCCAAACAGCCCACCGCCCTTGGCCAGCCAGGCCAGATCGGACTTGCTCGGCAGGTTGTCGCGCACGAAGGTCAGCAGCACGAGGACCAGTGCCAGCCCGAACAGTGGCCCGACGAAGTTGTGGATGGTCTTGAGCGCGTAGGTCAGCCAGCCAAACAGTGCTGCGCCGAGCACGGGCAGCAGGAAGAATTTGCCGAACATGATGACGATGCCCGACACCGCCAGCCCGATGAACGAGAACGCCAGCACCCAGTGCATGAAGCGCTCGAACGGCGTGAAACGCTCGATCTTGCGCCCCGTGGGCTTGTGCTGCAGGCGAATCTTTCCACGGATGAGATAGAACGCGCCGATGCCCACGAGCGCAAGGATCAGCAGCCAGCCGCCGACCGGAATGAGCAGCAGGTTGCGCGTCTGCCGCCAGGCCTCACCGGCCGAGGTGAAGCGCGATCCGGGATAGGCCGTTTGCGGCTGGATCAACACCCCGGCTTCGGGGTCGGGCAGGCTGGTGAATCCGGCCTGCTGCCTGATCTCGCGCCACATCGGGGCATTGTTGCCAGGCTGCACCCGTTCGCGTTCGCCGTTGGTCTGCTGCGCATAGCCAGCCATGGTCGATGCGCCCGGCGGCGCGGCAGGCTGGTCGGCGCGCTGCGCCACTGCGGCCTGTCCGGGTGCCACCGGGCTCGGCGCATCTGCAGCAATGGCGCTGCCGCAGGCCACACCCAGGCTCAGCGCCAGGATTGCAAGCCCGCGGGACAGAAAATTGGAATAGCGTCTGGACATGACCCGCTCCTAGCGCATGCGCACGTATTCGTTCTGGTCCTGCGCACGGCGATCGATGGCGCGTTGCCAGCTCGCCTTGTCACCGATTTTCCAATCCTTTTCGGTGAATGCCGGGTTGGCGCCCATCCACGGGTCTTGCGACGGCGGTGCGCCGGTCTGCGTGAGGGTCTGCGGCTTCTGGCCGCATCCGGCCAGGGCGGCAAGAGTCAGCGCGGAAAGAATCATGGCAATGCGGTTCATGACGAGGCTCCCTGTGTGGTCGGCGCGGGCTGCGCCGCTGGAGCCGACTGCGCATCGGCCTTGCCATACGCCGTGCCCCAGCCCCACAGCTCGGCACCGCCGCCACGGTGCAGCACGCGGTCGCGCAGGATGTCGGCGATGACCTCGCCGTCTCCGGCGAGCAGCGCCTTGGTCGAGCACATCTCGGCGCAGATCGGCAGCTTGCCTTCGGCCAGGCGGTCGCGACCGTACTCCTTGAACTGCTCCTCCGAGCCATTCGGCGCCGGGCCGCCGGCGCAGAAGGTGCACTTGTCCATCTTGCCGCGCAGACCGAACTCGCCGTTGGCGGGAAACTGCGGTGCGCCGAACGGGCAGGCGTACGAGCAATAGCCGCAGCCGATGCACACGTCCTTGTCGTGCAGCACCACGCCTTCTGGAGTGCGATAGAAGCAACTCACCGGGCACACGGCCATGCAGGGCGCATCGGAGCAGTGCATGCACGCCACCGAGATGGATTTCTCACCGGGAACGCCCTCGTTCATGGTGACCACACGGCGGCGATTGACGCCCCAGGGCACCTCGTTCTCGTTCTTGCAGGCGGTCACGCAGCCATTGCAGTTGATGCAGCGTTCGGCATCACAGATGAATTTCATGCGGGCCATGGGGTTGTCTCCGTTTGGCGTGAGCGCGCATCAGGCGCGTTCGAGTTGGCACACGGTGGTCTTGGTTTCCTGCATCATGGTCACCGCGTCATAACCGTAGGTCGTGGCCGTGTTGACCGCCTCGCCCAGCACGATGGGCGCAGCGCCCTCGGGGTAATACTGGCGCAGATCCTTGCCCTGCCAGTGCCCGGCGAAGTGGAAGGGGATGAACACGGTGGAGCGGTCGACCGCCTCGGTGATGCGCGCTCGCACCTTGATGCGCGCACCCGTGGGCGTACTCACCCACACGTCGTCACCTTCGCGGATGTTGCGGTCATTGGCCACTGCGGGATTGACCTGGACAAAGGCGAACTGCTGCAATTCGGCCAGCCACGGGTTGGAGCGGGTTTCGTCACCGCCGCCTTCGTACTCGACCAGCCGACCGGAGGTGAGGATGAGCGGAAATTTCTTGACGATGTCGATGTTCTGATCCTGCACGGTCTTGTACAGCGTGGGCAGGCGCCAGAAGGTCTTTTTGTCGTCGTAGGTCGGGTACTTGACCACCATGTCGGGGCGCACCGAGTACAGCGGCTCGCGATGCTGCGGAATGGGATCGGGGAAATTCCACACCACGGCGCGCGCGCGGGCGTTGCCGAAGGGGTGGCAGCTGTGGTTTTTCATCACCACGCGGATGATGCCGCCGGAGGGGTCGGTCTTCCAGTTCTTGCCATCCGCGGCCTTTTTCTCGGCGTCGGTGAGTTCGTTCCACCAGCCGAGTTTTTTCAGCAACACCGAGTCGAACTCCGGATAACCCGTCTGAATGTCTGCGCCCTTGGAGCAGGAACCATCGGCGGCAAGCAGCGACTGGCCGTCGCGCTCGACGCCGAAATTGGCGCGGAAATTGCCGCCGCCTTCCATGACGTTGAGCGAGGTGTCGTACAGGTTGGCAGTGCCCGGATGCCGCAGTTCGGGCGTGCCGTAGCAAGGCCAGGGCAGACCGAAATATTCGCCATCGAGCTTGTAGCCGGTTTCCTTGTCGATGCCGCCGCGGGCACGCAGGGTCTTCACATCGAATACATGCATGTTGCGCATGTGGATCTTCAGCCGCTCGGGGCTTTGGCCGGTGTAGCCGATGGTCCAGACTGCGCGGTTGATTTCGCGCAGGATCGATTCGGTCTCCGGCTCCATCATGCCGCCCTTGCCGGGCACCATCTTGTAGTTTTTCACCAGCTCCTTGCCGAAGCCGAGCCTGTCGGCGAGCTGGGCCATGATCATGTGATCGGTCCGCGACTCGAACATCGGCTCGATCACCTTCTCGCGCCACTGCAACGAACGGTTGGACGCGGTGACCGACCCCGAGGTCTCGAACTGCGTGGTCGCGGGCAGCAGATAGACCGCGCGATTGGGGTTGAGCGGCGCATCGTCGGCCGGCATCGCAGCCATTGCGGCCGTGGCCGAGGGGTAGGGATCGATGACCACAAGCAGATCGAGCTTGTTCATCGCCTTCTTCATGTCCAGGCCGCGGGTCTGCGAATTCGGCGCATGGCCCCAGAAGATGTGGGCGCGCAGATTTGGCCCCTGATCGACCATGTCATTGGGCGTGAGCACCCCGTCGATCCAGCGCGACACGGTCATTCCGGGCTTGGTCATCATGCCCGGAGCGAAGCGGCCCTTGATCCATTCATAGTCCACCCCCCAGACCGCAGCGTAGTGCTTCCACGCGCCGTCGATCACCCCGTAATAGCCCGGCAGCGAATCGGGGTTGGGCCCCACGTCGGTTGCACCCTGCACATTGTCGTGGCCACGATAGATATTGGTGCCGCCACCTGACTTGCCCACATTGCCCAGCGCAAGCTGCAGGATGCACGAGGCGCGCACGATGGCATGACCGATGGTGTGCTGCGTCTGCCCCATGCACCAGACAATGGTGCCCGGCTTGTTTTCATGCAGCATCTTGGCGATGGCAAAAGTGGTGTCGCCATCGACGCCGGAGACTTCCTTCACAGCGTCGGGATTCCACTTGGCCAGCACGTCTTCCTTGACCTTGTCCATGCCCCACACCCGGGCGTCGATGTAGTCCTGATCCTCCCAGCCGTTCTTGAAAATGTGATAGAGGATGCCGAACACCACCGGCACGTCGGTGCCCGAGCGCAGGCGCACGTGCATGTCGGCCTTGGCCGCAGTGCGGGTGAAGCGCGGATCGACCACGATCACCTTGCAGCCGTTTTCCTTGGCGTGCAGCAGGTGCAGCATCGACACCGGGTGCGCCTCGGCCGCGTTGGAGCCGATGAACAGCGCGACCTTGGAGTGCGACAGGTCGTTGTATGAATTGGTCATCGCACCGTAGCCCCAGGTGTTGGCCACGCCGGCCACCGTGGTGGAGTGACAGATGCGCGCCTGGTGGTCGCAGTTGTTCGTCCCCCAGAAAGACACCCATTTGCGCAGCAGATACGACTGCTCGTTATTGTGCTTGCTCGATCCGACGACGAAGAGTGCGTCCGGTCCGCTTTCCTTGCGGATCTGCAGCAAGCGCTGCGAGATCTCGTCCAGCGCCTGATCCCAGGAGATGCGCTGATACTTGCCGTCGACCAGCTTCATCGGGTAGCGCAGGCGGTGATCGCCGCGGCCATGATCGCGCAGCGCCGCGCCCTTGGCGCAATGCGCGCCCAGATTCAGCGGCGACTCGAACACCGGGTTTTGCCGCACCCACACACCGTTTTCCACCATCGCGTCGGAGGCGCAACCCACCGAGCAGTGCGTGCACACCGTGCGCCGCGTGACCACGTTCTTGCTGCCCGCCGACCCCGGCGCGGGGGTGTCCGCCGCGTCGGCTTTTTTCATCAATTGCAATTGCGAGCCAACCAGCCCGGCGCCCAGCCCCAGCCCCACGCCGATGCCCGAGCGCCGCAGAAAGGTGCGGCGGTCGAGGGTGGGCAGCGCCCGACTCAGGCTGCGCTTGAGTTGGTCGACCCAGATGGTCGAGGAATCCGCGGCCTTGCCTTGTGCGTCTTTGCGTTCGGATATACGGGTCAGCAGCATGTCTTTACTCCAGTGCAATGCGTGGGCACGGACGACGCGCCAGGCAAGGCGTTGATCTCACAAAACCGGAAATGCACGGCGCGACGGGTCGCAGGAACAGCGATGCGCGTCACGGTCAGAGCCGTGTGGTGCGGTAATACGCGCGAATGTGCTCGGTGAGGTGGTAGCCCGACGGCTTCACGCCATCCGCCTCGGGCGCGGCGGCGGCCCTGGGATGCGCCGCCTGCGCCACCGCATCGGCCCGTGCCGCAGACGCCCCGAGTACCGCGGCGGCAATGCCGCCCATGCCCTGCAGCAGCGATCGGCGCTTGATCGGGTTTCCGTCGTGGGGGTCGGGTCGTTTTGCAGTCATTGGAGTCTCCTTGCGACAGGCCGCTGTGTCATTGTTTGTTTCGACTGTAGTCCAACCACAGCCCGCTTTCAATGCGGAAGATTGCACATCCGATCATGCTAATACGGTAATAAACAGCATCTTGCACCTGCTTCAAGCGCAGCCTAATATGAAATTCCTTACATCGCAAAGGGCTTTTATGGATCTCCTGAACCTCGCGCGCGGCCCGCTGTTGGCCACCAGCGTGTTGATCTTCGTGCTGGGCATGCTGTGGAGAACAGTGGGGCTTGTCCGCCGCCCAAGCAAGCTGGCAAGTTCAGCGCCGCGACGCGCCCATGTGCAGGGGGCCGTCTGGGCCACGGTGCTGCGGCACATGCTGCCGCGCACCGGCACCCGCCCGAGCCCGACGCTGGCGACCCTCAACCCCTACTTCTATCACCTTGGTCTGGCGTTCATCGTCTTTGGTTATGCGCCGCACATCGCCTTCCTGCACAGGCATCTGCGCGTGTCGTGGCCAGCGCTGCCCGATGCGGTGATGTACCTGGCCGCCGGCGTCACCATCATCTCGCTGCTCGTCGCGCTGGCCATGCGGCTGATGGACCCGACGCTGCGGCGCATTTCCAGCGCCGACGACTACATCTCCTGGGGACTGCTGTTTCTGGTGATCTTCACCGGCATGGCGCTGATCGATCGACCCTCCAGCGCCTATGCCGCGCAGGCGTTTTCCGCTGACCCGACCCGATTGGCGATCCACCTGATGTCGCTGGAGTTGCTGCTGGTGTGGTTTCCGTTCGGCAAGTTGTTCCACACCCTGAGCTGGTTCTTCGGCCGGGCGCAGTTCGGCGCGTTCATGGCACGGCGGGGGGTACGGGCATGATGAATCGAGAGATGTACGCGCAGTTCGGCAACGCGATCGCGCATCTGGCCGAGCAGGCGCCCAAGGTCGAGATGCCGGATGCACAACGCGTGCAGCGCGCCAAGGAGGTCATGCTGCAAAAGATGGATCGCAACCTTGCGGTCGATCTGGAGACCTGCGTGCGCTGCGGCTATTGCGCCGATGCCTGCCAGTTCAGCGTGCAGAACGACGACCCCGACCTCATTCCCACGCACAAGCTCGATCTGCTGCGGCGGGTGTGGCGGCGCGAGCTCGCGCCGATGTCGTGGCTGTGGAAACCGTTCACGCCGGATGTGAGCGCCGACGATCTGCGGCAATGGCAGGCGCTTTGCTTCGACAGCTGCACCGAATGTGGCCGCTGCAGCATGGTCTGCCCGATGGGCATCAACATTGCCCGCGGTGTCAACGTCATGCGCGAGGCGCTCGCGGCTGCGGGGCTCGCGCCCGATGAACTGCGCGCGGTGCAAAGCGAGCAGGACGCCCGCGGCACGGTGTTTGGCGCGGATGCCAGCCATCTCGCTGAAGCGGTGGAAGCGGTGCGTCGCCGTGGCGTGACCGTGCATCTGGACAAGCCCAAGGCCAAGGTACTGATGCTGACCACGGTGCTCGACATCCTGCTGTTCCAGGACGCGCTCGACGCCACCGCTCGGGTGCTCAACGCCGCCGGGCTGGACTGGACGCTGCGCAGCAATGGGTATGAGGCGGCCAACTTCGGTCTGCTCTCCGGCGTGGAGGAAACGCAGAAAAAGGCGTCCGAAGCGGTCATTCGTCAGGCCATCGAGATCGAGGCCGAAATGGTGATCGTGCCGGAATGTGGCCATGCCTACCCTGCCCTGCGCTGGGAGGGCGCCGAGGTGCATGGGGGGCCGCTGCCATTTCGTGTGCTGGCCATCTCCGAGCTGATCGGGGAGCTTGTGGAGCAAGGCAAGCTGCCCCTGCGCGGCGATGCACATCAGACCCTGATGTTCCACGACGCCTGCAAGCTCGGGCGGCACGGCGGCGTGTTCGAGCAACCTCGGCTGGCGCTGCGCGCCACAGGAGCGGAGCTGCGCGAGCCGCGCGATACCGAGGAGATGAACTGGTGCTGCGGCGGCGGCGCCGGCGGCTTTCTGATCAATCGCGCTGCACCGCTGCGCGCGCAGGCCTTCGCCATCAAGCGGGCCCAGGTGGACAGCAGCGACGCACAGGCCATCGTCACGTCGTGCGGCAGCTGTCGGCTCAACTTCCTGGCGGGGGCGGAGCAGACTGCATGGGACAAGCCTGTTCTCAGCCTGGTCGAACTCGTCGCGCAAAATCTCAAGGAAAATCCGTTGCCCTCCGCAACGTCCTGACCGTCTCCGCGCGCTCTCGAGGAAACGCAGGGCCGCCCCAGGTGCCCTTGACCCCCACGGGGGCGGTAAGCCGACCTGGGGGCACTCAAAAAGAAAAGCCCGCTCATGCGGGCTTTTCCCTGTCTGCGAGTCCTCCCCCGGGCGCAGAGGTGCTGGGGGGATGTTCCGGTCAATCCGCCGCGTAGATGTCGCGATCTTTGGTTTCGGGCAGGAAGAACAGGCCGATGATGAAGGTGCCCGCGGCCACGATGACCGGGTACCACAGGCCGTAGTAGATGTTGCCGTTCTGTGCCACCAGAGCAAAGGAGATGGTGGGCAGCAGGCCGCCGAACCAGCCGTTGCCGATGTGATACGGCAGGCTCATCGAGGTGTAGCGGATGCGGGTGGGGAACAGCTCGACCAGTGCCGCAGCAATCGGGCCGTACACCATGGTGACGAAAATCACCAGCAGCGCCAGGATGCCGATCACCATCGGCAGATTCATCTGCGCCGGGTCGGCCTTCGCGGGATAGCCCGCAGCCTTGAGCGCCGCGCCGATTTCCTTCTTCAGCGCCGCCTCCTTGGCCTTGAATTCGTCAGGCGGAAGATCCTTGGCGCCGACGACCGAAATGGTCTTGTCGCCGATCTTGATCACGGCCGGGCCGGTGCCGGACACGGTGTTGTAGTTGGCCGAGTTGGCCGCCAGCATCTGCTTGGCGATGTCGCAGGACGAGGTGAACTTGGCCGTGCCCGTGGGGTTGAACTGGAAGGTGCACTGGGATTGATCGACCGTGAGCGTGACCGGCGAGTTCTGCACAGCCTGATACAGCGCCGGGTTGGCGTAGTGGGTCAGCGCCTGGAACAGCGGGAAGTAGGTCAGTGCGGCGATCGCGCAACCGGCGAGGATGATGGGCTTGCGACCGATCTTGTCCGACAGCGCGCCGAACACGATGAAGAACGGCGTGCCGATGAGCAGCGCGGCGGCGATGAGCAGGTTGGCGGTTACGCCGTCGACCTTGAGCGTCTGCGTCAGGAAGAACAGGGCGTAGAACTGCCCCGTGTACCAGACTACAGCCTGCCCGGCGACCAGGCCCAGCAGGGCGAGGATGACGTACTTCAGGTTGCCCCAGCGCGCAAACGCTTCGGTCAGCGGCGCCTTGGAGGCCTTGCCGTCTGCCTTCATCTTGACGAAGGCCGGAGACTCATTGAGCTTGAGCCGAATCCAGACCGACACGCCCAGCAGCAGGATGGACACCAGGAAGGGCACACGCCAGCCCCAGGCGTTGAAGGTATCTTCGCCCAGCGCCGTGCGCGTACCAAGAATGACCAGCAGCGACAGGAACAGCCCCAGCGTGGCCGTGGTCTGGATCCACGAGGTGTAGGCGCCGCGCTTGCCGTGCGGCGCATGTTCGGCCACATAGGTGGCCGCGCCGCCATATTCGCCGCCAAGCGCCAGGCCCTGCAGCAGCCGCAACGCGATCAGGATCACCGGCGCGGCCACGCCGATGGCCGCATAGTTGGGCAGCACGCCGACGATGAAGGTCGACAGACCCATGATGAGGATGGTGACCAGGAAGGTGTACTTGCGGCCGATCATGTCGCCCAGACGGCCGAACAGCAGCGCACCGAACGGCCGCACGATGAAACCGGCGGCAAACGCCAGCAGGGCGAAAATGAACGCCGATCCGGCATCCAGGCCAGCAAAGAACTGCTTGGCGATGATGGCCGCCAGCGAACCATAGAGGTAAAAGTCGTACCACTCGAATACCGTACCGAGGGAAGAGGCGAAGATCACCTTCTTCTCACCCGCCGTCATCGGGCGCGCTTGTGCGCCCATTGCAATGGAAGCCATGCTCAAGTCTCCTGTGTGTGGACATGGGCGTGGCGCTGCTCCCCGAGGCCGGCAACGCAACGCATCAACCCCGCGGCGCCGATTTGTTACGGCACGTCACTGGGATGACGGATTGTTTTCAGGCTAGCTGACCATGTGCTGACAGCGGCACCGATGGAAATCTAGGGAAATCACTGAGCTGCAACGCAGCAATTTCGCAAGGCAGCCTTCGACAGAACAATTCCGCCAGACCGTCGAACGAAGACAGACAGATGTTGCGTTGCAACATTCCGAATGTCTGGGACGATGACAGGCACAAAAAAACCGGCCAGCGGCCGGTTTTCAGGTGGGCAGAGGCGCTCAACCGGGCAGGCCGACAGTCGGGTTGCCGAGGTTGGTCCACTCGTTCATCGATCCCGCGTAGAGCTTGGAATTCTTGTTGCCCAGAATTTCATGCACCACGAACCAGGCGCCAGAGGCCAGGTGGCCGGTGTTGCAGTAGGTCGTGGTCGGGGCGTTGTCGCTGATGTTGAAGTCTTGGAAGATCTTCTTGTAGTCGGCCGCGCTCATGAACATGGCCGCACCGTGGTCATCCTTCACGATGGCGTCGATCGGGAAGGTCTTGGCACCAGGCAGGTGGCCTGCGGTCTTGTTGATCGGCTTCTTGGCAATGCCGAGATATTGCGCAGTGGGGCGCGCGTCGATGAACTGCTCGGTGCCGCTCTTCAGGCCTTCCTTGACATCATTGAGGCCTGCCAGCAGCGCCTTGTCCTCGCCAGTGGCTTTCCAGTCGCCAGCCGTTTTCGGTGCGGGCTTGGTGCTCACGGGGAACCCCGCGTTGATCCAGGCATTGGTACCACCGTTGAGGATGGCGATCTGGTCGGCGGGCACGCCGAAATAGCGCATCTGGAAGTACAGACGGGTGCCGCGATCCATCGCGAACACGGCATTGCCGGTCGGCACGATGACATAGGGCTTGCCGCTGTTCACGCCGGCGGCGTCGAGCACCTTGGCGAAGTAGTCGGCGGTGGGCATCATGGCCTTGAGCTTGACGCCATCGACCGTGCGCTCTTCGCGGATGTCGTTGAAGTTCACCAGATCGGCACCGGCGATGTGACCGCCGCTCTTTTTCACGAAATGATCCTTGCCCAGGACGGGCTCTTCGTCATAGGCCTTCATGCTGCCGCCACCGCGGATGTCGATGACGGTCACCTCATTGAGGTGGGCTTTCAGCCACTGGGGCGTGACCAGCGGGCCGGGCACGTTCATGGCAAAGGCAGCATGGGCAGCGCCCAGTCCAATGGCTGCGGCGATCAGGGTTTTGGCGAGTTTCATTTGGCTCCTCACGAGGTTGGTGCATTCGCCGATCTCAACGGTCAGCGATCAGATTGCGCCGCGCAACCGGGTCGGGCTGGCGGCATTGCATGTCCCGCCTGCGGCAAGATCGACGCAGGCGGTCAGACATCGGGCGGGTGTTCTGCTGCACGCAGCACAGCGGCGTTCGCTGCAAAACGTCTCCACATCGGTTCTTGTTGTCAACAGCGCCCTGGCCTGCAATGGCATCGCCACGGCGCACTCCCTGCTCAACGGGGCGGCGTCATCCGGGGTACAACCGAATCACGCCTGACCAAGCTTCACGACAACGAGGAGCAAAACCTGGGTGACTGCACTGTATGCAGTTGCGGGCGCAGAAACTAGGGCCAGTATGTATCAACTGTGACCTGGCGTTTCTGCTGCCATCCGGCCCGCCGCACGACAACTGTGTGAGAAATCTCACGTTTTGGCGAACACAAGCGTAAAGCGCCCTGCACATTGCTCGACCGCGACCGCCGCGCATTCTTAGAGTGCCTCCTGGAGTTTCTCTCCGTGCTGACGGCAAGGGCCGCGGCGCGATCCGTTCACGGTCCATCTCGGAAAAAAGGAAAAATCATGGGACTTCTCGCCTGGCTGCGCCGACATGACGCGGGCCATCTGTCCACCACGGACACCCACCTCACCCCGGACATCGACCCGGAGGAAGATCTGTTCGAGGGCCTCTACCTCGGTCAGGCCGTGCAGGGCCATCTCGCGTGGAAAAAGCGGCTCAAGTCCATCGTTGTCGAAGGGCGGCAGGACGATGTGGACATCGCCCAGGTCGCTCCGGACGATCTGTGCGCGCTGGGGCAGTGGCTCAACGGTCCGGCCAGGGCGCGCTACGGCAAGCTGCCTGAATATGCGCGGCTGCGCAAGATCCACGCCGAGTTTCATCTGACAGCCGGACAGGTGCTGCTCAACAGTCGCAACGGCCAGCGGGACGAGGCCGAGAAGATGCTGCGCGGCGCGTTCAGCGCGCTGTCAGACCAGGTGCAGCTCGAACTGGTGCGGTTTTACGCAGCAGCCCGGCCGAACTGATGGCGGACAGGCGGGCTCGGCGCATCGTTTGAAACTGCGGTTCGAGCACACTGTAAAAATTCCTTCGCATCGGCCCGGACCGCTAGGGGATTGTCAATTTTTCCCGCAAAATCCCGGCGGTGCGTGATGTTTTTGCGCCCATCCCCCACCAACCGATGAGGAGCCCAGTATGTCCCTGATGCAAGATTTCAAGGCGTTTGCCGTCAAAGGCAATGTGGTCGACCTGGCCGTGGCCGTGATCATTGGCGGCGCATTCGGCAAGATTGTCGAATCGCTGGTGAATGATGTCATCATGCCGGTCGTCGGCGCCATTTTTGGCAAACTCGACTTCTCGAATCTGTTCGTCGTGCTGGGCAAGGTGCCCGACGGCACCGCGCAGACCCTGGACGCGATGAAAAAGGCGGGGGTGCCGGTGCTGGCCTACGGCAGCTTCATCACCGTGTCGGTGAACTTCATCATCCTCGCCTTCATCATTTTCATGATGGTGCGCATGATCTCCAAGCTCAAGCATGCCGAGCCGCCCGCTCCGCCCGCGCCAACGCCGGAAGACGTCGTGCTGCTGCGTGAAATTCGCGACGCGCTGAAGAAGTAACGACCAGACTGGCCCGGTTTTCCGAGAAGCGCCGGGCCGCTCAATCCTGCCGGGGGAGTTCCACCCAGAACGTTGCGCCATGGCCGGGGACCGACTCGACCCCGGCGCTTCCCCGGTGTTTTTCCGCCACCAGGCGCACGTAATACAGCCCCAGCCCGGTACTCCCGGTACTGCCAGAGCGGGCTGAGGCATGCTCCGCTGTGCCACGCGCAAAGCGCTGAAACAGCTGGGCCGCTTTCTCCGGCGGCAATCCGGGTCCCTGGTCCTGCACCCAGAAACGAACCGCTTGCGGCTCCAGTGCCGCGCCCAGAGTCACGGTCGATCCGGCCGGGCTGTGCTGCACGGCGTTGCGCAGCAGGTTGCCGGCCAGGCGTTCCAGCGCGTCGAAATCACCGCGCACCCAGATGGGTGCGTCGGGCAGCCTGCGCGCGAATCGCACGCCGCGCTTCAGGGCCTCGTCGTAGGCAAAATCCGCGGCCTGGTGCAGCACCGCACCGAGATCGAGCTCGGTCAGGGCAGCGGGCTCCAGTGCCTGCGCCCGGGTGAGGTTGAGAAAGCCCTGCGCCAGATCGTGCGCACGCCGCAACTGGGCAAGCAGCCGTTCGCGCGCAGGGGCGTCGAGCCGGCCCTCCTGCAGTTGCCGCACGGCGGCGGCCAGCGGCGCGCGCACATCATGGCTGATGAAGGCCAGGGCGTCGTCGCGGCGGGTCTGCAGGTCGCGCAAGCGCTGCTGCGCGGCCTGCACTTCGAGGATGCGCCCCTCGAAGCTCAGACGCCTGTGCGCGGCATCGGGACTGGCCTCGGCAGGGTCGCGTCCGGCGCGACGCAGCTGGCGAAGCTCCCAATCCAGATGCCGTCGCGCGGCCTCCAGACGCCGCCATCCCCACAGGGGGTAGGCCGACAGTCCCGCCGCCAGAGCAGCAGTGGGGGGCCACCACCAGCCCAGCAGGATGGGCAGCGCCGCTGCGGCCAACAGCAGCACGAGCACCCAGATCATGCTGGCCAGCAACCCCGCCAGAGGCATCAGCCGGGGCAGCCACACCAGAGGAGCGAGAGCCAGCAGCGCGGTCAGCCCCAGCGCCCAGGCGGTGGGCACGGTGCGGATCAGGGTGCCATCGCGCAGGGCGAGCACGGTGTTCGCCAGCACCTCCACGCCGGGCATCGGTGCGCCCTGGGTGGTGACCGGGGTGGCGAGAAAGTCCCCCAGCCCTGCAGCGGTGGCGCCGATGAGCACGATCTTGCCGCGCAAAGCATCTGGCGGAAAGGCGCCGTCGAGCACCGCGCTGGCGGACAGGGAGGGCACGGTGCCGCGCGGGCCGACATAGCGCAGCAGGCGCAGGTCGCGCGCCGCGAGGGCATAGGGGCGCACCGGGGCGGCATCTGCCGCGGGCTGCGGCGCACGGCCCCGCAGCGGCTGGTGGGCGATGGTCAGCACAGTCTGCGCCAGCAGGGGCCAGGCCGGTGCGCCCACGCCTTCCCACAGATAGACACTGCGGGCAACGCCGTCGCTGTCGAGCTGCACGCCCACGCGCCCCAGCCCCGCAGCGGCGGATGCCAGCGGCGGAATGGGCAGACCTTCCACAATCTGCCCACCGTCGCGGGAGGTGTCGAGCACCACGGGCAGCGCCACGCGCCCGCAGGCACGCAACGATTGCGCCAGCGCGGCATTTCCCGCCGGGTCCGTGCCCACCTCGGTCAGGGCGATGTCGAACCCAACGGCCTTGGCCCCGGCGCGGCAGACTGCGTCCACCAGGCGGGCATCGGTGGCGCGCGGCCAGTGTCGATGCGCAGGGGCAGCAGCGGAATCAGCAGCAGCCAGAGATGCGGATAACGCGCAGGCACCTCGATGACCTGCACGACCGGCGGGCCTTCTGTGCCGTCGCTGTCGTCCACCAGCCGAGCGCCCAGATAACGCTTGCCGGAGGACGGACGCGGCAGGGTGAGCGCACCGCCAGGGCTTTGCACCTGCGCGAGTGCGGGCTGCAGACTGGCGTTGTTCGACAGGGTGAGGGCGTAATGCTGCCCGGCTGGAGCGGGAGGCAGATCGACCATCAGATGATCGGCGTCAAAGCGCATCGCAGCCCTGGACAGATCGGCCGGGCCGGGACCGGGCAGGTAGGTGAACTTCTGCGGCTTACTCCACGGGCCCTGCTGCCCCTGCGCATCGACACTGGCCGCGCGCCAGAACAGGGTGCCAGGCGGCAGATCGGCGGTCGGTGTCCACTGCGTGTCCTTTGTCTGCACGTCGAACAGGGGCTGCGAGAAATCGGCCGTCGTGGCCAGTTGCACCTGGGTGCGCGCCACATCAAGCACAGCCGACCAGCGCAGCGTCGGACGCGCAACCCGCACCGTCGCTGCCGCCGCGGGTGCGGTCAACATCGGGAAGAACGGCCGGGCGAACACGGTGAAGGCATGCGTGGCGTCGAGGCCCTGCAGCCCATTGGCATCGACTGCGCGCAGACGCAGCACATAGCGCCCGTTGGGCAGATCGGCGATGTTCAGCACCTTTCCACTGGTGGTTTTTTGCAGCAGCACATGCGCCGCATCGTTTTCGGGCAGAACCTGCCCGAACCACGATGTCGCGCCGGTCTGCGCGGGGAGCGGAAAGCTCAGTGGCAATTGCTCGAACCGGGTCGGCAGGGCGGAGACATCCGGCGCGGCCAGCAGACGCACCGGCGGCAGCGGCGGCTGACCGGCGCGTGCCAGCGAACCCATCTCGGCACCCACCCGCACCTGCGTGCCCTGCGCCTGCAGGTCCACCGCGCCGGCCAGGGTTTCTTCCCGCGTGGTCTCGGCGGCGGCGCTGACGCGGAACTGCGTGCCGCGCACCACCGCCTGGGCTGACGGCGTGAGGATGCGCAGGTTCTGGTTCGGCAGACGCTTCGGGTTGTCGCGGATTTCCATTTGGCCTTGCTGCAGACGCAGCCGCGTGTCGGCCATCAGACCGTTGGCATAGAGACTGAGCGTGTCCAGCGACAGCAGGCTGCCGGGCTGCAGGGCCAGGCGGGTGCCGTTGGCCAGTTCGATCACGGCGCTGCCGCCCTCGGGAACCTGCACCTGAGCCCCGGCGGCCAGCGCCTGCCCCGGCTTGGCCGCCTGCCAGTCGTCCTGGGCCTGCGCCCGCCAGCGCACCGCGCCAAAAACCTGGATCAACTGCGCGGAGGACGGTTGCACGCGCAGCAGGCTGGCCGGAAACGACAGCACCGTGCCCGGCGGAATCTGTCGCGGATTGGCAATGCGGTTGTCACGCTGGACGCGCGGCCACTGTGCCGGGTCGCGCAGGTAGCGCTGACCCAGCGCGATCAGGGTGTCGCCGGGACGGACGGTGTATTGCCAGGACGGGGACGGACTGGCATCGGCCGCCGGGGACACGGCCTGCGCCCAGGCCAGGCCCGGGTTGAGTGCAAGAAAGAAGGCGGCGAGCAGCAGCGCCCGACGTCGCAACGGCAAGGCCATGAGTGCGCGCATGAATCGTCTTGGGTCAGAGAGGCCGCAGCGGCGCGTGCAGGGTCGGCAGGCCCAACGCCCGTTGCGAAACTGGCGATTCGCGGCGTCGGGCTGGCCCTGAAGAGGCACTGCAGCAAACCCCTATTGTCGGCCATGCGGACGAAAGCGGAGTCAAGCGTTGCGCTCGATCCGCCGGGCTCGAGCGCGTGAGGCGGTTGTCCACCTCAGTCGTCAAGCTCGGGCGGGATGGTCGGCGGCCCTTCGTCGGGGCTGCGCGCGCGCTCCAGGCGGTAGCCGCGCCCGTAGACGGAAACCAGGCGCCAGCCGGATTCGGGCTGCAACCCCAGCTTGCGCCGCAGCGCGCTGACATGCACGTCCACCGTGCGGGTCTCGACCTCGGGGCGCAAACCCCAGATGGTCTGGATGAGATAGTCGCGGGTGAGCAGCCGGTTCACGTTCTGCAGGAAGTGCAGCGCCAGATCGGTTTCACGGTCGGTCAGATCGACCCGCGCGCCCTGCACAAAGATCTGCCGCCGTGAACAGTCTGCCTCGATATCGCCCAGGCGCAGCCGTGCGCTCGGCTGCGCCGCGCCGGAGCGCCGCAGCACCGCCTGCAGCCGCGCCAGCAGCACCGGGCGGGACAAGGGCTTGACGAGGTAGTCATCCGCCCCCGACTCCAGCGCCTGCACCACGTCCGTTTCCGCATTGCGTCCGGTGAGAAAAATGACCGGCGGCACGCTGGCCCCCAGTTGCAGACGCAGGCGGCACAGCACGTCCGGACCGCTGAGGCCGGGCAGCATCCAGTCGAGCAGACAGGCGTCTGCACCGCCACGCTCCACCGCGCGGGCAAATTCCTGGCCATCCGTGTAGTGCTGCACGTCGTAACCGGCCTCACGCAGCCAGCCCGAGACCTCTTGTGCCAGGAGGAAGTCGTCTTCGAGGTATGCGATACGCAACGCGGAATGAGGTGGCACTGTGGGGCTGAAAAACGTCATGCGACAAGACAATGTTGAGCAAGGAACGATCGGAACGCAACAGGAGTTTCGCGCTGACACCGAAACAAGCGCAAAAAACAAGCAAGCGCAACACCCTCTATCAATACTGTGCAAATCATCACGTCATGGCAAGAAACACGCAAGTAGTGTGATCGGCGCTTTACAAAGTTCGTGCCGTGAATCGATCCTGCGCAAATCGTGTGCTCGATTGTCCCGGGCGTCCGCCCTGCGCCGGCATGAGGGTGTGTAAAGCCTGCCGATTCGGGCCGATGCCGGGTTGCGCGTCCCCAGCATGTCCCGGAGACGCATGACGGCAGCAACTGGCCGTCCATTCCGGGAAAACAGACCAGCGGACCGGCATGAATAATGGCACCATGCATGGATCACCAGCCGAAACGAGGCGCGCCGAAGCCGCCAACCCTGCACCAGCTGACCGAACTGGCGGGGTCAACGCCTTGCACGGCGTGTGGCGCGCCCTGGTCTGCGCCAGCGTGCTGGGCGCCGGCAATCTGCTGGTTCTGCCGCTGACTGCGAACGCGGCAGAGGCGGCCGCGTCGACCCCGCCCGCCTCCGTCACGCCTGCGGAAAAGCCGCTCTACAACGTGGAAATCGATGCGCCGAAGGACCTGCAGGACCTGCTGAGTGCCAATCTCGATCTGTTGCGTTGGCGCAACTTTCCCGACCTGCCGCGCGACCAGATCGAGCGTCTGGCCGAGGAAGCGCCGGCGCAGGCGCAGCGGCTGCTGGCCACGCAAGGGTATTTTTCGCCGCAGATCGCGGTGCAGATCGATTGCCCGGACGGCGCGCCGATCCAGGTGGTGCTGCACGTGCAGCCCGGCGCGCCGACCCGGGTGCAGTCGGTTGATCTGCAGGTGGACAGCCCCGACGGCCAGCCCGATGCCGCGCTCACCGCGCGGCTGTCGCGCGCCTGGGCGCTCAAGCCGGGCGCGGTGTTCCGCGATGCGGACTGGGAGGCGGCCAAATCGAAGGCGCTCTCGATGCTGCTGTCCGGACGCTGGCCCGGCGCGCGGCTGGTGGACAGCCGCGCCAGCATCGATCCGGCCACCCAGCAGGCGCAGCTCGACGTGCGGCTGGAAACCGGCGCGCCGTATGTGTTCGGCGGGCTGAAGATCACCGGGCTGCAGCGCTATCCGGCCAGCATCGTCGAGCGCCTGGCGCCGATGCGGCCGGGCCAGCCCTATTCGCAGTCCGCACTGCTCGACTACCAGGCCGCGTTGCAGAACAGCCCGTATTTCCGCAACGCCCTGGTCGACGCCGATCTGCGCCGGGCGCAGGGCGATGTGGTGCCGGTGGACGTGCAGGTGAGCGAGAACCCCTCGCAGAAGCTCGGCTTCGGCGTGGGGGTGAGCAGCGACACCGGCCAGCGGGTGCAGGCCGACTGGCGCGACCTGAACTTTCTTGGCCGTGCCTGGCGCTTGTCGAGCAGCGTCAAGCTGCAGACCCGTGAGCAAAGCGGCAACGTGCAGCTGGCGTTTCCGCGCACCGCGCAGGGATTCGACGACAGCATCGGCCTGTCGCAGGACCGCACCGACATCTCCGGCCTGGTCACGCGCAACACCAGCCTCACCGCGCAGCGCGCGCGCACCCGCGGCAACATCGACACTGTGCTGGCGCTGCAGTATCAGGCCGAGAGCCTGGTGCCGCAGGGTGCGGCATCCAGCGAGGTGCATGCGCTCAGCCTGAACACCAGCTGGACCCGGCGCGATGTCAACAGCGTGCTCTACCCCAGCCGTGGCACGCTGATCAACCTGCAGCTCGGCGGCGCCAGCCGGGCGCTGCTGTCCAGCGCCAACTTCATCCGGCTGTATGCCCGCGGCCTGGGGTATGTGCCGCTCGATCGCAGCAACCAGCTGATCTTCCGTGCCGAGGCCGGGGCGGTGCTGGCCAACGGCGCCAGCGGCATTCCGCAGAATTTTCTGTTCCGCGCCGGCGGGGCGAACTCGGTGCGCGGCTACGCCTACCAAAGCCTGGGACTGCAGCAGGGCGGCGCGATCGTCGGCGGGCGCTATCTGTTCACCGCCAGCGCCGAGTATGACCACTGGTTCACCCGGCAGTGGGGCGGCGCGGTGTTCTATGACGCGGGCAACGCCGCAGACACCTGGAGCGCGCTCAAGCCGGTGCGCGGCTATGGCGTCGGCGTGCGCTGGCGCAGCCCGGTCGGTCTGGTGTCGATCGACCTGGCGTACGGCCAGGCAGTGCACGCCTACCGGCTGGATTTCAACGCGGGGCTGTCGTTCTGATGGAGCCGCAGATGTCAGCGCAGCACGACACTGCCTCGCAGCCCACCCCGCCGGGTGGCGACGACCACAGCCCGACGCGCGGCAAACGCCGCTGGCTGCGGCTGATCGGCTGGGCATGCGCCGCAGCGCTGGCGCTGCTGCTCGCCGCCGCAGGTGCGCTCGCCTGGCTGGGCAGCGCGGCGGGTGTGCAATGGCTGGCATCTCGCACCCCGCTGCAAATCGGCACGACGCAGCTCGTCGCCCGCGATGTGCGCGGCAGCCTGTGGAGCGCACTGCGCATCGGCCAGCTGCAGATCGTCACCCCGAGCGACACGCTCACCTTGACCGACGCACAACTGCGCTGGACGCCGTCCGCACTGTGGCGGCGGCAACTGGCGATCGAGCGCTTGAGCGCGCAGCGCGTCGATCTGCAGCAGACCCACCCCGCGCCGGCTGCCGGGCCGCTGCAACTGCCTGCCAGCCTGCGCCTGCCGCTGGACGTCTCGATCGACCGCATCGCCATCGGCGCGCTGCGCGTTGGCCCGCCGAGCAAGCTGCGGGATGTCGGCAGTCTGAACGGCGCGCTGCGTTACGCCCGCCGCCAGTGGACCGCGCAACTGGCTGCCGTCACCCCGTGGGCGCGGGCGCAGTTGCACGCCACCGTGGCAGACGCTGCGCCGTTTGCGCTGCACGCCACGCTTGCCGCCACGCATCTCGGCCTGCCGGGCAAGGCGGCCGCGCACGATGCCGCGCTGCTGCGCGCCAGCGGCACGCTGCGCGATCTCGTGCTCGACGGCACCCTGCGCATGGCCGCCGCCAGCGTGCAACTGCAAGCCCGTCTGACCCCGTTCGACCCCACGCCGCTGGCGCGCGCGCGGCTGACCACGACCGCACTCGACCCCGCCGCGTTCGACCCCGCGCTGCCGCGCGCCGCGCTCGACGTGCAGCTCGACCTCGGGCCGTCGAGCGCGCAGCGGCTGCAGGGTCAGATCGCGCTGCGCAACCGCCTTCCCGGCGCGATCGACCAGCAGCGCCTGCCCTTGCGCAGCGTGCAGGCAAGGCTTTCGGGTGATGCCGAGCATGCCAGCGCAGACGATCTGCTGATCGACCTCGGCGCGGGCGGGCAGCTGCGCGGCACGCTCGCCTGGAACGCGTCCATGCTGCAGGCGCGGCTGCAGGCGAGCAGCCTGAACGCCCGCGCGATCGACACCCAGCTCGCCGCCACCCGGCTGTCGGGGCCGATTTCGCTCGACGCCTCCGCGCAGCAGCAGCGCGCGCAGATTACGCTGACGCAGCCCGGCTGGGATCTGCATCTGAGCGCAGCGCGCGCGGGCGACAGCGTGCGCATCGACCGGCTGACGCTTGCCGCGCTCGGCGGTCGGCTGGACGCCAGCGGCAACCTGTCCACCGCGGGCGCGCAGCCCTTCGACCTGCGCGCCCGGCTGCGGCAGTTCAACCCGGCGCAGTTTGGCAACTACCCCGCCGCCACGCTCGATGCCGACCTCACTGCCCGCGGCAGCGTGCAGCAGCGCAGCGCACAGCTCGCGCTGCAGGTCGACCGCAGCATCTGGCGCGGCCACACCTTCACCGGCCACGCCCGGCTGGCGCTCTCCGCGCAGCGGCTGTGGGACGTGGACGCCGCGCTGCGGCTGGGCGACAACCAGCTCAGCGCGCAGGGCGCGTTCGGCCTGCCGCGCGACACCCTGCGGTGGACGCTGGCCGCGCCCGCGCTGGCGCAGATCGACCCCGCGCTTGCCGGCCGGCTGCAGGCGCAGGGCACACTGCTGGGCGGCTTGCAGGCACCGTCCGGCCAGCTTGCGCTGCAGGCCGACGACGTGCGCTGGGCGCAGCGGCTCGCGCTGCACCGCCTGGTTGCCGAGGGGCACTTCGACACCGGGGCTGCGCCAGCGCACCCCGGCGCGCCGCAGATCGCCGCGCTGCTCGACCGTCTGGCCGGGGCCGTCAGTCTGATCCTCGACGGCGTGCAATGGACGCAGGGCGAGCAGACGGTGCGACTGGGCGCGCTGCAGGCGCAGGCGCGGACCAGCGCCGGACTCAGCGGCCAGTTGCAGCTCTCCACCCGGCTGCAGAACCTGCAGGCCGATGGCCAGAAGCTGGCTGATGCCACACTGCAGATCGACGGCACCCGCGCACACCACACCCTGGCGCTGGACGCGCAAGGCCGGTGGCAGCGCAGCGGCGCGGCAAGCGCGCCTGCGGTGCCGATCGACCTGCGGCTGCGCGCCGAGGGCGGCTGGCTGGGCGCGCAGCAGCGCTGGCGCGGCAGCATCACCGCTTTGGACAACCGCGGCAGCGCGGCGCTGCACCTGCAGGCCCCGGCAGCACTCGATCTGGCGTTCAGCCCGCTGCGGCTGCAGCTGCAACGCGCGATGTTCACGCTGCAGGCCGGGCGCATCGACCTGGCCGACCTGGACATCGCCCCGGGCCAGCTGCGCACGCAAGGCAAGCTGCAAGCCGTGAACACCGCCGACCTGCTGGCGCTGGCGGGCATCACCCCGGCCAGGGTACGCAACACCCTGGTGCTGTCGGGCGACTGGGCCCTCGACGCTGGCGCGCAGGTCAATGGCCGCCTGCACCTGCAGCGCGACAGCGGCGATATTGCGCTGCAGCTCGCCGCACCGCCGCCGCAGGTGGGCAGCGTGACCGTCGCACCGCAGTGCACCGCGACCCTTGGCGGATCGCGGTCGCGCGGCGGCTTTTTGCCGCTCGATATCGGCCAGCTGGTGCTCGACCTCACCGCCAAGGACAGCCGCGTGCGCGCCCAGGTCGTGCTGCAGACCGCGATCGGCACCGCACAGGCCAGCGGCGAACTGGCGCTGTCGCAGCGCGACGGCCTCTGGGGTGTGGCGGGCAACGCGCCGCTCGTGCTCGACGCCGGCGCCGACATGCCCAGCCTGGCCTGGGCCGCGCCGCTGATCGGCTTCGATTACCGCGCCGAAGGCCGGCTGCAGCTTGCGGTACAGGGCCGCGGCACGGTGGCGGATCCACAGTTCAGCGGCACGCTCACCGGCCGCGCGCTGCGTCTGGCCTGGGCCGCGCAAGGGGTCGATCTGAAAGACGGCACGCTGCGCGCGCATTTCAGCGGCGACCGGCTGCAGCTCGACCAGCTCGAACTCCACGGCGGCAGCGGACTGCTCACCGCCACCGGCAGCGTGCGGCTGCAGAACGGCCTTCCCCGCGCCACGCTCGATCTGCGGGCGACCCGGCTGCAGGCGCTCAACCGCCCCGACCGCCAGCTGGTGCTCAGCGGCAGCGCGCAGGCCGTGCTGGCCGACAAGGTGCTGGCGATCACCACCGACCTCACCGCCGATCGCGCCGACATCTTGCTGCCGCGCAGCAGCGGCCCGACGCTCAGCAGCGACGTGGTGATCCAAGGCCGCGCCGCACCGCCCGCGCAGAGCGCGGCGGCCATGCCGCGCGCGGTGCGCTTCGATGGCACCTTCCACCTCGGCGCCGACTTTCATCTCTACGGCCAGGGGCTGGACGCGATGCTTGGCGGCAGCGTGCGCGTGCGCGCGGACGACGGCGCGCCGCCCACGGCCACCGGCAGCATCGAACTGGTCAAGGGCGAGTACACCGCGTACGGCCAGCAGCTGCAGGTCACGCAGGGCCGGATCAACTTCGCCGGCCCGCTGGACAACCCCGGCATCAACATCACCGCGACCCGGCCCAACCTGCCCACCGGCATCAGCGTGGGTGTGACGGTCACCGGCAGCGCGCGCCAGCCCGTGGTCAAGCTCAGCGCGACCCCGGCGATGCCCGACACCGAAATCCTGTCGTGGCTGGTGCTGGGCCAGCCGCTCGACCAGGTCGGCGCCGCAGACATCGGCCTGCTGCAGACCGCCGCTGCCGCGCTGATGGGCCCGAGCGACGGCCTGCCGCTGCAGACCCGGCTGGCGCGCGCGGTCGGGCTGGACAGCATCAGCGTGCAAAGCGCCGCCAGCAGCACCAACGGCGGCACCAACGGCAGCACCAGCGGCAACGGGCTGCAGGGCACGATCGTGACGCTCAGCAAGCGCCTGTCGTCCAACACTCTGGTGAGTTTTTCGCGCGGGCTGGACGGGGTGTCGAGCATTTTCACCATCCAGTACCAGCTCACCAGGCGGCTTTCGGTGCAGACCCAGACCGGCACCGAAAACGCGGTGGACCTGTTCTACACCTTCACGTTTCGTTGAACCTCAGGCCGAAAACACCGCCGCCTCAGCGGGTTGCGATGCACCCTATCATGGGCCGACCGCCTTCCATCTGAGCCCCCATCATGGCGACCAAACCCCTGAAAATCGGCATTTCCGCGCGCATCGACCACCCCCAGCCGGGGCAGGCCGGACTGCGCAGCAAAACGTTGCAATACCTGGAGCAGTCGGTGGCGCACTGGGCCATGTCGCGCGATGTGCTGGTGTTCATGGTGCCCACCGTGGCCACCGGCAGCGGGCTGGTGCGCAGCAATATTCGCCTGTCCGACTATGCCGACGCGCTCGACGGCCTGATCCTGCAGGGCGGCGCCGACATGAGCCCGAACAGCTACGGCGAGGAGCCGCTCAAGCCCGAATGGGCCGGCGACCCGATGCGTGACGGCTATGAAATGGAGCTGCTGCACGAATTCATCGAGGTACGCAAGCCGGTGCTCGGCATCTGCCGCGGCGCGCAGCTGATCAATGTCGCGATGGGCGGCACGCTCTACCAGGATCTGCCGACGCAAAAACCCAGCCCGGTGCAGCACCTGAGCGACAGCTACGACCGTCACTTCCATCCGGTGCGCTTCATCGAGGGCGGGCTGCTGGCGCGGCTCTATCCCGAGGTCGACCCCGCCACGCTCCACATCGTCTCAGTGCACCATCAGGCGGTGCGCACCCTGGGCCGCGATCTGGTGGTCGACGCGATCAGCCCCGAAGACGGCCTGCCCGAAGCCATCCGCGGCACCGGCCGCAACTTTCTGCTCGGCGTGCAGTGGCACCCCGAGTTCCACCACCCGTCCAACCCCGAGCTGCTCGACTGCACCCCCATCCTCGACGAATTCCTGCGCCATGTGCGCAAGCGGCGGTGGTGATGCGGGCCATGCAGACCCATACCCTCTCCCGCCTGTGGGTGGCCGCGCAGTTCGGGCTGATCGGGCTGATGATCGTCTGGCCGGCGCCGCATTGGGCGCGCAACGGGCCGTCGTATGCGCTGCTGCTGGCCGGATCGGCGCTGGTTCTGTGGGTGTTCTGGCACAACCGGCCGGGCAACTTCAACATCGTTCCAGAGCCGCGCAAGGGGGCGCATCTGGTGACCACCGGGCCCTACCGCTGGGTGCGGCACCCGATGTATGTCGCGCTGATGCTGTTCATGGCCGGTGTGGCCGCAGCGGCGCACAGCCCGGTGCATTGGGGCTTGTGGGTTGCGCTGTGCGTGGTGCTGAACTTCAAGGCGGCGATGGAGGAGCGCCTGTTACGCGGCGTCTGGCCGGATTACGCGGACTACATGCGGGTCACGCGGCGCTTCATCCCCGGGATGTGGTAGCGCGCGGGCCAGCAGGAAGGCAAACCCCAGCCCGCCGCACACCGCCTGCAGCAGCATGGCCAGCAGCGCGCGATTGCCGGGCAGAAAATTCCAGCTCGGGCTGAACGCCACGGCCACCAGCGGCAGCAACAGCGCGGCGACGCAGAGCTGATAGAAGCGCCAGCGCATCAAGTCCTGCGGCGCCATGTGGGCGCAGCCGGTCTGGCGCAATCCGAGCGCAAAGCTGCCTGCGGCCACCAGGGCCAGCAGCCACGCGCCGCCCTGCCCTGCCGTCCACTCCCACGCGCCCAGCAGCAGCGCACAGATTGCCCCGAGCAGCCAGAGCCTTGACGCGCGCGCCTGCTTTCGGCGCCCCACCTGCAGCGCGAGCAACGCCAGCAGCGCAAAATCGATCGCGACCCGCCACAGCGCCTGACGATCCACCGCGAGATACAGGCATCCCCACTGCAAGGTGAACAGCACTCCGCCCCACAGCGCGGGCAGCAGCGACGCCCCTTGTGCAAACAGCGCCGTGCCGCGCCAGCGTGACCACAGCCACAGCAGCAACATGGCCCAGGCTGCCGCAATGGCCGCCTGGAACAGGGGCGCCACCTGACCGGCCACAGACTGGCTGCTGCCGTATTGCGCCAGCCAGCACAGCATGGTGCCGAGCAGCGCGGCGGCAGACCGCAGACGTGGCGAAATGGAAAGAAACGGGCGCGACATGCGCGCATTGTGGCCGAATGCGTCGCGCGAGCAGGCCAAGTGGTACGCACTGAGACAGGTCAAGCCACACATCACGCATTTCTGCTGCAATCAGGTCACCCTCTCCACGCCGCCGCACATCATGAACTGGAACTCCCTTGCGCAATTCATCCACATCCTCGCCGTGGTGCTGTGGATCGGCGGCATCGTGTTCATGGACGGGTTTCTGGCCCCGGCGCTGCGGCGCGTGATCGCGCAGGCGCAGCCGCGGGCACAGCTGCTCGACGTGCTGTTTCGCAACTTTTTCGCCGCGATCTGGGGCGCGGGCGCGGCGCTGGTGATCACCGGCTATGGCATGGTGTTCCTGCGCGGCGGCTTCGGCGCGCTGAGTGCGGCGCAATGGGTGATGGTGGTGCTCGGCAGCGCCATGGTGCTGCTGGCGCTGTACATCTTTTTCGTGCCCTTCCTGCGCATGCGATCCGCGGTGCTGCACAGCAACTGGGATGCTGCCTGCGCCCAGGCCGGCCGGATCCGGCTGCTGTCCACGGTGAACATCGTGCTCGCCGTGCCGACCATCCTGTCCGGGGTCTGGGCGGTTTTCGGGCCGTTGTTCTGATCAGCCCTTTTTCGCCTCGCGCTCTGCGGCCAGCGTCGCGGCCACGCCGGGGCGGGCTTCCATGCGGGCCTTGTAGCGCGCCAGCGCAGGCCAGGGCGACAGATCCACACCGACATACGCCGCCCAGGTCATCACGGTGTAGAGGTAGGCATCGGCCACGCTGAAGCCGCTGGGCAGCAGGTCGTCCTGCTTGTCCAGGGTCTGCGCGACCAGCGCAAAGCGCTCGGCCAGACGGGCCTTCTGCGCGGCAATCAGGTCGGCGCTGCTGGCCGGGTTGAACAGCGGGCTGAACTGCTTGTGCAGCTCGGTGGAAATGAAGTTCAGCCACTCCTGCAACTGGTAGCGCGCCACGGTGCCATTGGCCGGAGCGAGGTGCAGCTCGGGCTTGCGGTCGGCAAGATATTGCACGATGGCCGGGCCTTCGGTGAGGATGGTGCCGTCGTCGAGCTCCAGCGCGGGCACGTAGCCCTTGGGGTTGATGGTGCGGAAGTCGCGCCCGTCGCTGGTCTGCTTGCTCTTGAGATCGACCAGAACCACATCGTGCGGCATGCCGAGTTCGTGCAGCACGATATGCGGGGACAGCGAGCAGGCGCCGGGGCTGAAGTAAAGCTTCATTTCAGGGTCTCCAGGGAGTGTGCCGCAGTCATGACAGCAGCGTTGTGTGAGACGCCATCGTAGGCCGCGGCGCGGTTTTGTGCAGGCGGATTCCGGTTCAGGCTGGCGCGGCGGCGCGCGCCTGGCGTGCGAGCTCGACCAGCGCGGCGCGGGCGGACTCGGGGTCGCGCACCTCGGCGGGGAAGTCGACGCGCAGCACATGGCCGTCGGCGCGCACATCGAAACCGTCGCAGTCGATGCCGATCATCGACGCGTCCAGCACGTCCACGCCATGCACATGGCGGCAGTAGGCGCGCAGGTTGTGCGCATGGTCGGCGTTCATGTGCGCGAGGATGTCGTCCTCGGCTGCGGCCAGCAGCGGCGCGGGCGGCGGGGCGTAGCGCTCGGGGCGGATCCAGTGAATCTTGCCAAAGCCGCCGATGTAGCGCACGTCTTCGACCACGATGCGGTAGAAGTGAAAGTCGTGCATCGCGAAATAGCCCTCGGCCTGCGGCAGATAGCGCAGGTAGCGCGCGCCGAATGCGGTTTTGTCGGGCAGGCGCTCGGCGCGGCCGACCAGGGTCACGCGGCCTGCGGCCTGCATGTCCTCGGCGCAGGGATGGACGATCAGGCTGACCCGCGGGTCGGCGTCGATGTTCTTGGTGTGCTCGGCGAGCGTCGAGATCAGGATGACCGGGTTGCCGTCGTGATCGAGCACATACGGCGACACCGAGCCGAAGGGAAAACCATCCAGCCGTTTGGACAGGGTGGACAGCACGCCGTTTCGATGGGCGCGCACGAATTGCCGGGCTTCCTTGCCCAGCGCCAGAGCATGTTCGGTATCAGCCATGTGGGATTCCTCCGTTAAGGCAACACTGAAAAAGTCCTTGTGATGATGCGCGCCGGTGTGCGGGATGGGATGCAAGGCGCACACCGCAGCCATAGCCGAAGCTATGGCGAGGATGTGCAACGCCGCAGACCGCCCGCAGACCGGATGCGCAGCGCGCAAGGGACTTGTTCAGCGTTGTCTTGAACATTCGAGCAGGCGCGGCTTAACAGGTTCTGAAGGATGCTCAGCCCTGCGGGTCGGCGACGTCGCGGGCCATGATGGCCTCGCGCAGCCAGTAGATCAGCACCACGCCGGGCACGGCAGCGGCCACGGTGAACAGGTAGAACGCAGGCCAACCCATCGCGTCGACCAGATAGCCGGTCGCCGGGCCGACATACACCCGCCCCACCGCCGACAGCGCCGACAGCAGCGCGAACTGCGTGGCCGAGAATCGTACGTCGCACAGCGCCGAGAGCAGCGCGACGAAGGCCGCCGTGCCCATGCCGCCGGTGAGGTTCTCGATGCCCACGGCCCCGCCCATCAGCACCAGGCTCTTGGGCGAGACCGCCAGCACCCAGTACGCCAGATTGGAGACGCCCTGCAGCACGCCGAACAGCAGCAGCGCGCGCCACAGCCCCAGACGCGCCTGCAGCGCCCCGCCCAGCAGCGCGCCGACGAGGGTTGCCGCCAGCCCCATGCTCTTGTTCATCAGCCCGACCTCGGCGGGGCTGAAGCCTACGCCACGGATCAGGAACGTGGTGGACAGCGCGCCGGCAAACGCATCGCCGAGCTTGTAGAACACGATGGCCAGCAGCAGCATCCACGCGCCCTTGCGGCTGAAAAACTCCTGCAGCGGCAGGGCCACCGCATCGCGCAGGGTGCGCGGCGGCGTGGCATGCACAGGCGGGCGCGGCGCCCACAGCGTGGCTGCGGTCAGCAGCAGCATCAGCGCGGCCATCAGCGCGTACACCCCGCGCCAGCCGGTGACATCGGTGGCCAGCCACAGCGCCAGACCGCCCGAGACGATCATCGCCAGACGGTAGCCCAGCACCAGCACCGCAGCGCCCGCGCTGCGTTCCTCGGCCGGCAGCACATCGGTGCGGTAAGCGTCGATCACGATGTCCTGCGACGCCGAAAAGAACGCCACCCCCACCGCCAGCAGCAGTAGCGGCACCGCGCGGGCGCTGGCCGCATCCACCCCCAGGCGCTCGGCGGCATGCACCAGGCCCGGCCAGGCGGCGGCCTGATCCGGACCGGGCACGCCGACGGCGGCCATCATGCCCAGCGCGGCCGCCAGCAACAGCTGCGCCAGCAGCAGCCAGCCGCGCCGCCGCCCCAGCCAGCGGCCCCACAGCGGCACGGTGAACCGGTCCATCGCCGGCGACCACAGGAACTTGAACACATACGCCTGGCCGACCAGGGTGGCGAAGCCGATGGCCTTCAGGCTCAGCCCTTCCACCGTCAGCCAGGCCTGCAGCGTGCCTGCGGTGAGCGCCAGCGGCAGGCCGGACGAAAACCCGAGCAGCAAGACTGCCGCGATGCGGCGGTTGCCGAACACCGCCCAGGCCGAGACGGCGGGCGGCTTGACGTTGATGGAATCTGCGGGAGCGGACATCGGGCGAGGAAGGCGATCAGCAAGGGCGCAGGATACCCAAGCCCGGACTTTTTCAGTCCGGCGGCATGTCTCCCGGCAGCGGCCAGCCGAGCAACTCGGCCAGGCGGTTGACCACCCACTGTGCCTCCTTCGCGTCCACGCCGGAGTCCGGTCCGCGCAGGCCGCGATACACCCGCTGCAGCACATCGTCCTCGGTGACGTGCAGGCTGGACTGGATGTCTGCGGCGTGCTCGGTCAGCAGGGTGGCGAGGTCTTCGCAGAATTCATACCGCGCGGTGATGACCTCGCGCGACTGCGTGGGGCGGGTGCGGTGCGGCTCCAGAAACAGTGCGATGAACGACGGCGGCACGACGAGCTGCGAGTCGCCCGCCATCATTCGAACCCGACCACGGGATGCGGCTGATACGGCGCCTCCAGCGTCGCGCGCTCGTCGGCGCCGAGCTTGACCGACAGCGCGGCGACGGCGTCGGTGAGATGCTGCGGCCGGGACGCGCCGATGATCGGCGCGGCCACGCCCGGGGTGCCCAGCACCCAGGCCAGCGCCAGTTGCGCCAGCGGCAGGCCGCGCTGCTGCGCCAGCGTGCCCAGCGCCTGTGCCACTTCGCGGTCGTTCTGCTCGGTGCGCGCAAACAGCTTTGCGCCGAATACATCGGTGGCGATGCGCGGGGTGTGCTCACCCCAGGGCCTCGCCAGCCGTCCGCGTGCCAGCGGGCTCCACGGCAGCACCGCCACGCCCTGGTCGCGGCACAGCGGCAGCATCTCGCGCTCCTCCTCGCGGTAGAGCAGGCTGAGCTCGGGCTGCATGCTGACAAAGCGCGTCCAGCCATGCTGCTGCGCGACCTGCTGCGCCTTGGCAAACTGCCAGGCGAACATGCTGGACGCGCCGATGTAGCGTGCCTTGCCCGCCTTGACCACGTCGTGCAGCGCCTCCATGGTTTCCTCGATCGGGGTGTGCGGATCCCAGCGGTGGATCTGGTAGAGATCGACATAGTCCATGCCCAGCCGCTTCAGGCTGGCGTCGATCTCGAACAGGATGGCCTTGCGCGACAGACCGCCGATGTTCGGCGCCTGCCGCGACGGAAACCGCACCTTGGTCGCCACGACGATTTCCTCGCGGCGGGTGCACTCGCGCAGCACGCGGCCGAGGATTTCCTCCGAGGTGCCGTCGGAATAGGAATTGGCGGTATCGAAAAAATTGATCCCCAGCTCGATGGCTTGACGGATCAGTGGGCGGCTGGCGGCCTCGTCCAGGGTCCAGGGATGGTTGCCGCGCTCGGGTGCGCCGTAGGTCATGCAACCCAGGCAGATGCGCGAGACCTCCAGGCCGGTGTGGCCGAGTCGGGTGAATTCCATGCGAGTCTCCTTTGGCGTGCGCCCTGTGGCGCGTGGCGCCATTGCAGCACGGCTGGCGCCCACCTGCACCTCAGCGCAGCAGAATGGGTTCGCCCGCGCCCGGAATCTGCCAGGGGATGCGCCGCTGCTGCAGCTGTTCGCTGAAGGCCTTCATGCCGCGGTCGTTGTCGCCGTGGACCAGAAACACCTTGCGCGGCGACCCGCACCGGGCCAGCCAGGCCAGCAGTTCGCTTTGCCCGGCATGGGCGGAAAAGCCGTTGATGGTGTGGATCTGCGCGCGCACCTGGATGTCCTCGTCGAACAGCCGCACATGCTTGGCGCCGTCGATGATCAGGCGGGCGAGCGTGCCCCCGGCGGCGTAGCCGACGAAGATGATGCTGGCCGCCGCGTTCCACAGGTTGTGGCGCAGATGATGGCGCACCCGTCCGCCGGTGGCCATGCCGGAACCCGCCATGATGACCGCGCCGCCGCGGATGGTGTTGATCGCCATCGACTCGGAGGCATCGCGGGTCATGCGCAGCCCCGGCAGCGCAAACGGATCGTTGGTCTGCAGCCGGGCGTGGAATTCGGCGCGCAGCGCCTCGGGGTAGCGGGTGAAAATCTCGGTGGCCGAAATTGCCATCGGCGAGTCGAGAAACGCGGTGAGATGGCGCGGCAGGCTGCCCTGCTCCATGCCCACCGACAGGGCGTAGAGCACCTCCTGCGCGCGCTCCAGCGCGAAGGTCGGAATGACCACATTGCCGCCGCGTGCGTGGGTGGCAGAGATGGCGTCGATCAATTCGTCGACTGAGGCAGCCCAGGGACGGTGGTCGCGGTCGCCATAGGTGGTTTCCATCACCACATATTCGGGCGGAGCGGGCGGGGCCTGCGGATCGTCGAGCAGCGGTCGGCCCGGGTTGCCGATGTCGCCGGAGAAATAGACGGTGTGCGTCCTGCCGCCGTCGTGCAGTTCGAGGAAGATCGAGGCCGAGCCGAGGATGTGCCCGGCGTTCAGGAAGGTGGCGCGAACCCCTGCGGCCACCTGCATCGGCTGCCCATAGCTGGCCGTGCCGTCGAAAAAATCCATGCTGTGAAAGGCGTCCGCCAGGGTGTAGAGCGGCTGCGGCGGCTGGTCATCGCCACGGTGGTGGGCATGGCGTTCGGCGCGGCGGGCTTCTTCTTCCTGCAGCCCGGCGGCGTCGGTGAGCACCAGCCGGGCGAGCTCGCGCGTCGGCGCGGTGCTGATGATGCGGCCACGAAACCCGCGCTTCACCAGAAGGGGAATGCGGCCGCAATGGTCGAGGTGGGCATGGGTGAGCAGCAGCACGTCGATCTTGCTGGCGTCGAAGCCGAAGTCCTGCGCGTTTTCCTCGGCCAGCTCGTGCCCGCCCTGGAACAGCCCGCAGTCGATGAGCACGCGGGCCGAGTCGGTTTCGATCAGGTGGCAGGAACCGGTGACCTGCTTGGCGGCACCGTGGCAGGAGAGTCGAATCATGACGGGAGTCCTTCACTTGAGGCGGTCTGGGTGCATCCCGCGGCGCACAGGTCGAGCACACCCTGCGCCAGATCGGCGTCGAGCGCGATGGTGTCCACACCGGGCGCGGCCACGTCATCCACGGTATTGGTCACCGCGATGCGCGCGGCGCCCGCGGCGCGGATTGCATCGAGCGCGTCGGCGACAAACAGGCCGTGCACCGCGACGCACACCGGCGGCGGGCTGCCTGCGGCGCGCAGATGGTCGAGCGCGGCGACCAGGGTGCGGCCGGTGCTGATGATGTCGTCGATCAGCACCGGCGTGCGGCCCGGGTGCAGGTGCAGGTCGGGGAGGGTCGAGCGCACGTCGGTGTCGCCCAGCCGGGTTTTCTGCACCACGACCACGGGCGCGGCGGCGCGCGCGGCCACGTCGGCCGCCCATTGCGCGCTCTCGCCGTCGGGGCCGACGACCAGCGGGTTGGGGACGTGCGCCGCGATCCACTGCGCCAGGCGCGGCGCGGCGTGCAGCACGCGGCTGCGCAGGTTGTAGATCTCGGACAGGTCGTGGATGCGGTGCAGGTGCGGATCGACCGTGAGCATCCAGTCGAAATGCGCCGACAGCAGCCGGGCGTACAACCGCGCCGACACCGCCTGCCCCGGCGCAAAGCGGATGTCCTGCCGCATGTAGGCCAGATACGGCGCCACCAGCCCGACCTGCAGCGCGCCGAGCTCGCGCAGCGTGCCCGCGGCCATCAGCAGCGACACGGTGCGGGCATCGGGCTGGTTCAGGCTGCAGACCAGCACCGCCTGGCTGCCCGGCGGGGGCGGCGCCACCTGCACCAGGCTCTCGCCATCGGGGAAGGCGTGCACCGTGCAGGACATCACGCGCACATCGGCGCGGCCCTGCAGCGCCTGCGCGATGGCGGCTGCGCGCGCGGCGTTGCCAGGAAAGGGGTAGAGCAGCAGCGGGCCGGTCATCGTTCCTCCAGATGCACGATGGGCGGATGGCGCGCGACGAAATCGAGCGCATACGCCAGCTCGCCCTGCGACTCGGCGTGCAGCACGAACAGCGGCGCGCCGCGCTCGACCCGTTCGCCCACATGCACTCCCAGCCACAGCCCTGCGGTTTTGGCATGCGGCGCGCCGGCGAGCTTGGCCGCGCGCGCCAGCAGGCGGTTGTCGATGCGCGCCACGCGCCCGGACTGCGCCGCGACGACGGGATGGGTGTAGGGCGCGCGCCCCGGCTCGCGCAACCCGCCCTGCGCGCGGCAGATCGCCTGGAACTTGTTCCAGGCACGGCCATCGGCCAGCGCGGCGGCGGCCAGGCCGAACGCCGCCTGCCCTGCGGCCAGCCCGCCGAGCTCGACCACCGCGGCGGCCACCTGCAGCGCGCGCTGACGCAGGTCGTCGGGCGCGTGCGGCTGGTTCTGCAGCACGGCCAGCACATCGTGCGCCTCGAGCGCTGGCCCGACGCCACGGCCCACCGGCTGGCTGCCGTCGCTGATCAGGCCGTGCAGCTTCAGACCGATGGCATGCGCGGTGCGCTGCAGCGCGTGCAGCAGCGACTGCGCCTCGACCTGGTTGCGCACCTTGGCGGTCGGGCCGGTGGGGATGTCGATCACCACGTGGGTGGAACCGGCGGCGAGCTTTTTCGACAGCACCGAGGCGACCAGCTGGCCTTCGCTGTCGAGGTCGAGCGTGCGCTCCACGCGGATGAGCAGATCGTCGGCCGGGCTCATGTTCATCGCCCCGCCCCAGGTCATGCAGCCGCCCTCGGCATCGACCACGCGGCGCATCTCGTCCAGGCTGAGATCGACCCGCGTGATGGTCTCCACCGTGTCGGCCGTGCCCGCAGGCGAGGTGATCGCGCGCGAACTGGTCTTGGGCATGACCAGCCCCAGACTGGCGACGATAGGGACGACGATGGGCGTGGTGCGGTTGCCCGGCAGACCGCCGATGCAGTGCTTGTCCACCACCACCGGGTGCGACCAGCTCATGCGCCGCCCGCTTTGCACCATCGCGCGGGTCAGCGCGGTGACCTCGGCCGCGTTCATCCGCCCGCCGGCGCAGGCCACGAGAAAAGCGCTGAGCTCCACATTCGACAGCCGCCCGGCGACCACGTCGGCAATGATGGCGTCGAGCTGGCTTTCGCTCAGGTGCTGGCCGTAGATCTTCGCCCGCACATGGCTCATGCTGTCGCTGGGCGGGGCGTAACGGAACCGCAGCCGCTCGCCCTCTGCCGGGTTCAGGCGCCGCCAGGCCGATTCCGACAGCCCCGCTTCGTCGGGCCCGAGCAGCTCACCGGTCACCAGGATGTTGAGCGTGGCGATGATGCTGTGCTGCGGGGCGATGACCTCGACCCGCGCATGCGCCTCGAAGCCCTCGGCCCGGCACACCGGAGAATCGGCGCGCAGCACCACCACCGGCTCGTGGTGGGTGTCGATCCCCAGCCGCACCGGGCGCAGCGCAGCGGCATCCGATCGGTCTGGAGTGTGCGCGGCTTCCTGCATGGCAGATCGGGGAATGTGCGTTGTGGTTGTTGCGACCGCCGCAGACAGACCCGCGGCCAGCCGTTTCAACGCAGGCTAGTGCGCCAGGGCGCCGCAGGCAAGCCCCGGCAAACCCCGGGGCAAGATTTGTCGGGCGGGGATGATCTGCGTCAAGCCAGCGGCTGACGTAGATCGGTGATGATGCGCGCGTCTGGCGGCCAGGACTCGACCGGATGCCAGCTCACCTCGGCGCGCAGCTTGGTCAGGTCGCGCACAGTCTGCTGTACTGCCTGCGCCAGCTCAGCCGAGACGTCTTGCGAGGCGCAGAGCAGTTCCATGTGATCTTCGCCATTGCGCTGCGACACCTGCAGCCGCGCGCGCTGCAGTTGCGGGTGGCGGCGCAGGATGTCATGCACCTGCTGCGGGTGGACGAACAGCCCCCGCACCTTGGTCGCCTGATCCGCGCGCCCCAGCCAGCCGCGAATGCGCACCTGAGTACGACCGCAGGGCGAGGGCGTATGGCGCGACACGGGGATGATGGCCGACAGGTCGCCGGTGCCAAAGCGCATCAAAGGGTAGTCGGGGTTGAGCACGGTCACCACCACTTCGCCGATCTCGCCATCGGGCACGGGCTGATCGTCCGGTCCGACGATGTCGACCCGCACCGACTCGTCGACAAACAGACCGTCACGTGCACGGGTTTCATAGGCAATCAGGCCGACATCTGCAGAGGCATAGCACTGCAGCGCGCTGATGCCCAGCGCGTCCAGCCGCGCCAGCAGGTCCTTGCCGAGTGCCTCGCCCGAGACCAGCGCCTTGCGAAGCTGCGGCAAATCCACCCCCAGCGACTGTGCGCGCTCGATCAAAATGCCGAGAAACGAAGGCGTGCCGGCATAGCAATGCGCGCCAAGGTCGGCCAAGGCCTGGACCTGCAGCTCGGTCTGCCCCACGCCGGCGGGAAACACGGCGCAACCGAGACGTTGCGCGGCGCCTTCAAGCATCGCCCCCGCTGGGGTGAAGTGGTACGCGAAGCTGTTGTGCAGCAACTCGCCAGGGCGCAAACCCGCAGCATGCAGCGCGCGCGCCATGCGCCAGTAGTCCACGTCATGACCCTGCGGTTCGTAGATCGGCCCAGGTGAGCTGAAGACCCGCGCTGCGGTTCTGATGTGCGGCGCACGCGTCGTCCATCCAATGGTGGCATGACCACCGAACACATCGTCGCCGCGCGCGCGACTTGCACGCTGCAGTTCAAGCAGTTCGCCCTTGCGCAACACAGGAATGCGCACCAGCGCCGCCGGGTCGGTGAGTTCGCGCGGATCGATACCGCGCAGACGCTGCGCCCATGCAGGGGAATGCGCCTTCGCGTACGCGGCAACGTCGCGCAGCGCCTCCCAGAATGCGGCCTCGCGTTGCTCCGGGGGGCGCGTTTCGAGCGCATCAAACGGCGTATCGTCGGGCAGGGCGGTCATGGTGGAGTCGGAGTAAGGAAAACACGGCACGGTTCAGCTGAGCCAACGTTTGCGACGGCGATAGCTGCGCACGTCGCGGAAAGATTTCTGCCCGCGATCGGCCAGACCGAGATAGAACTCGCGCACGTCGTCGTTTGCAGCAAGATGACTGGCTGTACCGTCGAGCACCACGCGGCCGTTCTCGAGGATGTAGCCATGATCGGCGTAGCGCAACGCCATCGCGGTGTTCTGCTCGGCGAGCAGGAAAGTAGTGCCCTCACGCTGGTTGAGCTCGCGCACGATGGAAAACACCTCGTCGACCACCTGCGGCGCCAGCCCCATCGAGGGCTCGTCGAGCAGGATGAGCCGAGGATCGGCCATCAGCGCCCGGCCGATCGCGCACATCTGCTGCTCGCCGCCCGAGGTATAGGCCGCCTGGCTGCGGCGCCTCTCCTTCAGGCGCGGGAAGTAGGCATAAACCTTGTCGAGCGCGTCGCGCACCGCCGCCTTGCCATCCCGACGGCTGTAAGCCCCGGCAAGCAGGTTGTCCTCGATGCTCAAGTGGGCAAAGCAGTGGCGCCCCTCCATCACCTGGACCACTCCCTGACGCACCAGGGACGGAGCGTCCAGCCGGTCGATACGATGGCCCTGGTAGTGGATGCTGCCCTTGGTGACCTCGCCACGCTCGGCACTCAGCAGGCAGGACACCGCGCGCAGCGTGGTGGTCTTGCCCGCGCCGTTTCCGCCCAGCAGCGCGACGATGCGCCCCTTGTCCACATGGATGGACACGCCCTTGAGCACGAGGATGACATGGTTGTAGATTACCTCGATGCCCTGCACGTCGAGCAAGGGCGAGGCGGACTGCGGGGTAGACAGGGCGTTCATGGTCGGTCGAATCGGGAAAGCGGGATGGGGCCGATCCGCATCTGCGCCGACCGGCCCGGGTGGATCAGGAGCCCGAGGTCATTTCCTTCGCGCAGTCTCGCGCGGGAATGTTGTGCTCCTTGGCGTATTTGGCCGCCGCATCGCGCACCATTGGCTTGATGATCTGCATGTCCGCGTCGTACCAAGTGTCCTGCATCACCCACTTGCTGCCATCCCAGGTCTGCAGTCGCGCCCAGCTCGATCCCATGTGATCTTCGCAGGTGGTGCGCAATGGACGCAGCTGACCCTCGATGCCCAGCCGCTTGAGCGCAGCGTCATTGAGGTTCAGGTTCTCCAGCCCCCAGCGCACCTGCTCGCCGGTCATCGGCTTCTTGCCGTATTGCTCCTGCGCCCGACGCACGCCCTCGACCGCGAGCATCGCCGAATACAGGCCGCGGTTGTAGAGCACCTGGCCCACCAGTTCGCGTGCACCGGTGCCCTGATTCTTGTCGTAGACGTATTTCAAAATGTCCTGCTGCACCTTGCCGATGCCCGCGCCGTACTGCATCGCCAGCGCGTTGTAGCCCTTGGCTGCCGTGCCCACGTCCTTGACATCCGGCTCGGCGCCCGACCACCACACCCCATACATGCGATCCAGCGGATACGCAGTTGCCACTGCTTCCTTCAGCGCGGTGGCGTTCATCACGCCCCAGCCCCACAGCAACACATAGTCAGGGCGTTCGCGCCGCACCTGCAGCCAGGTGGCCTTCTGCTCCACACCGGGATGCGTGACCGGCAGCTTGACGAACTTGAAGCCGTGCAGCTTGGCACGCATCTCCAGCATCGCGATCGGCTCCTTGCCATATGGCGAGTCGTGATAGACCAGCGCGATGGTCTTGCCCTTGAGCTTGTCGGCGCCACCCTCGCGCTTGATGATGGTCTGCATGATGATGTCGGCCGCAGTCCAGTAGGTGCCGAGCATCGGGAAGTTCCACTTGAACACCGCGCCATCTGCCGACTCCGAACGGCCGTAGCCCGCTGTGATCAGCGGGATCTTGTCCTTCGGAGCCTTTTCCGTCAGCGCGAAGGTCACGCCAGTGGACAGCGGCTGCACCACGGTCGCGCCCGTGGGACCCTTGCCCTTGAGACGCTCGTAGCACTCCACGCCACGGTCGGTGGCATAGGCGGTCTCGCACTCCTCCCAAGTCAGCTTCACGCCGCCCACACCGCCGTCGCGCGCGTTGATCATCTTCAGGTAGTCGACATAGCCGTTGGCCCAGGGCACTCCGTTCGGCCCATAGGGCCCGGTGCGGTAGACGAGCACCGGGAAGAACTGTTCCTTGTCAGCCGCTTGCACGGCTGGTGCAGCGAGCGCGCCGACCAGCATCACCGCGACAGTCATGCCCAGCAGGGCGTTGCGCAGGTTCATCAGAGTCTCCTTCATCGTGGTTGTGAGATCAGACAGGGCGCGGCGGATGTGCCGCAGAAAACACTCAATGCGGGAACGGCCAAAGCCGCAGCTTGTTCTTCGCGGTCATCCACAACCGCGCCATGCCGTGCGGCTCGGCGATCAGAAACAGCACGATCAGCACACCGAAGGTCATGAATTCCAGATGCGACACCAGACTGGTCGAGACCTGCAGCCCAAGCAGACCAGGCAGCCGGTTGAGAAAAATGGGGAGCAGCACGATGAACGCCGCGCCGAACAGACTGCCCATGACCGTGCCCAGGCCGCCGATGATGATCATGAACAGCAGCTTGAGCGACAGGTCGATGTTGAATGCCGCCGGTTCCCATGAACCCAGGTGCACGAAGGCCCACAGCGCCCCTGCGATGCCGGTGATGAAGCTGCTGACCGCAAACGCCGACAGCTTGGCCCGAACCGGCGAGATGCCGATCACGCTGGCGGCCACGTCCATGTCGCGCGTGGCCATCCACTCGCGCCCCTTGCGGCCGCGTACCAGGTTTTTCACCAACAACGCGATGACGCACAGAATGGCAAGGCAGAACAGATACTTACGCACCGGGCTGTCGATCGCTAGGCCGAAGACCTGCAGCCGCGGGGCGGTGACAGAGCCCGAGGCCGCATCGTGGGTCAGCCAGGGCACGTGCGCGAACACCCAGTCTGCGAAAAATTGCGCGGCCAGAGTGGCCACAGCCAGATAAAGCCCGCGGATGCGCAGGCTTGGCAGGCCGAACACCAGACCCACAACTGCGGCGACCAACCCAGCAAGCAAAAGCGCCAGCAGCAGCGGCATCCCGGGCAGACGCGTCATCAGATTGAACGCGGCATACGCGCCGACGGCCATGAACGCACCGGTACCAAGCGAAATCTGCCCGCACCAGCCCACCAGCACGTTCAGCCCGAGCGCGGCCAGTGCCAGGATGAGAAAAGGCACCAGCAGCGCGCGCAGCAGGTAGTCCGAACCCGCGAGCGGCACGCCAACGAACGCCACGAGCAGCAGCGCGAGCATGAACCAGCGGTCCTGCCGGATCGGGAAGATTTGCGCGTCGCTGGCGTAGCTGGTTTTGAACTGCCCGTTTTCGCGATAGAACATGGTGGCTCCCCGATTCAGACGCGGTCGATGATGCGCTCGCCGAACAGTCCCTGCGGGCGGATCAACAGCACGGCCAGCGCCAGCAGGTAGGCGAACCAGCTCTCGATGCCTCCGCCCAGCGTCGGGCCGAGATAGACCTCGGCGAGCTTTTCCCCCAGGCCGACGATCAGCCCGCCGAGGATCGCACCCGGCACCGAGGTCAGACCGCCGAGGATGACCACCGGAAGCCCCTTGAGCGCAATAAGCGACAGCGAGAACTGCACACCGAGCTTGGAACCCCAGATCATCCCGGTGACCAGTGCGACCAGTCCGGCGATCGACCAGACGATCACCCACATGCGTGACAGAGGGATGCCGATGGACTGCGCGGCCTGATGGTCGTCGGCCACGGCGCGCAGCGCGCGGCCGACGCTCGACTTCTGGAAAAACAGCGTGAGCAGGGCGACCAATGCGGCGGCCGAGGCAGCCGCGATCAGGTCTTCGTTGCTCACCAGGATGCCACCGGGAATCCACTGCTGCAGCACCAGTGTGGGTTGTTTTGGCAGACCCAGATCGATGGGATAGATGTCATCCCCCCAGACCATCTGCCCAAGCCCTTCGAGAAAATACGCCACACCAAGGGTGGCCATCAGCAGGGTGACGCCCTCCTGGTTCACCAGGTGACGCAGCACCAGGCGCTCGACCGCCCAGGCCAGCACCACCATGATGGCCATCGCCAGCAGGAAGGCCAAGGGCCAGGGCATGTGCTCCTGCAGCCGTGCCATTGCGAGCGCGGCAAACAGCACCATGGCGCCCTGCGCGAAATTGAATACGCCTGAGGCCTTGTAGATCAGCACGAAACCCAGCGCAATCAAGGCATACAGCACGCCGGACATCAGCCCGGCAATCACAGTCTCGAGGAAGAATCCCATGGTGTCTCACCCCTGCTGGGTTGTGGTGCCGAGGTAGGCGCGAATCACCTCGGGGTTGGCCCGCACCGCGTCGGGCGTGTCGTCGGCAATCTGGCGGCCATAATCGAGAACGACCACCCGGTCCGACAGATCCATCACCACGCCCATGTCGTGTTCGATCAGCACGATGGTGGTGCCGAATTCCTCGCGCGCCTCGAGGATGAAACGGCTCATGTCTTCCTTTTCCTCGAGGTTCATCCCGGCCATTGGCTCGTCGAGCAGCAGCAGCTTGGGCTCCATGGCCAACGCGCGGCCGAGATCGACCCGTTTTTGCAGCCCGTAGGGCAGCCGCCCCACCGGCACCTTGCGCCAAGCCTGGATTTCGAGGAAGTCGATGATGCGTTCGACCACCAGACGGTGCGCGATCTCCTCGCGCAACGCCGGGCCGATGCGAAGCGCCTGCGCGAGCAGGCCACAGCGCATGTGCAGATTGCGCCCAGCCATGATGTTGTCGAGCACGCTCATGCCGGAGAACAGCGCCAGGTTCTGGAAGGTGCGGGCGATGCCCAGACGCGCTGCCAGAGCCGGGCGCATTTGCCCCAGCACATCTCCGTTGAACGCAATGCGCCCCTGCTGCGGCTGATACACGCCGTTGATCACATTGAGCAGCGAGCTCTTGCCCGCACCGTTCGGGCCGATGATCGCGCGGATCTCGCCGGGCTGGACATCGAAGCGCACTGCCTGCAGCGCGTTGATGCCGCCAAAGCGCAGGTGGATGTCTTCGAGCCGCAGCAGCGGTGCGTCTTGCGTCTTCGCCGCCACGCGCATAGCGACGCTCGGATCGGTGAGAACTTCGCACAATGCGGCCATGCGCCTCTCCGTCTCAGGCTGCCGGACGCAGCGCGGCATGCAGCCGTGCTGCGCGCAGCTGCAGATCGGCCTGCACCGCGCCGGTGCGGCCATCGTCGAAACGCACCTGCACGCGCAGCAGGTGATGGGTCTGCGCCGGGTCGTACAGTGCCGCAATCAGGCTGGCATATTTCTCGGCGACGAAGCGTCGGCGCACCTTGCGGGTCCGGGTGAGCTCGTCATCATCCGGGTCGAGCTCCTTGTGCAGCACGGCAAAGCGGTGGATCTGCAAAGAGGCAGTGTGCGCATCCGTTGCGAGATCGGCGTTGACCTTGTCCACGCAGTCGGCGACCAGATCGATGACCTGGGGCTTGCTGGCGAGATCGGCATACCCGGTGTAAGGCAGGCCGCGCTTTTCCGCCCAGCTGCCGACGGCGGGAAAGTCGATGTTGATCATCGCCACCACATGGTCGCGCCCCGCGCCGAAGGCCACGGCCTCCTTGATCGCTGGGAAGAACTTGAGCTTGTTCTCGATCAGCTTGGGCGCAAACAGCGCACCGCCGGCCAGCGCGGAAACGTCCTTGGCACGATCGATGATGCGAAGCTGCCCGTCAGGTTCCAGCCAGCCGGCGTCGCCGGTGCGATACCAGCCCTGCGCATCGAGCACCTCGGCGGTTGCCTCGGGGTTCTTGTAGTAGCCGCGCAGCAGCCCTGCGCTGCGCAACAGGATCTCTCCATGTTCGGCCACACGCAGTTCCACCCCGGGTGCCGGCAGCCCCACGCTGTCGCTGCGCACGCCGTCGTCGGGCTGCATGCAGACGAACACCGCGGTCTCGGTCGAACCATAGAGCTGCTTGAGGTTGATGCCGATGCCGCGGAAGAAACGAAACAGTTCCGGACCGATGGCCTCGCCCGCGGTATAGGCCACGCGGATGCGGCTCATGCCCAGCACATTGCGCAGCGGCGCCAGCGTCAGCCATTCGGCCAGAGGCAGCAGCAGCCGGTCGATTGTGCGTGGCCGCTGATGTGCGTCCCGCGCGCCCTGCACCCGCTGACCCAACGCCACGCAGGCATCGAACAGACGGCGCTTGAGCGCAGCCGCATCGTCCATGCGCACACGCACATCGGTCAGCAGCGCTTCGAACACCCGGGGCGGGGCAAAGTAGTAGGTTGGCCCGATTTCGTGCAGATCGATTGCCACGGTGGCCTGCGACTCCGGGCAGTTCACCGTATAGCCGCACACCAGATGCTGCGCGTAGGAAAAGATGTTCTGCCCGATCCACGCGGGGGGCAGATAAGCCAACACCTCTTCGGACGGCCCGAGATGGTCGAACTCGGCGCCGGAGCGGGCGCGATCGATCAGGCTGGCATGGGTATGCACCACGCCCTTGGGATGCCCGGTGGTGCCCGAGGTGAAGAACAGCGCAGCCACGTCGTCCGCACGCACGTGGGCCACTGCGGCGTCGAACCCGCCCGGATGTTCCGCCCACCAGGCCTGCCCTGCTGCCTCGACCTCGTCCAGATCCATCAGACAGTCGGCCTTGACCTTGCGCAGCCCGCGCGGGTCGTGATAGAGGATGTGGCGCAACAGGGGCAGCTGGTCGTGGAGATCAAGCAGCTTGTCGACCTGTTCCTCGTCTTCGACCACCGCAACCTTCACTTCTGCCAGCTGCAATGGATAGGCAAGCTCGGCAGAGACCGCGTCCTGATACAGCGGCGCGGGTATCGCACCCAGGCACTGCGCCGCCAGCATGACGGCATAAAGCCGCGGACGGTTCTCTCCCAGGATGACGATGTGGTCACCGCGCGTCACGCCCAACGCGGCAAGCCCCCCGGCCAAGCGCTGCACCCAGTCCAAGGCCTGAGACCAGGTGATTTCTTGCCAGATGCCGAGGTCCTTCTCCCGCCAGGCAATACCCTGCGGCCTGTTCAGCGCCTGACCGCGCAGCAGGCCGGGAAAGGTCGTGCGTGCAGCATCCACAGCGTCCATGTCTCCTCCTGCGGCCAGTGGCTCCGGCCATCTTCCATGCCCGGGATGCCCCGGTTGGATTTACATTTTGAAACGCAGTGTAGGTGCAAACTTGCTGCATATTTGTCTCCAGGATGACAATTGGCGCTCAACATGCCTAGGGATTTCACCGACTGGGAACGGTCCTGCGCCTGGCTGCGCGGCCTCACCGAGCATGAACGCGAACGGGTGATGGACGACCTGCAAGTTCAGGACGTGACGCCTGGCGATATGGTGTGCAGACGCGGCGCGCGGGCGCGGCACTGGGTCGGCGTGCTCGACGGTCTGGTCAAGATCGCCTCCGTGTCGATCAGCGGCAAATCGCTCACTTACACCGGAGTGGCACCGGGTGGCTGGTTCGGCGAGGGCACGCTGCTCAAGCACGAGCATTGGCGTTACGACGTCATCGTGCTGCGCAAGGGGCGCATCGGCCTGCTACCCGCCGAAACTTTTTTCTGGTTGCTCGACCGCAGCCTGGAATTCAACCGCATCATCGTCAACCAGCTCAACGAGCGTCTGGGCCAGTTCATCGGTCAGTTGCAGATCGATCGTCTCTCCAGTGCGGACGAGCGCGTGGCGCACACGGTTGCCGCGATGTTCCATCCGGTGCTCTACCCCGGCGTGGATCGCAGATTGCGCATTTCCCAGGAGGAGCTGGGCTACCTCTGCGGGCTATCGCGCCAGCGGGTCAACCGCGCGCTGCGCCATCTTGGCAGCCTCGGCCTGCTGCAGCTGCGCTACGGAGGCATCGAGGTACCCGACCTCGATGCGCTGAGGCAGTACGAGTCCTCTGCAGAGATCACCGAACAAAAAGTGGCAGGATAAAAAGACCGGCAATGCGGCGTGCCCAGTTGGCCCAGGCGCGCGGCACGCAGACCCACAGCCGCCCGCTTCGTCTCAGCGCGTCAAACCGTGGAGCCCGGAGTCCGCAGAGATCTTCTGGTGTCCGACGCGCGACCGGGTCTGCTAGGGCCTGTTAACACAAACTACGGAGGCCATCGACCACCAGTACGAAGCTGAGGAAGGCGAGAAACATCGCGTCGAGTTTTTCGAAACGAGAGAAGATGCGCCGGAAGCCCTTCAGGCGCCGGAACAGGCGCTCGACCTCGTTGCGGCGCTTGTACATCTCTCGGTCGTACTCCCATGGCTCAATGCGCGTCTTCATCGGCGGCACCACAGGAATGAAGCCCAGATCCAGAGCCAGTTGGCGCGTCTCGTTGCCTTCATAAGCGCGGTCCATCAGTAAGTGAATTGGCCGGCTCGTTTGGCCCAGGCTGTCAAGCAACTTCCTGCCCTCGGGTGCATCGTGTGCCTGTCCGGGAGACAGGCTAAACGTTATGGCCGTTCGAGCATCCGCGGCAACCAGATGAACCTTGGTGTTCCATCCCCCGCGGGACTTGCCGATGGATTGCGGTCCGTTTTTTTTAGAGCGCCAGTGCCGTCGGGATGCACCTTGATGCTGGTGCTGTCCAGCGAGACCGCCTCGATCTTGATGCGCACCACCTGCTGGCGCTGCAACTCCTCGAACATCTTGTCCAGCACGCCCGCCTTGGCCCAGCGGCGCATGCGCGTGTAGATCGTGTGCCAGTTGCCGAACCGATGGGGAAGCCCGCGCCACTTGCAGCCCTGTTCGGCCACGTACAGCATGGCATTGACGACTTGCAGATTGGTCATACTGACGTTGCCGCGTTGCTTGGGCAAACAATGTTCGATCAGGGCAAATTGCTCGGAGGTGATTTCCATGAGCAACATGATCGCTCATTCGCACCATCGCAGCAATTAGTGTTAACACGCCCTAGCCGAAGTTCAGTGCAGCAATCCGCACCACGATCTTGCCCATCGCCTCGCGCTGGCTGAGCCTGTGCAGCGCGTCTGCAGCCTGGTCCAGCCCGATCTGCTCGGTGATCTCTGGGCGGATCTGGCCGCAGGCAAACCACTTGAGCAACTGCTGGACATTGGCGGCATGCTGCTTCGGGTCGCGCTGCACCGCCTCGCCCCAGTACACGCCCAGAATCTGGCGTTCCTTCAGCAGCGCCAGGTTGAGCGGGATGCGCGGAATGTCGCCTGCAGCAAACCCCACCACCAGATGGCGGCCGCGCCAGGCCGTGGCGCGCAGCGCCGCTTCGGCATGGGGGCCGCCGACGGGGTCGAGCACGACATGCACCCCGTGGCCGTCGGTCAGCGCCAGCAGCCCCTGGCGCAGGTCGTCACGGCGGTAGTCCAGCAGCGCATCGGCGCCATGCTGCTGCGCCAGGCGCAGCTTGGCGGGGCTGGAGGCGGCGGCGATCACGCGCGCACCCATGGCCTTGGCGATGTCCACTGCAGCAAGGCCCACGCCGCCCCCGGCGCCGAGCACCGCCACCGTCTCGCCGGGCTGCAGCCGCGCGACGTCATGCAGCGCATGCATGCAGGTGCCGTAGGTCAGCAGGAAGGCTGCGCCTTGTTCGAAGGTCATGCCCTCGGGCAAGGGCATGACGCGGCGCGCATCCACTGCGCAGCGTTCGGCCAGCCCGCCATGACCGGCAAAGGCGATGACGGCGTCGCCCGGTCGGTACCCCGTCACCCCGGCGCCCACTTGCTGCACGACGCCCGAGAATTCGGCACCGGGCGCAAACGGCAGCGCGGGTTTGGCTTGGTACAGACCCTGGACGATGAGCGCATCGGGGAAATTCAGCGCGCAGGCCTGCACCGCGATGACGACCTCGCCGGGGGCCGGTGCCGGGTCGGGTGCGTCGCGCAGCTCAAGGGCGTCGATCGGGCCAAAGCGGGTGCAGAGCAGGGCTTTCATGGGGTGTCCTTCGACGAGCTGGCTTCCGGCGGGGCCGACGGCGGCTCGATCGGCGTGGGGTTGCGGCCCAGCAGCATGTCCTGGCAACGCAGTTCCACGGCCTGCAGGATTTTGCGATGCGGCAGGATGTAGAACTGCCCCTGTTCCACCGCGGCGAAGGTGAGGCGGGCGATGTCGTCCGGTGTGAGCTTGCCCGATTGCACCGCCTGCGCCATGCGACGCGCATACGCCGCCGATTGCGGCGACAGCGCAGGCTCGGTGCCGAACCGTGGCGGCCTGTGGCGCGCGCTCTGGTGAATGCCGGTGGGCACCCAGGCCGGGCACAGCACCGAGATGCCCACCGGCGCGCGCTGCGCGCTCAGCTCGGCGTACAGCGTCTCGGACAAGGTCACCACCCCGTGCTTGCTGACGTTGTACGCCGCCATGCCCGGGCTGGACACCAGACCTGCTGCGGACGCGGTGTTCACCACATGGCTGGGCTCGGTTTGCTGTTGCATGCGTGGCACGAAATGGCGGATGCCGTGCACCACGCTCAGGAGGTTCACCCCCAGCACCCAGTCCCAGTCGGCTGCGGTGTGCTCGGTGGTGAGGCGGCTGTAGCCCACGCCCGCGTTGTTGCACAGCAAGTGCACCGCGCCAAAGCGGGAAAAGCTGGCGTCGGCCAGCGCGGCGATGTCGGCCTCGCGGCTGACATCGACGGGATGCAGCACAGCCGCGTCCGGGCCGAGGCCGAGGTCGGCTGCGGCCTGCTGCAAGCGGTCGGCGTCGAGGTCGGTGAGCACCATCTTCATGCCGCGTGCGGCGGCCTGCCGCGCCAGCGCCAGTCCGATGCCACCGGCAGCACCCGTGATGACCGCAACCTTGCCCTGGAAATATCGCATCGAATGTCCTTTCGCGTGCCGTTCACGCCGTTGCGTGCAGTGCCCCCGCATCGGCCACCTGCTGCAAATGCGCGTCGCTGTCGCCCAGCCACAGTTCGATGACCGTCAGGCGCTTGAACCAATGGCTGACCTGCATCGCGTCGGTCATGCCCATGCCGCCGTGCAGTTGCACGGCCTGCTGTGAAATGAAGCGGCAGGCCTGGCCCACGCGCGCCTTGCAGGCAGCCAGCAGCGGCATGCGCTGCGGGTCGTCGCGCGCGGTGCAGATGTGGGCGGCAAGCAGTGCCATGGAGCGCGCCTGCTCCAGTTCCATCCCCATGTCCGCCGCGCGGTGCTGCAGCAACTGGAAGCGGCCGATGGGCTGGCCGAATTGCTGCCGGGTTTTGACATAGGCCACGGTGGCGTCCAGCGTGGCCTGCTGCAGACCGACGGCCTCCATGCACAGCGCGGCCAGCCACAGCGCGCGCAGGTCCTCGGCAAGCGCCGGTCCCTGGCCTGGGAGATCGATGCGCGCGGGGGCGGCAAGCGCCACCCCCTCGAGCAGGACATCGGCAGCACGCTGGCCGTCGAGCAGGGTGTAGCCGCGCAGACCGAGCCCGGGGGTGCCGGCTGGAACGGCGAACCAGGCCAGGCGATCCTGCGGTGTCTGCGCCGAGACGAGCAGCACATCGGCGAACTGCGCCTGCAGCGCCAGCGCCTTGATGCCGTGGAGGCGCCAGCCGTCTGCGGTGCGCTCTGCCCGGGTCTGCGGCTGCGCCATGGCAAAGCCGGCGTCGGGCTCGAACACCGCGGCCGTGGCGATGCTGCGGCCTTCGGCAAGACGGGCCAGCCACCTTTGCGCCTCGACGCTGGGCGAGCAGCCGGCCAGCAGCTGCGTGGCAAGCAGCGCACTGGCGCACACGGGTTCGAGCGGGAGGGCCGGCGCCAGGGCCTGCAGCGCATGCAGGCCATCCTGCACGCTGGCGCCCAGGCCGCCCTGCGCCTGCGGCACCAGCAGCGCGGCAATGCCGATCTGCGTCAGGATGGCCCAGACCTCGGCGCTGAAACCCCCCGCTGCCGCCACGGCGCGGCGGCGCTCGAACCCATAGTCGCGCTGCATGAAACGCTGCAAGGCGTCGGCCAGTTGGGTTTGCTCCTCGCTGGGCTGCCACTGCATGGCGTTCTCCTCACAGCCCGAGCGCGCGCGCCAGGATGTTCCTCTGAATCTCGTTGCTGCCACCATAGATCGACAGCTTGCGCCAGTTGCCGTATTGCGTGGCGAGTTGCGCGTCAGACCGGGTGTCGTCGTCGAAGGCGCCGTCGGTCTCGTCCAGTCCGAAGGGCAGTGCGCGCGGGCCGGCAGCGTGCATGAGCAACTCGGCAATGCGCTGCTGCAGTTCGCTGCCCAGTATTTTGAGCATCGAGCTTTCCGGCCCGGGCGGGCCGTCGCGTTGCAGCAGCCGCAGCTGCGTGATCTCCAGCGCCAGAAGGTCGATTTCAAGTTGCGCCACGCGGGTGCGAAACAGCGGGCTGTCGCGCAACGTGCAGCCATCCCTGTGTCTGCGCTGCGCCAGGGTCTGCAACCGCGCCAGTTCGCGCTTGGCGATGCCGACCCCGGCGATGTTGGTGCGCTCGTGGCCGAGCAGATACTTGGCGATGGTCCAGCCCTGGTTCTCCTCGCCCACGCGGTCGGCGACGGGCACGCGCACCGCGTCGAGCCAGACCTCGTTGACCTCGTGCTCGCCGTCGAGGGTGATGATGGGGCGTACCGTCACACCGGGGGCGTGCAGGTCGATGAGCAGGAACGAGATGCCCTGCTGCGGCTTGGCCGCAGGGTCGGTGCGCGCCAGGCAGAACATCCGGTCGGCGTACTGCGCCAGCGTGGTCCAGGTCTTCTGGCCGGTGATCACATAGTCGTCGCCGTCGCGCACCGCGCGGGTCTTGAGCGAGGCCAGATCCGAGCCCGCGCCCGGCTCGGAGTAACCCTGGCACCACCAGACATCGCCGCTGATGATGCCGGGCAGCAACGCATCGCGCTGCGCTGGCGTGCCGAAGGCCATCAGCACGGGGCCGAGCATCTTGAGCCCGAACGGCTGCTGCCGCGGCGCCCCGGCCAGGGCGCATTCCTCGTCGAAAATGGCCTGCTGCACCGCGTTCCATCCGGTGCCGCCGTATTCCCTCGGCCAGTTCGGCGCACCCCAGCCCTGCGCGTGGAGGATGCGTTGCCAGCGGACAAAATCATCCTTGCCCAGGCGCAGGCCCAGGAGCACCCTGCGGCGGATGTCGGCCGGAAGTTGGCCGCGCACGACGTCGCGCACGTCCCGGCGAAACGCCGCGTATTCGGGGGTGAGATCGAGAGTGCATTGCATGGAGTCGCCTTCCCCTGCGGGTCGCCCGCTTGCCGACGCGTCGCCGGTCAGGCCTTGCCTGTGCGAGCGCGCGGAGAACCGGCAGCACGCACGGGATTTGAAAATTTGATCCAAGTCGATTCGCGGTCAGATCCGCATTGCGGAACACGGTTCCATTGAATAGGGTTGCGATTGTTTGCCCGGCCTGATCGCATGTCAAGGCCGGGCGCTTTGGGGCTCCCCGCGCCCACCCCCTTTCGCCGAAGGAGCGACCGAATGCCTGTGCGCCGCACCCGACCCACCCGATCGCAGCAGGCCGCGCCCGCCGAAGCCGCGGCACCGCGCGACGATGATCGCCAGTTCGTCACGGCGCTGGCGCGCGGGCTCGAGGTGCTGTCGTGCTTTCGCGCCCGCGACAAGGCGCTGGGCAATCTGGACATCGCGCAGCGCTGCAATCTGCCCAAGTCCACCGTGTCGCGGCTGACCCACACACTCACCCAGCTGGGCTATCTCACGCTGGACGAGGCCAGCGGCAAGTACCGCCTCGGCACGGCCACGCTGTCGCTCGGCAGCACCGCGCTGGCGCGCATGGACATCCGGCAGATGGCCCGGCCGCTGATGCAGGAACTGGCCGATGCCTCCAAGGCCATGGTGTCGCTGGGCACGCGCGACCGGCTGTCGATGATCTATGTGGAGAACTGCCGCAGCACCTCGGCGCTGACCCTGAGCCTGGACGTGGGCTCGCGCATTCCCATCGCCACCACGGCGATGGGGCGCGCCTACCTGGCTGTGGCCAGCGCGCGCGAGCGCGCGGCGATTTTCGACGATCTGGCTGCGCTCGACGAACTGGCGTGGCCCGCGCTCAAGCGCGGCATCGACCAGGCGCTCGACGAGGTGCGCACGCTGGGGGTGGCCTGTTCGTTCGGCGACTGGCAGCCCGATGTCAATGCCATTGCCGTGGGATTCGACCCGGGCGGCGGCATGCCGCTGATGGCGATCAACTGTGGCGGCCCGGCCTTTCAGCTGGCGCCCGAGTTTCTGCTCGGCGAGGTCCGCCCCAGACTGCTCGATCTGGTGCGCAGGCTTGGGGAGATGGTCGCGCGCTGAGCCGCGGCCGCGGCTTTACATCCCGCGTGGGGCGGGCTAGGATCAAAAATATTCAAAACAAAGTTCTGCAATGCGGAACAATAGATGGAATCAGACGGGCCGTGTGCGCGACAAAACCTGCGCCGCGTCCCGCCCCATTCAGGAGACAGCATGAGCCGTGTCATCGCCGCGCGCCTGGGCGACATCGCCGTTCTCACCCTCGACAACCCGCCGGTCAACGGCTTTGGCTGGGCGCAGCGCCGCCTGCTGGTCGAGGCCATCGATGCCGCTGCGGCCGACCCGAGCGTGGTCGGCATCGTGGTCACCGGCGCCGGGGCGCTGTTTTCCGGCGGGGCCGACATCCGCGAATTCGGCAGGCCCGCGGCGATGGCGTCGCCGCATCTGCTCGACGTCATTGCCGTGGCCGAAGGCTGCGCCAAACCGGTGGTCGCCGCGATCAACGGCACCTGCATGGGGGGCGCGCTGGAGTTTGCGCTCGGCTGCCATGGCCGCGTGGCCCTGGGCTCGGCGCGGGTGGCGCTGCCCGAGGTGAAGCTCGGCCTGCTGCCTGGCGCGGGCGGAACCCAGCGCCTGCCGCGCGCGGTGGGGCTGGAGCAGGCGATGAACATGATCGTGTCTGGCGAGCCGGTGCCGGCCAGCCGACTGGCGCACACCGCGCTGTTCGATGCGGTGGTGGATGACGATGTGGTCGGCGCGGCGGCCGAGGTTGCGCGGCGCCTGGCGGCATCAGAGCAGCCCACACCCAAGGTACGCGACCGCACGGTCGATCCTGCCGATGCCGAGGCCTTCGTGCAGTTCACACGCCAGACGGTGCAGGCGCGATACCCGCACGAGCCCGCGCGGCTGCAGTGTGTCGAAGCGGTGGCGGGCGCGCTGCGCGCCTTCGAGGACGGCATGGCGCAGGAGCGCAAGCTGTTTGCGATGCTGATGGCCTCGCCCGAGTCGCACGCGCTGCGCCATGCGTTTTTTGCCGAGCGCGCGGCGTCCAGGATCGCCGACATGCCGGCCGACACCCCCACGCGTCGCATCGCCCGCGTGGGCGTGATCGGCGCGGGCACCATGGGCGGCGGCATCAGCATGAATTTTCTCAACGCCGGCCTGCCCGTCGTCCTGGTCGAGGCCAGGCAGGACGCGCTGGACCGCGGTGTGGCCACCATCCGCAAAAACTACGACAACTCGGTGCAGAAAGGCCGGCTGAGGCCCGAGCAGGTGGAGCAGCGCATGGCCCTGCTGCAACCCACGCTGGACTTCGCGCAGCTGGCCGATTGCGATCTGGTGATCGAGGCCGTGTTCGAGAGCATGGAGGTCAAGCGCGAGGTATTCCAGCGGCTGGATGCGATCGCCAGGCCCGGCGCCATCCTGGCCTCCAACACCTCCACGCTGGATCTCGACGCCCTCGCCGCCTGCACCGGGCGCGCGCAGGACGTGGTCGGCCTGCATTTCTTCAGCCCGGCGCATGTGATGCGGCTGCTCGAAGTCGTGCGCGGCAAGGCCACCGCGAACGACGTGCTGGCCACGGTGATGCAGTTGGCCAAGACCATCGGCAAGGTCGCGGTGGTGTCCGGGGTGTGCGATGGCTTCATCGGCAATCGCATGCTCGAACATTACGGACGCATGGCCACCTTTCTGGTCGAGGAGGGTGCCAGCCCGCAGCAGGTGGACCGCGCGCTCGAAGCCTGGGGCATGGCGATGGGCCCGTTTCGCATGGGCGACTTGGCCGGCAACGACATCGGCTGGGCCATCCGCAAGCGCCGCTATGTGGAAAAGCCGAACGTCCCGTACTCCCGACTGGCCGATCGGCTGTGCGAGCAGGGGCGCTTCGGCCAGAAGACCGGCAAGGGTTGGTATCGCTACGCGGCGGGCAACCGCACCGCGCTGCCCGACCCCGAAGTGGATGCGCTGATTGCAGACTATCGCCGCGAGATCGGCGTGACACCGCGCACCATCGACGACGCTGAAATCGTCGACCGCTGTATCTACGCGCTGGTCAACGAAGGTGCGCGGCTACTGGCCGAGGGCATTGCGCAACGCGCGTCCGACATCGACATGGTCTACCTCGCGGGCTACGGATTTCCCGCCTGGCGCGGCGGGCCGATGCGGTACGCCGACGAGGTCGGGCTGTTCATGGTGGCGCGGCGCATGCGCCAGTTCGCCGCCCAGCCCGGCGGCGATGCGGCGTTCTGGCAACCCGCGCCGCTGCTGGCCGAACTGGCCGCGCAGGGCAAGACCTTCAACGCCGGCTGAGCCGCGCGTCAGGCCGCATTGCGCCCGAAACCGATTCAAACACGCCATTCATGGCAGACCCACCGAACCGAGGAGCATCCCCATGACCGATGCCGTGATCGTGTCCACCGCGCGCACGGCGCTGGCCAAATCCTGGCGCGGCGCGCTCAACCTCACGCACAGCGCGACCCTGGGCGGGCATGTGGTGCAGGCCGCGGTACAGCGCGCCGGCATCGACCCGGGGGAGGTGGAAGACTGCATCATCGGCTGCGCCTATCCCGAAGGCGCCTCGGGCGGCAATATCGCGCGGCAGATCGCGCTGCGTGCCGGCCTGCCGGTGACCACCGCCGGAGCCACCATCAACCGCTTCTGTTCGTCGGGACTGCAGGCCATTGCCATGGCGGCGCAGCGCGTTCTCGTCGACCGGGTTCCGGTGATGGTGGCCGGCGGGGTCGAGTCCATTTCCTGCGTGCAGAACGACCGCGCCAACCAACACATGCTGCGCGAGCCCTGGCTGCAGCAGCACAAGCCCGAGCTGTACTGGACCATGCTGCAAACTGCGGAATGCGTTGCCCAGCGCTACGGCATTTCGCGCCAGGCGCAGGATGAATACGGCGTGCGCAGCCAGCAGCGCGCCGCAGCCGCGCAGCAGGCGGGACGGTTCGACGCGGAAATCGTGCCGATCACCGTGCGCGCCGGGATGGTCGACCCGGCCACGGGTCAGATGCTCACGCGCGAAGTCACACTGCGCACCGACGAAGGCATCCGCCCTGACACCACTCTGGAGGGGGTCAGCCGCATTCGCCCGGCACGGCCCGGCGGGGTGATCGCTGCCGGCAACGCCAGCCAGTTCTCCGACGGCGCCTCGGCCTGTGTGGTGATGGACGCGCGGCTTGCCCAGCAGCGCGGCATCGCGCCGCTGGGGGTGTTTCGCGGCTTTGCCGTGGCCGGCTGCGAGCCCGACGAAATGGGCATCGGCCCGGTGTTCGCGGTGCCGCGGCTGCTGCAGCGCGCCGGGCTGAAGGTCGAGGACATCGGCCTGTGGGAACTCAACGAGGCCTTCGCCGTGCAGGTCCTCTACTGCCGCGACCGGCTGGGCATCCCCGACGAGCGGCTGAACGTCAACGGCGGGGCGATCGCAGTGGGCCATCCCTATGGCGTCACCGGCGCACGGCTGGTCGGGCATGCGCTGATCGAGGGCAAGCGCCGGGGTGTGAAGTATGTCGTGGTCACCATGTGCATCGGCGGCGGACAGGGCGCGGCCGGTCTGTTCGAGGTGTGCTGAGCGGGCATTGCAAGGCGCAATGCGCGCGGGAGGAAGCGGTCATGTCGGTGCAGCAGTTGTTCAGTCTTTCCGGGCGCAGCGCGCTGGTCACCGGCGGCTCGCGTGGGCTTGGGCTGCAGATGGCGCAGGCGCTGGGCGAGATGGGTGCCAAGCTGGCGCTGGTGGCGCGCAAGGCGGACGAACTCGAGCAGGCGCGTGCCCGGCTGCAGGCCAGCGGGGTGCAGGCGCAGGTTTTCGCTGCCGATCTGTCGCGGCGCGAGGCGATCGCTCCGCTGGTGCAGGCCGTGCAGGACGCGCTGGGCAGCATCGACATCCTGGTGAACAACGCCGGTGCGACCTGGGGTGCGCCAGCGGAGGACTACCCGGACGCGGCCTGGGACAAGGTGATGCGCCTGAATGTCGATGCCACGTTCTTCCTCAGCCGCGAGGTGGGCAGGCGCTGCATGATCGCGCAGCGCCGCGGCAGCATCATCAACATCGCGTCGATCGCCGGTCTGGGCGGCAACCCGCTGCCGATGCGCACCATCGCCTACAACACCTCCAAGGGCGCGGTGATCAATTTCACCCGCGCGCTCGCGGCCGAATGGGGGCAGTATGGCATCCGGGTCAATGCCCTGCTGCCGGGATTCTTTCCGTCCAAGATGTCGGCCGGACTGCTGGAAACGATGGCCGAGACAGTCTTGCGCGCCACCCCGCTGGCGCGGCTCGGGGGCGAGCAGGATCTGATGGGCGCGGTGGTGTTCTTCGCCAGCGAGGCCTCACGGCATGTCACCGGCCAATGTCTGGCCGTCGACGGCGGGGCGAGCGTGATCTGAACCGGTCGCGCCTTGCATGCATGGCGCGACCCCACACTTTCTGGAGCAACCCGAATGCGCGATCAAAACCTGCAATGCGTGCTCGCCGAGCGCCCCACAGGCTGGGTCGAGCCGCGCCATTTCCGCTTCGAGCGCAGCCCGATCCCGACGCCGGGCGACGGCGAGGTGCTGGTGCGCAATCACTGGCTGTCGCTCGACCCGTACATGCGCGGCCGCATGTCGGACGCCAAGTCCTACGCCGAGCCGGTGGCGCTCGGTGCGGTGATGGTGGGCGGCACGGCAGGTGAGGTGATCGCCTCGCGCGACCCGCAGTTTCAGCCGGGTGACAAGGTCGTGGGCATGCTGGGCTGGCAGCTCTACGGTGTGGCGCCCGGGCGGGCGCTGCAGAAGGTGGATGACCGGCAGGTGCCGCTGTCCGCCTATCTGGGCCCGGTGGGCATGCCCGGGGTGACCGCGTGGTATGGGCTCAACCGCATCTGTGAACCCAAGGCGGGCGAGACCGTCGTGGTCACCGCGGCCGCGGGCGCCGTGGGCAGCGTGGTCGGTCAACTCGCCAAGGCCAAGGGATGCCGGGTCGTGGGCGTGGCCGGCGGCGCGCACAAATGCCGCTACGTGGTGGAAGAACTGGGCTTGGACGCCTGCGTGGACTACAAGGCCGGCAACCTCAAGGCCGACCTCAAGACGGCGCTGCCCGACGGGGTGGATGCGCTATTCGAAAACGTCGGCGGCGAAATTTTCGACGTCTTGCTGACCCGCACCAATGCGTTTGCGCGCATTGCCCTGTGCGGCATGATCGCCGACTACAACACCACAGACCCGTACTGCATGAAAAACCTCCGCGCGGTGCTGATCCACCGGCTCAAACTGCAAGGCTTCATCGTGTCCGAGCACATGGACCAGTGGCCCGTGGCGCTGCGCGAGCTTGCGGGGCTGGTGGCGGCAGGGCGGCTGCGCTGGCGCGAGAGCGTGGCGCAGGGGCTGGAGAACGCGCCCGAAGCCTTCATCGGCATGCTCAAGGGGCAGAACTTCGGCAAGCAACTGGTCAAGCTGATCTGAGCACACGCCATGATGCCCGGCACCCACGAAGTCTCCCCGGCGCTGGCCTTCGATGTCGCCGCGCTCGAACGCTATCTGCGCGACCACCTGTCCGCTGCGCGCGGCCCGTGGCAGGTGGCGCAGTTCCAGGGCGGGCAGTCCAACCCCACCTACTTGCTGACCAGTGCCGACGGCGCGCGCTATGTGCTGCGGCGCAAGCCGCCGGGCAAGCTGCTGCCCTCGGCGCACGCGGTCGACCGCGAGTTCCGGGTCATGCACGCTTTGCACCAGGCCGGCTTTGCGGTGCCCGCCCCGCATGTGCTGTGCACCGACGAGGCGGTGATCGGCATGGCGTTCTATGTGATGGACTTCGTCGCCGGGCGCATTTTCTGGGACCCGCAGCTGCCTGGCCTTGCTGCGGCCGAGCGCAGCGCGCTGTTCGATGCGATGAACCAGACCATCGCCGCGCTGCACCGCATCGACCCCAGCGCCGTGGGACTGGGCGATTACGGCAAGCCCGGGCAATACATCGCCCGCCAGGTGGCGCGCTGGTCGCAGCAGTACCGCGCCAGCGAGACCGAGCGCATCAAGGCCATGGACCGGCTGATCGACTGGCTGCCGGCGCACATCCCGCCCGGGGAAGAGACCGCGATCGTGCATGGCGACTTTCGCCTGGACAACCTGGTGTTCCACCCCACCGAGCCGCGGGTGCTGGCGGTACTGGACTGGGAGCTGTCGACCCTGGGCCATCCGCTGGCCGACTTGGCCTATCACTGCATGGCCTGGCGGCTCGAGCCCGGGCAGTTCCGCGGACTGGTGGGCGGCGATCTGCAGGCGCTGGGCATTCCCAGCGAGGCCGCGTATGTCGCAGCCTATTGCGCCCGCACCGCGCGCGCGCCGATTCCGGGCGAAGCCTGGGAGTTCTACATGGCCTACAACCTGTTTCGCCTGGCCGCGATCCTGCAGGGGGTGTTGGCGCGGGCGCTGCAGGGCAATGCCTCGAGCGCCCAGGCGCTCGAGGCCGGCCGCCGCGCCCGTCCGCTGGCCGAGGCGGCTTGGGCGCAGGTGCAGCGGGTGTTCGGCAGCTGACCCTTGGCTCAAACACGAGGCACTTTTCATGGACTTCACCTACTCCGACCGTGTGCGCGCACTGCAGCAGCGGCTCGCCGCCTTCATGGAAGCCGAGATCTACCCCAGCGAAGCGCGGTTCGCCGCCGAGGTGGCGGCCCACCGTGCTGGGGGCAACGCCTGGCAGCCGACACGGATGATGGAGGATCTCAAGGCCAAGGCGCGGGCTGCGGGGCTGTGGAATCTGTTTCTGCCGCAATCGGCGCATGGCGCCGGGCTCAGCAACCTCGAGTACGCCCCGCTGTGCGAAATCATGGGCCGCTCGCCGATTGCGCCCGAGGCGTTCAACTGCTCGGCGCCCGACACCGGCAATATGGAAGTGCTCGAGCGCTATGGCAGCCCCGAGCAGAAGGCGCAGTGGCTCGAGCCGCTGTTGCGCGGCGAGATTCGCTCGGGCTTTGCCATGACCGAGCCCGATGTGGCGTCGAGCGATGCCACCAACATCCAGGCCAGCATCCGGCGCGACGGCGACCACTATGTGATCAACGGCCGCAAGTGGTGGACGTCCGGGGCGAACGACCCGCGCTGCAAGGTGCTGATCTTCATGGGCAAGACCGACCCCGATCACCCGGACCGCCACCGCCAGCAATCGATGATCCTGGTGCCGATGGACACGCCCGGCGTGCAAGTGTTGCGCCACCTGCCCGTGTTCGGCTACGACGACGCACCGCATGGCCACGCCGAGATCGCTTTCAATGACGTGCGCGTGCCTGCGGCCAACATGCTGCTGGGCGAAGGCAGGGGTTTCGAGATTGCCCAGGGGCGCCTCGGGCCGGGGCGCATCCACCACTGCATGCGGCTCATCGGTCTGGCCGAGCGCGCGCTCGAGGCCATGTGCCGCCGGGCGCTGTCGCGCACCGCGTTCGGCCGGCCGATTGCCGACCACGGCGTCACGCGCGAGCGCATCGCCAATGCCCGCCTGCTGATCGACCAGGCGCGGCTGCTGGTGCTCGCGGCGGCAGACAAAATGGACCGCGAAGGCAACAAGGCCGCGCGCAAGGAGATTGCGATGATCAAGGTGGCGGCGCCGAACATGGCCTGTCAGGTCATCGACTGGGCGATGCAGGCACACGGCGGCGGCGGGGTCAGCGACGATTTCGGCCTGGCCTATGCCTACGCCAGCGCCCGCACCCTGCGCTTTGCCGACGGGCCCGATGAGGTGCATCGCGATCAGATCGCGCGCCTCGAACTGGCGCGCCACACGCCTTTGCGTTGACCGGCAGTTCACGTCGCAATTCGACACGCAGCGGCGCGACCGCAGACACAACAGGAGACTGCCCATGAGCACGCGTCACTTTGCGTTCTGGCCCAAGGGAATGCCGCGGCACCTGACCATTCCGCAGACCCATCTGTTCCACAACGTCGAGGTGTCGGCGGCGCGCTATGCGGACAAGCCGTTTTTGATTTTTTACGACCAGGCGCTGACCTTCTCCGAGTTCAAGCGCCAGGCCGAGGCGATTGCCGGCTTTTTGCAGCAGGACTGCGGCGTGCGCCGCGGCGACCGGGTGCTGCTGGACATGCAGAACAGCCCGCAGTTCGTGCTGGCGTATTACGGCATCTTGCGCGCCGGTGCCGTGGTGGTGCCGATCAACCCGATGAACTTGACCCACGAGCTGGCCCATTACGTTCAGGACAGCGGCGCGCGCGTGGCTTTCGTCGGCCAGGAACTGTTCGCGCAGATGCAGCCCTTGCTGGATCCCGGGCCGGGTGCTGAGGCCGATCGCCTGCGCCACATCATCGTTGCCGCCTACAGCGACTACATCTCCCCCACACCGCGCATCGCCGTTCCCGCGTTCGTCGCTGCGCCGCGCGAGCCGCTCACCGCGCCCGGGGTGACCCAATGGGTGGACATGCTCGCGCAGCGCCGCGCCCCGGCGCCGCTGCAGGCCAGCCCCGACGATCTTTGTGTGATGCCGTATACCTCGGGCACGACGGGCAGGCCCAAGGGCTGCATGCACACCCACCGCAGCGTGATGAGCACGGTCGTCGGCGGTGTGGAATGGCTGCGCATGCCCAAGGACACGGTGGCGCTGGCGGTGCTGCCGTTCTTTCACGTGACCGGCATGCAGGGCGGCATGAATGCCTCGCTCTACAACGGCAACACCCTCGTGCTGCTGCCGCGGTGGGATCGCGACGCGGCGCTCGACTGCATGCAGCGCTACCAGGTGGGCACCTGGCAGGCCATCGCCGCGATGGTGGTGGACTTTCTGATGCACCCACGCATTGCCGAGTATGACCTCTCCAGCGTGTGGAACATGACCGGCGGCGGTGCCGCGATGCCCGATGCCGTGGCAAAGAAACTGCAGGATCTGTGCGGCATCACCTACATCGAGGGCTACGGCATGACCGAGACCATGGCGCCCACCCACATCAACCCGCCGCATCGCCCCAAGCGCCAATGCCTGGGCGTGCCGCTGTTCGATGTCGATGCCCGCATCATCGACCCGCAGACCCAGCAGGAACTGCCCGCAGGCGAGGTGGGGGAGATCATCGTGCATGGGCCGCAGGTCATGCAGGGCTACTGGAACCAACCGCAGGCCACGACAGAGGCATTCATCACCCTGGACGGCAAGCGCTTTGTGCGCACCGGCGATCTGGGGCGGGTCGATGAGGACGGCTACTTTTTCATGGTCGATCGGCTCAAGCGCATGATCAACGCGTCGGGCTACAAGGTCTGGCCAGCCGAGGTGGAAACGGTGATGTACCAGCACCCCGACATCGCCGAGGCTTGCGTGGTGGCGGCAAAAGACACGCACCGTGGCGAGACGGTCAAGGCCTTTGTCGTGCTCAAGCCCGGCGCACGCGAACGCGTCAGCGAGCAGGACATCATCGACTGGGCACACCACCACATGGCTGCCTATAAAAGCCCGCGCATCGTCGAATTCGTCGACAACCTGCCCAAGTCCGCAACCGGCAAGATCCAGTGGCGCATGCTCCAGGAGCGCGAAGCCGCGCCACAGGCGGCCAGCCTCGAATGACCCGAGCGCCGCGACGTGGTCACAGGATTTCGCCATTGAAAGGCTGAACCCAGGCCGCATAGCGAAGGAGCGAATGCCAGATTTAGTGTGGTGTCCCGTTAATAAATGGCATTAATCTTGCTTGCCTTTGCGGTATCTTGGGATTGGAGATACCGCGATGAGAACAGGCAGACCGAAGGCCGAACTGCAGCTGTCGGACCAGGAGAGCGCGCAGCTTCAGTCCTTTGCGCGCAGGCGGTCGATTCCGGCGGCGCTGAGCAACCGGGCGCGCATCATCCTCAGCAGCGCCGAGGGCGAACCGAACAACGCGATCGCCCAGCGGCTGAAGCTGACCAAGGCCACGGTGGGCAAGTGGCGAGCTCGCTTCATCGAGCGACGCATTGCCGGCCTGTACGACGACGTGCGCCCGGGCAAGCCGCGCACGATCGACGACGAACGGTTGGCGCAGCTGATCAGGACCACGCTGCATACCAAGCCCGCCGACGGCTCGACGCATTGGAGCGTGCGCTGCGTGGCCGCCGAGACGGGCATCTCCAAGAGCAGCGTGGCACGCTACTTCCAGCTCTTCGGGCTGCAGCCGCACCGCACCGAAGGCTTCAAGCTGTCCAACGACCCGTTCTTCATCGAGAAGCTGCGCGATGTGGTGGGCCTGTACCTGAGCCCGCCCGACAACGCGTTGGTCATCTGCGTGGACGAGAAGAGCCAGTGCCAGGCGCTGGAGCGCACCCAGCCGATGCTGCCCATGGGATTCGGCTACGCCGAGGGCGTCACCCATGACGACAAGCGCCACGGCACGACCACGCTGTTCGCGGCGCTGAACGTGCTCAACGGCGCCGTGTTGGCCAGCTGCAAGCCTCGCCACCGGCACCAGGAGTACCTGTCCTTCCTGCGCGAGATCGACAAGGCCGTGCCGCCCGAGTTGGACATCCACTGCATCGCCGACAACGACGCCACCCACAACCATCCGAAGATCAAGTCGTGGCTGGCGGCGCGGCCCCGCTGGCACATGCACTTCATCCCCACCTACAGCTCCTGGCTCAACCAGGTCGAGCAATTCTTCGCGCTGATCACCGACAAGGCCATCCGCCGCGGCTCGTTCACCAACGTCAAGCAACTCGTGCAGCGCATCGATCACTTCGTCGCCGCGTACAACACGAACTGCCAGCCCTTCAAGTGGACCGCCACCGCTGACTCGATCCTCGAGAAGCTGCATCGACTTTGCTCACGTATCAGCGGGACAGCACCAGGCCCGTCAGGTCATCCGCGCCCTGCATCCACTGCGACATGTCCTGCATTGTGCCGCCGGGTTTTTGCAGGCGTGTGATGCGCAACACGCCCTCGGCGCAGCGCACGTCCAGACCCTCTGACTGCATGCGCAGCACCGTGCCGAGCGCTGTTTGCGTCTGGTCTGCGGCCGCCGCAACGGCGTGAGCGGCTCCCACCTTGATGATGCGGCCATCCGGCAGGGAGAACTGCGTTCCGGGCCAGGGCGAGAAGGCGCGCACGCGGCGCGCCAGCAGGTCTGCAGACTGTGTCCAGTCGAGCACGGACTCGGATTTGGCGATTTTTGCCGCATAGGTCACGCCGGTTTGGGGCTGCGGGCGCGCGGTCAGGGCGCCGCGCTCCAGCGCGTCCAGGCCCTGCACCACCAGTTCCGCACCCAGCGCGGCGAGCTTGTCGTGCAGTGTGGCGGCGGTGTCCTGCGCCAAAATGGGCAGTGCCTTGCTGAGCAGCATGTCGCCGGTGTCCAGGCCCGCATCCATCTGCATCAGGGTGATGCCGGTCTGCGCATCGCCTGCCTCGATCGCGCGCTGAATGGGCGCTGCACCGCGCCAACGCGGAAGCAAAGAGCCGTGGATGTTCAGGCAGCCCAGGCGCGGCAGGGTGAGCACCGAGACCGGAAGGATCAGCCCGTAAGCGGCAACGACCAGCACGTCGGGCGCCGCTGCGTGCAAGGCGGCATGCGCGGACGCAGCCTGATCGGCGTAACGCCCGTCGAGCCGCAGGCCCTGGGGCTGAAGCAGCGGGATCTGAGCCGCAAGCGCCACCTGCTTGACCGCGCTGGCCTGCAGCTTCATGCCGCGTCCCGCCGGGCGGTCCGGCTGGGTGAGCACCAGCGGCACCACATATCCGGCATCCAGAATGGCCCGCAGCGCCTGCGCAGCAAATTCCGGCGTACCCGCGAACGCCACGCGCAGACGTCGATCGGGCGCGGCCACCGTCAGATCGCTCAAGCCGCCTGCCTCTGGCGCTTGAGCATTTTGGTCTTGATGCGATTGCGCTTGAGCGGCGACAGGTAATCGACAAACACCTTGCCCAGCAGATGATCCATTTCATGCTGGATGCACACTGCGGTCAGGCCATCGGCGTCCATCTCGAAGGGCTCGCCATCGAGGTCGAGCGCACGCACCCGCACGGTGGCCGGGCGCACGACCTTGTCGTAGATGCCGGGAACCGACAGGCAGCCTTCTTCCCACTCCTTGTCCTCGTCGCTGTGGCGCAGGAGTTCCGGGTTGATCAGCACCACAGGCCGGTTGCGCTCCTCGGAGGTGTCCATCACGATGATGCGCTCGTGCACATCGACCTGCGTCGCCGCCAGTCCCACCCCGTTCGCCGCATACATGACGTCGAACATCGCCGCGACCAGCGCACGCACGCGGTCATCCACCATGGCAACCGGCTTGGCCACGGTGTAGAGACGTGGATCTGGATATTGGAGGATGGTGAGCTTTTCCATGGTCTGCATTTTAGTAATTTCCGATGGAGACGCGGTTTTCCATTGGAAAAATAGGGGAGTCCCGAACCACACCGCATCCAGCACGCGCCGGACGCCGCAACATTCTCGCAACTGCAGCGCCGGCGCAGGCCGCGATTTGATTGCCGCGTCAAGGTGTTGCATGCACAATGTCAGCCAGATTCTTCATAGACAGGCCCTGGAGTCGCAAACTTCCACGGGGGGCAGATTCACAAAAACCACACCGCACCGGATGTGGCCGCGGTTTAATCTGGGGACATGCGCCATGCTGAGACAGGCTTTCCATCACCCTTTGCGTCGTCATGCACTGACTGTCGCGCTGCTGCTCGGTGGCGCACTGCCACTGACCTGCCAGGCCGCTGACTCCCACCCTGCCGCGCCGAGCCTGCATGGTCTGCCCAACTACCCCGTGGCCCCGGCCCAGAAGGCGCAGGCGGAACTCACCGCGCAAACCGGAGTGCCCGTTTCCGAGCTGGCCGCCAACGCGCCGTCGACATACACCGTCAAGCGCGGTGACACGCTGTGGGCCATTTCCGGCATGTATCTGCGCAAGCCCTGGGACTGGCCCAAGCTCTGGGGCATGAACCTGCAGCAGATCCGCAACCCGCACTGGATTTTCCCCGGCCAGGTGCTCTACCTCGACATCTCGGGCGGCCGCGCCCGCCTGAGCCTGGGCAGCGGCAGCCAGGGCATCCCGACAGTCAAGCTCAACCCGCAGGTGGAATCGAGCGCGTTGCCGCCCGAGGGCATTCCCACCATCTCGCCCGAGCTGATCGCGCCCTTCCTCACCCAGCCGCTGATCGTCGAGCCCGACACGCTGGAAGCCTCGCCGCGCATCGTCGCGCTGCCCAAGGGCCACACCATGGCCTCGCCCGGCACGCAGGTCTACGTGCGCGGTGATGTGAGCAAGGCCACGCGCTACCAGCTCTACCGCCCGGCCAAGCCCCTGGTCGATCCGGCCACCAAAAAGATCATTGCCTATCAGGCCGATTACCTCGGCACCGCCAGTCTGGCCGAGCCGCCATCCGGCCCGGACGCGGTGTCGGTGTTCCGGGTGGACGGCATCGAACGCGAAGTGGGCGTGGGAGACCGGCTGGTGATCGCGCCGCCGCGCGAGTATCTGAACTACACCCCGCATGCCCCGGCCAAGCCAGTCAGCGGCGACATCGTCTCCATTTATGGCGACCTGAACATGGCGGCCAAGAACAGCGTGGTCGCCCTCAACCGCGGCGCAGCCGATGGCCTGGAACGCGGCGACGTGCTCGCGCTGTGGCACAGCAGCCGCATGGTCAAGGATGTCACCGCGCCCGGCAAGCCGGAAATCGAAATCCCCGACCGTCGCATCGGTCTGATGATGGTGTTCCGCACCTTCCAGCATGTGGCCTACGCCCTCATTCTGTCGGCGGACGAACCCGTGGAAGTGGCCGACCGCTTCACCCAACCCTGACGCGCATCCCCGCGCGGGCGGTTCGGTTGTTGCACTCTCGTTCTGCAGCCTCATGGCCAGCGCCGAAGACCTTGCAGGCTGGCTTCGCCTGATGGAGACCCCCGGCGTTGGCGCGCTCACCGCGCGTCAACTGCTGTCGGCATTCGGGCCGCCGCAACAGATTTTCCAGACCTCGCACGGCGCACTCGCGCGCGTGGCCGGCGCCACAGTCGCATCGGCCCTGCTGTCCGAGCCCGACAGCGAAACGCAGGATCTCATCGCCCGCACGCAGGAGTGGGCTGCACAGCCCGGCCACGCCTGCCTCACCCTGGACAACCCCGGCTATCCGCAAAGCCTGCTCGACATCGCCGATCCGCCGCCGCTGCTCTACACCCTGGGCAACACCGCGCTCGTGGGTGCACCCCGACTGCTGGCCATGGTGGGTGCACGCACCCCCACTGCGCAGGGCGAGCGCGATGCCCAGGCCTTCGCCCGGGCGTTCAGCGAAGCGGGGGTCACCATCGTCTCGGGCTTCGCGCTGGGCATCGACGCAGCGGCGCATCGCGGTGCGCTGGCGGCCACGGGCGCGCAGGCCGGATCGACCATCGCCGTGCTCGGCACCGGCTGCGACCGCGTCTATCCGCCGCGACATCGCGACCTGGCGCATGCGGTGGCCGAGCGCGGGCTGCTGCTGTCCGAATTTCCGCTGGGCACGTCCCCATCGAAAGGCAATTTCCCACGCCGCAACCGCCTCATCAGCGGCCTGTCGCGTGGCGTGCTGGTGGTCGAGGCGGCGACGCACTCTGGCTCGCTCATCACGGCCCGCCTCGCGGGCGAGCAGGGGCGCGAGGTCTTTGCCATGCCCGGCTCGATTCACAACCCCCTGGCCCACGGCTGTCACCTGCTGATCCGCGAGGGCGCCAAACTGGTGGAAACCGCGCAGGATGTGCTGGAGGAATTTGGCTGGGACACGCCACTGCCCGCCGCCGAGCCCACCCCTGCTGCCGCGCAGGACACCATCGCAGGCCCTGCCGAGGGTCCCGATTGCGACATCCTGCGCGCCCTCGGCTACGACATCCGCAACTTCGACGAACTGTCGGCGCGCAGCGGCTGGCCTGCAGACCGGCTGGGGGCGCGCCTGCTCGAACTGGAGCTGCAAGGCCATGTCGCCCGCCTGCCCGGTGGCCGCTTCCAGCGCATCGCCCGCGTCTGAGTCCGCTGGAACATCACCCCATTCCACCGCAACAGGGCCGGAATGGGCAGCCCATCAGGACGTCATCGGGCTGTGCATAGAATGGCCGCATGTTCGACATTCTGATGTATCTCTACGAGTCCTACTGGCACCCGGAGGCCTGCCCCGAGTTCGGCCAGTTGTCGCGCAAGCTCAGCGCCGCAGGTTTCGAGAGCGACGAAATCCACGAGGCGCTCGACTGGCTGCGCGGTCTCGACAGCGCCGTGGGCGGCCTGCACACCCAGCAGGCGCAAAGCGCGACATCCATCCGCCTGTACGCCCCGCAGGAAGTCGACTGCCTGGGCCTGGAAGCCATTGGCTATCTCAACTTCCTGGAAAGCGCTGGCGTGCTCAAACCCCATCTGCGCGAACTCACCATCGAGCGGGCCCTGGCGACCGGCATGCAGCCGTTGCCGCTGGAGCACCTCAAGACCATCGTGTTGATGATCTTCTGGCGTCTGGACGAAGAACCGGACGCCCTCATTCTCGATGAGCTTTTCGTCGAGGCTGAAGACCGCGTGGTGCATTGAGCCACTGCGGCTCCGCGCACACTGCAGTTTGCGGCAACACCCACTCCACAAACACTGAAAGATTTCCGATGCAACTCTCCCGACTCCGCATCAGCCTGGGCGCCGCCCTGCTCGGCAGCCTGACCCTCGCGGGCTGCGGCGGCGGCTCATCCAGCACGAACTACGAAGGCTCGATCGTCACCGGGCAGGTGCTCATGGGGCCGCAATACCCAGGCGACACCTCGGGCGGCCCGGTCTCGGGCGCTACCGTCTGCGCCTACGCCTTCCTGGCCAGCGGCTCGCCGCTCTACACCATCTCCACCGCGACTTCGCCTTACACCTACTACAGCAGCCCGGCAGCGACCTGCCAGACCACCGGGCCCAACGGCAGTTTCAACTTCAACCTGACCAACGGCGTGTATGGCCCGGTGCTGTTGCAGGCCACGCTGGGCAGCTACCAGTTCGGCGCCAGCAGCAGCGCACTCAAGAGCTACACCCTGAACCAGCTCACCTCGACCGCGCTGAACCTGGCGAGCAACACCTCGTCGGCGCCGACCAACTACTTCATCGCGACCAACACCACACTGCAGGCGGTGATCAGTGTCGGCGGTGGCGGCACGGTGTCGACCAACATCACCCCGCTGACCACCTTCGCCGTGGCGCGGGCAAATCCGATCAACGGCTTCACCGTGGCCACCTACCAGAGCAATCTGAGCAATGTCGCCGCGCAGCTGGGCATCAGCGGGGTGGGCAATCTCGCGACCGCGATTCCGGGCAATCTGGCAACCGACCGCAATAGCAACTACGGCCAGGCCATGCTCGGTGTCGAACAGTACCTGTCCACCATGACGCCCAACGGCAGTAGCACCGACGACCCCTATGGCGCCAACCTGCTGAACTGGTACGGCCCGAGCCTGGCCACGGTGTCGAACGACTACACCGCGGCCTATCAGGCGATCAACGGCAGCGGCCCGACGTTCAGTTTCAACTGATCGCCTGCGCCACGGAACAAAAAAGCCAGCTTGCGCTGGCTTTTTTGTTGCCCGATTCACGCCGGCTCACACCACCGCGCCCGCGTTCGGGTCGTTGCTGCTGCCGCTGGGCTTGTTGCCGCCTGGCTTGATCAGGTCTTCGCGCTTGACGCCGAACCACATCGCCAGCGCTGCGGCGACGAACACCGAGCTGTAGATGCTCATCGAGATGCCGATGATCAGCGCCAGCGCAAAGTAATGCAGGGCCGGGCCGCCGAAAAAGAACATGGAAAACGCCATCGCCAGCGTCGAGCCGTGGGTGATGACGGTGCGGCTGATGGTGTTGGTGATGGCGCTGTCGATCACCTGCACGGTGGTGTACTTGCGGTACTTGCGGAAGTTTTCGCGCACCCGGTCGAAAATCACGACCGACTCGTTGACCGAATAGCCCAGCACGGCGAGCACGGCGGCCAGCACCGGCAGCGAGAACTCCCACTGGAACAGCGCAAAGAAGCCGAGCACGATGACCACGTCGTGCAGATTGGCCAGAATGGCGGCCACCGAGAACTTCCACTCGAAGCGCACCGCCAGATAGGCGACGATGCCGAAGATCACCAGCGCCAGCGCCTTGAGGCCGTCGGTGGCCAGTTCCGAGCCGACCTGCGGGCCGACGAATTCAGTGCGGCGCTGCTGCGCCTGCGGATCGGCAGCCAGCAGCCCGGCCATGACCCTGGTGCTCTGCTCGGAGCTGGTCTCGCCCTTGTGCAGCGGCAGGCGGATGACCACGTCGTTGGCGTTGCCGTACGCCTGCACCTGTGCGTCGGAATAGCCGAGCTTGCTCAGGGTGGAGCGGACAGCGTCGATATTGGCGCCCTGGCTGTAGCCGACTTCCATCACCGTGCCGCCGGTGAATTCGATCGAGAGATTGAGCCCGCGGGTGATGAGAAAGAACACTGCGGCAGCAAACAGCAGCGCGGAGACGACATTGAAGGTCAGCGCATTGCGCATGAACGGGATGTCGCGCTTGATTCGGAAAAATTCCATGATGAGCCTTGAATCGTGGACCTGAGCAGATCAATGCACCTTGCGGCGCGGCTTGGTGCTGCGCGGCGTGGGCGCGGCCAGCGGCTTGCCGGCCTTCACCGCGTCACTCGCGGCACCTGCGGAAAGCGCACCGGCAGTGGCCTCGGCCGCCTGCGGCTTCCAGATCTGGCCGATGGAAATGCTGTGCAGACGCCGCTTGCGGCCATACCAGAGGTTGATCAGCCCGCGCGAGAAGAACACCGCCGAGAACATCGAGGTCAGGATGCCCAGCACATGCACCACGGCAAAGCCGCGGATGGCGCCCGAGCCGAAGATCAGCAGCGCGACACCGGCGATCAGGGTGGTGACGTTGGAGTCGAAGATGGTGGCCCAGGCGCGCTCGTAGCCGTGATAGATCGCGTTCTGCGGGCTGGCGCCGTTGCGCAGTTCTTCGCGGATGCGCTCGTTGATCAGCACGTTCGAGTCGATGGCCATGCCCAGCGCCAGCGCCATGGCCGCGATGCCCGGCAGGGTGAGCGTGGCCTGCAGCATCGACAGCACCGCCACCAGCAGCAGCAGGTTGACCGCCAGTGCGATCGACGACACCACGCCGAAGAACATGTAGTAGATCGACATGAACACGACGATGGCGACAAAACCCCAGGTCACCGAATGGAAACCCTGGCTGATGTTCTGCTGCCCCAGGCTGGGGCCGACGGTGCGCTCCTCGATGATGGTCATCGGCGCGGCCAGCGCGCCTGCCCGCAGCAGCAGTGCGGTGTCGTTGGCTTCCTGCACGGTCATGTTGCCCGAGATCTGCACCCGCCCTCCGGCGATTTCGCTGCGGATGACCGGCGCGGTGATGATCTCGCCACGGTTGCGGTCGAACAGGATCATCGCGGTGCGCTTGCCGATGTTCTCGCGGGTCACATCCTGGAAAATGCGCGCGCCCTTGGAGTCGAGGGTGAGGAACACCGCAGGCTCGTTGTTCTGCTGGTCGAAGCCGGGCTGGGCATCGGTGAGGTTGTCGCCGGTGAGCAGCACGTCGCGCTTGACCACGAGCTTGCCGCCCTGTCGGTCGGGAAAGATCTGGTCGCCGGGCGGCAGCGGGCCTTGCCCGGCCAGCGCGGCCAGCGCGGCCGGACTGTCATCGACCATGCGCACTTCCAGGCTGGCGGTGCGGCCGAGGATGTCCTTGGCGCGCGCCACATCCTGAATGCCGGGCAGTTCGACCACCACGCGGTCGCGACCCTGCTGCTGGATGATGGGCTCGGCCACGCCCAGTTCGTTGATGCGGTTGTGCAGGGTCTGGATGTTCTGCTTGATCGCGTAGTCCTCTTCCTGCTTCACGGCAGCAGGGGTCAGGCTGACGCTGAAACTATTGGGGCCGTTTGGTGCCTGCGGGGCGAACTGCAGGTCGGCATGCTGGCGGGTGATGAGGTCCTTGGCCTGATTGAAGGCCGCAGCATCGACGAACACGCCCTGAATGGTGTCGCCCACGCGGTCGAGCTTGGTGTAGCGCACGTCCTTGTCGCGCAGGTCGCGACGCAATTCACCGGAAATGGAGTCGAGCTTTTTCTGCACCGCCGCCTGCATGTCCACCTGCAGCAGGAAATGCACGCCGCCGCGCAGATCGAGACCGAGGTACATGGGGTTGGCGTTGAGCGCGGTCAGCCAACTGGGCGAGCGCGACAGCAGGTTCACCGCGACCACGTAGCGCGGGTTGTCCGGATCGGGGTTGAGCGCCTTGGCCAGCACGTCGCGCGCCTTGAGCTGCACGCTGGTATTGCTGAAGCGGTAGTTCACCGTGGTGCCGTTGAAGTCGGCCGAATCGGGCTTGAGCGCGGCGGCGTCGAGAATCTGCTCGCCCTTGAGCAGCAGGGCGTTGTCCACCTTGCTGCCGCCGGTGCTGGAAATCTGCACCGAGGGCGATTCGCCGTAGAGATTGGGCAGCGCATACACCGCGCCCACCACCAGCACGACGGCCATGATGAGATATTTCCACCAGGGATAACGATTCATAGCAACAACCTCGATTCAGCCACACAAGCCGGGCAGCATCAGCAAAAGGAACCGCACAAACCCGGCTTGTGCGGCGCGCTGCGCGAGAACGCGCAACAGTGCGGCGGGGTCAGGCGCCGCTCTTGATGGTGCCCTTGGGCAGCACCATGGTCACGGCGCTGCGCTGCACCAGCACTTCGGTATTGGCGGCGATTTCCAGCGTGACATAGTTGTCGTTGATCTTGCTGATCTTGCCCACCATGCCGCCGGTGGTGACCACCTCGTCGCCCTTGGCCAGCGCCGCGAGCATGGCGCGCAATTCCTTCTGCTTTTTCATCTGCGGGCGCAGCATGACAAAGTAGAGGATGACAAACATCACGATGATGGGCAGCAGGCTCATCAGCGTGGAGCCGGCGCTGGGCGCCGGGGCAGCCGCTTGGGCGTGCGCAACGGAAATGAAATTCATGGGCGGTCTGGAACGGTGGAATTCATCGGCATCCCGGCGGTCGGCCGGGGTCGGTAACCGCGTATTGTCGCAAAGCTGCGCGTCTGTGCCGCAATTCCCAGGATTTCCGGGCTCCACCCGCCACGGCAAGGTCACGCGCAGCACATAACATCGCTCTTTTCAACCTGAAGACCCGCACCATGAACCCTCTGCGCATCGGCATCGTTGGCGGCACCGGCTATACCGGAGTGGAACTGTTGCGCCTGCTGGCGCGCCATCCGCACGCACAGCTGGTGGCCATCACCTCGCGCAAGGAAGCGGGCATGCCGGTGGCCGAGCTGTTTCCCAGCCTGCGCGGGCAGGTCGATCTGGCATTCTCCACGCCGGATGACGCACCGCTGCACACCTGCGATGTGGTGTTTTTCGCCACCCCGCACGGTGTGGCGATGGCCCAGGCGCGTCGGCTGGTCGATGCCGGGGTGCGACTCATCGACCTGGCTGCCGACTTCCGGCTGCAGAACGTCGCCGAATTCACCCAGTGGTACGGCATGGAGCACGCCTGCCCGGAACTGCTGCAGGAAGCGGTGTACGGCCTGCCCGAGCTACACCGCGCGGCCATCGCCAAGGCGCGCATCGTCGCCAATCCCGGGTGCTATCCCACCACGGTGCAGCTCGGATTTGCGCCGCTGCTGCGCACGCCAGGGCTGGTCGAGGCCGACCATCTGGTGGCCAATTGCGTCTCGGGCGTGTCTGGCGCGGGGCGCAAGGCGGAAATCGGCTTACTGTTCAGCGAGGCGTCGGACAACTACAAGGCCTACGGCGTCAGGGGCCACCGTCACGGTCCGGAAATCAACGAGCAACTGCGCCGCATCGCCGGTGTGGCGCCGGGCAGCAGCGCGGTCGACTGCCTGTTCGTGCCCCATCTGGCGCCGATGATCCGCGGCATGCACTCCACCCTGTACGCCCGGCTCACCCCCGCCGGACAGACGGCCGATCTGCAGGACCTCTATACGCGGTTTTACGCCGAGGAGCCCTTTGTCGATGTGCTGCCTGCTGGCAGTGCGCCCGAAACCCGTTCGGTGCGCGGCGCCAATACCCTGCGCCTTGCCATCTACAAGCCGCACCCGGATACCGCGATGATTCTGGTGGTGCAGGACAATTTGACCAAGGGCGCCTCGGGCCAGGCGGTGCAGAACATGAACGTGATGTTCGGCCTGCCGGAAGCCGCCGGGCTGGACGGACTGGCGGTGCTGCCCTGAACGTCCGGCAATGCCGCTGCGCGCGCAGGGTCTTGCGCGGCACTAAAATTGAAGTTCTTTGAAGGAGAAGCCCCCATGAGCGCCATGCTTGACACCGCCCCCACCGCCGAAATGGCCGTTCCGCCCGCGCCGCTGCTGTTTACCGACAGCGCTGCGGCCAAGGTCAAGGAACTGATCGACGAGGAAGGCAACAACGACCTGAAGCTGCGCGTGTTCGTGCAGGGCGGCGGCTGCTCGGGCTTCCAGTACGGCTTCACCTTCGACGAAGCGGTCAACGAGGACGACACCCAGATGGTGAAAAACGGCGTCACCCTGCTGATCGACGCGATGAGCCTGCAATACCTGGTCGGCGCCGAGATCGACTACAAGGACGGGCTCGAAGGCGCGCAGTTCGTCATCAAGAACCCCAACGCCACGACCACCTGCGGCTGCGGCTCGTCGTTCTCGGTCTGACGGTCTCGCTTCCCCCGGCAAAAAGAACCGCCCTTTCAGGGCGGTTCTTTTTTTCACACCCACTGCCCGTCGGCCTTGCGCCGGTGCGTCTGGCCCGCGGCGTCGATCTGCAGGATGTGCAGCCAGCCGCCGTCGACCAGTTCGCGCACTAGCTGGTGTTTGGCGATGATGGCGTCGATCGCCTGCTGCGGCGCCTCGAGGAAGACCGACAGCCGCACCGGCTCGTGCACCCAGCGCGTTCCGTCGTGCACCGACTGCAGCGGCAGGCCCACGCGCAGGTCGCCGCCGTTGCCCTCGAGCACGCCGATCGCGCCGCCGACGATGTTGTGCAACACCTTGTTGCCGCTGCCCAGCCGCGCGGCATCGACCACCGAGCCGTAGTACTGCAGGTTGATCCAGTTGGCCACGACCATCGGCGCGGTCATGATCAGCTCGAGGATTTTGAACCCCGGATCGTTTTGCCAGACGTAGTCGTGCAAAAACGCGCGGCCCTGCAGGTCGAGCCCGGCGGTGCGCTGGCGCGGCGCGGCGATGAACGCGGCGTTGTTCGCCAGCGCCCATTCCGGCCGCACCTGCGCCCAGTCGCGGCTGCGTTTTTGCACCTCGTCGTGCACCTTGTGGTCGGGCAGGTGCGAAAGCCCCAGCAGCGCGGCGCGTTCCATGCGGGTGAGGTCGCCCGCCTGCTCGAGCCACTGTCGGGTCTGCGCCAGATCGTCCTGGAGTTCGGCGGGCAGGTCGTCGGTGTCGAACACCCGCACCGTGTCGGTGGTGGTGTCGTGCAGCGCGGGCAGGAACCAGGTGTCGTGCGGAATGGTGATGCCGCGCGCGCGCAGACCGTCGCGCACCGCGGGCTGGTTGAGCAGCGCGGCGACGGCGCGCGCACTCGCCTCGCCGGTCTGCCCGGCGCAGGCGCCGCAGTCCAGGCTGGTGGCGTGCGGGTTGTTCACCGTGGTGCTGCCGTGCCCGACCAGCAAGACCAGGCGGGCGAACGGCCCGGTCAGCCCCATGTTGCGCAGAATGCGCTCGGCGTTGTCCACCCGCTCGCCCTCGGGGATGCCCACGGGCAGCACCCGCGTGGCATGCGCGTGGCCGCAGCTGGCCGCTGCGCTTGGCGAGATCACCGGGCGCAGCCGGGCGAAGGTGCCGGCGTCCAGCCCCTGCGAGGCAGGGTCGGGCACCGGGCGCGACCAGCCCAGGCTGTTGACGAGCAGCTTGGGCGCGTACATCAACCCTGCAGCCTCGACGAAGGAAAAGCAGGATGCGGCCGACAGCTTGAACCCTTTCCACGCCTTGGCCAGCGCCAGACGGTGGCGGCGCTGCTGCGCGACCTGCGGCGTGCTACCGCCGTCGACCTGCTCGGCGATGCAGTAGCTCGGGTTGAAGATCACCGGCACATGCGTGCGCCCGCTGTCTGCGCCCAGCGGCAGCACTTCGATGAACAGCCCGAAAAACCCGGCAAATCCCAGGGTCTGCACCTGCGGGGCGACGGTTTCCAGGCTGCGGCGGAACACTTCCGAGCGCACATCGATGCAGAACGCCGCCTGCACCGCAGGCCGCGACGGCGGGGCAGCGACGGCGCGCTTGAGCCCGCGGGCGATGTGGCGCTGCACGCCGACTTCCATCGCCAGCAGCAGCACACGGTCGATTTCGGCTGCGGCCTGGCGCTTGGCCGAGGGCGGGCGCATGCTCGCGGCCAGCATCTCGTGCCAGCGCGCCACCAGCGCCGAGCTGCGCTTTTCCTGGTAGAGCAGCACGTCCCACATCAGCCGGATCGCCAGCAGATCGACGATGGCGTCGTCGCGCCCGCCTTGCAGCTCGGCCTGCCAGCGCAGGTAGCGCGTCCAAGACGCCCAGCCGTTGACGCTCAGCAGCGCGGCGTGCAGATAGCGCTCGACCGCGGCGTCTGGGATCGCCAGTTGCGCGATCGCCCAGGCGATCGCCTCGCGCGGCTTGTCGGGCAGGCGCGCGACCGCGGCGCGAAAATCGCCCAGGCCCATCATCGCCGGGCTGCGGTCGATCGACGCTGCGGCCTTCCAGCTGGCGTACAGCCCCTGCCCGCGCCAGGGCATCGCAACGAATGCCTGGCCGAGGTCGAAATACGCCGCGCAGTGCAGGCTGATGCGCTCGGTGACGAAACTCGACCACAGCCCGCCCTCGACGCGCTCGAGGATCACGCTGACCGGCGCCATGCCCAGCCGCGGCTTGGGCGCGCGGGTGGACAGGGTGTGCAGCACGTCCTGCACGTCGAGCGCGCTGCCCAGACGGGTGAGCGCCTCGTCGATGTCCTCCGGGGTGATGCGGCCGCTGGCGATCTGCTCGCGCCAGTACTCCCACGGCATGTACAGGCTGCTGCCGGCGACCCGCGCGAGCAGGTCCGAGGCGTCCTGAAAGCGCAGGTCGCGCAGCCCGAAATAGGGATTGACCGCGACGAAATGCTTGAGCGGCCACAGCGGGGCGATGCGCGCGCACGCGGCGTCGATCCGGGCGTCGAGCTGCTGGGCGGCGGCAAGCGCCGGGGTGGCGTCGGTGAGGTTCATGTCAGGCTCCGGTGGAAACGGGGGAAGGGGTTTGCAGCGTCGGCGACGGCCAGGCGCGCTGCAGCAGGCGGGTGATCGCCACGTCGATATACAGGCCGTTGTAGAGGTGCACCCACAGCCGCTGGCGCAGCGCCGACGCGCTGGTGGCGATGAAGCGCTGCGCTGCCAGCAGCAGCAGGAAGACGCCGACGACCAGCGGCACCAGCCACACTTGCGCTGCGGCGGCCCCGGGCTGCAGCGGCACCACGCTGCCGCGCAGCAGCGCATCGAACGCCGCGTGCAGCGCGTAGTAGGCGGCGCAGACCGCTGCGGCCCACCCCAGCGCGCGCAGCCACTGCGCCGCGCCGAGCGCCGCGGTGGTTTGCAGCATCAGCTGCGCGCTCGCCACCGAAACGATGGCGGCGGCGGCGATCAGCGCCGGCTCGTGCCGCCAGTCCAGCCCGAACGCGACCGCCAGCCCGCCCGACACCACGGCCGCCAGCGCCAGCAGCGCGACCGTCTGCACCGCGCCGCTGCTGCGGCCTGCGTAGCGCACCACCGGGGCGCGAAACCCATCCACCCCGCTGCCCGACGCGAGGAAGGCGTGCGCCTTGTACAGCGAATGCGCCACCAGGTGCAGCATCGCCAGGCTGTAGAGCCCCAGGCCGCATTCGAGCAGCATGAACCCCATCTGCGCGGTGGTGGACCAGGCCAGCGACACCTTGATGCTGGTCTGCGTGAGCATGACCAGCGAGGCCAGCGCCAGGGTCACCAGGCCGATCAGCGCCAGCACCGACAGCGCCAGACCGGACTGCGACATCAGCGGACTCATGCGCAGCACCAGAAACGCCCCGGCGTTGACGATGCCCGCGTGCAGCAGCGCCGACACCGGCGTGGGCGCTTCCATCACCTGGATCAGCCAGCCGTGCAGCGGAAACTGCGCCGACTTCAGCGCCGCGCTGGCCACCACCAGCAGCGCCGCCGCCTGCAGGCCGAGCGGCAGCGGCTGCAGCGGCGCGGCCAGCCTCGCGTACACCTCGGGCAGCTCAAGAGTGTGCAGTTGGCTGCCGATCAGCAGCACCGCCAGCAGCAGCGCGGCATCGCCGATGCGGCTGGCGACGAATTTCTTGTGCGCCGCGAGCATTGCCGCCGGACGTTCGCGGTAGAAGGTGAGCAACTGATGCAGGCACAGGCTGGTGGACATCCACGCCAGCGCGAACAGCAGCAGGTTGCCGCTGACGATCAGCGTCAGGATCGACGCCAGGGTCCACATCAGCCAGAGGTGAAACCGCCCCTGTCCGGGTTCGCGGTCGAGGTAGGTGCGGGCGTAGCGCGACACGATCACGCCGACGAAGGACACCAGCAGCAGCATCACCAGCGTGACCGCGTTGAGATAGACGCTGAGCGAAAACGCGCCCACGTTCCCCGGCAGGGGCAGCGAAAACGCGGTCCATGCCACCGGCGGCTGCAGCGCGAACGCCGCGGCGATGCCCAGCGCGGCGGCGAAAGCGGTCCAGGCCGCCGCGGTGTTCAGCCGGGCCACGGCCGCAGGCCGCGCCGCGGCCCAGCGGCTGCCGACCAGCCCGGCCAGGCAGAGTACCGCGGGCGGCACCAGGCCGACGGCGGGGGAGACAACAGAGGGGATATCGGTCATGGGGCTCTCCTTGGATCGATCGCAGCGCCGCGAAAGGGGGCTGCTTGGCATGGGGAGGCAGTCTAGGCAGAGCCCGACCAAAACACTAATGAATTGTTATCATGAAAACCATTGCCTTTGGGCTATACATCACCGGAGCAACACCATGCTGCATGTCACCCTGCGTCAATTGCGCACCTTCGAGGCGGTGGCGCGGCTGCGCAGCTTTTCGCGCGCGGCCGACGAGCAGCACGTCACCCAGCCCACGGTGTCCAAGCAGATCCGGCTGCTGCAGGAGGCCGTGGGGCTGCCGCTGATCGAGCAGATCGGCAAGCGCCTCTATCTCACTCAGGCGGGCGAGGCGCTGTATGCCACCTGCGGCGGCTGGCTGGAGACCTGGGGCCGGTTCGAGCAGACCATCGCCGATCTCAAGGGCGTCAAGCAGGGGCGGCTGCGCATCGCCACGGTGACCACGACCAAATACTTCATGCCGCGGCTGCTCGGCCCGTTCTGCAACGCCTATCCCGGCATCGACATCGCGCTGGAAGTGGTGAACCGCGACCGCGTGCTCGAACGCCTGGCGCGCAACCAGGACGATCTGTATGTGATGGGCGTGCCGCCAGACGACCTGGACATCGTGCGCGAGCCCTTTCTGGAAAACACCCTGGTGGTGCTGGCCGCAGCAGACCATCCGCTGGCGCAGCGCCGCGGCATCACGCTGGACGAAGTGGCGCGCGAGCCGTTCATCCTGCGCGAGCGCGGATCGGGCACGCGGCTGACGGTCGAGCGGGTGTTTCGCGAGCGCGGGCTGAGCCTGAGCGTGCGCATGGAACTGGGCAGCAACGAGGCGATCAAGCAGGCGGTCGCCGGCGGGCTGGGGCTGGGCATCCTGTCGCTGAGCACGCTGCATGCCGACCCGCGGCTCGATGAGGTTGCGGTACTCGATGTGGAGAATTTCCCGATCCGCCGCCACTGGTATGTGGTGTGGCCGCGCGACAAGGAGCTGTCGGTGGTCGCGCGCACGTTTCTCGATTTTTTGCGCGGACACGTCGATCTGCTCGCGCACCGCGACCCCGCCGCGCCTGCGATTCAGGCCGGGTAGATCGCGCCGAGCACGCGCGGCCCGGCGGCGCCGGTGACCGCAGGCAGGTTGCCGGGCAGGCCGAGCAGCGTCTGCCGCGCCAGCCAGGCGAACGCCGCCGCCTCGACCTGCTCGGCCGGGATGCCGTGCACATCGCTGGTCTCGCACCGCACTCCGGCGAGTGCCGCCTGCAGCCGGCGCAGCACATCGGCGTTGCGCGCGCCGCCGCCGCACACCACGACCCGCGCCACCCGCGGCATCGCCCGCAGCAAGGCATCGGCGACGCTGCGCGCGGTCAGCGCCGACAGTGTGGCCTGCACGTCCTGCGGCGCGGGCGTGGTGGCGAGCGCGGCCAGGTGGCGTTCGAGCCAGGCGGGGTGGAAGTCGTCCCGCCCGGTGCTCTTGGGCGGCAGGCGCGTGAAATACGGATCGGCCAGCAGCGCGTGCAGCAGCGCGGCAACCACCGTGCCGCCCGCGGCCCAGGTGCCGTGGCGGTCGAACGGCTGACCGGTGTGCCGCTGCGCCCAGTGGTCGAGCAGCACATTGCCCGGGCCGGTGTCGAAACCGAGGGTGCGGCCATCGGCGAACAGCAGGCTGAGGTTGGCGAATCCGCCGAGGTTGAGCACCGCGACGTCCTCTCCCGCTGCGGCGAACACCGCGCGGTGGAACGCCGGCACCAGCGGCGCGCCCTGGCCGCCCGCGGCGAGGTCGCGGCTGCGAAAATCGGCCACGACCGCGATGCCGGTGCGCTCGGCCAGCAGCGCCGGAGCGTTGAGCTGCACGGTGTATCCGAGGTCGGGGCGGTGGCGCACGGTCTGGCCATGCGCGCCGATCGCGCGCACTGCAGACGCCTTCAGCCCTGTGGCCTGCAGCAAGTCCGCGACGACCGACGCGTAGAGATCTGCGAGTTGCTGCGAAGCGCAGACGCTGCGATGCAGTTCGTCAGGCCCGGCCGTGTTGAGTGCGAGAAACTCGGCGCGTAACGCGGCGGGGAAGGGCCGCGCCGCATGTGCGCGCACCTGGGGTGGTCCGCCGTCTGGCGGACTGTCGAGCAGCACCCCATCCACCCCGTCGAGCGATGTGCCCGACATCAGGCCGATGGTCAGCGTGGGTTCAGTCGGCACGCGCCAGCTGCACGGCGTCGCCACCACCCGCGGCCTGCGCCAGCTGGGTGCGCATGACTGCGGTGGCGGCAAAGAATGCGGCCTTCTCGCCGGGCGGCAGCGGCTTGCCTTGCGGCACATAGCTGGCCATGCGCTGGGGATCGACCAGACGGCCTGCCGAGTGGAACTCGAAATGCAGATGCGGCCCGGTGGAGGTGCCGCTGTTCCCGCTCTTGCCGATCAACTCCCCTTCGCTCACCGCTTGGCCTGGCTTGACGGCAATGCTGCTGAGGTGGGCATAGACCGTCTCGAATCCGCCGGGATGGCCGATCTTGACCACATTGCCGTAGCCACTCTGCACCCCGGCGAACTTCACCCGGCCGTCGGCCACGCTGGGCACCGGCGTGCCGATGTGTGCAGCGTAGTCGACGCCCTCGTGCATTTCGCGAATCCCCCGCACCGGATGCAGCCGCATGCCGAACGGCGAGGTGATCTTGGCGCCAGGCAGCGGCGAACTGGCCCAGGCTTTTTCCAAACCCTGCCCCGCCGGGGTGTAGTAGGCGCCCTTGGCATCGCCGCTGGCAGCGAACCAGACTGCCTGACGCGTGGTGCCATGGGTGCGAATCTCTGCGGCAAGCAGCCGCCCGGGACGCACTTCTCTGCCGTCCAGGGCGTGCATTTCGTACACCAGCGCAACCTGATCGCCCTTGCGCAGACTGCGGCGCAGGTCCATCTGCGGCGCGAACACCTTCACCAGCTGGGTGCCGATGGCAGCAGGCACACCGGACTGACCGAGCGCAGTACTCAGGGCGCCGCGCACCGGCACATTGGCCAAGCGCGTGCGCACTTCCATCTGGCGCTCGGTGGTGGAGACTTCCAGCGCGCCGTCCTGGCCCGCGCGCACCAGCAGCGCGCGCCACAGCGGTACGGTGCTGTCACCTGCCGGGAGCGGCAGGGTGGCGCTGAGTTGCAACAGCTCGCCCTGCGCGTTGACCAAGGCGCGCACCGGCTCTGGCGTGGCGCCAGCAGTCACCAGGGCACGCATGCGTGCATCTGCGCCCAGCTGCTTGACCGCCGCCGGATCGGTGACCCCCAGCCGCTTGAGCAATTGCTGCACCGTGTCCTGACGGCGCACCGTCGTGCTGTTGGCGTAGTGCAGATCGGCGCTGGCAATGGCCTCGGTCTGCGCCGCCACACCGGCGTCGTACACAGTGGCCACGGTGGCGCGCGGCGGCAGTTGCGGCTGCGCCTCGACCAGCGCCCAGGCCCCGGCACTGCTCAGCAGCAGCGCGCTGCCCACGCCTGCGGCAACGCGGCGCGGGTGGGCGCGCAGTGCGGCGATGAGTTCGGTGGAGAGTTGGGTGATGCGCAGGACGGCGTTCTTGCTGCGGGCAGAATCAACCATGCTGCGCCCCCTTGCCGGGCCGGGCGGCGGCCGTGGTGAGCGGGCTGTTGCCGTCGATCACGGCCAGCAGTTGCCGCGGCTCGGCCGTCTGCGCCAGGAACTCGGTGCGCAGCGCGGCTGGAACCGGCGTGCCCTTGGGCGCGTAGTGCGCAAGGGTCAGCGGGTTCACCGGCGTGCCATGGACGAAAAACTGAAAGTAAAGGTGCGGCCCGGTGGACCAGCCGGTATTGCCCGACAGCGCCACCACCTCACCCTGCTTGACCTGCTCGCCCACATGCACCTTGAACGCGCTCAGGTGCGAGTAGATGGTGGCAAAACCGCCGGGATGCTCGACCTTGACATACTTGCCGTAGCCCGTGCCCCAGCCGGCATACACCACGCGGCCATCGGCAATGGTCTTGACCGGCGTGCCGATGGGCACCGCCAGGTCGATGCCCTTGTGAAACTCGTGGAAGTGCATCACCGGGTTTTCACGCCAGCCCCAGCCGGAGGTGATGCGGTCGTAGGGCAGGGGGGAGAGCAGGAAGGCGCGGCTCAGGCTGTCGCCATTGGGTGCGTAGTAGCCGGAGACCTTGGCATCGCCCCTGGCGTCGAACCACACGGCCTTGTAGTCGTGCCCCTGATTGATGAATTGCGCCGAGACCAGCCGACCATCCGCCAGGGTCTGTCCCTGGGCCTGATAGACCCGGTAGACCACACTGAAGCGGTCGCCCGGGCGCAGGTTGCGGCGGAAATTGATCTGGGTGTCGAACACATTGATCAGTTGCGAGGCCACGTTGTGCGGCAGCCCAGCCTCATCTGCCGCAGCAAAAAAGCTGGACTGCACCACGCCGCTGGCTGCGCGCAGTGCGGGCTGCACAACACGCGAGAGCGTGTGCACACGCCAGCCTTGCGGCGTCGCATGGATCGTCAGCTCGCGCCACTCGCGGGCATCTCCAGTGCCACCAGCCACAGGCTCGAGGCCGGGCAGACGCCCTTGCAGGCTGCGCAGTTCACCCAGGTTGCTGACCTGGGCACTGACCACCCGGCCCGGATCGCCCGCGACCAAGGCGCGCAGGTCGGGCTGGGCGCTGAGCTGACGCAACTGCTGCGGGTCGGTCACCTGCAGGCGGCGCAGCAGCGATTCGACCGAATCGCTCGCCCGGACATGCGCCGTGGTGTAGACCACTTGATCGACATTGGAGAGCTGCTCGGCCTGTTGCGGCGCAGTGCTCGCCACCGCCACGCTGACCCAGGTGGGTGCGGGCGGGTGCGCCTGCGGCCCTTCGTAGGCCAGGGCGAAGGCAGCGGCGCTGGTCAACAGCAAACCACTTCCAACCCCCGCCAGAACACGCTTGTGATGCTGATGCAGCCAATTGGCCAGATCGCTGGCCAGCCCCTGCGCGCCCTGCGTTGCAGCGTGCTTGAATTCGACAAAAGACATCCCCACTCCTCACACTTCAGGCCGTGGCGCATGCGCCGATCCCGACAATGGAAAGTGGCGCCGAAGGCCATGCCTCCGACACCGTGATGGCACCACCGACAACGGGCGGCGAGACGCTGCAAGCATCTGCGAGCGCACCCTGGGCGCGGCTGGATGGTCTGCGCGTGGGGTCACACCCGCTTCACACCCAACAGTCACGCTGTGGCACCGAATACACTGCATCCTTTGCTGAAAGCGGATGCAGCACGGACATAAAGGCGCGAGTCTAACAGCCCGCCTGGCGCACTTTTCGATTTTCCCCATGATGGACTCCAACTCTCCCGCCGACCTCCCAGACGCCGTGCGCCAGGCACTGGCCATCACCAAACGCGGCTGCGCCGAATTGCTGGTGGAGGCCGACTGGATCGCCAAGCTGACCCGCAGCGCCCAGACCGGCCAGCCGCTGCGCATCAAACTCGGCCTCGACCCCACCGCGCCCGACATTCATATCGGTCACACGGTGGTGCTCAACAAGCTTCGACAGTTGCAAGATCTGGGCCACACCGTCATCTTTCTGATCGGCGACTTCACCTCGCGCATCGGTGACCCGTCCGGGCGCAACGCCACGCGGCCGCCGCTCACCCTCGAGCAGATCCAGACCAACGCCCAGACCTACTACGCCCAGGCCAGCCTGGTGCTCGACCCGCAAAAGACCGAGATTCGCTACAACTCCGAGTGGAGCGAGCCGCTGGGCGCCGACGGCATGATCCGCCTGGCCGCCAAATACACTCTGGCCCGGCTGCTCGAGCGCGACGATTTCACCAAGCGGTTCAAGGATGGCGTGCCCATCGCCATGCACGAGCTGCTCTACCCGCTGATGCAGGGCTACGACTCGGTGGCGCTCAAGAGTGACCTCGAACTCGGCGGCACCGATCAGAAGTTCAACCTGCTGGTCGGGCGCGAGCTGCAGCGCGAGTATGGCCAGGAGCCGCAGTGCATCCTCACCATGCCGCTGCTCGAAGGGCTGGACGGCGTGGAAAAGATGTCCAAGTCCAAGGGCAATTACATCGGCATCCAGGAACCGGCGGCCACCATGTTCGCCAAGCTGCTGTCCATCAGCGACACGCTGATGTGGCGCTACTACGAGCTGCTGTCATTCCGCCCGATGGAACAGATTGCCGCGCTCAAGGCCGAAGTCGAGGCCGGACGCAATCCGAAAGACGCCAAGGTGATGCTGGCGCGCGAGATCGTCACCCGCTTCCACTCGGCTGCGGCGGCCGACGCCGCGCAGGCCGATTTCGCGCTGCGCGCCAGCGGCGGCATTCCCGACGACATTCCCGAGATGCGCCTGACCCTGCCCGAAGGCGGTCTGGCCCTGCCGCAGGCGCTCAAGCAGGCCGGCCTGGTGCCGTCCACCGCCGAAGGCGTGCGCATGATCGAACAACGCGGCGTGCGCATCGACGGTACCGTGGCCGAAGACCGCACACGCAAGCTCGCCGCCGGAACCGTGGTGCTGCAGGTGGGCAAGCGCAAGTTCGCCCGGGTGACGCTGGGCTGAAACAGCGCGATGCACGCTGGCGTGCATCGCTGCGCGGCATGCGTCGGCGAGCCTTGTCGCCGAATCTGCAAAAGTTGTCAGGCTTTTTTCACCAGCCGGATCAGCCACAGCAGCACGATGGCGCCGATGGTTGCCACGATCAGGCTGGGCAGCAGGCCGCCGCCGGGAAACAGGCCGAGCAAGCGGAACAGGAAGCCGCCGATGAAGGCCCCGACTACCCCGACCACCATGTCGCCCAGCACGCCGAAGCCGCCGCCGCGCATGATCTTGCCCGCCAGCCACCCGGCGATCAGGCCGATGATCAGAAATCCGATGAGTCCCATGCCGCACTCCTTCGCCCGCAGGCGGTTGACGATGGGCGCAAGGTAACAGCGTTGCGGTGAAATCGTCACGCGCCGCGCAGCACTCGCCCCAGATAGGGGCCGGTGACGCTGTCGGGATGCGCGGCGATGGCCTCGGGCGTGCCTTCGGCGATCAGCAGGCCGCCGCCCGCGCCGCCCTTGGGGCCGAGTTCGACGATCCAGTCGGCGCTGGCGAGCACGTCGAGGTTGTGCTCGATCACGACGATGGTATTGCCGGCGTCGCGCAGTTTGAACAGCACGCCCAGCAGCAGCTCGATGTCGGCAAAGTGCAGGCCGGTGGTGGGCTCGTCGAGGATGTAGAGGGTGCGCCCGGTGTCGCGCTTGGAGAGTTCGAGCGCCAGCTTGACGCGCTGCGCCTCGCCACCCGACAGGGTGATGGCGGACTGCCCGAGGCGGATATAGCCCAGGCCCACGTCCATCAGGGTCTGCAGCTTGCGGGCGATGGCGGGCACGGCGCCGAACACATCGAGCGCCTGCTCCACAGTGAGGTCGAGCGCCTGCGCGATGCTCAGGCCACGGTAGGTGACTTCGAGGGTTTCGCGGTTGTAGCGCTGGCCGCCGCACACATCGCATGGCACATAGAGGTCCGGCATGAAGTGCATCTCCACCTTGACCGCGCCATCGCCCTGGCAGGCTTCGCAGCGCCCGCCCTTGACGTTGAACGAGAAGCGTCCGGCGTCGTAGCCGCGCTCGCGCGCAACGGCAGTTTGCGCATACAGCTCGCGGATCGGGGTGAACAGCCCGGTGTAGGTGGCGGGGTTGCTGCGCGGGGTGCGCCCGATGGGGGACTGATCGACCGCGATCACCTTGTCGAGCTGATCGAGGCCGTCGAGCGCGGCATACGGCGCGGCCTCCAGCCCGGCCCGGTTGAGTTCATGCGCGCAGGCGGCGTAAAGGGTGTCGTTGATGAGCGTGGACTTGCCCGAGCCCGACACCCCGGCGACGCAGGTGATGCGCCCGAGCGGAAACCGCGCCGTGACGTTGTGCAGGTTGTTGCCGCAGGCGCCGCTCAGGGTCAGCCATTGCTCGGGGGCGGCGTGCTGGCGCGGCTTGCCGCGAAACACACTGCGCTGGCCGCTGAGGTAGGCGCCGGTGAGCGAGTTGGGGTCGGCCATGACCTGCTGCGGCGTGCCCTGGGCGATGATGCGCCCGCCGTGCTCACCCGCGCCCGGCCCCATGTCCACCACATGATCGGCACACAGAATGGCGTCGGCGTCGTGCTCGACCACCAGCACGCTGTTGCCCAGGTCGCGCAGGCGCTTGAGGGTGGCGATCAGCCGGTCGTTGTCGCGCTGGTGCAGGCCGATCGACGGCTCGTCGAGCACATACATCACCCCGGTCAGCCCCGAGCCGATCTGGCTGGCCAGGCGGATGCGCTGCGCCTCGCCGCCCGACAGGGTGTCGGCGCTGCGGTCGAGGGTCAGATAGTCCAGACCGACGTCGATCAGAAAGCGCAGGCGGCTGCCGATTTCATGCACCAGCCGCGCAGCGACCTCGGCGCGCTGGCCGTCGAGCTGCAGCGCCGCGAACCAGTCGTGCAGCGCGCGCAGCGGTCGGCGCGCCAGCACCTGCAGCCGCTGCCCGCCGACGGTGACGTTGCGCGCCACCGCCCCAAGCCGCGCGCCGCCGCACTCCGGGCAGGTCTGCACGGTGCGCAGCCGCGCGAGCTCCTCGCGCACCGCGGGGCTGTCGGTCTCGGCCCAGCGGCGGTCCAGATTGGGCAGGATGCCCTCGAACGGGTGCTGCTTGACCGTGGGCTTGTTGCGGTCGTTCAGGTAGGTGAAGGCGATCGCCTCGGCGCCGCTGCCGTGCAACAGCACATGGCGCACGGTCTGCGGCAATTGCTCGTACGGCGTGTCCAGATCGAAGCCATAGTGCGCGCCCAGCGCCTGCAGCATCTGGAAGTAAAACGCGTTGCGCCGGTCCCAGCCGCGGATCGCGCCGCTGGCCAGGCTCAACTCGGGGTGCGCGACCACCCGCGCCGGGTCGAAGCGCTCGACCTGCCCCAGGCCGTCGCAGGTGGGGCAGGCGCCCGCCGGGTTGTTGAACGAAAACATTTTCGGCTCGAGCGGCGGCGCGGCAAAGCCGCAGATCGGGCAGGTCGGACGGCTGTGAAACGCCGTCACCTCGCCGCTGTCCGCGTCGAGCGCCAGCACCCGGCCTTCGGACAGCCGCAGCGCGGTTTCCAGGCTTTCGGCCAGACGCTGGCGCAGATCGGGGCCGGTCTTGATGCGATCGACCACCACCTCGACGCGCTGCGGCGGCGGCGCGTCCGCGCCCGGCAGGCTTTGCGCATCGACCACCTCGCCATCGAGCCGAAAGCGCACAAAGCCCTGCGCCCGCAGCGCCGCCAGCCGCACGGCGGCGGCGGCGCCTGTCTGCGCCGCTGGCAGCGGCGCGAGAATCAGCAGCCGCACCCCTGCTGGCCAGCCGGAGAGGGCATCGACCATTTGCGAGATGGTCTGCGCCTGCAGCGGCTGGTCGGGGTGATGCGGGCAATGCGGCGTACCGGCGCGGGCGTAGAGCAGCCGCAGATAGTCGTGGATTTCGGTGACCGTGCCGACGGTCGAGCGTGGGTTGTGGCTGGTGGCCTTCTGCTCGATCGCGATTGCCGGAGCCAGCCCCTCGATCAGGTCGACATCGGGCTTTTCCATCAGCTGCAGGAACTGCCGCGCGTACGCCGACAGGCTCTCCACGTAGCGCCGCTGCCCCTCGGCGTAGAGAGTGTCGAACGCCAGACTGGACTTGCCCGACCCCGACAGCCCGGTGATGACCACCAGCTTGTTGCGCGGCAGGTCCAGCGAGATGTTCTTCAGGTTGTGGGTGCGCGCCCCCCGCACGCGAATCAGCGCCTCGCCCTGGATGCTGGCCAGCGGTTCAAACGAGGAGGCGATGTCATTCATGGGGCAGAGGCGGGAAAAAGCGAACCCGTCACTATAAAGTGCCGGCGCGGTTTGAACAAAGTCGGGACATTCACGCCGCGCCGTTTGCGCGCAGCAGCGGTTTTGATGTAACGGCAGGTAAACACGGGCACTTCTGCACAGATCCCGTGACGAAATGGGGCGGCGTTTGGGCGAAAATGTCACCCAGACCCTGGCTTGCCCTGACGCGCAGCCTTGCGTATTGCGTTTTCGCTTTTTCTGCCGCCGTGGCGCGGCCCACCCGAGTTCCAGACGATGGCTTCCAAATCCTCCCGGCGATCTTCGCCCACCGACCCCCAAGACGCCATGACCCCGGCCGAGCGCCGCGCCAGCAGCACGCTGGCGTCGATCTACGGCCTGCGCATGCTCGGGCTGTTTTTCATCCTGCCGGTGTTCGCGGTCTATGCCCAGCACCTGCCGCATGGGCACGACAAATTTCTCGTCGGCCTGGCGCTGGGCATCTACGGCCTCACGCAGGCCATCATGCAGATTCCCTTCGGCCTGGCCAGCGACCACCTGGGACGCAAGCCGGTGATGGTGTTCGGGCTGGTGCTGTTTGCCATCGGCTCCTTCGTCGCCGGGGCGAGCGACAACCTCTACCTCATCATCATCGGCCGCGCCATTCAAGGCTCGGGGGCGATTTCTGCGGCCATTTCCGCGCTGATTGCCGACTCTACCCGCGAGCAGCACCGCACCAAGGCCATGGCGATGGTGGGCATGACCATCGGGCTCGCCTTCATCGTCTCGCTGGTGTTGGGGCCGCCGATCTATCACGCCATTTCGGTGCCGGGCATGTTCGACCTCACCGGCATTCTGGCGCTGCTGGCCATCGCGGTGGTGATCTGGGTGGTGCCCAACGCGCCGATGACCACGCACTCCGAGGAAATCGAAGGCCACTGGGCGCGCGCCGTGTTCACCCCGGCGCTTCTCAAGCTCGACTTCTCGATTTTCGTGGTCAACTTCCTGCAGGTCAGCATGTTCGTGGTCGTGCCGGTGGCGCTGGTGCAGTACGCCGGCATTCCGCTGCTGCACCACTGGATGGTGTATCTGCCGGTCACGCTGGTGTCCTTCGCCCTGGCCATTCCGGGCATCATCTGGGCGGAGAAATACGGCTACATGAAGCCGGTGTTCGTCGGCAGCGTGGCGCTGCTGGTGCTGACCATGCTGGGATTTGCCGCGGGCTACAAGCACCCGGTGGCGCTGATCGCCGCGCTGTTCTTTTTCTTCCTCGCGTTCAACGTGATGGAGGCACTGCTGCCCTCGCTGGTGTCGCGCACCGCGCCGCCCAATCGCAAGGGATTGGCGCTGGGCATCTACAACACCGGGCAGTCGCTCGGCCTGTTTGCGGGCGGCGCCGTGGGCGGCCTGCTGGCGCAATATGCCTCCAAGGAAGGCGTGTTCCTGGTGGCTGCGGCGGTCGCGGCGCTTTGGCTGCTCGTGGCGGTCACCATCCAGCCGCCCCGGCGGCACAAACCCCTTGAAACCGACGCTGCGCCAGCGCAGGCGCAGAACGCCTGACTGATTGCCCGCTGGGCGGCGCAGACGCGGCTGGCGCTATGCTTGCCGCCTTCCGCCCGCACGCTGCGGGACACGCAATTCAGGACACACCATGGCCTCCGTCAACAAAGTCATCCTCGTCGGCAATCTCGGCAAAGACCCCGAGGTGCGCTACGCCCCCAGCGGCGCTGCCATCTGCAACATCACCCTCGCCACCTCGCGCAACTGGAAAGACAAGGCCAGCGGCGAAAAGCGCGAGGAAACCGAATGGCACCGCGTGGTGTTCTATGACAAGCTGGCGGAAATTGCGGGCGAGTACCTGAAAAAAGGCCGCCCGGTCTACGTGGAAGGCCGCCTGAAAACCCGCAAGTGGACCGACAAGGACGGCGCGGACAAATACACCACCGAAATCATCGCCGAAGAAATGCAGTTGCTTGGCGGCCGCGAAGGCGGCAGCGCTGGCGGTGATGAAGGCTACAGCCGCCCGCGCGAAGCCGCGCCGAGCCGCACCGCCCCCAGCCGCGCCCCTGCCGCCGCAGCGAGCAAACCGGCGAGCGATTTCAGCGACATGGACGACGATATTCCGTTCTAGGAAACACCCCCAGGGTCGGCTCGCCGACTCGCCCTCCGAGGAAGGACAAGGAAACTTGAACGGCCCGGCGCCTGCGCAGCCGGGCCCGGCGGTGTTTCAAACGGGCTTGCGCGCCACGCCGTCGATCAATGCGGAGCGGCCAACATGGCCGCGGCCTTCGTGAAGCTCCGCTTCGCGTTGCTCCAGCAGCAGCCAATCGGCCTGGGGCAGCAGGTCGCGCAGCAATTGCAAGGTGTAGAGATGGTCGGGCCGGCCGGGGCCGCCGGTGCCGTAGGCCATCTGCTCCAGCGCATAGCCTTCCACCAGCAACAGACCGCCGGGCTTGAGGGTGCGCCACAGGCCGGAAAACAGCCGCGCGCGCAGGTCCGGGTCGGCAAACTGCACGAAGATGGCGACAGCCGCGTCGAACTGGTCGGGTTTCCAGTCCCACTCGTCCACCGCTGCCACATGGAAGTCCACGGCGACGCCGCGTTCCTGTGCCCACACGCGTGCCTTGTCCACCGCGACCGGCGAGAGGTCGAACGCGGTGACATGGTGGCCTTGCTCGGCCAGCCAGATGCTGTTGCGGCCTTCGCCGTCCGCCGCGCTGAGGACGCTGCTGCCCGGAGCGAGCCGGGCGGATTCACGCACCAGAAAGGCGTTGGGCTCGGCACCGTAATGCAGGCCGGGCTGGGCGAAGCGGGCATTCCAGGTGTCGCGAGGGTTGGCAAAGCCGCCTGCAGGCGGTGTGGCGGGGGTGTGCGGTGGTGTCATGACGGGCAATGCGGTAAAAAAGCCGTCATTCTGCGGGCTTATTTGAGTTTCTGCCCGGTGCCGTCGAACACCGACACCGTGACCGGGATGCCCTGGCGCACGCTCTCGCCCACGGTGCAGAACTGCTCGAACTGCATCAGCACGCGGTCAAGGCGTTCCATGCCCTGCGCGGCGGCGCCCATGCGGATGTCCACGGTGATCGACAGCACGCGCAGACGGCCTGCGGCGTTGCGGCCGATGTCGCCGGTGGCCGTGGTGGTCAGCCCCTTGGGGTCGAGCTTGAACTTGGTCAGCGCGAAATACAGGCTCGAACTCATGCAGTTGCCCACGGCGGCAAGCAGCAGGTGCGAGGGCGACGGCCCCGCGCCCTCGCCCAGCGGCGGCGGTTCGTCGGACAGGAGGGCGGGCCGGCCCTCGGCGTAGTGGATGTCGAACTGATAGTCCTTGACCTGCCTGAGGGTGACGCTGGGGGGCTGTTTGTCGTCCATGAACGCTCCTGAGTGACGGCGCGCCGTAAGCGCAGCAAGACGGCCATTGTCCGCCGCAATCCTTGCGGGCCGTCCGTTTCAGGTGAACTTTAATGCCTGCGCAATCACTGGGGATGTGGCGGCGCCCCCTAAGATGACAGGTCTGACCGCACCACCGCGCGGCCTCCTGCAATTCACGGCATTCCCATCTTGGCAACTCCCGAAGAACTCTGGCTCAAGTCGCGCAAAAGGGACATCCGCCCCGCGCTGAACCGCGCCGTGGGGCTGGGGTTGTTTGCCGGCTGGCTGATCATCGTGCAGGCCTGGCTGCTGGCGCGGGTGGTGTCGGAGGTCATCATCGAACACCGGCATCTGGCCGATGTGTGGGCCTATCTCGCGGCGATGCTGCCGATTTTCGCGCTGCGCTTTGTGCTCATGCGCGCCTCGGAAAACGTCGCCTTCGAGGCCGCTGCGCAGGTGCGGCGCGACCTGCGCGGACGGCTCTACGACCATCTCCAGGCGCTCGGGCCGCTGTGGCTCAACCGGCAGTCCAGCGGTGATCTGGCCAACTCCATCGTGGTCGGCATCGATGCGCTCGAAGCGTATTACGCGCGCTACCTGCCCAGCATGGCGCTGACCGCGCTGGTGCCGCTGTCCATCCTGGTGTTCGTGCTGCCGCAGGACTGGGTTTCCGGGCTGGTGCTGCTGGTCACGGCGCCGCTGATCCCGATTTTCATGATCCTGGTGGGCAAGGGCACCGAGACCATGAACCAGCAGCAATGGCAATTGCTCGCCCGCATGAGCGCGCGGTTTCTCGACAGTCTGCAGGGCCTGACCACGCTCAAGCTGTTTGGCGTGAGCCGCCACGAGGCCGAGGTCGTGGCCGTGCTGACCGAGGACTACCGCATCGGCACGATGAAGGTGCTGCGCGTGGCTTTCCTGTCGTCGGTGGTGCTCGAGTTCCTCTCGACCCTCAGCATTGCCATGGTGGCGGTGTTCATTGGCTTTCGGCTGTTTTACGGCGAGATGCAGTTTTTCAACGGCTTTTTCGTGCTGTTGCTCGCGCCCGAGTTCTACCTGCCGCTGCGCAATATGGGCACCTTCTATCACGCCCGCATGGAAGCCATCGGCGCGGCGCAGGGTTTGCTCAAGCTGCTCGACACCCCCATTGCGCCGCATGCCCAGCCCAGCCGCGGCACGCTGAAACTTGCGGCGGCACAGGACGTGCGCATCCGCTTCGAGGCGGTGACGGTCCGCTATGCCGATGACCTGGCACCCGCGCTCGACGACCTGAGCTTTTCCGCCCCGGCGCGCGGCCTCACTGCCCTGGTGGGGGCCAGCGGCGCGGGCAAGAGCACGGCGCTGCATGCCCTCATGGCGCTGGTGCAGCCCGCGCAGGGACGCATTCTGATCAACGACACACCGCTGTCGGACCTCGATCCCGACGACTGGCTGCGGCATGTGGCCTGGGTGCCGCAGCGCCCGCATGTGTTCGAGGGGACGGTGCGCGACAACATCGCCCTCGGACAGGCGCCCGCCAGCCACGCCGCCGTGGAGCGTGCGGCCCGCGCGGCGCAGGCGCATGACTTCATCGCCGCCCTGCCGCAGGGCTATGACACCCCGCTGGGCGAACGCGGCATGGGCCTGTCCGGCGGGCAGGTGCAGCGCCTGGCGCTGGCGCGCGCCCTGCTCAAGCCCGCCCCGCTGGTGCTGCTGGACGAGGCCACGGCGCAGCTCGACGCCCATACCCAGGCGCAGGTCGGCGAAGTCATCCTGGAACTGGCGCGCCAGCGCTGTGTGATCCTTGCCGCGCACCGCCTGAGCACCGTGCTGCGCGCCGATCATGTGGTGGTGCTCGACGCCGGGCGCGTGCTGGAACAGGGCACGCCGCAGGCCCTGCTTGCCGCAGGCGGCGCGTTCGCCGCACTGGTCCAGGCACACGCGGCGGCTTCCCAACCGCTGCAGGAGGCCCAGCCATGAAGTGGAACCCCTTGCCCGCAGATTTCAACGCCGCCCAGGCCAAGGCCGATCTGTGGCGTCTCATCGGCCTGTTCCGGCCCTACCGCAAGTGGATGTTGTGGGGCGCGCTGGCCGCTCTGGTCACGGTGCTGGCGAACGTGGCGCTGATGGCGACTTCGGGCTGGTTCATCGCGCAGATGGCGCTGGTCGGTCTCGTCGGTGCCGCGATGGACTACTTCACCCCGGCGGCATTCATTCGCGGCATGGCCATCACCCGCACCGCCGGGCGCTACATCGAGCGCCTGATCACCCACGAAGCCACGTTCCGGCTGCTGCAGGAACTGCGCGTGTGGTTCTACCAGCGTCTGGAGCCGCTGGCCCCGGCACGGCTGCAGGAGCTGCGCGGGGCCGACCTGAGCAGCCGCATTCTCAGCGACATCGACGCGCTCAACCATCTCTATCTGCGGGTGCTGGTGCCCGTGGGCGTGGCGCTGGTGGGCGGCCTCATCATTCTGGCGATGATGGCGCTGTTCAGCGGTCGGGTGGCGGCGTCCACCCTGCTGTTCCTCCTGCTGGCTGGCGTGGCCGTGCCCCTGCTGACCTTCCGGCTCGGCCATGCGCCAGGCCGCGCCCTGGTGGATCTGCGCGCGCAGTTGCGCAGCGCCGCGGTGGACGGCCTGCAGGGCCTGGGCGAGCTGCGCATCTACGGTGGCACGCAGCAGCAGGCGCAGCGCATCGGCGCGCTGACCGACTCCATGATCGCGCAGCAGCGCCAGCTCAGCCGCGCCACCGGGCTGTCGCAGGGGTTGCTCGGCCTGTGCGCCAATCTGGCGATGTGGAGCGCGCTGCTGCTGGCCGTTCCGCTGGTGGGCAGCGCCGACATCACCCCGGCCCAGTTGCCCATGCTGGCGCTGTTCGTGCTCGCCAGCTTCGAGGCGGTGCTGCCGCTGCCGCTGGCGCTGCAGATGCTGGGCGAGACCCTGGCCGCGGCGCGGCGCGTGTTCAGCATCATCGACACCAAGCCGCAGGTTGACGAACCTGCCGACCTGCCTGTCCCGCAATGGACGCAGGCCGATGTGCAGATCGACGGGCTGCGCCTGCGCTATCCCGGCCCGCAGGGCGCCGCGCCCGTCTGGGCGCTCGACGGCCTGCGTCTGCATCTGCGCGCGGGTGAGCGTGTCGCGCTGGTTGGCCCCAGCGGCGCGGGCAAGAGCACCCTGGTGCAGGCGCTGCTGCGGTTCTGGGACTATCAGGAGGGCAGCGTGCGCATCGGCGGCCACGATCTGCGTGCCTGGCCGGGGCAGGCGCTGCGTGCGCACATCGCCGTGGTGTCACAGGACACCTACCTGTTCAACACCACCCTGCGCGACAACCTCATGCTGGCCCGGCCCGAGGCCACGCAGGAGGACGTGATTGCCGCGTGCAAGGCCGCGCAACTGCACGACTTCATCACCACCCTGCCCGACGGCTACGACACCTGGGTGGGCGAAGCCGGCATGCGTCTATCGGGCGGACAGGCGCGGCGGGTGGCGATCGCCCGCGCCCTGTTGCGCAACGCCCCGCTGCTCATCCTGGACGAACCGACCGAGGGGCTGGACACGCTGACCGAGCGTGATCTGCTGCGCGACATTGCCCACTTGATGCAGGGCCGCACCGTGCTGCTCATCAGCCACCGCATCGCCGCGCTGCCCGCTGCGGTGGACCGGGTGCTGGTGATGGAAGCGGGCCGCGTGGTGGAAACCGGCACCCCGGCCGAACTGCTGGCGCGGCAGGACGGCGCCTTCCGCGCGCTGCACGACGCGCTGTAGCGCGCCGACCGGTCAGGTGCCCCGCAACCCGGGCAGGGCGGGCAACAGAGCGCGCAGGCTCAGGCCCTCCTCGCTCAGCGCGGTGGCAATGGCAAGACGCAGCGGGCCGATGCGGCTGGAGGCGTCGAGCACCAGCCGCCGCACCAGCCGGGCCGGGCCGCGGTCATCGGTGTAGAGCGTGGCAATGGCCTGGGTGGCCAGATACAGCGGACGCGTGGCGCGGCGATGCGCGGCCTCGAAACGCTGCAGGCGCTCGGGCGCGGCGATGTCGGTGCCCGCGCGCGCCGCCGCCAGAATTTCGCGCGACAGCAGATCCACTCCATGCAGCCCGAAGTTGAAGCCGTGCGCGGTGACCGGATGCATGCCGACGGCGGCATCGCCGATCAGCGCGAACCGCGGGCCGACGAATCGCTGCGCGTACACGCCGATCAGCGGATAGCTGTGGCGGCTGCCCGCGCGCCTCATCTCGCCCAGCCGCCCCAGGTAGCGCCGCGCGATGTCGCGCTCGAAGTCGGCATCGGGCAACTCCAGCAGCGCCTGCATCTCGTGCGGCGGCAGGGTGAGCACCACCGAGGACAGATGCTCGGACAGCGGCAGCAGCGCCAGCGTCTGGCCGATGCCGAACCATTCCCACGCGGTGTGGTGATGCGGCTGCTCGTGCTGCATGCGGCATACCAGCATGGTCTTGCCGAAGTCGTGCGCATCCGCGCCGATGCCCATCTTGCGGCGTGTGTCGGAAAAGCGGCTGTCGGCGGCGATCAGCAGTCGGGCGCGGATCGACAGCGGGGCGGGCTCGACTGCAGCGCCCTCCCCGCCTTCGGCCACGGGCTGCAGCTCGATCTCCACGTGGTCGGCCGCAGTGTGAATGGCGCCGACGCGGTTGCGATCGAACAGCGTCAGCCCCTGCTGCCCCTGCACCGCAGCCCATGCGGCGCGGCGGATCTGCTGGTTGGGCACCAACGCGCCGAGAGCCGACTTGCCGCGCAGCGGCGCCACACGCATGGGATGCCTGTCCTCGCCGTTCATCACGATGGCATGCTCCAGCGGGAACACCTGATCGGCAGGAATATGGTCGAACACCCCGGACTCGCGCAGGATGCGCAGGGTGCGCAGGCTCAGCGCGATTTCTCGGCCGTCAAACGGCGGATCGGCCAGGGCACTGGCGCTTTGCTGCTCGATGAGGGCGATGCGCAGACCGCTGTCGGCCAGCGCCCGCACCATGGACAGACCGGCCGGACCGGCACCGATGATGGCTAGATCGAAGGTCATGAGAGACATCCCATAAAAAAAGCGCAAGAAGGGCGGCGATGAGGCCCGTTACAGCCGCGCCATTTCCAGCGGGGCCTCACCATACACCGCCCGCGCCAGCACCCGCAGCGCGGCACGCAAGCCCTCTTCGAGCACGGGGTGATAGAACGGCAGGGTCAGCAGCTCGGCCACGCTCATGTCGCGCTGGATGGCCAGCGCCAGCAGATGGCCCAGATGCTCGGCGCCAGGCACGCACATTTCTGCACCCAGCAGCTTGCCGCTGCCCGGCTCGGCATAGACATGCAACTGACCGGCTGCGCGCAGCATGGCCATGGCGCGGGCCTGCTGCGCGAAGTTGAACCCGCCCGTGGCGAATGGCCGCCCCTGCAGCGCCTGCCAGCTCTGCCCGACCACGGCGATCTGCGGATCGGTGAACGCAATCGCCAGGGGCACGCGGCGCTTGAAGCGTGCGGGGCCGTGCAGGGCGTTGAAGGCCGCAATGAAGCCTTCGTCGGACGCCTCGTGCAGCACCTGCAGCTCGCCATTGACATCGCCGGTGAAAAACACCGGAAGATCGCTGATCTGCAGCGTATTACGGTCAAATGCAGGCAAGCCGCGCCCATCCAGCGGCACACCCAAGGTGTCCAGACCCAGGCCGTCGGTATTGGTGCGTCGGCCCATGGCGGCGAGCACGGCGTCCACCTCGACCACGGTCTCGCCGTTGTCCACCCGCACCGCGCCGTCCGCGCCCTCGCGCAGGGTGACGGCGCGGCCCATGTGCAGCGCAAACTCGGCGCCGATGCGACGCTGCGCCTCGCCCTGAATCACCGGATCGGTCAGCGGCCCGAGGCTCTCGCGCAGCTCGAAGCCGTGGATCTGCAGCCCGAGCCGGGCGAGGGCCTGGCCGAGCTCGAGGCCGATCACCCCCAGCCCGACCACGGCGATGCGCCGCGGCAGATCGCGGCGCTCGAACAGATCGTCCGTGGTGAGGATGCGCTCGCCAAACGCGCGCCAGGCATCCGGCACGACCGGGCGGGTGCCGGTGGCAATCAGGATGCGGTCGGCGCCGATGACCTCCTCGCGGCCGTCCGGATGGGTGACGATGACGCGATTCGGCCCGTCGAGCCGGGCGCGTGCGGCAAGGTTCTGCGCGGGCTGCAGGCTGTCGGTTGCGGCCAGCACCCCGGCGACGCGGGCATCGCGGTAGTCGCGCACGCGCTGCAGCACCGCGGGAAGATCGACCTGCAACGCCTCGCCACCCCGAATGCCCAGGGCGGCCAGCGCGCTGCGGCGATGAAAATCGTCGGCTGCCTGGATCAGCGCCTTGGACGGCATGCAACCCACGCGCGCACAGGTGGTGCCGTAGGGGCCGTGGTTGATGATGACAAAGTCGTCGGTGTGCTTGCGCACCTGGGACAGCGCGGTCAGACCGGCCGTCCCGGCGCCGAGGATGGCAATGCGGACGTGGCGCACGGATGGGGCTCCGGGAAAGTGGACTCCGTGCCAGTCTATTGGCGCGGCATGACCGCCGTTTTGGGCAGGGTCAAGCCGCGTGGCGACGCGCGCTCAGGTGTGATCGTGGACCGGTGCGTGCTCGGCGTCGGCGTGGGCGATGGCGAGCATGGCATCGCGCTTGTCGGCGGTGCCGAACATCGGGCTGGTGCCCACGATCTGATGATTGGCCGCCTTCAGCGTGAAATAGGCACGGCCATCAGTGGCGGTCAGCTTCTCGAACCGCTCGGGCAACACGCTGTTCTTCTTCACCGACGCCATGCCGTTCTCGGCGGACGCCTTGCTCTCGTACTGCTCGCTGCTCAACACGGTCGCGCCGTCGTCGGTCTTGAGCGAGAAATGGAATTGACCCTTGTCGTTTTTGTGCAATTCGAAGCGGACTGCCATAGAGGACTCCTGGATGGGTAAGCCGAAGCAGGGCCGCGGCAGCCGCCTGTGGGGCATGCGCGCGCCAATGGAAGAACGGCCGGGATGATGCATCCCCGCACGCCCCGAATGGTCTGTGGGATCTGTGACAAATGCAAGGCTTCGCCACCCACTTTTGACAATAGTTGACACAATTTGCGACCAATCCCCCGATGTTCAGGGGGCTGGGGCAGGGTCAGCTCGCCTGCTGCTCCAGGGCGAAATGCGCCCCCTGGAATTGACCGAGCGCCCCGGTCAGCCAGGGCAGCAGCTCGCGCAGGGTGGCGTGCAGCGTCCAGGGCGGGTTGATGAGGAACATGCCGCTGCCCAGCAGGCCGAAGCCGCTGGCATCGGGCTCGCGCACCTGCAGGCGCACATCGAGCCAGTCGGCCTTGCCTGCGATGCGGCGCAATTGCTGCGGCAGCAGGTGCGACTCGCGCCGCTGCAGCACCGGGTACCACACGGCATAGGTGCCCACGGCGAAGCGGGTGAGCGCGTCGCTGACCGCATTGCGCAAGGCGGCGTAGTCGGTCTTCAGCTCGTACGAGGGATCGAGCAGCACCACGGCGCGGCGATCCGGCGGCGGCAGCAGGCTTTTGAGCGCCACAAAGCCGTCGGCACAACGCACCTGCACCCCTGGCTGCGTGCCAAACGTGGCCTCGAGCACACGGTGATCGGTGGGATGCAGCTCGAACAGCCGCAGCTTGTCCTGCGGGCGCATCAGCCGCTGCGCAATCGCGGGCGAGCCGGGGTAGTACAGCAAGACGCCGCCGGAGTTGAACTCCTTGATCAGCGAGAGGTAGTCGGCCACGGCCTCGGGAGCGTCCCTGCGTGTCCACAGACGTTCGATGCCCTGGGCGTACTCGGCATTTTTCTGCGCCGCGGCCTCGTGCAGGGCATAGCCGCCGGCGCCGGCATGGGTGTCGATCACCCAGTAGGGCTTGTCCTTGCGGTTCATGTGGCGCAGGACCTGCACCAGAATCAGATGTTTGAGCACGTCGGCATGGTTGCCGGCGTGAAAAGCGTGTCGGTAGGCGAGCATGGCCGTAATGTAGGGCCTCCGGGGAGGGAAGGGACGGCTTGACGAGCATTGCGCCCTGCACGCGCGCTGCGGTGCAAATTGCGTGCAGGGCTGGGGCACAATGCGGGAAAACACGTATCGGCGCCGACAGCGCAGCCCTCGACCATTTTTCGCCCGTCATGTCCTCCTCCCCCCGCTCCAGCCAGACTGACCTCAATGCCCTCGATTTCATCCGTTTCGCCGTCGACAGCGGGGTGATTGCCTTTGGCGACTTCACCACCAAGGCGGGCCGGCAGTCGCCCTACTTTTTCAACGCCGGCCTGTTCAACGACGGTGCCATGCTCGGGCGGCTGGCTCAGTTCTACGCGCAGGCCCTGCTGGGCAGCGGCGTGCAGTTCGATCTGCTGTTCGGCCCGGCGTACAAGGGCATTCCGCTGGGCGCAACGGTGGCGGTGGAGCTGGCCCGGCAGGGCCGCAACGTGGGCTTTGCGTACAACCGCAAGGAGGCCAAGGATCATGGCGAAGGCGGCAGCACGGTGGGCGCGCCGATCCGTGGCCGGGTGGTCATCGTCGACGATGTGATTTCCGCCGGAACCGCCACCGGCGAGTCGGTGCGGCTGATCCGCGCGGCGGGCGCCGAACCCGCCGCCGTGCTCATCGCCCTCGATCGGCAGGAAAAGGCGGCGATCAACGGCCAGACCCTCGACCTGTCTGCGGTGCAGCATGTCAGCCGCGAATACGGCCTGCCGGTGATCGCCATCGCCAATCTGGGCACCCTGCTGGAGTATCTGACTGCCAGTGGCAACGCGGACCTGGCGCGCTGGCGGCCTGCGGTGCAGCAGTACCGCGACACCTATGGAGTGTGAGACGGTGTGAGCAGATCCGCCATGGCCATCGCCCTGCGCTCGCCCCTCAACATGTCGTTTTCCGCCTTGCTGCTGTGGGGCTTCGCGTTGGTGGGGCTGCCGATGCTGCTCGGGCTGTCGGTCACGGCGTATCTGTTCGATCAGGTGGCCACGCAGGCCCGCACCTCGGTGGCGGCTGCGGTGCAGTTCACGCGCAACTCGCGCCAGATCGCCCAGGACATCGACGATCTGCAGCGCGCCAGCGGGCAATGCCTGGTGCTGCAGGACGCGGCGCTGTGCAGCGGCGTGCGACAGGCGCACGGCGCCTTCGAGCACGACGCCAGCCAGCTGCAATCCATGCCACTGCCGGAGGCGCAGCAGCGCACCCTGCACGCCTTGCGCGCGCAGGAGGCAACGCTCTACGGCGCAGTCATGGCCTCGGGCGGGGTGAAGGATGGCGCACGCGTGTTCAACGCCCTGAACCCGCAGTTCGATGCCATGCGCGCGGCGGCCGTGCGGCTGATCGCCCACAGCAATCAGCTGGTGGACGCACAGGAAGCGCGGCTGCAGCAGGTGTCGAGCCGCATCTGGTCGGTGCTGGTGTGGCTGGCACTGGCCAGCGCCAGTCTGTCGGTCTGTCTGGCGCTGCTGTTCTCCTGGCTGCTCAGCCAGCCGCTGCGGCAGATCAAGCGCGCCATCCGCCGCTTGGGCGAGGGTCAGCTCAATCAGGCGCCGACCATCGTCGGCCCGCGCGATCTGGTCGATCTGGGCGGACAGCTCGACTGGCTGCGCCGCAGGCTGGCCGAGCTGGAGGCGCAGAAAATCCAGTTGCTGCGGCATGTGTCGCATGAACTCAAGACCCCGCTGGCGTCGATGAAAGAGGGCGTGGACCTGCTGGCCGACGGCGTGCCCGGTCCGCTCAATGCCGAGCAGCAGTCCATCACCCGCATCATGCGCGGCAATGTGCGCGATCTGCATCAGCGCATCGACAGCCTGATTCACTACGACAGCGCGCTGCACGATCCCGGGCCGCTGCAGATCACTGCGGTGAAGCTGCGGCTGTTGCTCGCGGGGCTGATCCGCCGCAACCACCTGACCCTGCGCGCGCGGGGCGTGCATGTGGAATGCGGCTGTTCTGCGCTGCAGGTGCTGGGCGACCGCGCCAAGCTCGAAAGCCTGTTCGAGAACCTGCTGCTCAACGCCATCCGCTTCAGCCCGCAGGGCGGCACCATCGGGTTTGACGCCACGCCGGTGGCGGGCGGCATTGAAATCTGCATCAGCGACCAGGGCCCGGGGGTGGCGCCCGAAGACCGCGCCCAGTTGTTCCAGCCGTTTTTCCAGGGCCGCAACCAGCCGTCCAGCGCCCTGCGCGGTACCGGCCTGGGACTGGCGCTGGCGCGGCAATATGCGCACATGCACGGCGGCACGCTCGAACTGGTGCAGCGCCCGCCCCCCGGCGCCGTGTTCCGCGTGTTCCTCCCTGACCAACCCAAGACGCTCGCATGACCCTGCATCGCCCCATTTGCTTCCCTCGTTCCATTCGTCCGCGGCTTTTGCTGTCGCTTGCCTTGAGCCTGAGCCTGGCGGCCTGCGCCGAGTTGCCGCGTCTGGCCGATCTGCCCGCCCGCCCGGCCGCCAGTGGGCAAGGCGCCGACCGGCTGGACGACGCCGCGATCAGCCGCTTGCTGCGCGACACGCCACAGACTGCGGGCCCGGCGCTGCAAAGCCAGATCACCCGCCTGCTCGCCCTGGGCAAGCGGCGCAGCACGCCCGAGCAGCTCCAGCTCGCCATGCTGCTGCTGGCGCGCGCCGAGCCGGGCGATGCGGAACTCGCACAGAATTTGCTCGATGGCCTGCCAAGCCGCGCGGCCGATCCGCAGGCGCGCAACCTCGTGGTCCTGCTGCAGCGCGACGCCGCGCAGCAACTCGCACTGCAGCAGGCGCAGAAGTCGGCCGCGGCACTGCAGAAGCAGATCGACCAGATCAAATCGCTGGAGACCCAGTTGCAGAACCGCAGCCACTGACCCATGCCCACCTCCGTTCTCCTGGTCGACGACGACCCCGATCTGCGCCAGCTCCTGGCCATGCGCCTGCGCTCGGCCGGCTACGCGCCCGTCACCGCAGCCAGCGGCGCCGAGGCGCTGGGCAGCCTGGCCGCCAACCGTCCCAGCGCCGTCATCACCGACCTGCGCATGGACGGCATGGACGGGCTGTCGCTGTTCGAGCAGATCCGCGCGCAAGACCCCGCGTTGCCGGTCATCATCCTCACCGCGCACGGCACCATTCCCGACGCGGTGGACGCCACGCAGCGCGGCGTGTTCGGCTTTCTGACCAAGCCGTTCGAGGCGCGCGAACTGCTCGCCCTGCTCGAGCGCGCCATCGCGCTGCAACCCAGGCAAACCCCTGCGCCCTCGCCCAGGGACGACGCCTGGCGTGCCGACATCCTCACCGCCAGCCCGCGCATGCTGGCGCTGCTGTCCGAAGCCGCTCTGGTGGCGCGCAGCGAAGCCAGCGTGCTCATCCGGGGCGAATCGGGCACGGGCAAGGAGATGCTGGCCCGCGCCATCCACCGCGCAAGCCCCAGGCAGGCCGGGCCGTTCGTCGCCATCAACTGCGCGGCCATCCCCGAGACCCTGCTCGAATCTGAACTGTTCGGTCACGCCAAGGGGGCGTTCACCGGCGCCAGCCAGGCGCAGACCGGCCTGTTCCAGCAGGCCAGCGGCGGCACCTTGTTTCTCGACGAAATCGGCGACATGCCGCTGCCGCTGCAGGTCAAGCTGCTGCGCGTGCTGCAGGAGCGCCAGGTGCGGCCACTGGGTGCGGCGCAGGCGGTCGATGTGGACGTGCGCATCGTCTCCGCGACCCATCGCGATCTGGATGCCGCCATCGTGCAGGGCCAGTTCCGCGACGATCTGTACTACCGCCTCAACGTGGTCACCCTGCACCTGTCGCCGCTGCGCGAGCGGCGCGAGGACATCGCGATGCTGGCCCAGCATGCGCTGCAGACCCTCTCCCCGCGCATGCACCGCCGCATCACCGGCTTCACCCCGGACGCGCTCGACCTGCTGCAGCAACAGGACTGGCCCGGCAATGTGCGCCAACTGATGAACGTAGTGGAGCAGTGCTGCGCGCTGAGCACCACCAGCCGCATCCCGGCCAGCTCGGTGGCGCGGGCGCTGCGGCTCAAGCCCACCACCCTGCCACCGCTGGCCGAGGCGCGCGAACAGTTCGAGCGCGACTACCTGGCGCAGCTGCTCAAGATGAGCAACGGCAACGTGGCGCAGGCCGCGCGGCTGGCGCAGCGCAACCGCACCGAGTTCTATCGCCTGCTCGGCAAGCACCACCTCGACCCGGCGCAATTCAAGGCCGCCGCGGAAGACACCCCGGCGCGGGACTAACGCCCATGTCGCCATCCAGCGACAAAAATAGTCTCGATATATCAATGGGTTGAGACAGGCCGCGGCAAACCTGTCGCCGCTGCCCGACACTTTTGACGTCGATTTCTGCCGTCTGTCGCCATTTGGTGTGATTTTTTCCCTCTCTCCCGAGCGAAGCGCACGCATGGCACAGGGTTTGCACCAGGTCTCTGCGCAGATCGCATCCGCTCGGTCTGCTCCACAGGAGAACTCGATGCAAACCACACCATCCCCCACCGCCTTTCCCACCGAGCCGAGTCGGGCCATGTTCCTGGCGATGCAGCGGCAACTCCATGCCCTGGCCGCGCAACTGCGGGCGCTGCATCAACCCGACCCACTGACCCGGATGCGGCGACAGCACGCCCACGCTGTGCGCGCCTTGCAGCGGGAGTTTGGCCACAGCGTCACGCTCGCCGCGCAGCGTGCACCGCGCGCCCGCCGCTGACGCTTTCCCTTTTTCATCCCACTGTGTTTCGGAGGACTGCCATGCTCCCCATCGATTGGTCTGCATTCCCCCCCTACACCGCCTTGGCCGGCGGTGTGTTGATCGGCGCCGCAGCCGGTGCGCTGGCGCTGGGCGGCGGCAAGATCGCCGGCATCAGCGGCATTCTGGGCGGCGTACTGAGCGACGCGCTTGCCGCGCGCCGTCCGGTGCCGTGGCGCTTGAGTTTTGTGCTCGGCGTGCTCATGGCCTCGGTGCTCTGGGCGGCTGCCCTGCCCATTCCCGGCGCGGCGTTTGCAGCGCCCTGGCCGCTGTTGCTGATCGGCGGTCTGCTGGTGGGCGTGGGCGCCCGGCTGAGCTCGGGCTGCGCGAGCGGCCACGGCGTCTGCGGCCTGGCGCGGCTGTCGCGGCGCTCGCTGACAGCGGTTGCCACGTTTTTGTCCACCGGCATCGCCACGGCGGTGACAGTGCATGCGCTGCTGCACTGACCCGACACGTCCACCCTGAAGGAGATTGTCATGAACAAACTCGCGTTTTTCTCTGGTCTGCTGTTCGGTCTGGGCGTGCTGCTCTCAGGCATGACCAATCCGGACAAGGTGCTGGGCTTTCTGAACATCGCCGGCGCCTGGGACCCAAGCCTGCTGCTGGTGCTGGTCGCCGCCGTGCTCGTGGCCTTCGTGCCCATGCAGCTTGCGCAGCGCCGCAGCAAGGCGCTGCTGGGTGAGCCCATCGCCTTTCCCGACACTCGCAGCATCACCGGCAGGTTGATTCTGGGCAGCGCGGTGTTCGGCATGGGCTGGGGCATGACCGGGCTGTGCCCCGGCCCGTCGCTCGCCGCGCTGGCCTCGCTGCACGCGCCGCAATGGCTGTTCTTCGCCAGCATGGTGGCGGGCATGACGGGGTTCGAGCTGTGGCAGCGTGCTGCAGCCGGCAAGACACAGCGCACCACCTCCCCCGCCCGCCCCGGCGCGACGGCGCTCGGCTCCAAATCCTGAAGGAAAGACTCCATCATGTCCACGACATCCCCGCGCCCCACGGCCGCCACGCGGCAAGACACCCCCTGCGACATCGCAGCCCATCCTGCTGCGCCGTCATTGCCCACAGCCGCCGACCTGCAGTTGCGCGAACGGGTCATGGCCCGCCTGAGCCAGACCGCGCTGCGCCGACTCGACATTCAGATTCACGTGCAGGACGGCCTGGTTCGCCTGTGCGGCAGCCTGCGCGACGCCCGCCTGCGCGCCCATGCCGAATGGCTGGTGTTCACCACCGAGGGCGTGCAGGCGGTGTGCAGCGACTGGCAACTGCCCACCTCCGCAACCCCGCAATACCGCCATTGAGGACAGACCGATGCAATATCCAACCCCCACCGTTCAAAGCTGGTTTCACGCACCCACGTTCACCGCCACCCACTGCATCATCGACCCGCAGACCAGGCACTGCGCCATTCTGGACAGCGTGCTCGACTTCGATTACGCCTCGGGCCGCACCAAGACCGACTTTGCCGACCAGATCGTGGCCTTTGTGCGCGAGCAGGGCCTCACCGTGGACTGGCTGCTCGAGAGCCACGCGCATGCCGACCATCTCTCGGCAGCGCCCTATCTCAAACAAGTGCTCGGCGGGCAGATCGCCATTGGCGAGCACATTCAGGATGTGCAGAAAGTGTTCAGCCAGGTGTTCAACGACCGCACCATGCCCACCGACGGCTCGCCCTTCGATCATCTGTTCAAGGACGGCGAAACCTTTGCCATCGGCAGCTTGCAGGCCCGGGTGATGCACACCCCCGGCCACACCCCGGCGTGCGTGACCTATCTGGTGGGCGACAGTGCCTTTGTCGGTGACACCCTGTTCATGCCGGACTACGGCACGGCGCGCTGCGACTTTCCCGGGGGTGACGCGCACGTGCTTTACCAGTCGGTGCACAAGCTCTACAGCCTGCCGCCGCAGACCAAGCTGTATCTGTGCCACGACTACATGCCTGGCGGGCGCGAGCCGATCTGGCAGACCACGGTGCAGGCCGAGCGCGAGGGCAATGTCCAGCTCAACGCCCGCACCACCGAGGAAGAGTTTGTCGCGTTTCGCAAGCAGCGCGATGCCAAGCTGAGCATGCCCGCCCTCATCCTGCCTGCGGTGCAGATCAATGTGCGCGCAGGCGAACTGCCCAGGGCGGAAGGCAACGGGGTGAGCTATCTCAAAGTCCCCCTCGGCGCGCTTTGAGCGTCGCCGCCCCAACAGCATTCGGCGCCAGCGCGCCGTCCCCTGCGACCCTGTCGCGCTCCTCGCACTCCTGCGTCCGCCCCCCGATGGCGCGGGATGTGTTTCGCCGCAGCCCCGTGCTGCGGTGTTTTTTTTCAGGTTCCGCCGACGAAGGGGTTGCTGCGGCGCTCTTCGCCGAAGGTCGATTCCGGTCCGTGACCGGGGATGAACACCGTGTCGTCGCCCATGGGCCACAGCCTGCCGGTGATGCTGTCGATGAGTTGCTGGTGATTGCCGCCGGGAAAGTCGGTGCGGCCGATGGACCCGGCAAACAGCACATCGCCCACCCAGCATCTGCGCGCCTCGGGCTGGTGAAACACCACATGCCCCGGTGTGTGGCCAGGGCAGTGCCGCACGGTGAATTGCAGGCTGCCGAGCTGCAGGGTGTCGCCGTCGGCCAGCCAGCGGTCGGGAGTGAACGCCTCGGCCGGCGGAAAGCCGAACATCGCCGCCTGCTGCGGCAGCGCGTCGATCCAGAACTGGTCGCCCGGGTGCGGACCGATGATGGGCACGCCCGCGCGCCGCGCCAGCTCGGCCGCACCGCCCGCGTGGTCGATATGCGCGTGGGTCAGCCACACGGCGCGCAGCGTCAGGCCCTCCTGCTGCGCGGCCTGCAGCAGTCGGTCGACCTCTCCGCCCGGATCGGTGCACACCGCCTCGCGCGTGGCACCATCCCACAGCAGACAGGCGTTCTGGGCAAAGGCGGTGACTGGAAAAATGCGGTAGCGGAGCATGGGCGGAACGGCAAGACCGGACGAGCAACGTGTCGAAAAGATCATCCTACGCCGCGCTCCGCACCTCCACAGCCACCTCGTTGCGGCGAAACGCGGGCAGTGTCCAGGGGGGATCGTAAAACCAGGCAACGGGCGTTCCGACCGGGTGCCAGGGCGTCTTGGCGAGCAATTCGAGCAGCCGCGCCTGTTCTTTTTCCACGGCAGCGGGGCTGCGGCTGCCGGAAAACCGCAGCACGGCGTCATCGGTGGCCGGGATGGTCACCAGACGGACCTGCGGATCGTCAGGCGTCGGCAAGGTGTCCAGCGTCTCGTTGGCCGGCATGTAGAAGCGGATCACCCAGCCTTGCGCGGATGGGGATTGGGTGACGGGCGCCGTCATCGCGATGCGTTCACCGGGCGATTGAGCCACAGGCGTCGTCATGGCGATCCGGCTGTGGCGATGGTTGGCGCCAAAGATATAGGCCGCCAGTCGCCGAAATCCCTGGTAGCGCGCTGCGCTGGGCCCGGCCTGCACCGTCGTCTCGGCCGCAATGCGCGGTGCGTAATGCCGAATCTCCACAGGTCCGATCTGGGAGATCACGGTGAACCTGGGCTCGGGCGTCGTGGAGCGCACTCCAAAGACCGAGCAGGCCGAGAGCAACAGAGGGGTCAGCATGAGAAGGATGGGGCGAGTTTTCATGTTGCGATGCCGCTCGCGTGCGCGGCGCCCAGCCTGGTGGGGACAGCGTGCGCATCACCAGCCGTCATGTCAACCTGCTGTCGCGGTTGCGGCGCCGATGATGCGCGCGTGTTCGGCCAGTTCACCCAGAAGCTGCTCGGCTGCGGCGCCACTGAGCGTCAGGGGAGAAAACCGCGCATCCGGCGAATAGGCCAGAAAGAGGCTGCGGTTCTTTTCGTTGCTCAGCACATATCCCATCGACCAGTCGCCAAAGAGGCGCTTGTCGATCTCGCGGTAATGCAGAATCGCCGAGTCGGCGTGGCGGGTGTCGCGCAGGATGCGCGCATAGAGCGCATTGATCCGCGAGCGGGCGCCCTCGAGCGCCTGCAGAAAGAATCCATCTGCAAACACCAGCATGCCCGACAGGCCGAGCGCGGGGTTGTTGCGGCGGGAGCTGTTGAGAATGTCATGCACATCGGCCGAGCCCAGCTGGGTGATGCGGCTGGCGTAGATCATGCGAATCATCGGATCCATGGGTGTCCTTGTGGTCTTGGGAAACTCTTCGATCGCCTGATGATGCAGGGCATCCGGCGGTGGGGAGCGCTCAGCCGGGTCGCTTCAACCCCTCGGCTGCACGTGCCCAGCGCTGCAGGCGCGGGCGAATGATCAGGAACCCCCGGTAGAGCACTTCCAGCACGGGAGTCACGCCGGGCAGACGGCCGATGCGGCCGAGCCAGCGCCACCCCGGCATGGTCAGCCACAGTGCGACAAAGGCCTGCGCACCACTGAGCATCTGGCCGTCTGGCTTGCGCACATGAAAACGCGCCAGGTAGCGCGACCGGTCCTCTGGGCACAGCGGCACTGTGGCGTCGCTGACGTCCAGCCAGTCCACGGGCGCGGACAGGGTCAGCGACCGGTACAGACCCACTTCGCGACGGCACAGCGGGCAGGCGCCATCGAACAGGACGGTCAGTCGCTCGCCTGGCTCGGGCGGGGTTTGCGTGGGGGGCGGTTGCATGGCGGCGGGGTGGTATACCTCAGGATCAGGCGTGAGCTTGCCATGTCCGGAACTGGCCCGCAGGGCGGGGTTCAGATGCCCTTGCCTGCGGCCATGATGACCTCGTGCTGCTCGATGCCGCCGCCCTCGCCGAAGGCTTCCCTGGGCAGCGGGTTGGGTTGTTGATGTGTGCGCTTGAAATCGTCGCTGCGGACCCAGTTCTGGAAGTCCTCGCGGCTTTCCCAGTGCGTCAGAATGACATAGAGGCCATCGTCCTGCGCCGGGCGCAGCACTTCCATGCGCACAAAACCCGGCTGCCTTTCCACCTCGCCAGCGCGCTGGCGGAAGCGTTCCTCAAAGGCTGCACGAAATTCCGCATGCACCGGCACACGATTGGCAACGACATATTGCATGGCAGGAGTCCTGGTGGGGTGTGAGCGCTCCGCACGGCCGCTCCGAGGGAGCGCTCAACTCCCTCGGGGAGTCGCGCACAGCGCGGAGGGTCATCAGTGAGAGCAGAAGGAAATCAGGTCGACCTGAGTCATCGTAGACCGAACGCAGCGATCAGGCGCTGCGTCAATTCAGCCTGCTTGGGCTTGTTGTCGGCGTGCAGTGGCGCGTGACCGGCTGCGCGACGGCGATGCCGTAGAGCACACCCTTGAGGTTGACGTCGATCATGCGGTCCCAGTCGGCGATCTTGCGGCGCTCCAGCGGGGAATGCGGCATCAGCCCGGCGTTGTTGAGCATCACGTCGATGCGGCCGAAAGTCCGCACCGCGGCGTCCACCAGCGCCTGTACCTGGGCGGCATCGGTCACGTCGGTGGTGACGGCCAATGCTTGCGCGCCGTTGGTTTTCAGCTCGGTGGCAAGCGCCTCGATGCGCTCGCTGCGCCGCGCGCCCAGCACCACCCGCGCGCCCTGCGCCGCGAGCAGCCGCGCCGTGGCTTCGCCCAGGCCGCTGCTGGCGCCAGTGATGACGATGACTTCGTCTTGGATGGGGTGTTGCATGATCTGAGATCTCCGTGGGGTATTGCAGCTTGGTGAAGGTTCATTGTGGAGCCAGTTCGCTGAACCTGCACGACGCGATGACGCCGCCGTCTTGCGCCCCAGCACCAGCGCGCCGTCTGTAGCCAGCGTGGGCACGCAGGGATTGGCCGTGTACATCAGGCACGGGGTCGATGATGAGATCGAGGCGCCGGGCGCTGCCGGTCGTGGTCGAGGCCCTGCGGTATCGCCCCCCTGCAGAGAGGGATTGAGGCCGTCCGGGGCGCTCCCTACACTGGGTTCGCCCTTGCCGTCTCCGTCAGCCGTGGAACCCATTGCCGTCAGGCTCACACCATGTCCCGTCAGCCACTGCCTCCTCGTCGACGCGACTCGTTGCGCGGCCTGGTCATGGCGCTGGCGGCCCTGCTTCTGGCGCTGCTGACATCGGGGCGCGTCTGGGCCGCCTTGGCCCCCGATGCGACGGCGGCCCCGCTGGTGGTTCTGGTGCCACAGGATCTCGTCCATCAGGGCCTGAAGCAGTCGCTGCAGATCGTTCAGGAGCCCGGACGAAGGCTGGAACCCAGCGCGGTGGCGCAGTTGCCAGATACGCAGTTCCAGTGGGTGAAGGATGGCAATCTGGGCATCAGCGACAGCGCCCAGTGGGTGCGCATCCGGCTGTTTCGCAGCATGCTGTCGCCCGAGCATCTGGTGCTGCAATTGGGACGGCCCGTCTGGCGCGAGGCCGAGGCCTATCTTCTGCCCTCCGACCCAGCGCACCCCGACAGCATGCGTGCGGCGGGCATCGGTCGGCTCAGTGCCCTGCATTCCCGTTACACCGCCTATGCATTCGAGCCGCCCGAAGGCGCCAGCACCCTGCTGATCCGCGTGGCGCAATACGGCGCGCTCACGCCGGAATTCCACTTGTGGGACGCAGCAGCCTTCCGCCATCACGCGGTGGACGACGCGCTGCTTCAAGGCCTGTTCTACGGCATGACCGTGGCGCTGCTGATCTACAACGCCTTTCTGTTTCTCAGCACCCGCGACAAGGCCTACTTCGCCTACATCCTGTGGCAGGCCGCCACCGTGTTATACATCCTGACGCTCTCCGGCGTGGGGCAGCACCAGTTCTGGCCCAGTTCCAGCCCCTGGAACAGCATCGGGCTGATCGGCGGACTGTCGCTGATGTGCGCCGGCGGGCTGTATTTCATCCGCGCCTACCTGCTGCTGCCGCGCACCGCGCCGCGCACCGATCTGGCGCTGCAGATCGTGCAGTGGCTGGCGATCACCCTGGCTGTGGCCGCGCTGCTGCCGGCCAGCGGCTGGATGCTGGTTCCGGCGCAGATCATCGCGGCGGCATCGCTGTTTCTGATCGCCCTGGCCGCTGCGGTGCGGTGGCGGCAGCGTTTCATTCCGGCAATGATCCTGTTGCTCAGCCTGTGCCCGTTGCTGCTCGTGGGATTTGCCAACATCGGCCGCACCCTGGGCTGGCTGCCGGAGACCTTTCTCACCTCCGACGCGCTGCAGTGGGTGATGGTGTTTCTCGCGCTGGTCCTCACCTACGGCCTGTCCGTGCGCGTGGCGCAGCTGCGCGAACGCGCGACCAAGCTGCAGGACTTGCTGCTCAAGGATCCGCTCACCGGCCTGCTCAACCGCAACGGACTGTTCGACGCTGGCCAGCGTGCGCTCGACCGCACCCACGACAGCCATGCCTACTCTGCCGTGCTGTGGATCGACCTCGATGGCCTCAAGCGCATCAATGATCACTTCGGCCATGCCGCGGGAGACGCGCTGATCCAGGCCACCGCTGCGCGCCTGCGCGAAGCCTTCGGCCCCGACGCGGTCTGCGCCCGGCTGGGCGGCGACGAGTTCGCCATCGTCCTGCCCAATCTGCCGTCACCGCGCTTGGCCGAAGACCTGGCGCGGCATGTGCTGGAGCGCCTGCGCGCGCCCTACGCGCTGTCGGGGCAGGAGTTCCGCGCCTCGGGCAGCATCGGCGTGGCGCTGTACCCGCAGCACGCGCAGACCCTGGAAGAGTTGCTGCGCCTGGCCGATGTGGCGATGTACCGCGCCAAGGAACTCGGGCGCGACACCTCTGTGCTCTGGGAGCCCGAGATGGACGCCGATGTGCAGGCCTCGCTGTTCCAGTTCACCCGACCGGCACGGTCCTGAACCACCCGACCGGTGCCCCTGCGCGCGACAGGGGTGTTATGGACAAGCAGTGCGCGGCCCCTGCACACTGCGCGCACAGAACCAGGGAGACATCGATGACCTCGACCATGCAACGGATGCGACGTCTCGTCGGCAGCGGGATGTTGTTGGGCTTGTTGGCCTTGCCCTCCATGGCCCATGCGGCAGACGGCCTGCCTCACGAATTTCAAGGGGCCAATCTGGTGAAAGGGCAGCAGTACTACACCGACCTCAAATGCGCCGCCTGTCATGCCGAGCGCATGATGGGCTCCACCTCGGCGATGTACACCCGCCCGGACCGCAAGGTGCACAACCCCAAGCAATTGCTGGCATTCACGCAGATGTGCGTCACCCAGCTCAACCACGACCTGTTTCCGGAAGAGGTCAAGGACATCGCCGCCTACCTCAACCAGACCTACTACAAGTTCAAGTAGGGGAACGCTCAGCGCGCGGCAGACGCCGCGCCTGTGGGCGGCTGGGTGATCAGGCCAATGCGGCTCAGCCCCGCACTCTGCGCGGCGCCCATGACGCGGGCGACATCCCCATAGGGCACGGCGGCATCGGCGCTGATGTGCACCTCGGTCTTGGCCGACTGTTGTGCACTGGCGGCGAAGCGTGCCGCGAGTTGCGCCAGGGTGATGGCCTGACCGGCGAGGTAGAGCTGCCCGTCCTTGCGCAAGCCCACGTCGAGCACGGTGGGTGTCTGTTGTGACGGCGGGGCATCGACCTTGGGCAGATCGAGCTTGAGGCTGCCGGTGAGCAGCGGCGCGGTGATGATGAAAATCACCAGCAGCACCAGCATGACGTCGATCAGCGGCGTCATGTTGATGTCGCTCATCGCCTCGCCGTCATCCCCCTGATCGAAACTGCCGAAGCTCATGGTGCACCGAACTCAAGTCACCGGGCTGGTGGCCAGCAGACGCTGCAGATCGTGGGCGAAGCCTTCGAGCGCGCCCTGCACCCGACGGGCGCGCTTGCTCAGCGCGTTGTAGGCCAGCACGGCCGGAATGGCCACGGCCAGACCGGCGGCGGTCATGATGAGGGTTTCACCCACGGGGCCTGCCACCTTGTCCACGCTGATCTGGCCACTGGCGGCAATGGCGGTGAGGGCGTGATAGATGCCCCAGACCGTGCCGAACAGACCGACGAAGGGCGCGGTGCTGCCTACACTGGCCAGCAGCACATGCCCGGCCTGCAACCGACGCTGCGCCGCCTGCAGTGCGTCGCGCAGCTCGCGGGTGACGCGGTCTTCGTGCGACTGCCAGCGGTGCACCGTGTCGGGCCGCGCCAACCGCGATGCGGTGTCGGCCAGCAGGCTGGCCAGCCCGTCCTTGTCGGCCGCCTGCACGGCGGCAGCCGCCTGCAGCGCCGAAGGCGCGCCCCAGTAAGCGGAAATGCCAGCGGGCACGCGGCGCACGGCGCGCCACAGCAGCGCCGCCTTCCACAGAATGACGAACCAGCTCGCCAGCGACATGACCAGCAGCACCAGCGCGACCAGATGACTGAGCGCGTCGCCCTGCTGCCAGAATTGTGCAAGCCCTCCCATGCGCGCAATCAGTCCTTGATGCCCAGCACGTCCTGCATGTCGTACAGGCCCTGCGCACGGGAGGCAAGAAACCGCACGGCGCGCAGGCTGCCCTGGGCATAGGTGGCGCGGCTGCTCGATTTATGGGTGATCTCGATGCGCTCGCCCGTGCCGGCGAACAGCACGGTGTGGTCGCCGACGATGTCGCCGCCGCGCACGGTGGCGAAACCGATGGTGGACGGGTCGCGCTCGCCGGTGATGCCCTCGCGGCCATAGACGGCGCACTGCTTCAGATCGCGGCCCAGCGCACCCGCCACGATCTCGCCCATTTTCAGCGCGGTGCCCGACGGCGCGTCCACCTTGTGCCGATGATGGGCTTCGATGATCTCGATGTCATAGCCCTGCGCCAGCGCACGCGCGGCCTGATCGAGCAGCTTGAACACCACGTTGACACCGATGCTCATGTTCGGCGCCATGACGATGCCGATGCGCTGCGACGCCGCGCGGATGCGCGCAAGCTGCGCGTCGTCGAAACCCGTGGTGCCGATGACCATGGCCACGCCCGCTGCCTCGCATGCGGCCAGATGCGCCATGGTGCCCTCGGGCCGGGTGAAGTCGATGAAATAACGCGCGTGCTGCAGGGCGGCGTACAGATCGGAGCGGATGGGCACGCCGGTGTGCGCCCCGGCAAAGGCCCCGGCGTCCTGCCCCAGCGCCGGGCTGCCGGGCATGTCGAGCGCCGCAGTGACGCTGCAGTCCGGCGCGGCCAGCACGGCTTCGATCAACGTGCGGCCCATGCGGCCACTGGCGCCGGCAATGGCGATGCGGTGCGTCTCAGCTTGCGAAGTGCTCATGGCGAGGGCGGCGTTCAGTTGCCGACGGGTGCGGAGGCTGCGGGAGCTGCGTTCTGCAGCGCGGCGATTTCGGCGGGCGGCGCGTACACCGTCAGATTGCCTGGCTGCGACGCAGGCGCGGCGGGACGCTTGGTCTCTGCGAACTTCTTGTCCGCCGCGGCAACTTCCGCCTGCAGCTGCGCCTCGGTCAACGACTTGGGTTTCTTGCCGCCGTCCCGCAGGGAGTTGATCTGGGCAACGAATTCCTGCTCGGAAGGCAGCGGGTCGCCGTCTGCGCGCTCCATCTTGCCGTCCTTGTCGAAATACACGGTGAAACGGCGCACGATGGGGGCTTGATAGCCCTGGCGCAGGCTGAACACATATTCCCAGCGGTTCTGGTTGAAAATGGTCTTGAGCAGCGGCGTGCCCATGATGGCCTGCACCTGTTCCTTGCTCATGCCGGGCTTGAGCTCCGCCGCCATTTCGCGCGAAACGAAGTTGCCCTGAATCACATCGGCGCGATAGGGCTTGAAGATCGAGGTCAGATCGTGCTGGGTTGCCGTGCTGCTGCAACCGCCCAGCAGCGCCAGACTGCACAGCGCAGCAACTGCAATGGCGGGTCGCCAGCCCACCCAGGAAAACGGCAGCAAAAATGGCCGCGTGGCAGCTTGTTCGGGGGAGTGCAAAACTGGGGAAAACCGCATCGGGTCTCTCGCGTCGTCAACGCGGCCGGGGTCGTTTAACATCGGCGCATTCTACTGAATACGGCCCTCTTCCCCATGGCTCAGAGCAACGCACAAGGTTTGCGCAATACCGGCCTGAAAGTCACACAGCCACGCCTGCGCATCCTGGAAATTTTCCAGAAAGGCACGCAGCGCCACATGACGGCGGAAGACGTGTACCGCGTGTTGCTCGACGAGCAGCAGGACATCGGTCTGGCCACGGTGTACCGCGTGCTGACCCAGTTCGAGCAGGCCGGCATCTTGCTGCGCAGCAACTTCGAGTCGGGCAAGTCGGTGTTCGAGATCAACGAGGGCAAGCACCACGACCATCTGGTGTGCCTGGACTGCGGGCGGGTGGTCGAGTTCTTCGATGCGGAAATCGAGCGGCGACAGAAAAAGATCGCCAGCGAACACGGCTTCGAATTGCAGGAGCACTCGTTGTCGCTCTATGCGAGCTGTGCCAAGAGGGCCGAGTGCCCGCACTACAACAAGGCCGATCACACTCCGCTGGCCGCGCGCACACACGGGCACGGGCACGGGCACGGCGAGTAGCCTTCCGCCTTTCAGTCGTCGCCGTCCTGCATGGCCTGACGCTGACGTTCCTGAAATTCGCGCAGGGTGTCGATGCCCCGCAACTGCAGAATGGTGTTGCGCACGGCGGATTCCACCAGCACCCCGAGGTTGCGCCCGGCTTCCACCGGAATCATCACCTTGCGGATGGGCACGCCGAGCACATCCTCTTCCAGGTTGCCTGCAGGCAGGCGGTCGAAGTTGCGATCGAGCACGTCGCGACGAATGAGATGGCAGATGAGCTTGAGCCGCATCTTGCGGCGCACCGCAGTTTCGCCAAAGATGGTCTTGATGTCGAGCAGCCCGATGCCGCGCACTTCCAGCAGGTTCTGCAGCAGCGGCGGGCAGCGGCCTTCGATGGTGTTCTGCGCCACGCGCAGCAGATCGACGCAGTCGTCGGCCACCAGACCGTGACCGCGGGTGATCAGATCCAGACCGAGTTCGCTCTTGCCCAGACCGGATTCACCGGTGATCAGCACGCCCAGCCCGAGGATGTCCATGAACACGCCATGCTGGGTGATGCGGTTGGCGAAATGCTTGGACAGAAACGCGCGCAGCACGTCGATGGTGAAGGCCGCGGTCTCGGCGGTCTGGAACAGCGGCACCTGGGCGGCATTGCATTCATCGACCAAGCCGGGCGGCGGCTCCTTGCCGTCGGCCAGCACCAGCGCCGGCGGCTCCAGACCGATGATGCGGCGAATGCGTCGCAGCCGGTCTTCCGCCGTGGAGTTGTTCAGGTAATCCACCTCGCGCCAGCCCAGAATCTGCACGCGAAACGGGTGGATGTAGTTGAGGTAGCCGACCAGATCGGCGCCGGAGGTGGCGCCTTCGACCGCGGCCAGGTCGAAACGGCGCTCGGGATTGTTCTGCCCGGCAATCCACTGCCACATCAACTGCGGCGCATTGGCGTCGAAAAGACGCTCGGCGGCGAGTGTGGAGGCTTTCAACTCGGGGTGGCTCGGGCGAGGCCAAGAGGCACCGCGGCACGCGCGGCGATCGGGCGCAGCATCTCAGGCGGCTGAATGCAGCGGCGCCCACTCGCTGACTCGGCGGTGCAGCGCTGCCGCGTCGGTCTCGCCGAGGAGCTGCGCACGCAGGTCGGCATCGGAAAGCATTTCGGCGATGGTCGACAGCAGTTCCAGGTGTTTGGCCGTGGCGTTTTCGGGAACCAGCAGCACCACGAGCAGTGACACCGGTTGATTGTCCGGCGCCTCGAACGCGATGGGCTGGCGCAGGCGAATGACCGCGGCGCTGGGCTGCTTCAGGCCCTTGATGCGCCCATGGGGAATGGCCACCCCCTGTCCCAGTCCGGTGGAGCCCAGCCGCTCGCGTGCAAACAGGTTGTCGGTAATTTGCGCGCGGTTCAGGCCGAGGCTGTGTTCGAACAGCAGTCCGGCATATTCGAATGCGCGCTTTTTGCTGCTGACGTCGACATCGAGCTGCACATGCGCGGGCGGCAGGATCTGGGCAAGGCGGTTCATGGGATCACGCGGGGACCATCGAGGCGACGCAGTGTAAACGGGTTTTGCGGCAGATCGGCGCAGGCACAGACCGCCCGGAGACAGCCGGGCCGGTCTGCGCCTGCGCTGAAAAGCGAAGGAACGCGCCAGCGCTCAACTGGCCAGATGCTTGCCCGCGGTGGCCTGATGGTCACGCAGTCGGTTCTTGTGCTCGACCACCTGACGGTCGAGCTTGTCCACCAGGGTGTCGATGGCGGCGTACAGGTCTTCATGCTGACTTTCCGCAAAAATCGACTTGCCCTTGACCATCAGATTGCATTCGGCGTGCTGGCGCTTTTCCTTTTCCTTGAGTTTTTCCACACTGAGTAGCACGTTGACATTGACCACCTGATCGAAATGTCGCACCACGCGATCGAGCTTGGTCTCGACGTAGCTGCGCAGGGAGGGGGTGACATCCAAATGGTGGCCGCTGATGGTCAGATTCATAGTGAGGCTCCTGATTTTCGGAAAAATGGACATGGCAAGGCGCAGCGCCGTGCCGACAGGCTGTGATGGTGTGGGACCTCCTCTGTTGTTGCCGTCCGACGGGACCCGGAAGGCGTGTGTTGTGATGGAATTGTCAGGTTCAGTGTGCTACTGCCCCCCACCAAAATCAAGCCCTGACCTGACCAGATCAGCGGGCTTTTTGATCTGCACCGCCAAAACGTGCAATGGTTCACAGCGGCTCACCCGGCACCTGCCTTGCGAGGACGAAAAAAATCGCCCGGCCTTGCGGCGGGGCGAATGAAGAGCCAAACGAAGGCATCACGCAACGGCGCTGCCCAGACGCAGCGAAGCGGTCGATCAGGCGGCGGGCTTGGCGGCCGCGGGCTTGAAACCATAGCCCTCGAATATCTTGAGCGCCGTGGGCGAACCCAGGAACTCCGCCCACATCAGCCCGGCCTGCGGATGGGCCGCGCCCTTGACCACGGCTGCGGCATAGACCGCGGTGGTGTTCTGGTCAGCGGGAATGTCCACATTGCTGATTGGGTGACCGACTTTTTCCTGGAAGATGGCCTCGGACTTCCAGGTCACCCCGGCCTGCGCCAGGCCTTGCATCATGAACAACGGCGTCTGACGGTGGTGGATGTGGGTGAGGATGGTCTCGCCATTCTTCACCTTGGTGTTGTAGACCGACTGCTCCAGCGCCTCGCCGCCTGCCTTGCGCAGAGAAGCCTCGATCTGCCGCGCCACGCCTTCCCATTGCGGGTTGGGCATGGACAGCGTCACCCCCGGCTTGCCCAGATCGGCCAGGCCGGTGATGTGCGCCGGGTTGCCCTTGGGCACCATGATGGTGAGGTCGTTGCTCACATAGGGAATGGCCTTGCCGGTGAGCACGCCGTCATGGATGCCGGCCTCGATCTTTTTCAGCCCGGCGGCGAACACATCGGGCTTGACCGTCCAGGTCATGTTGCCCACTGTGATCACGCCGCCTTCGTGCATCTGCTTGAGCAGAATGCCCGGGGGCAGGGTTTCGTAGAACACCCGGCCCTTGTAGTCTGGATGTTCCTTCTCGAAGGCCTGCACCAGCGGCGCCATGGCGAAGTAGTAATTTCCGGCGACGAAGATCACCAGCTTGGGGTGATCGAGGTTGCCGTGAAAGTCGGGCAGGTCGTTCACCTCGGGGACGGTGAATTCCAGCCCTTTGTCGAGCGCAGGATTGTTCGCGCCGTGCTGCCATGGCGGAAAGATGGTTTCCTTGTACTGTGGGGGCTGCACCTTGCCGTTCCAGCCACTGTCGGTCGGTTGGGCCTGTTGGGCCTGGGCCAGGACGGGCAGCGCCAGCAGCAGGGCGGCGAGCAAGGGGGTGCGCAGCAGCGCGCGGGAGGTGCGGGGCATGGAGGTCTCCAGTCTTGATGGGGTGTGCGAATCAGGCGGTGTAGCGGTAGCCTGCGTCCTCGAGTTCCACCAGCGTGGCGACGATGCCAGGGGTGAGCACCACGCCGGGGATGAGGTGATTGGTGAATTCAGCGGCCATTTCGCCGTGGGTCTTCTTGTCCGGGTTGACGCCCTTGGCATGCAGATGCCCGGTCAGCTCCCAGATCGCGTTGTGGCAGGCCAGGAAGACCGCGCCACGCTCCTGCAGCACGGTGATGCTGTTGTTCGCCGGGGAGTACACGCCCTTGGAATCTTCCACGGCCTTGGGATCGGCATCGGCAGCAGGCGAGGTCTTGATCCACACGTTCGTCTTGGCCTTGCCCTTGGTCAGGCTGCCCAACTGATATTTGGCCCAGAGCGCGTCATCGAACAGCGCCAGGTGCGCCGGGCCGTGGGTGGCTGAGAGCGCCAGAAAATCCGGGTGCCTGAACGACCAGATCTGCGCGTTCATGGAATTGCGCATCAGGTTGAGCCAGGGGCCTTCGAGCTGGGTGTTGTCCCACACCTGCCTGGGCTTGCCGCCGTAGGTCAGCAGCAGATCGAGCGCCGCGCTGTCCCATTCGTCGGGATGCTCCAGGGTAAGCGTTCAGCCAGCGGCGTGATTGCGCTCGAGCTATTGGGTGGGTAGATGCAGCAGCATCAGGCAGCAGTCTTCACGCGTCGGGCAGTGCGCCGCTGCACCGCCTTGGTGGTGTGCGATGGGCATACTGCTGCGACGCACTCGGTGAGGTTCACCGCTGCCAGAAGCATGAACTTGATCGCATCGGTTTTCACGTCCAGCAGGTCGTGATCCTGCAGGCGGCTGTAGACGAACGCCAGCAGGTTGGGCTCGGCGTGGGAGTCGATCTGCTGCTGCAGCGCCTGCGCCTGCTGCAGCGTGGTCAAGCCGTCGAGGAAGAGCATCTTCGCCACGAGGCGGTCGAGGCAGCGATCTTGCAGATCCTCGCAGACCATCGGCCATGCATGTCCGCTGATCTTCATCGCCTGGTACACCACGAAGAGGATGTTGAGGATAATCTCGACCTGCTCCAGCCTGGCGCCCAGGCGCGGCAGGACCAGCACACTGGCAAGCAGCGTGGGCTGGTGCGCATGGATCTCGTCGGCGAGCGCCTCGCGCGCGCGCAGATCCATGCGGTCGACGGTGAGGATCGCCTGGGCAACAATGCGCGTGGAGATCCGCTGCGTCATCGGGGCGCGGCCCTGTCCAGGTCCGAGCACAGCGGGTCCTGCCCGAAGTGCTGCGTCCACAGCCTGGGGGTGAGTTCGACCACCCGGGACTGGGGATGTCGGCCCACGCGCTGCAACACGTCGACCAGATAGGTGTACGGGTCGATACCCTGCAGCACGCAGGTGGCGATGAGGCTTTGCAGGATGCCCACATGGCGTGCGCCGACCTCGCTCCAGCAGAACAGCCAGTTGCGCCGCCCCATCGGGATCGGACGCAGCGCGCGCTCGATGTGGTTCGTGTCGATGGGCACCGCCGGGTCATCGATGAACACTGACAGCGCTGCCCGTCGCTCTCGCACGTAGGCCAGCGCTTTGGTCAACGGATTGCTCGGCAGCAGGCCCTGCTGCGCGAACTGCTGCTCGACCCAGGCGAAGAACGCCTGCACCCGCGCCCGGCTGTGGGTGGCGCGATGCGCCAGCTTGGCCGCACCCTCCCACCCGGCGGCGCGGATCTCGGCCTCGATACGGTACAGCGCGGTGATGTGCTGCAAGGCTTGCGTGGCCGCCCGCGGCTCGGCGTCTTGCGCCTCGAAGAACAGGCGCCGCGCGTGCGCCCAGCACTGCGCGTGGGTGACTCCGGTCTGCCTCGCATAGCGGGCATAGGCCGCGTAGCCATCGCTCAGCAGCACCGTGCCACTGGGCAACTGTCCAAGAACTTGGCTCACATGCTCATGGCGGCGCGAGGCGAAGTGGGGGAAGCACACCTCGTCGTGCTCGCCATACACCGGCCAGAAGTACGTGCCCTTCATCTTCCCCGGCCCGGCGCGGCCGGCCTTGATCGGGGTCTCGTCCATCGTGATCACATGCCCGCCCAGGATCGAGGCCAGCTGCGCATCCACGATGGGCTCGAGCAGCGCCGCAGTCTGCTGCATGAGCTGGGTCAACCAGGCCCGGCTGAGCTTGAAGCCGGCATCGGCCAGCCGCTGATGCTGGCGGTACAGCGGCAGGTGGTAGCGGAACTTGTCCACCGCCATGCCGGCGACGAAACTCACGTCGGCGCGGCTGCCCTCGAACACGCTGGCCGGCGCCGGCGCGCAGTGCAGGGTCGCGGTGTCGAGCCGCTTGATCACCGGGCGCACGTACTTGAGCGCCACATAGGCGCCCGGGCGCTGCGCCAGGCGGTAGCTGACCTTCTCGCCGATGACCTCGTACTCCTCGGCACGCAACCCCTGCGCCTGGGCGCACGGCAGGTGGATGACCTGCACCTCGACCCGCTCGGCGTCGAAGAACGCCGTCGCGTCCTGGTCGCCAGCACAATCTGTCGTGCGTGCGCGCCGCGTGTGCCCGGCCACTTGGCGTCCAGCCTCGGGGGCTTGTGGCGGGATCGGCAGATCACCCAGAATCTGGCCGAGATGAAGTTGCTGCGCATCGGCCACGCTCTGCAGCCGTTCGCTCTTGCTGCCGAAGATCTGTCGCCTGAACCACGCCAGTTGCCGCTGCTGCTCAACGATGGTCTGCGCTTGCGATTGCAGCAACCGCACGAGAGCCTCAACCGCCATGCCCGCCACGATCTGGGCGGTATAGGTCTGCACTTGAGCGGGGTCTGCACGCATGAAAGCATTGTGCCCATGGCAAAGCCCGAAGGGAATCGGGCTTTGCCACATTGCAAAACCCGTTATCGCCACTCCACGTGTCGATGCCGCTTGAACTGCCGCGTCACCTGCAGCCCCTCGAGCAGGAGCTTGAGCGCGGTGAAGTCGATCTCGGCGCTGCGCTGCCCGCCCCAGTCGCGCACAAAGCGGCCGGCCTCCAGCCGTTTGCTCCACACGCACCAGCCGCTGCGATCGAAGTACAGCACCTTGATCTGGTCAGCCCGACGGTTCGCGAACACGAACAGATGCCCGCCCAGCGGGTCGACCTCAAAGCCCTGGCGCGCCAGCGCGTACAGCCCGTCGTAGGACTTGCGCATGTCGGCAGGCTGCCCATACAAGAAGACCCGGATGCGCCCCTCAGGAAAGAACATCAGCGGCGCACCAGATGCAGGCTCATGCCGCCGCCCAGGTCCAGCCGCAACTCCATGGGCGCATGCATGCCGCCGGTACCGACTTCGCCCAACTCGATGAACCCCGCGGCACGCTGCTCCATACGCCCAGTCTTGGCCGTCACGGGCGCAGCCTTCACCTTGCCCGACAGCCGCTCACGCCAGCGCCGATAGCTGCTCACACACACTCGCTCCTGCCGACAAAAGCTCTTGAGCGTCAGCCCCGAGGCCGGGAAACGCTCAATCACGTCGCGCCAGCACGCCTCGTCCAGGTGCCGCCGCCGCTTGACCTCGGCCACCTCTGCCGCGTCGTTCTCCATCTCGAATGTCTCCTCATCCCTGCGATGGGAAACATTCTTCGTGGGATCCGAAACGAACGAAAGAACGCCGCTGGCTTACCGGTTACGCTCCAGGATCATCTGCGTGGTCTTGAAGTCGCGCCGACGCGGCGCAGCGGCGAGCTTCTTGCCCAGCTCGGCCAGGGTGGTGGCGCCAGCGGGCAGCATGCGCGCCTGCGCCGAGGCGGCCTGCGCGGCGCGACTGCCGAGCGCGGTCAGGCCAAGGCCTGCGACCAGAGTGGACTGCAGCGCCAGGCGGCGCGAAGCGAGGGGGGAACCGGAGACTGACATGACTGAACTCCTGTAGGGGTGCGCAACACGCATACGCGTTAACCCTGAGCAGGATAGGACGTCAGCTCATACAAGACAAACGGATATTTGCAATAAGTTGAATCGAACGAATCGATCGATTTCAGTGTGCCACCGACCGGGAGAACAGGTGAATCACCAGCACGCCCGCAAGGATCAGCCCCAGGCCGATGAGCGCGGGCAGATCGAGCGTCTGGTGATACACAACTAAGCCGATCAGGGTGATGAGCACGATGCCCACGCCGGACCACACCGCATACGAAATGCTCATCGGGATGGTCTGCATGGTGCGCGACAGCAGGTAGAACGCCAGCGCATAGGCCACGACCACCACCAGCGAGGGCGCCAGCCGGGTGAACCCCTGCGTGGCCTTGAGCGCAGTGGTGCCGATCACTTCGGCGACGATGGTGCCGAACAGGAAGAGCCAGGATTGCATGTCCCCAGCATAGCGGGCGGGCATGTCAACACAGACCCTCGTTCAAGGTTCAGGTCGAGGCCGGAGCTGCTGCCTGCGCTGGAGTTTCTGCGCGTACATCGCCTGATCCGCGCGTTTGAGCAGGCCGGCCATGTCTGTCGAGCCCGGATGACACACCGCAATGCCGATGCTGGGGCCGGGATAGTCCAGCGCGCCGTGATCCAGCAGGTATTGGCCGCGCGTCAGTTCGAACAGACGCTCGCGCAGTGCCGACTCGTGATGCACCGCCTCGGGATCGACGCAGATGGCGACGACGAATTCATCGCCGCCGTAGCGTGCGAGCACGTCGCTGGCGCGCAGACCGCCTTTGAGCCGCAGGCCAACCTGACGCAAAAAGTCATCTCCGGCAAGATGACCATGATCGTCATTGATCTGCTTGAACCTGTCGAGATCGATGAACGCCAGCATCACGCGCCGCTGCTGCCGCTCTGCCTGGGCGAGCAGTCGGGGCAGGTGCTCTTCGAGCCCCCGGCGGTTGAGCAGGCCGGTGAGCGGGTCGAGCAGACTGGCATGCGACAGGCGGGCGTTCTCCTGCTGCAGCAGCGCGATCAGGCGCTCGCGTTCGATCTGCCGGGCGATGATGCTGGCGAACAGTTTGAGGGTCTGCAGCGCCTTGGGCGACAGATCCACGGCCTGGCGGCCCGCGGCACACAGCGTGCCATACAGATCCCCGCCCGCCACTTCGATCGGCGCGCTGGCATAGGTTTCGATGCCCAGGGCCCGTGCCGCAGCGCTGTCGCCCCAGGTTTGGGAGACCGCGTTGTTGACCAGGCGGTCTTGCTCCAGCGCCCTCTTGCACAGCGTGTCCTCCCAGTCCACCTGCGCGCCCTCGGGGATGTGCAACTGGTCGGTGTTCGTGGCATAGAGCACGGTCTGGGTCTGACGCGCTGGGTCGATGGCGGTGAAGTAAGTGCTTTCAAGCCCGGTGATGGTCTGCAGCAGTTTCAGCAACGGCCGCACCAGCCCTTCCAGATCGACCGCCTGCAGCAGTGTGGTGGAAAGCTGGTCGAACAAGGCCTCGTCAGAGGGCGCGGGAGAGGAGGGCGGCATGGGCAAGGCGTTGGTGCGGCAATGGAACAGGAGAGACGGCGGAGGGCGATGCGACGCGCAGCGCCTTGCGCCATCAGGGATCGACCCCCGCGGCTTCGGCCACGCGGTTGCGACCGAGGTCCTTGGCGCGGTAGAGCGCCACGTCGGCGGCATTGATCCAGTCGCGCAGCGCGCCATGCTCGGGCAACGCCACGGCCAGGCCGATGCTGCTGCTCAGGCGCAGTTGCGGTGCGCTGGAAAAGCGCAGTTGCTCGATCTGCGCGCGGATGCGTTCGGCGATGGCACGCGCGGTCCGCGCGTCGGCCTGGTCGACCAGCACGGCAAACTCGTCGCCGCCGTAGCGACCGGCGCTGTCTTCGTTGCGCACGCTGGCCAGAATGACTTGGCCCACCGCACTGATGACCTCATCGCCCACGGTATGACCGAAATGGTCGTTGACCGATTTGAAATGGTCGATGTCGATCAGCAGCAGACAGGCGGGTCTGTCCGCTGACTGCAGGGATTGCAGCGCCTGCGTGGCGCGCTCGATCCAGTGATCGCGCGAGTGCAGCCCGGTCTGGCTGTCGGTGCGACGCAGCTCGGCAAGCTGCCAGTTCTGCCGGGCCGTGGTGCGCATGAGGCGCGCGCCGCGGTAGGTATTCACCCAGGTGTAGACAAACACCAGCGGCAACACGCACAGCTCCACAAGCACGGTGCTGTGCGGATGCAACTCGGGGCGAACCAGCAGGGTGACCAGGGCCGCGGCGCCGATCAGAACGATGAGGGCATGGAGCCAAAGCCTCCGGATGAGGGTGTAGACCTTGTCGAACGTGGTGATGATGGTGAGGACCGCGCTGACCAGCAGGTTGAAGTGCATCAGCGGAACCCACATGCCGACGAACAGCGAGTCGACGAGCAGATTGCGCTTTTCCGCCGCGTAACGGTCGGCACTGAAACGGGCGTGAACATAGGCAAGGTGCGGCCAGAGCAGAAATGTGATCCCCAGCAGCGCCCAGAGCCAGGCGTTGGCGCGGTGCTCGAACAACACACTGCCCACGGCAAGCCCGGCCAGCGCCATGCCGAGCACACGGGCGGGATAGACCAGGCGGTAGAACGATGCCCGCGTGACCGGGGCAACCGGCGCGGTGGATTGCGGTGCGGGCAGATGCATGCGGTGTGTCGTCAGAAGCTGCTTATGGCAGCACTGAATAAGTCCTTGTGATGATGCGCGCCGGTGTGCGGGATGGGATGCAAGGCGCACACCAAGACAATGGCCGAAGCGATGGCGAGGATGTGCAACGCCGCAGACCACCCGCAGATCGGATGCGCAGCGCGCAATGGACTTGGTCAGTGTTGCCTCATAGCGTGCCGTGTTGAATCAGCTCGATCTTGTAGCCGTCCGGGTCTTGCACAAAGGCGATGATGGTGCTGCCCCCGGCCACCGGCCCGGCCTCGCGGGTGACGGTGCCGCCGGCCGCCTTGATGCGGGCGCAGGCGGCAGCGGCGTCGTCCACGCCCAGCGCAATATGGCCGTAGGCCGTGCCCAGGTCGTAGCGATCGACGCCGTAGTTATAGGTCAGTTCCAGCTCGGCCTGCGCCGGATTGGGCTCGAAGCCGAGGAAAGCCAGGCTGTATTTCTGTTCGGGCCGGTCGGTGGTGCGCAGCAGGTTCATGCCGATGACCCGGGTGTAGAAGTCGATGGAGCGCTGCAGATTGCCGACGCGCAGCATGGTGTGAAGAAATCGCATGAAGTCATCCTCTTGAAAACCGAAAAAACACAAGGCCGCACCAGCGGCCGAACCCCTGGTTTTGTAACACCGCAGCCCGAACATTGCCGGGCAGGGTTCACGTCCAGGGTGGCAATGTGGACTGCTTGAGGTGAAGCCGGGCCTGGCGATAGTCGGGGTAGAGCTGGCCGACATGCGCCCAGAAGCGCGGGCTGTGGTTCATTTCGCGCAGATGCGCCACCTCGTGCGCCACCACATAGTCCACCAGTTGCGGACTGAAGTGCAGCAGACGCCAGTGCAGGCGAATGCTGCCGTCGCTCTTGGCGCTGCCCCAGCGCGTGGTGGCGGCGCTGAGCTTGACGGCGGTCACTCGCACGCCAAGCTGTGCAGCGAAGTGCGCCACGCGGGCATGGAACAGCGCCAGCGCCTGCCGCTGCAGCCAGGCCGCCACGCTGTCGCGCACCTGCTGCGCGTCGCTGTCGGGCGGCAGCGGCAGATGCAGCTCGGCGCGGGGCTCGTCCCAGTGCAACTGGACGGCGCCGCGCAGCCGCAGGGTGAGGTGCTGGCCGAGATAGGGGATGCGGCCGCCATCGACCCAGTCGATGCGTGCAGCCTGCAAGGCCTGCAGCCGCTGCTCGCGCTGGCGCAGCTTGCGCACGACCCAGGCCGCATGCTGCTGCAGGAACTGGGAGATGGAGGCCGCGCTGGCCAGACGCGGCGCCAACAGGCTCACGCCACGATCGTCCACCCGCAGCGCCAGGGTGCGGCGGGCGGCGCGGCGCAGCGTCCAGTCGAAGCGATGGATGCCGTCGTCGTACTGCTGCGCGGGGGAGGCAGCGGGCACGCGTGCAGGGGGCGGGCTGTGCTCCGTGGGGAAGGGCGCGCAGCCAGAAGGCGCGGGCGGCGCAGTGGGCCTGGCAGGCGCAACGGCCCCTGGCGCGGCAGTGGGCAGTGGGTCGGCCCAGTCGAACAGGCCGAGCTGCGCTGCGCCTTGCAGCGGGGCGCGCACCGAACGGTCAGGGCTGGGCATGCGCGTAGGCCTGCGGGTCGAGACGGCGCATCTCGGCCTCAATCCATTGCTCCACCTCGGCCATCATTTCTGCGGGCTGGCGACCTTCTGGAGAAATGGGCTTGCCAATGGACACATCGATCACGCCCGGGGTCTTGATGAACGCCTGGCGCGGCCAGCAGCGCGCCGACGTCACCGCGATGGGCACCACCCAGGCGCCGGTGGCTATGGCCAACCGCGTGCCGCCGGTCTTGTAGACGCCCTGCTGGCCGCGCGCTGTGCGCGTGCCTTCGGGGAACATGATGATCCAGTTGCCTTGCTTGAGAATTCGGGCGCCCTGCCTTTCCACGCGGCTGAAGGCTTCGGTGCGCTTGCTGCGGTCGATGTGCACCATGTCCAGCCGCCCGAGCGCCCAGCCGAAAAACGGCACGTACAGCAATTCGCGCTTGAACACATACGCCAGCGGGCGCGGCATGATGAGTGGCAGCGCCAGGGTCTCCCATGCCGACTGGTGCTTGGACAACAGCACCACCGGGCCGTCCGGCAGATGGTCCAGGCCGATGACATTGCTGCGGATGCCGCAAATCAAGCGCGCGCCTCCGTACGCGAGATGCACCCAGCCCATGGTGAAGCGGTACAGCGGCGTGCCGCGAATGAAAATGGACAGGATGACCACGACCACCGCATAGGGCACCACGGTGACCACCAGCCAGGCCATGTACAGCAGGGAACGGAGAAAGCGCATGGCCGATCGCATCACGCCTTGTCGACTGCGGCCCTGGGCTGCTCGAGCAGCCAGGTGGCGAAGGCGGCCAGATCGTCATGCACCCGCGTGCCTGCGGGCAGATTGCCCAGGTCGGCGATGCGCTCACCCTTGCCGGTGCGCACCAGATGCAGGCTGCAGCCCAGCGGCTGCGCGGCCTGCAGGTCGCGCACGCTGTCGCCGACCGCAGGCACGCCGTCGAGCGTCTGCAATTCGTAGCGCCGGGCGATGTCCTGGAACAACCCAGGCTTGGGCTTGCGGCAGGTGCAGTGATCTTCCGGCGCATGCGGGCAGAAAAAGATGGCGTCGATGCGCCCACCCGCTGCCGCCAGCATCTTGTGCATCTTGCGGTGGATGGCATTGAGCGTGGTCATGTCGAACAGCCCGCGGCCGATGCCCGACTGGTTGCTCGCCACCACCACATGCCAGCCCTCGTGGTTCAGCCGGGCGATGGCCTCCAGGCTGCCGGGAATCGGCACCCATTCATCGGGCGACTTGATGAAGTCGTCGCTGTCGTGGTTGATGACGCCGTCGCGGTCGAGGATGAGCAGTTTCATGGGGGCATTGTCCCGCAGGTTCAGGCCGCCAGCCGAGACAGGTCGGCGACCTGGTTCATCGCCGCCTGCAAGCGCGCGAGCAGCGCCAGGCGGTTGGCGCGCAGCAGCGGGTCGTCGGCGTAGACCATCACGCTGTCGAAGAACGCATCGACCGGCGCCTTGAGCGCCGCCAGCGCCTTGAGCGCGGCGGTGTAGTCGCCCCGCGCGTAGGCCGCGTCGGCCTGCGGCGCGATGGTCTGCAGCGCCTGCGCCAGCGCCTGCTCGGCGGGTTCGACCAGACGGGTGGGGTCGAGCGCGTCGGCGTTGGCCGCGACCTCGGATTTTTTCAGGATATTGCCCACCCGCTTGTTCGCCGCGGCCAGCGCCTGCGCCTCGGGCAGAGCGGAGAACGCGCGCACCGCGTCGAGGCGGCGCGGAACGTCGGCGAGGAACTGCGGCTGCAGCGCCAGCACCGCCTCGACCTCGAGCGCGGTGTATCCCTGCTCGCGCAGCCAGTTGGCCAGACGCTCGCGCACAAACACGGCCACCTCCGCGGTCGGGTGCTGGTAGCCCGGCACGCCTTGGAACGCGGCGTTGCCGATGGCCAGCAGCGCGGACAGCGGCAGCGCGCGCAGCGCCTCCTCGCGTTCGAGCAGCATGCGCACGATGCCCAGCGCGTGACGGCGCAGCGCAAACGGGTCTTTGTCGCCGCTGGGGCGCTCGCCGATGCCGAACAGCCCGACCAGGGTGTCGAGCTTGTCAGCCAGCGCCAGCGCCAGCCCGACTTCGCTGCGCGGCAGATCGTCGCCTGCAAAGCGCGGGCGGTAATGGTCTTCGATCGCCTGCGCCACCAGCGGGTCTTCGCCGTCGTGCAGCGCGTAGTAGCGACCCATGATGCCCTGCAGTTCCGGAAACTCGCCGACCATCTCGGTCAGCAGATCGGCCTTGGCCAGTAGCGCGGCGCGCTCGGCCAGCGTCACCGGACGGCTGGGCGCGATCTCCGCAGCAATCGCCCCGGCCATCGCCCGCACCCGCCGCATGCGCTCGCCCTGCGAGCCGAGCTTGGCGTGATAGACCACCTTGTCCAGACCGTGCACGCGGCTCTCCAGCGTGCGTTTGCGATCCTGTTCGAAAAAGAACTGCGCATCGGCCAGACGCGGGCGCACCACGCGTTCGTTGCCGGCGATCACCGCGCTCGGGTCCGCGGGACTGACGTTGCTGACCACGAGGAACTGGTGGGTCAGCCTGCCCGCCGCGTCGAGCAGCGGAAAGTATTTCTGGTTGGCCTTCATCGTCAGGATCAGGCATTCCTGCGGCACCGCGAGAAACGCCGGATCGAACTGGCACAGCAGCACGTTCGGGCGCTCGACCAGCGCGGTGACTTCGTCGAGCAGCGCGGCATCGTCGATCGGCTGCAGACCTTCGCCGGCGCGCGCGGCAGCCGCCTGCAGCTGCGCGGCGATCTCGGCGCGGCGCGCGTCGAAACCGGCGATCACCGCGCCCTGGGTGCGCAGCACCTCGGCGTAGCTGTCGGCGTCGGGCAGGACGAGGGGATCGCTGAGCGCCTCGAAGCGGTGGCCGTGGGTGTGGCGGCCTGCGGTGAGCCCGAGCGCCTGCACCGGCACCACCTCGGCGCCGTGCAGCGCCACCAGACCGTGCGCCGGGCGCACGAATTTCACCGTGCTCCAGCCGTCGGCCAGTTGATACGCCATGACCTTGGGAATGGGCAGCCTGGCCAGGGTGTCGTGCAGCGCGGTCTGCAGGCCCTCGGCCAGCGTGAGGCCCACAGCCACGGTGTCGATGAACAGCGACTGCGCCTTGCCGTCGCCTTCGCGCCGCAGCCGCGCTGCGGCGCTGGCGTCCAGACCGAGACTGGCGAGCTTTTTCAGCAGCGCGGGCGTGGGCGCGCCGCTGGCATCCAGGCCGACCGAGACGGGCATGAGCTTTTGCGCCACGGCGCGGTCGGCGGCCTTGGCGGCGACAGAGGTGATGTGCGCAGCCAGCCGACGCGGGCTGGCGTAGGGCGTGACCACCGCATCGGCTTCGGCCAGGCCCTGGGCCTGCAGGCGCTCGGCCAGGCCGTCGGCAAATGCGCGGCCCAGGGCGGGCAGGGCCTTGGGCGGGAGTTCCTCGGTAAAGAGTTCGACAAGCAGATTGGATGCGGTCATGGTGCGGAATGTGAAAACCGGGGCGGCGGCGTTGAACGGGTGCGACACGAAGGGCGCGGGCGGCGCGGGGTGGCTTTGTCGCCCTGCAGCTCAGGCTGCCTTTTTCTGCGCCAGTTGCGCGTTGACCTCGTCGGCCCAGTCCTTCGGCGCGAGCGGAAAACCCAGGCGGGCGCGGCTGTCGAGGTATTCCTGCGCCACGCCGCGCGCCAGGTTGCGGATGCGGCCGATGTAGGCGGCGCGTTCGGTCACCGAGATGGCGCCGCGGGCGTCGAGCAGGTTGAAGCTGTGCGCGCACTTGAGGACCTGCTCGTAGGCGGGCAGGGCGAGCTGCGCAGCCATCAGCGCCCTGGCCTGCCTTTCATGCGCGGCAAAGGCATGCAACAAAAACTCCACATCGCTGTGCTCGAAGTTGTAGGTGCTCTGCTCCACCTCGTTCTGGTGAAACACGTCGCCGTATTTCAGCAAGGTCCGCTTTCCGGCCACCTCGGTTTCGGTCCAGACCAGGTCGTACACGCTCTGCACGCCTTGCAGATACATGGCCAGGCGCTCTAGGCCGTAGGTGATCTCGCCGGTCAGCGGCTTGCAGTCGATGCCGCCGACCTGCTGGAAATAAGTGAACTGGGTGACTTCCATGCCGTTGAGCCAGACCTCCCAGCCCAGGCCCCAGGCGCCCAGCGTGGGGTTCTCCCAATCGTCCTCGACGAAGCGGATGTCGTTGGTCTTGAGGTCGAAGCCCAGTGCCTGCAGGCTGCCGAGGTAGAGCTCCAGGATATTGCCGGGCGCGGGCTTGAGCACCACCTGGAACTGGTAGTAGTGCTGCAGGCGGTTGGGGTTGTCGCCATAGCGGCCGTCCTTGGGTCGGCGGCTGGGCTGCACGTACGCGGCGCGCCACGGCTCGGGGCCGATGGCGCGCAGAAAGGTGGCGGTGTGGCTGGTGCCCGCGCCCACTTCCATGTCGTAGGGCTGCAGGATGGCGCAGCCCTGGTTGGCCCAGTAGGTCTGCAGGGTCAGGATGATGTCTTGAAAGGTGCGCATGGAATCCGCCTTGGAGAAGGCGACATTGTAGAAAGCACCCGGGCGACCGGACGGCGCGCGCTATGGATTCGCGCCCAGACTGGGAAGGATGGCGCCCGGCGACAGCGCAGGCTGTTGCGGCACCGGCTGGGCGATGGCCGCTGGATGGGTGCCCGGCCCCTGGCCGCGCACACTGACCGTGGACGTGCCCACTGCCAACCCACCCGGCCCGACCAGCAGGCCGCCGCTGCCGGTGGTGACGCCTGGGTTGACGCCACCTGCGGCCTGCGGCGATGACGCGGCCGACAGCGGCAACTGCGCGTCGATCGCCAGCGGCGGGAAGTTCTGCAGGAAATAGCCGGTCACGGCATTGGGCGAACTGGACGCAAAGCCGGTGGCCGGGTTGACCTGCGCCGTGATGATCCCGGGCGGCACCGGCCAGGGCACGTCGGGCTTGCCGGCCAGCGCCACGCGCATGTAGTCCATCCAGATGGGCAGCGCGGCCTTGGCGCCCTGCTCGCCGCGGTAGAGATTGCGCTGGGTGTTGTAGCCCATCCAGGTGATGGCGACCAGATCGGGGTTGAAACCGTCGAACCAGGCGTCATGGAAGTCCTGCGAGGTGCCGGTCTTGCCCGCCAGATCGGTGCGCCCGAGCGCGAGTGCCGCCGCGCCGGTGCCATGCTGGATGACCGCCTGCATGAGCTGGTTGCTGAGGAAGGCATTGGCCGCGCTGATGATGCGCGGCGCGTTCTTTCCGGCGATCACGGGCTTGTGCGCATAGATCTCGGCGCCGTGGGCATCGACGATGCGCTTGATCAGGTAGGGCTCGACCAGCGAGCCGCCGTTGGCGAACACGGCGTAGGCCGTGGCCATCTGCAGCGGGGTGAAGCTGCCGGCTCCGAGCACCATGGTGGGGTAGGGTGGAATCTGGTCGAGCGGCAGACCAAAGCGCGACGCGAACTGGCGCGCATAGGGAATGCCGACCGCCAGCACCACCTTGACCGCGCAGACATTGTCGGAATGCGCCAGCGCCAGCGTGGCGGGAACGGCGCCGAGCCGCTCGTTGTCGTAGTTGTGCGGCGTCCACAGCGGCTGACCCGGGCCGGGATTGATGGTGATGGGTGAATCGTCGATGATGGTGGTCGGCGCCAGGCCCTCGTCGATGGCCGCGGAATAGATGAACGGCTTGAAGCTGGACCCCGGCTGGCGGAAGGCCTGGTTCACATGGTCGAACTTCTCATGGTTGTAGTCGAAGCCGCCCACCCAGGCGCGCACCGCTCCATCCTTCGGATCGACCGACACCAGCGCCGACTGCACGTCGGGCATCTGCGCGATGCGCCAGCCCTTGGCCAGCTTCTGCAGCCAGACCACGGCGCCCCGGTCGATGCGCTGCTTCTCCGTGGCCTTGGGCGACAGCCCGGCGGCAGCGAACTTGAGCGCATCCCCGCTGAGTTCCACCGTATTGCCCGATTCCAGCACGGCCTCGACCAGCTTGGGGCTGGCATGCAGCACCACGGCGGGATGCAGGCTGCCCGCGCTCGCATAGGGCTTGAGCGCCCTGGTCGCCACGCCCAGGGCGTCGGCGTCGTGCTGCGGCAGGTCGATCTGTGCCTGCGGTCCGCGCCAGCCGTGGCGCTGGTCATAGGCCAGCACGCCGCTGCGCACCGCGTTCACCGCAGCGGCCTGATCGCGGTCGTGCAGGGTGGTGTAGACCTTGTAGCCATCGGTATAGGCCGACTCGCCGAAGCGGGCCACCATGATTTCGCGCACCTGCTCGGCGGCGTAGTCGGCGTCCACCTTGAAGCGCAGCAGGCCCTGGCCGGACACCACGTTCAGCGGCGCCTGCATCGCGTCGTCATACTGCGCCTTGGTGATGTTGCCCAGCGCCAGCATGCGGCCGAGCACGTAATGCTGGCGAATGAGCGCCGCCTTGATATTGGTCTGCGGGTTGAAGGCCGACGGCGCCTTGGGCAAGCCAGCGAGCACCGCAATCTGCGCCAGCGTGAGCTGGTCGAGCGACTTGCCGTAATACACCTGCGCGGCCGCGGCCACGCCGTAGGCGCGCTGGCCGAGATAGACCTGATTGAGATAACGTTCGAGGATCTGGTCCTTGCTCAGCTCGTGCTCGATCTTGTAGGCCATCAGCGCTTCGGTGAACTTGCGCAGCGGCGTTTTTTGCGGGCTGAGATAAAAGTCGCGCGCCACCTGCATGGTGATGGTGGATGCGCCCTGCACTGCCGAGCCATGCATCAGATCGGCGAGCGCCGCGCGGAGGACGCCCGTCCAATCGACCGCGCCGTGGTCGTAGAACTGGGCGTCTTCGGCAGCGAGAAAGGCCTCGCGGACCTGCAGGGGAATCTGTGCGAAAGGCACCACGGTACGGCGCTGCACACCGAATTCACCAATCAGCGTGCCCTCGCTGGAATACACCCGCAGCGGCAGGTCCGGGCGGTAATCGGTCAGCTCGCTCAGCGCGGGCAGCCGTGGATAGAGCATGGTCACGGCAAACACCAGCATCAGCACGACAGCGACGCCGAGCAACACCACGCCGAGCAGGAATTTGAGCCACAGAGGGCGCGCACGCGCGCTGCCCCCAGGCCGCTTGCCGCTGCCCGCGGGCGGTTTGGGGGAGCCCGCAGGCGCGGTGTCAGCAGAGGTCCTCATGGTCGCGGGGCATGATAGCCGCCGCATTCGTCACAACACCTGCCATCCTGTGACCAGTTGTGACTCTGCGTAACGGCGCGCACGCGGGGTGGCGCGCGCCACCCGACAACCGTCTCACTGCGCCGGCGGGTAGGTCTGCGGATAGGCGGGTTGCTGGGGATATTGCGGTGCCTGCTGATAGGACGGCTGCGCCGGATAGGCAGGCGGGGGAGGCGGCGGCACATAGCGCGGTGCGGCGTAGCCCGGCACCTGCGCGCCGCGTGCATACATGCATTGCTGATAGGCGATGTTGTAGGCGCGCTGCGCGCTGCCCTGGGTGTCGCCATAGCTGCCGGCGCCACCCGCGCTGCCCGCAAGCAGGCCGATGCCCGCTCCGACACCGGCGCCCTGGCTGTTGCCACCGATGAGTGCACCGGCTGCTGCGCCAATGCCGGTGGCGATCGCCGCCGAGGACAGCCCCGAGTTGCTCGCCCCGGTCTGGTACTGCGCCGATTGTTGTTGCGCGTACTGACGGCAGCCCGCGTCGATGGCCTGGAACTGCTCGAACGGCATGCCCGGCGCCGGCATGACCGCGATGGTCGGCCCAAGTGGCGCGGTGGCGCAGCCGCCGAGCACCAGGGCGCCAAGCGCAGCGGGAAGCAGAAAAAGCGGGCGGGAAAGTCGCATGATGTGGCCTCAGAGAAGAATTGCAGGATTTGGTGAGTTATTTCTTGGCCGGGGATGGCGGCGGCGGGGGCGTGGCGGGAACGGTCGTCCAGCCCCCGGGGCATACCGAGACGTACGGGTAATAACCAGCCGGACTTTGGCAGTAATACCAGAACGACTGCGGCGCCGGGCCCGGCGGGAGTGACTGCACCACGACCGGCTGGCGTTCCACCACGACGGGCGGGCTCCAGGTGCTCCAGCCGTAGGCCGGGAACGGGTCGTCCCAGCGCTCATACCAGCCACCGCCCCAGCCGGGATACCAGGGTGCGCCGTAAGCACCGTAGTAGACCGGCAAACCGACGCCGACGCTCCAGTACACCCGCGCCTGGGCAAAACCCGGCAGCGCCAGCAGCCCGGCAGCGGCCAACGCAAGAAAGGCGCGCTTGAATGAAATGTTCTGTCGCATGGCAAACCTCGTCGATTCGACACACCGGGCTCGCGCGGAGTTCCGGCAACACGGTGAAGAAGGTAACGCAAGACACCGGCTTCTGCCGACAACGGAATCGTGTCAATCCTGCAAATTCTGATGGATGATTGTGTGCCGTCTGTTTCCGGTCAACAACTTTTCTCGGGCGCACGTTAAAGTTGCGGCCGCAACGCAGCGCAAAGGCGTCGCGGACGTTCCAACTCCTGGTGACCTGATGCGTCAATTCCTCATTGTTTTCATGGCCTTGCTGCTGCATGTCGGGTTCGCCCAGGCGCAGTCCAGGGACGACGTGGTGGTGGTACTCGACTCGGGCGACGCCCGCATCACCCTGATCAACCAGGCCACGCGCCAGGCCATCGGCAGTTTTGCCACCGGCAAGGAGCCGCATCACCTGATGGCCACGCCGAACAACCAGGATCTGATCGTCGCCAACGCGGTGAGCAACGACCTGATGCTGCTCGACCCCAAAACCGGCAAGCCCATCGGCAGTGTGCCCGACATCCCGGATCCGTACCAGATCGGCTTTTCGCCGGATCACCGCTGGTTCGTGGTGAACTGCCTGCGACTGAACCGGGTGGACATCTACAGCTATGACCAGGGCAAGTTCCAGCTCGCCAGGCGCATCCCCCTCAAGGCCCTGCCCAGCCACATGGCCTTCACCGCCGACAGCAAGACGGTCTACATCAGCCTGCAGGAAACCAATGCGGTGGCCGCGATCGACCTGCCCACGCAAACCGTGCTGTGGACCATGAAGGTCGGCGAAACCCCGGCCGGGCTGTGGCTGACCCCGGGCGACAAGACCCTGCTGGTGGCACTGACCGGCAGCGACGCGGTGGTCGCGGTCGATCCGCGCACCCGCACCGTCATCAAGCGCATCGTCACCGGCAAGGCGGCGCACAACTTCCGCTCGCTGGCCGACGGCAGGCATGTGCTGGTGAGCAACCGCGTGTCCAACACCATCAGCATCCTCGACATGGACACCCTCACCAAGGTCGGCGACATCACCGGCCTGCGCCCCGGGCCGGACGACATGGAACTGTCCGCAGACCGTCGCTGGCTGTGGGTGACCTTTCGCTTCGCCCGCTCGGTGGGCGTGATCGACATGACCACGCGCAAACTGGTCGATGTCATCCCCGTGGGCAAGTCGCCGCACGGCATCTACTTCTACAACCGCGCGCCGTTCTACGACAACCTGCCGCCGCTGTCCAACCTGGCGCAGCGCGTGGCGACCGTGCGCTGAACGCATGGCCATGATCAACCCGTTCGACTGGATCAGCCACGTCACCAGCCTGCTGGTCGGCGAGGTGCAGACCTGGGTGTTCGTCACCCTGGTGCAGCCTGTGCTCTATCACTTTCACCTCATGGTCGACGACGACTTCGCCTATGACGGGGTGCTGTGGTTCCTCGCCGGGGCGCTGCAGATCGCCGTGGTCTATGCGGTGCTGCGGCCGCTGGAGGCGCTGCGCCCGCTGGAGGTCTGGCCCAACCGCCGCGCGGTACGGGTGGACGTGCTCTACACCTTCATCAACCGCCTCGGGCTGATCAATCTGGTGCTGTTCTTCACCCTGCAGCCGCAGTTCGACAGCCTGCAGGAATGGCTGCGGCTGCGCGGCATCGACAACATCAACCTCGACACCCTGTGGCCCGGCGTCACCGACCGGCCGCTGGTGGCGTTCCTGATCTATTTTGTCGTGCTCGACTTCGCCGGCTACTGGTATCACCGTGCGCAGCACCAGATCCAGTGGTGGTGGGAACTGCACGCGGTACACCACAGCCAGCGCCAGCTCAGCCTGTGGGCCGACGACCGCAACCACCTGCTCGACGACGTGCTGCAGGCGGCGTATTTCGCCGCACTGGCGCTGCTGATCGGCGTGCCGCCGACGCAATTCGTCGCGCTGTCGCTGGTGTCGGGGGCACTGCAAAGCCTGCAGCATGCCAACACCCGGATGTCGTTCGGCTGGCTGGGCGAGCGGCTCCTGGTGAGCCCACGCTTTCACCGCCTGCACCACGCCATCGGCTACGGCCACGAACTCGGCCACCAGAACAACGCGCGGCTCTATGGCTGCAATTTCGGCGTGCTGCTGCCGTGGTGGGACGTGCTGTTCCGCTCGGCCGACTTCACCACTGCGCTGCAACCCACCGGGGTGCGCGCCCAGCTCCCCGCGCCGGACGGCCAGGGCGAAGACTACGGCGACGGCTTCTGGGCGCAGCAATGGCTTGCACTGCGGCGCATGGCGCGGCGCATGGCCCAGAGCACCATGGCGCGCAATGCGGATTCGCACCGCAAACCATCCTCCGGCGGCCGGGCAGCCTGACCGCGCTGCGCCGCGCGGCTCAACCGGGGAGGCAATGCGTCTGCCCAGGGGCGATGCAGGCGTCGACCTCGATCTGCACCGTGGCGTGCTCGACGCCCAGCGCGTCATGCAGGCGGCGATGCACCGCGCGCAAGGTGGCCTCCGATTCGGCCTGCGCGGCCAGGCGCACATGCAGGGTCACAACGGGTTCGGCGCCGTCGAGTGACCACACATGCACATGATGGGCGCTGGCCACGCCCGGCACGTCGGCCAGCGCGCAGCGCACCTGACTGGCGTTCACGCCCGGAGGGGCGCCCTCGAGCAACACATGCGCGCTGTCGCGGGTGAGATGCCAGCCCGAACGCAGGATGAGCGCCGACACCAGCAGCGACAGCAGCGGATCGGCCACGGTCCAGTTGAACCCCAGAATCAGCCCTGCCGCCAGTATGGCCGCAGCCGAACCCAGCAGATCGGACAGCACATGCAACCGCGCGCCGCGTTCGTTCAGCGATTCGCCCCCGGTCAGCGCGATGAGCGCGCCCAGATTGGCCAGACCGCCCACGGCGGCAATGACCAGCATCCAGCCGCCCTGCACGGTCTCGGGCTGCCACAGGCGATGCAGGGCCTCAGCGATCAGCCCAACGGTCAACAGCAGCAGCACCAATCCATTGACGAAGGCCGCCAGCGTCTGCCAGCGGCCGTTGCCATAGGTCAGCCGCGCATTCGGCGGGCGGGCGCTCAGGCGTATGGCCACCAGCGCCAACAGCAACGCGGTGCTGTCCGCAGCCATGTGCACCGCGTCGGACAGCAGCGCCAGCGAGTTCACCCACCAACCGCCGACCGCCTCGATGAGGGTGAAAATCAGCAGCACGGCCAGTGCCCAGCCCAGCCGATGCGCGCTGGCGCCGTGGGTCGGGTCATGGCCGTGATGCCCCGCATGATGGGCGTGCCCGTGATCGTGATGCGGATCGTGAGAATGCCCTGCATGCGCGCCGGGCGGGTGGTCATGTGACTGCATTCACACGCCCCACACCACCGGCGTATCCGCTTGCTGGCAACGCTTGAGCATCTGGATGAAGGGCCAGGCGCGTTGCTTCAGGCCAATGGGCTGCGCTGCAGACACCACCTGTCCGTCGGCTGCGGCCGATTCCATGGCCGCGTTGCGCGCCTGCTCCTCCGCCTCCACCGCCGCCTCCAGCGCGGCAATCGCGGCGGGCATTTCCGACGGTTCGATGATGCCCTGCGGTCCCGCCGACTTGCCGATGATGGACAGAATGCGTTCGGCCGGGCCGACATTCATGAACAAATCGCTGTCGGCCTTGGATTGAAATTTGTAAATCATGGATGGCTCCATTCAGGAGACGCCACTGCGCCGTCTCTGCGTCGCATTGTGCCCACTCAAGCGGCACGGCGCCATGCGGAGATCCAGCCAGAGCGGCTGTTCGCTCGCGTTGCGGAGCAGCAAGATCAACCGAAAAAGCGTCCCTGCACCGAAAAAACCCGGCACGGCGACTTGCTGCGACGCTTTGTCGCATGCCTTTGCCACCAAAGAGCAACATCTCCGCCTAGGGAATACCCCGACATTGCGCCAAATCAAAAAAATGAGATAAGTCGGCGCCTATTCTCGTGTCGTGTTCTTCGCGGCAGGCGCGCCATTTTGCGTCGCTCGCGGGCGAAGACCCACGCATCGATACAACAGGAGCGCCAAAATGATCGACACCCTCGTCGTGGATCTATCGCGGTGGCAGTTTGCCTCCACCGCGCTATACCACTTCCTCTTTGTCCCCCTCACCCTGGGCATCAGCTTCATGATCGCGGCGATGGAGACGGTCTACGTCACCACCGGCAAGACCATCTACCGCGACATGACCCAGTTCTGGGGCAAGCTGTTTCTCATCAACTTCGCCCTGGGCGTGGCCACCGGCCTGACCATGGAGTTCGAGTTCGGCACCAACTGGTCGTTCTACTCCAGCTTCGTCGGCGACATTTTCGGCGCTCCGCTGGCCATTGAAGGACTGATGGCCTTCTTCATGGAGTCCACCTTCATCGGCATGATGATTTTCGGCTGGAAGCGCCTGTCCAAGGGGCAGCACCTGCTGGTGACTTACCTCGTGGCCATCGGCTCCAACCTCTCCGCGCTGTGGATTCTGGTGGCCAACGGCTTCATGCAAGACCCGCAGGGCGCCGCGTTCAACCCGGTGACCATGCGCATGGAGCTGACCAACTTCGGCGCGCTGATCTTCAGCCATGACGCGCAGGCCAAGTTCGTGCACACCAGCATCGCGGGCTACGTGACCGCGGCAATCTTCGTCGCCGGCGTGAGCGCCTGGTACATGGTGCGCAACCGTCACATGGAACTCGCCCGCCGGTCCTTCCGCATGGCCGCGCTGTTCGGCGTGCTGTCCACTGCCGGTGTGATCACCCTGGGCGATGCGCTGGGCTTTGTCGGTGGGCATGCCCAGCCGTCCAAGCTCGCCGCCATGGAAGCCATGTGGCAAACCGAGCAGGCCCCGGCGCCCTTCAATGTGGTGGCCTGGCCGTCGCAGAGCGAGCAGAAGAACGTCTGGTCCATCCAGGTTCCCTATGTGCTCACCCCGCTGCTGACCCACACCATGTCGCAGGTGGTTCCGGGCATCGATCAGATCGAAGCCGACGCGGCAAAGCGCATCAAGAACGGCATTCCGGCGGTCGAGGCGCTCAAGGCGCTGAGCAAGAACCCGAAGGACGCTGCCGCCCTGGCGCAATTCAAGGCGCATGAAAAGGATCTCGGCTACGGCTTCCTGCTGACCCGCTACGCGCCGGATCAAGACGTCTCCAAGGCCACCGATGCCGACATCGCCAAGGCCGCCAAGGACACGATTCCGCAGGTCAACGTGATTTTCTGGACCTTCCGCATCATGGTCGGCTTTGGTCTGCTGATGCTCGCGTACTTCATCTACGCAACCATGCTGAGCATCAGTGGCAAGCTGGAGAAACCGCAAAACCGCTGGTTCCTCAAGCTGGCCCCCTGGATGATTCCCGTGCCCTTCCTGGCCTGTGAAATGGGCTGGATCGTGGCCGAAGTGGGCCGTCAGCCGTGGACCGTGTTCGGCATGCTGCCCACCTGGATGTCCGCATCCAGCCACAGCGTGGGCTACATGATCTTCTCGCTGGTGGGCTTCGTCTCGCTCTATTCCATCTTCATCGCGGTCGAGATGTTCCTGATGGTCAAGGCGATCAAGCAAGGACCGGAAGAGCACGGCACGCCGTCCACTCCCGTCATTCCCCAGAGCCGCAAACCCCAACCGTCGTTTGGTGGTGGTTTCGCCCCCAACCCGGCCGCTCCCATGAGCGCCCACAAGGAGTAAACAATCATGGACTTGTATCTCATTCTTCAGGTCTTGTGGTGGGTCCTGCTCGGCGTGCTGTTCGTCGGGCTGGGCACCATGGTCGGCATGGACATGGGCGTGGGCACGCTGCTGCGCTTCATCGGCAAGACCGATACCGAGCGCCGCACCATGCTCAACGCCATCGGCCCGCACTGGGACGGCAACCAGGTGTGGTTCATCCTGGGCGGTGGCGCGATCTTCGCGGCCTATCCGCTGATCTACGCCACCTCGTTCTCTGGCCTGTATGTGGTCATCCTGCTGCTGCTGTGGAGCATGATCGTGCGCCCGCTGGGGTTTGAGTACCGCAGCAAGCTGCCCTCGCCGGCCTGGCGCAACGCCTGGGACTGGACGCTGCTGCTCAGTGGCGCGCTGCCGATGATCATCTTCGGCGCCGCCATGGGCAACATGCTGATGGGCGTGCCCTTCCACTTCGAGTGGAATCTGCGCTCGATCTACACCGGCAGCTTCATCACCCTGTTCAACCCGTTCTCGGTCCTGGCCGGTCTGCTGTCGCTGTCGCTGTCGGTCTACATGGGCGGTGTGATGATGATGGGCCGCGCGCCCGAGCCGATCGCCGGCCGTGCCCGCGCCGCAGCAAGCTACGCGGCTTTGGCTGCCATCGTGCTGTTCGCGGTGCTGGGCGTCTGGGTCAGCATGATCAACGGCTACAAGATCGTCAGCTTCCCCGGCGCCGGTGTGCCGCAAACCCCGCTGCAGCAAACGGTTGAACTGGTGCCCGGCGGCTGGCTGTCCAACTACAAGTCCTATCCCATCCTCTGGGCGGTTCCACTGCTTGGCTTTGCCGGTCTGCTTTTCGGCTGGATGAGCGTGCGCAGCAACAAGCACACCCTGGCCTGGTGGCTGGGCGCGGTGTCGTGGATCGGCGTGGTCGGCACCATCGGCGTGTCCATGTTCCCCTTCCTCATGCCTTCGAGCTCCGATCCCTCGCAAAGCCTGACGCTGTGGAACTCCATCTCCAGTCAGACCACCCTGCTGTGGATGACCGGCTGGACCGTGGTGTTCGTGCCCATCATCTTCTGGTACACCAGCTGGGCGTTCTACGTCATGCGCGGCAAGGTCGATCCCCGCGAAATCGAGGCCGACCCGCACGCTTACTGAACAAGGACTCCATCATGAAGAACCTTCTCTACTTCCTGCTGTTTCTGACGATTGCGATGATCGCCATTGTCATCGGCGTGATCATCGGCGACTACGCGTCCTGGTACTTCGCCTGGATCGTCGGCACCGCGATGATCGTGCTGATCTCTGCGGCATCCGGCGCGTTTTTTGACGCGCAGGAAGACGACCGCCGCAATGGCGGAGCACCCCGCGGCGGTCACTGAACACCGCCACTGCGAAGGCGCTTTTCTCACCGAGCCTTCACCACGGGCCAGGGCGACCTGGCCCTTTTTCATGGACGCCATGCAATGAAAAGGCTGCTGCCTCTTGTGCTGTTCCTGCTGCTCGGTGCCGCGGTCATCGCCGCAGGCATTCTCCTCGGCAGCAATGCTTCCTGGTACTTCGCCTGGATATTCGGCACCGCGTTTTTCGTGTTGCTGCTGGCCGGGGCCGTGATCTGGTTCGAACGCCAGGACGCTGCCCGCTCGGATGCACCCTCGAGCAGCCCGGCCAGCGACCGCTCACTCTGACGTGCTCGGGCTCCAGAATGCCTGGTGGACCTGCGGCAGTCTGGACAAGCCCCCGACGATAGCATCGAGCGCCTCGCCATCCACCGAGGTGGCCATCAACGTCGCTTCGATTTCCACCTCCTCCTGCCCGAAGGCGTGCTGTTGCAATTCACGGATCGGGTAACCCGCAGCCTCCAGGGCCTGCTCGACGCGTTCCAGCGTCTTTTGGCGCTCGGCCTGCGCTGCAATCACATAGACGGTGTAAGTGGCTTCGACCGCCTCCGTGTCCAGAGGCTGGCGGTTCATGGCATTGACCAGTGGGCGCAACAGCGTGTTGGCCGCCAGCACGAACAAGGCGCCCAGACTCGCCTCGAAAAACAACATCGCCCCGCATGCGGCCCCGATCGCGGCCGATCCCCACAGCGTTGCGGCGGTGTTGATCCCGCGCACATTGCCCTCCTCGCGCATGATCACGCCCGCCCCCAGAAAACCGATGCCCGAGACGACGTAGGAGATCACCCGCACCGAACCGCCGTGTCCGTCGAGACGGTCGGCCATGTTGACGAACAACGCCGCACCGACGGCCACCAGCACATTGGTGCGCAGCCCTGCCGTGCGCTGCCGGTACTGGCGTTCATAACCCACGATGCCGCCGAGCACAAAGGCCATCAGCAGGCTGGCGAGGATCTGCACGCGGGGATCATTCCACTGGACGCTCATGCCGTGTCTCCGGGTTCAAAAGGCCAGATGCAGCCGCAACCCGGCGACCAGCGCGCTGGGATTGCTGCCTCCCGGATGCCAGAAGCGCTGCACATCGGGCTGCAACGCCACGGTCGGGGACACTTGCCAGGAATACACGAGTTCCAGCACCGTTTCCGGTGCGGGCGCGCGCAGATTCACCCGGCTCACACCCATGCTGAACTGATCCTGCGGCCGGCTGGCAAACGGCGCGGTGACCAGAACACCCGCCGCCACGAACTGCGTCACCAGATTGACGCGCGCCGGGGACGTGCCGGCCAGAACAAAAGCGCCCCATTGCTGGGTGCCGCGTGTCCAGCGGGTTTCGCCCACCAGGTATCCACCCGAGGTGGTCGGACCGATCGCCGGATCGCTTTGGCCGTAGTGCCAGGCGCCGAGCTTGAGGTCTTGCGTCGGCTGATCGCCCTGGGTCGCCGCCCCGGACCATTGCACCTCGCCGATCCACAGCGCTCCCTGGTGCAGCGCCTGGGCAAGCCCCGGCGGGTTGCCCTGCCAGACCCCGGCGCGTGCCGTCCAGTCCGGGCCGAAGCGCACTTCCGCCATCGCCCCAAGCCCCGGGTTCGGAAATGACGGGTCGTTGAAATTGGCAGTGAGATTCGGCGCCAGGCCGAAAGAGCTGTTTTGCAGCAGATCCGAAACATCGCTGGCCTCGAAATACTGGTTGAGGTCCATGATGCCCGCGCGCACCGCGGCCGCGCCCAGTTGCTGGCGATAGGTCAGTTGGTACACGCGCAAGAAATTGGGCGCCCATTCGTTGTTCGGGTATTGGATCGCCCCGGTGCGGCTGGGCAGATTGCCATCCGAGCGCACCCCCTCGATGCTGAACTCGATCAGACCACCGGGCCACCAGTGGGCGGCGCCCGTGTCCAGGCTCCCGCCCCACTGCAACAGCGCAGAAGATGCCGCGCGGCTTTGCAACCCACCCCAAAGATTGGCCTGGCTGCCCAGATCGAGCCGGCCCGATGTGCTCAGCGCCCCGTCGTCCGCGCGGGCGGTGGGAAGCACCGCACTGCCGAGCACGATGGCCAGCAGAACGGCATACAGCAGGAACAGATGAAATTTGCGCATGATGCGTCCTTCCTTCCCGATTCTGGATCGGGATCGTGACAGTTCGGACTGCAGCGCCGTGCGCGCCGCGCGCACGGCTGCCTGCGTGCGACGCGACGCGACACACGGGTTGCAAACGAGAGGAGATGGGCGGGCGGTGCGCGCCGCGCAGGGTCAGCCGGCGGCGCCGTGCGCGAAGGCCCAGACGACCACTGCGGTCATCACCACCACATAGACCCGCAGCCCCCAGAACACGGCTTGCTGCCGGGTTGTGAGCTGCACGCGCTGCACCGGTGCCAGGGGCTTCTCCCAGCCCTCGCGCTCGATCAGGCGGCGGATGTCGGCAGGATCGAATTCATGCAGAGGCTTCATGGCTCATCCTCCGAGGGCATGGGGAAACAAGGTGGCCACACCGTAGAGGCCGTTGCAGACGATCAAGCCCACCATGATCGCGATGGACACCGCATTGCGCCGCGGCGAATTGACCTGGTCGCCCATGAGCTCGCGGTCGTTGAGCAACATGAGCAGGAACAGCATGGCCGCGGGCATGAACACCGTGGCAATCACCTGCACGCTCAGGTTCAGAAACCCCAGGGGCAGATTCGGCATCATCACCGCGATGGCCGCCACCGCCGTGCCGAGGATCGCGGGCAGATAAAAGCCGATGGCCTTGCGCGGGGGCGCGTTGATCGAGCGATCGATGTCAAAGGCTTCGCCGATCGCCCAGGCGCTGCTGGCCGTAATGACGATGGAGGCGATCAGCCCGGCTTCCATCAGCCCCAGCGCGAACAGGGCCATCATGCCGTCGCCCAGTTTGCGGCGAATGCCGTCGAGCACCTCGGTGGCGTCCAGGTTCTGCACATTGGGCACGCCCTTGAGGGTTTGCGCCGCCAGGATGATGATGGCCATGGCCACCAGCACCATGCCGGCCACCCCCAGCATCAGATCGCGGCGACCTGCGCGAATGTCTTGCGGCAACAGACCCTTGTCCACGACGCAGGACTGTTGGAAGAACAGCTGCCACGGTGCGATGGTGGTGCCGATGTTGGCCGAGATCAGGATCAGGAAGGTGATCGACAGGAAGCCGCCCGGCACGATCCAGCCGTGGCCGACGAAGGTCTGCGCGACCGCATGCCAGTTCGGGTGCGACAACAAGGCAAGCGGCACGAAGATCAGGTTGAACGCCGCGATGAACAGCGAAATGCGCTCCCAGGTCCAGTACCGCAGAAACACCAGGACATAGGTGATGAACAGCAGCGAGGCCGGCACTGTCAGCCACGCCGACAGCCCCAGAGCCTGGCCGCCCAGGCGGATGCCGATGAACTCGGTCATCAGGGTCAACACATTGGCCACCACCAGGTCGATCAGCGAGAACCATCCCCAGAAGGCGCCATAGCGCTTCCAGATCAGCTCGGCGTGGCCGCACCGGGTGACCGCCCCCAGGCGCACGGTCATCTCCTGCACCACATAGGCGACGAAACCCAGAAGAATCATCATGGGCAGGAAGATGCCCAGCCCGTAGGTGGCGCCGGTCTGCGCGTAGGTCACGACGCCGCCGGCGTCGTTGTCTCCGAGCATGACCAGCACACCCGGCCCGATCAGGGCCAAGCCGAGTGCGAGTCGGGTCCGCCAGTTCGGCACGGCCCGGCGCAAGGCATCCAGATACAGACGGTCGCGAAGGCGCTGTTCCAGGTTCTCTGGCAGCGGGGGGCAGTCCGGACACAGCTTGGGATCGAGGGTCGCGACTTCGGCGTTCATGGCCGACCTCCCCGTTTCACGGTGCTGTGGCCCTGGGTTTGAGCACGATGCGCCAGGACGATGCCAACCGAGGCCAGGCGCACATCCATCAGGCTGATCGACGCGGTATCCGTTCCGGGAACGGCGCTGCGAGATGCGGCAGGCGCCTGTGCGCTGCGGCGAGGCTGCAAGCGGGCCAAGAGATTCTGAAAGACAAAAAACATGACTTCCTCCGTTCGTGCTGGACGGAACAACACACGATGCACGCAAGCACAGCCAACGCGGCTTGCGCGACAACTCACACGAAGAGGGGGGAGCACAAGGATGAGGAACTCATCCAGAGGCTACCGCCAGCCTGAGGGCGGCGGCAGCGGGAACAGGTCTGCTGTCGAAAGCCTTCAGGCGTTCACTTCACTGATCGACAACTGTCACTGTCCATGGGGTGGGGTTGAGCCGGAATACGGCCGAAAACGAAAACTGCAAGAGCTTAATTGGCGTGTTTGAGCAAGGTCAAGTGCAGCCTCACCCGGCCACTCGGGACGTGGTGCGGTCATGCAACAGGCAGATCAGTGAGTCGGCACGTGCGCCGAACTGTCTTACCGCCCAAATTCAGGGCCTCGCTGAGGGGCAATGTAAGTAGTCCCCCCTGCAAAACCCCTGCACCCCGCATGAATGCACACTTTGTTGTGTTTTTCGGTGCACCGAATCCCTTGAGAAACGTTATGGTGGAGGCGATTTTCTGAGGGATTTCTGGATGGCAACGCCCGACTTTTTCCGCAGCCGCATCGACGCGATGATCAACCTGGGCGACCCGCTGGCGGTGCTGGCCACACGACTGCCCTGGGCGCAACTGGAGGCGGCCATTGCCGAGAAGTTTGCGCGCCAAGTGCGCGCAGGCACCGTGGTCGAAGGCATGGACCTGTTCGGCCCCAATCAGGCACTTGTGGGTGCAGGCGCCAGTGCTGCGGGTCGTCCACGGCTGCCCCTGCGGCTGATGATCAGCCTGCTGTATCTGAAGCACACCTTCAACGTCAGCGATGAGGAACTGGTCGTGCGCTGGAGCGAGAACGTGCTGTGGCAGTTCTTCTCGGGCCAGGCGTACTTTGAACACCGCCTGCCGTGCGACGCGACCCAGGTCGGGAGGTTTCGCCGCGCCTTGGGGGAAGACGGCCTGGAAGAACTCCTCAAGGCCACCATCGACACGGCTGTGGCCACCCGCGCCGTGCAGCCCCAGGAGCTGCAGCGGGTGATCGTCGACACCACCGTGCAGGAGAAGGCCATCGCCCACCCCACCGACAGCCGCCTGCTGGAGATCGCCCGCCACAAGGTGGTGCGCAGCGCCAAACAAGCAGGCATCCCCCTCAAGCAGACCTACGCCAAGGAAGGCAAGGCCTTGCGCTTCAAGGCGGCAGGCTATGCCCACGCCAAGCAATTGCGGCGTCTGCAGCGCGTGATCAAACGCCAGCGCACGATCCTGGGGATTGTGCTGCGCGCGGTGCAGCGCACGCTTCAGGCGGCGGACTTTGTCCCGTCTTCCCCCAAAGCGCTGGCTGCGCTCCAGGAGTGGATGGCCCGGGCTGAAGCCGTGCGCACGCAGCAACCCAAAGACAAGAACAAACTCTACGCCCTGCATGCCCCGGAGGTGGAGTGCATCGGCAAGGGCAAGGCGCGCAAGCCCTACGAGTTTGGGGTGAAGACGGCCGTGGTGGTCTCGCACCAGCAGGGGCTGATGCTGGGGGCGCGCACCTTCCCCGGCAATCCCTATGACGGCCACATCCTGCATGCGGCACTGGAACAGGCCACCATTCTGATGCAGGACTGGGCCGTGACCATCCAACATGTCGTCGTCGATCTGGGCTTTCGCGGGGTGGATGCCGACAACCCGGGCCGGCACATCCTGCACCGCGGCAAGTTCAAGCGCCTGACTGCACAGCAGCGCACCTGGCTGCGCCGCCGCTCGGCGGTAGAGCCGGCCATCGGACACTTGAAGGCCGATCACCGCCTGGATCGCTGCTGGCTCAAGGGGGCGCTGGGCGATGCGCTGCACGCCCTGAGCTGCGCGGCGGGCTACAACATCAAATGGCTGCTGCGCGCCATCGTCCGTCTGGGCCTGGGCCCGGTTTTTTTGCGCCTGCTGCGCCAGGCGCTGGGGGGTGCGCGGGCGATGGGCGCCTCACCGCCCGCCCGCGGCCCCGCTTGGGCACTGGCCTGAGACTGTGGGCTCGCCGCCCCAATCCCGACGCGGCTGTCTCATGGGGTGGCGTTCCGTCCGGTTGGGGAACGGAAAACGAATTTTGCAGGGGCGACTAAGTAGCGTGCCCGCGTTTTTGCTGGGTGAGAAGGCCTGCGCTCCAGCCAGCCTCAACAGCCGGTATGGGTTGGTTTCGCCAGCGACCGCTCCTGGCCGACAGTTGTCGCTCGATGCCGTTCGCTGGATTTCACCCAGGGAAAGCAGGGGAAGGTGGTTGCTACCTTGCCGAGCGGCGTATATCCGAGGCCGCCCCACAGACTTCCATCAAGAGGTCATGGCCTTCGAACCACGGCCCGAGACCGGCGGCGCTGTCGAGGTGCCCCCGTTCGCCGAGCAGGCGGTAATCTGCGCCCCATGCCCGGGCAAAATGTTGGCCGCGTTCTACTGAGACATAGGGTAAGCGTTCAGCCAGCGGCGTGATTGCGCTCGAGCTATTGGGTGGGTAGATGCAGCAGCATCAGGCAGCAGTCTTCACGCGTCGGGCAGTGCGCCGCTGCACCGCCTTGGTGGTGTGCGATGGGCATACTGCTGCGACGCACTCGGTGAGGTTCACCGCTGCCAGAAGCATGAACATGATCGCATCGGTTTTCACGTCCAGCAGGTCGTGATCCTGCAGGCGGCTGTAGACGAACGCCAGCAGGTTGGGCTCGGCGTGGGAGTCGATCTGCTGCTGCAGCGCCTGCGCCTGCTGCAGCGTGGTCAAGCCGTCGAGGAAGAGCATCTTCGCCACGAGGCGGTCGAGGCAGCGATCTTGCAGATCCTCGCAGACCATCGGCCATGCATGTCCGCTGATCTTCATCGCCTGGTACACCACGAAGAGGATGTTGAGGATAATCTCGACCTGCTCCAGCCTGGCGCCCAGGCGCGGCAGGACCAGCACACTGGCAAGCAGCGTGGGCTGGTGCGCATGGATCTCGTCGGCGAGCGCCTCGCGCGCGCGCAGATCCATGCGGTCGACGGTGAGGATCGCCTGGGCAACAATGCGCGTGGAGATCCGCTGCGTCATCGGGGCGCGGCCCTGTCCAGGTCCGAGCACAGCGGGTCCTGCCCGAAGTGCTGCGTCCACAGCCTGGGGGTGAGTTCGACCACCCGGGACTGGGGATGTCGGCCCACGCGCTGCAACACGTCGACCAGATAGGTGTACGGGTCGATACCCTGCAGCACGCAGGTGGCGATGAGGCTTTGCAGGATGCCCACATGGCGTGCGCCGACCTCGCTCCAGCAGAACAGCCAGTTGCGCCGCCCCATCGGGATCGGACGCAGCGCGCGCTCGATGTGGTTCGTGTCGATGGGCACCGCCGGGTCATCGATGAACACTGACAGCGCTGCCCGTCGCTCTCGCACGTAGGCCAGCGCTTTGGTCAACGGATTGCTCGGCAGCAGGCCCTGCTGCGCGAACTGCTGCTCGACCCAGGCGAAGAACGCCTGCACCCGCGCCCGGCTGTGGGTGGCGCGATGCGCCAGCTTGGCCGCACCCTCCCACCCGGCGGCGCGGATCTCGGCCTCGATACGGTACAGCGCGGTGATGTGCTGCAAGGCTTGCGTGGCCGCCCGCGGCTCGGCGTCTTGCGCCTCGAAGAACAGGCGCCGCGCGTGCGCCCAGCACTGCGCGTGGGTGACTCCGGTCTGCCTCGCATAGCGGGCATAGGCCGCGTAGCCATCGCTCAGCAGCACCGTGCCACTGGGCAACTGTCCAAGAACTTGGCTCACATGCTCATGGCGGCGCGAGGCGAAGTGGGGGAAGCACACCTCGTCGTGCTCGCCATACACCGGCCAGAAGTACGTGCCCTTCATCTTCCCCGGCCCGGCGCGGCCGGCCTTGATCGGGGTCTCGTCCATCGTGATCACATGCCCGCCCAGGATCGAGGCCAGCTGCGCATCCACGATGGGCTCGAGCAGCGCCGCAGTCTGCTGCATGAGCTGGGTCAACCAGGCCCGGCTGAGCTTGAAGCCGGCATCGGCCAGCCGCTGATGCTGGCGGTACAGCGGCAGGTGGTAGCGGAACTTGTCCACCGCCATGCCGGCGACGAAACTCACGTCGGCGCGGCTGCCCTCGAACACGCTGGCCGGCGCCGGCGCGCAGTGCAGGGTCGCGGTGTCGAGCCGCTTGATCACCGGGCGCACGTACTTGAGCGCCACATAGGCGCCCGGGCGCTGCGCCAGGCGGTAGCTGACCTTCTCGCCGATGACCTCGTACTCCTCGGCACGCAACCCCTGCGCCTGGGCGCACGGCAGGTGGATGACCTGCACCTCGACCCGCTCGGCGTCGAAGAACGCCGTCGCGTCCTGGTCGCCAGCACAATCTGTCGTGCGTGCGCGCCGCGTGTGCCCGGCCACTTGGCGTCCAGCCTCGGGGGCTTGTGGCGGGATCGGCAGATCACCCAGAATCTGGCCGAGATGAAGTTGCTGCGCATCGGCCACGCTCTGCAGCCGTTCGCTCTTGCTGCCGAAGATCTGTCGCCTGAACCACGCCAGTTGCCGCTGCTGCTCAACGATGGTCTGCGCTTGCGATTGCAGCAACCGCACGAGAGCCTCAACCGCCATGCCCGCCACGATCTGGGCGGTATAGGTCTGCACTTGAGCGGGGTCTGCACGCATGAAAGCATTGTGCCCATGGCAAAGCCCGAAGGGAATCGGGCTTTGCCACATTGCAAAACCCGTTATCGCCACTCCACGTGTCGATGCCGCTTGAACTGCCGCGTCACCTGCAGCCCCTCGAGCAGGAGCTTGAGCGCGGTGAAGTCGATCTCGGCGCTGCGCTGCCCGCCCCAGTCGCGCACAAAGCGGCCGGCCTCCAGCCGTTTGCTCCACACGCACCAGCCGCTGCGATCGAAGTACAGCACCTTGATCTGGTCAGCCCGACGGTTCGCGAACACGAACAGATGCCCGCCCAGCGGGTCGACCTCAAAGCCCTGGCGCGCCAGCGCGTACAGCCCGTCGTAGGACTTGCGCATGTCGGCAGGCTGCCCATACAAGAAGACCCGGATGCGCCCCTCAGGAAAGAACATCAGCGGCGCACCAGATGCAGGCTCATGCCGCCGCCCAGGTCCAGCCGCAACTCCATGGGCGCATGCATGCCGCCGGTACCGACTTCGCCCAACTCGATGAACCCCGCGGCACGCTGCTCCATACGCCCAGTCTTGGCCGTCACGGGCGCAGCCTTCACCTTGCCCGACAGCCGCTCACGCCAGCGCCGATAGCTGCTCACACACACTCGCTCCTGCCGACAAAAGCTCTTGAGCGTCAGCCCCGAGGCCGGGAAACGCTCAATCACGTCGCGCCAGCACGCCTCGTCCAGGTGCCGCCGCCGCTTGACCTCGGCCACCTCTGCCGCGTCGTTCTCCATCTCGAATGTCTCCTCATCCCTGCGATGGGAAACATTCTTCGTGGGATCCGAAACGAACGAAAGAACGCCGCTGGCTTACCGGTTACGGTAGCGACACTGGTCGCGCTCGAATGGTCGGGGGTCATGAGTGGGAGCAATCGCCCAAAGTCTCAATACTTCCATCGAGAGATCCCGTCGGATCAGCATCGCTCCATCGTCCTGAAAGGACATGAGCGCTAGGTCAAACAGCGCATCCACATGTGGCGCCAGCATGAGTCCGTTGGCGCCATCAAGACGTTCGCGGTTGTCGCTATCTCTCCACGCCTTGATGTGGCTCGCGCGAAGCAACCTTTTGTCTGCGACGCGTGTCACGCGGCACTCTGGGTTGCGCAGCAGAACCTGGCTGCGAAAGATGCCCTGGCCGACCCGCGCTTGCACAAGCTGTGTGCGTTCGGTCTCTGCGAGCTCAGGCGCTCGCCTCAGACTTTCGATGTCATCCAGCGCTTGCGTGCTGAGCGCCTCGCCATCGACGTCATCCATCAGCAGGGTCGCCTGATCGGTCATATCTAGCATCGCAAGCAGAAGCCTTCCAAGAGCCTCCGGGATCTCGGCCAGATAGACGCTCTGGTTTCCATTGCCAGTCGCTGCCTGGATCGGGGAGTACTTCGTCGGCAACAACGGACCGATGAGTGCGAGATGCTCCTTCGGTCGAATTGCGGTCCTGGCATCCAGAAAAGACACCTGCAAGAACCAGCCCACGTCTGACCAATTGCTGCCTGTGCTGCCAAACTCGACAGGCTTAGGCGCCGTTGTGGCGCCTGCGCGCACCACCCCGACGGCGCCCACGGAGCCTCGAGCATACGAAAAGACGACATCGCCAGGCTTTGCCCGCGCCATGTTGTCGTAGGACTGATTTCGGGCGCCGTTCGCGTTGGCCTTCGGCGACTATAGGTAGTCTCCGCGAACCTCTTGATCGCGAGTCTGCTTGTGATTGACCCACCAATACGCCACACGCCCCCCCTTGAAGGACATCATTGCCCGACCACTGCTCTGTCAGGGTGTTTCCCTGCCATGGTCGGCGATAGCCTACAGGAGTCGAACTGCCAAGCAATGCTCGTTTGCGACGACTGCATCGCTCCGGGTTCCGTTGATCCCGGAAGGCTTGTTTCACACCGGGATAGCGGCCAGGCTGATGCGGAAGGAGGTGATCTCAGCGACCGTTGCCCTGTGCATTACGCCACCAGCGCAGGTGGCGCCCGGCGCCTGCTTTTGGCCGCCCTCCGGTCGACGGCTCAGCGTCGGCACCTCGGCCAGTGCTGACATTGGGGTGGCGCATGGCAACGGCCGCAATGCCCCACGTTGCTGACGTCGGTGGCGGCGGGCAGGTCAGCGTCTGGTTCCGGCGATGACGAAATTGCGCAATCGACCCACTGCCGACATTCAAATTTCGGTTTCAGGATGCCTGCACCAACCCCGCCTTCGCCGCTGCCACCACCGCACGGGTCAAGTTGCCCAACAAGGTAAAGGCAATTCTGGTCTGCTGCCAGTACAGTGGCACGTCAATTGGGCAATCGGGTTTGAGTTCCACCAGGTGCCCGCTGGCCAGATGTTCATGGACCAATGCCTCGGGGTGCATAGCCCACCCCATACCACCCATGGCGGCCATCACAAAGGCCTGGGCCGAAGGAACCGTGTGCCGAGGCATCTCGATCCGGTGGCCACACTGTCGTTCCACCCACCGCTGTTGCAACTCGTCCTTGGTGCTGAACATCAAACTGGGGGCGTTGGCAAGACTGTCTGCATCAACACCCTGCGAGAAATGTTGCGCGATGAACGATGGACTCGCTGCGGCCACGTAGCGCATGGAGCCCAATGACTGGCTGTTGCACCCCGCTGGGGGCTCCTCGGTAGCGGTGACGGCACCCAACACCTGCCCACTTCGCAACCACTGCGCGGTATGTCCCTCGTCATCGACCGCCATCTGCAACAACGCCGGAGCCTTGGCCGAGAACTCGATCATCGCTGGCACAAACCAGGTCGCTAAGCTGTCCGCGTTCACAGCCACGGGCACATTGACCCTTGCGGACCCCTCCTGCGCTACGGCGGGCATGGCTTGTTGAAGTTCGTGCTCCAGCAGGCGCACACGGTCGCCGTGTTGGCACAACAGGCGTCCCGCTTCTGTGGCCTGGCACGGCTGACCACGCGTCACCAAAGCACACCCCACGCGCTCCTCCAGCAAACGGATGCGCTGCGACACCGCCGACGGCGTGACGTGCAGGATCTTGGCCGCACGCTCGAAACTGCCTTCGCGCACCACGGCGACCAGGGCGAACAACGATGGGTAGTCCAACATGATTTAGAAGCGCTAACTTAAGTGAAGAAAAAGTAGTTTGTCTAATTCTCCTTGGACTGGCAAGCTCGGGACATGAATTTCATCGGAACGTCTCCCACTTTGATTTGGCCAGTCTTGGCGCAAGGACTGGCCCTCAGCTCTGGCCTGATCGTGGCCATCGGCGCTCAAAACGCCTTCGTCCTGAGGCAAGGGCTGAGGCGCGAGCACGTTGGCAGTGTTGTACTGTTCTGCGCAGTCGCAGATGCGGTGTTGATCATGGCGGGCGTGTTTGGCATGGCGCAGGCATTGGGGGAGCGTCCACAGTTGGTGCGTGCAATGGCACTGGCCGGTGCCGCATTCCTGGCCTGGTACGGGTGGAAGGCGTTGCAACGCATGCGCCAGAGTGAGTCCTTGCAGGCGGCTCGTGGCGCCGAGGGTTTGAGTGTAGGCTCGGCTGTGGGGCAAGCCGCAGCGTTCACGCTGCTCAACCCGCATGTGTACTTGGACACGGTGCTGCTGTTGGGCAGCATGGGCGCCCAACAACCGGCACCGTTGCAGGGTTGGTTCGTGGCCGGTGCCATCATGGCCAGTACGTTGTGGTTCAGCCTGTTGGGGTTTGGTGCGCGCTGGCTGGCGCCCTGGTTTGCCCTTCCGCGAGCGTGGCAGGTGCTAGATGGGCTCATTGGCATCACGATGTGGCTGCTCTCAGCTCTGATGCTTCGCCATGCATTGGCCGGCCTTTAGGAGGTCCGTATGTACCTACCGAAATACCATTCAATGACCGACAAGGCAGCGCTGCAATCGCACATTGAGCAGCACCCTTTGGGCGCGTGGGTCTGTACTGTTGATGACCGTCTGGTTGCCAACCACATCCCGTTTTTCCTGGACCGAGAACATGGCGCCAACGGTCTTTTGCTGGGGCACGTTTCCCGTGCCAACTCGGTGTGGCGGGGATTGGCCCGGGGCGTGCCTTCGGTGGTCATGTTCATGGGGCCAAACGCCTACATCACACCGGCGTGGTACCCCGGCAAGCAGACCCACGGGCAGGTGGTGCCCACGTGGAATTACGTGACGGTTCACGCCCATGGTGTCGCTCGCGCCATTGAAGAGCCCGCCTGGATTCTGAACATGCTCGAAAGGCTGACCCACTCGCAAGAGTCAACTCGCAGTAATCCTTGGCGGGTGGCGGACGCCCCGGCCCACTACATTGAAAAGCAGTTGCGTGCCATTGTGGGCATTGAACTCACCATCGACCATCTGGAGGGTCGGAACAAGGTCAGCCAGGACGAAGACCGCGAGGATCGGCTCGGCACAGTGGAGGGATTGATGCAGACCTTCGACGCACCGGCCCAGGTACTGGGGGGCATGGTGCTTCGTGAGTTGAAAATCGAAGAAGAACATGACCGTGAGAGCCAATGACTGGTTTTGGCCGACAGTTGTCGCTCGATGCCGTTCGCTGGATTTCACACGAGGAAAGCAGGGGAAGGTGTTGCTACCTTGCCGAGCGGCGCACATCCGAGTCCGCCCCACAGACTTCCATCAAGAGGTCATGGCCTTCGAACCACGGCCCGAGACCGGCGGCGCTGCCGAGGTGCTCCCGTTCGCCGAGCAGGCGGTAATCTGCGCCCCATGCCCGGGCAAAATGTTGGCCGCGTTCTACTGAGACATAGGGATCGTTGGAACTGGCCGCAACGATGGACGGAAATCTGAGGCGATGGAGCGGCATTGGCGCGAACCCGACGGTCCCCGGAGGGTAATTCGGACCCTCGACGTCGCTGGGCGCGACAAGCAAGGCTCCAGCGACCAGATTGCTGTCATGCGCCTGGCTCCAATGCGCCACGAGGCAGCACGCGAGTGAGTGCGCCACGAGAACCTTTGGATGTGGATCCGCCACGATCCGCGCATGCAGACGGGCCATCCAGTCAGTCAGGTGCGGAGTGTCCCAGTCCCCTTGGACCACGCGCTGGTAACCATGCATCGTTTCCCAATGGGTATGCCAATGCAAGGGCCCCGAGTTGCCTAGCCCGGGCAACAGAAGAATGGTGAGGGATTCCGTGGGGAGCGCATGTTCAGCCACTCCGCTGGGCACGCTGTCTGGTTTCTCTGTAGCCAAGCTGAATCTCCATTCTTCTTGAGCCGTCGCCCAACGATCAATCAATCTGCTGGATCACGACAGGTCTGGATCCGCAATCAGCCGCCGAGCTTGCCACTGGCCGGGGTGACTATTTCCTGCCGAATTGTGGCCACCACCACGGGGGGCGACCGGCGCCTGTCTTGGCCGACTGCCAGTCTCCTGAGTGCGAATCAAACTCGTTGCCATAGGGTGGCATCTTGGCTGGTTCCAGGAAAATCGCGATTCTCACCAGAATTTTCAGCCAGAAACTGACGAGAATTTCAGCAAGAACTGACAAGAATTGAGGTTCCCGACAACCTCACACATCCAGATTCGCCGCTCGCAGGGCGTTGGTTTCGATGAAATCGCGGCGGGGTTCAACTTCGTCGCCCATCAGCATCGTGAACACGCGGTCGGCCTCAATGGCATCGTCGATCTGTACGCGCAGCAGGCGGCGCACCGACGGGTCCATGGTGGTTTCCCAAAGCTGTTCGGGGTTCATTTCTCCCAGGCCCTTGTAGCGTTGACGGCCGACGGTGTTTTCGGCCTGGCGGATGAGCCAGTCCATGGCTTCGCGGAAGCTGGCAACAGTGGCTTCCTTGGCGTTGTCGCCGTTGCCGCGTCGCACGGTCGAGCCTGCGGCGAGCAGGCCGTGGAAGGTCTGTGCGGCTTGGGACAGCACGGCATAGTCGGCCCCATGCACGAAGTCGGCATGGAGCACGGTGGACTTGAGGTTGCCATGATGGCGGCGCACGATGCGAAGAAGCGGCTTTTCTGTGCGTGGGTCGATTTCGGCCAGCACCTGGGGCGCTTCTCCATGGTCGGTGTGTGCGGCAAGATAGGCGGCGAGCGCCTCGGCGCTGGCTTGCGCAGCATGATCGAGATCGATCACGACGCCGTCGACGATGGCGCGCAGGGCCTGCTCGTCCATGAACACGGCAAGGCGGGCGATGACGGCTTCGGCCAGTCCATGCTGGCGCGCGAGTTGCTCGAGGGTATCGCCTGACAGGGGCACCGGGGTATCGGGGCGGTGGATCGCGGCGTCTTTCAGCGCCACGCGCAGCAGGTAGGCGTCAAGCTCTGTGCCGTCCTTGAGGTATTGCTCGTCCTTGCCGTGCTTGACCTTGTAGAGCGGCGGCTGGGCGATGTAGATGTGCCCGCGTTCAACAATCTCGGGCATCTGGCGGAAGAAGAAGGTCAGCAGCAGGGTGCGGATGTGCGCGCCGTCCACGTCGGCATCGGTCATGATGATGATCCGGTGATAGCGCAGCTTGTCGATATTGAAATCGTCCTTGCCGATGCTGGTGCCCATCGCGGTGATGAGGGTGAGGATTTCGTTGCTTGTCAGCAGCTTCTCGAAACGCGCTTTCTCGACGTTGAGAATCTTGCCGCGCAGCGGCAGGATGGCCTGGAACTTGCGGTCGCGGCCCTGCTTGGCCGAGCCTCCGGCGGAGTCGCCCTCCACCAGATACAGCTCGCACAGCGCGGGATCCTTTTCCTGACAGTCAGCCAGTTTTCCTGGCAGGCCCAGGCCGTCCATGACGCCCTTGCGGCGGGTCATTTCGCGTGCCTTGCGCGCGGCTTCGCGGGCGCGGGCGGCGTCGATGATCTTGCCGCAGATGATCTTGGCGTCGGCAGGCGTCTCGAGCAGATAATCGGACAGCGCCTTGGCCACCAGATCTTCGACCGGCCCGCGCACTTCGCTCGAGACCAGTTTGTCCTTGGTCTGGCTGCTGAACTTGGGGTCAGGCACTTTCACAGACAGGACGCAGGTGAGGCCTTCGCGCATGTCGTCGCCGCTGATCTCGACCTTGGCTTTTTTCGCCAGCTCGTTGTCGTCGATGTATTTATTGATCACCCGCGTCATCGCGGCGCGCAGGCCGGTGAGGTGGGTGCCGCCGTCGCGCTGCGGAATGTTGTTGGTGAAGCACTGCACGGTCTCGGCGTAGCCGTCATTCCATTGCATCGCGACTTCCACGCTGATGGTGCTGCCGACTTCAGACACCTTTTCCGCCTGGGCGTAAAAGATGTTGGGATGCAGCACGCTCTTGCCGCGATTGATGTATTCGACAAAGCCCTTCACCCCACCAGAGAAGGCGAAGTTCTCTTCCTTGCCTTGGCGCTCATCGACCAGCCGGATCTTGACGCCGTGGTTGAGAAAGGACAGTTCGCGCAGACGCTTGGCCAGCACTTCGTAATGGAAGTCGACCGTGGTGAAAATCTCGGCGTCTGGGAGGAAGTGCACTTCCGTGCCACGCTTGTCGGTCTTTCCAGTCACAGGAGCGACCGAGACTTCGACCCCGTCAATGATCTGCGTCTTCCGGTTCTGCAGGGCGCCGCGCGCGAACTCGAGGGTATGCACCTCGCCATCGCGCCGAACAACCAGCCGCAGCCACTGCGACAGCGCGTTCACGCAGCTCACGCCCACACCGTGCAGGCCACCAGACACCTTGTAGCTGTTCTGATTGAACTTGCCGCCAGCGTGCAGCTCGGTCAGTGCGATTTCCGCTGCGCTGCGTTTGGGCTCGTGCTTGTCATCCATCTTGACGCCCGTGGGAATGCCCCGGCCGTTGTCGGCCACGCTGATGGAGTTGTCGGAATGGATGGTGACGGTGATGTCATCGCAAAATCCGGCCAGCGCTTCGTCGATGGAGTTGTCCACGACTTCGAACACCAGGTGGTGCAGGCCGGTGCCGTCCGAGGTGTCGCCGATGTACATGCCGGGACGTTTGCGCACCGCTTCGAGTCCCTCCAGGATTTGAATGGAATTTTCGCTGTAGCTGTCGTTCTTCGGTTCGTTCATCAGAGACTTTCAATGCAGATTCCGTGGAAATCCATGGAAATAAAAGCAGATACGTAAATTTTTCGACTGTTCTGGTCAGATCCGCATGGGCATGACCACGTATTTGAAGTTGGGTTCATCGGGCATGGTGAACAGCGCGCTGCTGTTTCCATCCTGCAATTCGAGACGCACCTGCTCTGTGGGCATATTGGCCAACGCGTCGATGAGATAGGCGATGTTGAAGCCGATTTCGATGGAGTCCCCTCCATAATCGATGTCGATCTCTTCCTGCGCCTCTTCCTGCTCAGCGTTGATGGAGGTCAGGCGCAGCAGACCGGGCTCCAGGTTGACGCGCACGCCCTTGAACTTGTCATTGGTCAGAATGGCCACCCGCTGCAATGCCGATTGCAGCGTGGTGCGCTCGACCAGCAGCATGTTGCGGTGGCCTTTGGGCACCACGCGCTGATAGTCGGGGAACTTGCCTTCAATGAGTTTGCTGGTGAATTCCAGGCCGTCCATGGTCAACCGGGCCTGGTTGCTGGCCAGGGCAATGTCGATCATCGCCTCGTCGTCATCTCCAAGGAGACGAGAGAGTTCCAGCACGGTTTTACGCGGCAGAATGATTTCTCGGCGGTCCACGGCCGTTTCAATGGCGGCGGTTGCCAGGGTCATGCGGTGACCGTCTGTGGCCACCAGATGCATCTGTCGCCCCTCCGCGACCCACAGCATGCCATTGAGGTAGTAGCGGATGTCATGCTGGGCCATGGCGAAATGCGTCAGGCCAAGAAGACGCTTGAGCAACTTTTGCGGCAGGCGCAGCACCTGATCGCTGAAATCGGTTGCCGCGCGCACCAGTGGAAAGTCTTCTGCCGGCAGAGTTTGCAGGCTGAAACGACTTTTCCCGGCCCGCACGGTCATCTTTCCGTCTACCCATTCCAGCGTGACCGTTCCTGCCGCGGCTGCACGCAGGATGTCGAGCAGCTTGCGCATATTGACCGTCACGGCGGCGGCGTCCGCCCCTGTCTGAACAGCCTCCCCCCCCTGAAGTCGAATCTGGACTTCCATGTCGCTGGTGGTGAATCGCGTGCCTTGGGCATTGTGCTCAATGAGCACATTGGCAAGGATCGGCAGTGTTTGACGACGTTCGACGATGCCACCGCCTTGCCCCAACAGCTTGAGCAGTTCATCACGGGAAGAAGTCAATCTGTTCATTCTTTCTTTTCCTTTATTCAGAATAGAAATGATAGTAAGGGGTGGCTTGTGCTGTGGATAAGACACGAAGTGCTGAAAACATGCGGGCTGCAGCGGGCTGCATGTTTGTGGACAAGTGGCGGTCTGAGAAAGGATGGTCTGGAACAACTTGAAGGCTGATGTACAGAACGCCGAGTTGTCCAGAAATGCTCCACATGCTGTGCAATGACTTGTTCTTTTGCGGTGTCTTGAGCAGATTGGGGTCGCTCGTGAAAGGATCCGGCAGATTGGCAGGCGCTCAGGCCTTCAAGGTCTGCTCCAGGACGTGAAGCTGCTGGTTGAGTTCCTGCAGCTTGGTGCGCTCCAGGCCGATTTTCCTGACGGCGTGAAGCACCGTGGTGTGATCGCGCCCGCCGAAAAGTTCGCCGATTTCCGGCAGGCTCTTGTGCGTGAGTTCCTTGGCCAGATACATCGCGATCTGGCGCGGGCGTGCAATGCTGGCCGGGCGCTTTTTGGAATACATGTCCGCGACCTTGATCTTGTAGAAATCGGCCACGGTTTTCTGGATGTTCTCCACCGACACCTGACGGTTCTGCAGCGAGAGCAAATCCTTGAGCGCTTCCTTGGCCAGGCTGATGGAGACGTCCTGCCCGCTGAAGCGGGCGTAGGCCAGAATCTTGCGCAGCGCGCCCTCGAGCTCGCGCACGTTGGAGCGCACATTCTTGGCAACAAAGAATGCCACTTCTTCCGGCAGATGCATCAGCTCGGCATCGGCCTTGCGCAGCAGGATGGCCACGCGCATCTCCAGTTCGGGCGGCTCGATGGCGACCGTCAGCCCGGAGTCGAAGCGCGACACCAGGCGCTGATCCATTTCACGCAATTCCTTGGGGTAGGTATCGCTGGTGAGAATGATCTGGGAACGCTTGGTGATGAGGGCCTCGAAGGCGTAGAAAAACTCCTCCTGCGTCTTGTCCTTGCCGGCGAAGAACTGCACATCGTCGATCAGCAACAGATCCAGCGAGTGGTAATAGCGCTTGAATTCCTCGAAGGCCTTGCGCTGGTAGGCACGCACCACTTCACTGACGAACTGCTCGGCCTGCAGATACCGAATGCGGGCGCCCGGTTGCTGGGCGAGCAAGGCATTGCCGACCGCGTGCATCAAATGGGTCTTGCCCAGGCCGACTCCGCCGTAGATGAACAATGGGTTGTAGGAGCGTCCGGGGTTTTCCGCGACCTGAATGGCAGCAGCGCGGGCGAGCTGGTTCGCCTTGCCGGTGACCAGGGTTTCAAAACTCAGCATGGGATTGAGCCGAGAGCGCTCCAGCGCGTCGGCTTCCAACGTCTCTTTTGCTGCCTGAGTCTGGAGTGCATCTTGCGCCCCAGCGTGTGCGCCTTCTTGAGAGGTGCCATTGCGCTTGCCGTCGTGCGACGAGGCATGCGCTGCCTGCGCGCCGTCATGGCCTTGCTGCACGCCATGCGCGCTGCTGTGATGCACGGCGGCGCGGGCCGGTGCCTTCTGCACAATGAAATCAACCTGAACCGGGTGTCCCATGATGTGGCTGAGCGATTCGGTGATGCGGGCCGCGTACTGCGAGCGCAACCAATCGAGCTTGAAGCGATTGGGCACATGCAGAACGGCCGTGCTGCCATCTTCGCTCCAGACGGGGGCGGACAGGGGTTTGATCCACGCAGCAAATTGTTGATCGGGAATGACTGTCGCCAGGTGGGCGCAGCACTGCTGCCAGGAATGTTCGTGAGTCATGCAGAAACTGGGTGAAGAAAGAGGGAACCGATGGGAATGCTGGCGGTCGG